>NZ_VOPL01000001.1 GCF_007993065.1 Paracoccus aurantiacus
AATGGTGATGCCGGGCGACAACCTGAAGTTCGAGGTCGAGCTGATCGCCCCGATCGCGATGGAAGAAAAACTGCGCTTCGCCATCCGCGAAGGCGGCCGCACCGTCGGCGCCGGCGTGGTCTCGAAAATCATCGAGTGATCGACCGGGCCTCGGCCCGAGCGATATCATGATGGAAAGCCCGCCCCGAAAGGGGCGGGCTTTTGCATGGGAATGGCATGCGATAATCTATTGCTTTAGCTGTTTTTTTATCCCTTGAGGCGAGTTTGAACCTGTTGACGTAGTTAGGTAGCCGGGCTAGCGACGCGGTAGGACCGTTCAGGCGAACTATCTTAGCCCTATGCTACTCTTGATGCTCTCAATAAGCTGGATTTATTCATTTTTCATAGGTAACTGTAGTGTGTCTGTCGGAGGAAAATATGAGAACGTTAGCAGCTGTTACAACGACCATTTTTTTCCTTGCACAGCCCGTTCTCGCCGGTTTCGAGCGATGGACCTATGAGGTCGAGACTGATCCTTTCACGAAGGGTACGCGGGTCACAGTCGATTATTTGGCCAGTATTCGTGAAGCCGTGCTGGTATTTTGCGACTCTTCTCAAGCAGGAGTGACGATCCGGATTGTCCCTGGGTGGGAAGGTGAAGCGTCTGCATTTGATGTATTCAGCGGTGCTGCGATAGCTGTCGACGGCGAGGTTCTGGAAGTATCCTTAGCAGATGCCGCAACAGGTTCTGTTGGGTCGGGACAGGTTACAGCAGAAATTTACTTAAGAGGCGAAGACGCAAAACTCTTTCTGGAGTCATTCACTGGGGCGCGATCTGAGCTGGGCTTTAAGGACGGAATAAGTAGCGCGGCTCTCATAGTGTCGGCCAATGGTTCAACAGCAGCCGGTGAACAGCTGTTGGCTTGCTATAATGCGCAAGAAGGTTCCGTAGAGAGGTCAGCAATACAAGAAAGCGCTTCGACCGAGTGATTGTCCTACCGGACACGCAGCAAGTTCTTTTCCTGACATAGTCTTGCTATCCGCCTTGACCCTCACCCCCACCTAACGCTATACGCGCGCATCGCATCCGAATCCGCCTGTACCACAAGGATTCGCTTGCATCTGTCGGGGCCGCCCCCTATAGGGCGGCTTCGCAGTTTTTATATGGTCCGATGCTGGCGCCGCGTGGTGTGTCGTCAGCCTCTCGACTGGAACCCTCAAAGCTCCGAGGGATGACGATGCAAAGTCAGAATATCCGCATTCGGCTGAAGGCGTTCGATTACCGCGTGCTGGATGCCAGCACCCAGGAAATCGTGAACACCGCCAAGCGCACGGGTGCCACGGTTCGCGGGCCGATCCCGCTGCCGAACAAGATCGAGAAATTCACCGTCCTGCGCGGTCCGCATATCGACAAGAAGTCGCGCGACCAGTGGGAAATCCGCACGCATAAGCGTCTGCTGGACATCGTCGATCCGACGCCGCAGACCGTCGACGCGCTGATGAAGCTCGACCTCGCCGCTGGCGTGGATGTCGAGATCAAGGTGTAAGGGGGCAACATGCGTACGGGTGTTATCGCCAAGAAGCTGGGCATGACCCGGCTGTTTCTGGAAGATGGCCGCCAGGTTCCAGTGACCGTCCTCCATCTCGACAATCTGCAGGTGATCGATCAGCGCACCGCCGACCGTGACGGCTATGTTGCCGTCCAGCTGGGCGCGGGCGATGCCAAAGCCAAGCGCGTTTCCGCGCCGGTTCGCGGCCATTTCGCGAAAGCGGGTGTCGCGCCGAAGCGCAAGATCGCCGAGTTCCGCGTCAGCGAAGACAATCTGGTCGATGTGGGCGAAGAGATCGTTGCCGATCACTATTTCGCCGGCCAGTATGTCGATGTTGCCGGCACCTCGATCGGTAAAGGTTTTGCCGGTGCGATGAAGCGTCACAACTTCGGTGGTCTGCGCGCCTCGCACGGTGTGTCGATCAGCCACCGCTCGCATGGTTCGACCGGTCAGTGCCAGGACCCCGGCAAGGTGTTCAAGGGCAAGAAAATGGCAGGTCATCTGGGTGCCGTTCGCGTCACCACGCAGAACCTGCAGGTGATCCGCACGGACAGCGACCGTGGCCTGATCATGGTCAAGGGCTCTGTTCCGGGTTCGAAAGGTGGCTGGGTCACCGTGAAGGACTCGGTCAAGAAGGCTCTGCCAGAGAACCTGATCACCCCGGCTGCGACCCGTTCAAAGCTGAAAGAAGCGCAGCGCGTCGCCGAGGAAGCCGCAGCAGCCGCTGCCGCCGAGGAAGAAGCCGCCCGCGAGGAAGCCGCACGTCTGGCTGCCGAGCAGGAAGCTGCAGCGCTCGCCGAAGCCGAAGCCTCGATCGAAGCCGATAAAGAGGCTGCCGATCCCAATGCGGATCAGGCTGACGATGCCGCTCCGGAAGGGGAGAACAAGGAATGAAACTCGATGTGATCAAGCTGGACTCCGGTAAGGCCGGGTCCATCGAGCTGGCCGACGAGATCTTCGGGCTGGAGCCGCGCGGCGACATCCTGCAGCGCGTCGTCCGCTGGCAGCGTGCCAAGGCACAGGCCGGGACGCACTCGGTGCTGGGCAAGTCGGATGTCAGCTACTCGACCAAGAAGATCTATCGCCAGAAAGGTACCGGCGGCGCTCGTCACGGTTCCCGCAAGGCCCCGATCTTCCGCAAGGGTGGTGTCTACAAGGGTCCGACCCCGCGTTCGCACGCCTTCGATCTGCCCAAAAAGGTCCGCGCGCTTGGCCTCAAGCATGCGCTGTCCGCGAAGGCGACCGCAGGTGAACTGGTGGTGATCGAGGATCTGAACATTGCCGACGCCAAGACCTCGGCCGTTGCGAAAGCGGTCAAGGAAAACGGCTGGAAGCGCGTTCTGGTGATCGACGGTGCCGACTTGAACGAGGGTTTTGCCCGTGCCGCGCGCAACCTCGAAGGCGTCGATGTGCTGCCTTCGATGGGCGCCAATGTCTATGACATCCTGAAGCGTGATACCCTGATCATCACGCGCGCAGGTGTCGAAGCTCTGGAGGCTCGTTTGAAATGAGCGCGAAAGCTGAACATTACGATGTGATCCGCAAGCCGATCATCACCGAGAAAGCGACCATGGCGGGCGAAAGCAATGCCTTCGTTTTCGAAGTGGCGATTGACGCGAACAAGCCGCAGATCAAGGACGCTGTGGAAAACCTGTTCGACGTGAAGGTCAAGGCGGTCAATACGACCGTGACCAAAGGCAAGCACAAGCGTTTCCGCGGCCGCCCCGGCGTCCGTTCGGACGTGAAGAAAGCCTATGTCACGCTGGAAGAAGGCAATTCGATCGACGTGTCCACCGGACTCTGATCGAAGGGCGAAGGATCGCGGTCTCCGGGGTGTCCGGGGACCGCATGAGTTTTTGACGAAACAAAGCAACGGAAGACAGAAAGATGGCACTCAAGTCGTATAAACCGACGACGCCTGGCCAGCGTGGGCTGGTTCTGATCGACCGTTCGGAGCTTTGGAAAGGTCGTCCGGTCAAAACCCTTACCGAGGGTCTGACCAAGAAGGGCGGCCGGAACAATACCGGACGGATCACCATGCGCCGCCAGGGCGGCGGGGCGAAGCGCCTGTATCGCATTGTCGATTTCAAGCGCAACAAATTCGATGTCAGCGCGACGGTCGAGCGGATCGAATACGATCCCAACCGCACCGCCTTCATCGCGCTGGTGAAGTATGAAGATGGCGAACTGGCCTATATCCTTGCCCCGCAGCGCCTGACCGTTGGCGACAAGGTTGTCGCCGGCAGCAAGGTTGACGTGAAGCCGGGCAACGCGATGCCCTTCTCGGGCATGCCGATCGGCACGATCGTCCACAATGTCGAACTGAAGCCCGGCAAGGGCGGCCAGATCGCGCGCTCGGCTGGCACCTATGCCCAGTTCGTCGGCCGCGACGGTGGTTATGCCCAGATCCGCCTCAGCTCGGGCGAGCTGCGCATGGTCCGTCAGGAATGCATGGCCACCATCGGTGCCGTGTCGAATGCCGACCATTCGAACCAGAACCTGGGTAAAGCCGGTCGCAACCGCCACAAGGGCATCCGCCCGTCCGTTCGCGGTGTCGCGATGAACCCGATCGACCACCCGCATGGTGGTGGTGAGGGCCGCACCTCGGGTGGCCGCACGCCGGTGACGCCCTGGGGTAAGGACACCAAGGGTAAGAAGACCCGTACGAACAAGTCGACCGACAAGTATATCCTGCGGTCGCGTCACGTTAAGAAGGGGCGTTAATCCATGGCACGTTCTGTTTGGAAGGGCCCGTTCGTCGACGCCTATGTGTTGAAGAAGGCCGAAAAGGCCCGCGAGTCGGGCAAGTCGGATGTCATCAAGATCTGGTCGCGTCGTTCGACCATCCTGCCGCAATTCGTCGGCCTGACCTTTGGCGTCTATAACGGTCAGAAACATATCCCGGTCAATGTGTCCGAGGATATGATCGGCCAGAAATTCGGTGAATACTCGCCGACGCGGACCTATTACGGTCACGCGGCCGACAAGAAAGCGAAAAGGAAGTAAGCCATGGGTAAGGAACAAAATCCGCGCCGCGTGGCGGATAACGAGGCGATGGCGAAGACCAAGATGCTGCGCACCTCGCCGCAGAAGCTGAACCTCGTCGCCGGTCTGATCCGCGGCAAGAAGGTGGAAAAGGCCCTGGCCGACCTGACCTTCTCGCACAAGCGGATCGCGGGCGATGTGAAGAAGTGCCTGCAATCGGCCATCGCCAATGCCGAGAACAACCACAACCTGGACGTCGACAACCTGGTCGTCGCCGAGGCATGGGTCGGCAAGAACCTGGTCATGAAGCGCGGTCGTCCGCGTGCACGTGGCCGGTATGGCAAGATCATGAAGCCGTTCTCGGAAATCACCATCAAGCTGCGTGAGGTCGACCCGGCCGCTGCCGCGGCTGCTGCCGAAGCCAAGAAGGCTTCGCGCAAGACCGCCAAGGCAGACACCGCAGAGGAGCAAGCGTAATGGGTCAGAAGGTAAACCCCGTCGGGATGCGCCTCCAGGTCAACCGCACCTGGGACAGCCGTTGGTATGCCGACGACAAGGACTATGGCGATCTTCTGCTCGAAGACCTGAAAATTCGGGAATTCGTGAAGAAAGAAGCCAAGCAGGCCGGCATCAGCCGCGTCATCATCGAGCGTCCGCACAAGAAGTGCCGCGTGACCATTCACGCTGCGCGTCCGGGCGTCATCATCGGCAAGAAGGGCGCCGATATCGAAGTTCTGCGCAAGAAACTGGCGCAGTTCACCGATAGCGAGTTGCACCTGAACATCGTCGAAGTCCGCAAGCCGGAACTGGACGCACAACTGGTCGCGGAATCGATCGCGCAGCAGCTTGAGCGCCGGGTTTCGTTCCGCCGTGCGATGAAGCGCTCGGTTCAGAACGCGATGCGCATGGGTGCCCTTGGTATCCGCGTCAACGTCGCCGGCCGTCTGGGCGGTGCCGAGATCGCGCGGACCGAATGGTATCGCGAAGGTCGCGTTCCGCTGCACACGCTGCGCGCGGATATCGACTATGCGCTGGCAGAGGCCATGACCCCTTACGGGATCATCGGCGTCAAGGTCTGGATCTTCAAAGGCGAGATCATGGAGCATGATCCGCAGGCCCGCGACCGCAAGGCCGCCGAGGCTCAGGAAGGTCCGGCTCCCCGTGGTCCGCGTCGCGATCGCGACAGCCGGTAAGGAGTAGGAAACAATGCTGCAACCGAAACGGACGAAGTTCCGCAAACAGCACAAGGGCCGCATCCACGGCGAGGCGAAGGGCGGTTACGACCTGAACTTCGGCAGCTTCGCCCTGAAAGCGACCGAGCCAGAGCGCGTCACGGCGCGCCAGATCGAAGCGGCCCGCCGCGCGATCACCCGCCACATGAAGCGTCAGGGCCGGGTCTGGATCCGGGTGTTCCCGGACGTGCCGGTTTCTTCGAAGCCGACGGAAGTGCGGATGGGTAAAGGTAAAGGTTCGGTCGATTACTGGGCCGCCCGCGTCCATCCCGGCCGGATCATGTTCGAGATTGACGGCGTCGCCGACAGCATCGCCCGCGAGGCGCTGCGCCTTGGCGCGATGAAGCTGCCGGTCACGACCCGCATCGTCGAGCGTCAGGACTGGTAACTCCGGTCAGTGCCGCGACAAGAATCGAAGACCCCGCCTTTCACGGCGGGGTCTTTGGGTATCTGGGGGTGCTGCTGCGCCTGCCGACGCCGAACTGCTCCCAGGATCTGACAGGACGGTTTGGCGGCGACGCAAAAGACCGCGATATTGCAGAAATCGCTTGTCATCCACGACGAAGGGGCCTATAGGCACGGCTTCATCACGAAACTCCACCGGATCAAGGGTGGCCCGCGACGCGGGGCTCTCCGGTGATGTTGAAAGGACCAAGGGGCATGAAAGCCGCCGAATTGAAGGAAAAGACGCCCGAGCAGCTGAACGAGCAGCTCGTCGCGCTGAAAAAGGAAGCGTTCAACCTGCGCTTCCAGCAGGCCACCGGCCAGCTCGAATCGACCGCACGCATGCGCGCCGTCCGTCGCGACGTTGCCCGCGTGAAGACCGTTCTGAACCAGAAAGCGGCTGACGCCGCCTCGTCGAAGTAAGGGGACCGATATGCCCAAACGCATCCTGCAAGGCACCGTCACCTCGGACAAGAACGAGCAGACCGTGACCGTTCTGGTCGAACGCCGCTTCAAGCACCCGCTGCTGCACAAGACCGTGCGTTCGTCGAAGAAATACCGCGCCCATGACGCGGATAACCAGTTCAAGGTCGGTGACACCGTTCGCATCGTCGAATGCGCGCCGATCTCGAAGACCAAACGCTGGACCGTTCTGACGGATGACGCAGCCGCGTCGGCCTGAGGTCCAGAGATAATCGAAACCCTGGGGCGACCCGCATCGTCGTCCCCAAAGGTCGGGAGTAAACCATGATCCAGATGCAAACCAATCTGGATGTTGCTGACAATTCCGGTGCCCGGAAAGTTCAGTGCATCAAGGTTCTGGGTGGTTCGCACCGTCGCTATGCGTCGGTGGGCGACATTATTGTCGTATCCGTCAAGGAAGCCATTCCGCGCGGTCGCGTGAAGAAGGGTGACGTCCGCAAGGCCGTCGTCGTGCGCACCGCCAAAGAAGTGAAACGCGAAGACGGCACCTCGATCCGCTTCGACCAGAATGCCGCCGTCATCCTGAACAACCAGGGCGAACCGGTCGGCACCCGTATCTTCGGGCCGGTCGTGCGCGAGCTGCGTGCGAAGAACTTCATGAAGATCATCTCGCTCGCTCCGGAGGTGCTGTAATGGCTGCCAAGCTGAAAAAAGGCGACAAGGTCGTCGTCCTTGCCGGCAAGGACAAGGGCAAGCAGGGTGAGATCACGCAGGTTCTGCCGAAAGACGGCAAGGCCGTTGTCGATGGCGTGAACATCGCGCTGCGTCACACCCGCCAGTCGCAGAATTCACAGGGCGGCCGTGTTCCCAAGAACATGCCGATCGACCTGTCGAACCTGGCGCTGCTGGACAAGAACGGCAAAGCGACCCGCGTTGGCTTCCGCGAGGAAGACGGCAAGAAGGTGCGTTTCGCCAAGACCACGGGAGACGTGATCTGATGCTGGACCAAGCCAATTACACGCCGCGCCTGAAGGCCGCCTACAAGGATCAGATCCGGGCTGCGCTGAAGGAAGAATTCGGCTACAAGAACGACATGCAGATCCCCCGTCTGGACAAGATCGTCCTGAACATGGGCATCGGTGAAGCTGTCAAGGACACCAAGAAGGTCAAGCAGGGCGCTGACGAGCTGTCGCTGATCGCCGGTCAGAAGGCCGTCATCACGAAAGCCAAGAAGTCCATCGCCGGCTTCCGCGTGCGTGAGGAAATGCCGCTGGGTGCGAAAGTGACCCTGCGCGGCGACCGCATGTATGAATTCCTGGATCGTCTGATCAACATCGCGCTGCCCCGCGTCCGCGACTTCCGCGGCGTCAAGGGCACGGCTTTCGACGGCCGCGGCAACTATGCCATGGGCCTGAAAGAGCACATCGTGTTCCCGGAAATCAACTTCGACAAGGTCGACGAAGTTCTGGGAATGGACATCATCATCTGCACCACCGCGAAGACCGACGCGGAAGCGAAATCGCTGTTGAAGCAATTCAACATGCCGTTCAACAGCTGATCGCGGAGGGAAGAAGATATGGCTAAGAAATCCATGGTCGAGCGCGAAAAGAAGCGCGAGCGTCTGGTCAAGAAATACGCTGACAAGCGTGCCGAACTGAACGAGATCATTCACGATCAGGAACGCCCGATGGAAGAGCGTTTCAAGGCGACGCTGAAGCTGGCCGAACTGCCGCGCAACTCGTCTGCCACCCGGCTGCACAACCGTTGCCAGCTGACCGGCCGCCCGCATGCGTATTATCGCAAACTGAAACTCAGCCGGATCATGCTGCGCGAGCTTGGCTCGCAGGGCGCGATTCCGGGCCTGGTCAAATCGAGCTGGTAAGGGGGCGACAATGAATATGAACGATCCTCTCGGCGATATGCTGACCCGTATCCGCAACGCGCAGATGCGTGGCAAATCGACCGTCCGCTCGCCGAACTCCAAGCTGCGCGCCTGGGTTCTGGACGTGCTGCAGGCCGAAGGCTACATCCGCGGCTATGAAGAAGTCACCACCGAGACCGGCCATAACGAGCTGGAAATCTCGCTGAAATACTTCGAAGGCCAGCCGGTCATCCGCGAACTGTCCCGTGTGTCGAAGCCGGGCCGTCGCGTTTATGCCGGTGCCAAGGAAATTCCGCAGGTCCGCCAGGGTCTGGGCGTTTCCATCGTCTCGACGCCGAAAGGCGTGATGTCGGATGCAAATGCACGCAACGCCAATGTCGGCGGCGAAGTGCTCTGCACCGTATTCTAAGGAGGGCAGGATGTCTCGTATTGGTAAGAAGCCGGTCGAACTGCCCAAGGGTGTGACGGCCGAAGTCAAAGGTCAGACGATCGAACTGAAAGGCCCGAAAGGGACCCGCAGCTTCACCGCGACCGATGATGTGGACGTGAAACTGGAAGATGGCAGCGTCGTCGTGGCGCCGCGCGGTCAGTCCAAGCGCGCCCGCCAGCAGTGGGGCATGACCCGCAGCATGGTGGCGAACCTGGCGACCGGCGTGTCGGAAGGTTTCAAGAAGGAACTGGAAATCCAGGGCGTCGGTTACCGCGCGCAGATGCAGGGCAAGACCCTGAAACTGTCGCTTGGTTATTCGCACGAGGTGAATTTCGAAACGCCCGATGGCGTGACGATCACCGCGCCGAAGCAGACCGAAATCGTTGTGGAAGGCATCGACCAGCAGCAGGTTGGTCAGGTTGCCGCGAACATCCGCGAGTGGCGCGCGCCAGAGCCCTATAAGGGCAAGGGCATTCGCTACAAGGGCGAGTTCGTCTTCCGCAAGGAAGGCAAGAAGAAGTAAGGGGCGCAATCATGGCAATGAACAAGAGACAACTGTTCCTCAAGCGCCGCCTGCGCAACCGGAACAAACTGCGTGCGGAAGGCTCTGGCCGTCCGCGTCTGTCCGTCCACCGTTCGTCGAAGAACATCTCGGCTCAGCTGATCGACGATGCGCAGGGGGTCACCCTTGCCGCAGCATCGACGCTGGAAAAGAATCTCGGCGTGGTTGGCAAGAACAACGTCGAAGCCGCCGCAAAGGTTGGCGCGGCGATTGCGGAACGTGCGAAAAAAGCCGGTGTCGAAGAAGTCGTCTTCGACCGTGGCGGCTTCCTGTTCCACGGCAAGGTGAAAGCCCTGGCCGATGCAGCCCGCGAAGGCGGTCTGAAGTTCTAAGACCCGTCCGCGCATGCGGGCAAACCGAAAAAGCGAGGACGGCCGTGCTGGCCGTCCCGATGATCCGGGGGCAGGGGGCCTTTGCTGGCCTGCCCACCTGGATTGATATTGTCGGCGCAAAGCGCGCCACCATTGAAAGGATGCCTTATGGCAGAACGTGATAACCGTCGGGGCCGCCGCGAAGATCGTGACGAAACCCCGGAATTCCAGGATCGTCTGGTCGCGATCAACCGTGTGTCGAAAACCGTCAAGGGTGGTAAGCGCTTCGGCTTCGCAGCCCTCGTCGTTGTCGGCGATCAGCGCGGCCGTGTCGGCTTTGGCAAGGGCAAGGCCAAGGAAGTGCCGGAAGCGATCCGCAAGGCCACCGAACAAGCCAAGCGCCAGATGGTCCGCGTACCGCTGCGCGATGGCCGCACGCTCCACCACGACATCGAAGGCCGCCACGGTGCTGGCCGCGTCGTGATGCGCACCGCCGTTCCGGGTACCGGGATCATCGCCGGTGGTCCGATGCGCGCCGTATTCGAAATGCTGGGCGTTCAGGACGTTGTTGCGAAGTCGCTCGGTTCGCAGAACCCCTATAACATGATCCGCGCCACGCTGGCGGGCCTGAAGGCAGAAGCCTCGCCCCGTTCGGTCGCGCAACGTCGTGGCAAGAAAGTCGCCGACATCCTGCCGTCGCAGGAAAAGGCACCCGAAGCCACCGTTGGCACCGACGCCACCGTCACCTCGGCTGAAGCGTAAGGAGAGGCAGAATGGCTAAAACCATCGTCGTCAAGCAGATCGGCTCACCGATCCGCCGCCCCGCCATCCAGCGCGAAACGCTGAAAGGCCTGGGCCTGAACAAGATGCACCGCACGCGCGAGCTGGAAGACACCCCGGCCGTTCGCGGCATGGTCGCGAAGATCCCGCATCTCGCGGTGATCATCGAAGAAAAGAACTGAGATCAGGGCCGGGGAAACCCGGCCTTTTCTTTTGCTGGGCGGTCCGCCGTGCGAGACAAAAGCGGCGGCTCGTCCCGTCATGCAAGACCGGCGAAGTCGTGCAAGACGGGCGAAATCGTCAATCGACTACTGTTTGCGCAAGTCTGGGCACACCGTTCCGGCGGAAAGCCGGATCGGCCAAGGACATTACTCGTCAACGATAACGCGACACCAGCTAAACCACGGACACTTAACGCATCCAGGACCGACCCGGTGGGATCGCCCAAAACGCCGGTGTCTGCGCTGAAACGGGCATGGCCCGCCGGATCGTCCCTTACGTCAGCATCTTAGCGGTTTGGCAATCCGCAGGTTTTCAGACGCCCGATGTATACGGTCGAAACATTGATTCGGCAAGAATCCGCCGATCGTTTTAATTGCTGACGTGGCGTCAACCCGCGACCAGGGCAGGGGAATGATCTGTGGTCTTGGCCGTCGGGCGATGCTTGACCTGTCGCAGCTTTCCCGATAGGTGACGCCGGTGCCTTCGGGTACTGATTCAACAAGCAAGAAATGCCGTGTCCGCCCCCTTCGCTTCATGGGGCGCTTCCGGCTTAAGGAGAAGCGATATGAAACTGCATGAAATCCGCGACAATGAAGGCGCGAACCGCAAGAAAAAGCGCGTGGCACGTGGCCCGGGTTCCGGCAAGGGCAAGACTGCCGGCCGTGGTATCAAGGGTCAGACCTCGCGTTCGGGCGTCGCGCTGAACGGTTACGAAGGCGGCCAGATGCCGCTGTACCGCCGCCTGCCGAAGCGTGGCTTCACCGCACCGAACGCCAGAAAATACGCCGTCGTCAATCTGGGTCAGATCCAGTCCTTTATCGACGCCGGCAAGCTGGATGCCAAGAAAGCCGTTTCGGAAGACGCTCTGGTCGAAGCAGGCCTTATCCGCCGCAAGCTGGACGGTGTGCGTGTTCTGGGCAAGGGCGATCTGAAAGCCAAGCTGGACCTCACCGTCGCAGGCGCGTCGAAATCCGCTGTTGAGGCTATCGAGAAAGCCGGTGGAAAGATCACCCTGACCGCCCCGGTGCGGGAAGAAGCCGCGGCCGAGTGATTGTGCTTGTGAGGGGACGCCCGTCCCCTTACATACAGCACCGAGTTTCCTAAGCGCCGCGGGATCTCAGCCGGATCCGGCGGCGCTGTCATGATACGACCCGCGAATTTGGGGGCAAATATGGCGTCAGCCGCAGAACAGATGGCCGCAAACCTCTCTTGGGGGGCTTTGGGCAAGGCCACGGAACTACGTCAGCGAATCTGGTTCACCCTTGGTCTGCTGATTATCTATCGCCTCGGCACCTATATCCCGGTCCCCGGCATCGACGGCGTTGCCTTG
Organism: Paracoccus aurantiacus; assembly: GCF_007993065.1. Classification (GTDB taxonomy): domain Bacteria; phylum Pseudomonadota; class Alphaproteobacteria; order Rhodobacterales; family Rhodobacteraceae; genus Paracoccus; species Paracoccus aurantiacus. The sequence continues at coordinate 12,131 of NZ_VOPL01000001.1, forward strand.
CGCAACTTCATGGAGCAGGCGCAATCGGGCATTGGCGGCATCCTGTCGATGTTCACCGGCGGCGCGCTTGGCCGCATGGGTGTCTTTGCGCTTGGCATCATGCCCTATATCTCTGCCTCGATCATCGTGCAGCTTCTGGCATCAATGGTGCCGGCGCTGGAGCAGCTGAAGAAAGAGGGCGAGCAGGGGCGCAAGAAGATCAACCAGTACACGCGCTATGCGACCGTTGCACTGGCGCTGTTCCAGGCCTTCGGTCTTGCAAAATCGCTGGAAGCGGGCGGTCTGGCCCATGATCCCGGCGTGTTCTTCGAGGCAAGCGTGGTGATCACGCTGGTTGGCGGCACCATGTTCCTGATGTGGCTGGGCGAACAGATCACCGCGCGCGGCATCGGCAACGGCATCTCTCTGATTATCTTCGTGGGGATCGTCGCGGAAATCCCCGGCGCGCTGGCGCAGTTCTTCAGTCAGGGCCGCTCGGGCGCGATCTCGACGCCGGTCATTATCGGCGTGATCGTCATGGTGATTGCGGTGATTGCCTTCGTGGTGTTCATGGAACGCGCGCTCCGCAAGATCCACATCCAGTATCCGCGCCGTCAGGTTGGCATGAAGGTCTACGACGGCCAGTCCTCGCACCTGCCGATCAAGGTCAACCCGGCCGGCGTGATCCCGGCGATCTTCGCCAGCTCGCTGCTGCTGCTGCCGATCACGATCTCGACCTTCTCGGGCAACCAGACCGGGCCGATCATGTCGCGCGTTCTGGCCTATTTCGGCCCCGGACAGCCGCTTTACCTGATCTTCTTCGCGGCGATGATCGTGTTTTTCGCCTATTTCTATACCCAGAACGTCGCCTTCAAATCCGACGATGTGGCCGACAACCTGAAAAATCAGGGCGGCTTCATTCCAGGCATCCGTCCGGGCAAGCGGACGGAGGAATATCTCGACTATGTGGTGAACCGGGTGCTGGTGATCGGCTCTGCCTATCTCGCCGCCGTCTGCCTTCTGCCCGAGGTGATACGCAGTCAGCTTTCCGTGCCGTTCTATTTCGGCGGCACCTCGGTTCTGATCGTCGTGTCGGTGGTGATGGACACGATCAATCAGGTGCAAAGCCACTTGCTTGCGCATCAATATGAAGGTCTGATCGAAAAGTCCCAGCTGCGCGGCAAGCGCAAGCCGGGCACCACAAAACCACGCAAGGCCCCGGCGCGCCGCTGACGCGCCGGTCACTCACGACAAAAAAGGGAAGAGGGACCCATGACCGTGAACATCATCCTTCTGGGGCCTCCGGGCGCGGGTAAGGGAACGCAGGCCCGCCGCCTGGTCGACGAACGGGGACTTGTCCAGCTCTCCACCGGGGACATGCTGCGCGAAGCGCGCTCCTCGGGGACCGAGATGGGCAATGTTGTCGCCGAGGTGATGGACAAGGGGCAGCTTGTCACGGACGAGATCGTGATCGGTCTGATCCGTGAAAAGCTGGAAGGGTCGGACGCGCCGGGCTTCATCTTCGACGGCTTCCCGCGCACGCTGGCACAGGCCGACGCGCTTGGCGAATTGCTGGACGGGATGGGCCAGAAGGTTGATGGCGTGGTCGAGATGCGGGTCGATGATGACGCGCTCGTCGAGCGGATCTCGGGGCGGTATACCTGCGGCAATTGCGGCGAGGTCTATCATGACAGCACCAAGCCCACGAAAGTCGAAGGCGTCTGCGATGTCTGCGGTTCGACCGATCTGCGCCGCCGCGCCGATGACAATGCGGAAAGCCTGAAGACCCGGCTTCTGGAATATTACAAGAAGACCTCGCCTCTGATCGGCTATTACTATGCCAAGGGCACCCTGCACCCCGTCGACGGCATGGCCGCAGTTGACACGGTCGCGGGCGAAATGGCGGGCGTGCTGGATCGTTTGTGATCCTCGACTTACGCGGGGTCTGACCTGTGTCTGCCCCCGCGTCAGGGCTCGCGCGTCCCCGCCAGCCTGGATCCCCCGGCTTCTGCGCGAATGCGGGCTGCGGCGGTTGACAAGTCGTTAAATCGACACTACGTCACGGCATCCCGCAAGGGGAATCACCATTCCGGTGAACTGATATGGCCCGAAAGCCGTCTTTCGGGCCTTCGGTTGTGAAAAAAGGTTCCGGTGCTACGGAACCGCAACATGAAGAGGAAAACGCGTGGCTCGTATTGCTGGCGTCAATATTCCGACGGGGAAACGTGTCCCCATCGCACTGACTTACATCCACGGAATCGGTCCGCATTTCGCTGGCCAGATCATTGAAGCCGTCGGGATCGACCCGGCGCGCCGCGTCAATGAACTGAGCGATGCGGAAGTTCTGCAGATCCGTGAATATATCGACGCGAACCTGACCGTCGAAGGCGACCTGCGTCGCGAAAACCAGATGAACATCAAGCGTCTGATGGACCTGGGTTCGTATCGTGGTCTGCGCCACCGTCGCGGCCTGCCGGTCCGCGGTCAGCGCACCCACACCAATGCCCGCACCCGCAAGGGCCCGGCGAAACCGATCGCCGGCAAGAAGAAGTAAGGAGGCAGGCAAATGGCTCGTGACAAGGTGCGCACCAAGCGCAAGGAACGCAAGAACATCGCCACTGGCGTGGCGCATGTGAACAGCTCGTTCAACAACACCAAGATCCTGATCTCGGACGTGCAGGGTAACGCGATCTCGTGGTCGTCGGCTGGCACGATGGGCTTCAAGGGTTCGCGCAAATCGACCCCTTACGCCGCCCAGATGGCCGCAGAAGATGCCGGCAAGAAGGCGCAGGAACACGGCGTCCGCACGCTGGAAGTCGAAGTTCAGGGCCCCGGCTCTGGCCGTGAATCGGCGCTTCGTGCGCTGGCTGCTGTCGGCTTCAACATCACCGCGATCCGCGATGTGACCCCGATTGCCCATAACGGCTGCCGTCCGCCCAAGCGCCGCCGCGTCTGATCGGACCTGATTTTCCCGTTTGCGCAGCCTCGCGGCTGCGCTGGCGGGTCTTTTCGCATTTCACCTCGGGCGTTCCGATTGCTGGTCATGGGATCGGAACAAGTATGGAGGCAAACGCATGATCCACAAGAACTGGGCCGAATTGATCAAGCCCGCGCAGCTTGACGTGAAGACCGGCGCCGACGCGACGCGCAGCGCCACCGTTACGGCTGAACCGCTGGAGCGCGGCTTTGGTCTGACCCTCGGCAACGCGCTGCGCCGCGTGCTGCTGTCCTCGCTTCAGGGCGCGGCCATCACCTCTGTGCAGATCGACAACGTTCTGCACGAATTTTCGTCCGTCGCCGGCGTCCGTGAAGACGTGACCGACATTGTCCTGAACCTGAAGGGCGTGACCCTGAAGATGGATGTCGAAGGCACCAAACGCCTGACGCTGTCGGCCAAAGGTCCGGGCGAGGTCAAGGCCAGCGACATTCAGGAAACCGCGGGCATCACGATCCTGAACCGCGACCACGTCATCTGCCATCTGGATGACGGTGCGGATCTGAACATGGAACTGACGGTCGCGACCGGCAAGGGCTATGTCGCCGCGGACAAGAACCGTCCCGAAGATGCGCCCATCGGCCTGATCCCGATCGACGCGATCTTCTCGCCGGTCAAGCGGGTCAGCTACGAAGTCACTCCGACCCGCGAAGGTCAGGTTCTCGACTATGACAAGCTGACCATGAAGGTCGAAACCGACGGCTCGCTGACCCCCGAGGACGCCGTGGCTTACGCTGCGCGCATCCTGCAGGATCAGCTGTCTGTCTTCGTCAACTTCGACGAGCCGGAAGCGGCCCGTGCGCAAAGCGACGACGACGGTCTGGAATTCGATCCGCGTCTGCTGAAGAAGGTGGACGAGCTGGAACTGTCGGTGCGTTCGGCAAACTGCCTGAAGAACGACAATATCGTCTATATCGGCGATCTGATCCAGAAAACCGAAGCCGAGATGCTGCGCACCCCGAACTTCGGCCGCAAGTCGCTGAACGAGATCAAGGAAGTGCTTTCGGGAATGGGCCTGCATCTGGGCATGGACGTCGTGGACTGGCCGCCGGAAAACATCGAAGATCTGGCCAAGCGTTTCGACGACCAGTTCTAAGGACTACCGGGGGCACCATACGCCCTGTGTACAGGTTGTGTACGTTCGGTGTACACATGGTGCCCCCGGAACGACTGGGCATTCCGCCCCAAGGAGAGCGGCCCGCACGCATGGGCTGCCAGACAAAGCAAAAGACGTAAAAACGGAGAATTATCATGCGTCACGCACGTGGCTATCGCCGCCTCAACCGTACCCACGAACACCGCAAGGCGCTGTTCGCCAACATGGCCGGCTCGCTGATCGAACACGAACAGATCAAGACGACCCTGCCGAAAGCCAAGGAACTGCGTCCGATCGTTGAAAAGCTGATTACGCTGGCCAAGCGCGGCGATCTGCATGCCCGCCGTCAGGCTGCATCGCAACTGAAGCAGGACCAGCACGTCGCCAAGCTGTTCGAGGTTCTGGGCGAGCGTTACAAGGACCGTCAGGGCGGCTATGTCCGCGTTCTGAAAGCCGGTTTCCGCTATGGCGACATGGCACCGATGGCGATCATCGAACTGGTCGACCGCGACACCGCCGCCAAAGGCGCTGCCGATCGCGAGCGTCTGGACGCCGAAGAAGCGGCTGAAGACTGAGCCTTTCGGCACCGAAGTGATTCGCCCCGCAACGCCCGTCGTTGCGGGGTTTTCGCATTCTCCGTCTTGCGTTCCGCCAAGTGATTCTTTTGGAATCGAGGCCGGAAATGCCGCAAAACCACACAAAATCGTGGTTTGTTAACCAGTTCTTGAGGGGTTCGTCCAAGAAAAGGCTACATCTTGTGATTGAACTGAATGATTCCGCTTCACTTGGGGGAGGAAACAAGCCAATGTCAATTTCAACCGCAATTGAGACAAATTGACTAAAAATACAGATGTCAGCACGCGCAGAGATAAACGCCATCCTCAGCAAGCTCAATCCGCTTGCACCCAAAGGATATTTCATCGGGCTGCATATCCGGTTCGCAGCCCCGATCATGCAGTTCCAGACCTATTCGAAAGAGTGGGCGGATCATTACTCGACAAAGGCTTACGCCTTGCGAGACCCGATGATCGCCTGGGGTTTTTCTACGAATGGCGCGGTCAGGTGGTCCGCCGTGCCGGTGCCCGATCCGTTTAACATTCTTGGCGACGCCGCATCCTTCGGCATGAAGTATGGCGTAGCCATTTCGCACGGTCCCATCAGCTCGCGAACGATCGCAGGGCTGACGCGCGCCGACCGTGAGTACACCGATTCCGAGATCGAACAGATCTCGAAACAGATCCGACTGCTCCACGAACTCACGGAGCCGCCGGAGAGCCTGACAAAGGCTCAGATCGAGGCCCTTCGGTGTATCGCGGAGGGTGACCGTCATGCAGCAGCGGCTGCCAAACTTGGAATCACTGAAAGCGCCTTCAAGGCCCGGCTCATCTCGGCGCGCGAGAGGCTGATGGCCCGGACCACTGCGGAAGCGCTCCAAAGGGCCAAGGAATACCGTCTGCTGTAGGGCGCCGCCCGACTTCCGCCCACCTGGGGGCCTGCCCTCAATCCCAGGAGAACAGACTATGCAGACGACCACCATTTCCTTTGCAAACATGCACACCCACGGCGAATTGTTCGCCAATATTCTTCGCGCCCGCCGTCAGAGCTTCATCGTGCAGAATAACTGGGACCTGCCGCAATCCGAAGGCATGGAATACGACCAGTACGACACCCCGGCCTCGCGTTGGGTTGCGGTCCACGAGCGCGGCGAGGTTCTTGCCGGTATCCGGCTGACCCCGACAACGGCACGCTGCGGGATCTATTCCTACATGATCCGCGACGCGCAGCGTGGCATTCTTGGCGGCAGCATCCCGCAGAACCTGCTGTTCGAGGAGGCCCCGGTCGACGAGCATATCTGGGAATCCAGCCGTGTTTTCGTAAGCCATGCCGTTCCTATGGGCATTCGCCGCAAGGTCCACGCAGAGCTGATCGCCGGTCTTAATCAGGCGGCACGAGAACTGGGCGCGACCCGCCATATCGGCCTGATCGATTCCAACTGGCCGCGGTGGTACCGCCGCTGCGGGATGGAGGGCGAGGCGATGGGGCCGGTCATGAACTTCGATGACGGCGCCTTCCAATGCGTCGCGACAAATCTGGTTCAGAAGCTGCACTGACCCTTTCGTGCGGCTGGCGAGCGTCTTATCTTCCACTCGTCATGGCAGATTTGTTCGACAACGTCCCATCGACCCAGACGGGTCCGGATGCGCCGCGCGCGACGCGCGCGGCGCCATTGGCCGATCGTATCCGCCCGCAATCGCTGTCCGAGGTGATCGGTCAGGAAAACGTGCTGAGCGAAGACGGCCCGCTTGGGGCGATGCTGGGCGCGGAAAGCCTGTCCTCGCTGATCCTCTGGGGGCCGCCGGGGGTTGGCAAAACGACCATTGCGCGGCTTCTGGCGGATGTGACGGATCTGCATTTCGTCCAGATCAGCGCGATCTTCTCGGGTGTGCCTGAACTTCGCAAGGTGTTCGAGGCCGCCAGGGTCCGGCGTCAGAATGGCGGTGGCACGCTGCTGTTCGTCGATGAGATCCACCGCTTCAACCGCGCGCAGCAGGACAGCTTTCTGCCGCATATGGAAGACGGCACCATATTACTTGTCGGCGCGACGACGGAAAATCCCAGCTTCGAGTTGAACGCCGCGCTGTTGTCGCGGGCGCAGGTCATTGTGCTGAAGCGGCTCGACCTTGCTGATCTGGAGCTTCTGGCGCAGCGCGCTGAGCGCGAACTTGGGCGACCCTTGCCGCTTGACGGTGAGGCGCGCGAGGCGCTGCTGGACATGGCAGATGGCGACGGCCGCGCCGCGCTGAACCTGATCGAGCAGGTCATGGCCTGGAAGGTGGATGGCAAGCTTTCGACCGACCAGCTTTCGCAACGGCTGATGAAGCGCGCGACCCTTTACGACAAGTCGGGGGACGAACATTACAACCTGATTTCGGCGCTGCACAAGTCGGTGCGCGGCTCTGACCCGGATGCGGCGCTGTATTGGCTGGCGCGGATGCTGGAAGGGGGCGAGGACCCGCGTTATCTCGCCCGGCGCATCACCCGCATGGCGGTCGAGGATATCGGTCTGGCCGACCCGGCGGCGCAGCGGCATTGTCTGGATGCCTGGGCGCTGTATGAGCGGCTGGGAAGCCCGGAAGGCGAACTGGCGCTGGCACAGGCCGTAATCTATCTGGCGCTCGCGCCGAAATCCAACGCGGGATACGTCGCCTACAAGGCCGCGCGGTCCGAGGCGAAGCGCACGGGCAGCCTGATGCCGCCCGCCCATATCCTGAACGCGCCCACGAAGCTTATGAAGGAACAAGGTTACGGTTCGGGATACGAATACGATCACGATGCCGAAGGTGCCTTCAGCGGTCAGAACTATTTCCCCGAGGGCATGAAGCGTCCGGTGCTCTATAACCCTGTCGAACGCGGGTTCGAGCGAGAGCTGAAGAAGCGCCTCGACTGGTTCGTGCAGCAGCGTGCCAAGCGTGGTTGACTTTGTCCGCCTGCGCTTGGATTGAGGGCCTATGATGAACCCATTTCTTCAGGTCGCCCTTGGCGGCGCAATCGGCGCGGTGTCGCGCTATGCCGTTTATCGCGCGATTCCCGTGACCGGCTTTCCGTTCGCGACGGGCGTGGTCAATGTCCTGGGCAGCCTTGTGATGGGTATGCTTGCCGCGCTGATGGCCTATCGCTGGAACAATCACTATGCGCCCCTGCTGCTGACCGGGGTTCTGGGGGGCTTCACCACGTTTTCGGCTTTTTCGCTGGACGCGCTGACCTTGTGGGAACGCGGGCAGGGCGGGGCTGCTGCGGTCTATGTGGTCGGTTCGGTCATTCTGTCCCTGCTGGCAGTGATCTCGGGCATGGCGATCGGGCGGGGGCTTTGGGCATGAGTGGCGTGCAGACCATCCGCATCGGCAAGGACGAAGGCGATCAGCGGCTGGATCGCTGGCTGAAGAAGCGCTTTCCGCAACTGACCCAAGGGGCGGTCGAGAAGATGTGCCGCAAGGGAGAACTGCGCGTCGACGGTGGCCGTGTGAAGGCCAGTACCCGCGTTGAGCCGGGGCAGGAGGTGCGCGTGCCGCCCTTGCCCGATGCCGCGCCTGCGCCGAAATCCGAAGGCCCGCGCATCAGCGATGCAGACGCCGCGATGATCCAGAAGGCGGTGATCTGGAAGGACCAGCATATCATCGCGCTGAACAAGCCGCCCGGTCTGCCCTCGCAGGGCGGCTCGGGGCAGGGCGACCGGCATGTTGACGGCCTCAGCGAAGCGCTGAAATTCGGCTACAAGGAAAAGCCAAAGCTGGTGCACCGGCTGGACAAGGATACCTCGGGCATCCTGCTTCTGGCGCGAACCGACCGGGTGGCGCGCGGCCTGTCCGAGGCGTTCCGGCATCGTGATACCCGCAAGATCTATTGGGCGGCCGTCGCCGGCGTGCCAAGCCCGAAGATGGGCACGATCCGCTACGGGCTGGTCAAGGCCCCAGGTCACGGGCGCGGCGGCGAGGGCGAAAAGATGGTCGCCGTCCATCCGCGCGATGTCGACACAACCGAGGGCGCCAAGCGCGCGACCACGGATTACGCGGTGCTGGACAATCTCGCGCAGCGGGCAAGCTGGTGTGCGCTTGTGCCGATTACCGGTCGCACACATCAGCTTCGCGCGCATATGGCGGAACTTGGCCATCCCATCGTGGGCGACGGCAAATATGGCGGATCAGGTCAGGAAAACCTTGGCGACGGCTGGGGTGCGCAACTGGGAGGAGAGATCAGCCGCAAGCTGCATCTGCATGCGCGCAGCCTGTCCTTCACGCATCCGGTCACGAAAGAACGCGTAACCCTGACTGCGCCACTTCCCGATCACATGAAGCGCACATGGAAGACGCTCGGCTGGTTTGAAAACGACGTGCCGGCCGATCCGTTCGAGGAGCAGACATGAAGCTGGTCGTGTTCGATGTCGACGGCACGCTGATCGACAGTCAGGCGCTGATCGTGGGCGCGATGGGCGCGGCATTCGAGGGCGAGGGGTTGGCCCCCTTGGAACGCGACCATGTCCTGTCAATTGTCGGGCTTTCGCTTGATGTGGCGGTGGAACGTCTGCTTCCCGATGCCCCGTCGCATCAGCGCGACGCGATTGTCGATGGGTATCGGCAGGCATTCGTCACCCGCCGCATTTCCAGCGAGGCGCCGCTTTATCCGGGGGCGCGCGAATGTCTGGATGCATTGGCAGCGCGCGATGATCTGTTACTGGGTATCGCCACCGGCAAGTCGCGGCGCGGTCTTGACGCGATGCTGAAGCATCACGGGCTGCGCGAATATTTCGTGTCGCTCGAAACCGCCGATGGCCAACCGTCGAAACCGCATCCGGCAATGCTGCTGGCGGCCTGCGCAGGCGCGGGCGTCGATCCCGCGCGGTCCCTGATGATCGGCGACACGACCTTTGACATGCAGATGGCAAATGCCGCAGGTGTCATGCGAATCGGCGTCGCCTGGGGCTATCATCACCCCGACGAGCTGAGCGTCGGCGGCGTGCCCGTAGCGGGCGATTTCGCCGAGTTGCAGCGCATGATCGAAGGATGGGCAGCATGAGCGAGTGGAAGGCGAGACGTTTCTGGAAGGATACTGCGGTCGAACCTGCCGAGGGCGGCTTTCGTATCACGCTGGATGGCAAGCCGGTCATGACGCCCGGCAAGCAGCCTCTGATCCTGCCAAACCGCGCCCTTGCCGACGCACTTGCCGCCGAGTGGGAGGCGCAATCCGACGTTATCGACCCGCTTTCGATGCCGCTGACGCGGGCTGCAAATTCGGCAATCGAAAAGGTGAAGCCGCAATTCGACGCGGTGGCGGATATGCTGGGTGCCTATGGCGGCACCGACCTGCTTAGCTATCGGGCAACTGATCCGTCAGAGCTGACGGAGCGGCAGGCCAGCGAGTGGGACCCGGTTCTGGCATGGGCAAGGGACAGATTCGATGCGCCGCTGAATGTGACCGAAGGGCTGATGCCGGTCGATCAGGATGCGGAAGCTGTCGCCCGTCTGCGGTCGCGGATTGGCGAACTGGACGCTTTCGAACTGACGGCGCTGCATGATCTGGTGACGCTTCCCGGCTCTCTGGTGCTGGGCCTGGCCGTGCTTGAAGGGCGGCTGAGCGCTGATGAAGCGCACGCCCTGTCGCGGATTGATGAAGAGTTTCAGGCCGAACGCTGGGGCCGCGACGATGAAGCCGACAAGGCCGCTGCCGGCCGTCTTGAGGCGATGAAAAATGCCGAACGCCTGCTTGGCCTTCTGAAGTCGTGATGCGGATGTCGCGTTGCCGCGCTTGACGCGTGGCGACTGATCGGCACAATACCGCCTATCGGGCCCGAACGGCCCGCCGACAATGACAGGCGGCTAAGCCGCCCCAACGGGAAGGGAAATTCATGAAGACATCCGTGTTTCTCGGCGTGGTCGCGGCAAGCGGTCTGATCGCCGGTGCCGGTTTGGCGGCGGAAGGTGACACGCTGGCCACGGTCAAAAGCCGCGGAGAGCTTCTGTGCGGTGTCAATCCTGGCCTGGTTGGCTTTGCATCGCCCGATGCGAATGGCAACTGGACCGGCTTCGATGTGGCGCTGTGCAAGGCTGTGGCGGCCGCCGTTCTGGGCGATCCCACCAAGGTGAAATACGTTCCGCTGACCGGGCAGACACGCTTTACAGGTCTCGCCTCGGGCGAGGTCGACATGCTGTCGCGCAACTCGACATGGACATTCTCTCGCGATACCGACCTCAAGCTCGATTTCGCCGGCGTGAACTATTACGACGGCCAAGGCTTCATGGTGCCGAAATCGCTTGGTGTCTCGTCCGCGAAAGAACTCGACGGGGCCACGATCTGCATCCAGACCGGCACCACGACCGAGCTGAACCTGGCCGACTATTTCAAGGCCAACAACATGAGCTATCAGCCCGTCAATATCGACAGCAATGCCGAGGGCGAGCAGCAATACATGGCCGGTGCCTGCGACGCCTATACGACCGATGCCTCGGGGCTGGCGGCAACACGCGCGGCCTTCGCGAACCCTGACCAGCACGTCATCCTGCCAGAGATCATCTCGAAGGAACCGCTTGGGCCGATGGTCCGTCACGGCGACAACAACTGGGGCGATATCGTCCGCTGGACCCTTTACGCGCTGATCGCGGCCGAGGAATACGGCGTGACCTCCGCAAACATCGAGGAACTGTCGAAGTCGTCCGAGAACCCTGAGGTGCAGCGCATGCTCGGCACCACGGACGATCTTGGCGCGATGATGGGCCTAGACAAGGAATGGGCCAAGCGCGCCATCATGGCCGGTGGTAATTACGGCGAAATCTTCGCCGCCACCATTGGCGAGCAGACACCGATTGGTCTGGCCCGCGGGTTGAACGCGCAATGGACCCAGGGTGGTCTGATGTACGCGATGCCCTTCCGCTGACCGGAGGGAACGAAAGATCGGCGCGCGGGGCAACCCGCGCGCCTTTAAATTCCGCGGCAAGATGGGGCAAACCCACGTCCGCTACGGGGAGAACTGAATGAACGACAGCGTTCCGGCCGGGCCAACCGCGCCGCCGTTCCGGCTTAGCATGCTGATCTATGATCGGCGCTACAGGTCGCTGACTTTTCAGGTGATCGTCTTCATTCTGGTCATGTCGCTTTTCTGGTGGCTGGTCAGCAATACGATCGAAAACCTGTCCCGGCTGGGCAAGGACATCAATTTCGGGTTCCTTTTCAACCGCGCGGGCTATGACATCCCTCAGCAGCTGATCCCTTATACCAGCGACGACACGCATCTGCGCGCCGCCGTGGTTGGCCTGCTGAACACGCTTCTGGTATCGGTTCTGGGCTGCGTCGCTGCCACCATCCTTGGCGTGACCGTCGGCGTGCTGCGCCTGTCGCGCAACTGGCTGTTTGCCAGACTGATGACGATTTACGTCGAAACCTTCCGCAACATCCCGCTTCTGCTGTGGATTCTTATCATCTACGCGATCCTGACAGAGATCACGCCCGCCCCGCGCGCCTACCAGGGCGAGGATGCGCGCCAGCTTTTCCTGGGGCTTATCGCGCCGACAAATCGCTATACCGCCATTCCCGCCTTCGTCGCCGAGCGGTCGCCCGGTATGCTGCATCTGGGGCGGATCGCGATCCCCTGGCTTGCGATTCTGTATTTTGCCTGCCTTGGCGCGGCGATTGTCATACGCAACCGCATCAACGCGCGTGCGCAGCGTATTCAGAATCAGACCGGCAAGCGCCCGGTGACATGGTGGGTCAACCTCGCCCTGTTTGTCGTGCCGCCTGTGGTGATCTGGCTGGCCTTCGGGCTGCATCTCGACGTGCCGGAACTGGCCGGGTTCAACTTCAAGGGCGGGATAAATGTCGATAACGCGCTTGTCGCGCTGTGGCTGGCACTGACACTTTATACCGCCGCCTTCATCGCCGAGATTACCCGCGCAGGCATCCTGTCCGTCTCGAAAGGGCAGACAGAGGCCGCTTATTCGCTTGGCCTGCGGCCGAACCGAACGATGAATCTTGTGATCCTGCCGCAAGCGCTTCGGGTCATCATCCCACCGCTCATTTCGCAATATCTGAACCTGACGAAGAACAGCTCGCTTGCGATAGCGGTCGGCTATATGGACCTGCGCGGCACGCTCGGCGGCACCACGGTCAACCAGACCGGTCGCGAGATGGAGGGGATTTTGCTGATGATGCTGGTCTATCTTGCGATCAGTCTCATCATCTCTGGCGGCATGAATCTTTATAACCGGCGCGTCGCGCTGAAGGAGCGCTGAGATGAGCGTGACCGACACCACCGTGCCGACCGCCTATGTGCGCACCGAAATGCTGCCGCCGCGTGCCGCCCCGATGCAGCGCAAGGGCGCGCTCGGCTGGCTGCGCGAAAACCTGTTCTCGAACTGGTTCAACACGGTTCTGACCGTTCTTGGGATCGCGATCATCTGGTGGTTCGTCAGCCATTTCTGGCCGTGGTTTGCGCATTCCGTCTGGAGTGCCGGCAGCCTGCGTGAATGCCGCGAGATTATCGCCGCGACATGGGGCGAGGGGGCCAGCGGCGCATGTTTTGCCGTTATCCGCGAGCGCTGGCATCAATATCTGTTCGGCTTCTATCCACGCGCTGAATACTGGCGGCCGGTCATGACGATCGGGCTTATGTTCATCGCGCTGGCACCGGTGCTTTTTTCGGTCAGCGCCACGATCCGCCGCCGCGTTCTGGCCGGTGGCGGCTTGCTGACGATGATCCTCATGGCGATCTGCGGCGTGCCGTTATGGTCGGCGATGCTTATGCTGGCGCTGTTCGGGGTTGCGTTGCTGCTTGCCGAATATGCGCCGGGGCGGTTGTTGTGGTTCACGGTTTTCTACCCTGTGCTTGGGGTGTGGCTGCTATGGGGCGGCTCTCTCTGGTCGCCGATGATGGTGCTGGCGGGCCTTGCTGCGGGCTTCGTGGTGGCGCGGCTGCTGGCGAAACGGGCGCCGGGTCTGGCGCCATTCGCGGCCATCATCACGATCGCGATCTGGTGGGCATTCATCTCGCAGCCGCTGGCCGACGCGCTGGCGGGGGTGTTGCCGCTCTCTCTGCTGCACGTGACCTCGCGCGAATTCGGCGGCTTCCTTCTGGCCATTGTCATCGGTGTATCCGGCATCACCATGTCACTGCCGCTTGGCATCGTGCTGGCACTGGCGCGCCGGTCCGACATGCCGCTGATCAAGACATTCGCGGTCATGTTCATCGAATTCATCCGGGGCGTGCCGCTGATCTCGCTTCTGTTCGTGGCATCCACGCTGCTGAACTATTTCATGCCGCCGGGTACGAATTTCGACATCATCCTGCGGGTCATCATCATGGTGACGATCTTCGCTGCCGCTTATATGGCCGAGGTGATCCGCGGCGGACTTGCCGCGCTGCCGAAGGGACAATACGAGGCGGCGGATTCGCTGGGTCTCGATTACTGGCAGGCGCAGCGGCTGATCATCCTGCCGCAGGCGCTGAAGATCTCGATCCCCGGTATCGTCGGCACCTTCATCGGCATGTTCAAGGACACCACCCTTGTTGGCCTGATCGGGCTTTATGAACCGCTGAAGGGCATTTCCGATTTCGTGCGCGCGGATTTCAACTGGAAGGGCATCTACTGGGAACCCTTCGTCTTCGTCGGCGTGATCTTCTTCGTCATCTGTTTTTCGATGTCGCGCTATTCGATGTATCTTGAACGCCGGCTGAGCCGCGAGAACCGCTGAGGGGACGCCATGTCCGAGACCACGACCACCATAGACCGCAACGATGTGCCGGCAGATGCCACAAGCACCGCCCCGGCCATTGAAATCCGCGACATGAACAAGTGGTATGGCGCATTCCATGTGCTGCGCGACATTGACCTGACTGTCGCGCGGGGCGAAAGGATCGTGATTGCCGGGCCGTCCGGTTCCGGCAAATCGACGCTGATCCGCTGCATAAACCGGCTGGAGGAGCATCAATCAGGCCAGATCATCGTCGACGGGATCGAGCTGACGAGCGACATCAAGAATATCGACAAGGTGCGATCCGAAGTCGGTATGGTGTTCCAGCATTTCAACCTGTTCCCGCATCTTACGGTCCTGGAAAACTGCACGCTCGCGCCGATCTGGGTGCGCAAGATGCCGAAAGCCAAGGCCGAGGAACTGGCGATGCGGTTTCTTGAAAAGGTTCGTATCCCCGAACAGGCGAACAAATATCCCGGCCAGTTGTCCGGCGGTCAGCAGCAACGCGTCGCAATCGCGCGTTCGCTTTGCATGGAGCCGCGGATCATGCTGTTTGATGAACCGACATCAGCGCTCGATCCCGAAATGATCAAGGAAGTGCTGGATACGATGATCGAACTTGCCGAAACCGGGATGACGATGCTGTGCGTGACCCACGAAATGGGCTTCGCGCAGGCCGTCGCCGACCGCGTGATCTTCATGGATCAGGGGCAGATCGTGGAACAGAATACGCCTTCCGAGTTCTTCAACAATCCGCAGAACGAGCGCACGAAGCTGTTCCTCAGCCAGATCCTCGGGCACTAGGTCCGGGAACCGGCGGGCGCAGGCAAAGTTGTCTTCTCGATTCATTCGAGGAGCTTCGCAATGTCCGACGATCTGAAGACCGAATTCCGTGACCGTATCGAAGATGTCCGCACCGGCATGCTTGAAGTCGACGGTCGCTTCGTTCCCATGTCCCACAGCGTGGTCGAGGATGACCCGCATCTGTGGTTCATCACCGCCAAGGACACACCCATGGCAAAGGCCGCCGCGCAGGGCGTCGCCGCGCGCTATCTGATCTGCAGCGACGGCAAGGGCATCTATGCCGATATCGAAGGCGATATGGTGGTGTCCGATGATCGTGAAAAGCTGGATCAGGTCTGGGGTGTCGTGGCGTCAAGCTGGTTCGAGGACGGCAAGCAGGACCCCGATCTGCAGCTTGTCCGCTATACCCCGAAATCGGCCGAGGTCTGGGTGACCGAGGGCGGTGCGGTCGGCTTCCTCTATCAGGTCGCGAAGGCGAAAGTGACGGGCGAGAAGCCGGATCTGGGTAGTCATGGCAGCGTGACCTTCGCCTGAATGGCCAAGGCGAAATCGCCCCTTCTGACACGGCCAGAGGGGCTTTATTGCCCCTCTGGCGACTTTTACATCGACCCGATGCGGCCGGTGAAACGCGCGCTCGTGACGCATGCCCATGCCGATCACGCCCGCGCGGGGCACGGCGCCGTGCTTGCGACGCGGCAGACGCTGGACCTTATGGCGATCCGGTATGGCGATGATTTCGCAGGCGCGCGGCAGGTCGCTGATGGCGAAATGACGCTCGGCGATACGAGGGTCAGCTTTCACCCGGCTGGCCATGTCCTCGGATCGGCACAGATTTCGGTAACAGCAGAAGGGCAGCGCGTCACCGTATCGGGCGATTACGCGCGTGTTGCCAACCCGTCCTGTGCGGAATGGGAACCCGTTCCCTGCGACATCTTCGTGACCGAGGCGACGTTCGGTCTGCCCGTTTTCCGGCACCCGGACCCCGCTGGCGAGGCAGAAAAGCTGCTGGCTTCGGTCGCGGCATTTCCCGAACGCGCGCATATTGTCGGGGCCTATTCGCTTGGCAAGGCGCAGCGCGTCATCATGCTGCTGCGGCAGGCTGGCTGGGACGCGCCGATTTATATTCACGGCGCGCTGCAACGCATCTGCGACTATCATATCGCGCAGGGTGTCGCACTTGGCGATTTGCGTCCCGCGACCGATGACAGCATGAAGAAGGCCGACTTTGCCGGCCAGATCATCATCGCCCCGCCATCGGCGTTCGAGGCGACTTGGGCGCAGCGTTTTCCCGACCCTGTTCTGGCATTCGCCAGCGGCTGGATGTCGGTGCGCGCGCGTGCCCGGCAACGCGGGGTGGAACTGCCGCTTGTCATTTCGGACCATGTGGACTGGGCCGATCTGACCCGCACCATCGACGAACTGAACCCCGCCGAAACATGGGTGACGCATGGCCGTGAAGATGCGGTGATCCGTTGGTGCGAATTGCAGGGCCGCGCCGCCCGCCCGCTGCATCTGGCGGGTTACGAGGATGAGGCCGAATGAAGGATTTCGCGGCCCTTCTGGAACGGCTGGCCTTCACGCCGCAGCGAAATGGCAAGCTGCGTCTGCTGGCGCAGTATTTCGCCGCCGTCAGCGACCCGGAACGCGGGCTGGCACTGGCGGCGCTGACGGGTGATCTGAAATTGCGCGCGGTCACGCCCTCGCTTCTGCGCGGTCTGGTGGCGGAACGCGTGGACCCGGAACTGTTCGCGATCAGCTATGATTTCGTGGGCGATCTTGCCGAAACCATCGCGCTGATCTGGCCAGAGCCTGACACCCCCCCGAACGATCCAGACCTGCCTTTGCCGCAACTGGTCGAGGAATTCCAGACCACCGGCAAGGCCGGCCTGCCCGCGCTGATTGCGTCGCGGCTGGATGCGCTGAACCCGTCCGAACGCTATGCCTATCTGAAGCTTGCGACCGGGGGGATGCGTGTCGGCGTTTCTGCCCGGCTGGCGAGGGCGGCCCTGTCCGAATATGGCGGCCTTCCCCTGACCGAGATCGAGGAGATCTGGCACGGCCTGACACCGCCTTATCTGGAACTGTTCGGCTGGGCGGAAGGGGGCGCGAAGCCCGAGGCCGCGGCGCTTGCGCCTTTCCGGCCAGTCATGCTGTCCACGGCAACCGATCTCGATGCGCTGAAGGCGCTCGACCCGGCGGAGTATGCAGCGGAATGGAAATGGGACGGCATCCGTGTGCAGGCCGTGTCCGATCAGGGAACGCGACGCCTGTATTCCCGAACGGGCGAGGATATCGGCGGGGCCTTCCCTGATCTTCTGGACCGACTTGATTTCGACGGGGTGATCGACGGGGAATTGCTGGTCCGGCGCGGCGATCAGGTCGGCACATTCGGCGAGTTGCAGCAGCGCCTGAACCGCAAGACGGTTTCCAAGAAATTGCTCGAAAGCCATCCGGCGGGTCTGCGCGGCTATGATCTGCTGATCTGGGGCGGCGAGGATCTGCGCGCGCTGCCATTCGACAACCGTCGGGCGCGGCTGGACCTGGCAATCACGGGGCTTGCCGATCCGCAGATCGACGCCTCGCCGCTGCTGGAATTCGCGACATGGGACGATCTGGCCGCGCTGCGCGCCGATCCGCCCGACGCGGTGATCGAAGGCGTGATGATAAAGCGCCGCGACAGCCCCTATCTGGCCGGGCGGATGAAAGGCCCGTGGTTCAAATGGAAGCGAGATCCCTTGGTGATCGACGCTGTGCTGCTATATGCCCAACGTGGCCACGGCAAACGCTCGGGCTATTATTCGGATTTCACCTTCGGGGTGTGGGACGGGGATGAACTGGTGCCGGTCGGAAAAGCCTATTTTGGCTTCACGGATGAGGAATTGAAGGCGCTCGACCGGTTCGTGCGCAATAATACCGTTGACCGCTATGGTCCGGTGCGGGCGGTCAAACCGTCAAAGGTGGTCGAGGTCGCGTTCGAAGGCCTGAACCGCTCTGCGCGGCACAAATCCGGCGTCGCCATGCGCTTTCCCCGCATCAGCCGCATCCGCGACGACAAGCCCGCGGCCGAGGCCGACCGGATCGAAACCCTGCGCGCCATGCTGCCGCCAGAGGTGACATGAGCCTGCCCGCCAGGATCGGCGACTGGTTCAGCAGGCAAGGCTGGAAGCCACATCCCCATCAGCTTGACCTGTTCGATGCAACCGACGACACGCTGCTGATCGCGCCGACCGGCGGCGGCAAGACGCTGGCCGGGTTTCTGCCTACGCTGGCCGATCTTCTGAACGGCCCGCATCAGGGGATGCACACGCTTTATGTCTCTCCACTGAAGGCGCTGACGAATGACATCGCGCGCAATCTCTCGCGGCCTGTGGCCGATCTGGGCCTGAATATCCGGATCGAGGATCGCACCGGCGACACTGCCTCATCCCGACGCGCCCGACAGCGCGTCGATCCGCCCGAAATCCTGCTGACCACGCCGGAAAGTCTGGCGCTGATGCTGTCCTATCCGGAAGCTCCGAAGATATTCGGCGCCTTGAAGCGGGTCGTCATCGACGAAATCCATGCGCTGGCGGAAGGCAAGCGCGGCGATCAGCTGATGCTGGGACTGGCCCGGTTGAGGACCCTGTCGCCAGATCTGCGTGTTTCTGCCCTGTCGGCTACGGTGGACGACCCCACGGCCCTTGCCGAATATCTGGGCGGCGCGCGGATTGTCATGGCCGATCCCGGCCCTGCGCCGGATATCGCCATGCTGGAAACCGCCTTACCCGCGCCGTGGTCGGGTGGCGGCGGCCGCTATGCGGCGCAGGACGTGATGGACGAGATCGCCGCAGCGCGGCTGACGCTGGTGTTCATCAACACACGCGCGCAGGCCGAGCTGTTCTTTCAGGCGCTTTGGGCCGTCAACGATGCGAACCTGCCGATCGGGCTGCATCATGGCAGCCTGTCGCGCGAAGTCCGCGAGAGGGTCGAGGCCGCAATGGCGGCGGGTGAACTGCGTGCGGTGGTGGCCACGGGCAGTCTGGATCTGGGCATCGACTGGGGCGATGTCGATCTGGTCATTCAGGTCGGCGCGCCGAAGAACGTCAAGCGGCTGGTGCAGCGGATCGGGCGTGCCAATCACCGCTATAATGCGCCCTCGAAGGCGCGGATCGTGCCGGCCAACCGCTTCGAAGTCATCGAATGCGTGGCCGCGCTGCAAGCCGTGGCCGAGGGCGATCTGGATGGCGAGGGACGTGGCCCGGTTGCGTCCCGCGGCGGGCTGGATGTGCTGTGCCAGCAGATACTGCTGACCGCCTGCGCCGGGCCGTTCGATGCCGACGCGCTATTCGCCGAATTCCGAAGCGCCGGCCCCTATGCCGCGCTGAACCGCGCGCAATTCGATGACTGTCTGGATTTCGCGGCAACTGGCGGCTATGCGCTGCGCGCCTATGATCGCTGGCAGAGGCTGGTGGAACGCGGCGGTCTGTGGCAGTTGCGCGACCCGCGCGCCACGCGGATGATCCGCATGAATATCGGCACCATCAACGATGTCGAGACCCTGAAAGTCCGCAACCGCAATGGCGGCGCACCCCTTGGTGAGGTCGAGGAAGGCTTCGCAGCCAGTCTTTCACCGGGCGACACCTTCCTGATCGGCGGCAAGACCGTGCGCTATGACCGTCTGCGCGAAATGGTGGTCGAGGTCACGCCGCAGCCCTCGCGGCAGCCGAAGATCGCGGTCTTCAACGGCACGAAGCTTGCCACATCGACCGAGCTGTCGGCGCGCGTTCTGGCACTGATCGGCGACCCGCAGAAATGGGATGCGCTTCCGGGATCGACGCGGGATTGGCTGGAATTGCAGCGAGAGATCTCTGTCCTGCCGCGACCGGGCACATTGACCTGCGAAAGCTTCATGCGCGGCGGACGGGCCTATTTCTGCGCCTATAGCTTCGCCGGTCGCAACGCGAACCAGACGCTCGGCCTGATCCTGACCCGACGAATGGAGGAGACGGGCCTTGGCCCGCTGGGTTTCGTCGCCACCGATTACGCTGTTCTGATCTGGTCGATGGACCTCGTCACAGACCCCGCGCCCTTCTTCACGCGCGCCTCGCTTCGCGACGGGCTGGAGGATTGGTTGGGCGAGAACGCGGTGATGAAGCGCAGCTTCCGGAATGTCGCGACCGTGGCGGGGCTGTTGCAACGCAATTTGCCGGGGCAGCGCAAGTCCGGGAAGCAGGCGACCTTTTCCAGCGACATCATCTATGACACGCTGCGCCGGCACGACCCGGATCATGTCTTGCTGCGCCTGACCCGGACAGAGGCGATGCGCGGCCTCGTGGATTTCGGCCGGATCGAGGAAATGCTGATCGCGCGCCCTCAGATTGTCACCGCCATGCCGCCCCATGTGACACCCTTGGCCGCGCCCCTGATGCTGGAGGCGGGCAGGGTGCCGATCCAGGGACTTGGTGAGGATCGCCTGCTGGAGGAAGAGGCAGCGCGCCTGATGACCGAGGCAGGTCTGGCCGCGGCATGACAGGTTACGCGTTCCGCTTTGCAGGGCAGGATTTCGTCGCCCGTGCCTCTGGCGCGCTTTACTGGCCGTCACAGGACATGCTGATCGTTTCCGACCTTCACCTTGGCAAGTCCGAACGCATGGCCAGGCGCGGCGGCGCATTGTTGCCGCCGTTCGAGACACGAGAGACGCTCCTCCGGCTTCAGACGGAACTGGAGGATTTGCGCCCGTCGCGACTGGCGCTTCTTGGCGATATCTACGACGACAATTCCGCCGCAGTGGCGTTGCCGGAAGCCGAGCGTGCCCAGTTCACGGACCTGACCGGATGCCGAGAGACGTTTCTGATTGCCGGCAATCACGATAGCGCCTCGGGTGCCGAGGCGATGGCGTGGGGCGGGCTGAGCCTTCGCCATATCGCGATGCCGGGGCAGGGACCGGATATCTCGGGCCACTATCACCCGAAGGCGCGCGTCGCGGGGCGTGCCCGCCCCGCGTTTCTGGTTGGCCGCGACCACCTGATCCTGCCTGCTTTCGGGCATTATACGGGCGGGCTGCGCAGCGACCACCCGGCCTTGCAAGCGCTGGTGCCTGACGGCATCGCGATCCTGACGGGCCGTCGCTGCCTGCCCATACCGATAACGGTTCGCTAGCTAGCCCTCGCGTTCAGTGGCTTTTGATGCTGGCCCCGCTACGGCTCCCCGAGCGATCCTCGCTGTAATGGGCGATCAGGCGACCCAGAAGCGAAAACAGCTTCTCGCGGTCGCGCGCGCTCAATGGGTGCAGCAGATGTTCGTGGCGCATCTCGGATCGTTTGCGCATGTCCTTCCAGAAAGCCTCGCCCTCGGGGCTGAGCGTCAGGGCGTTGAAGCGCCGATCCGACTTGTGCTTGTCGCGGATGACCAAGCCGCGTTCCTCCAGGTCGGTGACAATCTTGGTGACGGCTGATTTCTTCATGACCGCAACCGCGGCCAGATCGTTCTGGGAAATTTCGGGATTGAGCCCGATCAGGCTCAGCAGGGTCAGCGATCCGCTGACCGTATCCCATTCACGCTGAAATTCGACATTGGCGACGCGAATATGCGCCGAAAGAACCCGTGTCATGAATGTCAGATCGCCCGCAAGATAGCCAAGCTCGACTTTGGAGTTGGGAAGGGGCTGATAATCAAAGTCTTTCATATCCAAAATACTCTCTTGTCTCGACTTTTTGTTTGATCCCCAGAGCGACAGACGCCGAATGTCACGGACCGTT
This sequence comes from Paracoccus aurantiacus, assembly GCF_007993065.1. Taxonomy (GTDB): domain Bacteria; phylum Pseudomonadota; class Alphaproteobacteria; order Rhodobacterales; family Rhodobacteraceae; genus Paracoccus; species Paracoccus aurantiacus. Next base: position 33,978 of record NZ_VOPL01000001.1, read on the forward strand.
GGATACAATAGCACAAATAGCAAATATTTATCGGCTGGGGTCAATGGGTTAACCAAAAATCTCATAGTTAACGCACAAGATTTCGCAGCGGCACTTCGCACATCCAGCGAAATCGCATGAACGCTACTGCTCCGGCGTAATTCGCCGGTGGCTGCGCCCGTGACCAGAATCGGCGATGAAGCCCGGCTCGGCAAGCCTAAACTTTCGCTACGTAAGGCTACCGTCGACGATCCGCGCAAGACGCAGGGGGCTTCGGCGCATTCGCGCCGGTAAGGGGCCCATTATCCGGCCTTACTCGGGTCGGTCGGAACGGCGCGCGTGGGTATGCAGCGGTACAATGACCGGGTAGTCGAGCTCGTCCGGTCGCAGGATGCACACGTTGATCCCATAGACATCTGCCAGTCGCTGCTCGGTCAGTACCTCGGCGACACTGCCTTGCGCCGCGACGCGACCGGCGTCGAACATCACCACATGATCCGCATATCGCGTAACCAGGTTAAGATCGTGCAGAACGACCACGATGCTTCGCCCCTCGGCGCGGTTGAGGTGGCGCACGAGTTCAAGCACCTCGAAGGCGTGCGCGATGTCCAGATGGTTGGTCGGCTCATCCAGCAGGATCGTTCCCGATTCCTGCGCGAGCACCATCGCTATCCACGCCCGCTGCCGCTGGCCGCCGGAAAGCGAGCCGAGCGGGACCTGCGCAAGATGGCTCAGTCCGGCTGCGGAAAGGGCGCGTGCGCAGGCGTCGCGGTCATTCTGCGAAGGGCCAGCCAGCGGCTTGCGGTGGGCGAACCGACCCAGCATGGCAAGTTCGGCCACGCTCATCTCGGGCGGGGCCTCGGGGGACTGCGACAGCATGGCAAGGCGGCGCGCCAGCTCTTTATCGGGCCATGCGGCCAGTTCGCGCTGATCCAGCAGGATACGCCCCTCGACCACCGGCAGCAGCTTGCGCAGGGCCCGAAGCACGGTCGATTTGCCGCTGCCATTCGGCCCGCAGAGCGCGATGACCTTGCCCGCCGGCAGATCGAGGTCGAGCCCGTCGAAAACCGGCAGGCGGCCATAGCCGGCGCGGGCTTTCTGAAGGCTGAAAAGGGGCTCAGTCATGCACGGCCCTTTCCCTGACCAGCAACAGCAGAAACAGCGGCGCACCGACCGCCGCCGTTACCGCGCCGGCAGGCAGTTCCAGCGGCGGCGCGACCACGCGCGCGGTGATGTCGGCGGCCAGAACCAGCCCCGCCCCGATCAGCGCGGTCGCGGGCAACCACAGCGCGCTGCCGTCGCCGATGATCCGTCGCGCGGCATGGGGCGCGATCAGACCGACAAAGCCGATCGCACCGACAAAGGCAACCGCGGAGGCGGTCAGCAGGACCGAAAGAAGCACCAGACCGATCTGCGCCGCGCCAAGCGACAGTCCGGTCGAACGCGCCGATTCCGCATCTAGGCGCAATTGCGCCAGAACCGGCGCGGCGAGGATCAGCAGCGGAAGGCAGCACAGGATGATTGCTGCAAGGATCGCGACGTCTGACCAATGCGCAGCGCCGACCGAACCGGACAGCCATGTCAACGCCTGTCCGGCACGATAGATCGGTCCCATGATCATCAGCAACGTCACCATTGCTTTCGCCAAGGCTGCCATCGCGACGCCGTAAAGGATCATGCCAAGCGGGCCGCGCCTTGGATCGGACAAGGTCAGCGCGCCGGTAATGGCGGCAAAACCAGCAGCACCAAGCATCGCGGCAAGCGGCTGCCAGTGGATCGAGACTGTCAGGCTGTTGGTTTCGTTCGAAAACAGCCACAGGAACCCGACAACGCCCACCGCCGCGCCATCTGTGATCCCGAGGATCGAAGGCGCGGCAAGCGGATTGCGCGCCACGCGCTGCAGGATCGCGCCCGACAGTGCCAGCGCAACGCCTCCTGCAACGGCAAGACCCACGCGTGGAAGGCGAAGGGTCCACAGGATGATCCCATCCGTGCCCGCCCCGTGTCCCGCTAGCGCGGCGATGACGCGTCCGGGCGGCATGAAGCTTGACCCGATACCGCAGCCAAGAACGATCAGCATAAGCAAGGCTGCTGCGAGGGCGAGCAAGCGCGAACGCCCCGACCGCGCGGACCTTGCCTTCTGCGCAATATCGACAGTCGCGACGCTCATGCCGCTTGCCTCGCGCCCGACCGGCGCAGCAGGATCACAAGCGCAGGCACGCCGACAAGCGCAAGCACGGTCCCCATCGGCGCTTCAGCCGGCGCCACGATGATGCGCGCAAGCATATCCGCCAGAAGCGCCAGAAGTGCTCCGGCCAGCGGGCAGGCAAGCGCCAGCCATCCATGCGTGGCACCGGGCAGCAGCCGGGTGACCAGATGCGGCGCGATCAGCCCGATGAAGATCACCGGTCCCGCAAGCGCGACCGAGACGCCCGCAAGCAGCGCCGCCAGTGCAAGTGACAGAACCCTGACCGTCAGCACCGGCACCCCAAGCGCCGCCGCCGTGTCGTCATCGGCGCGCAGCGCATCCAGCGAGGGCGCAAGCCGGATCGTCGCGACGATGCCGAGCAGGACCACCGGCGCGCCGATCCAGACCAGCCGGATATCCCTGTCGGCAAAGCTTCCGGCCAGCCAGAACAGCAAGGTTTCGAAAGCTGTTTCATGGCTTAGCAGGATGACCTGCGACAGCGCCCCGCAAAGCGCCGCAAGCGTGACCCCGGCAAGCAGGATCGAGGCAGGATCGAATCGCACATCTCCCATCATCGAAATCCCGAAAACCACCGCGACCGCGACGACCGCGCCAAGTGCTGCAATGGCCGAAACGGCAAGCAGGCCGGTCGCGCCGAAGAAGGTGACGCCGATCACTGCCGCCAGTGCTGCACCGGCATTCACCCCAAGCAGCCCCGGCTCGGCCAATGGGTTGCGCGTCGCCGTCTGCATCAGCAGCCCCGACAGTGCCAGCGCCGCCCCGCAGGTGATTGCGACAGCCATGCGCGGCAGTCGCAGGGTGCGGATAATCAGCGCGTCCGTGTCGTCCGCCCCGCCGAAAAGCGCATGCACAACCTGAGCCGGGCCATAGAAGCGAAGCCCGACATGCAGGCTGATGACCGCGGCGGCAATGACGCAAAGCGCGAGCGCGAGGATGATATTGGGCCGGGTCAACTCGGGTCGCTTCTGATTGACTTGGTTTATCGTTTAAGTCAGGAATACGCCCTGAACAGCGGCCCGGCAAGTGCTCGTCCGGGCATGACCGACATGAAGGGGCGGGAAATGACAATGAATCCGATGCGGCGGCGTTTTATAAGTCTGGCACTTGGGGCCGGGCTTGCACTCGGCCTTGCGGCGCATCCTGTGCTTGCGCGCGAGATCACGCATTCGATGGGCATGACAGAGGTTCCTGACGCGCCCGAGAAAGTCGTGATCCTGACGAATGAAGGGACCGAGGCGCTTCTCGCGCTTGGTGTCACCCCGATTGGTGCGGCCAATTCATTCGTTGGCGATCCCTGGTGGCCCCACATCACCGAGGCGATGAAGGATGTAACACCGCTCGGCACGGAATCGGCGATCAATCTGGAAATGCTGGCGGCACTTCAGCCCGACCTCATCATCGGAAACAAGATGCGGCACGAGGAGATCTATCCTCAGCTCTCGGCGATAGCGCCCACGGTTTTGTCGGAACGTCTGCGCGGGGACTGGAAGGAAAACTTTCGCCTCTACGCCGAAACGCTCGGGCTGAGTGAGAAGGGCGAAGAGGTGATCGCGGCTTATGAGGCGAAGGTCGCGGGACTGCGCGAAAAGCTGGGCGACAAGACGCAGGAAAAGGTGTCGGTCATCCGCTTCACGCCCGGTCAGATCCGTATCTATCAGCTCGACAGTTTTTCCGGCGTTGTCCTGAAGGAACTGGGCTTTCACCGTCCGCCCAATCAGGATGTCGAGGAATTCGCCATCCGCACCGGAAAGGAAAGCATCCCGGACATGGACGGCGACCGGATCTTCTATTTCACCTATGACACCGGCAATGGCGACGGGGTCGCGCTGAAAGACGAGGCGCTTTCCGATCCGCTTTGGCAGTCGTTGTCAGCGGTGAAGGCGGGCCGTGTCCACGAGGTCGATGACGGCATCTGGAACACCGCCGGCGGCGTCATCGCGGCAGGGCTTATGCTGGACGATATCGCGCGCATCTACGGCGTCGAATAACTTCGCGTCCTCGGCCTGCCGCTGTGGCGCTGGCTGCGGCGCCGTCCTGGCCCTTGCGGTCGGCGCATTTGCGTGATGCATTTGATGGAAGGGCGCTTTTGCGCCGGCCAGCGGCTGCGGGTCACGGCGCAGACTTTGCCCCAGCACGGGGCAAGTCGCGCCGGTTTCCGCATCGGGCGTGATACGAAAGGGTGGGCATGGGCGGCGAGGTCATCATCGGCATTGATGTCGGGACCACGTCCGTCAAGGCAGCGGCGATCGGCCTCGACGGCCGCGTTCATGATGAATTTTCCGCCACTTACCCAACGCGCCGAAGCGGCCAGAACTATGTCGAGCAGGACCCTCGCGACTGGACACGTCTAGTCGAGCAGGCGCTTTCGCAATTCGCGGGCCATCAGGCGCTTGCCATCGGGCTGTGCAGTCAGGTCAACACGCATGTCTTTGTCGATGAACGCGGCGAGGCCTTGCTGCCAGCGATCCTGTGGCAGGACGGGCGGGCTGGCGCGGTCGCGGCGAAACTGGATATGCGCGTGCCGGAACGGCAGAAGACCGAATGGTGGGGCGCGCCGACCCCGGTTCACGCCAGTCACGCGATCGCGCGAATGGAATGGGTGGCGCAGCACCGCCCCGAGATATGGGCGCGAACGCGCTATGTCCTGCTACCGAAAGACTATTGCATCTGGCACCTTACGGGTGAGGTTTCCAGCGATCCGATATCCAATATCGGACTTGTTGGTGCTGATCTTGATTACATCGGCGGGGTGCTGGCGCTGGTGCCCGGTGCGGCCGAACGGGTCGCGCCGCTGGTCGGTCTGACCGAGATCGCGGGCAGATTTCGCGAGGGTCCTTTCGCGGGCTGTCCGCTTGTGACCGGGACGATGGATGCCTGGGCCGGGCTGATCGGCGCGGGCGCGGTCGGCGAGGGGGCGGCGGCCTATCTCAGCGGGACGAGCGAAAATCTGGGAATTACCTCGCGCCGGGTCGCGCCCGTGACGGGCAGTATCGTCTTTCCCGAATATCGCGGCCTGCGGGTCCATGCTGCGCCGACCCAGTCCGGGGGCGATGCGAAGCGATGGTTTGCCGAGATGTCCGGCATTTCGATGGACGAAATGAGCGCGCTTGTCGCGGCGTCGCCAAGGCGCTCAGCGACACCGCTTTTCATGCCGCAACTGGAAGGCGAGCGCGCACCGGTCTGGGATGCGGACCTGCGGGCGGCCTTTCTGGGCGTTTCGCGCCAGACGGCATTGCCCGACTTTGCCCGCGCGGTCTATGAGGGGGTCGCACTGTCGGCGCGCCACGCGCTGGGGCTGTTGCAGGCCTCGATAGGGTCGCCAGTCGCGATGATGACATGCGGCGGCGGCGGCTTTCGCTCTGCGTCGTGGACGCAGATCCGCGCCGATGTGCTGGGTATCCCATTGCGAACGCTGACCGCGAAAGAGCCGGGGGTGCTGGGCGCGGCAATCCTCGCCGGAATTGGCGCGGGCCTTTTCGCCGGTTTTGCCGAGGCACATGATGCAATGACGCGGACAGACCGGGTTTACGAGCCTGATGCGTCGATGCGCGAACTCTATGACGATCTTTTCGGAATTTATACCGAAGCAATCGTGGCCAATGCCCTGCTTGGAAAGCGGTTGTCCGGGCTGGGCCAGCTGCCCGGCTAATCGCCCTCGCCCGGCGTCAGATATTCTCGCCCCGGATCGCTTCCACGACCGCGTCGGTCACTTGCTGCGTTGTGGCGTTGCCGCCGACATCCGGGGTCAGGATACCATCGGCGCAGACCTTTTCGACAGCGCGCATCAGACGCTTGGCAGCATCCGCCTCGCCCAGATGATCCAGCATTTGGGCGGCGGTCCAGAAGGTCGCGACGGGGTTCGCGATGCCCTTGCCGGTGATGTCGAAGGCCGAGCCGTGGATAGGCTCGAACATGGACGGAAAGCGCTTTTCGGGGTCGATATTGCCGGTCGGCGCGACGCCAAGACTGCCCGCCAGCGCACCGGCAAGGTCAGATAGGATATCTGCGTGCAGATTGGTCGCCACGATGGTGTCCAGACTTTTGGGGTTTTTGACCATGCGAACTGTCATCGCATCGACCAGCATCTTGTCCCAGGTCACATCGGGAAATTCCCTTGATACCTCTGCCGCGATCTCGTCCCACATCACCATGCCGTGTCGCTGCGCGTTGGATTTCGTGACCACGGTCAGCAGTTTCCGGGGGCGTGACTGCGCCAGCCCGAAGGCATAGCGCATGATCCGCGTCACGCCGGCGCGGGTGAAGATCGCGACCTCGGTGCCGACCTCTTCGGGAAGGCCCTTATGCGCGCGGCCACCGTGACCGGAATATTCCCCTTCCGAGTTCTCGCGCACGATCACCCAGTCCAGATCCCCCGGCCCAACCCCGGCCAGAGGCGAGGTGATGCCCGGCAGTATTTTTGTCGGCCGCACATTCGCGTATTGATCGAAGCCCTGACAGATCGGCAGTCGCAACCCCCAGAGCGTGACGTGATCGGGGACATCGGGTGCGCCGACCGCACCGAAGAAGATGGCATCGAAGACCTTCAACTGTTCCGGCCCGTCCTCGGGCATCAGCGCGCCGGTCTTCTTGTAGCGCGCGGAACTCCAGTCGAATTCGGTCACGTCGAAGGCGAAGCCTCCATCCCGCCGGGCAAGGGCTTCCAGTGCCTGCAGGCCGGCGGCAATGACCTCGGGGCCGATACCGTCAGCGGGAATGGCGGCGATCTTGTAGGTGTTCATGAGAAACTCCTGAAACGGGATATGTGAAAATCAGCCGAGCGCGTCGGCTATCGCCTTGCCGCAATCTTCGGTGTTGGCGGTGCCGCCCAGATCGCGGGTGCGCAATGCCGGTTCGGCAAGCACGCGTTCAATCGCCGCCATGATGCCGCTGGCGGCTTCGGCGTGTCCAAGATGGTCCAGCATCATCGCCCCCGCCCAGATCTGGCCGACAGGGTTCGCGATACCTTGCCCCGCAATGTCGGGGGCAGAGCCATGGACAGGTTCGAACAGCGACGGAAAGGCGCGTTCCGGGTTGATATTACCCGATGGCGCGATGCCGATGGTTCCCGTGCAGGCAGGGCCAAGATCGGACAGGATGTCGCCGAACAGGTTCGACGCCACGACCACGTCGAAGCGATCAGGGTGCAGAACGAAAAGCGCCGTCAGGATGTCGATGTGATACTTGTCGACGGCGATGTCGGGATAGGATTTCGCCATCTCGATCACGCGCTCGTCCCAATAGGGCATCGTGATGGAGATGCCGTTCGATTTGGTGGCCGAGGTCAGCTTGCCGCTGCGCTTGGCCGCCAGATCGAAAGCGTAACGCAGGATGCGGTCGATGCCGGTGCGGGTCATCACCGTGTCCTGAATGACCACCTCCCGGTCCGTGCCGGGAAACATCCGCCCCCCCACCGAGGAATATTCACCTTCGGTGTTCTCGCGCACGATCATCATGTCGATGTCACCGGGCCCGCGACCGGCCAGAGGCGATTTGACGCCCGGCATCAGTCTTGCGGGGCGCAGGCTGACATATTGGTCGAACTCGCGCCGGAACTGGATCAGCGACCCCCAGAGCGAGATGTGATCCGGGACGGATTCCGGCCAGCCGACCGCGCCGAAGAACAGCGCGTCATGACCGCCGACCTGATCCTTCCAGTCGTCGGGCATCATCTGGCCGTGGCGCCCGTAATAGTCGCAGGAGGCGAAGTCGAAATCGTCGAACCGGAAATTCAGCCCATATTTTCCGGCGGCGGCTTCCAGCACCCGGATGCCTTCCGGCACGACTTCCTTGCCGATGCCGTCACCGGGAATGACGGCGATGTTCATGCGGTTGTCAGACATGGGACTCCTCTTTCCTGCGGCCGGGACGCGGCAGCGTTCATGTGGTGGGGCGGGGGCCGGCGGCTAGAACAGCAGGCCGTCCGGCATCCGCAAAAGCAGACCCTTCGCCATGAGCAGCCAGAACAGCGCCACAATCGCAATCGCGATCACAATACGGCGAAGCCAGACTGCATTGGGCTGCGGTTCGTGTTCGGCGATGAACATGATGACCAGAAACGCGATCAGGCTGCTGGCCCCGAAGCCAAGCACCGGGATCGCAAATACCCAGGCGGCAAAAGCCACGCCAAGCGCGATACGTTTGCGCGACGCCTCTGCGGGTTCGGGCGCGGGTGCGCGAACACCGCGGCCGGTCAGCGCAAGGCCGATCATGACCAGCGAAAAGCCGATCAGCAGGATGGAGATCGCGCGCGGAAAGACGGCGCCCATCGCGCTCATATCCGCGGTATCCATCAGGGCAATCGCGCCGATCACCACGAATATGGCCGCACAGATCATCGCGCCGGTGTCGCGGGTGGATGCCTGGGGCGCCCCGGTCGCGGCAGGGGCGGTCGGGTGGGCCTCTGCCTCGGTCGCGATCTCTGTCAGCGGTTCGCTGTTGCGCCGGCGTGCGCGCCATTCGGCGTAGAACGGGTAACACAGCGTCAGGGCTGCAGCGGCAATGATCGCAATGCTGATCGGCCGGCCGAAATACATTCCCGCCAGATTGCCGGTCGAACTGCCGATCAGCCAGCTTTGCACGAAGCCCTGTTCCGCGATCTGACCCAGAACGAGGCCCAGCACGATAGGCGATGGCTGGAAGCCGTAGCGGTTCAATATCCAGCCAATGACGCCCAGAACGAACATCACCTGCACGTCATGCACGTTGGAATGGATCGCGAATGAGCCGACGACCGTCAGGAATGCGATGGTCGGCACCAGCAGCGATTTCGGAAACGAGATGATCGACCTGTAGGCATAGCGCCCGATCAGAAGCCCCGCCGGCAACATCAGCACGGTCGCGATCAGCAGCCCATAGATGAAGGTATAGACGGTATCGGCCTCGGCGTTGAAAAGCTGCGGCCCGATCTTGATGCCCTGCACAAGCAGCGCGCCAAGGATGATCGCGTCGGGCGGCGTGCCGGGGATACCCAGCACCAGCGTCGGGATGAAGCCGCCGCCGACCGTGGCGTTGTTTGCCGCCTCGGTCGCGATCACGCCATCGGGTTCGCCCTTTCCGAAATTGGCCGAGCGAGGAGAGGCGCGGCGTGCCTCGGTATAGCTGACCAGCCCGGCGATGGAGCCGCCCGCCCCGGGCAGGATGCCCACGACCGTGCCGATCACGGATGACCGGACGACGTTGAACTTGGACTTCCAGGCGATTGCCGCAGCCTCGGCCAGCCGATAGCCCTTGTCGTCAGCCTCGACCTTCAGATGCGCGGCCTTGGTCGCCACCAGATCGAGTATTACCGGGATGCAGTAAAGACCGATCAGCGCCGACACCACGTCGATGCCGCCCAGAAATGACGGCAGACCGCCGGTCAGGCGCACATCGCCGCCGACCACCGCCACGCCGACCATCGACAGAAGCAACCCGATACAGGCCCCGATCAGCCCTTTCAGCGTATTGCCGACCGACAGTGCCGCAATCAGCGTAAGTCCGAAGATTGCCAGCCAGAAATATTCCGGCGGCCCGAATGCCAGTGCCACCTTTGCCAGCGGCGGGGCCAGAAACAGAAGCGCCAGCGCCCCCACGATCCCGCCCGAGACAGAGGCGAAGGTGGCCAGCGTTACTGCCAGCCCGCCATCGCCCCGGCGTGCCATCGGGTAGCCGTCGAAGGTTGTCGCGATCGACGAAGGTGTGCCGGGCGTGTTCACAAGGATCGCAGCGAAGGCACCCCCGTAAATCGCGCCCGTGTAAATCGCGCCAAGCGCGATGAGGCCCGAAGCGGGCTCCATCGCGAAGGTGAATGGAACCAGCACAGCCACCGCCATCGTGGCCGACAGTCCCGGCAGCGCGCCAATCACCGTCCCCAGCACCACGCCCACAAGCGCGAGAAGCAGGTTCATCGGTGTCAGCGCATGCAGAAAATAGCTGAGCAGTTCCATTCGCTGTCCCGCTGCTTACTGGCCGATGCCAAGCGCCTTGGCGCCCTCGGAATATTCCGCGGTCATCTGGGCCACGAAATCCGGCATCTTGTCATAGGTGATGTCGGTCAGAACGAAGCCGCCATCCTCCATCTTCTTGACGAAATCCGGGTCGGCGTTGATCTCTGCCACAATGTCGGAAATCCGCTGGCGAAGATCTTCGGGCGTCGAGGCAGGAACGGCCACGCCGCGATAGGCACCGCCGACGATGTCGAAGCCGAGTTCCTTGAAGGTCGGCACATCCGGGAAGGCCGGCATGCGTTCGTCCGAGGCAACTGCGAGCATGCGGAGCGCGTCACCCTGCGCCATGGCCGAGGTCGCATAGTTGAAGCCTGCCGTGGTCTGCTTGCCCAGAACCGCCGTCACCGACGGCCCGGTGCCCGAGAACGGAACATAGGTCGTGGTCACGCCCGCCGCACTGTCGAATTCAAGCTGCCCGAGATTGTTCGCCGATTTGGAGCCAGAGCCCGCAAACGTGACCATGCCGGGATTCGCCTTGGCATAGTCGATCAGCTGCTGAAGCGTTTCGAATTCGCTGTCGGCGGTCACGAAAATCGCATTGGGCGTATAGTGGAAATAGTGAACCGGCGTCAGATCCTCGGTCTTGTAGCCGGCATCGCCCTCCAGCGGTTGCAGGATGGTGTGGGGCAGGTTGATGCCCATGATCGTATAGCCGTCGCCCGCAATGTCGTTCAGTTGCGACCACGCCTGCGCACCGCCCGCGCCGGGCTGATACTGAATGATGACATCCTGGCCGGTATGCTCGTTCCATTCGGCCTGCTGAAACCGTGCCGAGATGTCGGATTCGCCCCCGGCATCGAAGGGGATGATATAGGTCATCGCCTTGGTCGGAAACGACGCCGCATCCTGTGCGAAAGCTGGTATTGCGGCGCTCAGCGCGATGGCGGCGCTGACGAGAATTGTCTTGCGTAATGTCATGTCGTCCTCCCTGTGTTTTGCCCAACGGGGCGGGCCCGGTCGTGTTTGCCTTGGTCGGGGATGCGCCGTTCCCGCAGCGCGTCCGTCCGTGCCCATGCAACCCGGCGTCTCCCCCGGCCGGTCGCCCCGCCGCATGGCAGGACAGGTGAAGCTTAACTGCTGCAATCCGCGCTATGAATTTCCGAATATTCACTTCATTATTGAATTCAAGGAACGAGTGGGGCGCGGATGAGCAGCCAGTCGGACATGGAATTCTTCGCCGTCGTCGCGCAGCGCAACAGTCTTGCCGAAGCGGCGCTGGAACTCGGGCTAACGGCATCTGCCGTAAGCCGCAGGCTGGCGCGGATCGAGGACCGTCTGGGCGTGCGTCTGATAAACCGGACCACGCGACGGCTGCGCCTGACCGGCGAAGGCGATGCCTATCTGAGCTCGTCTCTCGACATCATCGAGCGTATTGCGACCGTGGAGGAGGCGATGACCTCGTCGCGCGGCGATCCGCAGGGGCTGATGCGGATCAACGCGACTTTTCAGTTCGGGCGCGAACATGTGGCGCCAGCCATATCCGCTTTTTCGGCGCTCTATCCCAATGTGCAGGTTCAACTCGTTCTGACCGACGCGCCTCTCAATATCGTCGATGAGGGGATCGACCTGCAGATCCGTTTTGGCGAGCCGACGGCCACCAGTCAGGTGATGGGGCTGATCCTGCGCAACCGGCGTGTGCTGATTGCGGCACCGGATTACCTGCGCCGCCACGGGCGGCCTAAGCGGCTCGCCGATCTCGCGCAGCATGACTGTATCGTGCTGCGTCAGGAGCATTCAGCCTATGACGTCTGGCGTTTCGGGAACGAGGAAAATGTGCGCGTCGCGGGTCGGCTGTCCAGCAATGACGGCGAAATCGCCGTGCAGTGGGTTTTGGACGGACACGGAATCATGCTCCGCTCGGAATGGGACATTGCGCGACATGTCCGCGCCGGTAAGCTGGAAGTCGTGCTGCCGCGCCATTTCATGCGCGCCGATGTCATGGCCGTCTATCCAGAGCGGCTGAACCTGTCGGCCAAGGTGCGCATCTTCATCGACCTGCTGCGGGAACGGCTGCGCGACGCCACCGCGAGCCTGCAATTGCCGTGACCCATCAGGCGCGGCGGGCCTGCTGCCAGAAACGCTCTGCCATGTCGGGCAGGCGGCTGCGCGGACGAAACAGACCGATCTCGACCGCGACCGACCATTCTGCGCCGCCGGCCAGAACAAGCCTGCCATCGTCACGCAATTCGGGCGCGGCAAGGGATTCGGGCACCCATGCGACGCCCCTGCCTTCAATCGCGAGCGCATGCAGAACCATGGCGAGATGCGATGTCAGAACCGGCGCGAGATGAAGCTCGCCGGTTTTCGCGAACAGCACCGCGTCAAGTATTCTGCCCATGCCCGACCCGGTTTCGTATCGCAGGGCTGGGACCGGCGCATCGCGCGTTCCTGGCAAGGCGAAGCGCGGCTTGGCACCGTCGCGGAGACTGACGGGGACAAGGCGGTCGTGCGACAGGACGATATGCCGGAAATCTGCTTCGGGAAGCGCCGTCGGGCTGGCCGGGTGATGGTGACACAGAAGAAATTGGGCGTCGCCCGACAATAGCACGCGCTCGCACTCCTTCATATTGTCGGACAGAAGCCTGACGGGCAGGGCGGCCATTTCTGTCCCAAGCCCCTGCATCCAGCCGGGAAAGAAGCGGAAGGACAGCGCATGGGTGGCCGCGAAGGTCAGCGTCGCCGTTGCCGTTTGCGCCTGCGCGATCTCGCGCCTCGCGCGGTCGAGCCGCTGGCCCACGTCGCCCGCCGCATCCATCATGATCCGCCCGGCTGGCGTCAGCGACAGTCGATGTGTGCTGCGATCAATCAGCGTCGCCCCGCACCACGTTTCCAGCGCGCGGATGCGACGCCCGAAGGCTGGTTGGGTAATATTGCGCGCTTCCGCCGCCCGCGAAAAATTCAGCGTCTTGGCAAGCGCCTGAAGGTCATCGAGCCAGGTCGTGTCCATACCGTCCCATGCATATAAGGCACCAGTTAGAATATGAACTTACGCTGAACGCACTGGAATTCCAGCCTAACCTATGCCAATCCGGCACTGAAATGGCCCCGATCGGCATTGGCCTGCCAGACATCGCAGGGATAATCTCATTCGCAAGAGCGGCGGGCCGCTGCGACAATCTTCCGGGGAACATCATGCGCATCATCGACATCTGCGAAGTCACGAAGCCAATCTCGTCGCCTATCCGCAACGCCTATATCGACTTTTCCAAGATGACGGCGAGTCTGGTTGCCGTCGTGACAGATGTTGTCCGCGACGGACGGCGGGTGGTCGGATACGGGTTCAACTCGAACGGGCGATACGGGCAGGGCGGTCTGATCCGAGAGAGATTCCGCGATCGCATCCTTGAAGCCGATCCCGAAAGCCTGATGAATGGTGACGGCACAAATCTTGATCCGCACAAGATCTGGGCGGCCATGATGATGAATGAAAAGCCCGGCGGCCACGGCGAACGCTCTGTCGCGGTCGGGACAATCGACATGGCCGTCTGGGACGCGGTCGCCAAGATCGAGGAAAAGCCGCTGTTTCGCCTGTTGGCCGATATGAAGGGCCGCGAGGCCGATCCGCGCGTCTTCGTCTATGCAGCGGGCGGCTATTACTATCCCGGCAAGGATAACAGCGCGCTGCGGGCCGAGATGCGCGGCTACCTGAACCGCGGCTATAATGTGGTGAAGATGAAGATCGGCGGCGCCCCGATTGACGATGATCGCGCCCGTATCGAGGCAGTTCTGGAAGAGATCGGACCCGACGCACAGCTCGCGGTCGATGCCAATGGCCGCTTCGATCTGGAAACCGCCATCGCCTACGCCAAGATGCTGCGCGACTATCCGCTGTTCTGGTACGAGGAAATCGGCGATCCGCTGGATTACGCGCTTCAGGCAGCGATTTCAGAATTTTACGACGCGCCTATGGCTACGGGCGAAAACCTGTTCTCGCATCAGGACGCGCGCAACCTTCTGCGCTATGGCGGTATGCGCGCCGATCGTGACTGGCTGCAATTTGATTGTGCGCTGTCTTATGGTCTGGTGGAATACCTGCGCACGCTTGACGTGCTTCGCCAGTTCGGCTGGTCGCCGTCACGCTGCATTCCACATGGCGGCCACCAGATGTCGCTGAACATCGCCGCAGGCCTTGGCCTGGGCGGGAATGAAAGCTACCCGGACCTGTTCCAGCCCTATGGCGGTTTCCCAGACAGCGTGAATGTCGAAGATGGTCATATCGTGATGCCTGAGCTGCCGGGCATCGGTTTCGAAGGAAAATCCGACCTCATCAAGGTCATGCGCGAGTTGGCAGAGTAGGGCACCACGCCCGCCACTCGGCGCGCCGGTGCCGCGATACGCGAATGATCCAGTGCGTTGGCTGCTTTAGTCGAGCAGGCTGCCCGCAGGATTTGCCGTCATGGCTGGGATTCGCTCACCCCGAACACACTGGAAAACGCCCCGCAAGGCGGCTGCTTGGGATGGCAATGCGTGAATGGCGGACGGTGAGGGATTCGAACCCTCGAGACGGTTCCCCGCCTACACACTTTCCAGGCGTGCGCCTTCGACCACTCGGCCAACCGTCCGTGCCGCGCTAGTTAGCGACTGTCGCGGGGAACCGCAAGATCAGAGCTTCGAAATCCGTTTCTGCAGGGCAGCAAGCTGGCGACGGATCTCTTCCATGTCGCCATCCGCCGGGGGCGGGGCCTTGGAATCGGTCTGAGTTTCGGCTTCGGGGCCTGAAGTGCCGCTGCCCCAGCCGCCCATCATGGCCTTCAGGAAAGCCTGCTGCTGGCGCTGAAGCTGGTCGAATCCGGGCATCCGCGACATCGGATTCGACATCTCGGTCATGCGCTCCATCATCTTGGACTGGCCCTCGCGGAGCATCTCGAAACTGGCGGCGAGAAATTGCGGCACAACGCTTTGCGCCTGAGTCGTATAGCTGCGCACGAGATCGGTCAGCACGTCAACGGGAAGCACGCTTTCGCCACGGCTTTCGTGTTCTGCGATGATCTGAAGCAGATATTGCCGGGTCAGGTCGTCGCCGGTCTTGAGATCGACGATCTTCACCTCTCGACCGTCACGAATGAAACCTGCGATGTCTTCGAGCGTCACATAATCGCTCGTTTCGGTATTATAGAGCCGCCGGCTGGCATAACGCTTGATCAGCAGCGGCGCGGCGGGTTCGGGATTGGCCATCGCTGTCCTCATGAATGCATTCGCAGCATCTTGGAAGCAAAGAACCTAAATTGCAAAGGAAAAAGGGGCGGTCACACGGACCACCCCTTTCGGATTGATGCCTGAAGGCGATCAGCCCTTGGCAGCGTTGGTCGCTTTCTTGACAGCGTCCTGCGCTTGCTTGGTGGCCTGCTCGGCCGACTTCTGCGCGTCGCTGGCCATGTCCTTACCGGCAGCCATCAGCAGATCGACGGTTTCCATCTGCAGCTTTTTCGCAACTTCGGCGAAAGCCGACAGGTGCTCGGCAGCGGTTTCGGCCGAAGCGTTGGCGAAATCGGTGAACGCTTTGGCATAGGCGCTTGCGTCGTCTTTCTTGGCGGTCAGCTCACCAATGCGGGCGATCGAGTCCTTGGCCCACTGGGCCGAGATCTCGGTCGAACGCTCGGCAGCCGACAGCGCGACTTTCGACAGCTTTTCGTTCAGAGCCGACTGGCTTTTGAACGCGTCCTGCATCGACGAGGTGTCAACCGGGAAGTTCGCCATCATGTCCTGCATCGTCTTGGTGAAATCGGGGGTCTTTGCCATATCTCTATCTCCTGTCTTTGGCGGCTAGGGGAGGAATACCGCCTGTCTGTCACAGTGACATGAACATAGATTCTGCGTCGCAGCATTTCAAGGCAAAATTTCTGCGTTGCAGCAAATTTTTGCACATCCAGGAAAATGCATAAATTTCAGTGCCTTTCATGAACGTAGCTGCCCGGCGCCGCGCCAAATCCGGGTTCTGGCTGCCTTGCAGGCACCATTGAACCGGACCGTTCGGTCAGCCATCGCTGCCATGTCGGCCACCAGCTGCCTGCGGTAAAGCTGGCCGAATCGTGCCATTCCTCGGGCCCGTTCGCAAAGTCGGTGCCGCCGGTGTAGTGACCGTATTTCTTCTTTGAAGGCGGATTGACGATCCCCGCGATATGGCCGGATTCCGACAGGATAAAGCGCTTGTCCGCACTCGCCATCTTCGCGACGCCCCGCCAGCTGTATTTCCAGGGGGCGATGTGGTCGGTCTCGCAGCCAATGGCACAAAGCGGCAGCTTGATGTCGGCAAGCGTCAGCTTGTGGCCCTTCATCGGAAAACCTTCGCCCACAAGCAGGTTCTGCTGGCACAGACCGCGAAGGTAGTCGACCGTCATGCGGCCGGGAAGGTTCGTCGCATCGCCGTTCCAATAAAGCAGGTCGAAGGCGGGCGGGGCTTCGCCCATCAGGTATGACCGGATCGCCGGTCCCCAGACGAGGTCGTTCGCACGCAGAAAGCTCATCGTGCGGGTCATGAGATGCGAGGCGAAAATGCCCGCGCGCGCGACTTCCGCAGTGATCCCCTCGACGAAATCGTCCTGAAGGAACGGCGTGAATTCGCCCTGCTCGTCGAAATCGGTCAGCGTGGTGAAGAAGGTCGCCGATTCCACACGGTCATCGCCGCGCTGTTCCATCAGGGCCAGCGTCAGCGACAAGGTCGTGCCGCCGATGCAATAGCCGACGGCATTCAGCTTGGGCTGTTCGGTAATCTCCTCGACAGCGTCCATGACCGAAAGATAGGCATCGACATAATCTTCCAGCCCGGTATCGGCATAGCTGGCATCGGGGTTTTTCCAGGAAACGACGAACAGCGTATAGCCCTGATCGACGATCCACCGGATCAGGCTGTTTTCTGGCTTCAGGTCGAGGATGTAGAACTTGTTGATCCAGGGCGGGAACAGCACCAGCGGAATGGCATGCACCTGTTCGGTGGTCGGGCTGAACTGGATCAGTTCATACAAAGGCTCGCGCCGGACGACCTCGCCCGGCGCGGTGCCGATATTTTCGCCCACAGCGAACGCGTTGCGGTCGGCAAGCGAAACCACAAGCTCGCCGCCATGCGACTCGACGTCGCGAACAAGGTTCTCCAGCCCTTTCACGAGGCTCTCGCCTTCGGTTTCCAGCGCCCGTTCGATCGCATCGGGATTGGTCGCCAGAAAGTTGGTCGGCGCGAACATGTCGATGACCTGATCCGTCAGCCAGTTCAGCCGGTGCTGATCGACCGCGCTCAGCATGTCCAGACCCTGCGCCGCCTCGCGCATCGCGCGCGCGTTGATCTGATACTGGGTCTTCACGAGGTTGAAATAGGGGTGCGACTGCCACAACGGGTTGCGGAAACGCTTGTCGGTTTCGGGTTCCTCGGCCGGTGTCACCGTCAGTTTGCCCTTGGCCAGCTGCGATTGCATTTCTGCGTAATGGGCCAAGGTCGCGCCCCAATACTTGACCTGTTGTTCAAGGATGCGCGCCGGTTGTTCGTGCCACAGCTTGGCCCAGGCGAGGCCGGCATTGACCATCAGATCTGCGCCCGGCCCTTCGACGCCCGGATCGTGCATCGGCCGTTGTGACAGAGCCGAGGCGAGGCGCTGGGTCAATACCTCGATCCGCTCCATGTTCTCGGTCAACTGACCGGCGGCGGCGAGCGTCTCTTCTTTCGGCGCAGCGTGGGGCAGCGGGGGCGCGGTCGCCGCGCCCTTCGCCTCGCTGCTGGTGACGGATGCGCCAGCAGCGAGATCGGCTGGCGGCGATTGCGGTGTGCCTGCGGGCGCGACGGGTGGCTGGGCAGATGTGGCAGACGATGTCGCAGCCGATGCCTTCGCGCCTGACGGCTTCGCGGCGCTCGGCTTTGCAGCTTTCCTCGCCGTTCGTCCAGTCGCGGTTGATGCAGCGGCGCGAGGCTGGGCGGTGCTGCCACTTGCAGCCCCGGATTTCGCAGCGCGCCCCTTCGCAGCTGATTTCTTGGCCGTCGCGGGCTGAGCCGTCGCATCGGCCTTTTCAGACTTCGATGCCTTCGCATCGGCGGCGGACGCCACTCCACGACCGCCCAGGGCGGCTTCGGTCCGTCTGGTGGTTCCGCGCGGTTTCGTTGCGGCCTTTCCAGCCGCCTTGGTCGCTGCACCCGAAGATTTCGGGGCAGAACGCGCTGGTTTCTGCGCAGTCTTCGACGCTGATTCCGCAGCTTGCGAACGTGGTGCCCGGCGCTTCGACCCGGATGCGGAAGCGGGTGCCGGATCGCTTCCAGATGCCGGGGAAGTCACGGTATTTTTCGTGCTTGACGTTGCGGCACCCTTGCCACGTCCACCGGATTTCCGCTTGTCGTTGCTTGCCATGGTCAAACATCCCCCCTAGTCTTCGTCGGTAATCTTAACCGGCGTCCCGCCTTTGAAAAAGGGGGCAGTTCCACGCCGGCACCTGATGAAAATGAGGTATGGAATGGCCAAGCAACCATTGAAGGGGCTGATCTCCTACGACGCGATGGAGACGATCCGCAATACCAATGAATGGCTCGGCGCGTCGGCCCGTGCGATGGCCTCCTATCCGATCTTCGCGATGGTCCCGCATCCGATGTTCCGCCTGATGAGCGCATGGGGCCGCGTCACCGAACGCAGCTTCTCGCGCATGGTCATCAAGCCGGATTGGAACATTCCGCCCATCGCGGGCGCGGACGGCCAGGACCATATCGTCTATGTCGAGCCGGTGTTGAAACGTGACTTCGGTGATCTGCTGCATTTCCGCGTCGCCCGCCGCGAACCGATGGAGCGCAAGATTCTGCTGGTCGCGCCCATGTCGGGTCATTATGCGACGCTGCTGCGCTCAACCGTGACATCATTGCTGCCCGATGCCGATGTCTACATCACCGACTGGCACAATGCGCGCAATATCCCGGTCTCGAAAGGCAAGTTCGATATCGAGGACTATACCGACTATCTCGTCGAGTTCATGAGCCATCTCGGACCGGAACTGAACGTGATCGCGGTTTGCCAGCCTGCACCGCTCGCGCTTGCCGCAACCGCGCTGCTTGCCGAACACGACCCGAAAAAGCAGCCGCGCACGCTGACCCTGATCGGCGGTCCGATCAACCCGGACGCGGCGGCGACCGAAGTCACCGATTTCGGCAACCGGATGACGATGGGCGAACTGGAATATCTGGTCATTCAGCAGGTCGGCTTCAAATACAAGGGCGCCGGGCGCATGGTCTATCCGGGGCTCGCGCAGCTTGCATCGTTCATCGCGATGAATGCCGAAACCCATGCCGAAGCCTTTATCGACAAGATATTCTCGGAAGCGCGCGGCGAGGGTTCCGAAGCCGACAGGCACAACAAGTTCTATGACGAATATCTCGCGGTTATGGATATGACTGCCGAATTTTATCTTTCTACCGTCGAGCGGATATTCAAGGGCCTGGAGATCGCAGAGAACCGGTTTGTCGCGAACGGAAAGCCGGTCGATATCGGCAAGATCAAGGATGTCGCCGTCATGACCGTCGAAGGAACGAATGACGACATTTCGGCACCCGGCCAATGTGTGGCGGCGCTTGATCTTTGCACGGGTGTTCCCGAGGACAAGAAGGCCCAGCATCTGGAACCGGGCGCGGGCCATTACGGCATCTTCGCCGGCAAGAGCTGGCGCCTGAACATCCGCCCGCTTGTCCTTGACTTCATTGATGAAGCCAGCGCCGAGGCAGAGCGCAAGCCGAAGCGGAAGCGCGGCGCAGAGCCGCATGCCAACGTGACCGAGCCGCTGAAGAACGACAGCAAGGTTGCGGTCTAGCCCGGCCTTTCAGTTGAAACGCACCGGCAGCGCCACGGGGATAGTGGCGCTTTTCCGTTTGCCTTCGGAAGGAGCCGGGCGTGAACGGACGCGATTCTGAGACGCGCAAGGACGATCTGCGGACGGGCGAACCGTATTGGCTTGCGACGAAGGGTATTTCGGTTCCGTTTGTCGCCGACCCCGGCCGCGACCGCTTTGACACTATCGTAGTCGGTGCCGGCATCAGCGGCGCGCTGACCGCCGAAGCGCTGAGCCGGGCCGGGCAATCGGTGCTGATCCTTGACCGCCGGCCGCCCGTGCGTGGATCTACGCCCGCGTCAACTGCGATGATCCAGCACGAAATCGACACCCCGCTGACTGAACTTCAGGATCAGCGCGGATCGCGCGCGGCGAATGCGGCGTGGCGGCGCTCCGTGAAGGCGGTAAGCGATCTTGTCGCGCTGACCCAGGATCTGAGGATCGACTGTCAGATGCAGCCGAAACCAGCCTTGTATCTTGCGGGGGATCAGCTTGATGCCGAGGATCTCTGGGCCGAGGCAAAGGCGCGCCGCAAGATAGGCATTGCCGCCGAATGGATCGGCCGCGATCGTTTGCGCGAGGATTTCGGCATGGATCGCGAGGCTGCAATCCTGTCGCAGGACTCGGCGAGTGCGAACCCGGCGCAACTGAGCGCCGGCCTTCTGCGCGCAGCGAAAAAGCGCGGCGCCGTCATAGCCTCGCCGGTCGAGGTGACGGACATGGCCGAGATGCCCGGCGGCGTGGCGCTTGCAACGCGCGACGGCAGGGTGCTGACGGCGGAACATGTGGTTTTCTGCACCGGATACGAATTTCTGCCACAGATGCGCAGCCGCTCGCATCATGTGACCTCGACCTGGGCGCTGGCGACACTCAAGCTGCGCCAGATGCCAGGCTGGCTGAAAGACACCATCGTCTGGGAGGCCGCCGACCCCTATCTGTATTTCCGCGCCGATCCGTCGGGCCGGATTATCGCCGGTGGCGAAGACGAGGATGCGTCAGAGAAAAACAGCGATCCGAAGCTGCTGGCGCGCAAGACGAAAAAGATCATCGGCAAGCTGAAGGCGCTGACCGGGCTGGATGTGGGCCCGGCCGAATACATGTGGGCCGCGCCTTTCAGCGTCACCACGGACGGGTTGCCGATCATCGACCGGGTCGAGGGGCATGAGCGGGTCTGGGCCGTGATGGGCTTCGGCGGAAACGGTATTACCTTTTCGATGATCGCAGCGCAGATCGTCGCCGCTGGAATCATGGGGCAGGCAGACCGCGACGCCTCGCTGTTCCGCTATAGATAGGGCGAGAGCTTTACCTGAATGTGTTACAGCTTCACCCTAACCGTGACCGAGGCCGCAAGGACGGCGTGATACCCCCATGCTCATCCTGATGCCCGCATGATAGGTCAGGTCGCATTGCGGCACCTGACAGGTAAAAGCGCGCGAAATCAAAGGGCCCTGAGATTGATCGAGCTTTGCTGTCGAACTGGCGAGGGCGTCAATCGCCTTGCGAGGGATGAGTTCATTTGAAATGCATAAGCTATAGATTATCCGCATTCCATGAGCATTCTTGTTTGCATGATGGCTGATATTCCCAAGAATTGACCGGATATTCCACGCCGATCCGTGCCGGTCGAGAGAGGAAGCCAGATGTCGAAACACCTTGGAACCTTCGCTGCCACATTATTGTCGGGCGTGATGTTCACGGCTGCCGCCCAGGCCAGTGACGAAGAATACAGGCTGATCCTGACAAGTGAGGCGGGCGATCATGCCTCGCCGCTTGGTACCGCCATGCGGCTTTGGGAATCGCTGATCGAGGAGAGATCCGGCGGCAGGATGCAGGTCGAGGTTTTCTATCAAAGCGAACTCGGCGGGCAGCAGGAGCTGTTCGATCAACTGGTTCGCGGCAATGTGGACATGATGATCACCTGGCCGCAGACATCCTATGACGAACGTGTCGGCGTCAATTATATCCCCTATCTGGTCCTTGGCTGGGATGATGCGATTGCAGCCTTCGCCCCCGATGGCTGGGTGCAGGAGCTTATGGCCCCGATCTATGAAGATATCGGGCTGAAGTATATCGGGCCTTTCCCGGAAGGCTTCGGCGGCGTTGCCACGCAGGGGCGCTATGCGACCAGCTTCGAGGAGGCGCAGGGCCTGAAGGTCCGCTCTCAGCCGGTTTTCCCGTTACCGCAGACCATAAATACGATGGGCTTTCAGGCCGTGCCGATTGACTGGGCAGAGGTCTATACCTCGCTGCAGACTGGCGTGGTCGATGGCGATTCATCGAATGTCATTTACTGGGATTACGAATATTTCGGCGATGTGCTGGATTATTTCGTCCAGAGCTCGCACAATTTTTCATCCTACTCGCTGCTGATGAGCGACAAGGTCTGGGACGGGATGGACGAGGAAGATCGCGAGATCGTCCTGTCATCCGCCCGCGAGGTTATCGACAAGCAATTCGCCGAGGCCCGTGCCGAGGATGAACGCTGGATCCAGACGGCGCAGGAAAACGGCATGGAATATATCGTGCCGACCGATGCCGAAAAGACCGCATGGGTCGAAAAGGTCCGCGCCGAAGTCTGGCCGCTGATCGAGGAAAGCCTCGGCACCGAAATCATGGATGTCGTTCGCGCAAACGCATCGGTTCCGGGCGAGCCACCACCCGCTGACAGCTGATCGCACCGCCACAGACGGAGGAAGCAAGTTGGATATTCTGAAGAAGCTGGACATCCTGATCTATCAGATCATCCGACCCGTGGTGGTGGTGATCGGGCTGGGCGTCGCATTGTTGCTGGTAATCGGGATCGTGTCGCGCAGCGTGCTGGGAACGCCGGTCTTCGGCCTTGAAGAGATCATGCTGCTGGCGATCATGTGGTTTTACATGATGGGGGCGGTGCTGGCCTCTCGCGAGGGGTCGCATCTGAAGGCCGATCTGATGGATGTCCTGACCGACAATCCAAAGGTCCTCCGCATCGTCGGTATGATCGCGACCGTCATCTCGATCCTGGCGTCGCTGGCCTTCTGTTACTGGGCGATGGATTTTCTGGCCTTCAGCATGTCGCGTTGGCAGACGACGCCGGTCTTCAAGATCCCGTTCTGGATCTCGCAGGTCAGCATCCTTCTGGCGGCCATCCTGCTGACCGCCTACCTGCTGCGCGATCTGGTCATGCTTTGGCGCGGGGATGCGCCGGTCACCACCTCGGATAAGGACGTGTAACGATGGAATCCCTTTTCGCCATTCTCGCCCTGATCGTCTTCATGCTGCTGGGCGTGCCGGTCGTCTTTGCCTTTGCTGCCATGGTCGTGATCCTGACCATCGTCTATGACGTCGCGTGGTCTATGCCGATGATTACCGGTTACTGGACGGTGAATTCGGTTATCCTTGTCGCGCTGCCGCTGTTCGTCATGACCGGCTATCTGATGCAGACGGGCGGTATCGCAAAGCGTCTGGTCGAGTTTGTCGAGGCCGTCGTCGGACGTTCGCGCACCGGCATGGGCACCTCGATGATTGTGTCCTGCGGGATATTCGGCGCAATCTCGGGAACTGCATCGGCGGCCGTTGCGTCCATCGGTTCGATCATGATCGGCCCGATGGAACGGCACGGCTATGGGCGCGGCTATACAAGCGCGCTTCTGGGGATTTCGTCGCTGCTGGGACTGCTGATCCCGCCATCGATCACGATGATCCTTTATGCCGTGGTCACGCGCCAATCCGTCGCGGCCTGCTTTCTGGCGACCATCGGGCCGGGCATATTGCTGATGATCATTCTGTCGATCCTGAACCGCATCCATGTATCGCGGAACCTGCCCGGCGAGGAGACGAAGATGCCTTGGGGCGAGCGGATGGCGGAAATCCGCTCCACTGGCTGGCGAGCGATCCCGGCACTGATGCTGCCGATCCTGATCCTTGGCGGTATCTATGGCGGCTTCTTCACCCCGACCGAGGCCGCCGCAGTCGCCGTCGTCTATGCGATCCCGGTCGGCATGTTCGTCTATCGCGATCTGACCATGCGCAAGATTTTCGAGGCCGTGGTCAGTGCTGCCGCCACAACCGGCGTCATCATGATCATTCTGGTGTTTTCCTTCGTCGCCAGCCGCATCTTCACCATCGAACGCGTGCCGCAACAACTGACCGACTTCCTGCTGGGCAGTTTCGAAAGCCGGATCGTGATCCTGCTGATGGTGAATGTGTTCCTTGTCCTGCTGGGGATGTTCATGGACGATGTCAGCGTCATCGCGATTGTCAGCCCGCTGATGGTCCCGGTCATGGCCGAAATCGGCGTCGATCCAATCCATTTCGCCGCCATTATCGGCACAAGCGTGGTGATCGGCGCGAACAGCCCACCCATGGCACCGATCCTGTTCATGGCATGTCGGGTAGGCGACGTCAGCATGTCGCGCGTCATCAAGCCGGCCTTCTATTTCATGGCATTCGGCGCGCTTCCGGTCATGCTGGTCACAACCTACTGGTCGCCGCTGGCCCTGTTCCTGCCGCGTGCGCTTGGTTACATGGACTGATCGGAGGGCGAGTTTGGCACGGATAGGTTTTCTGGGCACCGGCGAGATCGCGCAGATTCTGGTCGAGACGATCGCCGCTGATGGGCACGAGATCGTCGTCTCGAAGCGAAGCGAGACGGTGTCGGCGCGTCTGGAAAAGACCTATTCCAACGTCAGGCGCGCGGACAATCAGCAGGTCGTTGATGACAGCGACGTGGTCTTCGTCTGCCTTCTGGCCGATACTGCGCGTCAGGTTCTTCCCGAATTGCGCTTCCGGGACGGGCAGACAGTGATCTCCGTCATGGCCCGTATGACGTTGGCAGAACTTTCAAGGCTTTGCGCCCCGGCGCGTGACATCGCCATCGCTATCCCGCTGCCGCCATTGCCGCTTGGGGGGACCCCTCTGGCTGTCTACCCTGACAACGCCCGCCTTCGCGATCTGTTCGGCAAACATGCACATATCCATCCCTGTGCGTCCGAGGAACAGATCAGCGCACATTTCGGCGCCACCGGGTTGATGCTGCCACTGCTGGACCAGATCGACATCGCGGCGACCTGGCTTGCCGGTTTTACTGGCGACAAACGGGCTGCCGCCGCATATGTCGCCGGGCAGATTCGCGGCTACTGCAACCTGCTGACCGCAGATGACGCGCCGGAACTTTCCCATCTGAAAACCGGGCTGGCGACCGAGGGCGGGCTGAACCAGACGCTTTCAAAGGCGCTTCGGGACTGCGGCGCGCATGAGGCGTTGGAGAACGGTCTGGACGGGCTGCGGACCGGGCTGAATCTTCCGGCGAAATCCTAGGCCCCGCGCTTGTCAGGCTCGCGTCGTCGCAGCCGACAACATGTTCCGAGGCGGGTTCGCGCCCGATTTTGCAATATCGTTCTGGATGAAATCGGCGAATGCCTGAACATTCGGCCGACCCTGCGATTCCGCGTTCATCTTCAGGTAATAGCTGCGTCCGGCCTGCAGGGGCGCACCCAAAAGCGGCAAAAGGCGACCGGCTTTCACCAGCGGATCGGTCAGGTGGCTCCAGCCGATCACCACACCTTCACCATTCACCGCTGCGTCCAGCAGCAAGGGGTAATTGTTGCTGACGAAGCTGGGCCGGGGCAGCGGCGCCCTCACTTCCATCGCGTCGAACCAGTTTTCCCAGGTATAGGGTTGCCAGCCGATTGCGTTGTCGGACCAGTGCTTCTTGTGAAGTTCCAGCAGGTCGGCTTTGGCAAGGCTTTCGGCGGTTGCGAATGGCCCGTGGCGGCGCAGGTATTCCGGGCTGCACATGGGCTGGACCAGTTCGGGGAACAGATAGACCAGTTGTTCACCCATATTGCAGCGCTCATTGCCGCAGATAATGGACAGATCGACCTCGGCATGGTTGCGGAACCCGTCATTTTCGTCAGATGACAGCATGACGAAGCGGGCGTCCGGATGCATTTCGCGAAAGCGGTCCATATAGGGCTTGAACCAAAGGGACGCGACCGCATTCGTCCCCGAACAGGTGATTGGCGCGCTGTCTTCGGGCGAGGTGATCGCTGCGATGCCCTCGCACAGACTGTCGAGGCCCTGACTGACGGATTGCAGAAGCGTCACCCCCGCGGCGGTAAGTTCCAGATCGTTATGCTTGCGGATGAACAGTGGCGTCTCAAGCGCTTTTTCAAGCGCCCGTATGTGCTGGCTGACGGCGGCCTGCGACACGTTCAGCTCGGTCGCGGCCAGCGTAAAGCTCAGATGCTTGGCGGCGACTTCGAAAGTCGCCATGGACCCGAGCGAGGGCAGAAATCTGCGCTTTGGCGTCATGGTGCTTCTCCGGGCTGTCTCCTTGGCGGAATGGCGTGGCGGGGCGCGATCTGCTTGCGCCGCTGGCGTCGGTCAGCTTTTGGTGTGCGTGACACTGGTGGGGTGGGTCCAGGATATGCGGGTGAATGCGGTTAATCCAGCCGTGACGCGTGGCGACGTGGTGCCCGAGCAAAAGCGTCACTGACCTCGGCATGAATGACATGAACGGTCTTTACCGAACGCATCTCAGACATCTTTCACCAGCCGCAGCGCATCATAGATGGCGGCATGGGTATTCCGCGCGGAAACCGCGTCGCCAATGCGGAAAAGCTGATAGGCGCCGTCGGGGTTTCGGATGACTTGCTGCGGACGGCCGTCGACAAGGGCTTCGTAATCGACCTCGCCCAGATTGGTCGAACCGTCGCGCAGGTCGAAATAGACGTCATCGAAGGGGCGCGTGCCG
This sequence comes from Paracoccus aurantiacus, assembly GCF_007993065.1. Taxonomy (GTDB): domain Bacteria; phylum Pseudomonadota; class Alphaproteobacteria; order Rhodobacterales; family Rhodobacteraceae; genus Paracoccus; species Paracoccus aurantiacus. The sequence goes on from NZ_VOPL01000001.1 coordinate 60,673, forward strand.
TGATTGACGATCACCTGATCGACCTCGCGTTCGCGGGTCAAGCCGCTGTAATCGGTCCCGATCACGGCGACCAGTCCGTTTCCCTCGCGCCGCACGGAGTCGAGCTTCCACGTCACCGTGAAAGTCACGTCGCGCGCCTGCAATGCGCGGATGAACGGGGTCAGTGACATGGCCATGATTTCGGACGCGAAACTGCGGTCGCGGGTCACGATTTCCACCTTCGCACCGGTTTCGGCGATCTTTTCAGCTGCTTGAAGCCCCGCATAGTCGCCGGCATCGTCATAGATCAGCACGTTCCGGCCGGGCTTCACATCGCCTGACAGGATGTCCCATGCCGAAACGACAAGATCGTTTCCGTCCGATAATACTTCGGTATGCGGCAACCCGCCGGTCGCCACGATCACCACATCGGGCTTGTCCGCCGCGATGGTTTCCTCATCGGCAAAGCTGTTATAGCGGAAGGTGACGCCAAGGCGTTCGCATTCCGACACGCGCCACTGGATGATCTGGATCATCTCGGCCCGCCTGTGGCTTTGTGCCGCAAGCCGCACCTGCCCGCCCGGATGGTTCGCGGCCTCGTGCACGATCACCTCATGCCCCCGTTCAGCCGCCACGCGCGCAGCTTCGACACCCGCAGGGCCTGCGCCGATAACGATAACCCGCCGCTTCTGGACGGCCTTGGTGATCGTCTGCGGCTGTTCCAGCTCTCGCCCAGTGGCCGGATTGTGAAGGCACAGCGCCATTCCGCCCTGATAGATCCGGTCAAGGCAGTAATTCGCGCCCACACAGGGACGGATGCGATCTTCCTCGCCGCGCAGGATCTTGGCGACGATATGCGGGTCGGCCATATGGGCGCGGGTCATGCCGACCATGTCCAGCTTGCCGCTGGCGATGGCGTGGCGCGCCGTGGCGACATCCTGAATCTTGGCGGCGTGGAAGGTCGGAAAGCTGGTCGCGGCCCTGATTTCCCCGGCGAAATCCAGATGCGGCGCGCTGCGCATTCCCTGCACCGGGATCACATCGGTCAGCCCGGCATCCGTGTCGATATGTCCCTTGATGACATTCAGGAAATCCACCATGCCGCTGTCCTTGAGCCGGCGAGAGATCTCCAGCCCATCATCCTTCGTCAGCCCTCCCGCCAGATCCTCATCGCCAGTATAGCGGATGCCGACGATGAACTCATCGCCCACCCGCTCGCGGATCGCCTTCAGCGTGTCGAAGGTAAACCGCAGCCGGTTGTCCAGACTGCCGCCATAAGGCCCGTCCAACTCATTGGTCAGCGGCGACCAGAACTGGTCCATCAGGTGGCCATAGGCCTGTAATTCGATCCCGTCGAGGCCGGCTTCCTTCATCCGCTCGGCCGCGTCGGCGTAATCCTCGATGATACGGGCAATGTCCCAGTCCTCGGCGCGCTTCGGAAAGGCCTTGTGCGCCGCCTCACGCTCATATCCCGGTGCGACCACCGGCAGCCAGTCGGCCTTGTCCCAACGCGTGCGGCGGCCCAGATGGGTCAACTGGATCATCACGGCGCAGCCGTGTTCGTGCACCTCGTCGGTCAGTTTCTTCATCCAGCCGACGACCTCATCTTTCCAGGCAAGGATATTGTTGAAGACCGGCGGGCTGTCCCGTGCGACGCTTGCCGACCCGGCCGTCATCGTCATGGCAATCCCGGCCTTTGCCCTTTCGACGTGATAGGCGCGATAACGGTCCTTCGGCATACCGTCTTCGGGATAGGCGGGTTCATGGCTCGTGACCATCAGCCGGTTCTTCAGGGTCAGGTGTTTCAGTTGGTAAGGCTGGAAAAGTGGGTCGCTGATCATCGCTGGCCTCCCTGATGGTTGTCCGACGATTCCAAAACTAGACACTTGTGTCAATTAAAATATACATTGATGTATATTTTCTTGTCCTGCGTTCGGGTTTGCGCTAATTCTTTGGGCATGAGTACAAGGTCTGACACCCTAACCGAGATCGAAAACGCATCAGGCTGGCGCGGATCGCGCGAAGTCTGGTTGCATGCGGCAAAGCAGGCGTTCCTGGATTCCGGGCTTGACGCAGTCAAGATCCAGCCGCTGGCAGCAAGCCTGAACCTGTCGCGGGCAAGCTTTTATTGGTTTTTCAAGGATCGGAAAGCGCTCCTTGATGCGCTTCTGGAGGACTGGCAGGCCAAGAATACCGGCGCCTTCGTCGCAGCCTGCGACGCCTATGCGGAAAGCATCGCCGAGGCCATGCTGAACCTGATTGTGGTCTTCCACGATGAGGACCTGTTCGAGCCGCAACTGGATTTCGCAGTGCGAGGCTGGGCGCATCAGTCAGACGAGGTCATGGCCCGCGTCAATCAGGAAGATGAAGTCCGGCTCGACGCGATAAAGGCGCTTTTCCTGCGCTTCGGATTCGACCCGGGAACCGCCGATGTCCGCGCAAGGGCGGTCTATCTGGTCCAGATCGGCTATATTTCGATGCAGGTCCGCGAGGATCAGGCCGTCCGCATGTCCCGCGTTCCCGGCTACGTCCAGACATTCTGCGATTGTCCGCCGACAGAAGGCGAACTGGCGCGCTTCCATGCCAGACTGAAGTTCACACAGATGAGCGCCGATCGCTGCTGATCGGAGTCGTGTAGTCGCTCGCATGATGGAACCAGAGCTTGGCTGCTCCAGGCGTTTCCCCGATAGGGAAAAAACCCGTGTCGAGCTTGCTTCAGAGATCACAATGGCCTGATTTTATTGGTGGAGCCAAGGGGAGTCGAACCCCTGACCTCTTGAATGCCATTCAAGCGCTCTACCAACTGAGCTATGGCCCCACCGGAGGTCTGCAAGGGCGTCATGCGCCGTTGCCGTGGGGGGTCGTATAGGGGGAGGTGTTCGGGTGCGCAAGTGGAAAATTCGCTTTCCGTCGCGGTGCCGGTACTGAACGAAAACGGGGCCGCGCGGCCCCGTGAGATGTCAGGCGAATCGGGCGTTCAGCGGTCGCGCTTCAGCATCGCATCGACGCTGATCGGACCAGGCCCGGCGAAGAAGATGTAGAGGAAAATGAAGCAGTAAAGAATCGCAGCATCGCCGCCATTCAGTGCCGGGACCCAGTGCTGAGGTGCATGCGCCAGCCAGTAGGCGCAAGCCATCAGGCCGGAAAGCAGAAAGGCCACGGGGCGCGAGAACAACCCGATGATCAGAAGGGCGCCACCGATCAGCTCCATCACGCCGGCGATCCAGAAGCGCGACATGACTTCGGGAAAGGCGCGATCACTTGCCGGAAAGCCGAGGATCTTCTGCGTGCCATGGGCGAAAAAGACCAGGGCCGAGACGATGCGAAGGACGCTGCGCATTTGCGGCGCAAAGGCGTTGAGGTTCTGGTAAGTCAAGTTTGTGTTCCTGTTCCGATAGTTACCGGAACAGGATAGGTCACAACTGGTTGCAATTGCAATCAGTCTTCGTCGTCATCCGCGACATCGGCAATGTCGTCCAGCGATACATCGCCGTCGTCATCGTCGTCTTCCAGAAGATCGTCGTCGATGTCGTTGCTGTCATCGTCATCAAGATCGTCATCGATGATATCGTCGTCCTGATCGTCATCTTTCGTCGCGGTCTTTTCCGAGACGAGCGAACGACCGCGGCCCTGCGTCAGGCTTTCCAGCGTGAACTCGCTGGCACAGGCCGGGCAGGTCATCGGATCTTTGCCGAGATCGTAGAATCGGCTCCCGCAATGCGGGCAGAGGCGCTTCGTGCCCCATTCCTCTTTGGGCATGGTAATCTCCTTACGCTGCGGATAGGTAAATCGGTGACGCCCCTGCCACAAGCCCAAGAGGCTGTAAAGACCTATCCCGCCGGCGATGCGCGAAGATATTCAGATTGACGATATTGCCGTGATGGTCAGACGCAATGCGCGCGCCCGGCGCATGACGCTGCGCGTCTCGCGTACAGATGGGGGCGTCGTGCTGACGCTGCCTCCGCGGGTCAGCCTGAAGGCTGCGCAGGATTTTGCATCCTCGAAGGCGGACTGGCTGCGCCGCGCGGTTGACGCGATGCCCGGACCGCAACTGGTGGCCGAGGGTGCGCGCCTTCCCGTTGCAGGGCGCGAGGTGACGCTGCGTTCGCTGCCGATCAGGCGCGTGACCTTCGACCGCGATGTGCTGGGCGTGCCGGTCGGCAAACCGATCGGCGCCAGCGTTCAGGCATGGCTGAAGCAGCGCGCGCATGTATCGCTGATCGAGGCGGTCGGGCGTCATGCGGCCAATCTGGGTCGTCAGCCAACTGCCATCAGCCTGCGCGATACGCGGTCCCGCTGGGGAAGTTGCACATCCGACGGACGGCTGATGTTCTCGTGGCGGCTTGCCATGGCCCCGATCGAAGTGCTCGATTATGTCGCCGCCCATGAAGTCGCGCATCTTGCCCATATGGATCATTCCCCCCGTTTCTGGGCGCAGGTCGAGGCGTTGATGCCGGGATATGCTCCCTATCGGACATGGCTTCGTCAGAACGGTTCGGGGCTTCAGGCGTGGCGCTTTCGAGACTGAAAAGCAGGGATTGACCTTCGCCAGCGCTGTGATCACAAAGATCGGATGACAGCTGCCCGCATCGCAGACCCGGCCGCGCATGAGCGTCTTTACCGTAATCTTCGCGGCCGCATTCTGGTGGGCGAGTTGCCGCCCGGCAAGGCGCTGACATTGCGCGGCATCGCGGGCGAATACGGGGTTTCGATGACACCCGCGCGCGAGGCGGTGCGCAGGCTGGCAGCCGAAGGCGCGCTGACACTTTCGGCGTCGGGGCGGGTGACGACGCCGGAGCTGTCGATCGAGCGCATTGAGGAGCTTGCTGCATTGCGCGCGCTGATCGAACCGGAACTTGCATCGCGGGCCCTGCCGCGCGCGCATTTCGCGCTGATCGACCGGCTGAGTGCCATCAATAACGGCATCGCTGAGGCTGTGATGCGTCACGATGCGGTCGGCTATATCCGCACCAATCTTGAATTTCATCGCACGCTTTACCTGCGCGCGCAGGCGCCGGCCATGCTTGCGATCGTCGAAACCGTCTGGCTGCAGCTTGGCCCGACGATGCGCGCGCTTTACGGTCGCGTGCAGCGGAACGAACCGCCGCGCCATCACCGCATGATTATCGCGGCGTTGAAGGCCGGGGATGAGCCGGCCCTGCGTCTGGCGATCCGCACCGATGTCACGCATGGCCTGCGACATCTGACGGCAGACACTGCGCCCCGTTGACCTTCGGGCCCCGGCGGGGCTATCGCAGGCGTGAACAAGCGGATGACGATGATGAACCTTTTTGCCGATATGCGCGGCGTCGTGCTGGACGCACTGAACGGAATGGCCGATGCAGGTGAACTGCCCGTCGGGCTGAACCTGCACAATGTCACGGTCGAGCCGCCGCGCGATCCCGCGCATGGCGACATGGCGACCAATGCCGCAATGGTACTTGCCAAGCCCGCGGGTGCAAAGCCTCGGGATATTGCCGAACGACTGGCCGCGCGGCTGTCGGACGATCCGCGCATCACCTCGGCAGAGGTGGCGGGTCCGGGTTTCCTGAACCTGCGGCTTGATCCGTCCGCATGGCATGGCGTCATTCGGGCCGCACTTGCTGAGCCGGAAGGCTATGGCCGTTCGGAAATCGGGCAGGGCACGCGGGTGAATGTCGAATTCGTCAGCGCCAACCCGACCGGCCCGATGCATGTCGGCCATACGCGCGGCGCGGTATTCGGCGACGCGCTTTCCAGCCTTCTGGCGTTTGCGGGCTTTGATGTCACGCGCGAGTATTACATCAACGATGGCGGCGCGCAGGTCGATGTCCTGGCTCGGTCTGCCTATGAACGTTACCGCGAGGCGAACGGATTAGAGCCGGCGATTGCCGAAGGTCTGTATCCCGGCGACTATCTGATCCCGGTGGGCGAAGCGTTGAAGGCGAAATATGGCGACAGCCTTGTCGACCAGCCCGAAGAGGAATGGCTGGACGAGGTGCGCGACTTCGCGACCGATGCCATGCTGGAGATGATCCGCGAGGATCTCGATCTTCTGAATGTCAGGATGGACGTCTATTCCTCGGAAAAGGCGCTGTATGGCTCGGGCCGGATCGAGGCCGCAATCGAACGGCTGCGCTCCGCTGGCCTCATTTATGAAGGCACGCTGGAGCCGCCCAAGGGCAAGCTTCCCGATGATTGGGAGGCGCGGGAACAGACGCTGTTCCGGTCGACCGCTTACGGCGACGATCAGGACCGGGCCGTGCAGAAATCCGACGGAGCCTGGACCTATTTCGCACCGGACATCGCCTATCACTGGGACAAGATCGACCGCGGTTTCGATCAGCTGATCGACATCTTCGGGGCCGATCATGGCGGTTATGTCAAACGGATGAATGCGGCCGTGGGTGCGCTGTCGAATGGCCGCGTGCCGCTGGATGTGAAGCTGATCCAGCTGGTCAAGCTGTTCAAGAACGGAGAGCCGTTCAAGATGTCGAAGCGGGCAGGGACATTCGTGACCCTGCGCGATGTGGTCGAGCAGGCGGGCCGCGACGTCACGCGCTTTCACATGCTGACGCGCAAGAACGACGCGCCACTGGATTTCGACTTCGACAAGGTGCTGGAACAGTCCAAGGACAACCCGGTCTGGTATGTGCAATATGCCAGCGCCCGCGTGCACTCGGTCCTGAAGCGCGCTGCCGAGATGGGGATCGACGTGTCGGATGCGGCGCTGTCGAAGGCAGATCTGTCGCACCTGGCGCATCCCGCAGAGCTGGCACTTGCTGGCAAGGTCGCGGAATATCCCCGCCTCGTCGAAGCAGCCGCCGCCGCGCACGAGCCGCATCGGGTCGCGTTTTACCTGTATGATCTGGCCGGCGATCTTCATTCGCTGTGGAATCGCGGCAATGACGATACCTCGCTGCGCTTCGTGCAAGAGCACGATCCGCAGGCAACTTCTGCAAAAATCGCGCTCGTGCGTGCAGTTGGCGTTGTCATTTCGTCCGGTCTTGCTATTCTTGGGGTGACTCCGGCCAAGGAAATGCGCTGACAAAAGGTGCCCTGGCCGGTCTCGGGCAGTTATCAACAGCCGGGCACCCGGCAGGCAGGCATCGTATGGCAGTTACCGATTTCGGCACCCGCCGATTCGCGGATTCCGAGCCCCGTCGGGCGCGGTCCTATTCCTATCAACATCAGGCGCAGGCCGATTACGAAGACGATTACGGCTGGTATGACGAGGACCAGGCCGAACAGGACTATGTTCCCGAAGGTCTCGGGGCGCGGCTTGGGCGTCTGACGCATTATCTTGGCGCCGTCGTCTCGGTCATCCTTCTGATCGGCCTCGTGGTCTGGGGATACAAGCTGGTCGCGCGCGACGTGTCCGGGGTTCCGGTCATTCGCGCCGTTCAGGGCGAGGCGCGCACCGCGCCTGACGAGCCGGGCGGAGAGTTGACGCGCAATGGCGGGCTGACTGTGAACGAGGTCGCTGCCGGGGTGGCCATGCCGCCGAACGCGGAAATCGCGATTGCACCGGCACCGACCGGGCTGGCTGACGACGATGTCGCGATGGGCGAACTTGCCGATCCTGCGGCCATCGGCGCCGTCGCCGATGAAGTCGCGCCGGTCTCGCCACAGAACCCGGTCGTCGCGATGACCGATGCGGAAGCGGCGCTGTCGGTCGACGGTCAGGCGACCGATCTCGGCTCGCTCGGGATCGTATCGGTTGATGACCTGGCGATCAGCGACGACAGCACTCTGGCCGCAACCGAGGCAGAAGCCACGGTGACGCCGACAGTTGCCCCGGGCCCACGCCCCGCGCCGCGCCCGGCAAGCATTGCCGCACGAGCGCAGGCCGCCCCTGCAACCCGGACAGCCGAGGCAGCGCCCGCAACGCGCCCGGCAATCGAGGCTGCGGTCGCCGAAGCCGCGACCGAAGAGGAAGTGCCGGCGCCAGCACCCGAACGGGCCAGCGTCGCATCGGGCTCTCCGGTGGTTCAGCTTGGCGCGTTCGACAGCGATGCGATTGCGGACAGCGAATGGGGCCGTATCTCTGGCCGGTTCTCGTCGCTTTTCTCGGGCAAGGCACAGGTCGTGCAGACCACTGAAAAGAACGGTCGCACCTTCTATCGGCTGCGCGTCGCAGGTTTCGATTCGCGCGACGATGCGCGCCGGTTCTGCGCAGCCCTTCTGGCGGAAGGCGCTGACTGCATCGCGACCCAGCAATGACCAGTGCGGCGATTTTCGGGCTGCTTGGAACCGAACTCAGCAAGGCCGAGCGGGATTTCTTCCGCTCGGCCGATCCGTGGGGCTTCATCCTGTTCGCGCGCAATGTCGCTGACCCCGAACAGATGCGCCGCCTGACCGGCGATCTGCGCGACGCCCTGGGCCGCGATGCCATCATCACCGTGGATCAGGAAGGCGGGCGCGTTCAGCGGATGCGCGCGCCGCATTGGGCGGAATGGACACCGCCGTTGGAAGATGCGCTGCGCGGCGCCGATGCCATGCGCCTGCGCTATCGCCTGATCGGGCAGGAACTCAGGGCAATCGGCATCGACAGCGACTGTGCGCCGACGCTGGATATTGCCAGCGATGAAACCCACCCCTTCCTGCAGAACCGGTGCCTCGGGCGCAATGCCGGGGACGTGGCGCGGCTTGGGCGCGCAGTAGCTGACGGGCTGCTGGAAGCCGGCGTCGTGCCGATCATGAAGCATATGCCGGGTCATGGCCGCGCGGTTGCTGACAGCCATCATGAAACCCCGGTCGTCACCACCCCGCACGCGGAATTGTCGCAGACTGATTTTGCCACGTTCAGGGCGCTGAATGATCTGCCTATGGGTATGAGCGCGCATATCCGCTTTGCCGATCTCGACGATGCGCCCGCCACCTCATCTGCGCGGATGATCGGCCTTATCCGCGATGAGATCGGGTTCGACGGTCTGTTGATGACCGACGACATTTCGATGAACGGGCTTTCGGGAACCATTGGCGAGCGCAGCGCAGCGTCGATCGCGGCGGGGATTGATCTGATCCTGCATTGCCACGGCCATATGCACGAAATGGAGGCCGTCGTCGCCAAGGCCGGTGAAATGAGCGCGGATGCGACCCGCCGCGCTGAACGTGCTCTCGGCTTCCGGCGCGCCCCCGATCAGGTTCCCGCGGCAGAGCTTCTGGCAGAATACCGCGCGCTTGGCGGACAGGTCGAATGGGCAGCGGCTTGACTTAAGGCGCGCGGGCGCGGATTCTGCGAGCCTGTCAACGCGAGTTCACCTTGGCCGACAACGTTACCCCTCTGCGCCCCGCGAATTCGGCTGCGCGTCCGGAACAGCTGACGCTGGAGGTCCGGCGCACGGTCGAGGAACGTCGTGCCGAAGAATCCCTTATCGTCGATATCGAAGGCTATGAAGGCCCGCTTGATCTGCTGCTGAACCTTGCGCGTGTGCAGAAGGTCGATCTGATGCAGGTGTCGATCCTGCAACTGGCCGAGCAGTATCTGGGCTTTGTCGAACAGGCCCGCCAGCTTCGCATCGAGCTTGCGGCTGACTATCTGGTCATGGCTGCCTGGCTCGCATTTCTGAAATCGCGGCTGCTGCTGCCGCCCGATCCGGCGGATGAAGGACCCTCCGCTGACGAACTCGCGGCGCATCTGGCCTTTCAGCTGGAACGTCTGGATGCAATGCGGCAGGCATCGGCGCGGCTCATGGGGCGTGACAGGCTGGGTCAGACACGCTTCGTACGCGGCCAGCCCGAGCAGATCGCCCGCAAGCGCAGCGTCACGTATGATGTCGGCTTGATCGACCTGATGCGCGCATATGCGCGGATCAAGACGAAGGATGAGTTTCGTCCCTATGCCTTCGACCGCAAAGACGTCTACACGATGGAGCAGGCCCTTGACCGGATGCGGCATCTGATCGGCTTCGCCGGTGAATGGACATCACTGCTTGAATTTCTGCCGGATGGATGGGGCGGCGGCGAACGCGGACGCTCTGCGACGGCTGCGACCTTTGCGGCGTCGCTGGAACTGGCGAAGCAGGGCAGGGTCGAAATCCGCCAGACCGAGACCTTCGCCCCAATCTCGATCCGCATCAGACCGGGGAAGGAATGAGCGATAATCCCGAATTTCCACCGCCAGCGCTTGAGGAGCAGGAACGTATGGTCGAGGCGATGCTGTTCGCATCGGCCCAGCCCGTCAGCCTGCGCGACCTGAGCGAACGGCTTCCGCAGGGCGCCGATCCCGCCGAGGCCGTTGCACGATTGCGCCGTCGATATGAGGGGCGGGGTGTAGAACTGACCCGTATCGGCGATGCCTTCGCCTTTCGGACTGCGCCGGACCTTTCATTCCTCATGCAAACCGAAACGGTCGAATCGCGCCGCCTGTCGCGCGCCGCGACGGAAACGCTGGCGATCATTGCCTATCACCAGCCAGTTACGCGTGCCGAGATCGAGGAAATACGCGGCGTCGCGACATCCCGGGGGACGCTCGATCAGTTGATCGAACTGAACTGGGTGCGTGTCGGGCGGCGGCGCATGACGCCGGGCCGCCCCGTCACCTTTGTCGTGACCGAGGGCTTTCTGGATCATTTCGGTCTGGAAACCGCCCGCGATCTTCCGGGTCTGGCGGAACTTCGCGCAGCGGGCTTGCTGGACAGCCGCGCGCCTGTCGATATCGCGCCGCCCATTGTTCGCGAGCAGGAGGATGACGATATTGCAGATGAAACCCGCCCCGGAGATCTGTTCGGCGAGGAGGAATGAGAAGATGAGCAACAACCAGTTCGTAAATGCATTCGGGCGTCATCTGATGAAGGCCGTGACGCGCGCCGCGCTTGCCATCGGCATTACCAAGGGCATCGACTATGTCGCCAATCGCGGCAAGGACCCCGCGAAAATGACAGCCGAGGAGCGCAAGCTGGCCCAGAAAGCCAAGCATGATACCCGCAAGATGGTAAAGCGCGCGCGTCAGGCGGCGCGTATCAGCCGGCGTATTCGCTGAACTGCTTGGCCAGTTTCAGGCCCTGGCCCTGATAGTTGGACGCGATGTCCTGCCCATAAAGCCGGGCAGGGCGATCCAGCATTCTCTCATAGACCAATCGCCCGACGACCTGACCGTGTTCAAGCGCGAAGGGGGCCTCGTGGCAGCGCACCTCCAACACGCCGCGCGCGCCGCTGCCCAGGGTGCCAATGCCGAAACCGGGATCGAAGAAGCCCGCGTAATGCACCCGGAATTCGCCGACCATGGCCAGATAGGGGGCCATTTCGGCCGCGTAATCCGGCGGGATTGCGACCGCTTCGCGGCTGACAAGGATGTAGAATGCGCCGGGATCAAGGATCAGGCGTCCGTCGCGGCTGCTGAGCGCGTCCCAGAAATCGCGCGGATCGTAGGCCCCGATCCGGTCCAGATCGACCACGCCGCTATGCGGCTTTGCACGATAACCGACAAGATCGCCCTCATCCGGCCGCAGATCGACCGAAAAGCCCAGACCCTGATCGATCAGCGCCCGCCCGCCGACAAGCGGCGTCTCGGCGTGAAGCGCGCGCAGGCTGTCATCGTCCAGAACGGCATGACCCTTGCGCAGACGAAGCTGGTTCAACCGCATCCCCGGCCTGACGAGGACAGAGAAACTGCGCGGGCAGATTTCGGCATAAAGCTGTCCGTCATAGCCGTCGGGCAGTCGGTCGAACTCGGTTCCGTCATCAGTAATCAGCCGGGTCAGCAGATCCAGCCGCCCCGTCGAGCTTTTGGCGTTCGCAACGGCGGAAAGACCTTCCGGCAGGCGCAGCCGCTCCATCAACGGGACCAGATAGACGCAGCCCTTTTCCAGCACGGCGCCATTGCTGAGATCCATGCGGTGCATCTCGAAATCTGGCAGGCGGTCTTCGATCCGCTGGCCTTTGCCCGGCAGAAACGAGGCGCGAAGCCGCCAAGCGGTTGTGCCAAGCCTGAGGTCGAGGCTCGCGGGCTGGATTTGCGCATCGGTGATCGGTTGGCTGGCCGAAATGGCACCACGCCCGATCAGCTCTCGCAAGGCATTGTCAGGAAGAACGCCGCTCATTCCGCCCCCCGGATAGACGAACGCCCACCCCGGACGGAGTGGGCGTTTCGGTAATGGTCGGGCCGGCGAGATTCGAACTCGCGGCCTTCCGCCCCCCAGACGGACGCGCTAACCAGACTGCGCCACGGCCCGACGCCGGCCATATAGGGCGAAGCGCGCGCCGGACACAAGGGGCGGAATCACAAAAATCCGACGCATGAAAACAGTCTGTAACGCCGGTCGCCGGACTGACAGGCTTCGGGGTCCCGCACAATCAGGCAGCAAGCCCGGCGCGCGCCTCACGCAGCCGGTCGCGCAACTGAGCGGCGTGTGTTTTCGTCGCATCATCGCGCGACAGTCGGCGCAGGCCGGTGCGAACGTCATCCAGCCGTCTGATCCAGTCGCGCGGCGCGGCGGAAGGCTGGGGGCGCGCGCCATCCGGCCCGGTCCTGTTCTGCGCGAAATCCGGGAAGAGCGGCAGCGTGTCCGCATTGGCGTTTGCTTTCCGCTTGCCCGCAGACTTTGCCGACTTGCCGCCAGCATTCGACCTATCGGCCTTTTTCGGGGCTGGCGCTTGCTTTTCGGTCGGTGCCATGTCGGTTTCCTCGGCGAAATCGCCACCCAGACGTGCGGCCCCGCGCGCCTTCAGCGAAGCACCGCGATCCGCCGTCATCTGCTTTTTCGCACCACGGATCGTCACGCCCTCTTCGCGCAGGATCTCGCAGAGGCCTGCCGCCAGTCGAACGTCGTCCGGTCGATAGTAGCGACGCCCATCGCGTCGTTTCACGGGACTGAACAGGGGAAACTGCGTTTCCCAATAACGCAGGACATGCGGCGCGACGCCGACCAGTTGCGATACTTCGCCAATTGATCGAAACGCCTCTGCCGCCTTTTTCATCTCAGCCCTTGTTACCTGCTGCCACGCGCTCTTTCATCAGGTGAGACGGGCGAAAACTCAGCACCCGGCGCGGCGTGATCGGAACCTCTTCCCCGGTTTTGGGATTGCGGCCGATACGCTCATTCTTGTCACGCACGGAAAATGTGCCGAAGGAAGAAACCTTCACCTGCTCACCGCGCACGAGCGCGTCAGAAATATGGGTCAGAACGCTTTCGACAAGCTGTCCTGATTCGTGACGCGACAAGCCGACTTCACGGAAAACGGATTCGGCCAGATCCATGCGCGTAAGGGTCTTTTCGCTCATATGTCACCTCGTGCGGATGCGTGCAAAAATGCTGTGTTTAAGATGCCGAGTCAACGGACCAGCCGCCCATCCGTTCCGTCAAAGCGCCGAAATATGTGCATTATTCGTGCCTTAATCAGACCGTCCCGTCCAGAACAGGCAGCATGTGGCGAAATTTCGGGCAAAGGCCGGGCTTTCGTTTCGGGACCGGGCGCGATACATGGCGCGGTCAGGAAAGGACATCCGAAATGACCAGTAACCGCCCAGCATTGCCGCCTGAAATCGCGCGCCGCCGCACCTTCGCAATCATCAGCCATCCTGACGCCGGCAAGACCACGTTGACCGAAAAATTCCTGCTTTTTGGTGGCGCGATCCAGATGGCCGGTCAGGTGCGTGCAAAGGGCGAGGCGCGGCGGACGCGGTCGGACTTCATGAAGATGGAACAGGATCGCGGCATTTCGGTCAGCGCGTCGGCGATGTCATTTGAATACAATGACTTCCGGTTCAATCTTGTCGACACCCCGGGCCACAGTGACTTTTCCGAGGATACTTACCGCACCCTGACTGCCGTTGATGCGGCGATCATGGTCATCGACGGCGCGAAAGGCGTTGAAAGCCAGACGCGCAAGCTGTTCGAGGTGTGCCGCCTGCGCGATCTGCCGATCCTGACCTTCTGTAACAAGATGGACCGCGAAAGCCGCGACACCTTCGAAATCATCGACGAAATTCAGGAAAACCTGGCGATTGACGTGGCGCCTGCCAGTTGGCCCATCGGCGTAGGTCGGGATTTCATCGGGGCTTACGATCTGTTGAACGACCGGCTGGAAATCATGGACCGCGCGGACCGGAACAAGGTTGCGGAAACCGTCAAGATCTCTGGCATTGACGATCCGAAACTGGCCGATCATATCCCCGCGGAACAGCTGAGAAAGTTGCGCGAAGAAATTGAAATGGCACGCGAATTGCTTCCGAAATTCGATCGGAAATCCTTTCTTGAAGGGCACATGACGCCAATCTGGTTTGGCAGCGCCATCAACAGCTTCGGCGTACGCGAACTGATGGACGGTATCGGCAATTATGGCCCCGAGCCTCAGCCGCAGAATTCCGCGGATCGCGAGATTGCGCCAGAGGAAAAGGCCGTTACGGGCTTTGTCTTCAAGGTTCAGGCGAATATGGACCCCAAGCACCGCGACCGCGTGGCCTTCGTGCGGCTGGCTTCGGGGCATTTCGAACGCGGAATGAAGCTGCTGCATGTCCGTTCGAAAAAGCCGATGGCGATCAGCAATCCCGTGCTTTTTCTGGCCGCCGACCGTGAACTGGCGGATGAGGCATGGGCCGGTGACATCATCGGCATTCCGAACCACGGGCAGCTTCGCATCGGCGACGCGCTGACCGAAGGCGAGGCGCTGAAATTCACCGGCATCCCTTCCTTTGCGCCGGAACTGCTGCAATCGGTCCGCGCGACCGACCCGATGAAGGCCAAGCATCTGGAGAAGGCCCTGATGCAATTTGCGGAAGAAGGGGCCGCAAAGGTCTTCAAGCCCGCCATTGGGTCCGGCTTTATCGTCGGCGTTGTCGGTGCCCTGCAATTCGAGGTGCTGGCCAGCCGGATCGAGTTGGAATACGGCATTCCCGTCCGCTTTGAGGCGTCGCAGTTCACAAGCGCGCGCTGGCTGTCCGGCCCAAAGGAAAAGGTCGAGGCCTTTGCCAACCTGAATAAACAGCACATGGCGACCGACCATGACGGCGATCTGGTTTACCTGACGCGCCTGCAATGGGACATCGACCGCGTGACCCGCGATCAGCCCGAACTGAAGCTGACGGCGACAAAGGAAATGATGGTCTGACCGGGTTCGGGCCTCAGCTTACAATATCGCGTTATCCGTCGCCCTGATCCGACCGCCTGCCTTGAATGCTGCCGGGTCGCGGGCCATGTCTGATGCAGGCCTGACAGGCAGAAGGGGAAGATATGCGCGTTGCGGCTTTGATGTTGGGGGTGATCGGCGGGCTGTTTGCCATGCTGATCGGGTTTTTCAGCTATGGCTATACCGAGCTTGCCAACCAGCACGCTGCCTTTGCCGACACGTTCGGCACCGTCGATAACCCCGATCTGATCCGCGCCGCCAGCTTTCTTGCCCCGCTTCTGGCGATTGCCGGGGGTGCCATGGCGCCCGCCCGCGCCTTGTGGGGTGGTATTCTGCTGCTGATCGCCGGTGGGCTGATCTATTACGCGTTCGGCTTTGGCGTCTTCACCATGTTCCCCATCGGCTTCTGCCTGACGGCGGGCATTCTGGCCATCGCTGCGGGCAAACCGGATGAGCCGAAGGCGCATTTCTGACGGCTACAGCTTCTTTTCGAAGAACAGATCCGGGTAGGGGTCGGGGTTGAAACGCTCGATCTCTGTCCAGCCATGCTTGCGATAATAGGCGCAGGCCTCGGTCAGAATGCTGTTAGTGTCCAGCCGCAGCGTGTTGATGCCAAGTGCGCGGGCCTTATCTTCAATTTCGGCCATCAGCCGGTGCGTCAGGCCCATGCCACGCGCGGCGGGGGTGATCCACATGCGCTTGATTTCGGCATAGCCATGATCGGTGCCTTTCAGTCCGGCGCATCCAATGGGCAGGCGGTCCAGCATCATTAGCAGGAAGGCCCCGCGAGGCGGCGTCATGTCGGCATGATCCGGGTCACAGGACTTCGCGACGTCGAAACCGCGTTCGAAGCGCTGCGAAAGTTCGGTATAAAATGCGTTCAGACACGCCTGCGCGCGCGGGTCTGATGGAGATACGATTTCATACCGGGTTCGGTCCAGTCCGAAGGCAATCGCCACCAGATCCATCGCATCCAGCAGGGCTTTGGGTCGCGGATGGCGGGCAAGGACGGTGGACGCCTGTTCGTCGGAAAGCCGCTCGTATGACCGGATCTCTTCAGCGCCCGCGTCTGTCAGCGTGGCGATGCGGCAACGGCTGTCGCTCCCACTTATTCTGGTCGTTACCAGACCCTCATCCTCCAACCCGCGCAGATAACGGCTAAGCTGCGCGGAATCGATCCGAAGGTAATTGCGGATCTGGTCCAGTTCCTCCATCCCCTGTCCGATGGCGTTCAGAACGCGCGCAGGCCCAAGCGGGCGGCCAAGCCCAAGATAAGAGCTGTCGAGCGCGCCGGATTCAGCAGTCACGGCGCGGTAGAAGCGGCGGGTGCGGGCGATCTGGTCGGTGAGCATCGTGGTCTCGATATAGTTGACTATTGTCAGGGATAATCGCTGACAATAGTCAGATAAACTGCCTTGGCAAGTGGAATTAAAAAGGCCCCGCGACGCGGAGCCTTTTCAGTCGTGGCCTCGAACCGCACCTGTTCAGGTACTGGTCATCGCCTCCTCGCGCAGCCTGTCATAAGTCGCCTTGTCGACAGGAACGGCGTCTGGCTTGCCCAGATCCTCCATCCGGACCCTATAGGTTTCGCGAGCGGACCAGGCAGCGGTGGCGGCGATGCAGGTAATCGCGAAGGCGATTGATCCAACCACCAGCGGCACATTGGCCGAACCCGGTGGGGCCACGGTGGCAAACAACGCGGGCAGAAGGGCGGTAATGGTCGTGCCGACATTCTGCGAAATCGCCATCGAGGAAACGCGAGTCCGCGTCGGGAACAGTTCGGGATAGAAGCTTGGGAAGACGGCGTTATATCCCTGATAAACCACCCCCCACATCAGCAATGACATGAGGATTGCCAAAGGCACCGAATGAATCGAGATCGCGTAAAGATATCCGAAGGACAGAAGCCCCGCGCCAAGCGCGCCGATGATGACGGGCGGGCGGCGACCGATCCGGTCAGAAAGGTTGCCTACGAACGGGATCACGAAGCAGGCGACGATATTGCCCATGACCGGGATCCACAGATAGACGTCTTTGTGAAAGCCGACCCCGTAAGCTGCCTGCACGGCATAGGCCGCGCCAAAGACAGTCGTGACAACCGGGATCGTGTTCATCAGCGCCATGCAGACGACGCGGATCATATCGGGCCAGTTGTTCTGGATCGCTTCGATCACCGGGGATTTTGGCGTCGCGTCATGCGATTCCTCCGAGACGAAGGCGGGTGTTTCGTCGACGTCGCGCCGGATGATATAGCCCGCGATGATGACGACAAAGCTCAGCAGGAACGGAATGCGCCAGCCCCAGCTGTTGAAGGCTTCGTCCGGCATGAAATGTGCCAGCGGCAGAAAGACCGCTGCGGCAAGGATCTGACCCGCCTGCACGCCCTGAAGGGTAAAGCTGGCAAAGAATCCACGCCGCCCGAAAGGCGCGTGTTCAAGGATCATCGAGCTGGCGCCAGCAATCTCTCCTGCGACGGCGAAGCCTTGGACCAACCGCAGGATCACAAGCAGGATTGGAGCCAGGATGCCGACCTGGCTGTAGGTCGGCAGCAGTCCGACCAGCAAGGTCGAGATCCCCATAAGGAACATGCAAAGAAGCAGCACATTCTTGCGGCCGTGCGTGTCGCCCAGGTGGCCCAGCACAAAGGCGCCGATGGGGCGGGCAACATATCCCACGCCATAGGTTGCCAGTGACGCGATGATCGCCACGCGCGGATTTTCCGAGGGAAAGAATATCTCGGGGAATACCAGCGAGGCGGCGGTCGCGTAAATGAAGAAGTCGTAATATTCCAGCGCCGATCCGATCCAGCCGCTTGCCGCAGCCTTGCCGGATTGACGCCCGCCGTGCGGGGCGGCCGTCGAATAGGTTGTCATGGTAATGTCTCCTCCAATGGGCGCACCGAGGGTGCGACCCGTGAGGCGAAATTGCGCTTCAGTTAACCTAACGTCAAAGATATAAAAATGCGTTTGATTAACGCGATGTTCAAAGGCTCGGTAGCGTCGGCGGACCTTGGCCTAAGAAAAAAGGGGGCCGGCGGCCCCCTTCATTCATTCAGGTTCAAGTAACTTGCCTCAGGCCAGCATCCCCATCGGATTTTCCAGATGGGCGACGATCTTTTCCAGAAGCTGCGCGCCAAGCGCGCCGTCGATGACGCGGTGATCGACCGACAGCGTCATCGACATGACGTTGCGGATCACCACCTCGCCATTCTCGACAACTGGCGTCTGGATGCCCGTGCCGACGGCAAGGATCGCGCCGTGGGGCGGGTTGATGACGGCGTCGAAATTCTCGATCCCGAACATGCCGAGGTTCGAAATCGCGAAGCTGCCGCCCTGATATTCATGCGGGGCCAGCTTCTTGTTCTTGGCGCGATTGGCCAGATCCTTCATCTCTGCCGAAAGGGTGGATAGCGTTTTCTGCTGCGCGTCCTTCAGAACCGGGGTGAACAGCCCGCCTTCAATGGCGACGGCGACGGCCACATCGGACGGCTTCAGCTTCAGGATACGGTCGCCTGCCCAGACGGCATTGGCGTCCGGCACTTCCTGCAGCGCCAACGCGCAGGCCTTGATGATGAAGTCGTTGACCGACAGCTTCACACCGCGCCCTTCAAGCTGCTTGTTCAGCGTGGCGCGGAACTTCATCAGTTCGTCCAGCTTTGCGGACCGGCGCAGGTAGAAATGCGGGATGGTCTGCTTGGCCTCGCCCAGACGGGCGGCGATGGTGCGGCGCATGCCGTCGAGCGCGACTTCTTCCGTCTCGCGGTCTGCATACATCTTGAGGACGGTTTCCGCCGATGGACCGGCAGGCGCGGCAGCGGCAGCAGGTCCAGCAGCTTTCGGCGCATCGCCCGCAGCAGCAGCGGCAGGCTTGGCACCGGGCTTGGCGTCTTCCACATCGGCCTTCACGATCCGGCCATGCGGCCCCGATCCTTTCAGCGATGCCAGATCGAGCCCCTTTTCCGCAGCAATGCGGCGGGCGAGGGGAGATGCGAACACCCGGTTTCCATCGCCCGATTTCGGCGCGGGCGGGGACTTCGCGGGGGCCGCATCCTTGGGCGCATCGGCCTTCGGCGCTTCTGCCTTGGCGTCGTCCTTGGGTGCTTCGGCCTTGGCCGCGCCACCGCCCGAGGATGCGCCGATATCGTCGGCGCTTTCACCTTCTTCCAGCAGCACGGCGATGGGCGTGTTGACCTTCACCCCCTGCGCGCCTTCCTCGATCAGGATCTTGCCGATGGTGCCTTCATCGACGGCTTCGAATTCCATCGTCGCCTTGTCGGTCTCGATCTCGGCCAGAATGTCGCCGGACGAAACGGTGTCGCCTTCCTTCACCAGCCATTTGGCCAGCGTGCCTTCCTCCATCGTCGGAGAAAGCGCGGGCATCAGGATTTCTGTGGGCATCTCGCTTGCTCCTTACTTGTAGGTGACTTTCTTGACCGCCTCGATCACCTCGGCGGCAGAGGTCAGCGCGTGCTTTTCAAGATTGGCCGCATAGGGCATGGGCACGTCCTTGCCGGTGCAGTTGATGACCGGCGCGTCAAGGTAATCGAACGCGTTTTCCATCACATAGGCAGAGATATGGTTGCCGATGGACCCGACCGGGAAGCCTTCCTCTACCGTGACAAGCCGGTTCGTGCGCTGCACCGATTCAATGATCGAACCGTAATCCAGCGGGCGAAGGGTGCGCAGGTCGATCACCTCGGCGTCGATGCCTTCCTCGGCCAGCTTGTCGGCGGCTTCCAGCGCGTGGGACATACCGATGCCGAAGCTGACGATTGTCACGTCCTTGCCCTGCCGCGCGATGCGCGCCTTGCCGAAGGGGATGGTGAAGTCTTCGACATCCGGGACGTCGAAGCTGCGCCCGTAAAGCACCTCGTTTTCAAGGAAAATCACCGGATTCGGGTCGCGGATCGCG
The DNA here is from genome assembly GCF_007993065.1 of Paracoccus aurantiacus. Lineage (GTDB taxonomy): Bacteria > Pseudomonadota > Alphaproteobacteria > Rhodobacterales > Rhodobacteraceae > Paracoccus > Paracoccus aurantiacus. The sequence goes on from NZ_VOPL01000001.1 coordinate 80,611, forward strand.
GTTTTCAACAGGCCCTTCGCGTCGGCTGCGGAATAGGGCATGACCACTTTCAGGCCCGGAATGGCCGAATACCAAGCCGCGTAATCCTGGCTGTGCTGCGCGCCCACGCGGGCGGCGGCACCGTTCGGACCACGAAAGACCATCGGCGCACCCATCTGCCCGCCCGACATATACAGCGTCTTGGCGGCAGAGTTGATGATGTGGTCGATCGCCTGCATGGCGAAGTTGAAGGTCATGAATTCGACAATCGGACGCAGACCACCAAAGGCCGCGCCGACGCCGATGCCGGCAAAGCCGATTTCCGAAATCGGCGTATCGACCACGCGTTTAGGACCGTATTTGTCCAGCAGACCCTGGCTGATCTTGTAGGCCCCCTGATATTCGCCGACTTCCTCGCCCATCAGGAACACGGTCTCGTCGCGGGCCATTTCTTCGTCCATCGCCTCGCGCAGGGCTTCCCGCACGGTCATGGACTTCATCTTGGTGCCTTCCGGCCAGTCTGGCGAACGGTCGGGCTGCGGCGTTTTCACATCAGCCACGGCAGAGGTGGTTTCGCCGACCTCATCCTTGGAATTCTCGCCCTCGCCCTTCTGCGCGGGCGGCTCGTCCGATGACGCAGCCGGGGCAGAGGACGATGTGTCGATATCGTCGGCGCTTTCGCCTTCCTCGATCATCACGGCGATGGGCGTGTTGACCTTGACGCCCTGCGTGCCTTCCTCGATCAGGATCTTGCCGAGGATGCCTTCGTCCACGGCTTCGAATTCCATCGTCGCTTTGTCGGTTTCGATCTCGGCGATGATGTCACCGGATGATACGGTGTCGCCTTCCTTTTTCAGCCATTTCGCCAGCGTCCCTTCTTCCATGGTCGGGGACAGGGCGGGCATGAGGATTTCTGTAGCCATTCTTGATCCCTCCCTTACGCTTCCTGCGGTGCCTGATCGTCGGCGTAGATGTCGGTCCACAGCTCGTCCAGCGACGGTTCCGGGCTTTCCTTCGAAAACTCTGCCGCGTCGTTGACGATCTGCTTGATTTCCTTGTCGATGGCCTTCAGGTCATCTTCGGATGCGTGCTTGCCCTGCAGCAGCAGCTCTCGCACATGTTCGATGGCGTCGCGTTCGTCGCGCATCTTCTGCACTTCCTCGCGCGTGCGGTATTTCGCGGGGTCCGACATGGAATGGCCGCGATAGCGGTAGGTCATGACTTCAAGGATATACGGCCCCTTGCCCGCGCGGCAGTGCGCGACGGCCTTTTCGCCAGCAGCCTTCACAGCCAGCACGTCCATGCCGTCCACCTGTTCGCCGGGAATGCCGAAAGCTTCGCCGCGCCCGAACAGCGAGGTCGACTTGGTCGAGCGCTTGACCGACATGCCCATTGCATACTGGTTGTTTTCAATAACGAAAATCACCGGCAGGTCCCAAAGCTCGGCCATGTTGTAGGTTTCATAGACCTGGCCCTGGTTGGCCGCACCGTCACCAAAATAGGTGAAGGTCACACGCTTGTTGTCCAGATACTTGTCGGCAAAGGCCAGCCCCGCACCCAGCGGCACCTGCGCTGCCACGATGCCGTGGCCACCGTAGAAATGCTTCTCTTTCGAGAACATGTGCATCGAGCCGCCCTTGCCCTTGGAATAGCCGCCCTCGCGCCCGGTCAGTTCGGCCATGACGCCGCCGGGGTCCATGCCGCAGGCCAGCATATGCCCGTGATCGCGGTAAGAGGTGATGCGCTTGTCGCCTTCCTCGGCGGCGGCTTCCAGACCGACAACCACCGCTTCCTGCCCGATGTAAAGGTGGCAGAAGCCGCCGATCAGGCCCATGCCGTACAGCTGGCCGGCCTTTTCTTCGAATCGGCGGATCAGCAGCATGTCTTTATAGTATTTGAGCAGTTCGTCCTTCGAGACATTCGGCTTGGCGCTTGATCTGGCGCCTGATGTACCTTTGGACGCTGCCGGTTTTGCGGCTTCACTCTTGGTGGCTGCGGGTTTCCTGGCCATGCGGGTTCCTCCTGCAAGCTGGCGGGATAGTTCAGCGTTAAACTATCCGTAGCGTATCGCTTGGGGGGCTGCAACGTGCGATCTTGACCTAACGGATGATGACTTCATCGGGGCGGATCAGGCCCAGAACCTCGCGTGCGCGCTCGTCAAGAAGGTCAATGTCAAGATAATCGTCGGACAGCCGGCGGGTCAGGTTTTTCATCCGGTCCACCTCGGCCTGAAGTTCGTCGCGTTCCCCGCGCAGATTCTCTGTTTCCGCCTGTAACTGTATGCGCCGCATCAGTCCGGACGGCCCCTGGACGGCCGCGAAAGCGAAATACAGGCTGGCCAGAACCGCCAGCAGAACAATGATGATCGCCGAAAGCGATAGGCGTTGTGACATGCGCTGTCCCGATTATGGCCTTCTTTGGACCTTTGCGCGCATGTTTGCACAATCAATGCGCCGGGGAAAGGCATCGTGACGCTGATAAGGGGCGCAATTCAAACCTGTTGCATCGGCGGGAAATGGCCGATGCATGTCGGCAAATGCCCATCCCGTGCGCATGAACGTTGTCGAAGCCGAAAGGCCGTGGTTTCAATTCATTACCGGGGGGAGTGGGAGACGCATATGGAGATTCACATCGCTGCCGCTGCGCTTGTCCGATCGGACGGCGCAACCTTGCTGGTGCGAAAGCGCGGAACGAACGCCTTCATGCAGCCGGGCGGCAAGATTGACGAAGGCGAAGCACCGCTGGTCGCGCTTTATCGCGAACTGGCCGAGGAACTGGACCTGAAGCCTGCCGACGGCTCCGCAACCTATCTTGGGCGGTTCGAGGCGGTCGCCGCGAATGAAGAGGGCAGCCGCGTCATTGCAGAGCTTTACCGTCTTGAAACAGAGGCCGATTTTATCGCGCAGGCCGAAATCGCCGAGGCCCGCTGGATACTGCCCGAGGAGACAGAGGAATTCATCCTTGCGCCGCTGACGCGAGATCATGTCCTGCCGGCGATCTGGGGCCTTTCCCCGAACTGAATCTGCGCCTCCTCAGGCGGTTGCGATGCGACGCCAGTTTTCGTTGGCATAGCTGTGGGCGTGACGGAAGCCCTGCCGCATGATGATCCGCGCCGGCCACCTCAATATGCCTCTCGCGTCGAAGCTGGTCACACGCCGGACACGGGTGCGCCCGCCGGGCAGCGGGCTCAGCGTGATTTCGTCGGCGACATGGCCGATGAACGGCTGTCCCCAGTAATCACTGTCGATCAACCGGTAAGCGAAGCGTTGGCCCGGTTCGGCCCCTTCGATCACCTGATCCATGAAGCCGCGCGTCGTGATACAGCGACGGATGCTGCCCACGCCCCCATCGCCATCTATGATCGAACAGGACACGGCCTTTGGCAGCCCGAAGCGAAACGGCAGCGGAATGCGCTCGTCCATCGTCGCGTCAAGAAATAGCGGATAGATTCGGTCGGCAGGGGCGTCGATATCGACGGTCGAGGTCAGTTCCATGGTCGCTTCCTTCGCGTTCGGCAGGCCTGTCCTGTGCGGCCGAGAATAGATGCGACCACGCCCCGCGTCCAGTCGCGTGAACCCGGCCCGGACAGTGTAGCCAACCAGCGTGCAAAAAAATTGCATCGAAACACGGCTGTTACACAAAGATGCTAGATATGCGCTGCCGGTTGCGGAAATTGACCCCGCGCCGGCGTGCAATCCGGGTCTGGGCGGGTTTCGGCACCTGCCGAAAGCCAGTGACGAAAAATGTTGAGTTCGCGTGTCGCGCGCCAGATACTCGGACTATTCTGCTAGGTCTATTTCTTTGGGGGGAGCTGCCATGTCCGGTAAACGTGCCATGATCGCTGGCGATCACCTGTTTTCTGAAAGCGGCAGATTCGACGGAATGATCGGTGGTGATGTGGTCGTCGCCGAAGGGGTCGAACTGACGTTGCATGGTCTTGTGAACGGAGATCTGCTGATCCGTGCAGGGGCCATCGTCAAATTGGGTGCCATGGTTGGTGGTGCTGTCATCAACAAGGGTGGTACGGTTCTGACCATCTGAAGGGTCGGGATCTGGGACGAAATGCAGGGTCCGCGGTGTCAGCCGCAGGCCCAGTCGAAAATCATGTTCTGAAAATCAAGCTGCGCATTCCCGCCACCGAAGTTGAAGCCGCCCAAGTATTCCTCGAACCCGATATAGAACGGGCCGATCCCTTGCGGGACTGCCTGAACGGGACGCATGGTTCCGCCAAGGTGGTTCAATTGATGGCACTTGGCCCAATCGTGTTCCCGATAGTTTTCGACCCCAGTCTTCCCATCCTGCCAATAATAGAAGCTTTGATAGCCTGCCCCCGTCGGATCGCTGTTCCAGCTTTCCTCGGGTGTCTTGCCGGCGTTCGGATCACTTGCGCGCGGCACCAGTTTCAGCGCGCGGTTGAAGGGCAGCAGGGCGCGGTTTGATATATCGTCTGCCAGCGTCGCGTGTTCACCGCCCAATGCCGCAAGCGTCCCCAGATGATCGGTCTTTTGGGGCAGGGGTGAATAATTCATGTCGTTCCAAGCCGCCGCCGCACCCATTGACAGCCAGTCAGGCGCAGGAACCTTCCCCAGCAATGGGCTGTCGATCAAGGCAGGCGGACGGGTGAATGGCGCGTCGAATTCCTGCTGCGTCAGCAGGATTATCGCATAGTCGGCATCCAGAATGTCCTTCATGCGATGAAGGCGGGGGTGTTGGTGCTGATATGCCTGCCAGAAAGGCAGTAACGCGGGGTCGGTTGGGGCCTCGGTTGCAGCCATGGCTTCCGCGACGGCTTCGTTGGTGGCCGGGCCGCCGTCATTATGATCGAAGGCAAGGCTGAAGAAGCTGATCGCGACAATATCCGGCCCGTGGCAGAGGTACTCCTTGGGCAGCATCAGGGTGAAGCCGTGCTGCATCGGATAGCCATTGGCCGGATCCAGCGGCCATTCTTCGGGCAGGATTCCGGGCGGAAGGCCATAGCACCAGCCATCTTGACGGTCGCCGTGAATCTCCGGGGCGGAATCGGCCAGAACGTAAAGATCGTAGGCTTTTTCAGGCAACTGCATGGTAAATCTCCTACTGTTTAACGGTCAACAGATCTGTCAGCACCAGCCCCATGACGCGGGACGAATCGAGCATGTCCTCCACCCCGATCCATTCGTCGGGTTGGTGCGCCATTTCAAGAACGCCGGGACCGTAGGCAATGCAGTTATGCAGCTTGCCGATGCGGTCGATATGCTTCTGATCATAGGTTCCGGGGCTGACCACATAGCCTGCCTGAATGCCCAGCACGCGCTCGATAGCTGCGGCGGTGGTGCGCACGACGGGCGCATCGCGCTCGGTCATGCTTGGGATGACTTCGAACAGATCGCGGATCTCATAGCGGAAGGTCGGGCGGCGCGCGCGGACACGTTCCATCAGCGCGGTGATCTCGCGCTTCACCTCAGCCAGATCCTCCTCGATCAGGAAGCGGCGGTCGATGGTGATGCGGCAGCGGTCGGGCACGCAGGGCGCTGGCAGGCCGGTGAAGTCAGGGCCCAGATCCGGCTCTCCCCCGTGGATCGAATTGATGTTCAGCGTGGAACTGCGCGCGCCATCGGGGATGACCGGCATTTCGGTTCGCTTGCCCGCCAGCAGCGGCCACAGCGTTTCCTCCATCTCCGCCAGCACGGCGCCCATATGGCGGATGGCGCTGTCGCCCAGGAAGGGCATTGATCCATGCGCAATGCGGCCGTGGGTTTCGATCTCGGCCCACCAGACGCCGCGATGGCCAAGGCAGATACGATCCTTGTGCAGGGGCTCGGGGATAATGACGTGCTGGACATCGGCGTAGTAGCCCTGTTCCGCCAGAAAGGCGACGCCGCCATAGCCGCCGGTTTCCTCGTCCGCAGTGGCCGAAATCTCGATGCTTCCGGCGAAATCCGGGCAGGTTTCGACAAAGGCTTCGGCGGCGATGATGGAGGCGGCAAGCCCGCCTTTCATGTCGCAGGAACCGCGGCCATAGATGCGGTCTTCTTCGGCGTCGTATTCCGCGCCGAACGGGTCGCGGGTCCAGCCGTTTCCGACCTCGACCACGTCATGGTGACTGTTGAAATGCACGCATTCGCCGGGCCGTTCGCCCTGACGCCGCGCGATCAGGTTCCAGCGCGGGTATTTTTGGCTGTCGCCGGGCGTTCCGGTGGCGCGCACCAACTCGCATTCAAAACCCTTGGGCGTTAGCTGGGCCTCAAGATATTCGCAGATATCGCGGTAATGCTGGCCCGGCGGGTTCAGCGTCGGGATGCGGATCAGATCCTGTGTCAGCCGGATCAGGTCGTCGCGGCGGGAAAGGATGGCGTCGGAAAGCATGTCCATGCCGCGCAGATTGACGCGCCGGGCCGGGGCTGTCCAGCGGTCGATTTACCGGAACAGGTCTTGTATGAGCCGCGTTAGAGCCTAAAGTTTTGTTAGCACAGTTCTCAGGGGATAACCGATGGCATCGCTCGACCAGCAAATGACCGAAACGCAGAAGCAGATCGTGCTGACGCAACAGAAAATGGCCGAGGTAACGAGCCAGCTCGATCGCGCCACAGCGCGTGCCGACGTGGCCGAACCAGGGATCGACATTGCGAATGCGACGCTGGCCGACGTCAATGCCCATACCGAGACGATGAACGCCAATATCGCCGAGCTGATCATGGGGCTCGACGATGTGACAGCGGGCTTTTCCAAGGATTTCGACCAGATGCGGTCCAAGACCGGCTGGGAAAAGTTCGTGGGCATCTTCGCCGGCGGCAAGTCCGAGGCGATGCGTCAGGAACGCCTGCGCACCGCATCCATCGACGACAAGCTGCAGGATCTGATTTCGAAGTCCGACGTGATTACCCGGTTGCTGCAGGATCAGCTTACGCAGTTGAACGACCAGAAGGCCAAGGTCGAGGCGAACCTGACCGGCACACTGGACGAACGCGAGGCGACGGTGGACACGCTGGAATCCCTGCGCGAGCGGATTGCGGCAATGGACCCGCAGCTGATCGAGCTTGAAAACAAGGTTGCCAGCACCACCGATCCCAGCGACCGGACGCGGCTGGAAACCGAACTGGCCAATGCCAACAAGGAACATAACGCGCTGGTGCAGGACGAACAGGTCGCGCTGGCGAAGTCGCAGACGCTGGAACGCTATATCGAGGCCGGAAAGACCTGGGTCGACAGCCTTCAGAACCAGGCCGCGACCCAGATGGTGCTGATCAACAAGCTGCAGACGGATACCAAGCAGCGCGTGGTGCTGTATGACGCGCTGACCAAGTCGCTGAAAACCGCGCAACAGCAGGACGTGGCCCACCGCATCAACGAGATCGGTGTGAAAACCGATCAGGAAGCACAGGCCCAGATGGCCGCCATCGGCACCGCCACCAATGACCGCATGGCCGATATGCTGGAAGCCCATGGCGACCACATGGTCTTTGCCCGCAAGGTGCTGGAAGAAAAAGCCAAGGCAGACGAACGCTTCGCGCGTCGTTTCAGCGAGATCGTGAAGAAGCACGACAGCAATCTGTATGGCGGCTGATTGTCGCGCACGCTGAGCCCCGGTTATCCGGGGCTCGATCAGGACCGGTGGCCTGTCGGGTCGCCACGCATGACAAGGACGGGCCGGATGGCTGAAACTGGCACCCTGGACGCCGATCACCGCCAGATCGAGGACGACCTGATCGCCCGGCGCTATTTCGAGAAACTGCGCCTGATCTCGACAACGCTGCCGGGTGTGCTGGCTGAAACCGTGCGTGACCAGCTGTTCACCCGGACCGAGGTCGAGGTGATCGGTTTCTACCTTGATGCGATGCTTCGCTCGGCCGATGCGCTGTCGATGAAATATCTGGTATCGGGCCGTGTGGACGGCCCGCTGCGCCGGTTTCTGACCATCGACGTTCATGAATCCGGCTATCCGGTCTGGTCCGAGATCGCGCAGATGGCCGCCGATGCCGCGCAGGCGACAGATCAGCTTGCGCGTACCGCTGATGCAAAGCAGATCAAGGACGACATGATCCGCCAGATCGTTGGCGATCTGACGATTCCGACGCGGCTGCAATACGCAATGTCACAGCGGCTTTACTATGAGACTTTGGCCAAAGGTGGCCTGTTCTGGCCGCAGATGCATCCGCAGGCCTATTGGCTGTCTGATGCCGGGCATCGGCGGCGCTGGCTGGTTCACTGGGCCGTTTATGACAGCCAGCTTAACCTGCCCGTCGTTTATCTGATGGATTGCGATGATAGTGGCCGCCGCCCCTTGGCCGAGGACAGCAAGCGTTGGCCAGAGGTGCAGGCCCATCTGATGGCGCAATCGGTCACGACCCTGCAGCTGGTGACTATCGCGCAGGGGTTCGACCGTGATTTCGACAAACTGCATCCCTATCGTCTGCGCCGGATGCTGCTTGGACCGATCTATTCGCAGCAATTCACCACTCAGGAAGGGCCAATCAAAGAGGTGCTGGACAACGCCCGCGCTCCGTCCGGCGAGGATTGGGCCGTCGCGCTGACGATCGAGGATCTGCAGGCCGAACGCGCGATCATGGAATCGACCGGGTTTTTCGGTGTGACCGAACGGCAGATCTTCAAGCTGGACCCGCTTGGCCTTGGCGGGGCCGGGCAGGGCGCAAGTGCTGTCGAGCGGGCGTTGGTCCTGCCCGCGCGCCCCTATCAGTCGCTGGCCGAACTCGACCCGCCAGGGTTCCGCAAGATCCGCAAATATGTCCCGCTGCCGGATGGCCGCGTGACCGCCTATCGCTGATGGCGCGCGATCCGCAGATTGTCTGGCGGCGTCTGGACCTTCCCGGCCATGATGCGTGCCGGCAATGGCAGGATGGAGAGCGTCAGGGCCTTGATGGGGTTGCCGTCTGGCGTGACCCCGCCGGTCCAGCCCATCTGGCCTATCAGGTCACCTGCGACCCGGACTGGATCACCCGTTCTGTGCGCGTGCAGGGCAGGGTCGGCGTGCGAGAGATCACGCTGTCGATCCATCGGGGCGAGACGGGAAACTGGCACGCATCGGGCGAGGAACTGCCCGATCTTTGTGGGCTTCAGGATATCGACCTCGGCTTCACGCCCGCCACGAACACCCTTCCGATCCGGCGGCTGCGGCAGCAGGGCAAGACCCAGGCCGAGATTGCGGCGGTCTGGCTCGATACCGAAGATTTCGCACTGAAACGCCTGCCGCAGACCTATCGCCGGACCGAGAAGGGCTGGCATTACAACTCTCCCGGTTTCGAGGCGGATCTGAGCGTCGATGCCGACGGCTTCGTCACCGATTACCCCGATTTGTGGATTAAAGAGGACTGAATGGACGTTCGCAACGAAATGGAATTGCCCGAGGCCGAAATCCGCGCCCATTACCCGCAAGCGCTGTCGCTGCTGAACGGCTTTGACCACGCGCCACGGCTGGGGAAGGCCGTGGCCCCCGCAGCGCAGCCCGAACGCTCGCCCGGCATTCCGCGCACGACCCGTTTCCGGTCCACGACACCCGGCCTTGCTGGCCGTTCTGTCAGCACCGCGCGTCCCGAAGGCACGCAGCTTATCGACCGGATCGAAAACGTGGGCGGCGACGATCTGGCCTCTCCTGCCGCTGCCACGGTGGCGCGCGCGCTGCGCCGGGCGCTGGCGATTTCGCTGGCGGTGGTGGATGAGGTGTCGGCGCGCTCCGGTGCTGCCGAGTTGAAGCGCGCCAATCTTGAAGGCCGTCTGCCCGCCGAGAAACGCGGCGAGTTCGGCGAGTTGCTGGCGGCGGAATCGCTGGCGGCGCTGTCGGTCTTTGCCAATGCGACAGCGTTTCTGCTGGCCGAACATGCCGGCCCTGAAACGGTCGAGGGCATCACTGCGGATGAGCTTTTGACCGACAACCCCCTGACGGCCCTGCAAGGCGCGCTGTGGGAGCTGGATCAGAACCTGTCGCGCACCGCCCATGACGACAAGACGCTGGTGGCGACCGTCATTGCCTATGCCGAGGCGCTGTCCGCCGCCGTTCAGGCCCGCGCCGAAAGCACACCCCGCACCGGTGCCTTTACCGGCGCAAGCTGGCGCGTGGCGGCGGATGATTTCCCCATCGCAGGCTATGCCCCCGCCACCAAGGCACGCGGCAAGCCCGTGCAACTGGCCTTCAAAAAGCCCGAGGAGGTTGTCGGCAACGCCATCGCCAAGCACCAGATGATGCGGCTGGCGCGGATGCTGGTGGCCTATGATTTCGACCGCCGGATGAACCCCTTCGTGGAACTCGGCGGGTTCATCTATACCTTCCTTGGCGACGGCAAGCCCGGCACCGGCAAGACGACGCTGATCCAGATGATGGCGGGGCTGCTGAACGATTACTGCACCGTTGCGGGCTATCCCTTCCGCTATGCGAACCTGTCCATCGACAATGTCGACAGCTATCAGGGCAAGTCGGGGCAGAACGCCCGCGCCTTCATCAATAACGTCATCGACCCCGGCGTGATCGGTTTCGGCACCATCGACGATATCGACCAGATCGCGGGCAAGCGCGGCGACAAGCAGTCCTCATCCGGCCAGCAGGAAATCACGGCGGTGCTGATGGAGGCGTTTGCTGGCGCAAGCACCATCGTGCGCGGCAATGCGACCTTCGGGATGTTTTCGAACTATGCCGAATCCATCGACGACGCGCTGCGCCAGCGGGCCGGCGCGCGCTTCCTGATCGACGGGCCGAAGACGCAGGCGGATTACATCGACATCCTGTCCCTGCTTCTGGGCAAACGTCACGACATTCCCGTGGGCGATCACGACCTGATGAAGGCGCAGGTCATCAAGACCGCCGTGGCCGACAGTCTGGAAAAGCATAGCCAGCCGCAGGAAGCCGGTCTGGCCAAGGTGTGGAACGAGGTCACGGCAAGCACCGGTCCCTTGGACACGCTGGCCGAGTTCGGCACCTATCTGCACGCGATTTCGGTGGCCGACGAACGCTTTACCGGCCGCGCCATCAAGAACATCACCGACGCGATCAAGGCCCGGTCGATGGATTTCGACATGCCCGACGAATGGTTCACCTCGCCCGAGCCGTTCATGCACCAGCCCTATGAGAAAAAGCTGGAAATGATCGAGGCCCTGCGCCAGCCCATCACCCGCGATATGATCGCGCAGGAGATCAACCGCTATGCGGATAGTGAGTGGCGATATGCGGATTCAAGCGACGAGACAGCGATTGAGGAGGCAGTGCGCGGGATGGAGCGGATGGCCGAGGCGCAGAAGCGGTTCAGGGGGAGGCAGTAGTGAACCCCTTACTTTGGAGCGCAGACGACTGGGGTACCGCCGCCTCGGTACTCGGCGCAATTGCAGCGGTCGGGGCAGTTTCTATTGCCCATCGTGGGCTGTCGACGTGGCGGAAGCAGGAAAACTTCAAAATTGATATTGAGTTAGCGCGAAATATAATTCGATCCAAACACGCGCTACGTCGAAAGATTGCGATAGCTAACAATATGCGGCATGATTTCAGTATTGATGAAGTTTTTTTTGAGCAGTTCTCATCAACACTAAATGCGATTTCCCTAGAGAAAATAGATTTACTCGCTCTAGCAGCGGAAGCAAGAGTTTTGTGGGGATTGAAGCAAAGAAGAGTATTCGATCTTCTAGAAAGAGTTTCTGAAAACGTCGAAGAGTCTTCGACTAATATGATTAAAATGATGGATATGGAGCGCAAGTTGGCCAATACGATGCGCAAAATGCCGGAACAAAATAGTATACCAGAAGCGGCAAAAATGGAGCTTGCAGAGGCTCATCAGGAGATCGCAGAGGCTCGTCAGGAGTTTGCAGAAGTGTGGGAGAAAGTGGGAGGTTTGCTGGATGAAGCCGGGAGTATCTATGAGAATTTGTCGCTGATAATAGATGACATCCTAGCGGCGAGACTCGGTCGATGAAACAAAAATTTATCCGAACATCCGCTGATCCGGTGCCACTTCGATCGAGGCTAGGCAGAACACAAGCCGATGGGAAGACTTTCGCCTAGTCATGGTTCGTTGCATATGACGATATTTCTACCACCAGGCCTTACTAAGACACGTGCCCAACCCTAAGGTGACCCCATGAAACGCCTCATCGAAAAAGGTCTGATGTTCGGGAACATGATCCGGGTGGATAGCCCGGCATGGGTCTCGCGGTATAACCGGGCGCTGAAGCTGGTGACGGGCAAGGAAACCGCTCTGGCAGAGTTTCATATCGACCTTGCCGGCTACTCGCCCGAGATCGGGGACGAGATCGGGGATATGGATTATCTCAACCCCGAGAGTGCGCATCGGCAGTTCATCCTGCTGACGACCGAACAGAAGACGGCGCCGCTGCTGAATGCGGACCTCTCGGTCTTACGCGATCTGTTGCAGAAATTCATTCACGGCAATGAAAGTCAGCTGTTCAGCCTGACCGCCCGCGATGCGGTGGTGGGCGAGATGGATGACATGGTCTGGCAGGTCAAGGCACCTGCCGATCTGCTGCAGATCAATCGTATCCGCATCAGCGCCGACACGACGGGCAACCATGTTGCCGGGGCCGACAAGCTGACCGCGCTGATCGAACGGTTCCGGACCCAGCAGGATGCCTGGTATGACGATGTGCTGATCGCGCGGATGATCGAGCAGGCGAAGGAATCGGGCGACGTGATCCGAAACCCTGTTCATCTCAAGACCGGCGAGTATGACGTGCCGGATTTCTGGACCTCGCTGTTCGGGGGCGTTTATGTGTTCCGCAGCCCGCGCGAAAAGGCGATGATCTTTGCCGATCCTGCCTTGGTGAGCGATCCTGCCCCACACGCAGAACCGGCAGCGGTGAAGATGATCGCGCTTCAGGATACCAATGCCGTTGCCATGTGGATGGCGCGCAATGCGCTCGCGGAACCTATCATCACGGCGCAGGGTGCCGACGGTGCTGCGATCCTGCGCCAGAAGATCGACTTCGTTCTGGTCGATGCTGCCGTCCGGCTTGGGATCGACACGGGCGACGGCACGCGTTCGGCGCTGCGCCGCGCGGCAGCCCGCATGGGCGCGGGCCTGCCCGAAGAGGTGCGCGGTCTTTCCGCGCTGTTGCGTTATGCCGAAGAAGGCGGTGCCTGGCCCGTCATCGACAGCGGCGATGCTGCCTATTTCTATGCCATCCGCGCCAGCGCCGGGCCGACGCGCGACCTTATCAACCAGATGCTGACCGAGCTTGCGCCGCATGACGTGCGCAACCTGTTCATCATGCACAAGCCGTTGTTCTATAAGCGCTACCAGACCTGGGATGAGGCGAAGAAGGAATATGTGGTGAACCAGCTCGCGCGGGAATACCAGATCGACAAGCAGGGCACCCGAGAGGCGCTTTTCGGCCCCGAACCCGGCATGAACGAGCCTTTCGGCGCAAGCGGGACCACCGGTATGCCCGGACCTTGGGGAACGGCGCGCAGCGGCAGGGGCGCGCGCATCAGCGAAGGTTCGGACGGCTTGCGCTCGGGCGATGACAGGCTGCGCGGAAACGCCGAAACAGCATCGCCATCGGCATCGGGTATACGTGGCCCGTGGGGTAACGGATGATGGTTCTGCTGCGTCTTGTCCTTTTTCTGTTCATCGTCGAGGTGATCTTCTATCTGCTGCTGACAATCTACCTTCGTTCGACCAAGCGGGAAGCGCTGGAAGATGAATGGGACCGCCGACATCCCGACAGGGCCGGCGACAGCGCGGAACGAAGCGCGTTCGTCAGGCGTTCGATGGTCGGGTTTCAGAAGACATTGAAAGCCCGTCTTGTCGGGCTTGTCTTCATCCTGCCGACGATCGCCATTGCGGTGATCGCCTGGTTCGTGAACGTGCAGTAAGGAGGCGCGCCAATGCATTATGTCAAGGTCGTACTCGGCGTGCTTCTGGGCATTACCGTATTCCTGTTTCTGGATTACGCTTTGCCCAGCAAGAACACCGTCCGGGTCACGAATACCTATAACCGCCTGACCGATATCGGCGCGAATTCCATGTTCTACGCGGCCGCCGACACCGGCACCGTGCAGAATGCGCAGGGTCAGCGCGACATCCGCTTCATCGAGACCGTTCGCCCGAACGGCAAGGTCTTCGTCTATCGCAACGAGGATACCGGTTGGATCTGGCCGCCTTACTTCAAATATGACAGTTCGAACCTGCAGGCCGAGGCGACGAACAACCGTTCTGATTCCGCCAATCCGAAATGGGTCAGCGTGACCGGCTATGGCTGGCGGATTCCCATGTTCTCGATCTATCCTAACGCGATCTCGATGCGGCCGGTCGCCGATGCGCAGGCGGCGCCGCTGAATTGGCCCGCGATGATGATACTGCTGGTGCTCGGCGCGCTTCTGGCGCTTCTGTGGCGGATGTGGAACCAGTTTCGCGAACGCACCATCGACCCCGCCGCACGACGCGTCAGCGCCGCCGTCGACAATGTGGACGCGCGTGCTGACGCCGCAATGGACCGCGTCGGGCAGGAATTCACCGAAGCGCGCGAAGGCTTTACCGGCTGGCTGGATACATGGAAGGGCAAGCCGCGCGATCCGAAGTGATCGCGCGCCGCCCGCGCCTTGCCAGCAGCCACGCGGCAAGGCGCAGCGGCCAGTCTTGGCCAACCGCGTAGAACTCGGTCTCGGACATGGTGTCGACCGGGCGATGGATCACAAGGGGGGTCATTCGGGCCTCCTTTATTTTTTGATAATGGAAAGATAGCCTATCCTCACGGCGAGATAATTGGCCGTTTCAGCAAGAGACTTTTCATTTATGAAAAATATGTCCTGGGACGATCTGCATATCTTCTTCCACGTCGCCGAGACGGGCAGCCTGTCAGGCGCGGGCCGCAAACTTGGGCTGAGTGCTGCGACGGTCGGGCGACGGATGCTGTCGCTGGAACAGGCGACGGGGAAAACGCTGTTCGAACGTGCGCAGTCGGGATACAGCCTGACTGCTTCCGGGCGGGCACTTTTTCAGAAGGTCCGGGCCATGCAGGCGGAGCGCGTCCGGTCGCGGCGATGTTCGGGCCGGATCAGGCCCGGCCCGTGGTGCGGCTGACGGCGGGCACTGCGACGGCGATGTTTCTGGCTGACAAGTTCTGTACGCTGAGCCAGCCGGGCGATGCTTTTCGCCTGAACTTCGTCACCACCGAGGCCGTTCTGGACATCGCTCACCGCGAAGTCGATCTGGGCATCCGTAACCGTCCGGCAGAAGCTGGCAATCTTGCCTCGCGCCCGCTTGGTGTGCTGCGCTTTGCGTCTTATCGCAGTTGGGCGGTGCCGCGCCCGGAACTGCTGGAATGGGTGGCGATGGACCCGACCCATGCCAGACACCCGGCTGCGAGATGGCTGCATGACCAGAATCTGCCAGTCGCGGTCGAGGCGAATTCGGTCGCGACTGTCCACGAACTGGTCCGTGCAGGGGCAGGTATAGGCGTCATGCCCTGCCTGACGGGCGATTGCGATCCGTCGCTGACCCGCGCAGGCCCGCTGATCGAGGATCTGACCGAAACCCAGCATCTGGTCATGCATGCCGACGACCGCCACCTGCCGCATATCCGCTGCGTGATCGACCGAATTGTCGCACTCTATGAACAGAATGCCGAGCTGCTTGCCGGTAGCCGTCCCCTGCGTAATTGACGCCGCGCCCTGCTTGCCGCTTGGGCACCGCTTGGGCTAGGTTAGCCGTCTGAAACGCAAGGGAACATCATGGCGACAGCGTCATTGCGCAATCCGGGCACCGATCTGCGGCCCGAATGGTTCGAGCAAATTCGCATCAACACGCCTGCGGTCGAACGGCGGGCAGCGACGCTGCCGGTGCGGCGCAGCCTGAAGAAGGAATGGCAGGCAGGGTGGATCCTGAACGCGATCCTCTGCATCGACCTGACCACGCTTGCGGGTGACGATACCGAAGACCGCGTTGCCCGTCTTTGCGCCAAGGCGATGCAGCCGATTGCGCCGGATCAGCTTGCGGCGATGGGGGTGGACAGCCTGACCACGGGTGCGGTCTGCGTCTATCCGACGATGGTCGGCGCGGCGAAGCGCGCGCTTGGGAATTCCGGGGTGCCGGTCGCCAGCGTGGCGACGGGTTTCCCGGCCGGGCTGATGCCGCTGGATCTGCGTCTGGCGGAAATCCGCTATGCCGTCGACCAAGGCGCGGACGAGATCGACATCGTGATTACCCGCGCCCATGTGCTGCAGGGCAACTGGACCGCGCTTTATGACGAGATGCGCGCCATGCGCGAGGCCTGCGGGCCCGCCCGGATGAAAGCCATTCTGGCGACGGGCGATCTTAAGTCGCTGGAAAATGTCGCCAAGGCCAGCCATGTCGCGATGCAGGCGGGCAGCGACTACATCAAGACCTCGACCGGCAAGGAAGGCGTCAACGCGACGCTTCCGGTTTCGCTGGTGATGTGCCGGGCGATCCGCGACTATCAGGACCAGACCGGCTTCAAGGTCGGCTTCAAGCCTGCGGGGGGGCTGAAAACCTCGAAGGATGCGATTGCCTGGCAGGTTCTGATGAAGGAAGAACTCGGCGATGACTGGACGCGCCCGGACCTGTTCCGCATTGGCGCAAGCTCGCTTCTGGGCGATCTGGAACGCCAGATCAGCCATTACGTGACCGGCCGCTATGCCGCGTCGCACCGCCTGACCATGGCCTGAGGGATAACATGCCGACTGTGAGCGAGATCATGCAAACGATGGAATACGGCCCCTCGGTCGAGGACAGCAGCGCCGTTCGCCACTGGCTGAAGGCGAACCCGAAATTCGGCCATTTCATCAATGGCAGCTTTACCAAGCCGGGCGAGGGCTTCGATACCAGTGACCCGGCGACCGGCACCGTTCTGGCCCGGATCAGCCAGGGCACGGCGGAAGATGTGGACGCCGCCGTCAAGGCCGCCCGCCGCGCGCAACCGAAATGGGCCGGTCTGCCGGGGCATGAACGGGCGAAGTATCTTTATGCCATCGCGCGCACCATTCAGAAGCGTGAACGCTTCCTGTCGGTGCTGGAAAGCATGGATAACGGTAAGCCGATCCGTGAAAGCCGCGATGCCGACATTCCGCTGGTGGTCCGCCATTTCTATCATCACGCCGGCTGGGCAGAGCTGATGGCGGATGAATTCCCCGGTCACAGCGCCATCGGCGTGGCGGGCCAGATCATCCCCTGGAACTTCCCGCTGCTGATGCTGGCATGGAAAATCGCGCCGGCGATTGCGGCGGGCAATACGGTGGTGCTGAAGCCGGCCGAATATACCTCGCTGACGGCATTGGCGTTCGCCGAGATATGTCAGGAAGTCGGACTGCCAAAGGGCGTCGTCAACATCGTCACCGGCGATGGAGAGACGGGGGCGGCGATTGTGGCCTCTGACGTGGACAAGATCGCCTTCACCGGCTCGACCGAAGTGGGGCGCGCGATCCGCGCGGCAACTGCCGGGACGGGAAAGCGTCTGACGCTGGAACTCGGCGGCAAATCGCCCTTCATCGTCATGGAGGATGCGGATCTGGACGCTGCCGTCGAAGGTGTCGTCGATTCCATCTGGTTCAATCAGGGCCAGGTCTGCTGCGCCGGTTCACGCATTCTTGTGGCCGAAGCCGTGGCCGAGCGGTTCGAGGCGTTATTGCAGCGCCGTCTGGCGACGCTGCGGGTAGGTCCGCCGCTGGATAAATCCACCGATGTCGGCGCAATCGTCGATCCGGTGCAGAAGGACCGCATCCTTAACCTGACCGCGCTGGCGGTATCAGCCGGTGCCGACCTGATCGGCGGTGCGCCGCGCGAAACCTGCTTCATCGCGCCGGGCTATCTGCGTCAGGTCTCGCCCGCGAACCCCGCATGGAGCGAGGAGATCTTTGGCCCCATCGCCACCCTGACCACCTTCCGCACCGCGGATGAGGCGATAAGTCTGGCGAACAACTCGCGTTATGGTCTGGCCGCGCAGATCTGGTCGGAAAGCGCCACGGTCGCGACCGATCTGGCTGCATCGGTGAAGGCGGGTGTGGTCTGGATCAACGGCGCGAACATGTTTGACGCTGCCGCCCCCTTTGGCGGGATGCGCGAATCCGGATATGGCCGCGAAGGTGGCCGCGTCGGGATGCTGGATTATCTCAACGGTCCCAAACTGCCCGAGGCGAAGGAGAAAGCCTCGCCCACGCCCAAGGCGGTTCTGGACGGCGCCAGTGCAGGCGGCGGCATCGACCGGACGGAAAAGCTGTATATCGGCGGCGCGCAGAAGCGGCCCGATGGTGGGGCCAGCTATCGCGCGGCATCCGGCGATCTGGTGCCGCTTGGCAATCGCAAGGACATCCGCAACGCGGTCGAGGCGGCGAAGAAGGCCACAAAATGGGCAGCGATGGGCGGCCATGCCCGTGCGCAGGTGCTGTATTTCATTGCTGAAAACCTGTCGCAACGCCGCGATGATCTGGCGAAGAAACATGGCGCAAAACCCGTCGATGCGGCGATCGAGCGGTTGTTCTACTATGCTGCATGGGCCGACAAATATGACGGGCTGAACGTCCAGACCAAGCCGAATTATCTGGTCAACGTGATCCCGGAAGCCTTCGGGACCATCGGCATCGTTTGCCCGAATGACGCGCCTCTGCTGGGGTTCATCAGCCTTGTCGCGCCTGCCATTGCCATGGGTAACACCGTCGTGGTGATCCCGGCGCAGGACGATCCGGTCGCGGCCTTTGATCTGGCGCAGGTCTTCGATACCTCGGATCTGCCCGGCGGCGTGGTCAATATCGTGTCGGGGCCGAAGGACGAACTGGCGCAGGTGCTGGCCCAGCATGACGATGTTGCGGCGCTGTGGTTCTGCGGCGTGGAAGGTGCGGCTGCGGTCGAAAAAGCCTCGACCGGGAACCTCAAGCCGGTCTGGTCTTTCGCCAATCGCGACTGGTCGAAACCTGTGGGGCAGGGACGCAGCTATCTGGATCACGCGGTGCAGTGGAAAACCGTCTGGCTGCCTTACGGGGCATTGCCGGCCGGCACGGGCAGCATCGTTTACTGAGGCTTATTCCGCGGCCTCTTTCTTGAGAGGCGGGACGATATTGCCGTCATCGTCGATCTCATCGGTGATGACGGTGAAGTTCAGCAACCGGTGCAGCCCGAAGCTTGAGATCAGCGCAACATCCGTGGCATCCCGACCATAGCCGACGGGCAAGCGACCGATGCGGCGCATGTTGTTGCGCGGGTCGAAATCCCACCAGCGGCCGGACAGGTAAACCTGAACCGAGGCAGCGAAATCCATCGGGTCGGGCGGTGCCGGAATGCCGAAATCGCCCAAATAGCCGTTGACGTAGCGCGCCGGAATGTTCAGCGCACGACACATCGCAATCGAAAGATGCGCGAAGTCGCGGCAGACGCCCTTGCCCTGTTCGAACGCGTCATGCGCGGTGCGGGTCGCGTCCGCGTCCTGATAGTTGAAGGTGATGTGGTTGTGGACCCAGTCCATCACCGTCTGCACGCGGTTCCAGCCCGGCGCGACATTGCCGAACAAGTCCCATGCCGGTTGCATCAGCAAGTCCGAATCGCAGTAGCGCGACGGAAGCAGGAATTGCAGCACGTCGTCGGGAAGCGCCTGGATCGGCATTTCCTGCGCGTCGAGGAATTCCGGTTCGGGCAAGCCGCTATCGGTGATCGTGGCAAGCTGCCTCATTCTGAAGCGGCCAGCGGGTGCCGACAGACGGCGACAGAAATTGCCGAAATCATCGACGAAGGTCGAATAGGCGACGCCCGGCTCTGTCGAAAAATCCTCGACGCCTTGCAGGTCCAGCTGCCGTTCTGGCCTGACCGACATCTGCAGAAGCATCGACAGAGGGCCGTCGCCCTCTATCGTGATGTCATATCCATACCGAATGCGCATCATGCGACGGTCAGATCAAGGGTCACGTCGGCATTCAGCAGCTTCGAGATGGGGCAGTTGGTCTTGGCACCTTCGGCGGCCGATTCGATTGCCGCGCGGTCGCCTGTCCCAGACACGGTCGAGGTCAGCGCAGCGGTCTTGACGGAAAAGCCATCGCCCTCTTTGTCGAGCGAAATGGCCGACGTCGTTTCGATCGAGACGTCAGTTACACCGGCATCTTCCAGCGCTTTTGACAGCGCCATCGAGAAGCAGGCCGCATGCGCCGCACCGATCAGTTCTTCGGGATTGGTGCCTGCCTTATCCTCGAACCGCGTCGCGAAACCGTAAGGCTGGGAAGACAGCGCGCCGGACTGGGTCGACACCTCGCCCTTGCCGTCTTTCAGGCCACCCTGCCACTTTGCTGAACCGGTCTTGGTAATCATGTCGTCCTCCTGTATCTGCACAGATAACGCGCAGGGACAGTGCGGGTTCACAGAATCGACAAAAGTTAGGCGCGGCGGAGGTCGAATTGCCTGTTTATGAGCTTGCGGCCATCGGTGCGGCTATTTCTTGGGCAGTTACAGGATTGATGGTCGCTCCGCCGCTGAACCGGCTCGGGGCGTTTGCCTTCAATTTCTACCGGCAAAGCTTCACCGCGCTGGTGCTTGCGCTGATCGTGGGGATCGGCGGGCTGTGGCACGGATCGACCTGGGCGCAGGTCGGGCCGCTGATCCTTTCGGGATTTATCGGGATTTTCGTCGGCGATACGGTTCTGTTCGCAGCGGTCGCGCGGCTTGGGCCGCGTCGCGGCGGGGCGCTGTTCGCGCTGAATGCGCCAATGGCCGCGATCCTTGGCTGGGTGGTCCTGGGCGAAAACCTGCGCCCGGTGGGGTGGCTGGGTGTCGCGCTGTGCGCAGTCGGTGTCGGCATGGCCGTGCTGGGTCGTCCGGGTCGCAGCGGAGATCACAGTTTCGAGGCCGTTCGCGGGCATATCGGCACAGGCGTCCTGCTGGGCCTGATCGCGGCACTTGCGCAGGCGGTCGGCTCTCTGATCGCGCGCCCGGTGATGGAACAGGGTTTCGATCCCTTTACGGGCAGCATGATCCGGGTGACGACGGCGGCGTTCTTCCTGTCTCTGCTGTGCGCGCTGCCGATCCGCGTGGTCAAGCCGCAGGGCAAACTGGACCTGCGGCTGTTTGTGCTTCTCGCGGGATCGGGTGTCGTCGCAATGGTCATCGGCATGTCGCTGCTGCTGTTTGCGCTGCAGGGCGGGAAGGTCGGGATCGTGTCCACCCTGTCGGCGCTGTCGCCGGTCTTTATCCTGCCCGGCCTGTGGATCATCACGGGCGCGCGGCCCAGTGCGACAAGCTGGGCCGGCGCGGTCATCGCGATGATCGGCATGGCCCTGATCTTTTCGTGACCCGTTTTTCGTCAAAGTGATGCACAAACCGAAGGCAATTGATTAAATTTGGTCTGAAACCTCAATCCAGGACGATATCCATGACCCAATCCCGCTTCATCGCAATGTCACTTGCCGCCGCCCTGGCCGCCATTTCGGTTGGTGCGGTGGCGGCGCAGGATGCCGCCCCAACCGAACAGATGGCAACCGGCGCCGCGAATATGGAGGTGGCCGTGCCGGACGGGGCTTCCCCTTCGACCGCCGCATATTTTCAGGCGATGAACCAGATGCATGGCGACATGATGATCCCATATTCGGGCGACGCCGATATTGATTTCATGCGCGGCATGATCCCGCATCACGAAGGCGCGGTCGCCATGGCACGCGTCGCGCTGGAACATGGCGGCGACCCAGAGGTGAAGGCACTGGCCGAAGGGGTGATCGCCGCGCAGGAGGCCGAGATCGCCTTCATGAAAGGCTGGCTGGAAAAGAATGATCCCGAATACAAGCCGACCCCGCATGAAGGCATGGACATGCCCGCGGACGCCACCGCGCCGGTGAATGGCGAGGCGGACCCGCACGCCGGGCACTGACCGGCTTCGCGCCGCCTTCAGGCTGACCCTTGGGCTGTGCTGGGGGATCATCCCTTCCCGCACAGCCTTTCCCATTCGGCCATTGCATAGCGGTCGGTCATCCCCGCGACATAGTCGAGAACGATCCGCGCGCGCTCTGTCTCGGTTGCGGCAAACGCTTCGGGACGCCAATGCTCGGGCAGCATTTCGGGGTTCGACATGAACAGCGGGAACAGGTCGTTCAGCATTCCCGTCACCAGATGGCGTTCATCGACGACCGAGGGCGCACGATACATGCGCGTGAACAGGAACAGCTTGATCGCCTTCAGATTCTGATACAGCGGCTTTGAAAACCGGATGATGGGGCCGTCCATGTTGCGGATTTCGTCCACGGATTTCGGCTGCAGCGATGCCAGCCGGTTCTGGGCCACGGCAATCACGTCCTCGACCATGACACCGAAGACACGGCGCAGCGCCTCGTGCCGGCGGCGGTCGGGGTCAAGACCGGGATGTCTCGCATCCACCTCGGCAAAGGCGGGGCCGACGACCGGCAGTTCTGCCAGATCGTCTTCGGTGAACAGCTCTGCCCGCAGGCCGTCATGCAGATCGTGGTGATTATAGGCGATGTCATCGGCCACGGCAGCAACCTGCGCTTCGGCGCTGGCATTGGTGTGCAGTTCCAGATCCCATTGCGCATTCACCTCTGCCAAAGCATAGGGCAGGGGCGCATCGACCGGGCCGTTATGCTTGGCGATGCCTTCCAGCGTTTCCCATGTCAGGTTCAGCCCGTCGAAACCGGCATAGTGACGTTCCAGCCGGGTAACGATCCGCAGCGCCTGCGCATTGTGATCGAACCCGCCATAGGGCTGCATAAGCGTCGCGAGCGCATCCTCGCCGGTATGGCCGAAGGGGGGGTGGCCAAGGTCATGGGCAAGGGCAACCGACTCGGCCAGATCGGTGTTCAGGTCAAGCGCCCCTGCAATGGTTCGCGCAACCTGCGCGACTTCGATCGTATGGGTCAGCCGAGTGCGGAAATAGTCGCCGCGATAGGCATCGCCTTCCTGTTCGACAAAAACCTGCGTCTTGTGTTTCAGCCGACGGAATGCAGAGGAATGGATGATACGGTCGCGGTCGCGCTGCCAGGGCGAACGAAAGCTCGACAGACTTTCCGGGTAAAGCCGGCCGCGGCTGGCATCGGGTTGACAGGCATAGGACGCGGTCATGCGGGTTCCTTGCAGCGTTACGGGCCAAACCCTATATTCCGTGAAGCCTCAGCGAAACGGGAACGCCCCATGAACCTGCCCCCATCTGTCACCGACCGCGCCTTTGCCCGTCTGGCCGAGATCAATGACGGTACCGAAAGCCCGCAGGCGCTGCGCGTCGCCGTGGAAGGCGGCGGCTGTTCGGGTTTTCAGTATGAGATCAAGCTGGACGCCCCGGCCGAGGATGACCTGATTCTGGAAGGCAACGGTCAGCGCGTGCTGGTCGACCCTGTCTCATTGCCATTTCTGGCCGGTGCCGTGATCGATTTCGCGGACGAGCTGATAGGCGCGCGCTTTACCATCGAAAACCCGAACGCGGCATCTTCCTGCGGCTGCGGCACATCGTTCTCGATCTAGTCACAGGTAACGGATCGTAACCTGATCTGTCCCCGGCGCAGCGCTGAGGGCGACAGATCTTGCGGCGGGACGATGTCGCGTGGTTGACGCTGGGTGCGGGCAAGCCGGTCATGCGCCAGCGGATCGCGCGGGTCGAGCCGACCAGAAAGCCGGTCATGTGCAAGCGGATCACGCGGGTCGAGCCTGCCATCCGACAGGCGATCATGGGCCAGCGGATCGCGCGGATCCAGCCGATAGGGCGTCGCGCGATCCTGACGGATAACCGGGCTGGGCGGCGCGTCGCGTCTTTCGGGCTTTACCGATTGGTATGACGGGACGCGGCACACGACGCGGGGGGCGACGGTGATGGTTGCTTCGGGTTTCGCATCGTCAATGCTCAGCACATGACCGTTCATGGTCGCGTTGCCGGCCATGAAATTCAGCGGATCGGACAGCTCTGTCCAGTTGGTTTCGGGGCCGAACAGCCGTTCCTCACCCTGCCATTGCTGCCCTGAGGCGATGCTGATCCGCCAATCGCCGGGCGGTACGAGCAGGCGGAAGAATGATCCTCCCCTGACATAGGCAGCCATCTCGGGCTCTGTAACCTCGGGGCGGGTCAGGAAGACGACGTAATCCTGCCCCGCCGGTGTCTTCAGCTGCAAGGGAAGTGTCGCTGGCAAGTCGCTTCGCTTCCACAGCAACCCGGCCGGCGGTCGCGCGTCATCCGCGACGGCAGCGTGACCGACGGCTATCAGCAACAGGATGAAAAGAAGGCGCATCTTAACCTCTCACCACGCAGGATATGCGCTTCGGATCAACTTGCCAATCGCCGCGCCCCGGCACATCATGCACGCCATGAAAATCGCAAGCTTCAATATCAACGGCATCAAGGCCAGGATCAACGCGCTGACCGAATGGCTGGCCGCTGCCAATCCCGACCTTGTTGTTCTTCAGGAAATCAAGACGATAGACGAGGGATTTCCCACCGATCACTTCGCTGACCTGGGCTACAATGTCGAAACGCATGGCCAGAAGGGTTTCAACGGCGTTGCCATCCTGTCGAAGCTTCCGCTTGAGGATGTGACGTGCGGGCTGCCCGGCGACGACGCGGATGAGCAGGCGCGCTATATCGAGGCGACGGTTGTCGGGGAACGGGCGGTCCGCGTTGCGGGGCTGTATTTGCCGAACGGAAATCCCGCACCAGGACCGAAATATGACTATAAGCTGGCCTGGATGGAGCGGCTGCGCCTGCGCGCGGCAGAACTGCTGAAGACCGAGATGCCGGTGGTGATGCTTGGCGATTTCAACATCATACCAGAGCCTCGGGACGCGGCAGAGCCGGGCGAATGGGTCAAGGATGCGCTCTTTCTGCCGGAAAGCCGCGCTGCCTTTCGCCGCATCGCAGCGCAGGGCTGGACAGACGCGATCCGCAGCCGCGATCCTTTCGGAACGCGCGGCCCCTTCACCTTCTGGGATTTTCAGGCCGGCGCATGGCGTCGTGACAACGGCATCCGCATCGACCACCTGATGTTATCCCCGCAAGCCGCTGACATATTGATAGAATGCGGCGTAGATAAAGAAGTCCGGGCGGGTGAAAAACCTTCGGATCACGTTCCGGTCTGGGTCGATATCGCGGCATAGGCCTGCCCTATAACAACGGTCGACCCGTCATCTCGCGTTTACAAGTGGCTTTCGTTCGGTATTGTTCTTCGCAGTTGCAGAAACTTCGGGAGAGCGCCATGCGCGACATTCGCAAGATCCTGATCGCCAATCGCGGCGAAATCGCCATCCGCGTCATGCGCGCGGCCAATGAACTGGGCAAGCGAACCGTCGCAGTCTACGCAGAAGAGGACAAGCTGGGCCTGCACCGCTTCAAGGCGGATGAAGCCTACAGGATCGGCGAGGGGTTGGGGCCTGTCGCGGCCTATCTCTCGATTGACGAGATAATCCGCGTCGCCAAGGAATCCGGCGCTGACGCGATCCATCCGGGCTACGGGTTGCTTTCGGAGAACCCCGAGCTTGTGGATGCGTGCGACCGGGAAGGCATCATCTTCATCGGGCCGAAGGCCGAGACGATGCGCGCGCTTGGTGACAAGGCAAGCGCGCGACGGGTCGCCATTGACGCGGGCGTGCCGGTCATCCCCGCGACCGAGGTGCTGGGTGACGATTTTGACGCGATCAAGGCCGAAGCAGCCGAGATCGGCTATCCGCTGATGCTGAAAGCGTCCTGGGGCGGTGGCGGTCGCGGGATGCGGCCGATCAACGGCCCTGATGAGCTGACCGAGAAGGTCCGCGAAGGCCGTCGCGAAGCCGAGGCGGCCTTCGGAAATGGCGAGGGATATCTGGAAAAGATGATCCTGCGCGCCCGCCATGTCGAGGTGCAGTTGCTGGGCGACACGCATGGCGGTCTGTATCATCTGTTTGAACGCGACTGCACGGTGCAGCGTCGAAACCAGAAAGTCGTCGAGCGCGCCCCGGCACCTTACCTGACCGACGAACAGCGTGCAGAGGTCTGCGGGCTGGCACTGAAGATCGGTCAGGCTGTCGGCTATCAGGCAGCGGGCACTGTCGAATTCCTGATGGATATGGACACGAACGAATTCTACTTCATCGAGGTGAATCCGCGCGTTCAGGTCGAACATACCGTGACCGAGGAAGTGACCGGCATCGACATCGTACAGGCCCAGATCAAGATCGCCGAAGGCGCGACACTGGCCGAGGCGACGGGCGTGCCGACGCAGGACGACGTGACGCTGTCGGGGCATGCGGTCCAGTGTCGTGTCACGACGGAAGACCCGCAGAACAACTTCATCCCCGACTATGGCCGCATCACCGCCTATCGCAGCGCGACCGGAATGGGGATACGTCTGGATGGTGGCACGGCATATGCAGGCGGCGTCATTACCCGTTACTACGATTCGCTGCTGGTCAAGGTGACGGCCTGGGCGCAGACCCCGGAACAGGCGATCCGCCGGATGGACCGGGCATTGCGCGAATTCCGGGTGCGGGGCGTCTCGACGAATATTGATTTCGTTATCAACCTGCTGAAACACCCGACCTTTCTGGACAATACCTACACGACGAAGTTCATCGACACGACGCCGGAACTGTTCGAATTCCGCGCCCGTCAGGACCGCGCCACAAAGATTCTGACTTATCTGGCCGACATCACCGTGAACGGTCACCCCGAAACCTCGGGTCGCGCCGCGCCGCCGGCAGAGGTGCGGCCCGCCGTTCCGCCAAAGCCGCGCGTCTCGCCCCCGCCCGCCGGAACGCGGCAATTGCTGGAAGAAAAGGGCGCGCAGGCGGTTGCCGATTGGGTCGCCGATCAGTCCAGACTGCTCATGACCGATACGGCGATGCGCGACGGGCACCAGTCTCTTCTTGCGACGCGCATGCGCTCGATCGACATGATCCGCGTGGCACCGGCATATGCCGCCAATCTGCCGCAGCTGTTCAGCGTGGAATGCTGGGGTGGCGCGACCTTTGATGTGGCGTACCGCTTTTTGCAGGAATGCCCCTGGCAGCGCCTGCGCGATATTCGTGCGGCGATGCCGAACCTGCTGACGCAAATGCTGCTGCGCGCGTCGAACGGGGTGGGCTATACGAATTATCCCGACAATGTCGTGCAGGCATTCGTGAAGCAGGCAGCCGAAACGGGTATCGACGTTTTCCGTGTATTCGACAGCCTGAACTGGGTCGAGAATATGCGCGTCGCGATGGATTCGGTGATCGAGACCGGCAAGATCTGCGAGGCCGCGATCTGCTATACCGGCGATATCAATGACCCGGATCGCGCGAAATATGACCTGCAATACTATGTTTCTATGGGGAAAGAGCTTCGCGACGCTGGCGCACATATCCTCGGGCTGAAGGACATGGCCGGGCTTCTGAAGCCTGCGGCCGCCGGCAAGCTGGTCAAGGCGCTGAAGGAAGAGGTCGGGCTGCCCATCCATTTCCACACCCATGACACAAGCGGTATGGGTGGCGCGTCATATCTGGCGGCGGCGGCTGCTGGCGTGGATATTGTCGATGGGGCGATGGACGCGCTTTCCGGCAACACCTCACAGCCGACACTCGGTTCCGTGGTCGAAGCCATGGCCGGAGGAGAGCGCGATACCGGCCTCGATATCGGTGCGATCCGCGAGATTTCGAATTATTGGGAACGTGTGCGCGAGGACTATCGCGCCTTCGAATCCGGCCTGCAGGCCCCCGCGTCCGAGGTGTATCTGCACGAGATGCCGGGCGGCCAGTTCACCAACCTCAAGGCGCAGGCGCGCTCGCTGGGGCTGGAGGATCGCTGGCACGAGGTCGCGCAGGCCTATGCCGATGTGAACCAGATGTTCGGCGATATCGTGAAGGTGACGCCGTCGTCCAAAGTGGTGGGCGACATGGCGCTGATGATGGTCAGCCAGAACCTGACCCGCGCGCAGGTCGAAGACCCGAATGTCGAGGTCGTATTTCCCGACAGCGTCATCGACATGATGAAGGGTAATCTGGGGCAGCCACCGGGCGGCTGGCCCGAGGCGCTGCAGAAAAAGGTTCTCAAGGGTGAAAAGCCCATGACGACGCGCCCCGGCGCAACGATGCAGCCCGTCGATCTGGAGGCGGCCCGCGCCGATCTTTCAGAGCAACTGGACGGCATGGCCGTGGATGACGAGGATCTGAACGGCTATCTCATGTATCCCAAGGTCTTTCTGGACTATATGGGCCGGCATCGAAGCTACGGGCCGGTCCGCACCCTGCCGACGCGCAATTTCTTTTACGGGATGGAGCCGGGCGACCAGATTTCCTGCGAGATCGACCCCGGAAAGACCCTGGAAATCCGCCTTCAGGCCATCGGCGATACCGATGAGAAGGGCGAGGTGAAGGTTTTCTTCGAACTCAACGGCCAGCCGCGCAATATCCGCGTGCCGAACCGCGCCGAAGGTGCGGCCAGTGCGGCACGACCGAAGGCGGATTCGGGTAATCCGGGCCATGTCGGTGCGCCGATGCCGGGCGTTGCCGCGACGGTGGCCGTTACGCAGGGCCAGAAGGTCAATTCGGGCGATCTGCTTCTGACCATCGAGGCGATGAAGATGGAAACCGCGATCCACGCCGATCATGACGGCACGGTGAAAGCCGTTCATGTTGCGCCCGGCCAGCAGATCGATGCGAAGGATCTGCTGATCGAACTGGAATGAGCTTGCAGGGGCGGGCGGCGCCTGTCCCGAAGCACCACAACTGAAAAAGGCGTCGCAGATGCGACGCCTTTTGCCATTCTTGATATGTTTTGCGCCGGACCGGCTTATTCGGCCTCGTCCGCGGGCTTTGCGTTCAGCAGGCCGTAATTCTGGGCGCCGATCGTGTCGTAAAGTTCGATCTGGGTTTCCAGGAAGTCGATATGGCCTTCCTCGTCGCCGATCAGGTCCTCGAACAGGTTTTTGCTGATATAGTCGCCGACTTTTTCGCAGTGATCGCGTGCCTCGATATACAGATTGCGCGCGTCATGTTCGCCCGCAAGGTCCGCATCCAGCGTTTCCTTGAGGTTTTCCCCGATCCGCAGCGGGTCGAGCTTCTGCAGGTTGGGATGACCCTCAAGGAAGATGATGCGCTGTATCAGGCGATCAGCGTGGTTCATTTCCTCGATCGATTCGGCGCGCGACTTGTCGGCGATGCGCCCATAACCCCAGTCTTCCTGCAGGCGATAGTGCAGCCAATACTGGCTGACCGCCGTCAGTTCCGACCGCAGCGCAGAATTAAGATATTCGATGACCTTGGCGTCGCCCTTCATTCCTGTCCCTTTCTTGTCAGCCCGCGATCTTCTTGCGCAGACCCATCAATACCGGGGGAAGCTTATGCTCCTTGCCCACGGCAAACCCTTCAGCGGCACGCATCTCGGCGACGAACAGCTTCATGCAGCCGCCACAATCCGCGCGCTTGCCGAGCGCGTGATAAACCTTGCCCGGCGTGACGATGGTATCAGGGTCCGAGGCGCGCATCCAGCCGACCGCGGCACGAATATCGTGGTCGGTAATCTGATTGCAGTGGCAGACGATCATGGCTGTATTCCCAGAAATACTTGGCGTCAGTCCAAGGTCAGTTGAACTGCATCCTGTCTAGCACGGTTTCGGAAAGAGTTTTAGTCGGAAATGAGTGTTTTTGTCAGATTTTTGTCAACTCACGGATTTGTGCTGCCCGATTCGCATGCAAAGCCGTCGGCTTCGGCTCTCAGGGAGCGACCATTCGGAAGCGGGCGCGGCGCGTGGCGCCGCTTGCATCCGTGACAGTAACCTCTGACGCGCCGGGCGAACCCGGCAATGTCGCGACCGGTTCGCTCAATGCGACCACCGCGGGCGTGCCATTCAGCATCCAGGTATAGGGAGGCACGCCGCCGCGCAGCCGCACAGGGACGCTTTGACCGCCCAGTTCAAGTTCGGCCCCGTCGGGTGGAAACACGATCACAAGCGGCTCGATCAGGGCGCGCGCCGGCGCGCCGGGCCCGTTCGCTGCCGCGCTTATATGGCCGGGGGGCGTGAAGCGGCGCAGCGGTGCTGGCAGTTGCGGGTTGGACGCGATCAGGGTTTCCGGCGGGGGCGGCGGAAGCGGACGGCGGCGCGCGCCGAGCGTATCGAATATGTCGAACAGCAGCGGGGCAGCGACCTGCCCGCCAAAGGCGCCCGGCACCGGCGTGCCATCCGGCCGGCCCAGCCATATCCCGGCCACGAAACGCCCGTCGAAACCAAGCGACAGCGCGTCGCGATGCCCATAGCTCGTCCCGGTCTTGTAGGCGATGCGCCCCGCCGCGCGCCCGTCCGGCGGCGGGATGCGCGACAGGATCGCGGCGACCTGCCAAGCGGCGGCAGGGCTGACCAGGCGCATGCCTGTCTGGTCCTGTCCTTCCGCGTCAGCAGGGGTTTCAGTTAAGACGACCGTCCGACCGCCCCGCGCGAGCGCTGCATAGCCTGTCACCAGATCCCGTAACGAGACGCCGGCCCCGCCCAGCACCACGGCCAGGCCCGGCGGTGCGTGATTTGCGGTTTCCACACGCATTCCGGCACGTCGCAGCAAGGCCATGATGCGCGCCGGGCCAAGTGCATCGGCCACGCGGACGACGGGGACGTTCAGCGATTGGCGCAAAGCCTCGCGGATTGTGACAGTGCCACGAAACATACGGTCGAAATTCTCGGGCTGCCAGCGCCCGAAAATCGCCGGGCGATCCTCGATCAGCGTGTCGGGATGGATCAGCCCCTCGTCGAAGCCAAGCGCATAGACAAAGGGTTTCAGCGTCGATCCGGGAGAGCGGATGGCCCGCGTCATGTCGATGAAGCCCGCGCGCGGCGTCGCGCCGAAATCGGCGGTGCCGACCTCGGCCAGTATTTCGCCGCTCTGATGATCGGCGAGGATCGCAGCGGCCGAGACACGTTCTGACCGGCCCGCCACGGCGCGCGCTACCATGCGTTCGGCGGCGCGTTGCAGCGTCGGGTCGATCGTCGTTTCGATCCGTGCGGCGCCGGGATGTTGTCTGCGCAGCCGTTCGGCCAGCAATGCCGCGTGCGCCGGAAAGGCGCGCCGCGCCGTGGGCAAAGGTGTTCCGCGCGCCAGTTCGGCGGCCTCGGCATTGATGATGCCGGCTTGTTCCGCGCGCGCGATCACCCGGTCGCGGGCGATGCGCGCAGCTTCCCTGCGGGCGGGGATATCGGGGCGGCGCGCTTCCGGTGCCTGGGGCAGCGCGACAAGCAATGCAGCTTCGGCTGGCGTCAGGCGCGTCGGCTCCTTGCCGAACCACATCAGCGTCGCCGCGCGCACCCCCTCGGTATTCCCGCCATAGGGTGCCAGCCGCAGATACAGCGAAAGCACGCCTTCTTTCCCGATCCGACGCTCCATCGCCATGGCCAGACGTGCCTGACGCAACTTGGCGCGCCAGTCGGCGGTCGGGCCGCGCTCCAGAAGGCGCGCGGTCTGCATCGACAGCGTCGACGCACCAGAGACGATCCGACCATGCCAGATCGCCTGCGCCGCCGCGCGCGCGACCGCCCGCGGGTCCACGCCGCGATGCGTGTCGAAATTGCGATCTTCCCAGGCGATGAGCATCTTCTGGAACCGTGGATCGACGCCTGCTGCCGGCGGTGCAAGCCGCCACAAGCCGCTTCCGACCTGAAAGGCGCGCAGCAGGCTGCCGTCGCGGGCCAGCACTTCGGTCCCGGTCGGGACAGCCAGCGCTGGCATCGGCGTCGCGTCAAGCCAGCGCCCGAAGGCGAGCCGCGCCATATCGGCGCTGAACGCAAGCAGCGTCAGCAGAACAGCCGCCGCGATCAGGCGGCGTCCTGCACGATGTGCAAGCTCGGCGTCCGGATCGCCGGAACGCGACCGGGCGGCGCTGTCAGGGCGCAATGGTAACGTCACCGCTCATCGTCCAGCCTCGCCGCTCGGGCCGGTAGAAATCCGACACCGTGGCGGCCGGATGGTGGAATTGCCCTGCCGTCACCGCGCGCAGCCGATAGGCAAGCTGGATCGGTCTGGCCTCGGTCAGTTCGACCGAGGCAGCAAAGCGGTCTGCCCGGAATTCCGCCATCTCCGTCTCGGTGCTTTTCAGCCAGTCCAGACCGGAAAGCTCGCCCGCGGCGATCAGGTTGGGGTTGTCGATTTCGAAGCCCGCCGGAAGCGGATCGGTGATGATAAGGCGGCCGCCCATGTCGTCGAAGGGTGTGATGTCGATCACGGCGACCATCCGCGCGTCCTGTTGCAGACGCGCCGGATCTACGGGCTGACCATCGGGCGTGAAATAGCGACGCGAAATCTGATAGGCCGTGCCGCCCGCGCTGACTGGCCCGACAGGCACCGCGGTCGCCGATATCGTCACATCGACATCCCGCGTCCCGGAATTGCCAAGCGGCTGCGCCAGCGGCGTGCCTGCATCGCCAAGGTCCGCGACAGGCGCGCCAAGCGGTGCATCCCCGACCGTGACGCCCTGCGCAGGATCGCTTCGGCTCAGCAGGGCTTGGCCCGCCAGAACCGTCCACAGCGCCTCTTGCGTCGAAAGGCCGCCGCGATCACTCCGCGCAGCGATTTCGCGCGCGATGTCGGCGGCAAGGCGGTTCTGATCCAGTTTCTCGGTTCCCGCTTCAGCGGCGAGCGTCAACACCGCCGCCCGGTCGCGCAGCAATGTCCCGAAATCGCGTCGCAGGTTTTGCGGATCGACTTGCGCATCAAGCAGGCTGGCGGCGCGTCCGAACATGCGGTCGGCGCGCGGCTGATCGCCAAGGGACGCCAGCGCCGCGCCAAGCTGGGCTGCGGCAAGCGGCGTCTTGAAGCTTTCGCTGCCGACATCGGCGTAATAGCGCAGGTCGCTGACCACTGCCGCGCGCTCTCGGGCGAGGACATAGGCGGCATAGGCCATCGCGGCCGTCTCATCTGCGTCGGCATATTGCGGATCAGGCGCGGCATTCAGGCGGTTTTGCAGATTGGACAATGCGCGCCGGAAGTTCGCCTCGGGCACGGCATGGCCGGCCTGACGCGCACGCGACAGGAAATCGCTGACAAATGCGTCCAGCCAGGGCTCGCCATAGCTTGAATTCCACAGACCGAACCCGCCGGATGCGGTCTGGCGCGTTATGATACGGGTGATCGCATCCTCAACGCTTTTCGTGTTTTCTGCGGAAAGTGCGGGTCCGCCTTCCGGCATCAGTCCCGCCGCATAAAGCTGTGGCATCGCGGATGAGGTGATCTGTTCCGTGCAGCCATAGGGGAAGTCACGCAGCAATGTCAGCGCGGCGGGGACATCCAGCAGCGCGAACGGGCCAGCCGCAAGCATCAGGCGGCCCGAACCGGGGGCGAATTCGCCAAGCGCCGACAGATCCGGGCGAAGGGATTCGCCCGGACGAAGCGTCAGGCGCAGCGCCCGCGTGATCGGCTGATCAAGGCGCATGACTGGCACCTGCAGGTCTTTTGTCACCGTTCGCCCGTCCGGCAGCACGGCCGACACCGTCAATCCGGCGATGCCCTCCTGCTCTGGCGCGACAAGCGACAGGTTCAGCGGCAAACGCTCGGCATCCGCGATTGTGACCTTCTCTGGCAGGTCTGCTGTTACCAGCGTTACGCCGCCATCGCCCTGTGGTGAAACCGACAGCGCAATCTCGCCGGCGGGGCCGGAAACATGGGTCAGCGCAATCTCGGCCCGTGCCTGATCGCCGGGGGACAGGAAGGCCGGTGCCGTCACGGTCATGACGACAGGGTCGCGGACCCGCATCGTCTGATCCGCCTGACCCACGCCGGTCCGCGACCACACCACGGCCATCAGACGCACCTCGCCGTTGAAATCGGGCAGTTGGACGGAAACTGTCGCGGTCCCGTCCGCGCCGAGTGTCAGAGGGCCGGAAAACCATGCCATCAGCTTTTCGGTCGGGGGCGGGGCCAGTGAACCTGCGGCCATGGCGTCTCCACCCGACCTGATCGCACCATCCGCGGCGCCAGAGGCGAGAATCAGCCTTCCGTAAAGATCGCGAAGTCCGACGCCAAGCCGACGCTGACCGAAATAGTGCGCGGCTGCCGAAGGGGGTTGATAGCCGGTAATGTTGAGGATGCCCTGATCCACGGCCCAGACGGTCGCATGAACCGTCTCGCCCGCGTTTGCGCCCTTCACACGCAGCAGGACTTCTACATTCTGGCGCGGCGTTGTTTCGGCTGCGGCTTCGAAACTGGCGCTGAGCAACCTGTCGCCGGGGTCGACGCTTGCCGGCACAAGCCCCAATCCACGAACCGGCGCATGGCCCGCATCGGCGGCGACGGGACGGATTGCGCTGACCGCGACATAGACGCCCGCGCCCCATTCATCTGTGACAGGAAGCTCGACCGTATTCGTCCCGGCGCGCATAGCGACGGTTTCCAGCGCGACCAGGCGGTTTGACATGACGGACACCAGCGCCGCGCCGTCAGCCGCTGCCTCGAAGGTGACGCGAGCTGTGTCGCCGGCGCGATAGGCCTGCTTGTCCAGTGTGACCCGCAGCCGGTCAGGGGTGTCGGCCGCTGCCGACACCGCGCCCCAGCCTGCATCGAACACGACCGAGCTTTCCGCACCATTCGCTGCGGTCACGACCAGTTCGAACTGTCCCCACGTGACGGGAACGGCAAGTTCGGTCGGTCCATCGCCGCGCAAATCCAGCGTGCCAGCGCCAAGCGGGCTGCGACTGGTCACGGGTTCCCACTGCCAGTCGCCGTCGATGGCATACCACTGGTAATCCGTCTCGATCCGGTTCAGCCGCCAGCTGACTTCAGCCTGTTCGGGTGAAAGCGCCGCGCCAAGCGCGACAATCGAGAACGTGGCCTCGGCGTCCTCTGGCACCGTGTCGCCTTCGAAACCGGGGCGAATGCCGACTGTTTGCGTCGCCGGAAGGATCAGCGCCGTGTCGCGGCGCTCGACCGGGCGGCCTGCGCCTTCCAGCACGTCGATGCGCAGTTCTGCGGTCCATGGGCGCGACGCGTTGGCCAGCCCCGGCGGCAGGGCGATCTTGGCGGTGAAGTTGCCCTCGGCGTCGGTCCGGCCCGCCAGCATCTCTGCGCTTTGGCTTTCGGTTTCGTCATGACGGCCGAAGCGATAGCCTTCCCAACCCGGAACAGTCTGCGCCGGGCGCAGCGTTGCCTGCCCCTCGACTGAAAGATCGGCTGCGGGCGCGCCGAACAGCCAGCGCGCGCTGATTTCGGTCGTGATCTCTGCCGTCGGTGGCAGGGGGCTGTCGGGCAGATCGAGCGTGAAGTCGATCCGTTCGGGCAGAAAGTCCTCGACCAGCATATTCGCGGATGCAAGCGCCGGGCCATCGGTTTCGACCACAAGGTCGATACGCCACGACCCGCGCGGCGCGGTCGCCGGGATCGGGAAATTCAGCACATAGCCCCCATCGCCCGCAGCTTCGGGCATCAGGCGCGCATATTCGGCCCCGTCCGGCCGGAAGATTGTCGCGGTAAGCGGAAGCCCGTCAATCGCAGCGGCCAGCCCGTCGCGCGTCACGATCGTCGCATGCGCTGTTTCCCCTGCGCGGTAGGCGCCGCGATCAAGGGCCACAAAAACATCGACCGGCGGGGCGGGCGGATTGCCTTCAACGCCCCGGTCGGACAGATCGAATTCCGGGTCAATCAGCGACAGAAAACTTAGATCGGCGATCTCGTCGTCTTCCGTCCGTGTCGCCGTCACCATCGCCGGCGCGGCGGCGTCGCGACCGCGCGTCAGGCCGATATCGAAGCGGGCAATTCCCTGATCGTCGGTCACGGCCGTGCCAAGAACAGCATTGCCGCGCGACACGAGCGACACGGAAATGCCCGGCCGTGCCCCGGCATCCGACAGCCCCCGCACCGCGACGGTCAGCCCGTCGCTGCCCGAGAAACTGGACAGACCCAGATCAGAGACCATGAACCATTGCGTTGCCGCCGGGCTGGTATAGGGATCGACATTGGGAACCGAGGCTGAAAGCGCGTAGATGCCCGGCAGAAGCGGGCCGGCCTGATCGCGCAGGTCAAGGCGGGTCGTGACCTCGGCATTGATCGGATGATCTCCGCCGCCGACCGGCGGTGCGACTGTCGCGAAACCTGTCCAGACCGCGTCGCCGAGCCTTGAGGAGAAATTGCTGGCGCGCCACCCCTGAAGCGGCATCCCGAACATGTCGTCGCGCAGCGCGGTGACGAGGTTGCGATCCGACATGCGATACAGCGTCAACGCCACTTCATCCGTGTTGATCGTGGACATGGTCAGCCCAAGATCGCCCGAGGCCGGAAGCACATAGGCGCGCCCCGGAAATCTGACCACGGGATCGCGGTCGGGAATATAACTGGTCTGGGTCACGTCGCGGCGCAGCAGCTCACCCGACGCGGCGGGCATGCCTGCGCGCAGCGTCACTGTCACGTCCTGTCCCCGCGCCATTCCGGTGACGCAGATATCGGAGCCCTGCGCCTCTATCCCCATCGCGGGGTCGGGCAGGCCGATATAGGTGCGCAGGTCGACATTGCGCGATACCGGTTCCGAGAAGCTGATGCAAAAGCGTGGCTCCGGCCCGCTGGCTGCGACGTTGTTATCGGTGACGCGGAAGCCGAAGCGACCTTCGAAATCATCAAGGATCGCGGCAATCGCCGGATCGTCGGCCGAGCCTTGCCGAAGCGCCTGCAACCCGTCGCGGCCGCGATCAACCGCGTCGGCGGCACGTGCCCACAGCGCGAGAAGATCGTCCCCGTCACGCGGATCGCGCAGCCACGCATTGGTCGCCGCGATCAGCGCGGCAGCGCGCAGGTTGGCGGCATCATCGGCACCTTCGGCGGCCGCGCTCATCAGGCGCGAAAGTGTCGTCCAGTCCTCTGTCAGATCGGTCAGCGCTGTGATCGCGCCCTGTGTGCGCAGCGCGCCGCGCGGATCGCTGCCGCGCCACGCCTCGACCGATTGGCGCAGATCGTCGATGGGCAGCCCATATCCCGGATAGGTCTGCCCAAGCGTCTGTGCCTGCGAGAATGCGGCTGCAAGATCGCGCTCGGACAGCCAGTCGCGCGCGGCATCGGCACGATCGCGGGCGCGGCTTGCCGTGATCGGGTCGGTATGCATGACCTCGCCCGACAGCGCGCCACCGAATGGCACGCGCGCGCCGGAACCGGCCTTCGGAAAACACGCGCGGCTGGCGGCGTTATAGGTCAGCGCGGTGCAGGCATCATTGGCCAGACAGGCCTGAACGCAGGCGGATTGGTTGATATTGAAGATCGGTCCCAGATCGCCACCGGGCAGATCGAAGCCGTCCTGAAGGGGGATGCGCGTCTGGGGCACGATGCCCTGCGCGCCGACCGCCGAGGCCAGCCCCAGAAATGCCATACCCAACACCGCCGAAATCGCCCTGCGCATGACAAAATCCCCAATATTTAAAGAACTCCTGCAACTGTGCCAGAGCGCCCCGGTTTGGGCAATGGCGTTAAGCCGCGGCAGCGCGTCCGGCAGGGCTTGACCCCATCATCAGGGTTTCCGAACATGGCCAAAAGCAAAGGAGTTGCCGAATGAAAACCCGTGCCGCAGTCGCCCTGGAAGCAGGCAAGCCGCTGGAAATCATGGAGGTGAATCTCGAAGGCCCGAAGGCTGGCGAGGTTCTGGTCGAGATCAAGGCTACCGGTATCTGCCACACCGATGAATTCACCCTGTCCGGTGCCGATCCCGAGGGCTTGTTTCCGGCGATCCTTGGTCATGAAGGCGCGGGCGTGGTGGTCGAGGTGGGCGCGGGCGTCACCAGTGTAAAGCCGGGCGATCACGTCATCCCGCTTTACACGCCCGAATGCCGCCAATGCGCATCCTGTCTGTCAGGCAAGACCAACCTTTGCACCGCGATCCGGGCGACGCAGGGCCAAGGGCTGATGCCGGACGGAACCAGCCGCTTTTCAATGCCGGACGGCACGCCGATCCATCACTATATGGGTTGCTCGACCTTCTCCAACTTTACCGTGCTGCCGGAAATCGCGGTCGCGAAGGTCCGCGAGGACGCGCCTTTCGACAAGATCTGCTATATCGGCTGCGGGGTGACGACGGGCATCGGGGCCGTCATCAACACAGCCAAGGTCGAGATCGGCGCGAAGGCGGTTGTATTCGGGCTTGGTGGCATCGGTCTGAATGTGTTGCAGGGCCTGCGTCTTGCAGGCGCCGACATGATTATCGGGGTCGATCTGAACGACGACAAGAAGCCGATGGCCGAGCGGTTCGGCATGACCCATTTCATCAACCCGAAGAATGTCGAGAATGTCGTGCAGGAGATCGTCAATCTGACGAAAACCCCGTTCGACCAGATCGGCGGCGCGGATTACAGCTTTGACTGCACCGGCAATGTGAAGGTGATGCGCGACGCGCTGGAATGCACGCATCGCGGCTGGGGCGTCTCGGTCGTGATCGGTGTCGCACCCGCAGGGGCCGAAATCAGCACCCGGCCTTTCCAGCTTGTCACCGGAAGGGTCTGGAAGGGCACGGCTTTTGGCGGCGCGCGCGGTCGAACCGATGTTCCCAAAATCGTTGACTGGTATATGGACGGCAAGATCGAGATCGATCCGATGATTACCCATAAGCTCACCCTGGATCAGATCAACGAAGGGTTCGACCTGATGCACGAGGGCAAGTCGATCCGCTCGGTCGTCGTGTACTGAAGTGGGTGATACGCAAGGGCAGGCGATCTTCATCCGCAAGGCGGAAGCGCGGGATGAGGACGCAATCTGGGCCATTCTTGAACCCGTTTATCGCGCCGGCGAAACCTATTGCATCGACCGCGACATTTCGGCCGAGGACGCGCTTGCCGACTGGTTCGCGCAGCCGTTCACGGTGTTTGTCGCGGAAGCAGATGGCACGGTTCTGGGCACCAGCCATGTCGGGCGCAACCGTCCCGGCGGTGCGTCCCATGTGGCCAATGCCAGCTTCGCGACCGCGCCCGAAGCACGCGGACGCGGGGTCGCGTCGCGGCTTGTCGCTCATGCAAAGGACTGGGCACGCGCGCAGGGCTTCCGGGCCATGCAGTTCAATTTTGTCGTTGCCAGCAATGCCGACGCCATTCACAGCTGGCAGAAAGCGGGGTTCGCGGTCGTCGGGCGTCTGCCGGGCGCGTTTCTGCATCCCCGTCTGGGCTATGTCGACGCGCTGGTGATGTATCACGACCTGATGAAGGAT
This sequence comes from Paracoccus aurantiacus, assembly GCF_007993065.1. Lineage (GTDB taxonomy): Bacteria > Pseudomonadota > Alphaproteobacteria > Rhodobacterales > Rhodobacteraceae > Paracoccus > Paracoccus aurantiacus. The sequence continues at coordinate 119,593 of NZ_VOPL01000001.1, forward strand.
GAATCCGATGACGCTTGAGACGATCAGTGAGAACAGGAGTTTCGGCGGCGTTCAGGGTGTTTACCGGCATTCGTCCGAGGCGACGGGCACGCGGATGACCTTTGCGGCCTATCTGCCGCCCGCCGCCGCAGCCGGCCCGGTGCCGGTTCTGTGGTATCTTTCCGGGCTGACCTGCACGCATGAAAACGCCATGACCAAGGCCGGCGCGCAGGAACATGCAGCCCGCGAGGGCATCGCGCTGATCTTCCCCGATACCTCGCCGCGCGGCGAGGATGTCGCCGACGACGAGGCTTTTGATCTGGGGCAGGGTGCGGGCTTCTATGTCAATGCGACAGAAACGCCGTGGGCACCGCATTTCAGGATGTGGGACTACATCACGGCAGAGCTTCCCGCCGTTGTGTTCGACCGCTTCTCTCTGCGCCGCGACGCTCAGGGGATTACGGGGCATTCGATGGGCGGGCACGGCGCGCTGACAATCGCCATGACCATGCCCGAGACATATCGAAGCCTGTCGGCATTCGCGCCCATCGCGAACCCCTCCGAATCCGATTGGGGCCGCAAGCAATTTGCAGCCTATCTGGGCAATGATGCTGCTGCCTGGGGTGGCCATGATGCGACGTTGCTGATGCGCGAGAAGGGCTATCCCGGCGATCTGCTTGTCGATCAGGGCAGCTCTGACCAGTTTCTCGACCTGCTGCGACCGCAGGCGCTGGCCGAGGCGATGGCGGCGCGTCGTCAGCCGTCGGTGATGAGGATGCAGGAGGGATACGATCACAGCTACTTTTTCGTGCAGACCTTCATGGGCGATCATGTACGCTGGCACGCCGAGAGGTTGCGCGACTGACGCCGGCTGCTGAAAATACGCCTTGTATGCATGCGGGGCTTCGGTCCATCTTGCCGGCGAAGAACTGGGGCAGGCGTGAACGCGCCGCCCGCAACGGATCAGGGAGGATTCCGATGAGTTTTGTTCGCACCAGCCTTGCAGCCCTTGCCGCGACGGCGATCATGACGATTGCCGCGCAGGCCGAAACGCTGCGCCTTTCACATAATGTCGGCGACACGACGACATGGCAGAAAGGCGCAGAAAAATTCGGTGAGCTGCTGAAAGAAAAAACCGGCGACGCCTATGACGTTCGTGTCTTTCCGAATGCGCAGCTCTCGGGCGGCGATCAGATGAAACAGGCTGAGATGGTCGGACGCGGCGCGCTGGATCTCGTCGTGACATCTGCGATCAATGTGACGCCGCTGGTGCCTGAAATGGCCGTTTTCTCGTTGCCCTACATGTATAGCGACTATGCGCAGGTCGATGCGACGACACAGGGCGATGCGGTCAAACCGCTGGAGGAGATCCTTCTCGGGAAAGGGATCAAGGTTCTTGCCTGGGGCGAGAACGGCTTCAGGGAACTGACCAATAACAAGCACGCGGTGAAATCGCCCGACGACATGAAGGGCCTGAATATCCGCGTGGCGGGGCCGATGTATATCGACGTCATGAACGCGCTGGGTGCAAATCCGCAGCAGATGCAGTGGTCGGAAACCCTTACCGCGCTGCAGCAGGGCGTGGTTGACGGGCAGGAGAACCCGATTGGCGCGGTCATCATCCCGCAGCAGGTCTATGAGATGCAGAAATATCTGACGACCTGGCACTATTCCTATGACCCGCTGTTCCTCGGTGTGTCGCAGGCGAAATGGGACAGCCTTGATGCCGATACGCAGGCGAAGTTCCAGGAGGCCGCGACCGAAGCCATGCAATATCAGCGCGAGATCAGCCGCGAGGCCACCGATAGCGGCGTCGCGTTCTTGAAGGAAAAAGGCATGGAAATCTACGAACCCACGCCAGAGGAACTTGACGCCTTCCGCTCAGCGACCAAGCCGGCATTCGATACATGGGCCGAGAAGGTCGGTCCCGATCTGGTGAAATCGTTCCAGGACGCCGTCGCGTCCGCGCAATAACAACGCGCGCGGCGGGCCATGCTGTCCGCCGCAACCATCCGGGGGGAAGATGCGCTTTATTCTGAACGAGGCTGAGAAGATCGTTTGCGCGGCGATCTTTCTGGGCATGACCGCGATCGGTTTTGCGAATGTCTGCGCGCGCTACCTGACCCATTACTCCCTTGCCGCGACCGAAGAGCTGCTGACCTATGGCTTCCTGTTGCTGACGGTGTTCGGTGCCGCCATCGCCGCGCGCCGGGGCGAGCATCTGGCCGTGACCCTGCTGACCGACAAGCTGCCGCTGACGCTGCGCAGGGCCGTGTTTCTGCTGGCAGTGGCGCTGACTGTGTTCCTTCTGGCAATGTCGGCTTGGTTTTCGTGGCAGGCGCTCGTCAACACCTTCCGCAACGGGATGACATCCTATGCGCTGCAGATCCCGGCCTGGTATTATCAGGCGGCGGTCCCTTTCGGTTTTGCGCTGATTATCGTGCGTTACCTGCAATATGCGGCGACATATCTGCGCGATCCTGACAGCGCGCCGGACGAGGTGCCCGATGTCTGACCTGCTGGCGCAGATCCCGGCCGGCACGCAGATGGTGCTGGCATTCTTCCTGCTTATGGCGGTCGGTGTGCCGGTCGCTTTCTCGCTTGGTCTGTCGGCGCTTTACGCGATGTGGCTGATCGGCTTCGGCTTTGAACTCGCGGGCGATCTGATTGCCGCGGGCATTGCGAAATATTCTCTGCTGGCCATTCCGTTCTTCATTCTTGCCGGGTCGCTGATGGGGTCGCTTGGCATTGCCGAGCGCATGATCCGGTTCTTTCGCGTGCTGATCGGCAGCCTTCCGGGCGGCATGGGTGTGGTCGGAACGGTCGTCTGCCTGTTCTGGGGAGCGGTATCCGGCTCTGGCCCCGCATCTGTCGCCGCCATCGGCCCCATGCTGATCCGCGCGATGGAGGAAGACGGATACAGCCGCGCCTTCGCCGCGGGGCTGGTTGCCACGGGTGCGGCCTTTTCAATCGTCATCCCGCCATCGATTGGCCTCGTGATTTACGGGGTGATCGCCGATACGTCGATCTCGGACCTTTTCATTGCGGCGATCATTCCCGGCATTTTCATGGGGCTGATGATGCTGGCGGTCTTGCCCTTCGCCGAACGCGGAAAGGGGCGAACGGCACTGGACAGGATCAGCCCCGACCCCTATGCGGGCCACGGCTATGGCGCGCGGCTGTGGCGAAGCTTTGTGCACAGCTTCTGGGGGCTGATGACGCCGGTCGTTATCCTTGGCGGCATCTATTCCGGCGTCTTCACGCCGACCGAGGCGGCGCTTGTCGCGACGGTCTATGCGCTGGCGGTGGGCGGCATCTTCTATGGCACGCTGAATATTCGCGGGCTTTATGAATCGCTGGCCGACGCGGCTTCGTCCTCGGCCGTGGTCATGATGGTCGTGGCTTATGCAAGCCTGTTCGGCTGGGTCGTCACGGTCGAGGATCTGGTCGGCAGCTATTCCACCGCGCTTCTTGGCGTGTCGGATCAGGGCTGGGTCGTCCTGATCGTCATCATGCTGATCCTGCTGGTGGCGGGAATGTTCATGGATGCGGTAACGGTCATGTTCATCTCGCTGCCGATCTTCATGCCGGTGGTCCACGAACTCGGCTGGTCGCCGGTCTGGTTCGGGGTGCTGTTGATGGTGAACCTTGCCATAGGGCTGATTACACCCCCCGTTGGCATCAATCTTTACGTCGCCGCCAATGTCACGAAGCTGTCGATCGAGCGGGTTGCAAGGGGCGCGTTTCCTTTCCTGCTGGCCAGTCTGGTCGGACTGATCGGTGTCGCGGCCTTCCCCGAAATGTCTTTGTTCCTCGTTCGCGTGCTGGGAGAGTAGGATGCCGAATGCCATCGTCACAGGTGCCGCGCGCGGCATCGGCCTCGCGACCACGAAGCTGTTTCTGGCCGAGGGGCGCCGCGTCGCGATGATCGACAGCGATGCCGACGAACTTGCGCGGGCGGCCGGGGCGCTGGAAAACGTGTTGCCCATCGTCTGCGACGTGTCGGACGAAGCACAGGTCGCGGCGATGGCCGGGCAGGTTGCGAAGGATTTCGGCAGCGTCGACGCGCTGGTGAACAATGCAGGCGTCGCGGATTTCCGCCCGATGGACCAGACCGACCTGCAGGTGTGGCGGCGCGTCATGGCGACCAATCTTGACGGCGTTTTCCTGACATCTCAGATGGTTATTCCGCATATGACGGCCGGGCGTGGGGCGATCGTCAACATCGCCTCGATCAGCGGGCTGCGCGCCTCGACGCTGCGGGTGGCGTATGGCACGTCCAAGGCTGCCGTGATCCATCTGACCCGGCAGCAGGCAGCGGAACTGGGCGAACGCGGCATCCGGGCAAATTGCGTTGCCCCCGGCCCGGTGGATACCAAGCTTGCGCTTGCGGTCCATAGCCCCGAAATCCGCGCGGCCTATCACGATGCGATCCCGCTGAACCGCTATGGCAAGGAAGACGAAATCGCACAGGTGATCGTCTTTCTGTGTTCCGAAAAGGCCGGGTATGTGACCGGCCAGACCATCGCCGCCGATGGCGGATTCGATGCAACCGGCGTCGGGCTGCCCGCCCTGCGCCAGACATGACCTGACAGGAGGATATAACATGAAAATCACCCGCCGCGCCGTCATTGCGCTGACCGCAGCCGCCATCGCCATGCCCGCATTCGCGCAGGAATGGCCGAGCGAACCGGTGCATGTCTATGTAGGCTTTCCTGCCGGCTCTTCGCCCGACCTGCTGGCCCGGATCATTACCGAGCCGCTTGCCGAACGGCTGGGTCAGCCTGTGGTGGTCGAAAACAAGCCCGGCGCGGGTGGTGTCATCGGCGTTCAGCAGATGCTCGCCAACGCAGAGGGTGGCCATGTCTTCGGCACTTCGATCAACGGCCCGCTGACGACATCGCCGCGTCTGGTGCCCGATATCGGCTATGATGTCGCCACCGACATCGCGCCGGTTGCGCTGATTGCGACCTCGCCGCTGGTGCTTGCGGTGAATGCCAAGAACGAAGCCGGGGATCTTCAGGGATTTGTCGATCTTGCCAAGGCCGAGCCGGGCGCCCTGAGCTATGGGTCCGTCGGGCAGGGCTCTGGCGCGCATCTGACGGCAGAACTGTTCGACGCCGATGCCGGGATCGAGATGCTGCATGTGCCCTTCACCTCCTATGCCGAGGTCACAACCTCGATCATCGGCGGAGAGATTGACGCGGGCTTCATGGCCCCCTCGGCAGCGCTTCCGCATGTCGAGGCCGGCACGATGAAGATGCTGGGCGTCACGTCGGCTGAACCCTTCGCGCAGATCCCCGACGTGCCGGTCATGGCCGGTAATGCCGGTCTGCCCGAAACGTTCCGGGCGGAACTGTGGAACGGGTTCATCGCGCCGGCCAGCACGGATCCTGCGGTAATCGAGCGTCTGAATACCGAGATCAACGAGATCCTGCAGGACGAGGCCGTGCAGCAGAAGCTTCTGGATATGGGTTGGCAGGCCGCTGGCGGCACCGCCGACGACATGAAGAACCGCATCGCCGAAGATACCACGATGTGGGGCGCAGTTCTTGACCGGATCGAGGCGCAGTAAAGCCGATGCAGCGTGACTGGGCGGATATCTGGGGTGGGGCGGTCCTTGCCCTTGTCGGTGCGGGCGTCGCCCTCCATGCCGGGCTGCGGCTGGATTTCGGCACGCTGCGCGCCATGGGCCCCGGCTTCTTTCCGGTCACGCTTGGCGTGCTGCTGCTGCTGATGGGGGCGGGCATCGCCCTGCCGGCGCTGAAACGCGGTGCAGAGCCCGTGATATTCCGCTGGCTGGACGCAGGCGCGGTGATCGCGGCAATCCTGATCTTCGGGCTTGGCATGGGCCGGCTTGGCGTTGCACTTGCCTGCTTTCTGGCCGTTATCGTGGCGTCTGTTCCCGCGCCGCATGGCGGCTGGCTATGGCGGGTGCTGCTTGCGGTCGCGGTGACGCTGCTTGTCTGGGTGGTTTTCATCCTTGGACTGCGCATGGGGCTGCCAGTCTGGCCGAGGTTCGGATGACGGCGTGGGAAGGCATCGCCTACGGCTTCGGGGTCGCGCTGCAGCCTGATGTCCTGATCTATTGCCTGCTGGGTGTAACGCTTGGCACATTCATCGGCGTGCTGCCGGGGATCGGGGCAATGGCGGCGATCTCGCTGCTGCTGCCGATCACCTTCTATATCTCTCCCGAGGCTGCGCTGATCATGCTCGCCGGGGTCTATTACGGCGCGCAGTATGGTGGGGCCGTCGCCTCTATCCTGTTGCGCCTGCCGGGCACGCCGCAATCTGCGGTGACAACGCTGGACGGCTATCCGATGGCGCAGCAGGGTCGGGCAGGGGTCGCGTTGTTCGTGTCGATGGCGTCATCGTTCATCGGCTCGATCCTGGGGATCATCGTGCTGGTCGTGCTGGCCGGCTGGCTAAGCCGGGCCGCAACGGCGTTCGGCGCGGCTGACTACGCGGCAATGATGATCCTTGGCCTTGTCGCGGCATCGACCATCGGTTCCGACCGACCGGTCAAAGGTTTCGCGATGGTCGTGCTGGGAATGATCCTCGGCTGTGTCGGAACGGACGTGAATTCCGGCGCGCAGCGCTTCACCTTCGCCCGGACAGAGTTGCTGGACGGCATCAATCTTGTCGCGCTTGCGATGGGGTTGTTCGGCGTGGCCGAGGTGATCGGCAATATCCGCAATGCCGAACGGCAGGCCGCGCCCGAGAGGGTCGGCTTCCGCCAGATGATGCCGACAAGGGACGACCTGCGCCGCATCCCTTTTCCGGCGCTGCGCGGCACCGCGCTTGGCAGCTTCTTCGGTGCATTGCCGGGAACGGGTTCGACGCTCTCCAGCTTTCTCAGCTACGCGATGGAGCGGCGCGTCGCGCGCCGGCCCGAGCGGTTCGGCAAGGGCGCGATCGAGGGGGTTGCGGGGCCGGAGGCCGCGAATAACGCGGCTTCGATCACGGCCTTCGTGCCCACCCTGACGCTTGGCATCCCCGGCGATCCGATCATGGCGCTGATGCTGGGCGCGCTTGTGATCCACGGTGTTCAGCCCGGCCCGATGATGCTGGAAGCGCGTCCCGAAATGTTCTGGGGGTTGGTCGTCAGCTTTGGCATCGGCAACCTGCTTCTCTTGATCCTGAACATGCCGCTGATCGGAATATGGGTGTCGATGCTGCGCATTCCGTTCCGCTATCTTTACCCGGCGATCCTGATTTTCGTCTGTCTCGGTGTTTATTCTGTCCGCGGTTCAAGCTTCGATATGGGTGTGGTCGCGGTCGTCGGCATCGCGGGCTATCTTATGGCCCTTGCGCGTTTCAGCCCCGCATTGCTTCTGCTCGGTTTCGTACTTGGCCCGCTGATCGAAACCAATCTGCGCCGCGCCATGCTGATCTCTCGCGGCGATCCGATGGTCTTTCTGGAACGTCCGATCGCCTGCGGCTTTACCATCGCCACATGTCTTCTGATCCTGCTGAGCATCTGGCAGGTCTGGCGCCGCCGGCACGGATGACCCGTCTTGACCGAATCGGGTAAGCCGGGTAATTACGCATTTGGAACGGTCCAAATCTGGATTTAGGGGAGGTTTCGCGATGAAATGGGGTTTGATCGGGGCGAGTAATATCGCTGAAGGCCGGATGATCGAGGCGTTTCGCGGCAATGGTCAGGACATCGCGTCGGTTCAAAGTGGTGGTCAGGCACGCGCCGATGAATTCGCGGCGAAGAACGATATCCCCCATGCCACGACCGACCTGGACGAACTGCTGGCCCGGCCCGATGTCGATGCGGTCTATATCTCGTCAACCAACGAAAAACACTTCCCGCAGGCCATGGCCGCGATCAAGGCTGGCAAGCATGTGCTGTGCGAAAAACCTCTCAGCATGAATGTCGGTGATGCCGTCACGATGGTGAAGGCGGCCGAAGATGCCGGGCTGGTCTTTGCCACCAATCATCATCTGCGTAATGCCGGCACCCACCGTGCCATCCGCGACCTGATCCGGCAGGGCGCAATCGGCGATGTGCTGAGCGCGCGGGTCTTTCATGCCGTCTTCCTGCGATCTGCCCTGCAGGGCTGGCGCGTTGACAATCCCGGTGCAGGCGGCGGCGTCATTCTGGATATCGTTGTTCATGACGCCGACACGGTCCGCTTCCATCTGGGCGAGGACCCGGCAGAGGTCGTGGCAATGACCACATCTGGCCGGTTGGGCAAGGGCGTTGAGGACAGCGTCATGTCGGTCTGGTCCATGCCGTCCGGGGTGCAGGTTCAGACCCATGAAAGCTTTACCCATGCCAATGCCGGCACGGGGATTGAATTCCACGGCACCGAAGGCTCGATCATCGCGCGTGGCGTGATGACCCAGAACCCGGGCGGAGAGGTGGTGCTGCGCAAGGGGGATGAAACCACGCCGGTCGCCTTCCAGCCCGAAGACCTGTATCTGCGCAGCGCCCGCATGTTCGGCGAGGCCGTGGCAGGCAAGGGCCAGCCTGCGGCGACCGGCCGCGACGGTATCGCCTCGCTTGCTGTGGCGCTGGCTGTGGCCAGGGCGGCAGAGACAGGTCAGCGCACTGCCGTAGATTACGGGGACACGTAATGTCGAAACTGGTTTCGGCGGCAGAGGCTGCCTCGCGCATTGCGGACGGGGCTGTCGTCTCGGTCTCTTCATCCTCGGGGTTGGGTTGCCCGGATGCGGTGCTGCGGGCGATTGGCGCGCGCTTCGATGCCGAAGGCCATCCCCGCGACCTGACCACGCTGCATCCAATTGCGGCGGGCGATATGTACGGCATCAAGGGCGTCGACCATATCGCCAAGGACGGGCTGCTGACGCGCATTCTGGCCGGGTCCTATCCGTCCGGGCCGTCCTCGCTGGAGATGCCGGAGATCTGGAAGATGGTCGTCGAAAACCGGGTCGCGGCCTATAACGTGCCGTCGGGGATCATGTTCGACATGAACCGCGACGCGGGTGCGCGCCGTCCGGGCGTGCTGACGCAGGTGGGGCTGGACACCTTCGCCGACCCGATCCGGGAAGGCTGCGCCATGAACGACCGCGCCGCCGAACAGCCCATCGTCCACCGCACCGAATTTGCGGGCGAGACATGGCTGCATTTCCCCAACATCATCCCCAATGTCGCCATCATCCGCGCCACCACCGCCGACGAACACGGCAACCTGACCTATGAACATGAAGGCGCCTATCTGGGCGGCATGGAACAGGCGATCACCGCCAAGAACCACGGCGGGCTGGTCATCGCACAGGTCAAGCGGGTGACGGCGCGGGGTTCCCTGCGCCCGCATGACGTGCATGTGCCGGGCCATCTGGTCGATCTGATCGTGGTTGATCCCGATCAGCGCCAGACCACGGAAACCGACTATGACCCGGCGATTTCGGGCCAGATCATGCGCCCGTGGGACAGTTTCGCATTGGCGGATCACGGCGTCGAAAAGGTCATCGCGCGGCGTGCGGCGATGGAACTGAAGCGCGGCCAGACCGCCAATCTGGGCTTTGGCATTTCCGCCATGGTCCCCCGCATCCTGCTGGAAGCTGGCCACCCCGAGGCCGTCACATGGGCCATCGAACAGGGCGCGGTGGGTGGCATGCCATTGACCGGCTTCGCCTTCGGCTGCGCGTCGAACGCCGACGCCTACATGCCCTCGCCGCAGCAGTTCACCTATTTTCAGGGCGGCGGGTTTGACCTTTCGTTCCTGTCATTTCTGGAAGTTGACGTTCAGGGCAATGTCAACGTCTCGAAACTTGGCAAAAAGCCCTACCTGACAGCGGGCTGCGGGGGCTTCGTCGACATCACCGCAAATGCGCCCGAGATCGTGTTTTCCGGCTTTTTCGAAGCCGGGGCCGATCTGGACCTGACCGAGGACGGCTTGCGCGTCCGCAAACCCGGCAAGTTCACGAAAATGGTCGAGGCGGTCGAACACGTCACCTTCTCGGGCCAGCGGGCGCTCAGCCGCGGACAGAAGGTGCTTTATGTCACTGAACGCTGCGTGATGCAGCTGACCGATAAGGGACTGGTGGCAACAGAGATCATTCCGGGGATCGAGGCGCAGCGCGATATTGTGCAAGCCTCGCAGGGCCGGGTGCAGGTGGCGGAAAACGCTGTGACCATGCCCAAGGCACTGTTGTCGCAGGGCGCGATGGGGTTGGATCTGTGATCGCCTCGCTTGACCTGACAATCGACGGCGGCATCGCCAAACTGCTGCTGAACAACCCGGCGCGGCTGAATGCGTTTACGCCGGAAATGCTGGCGCAACTGGAAAGCCATTGCGAGACGCTGGAAAATGACCCTGACATCTGCTGCGTGATCCTGACGGGCGAGGGCGGGCGCGCCTTCTGCGCGGGTGCCGATATCAAAGCATGGGCGCCGCTGTCACCCTTCGATTTCTCGCGTCATTGGGTCCGCGACGGGCATCGGATATTCGACCGGCTGGCGCGGCTGTCCAAGCCCACAATCGCGGTGATCCACGCCCATGCTTTCGGCGGCGGGCTGGAACTCGCGGCCTGTTGCGACATTCGCGTCATGGCGCCGGATGCCACGCTGGCGCTGCCGGAATCTCAGGTTGGGATCGTTCCGGGCTGGTCGGGGACGCAGCGTCTGGCCCGGCTGATCCCAGAAGCGATGCTGAAGGAAATGGCCCTTTTCGGTCGCCGGATCAGCGCCGAGCGCGCGCTATCCTGCGGTTTCGCAGCCGAGATCGCCGAAATGCCCTTCGCCGCCGCGCTGGAGATCGCCGAAAAGCTTCTGACCACCTCGCCCCGCGCGACGGAAGTGGCGAAATACATGATCCACGCCGCCGTGGCCGAGGATCGCGACGCCATGATCGAGGCGCTCGGGTCGGGCATGATCGCCGCCAGCGCCGACAAGGCCGAAGGCGTCGCCGCCTTCACTGAAAAACGCAAACCCGTCTTTCCGGGGAAATGACATGACTGAAATGACCGTAATCGGCGCCAGTGGCGCGACCCTTCCCGAAGCCTTCGACGGGCGCCATCTGATCAATGGCGAATGGAAAGACAGCGAGGGCGGCGCGACGTTCGAACGCCTGTCGCCCGCCCATGGCGTCGTCGTCAGCCGTTCCGCCAAGGGCGGCGAGGTCGAGGTGCTGGCCTCCATCGCTGCCGCCCGCAAGACCTTTGACGAAGGCGCATGGCGCATGTCCTCGGGCAAGGACCGCGCGGCGATCCTGAACCGGGTGGCCGATCTGATCGACCGCGACCGCGAGCGTATCGCGCTGATCGAGGTTCTGGAATCCGGCAAGCCCATCGCGCAGGCGCGGGGCGAGATCGAGGGTGCCGCCGATCTGTGGCGCTATGCCGCCGCCTTGGCGCGCACCGTGCATGGTGACAGCCATAACAGCCTTGGCCCGGACATGCTGGGCGTCGTGCTGAAGGAACCGATCGGGGTCGCGTCGATCATCACGCCCTGGAATTTCCCGTTCCTGATCGTCAGCCAGAAGCTTCCCTTTGCGCTGGCTGCGGGCTGCACGGCCGTCGTTAAACCGTCTGAAATGACGCCTTCAACCACAGTGATCCTTGGTGAGTTGCTGATGGAAGCAGGGCTGCCAGCTGGAGTCGCCAATATCGTGTTGGGCTACGGCGATCCGGTGGGAGCGATCATGTCGTCCGATCCTCGGGTTGATATGGTCAGCTTCACCGGATCGACCGGGGTCGGCAAGCGGATCGTGGAAGCGGCGGCGGGGACGCTGAAAAAGGTGTCGCTTGAACTGGGGGGCAAGAATCCGCAGGTGATCTTCCCCGATGCCGATCTGGATGCGGCGGCGGACGCCATCGCCTTCGGGGTCTATTTCAACGCCGGCGAATGCTGCAATTCCGGCAGCCGCATCATCGTCCACAAGGACGTGGCCGATGAATTGCTGGCCAAGGTCACGGCGCTGTCGGCGAAGGTTCCGTTCGGCGATCCTCTGGACGAACGCACGCAGGTCGGCGCCATTATTTCCGATGCCCATCGCCAGAAAATCGACGGCTATGTGCGCGAGGCCGAAAAGGCCGGCGCCAAGGTGCTGATCGGCGGGTCCGATCTGGCGGTGCCGGGCATGGGCGGGCAGTTCTATGGCCCGACGGTCATCGCAGGCGTCACCCCCGACATGGCCATCGCGCGCGAGGAAGTGTTCGGCCCCGTCCTGTCGGTCCTGACCTTCACAGACGCAGACGAAGCCATCGGACTTGCCAACAACGCCGCCTACGGCCTGTCGGCGGGGGTCTGGAGCCGCGACATCCACACCTGCCTGAACTTCGCCCGCAAGGTTCAGGCGGGCACGGTCTGGACCAACACCTGGATGGACGGCTTTGCCGAAATGCCCTTTGGCGGCGTCAAGGAAAGCGGTCAGGGGCGCGAGTTGGGCCGCTATGGACTGGAGGAATATCTGGAGGTCAAAACAATCCAGTTGCGCGTCGCACCGGGCCGGGCAAACTGGGTGGGTGACAGCTAGCGGGCAAACTGTTAGCGATAAAGGCATAACGCAATAGGGGAGGAAAACCATGCGTTTGAAACTGAAACTGGCTACCACTGCAGCAATGGCGCTGGGTCTGACGGCAAGTGTCGCCATGGCCGAGGACGTCGAAGTCCTGCACTGGTGGACCGCCGGCGGTGAGGCTGCGGCGCTGAACGTGCTGAAGGAAGATCTGGCCAGCAAGGATATCGGCTGGCGGGACATGCCCGTTGCAGGCGGCGGCGGCGAAGCCGCGATGACCGCGCTGCGTGCCCGCGTAACGGCCGGCGATCCGCCGACCGCCGTGCAGATGCTGGGCTTCGACATCCTCGACTGGGCTAATCAGGGCGACGTTCTGGCCGACCTCAGCGAGGCTGCCACGGCCGAGAACTGGGACGCCGTGATCCCGGCCGCGATCCAGAAATTCGCCAAGCCAAACGGCACCTGGATTGCCGCGCCCGTCAACGTCCATTCGACCAACTGGGTCTGGGCCAACAAGGCCGTCCTGGACGAGCTTGGTATCGCCCAGCCGACCACCTGGGACGAATTCATCGCGGCCCTGCAGAAGGTCAAGGATTCGGGCAAGGTCGCGCTGGCGCATGGCGGTCAGCCCTGGCAGGAAGCGACCATCTTCGACAGCGCCGTGCTGGCATCCGGCGGCCCGGAATTCTATCAGAAGTCGATGATCGACCTTGACCCAGAGGCGCTGAATTCGCCCGAAATGGTCGCGGCTTTCGACAAGATGGAACAGCTGCGCGGCTTCGTGGACGACAACTTCTCGGGGCGTGACTGGAACCTCGCCTCGGCCATGGTCATCAACGGCGAGGCTGCCTTCCAGATCATGGGTGACTGGGCCAAGGGTGAATTCCTACGCGCCGACAAGGTTCCGGGAACCGACTTCCTGTGCTTCCGCGTGCCGGGCACCGAGGGCGTCGTGACCTTCAACAGCGACGAATTCGTGATGTTCAAGCAGAACGATGACGCCGCCAAAGCCGCCCAGATCGAAATGGCCAAGGCCGCGGAATCGCCTGAATTTCAGTCTGCCTTCAACATCGTAAAGGGCTCGGTTCCCGCGCGGACCGACGTGTCGGACGAAGGCTTCGACGATTGCGGCAAGCAGGCCATGAAGGACCTCAAGGCCGCGTCCGAGGCAGGCACGCTTCTTGGTTCGATGGGCCACGGCCATGCCAACCCGGCTGCGGTGAAAAACGCGATGTATGATGTCATCACCGCGCATTTCAACGGCGAATATGACAGCGCCACGGCAGCGGAAGAACTGCTGAACGCCGTGGAAGGCGCACAATAAACGCGTCATGAAACGCGGCGGCGTCCCGGAAAGGGGCGCCGCCACACCGCGCGGCAATGCCCCCGCGCGATCCGAGATACATGGGGGGAGAGAGACACGACATGGCCCGGTCCGACCGCGCGCCACAGGACATGCGCACCACATTGCAGAACTGGTTGCCGAAGCTGGTTCTTTCGCCCTCGCTGGCGGCGATGATGGTCTTTGTCTATGGCTTTATCATCTATACGATCTACCTGTCCTTCACGAACAGCAAGATGCTGCCCAGCAACGAGATAATCGGGCTGGAAAACTATACCCGCCTGTTCGGCCTGTCGGCATGGACCACGGCGCTGATCAACCTCGCGATATTTGCCAGCCTGTATATCGTCATCTGCATTGCCATCGGGCTGTTGCTGGCGATCTTTCTGGATCAGAAAATCCGGGGCGAGGGTGTGCTGCGCCCGATCTATCTTTACCCCATGGCGCTGTCCTTCATCGTGACCGGGACGGCGTGGAAATGGCTGCTGGACCCTGGTATCGGGCTGGAAAACACCATGCATCTGTGGGGCTGGGAAAGCTTCAAGTTCGGTTGGATCAAGGACCGCAATTATGCCATCTATACGCTGGTGATCGCGGCGGTCTGGCAATCGTCCGGCTTTGTCATGGCGATGTTCCTCGCCGGCCTGCGCGGAATAGACAACGAGATGCTGAAGGCTGCCCAGATCGACGGCGCGTCGAACTGGAACCTGTATCGCCGCATCGTGATACCTCTGCTCAGGCCCGCTTTCCTGTCGGCCTTCGTGATCCTCGCGCATCTCGCGATCAAGTCCTATGACCTTGTTATCGCGCTGACAGGCGGCGGGCCGGGACGCGCGACCGAACTGCCTGCGACCTTCATGTATTCCTATACCTTCACCCGCAATCAGATGGGGGTCGGTGCCGCATCCGCCGTCATCATGCTGATGGGCGTGGCGGCCGTCATGGTCCCCTATATCTACGCCGAAGTGAAGGAGAGCCGCTGATGTCCGGTGGAGCACAGGACCAGGCCATCCGCACCGGCCGCGTCACCCGCACCTTCATCTACGTGGTGCTGATCTTCTTCGCGCTGTTCTATCTGCTGCCCTTCTTCATCATGCTGATCAACTCGATCAAGCCGCTGCCCGAAATCACCGGCGGAAACATGATGGCGCTGCCGACCGATCCGACAATCGAGCCGTGGAAATCGGCATGGTCCACGGCCCAGATCGGGGTCGAGGCAACGGGCCTGAAGCCCTATTTCATGAACTCGATCCTGATGGTCGTGCCTGCTGTCGCGATCTCGACCATCCTTGGGGCGCTGAACGGCTATATCCTGACGAAATGGCGGTTCCGGGGTGATAACCTGATCTTCGGGCTGCTGCTGTTTTCCTGCTTCATCCCGTTCCAGATCGTCCTGATCCCGATGGCGATGGTGCTGGGCAAAATCGGGCTGGCAGGTTCGCTGACCGGGCTGATCCTCGTTCACGTCGTCTATGGCATCGGCTTCGGCACGCTGTATTTCCGTAACTATTACGCCGCCTTCCCGACCGAGCTTGTGCGCGCGGCGATGATGGACGGGGCTGGGTTCTTCCGCATCTTCTGGCGCATCATGCTGCCCGTTTCCGGGCCGATCGCCGTGGTCTGCATCATCTGGCAGTTCACCAATATCTGGAACGACTTCCTGTTCGGCGTGTCCTTCGGCGGGCTGGATGCCCAGCCGGTAACAGTGGCGCTGAACAACCTTGTGCAGTCATCGACCGGGGTGCGTGAATATAACGTCCACTTCGCCGCGGCGATCCTTGCCGCCCTGCCGACGCTGCTCGTCTATATCGTTGCCGGCCGCTATTTCGTGCGCGGTCTCATGGCCGGCTCTGTGAAAGGATAACGCGATGCCATTTCTCGACATCGATAACGTCACCAAATCCTACGGCAATGTCGAAGTGCTTCACCGCGTCGATATCGGCGTGGAAGAGGGCGAGTTTCTGGTTCTCGTCGGCCCTTCGGGCTGCGGGAAATCTACGCTTCTGAACATGATCGCGGGACTGGAAAATATCACCGGTGGCACGATCTCGATCAAGGACCGGGTCGTCAACGACGTCCACCCGTCCAAGCGCAACATCGCGATGGTGTTCCAAAGCTATGCGCTTTACCCGAACATGACGGTCGGCCAGAACATCACCTTCGGGATGGAGATGCACGGCATCCCCAAGCCCGAGCGCGAACAGAAACTGGCCGAGGTCGCGAAGCTTCTTCAGATCGAACAGCTTCTGGCGCGAAAGCCGGGGCAGCTTTCGGGCGGTCAGCGTCAGCGCGTCGCGATGGGCCGCGCGCTGGTGCGCGATCCCGACGTGTTCCTGTTTGACGAGCCGCTTTCGAACCTTGACGCGAAGCTGCGCGTGGACATGCGGACCGAGATCAAGAAGCTGCATCAGCGCCTGAAAAGCACCATTGTCTATGTCACCCATGACCAGATCGAGGCGCTGACGCTCTCGACCCGCATCGCGGTGATGAACAAGGGCTATGTCCAGCAACTCGGCACCCCGAAAGAGGTTTATGACACGCCCGCGAACATGTTCGTGGCGAGTTTCATGGGCAGCCCCTCGATGAACCTGTTGCCCGCGACCTTGCGCGAGGCGAATGGCGGTCTGGCGGCGGAACTGACCGGGGCGGAGGGCCAGCAGATCATGCTGAACCTGTCGCAGAACGGGCCGAACCTGCGCAGCTATCTGGGCAAGCCGGTGATCCTTGGCATCCGGCCCGAGGCAATCACCGATGCCGATGGCGTGGACCGCAACGCGAAAAACACACAGGCCCTGCGCAACATGGTGCATGTGACAGAGCCCGCCGGATCCGACACCTTTGTCGAGACCTCGCTTTCGGGCAAGGCCTGCATCGCGCGGATGCGCGCGGACGTGGACGTTCATGCCGGGCAGCCCTTCGATTTCGTGGTGAACATGGACAAGGCCGTAGTGTTCGATCCCGAAACCGAAGACCGGATCGTGGACTGATGGACGCGGATCTGATCATTATCGGATCGGGCATGGGGGGCGCGACACTCGCCGCAGCCCTTGCCCCGTCCGGCAAACGCATCCTGATTGTCGAGACGGGCGAGCGGATGCAGGACAGCCCCGACGCCGTGGACGGTTACGCCATCCACGGGCGGGGCGTGTTCCGGCCGAGGGAGACTTGGCTCGACGGGCAGGGTCAGCCCTTCAGTCCCGGAAATTTCTACTATGTTGGCGGCAATTCGAAATTCTACGGCGCGGTGCTGCTGCGTTACCGGGAAAGCGATTTCAGCCCGATCCGCCACATGGGCGGCACGACACCCGGCTGGCCGATTTCTTATGCCGAGATCGAGCCCTGGTATCAGGCCGCCGAGGAGATGTATCAGGTCCGCGGTCAGCTTGGTGACGACCCGAGCGAGCCTGCGCATTCCGGCAACTACCCTTTCCCACCCGTTCCCGACGAACCGGAGGTTGCCGATCTGCGCCGCCGCCTGAAGGGAATTGGCCTCAACCCCTCATATCTGCCGCTGGGAGTGGATCTCGACCGTTGGTTGGAACGTGCCAAAATTGGGTGGGATGGTTATCCGAACACGGTCGGCGGCAAGATGGACGCGGAGACCGTGGGCATTGCCGAGGCTTTGCGGCATCCGAATGTGACCTTGCTGACCGGGACGCGAGCCACGCGGCTGGAATGCGGGCCGGATGGGCGGATCGTGGCGGTTCATGTCGTCGGCCCAAAGGGCGCGCGGCGTCTGGAGGCACCGCTGTTTGCGCTTGCGACGGGGGCGGTGAACTCTGCCGCGCTGCTGCTGCGCTCGCCGGATGAGGCGCATCCGAACGGGC
Organism: Paracoccus aurantiacus; assembly: GCF_007993065.1. Classification (GTDB taxonomy): domain Bacteria; phylum Pseudomonadota; class Alphaproteobacteria; order Rhodobacterales; family Rhodobacteraceae; genus Paracoccus; species Paracoccus aurantiacus. The sequence goes on from NZ_VOPL01000001.1 coordinate 137,175, forward strand.
TGGCGAATGGCTCCGATCAGTTGGGCCGGAACTTCATGAACCACAATTGTTCGGCGGTGCTTGCGATCCACCCCTTCCGACGGAACAGGACCATCTATCAGAAGACGCTGATGATGAATGATTTTTATGAAACCGGCGGGCCGGATGGCGAACCGCTTGGTAACATCCAGATGCTGGGCCGGGTGACGGGGCCGATCCTGAAAGCGGGGTCGGGACTGCCGCTGCCGGTCGCGAATGCGATTTCGTCCCGCGCGCTGGATCTTTACGCCATGTCCGAGGACCTGCCCGACCCCGAAAGCCGCGTCAGCCTGAAGGGCGATCAGATCGTGTTGGACTGGAAACGGTCGAACTGGGCCGCGCATGAGGCGCTTGTGGCACGTCTGAAAAAGGAACTGCGCCGCGCGGGCTATCCCATCGTGCTGTCGAAACCCTTCGACCGGCGCACGCCGTCGCATCAGTGCGGCACTGCAAAGATGGGGCGCGATCCCGCCGCCAGCGTCACCGACATCCGCAATCGCAGCCACGACCATCCGAACCTGTTCATCACCGATGCGAGCGTGCTTCCGACCTCTGCCGCCGTGAACCCGGCGCTGACCATCGCGGCGTTGTCTCTGCGGGCGGCGGACCATATTCGCGGAAAGGACTGGGCATGAGTGTCGCACTCATCACCGGGGGCCAGCAGGGCATCGGGCTTGGCATCGCGCAGGCGCTGAAAGCGGCAGGGTGGCGACTGGCGATTGCGGCGGAACAGGCGCCGGATGCGGTTGCGGATGCAATGCAGAAACTCGGCCCCGAAGCGCGCTATTACCAGCATGATCTTTCGCAGATCGATGCGGTGCCGGCGCTGCTGGATTCAGTCGAACGCGATCTCGGCCCCGTCACCTCACTGATCTGCAATGCGGGGGTGCCTGCGCGGATCAGGGGCGACATGCTCGACATGCTCCCCGAGAATTTCGACTGGACCATGAACATCAACCTGCGCGGCAACTTCTTTCTGGCGCAACAGGTCGCGCGCCGGATGCTGGGGCAGGGCGCAGAGCCTTATCGCAGCATGATCTTCGTCACCTCGGTCAGCGCCGAGATGGTGTCACCCGAACGCGCCGAATACTGCATGTCGAAGGCCGCAGCATCTATCATGACGAAGCTTTTCGCAGCAAGGCTCGCGGCGGACGGCATCGGCGTGTTCGAACTGCGCCCCGGCATCATCGCCACCCCCATGACTGCGGGCGTTTCCGCCAGATATGACGCATTGATCGACGGCGGTCTGGTCCCCGCCGCGCGATGGGGACAGCCCGCCGACATTGGCCGCGCGGTCCTGCCGCTGGTGCGCGGCGAGATGGCATTCTCGACCGGCAGCGTGATTTCCGTGGATGGCGGTCTGTCCATCCCGCGACTGTGAAGGAGGCCCCGATGGCCGAAGGTTACGATTACATCATCATCGGCGGCGGCAGCGCGGGTTGCGTGCTGGCGAACCGCCTGTCCGAAAACTCCGATGCCCGCGTTCTGCTGGTCGAGGCCGGCGGGCGCCCGCGTCACCCGTTCTACGCCATGCCTGCTGGCTTTGCGAAAATGACCAAGGGCATCGGCAGCTGGGGGTGGGAGACGGTTCCCCAGAAGCACATGATGGATCGCGTCGTCCGCTTCACGCAGGCGCGGGTTCTGGGCGGCGGGTCCAGCATCAATGCGCAGATCTATACGCGCGGAAATGCGCTGGATTACGACGAATGGCGGCAGATTGGCTGCGACGGCTGGTCCTACGAAGACGTGCTGCCCTATTTCCGCAAATCCGAGGATAACGACACCCATAACAACCGTTACCACGGGCAGGGCGGCCCCTTGGGCGTGTCGAAACCTGCCGCGCCCCTGCCGATCTGCGAGGCATATTTCAAGGCCGGGCGAGAGCTTGGCATCCCAACCAATCACGACATGACCGGCGAGGAACAGGAGGGGCTGGGCTATTATCAGCTGACCCAGAAACATGCGCGGCGGTCCTCGACCTCGGTCGCGTTTCTCGACCCGGCGCGAAGCCGTGCGAACCTGACGGTGATGTCGGGCGCGCAGGTGCTGGGGATCGTGGTTGAAAACGGTCGCGCCACGGGTATCCGCGTGGCAGATGGCAGCGGCGAAAAGCGGATCGATGCGGATGCTGAGGTGATTCTGTCGTCGGGTGCCATCGGCTCGCCGCGTCTGTTGCAGCTTTCGGGGATCGGGCCAGCCGATCACCTGCGCAGCGTCGGCGTCGATGTGGTGCTGGACCAGCCCGGCGTCGGGTCTGATCTGCAGGATCATCTGGACCTGTTCGTGATCGCCGAATGCACCGGCCCGCATACCTATGACCGCTATGCCAAGCCGCATTATTCGCTGATTGCCGGGCTGCAATACCTTATGACGCGAAAGGGACCGGTTGCATCCAGCCTGTTTGAAACAGGCGGCTTCTGGTATGCCGAGGAGGGCGCGCGTTCGCCTGATATCCAGTTCCATCTGGGCCTCGGTTCCGGGATCGAGGCGGGTGTGGCCGCGATGCCGAATGGCGGCGTCACGCTGAACTCGGCCTACCTGCGGCCACGTTCGCGCGGCACTGTAAGGCTCGCCAGCAATGACCCGAAGGCCGCGCCGCTGATCGACCCGAACTATTGGGCCGATCCGCATGACCGCGAAATGTCGATCACGGGGCTGAAGCTTGCGCAGGAGATCATGCGGCAGGACGCGCTGAAACCCTTCGTGATGCGAGAGGTGCTGCCGGGGCCAGAGGTCCGCACCGATCAGGAGTATTTCGAACATGCCTGCGCCAATGCCAAGACCGACCACCACCCCGCTGGCACTTGCCGGATGGGCAGCGATGCGGCGGCGGTCGTGGACACAAGGCTGCGCTTCAATGGGATCGAGGGGCTGCGCGTCGTCGATGCCTCGATCATGCCGCGACTGGTGTCGTCGAACACCAACGCGCCGACCATCATGATCGCCGAAAAAGCCGCCGATATGATCAAGGAGGACGCAAGATGATCCGCCATATCGTCCTGATCCGCTTCCGCGATGATGTGCCGGAAACCCGCATCGCTGAGATCTTCGCCGATCTGCACAGCATCCGCGACGTGTTGCCGGGGGTGCTGTCGATCACCTCGGGCCGCAGCGAAAGCCCCGAACAGATCGAGCGCGGCTTCCAGCACGGCTTCGTCGCCGATTTCACCGATTGGGACGCCCTTGCCGCCTATCAGGCCCATCCAGACCATCGCCGCGTCGGCGACGCGCTGATCGCGAATGCGGTGGGCGGGCTGGACGGAATCCTTGTTTTCGATCTTGCTGTGAAGGATTGAACCATGCTGAACCTGCCCACCTATGACGGCACGCTTGCCCCCTTCGGCATCACTCGCGAGCCGCTGGTTCCGCGTGCCCCGCAGCGCGAATGGACGCGAACCGCCTTTGCCGCCGCCCATGTTGTCAGCGACCCGCTGACCGAGCGGAACCCCTGGACTGACCGCCCTGCCGTGGACTGGGAATCGACGCTGAACTTTCGCCGCAGCCTGTGGGATCAGGGACTGGGACTGGCCGAGGCGATGGATACCGCGCAGCGTGGGATGGGCGTCGATTGGGCCACCGCGCGGGAATTGATCGCGCGGACGATGAAGGAAGCCAAGGCCCATCCGCTGAAGCCGCGCGTGGCCTGCGGGGCCGGGACCGATCACAAGGTGCTGGCAGAACTGCCGGATCTTAACAGCATTATTGCCGCTTATGAGCATCAGATGGAGGCGATTGAAGCGGAAGGTGGCCAGTTGATCCTGATGGCCACGCGGGCGCTTCCGGCGGTAAACGCCTCGCCTGCCGATTACCGCCGCGTCTATGACCGGCTGCTGACGCAGGCGAAGGACCCGGTCGTGCTGCACTGGCTTGGCGATATGTTCGATCCGGCCCTGAAAGGCTATTGGGGGCATACCGATATCGCTGCCGCCTCGGATGCCGTGCTGGACCTGATCGCGGCGCATAAGGACAAAGTGGACGGCATCAAAATTTCGCTTCTGGATCAGGCGCATGAGGAGGATTTCCGCGCCCGCCTGCCGGATGGGGTGAAGCTTTATACCGGCGACGACTTCAACTATGCGGCGCTGATCGCGGGAGACGGCGCGCACCATTCCCACGCGCTTCTGGGGGCCTTCACAGCCATCGCCCCCGCCGCCGCACAGGCGCTGGAGGCACTGGCGGCGGGCGATCGCGCCACTTATGACGCGCTGATGAACCCCACGATCCCGCTGTCGCGCGAAATCTTCCGCGCGCCGACGCAGTTCTATAAGGCGGGGATCGCCTTCCTGTCCTGGCTGAACGGGATGCAGCCCGCCTTCATCATGCCCGCGGGCTTCCAGTCCACGCGATCCATCACGCATTATGCCGAGGTCTACCGGCTGGCCGCAGACGCTGGCCTGCTGTCCAAACCCGATATGGCCGAAGCGCGGATGCGCCAGCTTCTGGCGATCTACGGCGTCGACGGATGACCCGACGCCCGACAATTCTGGACGTCGCAAAGGCGGCGGGCGTGTCGAAATCGACCGTTTCGCTAGTGCTTCAGGAAAGCGATCTGGTGCGCGAGGAAACCGCCCTTGCGGTCCGTGATGCCATGTCAAAGGTCGGCTATGTCTATAACCGTGCGGCGGCAAATCTGCGGTCCGCACAGACGGGGCTGATCGGGCTGGTCATCAACGATCTGCGCAACCCTTTCTTTACTGAACTGGCCGCGACCATGCAGATGCGGCTGGCGGAACGGGGCTATGCAACGGTCATCGGCAATTCGGATGAGGACCCGGCGCGTCAGGCGCAGCTTGTGCGCTCGATGATCGAACACGGGGTGGCCGGGCTTGTGATCTCGCCCAGCTTCGGCGATCCCGGTCCGATCCTGCACCAGATTGCGGCGGCCGGAATTCCGGCCATGCAGGTGCTGCGCCGGATCGAGGGCAGCGAGGGCAAGCTGCCCTTCGCATCCTTCGATTACGCGGCCGGCGGCGCGGCGGCGACACGGCATCTGCTGGAAACGGGCGCGCGGCGGATCGCATTTCTGGGTGGCCGCCCGGATCGCCCGATCACTGTCGAACGCGCCTCTGGCTATCTGGCCGAAATGAGGGCAGCGGGGCTGCAACCATGTGTATTCCACGGCCCGATCACGCGACACGAGGGGCGCGCGGCGGCCGAGACGCTTCCCGATGGGATCGACGCAGTTCTGTGCTTCAACGATCTTGTCGCGCTCGGGCTGATGAACGGGCTGGCCCGACACGGCCGCATGCCGGGCCGCGACATCCGGCTGGTAGGTTTTGACGGGATCGCCGAATGCGAAGAGGTGTGGCCGGCGCTGTCCTCGGTCAGTTGCGATATTGCCGGATTTGGGGATGATACGGCGGGGCGATTGCTGCGCTGGCTGGATGGCGGCGCGGCGCCTGACGCCGAAATTCGCGCGCCGGTCAACCTGATCGCACGCGCGTCCAGCCTTGGGATGGAATGATGGACGATACCGCCTTTCTGCGCCGCCTGTTCGACCGAGCGGTCGAAACCGCCGATCCGATGCGCTTCATTGCAAAGAACCTGCCGGAAAAGCCGAAGGGCAGGCTGGTCGTCGTCGGTGCGGGCAAGGCATCCGCCCGCATGGCCGAAGCGGTCGAGGCCGAATGGGGCCGGTGTGACGGGCTGGTCATAACGCGCTACGGCTATGGCCGCCCGACCCAGGGGATAGAGATCGTCGAGGCCGCGCATCCCGTTCCCGATCAAGCCGGCGTCGATGCGACGCGGCGAATGCTGGATCTGTTGGGCGGACTTGCGGAGGGTGATCTGGTCCTCATGCTGATTTCGGGCGGGGCATCGGCGCTGCTATCTGCCCCCGCAGGCGACATGACACTGACCGAAAAGCAGGCGGTGAACGCGGCGCTGCTGGCATCTGGCGCGCCCATCGGGCAGATGAACGTGCTACGCAAGCATCTGAGCCGGGTTAAGGGCGGACAACTGGCGGCGGCTGCCGCGCCGGCGAGGGTGATGGCGCTAATGATCTCGGACGTGCCGGGCGACGATCCGGCGATGATCGGCTCGGGTCCGACGGTCGGCGATGCGTCGACCACGGCCGATGCGCTGGCGATTGTCGAGCGTTGGGGGATCGAACTGCCCGCCAGTGCCAGGGCGGCACTTTCGCGACCGACCGGTGTTATCCCACCTGGCGACGCCCGGCTGGAGCGCGTTGAAAATCGTGTAGTCGCCGCGCCTGCGCAGTCGCTTGCCGCGGCAGCCGACATGGCGCGAGAGGGCGGGTTCGCGAATATCATCCTCGGCGACGATCTGGACGGTGAAGCGCGCGATGTCGCGGCGGAACATGCCGCATTGGCGCTGATGATGCAGGCCGATCTCGCCGAATATGACGCGCCGGTGATCCTGCTTTCGGGCGGCGAGTTGACGGTGACGCGGCGTGGCGACGGGGTAGGCGGCCCGAATGCGGAATACGCGCTGGCACTTGCCGTCGCTTTGAACGGTGCGACGGGAATTTACGCGATTGCCTGCGATACCGATGGCGTAGATGGCGCGGCAGAGGTCGCAGGCGCGGTTATCAGCCCGGACACGCTGGCGCGCGCGAAAGCGGCCGGTGTCGATCCGGCCGAGGCACTGCGCCGCAACGACGCGCACAGCTTTTTCGCAGCGCTTGGCGATCAGGTCGTACCCGGCCCGACGCTGACGAATGTGAACGATTTCCGCGCCATCCTTATTCGCCGGGCATAGGCTCTGCCGCGCGGCTTTTCGACTGCGAGGGGCGCAGCGGCCCTGACAGACTGCGGATCGCGACATAGAAGCTCGGCACCAGAAAGATGCCGATAAAGGTTGCCGCGATCATGCCACCCATGACGCCGATCCCGATGGAGTTCTGCGCCGCAGCCCCCGCACCGCCTGCGCGTGCAAGCGGAACCACGCCAAGAATGAAGGCAAAGGATGTCATCAGGATCGGGCGCAACCGCAGCCTTGCGGCCTCGACCGCGGCGGCAACGGTGCTGCGCCCTTCCAGTTCCAGCACGCGGGCAAATTCGACGATCAGAATGGCGTTCTTCGCCGCAAGGCCGATTGTCGTCAGGATGCCGACCTTGAAATAGACGTCATTCGATTGCCCGAAAATCAGCGCCGCCGTGACGGCGCCAAGAACGCCGACCGGCACCGCAAGGATGACCGCCATCGGCACGGTCCAGCTTTCGTAGATTGCTGCCAGCGCCAGAAACACGACAAGCGCGGAAAGCGCATAAAGGTAGGGCGCCTGATTGCCTGACTGGCGCTCCTGATAGGACAGTCCTGTCCACGCGACACCGAAACCGCCGGGCAGTTCGCTGACCATTTCCTCCATCGCGTCCATTGCCTGTCCGCTGCTGGCACCGCCGGCGGAAGCACCCGACATGGAGATCGCGTCAGTGCCTTCGAAGCGCTGCAGGCGCGGTGCGACGGGTACCCAGCGATACGAGGTGAAGGCGCTGAACGGCACCATTTCGCCCGACGAATTGCGTGCATACCACGCCTCCAGATCCTCGGGTTGCATGCGATACCTTGCGTCACCCTGCACGATCACCGGGCGCAGGGTCGCGCCCATCGCGAAATCGTTGACTTCGCGCCCCGAGAAGATGACCGAGAGCATGCCGTTCACCTCGTTCAGGTTCAGCCCCAGCGTCTCGGCACGCTGCGCGTCGATATCCAGACGAAGCGCTGCGTCATCTTCGTCGCCGCGACCTTCAAGATTGATCACGAATGCATTCGCCTCGCCCTCTGCCTCCAGCGCAGCGGATGCGTTACGCAACCCGTCAATGCCCTGTCCGGTCTGGTCGATCAGGAACATCTCGAAGCCCGCCTGATTGCCAAGGCCCTGAATCGGCGGCGGCTGGTTAAATCTGATCCGTCCCGCGCGGTTGTTCCCGAAGCGCGCATTGGCGCGGTCGGCGACGGCACTGGCGGATTGCTCGGGCGTGTCGCGCAGCCCGAAATCCTTCAGCTTCACGAACAGCATGGCGCGGCTTTGGCTGCTGCCCGAAAACCCCCAGCCCAGTGCCCCGAAAACCGAGTCGACGGCCGTTTCCTCGGTCAGCAGATAGGCTTCGATGTCTTCGACAACGGCGCGGGTCTGCTGGATGGTGGACCCTTCCGACAGGCTGATCTGCGCCATCAGAACGCCCTGATCTTCGGTCGGCAGAAATGTGGAGTTCATGCGGCTGAACAGGTGCCAGACACCGGCGGAAATTACGATCAGCAGCAGGATCGACAGGAATGAATGCCTGACAAAGCGGGCGATCAGCCGGGCATAGCCAGCGGCAAGGCTTTCGAAGCTGCGGTTGAACCATCGCGCGGGGGCAAAGCGTGCCTCGCCGTGATGGGGGCGCAGGATGGTCGCGGTTTGCGAGGGTGTCAGGATCAGCGCCGCAGCAAGCGACAGGGCCATTGCAGTGATGATCGTGACCGAGAACTGCCGATAGACGACGCCGGTCGATCCGGCCATGAAGGCCATTGGCAGGAACACCGCAGACAGCACCGCCGCAATGCCGATCAGCGCGCCCGAGATCTGGCGCATGCTGCGCTCCGTCGCCTCGACGGGTCCGACACCGTCCTCGCGCATGACACGCTCGACATTCTCGACAACGACGATGGCGTCATCGACCAGCAGCCCGATTGCCAGCACCATCGCGAACATCGTCAACGTGTTCACCGAATAGCCGAGCGCGGAAAGAACCGCGAATGTCCCAAGGATCACGACCGGCACGACGATCACGGGAATGAAGGTCGCGCGCCAGCTTTGCAGGAAGATCAGGATCACCGCGACGACAAGCACGATTGCCTCGATCAGCGTGTGATAAACCTTCTCGATCGACAGTTCGACAAAAGGTGAGGTGTCGTAGGCGACACGAAGGTCAACACCGTCGGGCAGGGCGTTGTTCAACTGCGCCAGAACCTCGCGCACGCCGCGCGCGGTTTCGACCGCATTTGCCCCGGTTTCAAGATTGACCCCGAAACCGGCCGCGTTCATCCCGTTGAAGCGGCTGTCCGAGCCGTAGCGCTCTTGCCCGATTGCGATATCGGCCACATCGCTCAGCCAGACGGCCGCGCCTTCCTCATCGGTTTTCAGAAGGATGCGGCTGAACTCCTCGACGCTGCCCAGCTGGCTTTGTGCCGTGATGGTCGAGGTGAACTGCTGCCCCGGCAGGACCGGCTGCGACCCCAGAGAGCCGACCGATACGGTCGAATTCTGCGCCGCGACCGCTGCGGTGATATCGGTCGGCAACAGCCCGTATTGCGCCAGCCGGAACGGGTCGAGCCAGACGCGCATCGCATAACCTGACCCGAACACGTTGATATCGCCCACGCCCTGGACGCGCTTGACCGGGCCTTCGACCACTTCTTCCAGCATATTGCCAAGCTCGACCGTGGAATACCGCCCGTCGACCGACACCAGAGAGCCGACCATGAGGATCGACGAGGACGAGCGCCGGATATTGACCCCATCGGACTGCACCGCCGAAGGCAGGCGCGATTCGACGCTGCGGACATTTGACTGGACCTCGTTCAGGGCATCGGTTGGCGACACGCTGTCATCGAAGGTCAGCGTCAGCGACGACCGACCCAGCGAGGAACTGGATTCGAAATACAGAAGCCCCTCGATCCCGGTCAGCGAATCCTCAATAGGCGTCGTGACAGAGTTCTGCACCGCCTCTGCCGTCGCGCCGGAATAGCTGGCGGTGATGCGGATCGTGGTGGGTGCAATATCTGGATATTGCGAAACGGGCAGCCCGATCAGCCCATAGATCCCGGCAAGCATCGTGACGATTGCCAGCACCCAGGCGAAAACGGGTCTATGGATGAAGAACTGCCCCATCCTCAGCCGCCGCCGCTGCCCCCGGATGGCGGCGCCTTGCTGTCAGCTTCGACGCGGCCTTCGGGGGGCGGTTGCATGGCAGTTTCCGGTTCGGCAGCGTCGCGGACGACACCCTCCGCGTCGATCGTCACCGGCACCGTCGTGACCTCGGCCCCGTCAAGCAGGTTGTTCAGTCCGTCGAGGATCAGCGCGTCGTCGTTCTGCAACCCCGATGTTACCATCCAAGCGTTTTCATGCGTGCCTTCCTCGGTCAGACGAACCTCGACAGCCTTTCCGTCGCGCGCGACGAACGCCGTCAACTGGCCCGCTGCGCTACGGCGCGTTGCGCGCTGCGGAACAAGAAAGGCATCGATCTGGCCGATGGTCATCGTCACCCGAACGAACTGGCCGGGCAGGATCAGATGGTCCGGGTTGGCGAATTGCAGCCTTACCGTGGTCGTGCTGGTGGTCGCGGAAACCTGCGTGCCGGGGCTGAGAAGCCGGCCGGGCTCGTCATAGACTTCGCCGGTTTCAAGGGTCAGCCGTGCGACCGGCGGGGCTGCGGTTGGCGCCATGCTGCCATCGGCCATCCGGCTTTGATATCGCAGCACATGGGCGCGCGATTCCATGACATCGACATAGATCGGATCGATCTGCACGACCTGTGTCAAAGGGTCGGACTGGCCCGCCGCTACAATGTCGCCAACGCTGAAAGGGGTGACGGCGGCTACGCCGTCGATCGGGCTGGCGATATCGCTTCGATTGAGGGCGAGCTGCGACAGATCGCGCTGCGCCTCGGCGACGCCAAGCCCGGCTTCGGCAGCGGCGAGCGCCACCTCGGCCGATTCCAGTTCGGCCCTGCTGACGCCGGACCCGCTGAGCCTGCGATAGCGGTCCACCGTTGCCTGCGCGCCGGTCAAGGCGGCCCTGGCAGAGGCGACCGCCACATTGTCCGCCGCAAGCTCTGCAGCCAGCGTCTCATCCTCCAGCCGGAACAGCACATCGCCCGCCTTGACCTCGGCACCTGCTTCATAGGGGATCGCGGTTATCTCACCACCGACGCGGGGGCGGATCGACGCCATTTGAAAGGCCACGGCGCGGCCCGGCAGTTCGACCGTCACCGGCACCGCGCTGCGCGAAACCGCGATTACCCCGACCTCTGAAGGCCCTTGCGGACCGCGTTCGCCCTGTCCCTGCGCATGCGCGTCATGTGGCGCAAGAAGGACTCCACCCGCGACCACGGGTGCAGCCGCGGCAATGGCGCAGCGAAGGCGATGGATTCGATCCGGGAACATAATGCGTACTGTCACGTCACAATGGATCACCCGCAAGTCGCAAACATGTGAGCCATGACAATTTATGCAAACCGGCCCCGCCCCAACGGCACTGCCGGAAAGCTGTTAATGTGCGGCTTCTGCCTGACGGATGGTGTCGCGCGCATCGCTGACTGCTGCTGCCGAAACCGCCTCGGGCTGGCCGCCCCAACGCTGGCGCAGATAGGTGGCGAGATGACCCATCTCGGCATCGCTCAGTTGATCGTCGAACGCGGGCATGGTCTGCATACGCTCTCCTTGGGCGAGGTTCCGCTCCTCGATGCCGTGACCGATGATGCGGATGAGGTTGATCGGGTCGGCAAACATCGCCGTTGTATTGGTGTCGAGCGGCACCGAACTGTGCGGCTGGCCGCGACCGTCGGTCCCGTGACACCCTGCGCATAGCCCGAGATAAAGCTGGTGCCCGCTTTCGTCAGGATTGCCTGCGAGGTCGCGCGGCTTCGGACCCGGCGCGTCCTGACCCGCAAGAAGATAGCCGGACATCGCGGCAATATCGTCGTCTGACAGGTGGCTGGTGGAATGGGCAAGCACCGGGAACATGCGGAAGGTCATGACGCCCTGCGGGGCCACACCGCGATGGAAGAACTGGTCAAGATCGCTTTCGGTCCAGCCCCGTTCCGCCAGCGCCGCGCCTCGCAGATCGGGCGCGAGCGCGCCTTCGATCACGTTGCCAGCAAGGTGGTCATCGGTCATCGCGTAGGCCGCGTTGCGCGGGGTATGGCATTCGCCGCAATGGCCCAGCACATCGACCAGATAGCGCCCGCGCGCATCCTGCGGCGCTTCTTCGGCGGCGGGCTGGAAGGGTTCTGCATCGGGGCGGAACAGCGCGTTCCACATGCTGATACCGAAGCGGAAGTTGAAGGGCGGGATCATGCTGTTCGCGCGGTTCGGTTTCTCGACCGGTGGCTGCGCCATCAGCCAGGCATAAAGCGCGTCCGAATCCTCGCGGGTGATCGCGTGATAGCTGACATAGGGCATGGCGGGATAAAGGTTACGCCCACCCGGCGCGACGCCCCATGCGACCGCGCGATAAAGATCGTCCGCGCTCCACCCGCCGATGCCGTGATCCGCGGAAGGCGAGATATTGGTGCCGTATATCGTCCCCATCGGCGTTACCATCGGAAGCCCGCCGGCAAGGTCGGAACCGCCACCCGGATCGGCATGGCAGGCCGCGCAATCGCCCGCGCGCGCCACAGCTTCGCCGCGCGTCACCAGATCGGCGCGCTGGCTGTCGTCAAGCGAGGCAAGATCGACCGTGGCAGCGGGAATATCCCCCGCGCCCCAGCCCTTCCACATCAGCAGGCCTGCGGCGACCAGCCCGAGGATAACCAGCAGGCACAGAATACGCAAAAACCGGATCATGCCTTTTCCGCCGTGTTGAGTGCGGTTTCCTGCGCATCATCGGTCGTGAGACCGGGGGTGTTCAGGATCACGTCGCGCAGCGCCTGATAATATCGGACATAGCCGGTGCATCGACAGATATTCGCGTCAAGCGCATCAAGGATGCGCGCCTCGACCTGCGCCGCAGGGATCGGCGCGCGTTCCAGCGTCTCGACCAGCACGGTGCCGGCATTGACGAAGCCCGGCGTGCAATAGCTGCATTGAAAGGCGAAATGTTCCAGAAATGCCTGCTGCACGGCAGAGGGAACGGGCTTCCCGTCGCCGTCCTTGCCCGCGATGCCTTCGATGGTGCGGATCGAGCGTCCGTTCAGCCACGAAATCCCGGTGATGCAGGCGGGCACGGTCCTCGGGCCGTTCTCGCCCTCGACAATGATCGTGCAGGCCCGGCAAACGCCTTGCCCGCAGGTCAGCCGGGTGCCCGTCAGGTTCAGATATTCCTGCAGCAACTCAACCGCCATAAGATCTTCCGGCAGATCCATCGGGCCGACCTTCTGCCCGTTGATCGTTGCGCTGAAGCTGATTTTCTGGATCGCCATCACAGCACCTCCTGAATGCGATCGGCACTGATCGGAAAGCGGTTGAAGCGATGACCGGTTGCCGCTGCGATGGCATTGGCGCAAGCCGCAGCGACCGGGATCATCACCACTTCGGCCATGCCTTTTGGCGGATCATTATCCGAAAGCGCGGGAAGGACATGGCCCTGCTGCGTCCACACCGCGACCTCCGATGCGCGGGGCAGGTGATAGCGACTGAAGTTCCAGGTCCCATTGCCCGGACCGTCGGCGCCGGGGGGCAACTCCTCGTAAAGCGCGTGGCCGATGCCCATCGCGACCCCGCCCTCCAACTGGCCCGAGACAAGTTCGGGGACAATCTGGGTGCCGCATTCAAGCCAGGTCTTGTGCGACAGGATCGTGACCTCGCCAGAGCCTGACGACACCGCAAGTTCGACCATCGTCGCACAGGGCGCATAATACACCGTGCCGGCATTGTTGCGCTGAACCGGGGGATAGCGCACGGCGCTGCGCGGGATGAAGGCAAAGCCGCCATCGGTCATCCGCGATTTCTGCGCAGCCGTTGCGCCGTCACCCCATTTGACGGACAGCGCGTCTATCACGGCGCTGAAACGGTCGCCGTCGAGGTCGAAATCGGCCTCGGTCCAGGCCCATCTATTGAAGGTGTGCACGCAGACGCCGGTGACAAGCCCGTCGCGATGCGCGCGCGCGGCAAGGCGCTCCAGGCTCAGCGGTTCCAGCGAGCGGGCTGTCAGCATGCCGTCCTGCCAGCGCGCGTCTTCGACGCGCACCGGCTCTGGCAGCATCTGCCCGCCTGCCGGGCCGCCGCCCCAGATCGACAGTGCCGCTTTCCACAGGCCAAGCCGCAGAAGCAATTGCGCGGCCTGCTGGGTCGCGTGGGTGAAATAATAGGCCGAATTCGATGCGGAACGCGGAGAGGTGAAGCGCGGCACCCAATGAGGGTTCTGCGCCAGCCTGTCCTCGTCCTCTTGCGAGGTGGTATAGGGCTGATCCTCGGTCTCAAGCGGCATTTGCGGCCAGTTCTGGACCGAAAATTCCACCTCATCGGCGGGGCGTCCCAGAAACGGCTCTGTCACCAGCATCTGCGCGGTCGTGGCACCTGCGCCGATCTCGCTGGCGACATGGCGCATGGACAGTCGTCCTTCGGGCGAGATTTCCAGCGAGACGACCGCCGCCTCGGCCCCCGTGCCGAAATCCTTCTGCACTGAACCGAAGCCGACCCCGTAAAGCATGCCGGGATTCGCGGCCTCGTATTCGGCCTTGCGCGACGCGCGATCCGTCCACAACGGCTCCTGCTCGGCAAGGGCAAGGATTTCGTCGATGCGCATCTGGCCCGATGGCACCGCGCCCTGGGTGTTCTTCATGCCGCTGCCGATCACGTTCAGCCGGCGCAAGGCGATGGGGTCACGACCGATCTCGTCCGCGATTTCGTCAACCAGCATTTCCGTTGCGGCCATGGATTGCAGCGTCCCATATCCCCGCATGGACCCCGCCGTAACGCCGATCGACGGATGGACCTCGGCCTTGAGATCGCTTTTCGGGAAGTAATAGACCGATTGCGCGGCTGTCACCGCCACCGTCCCGACCGAGGGGCTGAAATTCATGACGCCACCGCCATCACCGATCATGTCGCAGATGAACGCCTGAAAGCGCCCCTCGGCATCGACGCTGATGCTCAGATCGGTTTCGAACGGGTGGCGCTTGAGGGCAAACTGGAAATGCTGCCAGCGGTCCAGAACCAGACGCACGGGGCGCCCGTCGCCGTAAAGCGCCGCAAGCGCCACGTAATTCGGAAAGGACTGATGTTCCTTCTGGCCATAGCCGACGGTGTAGCCAGTCACGAAATCAAGCTTGTTCAGGCCAAACCGGCTCGACTGAACGAGATGCAGGATATGGGCTGCCGCAGAATAGGGCGATTGCGTGGCACCGATGACATGCAATGTGCCTGTCGCCGCATCATACCAGCCATTGCCGTTCTCTGGCTCCATCGTGCAATGCTCGATGGATTGGCTTGAATAGTGCCGCTTGAAGACAGTGATGCCCTGGGGCGGATTCTCGATCCCGTCACGAATGGCCTGCGAATGCCCGATTGCGGCACCGAAGGCCGGATCGTCCGGGCCGGGCCATGCGACCCCGGCCGGACTGGTCGAGGGCCAGACGACAAGATCCTTCATCGGCGAAAACACGTCCTCGCCGCGCGGATCGTCGCCGCCGACGCGAACATATTGTGCCGCGCCATAAGGTGCGCGGGCCGGCTGTTCCGCCTCGGCCCCGAAACGGAAGATCCCCTCGTTGAAGCGGATCAGGCTGCGCGCGGCGCGGAAGCGTTCGTAATCGTGCCAGATGCCGATGGCGACAGGCTGACCCAGCATGGGGGGCAGCGTGCCGGGCTTCAGGAAGAACTCGCCGTAGAAATCCGGGTCTGGCATGTGCAGCCCGTCGGCCTCGGCGCGCGCGGCGTCGATCAGCAGGTCGGGCATCAGGCCGTCGGCCTCCAGCACAGACAGGTCAAGCCCCTCATAGACCCGGTCGGCGCGCGGTATATGGATGGTCATGGCGTGCGATTGCTCGTCTGGCCAGCCGTCCAGATCACGCGCGCGCATATCGACGGCAAAGACTTTCGATCCCGTCACCTTCGCCATGCCGTCGCGCCGGTAGCGCAGCTTGCCATCGGCGAACCACCCCGCATCCTGCCCCACGGGAGAGGGCATCATGGCGGCCTGCGCCTGCCCGATGGGGCGGACGGTCGCGATGACCCCGAGTGCTGCGGCTGTGGCCAGAAACTGGCGGCGAGACAAGTCCGTGGGTCGCATCATGCTGCCTGTCTGTCTGTCTGCGTTCGGCGCGATGTTCGGACGCGGGCTCGGGGAAGTCAACTCACGCGCGTCCCCGAAAGATCCTGGCACGCGGCTCTGGCCATGTGACCGGGCAAAGCGCTAAACTCGGGTATCAACACATACCGGAGCCACCATGTCCTTCACTGTCAACGGGATCATCCATGACCCCGAGCTCGACCCGGATATGCCGCTTCTGTGGGTGCTGCGCGAGGTGATCGGACTGACCGGCACCAAATATGGCTGTGGCATCGGCTATTGCGGGGTCTGCACCGTGCATCTGGACGGGCAGTCGGTGCGCGCGTGTCAGGTCCGCGCGGGCGATCTGGACGGTGCATCAATCACCACGATCGAGGGGCTTGGAACGCCAGACGCGCCGCATCCCGTGCAAACCGCGTGGATCGAGACGCAGGTCGCGCAATGCGGCTACTGCCAGTCGGGCCAGATCATGCAGGCGGCGGCACTTCTTGCGGTAAATGACATGCCGGATGACGACCAGATCGACGCCGTCATGTCGGGCAATCTTTGCCGCTGCGGAACCTATCCGCGTATCCGTGCGGCGATCCGGCGTGCTGCTGCGGCCACCGCCCCGGCATCTGCCCAGACTGACGAGGCATGAGGATGTCGCTGCGCAAATTCACCCGCCGTGCGCTTCTGGTCGGCTCCGCAGCGATTGCCGGAGGCGTCGCGTTCGGCGTCTATCTGGGGCGCAGGACGCCTGAAAACCCGCTGGCCCGCGATCTGCCGGAGGGGGCCGCAACCTTCAATCCGTGGGTGCTGATCGACGCCTCCGGCGTGACGCTGATCGCGCCGCATGCCGATAAGGGGCAGGGGGTCATGTCGGTTCAGGCGGCGCTTCTGGCCGAGGAGATGGATCTCGACTGGGGCGGCTTTCGCGTCGAATTCGGCGATCCGGCGGCGGCGTACTGGAACACCGCGCTTGGCGACGACATGCTGCCCTTCCGCCCTGACGACGAAAGCTGGCTGGCCAATGCCGGGCGCGATGTTGCCGATCTGGCCGTCAAGACGCTGGGGATGCAGATTACCGGCGGCTCGACCACGGTGCCGGACAGCTTTGTGAAACTGCGCGAGGCAGGCGCCCTTGCGCGCGAGACGCTGAAGGCAGCCGCTGCGCGCCGCACCGGCGTTGCGCGCGACGATCTGCGCACGGAATCAGGCGCGGTTCTGCTGCGCGATGGTACACGCATCGCCTATGCCGATCTTGCCGCCGAGGCGGCATCAGTCAATCCCGTGGATATGCCGGCGCTTCGCGCGCCCGCAGAATGGCGGCTGCTCGGCAAGCCGATGCAGCGGCTTGATATGGTGGCGAAATCGACCGGAACGGCGCGCTACAGCGTCGATCTGACGATCGAGGGCATGGTTCACGCCGCCATCCGCCTCAGCCCGTTTCGCAGCGCGGTCCGCAGCCATGATCCGTCGCCCGCGCTGGCGCTGAACGGGGTCGAGAAGGTGCTTTCGATACCTGGCGGGCTTGCCGTCATCGGCGCGACCAGTTGGCATGCGATGCGCGGTGCCGAGGCCCTGCGGGTCGAATGGGAACCGCCCAGCTATCCGGCCTCGCAGACCGGGCACTGGCAGCGGCTGGAACAGGGTTTTACCAAGGACAGGCTGGACCGCGTGTGGCGCGATGACGGCGACGCGAGCGCCGCGACCCAAAGCAGCGACGCGTTTCGCGCCGAATACCGCTCTCCCTATGTGGCCCATGCCCCGCTGGAGCCGCTTTCCGCGATTGTCGTGATCCGTGAAGACAGCGCCGAGGCGTGGTCCGGCCATCAGGTCCCGCGAGAGGCGCAGAAGGCGGTGGCCGAGGCCGCAGGGCTTGCGCCGGAAAAGGTGCGTTTCCACAACCAGCTTATCGGCGGCAGCTTCGGCCACCGCCTAGAGGTCGATTTCATTCGCAACGCTGCCGCAATCGCGGCCCAGATGCCGGGGGTTCCGGTAAAGCTGACCTATTCCAGACAGGAAGATTTCGCGACCGATTTTCCCCGACATATCGCGATTGGCCGTGCGCGCGGCACTGTCCGGGCCCGACAGGTTGCCGCCATTGATCTTGAAATCGCGGCGCCGTCGGTCACGCGTTCACAGATGGGTCGTCTGGGGCTGAACGTGCCCGGACCCGACAGTCAGATCCCGGCGGGTGCGTGGAATGCACCCTATGCCGTCCCCGATTTCCGCGTGCGCGCCTATGCCGTGGAAGGGCTGGCCCCGGTTTCAAGCTGGCGGGCCGTCGGGGCGAACGGCGGCGGCTTCATTCTGGAAAGCTTTCTGGACGAGCTGATCCATCAGGCCGGCGCAGACCCGCTGGCCGAACGCATCCGCCTCGCGTCAGATCCGGTGACACGCGCGGTGCTGGAAGCTGTGGGCGAGATGTCGGGCTGGCGCAGTGCGGCAGGCAAGGGGCGGGGCATGGGTGTGGCGATGGTGTCAAGCTTCGGTGTCCCCGTTGCCGAAGTGGTCGAGGTCACGGCAACCGAGCGGGGCATCCGGATCGACAATGTCTGGGTTGCCTGCGACTGCGGGCCGGTCCTCGATCCGGTGAATTTCGAAAATCTCGTGCAGGGCGGGGTGGTGTTCGGTCTTGGTGCCGCGATGAATTGCGAGATCACCTTTGCTGACGGCGCTGTCGTGCAACGCAATTACAACGCACATGAGGGGATGCGCCTGTATCAGTGCCCGTCCATCGAGGTCCGCGCGTTGGGCAATGCCGAAAAAATCCGCGGTATCGGAGAGCCGCCGGTCCCGCCGACCGCGCCCGCGCTTGCCAATGCGATCTTCGCGGCGACGGGGCAGCGGCTGCGCCAATTGCCGCTGCACCATCAGA
This sequence comes from Paracoccus aurantiacus, assembly GCF_007993065.1. Lineage (GTDB taxonomy): Bacteria > Pseudomonadota > Alphaproteobacteria > Rhodobacterales > Rhodobacteraceae > Paracoccus > Paracoccus aurantiacus. The sequence goes on from NZ_VOPL01000001.1 coordinate 155,954, forward strand.
TCGACTTTCTTTGATCCGTCACAGCCGGATATGGCCGATCTGCTTTTTCGCCGCCTCGTCAAGCGCATCCTCGTACCCGGCGTCGGCATAACGGATCACCCCAAGCGAGGTGTCGTTGGTCAGGGCGTGATCCAGCCGCGCGTCAGCCTCGTCAGTGCCGTCGGCGATGACCGTGACGCCTGCCGAGGTCATGTAGCCCGCATAGCCGCCGCCGCCCGAATGCACCGCCACCAGATCCGCGCCGGACGCGCACAGCGTCATCGCATCCAGCAGCGGCCAGTCGGCAATTGCGTCCGAACCGTCGCGCATATTTTCGGTCATGATATTCGGATGCGCCATCGCGCCCGCGTCCAGATGGTCGCGAGAGAAGGCCACCGGCCCAGCCAGCGTACCATCCGCCACCATCTTGTTGACCGCGCGGGCGAGTGCGGTGCGTTCGCCATGACCCAGCCACGCGATGCGCGCCGGCAGGCCCTCGAACGGAACGTTTTCACGGGCGAGTTTGATCCAGTTGGTGACGATCTTGTTGTCGGGGAACATCTGCAACACCAGATCGTCGATCTTGGCGATGTCGTCGGCCTCGCCCGACAGCGCCATCCAGCGGAATGGGCCGATGGCGCGGGCGAACAGGGGGCGCAGATAGGCTTCGGTGAAGATCGGAATATCGAAAGCGTTCTCGATGCCGCCCTGTTTCGCCTGCGTGCGGATCAGGTTGCCGTTGTCGAAAACCTCGGCCCCTTTTTGCTGGAATTCCAGCATCGCCGCGACATGGCGGGCGATGGATTTGCGGCCTCCCTCGATCAGTTCATCGGGGTTCTGATCGCGCAGGCGGCGCACCCGGTCCAGATCGTAACCCGCTGGCACATAACCATAAACAAGATCATGGGCGGAGGTCTGGTCGGTCACGATATCCGGCACGATCCCGCGCGCGGCGATCTCGGGATAGATTTCGGCGGCATTGCCGATCAGCGCGATAGAGGTCGCCCGGCCTTCCGCCTTTGCTTCCTCGATCATCTTCAAGGCCGTATCCAGATCGGGGGCGATCTCGTCCAGAAAGCCGATCTCCTTGCGCATTTCGGCGCGCTTGGGGTCGATGTCGATGCACAGGATCGCTGCCCCCGCCATGCGCCCCGCCAAGGGCTGCGCGCCGCCCATGCCGCCCAGACCGGCGGTCAGAATGAAGCGCCCCTTCAGGCTGCCATTGAAGCGCCGTTCAGCGATGCGCATGAAGATTTCGTAGGTGCCCTGAATGACCCCTTGCGAACCGATATATTGCCATGCCCCGGCGGTCAGCCCGCCCCAGCAGATCAGCCCCTTGCGTTCCAGATCATAGAACACCTCGGCCTTGGCCCATTGCCCGACGATATTGCAGTTCGCCATGATGACCATCGGCGCGGCGGCTGATGTTTTCAGCAGCCCCACCGGCTTGCCCGACTGGATAATCAGCGTCTGGTCCTCGTCCATCTCGGACAGCGTGCGGACAATGGCGTCATGTGCGGGCCAGCTGCGCGCGGCCTTGCCAAGTGCCGCATAGACGATCAGCTTGTCCGGTGCCTCGCCCACGGCAAGCACGTTTTCCATCAGCCTCAGCAGGCCTTCGGCGCGCCAAGATTTCGCCCGCTTTTCCGGGCCGCCGGGAATGGGGAAATCGGGGTGGCGGGGGTTCGGCTTAGGCATCGGTCCCCTCCAGCGCGTATTTCGCAAGCTCGATCCCCATGGCGCGCTCGCAGACGGGATAGACCGACGGGTCCAGCACGCTGGAACTCAGCGGGATCACCGATTTCGGGACGTGCAGGATATGCACCTTCATCCCCACCTCCAACTCACCGACAGACAGCGGCAGGGCGTCTTCGGACAGGGTTGTGATCACATCGGGGAAGCTGGCGATGCGATTGCCGCCTGCGTCGTCGATGGCCATATATTCGTTCATTACATGAAGGGTCAGCGCTTTGTCCCCTCGCCCCACAGTGACGGTGCCAACATCGAAGGCCTCATTCGTATAGATAACGTCCTTCGCGGTGATTTCCCCGCTGGCAAGGATCACGCCGCCGGTCTTGTCCACCATCGCGTCGATAACGGCGGCGGGGCCTTTCTGTTCGGCGGCAAGGATCGCATGACCCAGATCCAGCGCCATGGAGATCCCGCCAAGCGCCGCATGTTTCGCGACGTAAGACACCCGCAGCGGGTTCCGCGCCGACGCGATGAAGCCGCCAGACATGTCGGATGCCGTACGCAGGATAGGTGACACCTTGGCCGTCGCCCCCCGCACCACCAGTTCGATATAGCGGTTCTGTTCGCGGTTGCCGCCGACAGCCGTCTGGATCATCTGTTCGGGGCTGCCTGCCATACCGATCGACCCCATGTCGCCGGTCGGATGGGCACGGATATCGCCCACCGCATCGACCACCTTGCAGCCCAGAATGGCCGAGGGAAGCCAGCCGTTCAGGGTCGAGGATTTGCCGTTCTGCCCGACCATCAGCCCCGCGACCGGCTGGCCCAAAGCGTCATTCAGCATCTGCACGGCCTTGATGTAATCGACGCCGCGCATCTCCCACGGCGTGGTGGAGGCAGGCGCGCCGATGGCGGCGGCGGTGGCGATGAAATCGTCGTCGTCCAACTCATCCACGCTGACCAGTTCCGGCGCGCCTGCCTTGACGGCGGCATAGCCCAGCATCCGGCCATGATCGGCCCAGCCCCCGCCGCCTGCGGCATAGACGGAACCGCCACGAACTGCCGGCTCCACGTCTTTTTCGGTCAGCACACGACGCATCTTAGTCTCCTTCTTGATCTATTGCGATCACGGCCTCGGCCATGACTTCCGCGCCAAGCGCGATATCGGCGATTTCGCTGAACTCTTCGGGGCAGTGGGACCGGCCGTCCTTGCTGGGGACGAATAGCATGGCCGTTGGGGCAAGACGCGCCATGAAGGCCGCGTCATGGCCCGCGCCCGATACCATGCGGCGATGGGTGGCCCCGACTTTGCCGCTGGCGGCTTCCAGTGCGTTGATGATGTCCGCGTGCATAGGCGTCGGCCGGTTGTCAGACAGAACGCGCATGTCCGCGCTGATCTTCGTGGGCAGTTTCGTCAGCCGCTGCCTGCTCCACCCCAGAAATTCCCGCATCTGGTCGCGGTTGTCGGAACGCGCGTCAATCAGCATCCGCACCCGGCCCGGCACGACATTGGCGGCGCCGGGTTCGATGCTGAACTCCCCCACCGTGGCGGTGAAGTGGTCGGGGCCATGGGCGCGGCGGACTGCCTCGGCATCAATGTCGGTGACAAGGGCTGCGGCGGCGACAAGCGCATCGGCGCGGGTTCCCATCGGCGTCGTGCCTGCGTGGTCGGGCTGGCCGGTCAGCACGATCTCGATCCGGGTGATCCCGGCAATGGCGGTGACGATGCCCAGATCGGTGCCGTGGGCTTCCAGCACGCGGCCCTGTTCGATATGCAGTTCCAGAAAGGCGCGGATATTGGTGGCGGGTATCTGCCACTCGGGCACACCACCGCAATCGCGGATCGCCTGATCCAGACTGCGGCCTTCATGCGTCAGCGCCAGCCAGTCCTGCGGAAGCACCCCCGCCATGCCGCGAGAACCGATGCAGGAGACGCCGAAGACCGAAACCTCCTCGGCAAGAAAGTCCACCACGTCGAGGTGGTGACGCAACCTGATGCCCCGTTCGTCCAGCATCCGCGCGACCTCCAGCGCCACGATAACCCCCGCGACGCCGTCAAAGCGGCCGCCATCAGGCACGGTGTCAGAGTGGCTGCCCAGCATGATGGTGCCGCGCTTTGGGTCGCCGCCGGGTCGCCGTCCCAGCAGATTGCCGCCCGCATCATTCGAAACGATCAGCCCCGCCTCGGTAAACTGCCGGGCCAGCCATTCGCGCCCCTCATCGAAGCGGGGCGAGAAGGCGCGGCGCGTCCACGGGCGGCCCGGATCGGTAATCTTCGACATCGCGTCCAGATCGGCTGCGATGCGGTCGGCATTGACGCGCAGATTACGCATGAAGCGGCTTTCGCAGCCCAAGCGGGCGGGGCGGGCGGATGAACTGGCCATTGCCGGGCTGGGCCAGCACATCGGTGCCGTCGAAGACCTGCTGCCCGCGCAGCCATGTGCCCGCGACAGACCACGGCAATTCGATCCCGTCATAGGGCGACCAGCCCGCGATGGAATGGCGGCTGTCCTTCGCATCATAGACCTGCGCCACGGGTTCCAGAACCATCAGGTCGGCGTCGCGACCCACCGCGATCCCACCCTTGCGGTCGTCGATGCGGAAATGGCGCGCCGGGTTTTCGGCCATCAGCTTCGCTGCCCAAGTCAGCGGAATGCCGCGTTCCAGCGCGCCTTTGACGAACAGCGGCACCATCACCTCCAACCCCGGCACGCCAGAGGCGTTTTTCAGCATGTCGGGGTTGGTCTTGCGATCCTCGGACCAGCTGACATGATCGGTTGACACCATGCTGACATTGCCCGCCGCAACATGACGCCAGAGGCTTTCGACTTCGGCCCGAGGACGGATCGGCGGGTTGATCTTGGCCTTGCCGCCAAGGCGGGCAACATCGTTTTCCTCGTCCAGCACCAGATAGTGAATGCAGCATTCGATGGTCGCCAGATCGCCGCCGTCACGGTACTGGCGCGCGATCTCATAGCCGCGACCAAGCGAGCAATGTACGACATGGGCCGGGCAGCCGGTTGCGTGGCCGGTTTCATAAATCTGCTGCAGCGCCAGAATTTCCGTCATCGGCGGGCGCGACAGCCCGTGCGCGCGCCAATCGGTGATCTGCATCGCCTCGACTTGCGCAATCGCCTCGCGCACGAAAGCGTCGTCTTCGTTATGCACCCCCGCCGCCAGCCCGGTCTTCGCGACTTCGGCGAAGCAGGCCATCAGCAGCGCAGGCGGAATGCGGGGAAATCGTTTCGGATCAGTGCCGAAGGTCGAAAACTTGAAGCCGCAGACACCGGCATCGGCCTGTTCGATGATGCGCGCGGGGCCTTCGGTCGGGTCGATGGTGCCATAGATTGCCACGTCCACCCGCGCCTCTGCCTCGGCCAGTGCGGCCTTTCGGGCGACGGCTGCGGCAGAACAGATCAGATCGCCCTCATCATAAGGCATGTCAACAATTGTGGTGACCCCACCCGATGCGGCTGCGGCGGTGGATGCGGCAAAGCCTTCCGCGCCCTTCTGCGACAGCGAATGCACCTGTGCATCGACGGCACCCGGCAGAATCATTGCCGCGCCAAGATCGTGGCGCTCGCGCCCCGCCGGGGCCGCGCCTTCGCCGATCATCGCGACGCGGCCATCGCGGACGGCGACGAAACCGGCGGGAATCTCTTGGTCCGTCAGGATCACGCGGCCGGACAGGACCAGGTCGAAATCGGACATTCGCGCGCTCCGTTCAAGGGTAACACCCTACTGATAGCGCAATGATTTGCCGCGACAAGGGCGGCTGCGGCAAAACTGGGCATTGCAAATCCTGTCCAGAAGTTGCGGAATTGACGCAAGGAAAAGCGTTCGCGCGCAAAGGAGGGACGACATGCCAGCCGACGATATCGCCAATGACCGCCGCCAGGAGGCGCTGGATTACCACGAATTCCCCAAACCGGGTAAGCTGGAGATCCGCGCAACAAAGCCCATGGATACCGGGCGCGACCTGTCGAACGCCTATTCCCCCGGTGTCGCCGATGCCTGTCTGGAGATCGAGAAGAATCCGCTGGATGCGATGCGCTATACCGCGAAATCGAATCTGGTCGCGGTGATCTCGAACGGGACGGCGGTGCTTGGCTTGGGCAATATCGGCGCGCAGGCATCGAAGCCGGTGATGGAAGGCAAGGCGGTCCTTTTCAAGAAATTCGCCGGCGTCGATTGCTTCGATATCGAGGTGAACGAGACCGATCCCGAAAAGCTGGCCGATCTGGTCTGCAAGCTGGAACCGACCTTTGGCGCGGTGAACCTTGAAGATATCAAGGCCCCCGACTGCTTTCTGGTCGAACGGCTGTGCAAGGAACGGATGAATATTCCGGTTTTCCATGACGACCAGCACGGCACCGCGATTGTCGCAGCGGCCGCGGCCAGCAACGCGATGCGTCTGTCGGGCAAGAAATTCGAGGATATCAAGGTCGTGGCGCTTGGCGCAGGTGCGGCCGGGATCGCCTGCCTGAAGATGCTGATGGTGATGGGCGTCCGGCAGGACAATATCACCATGCTGGACAGCAAGGGCGTCGTGCATACGGGGCGCAACGATCTGAACCCCGAAAAGCAGGAATTCGCCCGCGATACCGAACTGCGCACCACGATAGAGGCGATGAAGGGCGCGGATCTGTTCCTTGGCGTTTCCGGCCCCGGCCTTCTGACGCGCGAGATGGTGGCGCAGATGGCCGACAGGCCGATCATCTTCGCGCTTGCGAACCCGACGCCGGAAATCATGCCGGAAGAGGCCCGCGCCGCCGCCCCGAACGCCCTGATTGCGACCGGCCGCAGCGATTATCCCAATCAGGTCAACAACGTCCTGTGTTTCCCCTTCATCTTCCGCGGTGCGCTGGATACCGGCGCGACCCAGATCAATGACGAGATGAAGGTGGCCTGCGTCGAAGCTATTGCGGCCCTTGCCCGCGAAACCACCTCGGCCGAGGTCGGGCAGGCCTACCGGGGCGAGGTGCTGACCTTCGGGCCGGAATACCTGATCCCGAAACCATTCGATCCGCGCCTGCTGCCGACCATCGCCACCGCCGTTGCGAAAGCCGCGATGGAATCGGGCGTGGCCACCCGAGAGCTTGATCTGGACGATTACACCCGCCGCCTGCAGGGTCGCGTCTATCGCAGCTACAATATCATGCGCAGCGTGTTCGAGGCCGACCGGATGGCCCGCCGCAGGCTGGTCTTTGCCGAGGGCGAGGATGAACGCATCCTGCATACCGCCAGCCAGTTGATCGAGGAAGGTCACGACACCCCCATCCTGATCGGCCGGCCAGAGGTGATCCAGCAAAGGCTCGACCGCGAGGGCATCCGGCTGGATCTGGACCGGATCGAGGTCATCAACCCCGAAAGCGACGCGCGCTATCGCGATTACTGGACCGCCTATCACAAGCTGATGCGGCGTCAGGGTGTCTCGCCCGACCTCGCGCGCGCAATCATCCGCACCAATACGACGGCAATCGCGGCGATGATGGTGCATCTGGGTGCGGCGGACGCGATGATCTGCGGGACGTTCGGCGAATATCGCTGGCATCTGCGCTATGTCAGCGAAATCCTCGCGCGCGGGAATGCGCATCCGGTCGGGGCGCTGTCGCTGATCATCCTGGATCGCGGGCCGCTGTTCATTGCCGATACGCAGGTCCATCTGGACCCGACGCCGCAGCAGATTGCCGAAACCGTCATCGGTGCCGCCCGCCATATCCGCCGCTTCGGGGTCGAACCCAAGATCGCGCTGTGTTCCGCATCTCAGTTCGGCAATCTCGACACCGATACCAGCCGGAACATGCGCGCGGCGATGGAAATTCTGGACGGGATGGATCTCGATTTCGAATATGAGGGCGAGATGCCTGCCGATCTGGCGCTTGACCCGGAACTGCGCGAGAAACTCTATCCCGAAGGGCGGCTGACCGGGAAGGCAAACGGCCTTGTCTATGCCAATGCCGAAATCGCCAATGCGGCGCGCAATATGCTGCGTTCGGTCGCGGGCGGGCTGGAGGTCGGGCCGATCCTGATGGGGATGGAAAACCGCGCCCATATCGTGACGCCGGGCATTACCGTGCGCGGGCTGATGAATATCTCGGCCCTCGCCGGGACGAACGTGTCCAGCTATAGCTGACGACAACCTGCACAGCCGGCAGGCAACGCGCCGGCTGTGTCCGCTTCCCCATCGCATCACGGCATTATCGCCCTTACCCAGTCACCCGGATTCGGGCTAGGCTTGGCGCAAACGCCTGAGGGGACGGGGCATGACCGAATTTGCAATCATCTGGGACTGGATCGGCTTTGCGGTCCGCTGGGTCCATGTCATCACCGCCATCGCCTGGATCGGGTCGAGCTTCTATTTCATCGCGCTCGATCTTGGGCTGCGCAAATCGCCGCATCTGCCGCCGGGCGCGCATGGCGAGGAATGGCAGGTTCACGGCGGCGGTTTCTATCACATCCAGAAATATCTGGTCGCACCGGAAAACATGCCGGACCACCTGATCTGGTTCAAATGGGAAAGCTATTCGACATGGCTGTCGGGCGCGGCACTGCTGATGATCGTCTACTGGGTCGGGGGCGAGCTGTTCCTGATCGACCCCGCCAAGGCTGACCTGGCGCTGTGGCAGGGGATCATCATTTCCGCGCTGTCCCTGTCGGTCGGCTGGCTGGTCTATGACTTTCTGTGCAAATCCCCGCTTGGTGAACGCCCGACGCTGCTGATGCTGCTGTTATTCGGGCTGCTGGTCGTCATGGGCTACGGATATAATCAGATATTCACGGGCCGTGCGACCATGCTGCATCTGGGTGCGTTCACCGCCACGATCATGACGGCCAACGTGTTCTTCATCATCATGCCGAACCAGCGCATCGTGGTGAAAGACCTGCAGGAGGGCCGCAAGCCTGACCCGAAATACGGTAAGATCGCCAAGCTGCGCTCGACCCATAACAACTACCTGACGCTGCCGGTCATCTTCCTGATGCTGTCAACGCACTACCCGCTGGCCTTCGCGACCGAATATAACTGGCTGATCGCCGCGCTGATCTTCCTGATGGGCGTCACGATCCGGCATTTCTTCAATACCATGCATTCGGGCGGCGGCATGAAGTGGTGGACATGGGCTGTCACCGCCATGCTGTTCATCGGGGTAATGTGGCTGTCGACCGCGCCCTTGTGGCAGTCGAGCTATGAGGCGTCAGAGTCGCGCACCCTTTCGCCAGCGCAGCAGAAATTCGCCGATGCGGCGGGTTTCGATCAGGTCATGAACATCGTCCCCGGTCGTTGTGCGATGTGCCACGCGAGAGAGCCGGGCTATGAAGGCATTCATCGTGCCCCAAAGGATCTGCTGCTGGAAACGCCAGACGACGTGACCCGCGCGGCCCGCCAGATTTATCTGCAGGCCGGGCTGACGCAGGCCATGCCGCCGGTGAATGTCAGCTTCATGGAACCTGAGGAGCGTCAGGCGATTGTCGATTGGTATCGCGCCGCAACCGGGCTGGAGCCGCGCAAGCTCGCCGTGAACTGAGGCCGCGGCTGTCCTGCGGCGTAGTCATACATTGTCACACAGGTGACGCGACGCCTGTCACCCTGCGCGACCGGCGGCGGGACAGAAGCAATTGCCTCGGGTGAATGGGGCGCGTAATCATTCCAGCGGCGAAAGTGCCTTGGGTGGGCCGGTTCAAGAAATTGCAGGTAATATGAAGATCACAGACGTTTCCATCGTTCCGGTCCTGCTGAGTGGCGGATCTGGCACAAGGCTTTGGCCGCTGTCCCGCAAGTCATATCCGAAGCAATTCGCGCCGCTTCTTGGCGATCTGACACTGTTTCAGCAGGCCGCCTTGCGTTTCGCTCCGGACGCGTCTCAGGCCGGTGCAAGCCCTGCTTTCAGCGCACCGCTGGTGGTGACGGGGTCAGATTTTCGCTTCATCGTCGTCGAGCAGCTTGCTGAACTGGGCATAGATCCCGGTGCGGTCATCATCGAACCCGAGGGGCGCAATACCGCCCCTGCGATCCTGACGGCCGCATTCTATCTGATGGCGCGCGACCCTGATGCGATCATGCTGGTCGCGCCGTCCGATCACGCGATCCCGGATGCGCTTGCATTTCGCGAGGCGGTCGGGCGGGGCCTGCCAGCGGTCGAAAAAGGGCGCATCGTCACCTTCGGGATAACGCCTGACCGGGCCGAAACCGGCTATGGCTATGTTGAACTCGGCGCGCGGCCCGCCGCGTCGGAAGGCCCTGTCGATCTTGTGCGTTTTGTCGAAAAGCCGGATTCCGCGCGCGCGGAAGCCATGTGCGCATCGGGAAATTTTCTGTGGAATGCCGGAATATTTCTGGCCCGCGCGGCAGATATGGTCGAGGCATTTCGCCTGCATGCGCCCGATGTTGTCGACCCGGTCGCAGAGGCACTGAAAAAGGCCACCGCCGATCTGGGCTTTCTCAGGCTTGCCCCCGAGGAATACGCACGCGTGCCGTCAATCTCGGTCGATTACGCCGTGATGGAGAAGGCCGATAACCTTGCCGTTGTGCCGTTTTCGGCCGGGTGGTCAGATCTTGGCGGCTGGGACGCGGTCTGGAGAGAGCAGGGCGCGGACGCGGATGGTGTCGCGCTGACCGGACCGGCTGAAGCGATTGGCTGCACCGATACGTTGTTGCGTGCCGAAAGCGATGCTCAGGTTCTTGTCGGCATCGGCTTGGATAATATCGTTGCCGTTGCCATGCCGGATGCGGTTCTGGTCGCGCCCAAGGATCGCGCGCAGGATGTGAAACTTGCGGTAGAGCTTCTGAAGAAGCGGGGGCGCGCGCAGGCCGAAACGCTGCCGCGCGACTATCGCCCGTGGGGCTGGTATGAAACACTGGTTCTCGGCCCGCGCTTTCAGGTCAAGCGCATCGTCGTCCATCCCGGCGCGGCACTCAGCTTGCAAAGCCACCACCACCGCGCCGAACACTGGATCGTGGTCGAGGGGACGGCAAAGGTCACGATTGACGATACGACTCAACTCGTGACCGAAAACCAGTCGGTCTATATCCCGCTTGGGGCGGTTCACCGTATGGAAAATCCCGGCAAGGTTCCCATGGTCCTGATCGAAGTTCAGACCGGCACTTATCTGGGCGAGGATGACATCATTCGATACGAGGATGTCTATGCGCGCGGGCAGGGGGCCAAAGGCTGATGCCGGCTGCGCTGTCCTGTTTCAAGGCTTACGATATCCGGGGACGGCTTGGCACCGATCTGGATGCCGCGATTGCCCGACGTATCGGGCGTGGTTTTGCACGCGCGCTGGATGCGAAAAAGGTCGTGCTGGGCCGCGACATTCGCGCGTCGTCGGCGGAACTGGCGTCGGCTGTCGCTGATGCGCTGATCGACGAGGGGGTCGAGGTGCTGGATCTTGGACTGGCCGGGACCGAAGAGATGTATTTCGCGGTCAGCCATTTCGGCGCGGATGGCGGGATAGAGGTCACCGCCTCGCATAATCCGATGGATTATAACGGCATGAAGATGGTGCGCGCGGGCTCTGCGCCGCTCGGGTCGGCAACGGGACTTGATGCTGTGCAGGCGCTGGCGGAGGCCGACGATTTCGGCCCCGCGCGCGACGGGGGACGCCTCTGTGACATATCGGCCGAGGCGCGTGCGGCCTATGTCGCGCGCCTGATGAGTTTCATCGACACCGATGCCCTGCGTCCGCTGAGGATCGTCGTGAATGCCGGCAACGGTGCCGCCGGACCGACCTTCGACGCCATTGCCGATGCACTTGCCGCGCGGAACGCACCGCTTCGGTTCCTGCGCATACATCATGAGCCCGACGGCAGTTTCCCGAACGGCATTCCGAATCCGCTTCTGCGCGAAAACCAGCCCGCGACGGCGGAAGCCGTGCGCGCAGCGGATGCGGATATGGGTATCGCCTTTGATGGCGATTTCGACCGCTGCTTCTTCTTCGACGAAACCGGGCGCTTCGTTGATGGCGAATATATTGTCGGGCTGCTCGCGGCGGCGTTCCTGTCGCGCGAGCCGGGCGCGCGCATCGTCCACGACCCGCGCGTGATCTGGAACACCCGCGACATCGTCGAAAGCGCCGGCGGCGTCCCGATTCAGTCGCGCACCGGGCATGCGTTTCTGAAAGCGGCCTTGCGCGAACACGATGCGGTTTATGGCGGCGAAATGTCGGCACACCACTATTTCCGCGACTTCGTCTTTTGCGACAGCGGTATGATCCCGTGGCTGCTGGTGGCAGAGCTGATGGGCCGCACCGGGCAGCCGCTTTCTGCGCTGGTGGCCGAACGACGCGCGGCCTTCCCGTCATCCGGTGAGATAAACTTCACGGTTGAGAACGCGGCAGCGATCCGTGACAGGGTCGAGGCGGAATTCGCCCCCGACGCGGTCGGACGCGACGACATGGACGGCCTTTCGCTGGATATGGGAAGCTGGCGCTTCAACCTGCGCAGTTCGAATACCGAGCCATTGCTGCGCCTGAATGTCGAGGCGAGGGGCGACCGTGACCTGCTCGACCGGCAGGTGGCGCGCCTGTCCGCCCTTATCCAGGCCGGCGCATGACCTGTTATCAGCCGCTCGGCAGTGGATAGTTCGCCAGCGTCAGAAGCCGCGACATTTCGGCATGATGCTCTCGCGGCATCAGCGCGAAAAGATCGTCTCTCAGCGTGGGATATTGTGGCGCGCGTTCAAGGAACATGGCGCGGTGGTAATGCAGGATGCGCGCATCCTCGGTGCCTGACATATCCTCTCGATTCGAGATCGAGTAGTTATAGACATCGGGCAGCGCCTCATATTCCAGACCGAAACGTTTGATCGTCAACGGCATGGTGATCTGGTCCAGCCAGGGACGCTTCTGGGCAATCGAACAGTTCCAGTCGAAATCGCTGGCCGTTTCCAGCCAGAGCTGGCCGAAATGCTTGCCGTCATGGACCGCTGAATTCGCAAAGCCCACGAAACCCGCATTGAAATAAGGGTAATAGCTGCGCTGCGCGCCACGCGTCAGGGTGACGCGGTCGGTGGGCAGGTCCATGCCGTAATGGGCATAGGCCCGCCGCCAGCGATCATTCTGCTCGCCCCATGTCGGAACACCTTCGGGCACCGCGAACACGGTCCCGGCCCTTTCAAAATCCAGTTCCGGGAAGGGGCGCAGGCAGACCATGTCGGTATCTAGAAACAGCGTCGCCTCGCTGTCCCGGCACTCCGCCGCTGCAAGCAGCTTGTTGCCATGCGGATAGTCCTTCTTCCACATCCCGTCAGCGTCCCGCAGCTGGCAGACACGAACCCCGCAAAGGTCGAACAGCGCCTGCGTCGCCGGGCTGAGCTTGCCGAATGCGCGTTCGGGCGCATAGGCGACAAGCTCCGTCGCTGGGGTATCCGCGAGCTGGCGGTATAGCGATGAGACAAGCAGAAGCGATTGCGCCTGAAGCCTTTCGCCATCGACGATAAAGATGATTGAGAGGGATCTGTTCATCATCGTGCCCACCTGATTTCGCTGCAGGTTATGCGACACGGACGTCGCGGACCACCGGCTTATGCGGAAAATTGCGCGAACCCAAGCGGTTCCGCAGCGCGCAAAAGCATTTGCGATCCGGCTGCTACAGCTTTTTCAGCGCCAGATCGGCGCGCGCGGCAAAGCTGTCCTCGCCCGGATCCAGCGCCATGTCGCCGATGCGTTGCTGCCACTCGACCGTCGCCTGCGCCAGACCATTCGGCAGGCCGAGTTCTTCCAACGTGATTGCAACCTCGCGCATTTCGGCGGCGCGCCGGCGTCCGTGGACCATCATGCGTTCGAGATTGTACGCCGCCTGCTTCGGCCAGTCGATTTCGGGGTTCGAGGCCGAAAGCGAGGCCAGCACCTTCTCCTCGACGCCCGCGCGCCGTGCGGCAAGCAGACATTCGGCGGTCAGCGCCTCCATCCCCTTTATCATGACCGAACGCATCATCTTTATCGAAGACGCATCGCCGATATTCTCGCCCATGACGCGCGCGTTCATCCCCATCGCCCCAAGAACCTCTGCCGCGTCTTTCGCATGCGGCCCGGCGATCAGAAGCGGGGTCTTGTGCATCTTGGGATAAACCGGGGCCATGATGGCAATATCGACATAGCGCCCGCCTGCCGCGTCGATGGTTGCTGCCGAGCGCCGCTTTGCGCCGGGCGAGCAGGAATTGCCGTCGAACCAGAAGCTGCCTTGCCTCAGCAATTCCGCGCATTCCTCGGCTGCGGCGGTGGCACGATCGGCTGTGACAAGGCAGAAGACCGCATCGGCAGCTTCAAGCGCGGCTGCGCGGTTGCCGGTCAGCGTCACACCCGCACGTGCCGCGCGCTCTTTTGGCAGGGCGGCAAGCTTCGGTTCCGCGACCTTTATGTCGTAGGCCCGGCTTCGGCCCGCGATCTCGGGACCGAGACCGGTCGCGAAAGCCTCTGCCGCTTCGCCGAAGCCGATAAAGCCGAGAGTGGGATTGTCGGTATTCATGATATCCTCCGCCCTTGCGCGGCGATTGGACCCGATCAACACCGTGCCGCGCAAGCCATAATAGCTTGTTCTTATCTTGTCGGACGCGGTTTGGAATTGAATCCTGCGAGCGGGCAGGTCAAAACCACGCTGGTATCGGAGGAGTGATGCAAAGACCTGCCAGTTCCCGAAACGAGCGGCTGCCGCGTGCCGGCCAGCCGATGCGTTGCGCGTGACCCGGCTGTTCCGGCCGCGCCACGGTTTTCTGCGGCTTGCCCTGATCTATCTTGCGGGCGCCGTGATCGGCTGGCTGGGGACGCTGGCGGGCCTGCCACTGCCTTACATGATCGGACCGCTGCTGATGACGGCCGCGCTGTCGCTTTCGCAGCGGCTGACCGCGCCTTTGCCGGTGAGGACACGACCCTTCGGTCAGGCGGTTGTCGCATCGACAGTCGGGCTTGCCTTCACGCCTGCGGCGCTGCGTGCCGTGATCGAGGCGATGCCGCTGCTGATCGTCATGTCGGCCATGACGGCAAGCCTCGCGCTTGCGGTTTCGGTCCTGCAGGCGCGGCTGTCAGGCGCGCGGCTGTCGCGCATGGTGCTTGCGACCTTCCCGGTCGCGCCGGTCGAATCCGCGGTCATCGCCGAAAGCGTCGGTATCCCGCCCGCGCCCGTCGTCATGGCACAGACGCTGCGCATTGCCGCCATCGTCGTTTCGGTGCCGCTGCTTATTTATGCCATTGACGGTCGGCCACAGATCGCCGCCCTTCCGGCAAGTGCGGGCTGGAACCCGGCGGGGCTGATCGTGCTGATCGCGGTTGCGGCGGGGGGCGGGTTCCTGTTCAGGCTGCTCGGTTGGGCCAATCCGTTCTTTCTGGGTCCGCTGGCCGCTGCCGGTGCGGTGACGGCGGCGGGATTTGAGCTGCCGCATTACCCTGCGGTGATGCTAGCGGCTGCGCAGATTCTGCTGGGCGCATGGCTTGGTTCGACCTTTCAGCCGCATCTGTTCAGGGGTGCGCGCCGCGAGATGGTCGTATCGCTTGGCGGCACGCTGCTGATGCTGACACTGACATGCGCGGGCGCGGTGATGTTGTCGCGCCTGACTGGCATCGGCTGGGAGGTGCTGGTTCTTGGCGTGGCACCCGGCGGTGTCACCGAAATGGCGTTGACGGCGCAGTATCTGCATCTCGACCCGTCGCTGGTGACGGCGGCGCATGTCGTGCGCATCTTCATGCTGATGCCGCTGGCTCGGCCGCTGATCCGGCTGGTCGGGCGGATCGAGGCGCGTAGCGGCTAGGGGGCCGCTGACGCGTCAACCGGCCAGTTGGGTGCTGACGGCCTGTGCGAATGCCTGCGTGTTCAGATCGCCGCCAAGGTCGCGGGTCCTGGTGGCCGGATCGGCAAGGCACCGTTCCAGCGCATCAAGAACGGACCTGCCGGCAGCCAGCAGGTCCGGGCGTTCATGCCGTGCGCCCAGCCATTCCAGCAGCATCCCCATCGACCCGATCAGCGAGGCAGGATTTGCGATACCCTTGCCAGCGATATCCGGCGCAGAGCCGTGTTGCGCCTGCGCCATCGCGTGATCGGCCCCGGCATTCAGCGACGCTGCGAGGCCGAGACTTCCCGAAAGCTCGGACGCGAGGTCGGACAGAATATCGCCGAACATGTTCGTGGTCACAATAACGTCGAAATCGGCGGGCCGGCGCACAAGATGGGCGCAGGCGGCGTCAACAATTAGCTCCTCATAGTTGATTTCACGATGGCGTTCCGCGACCTCTCGGCAGCATGCCAGAAACAGCCCATCCGTCAGGCGCAGCACGTTCTGCTTGTGGACCGCAGTGACCTTGCCGCGCCGCCCGGCCGCGCCAGCGAATGCGGCTTCGGCGATACGCATCGACGCCTGCCGTGTGATCCGTCGCATTGCCAGCGTGACATCTTCTGTCACCTGCAACTCTCCCGGCCCAGAATGCATCGAGCGGTCGGCGTAGAAGCCTTCGGTGTTCTCGCGATAGATGACCATATCGAAGCGCGCCCCGGTCGCCGAAGGCAGATGATCTCGCGTCCGCGCCGGTCGGATATTGGCATAGAGATCGAGCCGCTTGCGAAGCTCTCCCGATGGGTTCAGCCCGCCCTGGTCGCGCGGCGGATAGCCCAGATGCGAGACCGGCCCGAGGATCAGCCCGTCGGCACTGCGCGCCGCTTCGAACGCGGCTTCCGGGAATGTGCTGCCCTGCGAGGCAAGCGCCGTCTCGCCGATCTCGATTTCGCTCAGATCGAACGCAAGACCGTGCTTTGTCGCGAAAGTTTCCAGAACCATCCGCGTGGCTGCGGTGATTTCTGGGCCAATCCCGTCGCCGGGCAGGAAAGCTATCTTCATCTGTCGTTCCCCTCGCATGCGTTCCCGGTGGCGCTGATCCAGCCTGCAAAAAGACCGGGCGCAGCGCCGCGCAGGGCCTCAGCGCGTCAGGTAGATGACGTTCATCTGCGATTCCAGCGCGGGATCGGGGAAAATCATCCGCGCGCGATCGCGAGAGACTACTTCTACCAACGCGATATCCGACCACACCTGTCCGATGACGGGCGCGTTCAGCGGATCGGGGGCCAGGGCGGCATAATCGGGGACTTCGCTTCCCTGAACGAAGCCGGTGCCAAGATAGATCAGCCGCCCGGCATCTTCGTGGACCGTCCCGCGTGTGCGCTGCGAGCCCGAGGTCTTCTCGAAGCTGTTACCTTCAACCCGGCAGTCGAAATTGCCATAGACGATCAGCGCCGAGCTTTCGCCCGCCTTGATCGTCCGGCACTTCCAGTCGCCCTGCAGGGCATCCATCGCTTCGTTCGGCGGCATGGCCGGCCCGCGCAGCGACTGCACCAGCATCGCGACGTCGTCAGAGTTTTCGCTGTTGAAGGCCTGACGCAGCGCGCCGCTGAAATGGACGCTGAAATTGTTCAGCCGGTCGGCATCGTCCGGCCTCACCGTCGTGCCGTCGCTGAGTGTCATGGGCCCTGTCTCCTGTCCATAAACAGGCAGGCTCAGGCACAGTGTCAGGGCGGCAATGGCGGTTCTTCGCATGGTCAGGCTCCGTCGTCTGATCTATGCCTCATCTACTGCGTGGGCGCGCAGAAGTTCCAAGGGAACCACATCAATTGCCCGTGCATGGGTCGCTTCCAGGACCACCTTCGGCGCGGCGAATTCCTGCGCGGCCTGAAGGAAACGCGCGGCACAAAGGCACCACTGATCGCCGGGTTTCAGCCCCGGAAAACGGAATTCGGGCCGTGGCGTGGACAGGTCGTTGCCAAGATATTTCGAAAGGGCCAGAAACTCTGCCGTCACGATCACGCAGACCGTATGGCTGCCCTGATCCTGCGCCGAGGTGTTGCAGCACCCATCGCGAAAGAACCCGGTCAACGGATCGGTCGAGCAGGGGGCGAGTGGTCCGCCCAGGACATTCAGCGATGGTTCCATTGGACCCTCCTGATCGCGATTGGGCAAGTCTTACAGTTCCTGCGGCTGCCAGTCGATCCAGCGACCGTGGAAATCGGCGCGCCCCAGGTGCCACCGGCGATGCTCACCCGCCCAAAGATCAAGCGTCAGCGCCGCGCCGCCCGGTCGATTGTCGGCCTCCATCGCGAAATGGGCAAGCGGGTCCGTGCTGCTGGCTGCGGCACCGGCACGGGACAGCCGCGCGGTGACGCGGCGCTGGGTTTCGGGTGGGAAATACTGGAAGGCGATGGTGTGATACACAAAGCTCAGCGCACCTTCGCGAGCCAGGGGAACGTGGTCGAGCCAATCCGCGGCATCCCCCCGCTCGACGCTCGGCGGATGGGTAGTGGCATGGGCGATCGCGGCATCAAGCCGTGCCAGCCGGTCGGGTTGATCGGGCCAGATATAGGCGCGCATGCGCAGCGGGTCGGACCGATCAAGCGGTGCAAGATCGACACCGCGCCGCACCGTAGTTGTCAATTCGGTTGCCATGGGCGCCGACCCCGACCAATCGGGCCGCAGGATCAGTGGCGCTTCAGCAGGTCCGATACGTTTCCCTTTTACTTCAATTGCATAATCTGGAAAATTCAGGTTAAGACCGGCACTTGCGCCAAGTTCTGACAGGGCCAGCGGCAGGCTGTGGTCAAGCTGCTGCACGGCAAAGGCTGCTGCCGCAATCAGCGCGGCCGACCGACCCACTTCATTCGTCTGGGGGGCAAAATTCAGCCAGTCGAGAATGCGCACCTGATGCGCGGCAATTGCATCCTGCAGCAGGCTCTCTGGTGCCTCGCCCCGCGCATAGGCGGCCGCCAGATCGGGGGCCGAACCGTCCAGCACAAGCCCATGCAGTGCCCCGGCAAGACGCAGCGGGACCGAGGCGCCGCGGGACGAGATGTCGCCGTGCCAGCCCCGCACCTTTGCGGCGACGGCTCCGCTGTCCTGTGACAGAATATTGCCAAGGTTTTCAACGATCCGCGCGGTCAGATCCGAGCCGAGCTGCCGACAGGATTGCGCCTGATCGTCAAAGGCGGCACGAATATGCGTCACCTGAACCGGCCCGCGAGGGACTGAAGCTTCTCGGCAAGGCTCTGCGCCGGTTTTTCCTCGGGCGTTGGCGGCTTCGGCGCTGGGTTCGGGCGCGCGACCCGCGCATCGGCCTGCGTCGGTCCGCGCCCCGGATTCATCCGCAGCGCCACCTTGTTCTGAAAGCCCGGCCCGTCGCCCGCTGCCAGCGCCTCGGCCCCGTCCGAGATCCCGCGCATCAGATCATCCAGCCAATCCGCATCTGACTTGGCGAAATCGGACAGGACATAGCCGGCCACGCGATCCTTGTGACCGGGATGGCCGATGCCCAGACGGACCCGGTGATATGCCTCGCCGATATGCTGGTGGATCGAGCGCAGGCCGTTATGGCCAGCATGGCCCCCACCCAGCTTCACGCGGCATTTGCCGGGTGCAAGGTCAAGTTCGTCGTGAACGACGATCACATCTTCTGGCTGGATCTTCAGATAGCGCATGGCCTCGCCGACCGACTGGCCCGACAGGTTCATGAAGGTCGCGGGCTTCAGCAGCATGACCTTTTCGGACCCGAGACGGCCTTCCGCGACCTCGCCCTGAAAGCGCGAGCGCCACGGGGAAAAGCCGTGATCGCCCGCGATCCGGTCCACCGCCATGAAGCCGATATTATGGCGGTTCGCTGCGTATTTCGCGCCCGGATTGCCAAGCCCAACGATCAGTTTCATGCCGTTATCCGTCCAGATTCAAACTCAAATTCGATCCATCCCTTGCGGATGAGATCGGGCGTAAATAAGACTCTGTCAACCTTTCGAAGGTAGAACACCGCTCTGCCGGGGTCCGCTCCGGCCTCGAATCGACAGGGCGAAGGTAATCGGGCAGGAAAAGACATGATCGATCCGGCAGAATTCTACATGAACACGCTTGTCCCCATGGTGGTCGAACAGACCTCACGCGGGGAACGGGCCTACGATATTTTCTCGCGGCTGCTGAAGGAACGGATTATCTTCGTCTCGGGTCCCGTGCATGACGGAATGTCGACGCTGATCTGCGCACAGCTTCTGTTTCTGGAGGCGGAGAACCCGTCCAAGGAAATCTCCATGTATATCAACAGCCCGGGCGGTGTCGTGACGGCCGGTCTGTCGATCTATGACACGATGCAGTATATCCGGCCGCGGATTTCGACGCTGGTGATCGGGCAGGCAGCTTCGATGGGTTCGCTGCTGCTTTGCGCCGGCGAAAAGGGGCAGCGCTATTCGCTGCCGAACAGCCGTATCATGGTCCACCAGCCCTCGGGCGGGTTCCAGGGGCAGGCGACCGATATCCTTATTCATGCGCGCGAAACCGAAAAGCTGAAGCGCCGCCTGAACGAGATCTATGTCCATCATACCGGCCAGTCGCTGAAAGACGTGGAAGAGGCACTGGAACGTGATCGCTTCATGTCCCCTGAAGAAGCGAAGGATTGGGGCCTGATTGACGAGGTGCTGAGCCCGCGTGGCAAGGCCGAGGCAGAGACGAAGTGACCCGCGACCGGCCTTGCGTGCCGGTGCGAGTTGGGGATTGAGACTTGGGGCCACGGCCCCTAACATGGGCTTACCCGCATCGGGAGCCGGCGGATTTGAACCGCGCAGGACGTAAGGACGTAGCATGGCGACAGAGACCGACAGCAAGAACACGCTCTATTGCAGCTTCTGCGGCAAGAGCCAGCACGAGGTGCGCAAGCTGATTGCGGGCCCGACAGTGTTCATCTGCGACGAATGCGTCGAACTCTGCATGGATATCATCCGCGAGGAAACGAAGTCCTCCGGTTTGAAATCCGGCGAAGGGGTGCCGACGCCGCTGGAAATCTGCCAGGTTCTTGATGATTACGTGATCGGTCAGGAACGCGCCAAGCGTGTTCTTTCGGTGGCGGTGCACAACCATTACAAACGGCTGAACCACGGCGCGAAATCCGACATCGAACTGGCGAAGTCGAACATCCTGCTGATTGGTCCGACCGGCTGCGGCAAGACGCTGCTGGCGCAGACGCTCGCGCGTATTCTGGACGTTCCCTTCACGATGGCCGACGCGACGACCCTGACCGAGGCCGGCTATGTCGGCGAGGATGTCGAGAATATCATTCTCAAGCTGCTTCAGGCGTCGGAATATAATGTCGAGCGCGCACAGCGCGGTATCGTCTATATCGACGAGGTCGACAAGATCACCCGCAAGTCCGACAACCCCTCGATCACGCGCGACGTGTCCGGGGAAGGTGTTCAGCAGGCGCTGCTGAAGATCATGGAAGGCACCGTTGCCAGCGTGCCGCCGCAGGGCGGGCGCAAGCATCCGCAGCAGGAATTCCTGCAGGTGGACACGACGAATATCCTGTTCGTTTGCGGTGGTGCATTTGCGGGTCTGGACCGTATCATCGCGCAGCGCAACAAGGGCACGGCGATGGGTTTCGGTGCCTCGGTCAAGGAAAACGACGACCGCGGTGTCGGCGAACTCTTCAAAGAGCTGGAGCCCGAGGATCTGCTGAAATTCGGCCTGATCCCGGAATTTGTCGGCCGCCTGCCGGTAATCGCGACCCTGACCGATCTGGACGAGGAAGCGCTGATTATTATTCTGACCAAGCCGAAGAATGCGCTGGTGAAGCAGTATCAGCGCCTGTTCGATCTGGAAGGCGTCAAGCTGACCTTTACCGAGGACGCGCTCTCTGCCATTGCCAAGCGCGCTATCAAGCGCAAGACGGGCGCGCGTGGTCTGCGTTCGATCATGGAAGACATCCTGCTGGATACCATGTTCGAATTGCCGGGCCTCGAAAGTGTCGAGGAGGTCGTGGTGAATGAAGAAGCGGTCGACAATTCGTCGGCAAAGCCCCTGATCATTCATGCCGAGGCGAAGAAGGAAAGCGCCAAGACAGCGGTCTGATCGCACCCGCATCGCATCATTCAAAAGGCCGGGGCATGTCCCCGGCCTTTGCGTTTCGGCCGCGCGAAGGTGGCGTAATGGTCCGGCCGTGTCGTCATGACTGACTGGACAATACAGGATGCTCCGCTGCGATGCCCAGAGCGCACAGCATCGCCCCGCGTGCGGAGCGGCCAGTGCTTAACAACCTCTCGTGCCGGGCATGGCGTGGCACGATCTTCAGGCCCTAGGGGATAGGCAAAAAAATGCACGAAGCGAAGGCGTGTCGCATACAACTGTCCGCGAACTGCCCCGCACCTCACATGCCGGAAAGGCTTACACGCACCCGAACGTTGCGATAAGCGGATGTCACGACACCGGTCTGAACGCTGAGAGGATGCCGTGAAAATCGTCGCCACGATCTGTGCCCTTGGCCTCGGCTTTCCGGCCGCCGCCGACCCTTTTGAAAGCTTCGGCACCGCGATGAAATACGGGCTGCCGCTGGCGGCTGCCGTCTGCGCGGTCGATCAGGACCGGGCAGAGGATTTTGCCGTTCGCGGCATTTTGCAAGCTGGCATCGTTCTGGCGACGAAGCGGTATTTCGACGGAAAGCCAATCTCTCGCCGCCCCACGGGCGCGGGCGAGGGCTTTCCGTCGGGACATACGGCTGCAGCATTTTTCGGCGCGTCGGATCTGGCGGGCAAATGCTTTGAAGACCAACCCGAGGCGGGCGCGATGGCATACGGGGCCGCAGGCCTGACCGGCTATAGCCGCATCCATGCTGGCGAGCATACGCCGCAGCAGGTCTGGACCGGTGCGCTGATCGGCTTCAGCTTCGGCGCCGCCGATTTCGGGATCGGGACTGATGGGGCGTCGTTCAGTGTTGGGATGAAGTTCTGACCTGTTCGGCCGGCCAGCTTTCGATTTCCGCTGCCACCAGATCCTGCAATTCCCAGATATAGGGATCGTGAATCCCGGCGGCTTCCAGCCCCTGCGCCGTGCGCAGCAAATATTCGCTGCCCGATCCCGCCGCGCCATTCGCGCGTGCCAGCAGCCGCGCCTGATCGCCGACTGTCAGATTCGTCAGCGGCACGTCGATCGGATCGGCATAGAAGGTCAGCGCCTCGGAACGCTTGCCGTCCACCTCGACCTCTATCCAGCGTGCATTTGCGGCCAGTTCATGGGCAACAAGCTCTCGTTTCAGGACCGCGCGCAGCGATTCCTGTTCGGTCCCCGGTGCGACCTCAAGGATCAGGCCTTCGCACTTCCCGCCCGAGGCAAGCGCCAGCATCAGGCCCGGATGCTCGGCCGTGCCACGGAAATGATCCAGCGCGATGCTGAACTGCCGGTGCCAGCCGATGGCCGTCGCGCGCCGACTGGCCGAAACCGCAAAGCCCGGATTCCAGATTAGCGACCCATAGGCGAAGATCGGCACCGGCAGCGGGCGGTTTCGGGTCAGCTGATCCGCCAGCTTGTCCAGGTCGGCATCGTCCAACAGGTGCCATTCGTCCCGGTATCGCGGCCCGTCGACGGCGCGTGTTGCCCGCTGCACAAGCGCGTCGGTCAGGCGAAGCTGCGATGGCCCGGCGTCAGACATCCAAGCCTTCTTCTTCGACGAAGCGGGCATTTTCCTGAATATATTCGAAGCGCAGCTCGGGCTTCTTGCCCATCAGGCGTTCGACCAGATCGCCGGTTTCGCCGGCCGCATCCTCATCAATCGTGACGCGGATCAGCTTGCGCGTGGCCGGGTTCATGGTCGTGTCCTTCAGGTCCTTGGCGTCCATTTCGCCCAAGCCCTTGAACCGCTGCACGTCGATCTTGCCCTTCCCGCCGATGCCGGTGGCCAACAGCCGCTCCTTTTCCGCGTCGTCCGCGACATAGACGCGGTGCTGACCCTGCGTCAGCCGGTAAAGCGGCGGGCAAGCCAGATACAGATGCCCCTTGTCGATCATCGGGCGCATCTGGGTGAAAAAGAACGTCATCAGCAGTGATGCGATATGCGCGCCGTCGACATCGGCATCGGTCATGATGATGATCTTGTCATAGCGCAGATCATCAACGTTGAACTTCGTCCCCATGCCGACGCCAAGCGCCTGACACAGATCGCTGATTTCCGCGTTCGACCCCAGCTTGCCCGAGGCCGCGCCGAGCACGTTCAGGATCTTGCCCTTCAAGGGCAGCAGCGCTTGCGTCGTCCGGTCGCGCGCCTGTTTGGCCGACCCCCCGGCGCTGTCGCCTTCGACGATGAACAATTCCGTGCCGCTGCGGTTCTTGGCCGAACAATCGACCAGCTTGCCGGGCAGTCGCAGCTTTTGCGTCGCGGTCTTGCGTTGGGTTTCCTTTTCCTGACGGCGGCGCAGGCGTTCTTCGGCCCGCAGGACCAGAAAATCGAGGATCGCACCCGCCGATTTCGGGTCCGCCGCCAGCCAGTTGTCGAAATGATCGCGCACCGCGCCTTCGACCAGCCGCTGCGCCTCGACCGTGGCCAGCCGGTCCTTGGTCTGGCCGACGAATTCCGGTTCGCGGATGAAGCAGGATACCAGCGCGCAGCCCCCGGTCAGCAGGTCCTCGCGGGTGATCTGGGCGGCCTTCTTGTTGTTGGCCAACTCGCCATAGGCACGCACGCCCTTCAGGATCGCGGACCAGAACCCGGCCTCGTGCGTGCCGCCTTCGGGGGTGGGGACGGTGTTACAATAGGACTGGATGAAGCCGTCGCGCGACGGCGTCCAGTTGATGGCCCAATCGACCTTGCCCGGCACGCCGAAACGGCCCTGAAAATCAACGTTCCCGGCAAAGGGCCGCTCGGAATAGGTGGTCACGCCGTCCAGCGTTTCGGTCAGGTAATCGGCCAGCCCGCCGGGAAAGTGGAAAACGGCTTCCATCGGGGTTTCGCCGTCGTCGATTTCCGATTTCCAGCGGATTTCCACGCCGCTGAACAGATAGGCCTTGGATTTCACCATCTTCAGCAGCCGTGCTGGCTTGAAACGGTGATGGCCGAAGATTTCCTCATCCGCGTGGAAGGTGACGGTGGTGCCGCGCCGGTTCGGGGCCGCGCCGACCTTGGCGACCGGGCCTTGCGGCACACCGCGAGAGAACCGCTGTTCGAACAGTTCCTTGTTCCGCGCGACCTGCACAACCATGCTGTCCGAAAGCGCGTTCACGACAGATGCACCGACCCCGTGCAACCCGCCCGAGGTCTGATAGGCATCGCCCGAGAACTTGCCGCCCGCATGCAGCGTGCACAGGATCACCTCCAGCGCGGATTTGCCGGGGAATTTCGGATGCGGGTCGATGGGAATGCCGCGCCCGTTATCGCGAACGACGACGCTGTAATCGGCCTGCAATTCGACCTCGATCCGTGTGGCGTGGCCCGCGACAGCCTCGTCCATCGAGTTATCGAGGATTTCCGCCACCAGATGGTGCAGCGCGCGTTCGTCAGTCCCGCCGATATACATGCCGGGGCGCTTGCGAACAGGCTCCAGCCCCTCCAGCACCTCGATCGAGGCGGCGGAATAGGTGCTGTCTTCCTGTGTCGTCGGGAAAAGATCGTCGGCCATGCGCTGCTCGTTTTATTGATTTCGCCGGTTATCTCATGAAGGGGCGGCTCGGGGCAAGGGTTTGCGGTCGGGTTGCCGGGGGCCGCTAGGTGTAGCTCCGGCCGCCGACTGTGAAGCCGGATGCGCTGTCATCCAAACTGCGAGCCGCGCCGCGTCAAAGCTTGCTGCCCCGCTCCCGACGCCTTTGGCCGTCCTGCTTGTCGCGCTATTCCGGCTCGGCGAGCCTTGCCTCCCACATTTTCTGGAAGGCGGGGCGCGCCTGCGCGTCTGTCAGCCACTGGTGAAGTGCAGGAAACTGTTCCATCAACGGCCCGTAACCCTGCGCGTAGCGCATCGTCTCTGCCATGGCGATGTCTGCCACGGTAAAGCGGCCACTGACCAGATAGCCATGCCGCGCGATGTGATCCTCGATCACCTGAAAGGGCCGGACCAGCCGCTCGGCCGCGTTGGCGATCAGGGCCTGATCTTCACCCGACTGGGACTGGCCACGTCCATGCAGAAACAGAAGGGTCAGCGCGTCCGGCTCTACCGCGGTGGCGGCGTAGAAGCACCATTGCATCATCAGTGCGTCCTCGGCTTCGCTCTTGGGACCGACAGGCGCGCCGTGCTTCCGGGCAAGGTGCATGATGATGGCGTAGGATTCCGTCAGCAGCAGCCCGTCATCCTCGACAACGGGGATCGCTCCGGCAGGCGACAGCTTCAGGAATGCGGGCGAATGCGTGTTCAGGGGTGCGTCCGGTGCATCGGGGTCGCGCAGGCGATACGCCTGAATGACCGGCACCTGCTTGTAGGGCAGGCCGATCTCGTTACAAAGCCAGATGATGCGCGAGGCCCGCGACCGGGTGACGCCGTGAATGGTCAGCATGATGAACTCCGCATTTATCCGCTTTCCCGCAACCTAGGGTCAGTTCGCAATCTGTGAAAGCGGAATGCGTCGCCCGGTGCGCTGCCGGGCGCGCTAAAGCCAGTCTTCGGCACCGGTGCCGGTCAGTTGCGACAGGCAGGTCAGCCCCTCGCGGCCGGCCCGCTCATCCAGACCCTGCGCGATTTCTGTGGCAAGCGAGAAGCCGGAATAGATCAGCGCCGAATAAAGCTGCACCGCGCTCGCTCCGGCGCGCAGCTTCTGCCAGGCGTCATCGACGCTGCCGATTCCGCCGACGCCGATCAGTGGGATATGGCCGCCGGTCAGTCGGTAAAGCTTTGCCAGAACCCGCGTCGAGCGTTCGAACAGGGGCCGCCCCGACATTCCGCCGGCCTCGGGCGCGTGTTCGCTGCGAAGTCCATCGCGCGACAGCGTGGTATTCGTCGCGATAATGGCGTCGATGCCGGTCTGGCGCGCGACCTGCGCAATATCGGCAAGGCCCGCATCGTCCAGATCGGGCGCGATCTTCAGAAAGACCGGGCGATGCGCCGGAAGGGCGTCGCGGGCCTCGATCACGCCCTGCAGCAACGCGGCGAGCGCGTCGGCGCCTTGCAGATCGCGGAGCTTTTCGGTGTTCGGCGATGAGACATTCACGGTCAGAAAATCGGCATGCGCCCCGGCAACCCTGACGACCTCGGCGAAATCGGCGGCGCGGTCCTTGCTGTCCTTGTTCGCACCGATATTCAGGCCGACCGGAATGCCCGCCGGGCGCGCGCCCATGCGTTCGGAAATCGCTGCAACCCCGTCATTATTGAAGCCGAAGCGGTTGATGATGGCGCGGTCCTCGGTCAGCCGGAAAAGCCGGGGTCTGGGGTTGCCGGGTTGCGGGCGGGGGGTGGCGGCGCCGCATTCGACAAAGCCGAATCCGGCGCGCATCAGCGCGGGCAGGGTGCGCGCATTCTTGTCATAGCCTGCCGCAAGCCCGACGGGGTTCGGCAGGTCCAGCCCGGCCAAGCTTGTTTTCAGCCGCCCCGATGTCACCGGCGCACCCGGCAGCGGGACGAGCCCGGCGCGCAGCGCCTTGATCGACAGATCATGCGCCTGTTCCGGATCGAGCCGGTGCAGGGCGCGCAGGCCGAATGTCTCGATCAGCTTCACGGCAGTGCCCCGATCTCGAAACCGCCGCCGGGTTTGCGGGGCAGCGGGCGCGATAAGGCGACCTCATCCAGCCTTAATGCGCGGTAAAGATGCGGAAACAGAAGCCCGCCGCGCGACGGCTCCCAGCGAAGCGCATCGCCAAGGATCTCGGCGTCGCAGGCCAGAAGCCAAAGACCGTCCTCACCCGAGAAATGCTTGTCGAGCGTTCCCGCAAGCGTTTCGGCGGTCGAGAAGTGGATATACCCGTCGGCAAGATCGACCGGCGCGCCGGCAGTTTCGCCCGCCGCCCGGAACTGCTGCCATTCGGTATCGCGAAGCACTTTGAAGATCATCATGGCGCTGTTTCAGGCCTTGCGCCGTCCGGGTCAAGGGGGCGCCTGCCATACCGCTGTCGTGAAGTCGCGATATGCGTTCAGCGTTTGACCTGCGCGCAATGCCGCGCCAATCTGTTCGATGATGACGTCCGGTCCTGCCCGTTGAGGAGATAACGATGACCAAGTCCCGCCTGATGGCGACCGCAGCCGCGCTTTCGCTTTTCGCCGGTGCCGCGAATGCTGAATATGTGCTGCATGTCCTGCACACCAACGATCTTCACAGCCGCATCGAGGAGATCAACAAATATGATTCGACCTGCGACGCAGAGACGTCGGCGGCTGGTGAATGCTTCGGCGGGATTGCCCGCGTGGCGACCAAGGTGAAAGAACTGACCGACCAGATCACTGCCGAAGGCGGAAATGTAATTCTGCTCGACGCGGGCGATCAGTATCAGGGCAGCCTGTTTTACACGACCTACAAGGGCAAGGATGTGGTCGAGTTCATGACCGCTGTTGGCTATGACGCCATGGCGGTCGGCAATCACGAATTCGACGACGGCGATGACGGTCTGGCGTTGCTTGCGGAAGGCGTGGACTTCCCGGTCATCTCCGGCAACCTCGATCTCAGCCAGAACAACCGGCTGAAAGACATTGTCGATGGAACCGCCGTGCTGGATGTCGGCGGTCAGAAGGTCGGTATCATCTCGGCGCTGGCGACCGACACGCCCGAGACGTCCTCGCCGTCGGACAGCGTGATCTTTCAGGACGAGATCGAGGCGCTGACTGCGGATGCGCAGGAACTGAGCGATGCGGGCGTCGACAAGATCATCGCGCTGACCCATACCGGTTATCTGAAGGATCAGGAAATCGCCGAGACGGTTCCGGGCGTCGATGCAGTTGTCGGTGGGCACAGCCATACGCTGCTGGGTGACATGGAAGGCGCTGCTGGCCCTTATCCGACCATGGTCGCGGGCGCAGGCGGGGATGAGGTTCCGGTCGTAACTGCCTATGCCTATTCAAAATACCTTGGCCACCTCGTGCTGACTTTTGACGATTCCGGCAAGCTTATCAAAGCCGAGGGCCAGCCGGTGCTGCTGGACAGTTCGGTCACACCGGACGAGACGCTGAGCGCGCGCATCAAGGAGCTTGCGGCGCCGATCGAAGAGCTGAAGAACAAGATCGTCGCGGAAACCAAGACCGAGATCGGTGCCGACCGGAACGACTGCCGTGCGCGGGAATGCGTGATGGGCACGCTCGTGGCGGATGCGATGCTCGACCGGGTCAAGGATCAGGGCGTGACAATCGCCATTCAGAACGGCGGCGGGCTTCGCGCCTCGATTGACGCCGGGCCGATCTCGATGGGCGAAATCATCTCGGTTCTGCCGTTCCAGAACACGCTTGCAACCTTCAAGCTGAAAGGCTCGGACGTCGTCGCCGCGCTTGAGAACGGCGCCAGTCAGATGGAAGAGGGCGCGGGCCGCTTCTCGCAGGTGGCGGGACTGAAATACACCGTTGATCCGGCCGCCGAAGCCGGCAAGCGGATCAGCGACGTGCAGGTGATGAAGGACGGCAACTGGGTGCCTATCGACCGCTCGGCGGAATATGGTGTCGTGTCGAACAACTATATGCGCAATGGCGGCGACGGCTATTCCGTGTTCGAGGCGAATGCGACCCAGGTTTACGATTTCGGGCCTGATCTAGCCGATGTCCTGGCGGAATACATCGCCAGACAGGGTGCGGACTTCTCGCCTGCCACGGACGGCCGCATCACCGTGGTCGGTGACGAGGCCGCTGCTGCACCGGAGGCAGATGCAGACGCCCGCGCCGACGCTGCCGCGACAGACGGCGCGACCGAAGCAGAGCCTGCAGCCGACGCGGAACCGGCAGCGGCGGAAGCGCCCGCAGACGCGGAGGCGGCAAGCGATTCCGCAGCGGATGCGCCCGCTTCCGAAACCCCGTCGGAGGCCGAGACGGCACCTGCCGCACAGTAAGCCGCCGCAAAGATCCGAAGCCCGGCCCAGTTGATCGGGCCGGGCTTTTTGATGCGCCTGCCTCAGACGATCAGTGGCTTTGAATTCTTGATATGGCGGCGCAGCAGCTCTTTCGCGTCGCGCCCGTCCAGAAACCTGCGCGCACCAGATCGGGGTGACGGGTGCGGCTGGAACAGTTCCGGGAAAATCGCACGGATTTCGCGAAGCGCCGCCGGACTGATCGAGGCGAGGGCCTGCGTCCCTGTAAACAGCGATTCTGTCCAGCAGCCGTTCGATTCGACGATTTCGTGCCTGTCGAACAGGATGTGGTAGTAGCCGACGCCGTTCGCAGGATTGATGACCGCGATCCCCGGCATTCCGCATAAATGACGCGCCGCGACAAGCGCCTCTGCCTCGCCGGTCAGGCGCTCGGCGATTTTCGATCGGATCAGCACGCGGTGTTGCGGCGACACCAGCAGATCGCGGACCGGCAGCCCCGCGCCAAGCGCGCCCCTGCGGATCAGCACCGGCCGCAGGTTGGGCGCGATGTCCAGATGCCGCGCGCTGAGGTGACGCCCCCCGGTCCACGCCACCGGGCGCAGGCCGTGGTCGCGGGTCATCACCAGATCGCCCGCCTGCAGGCTTTCGACCGGCCGCGGGCCGGTGGCCGTGCGGATCAGCGTTCC
The DNA here is from genome assembly GCF_007993065.1 of Paracoccus aurantiacus. Classification (GTDB taxonomy): domain Bacteria; phylum Pseudomonadota; class Alphaproteobacteria; order Rhodobacterales; family Rhodobacteraceae; genus Paracoccus; species Paracoccus aurantiacus. Next base: position 185,998 of record NZ_VOPL01000001.1, read on the forward strand.
GGTCGTGAAGCAAGGCTGGCTGAGATAGCTTGGCGGGATCGGACTTGCGGCGACGTCGATGATGGCCTTGCTGCCCGTGCGCGTCCAGTTATAGGTCTTGGTCGGATCGAATGGCGGATAGTCGGGCTGCACGGGAATGACCAGAACCGTGCTGCGGTCGCCGACCTCGACCGGCGTTGTGGTGCTGTTGCCGCCCTGATGCGGGAAGAAGACGTAGTAGGTCGCGGTCGAACCGGCCAGGGTTATCACGCTCAGCAGGCTCGATTTCATGGTGAGGATCTTTCCCTCGGCCAGCACTTGCCCGCCCAGTTCGGTATCCTTCAGCAGCGCCTGACCGATTTCCGCGTTCTTGTCGCTGGCTTCGAACTGCTGGTCATCGTCTGCAAGATAAATCGTCGTCTGTTCGGCAGCGCCGAATGTAAAGTTCTTCTGGCTCGCGAAGGGATAGCCGCTGGTCGATTTCACGGGCGCGGCAAAGGTATAGGCCTGGATCATGTAGGACATGCGCGTCTGGTATCCCCGGGCCGCAACATCATCTCGGCGCTGATCAGAAAACAACCGGAAGATGATTAAGAAATAGTTAACTCAATCGTTAATTTTTTATTTTCATTGTCCTATGGCCGCGATTGGCGCTAGCGTCGCGTTCGGAAACAACTTGGGGAAGGAGGCAGGCCATGCGTCTGACCTGGCTGGGACATGCAAGCTGGCGGCTGGAAATCGAGGATGCGGTGATCCTTATCGACCCGTGGCTGGACGGCAACCCGTCCTTTCCGGACGACCGCAAGGCCGACGCGGTCAGCGGTGCAACGCACATCCTGATTACGCATGGTCACGGCGACCACGCCTCGGAAGCCGTGGCGCTGGCGCAAGAACTGAAGGTTCCGGTCTCGGGGATCTATGACCTGATGCAGTATTGGGAGGGCGCGCACGGGATTGAAACCATCGGGTTCAACAAGGGCGGCACGGTCGATCTGGGCGGTGCGAAGGTGACGATGGTGAATGCAGCGCATTCCTCGTCCATGGCGGGCGCGGACGGTGCGCCGGTCTATGCGGGCCACGAATCCGGCTTCATGATCGCGGGCGAGGGCAAGACCATCTATTTCTCTGGCGATACGGATATCATGGCCGACATGGAATGGATGGGCGATCTGCACAAGCCCGATATCGGCATCCTTTCCATCGGCGGTCATTTCACGATGGACCCGGCGCGTGCGGCCTATGCGTCGAAGCGGTGGTTCGATTTCGACAGCATTGTCTGTTCTCACTATCTGACCTTCCCGTTTCTGGAACCCGATCTGGGGCCGCTTCGCGATCTTGGCGTCACGCTGATCGAACCGGAGGTCATGGTCCCCTTCAGCCCCTGATCGGGCCGGCGCGCCTTGCAGCGACTTGCGGGCGGGGCTAAACCGTCGCCAAGTTAAAGGAGCATCCATGTCCATCACGCAAGACGAGGCGCGCAAGGTCGCCCATCTGGCCCGGATCGCGGTCGAGGAGGAACATCTTCCCGCGCTCGCCGCAGAGCTGAACAATATCCTTCATTTCATGGAGCAGTTGAACGAGGTCGATGTCGAAGGTGTCGAGCCGATGACCGGCGTGACCCCGATGCGCCTGAAGCGTCGCGAGGATGTCGTGACGGATGGTGGTTACCCCGAAAAGATCCTCGCCAATGCGCCGGATGCGCGCGAGGGGTTCTTTGCCGTGCCGAAGGTGGTCGAATGAGCGATCTGAACAGGCTGACCATCGCCGAGGCCCGCGACGGGATGCGGGCAGGCAAGCTGAGCTCGGTCGAGCTGACCGAAGCATGCCTTAATGCAATCGACGGCGCGGGAACGCTGAATGCATTCGTCCACCAGACGCCGGAACTTGCGGTCGAAATGGCCAGGGTCGCGGACCATCGTATCAAGGCGGGCGACGGCGCGCCGATGACGGGCATTCCGCTGGGAATCAAGGACCTGTTCTGCACGAACGGGGTCGCGACACAGGCGGCGAGCAATATTCTGGACGGCTTCCGGCCGGAATATGAATCGACCGTGACGCAGAACCTTTGGGATGCGGGCGCGGTCATGCTGGGCAAGCTGAACATGGACGAATTCGCGATGGGGTCGTCGAACGAGACGAGCGCCTATGGCAATGCCGTCAATCCGTGGAAGGTCGATGACCGGCAATTGACGCCGGGCGGATCGTCGGGCGGCTCGGCCGCTGCCGTCGCGGCAGACCTTTGCCTGGCGGCGACCGGAACCGATACGGGCGGGTCGATCCGTCAGCCTGCCGCGTTCACGGGAACCGTCGGGCTGAAGCCGACTTACGGTCGCGTCAGCCGCTGGGGCACGATTGCCTTCGCGTCCAGTCTCGATCAGGCCGGCCCGATGACCAAGACCGTGCGTGACGCGGCGATCATGCTGGGGGCGATGGCCTCGGTCGATCCGAAGGATTCGACCTCTGCCGATATTCCGGTGCCTGATTTCGAAGCGGCGCTGACCGGCGATATTCGCGGCAAGAAGATCGGCATTCCCCGCGAATACCGCATGGACGGGATGCCTGCCGAGATTGATGCACTGTGGCAGAAGGGTGCCGAGATGCTGCGCGACGCAGGCGCCGAGATTGTCGATATCAGCCTGCCGCATACGAAATACGCGCTGCCGGCGTATTACGTTGTCGCGCCCGCCGAGGCATCGTCGAACCTTGCCCGTTATGACGGTGTGCGTTACGGGCGCCGCGCGAAGCTGGCGCAGGGCGACGGCGTCGTCGAGATGTATGAAAAAACCCGTGCCGAAGGCTTCGGGCCAGAGGTCAAGCGTCGCCTGATGATCGGCACTTACGTGCTTTCGGCAGGCTTCTATGACGCGTATTATAACCGCGCCCGCAAGGTGCGCGCGCTGATCAAGCGTGACTTCGAACAGGCTTATGCGGCAGGCGTGGACGCGATCCTGACGCCTGCTACGCCGTCCGCTGCGTTCGGGCTGGGTGAAATGTCCGGCAAGGACCCGGTCGAAATGTATCTGCTCGACGTGTTCACGGTGACGGTAAACCTTGCCGGTTTGCCGGGGATCTCGGTCCCGGTTGGCCTTGACGGACAGGGGCTTCCGCTTGGCTTGCAGCTTATTGGCCGGCCTTTCGAGGAAGGCGATTTGCTGAATCACGCCTATGTACTTGAACGAGCGGCCGGTTTCGCGGCAAAACCGGAACAGTGGTGGTAAAGTCCTGAAGGAGGGCGCGCGATGAAGAAGGTGGTTCTTGGATTGGCCTGCGCGCTTGGCGTATCAGCCTGTGCAGACGGAACCGGGCAGGTGCTGGACCCGAGATATCGTTTCAGCGGCGCGACCCCCTATGATCAGTACCGGGCGCAGCGCGAACTGGCACTGACCGGGCAGGGCGCGACCCCGACGACCGTTCCGAAGAAGCGGCCCTTCGCCGCGCCGACACCCGAACAGATCGCCTCGCCCACGGCATGGCAGCGGATCGAGGCGTCGCGTGCGCGCGCTGGCCAGGCTGCCGGGGCGCGTGGTGCAGGCGGTGGTTATTACGACCCCGCGACGGGCCGTCGCGTGACCGCTTCGGGCAATACGCGCAGCGCTGCTGTAACAGCCGCGACGCCCGCCGTGACGACCCATGCGGTGCCCCCGGCAACGGTGACAGAGGCCGAGGCCGACAGGTTGCGCCGCTATGCCGTCACCCAGAACCACCCCGTCGGCGAGATCGTTTATCCGCGTACGCGGGGCACGCAGACCGACGCGGCCCGCGCCTGCGCCCAGTTCCCCAATGCCGAAGCCGCGCAGCTCATGTTCCTGTCCTCGGGCGGGCCGCAGCGCGATCCGCTGGGAATGGACCCGGATGGCGACGGTTTCGTCTGTGAATGGGACCCGACCTATTACATGGCGGAACGCTGATGATCCTGCGCGCAGGCAGTGTCGCGGCGGAACATGTCGCAGGCTCGGCCCCGCGCATCGAGGAACGCTTCGGCGATGCCGCAGGCATGACGGGGATGGGTGTCAACGTCGTGACGCTCGCCCCCGGCGAACGCTCTGCCCAGAAGCACTGGCACTCGCATAGCGACGAATTTGTTCTGGTCCTTGAAGGAACGGCGACCGTCATCGAAGACGAATGCGCGACCGAAATCGGCCCCGGCGATATGGCGATCTGGCCAGCGGGCGTTACGGTTGCGCATCAAGTCGTCAACCAAGGCGAGACGCCGCTTCGCTATCTGTGTGCGGGAACCAACCCGCCAGCCGAAACCGTGCGCTACCCGGACGAGGGCGAGACGCTGTTTCTCGTTCATCCTGACTGGCATGTCATCGGCGATGACGGAACCATCCGGCGCAGTGGTCGCGAATGACGTTCCCCTCGCCGAACCACGGCGACAGGCGCGGTGGCGCCGTGCCGTCGCTGATCGTGATCCACTATACCGGCATGGCGGACGGGCCTTCGGCGCGGGACCGTCTGTGCGATCCCGCAGCCGAGGTCAGCGCGCATTGGCTGGTTCACGAGGACGGCACGACAGAGGCGCTGGTTCCCGAAGATCGCAGGGCTTGGCATGCCGGCGCGGGGGCGTGGCGCGGACAGGAAGACGTCAACTCCCGCTCGATCGGTATCGAACTGGTCAATCCCGGCAATCGCCCGTTTCCCGCAGCCCAGATGGATGCGCTAGAACTTCTGCTGGGGCGGATCATGGCGCGGTGGTCGATCGGACCCGGTGGCGTCATCGGCCATTCCGACATGGCCCCCGGCCGCAAGATTGACCCCGGCCCGCGCTTCGACTGGGCGCGGCTGGCGCGGCAGGGGCTTGCGATCCACCCGCAGGGTCCGGGCGATGACAGGCCGCTGCAGGACAGTCTGACCGCGATCGGCTATCCCGATGCCGGTGCCGAGGCCCGCCTTGCCGCGTTCCGCCTGCGCTTCCGGCCCGGCGCGACCGGGCCCGAGGACGCGGCCGACCGACGCCTTGCCGCCGCCGCCGCGGCGGCCTTTTCGCCGGCGCCCTGAGGCCCTTGCCCTTCGCTTCCCCCCGCTATAATCGCGGCGGATGGATGTTACCCGTTACCGCCCTCATGTAATCGCCACGCTGGCGCTTGGCCTGCCGCTTGTCGGCGGTCATCTGGCGCGCATGGCCATTGGCATCAGCGATACTGTCATGGTCGGCTGGTATGGGGTCGATGCGCTGGCGGCGCTTGTGCTCGCGACTTCGTTTCTGTTCATTTTCATGATGCTGGGCGCCGGATACGGTATCGGCGCGCTTGGTCTTCTGGCCTCTGCCCATGCGCGCGGCGACACGACCGAAATGCGACGGGCAACCCGCATGGCGCTGTGGCTTTCGACGATCCATGCCGCGATCATCATGCCTGCGCTGTGGTATTCAAAGCCGATCCTTCTGGCCTTGGGACAAGAGCAGATCGTGGCGCAACTGTCGCAGGACTATCTTCGCATCGCGGGCTGGGGTGCGGGGCTGACGCTGTGGGCGATGGTGATGAATTCATACCTCGCCTCGATGGAGCGGACGCAGGTTGTGCTGTGGCTGACTGTGGCCGGGCTGCCGCTGAACGTGCTGCTGAACTGGATGTTCATCTTCGGCAATCTCGGCGCGCCGGAACTGGGCGTGCGCGGCGCGGCCATCGCCTCGGTCGTGACGCAGGCGGTCACGCTGCTGGCGATCCTTTGCTATGCGCTGTGGCTGCCCCAGACCCGGCCCATCGCGCTTCTGCAGCGCTTCTGGCGCCCTGACTGGCCCGCCTTCCGCGCCATCTTCCGGCTGGGGATGCCTGTCGGGCTGACGCTGGTCGCGGAAATCGGAATGTTTGTCGGCAGCAATATCATGATGGGATGGTTTGGCACCGTGGCGCTGGCGGCGCATGGCATCGCGCTGCAGCTCGCCTCGATCACCTTCATGTTTCAGCTTGGCATGTCCAATGCCGCCACCATTCGCGCCGGTCAGGCACAGGGTCGTGCCGATATCGTGATGATGCGCGACGCGGCGCGCACGGTGATCTGGATCTCCGCCATTTTCGGCATCATGACCAGTGCGCTTTTCGTCATCGCGCCCGAGCCGCTGGTATCGCTTTACCTCGACCCGACCAATCCCGAAGCCGCGCCGATTCTGTCGCTTGCGGTCGGGCTGATGTTCTGGGCTGCGCTGTTTCAGCTTGCCGATGCGCTTCAGGTGCAGGCGCTTGGTCTGCTGCGCGGGGTTCAGGATACGCGCGTGCCGATGTGGCTGGCCGGGTTCAGCTATTGGCTGATCGGGCTGCCCGCCGGCTATCTTCTGGCATTTCCCGGCGGGATGGGTCCGGCGGGGCTGTGGGCCGGATTGCTGGCCGGGCTTTGCGTCGCGGCCGTGCTGATGCTGCGCCGCTTCTATGGGGGGCTTGCGCGCGGGGACTGGACCCCTGCGCCTGCCGCGCGCTAGTCTTTCGCCGAAATCCAAGGAGAGGTCGCCCATGCGTCCCGTTTTCGTGCAGTTCCGCTGCGCACCCGGCAAGACCTATGACGTCGCCGACGCCATCTATGACCGAGAGATCGTGTCCGAGTTGTATTCGACCTCGGGCGAATACGATCTGCTCGCCAAGGTTTACATTCCCGAAGATGCCGATGTCGGTCACTGGCTGAACGAGAATCTGTTCGGCATCGACGGCATCAACCGAACCCTGACCACGATGACATTCAAGGCGTTCTGAACCGGCGCATCGGCGCGGCACTTTCGCTTTGCCATCCGAGGTCTTAGGTTCCCGTCCAGAAGAAAGAGGTGGCCATGTCGTTCTTTTCCAAGCTGCGCGAGCGGCTGACCAAATCATCGTCAAAGATCGGGCAGGGGCTTGACGATCTGGTCGGCGAGGGCTCGCCCGAGCCGGAAGCGGCGGCCGCGCAACCTGACCGCGAAACCGCGCCTTCCGCTGGTGCGACGGCACCCGCGCCCCCGGCAGGCCCGGCATCTGCCAGTCCGGCGCAGTCACCCGCGGCAGAGCAGCCGCGCCGCAGCGATCCCGCGCCGATCCCGATGCCGGTGCCAGATGCTGCGCGCCCCGCGCCGACCCCTGCACAGGCCCCCGCACAGGCTCCCACGCCGGCCCCTGCGCCAGAGGCCACGAAAAAGCCCGGCCTGATGGGCCGTATCTTCGGAGGCGCAGCGCCCGCGCCCGCCGAGCCGAAGCGAGAGCTTGACGATGCGATGCTTGAGGAGCTTGAGGATACACTGGTGGCAGCCGATATGGGCGTCGATACCGCCCTGCGCGTGACCGCCAATATCGCCGAGGGAAGGATGGGGCGTCGGGTTTCGGCGAGCGAGCTGAAAACCCTTCTTGCCACTGAAATCACCCGGATCATGTCCCCAGTCGCCCGTCCGCTGCCGCTTTACCCCAAAAAGCCGCAGGTGGTGCTGGTCGTCGGAGTTAACGGCTCTGGCAAGACCACGACGATCGGCAAGCTTGCGAGCCAGTTCAAGGCGGCTGGGAAAAATGTTGTGATCGCTGCGGGTGATACATTCCGCGCTGCCGCCGTCGAACAGCTTCAGGTCTGGGGTCAGCGCGCCGGGGTTCCGGTGATGACCGCGCCCGAGGGATCGGACCCCGCAAGCCTAGCCTTCGATGCCATGACTCGCGCCGAGGCTGAGGGCGCGGACCTGCTGATGATCGACACCGCAGGCCGTCTGCAGAACCGCGCCGATCTGATGGAGGAACTGGCCAAGATCGTCCGGGTGATCCGCAAGAAAGACCCCTCGGCACCGCATAACACCCTGCTGGTGCTGGATGCGACGACAGGGCAGAACGCGCTGTCGCAGGTCGAGACTTTCCGCAAACTGGCCGATGTCTCGGGTCTGGTGATGACCAAGCTGGACGGCACGGCGCGCGGTGGCGTGCTGGTGGCGCTTGCCGACAAGTTCGGCCTGCCCATCCATGCCATCGGTGTGGGCGAGCAGATCGACGATCTTGACGCCTTCGAACCCGACGAATTCGCCCGCGCGCTCGTGGGGCTGTGATGTCGGGCCGCGTCCCTTCGGTCGCGGCCTTCGCCTTTGTCTCTGTCGCGCCTGCTGCGCTGCTGATCTGGGGTGCGGCCAATGGCGGCTGGACCATCTGGGCCGGGTTCTTGTGGATGGCGGTCGCCGCCCCGCTGGCAGATACGATCATCGCGCGTGGCTTTGGCGACGTGGAGGATGGCGCGCGCTTTCCGGGTGCGAATGCCCTGCTGGTCGTGCTGGCGATCATCCATCTTGATCTGCTTGTGGGGACGCTTCGCGCCTTCGCGAATGACTGGCTTAGCGGCCTGGAACGCGTCGCCCTGTTTCTTGGCGCGGGCATGTGGTTCGGGCAGGTCTCGAACTCTTTCGCGCATGAACTGATCCACCGTCGCAGCCGCGGCCTGTTCCGGCTGGGCGCGGCGGTCTATGTCTCGCTGCTGTTCGGGCACCATGTCAGCGCGCATCGGCTGGTGCATCATGTCCATGTGGCAACCGATGGCGATCCGAATTCTGCCCGCAAGGGCGAAAGCTTCTGGCGCTTCTTTCCGCGTGCTTGGTTCGGGTCGTTCAAGGCGGGCCTGATGGCGGAGAGGAAGCGGGCCGCGTCATCGGGGCGGCTGAACCCCTATGTTTTCTGGCTTGGCGGGGCGGTGCTTTGCATGGTTCTCGTGTGGAGCATTTTCGGACCGCGCGCGACGCTCGACTATCTGCTGCTGTGCCTTTACGCGCAGATGCAGCTGATGCTGTCGGACTATGTGCAGCATTATGGGCTGCGCCGCGCGCGCGATGATGGGCGGCCGGAACCTGTGGGGCCGCGCCACAGCTGGGACGCCCCGCATCCCTTTTCGTCACTGGCGATGGTCAATGCGCCGCGCCATTCCGACCACCATGCCCATCCGGGCCGCGAATATCCGGTGCTGCGGCTTGGTGCGGAAAAGCGCCCGATGTTGCCCTATTCGCTGCCAGTCATGGGCGCGATTGCGATGGTGCCGCCGTTGTGGCGGCGAGTGATGGACAGGCGGGTCCTGCGGATGAACTAGCAAGACGAGTGATAAGGCATGAGAACGGCGCTGTTTTTCCTCTATGTCGTGCTGTTTATCTATGCGCCTTTTGGCGCGCTTTGCGCGGTTCCGTTGCTGTTCTTCTTCTACTCGATGTTCGCCGGCGTGCTTTTTATGATGGGCAGTGTCGTGATGATGATTGCGGGCTACGTCTTTGCCCCCAAGGTCGCAGCCTGGCTGGGTGTATCCCCGGATATTTTCCTCTGAATCTGCAGCCGAGTTGGCGGGCCGGCCTACTGGCCGCGTGGCTTGGCGCGCAATGTCGGGTCGGCCTCGGTCGGGTCTTCGGGCCAAGGGTGACGGGGATAGCGCCCGCGCATGTCCTTCCTGACATCGGCGTAGGATCCGGCCCAGAAGCCCGGCAGGTCGGTCGTGACCGCAATGGGTTTCTGACCCGGTGAGAGCAGGGTCATCCGCAGGGGCTGGCGGCCGATCATCGGATGGCTGGTGACGCCGAAAACCTCTTGCAGGCGCAACTCGACTGAAGGGGTTTCAGCGTCATAGTCAATTGGCACCTGCCGCCCAAGCGGCGTGGTGAAATGGGCAGGGGCAAGCTTGTTCAACGTCTGCTGGCCGTCCCAGCCAAGCAGGTTCATCAAGGCTTGCGTCAGGTCCAGACCGCGAAGATCGCCCCGATTGCGGACCTTTCCAAGAAACGGCAGCAGCCAGTCACCATCGGCCAGCAAGCCCTCGTCGCTGACATCGGGACCGTCTGGCAGCAGCCTGATCCGGGCGCGCAGACGTGCGGCCTTGGCGCCCCATGGCAGGCCGTCGGCCCGGATTCCGTCCCATGCGGCGCGGGCGATAGCGTCCTCGTCTGGTTTTTCCAGCGGGCGTTCGGACAAGGTCAGCGCGCCCAGAAGCTCGCGACGGCGGGCGAGGATGCGGCCCTCTCGCGTTGACCATTCGACAGCGTCGCGGGACACGATCCGGCTTGTGAAAAGATCGCGGATTTCGGCCTCGGTGATGGGCAGGGCAAGGCGGATCTTCGATTCGCGGCCCTCGCCATCCAGATCGGTGGCGACAAGAAATGGCTCACCCGCCAGCGCATCGCCTTCAGGCAGCACGGCGCCGCGCCCGCCCGACAGAAGAAAGCGCGGCTGGTCGCCGGGACGGCGCATCCCGATCCGGTCGGGATAGGCAAGCGCGGCAGCAGCGCCGGGCGAAAGGGCGCGGGTTTCAGGGGCAAGCCGCGACAGGCGGCGGCCTTCCTGCCGGATGCGTTCCAGCGCACCGCGCGCGGCATCGTGACGCGCGGGATTTTCAAGCGCCCGCAGGCGCAGCGACAGGTCTGTGCCGACGCCGCGCAGCGGGTCGCGATCCTCCATCAGTGCTGCAAGCGGCGCAGCATCGCGCCCCGCGACGGCGAGCATATGGGCGATGCGCGGATGGACGGGAAGCGCCGCCAGATCGCGGCCATGAGGCGTGATCCGGTCGCCGCCATCCAGCGCACCCAGATCCCGAAGCAGCGCCCGCGCCTCGGTCAGGGCGGCATCCGGGGGCGGTGTCAGGAAGGCCATATCGTCGCCGTCGCTGCCCCAGTTCGCCAGTTCCAGCGCAAGGCCGGTCAGGTCTGCCACGGCGATTTCGGGGGGGGCGAAGGCGGGCAGGGTGCCTTCCTCGGCCCGTGCCCACATGCGATAGCAGATGCCCGGCGCGACGCGGCCCGCGCGGCCGCGGCGCTGTTCGGCCTCGGCCCGGCTGACGCGTTCAGTGACCAGTCGCGACATGCCCGAACCCGGGTCGAACCGCGCCCGCCGCGCGCGCCCCGCATCGACCACGACGCGCACGCCCGGAATGGTCAACGAGGTTTCCGCGATGGCCGTCGCCAGCACGATCTTGCGACGGTCGCCGGGGGACGACAGCGCGGCGCGTTGGGCCTTGAAATCCATTGCGCCGTAAAGTGGCGCAATCTCGACCGGCAGATCCGACAGGGCGGCGGCAACGCGGCGGATTTCACCCTCGCCGGGCAGGAAGGCCAGAATGGTGCCACCCGGATCGTCGCGCGTTTCAGCCTCTGCCTGCGTGATCAGGCGGGCGGCTTCGCTATCCAGACGGTGGCCCGCGGGCAGGAGGCGCGCGAGATAGCGCGTCTCGACCGGGAAGGCGCGGCCCATGCTTTCGATGATCGGCGCGCTGTCCAACAACGTCGCAACCGGCCCGGCATCCAGCGTGGCCGACATCACCAGAATGTGCAAATCGGGGCGTAAGGCCCCCCGCGCCTCCCACACGAGTGCAAGTCCCAGATCCGCATTCAGGCTGCGTTCGTGGAATTCGTCGAAGATCACGCAGCCGATCCCGTCAAGCGAAGGGTCCGATTGCAGCATTCGCGTCAGAATGCCCTCGGTCACGACCTCTATCCTGCGACCTGCCACGAAGTCGCCACGCATCCTGTAGCCTACGTCTTCGCCGGGCTTCTGGCCAAGGCCCTCGGCCAGTCGTTCGGCCGCGGCGCGCGCGGCAAGACGGCGCGGCTCCAGCACCAGGATCTTGCCCGGCACCTGATCCATCAGCGCAAGCGGCACCCGCGTCGTCTTGCCAGCGCCGGGCGGCGCAATCAGCACCGCGCGGCCATGCGTTTTCATGGCATCGGCCAGTTGCGGAAGGGCGTCGTCGATGGGCAGCGTATCGGTCATGAACCCGACATAGAGCAGCCGGGGCGGGTCGGAAACATCTGCATCGCACGAAACCCCATCCTAGCCATTCCCGCGCGTGGTTCTCGCCCAATTCGGGCGCTGGCGTGTCAAAGCGCAATGGCGCGGCCTACACATCCGCGCAACGAGCGCCTATCTTGCCGAAGCCGGCGATCCGGGGTTGAGGTGAACGATGGGACTTGGAAGTGATCTGCTGCGCGGCATCGGTGTCGGCGACCCGGTGATCCGGCTTGGGGTGACGGGGCTAAGCCGCGCGGGAAAGACGGTGTTCATCACATCGCTTGTCGCAAACCTCATGGATCGCGGTCGGATGACGGCGCTGAAGGCCGCCGCTGACGGGTCGATCAAGGCGGCCTGGTTGCAGCCGCAGCCCGACGATACGGTTCCGCGCTTTGAATTCGAAAACCATCTTGCCGCCCTGACCGGGCCAGAGCCGTATTGGCCCGAGGGGACGCGGCATATCTCGGAACTTCGGTTGTCCCTGCGGGTGCAGCCCTCGGGGCTGCTCAGCGGGTGGCGCAAGCCGCAGACCGTGCATATCGACATCGTCGATTACCCCGGCGAATGGCTTCTGGACCTGCGCCTGATGGAACGCAGCTATGACGAGTGGTCTGCCGAGGTGCTTTCGCGGATGCCGGGCAGGCCGGGTGCAGAGGATTATCTTGCCGCCCTTGCAGCCGTCGATCTGGATGCGCGTCTGGACGAGCAGACCGCCCAATCGCTTTCGGCGTCCTATACCGCGCATCTGCAGGCCGCGCGCGAGGCGGGCTGGTCCGATTGCACGCCGGGCCGCTTCCTTTTGCCGGGCGAGATGGCAGGATCGCCCGCGCTCACCTTCGCGCCCCTGCCGCCGGTCGAAGGCAAATCGCCGCTGCGCCGCGAATTCGCCCGCCGCTACGAGGCCTATAAATCGCGCATCGTGAAGCCTTTCTTCCGCGACCACTTCGCCCGCATCGACCGTCAGGTGGTGCTGGTCGATGTGCTGGGCGCGATCCATGCCGGGCCACCAGCGCTGGAAGATCTGCGCCGGACGATGGCCGATATCCTGTCCGCCTTCAATCCGGGCCGCACCGGCTGGCTGGCGCAATTGCTGGGCCTGCGCCGGGTCGAGCGCATCCTGTTCGCCGCCACCAAGGCCGATCACCTGCACCATACCCAGCATCCGCGACTGGCCAATATCGCCACCGCACTTCTGCGCGAGGCCCGCGACCGCGCCGATTTCGCGGGCGCGCGGACAGAAGCGATGGCGATTGCCTCGCTTCGCGCCACGACCGAGGCGATGATCGAACAGAACGGGCAGGATCTTCCTGCCGTGCGGGGCACGCTGATGGACGGGCGGCGCGCGGCCTTCTATCCGGGCGAGTTGCCTGCCGACCCGGCGCAACTTCTGGTGCCCGCGCGCGAAGGCAAGACCGAATGGCTGGACGGCGATTACGCCGCGATGAACTTCAGACCTGCCGCCGATACCTCGCGTCCGGGCGACGGGCCGCCCCATATCCGGCTGGACCGGGCCGCAGAATTTCTGATCGGAGATCGACTTTGACCGACCAACGACGCCACGGCCCCGTGCTGATAGAGCTTGACGAGGATACCCCCCGTCAGCGCGCCGACGCGAACCCCGCTGATGCGACCCCCATCGAGGATGCGCCGTCATCCCTGCCGCGACCTGCGACGATGGACCTGGTCACACGGCTGGCAGGTCGCGGTCCGTCGAAGCTGACGCGGTTTTTCTTCAACGCTGCTGCGGCGCTTCTGACATTTCTTCTGTCGGTCGCGGCACTGAATTACATCGACCGGCTGATGACCCGCTGGCCGATCCTTGGCTGGGTCGGGGTGGGGCTGTTTGCCCTGTTCACGCTGGCGGTGCTGGGGCTTGCCGTGCGCGAATACCGCGCCTGGGGCAGGTTTGCGCAGATCGACCATATCAACCGCGATGCCGGAAAAGCGCTTGCGGATGAGGATCTCGGCATGGCGCGCAGCGTGGTGAAGCGGCTCGATGCGATTTATGCCGAACGACCGCAGGCGCAGTGGGGGCGTACGACGCTGGCCGAGCGCGCGCCCGATGCCTTCGATGCCGAAACGCTTCTCATGCTGGCCGAGACGCAGCTTCTCGCGCCGCTCGATCAGGAGGCGCGGCGAGAGATCGAGGCTGCGGCGCGAACCGTCGCGACGGCGACCGCGCTCATTCCGCTGGCCTTCGCCGATGTCGCGGCGGCGCTGGCGGCGAATCTGCGCATGATCCGGCGCATGGCCGAAATCTATGGCGGACGCGCGGGTGCTGTCGGCGGCTGGCGGCTGGCGCGCACCGTGATGACCCATCTTGTGGCCACGGGCGCGGTCGCGGCGGGCGATGATCTGATCCATACGGTCGCAGGCGGCGGCCTTCTGTCCAAGGTGTCGCGCCGTTTCGGCGAGGGCGTCGTGAACGGTGCGCTGACCGCGCGTGTCGGCATCGCCGCGATGGAGGTCTGCCGTCCGCTGCCCTTTATCGCGCAGCCCCGGCCCAAGGTCGGCAATCTCGTCTCTCGCGGGCTTGCGGGCCTGTTCGGGACCGGCGAGGCGAAGGGCGAAACGACCGGCGATCCCCGCCCCGAAACCTGACGTCCCGCTCGCTCTGTCGCCCCCTTGAACCGGAAGCGTCGGCTCGTTACCTTGGGGCTAACTTGATATCGGAGGGCGTGACCATGGCGCCCAGGCGTCCCGCGGGTGCGGACGCGTTCCCGGCACCGAAGGTTGAGCCGTCAGGCACCCGCCCCCCCGATTCGGGGCCGCTATACGCAGCTTTGGATTTGGGAACAAACAGTTGCCGGATGCTGATTGCCCGACCGACGGGCAGTCAGTTCCAGGTTGTCGACAGCTTTTCGAAGCCGGTCCAGCTCGGTCAGGGGCTGGAGGCGTCGGGGCGGCTGTCACGTGCGTCCATGTCGCGCACCGTGCATGCCCTTCAGGTGTGCCGGCGCAAGCTGGAACAGCACAAGGTCCAGAACATGCGCCTTGTCGCGACCGAGGCGTGCCGCCGTGCGCGCAACAGCCGCGATTTCATGCGCATGATCCGGCGCGAAACCGGCCTGCCGATCGAGGTGATCGGCGCCGAGGAAGAGGCCCGCCTCGCCGTCATTTCCTGCGCGCCGCTGGTCAACCAGAAGACCGAGCAATTGCTGGTCGTCGACATCGGCGGCGGTTCGACCGAACTGGTCTGGATCGACCTTGGCGATGTGGAACCGCGCGAACGGTCGCGCGCGATCATGAAGCTGGGAAACGGCTTCTCCTCGGTCGAGCCGGGCGGCGCGCGCGTGGTGGACTGGATCAGCGTGCCCCTTGGCGTGGCGACCTTGCGCGACCAGTTCGCGGATGTGACCGACGATCCGGGACGTTTTGCGCTGATGAGCTGGTATTTCGAAGAAATGCTCGCGGATTTTGCGCCCTATGCGAAAGGGGCGCCGGATCGCGGTTTCCAGATCATCGGCACCTCGGGAACGGTTACAACGGTTGCCGCCAGCCATCTGGGGCTGAAACGCTATGACCGCACCAAGGTTGACGGTCTGACCATGACAAGCGCCGAAATCGACGCCGTGATCCGCAATTACCTTGCGCTTGGGCCGGAAGGGCGTCGCACCGATCCGCGCATCGGGCGCGAACGCCACGCGCTGATCATGTCGGGCGCGGCGATCTTGCAGACGCTGATGCGCATCTGGCCGACGCGCCGCCTGTCGGTCGCCGACCGTGGCCTGCGCGAGGGGCTGCTATATTCCCAGATGGTCCGCGACGGCGCGATCACCGATGACGAGATGAACGGGGTGACCTGATGGCGAAAAAGCCGGGCGGCGTGAACGGGCCACGCGAACGCAAATCCTCTGGCCGCGGGCAGCGCGATCTGCGGGTACGGGTAAAGTCTGCCAAGGGCCGCAAGCTCAGCAGCACGCTTTGGCTGGAACGGCAGCTGAACGATCCCTATGTGCAGCGCGCCAAGCGCGAAGGCTATCGCGGCCGCGCCGCCTTCAAGATCCTGGAACTGGACGACAAGTATCGCTTTCTCGTGCCCGGTGCGCGGGTTGTCGATCTGGGCTGCGCGCCCGGCGGCTGGTTGCAGGTTGCGATCCCGCGGATTAATGCGCTGGGCGAGAAATCCGGCAAGAAGCAGGGCCGTATCATCGGCGTCGATCTGCAGGAAATTGATCCGATTCCCGGCGCCGAAATCCATGTTCTGGATTTTCTTGAGGACGGCGCGGACGACAAGGTCAAGGCATGGCTGGGCGGCGAGGCCGATGTGGTCATGTCGGACATGGCGGCCTCGTCTTCTGGGCATCAGGGGACGGATCACCTGCGCATCGTGACGCTTGTCGAAGCTGCGGCAGAACTCGCGTTCGACGTGCTGGCACCGGGCGGCACGTTCGTGGCCAAGGTGCTGGCCGGCGGTGCCGAACAGTCGCTGCAGACCCTGCTCAAGCAGAATTTCGACAAGGTGGCCAATGTGAAGCCGCCGGCTTCGCGGTCCGATTCGTCCGAAAAATTCGTCGTAGCCACAGGCTTTCGCGGCAGGCAGTGCGCTCAGGGCGACGAAGCCCGGCCTGACGATCCGCAGTCCGACGACCCGCAGTCTGACGAATGAGCGAAGCCGTCTGAGCGGCCGCGATCAGGCGGCCGGGCCGACCCGCAGCGTATTCCACGCCTTCATCCGCGACCGGAACCAGATCCGCTGCGATTTCGCATATTGGCGCGTCGCGATAATGGCCCGCGATTTCGCGGTCTTGGCGTCGATTTCCTCGCGAAGATAGGCCGCGATCTCGGGTGCGCCGATGGCGCGGGTCCATTGCGCGCGCTCGTCCCAGACGGGCATCATCGCACGCACTTCATCGACCGCGCCGTCCTGCCACATCTGCGCGAATCGCACCAGAATACGCTTGGCCAGCCAGTCGCGGTCGGATTTCAGCACCAGACATGTCGCATCCTCGGGCGAGATCAGCGGTGGCGGCGTTTCCGTCTGCCAGTCCACGATGCTGCGCCCGGTCGCCTGCAGAACCTCCCAAGCGCGCTGCACGCGGGCGGGGTTGTTCAGGTCGATCTTCTCGCGCGAGGCGTCGTCAAGCCCGGCGATCATGTCCTGAAGCCCGCCACCGGCAAGGATCGCGTCGCCGGTATCGCGGATCTCGGGCGGGACCGGCGGAATATGCGCAAGGCCAGAGGTAAGCGCCGTCAGGTAAAGCCCGGTGCCGCCTGCCACGATCAGCCGCCCCTCGATTTTGGCGACATCGCCCAGCCAGTCGCCGACCGAATAGCTCTGGCCGGGATCGACATGCCCGTAAAGCGCATGGGGCGCTGCCGCCATATCCGCCGCGTCCGGTCGCGCGGTCAGCACGCGCCAGCAAGACCAGATCTGCATCGCATCGGCATTCACGATGGTGCCGCCCTGCGCTTCGGCAATCGCCAGCGCCAGCGCCGACTTGCCCGAGGCCGTCGGCCCCGCGATCACCACATGACGCTGCGGGTCGATCGTTTCGATCACTTGGCTGTAATCCGTGCCCATGACTGTCCATTCCGGCGGTTGAACCCGAACCCCTTTTGCGACATTTTGCGGCGCAGTTGAACCACTGGAAGGGAATCTCGATGAGCGAAGCGGAAACGAAGGCCCCGACCAGCTATGATCGCGTCATGCTGAAGATCTCGGGCGAGGCGCTGATGGGCGATCAGGGCTTCGGCCTTCACCCGCCGACCATCGCGCGCATCGCCGACGAGGTCGAATCGGTCACCGACCTTGGTGTCGAGGTCTGCATGGTCATCGGCGGCGGTAACATCTTCCGTGGCCTGCAGGGCAGCGCGCAGGGGATGGAACGCACGACCGCCGATTACATGGGGATGCTTGCCACCGTGATGAACGCGCTGGCAATGCAGTCGGCACTGGAAGCCAAGGGCATCCATACCCGCGTCATCACCGCCATCCGCATGGACGAGGTGGCAGAGCCATATATCCGCCGCCGCGCCGTGCGCCATCTGGAAAAGAAGCGCGTCATCATCTTTGCGGCGGGCACCGGCAACCCCTATTTCACCACCGATACTGCCGCCACCCTGCGGGCGTCCGAAATGAACTGCGAGGCGATCTTCAAGGGCACCAAGGTCGACGGGGTCTATGACAAGGACCCGAAGAAATTCGCCGATGCCGTGCGCTATGACGAAGTGACCTATGACGAGGCGTTGCAGAAGAACCTTGGTGTGATGGATGCCTCGGCCATTGCACTGGCGCGCGACAACAAGCTGCCGATCATCGTCTTTTCGCTGGACGAGCCGGGCGGCTTCCGCGGCATTCTGGCGGGCGAGGGGACTTACACCCGCGTCACGGACGGAAAGACGAAGCCGGGGCGCGAGGTGAAATCCTGACCCTGATCCCGTCCTGCCCACGCACGGTCAGCCGTGCGGCGGGAACGGGCGCGGGCTCTGTCACCTCCAGCCGGTGATCGCGCAGGATCATCGACAGAATAAGCGGGCCTTCCACCATCGCAAATCCCGCGCCGGGACAAACCCGCGCCCCCGCCGAAAAGGGAATGAAGGCGTTGCGCTGGCATGCCTTGCCGTTGGGCGTCTCCCACCGCGCCGGGTCGAAGCCGTCGGGGTTGTCCCACAACCGTTCGTGACGATGCAGATGCCAGGGCGACAGCACGATCTGGGCGCCTTTCGGGACATTCCGGTCGCGAAATTTCTCGGCACGGGTCGTCTCACGGACCATCATCGGCACCGGCGGATAAAGCCTCAAAGTCTCGCGGAATACGGCGCGGCTTAACTTCAGCTCGGAAATATCTGAAAAGGATGGCGTATCTGACAGCGTAAGCGCCTCTGCCGCGAGCCGCTCCTGCCAGTCGGGATGCGCCGCCAGCAGCCATGATGCCCAGGCCAGGGCCGAGGCGCTCGTCTCGTGACCGGCAAGAAAGAAGATCGCGACCTGATCGACCATTTCGGACCGGCTGAAACATTTGCCGGTCTGCGGGTCGGGTGTGGTCATGATCTTAGTCGCCAGATCGTCCGGCGCGTTGCCTGCCTCGATCTCGCGCGCGCGGGTGTCGACAAGCGTTTCGATCAGCCCTCTGATCCGTGCCGCCGTGGTCGTCGCGCGGCGTGAATGAAATCGCGGAAACCAGCCCGGCAGCGGCAGAAGCGCGCCGATATTTACGATGGGCTGCGCCTGCTGATGGTCGCGAAAGGCCGCGAAGACCTGCGCGGCCGTTTCATCTTCGATCGGAATAGAAAACAGCGTGCGAAAGATCACATCGGCGGCGGCATGAGAGGTCAGGGGTTCGATATCGACCTCGCCCTGCGGCATGCGCCGCGCCGCGGCGCGCGCCGCGTCGGCCATCTGCGGGAATATTTCTCGAAGGCGACCGCCCTCGAACGCCGGGTCGATGATGCGCCGCTGGTGCTGCCATTCCTCGCCATTCGTCACGAAGACCGACCGGCCAAGAAGCGGGGCCAACCCCTCGCGCAGGCGGTCGGATTTCGGAAAGTCGCCGGGACGCTCGCGCAGGACAAGGTTGACGAGGTCGGGATCGTTGCACAGGAAGCTGTGAATGGGCCCGGCACGGAATTCCGCCATCCATGCCCGGTAAAGCCTTGCGGGCAGCGCAGACAGAAGGTCGCGGCGGAAATGCCTGATATAGTGCAGAAGTCCGGTCCGGGCTTCGGAACTTTCCGGCTTCGGGGGGGTCATGGGTAATGCCAGCGATTGGCCGGCACGGCGATGCGTCCCGGCGAGTGGTGGCGGTTTGCAAAGCGTTCGGCAAGGCCAAGCGGCCCCGCCGTTATCTGGAAATAGTCATAATCGCCTGGGCGGTCGAAAGCGCACAGATACTGGAAATGCAGCCGGAACCAGCGGTGCCGCAAGGCACGCTGCTTTTCCGGCGAAAGCGTTTGCGTGAACGCCGCCGACAGCACCAGCGGTCCGCCGCCGCCTTCGGGCACACAGCGCGACACCGCGACCGGATCACACAATCCGAACGAGCAGGCATCGCCCGGCGCGCTGACATCGATCCAGACCGTCTGCGCAGCGGCCAGATCGTGCAGATCCCGTCGCAGTTGATCGGCGCGCGGCAGAAAGGACGCCATCGGCACGACATGGCCAAGGCTCAGAAGCGCGACCTGCTGCGGCAATCGCCCCGCGCGGGCAAGCTCCGCCAGCACCGACACCGCGATATAAGCGCCCGAGGAATGGCCGATCACCAGCACCTCATCCCAGTCCTGTGAACCGACCTCGGCCACGCGCTCGGCAAATTCGGCGATACGGGCCTGCAGCGCAGGTGGGTATGCGCCGCCGCTCTGCGCCGTGAACGCGTAGTCATGCATCAGGTAATATGCGAAAATCTTGCCATCCAGCTTGCGCCATTGCCGAAGGCCCAACACGAACACAACAAGCGCCACCGGCAGACCCAGCCACCACGTCGCAACCAGGGATACCAGCCACCCCGCCAGCCAGCCCGCCAATACGGCGGCCAGTGCCTGCGCCAGCAAAACGACAATCGGATAAAGTGCAGCCAGAACCGGCCCGCGTCGCAGCCGCATCAGTCGCCACAGCGCGCCCGACCCGATATAGGCCCATGCCGTGCGCGCGAGCTGGGCGTAAGTCGCCGGTATCGACTGCCCCATGGATCCCGCAACGATATCGGACCAGACAAGCACCTCGAATTCTGCCGTGGCGCTTTGATCGCCCGTCAGCGTCGTCGCGCCCCAGCCGAAGCCTGTGCGGTCGGTGCGCGCGCCGGTCGCAAGCCGATAGCCCGAAATCGCCGCCTGCTCGGCGCCTTCGCGTTTGAAAAGCTCTCGATAGCGGCGCGGCGGTATCGGGTCGTATCCGGGGATGTAGAGCACCCGCCTCTGCATCAGCGCGCCTTGCGCCGGGGCAGATCGCGCAGCATGACGGCGCGTGAATGTGACGCGAATTCGCGCCGCCAGGTCAGTGCGGTGACGAATGTGCTGGTCACGATCAGCCCCCACGGCCCCACAAGCCAGCCCAGTGCGGCAAGCGCGAAATAGATGCTGCGCAACCCGATATTGAAGCTGCGCGCGGCTGTGACGTTGATCTCTGCCGCCTGCTCGGCGCGGGGCAGCGCCAGCGGATCGGCGGGATCATTGGGGACCGACGCCATCATGATCGCGCAATAGCCGAACAGGCGGTGGGACCAGATGAACTTCAGCAGCGCATTCGCGACAAAGAACATCGCGACGATGACCTTGATCTGCCACAGCACTGTCGGCGACTGGCCCAGCTCCAGCTCTCCCGCGACCTGTCTCAGCCGCTCGGGGTTGCCGACAAGTGCCATGCCGCCCCCGATCGCGATCAGGCAGGCAGAGGCAAAGAAGGTCGGTCCCTCGCGAAGTGTCTGCAGGATTGCGCTGTCGAAGATGCGGGGCTGGCGCGTGATGAACTGACGCATCCATTCATGGCGGTAATGCACCGTCAGCGTCGTGACCGAGGGGCGCGATGCCGGTGGGTGTTCGGTCAGCCAGCCGATGCCCAGCCAGTTCCCGAAAAGCCAGATCAGCGCGACCACGTCCAGCGGTGTAAGCACCCAGATATGCGCAGGTATATCCATCGCTTCTTGATAGGGGCAGTTTCTCATGGTTGCCAGTCGCAAAGCGGCGCGCATATCATGTTCGCAGAACAGGCACTGCTGCGAGGAAACACGACATGCCCGAGCGGCCCGCACCCTGCCTTCCTGCCAATTCCGCAGCGCGAGGATGACCCGAGATGCAGATGCCGGAACCCGATACCAGCGTCATCGCCCGTCGCGACGCCATCGCGTCGCGGCTGCGGGCGGCTCTGGCCGACCGCGATGCCGTCCTGACCGGCCCGGCCGAGACGCGCGCCTATGAATGCGACGCGCTGTCGGCCTATCGCTGCCCGCCTTTGATGGTCGTGCTGCCATCGACCACGGCAGAAGTTTCCGCTGTCCTGAAGATCTGTGCCGAGGAAGGCGCGCCCGTCGTGCCGCGCGGGGCAGGGACCAGTCTTGCCGGCGGGTCCATGCCCACATCGGATGCCGTGCTGATCGGTCTGGCGCGGATGAATGCGGTGCTTGAAATCAGTTCCGCGGATCGCCTTGTCCGCGTGCAGACCGGGCGCACGAATCTGTCGGTCACGCAGGCCGTGGACGGGCAGGGGTTTTTCTATGCGCCTGACCCGTCATCCCAGCTTGCCTGCGCGATCGGTGGCAATATAGCGATGAATTCAGGCGGCGCGCATTGCCTGAAATATGGCGTGACCACCAATAACCTGCTCGGCGCAACGGTGGTGCTGATGGACGGCTCGGTCGTTGAGCTGGGCGGGCCGATGGGCGAAGGTGCGGGGTTGGATCTGCTGGGTCTGATCTGCGGGTCCGAGGGTCAGCTTGGCATCGTGACCGAGGCGACGCTGCGCATCCTGCCAAAGCCTGCCGGCGCGCGGCCCGTGCTGATCGCCTTTGACAGTCCCGTGACCGCCGGGGCCTGCGTCGCGGCGATCATCCGATCCGGCATCCTGCCGGTCGCCATCGAATTCATGGACCGCCCTTGCATCGCCGCGACCGAGGACTTCTGCGGCGCAGGCTATCCCGATTGCGAGGCGCTGCTGATCGTCGAGGTCGAGGGCACGCCCGCCGAAATCGACGAACAACTCTCGCTGATCCGCGAAATAGCCGAAAGCTTCGCCCCGCTGGAATTCCGCGAATCCCGGTCCGAGGAGGAATCGCGCCGCATCTGGCTGGGCCGCAAATCCGCCTTCGGCGCTATGGGCGTCATCAGCGACTATATGTGCCTGGACGGCACGATCCCGGTCAGCCGGCTGCCCGACGTGCTGGCCGGCATCGGCGAACTTTCAGCCAGGGCAGGGCTTCGCGTCGCCAATGTCTTTCATGCCGGTGACGGCAACATGCATCCGCTGATCCTTTATGACGCCAACACACCCGGCGATCTGGAGCGTTGCGAGGCATTGGGGGCCGATATTCTGCGCCTCTGTGTCGAGGTTGATGGTTGCCTGACCGGCGAACACGGCGTCGGGGTGGAAAAGCGCGAGCTGATGGGCGCACAATATTCCGATGCCGATCTGGAGGCACAAATGGCCGTGAAGGACGTGTTCGATCCCGGCTGGCACCTGAACGCGGCCAAGGTCTTTCCGCTGGACGCCTCTGCGCGGCGCCGGGGGCGGCATGCAGCCTGAAACTGAGGCCGATCTTGCTGCCATGATCCGCGCGGCAAAGGCACCCCTCCGCATCACCGGCGGCGGCACACGTGCGCTGCCGGACGAAGTCGGTGAGCCGTTGCACATGGCCGGGCTGAGCGGGATCGCCCTGTATGAACCCGAGGCGCTGACACTGGTCGCGCGGGCCGGAACCCCCTTGGCCGAGATAGAGGCCGCGCTCGCGTCAGAAGGTCAGATGCTGGCATTCGAACCCGATCCGCGCCCCGGTTCGACAATCGGGGGCGTGGCGGCGACGAATGCCTCTGGCCCGCGCAGACTTTCGGCCGGGGCGTGCCGCGATGCGATGCTGGGCGTGCGTTTTGTCACGGGCGACGGCGAAATCGTGAAGAATGGCGGGCGCGTGATGAAGAACGTGACGGGCTATGATCTGGTAAAGCTGATGGCGGGGTCGCGCGGTCAGTTGGGCGCGATTACGGAAGTGGCGCTGAAAACGGCGCCCATCCCGCCCGTCCGCGCGACCCTGCGCCTTCGCGCGCGGGACGACACCAGCGCGATTGCGGTCATGGTGACGGCCATGAGCGGGCCTTTTGACGTGACGGGTGCGGGGCGCTTGCCCGATGGCAACGTGATCCTGCGGCTGGAGGGACTGCCGGGATCGGTTGAAATCCGCGCCGGGATGCTGCGCGATGCCGTGGCGAAACATGGCGATGCGGACATACTGGAAGGCGATGCCGATTTCGCCATGTTGCGCGATTTTGCTGCGGGCGCGACCGGACCGCTTTGGCGGATGGTGCTGAGACCGTCCGATGCGGCACAGATGCTGGCCGGGCTTCCGGGCAGACATGCTGTCGATTGGGGCGGCGCGCTGATCTGGGCCGAGGCCCCGCCCGACTGGATGCCCGATCTGCCACCCGGCGCACGCGCCACCCGCCTGCGCGGCGATGCCGCCAGCCTGCCGGAAACCGACCCCGTCACCGCGCGGCTAAATGCCGGGCTGAAACAGAAATTCGACCCGCGCGGCATTTTCGGGGGCGCTCCATGAAAACCGAGTTCACGCCCGAACAGCTTGCCGATCCCGATCTGGCCCGGGCCAACAAGATCCTGCGTTCGTGCGTGCATTGTGGTTTTTGCACAGCGACTTGCCCGACATTCCTCATCCGCGGGGATGAACTCGACAGCCCGCGCGGGCGCATCTATCTGATGAAGGAGATGCTGGAAACCGGGCGTCCCGCCGACGAAAAGACGGTGATGCATATCGACCGCTGTCTGGGCTGCCTTGCCTGCATGACGACCTGCCCCTCTGGCGTGCATTACGCGCATCTTCTGGAAATCGGCAAAGCGCATATCGAGGCGACTTACCGCCGCCCGTGGCGTGACCGGGCGCTGCGCTGGATGCTCGCGAAGATCGTGCCGCATGCCGGGCGTTTCCGTCTGGCGATGCGCGGTGCCCGGATCGCCCGGCCGTTTCGCGCGCTGATGCCGGATGCGCGTTTGCGCGCGATGCTGGAAATTGCGCCGCCCGCCCTGCCGCCGGTCAGCCGCAACGATCAGGCACAGGTTTTCGCCCCCACTGGCGCAAAACGCGCCCGCGTCGCGCTGATGATCGGCTGCGCGCAGCGCGCGCTGAACACGGATATCAACGATGCGACCATCCGTCTGCTGCGCCGCGCGGGCTGCGAGGTGGTGATCCCGAAGGATTTCGGCTGCTGCGGCGCGATGACGCTGCATATGGGGCGCGACAACGAGGGGCGCGCGACCGCACGCGCAGCCATCGCCAGCCTGATCGCGGCAGATCGCGAAAGCCCGCTGGATGCTGTGATTATCAACACCTCGGGCTGCGGGACGACGATCAAGGATTACGGGCATATGTTCCCCGATGATCCCGACGCCGCGCGCGTCTCGGCACTGGCAAAGGACGTGACCGAATTCTTCGAGGTGTTCGGTCTGCCCGAGGTGACGCCCAAGGCGGCCCGCGTGGCCTATCACTCGGCCTGCTCGCTGCAGCACGGCCAACAGGTCAAGACCGCGCCGAAAACCCTGCTTTCGCAGGCGGGCTTTACCGTGGTTGAACCGGAAAACCCGCATCTCTGCTGCGGCTCGGCAGGGACGTATAATCTGTTGCAACCGGAACTGTCGGGCGCGTTGAAATCGCGCAAGCTGGCGACGCTCGCGGCGACAAAGCCCGAGATCATCGCGGCAGGCAATATCGGCTGCATGGTCCAGATCGGGTCGGGCACCGAAACCCCGGTCGTCCATACGGTAGAGCTGCTGGACTGGGCGACCGGCGGGCCGAAACCGGCGGCGCTATCGGCCTGACGTCACGCGTCATTTGGCGGTTTGCGGGCGGTGTACGTGCTGTGCACAGCCGGTGGACGGCCTGCGCGGTGCGGTTTTACCCCTCTTGAAACCATCGAAATCAATCCCAGATTCGCCCTGCGGGACGCCGCAAGGGTCTCGTCAAACGCCGCCCGGTCATCCGGGGGCATCACATAGGCATCGCTTCGAAAGGATGTATCATGCGTCATATTGATCGCGCACCGCTCTACCGCGCCTCGGTCGGATTCGACCGCATGGCCGACCTGATGGATCGCGCCCTGTCCGCTGACAGCGCCACCCAGTCCTATCCTCCTTATAATATTGAAAAAACCGGCGATGATGCGTATCGCATTTCCATCGCTGTTGCGGGCTTTACCGCCGATGATCTGAATGTCGAACTGCGCGACGGCTCTGTCATCGTTTCGGCCAGGAAGGCCGAGGAAGATGACAGCCGCAAATTCCTGCATCGGGGTATCGCCACCCGCGCGTTCGAACGCCGCTTCACGCTGGCCGAACATATCCGCGTCGAAGGCGCCTCGCATCAGGACGGGATGCTGCATATCGACCTGGTCCGCGAAGTGCCTGAGGCGCTGAAGCCCCGCCAGATCGCGATCGAACGTGTCGAGGGGCCGAAGCGCGTCGAAAGCTTCGACGCCTGATCCTGTCATGACGATGAAGGCGCGGCCTGGCCGCGCCTTTTCCTTGCGTCCCGCGACGCGCATTGCTAACCGCCCGCCATGGAACCCATTCATATCATCGGTGCCGGCCTGGCCGGATCAGAGGCCGCTTGGCAGATCACCCGCGCGGGCGTGCCTGTGGTGCTGCACGAGATGCGGCCCAAGGTTGAAACCTTCGCCCACAAGTCCGGCGATTTCGCGGAAATGGTCTGCTCGAATTCGTTTCGGTCGGACGATGACGAAAACAACGCCGTGGGCCAGCTTCATTGGGAAATGCGGGCTGCGGGCGGGCTGATCATGGCCATGGCCGACCGTCACAAGCTGCCCGCCGGCGGTGCGCTGGCGGTGGATCGCGACGCCTTTTCCGCCGATGTGACTGCCGCATTGCGGGCCGAACCGCTGGTCAGCGTCGAGGAAGGCGAGATCACCGAACTGCCGCAGGATGGTCGCTGGATCATCGCGACCGGGCCTTTGACCTCGGCGGCACTTGGCGCTGCGATCCGGGCCGAAACCGGGGCGGAATCGCTGGCCTTCTTCGATGCCATTGCGCCCATTGTCTATGCCGACAGCATTGACATGGATATCGCCTGGCGGCAGTCGCGTTATGACAAGGGCGAGACCGAGGAAGAGCGGACGGCCTATATCAACTGCCCGATGACCAAACCGGAATATGAAGCCTTCATCGACGCCATGCTGGCCGCTGAGAAGGCTGAATTCCACGAGGGCGAAACAGCGGGCTATTTCGACGGCTGCCTGCCGATCGAAGTGATGACCGAACGCGGGCGCGAAACGCTTCGCCACGGCCCGATGAAGCCGGTGGGGCTGACCAATGCCCATAAGCCCGAAGAAAAGCCCTATGCCGTTGTCCAGCTTCGCCGGGATAACGCTTTGGGAACGCTTTATAATATCGTCGGCTTTCAGACCAAGATGAAATACGGTGCCCAGACCGAGGTGTTCCGCATGATCCCCGGCTTGCAGAATGCGCAATTCGCGCGGCTTGGCGGTATTCACCGCAATACCTTCCTGAATTCGCCGACGCTGCTGGACGACCGGATGCGGCTGCGTGCCCGTCCGAACCTTCGTTTTGCCGGGCAGGTGACGGGGGTTGAAGGCTATGTCGAAAGTGCGGCGATGGGTCTGCTGGCGGGCCGGATGGCCGCTGCCGAGGCGCTTGGCCGCGACCTGGCCGCGCCGCCCGGTACGACGGCCATGGGCGCGCTGATCCACCACATCACCGGCGGGGCAGAGGCCAAGACCTTCCAGCCGATGAACGTGAATTTCGGCCTGTTCCCCCCGGTCGAGGCAAAGGGCGGGCGTCGTGGCCGCAAGGACCGCTATCCGGCCTATACGAACCGCGCCAAGGACGATTTCCGGGCATGGCTGGCGGTACAGTAACGCGGTTTGCGCCGTCGCCCACGGGGCTTTTGCACCTGGGTCATGCCTATTCGGCGCTTGTCGCGGCCGAGGCCGGACATATGCTTTTGCGAATCGAGGATATCGACGGGGACCGCTGCAAGCCCGAATTCGAAGCCGCGATCTATGACGATCTTCGCTGGCTTGGGCTGGACTGGCCCGAACCCGTGATGCGGCAATCTGACCGGCTGGGCATCTATGCAAACGCGCTGGATCATCTGGCCGGGCTTGGCGTCACCTACCCCTGTTCCTGCACGCGCGGCGATATCAAGGCCGCGCTTTCGGCCCCGCAGGAGGGCGCGCCAATCCATGGGCCCGACGGCTTGGTCTATCCCGGCACCTGTCGAGGGCGCAGGATGGCGTCGATCCAGCCGGGCGACGTGATCCGGCTGGACGCAGAACGCGCCTTCGACTTGCTTGGCGACAATATGCTGAATTTTCGCGACAACGGCCCTCATGTCCTGAACCGTGATGCTTTTTTGCGCGGCATTGGCGATGTGGTTCTGGCTCGGAAAGGGATGGGTACCTCGTATCATCTGTCGGTCGTGGTCGATGATGCGGCGCAGGCGATCACGTTGGTGACGCGCGGATTGGACCTGTTCGATTCGACCTGGATTCACGTCCTGCTGCAGCGGTTGCTGGATCTGCAGACGCCCGAATACCTTCATCACCGCCTGATCCGGGATGAGGCAGGCAAGCGGCTGGCCAAGCGCGACGACGCCCGTAGCCTGCGGGAACTGCGCGGGCAGGGCGCAAGCCCCGCCGATATTCGGACCCTAGTCGGCCTGTAGCGGCTTCAGGATCTCGATTTCCTGACCGTCGCGCAGCGCGGTATAGAAGCAGCTTCTGCGGTTGGTGTGGCAGGCCGGGCCAGTCTGATCGACCAGCACCAGCAAAGTGTCGCGGTCGCAATCGACGCGCATTTCCACCAGCTTTTGCAGGTGGCCCGATGTCTCGCCCTTGACCCAGAAGCTTTGCCGCGAACGCGACCAATAGGTGACATTGCCGCTGTTCAGCGTGCGCGCGACGGATTCGGCATTCATCCATGCCATCATCAGCACCTCGCCGCTTGCGGCGTCCTGCGCGATGGCGGGGATCAGCCCATTGGCGTCATAGCGCAGCGTGGATGGATCGAACATGGACTTTCCTTTCGGGGATACGCTGCCTATCTAACCATTGAACCACCCGAGGAAAACCATGTCCGACGCCGATATGATGCAGCTGTATTCCAAGCGGATCCTCGCTTTGGCGGCGGATATTCCGCATCTGGGCAAGATCGCGGACGCGCAGGGAAGCGCCATGAAACGCTCGCCCCAATGCGGGTCCACGGTAACGGCGCATGTGCGGATGGAAGGCGGTCGCATCGCGGATTTCGGGCAAGAGGTACGGGCTTGCGCACTTGGGCAGGCCTCGGCGGGGGTATTGGGACAGAGCGTCATGGGTGCCAGTCGTGACGAAATCGCAAAGGGTGCCGACCAGTTGCGCGCAATGCTGAAAGAAGCGGGGCCAGTGCCGGACGCGCCATGGGGCGGCCTTGAGGTGCTGGTGCCCGCGCGGGATTATCCGAACCGCCACGCCTCGATCATGTTGTCATGGCAGGCGGCCCTTGCCGCCATTGATGAAGCGGAAGCCGCAGGCGAGGCCGCGCATGGCTGATGCGATCAATCTGGCCGACAAACTCGCCACCTTCGACGATCACTAGTCGCCCCGCACGGTGACAGAGTTCAACGGCCATGACGTCATGGTCGTGAAGGTCGTGGGTGAATTCAATTGGCATTCCCACCCGGATACGGATGACTTCTTTCTGGTGCTGGATGGTGAAATCGACATTCAGCTTCGGGACCGCGTCGTGACGCTGAAAAAGGGTGAGATGTTCGTCGTGCCGAAAGATGTGGAGCATCGGCCGGTCGCCCGAACCGAGGCACATCTGCTGCTGATCGAACCTACCGGCACGCCGAATACCGGCGACGCCGCGACGGCCAAGCCGCGCAAGGTCATCTGAGCGGACAAAGAAAAAGGCGACGCCGAAGCGCCGCCTTTGCTGAAGCCGTTGCGGCAGAAGATCACTCTTCTGCGGCTTCTTCTTCGGTTTCGGGCAGTTCTGCATCTGCATCGGCCGCAGTCTCGTCCGAGCCGCCTTCGTTTTCTTCCGACACCAGCGCCGACGGGGCAGCGATGTTCGCGATGACAAAGTTGCGGTCCGTGGTCGGCGTCGCGCCAGCCGGCAGCTTCACATCGCCGATATGGATCGAGTCGCCGATTTCATGGCCTTCAAGGTCCACGACGATGCTTTCCGGGATATCGCCAGCAGTCACGTTCAGCTCGACTTCCGGGCGAACCGTGACCAGCGTGCCGCCACGTTTCAGGCCGGGGGCCTTTTCATGGTTGATGAACTCGACATGGATGAACAGGTTCACTTTCGAGGTGCGGCGCAGGCGCATGAAGTCGATATGCGTCGGCAGGTCCTTCACCACGTCTTTCTGAACACCGCGGCAGATGACGCGCACGTCGTCCTGACCGTCCAGCTTCAGGTTCCACAGGGTGGACATGAAGCGACCGGCGCGCAGCTTGGTCAGCAGTTGGTTGAAGTCGAATTGAACGGCGACCGGGTCCTTGTGGTCACCATAAACAATGCCGGGCACCTTGCCGTTACGGCGAGCTTGACGGGCGGCCCCCTTGCCTGTCCCCGTACGTGCCTCGGCCACCAGATCTGGGATCTCTTTGGCCATGATATATTCCTTTCAGGTTACGCGGCTTCCTCCAAGGGTGAAGCCGAAGCCGGGCGCATAGCAGGGTTCGCGCCGGATGGGAAGGGGAAAACGGCCGCTGACGCGGCTGTCGCGCAGCTGCGCCGGGCGCGGGCAGGTGCTTGCTGTGCTGCGACCTGACTGCGCATCGCGCTCACCGGCTATTGCGCCAGCGTAGCAAATGAAAAAGGGCGCCCGAAGGCGCCCTTTTCGCATTCATACGATCTGATTACAGCGTGCCGTTGCGCTGCTGAATCATCATGAAGGTATCGTAAGTATATTCGGCCGTCTGGTTATATAGATACCAGTCGTTGCGGAATGCCTTGATCGAGGTCCAGATCTTGTTCCAGTTCTCGTTCGAGGCGTCGAGTTCGGTATAAACCTCGTTCGCGGCCTCGTAGAAGGCCTGAAGCACATCCTGCGGGAACGGACGAAGCTGCGCGCCGGAGGCGACCAGCTCTTTCAGGGCAGTCGGGTTCTTCCAGTCGTATTTCTGCAGCATGTCGGCATCTTCTGCCTGGCAGGCGGTGCGCAGAATGTTCTGATAGACCGGCGGAAGGCCGTCATACTTCTCTTTGTTGAACAGGAAGTGGACGGTCGGACCGCCTTCCCACCAACCAGGGTAGTAGTAATACGGCGCGACCTTCGCGAAGCCGAGCTTCTGGTCGTCATAGGGACCAACCCATTCAGCGCCGTCGATCGTGCCCTTTTCCAGCGCCGGATAGATGTCGCCGCCGGCAATCTGTTGCGGCACGACGCCCAGCTTTTCAGCCACGGCACCGGCAAACCCGCCAAGGCGCACCTTCAGACCCTTCAGGTCGTCGACCGTGTTGATTTCCTTGCGATACCAGCCACCCATCTGGGCGCCGGTATTGCCGCCCGGCAGGCCGAACAGGTTCTGCGTCGCGAGGAATTCGTTGAACAGGTCAATCCCGCCGCCGTGATACTGCCAAGCGTTGTGGGCGCGGGCCGACAGCGCGAACGGCACTGCGGCACCAAGCGCCCAGGTCGGGTCCTTGCCCCAGTAATAGTAGGAAACCGTGTGGCAGCAATCCACCGTGCCTTCGCTGGCGGCGTCCGCTGCCTGCAGGCCGGGGACGAGTTCGCCTGCCGCGAAAACCTGAATCTTGAATTTG
This sequence comes from Paracoccus aurantiacus, assembly GCF_007993065.1. Classification (GTDB taxonomy): domain Bacteria; phylum Pseudomonadota; class Alphaproteobacteria; order Rhodobacterales; family Rhodobacteraceae; genus Paracoccus; species Paracoccus aurantiacus. The sequence goes on from NZ_VOPL01000001.1 coordinate 217,102, forward strand.
CCGTCAGTCGCGTCGCTGACCATCTGCGACAGTACTTCCGCACCGCCATAGATGGTGTCGAGCGATTTCGGGAAGGACGAGGTCATCCGCCAGTTTATGGTCGGCATTTCCTGTGCGATCGCCGGCGCGGCGAGCGTGCTGGCAGCGGCGGCAGACGCCCCGCCAATCGTCGCATGCGTCAGGAAGCGACGGCGGTCGAGTTTCGATTTATCGGTCATAGTTCCTCCACAAGGCGAGGTTCGTTTCGGCCCCGCTTGCCGCATAATGAGCATGCGTTCATGGCTCTGTCGAGTTTAAACGCCTTCACCTGTTCAAAAAAACGGTATCCGCGAAAGCTGACGCAAGGGAAGGCTTTTGCGGGTTGCCCAGCATGCAGTCAAAGCGCGCCCCAAGGGCAAATCCATGTCGCAATGCGGCTTTTCATCTCGGCGGTTCCCTTTATAGAGTGGTCGCAAACGGCCAGCAGGGAGAAATGATGTCCGCACCCCGTTTCGACGCCGAAGCGCGCCAGGGGCTGGCGATGGTCTCGCCGCCGCTGATCTATGCAATCCTGCTGTTGGCCGCGCCGCTTCTGACGATCCTCGCCTATTCCTTCTTCAAGGACGGTTATCTGGAGGTGATCCGGGAATTCACGCTGGAAAACTATCGGGCGGTGTGGACTGATCCGGTGTTTCACAAGATCATGCTGCGCTCGCTCGGGGTTGCGGTGGCGGTGACACTGGCCACGGTCCTGCTGGCCTTTCCGGTGGCCTATTTCCTGTCCTTCGTGGTCAAGCCGGAACGCAAGGCGCTGTGGATATTCCTTATCACCATTCCGTTCTGGACCTCGTATCTGATCCGCGTGTTCCTGTGGAAGGTTATCCTTGGGCATAACGGGGTCATCAATTCATCGCTGACCGGCCTCGGGCTTATTGACGAGCCGCTTGGCTTTCTTCTGTTTAACGTTCAGGCAATGGTCATCACGCTTGCCCATGCCTATGCGCCATTCGCGATCCTGCCGATCTATGTGGCGCTCGAAAAGATCGACCGCTCGCTGCTGGAGGCCGGGCGCGATCTGGGCGAGTCGCGGCTGATGACATTCTGGCGCGTGACCCTGCCGCTTGCCATGCCGGGGGTGATCGCGGCGACGCTGATCGTCTTCATTCCGACCATCGGCGACTATGTGACGCCCGAACTGATCGGCGGCGGCAAGATCCCGATGATCGCGAATATGGTCCAGGCGAACATGCTTGCGCTTGATAATAAACCGATGGGGTCTGCGCTGGCGATCACGGCCATGCTGATCGTAACGGTGGTCAGCCTGATCTTCCTGTTCTTCAACCGGCGATTCCTGAGGGTGCAGCAATGAAGGGCGGGGGTCTGCGCGCTTACGCGATAGCGTATCTGATCTTTCTTTATGCGCCCATCTTGCTGCTGCCGATCTTCGCGTTCAATTCAGGCACGATCATCGCCTTCCCCCTGAAGGGCTTCACGACCGAATGGTTCGGTCAGATGGTCGCGAATGCGACGCTGCGCCGGGCATTCACCAATTCGCTGATTATCGCTGTCAGTTCGTCGATCATGGCGACCTGCCTTGGCATCTTCGCGGCGCGCGCCTCGACCCGGTTCAACTTTCCGGGCAAGCCCGGCATCATGGGGCTTATCATGCTTCCGCTGGTGCTGCCGGAAATCATCGTCGCAATGTCGCTTCTGGTCGTGCTGCTGGCCATCGGGGTGCAGCTTTCCATCTTCACGGTGATCCTTGGTCACACGCTGATCTGTCTGCCCTACGCAATCGCGATCCTGTCGACGGCGTTCAACAGTCTGGACAAATCGCTGGAGGAAGCGGCCTATGATCTTGGCGAAACGAAGTGGAGCGCCTTTCGCCTTGTGATCCTGCCGCTGGTGATGCCGGGTATCGTTTCGGCGCTGTTGATGAGCTTCACGATCAGCCTTGACGAATTCATCATCGCCTTCTTCCTCGCCGGGAACGAGCCGACGCTGCCGACCTATATCTTCAGCCAGCTTCGTTTTCCGAAGGCGATTCCGGTCATCATGTCGCTTGGCACCGTGCTTGTCGTCATGTCGATCGTGCTTCTGACGATAGCTGAATATTTCCGCCGCCGCGGCGTTGCCCGGACCGGCCAGAAAGACCATGGGGGTTTCCTGTGAACGATTCGAACACCGCCGCCCGGCAACCGGACGTACGTCCGGCCCCGATGCAGCGCAACGCAAAATCTGCGAACCGCTATGGCGAATTGCAGGCAGCGCGACCGATGATCGAATGCCGCGAGGTGCACAAATACTACGGCGACTACCACGCCCTGCGCGGCATCGACCTTGATATCCGCGAGGGGGAATTCTTTTCCCTGCTCGGTCCTTCCGGCTGCGGCAAGACAACGCTTTTGCGCACCATCGCGGGGTTCGAGGATATTTCCTCGGGCGTGGTTCTGATCGACGACAAGGACATGGCGGCGGTGCCTGCCAACAAGCGGCCGACCAACATGGTCTTTCAGTCCTACGCCATTTTCCCGCACCTGACCGTCGCCGAAAACGTCGCATTCGGCCTGCGGCGCGATCCCCGCAGCAAATCGGAAAAGGCCGCAGCCGTTGACGAGGCGCTGAAGATGGTCGGGCTGACCGGCTATGGCAACCGTGCCGCCCATGCTTTGTCGGGTGGTCAGCGTCAGCGTGTTGCGCTGGCACGTGCGCTTATCCTGAAGCCGAAGGTCTTGTTGCTGGACGAACCGCTTTCGGCGCTGGATCGCAAGATGCGCGAGCAGATGCAGGTCGAACTGATAAAACTTCAGCGTCAGGTCGGTATCACCTTTGTCCTGGTGACTCACGATCAGGAAGAGGCGCTTGTCATGTCGGACCGCATCGCGGTCATGTTCGAAGGTCAGATCGCACAGTTGGACGAACCGGAATCGCTTTACGCCCGACCGGTGACGCGCCGCGTGGCGGATTTCATCGGCGTCATGAATTTTCTGCCCGCAACGATCCTGTCGGAAGATGGCGAGGTGATCCGCGTTGACGTCGAAGGCCTGGGCGAGATCGAGCTTGCCCATTCCCAGGTTGCCCGCAACGAAGACCCGGATGCGGGACCGATGATCGGCTTTCGTCCCGAGGCCGTCAGCATCTTCCCGGCAGGGCAGAGCCAGACAGCGCCGCGCCAGAACGGCGGCACGATTGACGAGGTCGTCTATTACGGCGACATGACCTATTACGATGTGCGTCTGGATGAAGAGGACGGCACGCAGTCCAAGCCGGTGCGCATCTCGATGCGGAATGTCTATGGGCGGGACGTGTCCTGCGTCGGCGATCGCGGCGTGATCGGTTGGGCCCCGTCAAGCCTGATCCTGTTTCGCTAGGGCGCGGCCGGACCTGTCAGCGGGTCGGGTCGATCTCCGCCAGTTCGGCCTGCGCCTTTTTCGGAAGTGTGCCGCGGATGATCCGGTAGGACTGCCGGATACGGTGGTCCAGCTCATCCTCCGCGGCGTCGCATGCCAGCGACACCCAGCTTCGATGCATGTAGGGCGCCTTGCTGGCGATGCCTGCCTCGATCAGCATATCTGCGGTTTCGATACTGTCACATTTGACAGAGACACGGTCTTCCGATGCGCCGATCAGCGCGAAGATCTTCCCGCCGACTTTCCAGCAGTCATGTCCGCCGCCCCACGGGTCGGAATGGGCGGCACCGGGCAGGGCGGCGGCGATGTCGTTGACGCGGCTGCGGCTCATTTTGTGCTCCTCCCGGCGTTGCGCCCGACCGGATCGCCCGGCTTATTCATCATCGGCCAGCCCGTCATCAGGATGCCCCTCGCGAGAGAGCATGACCGCGACAGGCCTGAGCCACGGAATATGGGCGCAGACGATCATCATGGCGACCATGATCGGCACTGCAAGGAACATGCCCGGTATTCCCCAGATCGCGGCCCAGAACGCCAGCGACAGGATAATACCGAAGCTGGACAGGCGCAGCGTCTGGCCCAGAAGCATCGGGTCCAGCACATTGCCGATGGCGAACTGAACCACCGTGCAGGCGATGGCAATGGCAACCGTCGTGGTCAGGTCGGCAGTCAGCACATAGCTGAGAACGACCGCAATGATCGTCGCCACGATAGACCCTATCGACGGGATGAAGTTCAGCGCGAAGGTCAACAGCGCAATCGCCCCGGCCAGCGGTAGTGAGGCTGCCGTGAAGATCACCCAGACACACAGCGCCGTTGCAGCGCTGACCAGCGTCTTGACGATCAGATAGCGGTTCACTCGCCGCATGATCGAGTTGATGATCTTGCGCACCTGCTGCGTCGCCACCGCATCATTGCTGAGCAGGCTTTCGATCTTCAGCGGGAACCAGGTCCGTTCCGCGAACATGAAACCCACGAACAAGAAGATCAGCACCGCGCCCGATAACAGGTTCGACGCGCTGCCCGCGGCCGTGCGCATCCAGCCGGTCACGTTGAAATTGCGGATCGCGGTATCGACGGTCTGCTGCGCTTCCGGACCCAGCCATTCAAGCAGGGCCGGCAGTGCCGCCTGCATCTGCTCGGCATAGGAAATAGAGGTCGTCACCACCTCGTTGATCTGGCCTACGACGGTTGCCGAGGCCCAAAGCAGCCCGCTGCCGATCCCGATCAGCGCCAGCGTCGTGGCAAGCCAGTTGGGGACACCGCGCCGCGCAATTGCGCCGATCGCATCAGATGTCAGCGAAAAGATGATGATCGCGATGGCCAGGCAGATCAGCATGAACCGCGCCTGAACCAGCAGGAACAGAAGCAGAGCGAACGCGATGATGCCAAGAAAACCGGTCTGCAGCCGGTCGCGCAGAATCTGGTTCTGTGGCTCCACTCTCGCCCTCTCTGTCAGGCTTCGCCGATCTCGACCGGCTCATCCTCGCCCTGATCCGCGATGCGTGCAACCGAAACCACGGTCTCGCCGTTCGTCGTGTTGAACACCTTCACGCCGCCTGCGGACCGGGACCGGAAGCTGATCCCGTCGATGGGCACCCGGATCGACTGCCCGGTCGATGTGGCAAGCATGATCTGGTCGTCAGGCTCTACCGGGAACGAGGCAACAAGCTCGCCGCCGCGCATCGCCTTGTCCATCGCCATGACGCCCTGTCCGCCCCGGCCCCGCAGCGGATAGTCGAAGCTGGAACTGGTCTTGCCCGCACCCTTGGCGCTGATGGTCAGAATCAGATCCTCGGCTGCAGACATCTCGGCATAGCGTTCCTGGGTGATGCTGCCTTCGGCCACTGCCTCTTCGTCCTCGTCGGCTTCGGCCCCATCATCCAGCGCGCCTGCAACCGCACGGCGCATCTTCAGGTAAGCAGCGCGTTCTGCCGGATCGGCCTCGAAATGCCGGATAACCGACATGCTGACCACGCGGTCGCCCGGCGCCAGCCGGATGCCACGCACGCCGGTCGAGTCGCGGCCCTTGAACACCCGCACATCGGTGGCGGCAAAGCGGATCGCACGGCCTTTCGCCGTGATCAGCATCACATCGTCATCAGCCGTCGCCAGCCGGACACCGATCAGACTGGTGCCTTCCGGCAGCTTCATGGCGATCTTGCCGTTTGACTTGATATTGGTGAAATCCGAAAGCGCGTTGCGACGGACCTCGCCGCCATCCGTCGCGAAAATCACCTGATAATCATCCCATTCCGCTTCCGGTGCATCCATCGGAAGCAGCGCCGCGATCGAGGTGCCGTTGTCGATCGGAAGGATATTAACGAGTGCCTTGCCGCGCGCCGTCCGTCCGCCAAGCGGCAGACGCCACGTCTTCAGCCGATAGACCATGCCTCCCGTCGTGAAGAACAGAAGCTCGGTATGCGTATTGGCAACGAAAAGCGTGGTGACGACGTCGTCTTCCTTCGTGGCCATACCGGACAGGCCCTTGCCGCCGCGCTTCTGCGCGCGGAATTCGGCCAGTGCCGTGCGCTTGATATATCCGCCCGAGGTGATGGTGACGACCATGTCCTCGCGCTCGATCAGATCCTCGTCGTCCATGTCACCGGCCCAGTCGGTGATCTCGGTCCGGCGCGGCACGGCAAACTGGTCGCGCACCTCGCGCAGCTCGTCCGAGATGATGGCCATGATCCGCTCGCGACTGGCAAGAATGGCCAGATAGTCGCGGATACTGTCGGCAAGCGTCTGCAACTCGTCCGTGATTTCCTGCACGCCAAGCTGGGTCAGACGCTGCAGGCGCAGATCAAGGATCGCGCGGGCCTGCGTTTCCGACAGATTATAGGTGCCGTCATCGTTGACCGGGTGGCGCGGGTCGTCAATCAGCTTGAGGTATTCAAGGATGGAATGCGCCGGCCAGCGGCGCGACATCAGCCTTTCGCGGGCCTCTGCTGCGTCAGAGGAGGAGCGGATCGTTGCCACGACCTCGTCCACGTTCGACACGGCCACCGCCAGGCCGCACAGGATGTGACTGCGTTCGCGCGCCTTGCGCAACTCATACGCCGTTCTGCGCGCAACAACTTCTTCGCGGAACTGAATGAAATAGGTCAGGAAATCGCGAAGCGCCAATTGTTCGGGCTTGCCGCCGTTCAGCGCCAGCATGTTCGCGCCGAAGCTGGTCTGCATCGGCGTGAAGCGGTAAAGCTGGTTCAGCACCACCTCTGCGGTCGCGTCGCGCTTCAGCTCCACCACGACGCGGACACCGTGGCGGTCGGATTCGTCCTGAACGTGCGCAATCCCTTCGATCCGCTTTTCCTTGGCCAGTTCGGCGATCTTTTCGATCATCGTGGCCTTGTTCACCTGATAGGGAATTTCCTCGATGATGATCGACTCGCGCCCGCTGCGCGAGGACGCCTCGATCCGGGTCTTGGCGCGCATGATGACGCTGCCGCGACCTTCCAGATAGGCCTTGCGGATGCCCGAGCGGCCCAGGATCGTCGCCCCGGTCGGAAAATCGGGGCCGGGGATGATCTCCATCAGGCGTTCGGTCGACAGATCCGGGTCGTCGATCAGCGCCAGCGTGCCGTCGATCACCTCGCCCAGATTATGCGGCGGAATATTGGTGGCCATGCCGACGGCGATACCGCCCGCGCCATTGACGAGCATGTTCGGAAAGCGCGCCGGAAGGACGGTCGGCTCGCGGTCCTTGCCGTCATAGTTGTCCTGAAAATCGACGGTATCCTTGTCGATATCGGCCAGCAGGAAATCGGCCGGCTTGGCCATGCGAACTTCGGTATAGCGCATCGCGGCGGGCGGGTCGCCGTCCATCGACCCGAAGTTGCCCTGTCCGTCCAGCAGCGGCAGCGACATGGAAAAGTCCTGCGCCATCCGGACGAGCGCATCGTAGATCGCGGCGTCGCCATGCGGGTGGTATTTACCCATCACATCGCCGACCGGGCGCGCCGATTTGCGATAGGGTTTGTCATGCGTGTTGCCAGTCTCGTGCATCGCGTAAAGGATGCGCCGATGCACAGGCTTCAGCCCGTCGCGCAGATCCGGGATCGCGCGGCTGACGATGACCGACATCGCATAGTCGAGATAGCTCGACCGCATTTCATCGGTAATGTCGATCTGCGGGCCGTCATGAGGCATGACCGCGCGGGCCGTGCCTGTCGTGTCGTCGCCATTGCCGTTTCCGGCCAGTTCCAGATCGTCGTCTTCGGGGGTATCGGCCACGTCTCACGCCTCAAGATATTGTTGAGGCGGGGTATAGCACCTGCACTTGGTGGGGTGCAACGCCGTCAGAGACGAATGCCGCCACCAAGCGCCGAACGCAGCCACATTCCGGTCAGGATCGCTGAAATGATCGCGTTCCAGCCGGCCATCGTCAGGCCAAGGAAATACCATTGCGGCTGATCGCACCGCACGACAGGCGCCGATTGAAGCTGCGTCATCAGGTCCTGTGTCGACATGTTCAGCATCGCGTCGATCCCGCCCGTGCAGGCTGCCGGGCCTTCCCACCATGCCAGTTCGACACCGGCGTGATAGATCGCGAAGGCGCAGGCCAGACCTGCGGCAAGCGCCCCGGCCCAACGCATAATCCGGATATCGGCGAAAATCAGGATTGCCGCGATGATCGCCGCCGCCAGATGCGGCCAGCGTTGCAGGATACAAAGCTCGCAGGGGACATATCCGATCGACTGAAAGCCAAGGGCTGCGATCAGCAGGGCGGCAGAACCTGCGCCCGCGGCGATTGCAAGCTGACGTGCGGAAAGGTCAATCATAGGAATTTCAGCACATAGAAGCCTGCGATCAGGCAGACCAGAAAGACGGTGAAGACCAGGCCGAGCCGCTTTTCGATGAAGTCGCGGATCGGCGGGCCAAAGCGATACAGCAGCCAGGACACCAGGAAAAACCGCCCGGCGCGTGCGATGATCGCCGTGCCGATGAAGACCGGCAGGCTCAGGTTCACGGCACCTGAAAAGATCGTGATAACCTTGAACGGGAAGGGGGTAAGGCCCGCGAACAGGACTGCCCAGCCCCCATACTGATCGAATCGGGCTGCCAGCGATGCGAAGTCGCCCTCTTTGCCGTAAGCCGCCAGAATGCGGTTGCCGAGCGTGTCCATAAGGGCCGCGCCGATCCAATAGCCGAACAAGGCACCCAGCACAGATCCGGCCGTCGCGACAAGCGCGATCCGCGCCCATTTGTGCCGTGCAGCCAGCACCATCGGGATAATCAGCACATCGGGCGGGATCGGAAAGAACGAGCTTTCGACGAAGGCCACGACAAACAGCGCCCACATCGCATATGGGCGCGCGGCCAGGTCCATTGTCCAGTCGTAAAGCCGTCTCAGCATGGTCGTGGTCCCTTCAACCGACGAATTCGCGCCCCGTCTCGCGCGCCTTGCAGGAACCGTCAAGCCCGCTTAGGGTTTATCCTTGCCAATCATGCGCCTGTGAACACGGCGCAGCCTTTTGCAGGAGAGAAGACAGCGATGGAATGGCGCGGACGGCGGACCAGCCGCAATGTGGAAGATCGGCGCGGGATGGGCGTCAGTGGTGCAGGTGGCATGGGGATCGTCGGGATGCTGGCCGTGCTGGCATTCGGTTATTTCTTCGGCATCGACATCTCGCCGGTGGTGAACAGCGTTTCGCAGACGCAAACCAGCAGCGAGCCACGCGAGCTGACGGCAGAGGAACAGCAGATGGGCCAGTTCGTGTCCGTCATCCTCGCGGAGACCGAAGACGTGTTCGGCCAGACTGTGCGCGATCAGGCCGGCAAGGATTACACGGATCCACAGATGGTGCTGTATTCCGGCATGACGCAGTCAGGCTGCGGCGGGGCGTCGGCACAGATGGGGCCGTTCTATTGCCCGATGGATCAGAAGGTCTATCTCGATACGGATTTCTTCAACACCATGCAGAACCGGATGGGCGCCGGCGGCGATCTGGCTGCGGCCTATGTGATCGCGCATGAGGTGGGCCACCACGTCCAGAACCAGCTTGGCATCTTGCCGCGCGTCACCCAGATGCGCCAGCAGTCCAGTCAGAAGGATTCGAACTATCTGTCTGTCCTGACAGAGCTTCAGGCCGATTGCTTTGCGGGTATGTGGGCCCGCAATTCGGCGCAGGACCTGAAGATCACCCGCGAAGACATTGGCGAGGCGATGGATGCGGCCGCTGCGGTGGGCGACGACGCGCTGATGCAAAGCTCCGGCCGCGCAGTTGTGCCGGATGCCTTCACGCATGGCTCCTCTGCCGATCGGCAGGAATGGTTCATGCGCGGCTATGACGGCGGCAATCTCGCGTCTTGCAATACCTTCAAGGCGGCGGGTCTTTAGGACGTTCGGATCGGGTCGCGGTTCACGGACCGCGGCCCCGCTCCATCGTCGCCCAGTCTGGCCACCAGCCCAGCTTCTCCAGCGCCAACATGATCAGGCCCGCAGCGATAATGCCGAAAACAAGCTTGATGCGTCGCGGACCCGGCGGGTTGCGCGCCCAACGATACGCGCGGATCAGCCAGTTCAGATTGCTCATATGCGCCCCCTGCGCTATTCCCGGCGAAATCGCCTGCAACGGACCTTAGCTTTTGCCTCATCGTTCTGAAACGCGCAAACTGCCTTATCGCGCCGAACAAATGTATGAACTGGTCGCCGATGTCGAACGCTACCCGGAATTCCTGCCCTGGAACACCGCTGCCCGCATCCGTGAACGACAGACGCGCCCGGACGGGTCCGAGGTGATCGAGGCCGATCTGGTTATCTCCTTCAAGGTCTTCCGCGAACGTTTTGGCAGTCGTGTGGTCCTGTGGCCCGATGATCGCAAGATCGACACCGAATATCTCGACGGTCCTTTCCGCTATCTGAAATCCGGCTGGACCTTCCGCGACCTGCCGGAAGGCGGCAGCGAGGTCGATTTCTTCGTGGATTTCGAATTCCGCAACGCCATTCTGGGCAAGCTGATCGGCGTTGTCTTTGACGAGGCAATGGGCCGGATCGTGCGTGCCTTCGAAGATCGCGCCCGTCAGCTTTATGGTTGAGCCGGCGTGAACCGCGCCGGCGAAAGTGCTGCGACGGTTTGTGCCGACAGACGCAAAGGCAGCCCAAGGATCTGCGCGGCGGCCAGTTCCGAAAGCGCGGGCGATGTCTGAATTCCGATGCCGCCCTGACCGGCCAGCCAGAAGAAACCTTCTGCGGACGGATCGAACCCGATGACGGGGACGTGGTCTGGCGCAAATGTCCTGAGCCCGGCCCAGGAGCGTTCGACGCGCGTGACCTCGTAAGTCACGTCCTGACTGAACCGATCCAGCCCCTCCGCCAGTTCCATGTCATCGCTCCACGCGTCCATCGGCTGCGTCGCGATGGCATCACAGGGAGAGAACATGAGCTTGCCTGCCTCGGGCTTGAAATACCAGCGCTCCGACGCATTTACCACCATCGGCCATGCGGCGATGTCATGATGCTCGGGCGCAGGCAGGATCGCGGCATTGCGCCGGTGCGGCACCAGACCCAGCGGTCCTATGCCCGCGCTTTTGGCAACTTCGTCCGCCCAGGCACCGGCTGCATTGACGATGACCGGGGCAGAAAAGCGTCCGGCAGGCGTTGTGACTTGCCACAGCCCGTCGCTGCGGTCGATCGCCTTGGCCGGCGCATCATGCTGAATCGTGCCGCCGCGACGGCGCAGAAGTTTTGCAAAACCGTTCAGCAGAAGGTCGCAGTCGATGGTCTGCGCGCCGCGCTCGATGCTCGCTCTCAGCGCGGCTTCGGGGCGCAGGATCGGGCAAAGTGCAAGGGCGTCAGCCGTCGTCAGCTCCTCGACGTCGCGGGCGGTGCGCAGATAGTCGTCGAGCGCTGTGAAATCCTCGGCGCGTGCGACCATCATCTCGCCACGCGGGGCAAGGAGGGGCAGTTCGGTGATCTCGGACGGGTTCAGAAAGAATTCGCGCGCGGCCTCGTTCACCTCACGGATCGCTTCGCCGCCGTAATTCATAACGAAGATCGCCGCTGACCGGCCCGAAGACTGGGTGCCGATGCGGCCCTCGCTTTCAAGGACAGTGACGCTGGCCGCATCGGCAAGCCGCGCGGCGACCGATATGCCGGCGATGCCGCCGCCAATGACGATCACATCGGTTTTCACAGCGGCGTCTCCTCAAGCTCCGCGGCAATTGCGGGGTCAACCGGCGTGGCGAAGCTTTCGACGATATAGCCGAGCACCGAATAGAAGCCGACGGTCGCGATCAGATCGAACAACCCCTCGGTTCCGACCAGCCCGGCCACGGCCTGCTGCGTGTCGGCGCCAAGACGGCGCGCGTCGAACAATTCGTCAACGGCACCGGCAAGCACGCGGTCCTCTGGCGACATCCCGGCCAATGGCCCGGCGATAGAGGCGATGCGCGCATCGTCCATGCCGATCCGGCGTGAACGGTGCACATGATGCGCCCATTCATAGCCAGAACCGAGGCGATGCCCGCTGCGCAGGATCACGACTTCGCTTTGATCGGGCGTCAGCGAAGGGGCAGTGACGATGTGCGCGCGCAGCGGTGCCCACGCGGCCAGAAGTGCCGGGTGATGGGCCATCGTGCGATAGACATTCAGCGCGCTCGCAAAGCCGCCATGCAGCTCGCGAAGCGATTCGGGCCATGCGGCATCATCGAGGGGTGGGTATCGCGTAGACATGGGTGCTGCATCCTTCGCGGCAGAATCGTGGGCCTGGCCCATGTCCGGGCCTTCGGGGCGATTTGGCAAGGGGTGTCGGCCCGCTGCCCGCCCCTTGCGGCCCGTTCAGCACAGCCAGCGATGAACCGCAGAACCCTGTCGAATCAGTGCCGAACAAGCAATATCTGACATTTTCCGTGATTGCTTCTCGACTGTTGCACTTTCGGCGCAGATATTGGACGGTAGGGCTATCAAACAACAGGGGAGACTACAGATGAACCTCATCAAAACCTTCACCGCTGCCTTCACGCTGGCCACGCTGGCCACCGGCGTGCAAGCGCAGTCGGCACCGGAGGAAAAGTTCATCACCATCGGCACCGGCGGTCAGACCGGCGTTTATTACGTCGTCGGCCAGTCGATCTGCCGGCTCGTGAACCGCGATACAGCGACCACGGGCATCAAATGCACCGCGCCCTCGACCGGCGGATCGGTGGCCAATGTCAACGCCATCAAGGCCGGCGACATGACCATGGGCGTCGCGCAGTCGGACATCCAGTATCACGCCTATAACGGTGATACCCCGGAATTCGAAGGCGACAAGAAGTTCGACAAGGAACGGGCGATCTTCTCGGTCCACCCGGAACCCTTCACCGTCGTCGCCCGCAAGGATGCCAATATTGCGACCTTCGATGACCTGAAGGGCAAGCGCGTCAATGTCGGCAATCCGGGTTCGGGCCAGCTTGCGACCATGCAGGTTGTGCTGGACGCCAAGGGCTGGACGATGGGTGACTTCGCGCTCGCATCCGAACTGAAGCCGGCGGAACAGTCGGCGGCGCTTGGTGACAACAAGGTGGACGCGATCGTCTATACGGTCGGCCATCCCAACGGTTCGATTCAGGAAGCGACCTCTACCGTCGAGGCGAATCTGGTGCCTGTCGAAGGTCCGGAAATCGACAAGCTGGTCGAGGAAAATCCTTACTACGCCAAGGCGGTCATTCCGGGCGGCATGTATGCCGGGACCGATGCCGATACCAACACCTTCGGCGTGAAGGCGACCTTCGTGACCTCGGCGGACGTGCCCGACGATGTTGTCTACGAAGTCGTCAAGGCGGTCTTCGACAATTTCGACCGCTTCAAGGGTCTGCACCCGGCCTTCGCGAACCTCACCCCCGAGGCGATGGTGGCAGAGGGCAACTCTGCGCCGCTGCATCCGGGTGCCGAGAAATATTATAAGGAGCAGGGCTGGATTCAGTGATCTGAATCGCGGCAAATCTTGCTTCCGTGCTACGGAAATTGCGGCTCCGCTCTTGCAGCGGGGCCGCTTTTTTATGACAGTTAGCTTATAAAGACCAAGACGATGCCGGGCAAAACCGGCCAGAATCAGGGATTTGGACATGAACAGTGATGAAGATCCAAAGCGTGGCGCGGGAGGTCCGGCAGATACCGGAACCCGCAGCAGCGACCAGATGGAAGCGGCCGCGATCGAAAACGCTGCATCGGGCGCCGGCGGGCTGAGCCAGTCCGAGCTTGATGAGCTTGTTGCATCTTCCGATACAGGCGCGCGCACGCCTGCGGGCTGGGTCGGCAAGACGATTCTGATCGTGGCTTTCTGCTGGTCGCTGTTTCAGGTCTGGATCGCGTCTCCGCTGCCGTTCATGTTCGAATTCGGCATTCTGAACGATACCGAAACGCGCTCTGTCCACCTCGCCTTTGCAATGTTCCTTGCCTATCTGGCCTATCCGGCGGAACGCACGCCGGTGCAGCTTGGCCTCGCGCTGATCGTCCCGGTGGTCCTGACAGCGATGTTCGTCATGGCGGGGCCATCGGGTTCGGCCTGGTGGATCGTGCTGATCGGTGCTGCAGTGATTGCTGCGATTCTGGCCGGCAGCCCCAAGAACTGGGTGCCACCTTGGGAATGGGCAATGGCCATCGTGTCGGTCGGTGCGGCGCTGTATATCTATGTCTTCTACCGCGATATCGCGACGCGGATCGGCGCGCCCATCACGCAGGATATGGTGGTTTCGGTCATCGGGCTTCTGCTTCTGCTGGAAGTCACGCGCCGCGCGCTTGGCCCGGCGCTGATGATCGTCGCCTCGGTCTTTCTGATCTACACTTTCCTTGGCCCCTACATGCCCGAGATCATCGCGCATAAGGGCAATTCGCTGTCCGAGGTGGTCAACCATCAATGGATCACCACGGAAGGCGTATTCGGGATCGCGCTTGGGGTTTCGACCAGCTTCGTGTTCCTGTTCGTGCTGTTTGGCGCGCTGCTGGATAAGGCGGGTGCGGGGAACTACTTCATTCAGGTCGCTTTCTCGCTGATGGGTCACATGCGCGGCGGGCCCGCAAAGGCCGCCGTTGTCAGCTCGGCCATGACGGGCCTGATTTCGGGTTCCTCGATCGCGAACGTGGTGACGACCGGTACGTTCACCATCCCCCTGATGAAGAAGGTCGGGTTCTCGTCTGAAAAGGCCGGCGCGGTCGAGGTTGCGTCATCGGTCAACGGGCAGATCATGCCACCCGTGATGGGCGCTGCCGCCTTCCTGATGGTCGAATATGTCGGCATCCCGTATTTCGAGGTCGTGAAGCACGCCGTTATTCCGGCGACGATTTCCTATATTGCGCTTGTCTATATCGTCCATCTTGAGGCGATGAAGGCAGGCATGCGCGGGCTGCCGCGCGCCTATGAGCCGCCGCCGCTTCTGCGCCGTCTGGTCGGTTTCGTCTTCGGGGTCATGGTGCTGTGCATCCTTTCCGTGGTCGTCTATTACGGCATGGGCTGGATACGCCCGGTCTTTGGCGCGGCGGCGGGTTACGTGATCTTCGCGCTTCTGGTCGCGGTCTATATCGCACTGCTTTGGGTCGGCTCGCGCGAAGAGCCGCTGAAGCTGGACGATCCGAATGCCGAGGTGAAAGAGCTTCCGCTGCCCGGTCCGACCGTGCGCTCGGGCCTCTATTATATCCTGCCGGTCGTGGTGCTGGTCTGGGCGCTGATGGTCGATCGTCTGTCGCCCGGCCTGTCGGCTTTCTGGGCAACCGCCTTCATGATCTTCATCCTGCTGACCCAGCGTCCGCTGATGATGATGATGCGGGGCGAGGATTATGGCGGCAACAAGACCATCCCGACCGCATTCCGCGCAGGCGTGAATGACCTTGTCGACGGCATGATCTCTGGCGCGCGGAACATGATCGGGATCGGCATCGCCACGGCGACCGCCGGGATCATCGTGGGTGTCGTCAGCCAGACCGGCGTCGGCTCTGCGCTGGCGGATGTGGTCGAGGTGCTGTCGGGCGGTCACTTGCTGGCGATCCTGTTCCTGACGGCGGTTCTGTCGCTGATCCTTGGGATGGGCCTGCCGACCACCGCAAACTATATCGTCGTCTCGGCACTTCTTGCCCCTGTCATCGTGACCCTCGGGCAGCAGAACGGGCTGATCGTGCCGCTGATCGCGGTGCATCTGTTCGTCTTCTACTTCGGCATCATGGCCGATGTGACGCCGCCCGTCGGGCTCGCATCCTTTGCGGCCGCGGCTGTGTCGGGCGGCGATCCGATCAAGACCGGGGTCGTGGCCTTCTTCTACAGCCTGCGGACGGCGGCGCTGCCCTTCCTGTTCATCTTCAACACGGATCTGCTGCTGATTGATGTGGGCTGGGTGCACGGGATATTCGTGTTCATCACCGCGACCCTGGCCATGCTTCTGTTCGCGGCCGCAACACAGGGCTGGTTCATCACGCGCAGCAATATCGTGGAAAGCTTCCTGCTGCTGCTGGTGGCATTCACGATCTTCCGTCCCGGATACTGGATGGACATGATCTCGCCCCCGTGGGACGACCGTCCCCCGACCGAGCTTGTGCAGGCGCTTGGCGACAGCACACCGGGAGAGCCGTTCCGGCTGGTCATTGCGGGGCTTGACGATGTCGGCCAGCCCGTGGAGTTCCGTGTCGAGATGGCGGTGCCCGAAGGTGCCACCGGCGAAGACCGGATGGCCGCATTGGGGCTGGAAACGATCCAGAACGGTGACGAGGTGCTGATCGACAACGTTGCCTTCGACAGCCCGGCACAGGCCGCAGGGCTCGACTGGGATCAGAAGGTCCTGCTCGTGCGTGCGCCGGCCTCTGCCCCGTCGAAATACTGGATGTATATCCCGGCATTCGCGGTCCTCGCCTTCGTCATATGGCTGCAGCGTCGCCGGGCAGAGCCGGATGACCGCGTTCCCGCCAGCCCGGCAATGACCTGAGGAAGGAGACAATCATGTTCAGTACAATCCTTCTGCCCATCGACACGCAGCACAGCGAAAGCTGGGAAAAGGCATTGCCGGTCGCACGCGATCTGCTGGCCGAGGGTGGCACATTGCATCTGCTGGGCATCGTCCATGATGTCGGCAATGCCTGGGTCGCGAGCTATCTGCCGAAAGGCTATGAGAAGCGCGCGCTGGAAGAGATGAAGGCCCGGCTTGGTGAATTCGCGCGCCGGGAAATGCCGGACGCGGCGAATGTGGTCACGCATGTCGGCTATGGCCATGTCGCTGAAACGATCATCGACATGGCCGGCAAGGTCGATGCCAGCCTGATTGTCATGGCCTCGCAGGCACCTGACGAGCTGCGGACCTTCCGCATCAGCAGTCAGGCTGACCGCGTTGTCCGACATTCGCCGGTCAGCGTGATGATCGTGCGCTGAACCCGCTGAACTGACGTCAAGGGGCGGCCATCATGGCCGCCCTTTTTGCGTCACGCGGTTCTCTGCGTCACAATTCCGTCTGTGGCAGGTCAAAGGTCGGTGTGGTGCCGTCACGAGGTGACGGGCGTCCCGGTCGATCATTCGGCAGCAGACGCTGCAATTCATCGACTGGGGGTGGTGGCGGCGCGTCGGCGCGACGGCGGATCACGATATCACCATTCGGCAAGCGCTCGGGCCGTTCGTAATTGGACATATCGTCGATCAGCTTTGACAATTCGCCAAGCGCCGGGCGGTATTCGTCGACGGTCCCGGCAAGTTCGTTGCCGAGATCCTCCAGATGCGGCTGCAGGCGATTGAACATGCCTTCCATCATTCCTTCCAGATCGCGGCCGAGGTCATCAAGCCCGCCATCGCCCCCGTCATCGGGGGTGGTGTAGGGGTCACTGCCCTCCGAACGGTCGGGCAGCGGGGCGTCATCGGCGCGCGGCATCTGCCATTCCTGAGCGGCAAGTGGCGTGCTCAACATCAGCGAGAGGGCGGCGACGAGTGTCGTTTTGCTGCGTATCATGGGCGTTCCAACTGACATTGACGACTGGCATTCCCAACAGAAACCAACAGCCGTCCCGATCGGTTCCCGGCCAGGCTGCGGCTGTCAGTGGCCCTGTGGGGCGTGGAATTCGCGGAAACGCTGCCAGGCCTCGTTGATGATGCGCGTGCGGGTCTCTGCCAGACGGATCGCCTCGCGGGGCAGGCCGGCGGCAATGGCGCGGTCAGGGTGGTTCTCGCGGATCAGGGCGCGCCAGCGTGCGCGCGCCTCCTCCAGCGGGGTGCCGGGGGGCAGGCCCAGAACGATATGCGGTGCCTCGCCGTTTTCGGGGTCGTGGCGCGCGATGATGACGGACATGCGCGCTGGGTCTATGCCGAAGATTCGCGCAATCTCATCCAGCATCATGCGTTCGGCCTGATCCAACGCGCCATCGGCTGTCCCGACGATGACCAGCCCCTCGATCACGTTTTCAAGCACCGGATCGCCCGCCCTGAACATGCGCGCGATCCGCCGCGCCCAGGCGTCGAAGCCCGCGACATCCTGCCGTGCCAGGTCGAACACGCGCGCGGCATTCTTCTCCTCGGCGCGCGGAATGCTGAAAACACGGCGGAAGGCCGCGACTTCGGCGCGGTCCACGCGCCCGTCCGCCTTGGCCATCTTGGCACCAAGCGCGATGACGGCGATGGTGAAGGCTACCGACTTTTCCGGCGGGCTTGCGGGATGGCGCGCGCCGATAAAGGCGGCCATACGATCGACAATGCGCCGCCAGAAGCTGCGCGGCGGCGGAAGTTCGGGCGTTTCTTGCGCTGCGGCGGGGGCGAGGCGGGCATCCGTCATGCGCGGAATGCTAGCGGCTTTCCGTGCCGGACGCTAGGCGGGCCGGTCGCTGCCACGGTCAGCCCGATGCGCCGATCAGGATCAGCGCCTGCCCAAGCCAGTAAAGCGGCCAGAGCGCCAGCGACAGCATCCGCTGCGCGCGCACCGCGCTTGCGACAAACAGTCGCAGCGCCAGCAAAAGATCGGACATGACGAACAGAACGGCGCCGGTCAAGGCTGGTATATGCACAGGCGAAAGCGTCATGGCGGCAGCGCCCATCGCCGCGATGATCCAGATATAGGCGCGCACCGCGCCCGTCAGATCGCCGGTGCGGGGCAGCAACCAGCGCTCGGTCGAGAGTGCAAGCGCCAGAAGCGGCGCTGCCCACAGCGCATGGGCGGCGTTCGCGGGCGTGAACATCCACATCGTGTAAAGCAGATGACCTGCAGCAAAGGCCGCCATGCCGGCCAGAAAGGCGCGATCGCCGCGCCGGGTCAGGAAGAAATCGCCAAGCGCACCGCAGAAAAGCCCCAGCACCACCAGCGCCGGCGCGCCATTGGCCAGTCCCGCAAGACCAAGCAAGGCAGTGGCCCCCGTCTTCGCCGCGCTCGCGCGGGGACCGGGCCGCTCGCTCGCCGCGCCCCAAATCTCGTAGCCAAGCGCCAGCATCGCGGCGAGGCCCAGCAGGACGCTCACCCCGTCAGATCCTTCCCCAACAGCACGAGGTCATGCCATGCGCCGAACTTGTATCCTGCAGCCGGAATGCGCCCCCATTCCTGATAGTCGTGGCGCAGGTGAAAGACGATCGACGACGCGTTCGATCCCGTCACGGCCCCGATCATCAACCTCGCCCCGCCGTCGCGCGCATGAGATTCGACATGCCTCAGCAGGGCAGCGCCAAGACCCGTGCCGCGCGCATCGGGTGCGGTATAAAGCGTATGCTCCATCGTATGCGCATAGCCGCCGCCATTGCGAAACTGGCCATAAGCGGCGAATCCGGTGATGGTTCCTGCATCTTCTGACACAAAGCAACCGTGCCCGGCATCCTGCTTAGCGGCGATATAGGCACGGATTTCGGTATCCGTCCGCTCGGTCGGCCAGAAGGTTATGGCGGTATCGCGCACGATGGGGTTCCAGATCGCGCCGATGGCTGCGGCATCTTCCGGGCGTGCGTCGCGGATCACAGCGTCACCTTGCCCTTTGGTGTCGAGATATGGGCCGCGATCCCCGGCTCGCCCTTCTGAATCGACAGGCGCGGGTCTTTGAGGTCCTGCAGTTTCGGCGGCTGCGGATGCGACAGATCCAGCCGCAGCAAGCGCAAACCCTGATCCGGCATCCGGTTCGCGGGGTGCGGCCCGTCGCCCCAGTCGATGCGCAAGGGATCAAGCCCGCCCGCATCCGACATCCCGCTGTCGGGAATGGCGATACGCCAGTTTAGGTCGCCGCGCGATGCCTGCAAGATGTTGCTGCCCTGCGGCGCTTTCAGCGGCTTAGCCTGACAGACCCAGGCGACCAGCCGGGGCGGGCCGCGAAAGTCGTCCAATCCGAACCAGCGCGGATAGGGTGGGGCGTCTGCCTGCGGATCAATCGCGATCAGTTCGATATATTCGCCAGCACCCATGCGCCACAGCCGGTTATGCGTGCCCATGAAGGCGTGCTGGCCGCCGGGTTCGGGTGCGACACCCAGCAGGCCGGCCAGCCATCCCTCGCCTTCGGGCAGTGTTTGGGCGGCAACGACGATGTGATCGAAGAACAGCGCCACGCCTAGCCCCGATGCGCGCCTTCGGCCAGCGAGGCGACGAAATCCAGCACCTCGGCCACGGGGCGGCCCTCTCCGATCTGCTTGACGATGGCGCTGCCGACGACTGCGCCGTCTGCGACCGATGCGATGGCCTGCGCCGCCTCGGGCGTCGAGATGCCGAAGCCCACCACGACCGGCAACCCCGCCGCTTCGCGGATGCGCGCCACGTCAGGCGCGACGGTCGCGGCGTCGGCTGACGCGCCGCCGGTTACCCCGGTGACGGCGACGTAATAGACGAAGCCCGAGGTGTTCGCGACCACCGCAGGCAGGCGCTTGTCGTCTGTTGTCGGTGTCGAAAGGCGGATGAAGTTCAGCCCCGCCACCTGCGCGGGCAGGCACAGCTCCGCGTCTTCCTCGGGCGGCAGATCGACGACGATCAACCCGTCGATGCCGGCGTCAACCGCATCGGTCAGAAACTGATCTACCCCGCCCTTGCGGGCATAGATCGGGTTGTAATAGCCCATCAGCACGATCGGCGTCTTGTCGTCTCCCTTGCGGAATTCGCGCACCATCGCCAGCGTTTCCGAAACGCTGCCACCAGCGGCAAGGGCGCGGTGGCCCGCAGCTTCGATTGTCGGGCCGTCGGCCATCGGATCGGTGAAGGGCATGCCCAGCTCGATAATATCGACGCCCGCTTTCGGCAGTCCTGCAAGGATCTGGGCCGAGGTTTCGCGGTCGGGGTCGCAGGCCATGACATAGGCCACGAAAGCCTTGCGGTGATCTGCCCGAAGGCGTGCGAAGGTGGCGTCGATTCGGCTCATGTCAGTCTCTCCGTCGTTGCGAAGGGCGTAGCGCGTGGGGGGGCCGGGATCAATGCGGGGATTGGCGCGGCTGCGCGCGCGGCGTAGGAATGGCGAAAGAACCGGAGTTTGCCATGACCAGCCCCATGCCCACCCGTGCCGATTTCCCCGAAGGCTTCCTGTTCGGCGTGTCCACCGCCGCCTATCAGATCGAGGGCAGCCGTTTCGGCGGTGCGGGGTCCAGCCATTGGGACACGTTCGCAGCCACCCCCGGCAATGTCACCAATGCCGAAGGCGGCAGCGTTGCCTGTGACCATTATCATCTGTGGGAACAGGATCTGGACCTGATCCGCGATGGCAATTTCGACGCCTATCGCTTTTCGACAAGTTGGGCGCGGGTGATGCCGGATGGGGAGACGGTGAACCCCGAAGGGCTGGATTTCTATGACCGGCTGGTCGATGGGATGGTGGCGCGCGGGCTGGTGCCGTCGCTGACGCTCTATCACTGGGATTTGCCGTCTGCACTGGCGGTGCAGGGTGGTTGGGCCAATCGTGATATCGCGGCGCGTTTTGCCGATTATGCCCGCGCCGTCATGGCGCGTATCGGGGACCGGGTGGTAATGACCGCGACGCTGAACGAGCCCTGGTGCGTGGCCTGGCTGTCGCATTTTCTGGGCATCCACGCACCCGGCCTGCGCGACATTCGCGCTGCGGCCCACGCCATGCATCACACGTTGCTGGCGCATGGCACCGCAGTTCAGGCGTTGCGGGCGGATGGGCACAAGAACCTCGGCATCGTGCTGAATTTCGAAACCGCGCATCCCGCCAGCCGCAGCGCGGATGACATGGCGGCGGCAGCGCGGCAGGATGCGATCTATAACCGCTGGTTCATCGAGGCAGTGACCGGTGCCGGCTATCCCGGTCCCGCGCTGCAAGGGCTGCGCCCGCATATGCCGGACGGGTGGGAGGCGGATATGGACCTGATCGCCGCGCCCATCGACTGGATCGGGGTCAACCATTACACCCGCGCGCTTTATCGCGCGACGAACGGTCCCTGGCCTGCGGGTGAGGCGGTGCCGGGACCGCTTCCGAAAACGCAGCTTGGCTGGGAAATTCGCCCCGAGGGGTTGTTCGAATTCCTGCTGCGCGTCGGTCAGCAGGCAAAGGGCGTGCCGGTCTATGTCACGGAAAACGGCATGGCCTGGGATGACCGGGTGCTGGACGGCCATGTCAGCGACGACATCCGGCAGGGCTATATCCGCGACCACCTGACCGCAGCACTTGGGGCGATCAAGGCAGGTGTCGATCTGCGCGGCTTTTTCCAGTGGTCGCTGCTGGACAACTACGAATGGTCGCATGGCTATGGCCCGCGCTTCGGCATTGTCCATGTCGATTACGAAACGCAGAAGCGAACGCCCAAAGGGTCGTATCTGATGCTGCGGGACGCGCTTAGCCGGTAAGCTCGCGCGCGATCCGTTCGAACAGCCTGACGGATGGCGCGATCAGATCGTCCGGATAATCATAGTTTTCCGCGTGAAGCGGCGGGTTGTCCTTGCCTGCACCCAGAAGGATCATCGCGGTTTTTGCCCGAGCGGCGAAGCGGCCGAAATCTTCAGAGGCGCGCATGGGCAGGCCGTCAGGGGACAGGTCTATCCCGGTGGCTTCGGCGGCGCGCGTCATGATCTTTGTGGCTTCGGGATGGTTGATGGATGCCGCGAATTCGTCTTGCCAGTCGAAATCTGCATTCAGATCGTGTATTGCCGCCGCATCGGTCACAATCCGCATCGCCTCATCCCGCAGATCGGCCATCGCCTCGTCGCGCTGGCTGCGCAGCGTCACCCAGATTTCAGCGGTGCCGGGGGTGATGCCGAAGGCCGGCTCTCCCATGTTCAGATGGGTGATCGTGACCAGCCGAAAACCGGGATCGCTGACGCCGCCCTGCGCCAGTGCCAGCAGCGCAGGCAGGATCGCCGCGATGGCAAGCGTGGGGGTGCGCGCCTTCTCCGGCTCTGACGCATGAGAGGTCGCGCCAGCCAGCCGCACCCGCATCCCGACCGAGGCGCAGTTGACCGCCCCCGGCGCCAGCAGCGCGTGACCCATCGCCACGCCGGGATAGTTGTGGATCGCAAAGCCGTAATCGAACGCTGGCAGTCGCGGATCGGCCAGCATCGCGGCAGAACCCGCGCCGTTCTCCTCGGCCGGTTGGAACAGCAGCCAGACCGTGCCGCGCGCGGGACGTTGACGCGACAGCATCCGCGCCAGCCCGACGAGGCCGATCATATGCCCGTCATGGCCGCACAGATGGGCGATGCCTTCGGTGGTGGAACGGTGGGGCAAACCCTGCGCCTCAACGATCGGCAGCGCGTCAAGCTCGGCGCGAAACATCACCGACGGGCCGGGCGCGGCACCGCGAAAGGCTGCGACAACACCTGTGCCGCCGATGCCGGTCAGCACCTCATCAGCGCCCAGATCACGCATCAGACCTGCCATCCGCGCGGCGGTCGCGCCTTCCACGCCTGACAGTTCCGGGTTCTGGTGAATTTCGCGGCGCAGCGCGGTCAGTTCGGCAATATCGGCATTGGTCAGCATGAATAGGACATGACACGGCCGCAGACGCGCGGCAAGATGCGGGCATGACACAGAAACTCGACCAAGCTTTCGCCCGGATCGACGCCGCAAATGCCGAAGATCCTCACCTTGAAGATGGCCAGCCGGCCGAGCTGCTTTACGGTCAGCGCATGACCGAAGAACAGCGCGCGCTGTATCCTGATGCGTCCGAACCGCTGCAGATCGCCTGCCGTGGCCAGCATATCGAACGCTGGAAGCTGCCGCGCAAGGATTACCCGGACGACCGCAAGGGCTATCTGGCCTGGCGCGTCGAGCAGGGCCGCCGTCATGCTGCCCGCGTGGCAGAAATCATGCGCGAGGTCGGTTATGACGAGGCCGAGGCTGACCACACCGAAAAGATGCTTCGCAAGGAAGGCATAAAGCGTGATGACGAGGTGCAGGCAATGGAAGATGTCGCCGTATTCACCTTCATGCGCCACTATATGGCCCCGTTCTCGGAAACCCAGACCGAGGAGGAGATGGACCGGATCGTCCGCCTGACCGCACGCAAGATGTCCCCGATGGCACGGGCGCGGGCGCTGGAGGTGTTTTCGGTGCCAGAGCCTCTGGCCGCTTATTTCCGCGATGATGGGTGAAGGCGGCCTTGCCTTGCGGCGCTGTGAAACCCTGCACGCGGCGCGCGTTTGCTTCGAAATCAAGAAGGCATTTAGATGGATGACCCCTACAAGGCCCTTGGCCTGACGAAATCAGCCAGTCAGGACGAGATCAAGAAGGCCTATCGCAAGATCGCCAAGACCGATCACCCCGACCTGAACCCGGACCCCGCCGCGGCCGAGCGTTTCAAGGCGGCCTCTGCGGCTTACGATCTGCTGAAAGACCCCGATCAGCGCGCGCGGTTTGACGCGGGCGAGATTGATGCGACCGGGCAGGAGCGTGCGCAGCAGCGCTACTATCGCGACTTCGCCGAACGCGGCGACAATCCCTATCGCCAGTATTCCAGCGCCGGATATGGCGACTTCTCGGACGTGTTCGACGACCTGTTCGGCGGGCGTGCCGGCGGCGGCATGGGCGGCAATACGAGTGGCGGCTTCGAGGGCTTCCGGCGTTCCGGGGCCGGGCAGGGCTTTGACATGCGCGGTCAGGACATGCGCTTTGATCTCGATGTCGATTTCATGACTGCGGCCAAAGGCGGCTCGACGCGGATCGTGCTGCCCGGCGGGGATGCGCTGGAAGTGCAGATCCCCGAAGGTGCCGAAGATGGGCAGACCATCCGTCTGCGCGGCAAGGGCGGTCCCGGCTACGGCAAGGGGGCGGCTGGCGACGCTTATCTGACGCTGCATGTGTCGCCCCACCCGGACTGGCGGCGGGACGGCAACGACGTGACAACCACCCTGCCGATCACGATTGACGAGGCGGTTTTGGGCGGCAAGGTCGAGGTGCCGACGCTGGACGGCGCGGTTTCTATGAACCTGCCGCGCGGCGCGAGTTCGGGTCAGAAACTGCGCCTCAAGGGTAAGGGGATCAAGGGCGGCAATCAATATGTGGAGCTGAAGGTGGTCCTGCCGCCGCAGGTCGATGACGAACTGGCCGAGTTCATGCGCAAGTGGCGCGAGGATCATGCTTATGATGCGCGCGGCCGGAAGGGGGGATAAGACATGGCACGCTATACCGCTGACGAACTGATCGCCGTGATCGAAGATCTGACCGCGCCCCGCCTGACCCATTATGTCGAGATGCGCGCCGTCCGCCCGGTCCTGTCCGACGGTGGCGAAAGTTTCCGCGAGATCGACCGCGCCCGCATCCAGCTTCTGTGTCATCTGACCGAGGATTACGGGCTGGACGGCGATGCGCTGTCACTGGTCATGCAGATTCTGGACGAAATGCACGGGCTGCGGGGCGAGGTGCAGGCAATGATGACGGCCCTGGCCGAGGAACCTGACGAATCCCGCCAACGCATCGCCGCCCGGATACGTCACGCGCGCCGGCTGGACTGAACGGGGCGGAACGCGCCGTTACTGGTTCTGCTTCAGCAGCCGCTGCTTCTGGCGATTCCAGTCGCGCTTGGCCGAGGTTTCGCGCTTGTCAGCCAGTTTCTTGCCCTTGGCGACGCCGATCTTCAGCTTCACCAGCCCGCGATGGTTGAAATACATCACCAGCGGCACCAGCGTCATGCCTTCGCGCCCGACCGCCGCCCAAAGCCGCGCCAGTTCCTTCCTGGAAACCAGCAGCTTGCGGTGACGGCGTTCGTCATGGCCGAACACGCCTGCCTGCAGATAGGTCGAGATATAGCTGTTGATCAGCCACAGCTCGCCATTTTCGATGCTGGCATAGCTTTCGGCGATATTCGCCTGACCCGTGCGCAGGGCCTTGACCTCGGACCCGGTCAGCATGATGCCGACCTCCAGATCACTTTCGATTGCGTAATCGAAGCGTGCCCGACGGTTCTCGGCGATGACTTTGTAATTCGGATCGGTTTTCGGTGCCATGGTCGGGCAGAGATAGGGGCAGGGGACGGCGAAGTAAAGATGCGCAGGGCGCGGCGGTGCGGCGTCCATATACCTGTGGGCCGCATCCTTCGGATTTCGAGTTGGTTCGGCCGGGGCAACTGGCAGCAACGCTTGCAGATGCCAGTTGCCACAGCGTCGCACTTGTGCTGACCATGGCTGGCGGATTGCAATCTCAGGATGGATCGATGTCAGACCCGGCAGGAATTTCGCGCGATTTTGACTTCGAGTTCGGCCAATGGCGCGTCCATCATCGCCGCCTGAAAGAACGGTTGGTCGGCTGCGACGACTGGGACGAATTTGCTGGTACGTCCGAGACCCGACCTGTGCTGGGCGGGAACGGCAATATCGAAGATAACCTGCTTGAATTTCCCAGCGGCCCTTACCGCGCCGTCGCCATTCGTGCTTTTGATCCGACCAATCGAAACTGGGCGATTTGGTGGCTGTCGGCGACAGACCCTCATCAGATCGATACGCCGGTCGTTGGAAAATTCGAAGATGGTGTGGGATCATTCTTCGCGAACGAGACGCTGAACGGTAAGCCGATCATTGTCAGGTTTCTTTGGCTGCGGACCGATACCGAAACGCCTCGATGGGAGCAGGCGATGTCGCCGGATAACGGTGCGAGTTGGGAGACGAATTGGACCATGGATTTCCGGCGCCTCTGACCACTCTTCCGCGCTGGTTGGGACGGTCTTGCGGGTCCTAAGGCTCGTCGGAACTCTTGTGCTTAGGTTCGCCCAATTTCCCAAGTAAGCCTGCTGCCCCCGCTGCGACCTGCTGCCATGCTGCCGCGAACTCCGCCAGCCCACCGTGATAGGGATCGGCGACGGAACGTCCTTCCTGTCCGGGTACATGATCGAGGATCAATGACAGTCGCGCGGTCGCATTCCTTGGCGCGATACTGCGCAGATCGGCCATGTTTTCGGCATCCATCGCGATGATGTGGTCAAAATCATAGAAGTCCTGAGCGTCGATTTGCCGCCCGCGCAGATCAGAAATATCGGTTCCATGTTTCGCCGCTGTCGATTGCGCCCGCCGGTCGGGTGGCGCGCCGATATGCCAGCTGCCGGTGCCTGCCGAATCCGTGCGGATCTGCACGCCCGCGCGCCGTGCTGCGTCACGCATCGCGCCCTCGGCCATGGGAGAGCGGCAGATATTGCCAAGGCAGACAAACAGGATGGAAGGCGTGGACATGGGTTCCTTTCAGCGGCGCGGTCGGGGGCAGGCTAGCGTGCTGCTGCGGGAAAGGCCAAGGATTGTTGTGGCAGACCCTGCGGCTTAGGCTGCGATGCAAAGAACGCGAGGTGTGCCATGTGGTTTCAGATTGCGCTCGGGTCCGTGCTGATGATGGGCACGGTCGTGCTGGCCGGGCTGACGGTCTGGCTGCTGGAATGCCTGATGGGTCGCGTCGGGGGCTGGTTCCGGCGCGGTCGCGCGGGCGTCAAGCTGATGCTCGGGGTCATGGCGATGTCGCTCTGGGCACTTTTCACGATCACTCTGGCGGTGTGGCTGTGGGCCTTTACGTTTCTGCATCTCGGCGCTTTCGGCACGATGGAGGAATCCGCCTATTTCACCTTGGTTACCTTCACGACGCTTGGCTATGGCGATGTGGTTCTGCCGCAGGGCCTGCGCATTCTGGGCGGGCTGGCCGCAGTGAACGGGATGCTGAATATCGGCATTCTGACGGCGATCCTGCTGGAAACCATCCGCCAGTTGCGCCAGCAGCAGTGATGCCTTTGCGCTTGCAGTCATGCGGTGCATTTGGTCCAGTCGACCGCGAACGATTTCAGCAGGGGGCGAAAATGGCACGGCACGGCGGACAGGTTCTGGTCGATGCGCTGAAGGCGAACGGGGTCAGCCGGGTCTTTTCTGTTCCCGGCGAAAGCTTTCTGGCAGTGCTGGACGGGCTTTACGAAAGCGGCATCCAGAATGTCGTCTGCCGTCAGGAAGGCGGGGCCGCCATGATGGCAGAGGCCACGGGCAAGCTGACCGGTCGCCCCGGCATCGCCATCGTGACGCGCGGCCCCGGTGCGACCAATGCCAGTGCGGGGGTCCATGTTGCGATGCAGGATTCCACGCCGATGATCCTGCTGATCGGCCAGATCGCACGCACCGATCGCGACCGAGAGGCCTTTCAGGAGGTAGATTACCGCGCCATGTTCGGCCCCTTGGCGAAGTGGGTTGCGGAAATCGACGATACCGACCGCATCCCGGAATACATGGCCCGCGCCTTTCATCTGGCCATGTCTGGCCGCCCCGGCCCGGTCGTGCTGGCCCTTCCCGAAGATATGCTAAGCGCTGCGACCGATGCCACCGATCTGCCGCCTGCACAGCCGGTGATGAACGCGCCTTCGGATGCTGCCATTGATGCTGTAATCGCAGCGCTCGCGGCGGCAGAGCGTCCGCTGATCGTGCCGGGCGGGTCGATCTGGTCGGACAAGGCGGCGGATGATCTTGCCCGCTTGGCTGCGGCTTGGGATGCGCCTGTCGCGGTGCCCTTCCGGCGGCAGGACCATATGGACAACCGTCTGCCGCAATATGTGGGCGATCTGGGCGTCGGCATGAACCCGCAGCTTGGCGCGGCACTGCGCGAGGCGGATCTGGTGATCTCGCTGGGCTCACGCATGGGCGATACCCTGACCAATGGCTATGCGCTGATGAACCCGGCGGGGCAGGGGCGGCGGATCGTGATGGTCCATCCCGACCCGGATGAGATCGGGCACCTGTGGCGCGCCGATCCCGGTATCTGCGCCGATCCGCAGGCAATGATTGCCGCATTGGCCGCGCGTCCTGCCGCAAAGCAGTTCAGCGCGTGGACCGCCGATCTGCGCAGCCGCTACGACGCATGGCAGCAGCCGAAGCCCACCCCCGGCGCGGTGCGGATGGAGGAGGTCGTGGCATGGCTGTCCGCGAACCTGCCCGAGGACGCCATTCTTACCAATGGCGCGGGCAATTACGCGGCCTTCCTGCACCGCTATTTCCGGTTCAAGCGGCCTTTCACGCAAGCCGCGCCCACTTCGGGCAGCATGGGCTATGGCCTGCCGGCCGCGATTGCCGCCAAGCTGCAATTCCCGGATCGCACCGTCATCTGCATGGCGGGCGACGGCTGCCTGCAGATGACTGTGAACGAGCTTTCCACCGCCGCCCAGCATGGCGCAAATGTCATCGTGATCGCCTGCAATAACGGTCAATACGGCACCATCCGCATGCATCAGGAACGCCATTATCCCGAACGTGTTTCGGGCACCGCACTTGCCAGCCCTGATTTTGCGGCACTCGCCCGCAGCTATGGTGGGCATGGCGAGGTGGTGACAGCGCAGGATCAGTTCCCCGATGCCTTCGCGCGCGCTGCCGCCTCTGGACGGCTTGCGGTGATCGAATTGCAGCTTGACCCCGAGGCGCTGACCAGTTCTGCCACACTCAGCCAGATTCGCGCATCCGCGCAGAAAGGCTGACGCAATTCTGTTGCCCCCTGTTTGCCGCAGCGTTACAGACGGGCCGCAACCTGGCTGTAGGAGATGCGCGTGACCGACGATCCGAAAACGCTGGTATCGACCGCGTGGCTGGCCGCGCATCTGGATGATCCCGATCTGCGCATTCTGGATGCAAGCTGGCACATGCCCGCCGCTGGCCGCGACGCGAAGGCTGAATTCGAGGCATGGCACATCCCCGGCGCGCGCTTCTTCGACATTGATGCCGTTTCCGATCAGGCCAGCGATCTGCCGCATATGGCGCCCTCGGCGCAGGAATTTGCGCGGCACATGGCGGCGCTTGGAATTTCCGCCGATCAGCAGGTCGTGATCTATGACCAGTCGGCCACCCGCAGTGCCGCGCGGGCGTGGTGGACCTTTCGGCTGATGGGGCATGACAAGGTTGCCGTTCTGGACGGAGGCCTTGCCAAATGGCTGGAAGAGGCGCGCGACGTCAGCACCGACCCGACCGAGGTTGAGGCGGCAGACTATCGCCCGAGCCGTCGCGCGGAACTGGTGCGGGACGCAGCACAAGTGGCAGCGGCATCCGCAACCGGCGACGAACATATCGTCGATGCGCGTGCAGCCGATCGCTTCCGTGGTGACGCACCCGAACCCCGCGCGGGGCTGGCCAGCGGGCATATCCCCGGATCGCGTAACCTGCCGTTCGGTCAGATATACAACAGTGACGGCACCATGAAGGACACCAAAACGCTGCGCGCACTTTTCGAAGGCGCAGGCATCGACCTGTCGCGCCCTGTCATCACCAGCTGCGGATCGGGCGTCACTGCCGCCTCGCTTTCGCTGGCGCTGGAACGGCTGGGCCACAAGACGCATTCGCTCTATGACGGTTCCTGGACCGAATGGGGCGCATTACCCAACGCAAATATCGCAACCGGAGACGCATGATGCTGGGCAATCTGAAGCCGCAAGCCCCCGACAAGATCCTGTCCCTGATGGCCGAGTTCAAGGCCGACACACGGCAGGGCAAGATCGACCTTGGCGTCGGGGTCTACAAGGACCCGACCGGGCTGACGCCAGTCATGCGCGCGGTGAAAAAGGCCGAGCAGAAAATCTGGGAAACCCAGAACACCAAATCCTATACTGCGCTCGCGGGCGAGCCCGAATACCGCGACGCCATGTCGTCGATGGTGCTGGGCGCGCTTGGCGGCGACCGTGTCGCCTCGGTCGGGACGGTCGGCGGCACGGGCGCGATCCGTCAGGCGCTGGAACTGGTGCGGATGGCGAACCCGGATGCGGTGATCCATGTCTCGGACCCGACTTGGCCTAACCATGTCTCGATCCTGAACTTCATGGGTCAGGCATATGAAATGTATCCCTATTTCGATAACGAAACCCGTGGTATCGCGTTCGAAGCGATGCTGGACGGAATCGGAAAAGCCAAAAAGGGCGATGTGGTTCTGCTGCACGGCTGCTGTCACAACCCGACCGGCGCGAACCCGACGGCCGAACAGTGGGACGCCATTGCCGAAAGCCTTGAAAAGACTGGCGCCACGCCGCTGATCGACCTTGCCTATCAGGGCTTTGGCGACGGGTTGGACGAAGATGCCGCCGCCACCCGCATGATTGCCGAACGTCTGCCGGAAGTGCTGATCGCCGCGTCCTGCAGCAAGAATTTCGGCATCTATCGCGAACGCACCGGCATTCTGATGACGCTGACGAATGACGCGAAGTCGCGTGATCTGTCGCAGGGGGCTATGGCCTATCTGAACCGTCAGAACTACAGCTTCCCGCCCGATCATGGCGCGCGGATCGTGTCCACCATCCTGACGGATGACGCGCTGAAAGCCGACTGGAAGGCCGAGTTGGAAGAGGTGCGCCAGACCATGCTGGGCCTGCGCACGCAGCTTGCGGACGAATTGCGCACCCTGTCGGGCAGCGACAAGTTCGACTTCATCGCGCGCCATCGCGGCATGTTCTCTCGGATCGGGGCGACGCCGGAACAGGTGGCCAGGATGAAAGAGGATGCCGGGATTTATATGGTCGGGGATTCGCGACTGAACATCGCCGGGCTGAACCGCGATACCGTGCCGATCCTGGCCCGTGCCATTGTCGAAGCGGGCGTCTGAGACAGCGCGCCACATCAGTCTAGTCAACAAAAAGGGGCCCGCGCGGCCCCTTTCATCATTACAAAGCGGTCATGCAGAGTCAGTTCGCGCCGGGCGTGATGTGCCGCTCGATATAAGCGCGCAGTTCCTCGATTTCTTCGCTGGCCTCTTGCAGCGCGCCCCGCGCCGTCGCGAGTTCAGAAGACGAGAATGCCAGCCGTTCATGCATCGCCGCCTCTCGGGACTGGTTTTCGTCGGTCGCGCGTTGCAGGGCCGCTTCCGCGTCATGCAGATCCGCCGCAAGACGGTTGAGAACGCCAAGTTCGGCGCGTCCGGGCCGTGTGAAGCGGCTGACCAGCCAGCAGGCGAACCAGCCCAGAAGAAAGGCAGCAAACAACGTCAGCGCAATCGCAATGGTCAGATTGTCGTGGCTCATTGCGCGTCCTCCTCTGGGGGTGGCTGGGTGCCGGTTTCGTCGTTCAGCGCACTTACGTCATCGGGGCGATCGGGCGGGCGCGGCGTGTCGGGTGTGGCTTCCTGAATCGTGGCAGGCGGCTCGATCCTTGGCGGGCTCGACAGGATCTGCACCTCGTCGCCCATCGGGTCGGGGATGCCGCGTTCGCCGGTCAGATCGGTCGCCGACAGGGCTTCGGGGGCATCTTCGGCCGGTTGGGCGCGACGCAGCGTTTCAGCGGCAGCCTCGGCCGAGGGTGTCTTGCCCGCGATCACGGGGACCGAAGCGACAGGCACGCGAACCGGATCGGGAGAGATCAGCGTCACCTCGATCCGACGATTTGCCTCGCGGCCTTCCTCAGTATCGTTTTCGGCGATGGGGCGCGTCTCGCCATAGCCCTGTGCGACCATATTCTGCACTGCAAGGCCCGCATTGCGCAGCGCGTTCAGCACAGAATCAGCCCGTGCGCGCGACAATTGCAGGTTCGATTCGTCGCCACCCTGCGCGTCGGTATGGCCTGCAATTTCCATCCGGTAATCGCCGCATTCGGCAAGGATCGGGCGCATTTCCTCGATCACCGGCTCGATATTGCCGGCGATGATTGCGCCGCCCGGCTCGAACCCGATTTCGGATTGCAGCATGACCGCGTTCAGGCGGTCGACGCAGCTTGCACCGCTTGGCAGCTCAAGCGTCGGATCGCGGAAGCGGTCATAGGCAATGGCGAGTTCGTAATCTGCACCCTCGCCAAGCCGCGCGGCCAGTGCGGCAATCGCCTTTTCGGGCGCAACGCGGTCGCCGCTGACACCGCTCAGACGGATCATCTGATCGGTGACTTCCAGAAGGCCTTCGTCGATCACGCCCACCGCGTCGAGGCCCGCCATGACGCGCAGCGCCCAGCCGTCGCGCAGCGCGGGGTTCACGCTCAACTCGCCTTCGACCGGACCAAGCTGCGCGCGGGCAAGCGACTGCACCGTTTCACGCATGGTAGGATCGGGGATGACGCCCGAAATCGTGCCCTGACCAGCCGAATCGATGGAAGCCGTGAAAGTCGGCGGACCCTCTGCTGGCGCCGGTTCGGCCTGCGCGGAACTGAGCGTCCAGCCGTCCGGCAGTGCCGATGTCAGGCGGTTCATTTCCCCAGTCAGCGCGTCGGGCGCGACCTCGGCTGCGGCGGTCATACGAATGCTGCGGTCGTTGATTTCCAGCGTGCCGGCGCCCAGACGTTCCAGTGCCGCAATTGCGGCACTGGCGGCTTGAACCCAACCCGCGGGCGCACCGATGCCAAGCGCGCATTCGGCATCCGTGCCCGCACCGGCAGCTTTGGCAGCCGACAGAATCGTGTCGCGCGCCGGCGCACTGTCGGCCGCGCAGGTTTCCAGCACCGCCACCCCCTCGGCGTCGCGGCTGATGCGCAGGAGATAGGGCGCGATAACCGGCAAGGGGGCGGTCACGGTGATTTCGGTCGCGAGATCTTCCGGCGCCGAGTTTCGAAGCTCGGCATCGAGACGCGTCTTGTCATCCGGGCCATGCACATTCGCCTCGATCCGCACCCTGCCGGGCGTGACCGATATGGTGCCCTGATCGATCATCTGGGCCGCGCGAACCGCGTAATCCAGCGCCGGCTGCCATTCGTCGGGCGCGGGGAAAGCCGCAGTGCTTGTCAGATCGGCGACGCTTATGTCGCCCGAGGTCAGCTTTTGCGCCAGCGCCGTGCGATCCGTGCGTGCCGGGACAAGACCGATCAGCGAGGTATCGTTCCCCTGCCGCATCACTTCAAGCGTGAAGTCGGGCGGGTCGAGCATGTCGCGCTGAGCGATCTGCATCTCGTCGATGATCCGGCGATCATCGACGATGCCGCTCGCGGTGGTCAGGACCCGAAAGCGCGCAACCTCGTCAGGTGCGGTGCCGCTCAGTCGGACATTCAGCCCGTCCGTGCGCACCGACGCCCAGCCCTGACCCTCAACGTTCAGCGCCTCGCGGACCTGGCGGGCCGTGCTGGTTTCGATGCCGGTGGCGATGCGTGTCGCCGCCTGCCAGCTGCCGACCCCTGCACCCGCCAGCAGAACAACTGACACAAGAAGGCCGGCCGCGCGGCGCTTGCCGGGCTGCGCGCGTTCTGCGCTTTGTTCATCTGTCGGCTGATCGTTCATGGCATCGGGTTACTCAGCGCGGGAGGCGTTGTAAATCATGGAGTTTCACACAAAATTGTGTCAACCCGCCGCCGTGCCTGCATCACGACAACGCGCCCGCCAGAAGCCCTGACAGCCCGAGAAATACCGCAAGCACAAGCCCCGCATCCCGGTTGGACCGGAACAGCACAAGCTGAATCTGATCGTCATGCAGATCCAGTCGGTAAAGCTGCCAGACCAGATGCGCGGCGAAGCCGGTCAGGCCGAGCATCGCAATTGCCCAAGGTGCGCCGGAAACGCCGGTCGCCGAAATTGCGATGGCAAGCAACACGACCGACAGCGCCCCGAAACCGGCAAGCCAGCGCGGGGTGTCGTCGCCGAACAGCCGCGCGGTCGAGCGTACCCCGATCAGGGCGTCATATTCGGCATCCTGATGCGCGTAGATCGTGTCATAGAACACCGTCCAGGCAATTCCGCCAAACCAGGCGATGACAGGTGCGGCATCAAGTCCGCCACGATGTGCGGCATAGGCCAGCATTACTCCCCAGTTGAATGCGATGCCCAGAAACACCTGCGGCCACCAGGTAAAGCGTTTCGCGAAAGGGTAGATCGCGACCGGCAGCAAGCTCAGCACGCCAAGCCAGATCGCCGCGCCGCCAAGCGTCAGCAGCATCGCCAGCCCGGTGAGGGTTTGCAGCCCCATCCAGATATAGGCGCCGCGCAGCCTGACTTGACCCGACGGGATCGGCCGGTTGCGTGTGCGATCAACCGCGCCGTCAATGTCGCGGTCGGTGATGTCATTCCATGTGCATCCGGCCCCGCGCATTGCCACGGCCCCGATCGCGCAGGCGATATAGATCCACAGATCGAACCAGCGCGGCGCACCGCTCATCATGGCCAGCCCGATACCCCACCAGCAGGGCAGAAGCAGCAGCCATGTTCCGATCGGGCGGTCGAGCCGGCTCAGCCGCAGAAATGGCCGCCATTGCGCAGGCGCACGGTGATCGACCCAGTTTCCGCTGACGGCATCGCGCACGGCATCTGGTATTTGGAATGCGGGTTTCATAGGACTGTCCCATGTCGAATGTCAGGCTTTTCATAGATCACCCTCTTGCCTCGGGGCAAGCCGTGGCGCTGAACGCGGATCAGGCGCATTACCTGTCGGGCGTCATGCGATTGCCCGCCGGTTCGCAGATCGAGGTCTTCAACGGTCGCGACGGGGCGTGGCAGGCCAGCATTACTGCTGCCTCGAAGCGCGGCGGGGCGTTGTCCATCGGCGAACAGACCGCCATGCAGCAAGATCCGCCCGATCTCTGGCTGCTTTTCGCGCCGATCAAGAAGGCACGCACCGATTTCATCGTCGAGAAGGCTACCGAGCTGGGGGTCGCGCGCATCCTGCCGATCCAGACTGAATTCACGAATGCCGAGCGTATTCGCCAGGATCGCCTGCAGGCCCATGCGGTGGAGGCGGCAGAGCAATGCGGGGGCACCTTCGTTCCGGACGTCGCGCCGCTGGTCCCCTTGTCGCGGCTTCTGGATGGCTGGGACCCTGGGCGCCGCATTCTTTGGGCGGACGAGGCGCGGGTCGGGCCTGCCGACACGTTGTCCGATCTTCGGCGCGGTCCCTGGGCGGTGCTGATCGGGCCGGAGGGCGGCTTTTCCGAAGCCGAGCGGTTGCGTTTGGCGGGCTGCGATTTCGTGACTCCCGTCAGCCTAGGGCCGCGCATCCTGCGCGCCGATACCGCTGCGGTTGCCGCTTTGACGCTGTTTCAGGCGCATCTGGGCGACTGGTGACGCTGCGTCGCAGCGTTAGCGGTCACGAAACCGGACGCTTTCGAAGCAGAATTTCGGTCAAAAAATGAATAAAATACAGATAAATCCGTGATTTATTCCCATACTGCATAGCGGCTTTGCAACAACTGGGGCTGGTTGCAGATGCAGCATGGTCCTAAATTCGGGTCATTGATGAAACGCGCCTGATCCGGCGCAGAGCGAAGTGAGGATGTTGAAATGACCACGATGACCCTGAACGCGACCAACGGTTCCGCCAATGAAGGCTTCGGCCTGTTTGCCCGTATCACCGAAAGCCTGCGCGTCTGGCTGGCCCGGATGGAAACCCGCGCCCAACTGGAACGCCTGAGCGAGCGTGAACTGGCTGATATCGGCATGTGCCGCGCAGATATCGAAGATGTGGTGAACCACCGTGCCTGACACAAGCGCCACGGCGCCTGTCAACCGAACCCCGGCCTTGCAGTAATGCGGCCGGGGTTTTTCTTTGCCGCATCAGTGCAGCAGTGACCGCATCGGACCCGTCTCGGGCAGATGCGATCTGCGCGACGGCTCTGGCTTTTCGGGGGCGCAATACCTTAATGAGCATCATGAATGCGATACCGGCGCGAACCACACCCGCTTGTACCGCGTTGTCGCTGACGTTCAGGAGGTTAAGTTATGGCCAATCACGCGATTTTCGACCGTCCGATGGATGCGCCCGTCCCGAAGGGATTTGAGCAGGCGATTTTCGGGATGGGGTGCTACTGGGGTGTCGAACGGCTGTTCTGGGA
The DNA here is from genome assembly GCF_007993065.1 of Paracoccus aurantiacus. Classification (GTDB taxonomy): domain Bacteria; phylum Pseudomonadota; class Alphaproteobacteria; order Rhodobacterales; family Rhodobacteraceae; genus Paracoccus; species Paracoccus aurantiacus. Next base: position 253,485 of record NZ_VOPL01000001.1, read on the forward strand.
ACAGGAAGGCGTCTGGATGACACAGGTGGGCTTTGCGGGCGGAACCGTGCCGAACCCGACTTACCAGCAGGTTTGCGAAGGCGGCACCGGCCATGCAGAGGTTGTCCACATCGTCTATGACCCCGAGCGCATCAGCTATGACCATCTGTTAAAGCTGTTCTGGGACAATCACGATCCGACGCAGGGCAACCGCCAGCATAATGACGTGGGCGATCAGTATCGCTCGCTTATCATGTATTACAACGACAGCCAGAAGGCGCTGGCAACGGCGTCGAAGACCGATTACGACAACCGCCTTGCCGTGGCCGGCAAAGGCAAGATCACCACCGAAATCCTGCCCGTAAGCGAGTTCTTCCCCGCGCAGGAGCCCGATCACCAGCAGTATCTGCACAAGGTGCCGGACGGCTATTGCAACATGCGTGGCACAGGCGTCGAAGCCGCGATGCCGGAAGGACACGAGCTTCCCTGATGCCGACCTGGACCGCCCTGACCCATATCGCGGGACGCGATGCCGCCGAAACCCTGGCAGAGCTTTGCGATGACCTGACGCCCGAACCCGTCGGCTCTGGCATTTTCGAGATCGAAGATGGCAGCGACCGGTGGGAAGTCGGCGTCTATTTTACCGAAAGCCCGGACGAAATCGGCCTTGCCCTGCTTGCTGCAGCGCAGGGCGCTAATCCGTTCGTCGTCAGCGAATTGCCGGATGTCGACTGGGTGGCCCATGTCAAACGCGAACTGACCCCGGTCGAGGCCGGTCGCTTCTTCGTCTATGGCAGCCACGATGCCGACAAGCTGCCGCCGGGCCGCGAGGGCTTGCTGATCGAGGCCGCGATGGCATTCGGCACCGGACATCACGACACAACACGCGGCTGCCTTCTGGCGCTCGACCGGATGGTTGCGGAAGGCTGGCAGCCGCATCGCGTCGCCGATATAGGCGCCGGAACGGCTGTTCTGGCAATGGCGGCGGCGCGGGTCTGGCCGGGCGTGATCCTTGCCTCGGATATCGACCCGGTGGCGGTTGATGTTGCCGCAGCCAATGTGATCGCGAACGGGCTCGATGGCAGGGTTGTCTGCATTCAGGCGGTGGGCTTCGATCACCCCATGCTGGATGATGCCGCGCCGTTCGATCTGGTATTCGCCAATATCCTGAAACAGCCCCTGATCGACCTGGCCCCGGACATGGCGCGCCATATCGACCACGGCGGCCGCGCCGTGCTGTCTGGCCTGCTGAGCACGCAGGCCGACGAGGTCATCGCGGCTTACGAACAAGCAGGTTTCGCGCTGGAACACCGCGATGATCTGGGCGAGTGGTCAGCGCTGGTGATGCAGCGGGGCTGACCGTGGAAGGCCGCGCGCGGGGGGCATTACCAGCCGCCCCCGCCGCCACCTCCGCCGCCCCCACCGGACGAGCCGCCTGAAGATCCACCCCCCGACGACCCCCCGGACGAGCCGGAGAATGCGGACGAGGACGATTCGCTGACGGGAAGCGATGCCGTCAGGCTGGATGACAGGCTGCGTTCCAGCCCCGAACCGGAGACGCCGCCACTTTCATAGAAGCTGAACAGATCGTCGCGGTCGCGCAGGCGCGTAATACTCTCCGCCGCAGTGCCGGCGGCCGCGCCGACGGCTGCGGCAGACAGCCATTCCCGAAAGCGGTCCAGCCAGACATCTTCCATATCCAGCGCGATCGCGTAGGGCAGCAGCTTTTCAAACCGCGCTTCCGACAGCGCCGCATCCGCACCGAATTGAAGACGATCCTTTTCGGCGAGCCGGATATAGCGGCGAAGCCCCTCTATCTGGTCCAGACGCCGGCGACCTTCCGGCGTCGGTCTGCCAAGGATCGGCACGAAGATCACGATCATCAGGATGATCGCGGCAATCGCTGCTGGTGCCATGTATTCGCCGCCCGCTGCAAAATGCGCAACAAGCGGTGTGAGGGCCAGCGGGCACATCACGATGATGCCGAGGATCAGCGCCAGCCACGTGACAGGCGTTCGGCGACGCGGACCCCTGAAGATCAGCGCACGAAGCATCACGACAAGCAGCAGCAGCGCCAGCAGAAAGCCCAGCATGGTGCCCTGAAGCGGCGTTCGCAGCATGACCGGTATCAGGATCAGCAGCGGAACGCTCAGCAGGACACCGACTGTCGCGCTGGCGATGCCGGCGCGATAAAGATCCAGCGCCTTGTAGCTTTCCCATATCTTGTCGTGAACGCGGGTCATCAGGGCCAGAAGCGTCTTGCCGTTGGCCTTGGTCAGGTTCAGCTTACCGTCATGGGTGTCCATCAACGCAAGAATCTCTTGCTGTTCGCCGGGAAGATCGTCTGGCGCGGGTGTATCGAGACGCGTGAACCCGGTTGAATTGCCGCTGCGGTGTATTCGCAGAAGCCCGCGCGAGGCGAGTTCGATCATCGACAGCGTCAGCGCCTGCGTTCTGTTCGGCGGGCTGCCATCCCATACGGTCTGTGTCAGCGCCGCCGACATGCCTGCGGGCCGGTCCCAGCCCGGCACGATCACGCCCGGCTTCGGATCGCGCCCGCTCAGCCACCAGGCGGTGATGAAATAAATCGCCAGCAAGGCCGCACCGCCAAGGCCAAGAAGCCCGGCGCGATGATCGCGGATGAACCATGTCCGGCGCTGTTCGCTGCTAGGCGCGGCAATGGCACCCTTTGCCAGGCTGACCGCGACGGTCAGCCCTTCCCTTGGACCAAGCGGCTGGGTGGTCTGGAACGTCACCGTGCCGTCGGGCGTCTGCCATTCCTGCGAATTCCGCTCGGTCGCGCCGTAAGGGCCGGTCCAGGCCCCGAGGCCCGTAATCTCGGCGCCCTCTGGCGGGCGGATACGCGCGACCGCGCGGTCGATCGGGAAAAGCCATTCGGTGCCGGTCGCGTTCCAGTAGATCTCGTCATGATCGTCAAAGAACCTGACCTGCCGGTCGGTTCTGTACTCGATGACGTAGTCATGCTCTCCTTGCGACAGCATGTGGTTCGCATCGCCGATATAGAGGCGCGCGTATTTCGCGTGAGGCTCGATGCTGAACGGCTCGGGCTGGCCGTCGCGGGTGACCGAGATGACATCGAAGCCGACGCGGTGATTGCCCCGGTCGTCGCGAAACAGAAGCGGAAAATCGCGAAAGATTCCGCGCCTGATGCGCTCGCCCTCGGCGCGGACTCGGATGCTTTCGGTGACGGTGAAATCGCCGTTCGCCGCGACCGTGACATCGCTTTGATAATTCAGGATGCGTTCGTCGGCGCGGGCAGGTATGGCCGCGATGACAATCAGAATTGCTGCGGCAAGAACCCTTTTCAATCGGATCATGTCAGAACCGGACCTGCGGAACGGCGCGATCGCTGGGGTCCTCAAGCTCGAAATAGCTTGCATTTTCAAAATCGAAACGCTGCGCGATCAGGGTTGACGGAAAGCTTTCCATCTTGATGTTCAGGTCGCGCGCGGCGGCGTTGTAATAGCGCCGGGCATGCTGAATATCTTCTTCGATCTCATCCAGCGAGGCGTGCAGGTCCTGAAAGTTCTTGCTGGCCTTCAGATCGGGATACGCCTCGGCTACCGCAAACAGCCGGCTTATTGCCGCGCCAAGCTGGCCTTCGGCGCGGGCTCGGTCGGCGACGCCGGGGGCGGTCGCGGCTTGCGCACGGCTGCGGGTGAGCGCGTCCAGCAGACCCGCTTCATGCGCGACATAGCCCTTCACCGTCTCGATCAGGTTCGGCACAAGATCGCTGCGACGCTTCAGCTGCACGTCGATGCCGCTCCACGCCTCTTTGCTGCGCTGCCGCGCGGCGACAAGGCCATTGTAGAGCAGGACCGCCCAGATCACGAGGATCAGTGCAATTGCCAGGATCAACAGTAGCCACACCATGAAACAACCTTTCGGAATGCGGTCGGGAATATAACTTTGGCGCAGCCTAGCGGCTGCAGGGCCGGATGCAACGGGGGCTGGTCTAGTCGTCTGCCGATGGCAGCGTCTCGGCACTGAGCGCGGCGATTGCGTCACGCAGGCGAGAAAAGCGGGCGATCCGGTCCCCGGCCTTGCTGCGATCGCCGCTGATCGGGGGAATGGGGTCGGGCGGCGCGGTCGTCGGCCGCGAAATGCCTTCGGCCGCGAATGTCATATCGGCAAGGCCAAGCGCCGTCGCCTCAACCGTGCGGGCAGGGCGAATCGGCTGGGTCAGCAGCCCGGACAGGAAGCGCAGCAGATACGCGTTCCGGGCCAGCCCGCCATCGACCGAGATCGCGCGAAGTGGCTGCAGCGCGTCAATCGCCCGTGCGGCCTCTGCCACGCGCAGGGCAATGCCTTCCAGAAGCGCCTGCATCATGTCGCGTCGATCCGTCGAAAGCGTCATCCCGAACCACGCGCCCCGCGCCGCACGGTCCCAGTGCGGACAGCCAAGGCCCGCAAGTGCTGGCAGGAAAAGCAGCCCCCGATCTATTGCAGATGTGCCGGGAAAGGCGTTGATTTCATGATAGTCCGAGAACAGGCCAAGCGATTTCGCCCAATCGACCGCGGCCGCCGCCGCATAGACCGCGCCATCAAGTGCGTGGCAGGGCGGCGCACCCGGAAACTGCCAGGCGATTGTGGGCAGCGGACCGGGGCTTTCGGGGCGGATCAGTCCGTCTGTCAGGCATTGCACGAAGGCACCGGTGCCAAAGGTGATCTTCGCGTCACCGGGCGCGCGGCAGCCGTGACCGTATAGCGCGGCCTGCTGATCGACGATACTGACCGCCAGCCGTGCGCCCGACGGCAGGCGTCCGAACTCGCCAGCCGTCGGCGTGATCGCGGGCAGCGCGCTGATCGGCACCCCGAAGATCCGGCAAAGCGTTTCGTCCCATTCGCCTTTTTCAAGGTTCATCAATGAGGTGCGCGACGCGGTCGCGATATCGGTTTCGAACCGTCCGGTCAGGCGGTCACGGAAAAAGGCGTCGGTGGTTCCCAGACGCAGGTGTCCGGCGCGGGCAAGGCGCTGCGCTTCCGGAACGTGCCGCATTATCCACCCCAGCTTCGAGGCCGAGAAATACGGGTCGAGCGGCAGCCCTGCGCGGGCCATGACCTCGGGCCCCGCGCCGCCCTGTCGCAGTCGGTCGCAGTCGGCCGCCGTCCGGTCGTCCTGCCAGACAATCAGCGGACCCACCGGGCGTCCGTCGCGCGCATCCCAGCCGAGGCAGCTTTCGCCCTGATTGGCGATGGCCACAAGGTCGGCCTCGCATCGCAGCGCGATATCGAGGCTTTGCAGCAGTTCATCCGGATCATGCTCGACATGGCCGGGTGCAGGCAGAATCTGGCGATGCGCGCGCTGCATGACCGGGTGCAGCACTTGCCCGTCATGGATCATCGCACGCGTCGAGGTCGTGCCCTGGTCTATCGCCAGCACTTTCATGTGCTGTCCTCTATCGTCAGGATCAGCGGGCCGTTGAGGGCATGCGCTGGCAAGGGAAGCATGACGCGCCGCTCTGGCCGGGCATTGATGTGGCGGCTGGCCAGTATGGTTTCGCCCTGACGAAGTTGAAGCATGCCGCGCACGGGCCTGCTGACGCGAAGCTGAAGCTGGTCATGCGATCCCGGACCGGGCGCCAGCAGCAGCTGCGGCAGCGCATAGCGGATCGCGTCGCTGGCAATCTGGACGGGGTGGGCCGATGCCGGATCAGGCAGCGCGCCACCAAGAAACGCATGGATCGCGCGGGCGGCGCGTTTCCCTTCGGCCCAGCATGCACCTGCCGTCTCGACCGGGCGAAGCAGGTTGCCAGCGGCGAAGTAGCCGGGCGCGAAGCAGCGTCCGAAACTGTCGATCACCGGACCCGACGTCCCTGCATCGCGGGGCGCGCCCGCCGCCGCCAGAAGCGCGGCTTCCGATCGGAATGCCCCGGTCAGAACCACCCCATCGCAGTCCAGATCGGTCATGCCCCGCGGCGTGTCGAGCGTGACGCCGGCGACCCGGTCCCGACCGTGAATGGCGGCGATCCGGGTGTCGAGGTGAACCGGCACGCCCATCACACGCGGCAGCAGCGCCGCAGGGGCACGCGCGAGAATGGCGGGACCGGCTTCGATCATCGCGGCAGGTCGCGCGCCCGCCTGCCGGCAGGTCAGCAGGGCGGAAAAGCTGACAAGTTCCGTGCCGAGGATGACAGGGCGGCGGAACGGGATCTGGTGGTTCAGATGGACGATCCCCTGCAGCGCCCCTGTGGGCATGACCCCGCCGGGCTTCGTGCCGCCGATCATTCGTTGAATTCTGCTCGACTCGCGGGTGCCGGTCGCCAGCAGCACGCAGCGCGCATCCAGCATGAACCGGCCCTCCGGACCGCTCAATTCCAGCAGCGGGCCGTCGAACAGGGCGGTTGCCGACATGCTGCACAGGATTTCGGCCCCGGCTGCGCGCGCCTCATGCGCAAGGCGCGCAGCATAGGCGCTGCCGCCCATGATGCGGCGGAACTCTCGCATCCCGAACGGCGAATGTCCGCAATGACGGGGGATGCCGCCCGGCACCGCATCGCGCTCGATCACGACGACGCGCCCCGCGCCCAGCCGTCCAAGCTCGGCCGCAGCTGCCAGACCAGCGGGGCCGGCACCGATGATGGCGACATCAGTCTGCATCGCCGTCCCCGCAGGTCATCGGCTGGGTAAAGCGGCCATCGGTCAGGCGCGCAAGGGCGGCCATGCAGCCGAACCCCTGACAGCGCCCCATTGTCACGCGCGTGCGCCGCTTCAGCCCGGCCAGCGAATGTGCGGGTGCGGGTGCCGTCAGCGCCGCCTCGATTTCTCGGGATGTGACAAGCTCGCAATGGCAGACGATCCCGCCATGTCCGGCGGTCTGCCAGTCGCGCGTCACGTCCTGCGACAGCGGCGGCATATCGGGCCAATGCTTCGGCTCTGCCGGCGTTATACCGCAGAGCTGGCCAAGGTGGCGCGCGATCCCCAGTGCCGCCGAAAGCCCGGTGGACCGGATGCCGCCGACCGTGATCCGCCCCAGAGAGAGATCGGCGTCGATGCGGTAGCCCTTTTCTTCCGTCGCGGGACGCAATCCGGCATAGGCGGCCGTGACCTCATGACCGGCCAGTGCCGGCAGGATTCGCGCGCCTGTCTCGCGCAGCCTCTCAAGGGTTTCGGGTACAAGCGCCGCGATGTCACGGTCTGGCTGTTCTTCTGCGGTCGGACCGACCAGCAGATTGCCGAACACGGTGCGGCAGACGACGACGCCCTTCGTGGTCTTTGTCGGCACCGGCAGAAGGATATGGCGGGCAAGGCTGGCGGCGGGCTTGTCGAACACCACGAACTGACCCTTGCGCGGCCGGATGTCGAACCTTGCGTTGCCCGTCAGTATCTTGTCCACGTGATCGCCCCACAGACCCGCGGCGTTGACGACGAGGCCCGCTTCGATCGGACCGGCAGTCGTGGCGAGCGACCAGTGATCGGCGTGCCGTTCGGCCCCGGTCAGTTCGGCGCGGCAGCGCAGCTCTGCGCCATGCGCGATTGCCTGATACAGATAGGCATGGGCTGCTGACCACGGATCAATCAACGCCTCGCCCGGAACGCGAAAGCCCGCCCGGACATGCGGTGAAAGCTGCGGCTCGGCCGCAAGCAGCGCAGCTTTGTCCAGGGCTTCGACGTCGGTGACACCGTTCGCGCGCGCCTGTGCCATCAGCGCGGGCAGGGCGGCCTCCTCATCCTCGGTCCAGGCGAGGACGAGCGCGCCGCACGCATCAAGCGGCAGGTTCATTCGCTGGTGGATCGCCAGATATTCGGCGCGCCCATCGCGGATGCAGTCCAGTTCCAGCGTCCCCGGCGGCGCGTCAAAACCGGTATGAAGGATGGCGCTGTTGCCCTTCGATGCGCCGTCCAGCACGTCATGCGCCTTCTCCAGCAGGATGACGCGCGCGCCGTCAATCGCAAAGCGCCGCGCAATGGCGCAGCCGACGATACCCGCGCCGATGATCGCAATGTCGTAAACCGGCCCGGACATTCCATCTCCTGCGCGCGGTGAGTGTTCAGCCATGAAATGACCAAACGGGCAACATGGCGTAACGATATGTGGATTTATGCTGCCTGCCCCCGTGGAAAGTCCAGAAATTTGTTGACATGGGCATCCTTGGCGGCTTGGCTTTCAACAAAGGGAAGGCAGATGAAGCCGCGCGACAGACGTTTGCAGATCGAGGGGATTATCCGGAACGAAGGCTCGGCCAGTGTCGAAGCCCTCGCGCGCCGGTTCAATGTCTCGACCGAAACGATCCGCCGCGATCTGTTCGTGCTTGCCGGGGCCGGGCGGGTGATGAAGGTGCATGGCGGCGCGCGCAGCGCCCGCCTTCTGGCAGAGCCGAGCATGGGCGTCCGCAGCACCCGCGCTGGCGAGGAGAAGTCGCAGATCGGGCGTCGCCTTGCCGACGCGATTGAACCGGGCGCGACCCTGTTCATCGACACCGGATCGACGACCCTCGCTGCCGCCCCCGCACTTGCCCGGATTTCGGGGCTGACGATCATCACGAATTCCTGCCGTCTGGCCGATGCGCTGGCGCAGGCGAATTCGAATGCTGCGGTCTATCTGCTGGGCGGCCGGTATGGGGGCGATAACGCGCAGACAGTTGGCCCCGCCGTCATCACCCAGATATCGGGCTTTCAGGCCGATCATTGCGTTTTGACCGTCGCGGCGTTCGCGAGTGAGATCGGCGCAATGGACGCCAGTCAGGAAGAGGCCGAAATCGCGCGCGCGATGCTCGCCAATGCCCAGAACCTGATCGTTCTGGCCGATAGCAGCAAGCTCGATCGCCGTGCCGCCTTCACCGTCTGTCCGACGGTGAAGGTATCCCTGCTGATTACCGATGATGGTATAACCGCACAGACGCGCGAGAAGCTGATCGCGCAGAAGGTCACGGTCTGGACCTGAGGCGGCCCGAATGCGCGGCCGGGCGAGACCGGGGTGAGATGACAAACCGGCGTCAGGCCGGAAGAATGACGGGGGAGGTGGATGCCGAACTGGGTCCGAAGCTATGTGCGCGTTATCGACCGCATCAGTGACTGGGCGGGCTGGCTGGCCGCGTCGCTGATTTTCGTGATGGTGGCGACGCTGCTTATGGATGCGGTCACGCGCAACGTCCTGAATATCCCCGTCCATTGGGCGATCGAACTGACGCAGTTCACGCTGGCCGCCTATTACTTCCTTGGCGGGCCGTTCACGCTGAAGAATGACGATCATGTTCGGATGGATCTGCTGTATGCCAGCCTGTCCGAACGTGGCAAGGCGCGGCTGGATCTGGTGACGATCTGGTGCCTGATCTTCTATCTGTGCGTGATGCTGGCCGGGTCGATCAGCAGCCTGCAATACGCGATTGCCACGAATGAGAAGCGGTTTTCGATGTGGAACCCTTCGGTCATTCCGATCAAGTCGCTGATGGTGGTCTGTCTGGTGCTGATGCTGCTGCAGGCTTTCTCGTTGGTGTTCAAGCATGTCGCCGTGCTGCGCGGGAGGCCGATTGAATGAGTTACGAGTCCATTGCCCTTCTGATGTTCGCATCCATGGTGCTGCTGCTGGTCAGCGGGCAGCGGGTCTTTGCCGCCATCGGCTTTGTCGCATCAGGCGCGGCGCTGCTGCTGTATGGGCAGGGCGCGATAGAGCTGCCGTTCAATCAGGTGTTCAAGCTGTTCAACTGGTACGCGATGCTGACGCTGCCGATGTTCATTTACATGGGCTATGTGCTGTCGGAATCGGGTATCGCCGAAGACCTGTACAAGATGTTGCATGTCTGGTTCGGACGGGTGCGCGGCGGGCTGGCGGTGGGGACGATCCTGCTGATGGTCATCATCTCGGCCATGAACGGGCTGTCGGTCGCGGGCATGGCCATCGGTGCCACGATTGCGCTGCCGGAAATGCTGCGCCGTGGCTATGACAAGATCCTGATCTCTGGCGTGGTGCAGGGCGGATCGTCGCTTGGCATCCTGATCCCGCCCTCGGTCGTAATGGTGCTTTACGGCATGATCGCGCGCCAGCCGGTATCGAAGCTGTGGTTCGCCGGGCTGGTGCCGGGGCTGATCATGGCGGCGATGTTCGTGATCTATATCCTTGTCCGCGCGCGCATGAACCCCAGCCTTGCCCCCGTCGTGGACGAGGCGGAACTGAATATGCCCCTGTCGGAAAAGCTGGCACTGGCGCGGGCGGGCATCATCCCCTTCCTGATCTTCTTCCTGATGACCGGGCTGTTCGTGATGGGCTATACCTCGCTTGTCGAAAGCTCTGCCGTGGGGGCCACCGCCGCGACATTGGCGGCGCTGCTAAAGGGACGCTTCACATGGCGGCTGATCAAGGAAACCTCGCTGAAGACGCTTTCAGTCAGCTGCATGTTCCTGTGGCTGATCCTTGCGGCCCTGGCATTCGGGGCGGTTTTCGACGGCCTTGGCGCGGTGCGGGCGATTGAAAACCTGTTCCTGAATACGTGGGACCTCGGCCCCTGGCAGGTGCTTATCATGATGCAGCTGTCGTTCATCCTGATGGGCATTTTTCTGGATGATACCGCCATGCTGGTTATCGTCGCCCCCCTGTATATCCCGCTGGTCGGCACACTGGATCTGGGCTTTGACAACCAGTTGATCTGGTTCGGGGTGCTTTACACGATCACCTGCCAGATTGCGTATATCACGCCGCCTTTCGGGTATAATCTGTTCCTGATGCGCTCGCTCGCGCCGAAGGAAATCACGCTGATCGACATCTACCGGTCAATCTGGCCCTTCGCGCTGATGATGGTCGTGACCATCGTGCTGGTGATGATCTGGCCGCAGATCGCCCTGTGGCTGCCCGAGCATATGAATGTGAGAGGCTGAGCGCATCACCCCATCAAGCCCCGGCAAGAGGGCATAACCCAACAGAGAGGATACCATGACGAAGAAGCTGATAACCCCGTCCGAAAAGATCCTGTCCAGCAGGCGCAAGTTCCTGCAAACGGCTGGGATCGGTGCTGCGGCATCCACGCTGGCCGCACCCGCAGTGCTGGCGCAGGGCGGCCCGATCAAGTGGCGCCTGCAGACCTATTCCGGCGCGCCCCTGGGTGCCCATGTCATCAAGCCGCAGATCGACGCCTTCAACGCCGCCGCCAATGGCGAGATGGAGATCGAGCTTTACTATGCCGACCAGCTTGTCCCCACCGCCGATCTGTTCCGCGCGCTACAGAACGGCACCATCGACGCCGTGCAGTCGGACGAGGCGACGATGGCCTCGCCCGTCGATATCGCGGTCTTTGGGGGGTATTTCCCCTTTGCCACCCGCTTCAGTTTGGATGTGCCAGCCCTGTTCAACTATTATGGTCTGAACGAGATCTGGGCCGAAGCTTATGGCGAGGTCGATAACGTCACCTGGCTGTCATCGGGCGCATGGGACCCGCTGCATATCTTCACCGTCGACAAACCGATCAAAAGCCTTGCCGACATGCAGGGGCTGCGAGTCTTTGGCGTGCCGACCGCCGGGCGCTTCCTGTCTCGCTATGGTCTGATCCCGGTGACGATCCCGTGGGATAACGTCGAGGTTGCCATGCAGACCGGCGAGCTTGACGGTGTGGCATGGTGCGGTTTCACCGAAGCCTACGAGGTCGGCTGGGCCGATGTCTGCAACTATGCGCTGACGAACTCGGTCACGGGCGCGTGGTTCGGCAGCTATTTCGCCAATACGGCAAGCTGGGACAAGGTGCCCGCGCATCTGCAGCAACTGTTCCGTTCGACCATCGACCAGTCCCATTACTATCGCAACGTCTGGTATTGGGGCGGCGAGGCCAAGCTGCGGGTCGAGGGCGAGAAGATGGAACTGACCAGCCTTCCGGCCGAGGAATGGGATCAGGTCGTCACCGATGCCCAAGGTTTCTGGGACGAAGTGGCCGGGTCCAGCGAACGTGCGGGCCGCGTCGTGCAGGCGTTCAAGGACTATGCCGCGAATATGGAAAAGGCGGGCTACCCCTACCGCTAATATCCTTGCCGGGTGCGGCCGTCGCGCCCGGCTTTCCTGACCGGAGAACAAGATGCCCGCAAACCTGACGCTCGACGCCCTGAAAGCCGCATGGGATGCGGGCGAGATCGACACCGTGGCCGTCGCCCTGATCGACATGCAGGGCCGCATGATGGGCAAGCGCTTCCACGTCCAGCACTTCCTTGATGCGCATGACGAAACCCATTGCTGCAACTATCTGTTGGCGACGGATTACGAGATGTTCACCGTCCCCGGCTATCAGGCCAGCAGTTGGGAAAAGGGCTATGGCGATTACGTCATGCGCCCTGATCTGTCCACGCTGCGCCGCCTGCCATGGGCGCCCGGCACGGCACTTTGCATGGCCGATCTGCTGGACCATCACAGCCATGAACCCGTCCCCCACGCGCCCCGCAATGTGCTGGCGCGTCAGGTCGCCCGCGCCCGCGAGATGGGGTTCGAACCGATGATGGCGACCGAGCTTGAGTTCTTCATGTTCGAGGAAAGCTTCAAGGACCTGTTCGATCAGGGTTATCAGGGCATGACGCCCTCGGCCCGGTTCAACGTGGATTATGCGCTGACCGAAACCTCGGGGGATGAGGTGGTGATGCGCGCCCTGCGCAACGGGCTTTATGCCGCCGGCGTCCCCGTCGAATGCAGCAAGGGCGAAGCCGAACGGGGCCAACACGAAATCAACGCGCGGTATTCGGATGCTCTGGATGCAGCCGATATGCATATTCTTATCAAGGCGGCGACGAAGGATATTGCGCGGGCTGCCGGGCGGTCGGCGACCTTCATGGCGAAATACAACCACGACAAGGTCGGCAGTTCGTCCCATGTCCATCAATCGCTGGCGAAGGACGGCCAGAACGTCTTTGTCGATGAGGCCGACGATCTGGGCATGTCGGATGTGATGAAATCCTATGTCGCGGGGCAATTGGCACATGCGTCTGCAATCACCCTTTTCCTTGCGCCTAACATCAACAGCTACAAACGCTTCGTCGCAGGCACCTTCGCCCCTACCCGCACGGTGTGGAGCGTGGATAACCGCACCGCCGGTTTCCGTCTGTGCGGCGAAAACACCAAGGGCGTCCGCATCGAATGCCGGATCGGCGGTGCCGATCTGAACCCCTATATGGCCTGCGCGGCGCTGCTGGCGGCGGGTCTGGACGGGATCGAAAAGGGCATGACCCTTGGCCCCGCCTTCGCGGGCGATCTGTACCAGTCGAAGGACGCGCCGGAAATCCCGCGCACGCTTGGCGGGGCGGCGCAGGCGGCAATGGAATCGGACATGCTGAAAGCTGCCTTCGGTGCGGATGTGGTTGAACACTATCACCGCGCAGCACTTTGGGAGATAGAAGAGCAGAATCGCGTTGTCACCGATTGGGAGGTGATGCGCGGGTTCGAACGGTCTTAGGGAACATCAAGATGTCAGGACAAATCCAACTGGTCTCGCCGGTCGATGGCAAGGTCTATGTCACCCGCGACGTGCTGTCGCCGGATGCCGCGCGCGATGCCGTGGCCCGCGCCAAGGCCGCGCAGCCGGAATGGGCCGCACGGCCCCTGGACGAACGCATCAAGCTGGTCGTGGCAGGCATCGACGCGCTGATCGCGATGAACGACGACATCGTGCCCGAACTCGCCCGGATGATGGGCCGCCCCGTCCGCTACGGCGGCGAAATGGGCGGCGTGCGCGAACGCACCGACTATCTGGCGCGCACCGCCGCCGATGTGCTCGCCCCCGATGTGGTCGAAGACAGCGGCGATTTCCGCCGCGAGTTGCGGCGCGTCCCGGTGGGCGTCGTCTTCGTGATCGCGCCTTGGAACTATCCATTCCTGACGGCGATCAACACGATTGTACCTGCGCTGATTGCAGGGAACGCTGTCATCCTGAAACATGCCAGCCAGACCCTTCTGGCGGGCGAACGGCTGGCAGAGGCCATGCACAAGGCGGGCGTCCCCGCCGATGTGTTCCAGAATGTCGTGCTGGATCATGCGACGACCGAGGCGCTGATTGCCGAACGCAACTTCGGCTTTGTGAACTTCACCGGATCGGTCGGCGGCGGTCGCGCCATTGAACGCGCAGCCGCGGGTGGCTTTACCGGAACCGGGCTGGAACTGGGCGGCAAAGACCCCGGCTATGTCGCCGAGGATGCCGATCTGGATGCGGCGGTGAACGGGCTGATGGACGGGGCGATGTTCAATTCCGGCCAGTGCTGCTGCGGGATCGAACGGATCTATGTCCATGAAAGCCTGTATGACGATTTCGTTGCCAAGGCCGCCGATTGGGCGCGCACCCTGAAACTGGGCGATCCGACCGACCCGGCAACCACCATGGGACCGATGGCAAATACCCGTTTCGCCAAGGTCGTCCGCGATCAGGTGGCCGAGGCCGTGGCGGCAGGCGCCCGCCCACTGATCGACGCGGGCGAATTTCCGGCGGATGACGGCGGCGCATATCTGGCCCCGCAGGTGCTGGTCGATGTGACCCACGATATGCGGGTGATGCGCGAGGAAAGCTTCGGTCCGGTCGTCGGTATCATGCCAGTCAAGGACGACGCAGAAGCCATCGCGCTGATGAATGACAGCGACTACGGGTTGACGGCATCCATCTGGACGGCCGATCCCGACCGCGCGGCGGAAATCGGCAACCAGCTTGAGACCGGCACCGTCTTCATGAACCGCTGCGATTATCTGGACCCGGCCCTTTGCTGGACCGGCGTCAAGGATACGGGCCGGGGCGCCAGCCTGTCCTCGCTTGGGTTTCACGCCGTCACGCGGCCCAAATCCTTCCATCTGAAAAAGGTGACACAATGAGCCTGCGCGCCAACTGGTCCTATCCGACCGCCATCAAATTCGGCGCGGGCCGCATTGCCGAACTGCCCGAACAATGCCGCGCGGCGGGCATCAGGAAGCCGCTGCTGGTCACCGACCGCGCACTTGCAACCCTGCCGATCACCGCGCAGGTTCTGGAAATGCTGGACGCGGCGGGCCTTGGCCGGGCGATGTTTGCCGAGGTCGATCCGAACCCCAACGAAGGCAATATGGAAGCCGGCCTGACCGCCTATCGCGACGGTGGCCATGACGGGGTGATCTGCTTTGGCGGCGGCTCTGCGCTGGATCTGGGCAAGATGATCGCGCTGATGATCGACCAACCTGTCAGCGTCTGGGATCTGGAAGATATCGGCGACTGGTGGACCCGCGCCAATCCCGACACCATCGCGCCCATCATCGCAGTGCCGACGACCGCAGGCACCGGGTCAGAGGTCGGGCGCGCAGGCGTGCTGACCAACAGCGCGACGCATAAGAAGAAGATCATCTTCCACCCGAAACTGCTGCCCACCGTCACCATCTGCGACCCCGAACTGACCGTCGGCATGCCCCGCGCCATTACTGCAGGCACCGGCATGGACGCCTTCGCCCATTGTCTGGAGGCTTACAGCAGCCCATTCTACCACCCGATGAGCCAAGGCATCGCGCTGGAAGGGCTGCGGCTCGTGAACGAGAACCTGCCCCGCGCCTATGCCGAACCGACCGATCTTGAAGCCCGCGCCAATATGATGAGCGCGGCGGCCATGGGGGCCGTCGCCTTCCAGAAGGGCCTGGGCGCGATCCACAGCCTCAGCCATCCGGTCGGCGCGGTTTACGGCACGCATCATGGCACGACGAATGCCGTGGTCATGCCGATGGTGCTGGATTTCAACCGCCCCGCAATTGAAGACCACATCGCCCGCGCGGCGGATTACCTTGGCATCAAGGGCGGCTTTGACGGCTTCTATGCCCGCGTGCTGGAACTGCGCACGCTTCTGGACATCCCGCAAAACCTGACCGCCATGGGGGTCGAGGACAGCCGTCTTGACGATCTGACCGCCATGGCGCTGGAAGACCCGTCCTGCGGCGGCAACCCCATCGAGATGACGCGCGAGAATACCCGCGCGCTGTTCGAGGCCGCCATGCAGAATCCGCGCGGCACCGGCTGAAGCGGCAGCAGCGAGACGGATGCCGCCGCATCGCGGGTGGCGGCTGTTCCTATTCGGCCGGCATCTCTGCGGTGTCGGTATGCCCGGTCGCGATTTCCGCTGCGATCATCGCGTCCGAGGCACCGGGGTGGCGAATTCTGCTCCACAGATAGAAACACAGGCCAAGGATCGACCAG
Organism: Paracoccus aurantiacus; assembly: GCF_007993065.1. Taxonomy (GTDB): domain Bacteria; phylum Pseudomonadota; class Alphaproteobacteria; order Rhodobacterales; family Rhodobacteraceae; genus Paracoccus; species Paracoccus aurantiacus. The sequence continues at coordinate 269,582 of NZ_VOPL01000001.1, forward strand.
CCACCGACGATGGCCCATTCATAGGGCCAGACGAGCGCGGCGGGGCTGCCGGGCATGTAAAGAACGATGATGCCAAGCGCGAGGATCAGCGCCCCCCAGCCGACAAGGCTGCCGTTCGCAACACGAAACGGGCGCGGCATGTCAGGCTCTCGGTGACGCAGCACGAGGAATGCGCCCGCGACCGCCGCATATGCAACGACGATGCCAAGCCCGCCCGCATCGACCAGCCAGACAAGGGCCTGCCGGCCGAACAGAGGCGCGATGATGGACAGCGCGCCGACCATGAGGATCGCGTTCACCGGGGTCTTGTATCTGGGATGCAGCTTGGCAAGAAACGGCGGCAGCATTTTGGCGTGGGCCATGGCATAGATTGCCCGGCTGCCGCCGATCAGGAAAGCGTTCCAGCTTGTGATGATGCCGCCAATTCCGGCAAGGATCAGCAGCTTGCCCGCCCAAGGCGACCCGAAAGCCGCGCTCATCGCATCGACCGTCGGAAGGTTTGCAGCCGAAGATTCCTCGGCCGAAAGCGCCAGCGAAACCGCAAGGACGATCCCCATATACCACGCCACCGCCATCAGCACCGAGATAATCAGAATGCGCCCGATCTGCTTGTAGGGCAGGTTGATCTCTTCCGCCGCCTGCGGGATCACGTCGAAGCCCACGAACATGAACGGGGTCATGATCAGCACGGCGAGGATGCCTTTGTAGCCGTCGGCGAAAAGCGGCTCCATATGTGCGCTCTCACCGCTGAAAAACGAGCCGGTGACGAGCATGATTCCGACGACAAGGATCAACAGCGTAACGACCTTTTGCAGCAGCGCCGATGACTTGATCCCGGTGATGTTCACCCATGTCATCACAACCGCCCCCGCAACGCCAACGGCGGCCCAGGTGAAATAGACGTCCCAGCCGGCGACGCTCCACATCAGGCCACGCTTGTAGCCGGGGAAAAGTTCCTCGATCACCGTTGGCAAGGCGACGGCCTCGAAGGCGACGACCGAAATATAGCCGAGGATGATCGCCCAGGTGCATATGAACGAACCCGTCATTCCGAAAGCCCGGTGGCTATAGACATGTTCGCCGCCGGTCAGGGGCATGGCGGCGGCGAGTTCGGCATAGGTCAGCCCGATCAGGACGACCGCGAAGCCCCCGATCGCGAAGGCCGCCATCGCACCGAGCGAGCCTGCCGAATTGACCCAGTCGCCCGCCAGAACGACCCAGCCCCAACCGATCATCGCGCCAAATGCGAGCGCGAGAACCTCTTTTGAATCCAATACTCTGTCGAAATTTTTGTCAGCCATGACACCCTCATGTCCAATTTGTGGCGTAGCCGGTCTTGAAACGCGTCTTACTGAGAAATAACCGCAGATAATTTTCTGTCCCGGCATGAATCATAGTGTCCGAACGATCAAAGACGCACAGAAAATGCCGCGTCGCAGTCGCATGCCCGTGGCGCGTTGCCGTTACGGCACGCTCGTGCATCCCGCCGGGGCGGACAAGCGGCTTGGGATAGGGAACGGAACAAGGCCCCGCGCGGGGCGGGGCCTTCGGGGCGGGCGTTCCGCCCTCAGTCCTCGTTCAGTGACGGATCGGTTTCCGGCAGTGGCGGCTTTTTCAGCAGCCGGCGCAGGAAGATCGGTGCAACGAAACCAAGGATCGCAGCGATCCACAGACCAATCGCGATGGGGGTCGAGAAAAGATAGGTCCAGTCCCCGTTCGACAGCACCATCGCGCGCCGCAGGTTATCCTCCATCGCATTGCCCAGCAGGATGCCAAGGATCACTGGAACCGTCGGCATGTCCAGCTTGCGCATCACATAGCCAAGGACACCGAAGCCGACCATCATCAGCATGTCGAAGCTGGAACCTGTCAACGAGTAGATGCCGACAAAGGCGATCATGGTCACGCCCGGCAGAAGAACCCATGCCGGCACCGACAGGATATGCACGAAGACCTTCACCATCGGCACGTTCATCAGCAGCAGCACGACGTTCGCGATCAGAAGCGAGGCGATCAGCGACCAGACGATCTCGGGGCGTTCGCTGAACAGCAGCGGACCCGGCGTGATGTTCAGCGTCAGCAACAGGGCCAGCAGCACAGCGGTCGTGCCCGATCCCGGAACGCCAAGCGTCAGCATCGGGACAAGCGCGCCACCTGCGGCGGCATTGTTCCCTGCCTCGGGTGCGGCGACGCCTTTCGGGTTTCCCTTGCCGAAGCTGTCCTTGTCACGCGCGACCGATTTCTCGGCCATATAGGCCAGGAAGGAGCCAAGCGAGGCACCCGCGCCCGGCAGGACGCCTGCGACGAAGCCGATGCCCGTGCCGCGCATCATCGCCCCGAAAGTGCGCTTCAGCATCTTCCAGGGGATCGTCAGCTTGCCCAGTTTCACACCGATGGCACTGTCCTTGCCATGCGTCTCGATGAAGAAGAACACCTCGGCAACGGCGAACAGGCCGACAATCGCGACGAGAAAGTCGATACCGTCCTGCAGATGCAGTTCGCCAAAGGTGAACCGCGGCATCCCGGTCGACTTGTCCAGCCCGACCATCGCCAGCGCCAGACCTATGGCCGCCGACATCGCGGCCTTGGCCTGGTTGTTCGATCCCATTCCGCCAAGCGTGCAGAAGGCCAGCATGTAGAGCGCGAAATATTCTGCCGGGCCGAACTTGTAGGCAACGCCCGCAAGGTAAGGTGCAAAGATCATCAGCCCGATTGTGGCAAGGAAAGAGCCCGCGAAGGATGCCACACCCGACACGACAAGCGCCTCGCCCGCGAGGCCCTGGCGCGCCATGGGATAGCCGTCCAGCGTCGTCATCATCGCAGGCTCATCGCCCGGAATGTTCAGCAGAATCGACGAAATCCGGCCACCATACATGGCCCCGTAATAGACCGAGGTCAGCAGGACGAGCGCGGAAATCGCATCAAGACCCATTGAAAAGGAAATCGGAATAAGCAGTGCCACGCCATTCGACGGGCCAAGACCGGGCAGGGCGCCGATGATCGTTCCGACGAAAGCACCGATCACCGCGAGCAAAAGCGTAAAAGGCGTGAACGCGATGCCGAAGCCCATCGCGAGATTTGAAAGCATTTCCATGATCTAGAACCCCCAGCCAACGGGAAAACCGCGCAGGCTCAACCCGAGGATCAGGCGGAACATCACCCACAGCCCGATGCCGAGCCCGACACCCGTGATCGCGGAACGCATGGGGTTGCCGCCGATCTGCCAGCTGAGGATGCCCGATGCGATTGCGGTGGGGATGATGAAGCCAAGCGGCGTGATCGCGTAGGCATATGCAATCAGCACAACAAGCGCGAGGCCGAGTTGCAGGACCATCGGTCCGGCGGGCCATTCCGCTTCGGGATCGGGGCGCAGGACCATCACCAACGCGCTGACGATCATCACGGTGGCGATCATGTAGGGGAACAGGCGCGGCCCGACAGGATCTGACATGAAGCTGGTCTGGATGCCATGCGCGCTGAGGATATACCCCAGCGCGATGACGATCATGACCGCTCCGAAGATGCGGTCGCCACGGATCATTGCAGCAACCCGATCTCTTTGGCGATGCCCTGGATTTCGGCAACGTTCTCGGCAACGAATTTCTCGAAATCGGCGCCGTAGACGTTATAGGGGGCAAGGCCGTTGGCGGCCATTTCCTGCTTCCACTGCTCGCTGTCGCCGACCTGCTTCAGCCAGTCCACCCACTTGTTGTAATCTTCGTCGCTGATGCCTTTCGGAACGTAGATGCCACGCCAGTTCATCGCGGTGATGTCGATGCCCTGTTCCTTTGCGGTCGGCACATCCTCGAACCCCGCAATGCGCTCGTCAGCCAGAACGGCCAGCGGGCGGACATCGCCGGATTTGATGAAGCCGGTGATCTCGGAAAGGTCGCCGGTCATCGCCTGCGCAAAGCCGCCGACAGTCTGCGTGATCGCGTCAGCACCGCCGTCAAGACCGATATACTTGACCGCGCGCGCATCGCTGAAGCCGGCCTTGTCCAGCATCATCAGCACCTTGAGGTGGTCAAAGCCCCCGACGGCAGAGCCGCCGGCAAATGCGACCTTTGACGGGTCCGCCTTCACGGCATCGACCAGATCGGTCAGGCTTTGGAATTCACTGTCCTTGCCGACGACGATCACGCCCGGATCGCCGGCGATCGAGCCGACCCAGCGGACCTGATCGGCGGTGGCGCCGGCAAAGGCGTTTTCAGCCAGGCGGGTCGTGGTGGCCGAGGATGCCGCGACGAAGACCGTCGGGTCATCATTGCGATCCGCGACGATCTGCGAATAGGCGACGCCGCCGCCTGCGCCGGTCACGTTGGTGACCTGCACCATGTTCGGCACCAGCTTCAGTTCCGTCATGATGCGGCCGATCTGGCGGCAGGTGAAGTCCCAGCCGCCGCCCGGATTTGCGGGGGCGATGCATTCTTCTGCCATCGCGGGTGCTGCGGCCGTCATCATCAGCGCGGCAATGGCCGCGCGGCTCCAGTTATTCATGGTATCCTCCCATCGGGTCCGCACAAGAAGCGCGCGGACTTGCGATGCACAAAATTTGATGGAAAGCTGACATGAACCTGTCACGGATTGTTGAAAAGTTGCACGGATGAGATTCCTGCTGGTCGAAGATAGCGACGAACTGGCCGCGGCCGTTGCGTCACGGCTGGGCCTTGACGGGCATGGCGTCGACCGCGCAGCGACCCTGTCAGAGGCAAGCGGATATCTGGATGCGGCGCCCTACGATCTGATATTGCTGGATATTTCACTGCCAGACGGTGACGGCCGCGATTTTCTGGCGAAGGAAAGGCAGGCCCGCCGCGACACACCCGTCATCATGATGACGGCAAGCGCATCGCTCAGCGACAGGATCAGCACGCTGGATCAGGGGGCGGACGATTACATTACCAAACCCTTCGATTTCGCCGAGCTTCAGGCCCGTTGTCGCGCCGTTCTGCGTCGTCATGCAGGCGCTGCCGACAGCCGGCAGCGCTTCGCGGGCTTTACCTTCGACGGTCTGGCCGCGACCGTGACGGTGGGCGATGAGATCCGCGAACTTCGCGCGCGAGAGCTGCGCCTGCTGGAAATATTCCTGTCGCGCCCCGGCCAGACCTATTCGAAATCTCACCTGATCGACCGCCTGTTCTCGTTCGACGAAGAGGTCAGCGATAACGCGATCGAGGTTTACGTCGGCAGGCTTCGCCGCAAGCTTGAAGGGTCGGGCGCGAAGCTGGAGACATTGCGCGGCGTCGGTTATCGGCTGATCCCGGAATGAGACGGCCGATTACGGCGCGGCCGGCGGGTTTCTCGCTGCGCCGCCGTCTGGTCTGGCAGTTCGCCACGCTTTCCGTGCTGCTTGTGGTGGTGCTGTTCTTTGCCGTCAGACTTGCAGCCGAACGTGCGTCACGGGCCAGTCAGGACGCGGTTCTGGGCGCTGCTGTGATTGCCATCGGTGACGGAATCCGCCCGGTCGAAGAAGGGCTGTCGGTCGATCTGCCCTATGCCGCATTCTCGATGCTTGGTGCGATGGGCAGCGAGCGCATTTTCTACAGCCTCGCGATCGGGCCGCGTCTCGTTTCGGGTTACGAGAACCTGCCGCAGCCGCCGGTCGCGCCGGGCGATCTGTCGCCGGTATTTTATGACGCGCCCTATCACGACAGCCAGCTTCGCCTTGCCGCCGTGACGCGCCGCGTGCTGCTGGACGACTCGCTTCAGGAAGTCACGGTGGTGCTTGGTCAGACCCGTAACGGACAGGCCGCGATTGCGCGCGAAACGGCGCGCAGTGCCGCCTGGGTCGGCATCGGCTTTCTGCTGCTGGCGGTTCCGATGGCACTTTGGGCGGCGCGCGCCGTAATCGGGCCTGTGGATCTGCTTGCAGGTGCGGTGACGCGGCGCGGCCCTCGCGATCTGCGCCCGGTCCGTCACCCGGCACCGCGCGAACTGGTGCCGCTTGTCGCGGCGCTGAATGGCTTCATCTCGCGTCTGCATTCAACGCTGCAACTGACCGAAACCTTCATTTTCGAGGCGGCGCACCGTATTCGCACGCCGCTTTCGCTGGTGCGCGTGGAAGCCGAAATCGCGCTTTCAGAAACCGACGAGGAAGAGACCCGCGCCCGCCTTCGCAGGATGCTGCGTGCCATTAACGAAAGCAGCCGCTCGGCCAGCCAGATACTCGATCATGCGACCGTTCTTTACCGAAGCGAACAGTTCGAACCGGCATCGCTCGATCTTGGGCAGTTGACGGCCTGCGTGCTGCGCGCCGTCGATCCGATTGCCGAGATGCGCGAGATCGAGATCGTTTCTTCGGGGCTGGATCTGCCGTGCCCGATTCAGGGCGACGAGCGGATGCTGGAGGTGGCAATCCGCAATATTCTCGACAATGCGCTGAAATACTCTCATGACGAGGGCCGCATCACGGTCACGCTGCGCCAGAGCGATGGACGCGCGGCGCTTCTTGTCGAAGACGAGGGGCGCGGCCTCGCCCCCGGCGATGACAGGCTGAGCGGTCGGTTCAGGCGCGGCAGCAATGTCGGCGATGTCGTCGGATCGGGTCTGGGGCTGACCATCGTGGAAGAAGCCGCCACAGCCCATGGCGGCAGCTTCATCCTGCAATCACGGGCGGAGAAAGGCGCATGCGCGATCTTCTACTTGCCATTGGCCTGATCCTTTCGACGGGGCTTTCCGCCCCGGCATTCGAGGTCGAGCAGGAGCGTATCTTCGGCGACCCGGACGGGCGCGAGCTGACGATCCTGTCCACGACCGATGTGCCCGCGATTGCCCCGGTGCTCGAGGCCTTTGCAAGCGCCAATCCCGACATACGCATCCGATATATGCAGGCATCCAGCATCGAGGTGTATCGTGCGATCCATGACGAACAGGCCGAGATCGACCTGGTGATGTCCTCGGCGATGGACCTGCAGATGAAGCTTGCGAATGATGGCTATGCCGCCTCCATCTCGCCCGATCCTGGCGGCCTGCCGGACTGGGCGCGCTGGCGCGATCAGCTTTTCGGTATCGGGCTGGAGCCTGTCCTGACGCTCGCATCGCGCCGGGGCCTCGGCGATCTCCCCCCGCCGCGGACCCGGCGCGACCTGATCGCAATGCTGCGCGAAAACCCCGCGCTGTTCGACGGGCGTATCGCGACATATGACCCGCAACGCTCTGGCGTCGGCTATTTCCTCATCTCGCAGGATAGCGGCCAGTCCGAGGGTTTCTGGCGTCTGGCAGAGGTGATGGGGCGGCTGAACGGACAGCTTTACTGCTGTTCCGGTGAGATGATCGATGATCTCAGGGCAGGGCGTATCACCATCGCCTATAATGTCGTGGCCAGCTATGCCGCACGCTACGCGCCCGACGATCCCGACCTGATCCGACTGGTGCTGGAGGATTATACCTTCGCGATCCTGCGCTCCGCGCTCGTTCCCGTGAACGCGCCGGACCCGAAACTTGCGACGGATATGATTTCGTTCATGCTGACACCCGAGGCGCAACGGATCATTGCCGCAAGTGCAGGTGTCGCGATGATCCCCGGAACCGGGCCGCGCCCGTCCGTATATATGCGCCCGATCCGCCTTGATGCAGGGCTTCTGGTTTACAGCGACCAGTTGCGCCGCGACGGGCTGCTGGCCGAATGGAACGCCGCAATGGTTCAGCCCTGAGCGGAAGCGAGGTTGCCGGGGTAAACCTCGCTGCACGCGATGTTTCGCAAGACACGATGCGTAGCGATGCCGGGAAGTTCCCTTCGACACAGAAGATAGCGCCGGCCTTTGCTGGATTATTCGCAGCTTTGGAGTCGTGGCGGAAGAGGAGGGAGTCGAACCCACCAAAGACGCCGCGCGCCTCTCGCCGGATTTGAAGTCCGGGCACCCCACCGGGGATGTTGCTCTTCCACTGGCGACAGTAGTTGGTCGGGCGTGAAGGGGCAATGTCGGTTCAATTGATTGATCCGCCTCATATCGCCTAGTGATATTCGGCTGTTTTCACCAGGCCGGTGCAGGCCTATCGTCCGGGCAGTGTCGGACGAAGGAGAGAAGCGATGAAGATCACGAAAGGCGGGTCGGCAGATTCCGCGAAAGGCCCGTCGGATTATTTCACCGGACATGTGCGGATTGACGCACCGTTCAGCACGAGTGAGCCTGCGCGAACCGGCGGCGCGACCGTTACGTTCGAACCCGGTGCGCGCACGGCCTGGCACACCCATCCGCTTGGACAGACGCTGATCGTGACGTCCGGCCTTGGCTGGGTGCAGCGCGAGGGTGGCCCGAAAGAAGAAATTCGTCCGGGCGACATCGTGTGGTTCGAGCCAGGCGAAAAGCATTGGCATGGTGCGACCGACCGGACAGCCATGACCCATATCGCCATCGCGGAGTCCGTTGACGGATCGCCAGTGACGTGGCTGGAACATGTATCCGACGCGGATTACGGGGCCTGATCAATTCAAAAGCGGACGGCGTGGATGCCGTCCGCTTTCCTTGTTATCGCCGTCCGGCAACTTTTGCCGGTGAGGTGTCAGTTTGATGCAGTCTGCAGCAGATCGGTGATCCGGCGAACCGATGCACGGCGGTTTTCGCGCAGATCGCCTTCGCGATTGACCATCAGGAACTGCTCGCCATAGCCCTGAACCACCATGTTTTCTGGCGGAACGTCGAAATATTCGGTCAGGGCAAGCGCCACCGATTCCGCGCGGCGGTCCGAAAGCGCCAGGTTGGCCGCGTCTGAACCGACGGTGTCGGTATAGCCCTCGATCATGAACATCTCGTTCGGGTTTTCCGCGATAGATCCGCGGATCACGTCGCCAAGGGCAGCAAGCTGTTCTGCCTGGTCGGGCTTGATCGCGGCCGATCCGGTGTCGAAGGTGATCGAGTCGATATTGACCGGCGCAACCAGCGAGCGGACCTGCGCAATGTCGCGGACCTGGGCCAGCGTGAACCGGCGGTCTGCGGCAGATTGTGCCATCAGTGCGGCGCGCAGCTCGGCCTCGTCCATCTGGCTTGCGGTGACGCGAGAGGTCGGCGCGGGCGCAGGAAGGTTGGCGATATCGACCGGTTCGGCGGCGGTATCGTCGATCAGCTGGCGCGTGGTGCCGTCGGCGGATACCAGCGTGCGCTGCAGCACGCGCAGATCGGCGTCGCGGATGGTCACGACCTGGCTGCCATCGGCGCGCGTCACAATGGTGCGCGACGAGCCGTCGCTGAAGTTTTCGGTCTTCACGGTCGATCCGGGCTGACGCAGCAGCGCGACCTCGTCCTTGATAACCTGCTGGCTGCCATCGGCACGGGTGACGACGACACGGTCAGGAGAGCTGAGCGCAACCTGACGGTTATTGGCCAGCATCGCGCCAACGGCCACACCAGCGCCGCCGATCAGCAATGCCTTCACCAGATCGTTATTGTCGTCGTCATCGTCGTTCGACGCCTGCTGTTCGGCAGGCTGGCCATCACCGTTTCCGGCCATCGCATCACGAAGGTTTGTCGCGAAATCTTCGGCGGAAGAACGCGTGTTATCCTCAGTGATCGTCTCCTCGGTCACTTCGGCATCGGCATCGCTTGCGTTCAAGGCGGCGGCGACGGGCGCTGCGGTAACTTCTGCAGCCTCCTTCGCGGCTTCGGTTTCCTTCGCACCTTCTTCCGGCGCAGCCGTTGCGGTTTCGTTGCTCGCTTCGCTGTTACCAGCGGCAGGCGTCGCAGGCTCTACCTCGGCTTGCGTCTCAGTGGATTTTGCTTCCATCGCCTTTTTCAAAGCTTCGGCATCGGTCGCTTCTGCCTTTGGCTCTGGCTCGGTCGCAGTCGCGTTCGCGTCTGCATTGGCATCGGCCGCCGGTGCGGCCTGAGCTTCGCTGTTTGCTTCGGGCGCGTCGGTTTTGTCTGCCTCGGCTTCCAGCGCCTTTTCCAGCTCGGCTGCATCGGTGGACTCGTCAGCCGGCGTCATCGCTTCCATGACTTCGGAACCCGATGCGTCCGCATCAGCGTCAGATGCGCCGACTGGCGCGTCCGCCGCAGGTTCTGGTTCGGCTTCAGTGGAGGCAGCAGCCTCTTCGTCAGGGGCTTCGGGTGTAGCTTCTGCTTCAGCTTCTGGCGCAGCCTCGGGCTCCGGCTCCGGCTGCGCAGGCGCGGCTTCCGCCTCGGGGGCGGGCTCAGCAGGTGCGGCCTCTGCAGGTGTTTCGGCTGCGGGTGCGTCTGCGGCGGGCGCTTCTTCTGGCGCGGCTTCCTCGGCAGGTGCCTCTTCGGCAGGTGTCTCTTCGGCAGGTGCAGCGACCGGAGCCGAGGTTTCACACGGCGCGGCAGTGCCGTCGGCACATGTCACGCCGTCCCCTGCGGGCTGTTGCTCGGCCCCGGCTTCCGGCGCAGCGGTGGTTTGAGCCGCGGCCAGATGGGGGGCCATAAGCGAAAGGCAGGCCGCGATTGCGGTGGTGTTGTTGATGATCCGGCGCATGTCATCTCCTCTGTTTGGCATCACGTCGATCGGATTGACGACAGAACCGGCCAGTTCGGCACACGGTTCCCAACATCTGCGTGATCAGCGCGTATTTCTGGCGCGGTCATCGGCGCTTTCCCACCGAAGCGCGCCCGGATCGCTGCGCGCTTCGTGTTGTCAGGCGGCAAGCGCTGCTGGTAACCTTGCCGCAAGAACAAGAATAACGGGCAGTGAAGAGGATACAGGATGAAATTTCCGCAAGCGAAGCGATGGCGCGCCGTTGCCGGGATCTCGGTCATGGTGGTGCTGGCAGGGTGTTCGCTGGGACGGCGACACAGCGCGCAGGACTGCATGGAACGGGCGATGTATTTCGAATCGAACCGCTCCAGCCGGGACGGGATGATCGCGGTGGGCAGCGTGGTGATGAACCGCGTCCGCTCTGACAAGTTCCCGAACACCGTTTGCGAGGTGGTTGGCCAGAAAAACCAGTTCGCGCGCGGCGTGATGACGAAGAAGATGAACGACCGCTCGGTCCCGCTGGTCCGCGAGGCGGCGCGGTCCGTTCTGCGCGGCGAGCGGCATCCTCTTATCGCGGACGCGACGTTTTTTCACACTGCGGGATACAGCTTCCCGTATGATAACATGCACTACGTTCTGGTCACGGGCGGCAACGCTTTCTACGAAAAGCGCAAAAGCAATCTGGTGACCCGTCCCGTTCCGCCGCCGCCACTGGAAGGCATCACGGGACGCTGAGCGGGGCGACCAACGCTAACGAAAGAGGATGAAATGTCAGATTATCCCGTGCGCATGGACATCCATCCGGAGGTGCAGGCCTTTTTCGATGAGGGCACGAACACGATCAGTTACATCGTGCGCGATCCCACATCGAATGCCTGCGCGATTGTCGATAGCGTCATGGATATCGACTATGCCGCCGGGCGCATCATGCACGATCATGCCGACGAACTGATACGCCAGGTCGGGGCTGACAATCTGGACCTGCAATGGATCATCGAGACTCATGTCCATGCCGATCACCTGTCAGCCGCGCCCTATATCCAGGAACGGCTGGGCGGCAAGATCGGCATCGGCGCGAATATCCAGGTCGTGCAGAACACCTTCGGCAAGGTCTTCAACGAGGGCACAGAGTTCAGCCGCGACGGTTCGCAATTCGACAGACTTTTCGAGGATGGTGACAGCTATATGATCGGCAATATGCCGGCCTTCGCCATCTTCACGCCCGGCCACACGCCCGCCTGCATGGTTCATGTTGTCGGCGACGCGGCCTTCGTCGGCGACACGCTGTTCATGCCTGATGGCGGTTCCGCACGCGCCGATTTTCCGGGCGGCGATGCGGCCACGCTTTACGACAGCATTCAGAAAGTGCTTTCGCTGCCGGATCAGATGCGGCTGTTCATGTGTCACGATTACGCGCCGAACGGCCGTGCGATCCGCTGGGAAAGTACTGTCGCAGATGAGAAGGCGCACAACATCCATGTCGGCGGCGGCAAGACGAAAGACGAGTTCGTGAAATTCCGCACCGAGCGCGACGCGACACTCGGTATGCCCCGGCTGATTATTCCGTCCCTGCAGGTGAACATGCGTGCAGGCGAGGTGCCGACCGACAAAGACGGCCGCCCGATGCTGAAAGTGCCGATAAATGGGCTGTAGGCAGCGCAAGGGCGGTGCCGGATACTGAGCTTGAGGCGCTATTTCCCCATCTTTGACTGGGGCCGCCGCTACGACCGTGCGGCCCTGAGCAGCGATCTGCTGGCGGCGCTGATCGTGACGATCATGCTGATCCCGCAATCTCTGGCCTATGCGCTTCTGGCAGGATTGCCGCCAGAGGCGGGGATTTATGCCTCGATCGCGCCGCTCGTGCTTTATGCAATTTTCGGGACCAGCCGCGCCCTGGCGGTCGGGCCGGTCGCGGTTGTCTCGTTGCTGACGGCCTCGGCGGTGGGACAGGTCGCGGTGCAGGGCAGCGCAGGCTACGCGGCTGCGGCACTTTCACTGGCGTTGATGTCAGGGCTGATGCTTCTGCTTCTCGGCTTTCTGCGGCTTGGATTTCTGGTCAATTTTCTGAGCCATCCTGTGATCGCGGGATTCATCACCGCGTCCGGCATTCTGATCGCGACAAGCCAGATCAAGCATCTTCTGGGAATTGAGGCGGGCGGTCATACGCTGCCCAAGATGGTCGCCTCGATCCTTGCCCATCTGCGCGAGACCAATATCGCGACACTTGTGATTGGCATGAGCGTCATTGGCTTCCTGTTCTGGGTGCGGCGCGGGATGAAACCGTTTCTGCTTGGTATGGGCGTGCCGCCGCGGTTTGCCGATATCCTGACGAAGGCGGGGCCGGTCGCGGCGGTCGCTGCCTCGACTGCAGCAGTTTCGGTCTTCGGCCTTGCGGAAAGGGGCGTTAACATCGTGGGCGAGGTTCCGCAGGGACTTCCGCCATTGACGCTGCCCGCGCTTTCGCCCGATCTGCTTGGCGCGCTTTTGATGCCGGCGATCCTGATCTCGGTGATCGGGTTCGTCGAAAGCGTCTCGGTCGCACAGACCCTTGCGGCGAAACGGCGTCAGCGCATCGACCCCGATCAGGAACTGATCGGCCTTGGTGCGGCGAATGTCGGCGCGGCCTTTACCGGCGGTTATCCGGTGACGGGTGGATTTGCGCGGTCTGTGGTGAATTTCGATGCCGGCGCGCAGACGCCCGCAGCCGGGCTGTTCACCGCGATCGGGCTCGGCATTGCTGCGTTGGCGTTCACGCCGCTGGTCCACGACCTGCCCAATGCCACACTTGCCGCGACGATTGTCGTCGCGGTGCTTGGGCTAGTCGATCTGTCGATCCTCAGGCGGACATGGAATTATTCGGTTTCGGATTTTGCAGCGGTCGCCGCGACAATCGTGCTGACGCTGTGTCTTGGCGTCGAAATCGGCGTTGCGTCCGGGGTGGCGACGTCGGTGATGCTGCAGATCTACAAGACATCGCGCCCGCATGTCGCTGAGGTCGGACTGGTTCCCGGCACGCAGCATTTCCGCAACGTGCTTCGGCATCGGGTCGAAACCGACCCGACGCTGCTGACCCTGCGCGTGGACGAGGCGCTTTACTTCGCAAATGCGCGCTTTCTGGAGGCGCAGATTCAGGCGCGCGTGACTGAAGGATGCCGGATCCGGGATGTCGTCCTTATGTTTTCGGCGGTGAATGCAGTCGATTATTCGGCCCTCGAAAGCCTTGAGGCGATAAATTTCAGGCTGCGCGACATGGGCATCAGGCTGCATCTCTCGGAGGTGAAGGGCCCGGTCATGGACCGGCTGAAGCGGTCGCATTTTCTGGACGAACTGACCGGCGAGGTGTTCTTGTCGCAATATGACGCCTGGCGATGCCTTCGGGACGAAAGGCAGAGCGCAGCGGCGGAATAGGGAAACGCCTTGCGCGCAGGTCCAATGCGACAATTCGGCGCGCAATCGGTGCTGGAATGAGCGCGCCATTTCATTATCTTCGGCAGGATACGAGATACGGGAATCAGACCATGACCGAGCCAGTTCAGCAAGAGCGGCCGACAGGCCTTGCAATGCGGCGTGGCGCGATGCGCAAATGCCCTGCCTGCGGCGAAGGCAGCATGTTCGACGGCTATCTGAAAGTCCGCGACCACTGCCCGGTCTGCAACGAAGCGCTTTACCATCAGCGTGCAGATGACGGGCCGGCATATCTGACGATTCTGTTCGTGTCCCATCTTGGCGCGCCGCTGCTGCTCTGGGTGTTTCTGACCTATCAGCCCTCGCCGATATCCATGCTGATCGGGTTTTCCATTGGCGCAGTGGTGCTTTCGCTTGCGCTGCTGCCGCTGATAAAGGGCGCGATGGTCGGCGCGCAATGGGCAAGGCGCATGCACGGGTTCTCTGCAAGTCCGGTCGGGGCCGACCCGCAATGAGCGTGCGCGACCCCGCAACGCTGCGCGATGCGGCGACAGTGATCCTCGTGCGGCGTGACGGCCCGCAGCCTGCGGTCCTGATGGGAATGCGCGGTGCCAATGCGGCCTTCATGCCGTCGAAATATGTGTTTCCGGGCGGCGCTGTTGATGCGGAGGATCGCGACGTAGAACTCGCGGGCCTCGCCGATCCCATAACGATGGCGCGGCTGGAGCTGGAGCCGCGGCCCGAAAGCGATACGGAAGCCCGTCAATTGCTGGTCGCGGCGCTTCGTGAGTTGTCCGAAGAAACGGGGCTTCTGATCGGCGCGCCGGGAAAAAGCCGAATGACTGGCTATGCCGAAGCCGGACTGGTGCCCGATGCGTCGGCGCTGCATTACGTCTTTCGCGCGATCACGCCGCCGGGCCGTCCGCGCCGTTTCGATGCGCGCTTCTTCCTTGCCGACGCGGCACATCTTGTCGTCGATCCTGACGATTTTTCCCGCGCCTGTGACGAACTTTCGCATCTGCATTGGGTGCCTGTGTCCGAAGCCCGCGCCCTGCATTTGCCGTTCATCACCGAGGTGGTGCTGGCCGAATGCGCGGGCCTGATCGCGGCGGCGGGCGATGGGCCGCTTGGCGCACCCGCATCGGTGCCTTTCTTTGACAATCGCGAAGCGCGCTCTCGGTTCCTGCAGATCGGGGATGCCGCGTGAGCGTCAGGGTGTCGGGCTGCAGGTTGATGCCGGATCGCCGCGATGTACTGCGCGGACTGCTTGTCTCGGCACTGGCAGTGCCTGCCGCGAATGCGCTGGAGCCGTCCGGCCTGGCAGAGCCGCCACCGCATAAGCCCACACCACGCGCAAGTCGCCTGATTGCGGATGCACGGTTGCAGGCAGAGGTGGATTACGCGGTTTTTTCGACGGACGGCGCTTTGCTGGAAGGTCGTGGCGCGGACCGGATGGTTGCACCTGCCAGCACGCTGAAGGTTCTGACCTCGCTCTATGCGCTCGACCGACTGGGCGCGTCGAAGCGCTTTGCGACGCGGGTGATGCGTTCGGGCGATACGCTGATCCTCGCCGGTGGCGGCGATCCGGTGCTGGATACGGATGCGCTGGCGGAACTGGCGAAAAGGTTGGTCGCGTCTGGCGCAACGCCGCCTTCGCGCTTTGCAGTCTGGGGTGGCGCGCTGCCCGCGATACACGAGATTTCGCCGGAGCAGGCCGACTATCTTGCCTATAATCCCTCGGTTTCAGGGATAGCGCTGAACTTCAACCGCGTTCATCTGGGCTGGCAGGCTGGCGGCGGAAACCTGTCCCTTCAGGCGAGGGCGCTGAAAAACAGTCCCGTCGCCTATACAATACAAGTTGTGAAAGTTGCCGGCGGTCCGCTTTTCGTCTGGCGAGAAGAAGGCGCGCGCGAGGTCTGGCAGGTGAACGGCAATGCGATCCGCCGCGCCGGAAGCCGTTGGCTGCCCGTTCGCCGGCCAGAGCTGTACGCTGCGGACGTGTTCCAGACCTTGTGCCGCGCCAATGGACTGCCGCTGCCTGCACCACAGCCCATCGACGCGCTTCCCGGCGATGCGCAGGAACTGGCGCGCGTCGAAAGCCCGACGCTCGACCTGATCCTGCGCGACATGATGGAATATTCCACGAACCTCACCGCCGAAATGGTCGGGCTGCATGCCAGCGGTGCGCGTGATCTTGCGGGCTCGGCAAAGGCGATGCAGGACTGGGCAGAGGGCAGCGGGATCGAGGGGCTTGAACTGCACGATCATTCCGGCATGTCCCCCGCCAATCGCGTGACGGCGCGGGCGATGGCGCAGGTTCTGGCGACATTGGGCCAAAAGTCCGATCTGCATGCGCTGATGAAGCATGTGCCGCTTCAGGCGGGAAAGGGCGAACGCGCCGATCAGCGGCTGCGGTTGGACGCCAAGACAGGAACGCTGAATTTCGTGTCGAACCTGGCCGGATACGGGGACATTCCAGGTGAGGGAAAGGTCATCTTCGCGATTTACATCAGCGATATGGCGCGCCGTGAAGCAACCGAAGGGCAGGAGCTTCCGGCCGGGGTCGTCACATGGACGAACCGGGCGAAACTTTTGCAGCAGAGGCTGGTGGAAAGCTGGATCGCGCGCTACGCCTGAAGCGTACGATGGCGCAGCTGCGCCGAAAGCTCGATCGCGGCGGCATGCAGGCGGCCGATTTCCAGTTCGTGCTGGATCTCGCGCAGCATCTGGGCCTCGTTATCGGTCAGCCGCCCGTCCGCCGCAGCGACATCGCAGGCCAGAGCATAGGCCGTTTCGAAAAGGCGTTCCGGCAGCGCGTCGCGAACCAGCCCGAACAGGGCCTCGATGCCGTCCTCCTCTTCGAAAAGGGACATGACGGTCTGGGATACCGCGCGGATGCGATCGACATCATAGCTTGCAAAAACCGGCATGTGATCGACCATCCGTTCGATCGCGACAAGCTCGGATGTTCGCATATTGGAATCCGATGCCGATACGGCCACCATGAGCGACACAAGCGCATCGCAGGCAGAGAACGAAGGCAGGTCTTTCGTCACGTGAGGTTCCTTGTCTTTCAGCCGAAATATTGACGATCCAGCGTGGTTTCAATAAGCCGCCAGCGACCCTTCAAGGAGAGACGGACATGACCACCTTGCGCGATGCCGCGATGACTTCCAAGGCCTGGCCTTTCGAAGAGGCGCGCCGGGTGCTGAAACGCTATGAAAAGAAGGACCCTGAAAAGGGATTCGTCTTGTTCGAAACCGGCTACGGTCCGTCGGGCCTTCCACATATCGGCACCTTCGGCGAGGTCGCGCGCACGACGATGATCCGCCGCGCGTTCGAGATGATTTCCGACATTCCGACGAAGCTGATCTGCTTTTCGGACGATATGGACGGGATGCGCAAGGTCCCCGAGAACGTGCCGCAGCAGGACCTTCTCAAAGCGAACCTGCAAAAGCCGCTGACGGCTGTGCCCGATCCCTTTGGCGAGTTCCCCAGCTTTGGCGATCACAACAACGCCATGCTGCGCCGCTTTCTGGACACATTCGGTTTCGAATACGACTTCATGTCCGCGACCGAGTTCTACAAATCCGGCCAGTTTGACGCCACGCTTGTGAAGGCGGCAGAGCGGTATGACGCCATCATGAAGATCATGCTTGCGTCCCTGCGCGAGGAACGCCAGCAAAGCTATTCCTGCTTTCTGCCGATACATCCCGAAACGGGCCGCGTTCTTTATGTGCCGATCAAGCATGTCGACGCTGCGAAGGGCGAGATCACCTTTGACGACGAAGACGGGCGCGAGTGGACACTGCCCGTCACCGGCGGACAGGTGAAGCTGCAATGGAAGCCGGATTTCGGGGCGCGTTGGGCCGCGCTTGATGTCGATTTCGAGATGTATGGCAAGGATCACAGCACCAACACGCCGATCTATGATGGAATTTGCGAGGTTCTGGGCGGCAAGAAGCCTGAACACTTCACTTACGAGCTGTTCCTCGACGATCAGGGCCAGAAAATCAGCAAATCCAAGGGCAATGGGCTGTCGATTGACGAATGGCTGACTTATGCCGCGACAGAAAGCCTGTCCTATTTCATGTATCAGAAGCCCAAGACGGCCAAGCGGCTGTGGTGGGACGTGATCCCCAAGGCAGTGGATGAATACCACCAGCAATTGCGGGCATTTCCTGACCAGAAACCGGAGCAGCAGCTTGCCAATCCGGTCTGGCACATCCACCGCGGGCAGGTTCCTGCATCGGATATGGTGGTGCCCTTCTCCATGCTCTTGAACCTCGCATCTGTGGCGGGGGCGCAGGACAAGGACGGGCTTTGGGGCTTCATCAAACGCTATGCGCCCGAGGCGTCGCCTGAAACGCATCCGCAGCTTGACGAGGCCGCTGGATACGCGGTGCGCTATTTCAACGACTTCGTCGCCCCCGGCCGGGCATTCCGCAGACCCACCGAACAAGAGGCTGGAGCACTTGATGACCTTGCCGGAAGGCTGGCCGAATGGGACGACGCCGCTGATCCGGAGGCATTGCAGAGCATGGTCTTTGCCGTCGGAAAGGATCACGGGTTTGAGCCGCTTCGTGACTGGTTCCAGGCGCTGTACCAGGTGCTGCTGGGTGCCGATCAGGGGCCCCGTTTCGGCGGGTTCATCGCGCTTTATGGTATCGAGGAAACACGCGATCTGATCGCGCGTGCGTTGCGTGGCGAGCTGTCGAACTGATCGTATCGTCACGCGAAGCGTTGCGCGCGCGCTGCGCGCAACGCGCGGAAGGTTAAGGCAGAGTTAACCCGAGGCGACGACATTCCCCCTTCGCATACGGGTCGCATGGCGCGGCCGGATCAGGGGAGATCGCGCATGAACATCGCCATTACCGACGGGCTGCAACTGATGCCGCCTTCCTTCGCAGCGGGCCTTTCGGCCTGGTCGCGCGAATACGGCACACCGGGCAGCGCCACATGGGCCAACCAACTTAACGCGGCGATCGTCAGTGCCGACCCGGATTTCGGCAGTTGCCTTGAAATCAACAAGGTCGCCGACGTAACGCGCATCCGCTTCATGGGTGAAACGCCGATCCTGCCCGGTACCTATCTGCGCATTTCGGCGCGCGTAAAAGCGATTGCCGGTCCACGCCCTGCGGTGCGGGTTGCCGGATGGGCAGGCGATGGCGGGCGCAACCATGTCACGGGGCTTGTCGAGGAAGGCGCGCCCGTAAACCTGCCAACTTACGGCGAGGTGGTCGAGGTCAGCGCCATCGTCGGCACGGGCAAGCGAAGCGGTGTCAACATGCCGTGGGGATCGGGCCCGATCTACGGTCATTTCGGGATCGACCTTGTCGGCGGCAACGGTGGCGCATTGCGCATCGAATCGGTGAAGATCGAAGATGTGACCTCGGTCTTTCTTCGGCAGATGATGGATATCGTCGATGTGCGCGATTACGGCGCGATCGGCAACGGCACGACCGACGACGCGGCGGCGTTTGCTGCCGCCGACAAAGCCGCGAAGGGCCGTGTTCTTGTGGTGCCGGACGGTGTTTACCGGATTGCGTCCGACCTGACGATTGCCTCGCCGGTTCGGTTTACAGGCACGCTGACAATGCCCCGAGCGGCCCGGCTGACGCTGATGGGATCGTTTGACTATCCAAGCTATGCTGCGGCATTCGGCGATGAGACCGAGGCACTGAAGCGTGCGCTGCAAGCGCTTTTCGGCTATACCGATCACGCGGAACTGAACCTGCGCGGCCGCCGGATCGACCTGAAAGAGCCGCTCATCATGAGCGAGATCGCCCCCGGTCTGTCCGATTACGGCTCTCGCCGTCTGATCTGTAACGGCCAGATCCGCATCGTTGACGGTTCAAGCTGGAATACCGGCACGGCGTCGTCGCAGGCCACCTATGAGACTGGCCAGCCGACGACACTGAACAACGTTGCAAATGTCGCGAATATCGAGGTCGGAAGCCTTGTGACCGGGCCTGGCGTCGGGCGCGAGGTTTATGTTCAGTCGAAGAACATCGCCGCGCGAAGCATCGTTCTGTCCCAGCCGCTTTATGGTGGCAGTGGGACGCGCAACTATCAGTTCAGGCGCTTCCGCTACATGTTCGATTTCCTCGGCGTCGACGGGTGCTCGCGGGTCAATTTCTCGGAAATCGAGTTCATACTGGACGGCCGCGCGAGCTTTCTCATGCTGCCGCAAAGCGGCCAGATGTTCCATGTCCGTGACTGCTTTATCAGCGGCCCGTCCGACCGCGGCATCACCTCGGTCGGGCGGGCCTGCCAGGACCTGCTTGTTGATCGCTGCCAGTTTCTCTCGTCCGAGATGGGAGTGAATGCGCAGGACCGCACGTCGATTGCGATCAATATCAACGCCAATGATGCGAAGATCCGTGAAAACCGCTTTGTGCGCTTTGGCACGTTCATGGTTGCCACGGGCACCGGGCATCTGATCAGCGGCAATCATTGGTTTCAGGGCGATGACACGGCGGCCGGCAAGCGTGTTCCGGGTCTGGTGATCGCGCAGAAGAACTGCAAGATGGCGATTACCGGCAACTATGTTGACAATAACGTCATCGAGTGGACGAACGAATACGACGCGCTGCCGAATTTCGGGCCTGACGAATATTCGTTCGGCGGTCTTTCGATCAGTGGCAACCATTTCACCGTGAAACAAGTCCTGTCGGATTTTGCGTGGATTTCAATCCGCCCCTATGGGACCGGGCATCACATCCACGGGCTGACGGTGTCAAACAACGTGTTTCTGGTGATCGGGCCGAAAATCCAGCGTATCGACAAGGTCGATACAACATTTGCCGATCTGGATTACTCGCGGATGCGAAATATCCTTTTCGACGGCAACACGTTCAACGGCGTGCTGAATTACGTCGCGAACCCTGTCCAGATCACACATACACAGACAAGCGCTCAATCAAGCTGGGTCGTCCAGCTGACCGATTGCCTGCCGTTCAAGGCATGGGCGCGAAACGTCGATTCCGTGACGGCGGTGTCGATGATCCAGGATGCCAACAATGGCCGCATTACCGAAATGCCATGGGTGCGGACAGAGCAGGGCGCGGCGCGCAAGAACCTTCAGATCGAGTGGTCGAAGGCTGCAAAGGGCAAGGTGGTCGTGCGCGCGCGAATGGATTCGCCCGACTGATCGACCCTCCCCACTGTGGTGTGAAGCGACGACCCCTTCCGGCGACGGTGGGGGTCATTCAATTTCAGCAGCATCGAACCGGTAGGCCATGCCGAACCCCGCAATCAGGATGCCCGACTGCGGCGCGAATCTCCAGAAGCTGAAATCGGGCAATCTGGCGTAGGCGCTCGATTTCGGATCACGTTCGATCCAGCACGCAAGACGTGCCTCAGTCGTCGGCAACTGCGTCGCGACCACGCTCAGGCTAAGGCGTGGCCGGGCCATCATGTTGCCGGGCGTATCATCCTTGGCTTCTATCATCAGGGCTGCGCGCGGGTTTCGTCGCAGAAGCGCGGTGTGCCGCGCAAGGGCCGACAGAAGCGCGACGGCGCCCCCGTCATCTGCTGCCTGCAGCGCGATCCGCGAGATATGCGGAAACCCTTGATCATGATCGAAAACTGCCAGCGCCGCATGACGCATTGACGTGCAGAGCGATTGCACCGTCGCACGCGCGCTCGCGTCAAATATTCTGTAAGGCGTTCCGGTCATGACGCTTGAACATGCCGCGCGCTTTCGCCTTCCGCAAGTTCAACGAAACTGACGGTGCTGTGAATGATTTACAATTATCGCTTCTGGATCGTGAATGAATTTACAAAATTATTCTTTGAAAAAAATGCTTTATAAGATCACCAATGCGTGATTTACTATGCCGCGAACTATTTGAGTGAATGTTGCCGTGCGGGCGCTTTGCTCGCGAATATTTCAAACTGGGGGAGAGCCATGTCCGTTGAGAATGTAGGGAAGCATCCGATCCCGGCAGGTTTTGAGAACGCCATTGCCGGGCCAGAAGATTATCAGCGGCTCTATGCCGAATCGATTGACGATCCTGAGGGGTTCTGGGGTCGCGAGGGGCTTCGGCTTGACTGGATGACGCCTTACAGCCGCGTGAAGGACACCGATTTCACCTTCGGCGATGTCTCGATCAAGTGGTTCGAGGACGGGGTTCTGAATGCCTGCGTGAACTGCGTCGACCGGCATCTGGAAACACGTGGCGATCAGACCGCGATCATCTTCGAGCCTGACGACCCCGAGACTGAGGCCCGGCACATCACCTATCGCGAGCTGTCCGAAAATGTGAACCGGATGGCGAATGTTCTGCTGAGCCAGGGCGTGATGCGGGGCGACCGTGTCGTCATCTATCTGCCGATGATCCCAGAGGCCGCCTATGCGATGCTGGCCTGCGCGCGGATCGGGGCGATACATTCGATCGTCTTTGCCGGCTTCTCGCCCGATGCGCTGGCGAACCGGATCAACGATTCCGGCGCCAAGTTGGTTATCACCGCCGACACCGCGCCGCGCGGCGGTCGCCGGACGGCGCTCAAGTCCAATGCCGACGCGGCGCTGTTGCACTGTTCGGACAGCGTGCGCTGCCTTGTCGTCAAGCATACAGGCGATCAGACGACCTGGGTCGAGGGGCGCGATGTCGATGTGCTGGCCATGATGGAGCAGGTCAGTCCGGAATGCCCCCCGCGTCCGATGAACGCCGAGGACCCTCTGTTCATCCTTTACACCTCGGGCTCGACCGGCAAGCCGAAGGGCGTCGTCCATACGACCGGCGGCTATCTCGTCTATGCGGCGATGACCCATGAATATGTCTTTGATTACAAGGAAGGTGACATCTTCTGGTGTACCGCCGATGTCGGCTGGGTCACGGGCCACAGCTATATCGTCTATGGTCCGCTTGCGAATGGCGCGACCACGGTGATGTTCGAAGGCGTGCCCACCTGGCCCGATGCGGGGCGGTTCTGGGCGGTCTGTGAAAAGCACAAGGTCAATCAGTTCTATACCGCGCCGACGGCGATCCGTGCGCTGATGGGCAAGGGCGCGGAATTCGTCGAGAAATACGACCTGTCTGATCTTCGTGTCCTCGGCACGGTCGGCGAGCCGATCAACCCAGAGGCCTGGAACTGGTATGACAGCAATGTCGGCAAGGGCAAATGTCCGATCGTGGACACATGGTGGCAGACCGAAACCGGCGGTCACATGATAACCTCGATGCCCGGTGCGATCGAAACCAAGCCCGGCTCTGCCACGCTGCCGTTCTTTGGGGTAAAGCCGGTGATCCTCGACGCCGAATCCGCCAAGATCCAAGAGGGCAATCCGGCCGAGGGCGTGCTGTGCATCGGCGACAGCTGGCCGGGCCAGATGCGAACGGTCTGGGGCGATCACCAGCGCTTCATGGAGACGTATTTTCAGCAGTATCCCGGATATTACTTCACCGGCGATGGCTGCACGCGCGACGAGGACGGGTATTACTGGATCACGGGCCGCGTTGATGATGTCATTAACGTCTCGGGGCACCGCATGGGCACCGCAGAGGTCGAATCGGCACTCGTCGCGCATCCCAAGGTCGCAGAGGCCGCCGTCGTCGGATACCCGCATTCGGTCAAGGGGCAGGGGATCTATGCCTATGTGACCCTGATGAACGATATCGAGCCAACGGAGGAGCTTCGCAAGGAGCTTGAGGCATGGGTCCGCAACGAGATCGGCCCGATTGCCAAGCCCGATCTGATCCAATGGGCGCCGGGGCTGCCGAAGACCCGCTCGGGCAAGATCATGCGCCGCATTCTGCGCAAGATTGCCGAGAACGATTACGGCGCGCTCGGCGATACATCGACGCTCGCGGAACCGGAGGTTGTGGACGAACTGGTCGAGAACCGGATGAACCGCGATTGACGCCATGCGGGGCGCCCCAGGCCGCGCGTGCGCGCCCCGTATCAGCTTGCGGCGGGACTTCGCTAAACCTGCCAGGCGGCAGACGGACCGACCGGCCCATCGGTCCGCCGCCAGATCGAAGCAAGGCTGAAAGGCCAGGCCCCGCCGATTGTTCCGGCGGATCAGGGAAGGCTTGTTCGTAACAATTCGCCGAACATGCCGCTGCCCTGCCCAAGGATGGCGCGCTGCGGGACCGCAGCGATCCGAAAACCTCGCGCCCCGCTGCCGCTGCCGTAGAGGGGCGTGTGATGACAAGGCAGCAGAATTGACACTCACGAGGGAGGTCTCAGTGACATGAGTGACAGAACTTCATCCAACGCCTATTGGCGCGCCAATATCAGGATCATCTGGATATGCATCGCGATATGGGCGCTCGTCTCTTACGGGTTCGGGATTATCTTCCGTCCGCTGATCAGCGGCATAAAGATCGGCGGGTCCGATCTTGGCTTCTGGTTCGCCCAGCAGGGGTCCATCCTGGTCTTCATCGTGCTGATCTTCTGGTATGCATGGCGGATGAACCGCCTCGACCGCGAATACGGTGTGGAGGAGTGAGATGAGCCAGTATACCCTCAACCTCATCTTTATCGGCATCAGCTTCGCGATCTATATCTTCATCGCGATCTGGGCGCGGGCGGGTTCGACCAGCGAATTCTACGCCGCGAACCGGGGCGTCAGCCCGGTGATGAACGGGATGGCGACGGCGGCAGACTGGATGTCGGCGGCGTCGTTCATTTCGATGGCTGGCCTGATCGCTTTCACCGGCTATGACAACTCTACCTATCTGATGGGCTGGACCGGCGGCTATGTTCTGCTGGCGCTGCTGCTGGCGCCATATCTGCGCAAGTTCGGCAAGTTCACCGTGCCGGAATTCATCGGCGACCGCTTCTATTCGCGCACCGCGCGGATCATCGGGGTGGTCTGTCTGCTCATCATCTCGATCACCTATGTGATCGGGCAGATGACCGGCGTCGGCGTCACCTTCTCTCGTTATCTGGAGGTGTCAAATTCGACCGGGCTGTGGATCGGTGCGGCGCTTGTGTTCTGTTACGCCGTGCTGGGCGGTATGAAGGGCATCACCTATACGCAGGTGGCGCAATATGTCGTGCTGATTATCGCCTACACCATCCCGGCGATCTTCATCGCGCTGCAACTGACCGGGCATGTGCTGCCACAGACGGGTCTGTTCGGCTCGCTGTCCGGCGGTGACACGAAGTTCCTGGCCAAGCTTGACCAGGTGGTCACGGATCTGGGCTTTGCCAACTATACCGGGCATCACAAATCCACGCTGGACATGGTTCTGTTCACGCTGGCGCTGATGATCGGCACGGCGGGCCTGCCGCATGTCATCATCCGCTTCTTCACTGTGCCGAAAGTGTCTGATGCGCGGTCTTCGGCAGGCTGGGCGCTGGTGTTCATCGCACTGCTTTACACGGTCGCGCCGGCCGTTGGTGCGATGTCGCGCTTTAACCTGACCGCCACCATGTGGCCCGGTGCCAAGACCGGCGAAACCTACAGCCAGCCGGCCGTATCGCTCGATGCGATCGAGAATGCGCCGGAACTGGAATGGATGCGCAACTGGCAGGTGACCGGCCTTCTGGGATGGGAGGACAAAAACGGCGATGGCCTGATCCAGTACTATAACGACAAGGCCGAACCCGGCGAGGCGCTGGCGGCAACGATTGCCGAACAGAATCTGCAGGGCAACGAACTGCCAACCGTGAACAACGACATCATGGTTCTGGCCAACCCGGAAATCGCCAACCTTCCGGGCTGGGTCATCGCCATTGTCGCGGCAGGCGGTCTGGCGGCTGCATTGTCGACGGCGGCAGGTCTGCTGCTGGCGATTTCGGGCGCTGTGTCGCACGACCTTGTCAAAGGCTGGCTGGCACCAGAGATCAGCGAGAAGGGCGAGCTGATGGCCGCCCGCGTCTCGATGGCGGTGTCGATCCTTGTGGCGACGATCCTCGGGCTGAACCCGCCGGGCTTTGCGGCGCAGACCGTGGCGCTTGCCTTCGGGCTTGCGGCATCCTCGATCTTCCCGGTGCTGATGATGGGGATCTTCTCGACCCGCATCAACAAGCAGGGTGCGATCTGGGGTATGCTGGCGGGCATCATCTCGACCTTGCTGTATATCTTCACCTACAAGGGCTGGTTCTTCATTTCCGGAACCAACATGCTTGAAGATACGGCGGCGAACTGGCTGTTCGGCATCTCGCCGGCAAGCTTCGGGGTGATCGGTGCGCTCATCAACTTCGGTGTTGCTTATCTAGTCTCGAACGCCACCGAGGAACCGCCGGTCGAAATCGTCGAGTTGGTCGAATCGATCCGTGTTCCGCGCGGGTCGGGTGCCGCTCTCGACCATTGACAACAACGCCGCGCCCCCAATGTCCGGGGGCGCGGCATTTTCCGAACAGGGCCGGTATGGACGACATCACCACATTCATTTCCGCGCTGCATCCCTATGATACGCTGCCGGAGGACGAGCTGGCCCGTGTGGCCAGTTCCTTCGCCCGCAGCGCGCACAAGGCAGGCGATACGATCTATCGCCACGGCCAGCCGCTGGACGGGCTTTACGTCGTCGAAAGTGGCGCGGTCAGGATCACCGACCAGAACGGCGCGCCGGTTTCTATACTGGAACGCGGCAACAGCTTCGGAGAGCGCGGGCTGGTTTCCGACGGGCGCGCCGCGACAAACGCGCGGATGGAACGGGACGGCACGATTCTGCTGCTGCCCGCGGCCGAGTATCATCGTCTGATCGCTGAAAGCCCGGCTTTCGCGCGCTTCTTCGACAGGGGGCGTCGCGGGCGGGGGCGCGATCTGCGCGCCGAAAGCGGCGGTGCCGATTTCGCGTTGCTCAAGGTGTCGGATATCCTGACGCGCAAGCCGGTTGCGACCGGGCCGGACACGCCGATTGCCGAAGCCGCGCGCATGATGCGCGAGGCAGGCGTATCCTCGCTTGGCATCACGGATGACGCGGGCGGGCTGCTGGGACTGGTCACGATCCGCGACATGTCGAACCGCGTGGTGGCCGAAGGGATGAACAGCGCGCATCCCGTGTCCGAGATCATGACACGCGAGCCGATCACCCTTTCGCCCGGCGATCTGGGATCGGACGTGCTGCACGCGATGATGGAACGTCGGATCGGTCATCTGCCCATCGTTGCAGGCGGGCGGCTTGTGGGGATGATAACCCAGACCGATCTGACAAGGGTTCAGTCCGTTTCAAGTTCGATCCTGATCCGCGACCTGGCGAGTGCGCCGAGCGTGGCGGATATGGCCGATGTCACCGCGCGCATTCCCGACCTGCTGGTCAGCCTTGTCGCCGCGCATCAGCGGCACGAGGTGGTGACGCGCCTTATCACCGACATCGCCGATGCGGTGACGCGTCGTCTTCTGGCAATGGCCGTGGAAAGGCTGGGCCCTGCGCCGGCCGGCTGGCTGTGGGCGGCATGCGGAAGCCAGGGAAGGCAGGATCAGACAGGGCTGAGCGATCAGGACAATGTCCTGATCCTGGCAGATGACGCCGATGCCCACGACCCGTGGTTCGCAGATCTGGCGCGGTTCGTCAGCGACGGGCTGAACGAATGCGGCTATGTCTATTGTCCGGGCGACATGATGGCGACGAACCCACGCTGGCGACAGCCGCGCAAGGTCTGGCGCAGCTATTTCGCCGACTGGATCGCGAACCCCTCGCCCGAGGCGCAGATGCTGGCCTCTGTCATGTTCGACCTGCGCGCCATCGGCGGGGATGCAGCGCTGCTGGACGGGTTGCAGGCCGAGACGCTGGCGATGGCGTCGAAGAATTCCATCTTCGTGGCGCATATGGTTTCGAATTCGATGAAACATCAGCCGCCGCTTGGCCTGTTGCGCGGTTTTGCGACGATACGTTCGGGCGAGCATCAGGGGCATATCGACATGAAGATGAACGGCGTTGTCCCGGTGGCCGATCTGGCACGGGTCTATGCGCTGAAGGGGCAGCTTGCGCCCGTCAATACACGCGCACGCCTTCTGGCTGCCGAGGATGCGGGCGTGATTTCTGGCCGGGGGGCGCGTGACCTGATCGCGGCCTATGACCTGATCCAGACGCTGCGACTTGAAAATCAGGCGCATCTGGCGAAGGCAGGGCGCAGACCCGACAACTATCTGTCGCCCTCGGATCTGCCCGATTTCGAACGCAGCCATTTGCGGGACGCATTCGTGGTTGTCAGGACGATGCAATCTGCACTTGGGCAGGGAAAAGGAGCGCTCGGATGAATTCGATGAGCGGTATCGGCTGGGATCTGCTGGGGACGCTGGCGGTCGGTGTCGGCGCTGCGGCGCTGTTGTTTGCGGCCCTGCACGCGGCGCGCGCGGCGGGGCGTCCGCTGCCGCGCTGGCTGCTGCCCGCCGGCATCGGCATCTCGATGATCGCCTTTGCCACATGGAACGAATACAGCTGGGCCGGCAGGGTCAGGGCACAGCTTCCCGAACGGGTGGCGGTCGTGGCCGAGGGCAGCACGACATCCGCGCTGCGCCCCTGGACTTATCTCTCAGCCCCGACATCTCGCCTGGCGCTGATAGATCCCGAAGCTGTGCGCGACGATGCGGACGGCATTCGTGTTGCGCCGGTGATGCTGGTGCAACGATGGAAGCGAAGCATGACCGTCGAACAGGGCGTCGATTGCACCGACCGGCGCATAAGACCGCCGGACGGCGATTGGCAGCCCGCGCCCGAGGGCGACCCGACAATCGCGGCAGTCTGCAAGGGAGGCTAGACATGGCCCGCGTCATGGTGATCGAGGATGAGGAAAATATCGCCATCGCGCTCGATTTCCTGCTGACGCGCGACGGCCACGATCACAGCCGTCTTGCAACCGGCGCAGGCGCGATCGAAGCGGTGCGTGTGGCGCAGCCCGACCTCGTGCTGCTTGATGTGATGCTGCCCGAAGTCTCTGGCTATCAGATCGTGCAGGATCTTCGTGCCGACCCGATGCTGAAGGGCGTCCGCGTGCTGATGATGACGGCGCGCGGATCGGCGATGGAACGGCGCAAGGGGCTGGCTCTTGGTGCCGACGGTTTCATCGCCAAGCCGTTCGAGCTGGCAGAACTGCGCGCGGAAATGGCGCGGGTGCTGGAAGGCGCGGCCCGATGAACGCCCGCTCGCTGCGGCTGCGGGTTCTGCTTCTTTTCGCAGGTCTCGCCGGCGGGCTGATCGCGGTTGTTGCGCTCGCCGAATTTGTGGGCCGACGGGTGCTGATCGCTGCTGCCGAGGATGCAGGGGCGTCTATGCCGGGGCTGGGCGATGCGCTGGCGCTGATGGCGCTGATCGCATGCCTTGGCGTCGCGGGCCTTGTCACGCTGATCTGGTATTTCTTCGATACGCATGTTGCGCGCCCCATCGAAATGCTGGCAGGGCGGATTCTGACCGGGACGCCGCCGGAAAAGGGCGAGGGGCGCTATCTGGCCGATCTCGCGCCTGCTGCGCGCGCGGCGGCCGCCAGCCAGGCCGCTGCCCGCGCCGATCTTGCCGCCGCGCTGGATGCCCATGCCGGTGCGATGGCGCATGAAACCTCGATTCTTGAAGGGATATTGTCCGATATCGGCGCGGGTGCGGTGCTTGCGGATGCGCAGGGCAGGGTGCTGTTCTATAACGCTGCGGCTGCGCAACTTCTTCCCGGACTGGGGCTCGATCACCCGCTGTCGCGCTATTTCGCTGGTGGCGGACTGGCGGCTGCGCAGGACCGCATCGAAGCCGGTGCGAACGCAACCGATGTTGCGCTGACCGGGGCTGACGGCAAAAGGCTGAGCGGGCGGATGCGGCCCCTGGCCGAGCAGGAGGGGGGAACCGTCCTGATCCTGCGCCCCGCCAGACGAGAGCCGGTGCCACCCCGCGCGGCGATCGAAGAACTGCGCGCCAGCGCCGCGGCGCTGACACCGCTGCTTGCGGAAGTCTCGTGCGAGATGCCCCCGCGCATCGCGCAGGCGCTAAGCGCCTCCGCGCAGCGGCTGACATCTGCACTGCGCGATTTGGAGACGTCGCTTTACCCCGGTGCGCCGCGCCAAAGACGCGTTGCGGCAGAGGAACTCGCCCGCGGTATTGGCCTGCCGCTTGGTGCCGTCGCGCCGGTCACGCTCGCTGCGGATGGGTGGCAGGTGGGCGGGCTGCTGGTCGCGCTCGGCCAGCGGCTTGCGGAGGCCGGGCGCACGCCCACGGCAGCGATATCGACGGATGGGTCTGAAGCGCTGCTGAGCCTGAGCTGGCCGGGGCCAGTCCTGCCGATGGACCTGCTGGAGGACTGGCTGAAAGCCTCCCCGGACAGCGGCATGCCGTCGCTAACGGGCGAGGATATTCTTGCCGCGCATGGCACCACGATGTGGTCCGAACCGGACCCCGAGAATACCGAACGTGCGCGCCTGGTCCTGCCGCTGGTGATTTCCGACGCCGCGCAGGCAGCGCGACCGGCCGTGACATACGACTTCGCGATTGCCGGGCATGGCGCGCCGGATATGCGACCGCTCTCGCAATTGACCTGCGTCGTCTTCGATACCGAAACCACGGGCCTCGCGCTGTCGGACCGTATTGTGCAGATTGCGGGCCTGCGGATTGCCGGCGGCAAACTGACCGGAGAGCAGTTCGATACGCTGGTCGATCCGGGCCGCCCGGTCCCCCCGGCCTCGACCGAGATTCACGGCATCACCGATGCGATGGTTGCGGGCGCGCCCGACCTGCGCACGGCCCTGCGCGGATTTCACCATTTCTCGGAAGGCGCGGTGCTGATCGCACATAACGCGCCGTTCGATATGGGCCTGCTTCGCCGCGCCGAGGGTGAAACCGGGCAGCATTTTCCGAACCGCGTCATGGATACGGTTCTGCTGTCGGCGATGATATGGGGGCAGGGGGTCGTCCACAGCCTTGATGCGATATGCGAAAGGCTCGGCATCGACCTGCCCGCCGATCAGCGCCATACCGCGATGGGCGATGCGACAGCCACGGCGCAGGCCTATCTGCGCATGATCCCCGCACTGGAGGCGAAGGGCATCACCCGGTTCGAACATGTGCTGGCGCAGTCGCGGAACTACCGACGCCTGCTGAGCGATGCGAACCTTGCCTCGGCCCACGGCAACTGAGGGATCGCGCTAGCGGCCAAGCTTGGCGTGAACCTCGTCAAGATCGACCTCGCCCTTTGGAAGCTTGTTGTCGGGATCGTCGAAATCGTAGCGGAAAAGCTGGAAATCCTTCTTGTAGATTTCCCAGATCAGATGGCGCGACAGGTCGTCGAAATATTCGCTGACCTTATGTGCGCGTTTCGGGCCGTGGCCTTCGGATTCGTTGAAACGCGGGACGCTTTGCACATCCAGATCTACCGGCGTTTCGGCTGCATCCAGAACCTTCTGAATGCCTTCGTTGAATTTCTCGGTAAAGAAGATCTGATCGTAGCGACCGCCATTGACGATGAAGGTCGAGATATGGCCCGACATTGCCGACCAGTGGATGTCCGGCTCCATCGGGCGGCGCCAGCGGATGGTGTCGCGCGCGAACAGCAGAAAGCGGCGGAAGCTGCGGATCTGGTCGAAGTCGAAATCATTTTCGGGGCTGCCGACCTCGATTCCGTATTTCTGGATAAGCTGCGGCACCAGATTGCCGCGATAGCGCTTGCCGTTGCGCTGGATGCCGGCGATCTTGTCGAAGAACGAGGACAGGATACGGGCATAGGGATTGCGCACGCAGGTAAAGGTCACACCCTTTCGCGCATGGACGGCGTCTTCGATGGGCTTCTGGCTTTCCTCTTGCGCCCATTTGTGCAGCCCGGCCGTGCTGTCATGGATGTCGCCGTCGAAATACTGGCCATGATCGGAATAATACATGATCTGACCGATGGTCGAACAGGCGCATTTCGGCACGACGCGATAGACCAAGCTTTCGCTTTCGGTCATCCATGTTCCCGGAAAACCCATGCCCAAACCCCACCAATCACCGCCGCCTTGCGGCATCTGTCAAAATCGTTAGAGACACAAAGCAGATTACGACAGCGTTTTCAACGTGCGGCACGGTCCCCAAACGCCTAAAATCATATTCTTATCAGCGGAGCGTCATGCCCAAGATCGCGTTCATCCTGCTTGCCCACAAGGACCCTGCCGGCATCATCGCGCAGGCCGAACGGCTAAGCGCGACCGGCGATTTCGTGGCGATCCATTTTGATGCGCGATCTTCCGGTGCCGATTTCGACCGTATCCGCACCGCGCTGTCACCGAACCCGAACATCACCTTTGCAACCCGGCGGCACAAATGCGGATGGGGTGAGTGGTCGCTGGTCGCAGCCACGCTGGATACCGTGCGCGCAGCGGTCGCGGCCTTTCCGTCTGCGACGCATTTCTACATGCTTTCAGGCGATTGCATGCCCATCAAATCGGCGGAATACGCACGGGCGTTTCTGGATGCCGAAGATGTCGATTATATCGAAAGCGTGGATTTTTTCGCCTCGGACTGGATCAAGACCGGCATGCAGGAGGACCGGCTGATCTATCGGCACTGGTTCAACGAGCGCAGCCAGCCCCGGCGATTTTATCTCAGCTATGAGTTTCAGAAGCGCTTCGGACTGACGCGGAAGGTGCCCGAACAGCTTGAGATGATGATCGGCAGCCAATGGTGGTGCCTCAGGCGCGAGACGATCGAAAAGCTGCTGGATTTCTGCGCGGCGAACCGCGACGTCATGCGCTTCTTCTCGACCACCTGGATACCTGACGAGACATTCTTCCAGACGCTCGTGCGCCATGTCGTGCCCCGCGCCGAGATCAGGTCGCGAACGCTCACCTATCTGATCTTCACCGATTACGGCATGCCGGTGGTGTTCTGCAACGACCACTATGACATGCTGCTGGGGCAGGATTACCTGTTCGCGCGAAAGATCAGCCCCGAAGCCGCCGAACTGAAGGAACGTCTCGGTGCGCTCTGGCAGGAGACGGGGCTGCATTTCGCGATTTCAGGCGAAGGCAAGTCGCTGTTCCGCTTCCTGACCGGTCGCGGTCGCGTGGGACGGCGCTTCGCGCCTCGGTTCTGGGAAACCGAGGCCTCGATGGGGCGCGAAAGCAGACTGCTTATCATCGTGGCGAAGAAATGGCATGTGGCCAAGCGCCTGACCGAAGCGATCCGGCGTCACACCGATATTCCTGCCGTCGACTATCTGTTCAACGAACGCGAAGCGAACCTGCCGGATCTTGGCGGGGTGGAGACGAGCGTTTCCAAACGCCTGCGTCACCGGCGCGCGCTGATCCGGCTGCTGATGGATGAATTCGGCGATGCGCGACTGGCCATCTGTGCCGATCCTTCGGCGCTGGATTTCGTTCTGGATTTCGCCAGCGACAAAAGCGACACGCGGGTGCTGTATCTCGATACCGAGTTCAACAATGACTATCTGCGGGGCCATGTCCGCCGCGTCGGGCTGGCGAATGAATCGACACCGCCCGATGTGGTCGAACGGCTTTTGCCGGTGGTGCGAAGCGACCTGACCCATGAGGCGGATCGCTTGCGCGACATGGGCTTTGCACATTACTTCGAGATCAGCGAGAAACGGGGCGCAAAGCGCAACGCTTCGGTCCTTGCGGCGTTTCTGGATGTGGATGAAGATCTGGCGCTGCGTATCGTCTCGACGCCGCATCTGTTTGAAGACTGACTGCCCGTGAAGGAGATGCCGATGCCCCATGATTATGACGACAGCAATATTTTCGCGCGCATTCTGCGTGGCGAGATTCCTAATGATACCGTGCTGGAAACCGAACATACGCTGGCTTTTCGGGATATCCAGCCCAAGGCGCCAAGCCATGTTCTCGTGATCCCGAAGGGCAAATACGTCACGTTTGACGACTTTGCCGAGAATGCCTCACCCGAGGAAATCACCGATTTCTTGCGGGCCTGCGCGCAGATCGCCAAGGCCGAGGGGTTATCGACGGCCGAGGGCGGTCACGGCTTTCGCGCCATCACAAATGCCGGAAGCGACGGCGTGCAGGAAGTGCCGCATTTTCACCTGCACATCCTCGGTGGGCGCGTAATGGGTCCGATGGTGCTGGTGCCCGCCTGAACAGCTGACGCCGAATCTGCAGCGTCAGGCGCGCGCCTTTTGCGGTGACGCGCCTGCATAAGGTCAGTCAAGCGTCGCAGGCTAGTGCCGGGTCAGTTCCACAAAGACGTCTTCCAGCCGCGGCTGTTCGATCGCGATATCGCGGATTGGCACGCCGCCGCCACGCAGCGCGTCGATGATCGCATCGGGCTGAATGCGCGAGGGTTGATAGCTGAGCGCAAGCCGCCCGTCGTTGCGCCGTTCCGGCGTCACGCCGTCAGGCAGGGCGGGGAGCGTGGTGTCATCTGTCTCGATCACCAGCGTCTTGCCATCCGCACGAGAGACGAGCGCGGCGGTCGTGTCCTCGACCAGAACCTCACCCCGGTCGATGATGGCGATGCGGTCGCACATCTGCTCGGCCTCCTCAAGGTAATGGGTTGTCAGAATGATCGTCATGCCCTGTTCGTTCAGGCGGCGGACATTCTGCCAAAGCATCTCTCGCAGCCCGATATCGACACCTGCTGTTGGTTCATCCAGCACCAGCACCTGCGGGCGATGGACAAGCGCCTTGGCCAGAAGAAGCCGCCGCTTCATCCCGCCCGAAAGATTGCGCGAATAGCTTTCGGCCTGATCGGACAGCCCGACAAGCGCCAGCAGATCATCCGTCCAGCGTTCGGATTTCGGCACCCCGTAAAGCCCTGCCTGCACCTCCAGACTGGCGCGGGGCGACAGGAACGGGTCGATATTCAGCTCTTGCGGCATGACGCCGATTGCGGCGCGAGAGTTGCGCGGGTTCACGTCCTGATCGAAACCCCAGATCACGACATTGCCCGCCGTTTTGTTCACCAACCCGGCAAGAATATTGATTGTGGTCGATTTTCCTGCGCCATTCGGCCCCAGCAAACCGAAGATCGACCCGGCCGGTATGGTCAGGTCAATGCCCTTCAATGCCTCTTTCGGCGGTGCATTGCCTGCCGCGCGGTAGGTCTTGCGCAGACCTGTGATCTCGATTGCATTCGGTGTCTTGGTCATTGTCGTCCCTGGCAGTCTGGCGGCTGGCGTTCTTGCGAGCGCGCGCGCGGTCGGCTATGTGGGGTTAGACCCTATCCTGCCTTTGCCGACAAGAAGGCCCTCCATGACCGAGAACGAATTCGTCCTTCCAGAATCGCCGCTGTCCACCGGACAGGACGCGCCCGACGCATTTCCGCCGCTAGAAACCGAAACCGTCACAAGCTGGAAAGTGGCCTGTCAGGGCGACGAATCGCGGGGGCTTGGTCATCCGCGTGTCTGGATGCAGATCTCGCCCTTCACCGGCTATGTCGATTGCGCCTATTGCGACAAGCGTTTCGTGGTTGATCGCGAGCACGTTCACGACGATCACTGACCACGGCACGGCCGGGCTTTGCCCCGCGCGCCGGCTGTGGCAGAACATGCGGGACGAAAGGAGCCTCGCATGTCCAACGCATTCGGCAAGGGCCATCACCTTCACCTGATTGACGGCTCTGCCTTCATCTTCCGTGCATTCCACGCGCTGCCGCCACTGACACGCAAATCCGATGGTCTGCCCATCGGCGCCGTGGCCGGGTTCAGCAATATGCTGTGGAAATATGTTCAGGATGCGAAGGGTGCGGATGCGCCGACACATGTTGCGGTGATCTTCGACCACAGCGCCAAGACGTTCCGCAACGACATTTTCGCCGATTACAAGGCCAACCGTCCGCCCCTGCCGGAAGAGCTGAAGCCGCAATTCCCGCTGACCCGCGACGCGACGCGCGCCTTCAATATCGCCTGTATCGAGATCGAAAGTTACGAGGCCGATGACATCATCGCCACGCTTGCCTGTCAGGCGCGCGAGGCCGGGGGACGGGCAACGATCATCAGTTCGGACAAGGATCTGATGCAGCTTGTCGGCGACGGTGTCACAATGCTCGACCCGATCAAGAACAAGGAAATCGGCCCCGAGGAGGTCGAGGAGAAGTTCGGCGTCGGACCCGACCGGGTCGTCGACATTCAGGCGCTGGCAGGCGACAGCGTTGACAACGTGCCGGGCGCGCCGGGCATCGGCATCAAGACTGCGGCCCTGCTTATTAACGAATATGGCGATCTTGAAAACCTTCTGGCCAATGCGGATCAGATCAAGCAGCCCAAGCGCCGCCAGACACTGATCGACTTCGCTGATCAGATCCGCGTCTCGAAGCGGCTCGTGCAGCTTGATTGCGACACGCCGCTTGATTTCAGCTTGGACAGTCTGGAAATCGCCGACCCCGACCCGGAAGCCCTGCTGGGTTTTCTGACAGAGATGGAGTTTCGGACCCTCAGCAACCGCGTGGCCGAGAAATTCGGTGCCGAAGCGCCGGCTATCCCCGACAAGCCCGCTGCGTCATCTACCGACATCGCAGCAGGGCCGGACTGGCCGCCAGTCGATACGGCGAATTATCAGACCGTCACGACCGAGGCAGAGCTTGACACATGGATCGCATCCATCGCCGGGTTTGGCGCGGTCGCCATCGACACCGAAACGACCGGGCTGAACGAAATGACCGCCGATCTGGTCGGCATTTCGTTGTGCACCGGCGCGGGCATGGCCTGCTACATCCCGCTTGCCCATGTTTCGGGTGGCGGCGATCTGTTCGATTCAGGCGCGCGGCTGGATGGTCAACTGGCGCTTGATCTAGTGCTCGCGAAGCTGAAACCGATCCTGGAAGACACCGCGATCCTGAAGGTCGGCCACAATATCAAATATGACTGGAAGATGCTGGCCCGCCACGGCATCCGAATGGCCCCCATCGAGGATACGATGCTGATGTCCTATGCGATGGGCAGCGATCTGTTCAGCCACGGCATGGACGGGCTGTCAGAACGTGTGCTGGGCCACAAGCCGATGCCGATCAAGGACCTGATCGGGTCGGGCAGGTCGCAGATCACCTTCGATCAGGTGCCGCTCGACAAGGCGACGCCCTATGCCGGCGAGGATGCCGAAGTCACGTGGCGGTTGTGGCAGACGCTGCGTCCGCAGCTTTCGCCGACGGCCGTGACGACCGCCTATGAGACGCTTGAACGACCGATGGTGCCTGTGCTGGCCGATATGGAAATGGCTGGCATCAAGGTTGATCAGGAACATCTTTCGCGCATGTCCAATGTATTTGCGCAACGCATGGCCGCGCTGGAGGACGAGATTCACGGGCTTGCGGGCGCGAAATTCAACGTCGGCAGCCCCAAGCAGTTGGGCGAAATCCTGTTCGATCAGATGGGGCTTCAGGGCGGCAAGCAGGGCAAGACAGGCGCTTATTCGACAAGCGCAGACGTGCTGGAGGATCTGGCGGCGGAAGGTCACGACCTGCCCGCGCGGGTGCTGGACTGGCGCCAGATCTCGAAGCTGAAATCGACTTACACGGATGCCCTTCAGACGCATGTGAATGCCGATTCCGGCCGTGTTCATACCAGCTACGCGATCGCGGGGGCGCAGACCGGGCGTCTCGCCTCGACCGAACCGAACCTGCAGAATATCCCGATCCGAACCGAGGAAGGCCGCCGCATCCGCGAGGCGTTTATTGCCACGCCGGGCCACAAGCTCGTCAGCCTCGATTACAGCCAGATCGAGCTGCGTGTTCTCGCCCATGTCGCCGATATTCCGGCGCTGAAAGAGGCATTCCGCGAAGGCATCGACATTCACGCCATGACTGCCAGCCAGATGTTCGGCGTGCCCGTGGAAGGGATGGACCCGATGATCCGCCGGCAGGCGAAGGCGATCAATTTCGGCGTTATATACGGAATTTCGGGCTTCGGTCTGTCGCGCAATCTGCGCATCCCGCGCGCCGAAGCGCAGGCCTTCATCGACACCTATTTCGAACGATTCCCTGAAATACGCGCCTATATGGACCAGACCATCGCCAACGCGAAACGCGACGGCTTCGTGCGTACAATCTTCGGCCGGCGCATCCCGACGCCCGGTATCAATTCCAGCGGACCGCAGGCGGGCGGTGCGCGGCGTGCGGCGATCAACGCGCCCATTCAGGGAGCGGCTGCCGATATCATCCGTCGCGCCATGATCCGCATGCCCGATGCAATCGCGGGGCTGCCGGCGAAGATGTTGTTGCAGGTTCACGACGAGCTGGTCTTTGAAGTTGAGGACGGCGCGACTGACCGCCTTATCGACAAGGCGCGCACGGTCATGGAATCGGCGGCTGAACCGGCGGTGCAGCTTTCTGTGCCGCTTGTGGTCGATGCGGGGATCGGCAACAGCTGGGCCGAGGCGCACTGACCGGCGAAGCGCTACATGGACCCGGACCGGGTGCGGGTTGTGGCCGGGTCAAGCGATAGCCGCGGGGCAGGGCCGATGGGAATGTTTCCCAGCCGCGCCTGACCGTCGCGCAGGATAAGCGGCAGGCGAATTTCGCCGTCTGCGGCAGGCGGAAGCGATACGACAAGATCGGCATCCGGCGCTGCTGTCGCGGTATCGAGCGCCTGTTCCTCGGCGTTCATTGGGGTGACAGGTGCCGCGCTGTCATCCGCGCCGACAGGGGTTTCCGACAGATTGTTCAGAAGCGTGCCTGCCATCATCGCGGCATCTTGTGGAAGAAGGCCGGCCTGCACAGCAGCCTGAATGAACGCATCTGCGTCTGTGGTATAAAGCGCCATCTCTCCGGCGGCGAAACCAGCCTGATCGGCCTCGATGCGTCCGATCAGGCGCGCCTCGATCTCCGGGCCAAGCGACAGGCGCAATCCGGTTGTCTGTATGCCTGTCAATGCAGGGGGCGGCACGCGGCCTTCCAGCATGGCCTGACCCGGCACCTCGCTCAGCCAAAGCTGAACCGGGCCGCCAAGCGTCGCCTTTTGGGTCAGACCGGCCAGCGAAAGCCCGTCAACCGCAAGCATCAGCGCATAAGCCGCGCGAGACAGCCGAGGCGCCGCCGTCCCCATATGCGCCAGTTTCGCCTGAACCGACAGATCGTCCAGCAAGGGCGAACCGTCCAGCGTCACGCCCCGCGCCTCGACCCCGGCGCGGCGCACCGCCATTTCATGCGTCGGCGCGACCGAGGCCCGCGCCTCTGCCGCGTCAAGACCAAGCTGGACGGGAACCGAGCCGATGCGCAGGCCAAGCGTCTGCGGCAGCGAAAGCACCATCGTGTTCGGCGCGCTGATCGGGGCATAGACGTCAAGATCGGGCGCAGACAGGCCGGTGACGGAATCGCCGATCTCAACCCCGTCGAGCCGCAGCCCGATCCGTGTCGGGTTGCGCAGCGGTGCAACCTCTGCCGCCGTAAAACCAGACCCTGACGCGGCCATGTCGCGCGCCACCCGGCTTAGCCAGGTTTCGCCGCCATACCATGCCGCGCCCAGAAAAAGCGCAAGCAATGCCAGACAGATAAGCAGAATTCGCACGCAAAGGCCTCTTGTGATTGCCGATCTTGGAACCGGGCGAATGTAAGCCTAGAATGGGCGTGGACGAAAGAGGCTGTGATGAAGGTTGATTACTGGCTGTTCGCCTATGGCTCGCTGATGTGGGACCCCGGCTTCGCGGTGGCAGAGCGCGTCGTCGGCACGCTGGAAGGGTTTCACCGCAGCTTCTGCCTGCGCTCGATCCGCTATCGCGGGACGCCTGAAAACCCCGGCCTTGTGCTCGGGCTGGACGAGGCAGAAGGCGCAAGCTGCCGGGGCGTGGCGCTGCGCGTCGCCGAACAGGACTGGCCCGAGGTCATCGCGGCGGTGCGCGAACGCGAATTGACGACCTACGCCTATCGCGAGGCGCTGCTGCCGGTCCAGCTTGCCGATGGCCGGCGCGTTGACGCAATTACCTATGTGATGCAGCCCGGGCATGAACAATATGCCGGGGGGCTTTGTTCCGGCGAACAGGCGAGGATCATCGCGACAGCCAGCGGCGGGCGAGGCCCGAACCGGGATTATTTGTATAATACGGCAGCACATCTTGCGGAACTCGGTCTGTCGGACCCGGAACTTGATGCGCTTGCCGACGAAGTTCGCAAACTGTGCGGATAAAAGAAGAATTCCGCGGTTGGCAGATGCGAAGGGGCTGATAAACTCTCTGTTCAGAAGCCCGACCGGAGACCTGTGATGAGTGATGAGACGCCGCCCGGTTCAGACCCCGCCGCCCATGCGAAGGATCAGACGGGGTCGGCCATGCCAGACAGCGGCAAGGGCACCGCAGCCGGGACGCGCAGGGTCGGCGGCGACGAACCTGTGCGCCCGACGCGTCGCCTGACGGCGCGACGCGCGCAGGAACGCAAGGTCATTCAGCCGCATTTCAGCCAGCCGGTGCGCCAGATCGTGCTGATGCTTTTCGTTTCTGTGCTGGTCGGCGCAGGGGGCTGGTTCGCCTATAGCCGCATCCTGCCGATCTTTGCTGCAAATCCATGGCTTAACGGTCTGATTTTATGCGTTTTTGTGATTGGTGTGCTGGCCTGTTTCTGGCAAGTCGCACAACTGATCCAGTCGGTCAGCTGGATCGAACGTTTTGCCGAACGCCGCCGAAATGCCGCCGAACGGGGCGTCGCCACCGTCGGCGAGGGCGAGGATCGCGCGCCGCGGCTGCTGGCGCCTTTGGCGGCACTTCTTGGTGCGCGCGGACCGGTCGGCGGGGTCATCTCGACCGGGTCGGCACGCTCCATCCTCGAATCTGTCGCGACCCGCATCGACGAGGCGCGCGACATCACACGTTATCTGTCCAACCTTCTGATATTTCTTGGACTTCTCGGCACATTCTACGGGCTTGCCACCACCGTGCCCGCGGTTGTCGACACGATCCGCGCCCTTGCCCCGCAAGAGGGAGAGACGGGGATGCAGGTCTTCGACAAGCTGATGACGGGGCTCGAGGCGCAGCTTGGCGGCATGGCCGTTGCCTTTTCCTCATCCCTGCTTGGTCTGGCAGGGTCGCTGGTTGTCGGTCTGCTGGAACTGTTCGCGACCCACGGCCAGAACCGGTTCTACCGAGAGCTTGAGGAATGGCTGTCGGGCTTCACCCGACTTGGGATCGCGGGGGACGACAGCGACAAGCTGGATCAGGCGAGCATTCTGGGCTTTCTCGATCAGATCGCAGGGCAGATGGGAGAGCTGCAGTCGTTTTATGCCGAACGCGACGAAATCCGCGAGCAGGAAGCGATCGAGGCGGATGAGCGGGTGCTTCTGATGGCGCGCAACGTCGAACGCCTTGGCCAGTTCATGCTTGACGATTCCGAAGCGAATGTCAGCCGTCTCGGCGAAATGTCGAGCGCGATGAGCCGGCTTGCCGACGGTCAGGACCGTCTTGTCCGCGCCACGGAATCGCGCCCCGACAGCATGATCGAGATCGGGCGCGCCCTTAGCCGCATGGCCGAAGGGCAGGAACGTCTGGCGGGGCCTGGCGGCGAAAATCAGCGCGGGATCAGCGATGAAATGGGAACACATCTGCGGTCCATCGACGAATCGCTGGGGCGGCTGGTGCAGGAAACCGCCGCAGCGCGACAGCTTTCGACGGCGGATCTGAAGCGAGAGATTGTTGAGCTGACCGAGGCGCTGCGCGCGCTCGGGCGGTCCTGATGGCGCTGTCGCGCGGCA
The DNA here is from genome assembly GCF_007993065.1 of Paracoccus aurantiacus. Lineage (GTDB taxonomy): Bacteria > Pseudomonadota > Alphaproteobacteria > Rhodobacterales > Rhodobacteraceae > Paracoccus > Paracoccus aurantiacus. Next base: position 310,904 of record NZ_VOPL01000001.1, read on the forward strand.
GGGGCGGCAACCGCTTCTCGGCCACGATCTGGCCGGGATTTGTCGATGCGATGACGGCCCTGCTGATGGTGCTGATGTTCGTCATCACCATCTTCATGGTGGTGCAATCTGCCTTGCGCGATACGGTCGATCGTCAGGAAAGCCAGCTCGGGCAGTTGAGCGATCAGGTTGCGGGGCTGTCCAGCACGCTGTCGGTCACGCAGGACGAACGCGCCCGCGCCCAGGCCGGGCTGACCGAGGCGCAACAGCAGCTTCTGGACTTCGAGGCACAGGTCGCGCGGCTGGCAGCGGCGCGTGATACACAAGATCAGCGCGCCAGCACCGCAGAGGCCGCACTTGCCTCGGCCCGTGACGAAATCGACGCGCAGACGGAACAGGCCCGCCTTGCCGCCGCGCGTCGCGAGGCGCTTCAGGCGCTGGTGGCTGATCTGGAGGCGAAAAACAGCGCGACCGGCGCGCAATTGAGCGAGGCAGAGCAGGGACGCCTTGCCGAAGCCGCCGCCGCAGAGGCGCTGCGCGAGAAGCTGAAGGCATCCGAAGCGGAACTGACCGCGATGACCCTCTCGCTGGAGGAAAGCCGCAAGAAGGCCGAGGAAACGCTGACCCTGCTTGCCGCGGCAGAGGCCGCAAAGCGCGACCTGACCGCCGAAGCGGGCCAGTCCGCAACAGAGGCCGAGCGGCAGGCAGCATTGCTGGCGCTGGCGCAGGACAAGCTTGCCGGTCAGGAGCAGGCCTCGACCGAGGCGCAGCGCCGCGTCGCGCTGCTGAACCAGCAGGTTTCCACGCTGAACCAGCAGCTTGCCTCGATTCAGCAGGCCCTGAACCTGAGCGAAAGCGACAATCAGGCCGCCGAGGTGAAGCTGGAAGATCTGGGCCAGCAACTGAACGCAGCGCTTTTACAGGCGTCGCAGGAACAGCAGCGCCGCCTGACGCTTGAGGAAGCAGAGCGCAAGCGGCTGGAGGAAGAGGCTGCCGATCTGGCGCGCTATCGTTCGGAATTCTTCGGTCGGCTGAGCGAGATCTTGCAGGGCCGCGCCGGCGTGGAGGTGGTGGGCGACCGCTTCGTGTTCCAGTCCGAGGTTTTGTTCGGCACTGGCGAGGCGACGCTTTCCGACGCCGGGCGCACCAGCGTCGCGCGAGTCACGACCATGCTGGACGAGATCGCAAAGACCATCCCGCCAGAGATTGACTGGGTGATCCGCGTTGACGGGCATACGGATTCGACGCCGCTTTCGGGCGTTGGGCGGTATCGTGACAATTGGGAGTTGAGTCAGGCGCGGGCTCTTGCGGTCGTTCGCTATATGGTGGACGAGTTGGGTTTCCCGGCCGACCGGCTGGCGCCAACAGGATTCGCCGATACGCGACCCGTGGCGCCAGATGATTCGGCTGAAAACCGCGCCAGGAACCGCCGGATCGAGCTGAAACTGACGGAACGCTGATGACTGAATTTCTCGACGGGCCTGCGGGCCGCCGTATCGCTTTTGAGCGTCAGCCGGGCAAGGGGCCGGGTGTGGTATTCCTTGGCGGCTTCAGGTCGGACATGCGCGGAACGAAGGCCGAATATCTGGCGGATTGGGCGGCGCGAGACGGGCGCGCCTATCTGCGCTTCGACTATTCCGGCCACGGCGAATCGGGTGGTGCATTCGAGGATGGCGAAATCGGGGCGTGGGCTGCAGATGCGATCGCCGCGATCTCGGCGCTGACTGACGGGCCTCAGGTGCTGGTCGGGTCGTCGATGGGGGGCTGGATTTCGCTTCTTGTCGCGCGCGCGATGCCCGAAAAAGTGGCCGGACTGGTGGGCATCGCTGCGGCGCCGGATTTCACCGAAATCGGTTACTGGGACAGCGCTGACGAGGCGCAGCGCGCCTCCTTGCTGCGCGATGGCCGGTGGGAGCTTCCTTCGGAATATTCCGACGAGCCATATGTGATCACCCGCCGCCTGATCGAAGAGGGACGCGATCAGCTTGTCCTTGATAAGCCGCTGGCGCTGCCATTCCCGGTGCGCCTGCTGCAAGGCACCGCGGATGAGGATGTCCCGCGTGACTGGGCGTTGCGGCTGATGGACCATGCCGACAGCCCTGATCTGCGACTGGTTCTGGTCAAGGGTGCAGACCACCGCTTTTCGACCCCGGAATGCCTTTCGCTGATTACCGGGGCGATCGCCGAGGTTCTTCGTGGCTAAGAAGAATGAACCTGCCAAACGCCGCCCTGCCGCCAAGAAGGCCCCGCCCCGAAAGGGCCGGCCACTGCCTGCCGGCAAGGTACCAAAGGCAGCACCCTCGCCGCGGCGCGGACGCCGGGTGATCGGCGTGGCTGCGCTGGTTCTCGCCGTCATTTTGGGCGTGATCGTGCTGATCCTGCTATTCGGCCCGCGAGAGCCGGGGACGTTCCGGCCGCCCGCCATCGCCGAGCTGCCAGAGGATCTCGACGCGTGGCTCTACCAGGAAGAAAGCGGCGTCCGGCCCGAGGTTTCCAAGCGGATCGTCTGGGCGGGCAGGCCGAATGTCAAAACGCCGGTAGCGCTTGTCTATCTGCACGGATTTTCCGCGACGTCGCAGGAAATCCGTCCGGTGCCGGACCTGATCGCTGCCTGGCGCGGATCGAATCTTTATTTCGCGCGGCTCAGCGGGCACGGGCTCGACAGCGAATCCATGGCAACCGCGCGCGTCAGCGACTGGAGCCGTGACGTCGCCGAAGCAATCGCGATCGGCAAGCGCATCGGCGAGAAGGTCGTCGTAATCGGCACCTCGACCGGAGGCACGCTCGCGGCATTGGCGGCGCGCGACCCGGTGCTTGGGCCGGACATCAGTGGGGTGGTCCTGATTTCGCCCAATTTCGGGCTTAAGGCACGTGGCGCATTCGCGCTGCGCCTGCCATTGGCACGTCACTGGCTGCCACTGATCGGCGCAGGCACCCGCTGTTTCGAACCGCGAAACGACCGGCATCGCGAATATTGGACAAGCTGCTACCCGACTGTTGCGCTCCTGCCGATGGCAGCACTTCTGGACGAGGCGAAGAAGGGCAGCTTCGCCGACGCCCACCAGCCGCTTCTTGCCCTGTTTTCAAAGGATGATCAGGTCGTAGATGCCGATGCGACGCGTGCGGTCCTGCAAAGCTGGGGTGGCAAGGTGACGGAAGCAGAGGTGACGCTCGGGCCGGGTGACGATCCGTCGGGCCATGTCATCGCGGGCGATATCCTGTCGCCCGGACAGACTGCCCCGGTTGCGACGCGGATCAATGGCTGGATCACCCAGACATTCGGAGAGTAAGGACCGCGCCCGAAGCCATTCAGCAACGGTCAGTCCATGATGCATGACGCCCGCGCGGCGGCGGGCGTCTGCTTGTGATGCTTATTCGGCGCGGGCCGCCCGTTTGCGCTCATGCGGGTCCAGATGGCGCTTGCGCAGGCGGATGTTCTTGGGCGTGACCTCGACCAGTTCGTCATCGTCGATATAGGCGATGGCTTCTTCCAGCGACATGCGCACGGGCGGGGTCAGACGCACGGCCTCGTCGGTGCCCGAGGCCCGCACGTTGGTCAGCTTCTTGCCCTTCAGCGGGTTAACCTCAAGATCGTTGTCGCGGCTGTGCTCGCCGATGACCATTCCGGTATAGACCTGTTCCTGCGCGCCGATGAAAAGCTTGCCGCGTTCTTCCAGGTTCCACAGCGCGTAGGCGACCGACACGCCGTTTTCCATCGAGATCAGGACACCCTGGCGCCGCCCCTGAATGGCGCCTTTATAGGGCGTCCAGCCGTGGAAAATACGGTTCAGCACGCCGTTGCCGCGGGTATCGGTCATGAATTCGCCGTGATAGCCGATCAGCCCGCGCGAGGGCACATGGGCCACGATCCGGGTCTTTCCGTGACCGGCGGGGCGCATATCGACCATCTCGCCCTTGCGGTCGCCGGTCAGCTTTTCGATCACAGCGCCGGTATAGTCGTCATCGACGTCGATAATGACTTCCTCGACCGGTTCGATCCGCTGGCCGTCTTCTTCGCCGAAAATGACGCGCGGGCGGCTGATCGACAGCTCGAACCCTTCGCGGCGCATGTTTTCAATCAGCACGCCCATCTGCAATTCGCCGCGTCCCGAAACGATGAACGCCTCGCCGCCGGGGGTGTCCTCGACCTTGATCGCGACGTTGGATTCGGCTTCTTTCATCAACCGCTCGCGGATGACGCGCGACTGCACTTTCTTGCCGTCCTGACCGGCCAGCGGCGAATCGTTGATGCCGAAAGTTACGCTGATCGTCGGCGGGTCGATGGGCTGTGCGGGGATCGCTTCCTCGACCTCGGGGGCGCAGATCGTGTCGGCAACGGTGCCTTTCGCCATGCCGGCAAGGCTGACGATATCGCCGGCCACGGCCTCATCAATCGGCTGCTGGGTCAGGCCACGGAAGGCCAGCACCTTGGAAATGCGGAACTGTTCCACGCGCTCGTTCTGGCGGTTCAGCACCTTCACCGTATCGCCCGCCTTGGCGCGGCCGCTTTCCACGCGACCGGTCAGGATGCGGCCAAGGAACGGGTCTGCGCCGAGCGTGGTGGCGAGCATGCGGAACGGCTCATCTGCCTTTGCGACCTGCTTCGGCGGCTCGACATGCTTCAGCACAAGATCGAACAGGGCCGACATATCCTTGCGCTCGTCGTCCAGATCGGCAACCGCCCAGCCCCCGATGCCCGAGGCGTAGAGATGCGGGAAATCAAGCTGTTCGTCATTCGCGCCGAGATTGGCGAACAGATCGAACACCTCGTTCAGCGCGTGTTCGGGTTCGGCGGCTGGCTTGTCGACCTTGTTAAGAACGACGATGGGCTTCAGCCCAAGCGCCAGCGCCTTCGAGGTCACGAACTTCGTCTGCGGCATCGGGCCTTCGGCGGCATCGACAAGCAGGCAGACGCCATCGACCATGCTGAGGATACGTTCCACTTCGCCGCCGAAATCGGCGTGACCGGGCGTGTCCACGATGTTGATCCGCGTGCCCTTCCATTCGACCGAGGTCGCTTTGGCAAGAATGGTGATGCCGCGCTCGCGCTCGATATCGTTGCTGTCCATGGCGCGCTCTGCCACGGCCTGGTTCTCGCGGAACGAGCCGGACTGCTTCAGAAGCTGGTCGACGAGCGTTGTCTTGCCGTGGTCGACGTGGGCGATGATGGCGATATTGCGGATATCCATGGACGCGGCCTGTATGAAAAAGTTGCGCCCCCGTAACGCAGGGGCGGCTGAAAGGCCAGCGGGAATGTCCCTGCGGCGACGGAATGGCGCAACGGAAAAGGCGCGGAAGGTTTCCCCTCCGCGCCTTGTTCGCAGCCTGAAGTGTCGCTTAGCGCATGCCGAGCATCGACAGGATGAAAAGCACCACGACGACGAGGCCGACAATATAGATGATCGAATTCATGGGTGTCCCCTTGTTCTGGATTTCATTGGGCAAACTCGTGGCATTCCAAAGAGTTCCAGAATTATCAAACGATATATCTGTCCCGACGGTGATTTATCGCGATGGTCAGGTTCGCCACGACTGCGCCAAGGAACGACCACCCGACCGCTACCGGGTCCAGCAGAAACAGCGCAACGGCGAAAATCGCGGCGTCGACGATCAACTGCACCCAACCGGCGCGAAAGCCCGTCGCGTCCTGGATGTAAAGGCCGACAATCCCGATGCCGCCAAGGCTCGCCCCGTGGCGGAACAGGGCGATCAGTCCCGATCCGGTAAAGGCACCGATCATGATTGCCCCCAGCAGCGGGTTCAGGTCCGAAAAGCTCAGATAGCGCGGCAGAAGTGCCGCCAGAACCGAGGTCAGCGTGACCGCAAACAGGCTTTTCGCGACGAAAGTAGGGCCGAAGCGTTTCCAGCCGACCCAGTAGAAGGGGATGTTGACGACAAAGAAAACCCAGGCCCAGTCCCAGCCGGTCGCATAGGAAATCAGCAGCGCGATCCCCGCCGTCTGCCCGGTGACGAACCCCAGATGCGTCAGCACGACGACAGACAGGGCCGCCATGAAGCTGCCATAGGCAAGGCCCTGTGTGTCATCAATCAGCGTATGATCGGTCCGCGGTGGCGCGGCTGGAGGAGAGATTTCAGGCATCGTTCCGGTATGGCTCTGCGTCGGCGGCGGATCGCGCGGACAGGCAATGGTTTTGCGTCACCCCCGGCCAGTCTGTCGGCATGGGGTGACCGCGCAGGTCATCAATTCAGGCAAGGTTTCAATCGAGTGTCTTCAGCACCTCGGCCAGCTTGCCGACCAGTTCGTCGATCTGTGCCTCGCTGACGATCAGGGGCGGCGACAGCGCGATAATATCGCCGGTGACGCGAATCAGGATGCCGGCGTCATAGGCTTTCAGGAAGGCGTCGAATGCGCGTTTGCCGGGCTGGCCGTCTATGGGCTGAAGCTCTACCGCGCCGACCAGGCCCATGTTGCGGATGTCGATCACATGGGGAAGGCCCTTCAGCGAATGCAGCGCCTCCTCCCATTTGCCCGCAAGTTCCTCGGCGCGGGTCAGCAACCCTTCTTCAATATAGGTGTCCAGCGTCGCAAGGCCTGCCGCGCAGGCAACGGGATTGCCGGAATAGGTATAGCCGTGGAAAAGTTCGATCGCGTGTTCGGGGCCGGTCATGAAAGCGTCGTGGATTTCAGCGGTCGTCAGCACACCGCCCATCGGGATGACGCCATTGGTCAAACCCTTGGCGCAGGTAATCATGTCCGGCAGCACGCCCAGCTTCTGTGCCGCGAAGGGCGCGCCAAGGCGGCCGAACCCGGTGATGACTTCGTCGAAGATCAGCAGGATGCCGTGTTTCGCAGTGATCGCGCGCAGCTTTTCCAGATAGCCCTTCGGTGGCATCAGCACGCCGGTGGAACCGGCCATGGGTTCAACGATCACGGCGGCAATATTTTCCGCACCGTGCAGCGTCACCAGCCGCTCCAATTCATCGGCGAGGTTCGCGCCGTGTTCGGGCATGCCTTTCGTGAAAGCGTTTTCCGGCAGATGCGTGTGGGGCAGGTGATCCACGCCGCCAAGTGCTGTGCCGAAGAAGCGGCGGTTGTTGACGATCCCGCCGACCGAGATGCCGCCAAAGCCTACGCCGTGATATCCACGCTCGCGCCCGATGAAGCGGGTGCGCGTGCCCTCGCCCCGGACGCGGTGATAGGCGAGCGCGATCTTCAGCGCGGTATCGACCGATTCAGAGCCGGAATTGGTAAAGAACATATGCGCCATGTTCTCGGGCGCGATGTCGATGACCCGATTGGCGAGTTCGAACGCGGCGGGATGGCCCATCTGGAAAGCGGGCGCATAGTCCATTTCGGCGGCCTGCCGGGCGATGGCCTCGTTGATCTTGGGCCGGCAATGGCCGGCGTTGCAGCACCAGAGCCCCGCGGTTCCGTCCAGCACCTGCCGCCCGTCGGCTGTGGTATAGTGCATGTCCTTGGCACCAACGAACATGCGCGGGTTCGATTTGAACTGGCGGTTCGACGTGAAAGGCATCCAGAAGGCGGAGAGATCGTTCGGGGCAGGTTTGCGGTCGAGAGCCATGACGGTGATCCTTGCTTGGTCGGGCCAAACGCTAGCACGCGTCCCGCAAGCGTCAAGCAAACTCGGTCGGGCTGCGCGCCCGTGCGCGGTGTTGCGTTCGGGAAGCGCCGCCGAAAATGCCGTTGACGAAGTCTTGATTTTGCGGTGCAGCAAGCGCATATGCCGCGCCAGCATAATTCCCGAGGTTGCCCATGGCCGACCCGATTGATGACAGCGTGATCGAAGATCACGCGCATTCTTCCCAGAAAATCAGCGCAGCGCTTGTCCTCGCCTGCCTTGGGGTGGTGTACGGCGACATCGGCACCTCGCCGCTTTATGCGCTGCGCGAATCGCTGGTGCATGCGCACGAGCAGGGCCTGCCCGAGACGGCGGTGATCGGCATCGTGTCGCTGCTGTTCTGGACGGTCGTGCTGATCGTCACGGTGAAATACGTGATCCTGATTCTGCGCGCAGACAATAATGGCGAGGGCGGCACCCTTTCGCTGGTCGCCAAGGCGCAGGGTGCACTGGATGCGCGGCGCTTCCCGCGCCGCCGCCTGCTTCTGATGCTGCTGGGGATCGTCGGCGTGTCGCTGTTTTTCGGCGACTCGATGATTACGCCCGCGATCTCGGTTCTTTCGGCGGTCGAGGGTCTGACGCTGATCCATCCGAGTTTTCAGCAATATGTGGTGCCTCTGACGCTGCTTATCGTCTTTGCCCTGTTCTGGGTTCAGCGCGGCGGCACTGACCGGATCGCCAAGCTGTTCGGCCCCGTCATGCTGGTCTGGTTCTCGGTCATGGCGATCCTCGGGATAGGGCATATCGCCGATGATGCGCGCATCCTTCACGCGCTCAATCCGTTTCGCGCCGCATGGTTCATCGAACATTACGGCTTTGCGGCGCTACCAGTGCTCGGTTCGGTCTTTCTGGCCGTGACCGGGGCCGAGGCGCTTTACGCGGATATGGGGCATTTCGGCCGGTCGGCCATTCGTATCGCCTGGACGGTGCTGGTCTTTCCAGCGCTCGCACTCAGCTATCTGGGGCAGGGGGCAATGGTTCTGGCGCACCCCGAGACGGTCGCGAACCCGTTCTTTTTGATGGCGCCCGACTGGTTCCGCCTGCCGCTCGTGCTGCTCGCGACGGTTGCGACGGTGATTGCGTCGCAGGCCGTGATTTCAGGCGCGTTTTCGGTGGCGGCGCAGGCCGTGCAGCTTGGTCTGCTGCCCCGGCTGGAGATTCAGCACACCTCTGACACGCAGCGCGGGCAGATCTATATGCCGCGCGTGAACTTCGTCCTGCTGGTCGGCGTTGTGGCCCTGATCCTGACCTTCGGATCATCCGAGGGGCTGGCGAATGCCTATGGAATTGCGGTCACGGGCGACATGGTCATCACGTCGATCCTCGCGATTGTCGTGTTCAGATGGGCCTGGGGATGGCGTTGGCCGCTTGTGCTGGGCATCATGCTGCCGGTGCTGGCGGTCGAACTGATCTTCTTCTCGGCCAATATCCTGAAATTCGCGGATGGCGGTTATATTCCGATCGCCTTTGCGGTTGTCGCGATCGCGATGATGCTGGTCTGGACGGACGGGATGCGCAAGCTTCAGGGCCGGATACATTCCGAAAGCGTGCAGACGGACATGCTGGCCCAAAAGCTGGCCGAAAAGCCGCCGACGCGTGTCGAGGGCACGGCCGTGTTCCTGACCGCCGATCCGTCCGTCGTGCCGCCGGCGCTGATCCACAACCTCAAGCATAACCGCGTCCTGCACGAGCGGAACTTCATCGTCCGCGTCGAAAGCGCAAATACCCCGCGCGTCGAGGATGCGGATCGTGTGCGGATCGAGGATGTTGCGCCCGGTTTCTGGAAGGCCTCGCTGCGTTTCGGATATATGGAACAGCCCAACGTGCCGCGCGCCCTGGCCGAGGCAAAGCGCTTCGGGCACAAGTTCGACATCATGTCCACGTCCTATTTCCTCAACCGCAGATCGCTGCGGACCGGCAAGGGCGTCATGATGCCGCGCTGGCAGGGGCGGATATTCGCCGGTCTTTACCGGTCGTCTGCGGAACCGACGGATTTCTACCGCCTGCCGTCGAACCGCGTGGTGGAACTGGGTCAGCAGATGAACGTTTGATCTCACGCCTCTGTCAGGCCAGCGATAGGGCTTTGCCATAAGGCGTCCTACGCGTTAGAACGGCGCGAAAGAACGCATGAGAGGGACGTGCATGTCCGACGAGATCGAGATTGATACCGACGACCTGGAACGGCGGATGAACGGCGCCATGGATTCGCTGCGCCATGAATTCGGCAGCCTGCGGACCGGGCGCGCCTCTGCCGCGATGGTGGAGCCGGTGATGGTCGATGCCTATGGCTCACCCACCCCGATCAACCAGGTGGGAACGGTCAACGTGCCAGAGCCGCGCATGGTCACGATCAACGTCTGGGACAAGGCGCTTGTCGGCAAGGTGGAAAAGGCGATCCGCGAATCGGGTCTGGGCATCAATCCGCAGCTGAACGGGACCATCATCATGCTGCCGATCCCCGAACTGAACGAGGAGCGCCGCCGCGAACTGACCAAGGTCGCCGCCCAATATGCCGAAAACGCGCGTGTCGCGATCCGCAACGTCCGCCGCGACGGCATGGATCAGGTCAAGAAGGCGAAGGGCTCGGGCATGTCCGAGGATGACCAGAAGTTCTGGGAAGACGAAGTCCAGTCCCTGACCAACCGGATGATCGGCAAGGTTGACGAAGCGCTTGAGGCCAAGCAGGCCGAAATCATGCAGGTCTGACATGGCGCTGACAGCGGCCCCGAAGGCGGGCGATACCTCACCCCCCCGCCATGTCGCGATCATCATGGATGGAAATGGCCGTTGGGCGCAGAAGCGCGGGTGGCCACGTCTGGTCGGGCATCGCCGGGGCGCTGAACGCGTGAAACAGATCGTGCGCGCCTGTCCGGATCTGGGTGTGAACTGGCTGACAGTCTATGCCTTCTCGACCGAGAACTGGAAGCGTTCGACCGAAGAAGTGCTCGGCCTGATGAAGATTTTCCGCCGCTATATTCAGCGCGAGGCCGACGGGCTGGCAGCGGAGGGCGTGCGGATGCGCTTTATCGGCGGGCGAGAGCGGCTGGACCCGAAGCTGCGGGCGCTGATGGCCGGGATCGAGGCCCGCACCGCCAGCAATACCCGCCTGAACCTGACGGTCGCGATCAATTATGGTGGTCGCGACGAATTGCTGCGCGCCACGACGCGGCTGGCAGAAAAGATCGCCGCCGGTCAGATTTCCGACCCGACCGAGGCCGATCTGGCGGCCTGTCTGGATACTGCAGGATCGCCCGATCCCGACTTGGTGATCCGGACATCCGGCGAGACGCGGACTTCGAACTTCCTGCCCTGGCAGGCGGCATATGCGGAATACGAGTTTACGGACACGCTCTGGCCCGATTTCACGCCAGAGCGTCTGGCCGAAATCCTTGACAGTTTCGGCCTGCGCGACCGGCGCTTCGGCGGCGTCTGAGCGCGCATGGCAGAGCCGGGCAAGTGGTCTGACCTGACGCGACGGGTGGTTTCGGCGGTCATTCTGATCGCCATCGGGGCTGCGCTCGCGGTGTCCAGCGGCATCGCCTTGTGGTCGGGGGTCGCGCTGTTCATGGCGCTGACCTTCTGGGAACTGGCACGGATGACGGGCTGGAAAGGCCGCCCGCATGTCCAAACGCCGTTCGGGCGCAGCCGTCCCATCGCGCTTGCCCTCATCGCTGGCTTTTCGCTTTTCGCGGCACTCGGGATGCCGCAATTCGCGATACCGGTCCTGCTGATCCCGATTGCTGCGGGCCTGCCGGGCGCGGTGCCGAAAGATCGTGTGACCTATGCCATTTTCGGCCTGGCCATTATGGCGGTCGGATATGAATTGGTCCATCTGCGGCAGGAATACGGTCTGCCGTTCATTCTGTGGTTGATGGGTGTCGTCTTTCTATCTGATATTCTTGGCTATTTCGCAGGACGAATGATTGGCGGTCCGAAATTCTGGCCGGCTGTCAGCCCCAAGAAAACCTGGTCCGGGACGGTTGCAGGCTGGATCGGGGCATTCTTCTTCGGCGTGCTGCTGTGGCTGACCGGCGCAGCCGAGGCGCCGGTGATCCTGCTATCGCCGATTGTCGCCTTTGCGGGCCAGCTGGGCGACATTGCGGAAAGCTGGCTGAAACGTCGGGCCGGGGTCAAGGACAGCTCAAACCTGATCCCGGGACATGGCGGCTTCATGGACCGGTTCGACGCTGTGTCTGGTGCGGTTCTTGCCGTCATGCTGCTGAGCTGGCTGCTGAGATTGCCGCAGGTCGGTCTGTAATGCGTTCTGTCTCTATTCTTGGTGCGACCGGCTCGATCGGGGAAAGCGCCTATGACCTTCTGAAGCGCTCGAGGGGTGCGGATCGCTGGCGGGTTGTGGCGCTGACCGGGGGCGCGAATATCCGCCGCCTCGCCGAAATGGCCCGCAGCTTGCGCGCCGAAATTGCCGTCACCGCTTATCCTGATCGGCTGGCGGAGCTTCGTGACGCGCTTGCCGGCACCGGGATCGAGAGCGCGGCCGGTCCCGCCGCGATTGTCGAAGCTGCGGACCGCCCGGCCGATTGGACACTGTCCGCGATTGTCGGTGCAGCTGGCCTGCCTCCGGGGTTGCGCGTGCTGGAGCGTGGCGGCACGCTGGCGCTTGCCAATAAGGAAACGCTGGTTGCCGCAGGCCGTCTGATTATGGGTACTGCCGCCCGGTCAGGTGCGCGCATCCTGCCAGTCGATTCAGAACATTCCGCCATTTTTCAGGCGCTTGGGTCGGAAAACCTCGAAACCGTGGAAAGCGTAACCATCACTGCATCCGGTGGCGCATTCCGCGACTGGCCGATGGAACGGCTTGCGACGGCAACCGTTGCCGAGGCCTCGACCCATCCGAACTGGGATATGGGGCAGCGCATTACCATAGACAGCGCATCCATGTTCAATAAGGCGCTGGAAATTATTGAAACGCGTGAATTTTTCGGGATTGATCCGACGAAAATCAAGGTTCTGGTTCACCCTGAATCGATCATTCATGCCATGGTCAGCCATATCGACGGCGGCAGCCTGGCGCATCTTGGCGCGCCCGATATGCGCCATGCCATCGGCTATGCACTGCACTGGCCCGCACGCGCCGATCTTCCGGTCGCCCGTCTGGATCTGGCAGCGCTTGGCGGTCTGACCTTCCGCGCGCCGGACGAAATCCGTTGGCCTGCCCTGCGCCTTGCGCGCGAGGCGATGGACGCAGGCGGGGCGGCAGGGGCAGTTCTGAATGCCGCGAAAGAACAGGCGCTGGATGATTTCATAGCCGGCCGCCTGCGCTTTCCCGAAATGTCTCAGGCGGTCGAAGCCACGCTGGAAAGCTTGAACGGGCGCGACGGTTTCACCAAATCTCCTTCCGACCTGGCGACGGTGCTGGACTGGGATAAAGAAGCCCGGCAGTTCGCGGCGCGGTGGGCGACAGGAAGCAAGGGGCGATAGATGGGTTTCATGGCAGGCCTGGGCGGCGGCATCTGGACGCTGGCTGCGTTTCTTGTTGCTCTTTCGATCATCGTGGCCGTTCATGAATACGGGCATTATATCGTCGCACGTTGGTCGGGAATCCGCGCCGAAGTCTTTTCGATCGGGTTTGGGCCGCGCCTGATCTCTCGGCGCGACAAGCGCGGAACGCGCTGGCAGATCGCGGCAATACCACTTGGCGGATATGTGCTGTTTCTGGGCGATTCCGACCCGGCGAGCGCCGGCCCCTCGAAGCAGGTTCCGGCGGATCAGCGCCGCCATACGATTGACGGCGCGCCGCTTTGGGCGCGCGCGGCGACGCTTGCGGCGGGACCGTTCTTCAATTTCATCCTCTCGACACTGATCTTTGCCGCATTCGTACTGATCCGTGGCGTCGCGGTCGAAACCCCGACGGTGGGCGAGCTGTCGGCAACACCGCCCGGTATGGTGATGGAGTTGCAGCCGGGCGACAGGATCGTCGGTCTGGGCGGGAAGCCCGTCACGGAATGGGCCGACATCTACGACACCGCCCGTGATCTGCCACGCGCTGACAGCTATGACTGGCGGATCGAGCGCGATGGGCGAGAGATGACGGTGCAGGGCCCGGACCCGCTGCCGCCGGTCATTGGCGGTGTCGCGCCCGGCAGTGCTGCTGCCGCAGCCGGTTTGCTGCCGGGTGATGTCATCTGGCGCATCGACGGCGACCGGGTGCTGCGCTTCGAGGATATTCGCGCGAAGGTCGAAGCGGTGCAGGGTGCGCCGCTGAATCTGGGCGTGATGCGCGACGGGCAGGAAATCGACATTTCGCTGTCCCCCAAGGAACAGGACATCCCGGCTGCGAATGGCGGCTTCGAAAAGCGCTGGCTGATCGGTGTCACTGCCGGAAGCTGGTTCGCCCCGGCCACGCAGTCTGTCGGGCCGCTGAGCGCCCTTGCGATGGGTGTCACCCAGGTGTGGGAGATCATCGCATCCAGCCTGACCGGGCTTTGGGCGATGATCACCGGCCAGATCGGGTCATGTAATCTTGGCGGCGCAATCTCGATTGCGGAAAGCACCGGACAGGCGGCGAATGCGGGGCTTGGAAACTTTGTCTGGTGGATCGCGATCCTGTCGGTCGCGATCGGGTTTCTGAACCTGCTTCCGATACCTGTGCTGGATGGCGGGCATCTCGCGTTTTGCGCGTGGGAGGCTGTGACAGGGCGCGCGCCCTCGGATCGTGTGCGCGGGGCGCTGACTTCGGTCGGGCTTGCACTTGTCGTCGGACTGATGATTTTCGGTCTCAGCAACGACTTGCGTTGCTAAAAAGGTAAATCGGGTTTTGACACCGCCCCCCGTCAGATTGTAGTTTCCAAGGCAAAATCGGCGCGAACACGCGCCACCGCCGAAACAAAGGGGCAGGCAGGATGAAACTGAAACGCAGCACATGCGCCGTGGCGCTGATCGCCGGTCTTGCCGGGGCAATCCCGGCGCTGACCGTTCCCGCCCCGGCTTGGGCATATGTCTTTACGCAGGTCAGGATCGAAGGGAACGAGCGGATCGAGCCTGAAACGATCCTGTCTTTCGCGAATATCATGCGCGGCACAGAGGTTTCGGCAGGCGAGGTGAATGACGCCCTGCAGCGCATCCAGAATTCCGGCCTGTTCGAAACGGTCTCGGTCACGCCGCAGGGCAATACGCTGGTCATCCGCGTCAAGGAATGGCCGACCATCAATCAGGTCAGCTTCGAAGGCAATAATCGCATCAAGGACGAACAGCTTGATGAAATCGCGCAGTCCGAGCCGCGTCGCGTCTATTCGCCCGCTCAGGCGGAACGCGATGCCTCGAACATGGCGCAGGCCTATTCCTCTCAGGGCCGTCTGGCGGCGCGGGTCACGCCGCGCATCATTCCGCGCGCCGGCAACCGCGTCGATCTGGTCTTCGAAATCCGCGAAGGCGACGTCACCGAAATCGAGCGCATCGGCTTCACCGGCAACCGCGCCTTTTCCGACCGGCGGCTGCGCAACGTGCTGGAAACCAAGCAGGCGGGCATCCTGCGCCGCTTCATCCAGTCCGATACATACAGCCCCGAACGACTGGCACTTGACGAGAACCTGCTGACCGAGTTCTACCGCTCGCAGGGCTTCGCCGATTTCAAGGTGCAGGGCGTGGCGCCAGAACTGGCGCGCGAACGCGACGCTTATTTCGTCACTTACGCAATCGAGGAAGGCCCGCGCTATCGCTTCGGGCGCATCGACACGGTGTCAGAGATTCCGGGCGTTGATGCCGCGCCGTTCCAGGCGCAGAACCGCGTTCGCAGCGGCAGCTATTACACGCCGGAAATGATCGACGTGACCATTCGCAGGATGGAGACGATCGCGCTGGAGCAGGGGCTCGATTTCGTCAGCATCGAGCCGCGCGTTACCCGCAACCCACGCAACCAGACGCTGGATCTGACCTTTGCCCTGACCCGTGGCGCGCGCGTCTTTGTCGAGCGCATCGACATCGAAGGGAACACGACCACGCTGGACGAGGTGATCCGCCGTCAGTTCCAGACCGTCGAAGGCGATCCCTTCAACCCGCGTGAGATCCGCAACTCTGCCGAGCGCATTCGGGCCCTTGGCTATTTCGCCGACGCGCAGGTTGAAACGCGCCAAGGCTCCAGCCCTGAACAGGTTATTGTCGATGTGAACGTCGAGGAGCAGCCGACCGGCTCGCTGGAATTCGGCGCAAGCTACGGCGCCAGCTCCGGCGTCGGTCTGAATATCGGCCTGAGCCAGCGCAACTTCCTTGGCAGGGGTCAGGAACTTGCGGCCAGCATATCGACGACGAAAGGCTCTCGCTCTGGTTCGTTCACCTTTGCCGAGCCGTTCTTTCTGGGCCGCGACCTTCGCTTCAGCTTCTCGGGCTGGTATCGCGAAACCGATCAGGACAACGCCAAGTACAACACCCGCTCGGCTGGCCTGCAGACCGGGGTGGAATTCCCGATCTCGAAATCCTCGCGGCTGGATCTGCATTACAAGCTGTCGAAGGACACGCTGTTCGACGTTGACCCGATCACCTATGACGAGGAGGACGGCGAATATGATGGCTCGTCCCCGATCCTCGTGCGCGAAGAGGGCAGCGAGTGGACATCTGCTGTCGGCTATCGCTACAGCTATGACAGCCGCCGCGTCGGGCTGAACCCGCGCACGGCAACGAAGCTCAGCTTCACGCAGGATTTCGCGGGCCTTGGCGGCGACGTGAAATCCGTGACATCGCTGCTTTCCGCAGGTGTCGAATCGACTGCGTGGCGACCGAACATCACGCTGCGGGGCGAATTCGAGGCCGGCGCGATCCATATGCTCGACGATCAGTCCAGCCGGGTGATCGACCGCTTCAACGGTCAGCGCGTCCGCGGGTTCGAGACGAACGGCATTGGCCCGCGCGATCTTGAGGCGCCGAACGAAGACGCACTTGGCGGCAACTATTTCTGGGTCGCCCGCGCCGAGGCGCAGTTCCCGGTCGGTCTGCCCGAGGAATATGGCGTCAGCGGCGGTATCTTCGCCGATGTCGGGTCCATCTGGGGGCTTCAGGATACGGCGGGCGCGAATGGCGTCGAAGTGGACGATTCCATGAATGTCCGTGCCGCAGTGGGCCTGTCCATCTTCTGGACAACGCCCATCGGGCCACTTCGGATGAACTTTGCCAAAGCCGTCGCCAAAGAGGATTACGACGAGACGCAGGCTTTCGATCTGACGCTTTCGACCAAGTTCTGATGCAGCGCGCGTCCCGCTTCCGCCCGGCACTGGCGCTGGTTGCCTGGGCCTGTCTTGCGGCGGGGGCGTTTGCGCAAGACACCGTAGCGGACGGCGCGCAACCGGCGGAGCAGGATCAGCCAACCCCTGCGCCGCCGGAAAATCAGGCATCAGAAACCACGGGGCCCACGACCGATCAGGCGCTGCCGTCGGGCGTTCTGGTGCTGGACGTGGACCACGCCTATGACATTTCGGCCTGGGGCCAGCGTGCGCAGGACGATCTGCAGGCCGCCGCGAGAGAGATCGAGGCTGAGAACAAGCGCCTTGAAAGCCAGCTTACCGCCGAAGAACAGGCGCTGACGGCCGAGCGCGGCACATTGGCACCGGACGCCTTTCGCAAAAAGGCCGAGGCGTTCGACGCCCGGGCCCAGCAGATCCGGCGCGACCGTGCCGAAACCGTTCGCGAGCTTTCCGCCCGCGCCGATGCGGACCGGAACGCCTTTCTTCAGGCTGCATTGCCGCTGGTGGCGCAGCTCATGCAGGAAAACCGCGCGGCAGTGGTGCTGTATCGCGGACAGGCGCTGCTCGCGATCAATTCGATAGACATCACCGACCGTCTGGCCGAACGCATGGACGAAACTGTCGGTGCAGGCGGGCCGCTGCCAGAGGAACCGGGATCGGGGACAACCGCGCCCGAAGATGCCGTATCTGGTACAAATGGCGGCAGCGCGGATGCCGGCGAAAGCCCGGTCGCGCCCGCAGATGATGCATCCGCCGGTGATGACGGGGATCGCGCCACGGACGCGCCGCAAGCCCCGGCACAGTAACTGCTCAGGGCAGGGTGGCGATACGCTCGCTCAGCAAGGCGAAGAAGCCGTCACGGTCGACATCGCCGATGAACAATGCATTCGCCGGACGCCCCGTCACGCCCCACCAGTCGGCGACCGTCATGCCGGTCGTATAGCGGCCCTCGGTTTCGATCTCGACATTGATGCGGCGGCCCGAAAACAGGTCGGGCCGGATCAGCCAGGCGACCGTACAGGGATCATGCAGCGGCGCGCCGGCAGAGCCGTATTTTTCGCGGTCATAGCGCTCGAAGAAATCGGTCCAGCTTGCCACGGCGTCGCCCGCTTTCGTGCCGAGCGCACGCATCCCTGCCACCCAATCCGCGGAGGTCAGCGCCTTGTGCGTCACGTCAAGCGGCATCACCACCAGATCGACGCCTGCGGCAAATACCTGCGCCGCCGCTTCTGGATCGACGTAGATATTGAACTCTGCGGCGGGGGTGACATTGCCGACTTCGAAATAGGCCCCGCCCATCAGGACGATCTGCTGAACGCGCGGGACGATATCGGGGGCGCGCGCGAATGCGGCCGCGATATTGGTCAGCGGGCCGATGGGGACGAGCGTCACGGTTCCGGGCGGTTCGCGGCGCAGCGTTTCGATGATGAAGCCGACGCCGTCCTCGCTGCTGAGCGGGTGGACCGGCTCGCCCAGTTCGATCCCATCGAGCCCCGTCTTGCCATGCACATATTCGGCGGTGACAAGCTTGCGCGACAGCGGCGCGGCGCTTCCGGCATGGACCGGCACATCGCGACCCGATAGCCCCGCGATAAGACGCGCATTGCGGGTCGTCAGGTCGAGCGGAACATTTCCCGCGACCGTGGTCAGGCCCAGCACCTCAAGCTCGGGCGAGGCAAGTGCCAGCAGAATGGCAACGGCGTCGTCCTGTCCGGGATCGGTATCGATGATAATCTTGCGCGTCATGTAACCCTCTTTTCTCTGGATGAAGAACAACCGAATTCGCCCGACCGCGCAAGCGGCCGGGCGTTTCGAGAGCCTGCAAGAGGGGACAAGGCAGGCGACACCGCACGGCACCGGCGATCCGGATGAGGCGGGTTCGCCGCGCCGCGAAATGCTGGCAGGAATGTCGCCACCGGACTGACGAAGATCAATCGCCTGACGCTCAATTCAGGTAAACAGCCCGCGATCAGGGCGCGAGATTGACGGCGGCGGGGCGCGGCGGTAACTGGCCCGCATGGCACGCGCACCGATCCTTCAACTGACCGACATCTCGCTGACCTTCGGCGGCAATCCTGTATTCGATGGTCTGAACATGACCATTCAGCCGGGCGACCGGGTTGCGCTTGTCGGGCGCAACGGGTCCGGCAAATCGACGCTGATGAAAGTCATGGCTGGCCTTGTCGAGCCGGACCGGGGCGAGATCGTGACGCCCGCCGGCATCAGCGTCGGCTATATGGAGCAGGACCCGGACCTGTCCGGCTTTGCCACGCTTGGCGAGTTTGCCGCCGCCAGCCTGCCGCCGGGTGAGGCCTATCGGGTGGAAATGGCGGCCGAGGGGCTGAAATTCGATGCCGCGCGTCCCGTCGAAACCGCATCCGGCGGCGAGCGGCGTCGGGCGGCGCTTGCGCGTCTGCTGGCGGAAGCCCCGGATCTGATGTTGCTGGACGAACCAACCAACCATCTGGATATCGAAGCGATTGGCTGGCTGGAAGAACAGCTTTCCCAGACGCGCGCCGCCTTCGTGCTGATCAGTCACGACCGCGCCTTCCTGCGGGCATTGACGCGCGCCACGCTGTGGATCGACCGCGGCGAGGTTCGGCGGCAGGAACGCGGCTTCGAGGCATTTGAGGACTGGCGCGAAACCACGTGGGCAGCCGAGGACGAGGCCCGCCACAAGCTGGATCGCAAGATCAAGGCAGAGGCGCGTTGGGCTGTCGAGGGCATCAGCGCCCGGCGAAAGCGCAATATGGGCCGGGTGCGCGCGCTGCAGGAATTGCGGGCCGAACGCGCTGCCCAGATCCGCCGTCAGGGCGCGGCAGCAATGGCGCTGGATTCCGGGCCGCAATCGGGCAAACGCGTGATCGAGGCGCAGGGCATCAGCAAGTCATTCGGCGACCGCGTGATCCTGAAGCCGTTCGATCTGCGTGTCCTGCGCGGCGACCGGGTCGCCTTCGTCGGGCCGAACGGTGTCGGCAAGACCACGCTTATCAAGATGCTGACGGGACAGATCGCGCCCGATACCGGTGAAGTCACGCTTGGCACGAATCTGGATGTGGCAGTCTTCGATCAGAACCGCAGCGCGATCAATCCCGAACTAAGCCTGTGGGACGCGATGACGACGGATCCCGGCATGGCCGTTTCCGGGCGCGCCGATCAGGTCATGGTGCGCGGAACACCGCGTCACGTTGTCGGCTATCTGAAAGATTTTCTGTTCGACGACGCGCAGATGCGTGCACCCGTCGGAAGCCTGTCGGGTGGCGAGAAGGCGCGGCTTCTGCTGGCGCGGATCATGGCGCGACCGTCGAACCTGTTGGTCTTGGACGAACCGACGAACGACCTGGATGTCGAGACTCTGGACCTCTTGCAGGATATTCTGGGTGATTATGACGGCACCGTCCTGCTGGTCAGTCACGACCGCGACTTTATTGACCGCGTCGCCACCTCGACCGTGGCGATGGAGGGGGATGGGCGCGGAGTCATCTATCCGGGCGGTTGGTCGGATTATCGCGCACAGCGGGTCGAGCCTGCGCGGCAGGATGCGGCGACTGCACGACCGGCTGCGACGGCCGGCGATTCAAAAGCGGACCCTGCCGCGCGCCAGAAGACCGCAAAGCCCGGCCTGAGTTTCACCGAAAAGCATCGGCTGGACGCGCTGCCCGCAATCATCGCGCGGCTGGAAGCAGAGATCGCGAAACTGTCCGAATTCCTGTCCGACGCGGCGATCTATACCGACGCGCCCGCCAAGGCCCAGAAGGCAAGCGATGCCCTGAGCGAGCGGCAGGATGCCCTTGACGCTGCCGAGGAAGAATGGCTTCTACTTGCTGAAAAGGCAGGCTGATTGGCTGAAAGGGACTGAAATAGCGGGACCAGCTGCGAGCGGGCAGACGACTGCCCCGGATCAGGACTATCTGGCGGCACTGGTTGCCCTGATGCCGCTTTCCGCGCGTGAGATTCTGATTTGCGGCGAAGCAGCGCTTGCACAGGACTATCGCGCGCGCAACCCTGCGGCGCGCCTGACGGGGTTCGGGCTGACCGGCAAGGCCGCGACGGACGCGGATGTGCCGGCATTCGACAGGTTTATTGCCGGCGATCCGGCCAAGCTGTCCAAGGCCCGGCTGGCAGCGGACGCGCCGGGTTATGATCTGGCCGTTCTGTCTGGAACGCTTGGCCGCATGGCCGAACCTGCCGCCCTTCTGCGGCGCTTATTCGGGCTGATCCGTCCCGGCGGCTCGCTGGTCGTCGCAAACCGGAATTCCGGCCACTGGCGCGATCTCGCCCGGCTTATCGAGGGGCGCGCGGTCGGGCATGACGGCGTCTCGCATGACGAGCTTGAACAGCTTCTGACGCGTGCCGGCTTCACCATGATGCGCGCGCGGGCGCTGCGCGACAAAGACCGCTCCGAAGGGGCGGATTTCTGGCTGCCGGCGCTGGAAGGGCTGGCCCAGAACGCGGGCCTCGACAGCGCAAAGCAGCGCTCTCGTGCGCGCACCCTGCATTATCTCGCGGTGGCGACAAGGCCGGAAAAGGGCGCCTTGGTCGCGCCACCCCTGCCGGTGCATATGGTAGAACTGGCGCAGAAGATGGATGTGCGCACCCATATCCCGGCGCGCGCGCTTGACGCGGAACCTGCGCTGCACGTCACCACGTCTGCAAAGCGGATAGATCTGCCCGATTTCGGGCCACGCGGCGGTCTGATGGTAGTGCAGCGCCCCCGGATATCCGACCCGGAACGGATCCTGAATGTTGTCGCGGATTGTCAGCGGCGCGGGATCGTTCTGATCATCGAATATGACGATGACCCGTCGCTGGTTGCACGTGTCCTGCCGCGCGAGGATGTGCCAGAGATCTATGCGCGAAACATGGCGCTTGCGCATGCCGTGCAAACCTCGACCGAGGTTCTGGCCCGGCAGTTCGCGCGCGCGAACCCCGAGGTCATGGTCATGCCGAACTGCGCCGAGACGCTGGCACCTGCGCGGACGCACAGCGCCGGCCCGATGCGGGTCCTGTTCGCCGCGCTGAACCGCACCCGCACCGCGGATATGGCGGGCCTTCTTGCGCCGGCCATCGATGCCCTTGGCGACGCGCTTTCGTTCGACGTGATCCATGACCGGCAGTTCTTCGATGCGCTTCCGACCGAGCGAAAGCAATTTCATCCGCTGATGGACTATGCCGACTATCTGGATCTGGTCGGGCAGGCAGATGTCTCGCTGATGCCGCTGGAAGGATTGCCGGAGGAACTTGGCAAATCCGACGTGAAATGGGTCGAGGCCGCAAGCCGCGGGGCCGTCGCCATCGCGTCGCCCGCAGTCTATGGCGAGACGATCCGCCACGGCGAAAACGGATTTCTTGCGCAAACGCCTCAGGACTGGCCGGACCTGCTGATAAGCCTTGCCGCTGATCCTGAACTGCGCAGCCGCATCGCCGCCGCCGCACGGGCCGAGGTCGCGCAGGGGCGGATGATGGCCGATCAGGTCGGCAAGCGGCGCGACTGGTATCTGGAGCTTTTTGCGCGCCGGGCCGAATTGTTCGAAGCGGCGATAGGGCGCAGTCCCGCCCTTGCCGAACGGCTTCGCGCTGGCTGAGCCGTTCAACCTGCGGGACTGACCAGCGGCCGGATACGAAGCTTGGTGATCCGGTTGTCCTTGCGGGTCACGACCTCGAACCGATAGCCGTGGAACGAAAAGACCTGACCTTGTGCGGGGATCGACTGAGCCATATGGATGACCAGACCGGCGACGGTATTGGCCTCGTCATCGGGCAGGTGCCAGTCAAGCGCGCGGTTCAAATCGCGGATCGTCATGGAGCCATCGATCAGGTAATCGCCATTCGGTCCCGGCTTCAGGTCGTGATCGGCTTCGGTGTCATGTTCATCGGCGATTTCGCCGACGATTTCCTCGATAATATCTTCCAGCGTAATAAGACCGCGCAGCGCCCCATACTCGTCCACCACGAGCGCAAAATGCGTGCGCCGTTTCAGGAATTCGCGCATCTGTTCGTCAAGCGCTGTCGTGTCCGGGACGAAATAGGGCTTCATCGCAACCGACATCACGTCGAAATCGCGCACCGCATCGGCCGGATCGCCCTTGTTGTCATAGGCGGATTTGTGGATCGCGCGCAGCACATCCTTGGCATGTACGACGCCCACGACGTTTTCGCGCTCTCCCTTGTAAACGGGCAGCCGGGTATGCGGGCTGGACAGAACCGTATCGAGGATCGTTGCGGGTGGCAGTTCGGCGTCGATCATCTGAATTTCCGAGCGGTGCTTCATGATTTCGTCCACCGTCCGATTGCCCAGATCGAGTGCGCCGAGCAGGCGGTCGCGGTCCTCTTTCTCGACCGTGCCGGATTCCGCGCCGATGGAAAGCGCGCCGGCGATCTCCTCGTGGACCGAGAACATATTGGCACCCGGCTCGCTGTGCAGGCCGAAGATGCGCAGGATCACACGCACGATGGCGCGCACGATCATGACGATGGGCGACAGAAGCCGCATCACGATCGCCATGGGCCGCGCCACAAGCGAGGCAAGGGATTCCGAATTCGCGATGGCGTAAGATTTCGGCATGACCTCGGCGAAGATCAGCACGAGAACGGTCATCACCATCGTGGCCACCGCAACGCCGCTTGACCCGAAAAGCGCGGTGAACAGCGCCGTCGCCAGCGAGGCCGACAGGATATTCATCACGTTGTTGCCAAGCAGGATCGCCCCGATCAGGCGGTCACTGTCGCGCGTGACGTTGAGCGCCGCCTCGGCCCCCTGATCGCCCTTGTCGGCGCGATTGCGCAGCTTGGCGCGGCTGGCAGCCGTCAATGCGGTTTCCGAGGCGGAAAAGAAGGCCGATCCGACCAGCAGGCACAGAATCGCGAGGGCGAAGCCCCAGATCATCGCCGATTGACCGGCAGAGGCCGGGGCGGGGCTGGTTTCGACGGCCTGAGCGGCAGCGGCGGCGGAAATGGGAACAAAAGCAGTCAACATGATGCGCTCAAACGCGTGCAAGGGGATGATGGTTCAACACCAGATCGCGCATTCGCGCGTCCAGGACATGAGTATAGATCTCGGTCGTGGAAAGGTCAGCATGTCCGAGCAATGTCTGAATGGCACGCAAATCCGCGCCGCCTTCAAGCAGATGCGTCGCAAAAGCGTGGCGGATGACATGTGGTGTGACACGCGCGGGGTCTATTCCGGCAGCAAGCGCCAGCTCGCGGATCAGATCGTTCATCGACTTGCGCACCATATGCCCGGCCTTCGAGGCGGCGGGAAACAGAAAGCGCGCGCCCTTGCCGGCGACCAGACGGCCAAGCGGGCTGTCTTTCAGGGCATGATCGCGGATCGCGAGCCAGTCGCGCAGCGCCGACTGGGCGGGCAGGGAGAGGGGCACCATGCGTTCCTTGCCGCCCTTGCCGCGGATCAGCAGCAACTGCGGATCGCCGCGGGTGGCTGCGACGGGAAGCGACACAAGCTCGCTGACCCGCATGCCGGTGGCGTAAAGCAGCTCGATCAGGCAGCGGTTGCGGGCGCGGTCGGCATCGGTGCGCCCGGTTTGCGGAACTGCGTCCAGAAGCGATGTCACCTCTGTCTGGCTCAGCACCTTGGGCAGGCGTTGGGCCTTGCCTGGACCGGCTATCCGAATGGCGGGATCATCCTCGCGCCAGCCTTCTTCCAGCGCGAAGCGGGTCAGTTGACGGATTGCCGACAGGCGGCGGGCGCGGGTGGCGCGCGACAGCCCGTCGGCATCGCAGGCGGCCAGATAGGCGGTGATGTCGTCGCGCGAAACGGTTTCGAGCGTCAGGCCGCGCCCAGTCAGCCATTCTGCAAAGTCGCGAAGGTCGCGACCATAGGCGAGGATGGTATTGCGCGCCGCACCTGCCTCTGCCGCCTGCGCGTCGAGGAAGGCAGAAATGCGGGCGAGCGTGTTCACTGCGCGGCACCTTTCAGCAACGGATCAAGGGCCACCTGCGTTGCAATCCGGCGGGCATCCGCGATCAGCCCAAGCTGGCGCAGCATCTGCACACCGCGGGCCGCGCGCGTCACATCGCCCTGGGTTCCGGCATCGGCATCGGCAAGTGCGCCATACAGCGCTGGCGCTATCGCGATACCATCATCAGGATCGGGAAGGGGGGGCAGGTCAGACGCGAAGACCGGCGCCAAAGCGCCAAGCGCAGGCGACAGCGGCTCTGGCTGGCCACCGCTTGCCAGCGCCAGCAGCGCCTGGTCCAGAGGCTCCTGCGGGGATTGCATGACCTCGACATTCCCGCTCCATAATTGCAGCCAGAGGGCGAGGCGCTGAGGCTCTCCCGTCAGGGTTTCCGGGGCGACACGACCGGCGACCATGCTGGCAAAACTGTCGCGAAGGCCCGTCGCCTCCAACAGGCGAAAGGCATGGGTCAGCGCGGGACCGATGCGCGCGGGATCATCGGTCGCAATCGCACCGTCAAGCGCCTGCATCGCCGCCGCACGTTCCCAGACGCCGCCTGATGCGGCAGGGCTTTGCGCGCCATAAAGCTGCTGCAGCGTGTCGGACGGCAGAACACCGGCGCGTGCCAGACGCTCTGCCGCTTCAAGCTGGGCCTTCCAGCCCGCGCGCTCATCCAGATCGGCCCAGGCATATTTCAGGTCAAGATCGCCGGTGGGCAGCGGCTGCCCGATCCCTTCGTGAAGCCGAAATGCAAGCGGAGTCATCGGTTGCGGCGGGGTCAGCGGCTCGGCCCCGTCGGCGCTGGAATCATCGAGATAGTGGCGCAGCAATTCGGTCATCTGCGGGTCGAGCATGCCCAATCTCTGCGCGCCCATGAACACGGTTGCCGCCGCCGGCCAGTCGCCGGATTGCGCCATGCAGAAGATGCGCGCTGCGGGATCGGGCGCGATGCCCGGTGCGTCGTTCATGCGTGCGCAGGTCTGATCTTCACCGCCAAGCAGCAGCGACAGATCGAACAGGCGGCGGAATGTCTGTGCATTATCCGGCCCGGCCCCCTGCAACATCACCCGCGCCGAGGGCAGTGCCCCGTCCGCGATCAGCTGATCGACCCGCGCGGTGAAGAACTCGCCGATACGCGCCTGATCGGGGTTGGAAGGGGGCGCGATCTGCGCCTCGATCACACGGCGTGCGACCTGCTTGGCAGCCGGAAGTGTCGGGTTTGCACGGATCATGCGGATCGCGGTGTCGAGGGTCGTCCCGCTCCAGAAATTTTCCCGCAGACCGGCCTGCCGGGCCGAGATCACGCCCGCGCCGTCGGAATTCGCAGCACCCAGCCTGCTGACGCCGACCGGCACCGCCGACGCGCTGTCGGCGACCTCGCCGGGACGGGCCCTGCCCGGTACCGGGGGTCGGGTGGGGCGCAGCACAACCGCATCGGGCGGCACCGGATCGCCGGGCCGCCATGCGCTGGAACTGGACGGAGCCGTGCCTTTGCCGCGCAGCCAGTCATTGGCCGAAAGCGGTCCCTGTGCCGTCGCCGGCAGGGCCATAAGCGCCGCGCCAAGGAACAGCGCGACATGCCAGAGGCGGCGATCAGTCCAGTCCATTCGCGTCCGTCTGCTCTGCGGTGCCAGTTTCGGCGGCTGTGCTGGCGCCATCCTCATCCGTGCCGCCGACAGCTTCTGGGGTGGCAGCGGGTGCGGCTACTGGCGCGGCAGCGCCCGCGCCATCGGCGCCTGTATCAAGCGCCACAGGCTGGCGCATTTCGGTCTGGCGCGGCGCCATATCGCCGAGATAGGCGTAACCGGCCAAGGCCAGGAAGCCCAGCACCAGCAACACCACCAGAATCTTCAGCAACCGCATCACAAGTCCTTTCGCCCGCTGCCTCTCGCCGGTCTTTCGGCCGGATTTTCTGCTTTATAACTGGCATTTCGGGAAAGATCACGCCATTCACGGCAGGAATCGGAAGGAACTGGGAATGCAGGGGCAGATCGCTTTGGTTGGCATGATGGGGGTCGGAAAGACCGCTGTAGGGCAGGAAATTGCCCGCCAACTTGGCGTTGTGTTCACCGACATAGACACCGAGATCGAGCGCGCGGCCGCCATGTCGATCCCCGAAATCTTCGCCCGCGACGGAGAGGCCTTCTTCCGCAACCGCGAATCGGTTGTGTTGCAGCGCATTCTGGAAGGGCCGCGCGGTGTCGTTTCGACCGGCGGCGGGGCATGGATTCAGTCCCAGAACCGAACGCTGATCCGCGCGTCGGGCATCGCGATCTGGCTGGATGCCGATATCGAGACGCTTTGGGCGCGCGTGCGCCAGCGCCCGACACGCCCGCTGCTGCTGACAGCCAATCCGAAGGAAACGCTGCAGACGCTGATCGCCTCTCGTCGGCCGGTCTATTCCAGCGCTGACATCTGCGTCACCACGGATTCGCATTCCGATATTGAAACCACCGCCCGCCGCGTCATCGCCGCGATCCGGCGCGACCGGCCCGAAATGCTGGAGGGGAAATGACCCGCACCGTTCATGTTCCGCTGGGTGATCGTGCCTATGACGTGCTGATCGGCCCCGGCCTGATCGGCACAGCAGGCACGCAGATCGCACCGCTTCTGCGTCGCCCGCGTGTCGCCATCGTGACCGATGAAAATGTCGCGAAGTTGCACCTCGCGCCGCTGCAGGACGCGCTGCGCCAGAAGGGGATCACATCCGAAGCGCTGATCCTGCCCGCCGGCGAAGCGACGAAATCATGGCCGAACCTGACCCGCTGCGTCGAATGGCTGCTGGAGCAGAAAGTCGAGCGGCGCGACATCGTCATTGCGCTTGGCGGTGGGGTGATCGGCGATCTGGTTGGCTTTGCCGCCGCGATTCTTCGGCGCGGGGTGCGTTTCGTGCAGATGCCGACTTCGCTTCTGGCGCAGGTCGACAGCTCTGTCGGGGGCAAGACGGGGATCAATTCCGCGCATGGGAAAAACCTGATCGGTGCGTTTCATCAGCCCGCGCTGGTTCTGGCTGACACACAGGTTCTCGATACGCTGACACCGCGCGACTTTCTTGCCGGCTATGGCGAGGTGATGAAATACGGGCTGCTTGGCGATGCCGACTTCTTCGGCTGGCTGGAGCTGAACGCGACGCAGCTTCGCATCGACATGGATGCGCGGGTCCACGCCGTCGCCCATTCCGTGGCGATGAAAGCAGGCATTGTCGAGCGTGACGAGACAGAACAGGGCGAACGTGCGCTGCTGAATCTTGGCCATACCTTCGGCCATGCGCTTGAGGCCGCGACAGGTTACTCTGACAGGCTTCTGCATGGCGAGGGTGTGGCCATCGGATGTGCGCTGGCTTTCGAGCTTTCGGCCCGTATGGGCCTGTGCAGTCAGGAAGATCCGTCCCGCGTTGGTGCTCATCTGACGGCGATGGGGATGCCGTCACGGCTTTCCGATATACCGGGCGATCTGCCCGATGACGAGGCCCTGATCGGTCTGATGGGGCAGGACAAGAAGGTCGTCGACGGCAAGCTTCGCTTTATCCTCGCGCGTGGCATCGGCGATGCCTTCGTGACCGAGGATGTTCCTGCCGGTGACCTGCGCGCGGTGCTTGCGGCCTCGCGATAGCCGCAGCGACAAAATCGACGCCAGCACGGCAACAGCGCATGAAAAAGGCCCGCATGAAGCGGGCCTTTTGCGTCACGCTGCGGGGGTTCAGAACGGAATTTCGTCGTCGAAATCCGAGCGGCTGCTGCCGCCGCCCTGATTGTTGCCGCCGCCTTGCGAGGAGCTGCCGTAATCGTCGCCATATCCGCCATCATAGCCGCCGCGGCTGCCGCCGCCGCCGCCCTGACCGCCGCCATCGCCGCGCCCGTCCAGCATCTGAAGCGAACTGTTGAAGCCGCGCAGCACGATTTCGGTTGTATAGCGGTCCTGCCCGGACTGGTCCTGCCACTTGCGGGTTTCAAGCTGGCCCTCGATATAGACCTTGCTGCCTTTTTTCAGATAGCGCTCGACCACGTTGACCAGACCTTCGGACATGATCGCGACGCGATGCCATTCGGTGCGCTCGCGCCGCTCGCCGGAATTGCGGTCTTTCCACTGCTCTGACGTCGCGATGCGAAGGTTGGCAACCTTGCCGCCATTCTGGAAGGACCGGATTTCTGGGTCCTGACCGAGATTTCCAATCAGGATCACCTTGTTCACAGAGCCTGCCATATCGTCCCTTTCGCTTCTGGTTTGCGCCGGTCTATCGTGACGCGTCAGGCCACTCAAGCGAATTGACAGTACAGGGCCCGTCGGCGAAATATCGCCGATGAAGTCCGGCGAGGGAACCGGATTGCAAAGCGACTGGCGATGTTAACGATTTCGCGTATAGTCAATGCAAAATAACAAGGCACAGGTTAGGGACATGATCGGCAGCACTTTGAAAAAGCTTGGCTTTGCCATGAAAGTCGGGGTGGTCCTGGCCTTTGTCGGCAGCGCTTACTCCGCAACTCCCGTTGCTGCCGAAGGGCTGAACCTCAAGCGCGTGACAGAGCGTAACCGCGCCGCGCAGTTCAGCCGCCAGAAGCAGCTTATGGATTCGCGTCTGGCAAGCCAGTACCAGCAATCGAAGCGTCTGCGCCCGACGGGCCGTCAGGTTGTGAACGTGACGACGATCGAACTGTCGCCTACCGTGTCCACCAAGGCCTATTCGGGCCGCAATTCAGCCTATATCCCGCATGCGCAGGCGATGGCGAAGAAATACGGCATCCCCGAGTCGTTGTTCCTGCGTCTGGTCAATCAGGAATCGCGCTGGAATCCGAACGCGCGGTCGCACAAGGGCGCGATGGGTCTGGCGCAGTTGATGCCGGGGACCGCTGCCAAGCTGGGCGTGAACCCGCGTGATCCGGTCCAGAACCTTGAAGGCGGCGCGCGTTATCTGCGCATGATGTACAACCAGTTTGGCGACTGGCGGCTTGCGCTTGCTGCCTATAATGCCGGTCCCGGTGCGGTGCAGAAATATGGCGGCATCCCGCCCTATCGCGAAACCCGCAACTATGTGCGCATCATCGCAGGCGGCTGACGCGCCACAACCCGGAACGGAATCAAGAAGGGGCCTCGCGGCCCCTTTTGCATTTCCGCTGCAGGATGGCTTCAGCGTGCCGCAATCGCCGAGGGGATGATGCGGGTATATTTCGTGCCTTCGATCGCGGCGCCGGCCATGATGCCGGTCTGGCCGAAGATCATGGCGACGACCGGGTGCCCGCGGGTCACGGTATCGGTGCCGAAGGTCATGCCTTCTTCGGGAAGTGCATAGAAGGCACCTGCACCCGCGACCCAGCCTGGTGCGGCGCGAAAGCCCGCAAGGGCCTGATCGGTCTGGAACACAAGCACATGCGCGAACTGGCGCGCCCCGGCCTGAAACCCGATCGAGGCCTGCGCGGCAGAGTAATAATCCACTGTCTTGCCGCCGACCCGCAGCGCGCCTTCACCATAGGAACCACCGACGCCAAGCCCGGCTTGCGTCATGACCGGCATGACCAGAACGCCCTTCGCATTATCGACAAGCGCCCGCGCATTCGGATATTTCGCAAAAAGCTCGTTCAGTGTCGCGTTAACGCGCCCTTCCAGTGTCGCCGTCGCATTCGTCGCCAAGCCGTTATTGCACGCCGCAAGCGTCAATACCGCTGCGCCAGCAACAAACCCTCTGCGCGTCAAAACCTTGTGGTGTCCCATGCCCATACCCCCATCATTTTGCGTTATTTTAGCCGGATTTGCGTTCTCAGGCTAGGGCTTGCGCGACCTCCGGCGCGAAATAGGTCAGGATTCCGTCGCATCCCGCGCGCCGGAACGCCAGAAGGCTTTCCATCACCACATCGCGCGACAGCCAGCCGTTGCGCACCGCGCCTTCGATCATCGCGTATTCGCCGCTGACCTGATAGGCGAAGGTCGGTGCGCCGAAGCGGTCACGAACTTCACGGCAGATGTCGAGGTAAGGCATGCCCGGCTTGACCATCACCATATCCGCGCCTTCCGACAGATCGCGGGCGACGCAGCGCAGCGCCTCCTCGCGGTTGGCAGGATTGACCTGATAGGTCTTCTTGTCCCCGATCAGCCGCCCCGATGCCCCGACCGCATCACGGAACGGGCCGTAGAAGCCCGAGGCGAATTTCGCGGCATAGGACATGATCGCGACGCCCTGATGCCCATGCTGTTCGAGTGCGGCGCGGATCGCACCGATGCGACCGTCCATCATGTCCGACGGCCCGAGGATATCGGCCCCGGCTTCCGCCTGAACAAGCGCCATGCGCACCAGGCATTCGACCGTTTCGTCATTGACGATCTCGCCGTTGCGAACGATTCCGTCATGGCCATTCGCGTTATAGGGGTCGAGCGCGATGTCGGTCATCACGACCATCTCCGGCACGGCCTCCTTGATTGCCCGGATCGCCTGATTGCCGATGTTTTCAGGGTCCCATGCGCGTTCGCAGCTTTCCGTGCGAAGCGCTTGATCGGAATGGGGAAAGACGCAGATCGCCGGGATGTTAAGACCTGCGGCATGTTCCGCTGCGGCCCTGACGCCATCGACCGTATAGCGACGCACACCGGGCATGGAGGCGATGTCGCAATCGGCGCCTTCGACTTCGGTCACGAAGACGGGCCAGATCAGGTTCGCGGCCGAAATCGTGGTTTCGGTCAGCATGTCGCGCAGCAGCGGGCTGCGGCGCAGGCGGCGCAGACGCGTCTGCGGGAATGGCGCAATAATCGGATTGGCGGGCATGGCTTTCGGCTTTTCCTTGTTTTGCGCCTGTTCTAATGTCGCCGTCGCGCCACGACAAGCAGGCAAGCCCGCGTGTTTCTTACCGACATCATCTCTATCCTCGACGCCCGTTCCTTTTCGTCGCCCTGGTTCTGGCTGGTCCTCCTGGCGATCTGGTCCTTTGGCGGCCGTCGGGTGCTGGGTATTCCTGCTGATGTTCTTGCGGATGCGGGCAGTTCGCTGCGTCGCTATCCGTCCGAGGCACGGGCCGAGGTGGTGGCCCTTCTCGACTGGATGTCGCTTAACGTGCCGCGCTGGCGCATGTCGCCGGGTGTCGGCGCGGCGATAACGGCGCTGATCTGCTTCGTTCTGGCCGTGCTGATCGTGCTTGGCTTCGGGGCCAATCTTGAAATGGCGCAGGCGATCGTGCTGCTGATGCTACCGCAGGCGATCCTTCTGGTGCTGCGGGTGCGGCTGGCCGCGCAGCTTTACTGGGTTCTTGAAGCGGCAGAACTGGGCCAGCCCGTGCCTGAAGCCGCGACCGAGGCGCTGCGCCGCATCAACCGTTATCGCGTGCTTCAGATGGCGATTTCGCTTGTTGCGGTAATTCTGGCAGCATTCTGGGCGACGCGCTGGATCGTGCTTCATCCGCATGGCGTCTGACCCTGCGGCCTTGACCCCGCCGCACGCGCCGTTATCTGGACGACATGGCTGACATCATCACCCTTTCCGGCGCCCCAGAGGGCTATGACGCGGCGCTGCTGGCGCGCGAGGCAGAGCGCGGCCCCGTCATTCACATCGCCCGCGATGACCGCCGCGCCGAGGCGATGCGCGAGGGGCTGCGCTTTTTCGCGCCCGGTCTGACCGTGCTGGAATTTCCCGCCTGGGACACGACGCCTTACGACCGTGTGTCGCCGGCGGGCGAGGTCATGGCGGCGCGCATGGCGACGCTGGCGGCACTTGCCCATGATGCCGTGCCGGGAAAGTTCGTGTTGTTGACGACGCTGAATGCCGCGATCCAGCGCGTGCCGCCGCGCGCGGCGCTTCGCGAGGCAAGCTTCACCGCGCGCGTCGGGCACCGGATCGACGAGGGAGGTTTGCGCAGTTGGCTCGCCCGGATGGGTTTTGCGCAGGCGCCGACCGTGACCGAACCCGGCGATTACGCGATCCGGGGCGGCATTATCGACATCTGGCCGCCGGGGCCGTCCGGTCCGATCCGGCTGGACCTGTTCGGCGACGTGCTGGATTCGGCACGCCGTTTCGACCCCGAGACACAGCGCAGCAAGGAAAAACTGGACCGCCTTGAACTGGTGCCGATGTCCGAGGTGATCCTGGACGAAGATGCCATCACCCGTTTCCGCACCACCTATCGCACCGAATATGGCGGGGGGTCGAACGACCCGCTTTATGAAGCCGTCAGCGCGGGCCGGAAGCTGGCGGGCACGGAACACTGGCTGCCGTGGTTTTATGACGGCCTCGACAGCATTTTCGACTATCTGCCGGGCGCTTCCGTCATGCTGGACGACCGTATCCAACAGGTGCTGGATGCGCGGTGGGAAATGATCTCGGAACAATACTCGGCCCGGCGCGAGGCAGGGGCGAAACGTGGCGCGGAAAGCATTTACCGCCCCGTCGCGCCCGAGGCGATGTTCGCGACGGACGCTGAATGGCAGGACTGGCTGGCCGCGCGCCGCCAGCTGCGCCTGTCGGTCAATGCGGCCCCGCCCGGTCCGGGCCTGCTGGATGCCGGCGGCAAGATCGGCCGCAATTTCGCGCCGGAACGCCAGTCGGAACAGCTGGACCTGTTCGGCGCGCTTGCCGCGCATCTGAAGGATTTGCGCAGGACCCATCGTGTCGTGATCGCATCCTTCAGCGACGGTGCACGAGAACGCCTGCGCGGGCTGATCGCCGATGAAGGGGTCGAGGGTGGCAAGGATATCGGGCGTCTGACCGATCTGTCGGACCAGCCGGGCGCGCTTGGTCTGGCGGTCTGGCCGCTGGAAGAAGGCTTTGTTGCGGACGGCACTGCGCTTGGCAAGATCGCCGTGATCTCGGAACAGGACGTGCTGGGCGACCGGCTGATCCGGGGGGCAAGGAAACGCCGTCGCGCCGAGAATTTCCTGAAGGATACGACTGCGCTGACACCCGGCGATCTGGTCGTCCATGTCGAACACGGGATCGGGCGCTATACCGGGCTTGAAACCATTCGCGCCGCAGGCGTGCCGCATGATTGCGTGGCGCTGGAATATGCTGGCGGCGACCGGCTGTATCTGCCGGTCGAGAATATCGAACTGCTGTCGCGCTATGGCCATGAAGAAGGCCTGCTGGACCGTCTGGGCGGTGGGGCATGGCAGGCGCGCAAGGCCCGCCTGAAGGAACGCATCCGCCTGATCGCCGACCGGCTGATGCGGGTCGCGGCGGAACGGTTGCTGCGCACGGCCCCGGTGCTGGAGCCTGAACATCACGACTGGGAGGCCTTTTCGGCCCGCTTCCCCTATACCGAGACCGACGACCAGATGGCCGCCATCGACGATGTGATGGCCGATCTGGCGGCGGGCCGCCCCATGGACCGGCTGATCGTCGGCGATGTGGGCTTCGGCAAGACCGAAGTGGCGATGCGCGCGGCTTACATCGCGGCGTCGCAGGGCAAGCAGGTCGCGGTAATCGCGCCCACCACGCTGCTGGCCCGCCAGCACGCCCGCAGCTTTGCCGAACGTTTTCGCGGCACGCCGCTGAACGTGCGCCCGCTGTCGCGTTTCGTCAGCGCCAAGGACGCAGCGGCGACGCGGGCAGGGCTGGCGGACGGCACGGTCGATATCGTCGTCGGCACCCATGCCGTGCTGGCGAAGGCGGTGCGCTTCAAAAACCTGGGCCTGCTGGTCATCGACGAGGAGCAGCATTTCGGCGTCGGCCACAAGGAACGGCTGAAGGAACTCCGCAGCGACGTTCACGTCCTGACCATGACCGCGACACCGATCCCGCGCACCCTGCAACTGTCGCTGTCCGGTGTGCGCGATCTGTCGATCATCGGCACGCCCCCCGTCGACCGTCTGGCGATCCGCACCTATGTGTCGGAGTTCGACACCGTAACCATCCGCGAGGCCCTGCTGCGCGAGAAATATCGTGGGGGCCAAAGCTTCTTTGTCGTCCCCCGCATTGCCGACCTGCCGGAAATCGAGGACTGGCTGCGCGAAAACGTGCCGGAGGTCAGCTTCATCGTTGCGCACGGCCAAATGGCGGCCGGCGATCTGGATCAGCGGATGAACGCCTTCTATGACGGTCAGGCCGATGTGCTGCTGGCGACGACGATCGTCGAAAGTGGCCTCGATATTCCCACGGCAAACACGATGGTTGTCTGGCGCGCCGATATTTACGGCCTCGCCCAGCTTTACCAGATCAGGGGCAGGGTGGGGCGCTCGCGCACCCGCGCCTATTGCTATCTGACGACGAAACCGCGCAGCCCCCTGACGCCGCAGGCCGAACGGCGGCTGAAATTTCTGGGCAATATCGACGGGTTGGGGGCGGGTTTCAACCTCGCCTCGCAGGATCTGGACCTTCGAGGGGCAGGGAACCTGCTGGGCGAGGAACAGTCGGGCCATATCAAGGAAGTCGGCTTCGAACTTTATCAGGCGATGCTGGAGGAAACGATTGCCAAGCTGAAATCGGGCGAGCTTGAAGGCACGCCGGAAGACGAATGGGCGCCGCAGCTTAACCTGGGCGTGCCGGTGACGATCCCGGAAAGCTATATCGCCGATCTCGATGTGCGGCTGGGGCTGTATCGTCGGCTGGCGGATATTTCCTCGAAAGTCGAGATGGAGGGCTTTGCCGCCGAACTGATCGACCGCTTCGGCCCCGTCCCGCGAGAGGTGAACATGCTGATGAACGTCATCCGCATCAAGGCGATGGCCAAGCGCGCCAATATCGCCAAGCTGGATGCCGGGCCGAAAGGGGTGACGGTGCAGTTCCATGGCGACAAATTCCCGAACCCGGCGGGGCTGGTCGAATTCCTGACCGATCAGCGCGGGCAGGCAAAGGTCGCGGACAACAAGATCGTCATTCGCCGTGACTGGTCGACCGATGGTGACAGGATCAAGGGCGCCTATGCGATAGCGCGTGACCTGGCCGCGAAAGCGAAAGTCTGACCGTCGCGGAGGGCCGGGCCGACGCTCAGGATGCGCCTTGCCCCCGTGGTGCGAAACCCTGCCGAAGCGAGCCGCGCGCGCTCAGATGCGGTTGCAGGATCAGCGCGTCGGGGTTGTCGTGCCCGCTGTCTGACAGCAGCCATTCCACCGACTGTCTTGCGATTTCATCGACGGGCTGACGGAAGGTGGTCAGGTCGTATCCTTCCCAACCGGCCTGCGGGATGTCGTCGAAGCCGATGATCGACAGCGCGTCGGGAATGCGGATGCCAAGACGCCAGCGCGCGGCGTCCATGATACCGCAGGCCATCAGGTCGGTGGTGCAGAATATCCCGTCCGGTCGGTCGGGGCCCGTAAGCAGTGCCATACCAAGCTCCAGTCCGGTCTCATAAGATGTCGCGCCAAGCCGTTTCTCGACCCAGTCGATGCGGGCTTCGGCTGCGGCGGCGCGAAAGCCGGTCTCGCGCCCGAGAAGGCTGGGCGTCCCGGTCAGCGAGCTTGCGAGCGCCAGCCGCCGGCACCCCGCCGCGCGCAGCAACGACACGGCCCGGCGACCGGCTTCCTCATCCGGCAGCCGAACGATCAGCGAGCCGGGATGCTGCCCCTCGCGATTGATGAGGACCAGCCGCATGCCGTTGCGCTGGCAGGTCTCGGCAAGCGAGCGTGCAGGCATTCCCGACAGGAAGATCGCCGCATCGGTCCGATAGCTGATCGCCTGGCGAAGCGCTGTTTCGACGCTTTCATCCGACCGATCGGTGTTGATGACAAGCGCCACCTTTCCCGCCTTTTGCAGCGCTGATGTCAGCGCCGCCAGAAGCTGCGCCCGGTAAGGCGTCGCGATTTCCGCGCTGATCAGCGCGACGATGCCGGATTCGTTGCGGATCAGCCCGCTGGCAAGGCGGTTAACCTGATAGCCAAGCGTGTCGGCTGCCTTCAGGATCCGGGCGCGGGTTTCGGGCGAGATGCTGGCGCCGGGGGTAAAACAGCGAGACACCGCGGCGCGAGACACCCCGGCAAGTTCGGCGACATCCTTGGCGCTGGCTGGTGTGCGGGGCATCTGGCGATCCTTGAGGTCTGACTGTTGCACAGCATTGCACAAAACGATGCGAGAAACTGACATTTTGCGGAATAAGACCACAAAAATCCGTTGACACAAAGCCGATTCGCATTGGAACCTGATGCACAGCTTTGCACCCGGTTGCTCAGGGTGGGGGTTAAGGGAGGATTACGATGAACATCAAGAATGCCGCAATCGCGGCAGGCGCGGTCATGGGTATGCCGGTTTTTGCTGCCGGTGCTGCCGAACTGAACCTGATCTGCTCTGCCGACGTGGTGATCTGCGAAAAGCTGGTCACGGAATTCGAAGCGGGTCATCCGGACATCAATGTGAACATGGTTCGCCTGTCCTCGGGCGAGGCCTATGCCAAGATCCGCGCAGAAGGCCGCAACCCGCAGACTGACCTGTGGTGGGGCGGCACCGGCGACCCGCATCTGCAGGCGGCGCATGACGAACTGACCGCCGTTTATGAATCCCCGATGCTGGGCGAATTGCAGGATTGGGCGGTCGAACAGGCAGATGTGTCGGGTCACCGCACGGTCGGGGTTTACAGCGGCGCGCTCGGCTGGGGCTATAACACCCAGATCTTCGAACAGAAGGGCCTGGAAGCCCCGGCCTGCTGGGCTGACCTGCTGAACGAGGGCCTGAAGGGCGAGATCCAGATCGCCGATCCGAACTCATCTGGCACAGCCTATACGACGCTGGCGACGCTGGTGCAGCTGATGGGAGAGGATGAGGCGTTCGAATACCTCAAGGGCCTGAACGCCAATGTCGCGCAATATACCAAGTCGGGCTCGGCCCCGGTGAAGGCTGCGGCGCGCGGCGAAACCGGGCTGGGCATCGTCTTCATGCATGACGCCGTGTCGCAATCTGTCGAGGGCTTCCCAATCGCGGTCGTGGCGCCTTGCGAAGGCACCGGCTACGAGGTCGGGTCGATGTCGCTGATCGAAGGCGCGCAGAACCCGGACGAGGCGAAGGTCTTCTATGACTGGGTGCTGACAGCGGACGCGCAGAACCTGATGCCCGAAGCGGGTTCGTTCCAGATCCCGTCGAACAAGTCGGCGAAGGTATCGGACAAGGTGCCGGATATCAGCCAGATCAAACTGATCGATTATGATTTCGCCGAATATGGCTCGGCCGACCGCCGCAAGGAATTGCTGGCGCGTTGGGACGCGGAAATTGGCGGCCGCGCTGCCGAATAACGGCCGGGCTTGCCGGGGCAGCATGAGGGGCTGCCCCGGTCCTTTCTGACCAGATGACGGGTGGCGTGGATGAACGCTGACAACAGGCGGCTTGACTGGATCCTTGGCGGCGCGATTTTGGCGCTGCTGATCCTGCCCTGGTATCGCATCCGCGCAGGCTTTTTCAGCTTCGATTGGCTGGGCGATTTTCTGTCCGAGCCCGATCTGTGGCCCGGTTTGGTTCAGGCGCTGATGGGGCGCTGGCAGCTTTGGCCGATCATCCTGTTGGCCGCCGCCGCCCTGTATCTGCGTATTCGCGTGCCATCCAGTGCGGGTCGCGGTCGCGCGATGGTCTGGATCGGCGCTTTGGGTCTGATCTGGCTGGCGGCCGAGGGGCTGTCAGTCGGCACCCGCGGCTGGAACTGGGGCCTGCTGGAAGCCAGTTTCGGCGAGGTCGATGGCCAGCCCGCCTTCGGTGCGGGCGCGGTCATCCTGTCGCTGTTTTTCACCTGCATGATCTCCTTTGGCGCGGCCGAACGCGGCGCGTTGAAGGGCGATGCCTTCGTGCTCACCTCGATTGCGCTGCTGATTCTGCTGGTCGGCACCTTCGTTTTCTACCCGATCCTGTCGATCTTCACCGGCGCGTTTCAGGATTTCGACGGTTCATTCACGACCGAGGGCGTGCGCCGCAATATCGCGGACCCGAAGATATGGAGCCTTGGCTGCCTGACCGGCGGTGCCTGCGGCGTCGCGTGGCGCACCTTCTTTCTGGCCATCTGCACGGCCACGGCCACAACCCTTCTGGGCCTCGCCTTCGCGCTTGTCGCCACCCGCACCCGCTTTCCCTTCAAGAAAAGCCTGCGCCTGCTGACCGTCCTGCCGATCATCACGCCGCCTTTCGTGGTGGGCCTTGCGCTGATCATGCTGCTGGGGCGACAGGGCACGCTGACGCAGGCGATCTATGCGGTGACGGGGATCGAGCTTGGACGCTGGATCTATGGGCTGACCGGCATCTGGCTGGCGCAGGTGCTCAGCTTCACGCCGATCTCGTTTCTGGTGCTGATCGGCGTCGTCGAAGGCGTCAGCCCCTCGATGGAGGAAGCCAGCCAAACCCTGCGCGCCGGGCGCTGGCGGACCTTCCGCAAGGTTTCGCTGCCCCTGATGGCGCCGGGTCTGGCGAATGCCTTCCTGATCGGCTTCATCGAAAGCATGGCCGATTTCGGCAACCCGCTGGTGCTGGGCGGATCGGGCGGGGTGCTGTCGACGGAAATCTTCTTCTCGGTCGTGGGTGCGCAGAACGACCCGTCGCGCGCGGCGGTGCTGGCGGCGGTGCTGCTGTTCTTCACCCTGTCCGCTTTCATCGCGCAGCGCGTCTGGCTGTCGGGCCGCAGCTTTGCCACTGTCGGCGGCAAGGGCGATGGCGGCACCCATGCGCAACTGCCCGCCCGCGTCGCATGGCCGGTGATCGGCGTTGTATCAGCGTGGAGCCTGTTTACCATCATCGTCTATGCGATGATCCTGTTCGGCGGCTTCGTGAAGCTGTGGGGGCTGGATCACTCGCTGACGCTGGAACATTACGTCCGCGCCTTCGGCATCACATTCGATGGCGGCATCCGCTGGACCGGCGTGGCATGGAACAGCTTCTGGACCACCATGACCATCGCCCTGATCGCGGCACCGCTGACGGCGGCGGTGGGGCTGCTGACCGGCTGGCTGATTTCGCGCCAGAAATTCCCCGGCAAGGCTGTGTTTGAATTCGTGCTGATGATGAGCTTCGCGATCCCCGGCACGGTCATCGGCATCAGCTATATCATGGCCTTTAACCTGCCGCCGATCCAGATGACCGGCACCGCGCTGATCCTGATCGTCTGCTTCGTCTTCCGCAACATGCCGGTCGGCGTGCGCGGCAGCGTCGCGGCCATGGCGCAGCTTGACGGCAGCCTGGACGAGGCATCGCTGACCCTTGGCGCGGGTTCCGGGCGCACCCTTCGCCGGGTGATCCTGCCGCTTCTGCGCCCCGCGATCATGGCGGCGCTGGTTTACAGCTTCGTGCGCGCGATCACCTCGATTTCGGCGGTCATCTTTCTTGTTTCGGCAAAATACAACATGGCCACCGCCTATATCGTCGGTCTGGTCGAGAACGGGCAATATGGCGTGGCCATCGCCTATTCCTCGGTCCTGATCCTTGTGATGATAACCGTGATCGGCGGCTTCCAGCTTCTGGTGGGCGAGCGCA
The DNA here is from genome assembly GCF_007993065.1 of Paracoccus aurantiacus. Lineage (GTDB taxonomy): Bacteria > Pseudomonadota > Alphaproteobacteria > Rhodobacterales > Rhodobacteraceae > Paracoccus > Paracoccus aurantiacus. The sequence goes on from NZ_VOPL01000001.1 coordinate 350,934, forward strand.
GGTTGCGCCGCCGCCCCGTCCCACCCGCCGCGAAGGAGGCGACCGTTTGACCAATCCCCAAAGAGGCGCGGTCGAATTCCGCGCGGTCCGCAAGGACTATGGCAATTTCACCGCCATTCCGCAGCTGAACCTGTCGATTGAACCGGGCCAGCTTGTCACCCTCCTGGGGCCGTCAGGCTGCGGCAAGACGACGACGCTGCGGATGCTGGCGGGGCTGGAAACGCCGACCGAAGGCGCGATCCTGATCGGCGGGCAGGACGTGACCCGGCTGCCGGCGAACCGCCGTGACGTGACGATGGTGTTCCAAAGCTATGCGCTGTTCCCGCATATGACCGTTTTCGACAATATCGCTTACGGTCTGGAATCCGACGGCATCAAGAAGGCCGAGGCGCGAAAGCTGGCCGAAAATGGCCTCGATCTGGTCGGCCTGTCGGGGCTGGGCGACCGGCTGCCATCGGAACTGTCGGGCGGCCAGCAGCAGCGCGTTGCGGTCGCCCGCGCGCTGGTGCTGGAACCTCAGGTGCTGCTGCTGGATGAACCCTTGTCGAACCTCGACGCGCGCCTGCGCCGCCGGGTCAGGACCGAAATCCGCGAATTGCAGCAACGCCTCGGTTTCACCGCCGTCTATGTCACCCATGATCAGGACGAGGCGCTGGCGGTGTCCGACCGTATCGTGGTGATGAAGGACGGCCTGATTGCGCAGGACGGCACCCCCCGCGATCTGTATGAATCCCCGGCATCCGAATTCATCGCCGACTTCATCGGCGAGGCGAATGTCATCGACTGTCAGGTGCTTTCGGTTCAGGGCGATATGGCCCGTATCCGTGCAGGCGGTGCCGAAATCGGCCTGCCCGCGCGCGGCGCCGGGCCCGGTCCGGCAAAGCTTGCAGTCCGGCCCGGCGCGTTCCGTGTCGCCGAAACCGGCGATGGGCTGGACGGCAAGGTTGCCACCGCCGCCTATCTTGGCGATCACATCGAATATGAAATCGACAGCGGCGCCGGGCGCCTGTTCGTCGTTGACGACACCAGCACAACCGCGTTCGCCCCCGGCACGCCCGTTCGTCTGCAATTCCGCGGCGTCGGCGTCGCATTGATCGCCTGAGGATATGATGGATCTTTCCGAACCGGACCTTGCCGCGCGCCTGACGATCACAGAACAGGTGGCGCGCGCGGCTGGCGATCTGGCGCTGGAATATTTCGCCAGTCGCAGCTCGCTGGAGATCGAGACGAAGCGCGCCCTGACCGACATGGTTTCGGTCGCGGATCGCGAGGTGGAACGCCTGATCCAAGCGCGGCTTCAGTCAGCTTTTCCCGGCGATGCCTTTCTGGGCGAGGAATATGGGCTGAGCGAAGGGGTCACGGGCCTGACCTGGGTTGTCGATCCGATTGATGGGACCGCGCCCTTTCTGAACGGCTTGCCCGGATGGTGCGTGTCGATCGGGCTTATGGATGCCACTGGCCCGCTGCTTGGCGTGATCTACGCACCGGTTTTGGGAGAGGTCTATGCGGGCGCGCGTGGTATGGGCACGACGCTTGACGGAAAGCCGGTGACTGTCACCGACCGGTTCGATCTGTCGACCGGGTTGCTTGGCACGGGCGCGAATGACCGGGCTTCGCCGGATCGGATGGGCCGGCTTTACGCGGACCTTGCCGAAAATGGCATTGCCCATGTCCGTTACGGCTCAGGTGCGCTGATGCTGGCATTCGTCGCGGCGGGCAGGCTTGTCGGATATTGCGAGCCGCGCATGGCCCTGTGGGACTGCCTTGCGGGATATGCGCTGATCGAGGCTGCCGGCGGTCGCGTCGGCGAAATCGGTGCCGAGGCGATGCGTGGCCGGCAATACGGCGTTATCGCTTCTGCCCCCAGGGATTTTGAAGCGCTTGCCGCGTTGACCGACTTCGCGGCAGCTGACTGGGACCGCGCCCCCGACGCCTGATCTGATCACACAGATGCATCGAAGTCAGTCAATGCGGCGCACCGAAATCTTCTGCGAAACCAGGGTCGCCATCTGGACCGAGGACAGGAAGGCGACGTCGGTTGCGTCACGGCCCACGGCAATGATGGCCATGTCATCGGCATGTGCCATGCCCGTAGCGTCAACCAGATGCCACGCGCCGTCCAGATAGACTTCGGCCACGGCATGAAAATCCGGCGGGTCGACATCGGGCGCATAGACGCTTGCCATGCGTGCGGGGATATTCGCCGCCCGGCACAGCGAGATCAGCAGATGCGCATAATCGCGGCACACCCCACGTCGTTCCAGAAACGTGTCGACGGCCGTGGTTTCCGGCCCCGACACACCCGACACATAATCGAGATTGTCTTCGACCCAGTCGCGCATTGCCTTGACCCGCGCGCCGCCGGACAGATCGCCGAAGGCCTTGTTGACAAAATGGCCAAAGCGTTCGGACGGACAGTAGCGCGAGGGAAGGGTATATCGCAGCGCATCGCCCGGCAGGCGCTCGAACGGGGTCGCGTTCAGCAGGGCGAGATCGGTGCGCTGGCGCTCGACCAGGACGGTTGCGGTATATTTGCAGAAAAGATGTTCGCGCGGACGGATAATCATGCGCTCGCCGATGCCCTCGTCGCCCGGCACGCGCGCGAAGCTTTCCAGATCGCCAAGGTCGATATGCGCGTTCAGGATCGTCTGGCCAAGCGCACCTGCGGTTTCGACCGACAGGACGGCGGGACCGGGTTCTTCCAGATCGTATTCAAGCGTCGTTTCCACGGAAAGTTTCATTGACCGATTCATCCTTTTTGCAGCGGCGCGTTCTTCGCATTCGTGTATCCGGGTTTCCAGCGCCAAATCTCATTTGCCGGATTCGGGCGGCCCAACGCGGCGTCTGATGCTGCTTCTTAAGCGTGCTGGGTGGCGCGCTCGACCGGCAGCAGCGCGCAATCGGTTTCCGCGACGCCCTGAACCTTCATGCGACGGCGCAGCCGAAGCGAGATGGCGTCGATTGTCGCGCTTAACAGCGCGATCACGGCAAGCAGTATCACGGCACGGTCAACGCGCAGCTCGGCAAGGGCGCTGTCGATGAAGAAACCCAGTGTTGCGATCCCGAGGATGCCCATGACCGCACTTTCGCGCAGGATGATCTCCCACCGATACAGGCACAATGCCAGAAAGCGGCCGAAAAGGCGGGGCGCAAGCTCCCAGGCCCAAAGGCTCAGGCCTCGCGGCGCGTCGGGGCGCATTTCCGGAAGGATCGCATCTGCCTCGCGGCCAAGCAGGTGCCCGATGATCGCGCCGTTATGCAGGCCAAGCGCAAGGATCGCGGGCAACAGCGAAGGACCGAAGATCTGCAGGAACAGATAGGCCAGCATGTATTCGGGCAGGCTGCGCAGTGTCACCAACAGCAAATGTCCCAGAAGCCGGCCGATCTGTCCGCTGACCGCCGCAACGCCAAGGCCGAAGCCGAAGAATGCCACCAAACCGGTCAGCACAAGCGCGACCTGCGTGGCGACGACGGTGTTCCAGATGCCGGGCAAGATCTGGGCCAGCGTCATCTCTCGGAGCCAATCGAACAGGCCGGTCAGCCCCTGGCCGTCACGAAGTGGTGCCGGGATGATGTCTTCGCTGAGAAAACGCCAGAGCGCGCCGGTCCCCATCGGTGGCGCATTCACCGTTGCCAGAAGCGAAAAGGCGGCGATGATCCAGAACGGCGCGAGCCGGGGGCGCATCCACAGCCGGATCGTCGCGATCAGCAGGATGTAACAGATCAGGATCGCGGAGGCCGCGCCGTAATCCCCTTTCCGGAAAAAGCTGTCGAGCTGGAAGCCAAGGGTCGGCAACCCGATGAAGCCGATCACGGCGCTTGCCCGCATGCCGCATTCCAGCCGGTAAAGCGTGTAAGCCAGCATCGGGGCGCGGATCATCGGCAGGCTTGCCCAGACAAAGCGTGAAACGGCGTCGGTTCGCGGGGGAAGGGCGTTGCGGGGCCGGGGGTCGGCTTCTTCGATCTGTTCGGCAAAGACCTTGGCAAAGATGCCCGCATAGGGCAGGGCGAGCGCAAGAACCCCTGCCGGCGCGCCAATGCCTATCGCCTGTATCAGCAGCAGCGCCCAGAAAATTTCGTGAATGGAACGCAGCGCGATGCACAGCGCGCGTACGGGCCGACGATCATACAACGGCGCCATCAGAAGCCCCGCCGCCGCGCCGATCGAGACACCCGCAACTGCGAATGCGACGGTCAGGGCCAGGGCATGGGCCAGCGTCTCGACGGCGGAAAAATCCGGGCGCGCAAATCCCGCCAGCATGCGGCCAAGCAGTGGCCAGGGATCGTGGCCCGCGATGCCCAGATCGGCGAATGGCAGCATCAGCCCCGCGATCGCCACGAAGATCACGACGACCGCATATGGCGACAGCCGGTCACGCATAAAGCGCTTCGATCTGTGCGTCGCTGACCTTCTTCGTTTCGGCGTCGAAGCGGACGCGACCGTCCTTGAGACCGATTATCCGGGTCGCGTAGAGGCGGGCGAGGTCGATGTCATGCAGTGCGATCAGCGCCGTCGGAAAGCGGGCAGCGATCATCGACATGATGTCGCGCGACTGGACCGCATCCACAGCCGATACAGGCTCGTCTGCGACGATGACTTCGCCGCCGCGATAAAGCGCACGGCCAAGCGCGGTGCGCTGACGCTGCCCGCCCGACAGTGCCTCGACCGGGCGGGTAGCAAATTCGGACAGTCCCAGCGGCAAAAGGATCGCGTCGATGCCGTCACGCACATGCTGCGGCAAATGGATCAGGCGACCCAGGTTGATGATCCCGGAATGATCGTCCAGCCGGCCCATATAGACATTGCGGCGCACGGAAAGCTGCGGCACCAGCCCATGATCCTGCGGAACAAGCGCCACGCGCGTTCGGGCCTTGGTCATCTGACGATAGATCGCGGCCAGAAGCGTCGATTTTCCCGCCCCGGACGGCCCCAGCAGCACCACGCGCTCGCCGTCGTTCAGCGTGAAATCGACCCCGCTGAGAACCGGTTTCGCGCCATAGCCGAGCGTCGCGCCGTCGAGCCGTGCCTTCATTCCAAAAGGTCCAGCTCCTCGCCCACGGTCTGGATCGGCGCGTAATCCTCGTTCGCTGCGGCAATGAAGCCAGAGCGCGGGAAGCTTGCCAGCAGATCGGGGTCTGTCATCCCGATAAGCGCTTGCTGGACGCGGTCCGAAAAACCCTCGCCAAAGCGATCATCGACATCGCCGCGGATCGTCCAGTTGTAATCGGGATAAGGCGGCGTCTTCCAGATGATCTTCGCGGTTTCGATCTCTGGCAGGCCGTCGGTGACCGCCTTGTCATAGACCGAGAAATTCAGCGCGCCCACGTCATAGGCCCCGGTCGATACCAGCCGCAGCGTCTGGCTGTGATCGCCCGAAAAGCCGACGCGGCTGAAAAAGTCTTCCGGCGCATCGCCTGTCTCCTCGCGGATATAGAATTCCGGCATTAACCGGCCCGAGGTCGAGGTCTTGGCCCCGAAGGTGAAGCTGAGCCCGCGCATGTCCATCGGGAATTCTTCCGATGCGCTCAGCCCGGTTTCGGTATTCGCAATGAAATAGCTGACGAACTGCTTGTCCTCGACGCCCTGCGCGATGGCCTTCGCGCCAGGTGTGACCATCCGCGCCTGCACGCCGGTCAACCCGCCAAACCAGGCCAGCTGGATCTGGTCGTTGCGAAATGCCGTTACCGAAGCCGCGTAGCTTTTGACCGGCACGAAGGCCACGTCCACGCCAAGCTCGCCCGCCAGATAATCCGCGACCTTGTCGAAACGCTCCTTCAGCGCGGTGTCATCCTCGTCGGGAATTGCCGAGAAATAGAAGGTCTCCGCCCCGGCGGCCGACAGGCCCGCAATCATGAGGGCGGCAGAAAGGGCAAGGTGCTTTATCATGTCAGTTCCATTCCCGAGAGGCATCTGCGGCGCGGCAGGCTCCGCTGCCCGACCCGATTCTTTGATGTAAAGGTTGTTCGGGGCATATCTGAACGAAGAATGCGGCAAGCGGCAACCCTGCAACGGCTGCCACTCGACGCTAAATCCGCCGCATTTCTGCCAGCGCGATGATTGGCCCGGTCGCCACGCCGCCCGGCGCGCCGCCGGCAGGCTCGTCGGTGATCGCAAGGGTCGCGTTTGCCACACGGGTCCGCAGATCCTCTGGCAGCGGCATCGCGGCTTGCCCCTCATGCGGCATGACGCCAAGCGAGATCGGCGCGTTGTCACCCTCGATCAGCCACAATTCGAAATCGCGACCCTCGCCGGGAGGGGTGCCGGCGACCGAGACCCTCATCTCGCCGTCGCTTTCATCGTAAAGCGCTGTCAATCGAACCGAACTGTCTTCCGACACCATGTCAGAGACCCAAAGCCGGCGCTCATCCGGCGCGCGCTGAATGCCAGCCCACATGACCAGGATCAGTGCCGCGGTCGCCAGGGCGCTGCCGATCGCGAGCCAGCGCCACAGCCGCAGCGCGCCGTTCGGCGCGGCCGAACCCATGCCGGGCTGAATTCGCCTTTCAATCCCGTCCCAGACCCGTTCCGGCGGGCTGACAGGGCGCACTTCTTCGGCGATCGGGTCGAAATGAGTTTCCCATCTGGCAACCTCGGCAAGCAGCGCGGGTTCGCTCAGCAGGCGGCGGCGGAATGTTTCTCGCTCGGGTTGCGGCAATGTGCCAAGCACGTATTCGCCAGCCGTGGCAATGTCTCGCGGATCAAGGGCGGGGGTGTCGTCGGTCATCTTGTCAGACACTCCCTCAATCGGATGAGACTGCGCCGGAGCCAGCTACGCATTGTGTTCAGCGGCACCGAAAAACGCTCTGCCAGTTCGAGGTAGCTTTCGCCTTCGACATAGGCCAGACGCACCGCCTGCGCCCGGTCGGGGTCAAGCTCGGCCAGACATGCCTCGATCCGCCGCCCCTCTGACCGCCGGATAGCGTCCGCTTCCGGCCCCGGCGCGGCATCGGCAAGATTGTCCACGGCGTCAAGGTCGCCGCCACCGGGCTTGCGGCGGCGCAGCGTGTCTATGGCGAGATTGCGCGTCACCGCATTCATCCACGCGTGCGGGCTGGCCACCTGCGGGGCATAGCGGTCGGCGTTGTGCCAGAGTTTGACGAACACCTCCTGCAAGGTATCTTCGGCTTCCTGTTCATCCTTCAGAATACGAAGGCAGATCGCGAAAAGTTTCGGTGAAGCAACCTGATAAAGCTGCCGGAATGCCGCACGATCCCGCATGGCAACGCGTGCCAGCAGGTCCTGAAGCTCTGCCGGGTCAGGCGTCATGGGATGCTCCGCTTCATCGGGGAAAGCATGCAACAGCGACGCGCCTGCTGCAAGACGCCGTGCTCCTTCACGAAACCGTGATAGGCGCAACAAATCCGGTCGCGGCCCCGTCTCATGACCACATACCAAAGGAGGATGGAATGAAGGTTATGAAATTTGCGATGACCACTGTCTTTGCGTTTGCCGCTTCTGCGGCGCTTGCGCAGGACATGCCGGCAACTGTCGCCGATATTGTGATGGAATCTCCGGACCACACGACACTCGAACAGGCAGTCGTTGCCGCCGATATGGGCGAGGCGCTGATGGGCGAGGGGCCGTTCACCGTCTTTGCACCGACCGATGCAGCCTTTGCCGCATTGCCAGAGGGCGCGCTGGAAGAGGCGTTGATGCCCGAAAACCGCGACAAGCTGGTCCAGATCCTGGGGTGTCACGTCGTCGAGGCACGCGCGCTTGCCGCCGACGTCGCCCAGATGATCGCCGATGACGGTGGAACCCATCCCGTCACGACGATGGGCAATTGCGAGCTTAACCTGACGCTCGACGGCGACATGGTGAAAATCAATGATGTCGTGACCGTCACCGCGGCGGATATGGAAGCCGGAAACGGTGTCGTTCATGTCGTGGACGGCGTGCTGCTGCCCGCTATGTGACCCCGGGCGCAACATGTCCGGCCGGGCGCAGCCTGACTGCGCCCGGCCTCATGATCAAGGCGGCTGCGTGTCTGACTTTCAGTCGTGTGCAGCACCCTCCGCCCAATCGCGAATGGCCTGCACGAACAGCCTGAACGCCGTCGGCTGATGCCGGTTTGCCGGGTAATACAGACATGCTCCTGAAAACACGTGTCCCCATTCCGGCAGGACACGGATAAGCCTGCCATCGGCCAGATGGTCAGCGGCCAGCATTTCGGGAAGCCATGCGATCGCAATGCCGCCGAGCGCTGCTTCAAGGATGAGATTGGTATTGCCCAGCGTCATCGGGCCCGAAACGTCGATTGAAGTCGTCACGCCATCACGCTGCAGTTCCCATGGGAAAAGCGCACCGCTGGCGAAGCGGTAACGGATGCAGCGATGGTTTAGAAGATCCTGCGGCGTGCTGATGTCGGGGGATCGTGCCAGATAGGCCGGGGCGGCGACTGCGATGAACCGCCAGTCAGGGCCGAATGGCACGATCTCCATGTCCCTCGGCACGTCCTCGCGGATGCGGATGCCTGCGTCGAAGCCGTCGGCCACGACATCCACCAGCCGCGTGTCGACAACGATTTCAACATGGATATCGGGATACTTCTTCAAGAACCCCGGCAAGACGTTCTGGATTATGGGCTTGGCGCCAATTTCCGCCGCGCTGATGCGGATTGAGCCGGTCGGCCGATCCAGCCCGGCCGCCACCTCGTTCACGGCATTCTCAAGATCCGCAATCGAGGGGCGGACGCGCCGCAAAAGCTGCTCGCCCGCATCGGTCAGGGCGACAGAACGAGTTGTCCGGTTGAACAGGCGCACATCAAGCTTTGCCTCCAGATTGCGGATCGTGTGGCTGATCGCCGAGGGCGACACGCCAAGCACGCGCGCAGCTTCGCGAAAGCTGCGATGATCTGCGACCATGGCAAAGGTGTTCAGTTCCGCAAGATCTACTTGAGCCATATTGTTGAGAACTTTTGAACAGGTTTGTGAAATATATCCATCATTGATGAGGATATTGCATCATTATAGAAGATTCGCGAGCCAAGCCAGAGATTCCTTCAGCACCGCGCTGCTTTCCTGGCAACCCGCACAGGCACCCGATGCTCGCCTGAGGTTCTTATGGAGAACGAACAGATGAACATGATCAAAGTTGCCCAAACGCAGATCAACCCGACACGGCGGCGTTTCCTGGGGACGTCCGCATTCGCGCTTACCGCTACGATGATAGGAGCTAACTTCATGACAAGTACCGCAGCCAAGGCCGCAGCAGGCGAGAACCCGTTTACCCTCGTTTACGCAGATGCAATCAACGCGAACGAGCCGGGAAAGGTCAACATTCACCCGGTGCAATACGACCTGCACGGCGTCGAAATCGCCGCGAATGTCTATACGCCGGCCAATTATGACCCGGCCGGCAGCTATCCGGCGATTGTTGTGGCGCACCCGAATGGCGGCGTGAAAGAGCAGGTGGCCGGTCTTTACGCACAGCGTCTGGCAGAGCTGGGCTATATCACCATCGCGATGGATGCGGCTTATCAGGGCGGCAGCGGCGGCGAGCCGCGTAATACCGACAAGCCGCAATTCCGTATTGAGGACATTCACGGCGCGGCAGACTATATCGAGCAATATCCCGGCGTCGATACAACGCGGATGGGCCTGCTGGGCATTTGCGGCGGCGGTGGATATTCACTGGCCGCAGCAAAGACCGACAAGCGATTCAAGGCCGTCGCCACGATCAGCATGTTCAATACCGGCAGGGTTCGTCGCAACGGTTATATGGATTCGGACCTCGGCACGATCCATGATCGGATGAAGCAGGCATCGGATGCCCGGGCGCAGGAAGCTGCCGGAGGCGAAATCAAGTATCTGGGCGACGCCGTGCTGACGGATGAACAGATCGCGGCGCTGCCGTTCGATCTGTATCGTCAGGGGTTCGAGTATTACGGAAAAACGCATGCTCATCCGAACTCGAACGGGCGCTACACCATGAGCAGCATGCTTGACCTGATGCGGTGGGATGCCACCAATCAGATCGAATTGATCGACCAGCCGCTTTTGATGATCGCGGGCACCGCGGCGGACAGCCTGTATATGACCGAGGACGCTTTCCCGAAAGCGACCGGCACCAATGACAAGAAGCTGTTCACGATCGAGGGCGCCAAACATATCGAGACTTACTGGGTCCCGGAATATGTGAACGCGGCCATGACTGAACTTGATGCCTTCTACGCCCGGACCGTTGCGCAGGATCGTGCCTGATCCCGGCGTTTTTTGTTGCAGGCACTTAGTCGAAACCGACTGGCCGGTGCCGCCGTCCAATTGCGGTGCCGGTCTGATCAATCAAGGAATTTTCTTATGAAGAATGTCAGAAATGCGATCCTGGCCTCGGGCCTTCTCCTGTCATCGGGAATGGCAGGCGTCGCAGATGCGCAGACCCAGGAACCCGATGCGGAGGCAGCGCAGGAGAATGAACCTTCGCGCGCGCAGCAGCTTTTCGGCGAGATTTCCCCGAAGATGGTCGAGCTGACGGATGACGTGCTTTATGCCGATATCTGGGAGCGTCCAGAACTTGCCAAACGCGACCGCAGTCTGGTCACGATCTCGGCGCTGATCGCCCTGAACCGCCCCGACCAGCTTCGCTCTCATATCAATGTCGGGCTGCGAAACGGGCTGACCGAGGAGGAAATCGTCGAGACGATAACCCAGATGGCGTTCTATGCCGGCTGGCCAGCAGCTGTGTCGGCTTTGGCAATTGCCAAGGAGGAGTTTCAGGAATGAGCGGCCGGCATTTAGCTGTCGGTTGATTCAGGCCATGGAGATCTTGTAAGCACACCGCCCGAATGAACATCCTCATCGCGATCCGGCCCCGCTTTTCGAGGCAATGATGTCACTAGCTATGCTCGGCACTGTCGAATTTCGCCGCCCGGCGGTGTCGGTTGTCACCGCCTGCGGGTGATGATTTCTCTGTCGATTTGCACTTCCATGAGCGGGAAAGGCAACTGCTACGACAATTCAGCTGTCGAAAGCTTCTTCAAATCGCTGAAGGCAGAACTTGTCTGGCGCCGCGACTGGCGAACACGGCGCGAGGTCGAGATCGCCCTCTTCGAATACATCAACGTCTTCTACAACCCGCGTAGAAAACACTCCGCCCTGGGCTGGAAATCACCCGTGGCCTTCGAACAGAGGGCCTCCGAACATGAGCACCTGACCGGAAACCCCTTCTAAACCTGAGAAATTCCGCCTCGGACCCGCCGCCGGGACAGGTTCGAAAGGGTGGTAATGGCGGAGGGGATGGGCCTGATATCCAACCTTCTCCACCAAGCTGACACTGCCTGCCCTGCGCTTAAGTGTATGAAGGTGCGAGATAATATCGTTCTTCCGTCAATTCGTGCTCCTGATCATTCATGGCCATTACTACCGTGACCGTAGAGGTTGGCGTTGGTGTGGGCGTTCCTTTCATTCTCGAATTCGAGGCTGGAATGAGCGATGCCGAAGCGCTCGCTCAGTCGTGCTTTGATCTCGCCCTTGATGGCCTCGATTCTTGTCCATCCATCTTCGGCGACGACCACGTGGCAGTCGAGCGCCGCCTCGTGTTCCTGCATCTGCCATAGATGCACGTGGTGGACATCCGTAACGCCGTCCACGTCCCGCATCGCGGCAATCACGGCCGAGTTGTCGATATCCGGCGGGCTGCCCAGCATCAGTGTCCGGATCGGGCCGCCGATCTCGGTCAGTGCGAGATACAGTATATACAGCGCGATACCGATGGTGATTGCGGGATCGACCCAGCGCAGGTCGTAGAGAATGATCAGCGTGCCGCCGACGATCACGGCGACCGAGGCGAGCGCATCCGAGAGGTTGTGCAGGAAGAGCGCGCGGATGTTCACGCTGCCCTTCTGCATGGACCAGGTGAGCGCCGCAGTCAGAGCGTCGACCACGAGCGCCACGCCGCCGAGGATCACAACGGTCCAACCCTGAACCTCGGGCGGATCGATCATGCGCATACCGCCCTCGTAGATCAGGTAAACGCCGACGAGGATGAGTGTCGTGTAGTTGATCAGTGCAGCGACAATCTCGATCCGGCCGTATCCGAAGGTCATGCGTTCGTCGGCGGGCCGCCGCGCGATCTTGCGCGCCGCGAAAGCGATCACCAGCGACGCCATGTCCGAGAAGTTGTGCAGCGCATCCGCGATCAGCGCGAGACTGCCCGAAACGACGCCGCCCGCGATCTGTGCGACGGTCAGAAGGGCGTTCGCCCAGATCGCGATGGACACGCGCCGGTCACCGGATGCGGGATCGATGTGGGCATGGCCGTGATCATGCGGCACGGTGCGTCTCCTCATGAAGATGGTTCGGGCGAGCGAGGCCGGGGATTTGCGGCACCTTGCCCCGCCTAATTGCGCGCACGCGTCTGTTCATCCAGTGGCGGATGACGTGGCGATAGAGCCAGTCGCGCAAGGCGCCGAAGTCCTGGCGATGCCCCCGGTAGAACTCGTCTGGTATAGCGTATGTTGCGAGATCGCGGGCGATGCCGGTCTTCTGGATATATGTGTCGTCGCCGGTCCACTCGACCGGTGGGCCGCTCAAGCAGTCGGTGCTGGCCCCGTAGCCGCAAAGGCTTTCCATCTCGATGAACGCCCGTTGCAGCGATTTCAGAAAGGGCGTGTCCAGGATGAACCCTTCGAGATTGATCCATCCATTCTCGGTCTCGACCTCTACCCAGGAGTGGATGATTTCCGCGGGGGCCAGCGGATAAACCCACTCGGGCACGACACCGCGCTGGAGCGCCTTGTGGATGGTGAAGCCATGCAGGCGACACCGAATGCCAAGGCCACGTAGCAACGCCATGAGCAGCGTGCCCTTGGTGTTGCACTGGCCGTAGCCGTCCGACAGCACTTCTGAGGCCGGGATGTCGTCGGCACGATTGTAGCCGAAAGCGATCTCGTTTCGGACGAAATCATAGGCGGCACCGATCCGGTCATGCTCGCCAAAAGCCTGCCAGCCGCGGCCCGCGACCAGATCCGCAATAGGAGCGGCTTCGAAATCCAGCAGCCGCGTGGCTGTCAGCAAGGGGTCAACGGCGGGCAAGATGCATCTCCTCGAGTCTGGCGAGGATCTACATAAATGCTCGAGCGACTGTAGCTTCAAGTCCTTTTTCTCAGAAGGCGATCAATCGCTACCGGTCGTCGGCATGAACGGCTTTGTGGTGTTCGCCGTGTGCATCGCGCAGGATGTCGATACCGCCCCACGACGCGATCCCGGCCACGACCACACCCACGACCAGGTCCGGCCAGTTCGTTCCCAGCCAGGCGACGAGACCGCCAGCCACGACGATCCCGAGGTTCGCGGCGAAGTCGTTCCAGCTGAAGGTGTTCGCCGCGCGGATGTTGACGTCCGGTTCGCGGAGTCGGGCGAGCAACCAGACGCAGACCGCGTTGATCGCCGCGGCGATCAGGGCCATGGCGATCATGATCGTCCCGAGCGGATCTGACCCGCCGATGTAGCGGCGCCATGCATCGTAGAGGATGCCTGCAGCGAACAGGATCAGCAGCCCACCGGAGATGTTCGCCGCTCCGCGTTTCCATTTGCCGGACCGGGACAGCGCAAACAGGCTGATAGCGTAGACGAAGCTGTCGGAAAGGTTGTCGAGGCCGTTGGCGATCAAGGCGCTGGAATCGCCGAACGCACCGGTTGCAAAAAAAGCCACGGCCAGACCGATATTGAGCGCCAGAACGATCCAGAGCGTGCGTCTCTCTTTTGAATCTTGTTCTGCGGCCATTTCTCGTTTTCGGCTCGTGGTTTACGATCGAAGAACTCCTGCGGCTGGTCTAAGTTCCTGCCGCGACATCGGCATGGTCCAATCAGGCCCCAATCTCGTCGTGCTCGGTCAGACATTCAGAATGGTCCCGCAATACCTCCAGCACCCGGCAATCCGCTGTCCGCCCGCCGCTGCACTCGTGGACCATGCGTTTCAGTTCCGTGCGCAGCGCCTTCAGGCGGGCCATGCGCTGCTCCACCCGTTTGAGCTGGCGACGCGCGATGGCATCAGCTTCATCACAGGGCCGATTGGGATGGTCGCTGAGGTCGAGCAGCTCGCGGATCGCATCGAGCGAGAAGCCGAGTTGCCGCGAGTGGCGGATGAAGGACAGGCGATCGAGTTGTGAACCGTCGTAGCGCCTCTGTCCGCCCTCGGTCCGGCCAGGTTCGGGCATGAGCCCGATCTGCTCGTAGTACCGGATGGTCTGCACCTTCGTGCCGGTCTTCTTTGACAGAGTGCCGATCGTGAGCATTCTCGCCTCCAGAAAAAGTATACAGTCCTTGTAGGTTTTGCGGTGTGAGCGGGCAAGTGCGGGATTCACAGGCGCGTGATGTCGCATCAAGGCGCCATCTTCATGCTTGAACCTTCAGTGGCTAGAGGATGTAGACGCGCAGACACACAAGGATCAATGGCAGGCGAACAGGATTGTCTCTTACATCGGCACAGAAGTTTCTTTGGGTTTTGGCAGGCGTGGCAGCGCTTGCCTTCGTATGGCTTTTACTCTGGTCCGACTATCGTGCCGACAGCGCCCGAACTGACGCCGAGCCGCCTTTCTTCGCTGAATTCGAACTGACGGACCACCAGGGTATGGTCCGAACCGAGAAGGACTTTGCGGGGCGCTGGATGCTTGTTTTTTTCGGCTTTACCAACTGCCCCGACGTCTGCCCGACGACCCTATCTGAGGTCGCGGCGGTGATGGACAGTCTGGGCGACGATGCCGCCAAGGTCCAGCCGATTTTCATCACCATCGACCCCGAACGGGACACGCCCGCCGCACTCGCCGAATACGTCCCGCTGTTCGATGCGGGCATCATCGGTCTGACCGGCACGCCGGAACAGATCGCCGCCACATCCGAGACGTTTCCGATCTTCTTTGAACGCGTCGAAGAGGCTGCGGCGCCGGATGGTTACACGATGGGCCACACGTCGCATTTGTTCCTCTTCGATCCCGACGCGGGCTTCGCCGACTCGTGGCCCTACGGCACCTCCGCCGAGGAGATTCTCGCCGATCTGGAAGAGAGGATCTGACCGAAATGAACCGCATATCCGGAGAAACAGCCCTCGGGCTAGCGTGGATCATCGCGCTCGTCGCCTCGCTTGCCGTGCTTTTCATCGGCGAGGTGCTGGGGCAGACGCCCTGTGTGCTGTGCTGGTTCCAGCGCGCCTTCATGTTCCCCTTGGCCATTGTCCTCGGGCTCGGCCTTTGGTGGCGGGACGGCCGCGTGGGGCGCTACGGCATCGCATTGGCGCTTGGCGGCGGCGCAATCGCCCTCTGGCACATGGGGCTGTACGTCGGTCTTGTTCCCGAACGCATCCAGCCCTGCACGGCCACCGGCCCCTCTTGCACCGATGACAACCAACTGGTCTTCGGCATCCCGATCCCGCTGATGGCGCTCGCCGCCTTCGCGCTGATCGGGGCGCTGTCGGCCCTTTCATTGAAGGACACACGAACATGAACCGACGCGGCCTGATCCTGTCCGTTCTCGCCCTCGGCGTCGCCGGTTTCGGCGGAGCCACCTGGTTTGCAACCCGCCCCGGCCCGGTGGCCGAAGCGGAGCCTGTTGCGCCGGAACTCGCGGACGCGATGATCCGCCCCTACTCGCCCATCCTCGGGCCTGCGGAAGCGCCCGTCACGATCGTCGAATTCTTCGATCCGGCCTGCGAGGCCTGTCGCGCCTTTCACCCCTTCTTGAAGGACATCATGGCCGAGCATGGGGATGCTGTCCGCGTCGTGATCCGCTACACGCCCTTCCACGGCGCGGCATCCGAGGAAGCCATCCGCGTGCTCGAGGCGGCGCACATGCAGGACGTTTACGTGCCGGTGCTCGAGGCCGTTCTGCGGGAACAGCCGAGATGGGCGTCACACGGTGCCCCGGCGCCTGGCCTGATCCTTCAGATCGCCGCCACGGCCGGACTCGATGCCGAGGCCGCGCGCACGCAAATGCTGGCACCCGATGTCGTGGCGATCCTGAATCAGGATCGTGCCGATGTAGAGACCGTGGGAGTTCGCCAGACGCCCACATTCTTCGTGAACGGCAAGCCGCTCGATCCATTCGGGGAGGCAGAACTGCGGCGATTGGTGGCTGCCGAAGTCGCTGCCGCGCAAAGCTGAATGGAAAGGGCAGGATCAAAACGATGAAAAAGTATATTTTGACCAGCATACTGGCGGCGCTTTTGACCCTTGGAGGCCTCTCAGTGCCCGCGCTGGCCGGACCCGAGGATGTTGTCGTCGAGAACGCGTGGTCCCGCGCCTCCATCGGGGTGAACCGTCCCGGGGCCGCTTACATGACGATCCGCAACACTGGCGACGAGCCGGTGACGCTGATCGGCCTTACAACACCGCTCGCGATGATGCCCGAAATTCACGAGACGAAGACCAATGCCGAGGGTGTGAGTTCCATGAGCCCGGCGGGGAAAATCGCGATCGCCCCGGGCGAGAGCGTCGCGCTCGAACCGGGGGGCCTGCACGCAATGCTGATGCGGCTGCAAGAACCGATGACGGAAGGGGAAACCTTTCCGCTGACCCTGCTTTTCGACGACGGAGGCGAAGTGACGGTCGAGGTGACGATCCTCGGCATCTCCGCGCGGGGGCCGGAGGACTGATGCGGCGACGGGCGATCCTAGGGTACGGCGCGGCTGGTGTCGGGGTGGTCGCCCTGATGCTCTTTGCCGGTTGGTGGCAGGTCGATGGCCCCGGTGGACCTGAGCCTATCGGGCAGCGGCCTGTGGCTCTGACCGCGATGGATTTCCGTCTGACGGATCATGAGGGCAACGCGGTCGGGCCGGAAACCCTGATCGGGCGACCGACGATGGCGTTCTTCGGCTTCACCTACTGTCCCGATGTCTGCCCGACCACGCTCTCGGACATTTCGGGATGGCTCGACGATCTGGGAGACGAGGCCGACGAGATGAACGTGGTTTTCATCACGGTCGATCCCGAGCGCGACACTGTCGAAACGATGGCCGAATATGTCGGCTACTTCCATCCGGCGATTCGCGGCTGGACGGGGCCGGAGGAGCAGATAGCGCGCGTCGCGGACGGCTTCCACGCCACCTACGAAAGGGTGCCGACGGAGAGCGGCGATTACACGATGAACCACAGCGCGAGCGTCTTCCTGTTCGCAGCCTCTGGGCGGTTCGTCACCATGATCGACTATCACGAACCCAGAGAATTCGCGGTGCCGAAAATTCGCCGCGCGCTGGAAGAAGAAATGGAGGGGGCGACATGAGGCTCAGAACTTTGGCGGCTTGTGTCGCAATTGCGGGGACGGTTCCCGGGGCAGCTATCGCGATCTCCGATCTTTTGTCGAAAGAACCCGTGCCGCCGGAACTTGCCCAGGCAGGTAGCTGGATGCCCCAAGGTCCTGAAGCCCCCCAGAACGTTGACATCCCCGTGATGCTGCCCGCGGCGGCATGGGCAGACGATGCATCCGACCTCAGCCCGCTGCCCCTTCTGCAGGTCGCGTTTGCCGACAGGCCGGTAAGGGCGATCGAGCCACCGCTGTCGACGTGGTCGCGCGACATTGCACCAGGCGAGACGCTCGATTTCTTGCTGTCCGAAGCTGGACTTGCGGCTTCTGACAGAGCCGAAGTTGCCCTCGCGCTTGGCGCGGAATACGATCTGCGACGGCTGCGGCCGGGGCACTCGGTCACTGTCGCTTCGACCATGGACGGCAGCCCCCGCACCGTCTCACTTGCCGTCGAGGACGGGGTTCGGATCGAGGTGGTTTTCGGCGAGCAGTTGTCCACACAGGTCGTGACTCCGGATCCGGAAATCGTAACCCTTGCCGGCAAAGCCGTGATCGACAGCTCGATCTTCGCGGCACTCGACGAAGCCGGCATACCCGCCCGTTTTTCCGTGGACCTTGCGCAGATGCTGGGTGGGACCGTGGATTTCCGCCGCGAGATGGCCGGCGGCGAAGCACTAAGGCTTCTCTGGCGTGAGGCGCGGGTCGGCGAGGACAGGATCGGACAGCCCGAACTCGCCTTCGCCGCACTGGAGATCGGCGGTTCGCTTTACGAGATCGTATGGCCGGACGACGGCAGCGGTCAGGCGACGATCTACGTCGATGGCGAGGTGCTGCGCGTCTTCGCACAGCCGGTCGAGGGTGCGCGCCTGAGCTCGGTGTTCGGACGCCGCACGCATCCGGTCTTTGGCAACGTCCGGATGCACACCGGCGTCGATTTCGCAGCGGCACGTGGGACACCGGTTCAAGCGACGGCACCGGGGCGGGTCAATTTCATCGGCTGGCGCGGCGGATATGGTCGCGTGGTCGAAATCTTGCACGGCTCCGACACCATGACGCGCTACGCGCATCTGAGCGCCGTGCCGGAAGACTTGGCACAAGGCCAACGCGTTGCGGCGGGAGACGTGATCGGCCGCGTCGGCGCGACTGGCACGGCGACAGGTCCGAACCTGCACTATGAGGTGCTCGTGGATGGGCGCCCGACTGACCCCCTCTCTGACGACCGGCTCGCCGAAGCAGCCGAGCGCGAAGCGGATGATACCGCCGCGCTCTCGCGTCTGGCCGAGGCGCGGGCGCTTCTGAATGAAAACCTCGGCAGCGAGATTGCCGAAACGATAACCGAAAGGCTCTGATCCATGAAACGCATGACCCAAGCTCTGGCCATCACGCTCGCCCTTTCCCCGGCGGCACAGGCCCTCGCAGAGGCAACGGCGATCGACGTCCGCAAGACGAACGGATGCGGCTGCTGCCTCTCGTGGATGAACCATCTCGAAGAAAACGGTTTTGCGCCGACCGGCCAGGACATGTTCGGTGGATCGCTGGTTCGCTTCAAGCTCGACAACGGCGTGCCGCAGCGCATGGTCTCCTGCCACACCGCGCTCATTGATGGCTACGTGATCGAGGGCCATGTCCCGGCCGCTGACATCCGCCGCCTTCTCGAGGAGCGCCCGGACGCCGTAGGCCTCGCCGTTCCGGGGATGCCCTATGGCTCGCCCGGTATGGGGCCTGAGGATGACCGCGAAGCCTATGATGTCTTCCTCATCCGCGAGGACGGGGCGACGGAAGTCTTTTCAAGCTACGCCGAAGGATAATCTGGCCCGCCCATGGAAAATCTGTCCCCGATAATGCTCGGCTTTCTCGGAAGTCTCGCCGCCGGTTCGCTCACGGCAGTCGGAGCAGCTCCCGTGCTGTTCGGGCGCATCCCGTCCCGGGCCACGCGCGATCTGTCGCTCGGCTTCGCTGCCGGTGTCATGCTGTCAGCCTCGTTCTTTTCGCTGATCATCCCGGCATTAGATGCCGCAGAGCCGATGTTCGAGAACGGCGCGATGCCTGCGGCCATCGTATGCGTCTCGATCCTTCTGGGCATGGGGGCTGTCGCCCTGATGAACGAAAAGCTGCCGCACGAGCATTTCAAGACGGGACGCGAAGGGCCCGAAGCGGCGTCATTGCGGCGGGTCTGGCTGTTCATCATCGCGATCACGATCCACAACTTTCCCGAGGGTCTCGCGGTCGGGGTCGGGTTCGGCTCCGGTGGCATGGAAGGTGGCCTCCCACTCGCCATCGGCATCGGCTTGCAGAACGCGCCCGAAGGATTGGCCGTCGCGGTGTCGCTGCTGGGCGAGGGATATCCGAAGCTGCGCGCCTGGGGCATTGCGGCGCTGACTGGCATGGTCGAGCCGATTGGCGGTCTGCTCGGGGCCGGCATCATCACACTGTCGGAACCGCTGCTTCCATGGGGACTGGCCTTTGCCGCGGGCGCAATGCTCTACGTCATCAGCCACGAGATTATCCCCGAAACCCATCGCAGCGGCTATCAGAACAGGGCGACGCTCGGCCTGGCTGTCGGGCTCGTTCTGATGCTGTTTCTCGATGTCTGGTTGGGGTGAGGCAATGTCACTACCCAAAGTGATCGGCGTCTTTGCCGCGCTTGCTGCGTTCGCAATCGATCAGATCACCAAAGCCATTGTCGTTGCGAATGCCGCCACTTTTAGCGCCAGGATTTCCGTGTTTCCGGGATTCAACCTCGTCTTTTCTCGTAATGACGGCGTGACTTTCGGGATGCTGGGCGGCGCGCCGTGGTGGAGCCTCACCGCTCTCGCTCTTGCCATCTGTGTTTGGCTTGCTGTCATGCTGTTTCGCGTCGAAAATGCGGCCGAAACACTTGCCTACGGCGCGATCATTGGCGGAGCGCTGGGCAATGTCATCGATCGTGTGCGCTATCGGGCTGTAACAGACTTTCTCGATTTCTACATTGGCACAACACATTGGCCTGCCTTCAACATGGCCGATGTATTTGTCGTCAGTGGCGTAGGGCTCTTGCTCGCCGCGCCATGGATCAGCGCGCGGCGTCCGATCAAGTCGTGAAGACGGAAATTCTGAACCGCATCGCTCTGCGCCCCTGTTTGCTTTCGCGGATGACGCTTGGTTTCGCCGCCGGGGCGCTGACGGTTCTGACTTTCCCGCCTCTTTCGATTCTCCTGCTTGTTCCCGTTGCCTATTCCGCGTTGTTTGTCGGGCTTCGCGATCTCTCCTTCGGGCGCGCTTTCCTCGTCGGCTGGGCGTTTGGTCTCGGCCAGTTCGGTTTCGGGATTTCGTGGATTGCAGAGAGTTTCTACGTCGAGGCCGAGCGGTTCGGGGCGATGGCGATCCCGGCCGTCGCGGGATTGTCCGCAGGTCTCGCGATTTTCCCGGCCATTGCCGCCGCGCTTTTCGCCGAAATCGCGCGGCGTGGAGCCATGGGCAGTCTCTTGGCCTGCCTCCTGTTCGCGACCTCCTGGACCGTGGCCGAGTGGTTGCGCGGTCACGTTCTGACAGGTTTTCCATGGAACCTCGCCGGCTACGCTTTGGTCGATTACGCCGCTCCTCGCCAACCCGCCGCCTGGGTCGGAAGCTATGGGCTAAGCTTTCTCACCGTGTTCGTCGCGGCACTTCCCGGCGCGGCTGTCATGGCGTCCGGGCGGCAACGATTGACCGTTTCGCTCATGGCGCTGGCGGGCATCGCGACGATGTGGGCTGTCGGCACGCTTCGCCTCCAGTCGGATGCACAACAGCCACCCGGTGTCGACCTGCGCATCGTCCAGGGCAACATTCCACAAGAGGAGAAATGGGCGCCCGAGAACCGCGAGGCGACCTTCGCGCGCTATCTTGAGCTTTCAACCCAGCCCGGCGATTTCGACGTTCTTCTTTGGCCGGAAACCGCCTCTCCGGGTTTCCTCGATGAGGATACGGAGGCACGGGATCGCATTGCCGCTGCGCTACCAGACGGCAGGGTGCTGCTCACCGGTGTGCCGGACCGTGTACCGAGCGAAGATGGCACCCGATATTGCAACACGGTCTAGGCTTTTGGCGCGATCGGCAGAATCCTGACCGGATACGCGAAACATCATCTCGTACCCTTCGGCGAATATGTGCCATTCCGCGGCTGGTTGCCCATCGAGCGGCTGACGGCGGGGCTCGGCGACTTTACGCCCGGACCGGGCCCACGAACGCTTGCACTTCCGGGTATGCCGCTGGTCGCCCTAGCGATCTGCTATGAGATCATCTTCCCAGGCCATGTGGTCGACGACCTGTTCCGACCTGACTGGATTTTCAACGCGACGAACGACGCCTGGTTCGGCACCAGCATCGGACCGGAGCAGCATCTGGCTTCCGCACGGATGCGCGCCGTAGAGGAAGGCCTTCCTGTCATCCGAGCCGCGAATACGGGCATCTCCGCGGTCATCGACGCGAACGGAGAGATCGTTGCGCGGCTCGATACCGGCGAAACGGGCATCATCGACGCTAGCCTGCCCTCCGCGCGACCGCCGACACTCTACGCGAGCTTCGGGGACTGGATGCTGCTGGCGCTCATCTTGGCTTCGTGGAGCTGGGCAATGGCGACCAATGCGACGGCGCGCTACCGCCGCATGAGAAACACCGTCATGCAAAGATGTGGATAGGTGTTCCGTCCTTCACCATTGCATAGATGTCCTCGATCTGCCGATCTGTGACCGCGATGCAGCCAGCTGTCCAGTCGCGGACGTCCGTTGGGTCGATGCCGGGTCGTGGACCACCATGGATGAAGATGTCGCCCCCGGGGGATCGGCCCTGCGCCTCGGCAAAAGCGATGTCGGCCTCATTCGGATAAGAGATGCCAACCGAAAGATGATAAGTGCTTTCAGGGTTGCGCTTATCGACAACGTAGTTGCCCTCCGGGGTCCGACCGTCTCCCTCGAATTGCTTGTGACCTTCGGGCGCGAAACCCAGTCCGACCGGATAGGTTTGCAATACTCGATCGGCTCCGTCGAGAACAAGCAAGCGCTGCCCCTTGTAGAGCCGAACACGGGTCACCTCGGGTCCGCCATAGCTGCGGAACTTGCTGGCACAGCCGGACAAAAACGCTGCCAGCCCGCCTAACAGGACGGCGCGGCGGGGAAATCGGATGGTTTTCACTGCTCGATGCCTCTTTCGTGAGGTCTGATATGGACATTACGTTACCTTGCAAATGCTGCGTGATCAATGTCCGTGGGCAAGCGCGGCCTTTGCCATTTGTGGGCCAACCTGTTCACCGCCGGACGGCGGCGCCTTAGCCTCTTGGCTGTTCAGCAGGCGCAGGGCGTTGGCCACCACCAGCAATGACACTCCTACGTCGGCTGCAATAGCGCCCCACATCGATGCCACTCCAAACGCGGTAGCGACAACGAAAACGCCCTTGGTCGCCAAGGAAATACCGATGTTCTGATGGATAATCGACATTGTCCGGCGCGAATGACCGATCAGCCAAGGCACCTTGCCGAGGTCGTCGGTCATCAGGGCAATATCCGCAGTCTCGATTGCCGCGTCCGAACCAACAGCACCCATCGCGATGGCGTAATGCGCCCGCGCCATGGCGGGGGCGTCGTTCACCCCGTCGCCGATCATGGCCACCATGTCATGCGTTTCGACCAGTTCTTCGATGGCTGTCACTTTGTCTTCGGGCAGAAGCTCGGCGCGGACCTCGTCGATGCCGACCTCGGCTGCAACGGCGCGCGCCGTCCGCTCGTTATCGCCCGTCAGCATGACGATGGTCTTCACGCCTTGCGCGTGGAGCTGTGCCACGATGCCCTCGGCGTCGGGGCGGATACGGTCGCGCAATTCCAGGATGCCGGTCACGCCGGTGTCGTCGCCCACGGCAACAAGGGTGCTGCCAGCCCCTTCGATGCGGTCGCGCAAATCCTTCGGAATGGCGTCGCCGAAACCCTTCTCCTCGGCAAACCGGTCCGACCCTAGCCAGATCGACCGGCCGTCAGTGCGTCCTTCAAGTCCCCTACCAGGAACGGTTCGGGTATCTTCTGCGGCGGACACCTTGATGCCGTCGGCTTCTGCCCGCGCGAGAATGGCGCGCGCCAAGGGATGCGAGGAACGTGCCTCGAGCCCCGCGGCGAGGCTCATCAGATCCTGCGCCGATGCTCTACCCAGCGGATGCACCGCCGCCACCTCGGGCACGCCCATGGTGATCGTGCCGGTCTTGTCCATGGCCAGTGCAGTGGTCTTGCCCGGTGCCTCAACATATGCACCGCCCTTGATCAGCACTCCGGCCCGCGCTGAGGCGGTGAGTGCGGCGACGATGGAGACCGGTGTCGAGATGACCAGAGCACACGGGCAGGCGATCACTAGCAGTACGAGTGCATTGTAGAACCAATAATCCCAGGCCCCACCGAAAATGAGCGGCGGCAGCAGGGCAATTGCAATGGCGAGAGCCATGACGATAGGCGTGTAGATGCGGGCGAACTTCGCCACCCATTGCTCCACCGGCGCGCGGCGGGCATGGGCGTCGCCGACCATGCGGATGATCTTGGCCAAGACGGTGTCCGAGGCGGCCTTCGTGGCGCGCACCGTCAATGTGCCTTCGCCGTTGATCGTGCCGGCATAGACTTCGTCGCCTCGTTCCTTTGGGACCAGCGCACTCTCTCCGGTGATTGGCGCCTGATCGACCGCGCCCGCGCCGTCCGTCACCTCACCATCGAGGGGGATACGGTCGCCACCGCGTACTATGAAGCTTGAGCCTACGGCGACTTGAGCCGCCGGAACGTCGGCCTCGCTTCCGTCTTCGCGGATCACGCGCGCCGTCGGTGGTGCAAGATCCAAGAGCGCCGAGACCGCATTCCTCGCACGCCCGACGCTCCAGCTTTCGAGGTAGAGCGAGAGCGAGAAGAAGAACGCAACCGTCGCCGCCTCGAAGAATTCGCCAAGCCCTATGGCACCGGCCACCGCGACCACCATCAGCAGGTTCATGTCGGGCGACAGCCTCCGTGCGGACGACCATGCCTTGGGTGCCACGAGCCAGACACCGAACAGGATCGCAACCGCGAATAGCCCTGCCTCGACCAGTGGCATCGGCGCTTCGCCGTGCCCTGCGAAGAGGCCGAGTGCCCCCCCCATGCCGGTCTCGATGATGTGCCACAGAAATCCCGCGGCCCAGAAGCCGCCACTGAGCGCCGTAAACAGCCGCTGTCGTGCAAGATGGGCCGCCTGGTCGACCGACGCGTTTTCGGCATCCCAGGGCTTGGCGGTCATGCCGGTGCTTGCGACCAGTTCTGCAATTTCGCCGTCCGATACACTCTTGGCGCTGTCGAGAATAGTCATCCGTCCATTGATCACGTCGAACGCGAGATGCTCGGCCCCGCCGATCTTCGGGCCAACCACCTTGTTCAGGATCGCGACCTCCTCGGCGCAATCGAGGCCGGACACCTGAAAACTGCGCCCGCCCGTCGGCGCGGGCGTCGTCGGCTCGATGTCGCCGCACGTTCCCGCGCTCCCGCAACAGTTGCCGCCGTTTGCCTGGTCGTCTTCGGCATGATCGTGATCGTGGTGATGGGTGTCGGACGGCATGAATGGACCTCTGGATTCGGGTGCATCACCATGACATAGCCCCTACAGTAGCTAGAGCTTCAAGAGCAAAATACGGTGGTATTTCAGTTTGTATTTTTGCTAGAAAGTGCGGTGATCCGTGCGGTTTTAGCACTACCCATGAAAACCGTCGCGAGGAGTGGCATAAGCGGAAGGAACAACAATGCTGAGTATTACTCGGACACGGATGAAGATGGCTGTCGTCGCACTCTTTCTGACCGCAAGCTGCGGCTCGCAGGAGGTCGGCCAGTTGCCTGCCACTGAACCCGAGTCCGGCGTTCCCGAGATCGTTCTCGAATTGGCGGCGGACGGTCAGGATCTCTCAACCGTCCGCCTGCTGCCTGACGACGGGTGTTACTGGTACGAGCATCGCGGTCAGGTCGAGACAACGCTCCTGCCACTTCGGGCAAGAAACGGAGCGGCTATCTGTCGGCAGGCGCAGGCCTGACGAATGCGAACGGCAGCATCCGTCGCTCGGCGCGCATCACCACAGGTCGCCAACCTCTGGTGCCGCAAGGCTGCCTTCCGCCGAATAGAGATACGCCGTCGAGCCGATCTCGACACGTGGATAGAGACTGTTGATGTGCGCCATCACCATCCTGACGCAACCCGAGCTGGCTCGGCTGCCGATACTTTGCGGAAACGGGGTACCGTGAATCCGCAAATATGTGTCGCGATCCCCGACGTAGAGGTACATGGCCCGCGATCCGAGCGCGTTCTCGGGCCCGGGTTCCACACCACCCTCGAACTGCGCATAAATCTCCGGTTCCCGCTCGATCATGTTCTGGGTCGGGGTCCAGTGCGGCCACTCGACCTTGCGCTGTATCGTATAGATACCCGGTTCGTAGAGGTCGCCACGCCCGATCGCCACGCCATAACGCATAGCGGTTCCACCCTCCTCGATATGGTAGAGATATCGCGCGACCGCATCGACATGGATATCTCCCGGTACGAGACCGTCCTTCGCGACGACTCGTTGCGGCAGGAACCGCGGGTGCAGACCCCAAGGATTGGAGGTTTCGGGGACATAATTTGGAGGCGTCACCTGTGCATCCCAGGCAGCCTTCTGCGCCTCGGTGGGCCAGGTATCGGCGAGGAGTGGGCCGGAGACCGACGCTGAAAACAGCGCTGTGGTTGATCGAACGAAGTGTCGTCTTGTCAGCATTTGGCAGCCTTTGTTCTGGGCATTTGCGCAGGCTCGCGAGGCACGAGCAGCGCTTTCGTGTCTCGATATGCAACCTCCACCAACTAGAGCTTCAAGGCATTTCTTTCCGCTAGCGCCGCACAGGTCAAAGGGGCGTGTGCAATCCCGTTGTTGCCGCTCAGCCGATCTTCGCGCCCCAGAACGAGGTGTGGTCAGCCGCGAAGTAGCCGTCCGCGACCCGGAAATACCCCTGCAACTCGACGGTGTCGCCCGCAGTGAGCGGGACCATGGTCTGCAGCCAGATCGCGGTGGCTAGCGAGACATGGGTGGCGGAGATTTCGCCGAGGGAGCCGCGGATTTCCGTCGTGCCGTTCAGCACGAGCCGCCCGCGCATGCGGGCCGTGGCGCTGGCGTTGATCTTGTAAAGCAGCGTCGCGCCGAAGAGGTAGGTGCCATCCGAAGGCGCCACGAAATGGTTGTTCGCGGCGTCGAACGCCCCCTGATCGTTATAATCGGTGTTGTTCAGGCCGATCTTCGTCCAGGTTCCTACGCCGACATAGTTGTCGTAGTTGGTGTACGCCTTGAACCGCGGCAGCCGCGGCTGGTCGACGATGCCGGTGGCGTTGTCGACGCTCAGCCCGTCGAAGAAGGTACTGCCGTCGGCCGAGACGGCGAGCCGGAACCTGTCCGAGCCGAACAGCCCGACCAGCGCCTTGGTCACGAAGCCGGTCTGGAGGGTCAGCCCGAGATCGCCTGCGGCGGCCTCCTTGTTCATGGTGTAGAAGAGATCGCCGGTCCCGCCCTCGGCCACGGTCTTCGCGGTCCAGAGTGCCGCGTTCAGCTTGGCCGAGAACGGGTTCGACGCATCCGCCGTGGTGCCGATCCCGAGGAGCGCCATGTTCTGCAAAGCGTGCGGCGTCGTGCCAACCCAGCTCGCGCCGTAATAGACCAGCAGCAGGCCCTCGTCCTCGACCCATGCGCGCCAGCCGATCCGCGGGGGAAGTCGCAGCCAGGCGCCATCGGTCCAGAGCGCGACGTTCAGGTCCCAGCCCGCCCAGTCGCCCGTCGCGCCCGAGGCGACGATGTAACGATCGCCATCGGCGGGAGAACCGGGCGGCGCGGTCAGGTCCCGGTCGAGGACGGAGAGCTGGACGAGCCCGTCGAGGATCCGCAGCGCCTCGTTGTGGGTGACGTGCTTCTGGGCCTGCGCCGCCAGGATGTAGGGAAGCAGGAGATGGGTCGTGGCGTCGGACATGGGAAAAGCCTTCAGAGTATCAGCGTGACGGTCTTGGGCGCGCCCCGCCCGACGAGGGCGGAGAGCTGGAAGATGCGGATGTCGAGCGTGTCGCCGGGGGCGAGCGGCGCGCCCCAGTCGGCGGTTTGCTGGGCGGCGGTGTAGAGCGCGCTGGTCGTTTCCGTGCTCAGCACCCGCTTCACGGCGGGGCCGTCGAGGATCTCGACCTCGTAGGCTTCCAGTTCCTCGGCCAGCGGCACCTCGAGCCCGCCCCAGCTGTCGGCCGCGAGGGCTCGGGACCTGCGCGTCCAGCGGGTGGGATCGGCGGAGGTCACAGCACGCCTCCCTCGTGCCCACCGTCCTTGGTGGCGTAGCGGAGTACGGCGTCCTGACCAGGGATGTGCGGGAAGCCGCGAAAGTTGGCGGTGTTCGCGAACTTCGCCCCGCAGGTTTCCATCCGTTTGTCGCAGCCCGCACGGATGGTGAAGCCGTCGTCCTCGGCTATGGACCGCACCGGCGCTTCGAGCAGGGTCAGCACGGCGATGCCGTCCGTCACGTCGTGGCCCAGCACCTCGGTGCGCCGCCCGGCGTTCGCACCACTGGCCCATTCGAGCGTGCCGAAGGTGAACCAGCCGGAGGTGAAGCCGCCAAGTCCCGAGGCGGTGAAGGCCCGGTCGCGCAGGAGATCGATGACGGCGCCCGTGCCCTCGTAGGCCGGGTCCTCCAGATCGATGCCGCAGCGCGCGTCCCCGAGCGCAGCGTCGCAGGTCGCCTGGAAGGTCCGCCCGACCGTCTGGCCCAGCACGTGCGCGAGCGAGCGGACCTCGGCAACGAAGGCCAGCCGCCCGCGCCGGATCTGGCCGATGGCGCCGCGCCGCATCAGCACGCGCTGGCTCGTGTCCGCCCAGTTCACCCGCCAGACCTCGACCTCGGCATTGTCCCAGCGGCCATCGAGGATGTCGGTCTCGGTGATCCGGTCCGAGGTCAGCACGCCTTCAGCGTCCTGCGCATCGACGGACAGGTCCGAGCCGGAGCGCACTTCCGAGGCCGTGAGCCCGCTCTCCGGCTCGAACTCCGTACCGTCGAAGCTCAGCGTCCGGTCATGGTCGGTGAAGCCGAAACTCGCGCCATCGGCGCGGGCGATACGCCAGCACCAGGCGAGCGTCGTCGTGCCCTCGTCGAGATGGGCCTGCAGGGCGGGGTCGAGGGTCTTCATCGGCGCAGTTCCAGCAGCGGGATGGAGGTGATCGAGCCGAGCCGCTCGAGGTCGAGCGTCACGTCGAGCACGTCGGTGTCGAAACGGACCGGCACGTCGAACTCGAAGCCCGCGGTGATGGCGAGGCCAGCGCCCGGCGCGGTGCTGAAGGTGACGACGCCGGTCGTGGCGTCGACCGACCAGCCGGAGGGTTGTTCAATCCCGGCAAGCGCGATGCGCGCGCTGCCCGCCACCGGTTTGGCGATTGCGCGCGTCCAGGATTGCGCGCCTGAGGCGTAGCGCTTCACCAGCTGGAAGGCGGTCGTCGCGCCATCGCCGGTGCCGATCGCCTGATCGGTGGGCGAAGGCGTGCCCGAAGGCAGGCAGGACTTGTGATCGCCCCAATCCTTGAACCGGAAACCGTGCAGGCGCCCGTTGCGCGCCTCGAAGAAGGCGACGACCGCCGCCAGATCGTCGGCGCGGCGAATGCCATAGGCGACGTCGTAGCGGCGACGCGAAATGGCCCAGCTGGCGTTCCTCTCCTCGTCGCCCGAGGCGAGCTCGACGATCTGGGTGCGCCGCTCCGGCCCGCCCCGCGCGCCGCGACTGATGTTGTCGGGAAACCGGACCTCGTGAAACGCCATCACATGCCCCTCCGCCCGAGCGAGACCGCACGGGCGATGTCTGCCGCGACCTGCGTGCGGGACTGCCGGAAGCTCTCGGCGTCACGCGCCATGATCGTGACGTTGACCCCGCCACCCGCGCCGTAGCTCTGCGCCTCTCGCCGCGACAGCACCCGCTCGCCGCGCTGTAGGATCGCAGGCACCTCGTCATGGCGCAGCCCCGCCATGCCGCCTGAATGCATTCGCGGGGCAGCGGCGAAGGCCATGGCCGGGACCATCCGAGAGGGCCCAGCCGATCCCACCATCCCGCCCGCATGCAGGACGTTGGCGAAGATGCCGCCCGCCCCGGAGAACACGCCGGAGAGCGCGTTTGCGATCGGCCCCAGGATGAACCGCCGCGCGGCCAGCTGGGCGAGATCGGCCAGCAGCGAGGTGACGAGATCGCGGAAGTTCAGCTTGCCGGTCCGCACGAACTCGCCGACAGCGTTCTCGGCGGACTGGAAGGCGCCGACGAGGCTCTGGCCGATGTCGCCGCCGATCTCGCGGGCCTTGCTGGCGTAGTCGGAGAGCGCGGCGGTGACCGCCCGCCAGCCGGTGACGGCAGCCTCGGTCGCGGGCTCCGCGGCAGCGGCGGCGGCTCCGGCCGCCGCACCAGCACCTGTGGCGGCGCGTCCGGCTTCACCAAGCGCCGTCTCCAGCCGTTCGGCCGCGCCGGTGGCCTCGGTCAGCCCATCGGCACTGGCCTCGTCGGTGCCGCGCACGGCATCGCGCAGCGCCTGCCAGCTTTCGAGAGGCGCGCGAGCGCCCTCGGCCAGATCACGGGCCGCGCCGCGATAAAGGTTCGCAGACTCGAGCGCCCTGTTCACCGCCTCGGTCAGACCGAGATCAGGCGCGGAGAGCGGGTTGTCCTCGAAGGCCCGGTCGAACGCCGCCTGCGCCGCTGTCGTGGCGGCACTGGCCGCACCCTCGAAGCGGTTCTCGATCTCGCCGAGGTCGAGGTCCGGCACCAGCGAGATGCGGCGCTCGGACCCGAGCGCTTCCAGCCCCTGGTTGATGCCCCCGATGAAGCCGTTGATGCGGGAGACCACGCCGTTCAGCATCGCCTCGACGCCGTCGACCAGGCTGTTCGCGGCCTGGAACGCCAGATCGCCGATGGCGGAGGGCAGCAAGCCCCAGATCGCCTTGATCGCCTCGTAGGCTCCCTCAAAGGTGTTCGCGGCGCTGTTCCCGAAACCGACGACGCTCTCGATGGCGCTCTGCATGCCCGATGCTGCGTCCGCCTTCAGGTCGAAGAACATCGCCGTCGCGGCCGCGCCAGCCGCAGCTGCGCCCATCCTGATCCGCTCCCAGACCTCGACCGCGAGGTCCTTCAGGAGCGACAGTGCCTCGCCGAAGCCGCCCGCCCCGGACACGAGGCGGGTGAACTGGTAGACGAGTTCGCCCGCGCCGACGATCAGCGCCCCGATGCCGGTACGGATCAGCGCGCCCCGCAGCAGAACAAGCGCGGTGGATAGGCCGCGTACGGAGAGCGCTGCCGCGGCCATGCCAGCGACCCAGCGTCCCGCGAGGAAGGCGGCGAAGGTGGCAGCGTAGGTCGTCAGGCGGCCGATGTTGTCGAAGAGACCACGTATCGCGATGCCAAGCGGACCGGTGCGGCTGGCGACCGCCGCCATGGCGTTGGCGACCGCTTCCAGCGCGGGGGCTGCAGCGACCGCCAGCTGGTTCGATAGCCCGCGCCAGATCAGCCCGAGCCGGGAAATGGCATCGTTCGTGCGCTCGATCTGGTCGGCGTCCTGCTCCGATACGACGACGCCGAAGGCGAGGACATCCTCCGTCGCCTGGCGCAGCGTCGCCGTGTCGATCCGCGACATGGCGATGGAGCCTTCCTCGCCGAAGAGCTGACCCGCGACCGCCGCGCGTTCGGCGGCAGGCACGAAGCTCTCGATGGCGGCGTTGATGGCACCCACACGCTGGTCCAGCGGCAGCGCGATCAGGTCGGTGGCGGAAAGGCCAAGCCGGTCGAGCGCGTCGGCGGCAGGGCCGGTCCCGGCCGCCGCCTGGCTGAGACGGCGCGTCAGATCCTTGGTGGCCTGCTCGATGCCGGACATCGAGACGCCCGCCAGCTCGCCCACCCGCTCGAGCGTCTGGATCGAGGCGACGGTCGTGCCCAGCGACTGCGCCAGCTTGGCCTGCGCATCCACCGTCTGAAGCCCAGAGCGGACCATGGCCACGCCAGCGGCGGCTGCGGCGGCAACCGCCGCTGCGGCGGCCACGCGCACCCGTCGCGAGAAGGCTGCGAGCCGGGCGTTGGCCGCTTCCATCTCCCGGCTGAGCCGTCCGAAGCCGCGCGCGCCAGCCTCGCCCACGCCTTCCAGTTCGGCGCGCACCTGCCGTCCGCCCACGGCGGCGAGGCGGACGCTAACTCGTTTTTCCGCCATGGGAGTGATCCATCTGTTCGTTGAGTTTGGCGACCATCACCGCTTCGATGACGGGCAATAGTTCGGCCATGGCGATCGGCGGCACGCCGAGGGCGTCACCGAGCGCCAGCGCGGCGGACATGTCCCAGCCGATCACTATGCCGGGCAGGACACGCAGCTGGCCGCCGAGACGACCGACCAGGTCCCAAACCTGCCAGCCCTCCGGCGTTTCCGGACGGTTCAGCCGCGCCGGGCAGTCCGGGCAGGCTTGCGCGCTGGCTCCGCAGGGTTCGCAACCCTCGCAGTATCGCTCGCCCCCGCCGAAGGACCATTCGGCGAGAGCGCGGAGCCGTTTTTTTCCTGTTCCAGCTGCAGGCCCTTGGAGACGTAGGTCAGCTGGAAGGCCTCGAAGATCGGCCAGACGTCGAGCAGTGCGTCGATGGCCTCCGAGCTCGGATCGATGGGATTGTCCTCCGCATCGCCGATGCCTTCCCAGACGAGCACCGCCCGCCGCGCCAGCGCCTTGGCGAAGGCGACGGCGCGCTCCTCATCAGAGGCCTCCTCGGGAACGGCCTCGACGGCCGGGTCGCTGCGTGTCGCCACCATCAGCGCGGTGGTCAGCGGGCGCAGCTGCACCCGCACGCCGGGTGCCAGGTCATGCCAGCGCGGGGCATTGGTCAGGTCGAGCGTCAGCATCAGTAGGTCTCCACATCGTTCACGAGGGTTGCGGTGCACATCCGGCCGACCACGCTGTCGCGCGCCGCTTGCCAGTCGAAGGTCGCCTGCACGCCCTGCGGCCCGGAAATCTCGATCCGGGGGCGCGGCAGGTAGACGGCATGCACGGTGAAGGTGAAGCTCTCGCCCGAGGGCAGGACGTAGGCGAATTCCATCTCGCAGGCCTCGCCGTTGATGGCCTGCGTCACCAGCGTCTGGTCGGCGAAGCGCACCTCGATCCGGCCGGTGAGCGCCGCGATGGACGGGTCGGCCCCGTCGATGCGGCCGTCCGAGCGGATCGTCTCGATCCGGTCTAGATTGTTGGCATAGGTGATCTCGGCCGAGACCACATTGCCGAGGGCGGTGCCGTTGCGGGTGATCGCGCCGTTGAAGTGCCCGAAGCGCTTCAATTCCAGTGCCGCCGGTGTGCCTGCGCTGGTCGTCGTCCCTACCGTCTCGCCCTGCGCAACCAGCCGCGCCGTCGCCGTCAGCAGGCCAGACCGCTGCATCTGCCAGGTAATCTGGTCGAGCACGCAGCCGGAATACATCGCGTAGCGCGGCACCTCCGGCATGCCGGTCTCGATCGACATGCTGGGCAACGTCCAGGACCCGGACTGGAACTCGTGGGTGTACGGGGCCTCCACGCCCGTGGTCGTCGGCGTGCCGAATGCCGCCTTCAGCCAGAAGCCGAAGGCCTCGGCGTCGAGCGGCACGACAACGTCGCCATCAGCCGTCACCGCATCCTTGATCGGCGCCAGCGGATCGCGGCCGTACCCCAGCAGCTCCGAGTTCAGCAGCGGTTGCTCCGCGCCGAGCGTCGTGCTGGCGAAGGGCATGCGGGTGAAGCCGCTGGCGGGCGGCGTTCCATAGGTCGTCTCGAACGCAAGCGCCATCAGCGCCCGCGCCCCCTGGGCTCGTGCCATGGTGTTCTCCTCGGGTTGTCGGGATCAGGCCAGCGGATCGGCCGTGGAATAGTGCAGGACCACCGGGATCACGGCGGCCTTCAGGCTGGCCGCGCCCTCTACGGCCAAGTCCACCGGCCGCGGCGCTTCCGCTTCGACCCAGTCGCAGAGCCCGCCAAGCGTCCGGTCGGCGGAGAGCGCAGCCCCGATGCTGGCACAGAGCGTGTCGAAGGCGGCGTCACGGGCGGCGCCCTGCACGACCGCCTCGATCTCGGCGCGGTGCTGGTAGTGATACCGCAGGGGCGACAACGTCACCTCCGGCTCCCCCGGCTCGCCGTCGCGCAGGATCAGCAGGCCCTCGGCCGGGACACGCTCGGGCAGCACCTCGCCGCGCAGCGCGGTCGCGGGCAGCGCCGAGAGCCGCGCGTGCAGCGCGGCGAGGATGGTTTCACGAGGGCTGGGCATGGAGATGGACCACGATTGGCGACTGCGGAAAGAATACGCCTCAAGCCCAGTCGGACCAATGCAGCAGCATTCACGGACGGCGCCAATGTGCTAAGGTCGTGACGCGGGTCAGCGGTGGAACTCATCCTCGTCAGGCTCATAATTGCGACAAGCTTCGACGCCTGTAGCCACCGCGTCGAGCAGAGCCTCCACATCGTGCAGAAGATCCGCAATCCGGGGGCTGCTAATCCGATAGCGCACGAAACGACCATCGCGCATGCTGGTTACGAGGCCACACTCCGACAGACATCGAAGGTGGTTCGAGACGTTGGGTTGTGTCAGGGCCGTGCGCCCGACGATCTCGTGAACGACCAGCGGCCCGGCGCACAGAGCATCCAGGATCGCCAACCGGCTCTGGTCCGCGAGGCCGCGAAAGAACTTCGCCCGCCGCTCGGTGGCCGTCGCGACGGCATTGCGGTCCGCGGCGATTTGTTCCATATCATTCTCCGCTGATGTGTTTCGCACATCAAGATAGCAGGACCAATGCAAGCATGGCCAATGCCCAAGGCGCCGAACCGACCGCAGATGTCGCATCTTTCCGCTACCGCGTCTCCGGAATGGATTGCGCCAAGGATGCCGCCCAGATCGAGCGGGCCGCGCAGTCGGCGGGCGTGGCGCCGGAGGCAGTAAAGGTCTCCTCCGCCACCCACATCTTGACGTTGAACGTCCCCGAAGCGCGGCTGTCCGAGATCGAACGGGCCGTGGCCGCGACCGGCTACGGGTTCGATCGCATCGAAGCGGGCGACGACGAAGCGCAGGAGGGCGCAGCTTACCAAGACCCGGCCTATCGGCGCGCGCTCTGGATCGTGGTAATTCTCAACGTCGGGTATGGCATTGCGGAGATGATCGGCGGCTTCATTTCCGGATCGCAGGCCGTGAAGGCCGACGCGCTCGATTTCATTGGCGACGGCCTCATCACCTTTCTGGGCCTTCTGGCAATCGGTTGGAGCATTGTCTGGCGGGCGCGATCCGCCCTGATCCAAGGCATCTTCCTTGGCGTTCTGGGCCTTGGGGTTCTTGGGACGACGATCTGGCGCGCCTTTACCCAGACGACGCCGGACGCCGGTCTCATGGGGCTATTCGGTCTCATCGCTCTCGTGGTCAACGTCCTCGCGGTCCTGCCGCTGCTGCGGTTTCGCAAGGGTGACGCGAACATGCGGGCCGTCTGGCTCTTTTCGCGCAACGACGCGATCGGCAATGCGGCCGTGGTTGTGGCCGCGGCCCTCGTCGCGTGGCTGGGCAGCGCATGGCCCGACCTGATCGTCGCGTTCGGGATTGCGGGACTATTCCTGCATTCGTCCTGGTCGATTATCCGCGACGCGCGGGCTGATCTGAAGACAACTTGATGCTATCAGTTCGAAGCGGCCATCGCGGACATCGTCGAATAAGCGCAAGGCCCGCCACAGCAGTCATCTTCAGAACCTCTGCTCCACCCAGCTCGCCACGATCAGCCCCGGCACACCGTCCACTGCGCGCTCCGCATCCCGCGCCAGGTCCAGCCGCTTCGGCAGCTTCACCTGCGGCACCAGCAGGAAGATCGGCGCGGTGACCTTGCCGCGGCCGGTCTTCGACCGCGACACGACCGCTTGACCCTTCGTATTCAACCGTCCTTCCGCCACCAGCAAGCTCGGGCCCGTGCGGCGATAGACGAAGCGCAGGCGCAGCCCGCGCCGTCGTTCCCATTCGCCGGGCGTGATGCGGCCGCCGCGCAGGGATTTGCCAGCAGCTGGCAGCGGGATCGCCAGCCAGAACCCGTCTTTCGAGCGGATCAGCGGGCCGGTGTCATGCGCGCCGACGATGACCGGCGCTTTCGACCAGACCAGCGCCGCGGCGTCGAGGCTCTCGCCCGACCTCGGGAAGTTCTGGCTGCGGATCGAGTTGGCGAGCCGGGGGCCGAGCCCCGCGCCGGTGATCTGCAACCGCCAGGCCGACTTCAGCCCGGACCCGGCCTCGCGCATGGCGGCCGTCACCGCGCGTTCGCCCGCCGCGACCTCGGCCGCCATCATCGCGACGATGTCGGGATCGATGTCGAGCTTCAGCTTCATCACGGTCACGCCGGGCGCAGATCGACGGTCCAGACCAGCCGCTCGCGGTCGCGGACGGGCTCGCCCTGGATGAGGAAGGCGTCGCCGTCGATCTCGATGCGGTCACCGGGGCGCGGGTTCGCCACCTCGGCCACGCGCAGATCGATCCGCGTGGTCTCGGACCAGAGTCGCGCATCGCCGAAGTCGGTGGTCGCGTCCGCATGCCGGGCGACGGCGCGCACCAGCACGGGCGCGCCGCCGTCGGCGATGTAGACCGCGTCCCGACCGACGTTCGGATCGGCGAAGAGCGCGCCCACGGCGGCGGCAAACGCGCTCATAAGAACGCCGCGTTCAGGCGGACCCGGCCGATGGTGTCACCCGCGCCGCTCGCCACCGCCTCGATGGCCACGCCGATGAGGGTGTTGTCGGTGGCCACGGTTGTGCAGCGCTTGTTGGTGTCGTCCCAGTAGACCTTGGCGCCGACGGTCCAGGCCTGAGAGCCGACCTTGGTGATGTCGAACACGCCGACGAGCGCGGTCTCGACGGGCTCGGCGAGGGCGGCGGCGCCAGCGGCGATTCCGAAGATGGAGCCGACGAGCAGGCCATCGCCGGAAGCGACGGCATAGGGCGCTGTCAGGGTGATGGTGTTGCCGGGCTGGACGTAGTTTTTCATGGGGGTGATCCTCGTGGAAAGACGAAGGGCGGCCCGATTGGACCGCCCGTGTGTCAGGGTTCAGCATGGGGTGCGGTTTATGCGCCCGGGTTCTTGTAGAGGCCGCGCCAGTCGATGGCCTTGGCGCCGAAGTCGAGGCGGCACTTGATCTCGACGCCATCGACGTCGAAGCCGTTGCGCGTCTCGATGTAGGCGCCCTGTTGACCCTCGAGATAGGCGTACTCGATGGTGTCGATCTGGTTCGGGCTGGCCGCCAGATACCAGGCGGTCTCGCTCGCGGCGTCGAGGCGCGGCTCGCTGATCGGCGCGAGCGTGCGGATCGACTGCGGCACCACGCTGGACGTTGCGGCGGGCACCAGGTTCTGGGCGACCAGCTGTTCGGCCTTCAGTTCCAGCGAGGCAGGCACGATCAGGAAGGCGGGGCGGACGTTCAGCACCGTCTTCTTGTCGAGCCCCGTCTGCTTGGCCATCGCCGCGCGCGCCGCGCCCACGCTGCCTACATCGAGCGCCGCGCCGGTGCCCGCGAGGTTCTTGTGCGTGGTGTGGAACAGCGCGTTGCCGTCGGCCATCGCCGGATTCGAGGTGATGATGCCCCAGACCACGTCCGACTCCAGCTGGGCGATGGAGTTGCCGTACATCGCCGGGATGCGGGTGAAGGCGTCGAGATCGTCGTTGATCAGGTCTGGCGGGTGATCGCGACCACCCGGCCATAGGTCTTGACCTTGTAGCTCTCCTTGCTCTCGCCCAGCGTGCCGCGCTTGAACTCACCGCTCTCGCCGACCTCCAGCAGCTGCGGCGCTTCGCCGAGTTGGACCCGGTGCATCGCCTTGAAGTCGGTGGCCAGCACCTGACGGCAGAACAGCATGAAGGTGCGGGGATAGGCCTCGTAGGCCTGCCGCAGGGTCTTGTTGGTGACCGCCGACAGGATCTCGGGGAAGTCCGAGGTCGAGTGCAGCGCCCGCGTCGCCACCTCGTCGCGCGACAGGCCGCGCGTGTTGACCCCGGCATTGCCCAAGCTTTCGCGGGCAAGCTCCAGCAGCGTCATGCCACGATACTGGCGCGCGGCGTCCTCCAGTTGGAAGAGCGTCGGGCTGTAGCGGTGCAGCAGCGCGTTCGCCACGGCATCGCGGCGGGTGATGCGCTCGTCGCGGCCGCCGAGCGGGACGGAGACTTGGCTGAAGGTCCGGGCCTCGTCCGATTTGGCCGCGACCTGGTCGAGGATCAGGCGACGGGACTCGTCCACGCTGACGCCGCGCTTCACCAGGTCCTCGGCGAAGCCGCGCTCGAGGTTCAGGCGGCCTGCCAGATCGTAGATGGTGGAGACGCGGTCGCGCTCGGCCTCGCGGGCGCGCGTCGCGACCGCTTCCGTGTCGGGCGCGGGAGTTGCCTGCGTCTTCGGCTGGCTGCGCGTTTCGACTGCGGCAGCCTTCGGCTCGGGCGCAGCCGCTTTCGGCTCGGTCATGGGGGCGTCCTCGGTTTCGACCGGCGCGGTCGGCTGGGTGGTGGCGGGTGCGGCGGCGTCGCTCGCCGGGGTCTGGGTCTTGTCGGTCATCGGGGATGCTCCTTGCGGTGTGGGGGCGTCCCGGCGGTGGAGGACGCAGTCGTGAAGGGGATGCTGGGCGCGGAAGCCCGCGGCGGGGTCCGCGCCGACCGCGACGGCGGACACCTCGAAGGGCGTCCAGTCGACCGCCCGCCAGAGTTCGCGGGCGGCCTCGGGTTTCGAGACCTCGAAGCGGTGGACCTGGTAGCCGATGGAGACCGCGCGGATGTGCCCAGCCTGGATGTCGCGCCAGATCGGCTCGACGTCGGCGCGCTCGCTGATCCGCACCAGCGCGATGCCGCGGCCGTTCTCGATCCGCGCCGAGCCCGGCACGACCGAGCCGATCACCGCATCGAGCGTGTCGAGCTCGTGCACCTTCAGGAAGGGCGCGCCCGCGTTCAGACGGTCGAGCCGGACATGGGCCGGATCGAGGCTCAGTTCCTCGTCATAGGGCTCGCCGAAGAAGGTGGCGCGGCGGACGCGGGCCCCGGCCGACCAGACCACCTCGACGGTGCGGCTGTCGGCATCGGCGGTGTTCGGAGCAAGCTCCGCCGACCGGCGCATGGCCGGCAGTTCGATCATCGTGTCCATGAGGGTCAGTCCTGTTGGTCGGCCTGCGCCGGGTCTATTTCCGCGTCGGCGGCCGGGTCGTCCGTGTCCGGTTCGTCAGCGGCCGGATCGGTCGCCGGATCGCTGGCCCCGTCTTTGGATTGTGCGCTGCCGGTCTTGGTGACGCGGCGCGGGTCGCTGTCGAGCACCAGCCCCAGCGCGTCGAGCTTGGCGTTGGTTGCGGCGATCTCGGCCAGCACCGCGTCGGGGTTGCGGCCCTGTTTCGCGATCACCTCGGCCAGCGTCATGGTGCCGGAGCGGATCGACAACAGGTTCGCCATCGCGTCCTTCTGCGGATCGACCGCCTCGAACTTCGGCGGCGACCATTCGACCGGTACGATGGGCGACGGGATCTGACCCGCGGCCCATGCTGCTTCCGTGAACCACCGCCAGACCGGGGCGCAGAACATCGGGATGAACAACTGCCACTGGACGGCGTCGATCTGGCGGCGGAACTCGACGAGCCCCGCCCGGATAGAGGAATAGTTGACCTGGCTGAGATCGCCGGTCAGCAGCTCGTAGGGCACCCGGAAGCCCGCCGAGATCGTGTGCAGGCTCGCCCGCTTGTATTCGCCGTAGCCGCCGGTGGCCGAGGGCTGGTTGAAGCGGATGTCCTTGCCGCCACGTGCATAGGCGATCAGCCCCGGCTCGAACTGCTCCACCCGGTTGCCATCGGCATCGACCACGGAGGGCGCGATCCCTTGCTGGGCCTCGTCATCGCCGAAGACGATGGCGGTCACGCAGGCCTCGGTCTTCTTGCGGACCAGTTCGGCGACCTCGTAATCGTCGAGATCGCGCAAGCTGCGGATCACCGGTGCGCCCCAAGGCACGCCGCGCGCCTGCGTGCGCTGCTTCTCGTAGACGTGGGCGATCTCGGTCGCGGGGACCGGGCGGCTCTGCAACCCGTTCTGCAAGGCCCCATAGGCGTCGCCCGGGTGTTCGGCATGGAGCCAGTACGCCCGGCGCTTGCCGACCGGGTCGAACTCGATCCCCTGCACGAGGCGTCCCGCGCCGAGGGCGCCGGATTTCGTGGCGTCGAGGAAGTCGGCCTCGAGCACCTGCAGTTGCAGCGGGACCGGCAGACCGTCGCTCGCGCGCCGGACACGGCGGCGCACCAGCACCTCGCCCGCCTCGACCATCTCGCGGCAGATCAGCGTCTGCAGCCCGTAGAAGTCGAGCTGGCCGTCGGCATCGCAGTCCGCCGTCCAGCGTTCGAAGAGCGCGTCGACCTTCCGGTCCAGCGTGTCGTCGCCACTCGCGGCGCGCGGCATTAGCCCTGAGCCGATGATGTTGTTGACCAGCACCGCCACGGCCTTGGCCGCATGCGGGTTGTTGCGCACCAGATCGCGCATCCGGTCGCGCAGCAGCGCCCCGGCCACGCCGATCTCAGTGTCAGCCGAGGATCCCGGCGCGCGCCAGCCCTCGGTGCGCCGCCCGCGCGCGGCGCCGTCATAGCCCCGCGTCAGGGTCTCGAAGGCCTGCCGCGCCATCACGCGGCGCGCGGCCATGCGCGGCGCCACCGTGGCGATGGCGTGATCGAACCAGGTTGCGGACATCAGCGATCCCCGCGCGAGAAGCCCGCGAGCCCGGCCACCGGCAGTGGTCGAGTGGTCCCGGCGATAGCGCGCTCGATGGTGCGGATGCGGGCCAGCAGATCCTCGGCCGAGCCGTAGTCGACGGACTTGCCGTCATAGCTGACGCGGGTCGTGCCGCTGGCATAGGCGCGGCGCAGCGCCGAAAGCTCGGTTTCCGTCCAGTCGGTCATTGTTGTTTCCCTGTCGGGCCGCTGGCCCTCTGCGCCTCTTGTTCAGAACCAACCTCCGCGCCGTCCGAGCCAGTCGGAGCGGCGCTTGCCCTGCGGGGCCTGTCCCGGCCGGTTGATCTGACCGGCGGGATCGGTGTCGGTGGGGGCCGCCCCGAGCTGATCCTCGAGGTCGCGCCATTTCTCGTCGGGCCATCGGTCCGCGCCCGCGATCCAGGCGGCGGCGCGGGCGTAGACCCGGCAGTCCAGCGCCTCGTTGCGCTCGCGCAGCTTCTGCCATTCGAGGCGCGCGAAGCCGCGTTTCGTGCGCACCGTCACCAGCTGCTCGGCGACGAACTGCTTCAGCCATTCGTTCTCGACCCAATGCGGCAGATGCACAGAGCCGGGCGGGAATGCCGCCCCGTCGGCCATCTCCTCGTCGGTCGGGCGCGCCAGCCGCAGGAAGCGGTAGGTCTCGGCCTTGAAGGTCGACACCGCCACGGTCCAGAGCCGCGCACCGCGCCGCAGGCGTTTGCCGCCCTCGGTCGCGTCGACGAAGGTCGGCCCCGACACGGGGCTCGAGCGGTTGAACCCCTCGACACCCTTCACCGGCGAGACCTGTGCGAACCCCTGCGCCCGCGACCAGGAATAGACCGCCGGGGCCTCGTAGCCGGTGTCGATGGCGAGCCGCGCGATCCTGAGATGCGCGCCGCGTTCGTGCGGCCAGGACCTGTCCAGCAGCGCTGTCAGTTCCGACCAGGCGTCGTGCCGATCCGGCCCGCCTTCAATGACGACGTGATCGACGAGCCAGCTTTCAAGCCCGCGACCCCAAGCCCAGACATCGACCTCGATCCGGTCCTTCTGCACGTCGGCCCCGGCCGTCAGGAACAGCCCGCCCGCTGGCACCGTGCCGGATGTCCAGCGCTCGCGCCGGTCGTAGAGCCGTTGCCAGTCCGGCGCTTCCCCGGTCTCGACCCAGGTCTCGCCGAGGATCGTGTTGCGGAACGCCTTGATGGCCTCGTCCGAGCCCTGCGC
This sequence comes from Paracoccus aurantiacus, assembly GCF_007993065.1. Taxonomy (GTDB): domain Bacteria; phylum Pseudomonadota; class Alphaproteobacteria; order Rhodobacterales; family Rhodobacteraceae; genus Paracoccus; species Paracoccus aurantiacus. The sequence goes on from NZ_VOPL01000001.1 coordinate 392,105, forward strand.
CGCGTCCCAGGCCCGCACGATCCGCTCCCAGCTCAGCCAGCCGATCGGCGAATAGAGCGCCGAGAGGTGATAGCCGACCGTGGTCGGATCGGCGGCCGTGGCGGTCGCCCGCCATTCGCCGTTCTCCAGCATCGCCGTCTTGTGATGCTCCGCGATGGGCGTCTCGCAGCCCTCGCAGTGATATTCCGCCGTCTCCGGGCGACCCTTCTGCCAGCGCAGCCGGTCGAATTTCAGCCATTGCGCGTGCCCGCAATGCGGGCACGGCACGAAGAACCGGCGCTGGTCGCTGGCCTCGTATTCCCGCTCGATCCGGCTCAGCCCCCGGATCGTCGGCGTCGAGACCAGCAGCACCTTGCGCCGATGGCCGAAGGTCAATGACCGGGCCTCGGCCAGCGTGACCGGGTCGCCTTCCTCGTCGGCCGAGGCTGGATAGGCGTCGACCTCGTCCAGAAAGATGTACCGCGCCGGGGTCGAGCGCAGCCCGACTGCCGAGTTCGCGCCGGTCATGATCAGGATGCCGCCCGCGAACTCCTTGGACAGCATCGTGTTGCCCGCGTCGCGGGAGCGCGCGGGCTTCACCCGCTCCCGCAGCTCCGGGCTTTCGTCGATCAGCGGGTCGATCCGCTGGCGCGAGTTGCGCTTGGCCAGGTCCACCGTGGGCTGGACTGCCAGCATCGGGCCGGGCGCCTGGTGGATCGCGAACCCGATCCAGTTGTTGCCCGCCTCGGTCGCTCCGACCTGCGCGGCCTTCATGAACACGATGCGTTGCATCGTGTCGCCGGGCGAGAGCCGGTCCATGATCTCGCGCATGTAGGGCGTGCGCACTGTGCGATACCGCCCGGGTTCGGCCGAGGCGCGGCCCGAGAGCATCCGATGCCGGTCCGCCCATTCCGACACCGTCAGGTCCGGGTCGGGCCGGAGCCCGTTGCCCCAGGCGCGCAGGATTTCGCCCGCGCCGTCGAAGTCCGTCAGTGCGTCATCATCACCTGAAGTCGGGCCGGACCTCGGCGAGCTCAATGAGGTGGGCGCGTACATGTTTCTCCAGCACCTTCTGCATCGCGGCTGGCTCCACGGTGATCTGCTGGCCCGTCGCGTCGCTGCACGAGGCCGAGAGCTCGGCCGCCATCAGCGCCGCCGCGCGCGCGGGCCAGTTCACCCATGCGTCCCGTTCCTCCCGCGCCAGCCGGAACACCAGCGACAGCGCGCGGGCCCGCTCGATCAACTCCCCCTTCAGCTTCTGGAGCCGGATGCGCCGCTCCTGCGCCTTCAGCACCTCGTTCGCCGTCTTCGCCTGCAGGAAGGTCGTGCCGCCGCCGACCGCCGGAACCGCCAGCCCCTGTTCGCGGAGCGTGTCGCCGACGGCGGCCACGGCCGCTTCAGGGACGGGTTTCAGCTTCGGCGTGAGCGGCTTCCGGATCTTGGAGGGGTCGGTCGTTTCCGCCCGCCGCGCGTCACTGGCGGCCGCGTTGATGCTGCCGTCAGGATAGAGAACCAGCCGCTCGGCCGTCTTTGCCTTCTGGATGGCGCCCCGCGACAGACCGACATGGGCGGCGTACTGGCGCTCGCTCATGCCCTGCATCGCCGGCTCCGATTATCATTCAGATTCAAGTGCTTATCGAGTTGATAAGCCTCGCGGACAGAGGGAATGTCACTCCAACGAAGCGATGCAACTCACCCGGAGCCACCACGATGACCACCCGCCTGAACCCGATCACCACCCCGCGTCACGAACTCCGCGCCGAGAAGGCGCGCCGGAACAAGGAAGCCGCGCTCGCGGCCTTCATCGGCAAGAAGGCCGAGATCGACGAGATGCTCGCCCGCCTGCAGGCACTCAGCGACGACCATTTCAACTGCGCCCCCGACGAGGCGGGCTGGGCGATGGTCGGCACCCTCGAACACTACGCCAGCCTTCTGAAGCGCATCACCGACAGCGCCTTCGGCGAGGGCGAACACGCCCGCTGATCTCCGGCACTGCCGGAACTCCCGCCGCGCGCCCTGCGCGGCTCGGGGTCGTAGAAGGCGCCGCATGACGCGGGCCCGAATACGGAGACGACCCCATGACCAAGCTTTCCGATACCCAAGCCATCATCCTCAGCGCCGCCGCACAGCGCGAGGACCGCATCGCTCTGCCGCTGCCCGAGAGCCTGCGCGGCGGCGCTGCCGCCAAGGTGGTCGGCGCGATGCTCGCGAAGAACTTCCTGCAGGAGGTCGACGCCGACATGCGCAATGGCGAGCCCGTCTGGCGCGAGACCGGCGACGGAAACGGCGTCACGCTGGTCGCCACCAACGCAGGCCTCGCCGCCATCGGGATCGAGCCCGAGGACGCGAACGCCGCGCCTGCGGGCGCGACGGACGCGCCGACCGAGGAGCCTGCGCCGGACACCCCCACCGAACCGAAGGCTTCGCCCAAAGCGCGCACGCCGCGCGAGGGCACCAAGCAGGCCACCCTGATCGCCATGCTGCGCGCGCCGGACGGCGCGACCATCGAGGAGATCATGGCCGCGACGGGCTGGCAGTCGCACACGGTGCGCGGCGCGATGGCCGGGGCGCTGAAGAAGAAGCTCGGGCTCGAGGTGACTTCGGAGAAGGTCGAGAACCGAGGGCGGGTCTATAGCCTGCCGCGCGACTAGCGCCGCGCACCACGCCAGTCGAAATGCCGCCGTCCCTCGGGGCGGCGGCTTCTTTGTCTCAAAGCGAAATGTTCCAGTAGTCGAGCACCTTGAGGACATCATCCCGAGGATAGTGCGGGCCAGCGGATGCTAGATCCTTGCGAATGACGGCCTTCCTGCGGTCTGCCGCGTCCTTGATCCGCGCCGAGAACTTGGCCGTGCCGAGAGGGAGCGAGGGCCGATCAGGCTTCGGCCAGCTTTCCGGGTAAGCGCCCCAATCCGACCATTCCGCCACCTGCCGCGCGTTGTCTGCGACCTCCTCATGGTCACAAGACCAACCGTAGAGTTGCAACGCGCATACGCGCAGCATCATCTTTACTTCGGTCATGACGTCCGTGAATGCCTTTAGTGGCGTGGGGAGAAGGACCATGTTCGCCACGCAGGAAAAGAAGCGCCGATCCTGCACCACGGCGTTGCTGATCTGATAAGCAGCATCATCCACACCCCATATATGGCAACATGACCAGTTCGGCCGTTCCCCGGCACGAAGGCCCAATGCGAGCGTCAGTGCCTTGTTCGCGTGAATGTTTCCTTCGAATTTGTGGATGATCGCGCCCGTCTGCCGATTGCGGTTCATCTGCGGCTCGGACCAGTTCGCCTTATAGAACAGGGCTCGTCTCGCGTGTTCTGGATACCAGACGGAAAGATACTCGAATGTTCGCGGATCGACCCATCGCGCAGTCCTCTCGATCAACCCCATCACGTCTCCGAGGCCGAGCTCTCGCCGCAACGCCTCTAGGCCGTCTGGAAGCAAGTCGGCGGCGTCGCTATTTCCTTCTTCCTCTTGGTTCTGCAGCACTACAATCTCGATCCCAAATCTCTGGGCGGCAAAATAGATCAGCCGCCGTCTCCAACTCGGAGAAACCATAGGATCTGAGTGGTATAGCGGCAACTTGGAAACCGCTTCGTGGTGTCGGCCTAACGCTGGTGTTCCTTGTCCATGGCGCATCGGATCGCCTCGAACACCCGCCGCAGGGCGAAGGATCGTGCGATGCTCACCACGGTGAACACCGCGCCCATCTTCAGGTTCTGCGCCAGCGTCGTGTGCAGCCCGAAGATCGGGAAGATCAGGATCTGCGTGACCACCGCGACGCCGTAGCCGACGATCACGTTGGCGACGGACTCGACCAGCGACATGGCACGCGATTGCTTCATGCCGCTGCCTCATCCATCGGCCAGCAATTCAGCCGCCAGAGTTCGCAGCGCATGCGCCGCAACCAAGGGGACCACGCCGTTGCCACAGAGCCGAAGCCGGTCCACCCGGTGGGCCAGCCCATCAGCGCCTCGACGAACAGCGGGTTCAAGGTCCGGCGCGGCTCGGAGGTATCGCTCCCAGCTATCGTCGTCACCAGGACCTGGCGGCCAAGCAGGCCGTTCACCGGTGTGTTCGCCAGTGTGGTTGCCCCATCCTTGTGATCCCGCGCCGTCGGCGTCATCCACATGCGGCTGGCATGGGTCAGATCGGCCGTCTTTCGGTTGCCCGCGCTCGGCTTGCAGCCGTCGTTCGCCATTGGCGTCGGCCAGTCCCGCGCCATGCGGTCCAGACCCTTCTCGTCGCGCCGTTCGCCGCCCCGGCTGTGGAAACTGTCCGTCTGCGGCGTCGGCCACAGCGCAGCCGTCGTCGCGAGGTTCATCCCGTGCTGGCCCGCTGCCTGCGATGGCGTCGGTTTGGTCTGCCGGTTCTCGTTGGCGCTGGCCCTCGCCCTCGGCCATAGGCGCAGCAATTCCGTCCGGTTCCCGCCACTCGAGCGGGTGCCGGAGCAGGCGCGCGGGGTCGGCCAGCTCGTCCCCCTCGCGGATGGCAAGGATGAAGAGCCTCTCGCGCTTGTGAGGCGCGCCGACTTCCGCCGCCGTGAAGAGGCCTGCCGCAAGGCGGTAGCCCATGCGGACCAGTCCGCTGGCGACTTCGGGGAAGCCGAGGCGGAGATGATGGGCGACATTCTCGAGGAACACGAAGGGCGGCTCGATCTCGCCGACGATCCGGGCGACATGGGGCCAGAGGTGGCGCGGGTCGTCCGCGCCCCGGCGCTTGCCCGCGACCGAGAACGGCTGGCACGGATAGCCCGCAGTGACGATATCCACCGCGCCGCGCCACGGGCGGCCGTCGAAGGTGGCAACGTCGTCCCAGAGAGGTGCGCGATCCAGGGACGCGTCTTCGATCCGCGCCACGAGAGTGGCTGCGGCGTAGGTTTCCCGTTCGACATGGCCCACAGCACGATATCCGGGGATGGCGATGGTGAGCCCGAGGTCGAGACCACCTGCGCCGGAACAGAGCGAGAGGCCGAAGAGGCATGCGTCTCCGGCTCCGGAAGCGCGTCCGGAGGAAGGTAAAGCCAGGTCATGCATGTCACGCGGCGGTCTTGCGCTTGCGCGCGGGTTCGGGGGCGGTGTCCGTAGCCAGGGGATCGGCCGGGGGTGCGGCGTCGTCGCCCAGCCGCTCGGTCCTCACTTGCGCGAAGGTCCGGCCATCGCCGTCGAGGATCGCGTCCTTGCCGGTTTCGACCTGCCAGCGCTCCACGGCGACATCGACGTAGGCCGGGCTGATCTCCATTGCGAAGACGCGACGGCCATTGGTCTCGCCCGCCATGATCTGCGAGCCGGAGCCGGAGAACGGCTCGTAGCAGAGGCCGCCCCGCGCCACATGCTGGCGCATCGGGATGCCGAAGGCGTCGAGCGGTTTCGGCGTGGGATGGTCGGGCCGGTCGTCCTTGGCGAAGCTCGGCAGCGTCCATGTGGACGGCAGCGTCTGCTCGGCCACCTTCGGCGGACGGTTCGGACGGCGCCAGCCCATGAAGCAGGGTTCGTGCTTCCACAGGTAATGCGATCGGGTCAGGACGCCCCGGTCCTTCACCCAGATGATCTGCTGATGGACGAAGGCGCCCGCCTTTTCCCAGCAGGCTTCCAGCATCGCCTGGCGACGCGAGGCGTGCCAGCAGTACCAGGCGGCGTCCTCGGCGATGGCCTCGGCGACGGCCGCTGAGATGAAGCCGTCGTAGAGTTCCGCCCCCTGCGAACTGTCGTCCCATGTCGTGCCGTAGGACGCCGACCAGTCCTTGTTCCGGGTCGGGTGGTTCGAGCCATCGTAGTCAACGAGATACGGCGGGTCCGTCGCAAACAGGATCGCCCGCTCGCCGTTCATCAGGCGGCGCACGTCGGCCGCGCTGGTGCTGTCGCCGCAGAGCAGACGGTGGTCGCCGAGGATCCACAGATCGCCCGCCCGCGAAGCCGGATTGCGCGGTGGTTCGGGGATGGTCACCGGCGGCACGGAGCCCCCGGCGCCACCTTCTTCCCCGTCCCCCTCCGGCACGAAGGCCAGCAGCTTGTCCAACTCACCATCCGAGAAGCCGACCAGCGACAGGTCGAAATCCTCGGCCAGCAGGTCGTTCAGTTCCGCCGACAGCAGCGCTTCGTCCCATGGGCTGTCTGCAAGCTTGTTGTCCGCGATGCGATAGGCCCGCCGCTGCGCCTCGGTCAGGTGCCCCAGCACGATCACCGGCGCCTCGGTCAGACCGAGCTGCGTGGCGGCCAGCACGCGGCCGTGGCCCGCGATCAACTCGCCGTCGTCACCGACGAGGCACGGCACGGTCCAGCCGAACTCGGCCATGCTGGCGGCGATCTTCGCGACCTGGTCCGCGCCATGCGTCTTGGCGTTGTGGGCATAGGGCTGGAGCTTGGCCAGCGGCCAGGTCTCGATCCGATCTGGGGCAAAGCTCAGCGTCATCGTCGGGTCATTCCTCGGATCAGGGTGGATACCCCTGGCTTCCGGACTCCGGGGTCCAGACCGGACTCCAAGCGGGGTCCAGTGGTCACCCGGGGTGTCCAGCGGCAAGGGTTTGATTTTGCATTGCTTCAGGCGGGTTCAGGCGACCTTGGCTTCCGGGTGGCTTCCCAAAAATCCGGCCCTGTCGCTGGCGATGTCCCGCGCTTCGCCCGCCAGCATACGAATATCGCCAGGAAGGAACCGGAAACTGCCTCGGGGTGGACCCCGGCCGGACCCTCGCTGGATACCGGGGTCCAGAAGGCCCCCGTCAACGCAAAGGGGAGAGCGAGCTTTCCAGCGCACTCTCCCCATCTTGCCTTCGGATTAGCATGGATCTGTTGCAGATGTCGAAGGGAAAAGTGTTGCAACACATTGGAGTCACTGCGCATTCAGGCGCGCAGCGATCTTGGTCAGCGCCAGCTGCCAGCGCCGCCACGCGGTCGTGCGGTCGCAGCCGAGTTCCCCGCTGATCTGCTTCCACGGCACGCGGGCCGCGCGCGACCAGACCAGCTTGCGCTCCGCCTCCTCGATCCAGAGCACCCAGTCGAAGGTCTGCTCGAGCCGGGTGATCGCGGCGGCCGAGGGCCAGACCCGCATCGGCTGGGGTTCCATCGCCGCGATCTCGCGGCTCGTCCGCACGATGTCGGGCCAGGTGTTGAAGTAGCCCTGCGCCTTCACCGGCGGCAGCTTGCGCAGGGTGCGGAACGCCTCCTCGAAATGATCGGCGACGCAGTCGGCGGTCCATTCACGATCAGCCATGACGCGCCTCCCTGTCGGAGGGACGCGGGCCGTAGAGCTTCTCGCCAAGCTGGCGGACCAGTTCACGCTCGGGCCAGGTGAGGCGGTCGTCATCGGCGGAGACCGCGAGGACGCCCTGTTCCTGCCAACCCTCGCGCTTGACCTGTTCGGGATCCCGGCGCCGACCGCCGTAGCCGTGGGGATGCCATCTCATGCGACACCTCCGTTCGTTTCGATCGCCCAGAGCAGGATGGCGATGGCGTCGGCCTCGTTGTCGTCGGCCGGGCTGAAGCCGCGGGCGCGGACGGCGGCGACCATAGCGGCCTTGTCGGCGTTGCCCTTGCCAGCGGCGTGGCGTTTGATCGTGCCGACCGGGACGCCCTCGTAGGGCACGCCGCGCAGTTCGGCCCATGCGGTCAGCGTGGCCATAAGCCCACCGTAGATGTGGCTCGCGTCGGTGCCTGCGTGGCGGCGAACTTCCTCGAACCAGATCGCGGCGACAGGACCGGACAGCCGGTCGATCTCGGTCAGCCAGTTGGTGAAGCGCAGGTAGCGCATGCCGCCGCCGTCGAAGCGGCCGGGGCGCAGCGAGACGGTGCCGCTGGTGATCAGACCGTCATGGCCGCGGATCGCCCAGCCGGTCGAGGTGCCGAGGTCGAGCGCGAGGATGCAGCGGTGGCGGGGCGTGTCGAGCGGCAGCGATTCAAACCTTGCGCCGTCGGAATTCGGGATCAGAGTCGGCTGAGCCATGATGGGTCTCCTTTGCCGGTGGCCTGTGGTGGTGGAAGACGACGGCGGTCTGGTGCTTGGCGGTACGGGGCCGCCGTCGTCGGATCGGGAAGCACAAGGGAGCGTCACGGCGGCGCGCGCGGCTGACCCGGACGTATGGGAGGAGTGGCCAACCCTGTGGGGTGGCCCTCCCATACGTAGTATGGGGGTTTGACACCTAACTGTTCCGAGGCGTTCAAGTGGCTGAAATCATTGCGGAATAAGACTTCATGACGTCTTCGGGCATGAGTTATGGACCTAACTCTTATTTGCCCGTAACCCGTTGATTTCATTGAGTGAACAGTTGGCGCTGTCATATGAGTCAGGCCTCACTCATATGAGTTAGGTCGTCCTCCAGCCCCTCCGGGTAGACCCAGACGGCGGGGTTTTCGACCTGCAGGCAGAGCCCGGATTGGGGGCATTTGAAGTGGCTGGGCAGGACCGGACGGGCGGTTGTGGTGACCTCGCCGGTGGCCGGATCGACCTCCTCGACGGGCGCGCCGAACTGCATGCCCTCGACGCAGAGATAGCCGAACCGCGACCGGGTGACGGGGAAGCCGAATCCCGAGGGGTCGCGCAGGAACTTCACGAAGCCCTTGGTCGCCAGCACGCTGAGGCGCTCGCGGATGGTGTGCTTGCTGCCCAGCCCGCCTCGGTTCTCGAAGGTCTCGGCGAACTGCATGGCGGTGTAGAGGCGCTCGCTCGCCGCCTCATCCAGCAGCATGCCGAGGATGACATCGTGCTTGCGCAGCCGCTCGGCATCGAGCTTGGCGCCGACCTCCTTGCGCACCAGACGCTCGTTCAGCGGGTTCAGCTCGACCCATTCGCCTTTCACCTTGTCGATCAGCTTTCCCGGCAGCGCGGGGCCATTGCGCAGCTCGATCTCCAGCCTGCGGACGCTGCTGTCCTCGTCAGGCCGGTGCATCAGCAGACCCGAGGTGTAGAAGCCGCGCAGCGCGCTTGCGCCGGAGAGCGCGAGGAAGGGATCGTCCTTGACCTGATGCTTGCTGGCCTTGCGGGTGTGGTGGGCGAGGATGACGCCCGCGTCCGGATTGACGGCATCGCGGAGAAGCTCCACCCGGTCCTTCAGGAAGAACATCATGGCGGTGTTGTCGTTCTCGCCGCCCCCCTCAGGTCCGCCGTCGAAGAGATTGCGGATCGGGTCGATGACGATGATGTCGGGCGGCGCGTCGGCGAATGCGGCCCGGATCGCCTCGGCCACGCGGGCAACGCCCTCCGCGTCCAGCAGCAGCTTCAGCTTCGGTGTGGCGATGAAGGTGTCGCGCGCGGCGGCGATCACGGCGGCGGGCAGCGCGATCTGCTGCATGCGCTCGCGCAGATAGTGATACTGGATCTCGGCCTGCAGATAGAACACGCGCAGCGGCCGGGGCGGCGTGAAGCCGAGGAACGGCACGCCAGCGGCCATGTGCACCAGCCATGAGATCAGGAAGTCGCTCTTGCCGACCTTGGGCGCGCCACCCAGCACCAGGAGACCGCCCGGCGTCAGCACGCGCGGCCCGATGACGTCCTCGGGCATGGGGCTCGTGTCGTCGAGCAGAGCGCCGAGGCTGAAGGTCCGCAGCGGGCTGGCCGGGGCATTGGCGTGGGCTGCGCGCAGGAGCGGCGGACCGTTGCGCTTCACATGCAGCTCCCAGAGCCGTTCGGACTCGGCCATCAGCCGATCGAGCGGCCAGGACGGGCGCAGCATGGCGGCGTTGTAGCCGCAGATCGCCTCCCAGCCCGCGAAGGGGTCGAGGCGGCCCTCGTGTACGAGGCGCACGTAATGGCCGATGGCGGCGCTGGCCCCCTGGAAGCGCGACCAGTCGTCGACCGCGCCCTCCCGCACCGGTGTGGTGAGCACAGCGTCGATGCCGGGCTTCGCGGTCGGCGCGGCAACGTCGCTGGCGAAGCCCACGCCCGGCAGCGGCGGCATCTCGGCGACCTTTTCGGCGAAATCCGCAAGATCTACCTCGACCGCGCGATGTTCGCGGATCTGCACGAGGCGCTGGTGGCCGTGCTTGTGATAGACGGTGCCGGGCACCCGGATCGGCTGGTGCGCCGAGCGGAAATGCGTGTCGCCGCCGACCTTCACGGCGATCTCGCCGCGCAGGCGGCAGAGGGTGGCCAGATCCTCGCCCTCGGCGGGTTCGGTCAGTTGCCACCAGACATGGAGCTTCGCCGCGCCCTCGGGCGTGCGCCCGCCGCTTTCGATGATGAGCGTCGGCGCGCCGAGGTGGCGGGTGACATGGTCCAGCTTGGCCGGGATGTCGCCCGCGTCGAGATCGACCACGATGGCCTGCATCTGCAGCACATCGGCGGCGCGGGCCTGCCCCTGCTCGGCGACCGTGCCGGGGATGACATAGACGGCGGCGCCCTCGCGGTTCGCCCACGCGGCGAAGGTGGCGAGCTTCTCGGTCGCGGTCTCGTCGGCCGGGATCCAGATGTTGTGGGGCTTGCCGTCCCGGCCCTGACCCTTGTCGACGAAGCCGCGCAGCGGGATCAGCCCCTCGCACCAGCTGAACACGGTGTCGAGAAAGAGGACGATCTGCTCGGGGTCGGGGTCGCAGCCGAAGGGGTTCTCGGACGGCGGCCCGTCGTTGAAGTCCATCCACGGGTTGAAATGCAGGATGCCGTCATCGCTCATGCCGGCAGCCTCCAGCAGCGCTCGGACCACGGGCAGAAGCGGCATTCGAAGAAGTCGGGCGTGGTGGCGACGCGCGGCAGAAGCTCGCCCGCGTCGGTCGCCTGCAGGATCCGCACGCCCCGGTCGGACATGCGCTGCGCGAGATCGGCGTCGAAAGGCACCAGCTCATGGTGCATCTCGGCCGTGTCCTTGTTGATCGCGGTGAACACGGCGGGGGCGGCGCTGATGCCGGGCACGCTGGTTTCCATGTAGGCCTGATAGACCGCGATCTGGGCGGCGTAGACCGGCTTCGACTTGGTGACGCCGTCCTTGACGCAGGCGCGCCAGTTCTTGGCGTTCATCGTCTTGCATTCCCACAGTGCGGGAACGGCCAGACCAAAGCCTTCGGGCCCCGCAGCGATGATGCCGTCGACATGACCGCGGATGCGTCCGCCCGCGACGGAGAACCCGAACTGGCCGCCATCTGGCCGGTTGCCCTTGCGCGTGTAGAGGTCGAAGCCCGCGCCGAGCAGCCAGGCGACCGCCAGATCTTCGAGCGCATGGCCGATGGCGAAGATGCGCAGCGATTGGCCGCTGAAGTCCTGGCCCTCGTCCTTTGGCGTCGCCGTGAACTCGAACTGAAGGGCGCGCTCGCAGGCATGGCCGAGGCGGGATCCGCCGAGATAGTCGCGGGGCGGCCGCGTGGCCTGATCGGCGGTGAGCGCCTGATCGACGGCGGCGTTGACCCGGTCGGCGAAGCTGGGGCGGCGGTTATAGTCCAGCATGCTGGCCTCCCTCGTAGCTGCGGTGGGCGAGCCCGTGGCAGGTCGAGCAGAGCCATTCGACCGAGAGCGGCGCGTCATAGTCGTGGTGATGCGCTTCGAGATCGGTCACGCAGCCGCAGCGCTGACACCAGACCGGCACGACGATTCGACAAGCCTTGACGGCACGCCTGACGATGCTGTGGGCCCGATATTTCTCGGCGTGGCGGAGGCGATAGCGACGCTGCGCCTCCCGATGCTTCTCGGGGTTCCGGAATTTCTGCGCATAGGCGCGCTGGTATTCCCGGCGGCAGTCGCGGCACCAGGACTGCCGACCATCGGGACTGAGCCGGCGGCGTCCAAACTCGCAGACGTCCTTCTCGACGCCGCATTTCGTGCAGAGCTTGGTCAAAACGGCACCTCCGGCGTCTGCACCCGGGCGATGTCGGACATGGCCTCGCGGAAGCCATCGACGGCTTCCTCGATCAGCGCGCGCACCTGCGCCTCGGTGAGTTCGGCAAGCGGGGTGGCCCAGCCGATCTCGTCCATCAGCAGCGCCACGCGTTTCATGGTGGCGGTGACGGCGGCGCGCTCCTCCTCGGTCAGGTCAACCATGGCGAGACGCTCCCGCGCCAACCGCGTCCAGAAGGACTGGCAGGGCATCGAGCAGAACCAGACCGATGGCCGGGGCCGCCCCGTGCGCGGACGCGCACATTTCGATGAACGTGGCGGCGAAGCCGCCGGGCGGTGCGGATCGGACCAGCCAAAACCACGGGTGGGTTGCCGGCAGACAGCACAGAGCGTTCCACGCGGATGCCAGATCCGCCGCCGGTCCTCGGCCTTGATGGGGGTGCAGGTAGACATGGGTCATGCCGCCCTCCGTTCGGGGCTGGCCGCGCTGTCGATCAGCTGCCGGATGGCGCGCTTGTTGAAGCCGAAGGTCATCAGCGCAGAGGCGCGGTAGCGCGTCAGGCCGAAGTCATGGCGGCACTCGGGCGGCAGGTACTGCAGCTGCTTTTCGGTCGGCGGCTGGCGCAGCCAGGAGCGGGTCTTGAAGGCGCTCTCGTCGGTCTCGTGGGTGTTCAGCCAGTCGTCGGCCTGCGCGAGGCAGACCGTGCGCTCGCCGACGCCCAGCAGATGCGGGCGTTCACCTTTGGCCCCGCCGATGGCGTACCAGACCCCGTCCAGCCAGAAGATGCCGCCCCAGGCTGCGAAGCCAGTGGCCATCAGCGCATCGTCCGTGCCGTAGAGGTCGACCCACGCGAAGCTGGACCGCTTCAGCAGGTCGATCTCGGTCATCATGAAGCCCGAGAGCGGCGCGGCAGCCCCGCCTTCGCCCGCATCCAGATCCTCGCGGGGGAACGCCTCACCGCAGAGCGGGCATTCTGTGGCGGCCAGCGGAATCTCCGCCTCGCAGGCCGGGCAGATCTTCGTCGGCGCATCGCCGGTCTCGGTCTTGCCGTCGAGATCGACATCCTGTTCCAGCGTGCCGTGGATCAGGCTCGAGGTGCCGAAATCCAGGACGACGCAGTCGGTCTTGACGATGCCGGGATGTTCCTCGGGATCGACGGTGCGCAGCCCGCGCCCGACCATCTGGATCATGGTGGACTTGTAGGAGCTGGGGCGAAGCAGCACGACGCAGGAGGTGGGCGGGTGATCCCAGCCCTCGGTCAGAACCGCCACGTTGACCACAACGCGGATACCGCCCGACGCGTAGTCGGCGAGGATCGCCTTGCGGGTCTCGGCCGCCAGATCGCCGTGGATCAGCGCGGCGGAAACGCGCGCCGCCCTGAAGGCGTCGGTGACATGTTCGGCGTGCGCAATGGTGGAGCAGAACACGACGGTCTGCCGCTCGCCCGCCTTCTCCTTCCAGTGCCGGATCACCTCGTCGGTGACGGGCGCGCGGTCCATGATGCCCGCCACTTCCGCCATGTCGAAATCCGACATGGTCTTGCGGACCGAGCGCAGTTCGTCCTGCACGCCCACGTCGATGACGAAGGTGCGGGGCGGCACCAGATGGCCCGAGGCGATCAGCTCGCCCAGCCGCACCTGATCGGCGACGTTGTCGAAGACCTCGCGCAGGCCCTTCTTGTCGCCCCGGTTCGGCGTCGCCGTGACCCCGAAGATGCGGGCGTCGGGATTGGCCTCCCGCACGCGGTCGATGATACGGCGGTAGCTGTCGGCGACGGCATGGTGCGCCTCGTCGACGACCAGCAGGTCGAGGCGCGGCATGTCGGCCAGGTTCGAGGCCCGCGCCAGCGTCGGAACCATCGCAAAGGCGACCTGGCCGCCCCAGGATTTCTCCGTGGCGTCGATGACCGATGTGGCGACGCTCGGCACCACGCGCTGGAACTTGGAGCGGTTCTGCGCGGTCAGCTCGTCGCGATGGGCGAGCACGCAGGCCTTGGCCCCGTCGCCGATCATCTCGCCGGTGACCGCCGAGAGCATGATGGTCTTGCCCGCACCGGTGGGCGCCACGCCCAGCGTGTTGCCGCGGGAAGCGAGCGCAGCCACGCTGCGCTCGACGAAGGTCTTCTGGCGGGGGCGCAAGCGCATGGCCGGTCTCCCCCTTACTGCGCCCAGCTCGGCCGACCGGCGGCGCCGGGGGCGGACGCGGGCTGGCTGGGCTGGCTGGGCTGGGTGGCGGTGGCAGGCTGCTGCGCGGCGTGGCCCTGCGCCGGGGCGGCGGTGAACTGCGGCGCGACCGTGCCCATCAGCGCGGCGTAGTCGCGATGGTCGGGCGTGACGGCAGCGCGGATCTCGTTCTTGTCCTCGCCGTTCGTGTCGGTGCCGATGTCGATGCGGGCGATGAACTCGACGCCGTCGAGATCACCGAAGCCGTTGATGCGGCGGCGCGCCTGCGCTTCGGGCGAGTTGTCCTTGTCCGACACGCCGCGCGCCGAGTTCAGGATGCCGCGGATCAGGCCGCGCCCGATGTTCGCCCAGTCCGGGCCCTTCGGGCTGTAGAGGCCGATCAGCGACCAGACCTTGCGGCGGGCATAGGGCCCCTCGAGCACCGTGTATTCGGCGTCGAGATAGACGGCGCCGGTGGCGGCGCGGCGCGCCCAGCCGCCTGTCCAGCCCTGCGAGGGGTCGTCGAAGCCGCCCGGGCGGAGCGTCAGGCGCACCTTGGCAAGCGTGCCCTTCGGGATGACGTTGGTGTTGGATTGCGCGGAGTTGAAGTCGTTCCAGGGTCCGGACATTGCGCGGCTCCTTTCAGTTGGAGGATGGGACGCGCAGCGGCGTCAGAGGGGAAAAGCCACCCCGGCGGCCGGATCGGGACACCGGGCGTGGCGAGAGGCGCTCAGCCATGGCTGGGCTCTTGCGCGGGGGCGGGATCGGCCGGGGTCACCGGCGGCCAGGTCAGGCGTTCGGAGGCAGGCGCCGCGGGGCGCTGGATCTTCTCCATCAGCTGGCCGAGATGCGGGGCCTCGACCCTGTCGAGGCGACCGGAGCGGTCCTTGGCCGGATAGCCCCAGGGGTTCAGCGTCTGGCAGACGAAGGCGCGCTGCGGCTGGCCGCCGGGGTCCGGGATATCGGCCATGGTGATGACCTGATCGACGATGCCCGGCAGCTCGAGCCCGGTCTTGCTGCCGTCGATCTGCGGCTGAAAGACCTTGCGATTGAAGTCGTCGAGCCTCTCGTCGAGGATTCCAACGAACCAGACATGCTTGCCGCGCGTGTGCTGCAGATGGGTCAGCCAGCCGATCATCTCGCGGCCGTGCAGCCCGTAGGCGCCACGGATGTCGGGCTTGCCGGTCTTCTCCGAAAACGCCTCGGGCTGGCCGCGGCACCACTGGAAGCAGAGCCGCCCGGCCACGGTGATCGAGTCGATGAAGACGGTCTCGTACTTCCCGATCACCTCCGGATCGCCGTAGCGCCCGCAGACCTCGTCGAAATGCGCCTGGCTGTAAGGCTGGTCCTCGCGCAGCGCCGGGTTCGGCCCGCCGATGAACACCGCGAAGTCGCGGCATTCCTTCCAGGTGCGGGGCCGGAGCGTGTCGATCTCCAGCCCCTCGACCGCGAGGTCGCCAGCCTCGAGATCAAGGAAGAGCGTGGTCGAGGCATTCAGCGTCCAGAGCAGGCTGGTCTTGCCGATGCCGGACCGGCCGAAGATGACGCCCTTGATGCCCTTGCGTTGCGCGAGCCGTTCGTCGGCGCCGATGATGGGAAGGGCCATCACTGGCACTCCTTCTTCATCACCGCCGTGGCGGCGCGATCTGCGCCGATGCACCCCGCCTCGCGGGCGAGCTTGTAGAGGCGCTTCAGCGCGTCGGCGCGGCGGTAGGCGGCCGAGCTCTCACGCTCCGCTTCCACGATCGCGAAGGCGATCTCGTCGACGGTCGCCTCGACGACCGGCAGCGGCTCGCGCGGCTCGTCACCGGCGCGCTGCGGGAAGGCGATGGTTTCGGGGAGGTCTTCGAGCGCGTAGCTCGCCTTGCGAAGACGGGTGATGTCGTCCGGGTGGTCCGGCATGGCTTTTCTCCGTGAGATGAGGTGATCGAGGAGGCGCATCACGCGGCCTCGCGGACGTCGGGCGCGGGCTCGGCGACGTAGATCGCCAGCAGCGGCGTCCCGTCGGCATGGGTGCCGGCGTCCTCGATCTGATAGTTGCGGTTGGGCTCGCAGACCTCGGTCAGCTCCCAGCGGCGATAGAGCCCCGGAAGACGCCTGAAATCCTCGAGCGACAGATCGGCAGTGCGGTTCATGCGTGTCTGCTTTCGGTTGGAGGGAAGGCGCTCGGGGCGCTCGAATGGGAAAAGCCACCGGCGGGACCGGATCGGGACATCGGTTCAGGGGATTTCCTCGAGGGCGTCGTGCAGCCGGCGCATGGCGCGCTGGTACCGCTTGCGGGCGGCGGCCTCGGTCAGGCCCAGTCCGACCGCGACTTCCGCCTGCGAGAAGCCTTCGATGGCGACGCGGATCACCAGAAGGGCGTCATCGCCGAGCAGCTTCCGTACGGCGCCGCTCAGCCGTGCGTAACCAGTGGCCCCGATCCCGCTGTCGCCGCTGTCCGCCACCTCTTCGGGGTCGGCGCCGCTGGCGAGATATTCGCGTGCCTGGTCGCGCTGGCGCACGCGGATCATGTCGCGCTCGACGTTGCGCAGCACCGTGGCCGCGATCCAGTTGACGCGTCCGAGGTCGAGCCCGCGGACCGCCTCGGTGGTGCGCGCCAGAACATCGGACGCGATCTCGTCGGCGGCGCCGAGCCTGCGCCAGATCGACCGGCGCCGGATGGCGTCGAGGCCGGGCCAGAGCGCCAGCAACAGCAACGTCAGCGCGCAGTCGGACGCGGGCCCGTCGCCCTGCGCCGCTTCGACCAGCGCGGAGAGGATCACGTTCTTCTGGCCATGATCGCCGGGGGTGCGATGCAGCCCGTCCAGCAGGGCCGCCGGATCCCGGAACGCCGAAAGGGCTGCCTGTTCACGCCGGACGGCGTCGAAACTGCGCTGGAAGTGAAGGTTCGTGGATGAATGCATGAGGTGATCACGGATCTCGTGCCACGCGAAGGACATCGGACGCCTGCCTTGCGGCCAGGCGTCCGGCGCCTTCTCGTGGCCAGGTCAGGACGTCGCGCGTCTCTGCGATTTCAGGGAGTTGGGTGAATGCGCGCGTCAGCGCGCGGGTGCGGTCGCGTTGTTCAGCGTGCCGCAGCCGCGGCAGGTGGCCTGAACCGGAAAGCCCACGAGATACTCGTGCCCCCGCGCGAAGCGCAGGTGCATGCGGCCGTCCCGGCAGACGCCGAGCAGCTTGTCACAGCGCGTGCAGCGCCATTCCGAGTTGTGGGTGGTGGGCTTGGTCTTCGCGACGCCGGGCCAGCTCGTCTGGGCTGCCTGGCGCGGGGGGAAGGGAGTCGGCATGGAAGTGCTCCTCTGATCGATGGAGCACTCCCATTGGCCTGAAGAATCGGAGCCCGTCAGACCCCCCAATCGGAGCCGGATCGGAGCCAGCTGTCAGATAGCGATCTCCCAAGGCCCTTTGGCGCCGAGACTTCTCAGAAAGTTGGCCTTCAGCTTGTCCCACAGCGGCTGCTTGAAGATGTTCGACAGGGACTGGTCTTCGGCGATTCCTTTGACAAGATCCTTGGTCGTCATTGGCATCGGGCCATTGTTGTGGGCATCGACCAGCCGCTGAATGATCTTGATCCTGTTTTCGCCCTTGATGTCGATGGTGCCTTTCCCTGGCACGAAGAGGGTCGCGATGTCATCGCCGCTACGGGTGAGTCCGACCGTCATGCCTCCACGGGCCAATATGCGATGTCGCCGAAACACGGACCGGAGCTTGTCTGCGACCAACGCGATTTCGGACTGTTTATCGTCGATCTGATCCGCAAGCGGCGTCAGGACGTTTGCCGCCAAACACGGCCCGGAAGCCTTGCCGGCCTGAAGGACCAGTCCGATGCCGAGGTTGTGGCGCGCCCGAAGTTCCGTATCGACGGCCGACCGGACCCTCTCCCGGTCGAGACCACGCGCAAGGTAGATCGGAACATCGCCGCCATCGACACTGAGCGTTCCAAGGTAGAGGAGATGATCGGTCAGCTTCTCGATCGCAGGCGCATCCAGCACTTGTTCGAGACGTGCCTTCAGGTGTTGCGCGACCCAGCCGTCGCGCACCCGATATATCCTGTAGCGATCCGGGTTACCCGCAGACGTCGCCTGTCCCTCGGTGACCTTGAGGTCGGCCACCTTACGGTCGCCATCCTCCGCATCTCCGTTATCGACCCGAACGACCACTTCGGCCGCGACCGGACCGACCTCGTCTTCATCGTCGATCAGGTCGTCGCCTTCCCAGCCGGCGGGCACGAGAAAGCCCAGATCGTTCAGGAGGCCAGGATCGACACCGCGAGATTGGAGCCATGCGCCGGTGACCCTGTCAGCTCCGATATCCCATATGGCCAGCAAGGCGGGCATGACAGCCATGCTCTCCTCATCGCCCGGTGCACGGCCATCACGGAGGATGTTCCAGTGTCTGAGCAAGCGATGCCCCAGAACGCGCTCGAATGGGTCGTCGATGCTGAGAAGGCTGCTGGTGTTGCGGTCGGTGAGCGTGAAGTTGAGGGTTTGCGCCTCATCTCGTCCCGCGCGGAAATACCGGACCGCAATCTCGACGAAGCGGATTGCGAGCGCCCGCTCGAAGATCCTCGGAAGGCCCGGATGGCTGTCGATGATCTCTGAGATGTCCTGGTCGATCGTGGTGGAAAGCGAGAGGCGGTTGGCGAGATTGCCGATGCTGATGTCAGCGCGGATCACCTGCGCGCGGTCGATCACCACGTCGTCGAGTTCCGGCGGTTCAAGATCGAGCCCCTGCAGGAACTGCGAAATGTCGTAGGCCTGAAAGTCGACGGGCTGGTTGGAGTAGGTCTGCTCGAGAGCAGTCTCGATGAAGCGTTCGGCGACCGTGTGCCTGAGCTTTCGGTTGCCGGCACGGACATGGACCCGCCCGGTCGATGGCGTGTAGACGATCATCGCCTCTCCGGGCGGCCGAAAATAGATGCTCGACCGATTGCCCTCGTCATCGATCTCACGAACGCTTGTGGGCGGATCGGGATGGAACAGCAGGTACATCTCCGCCGCCGGTTCATCGCCATCCTCGGGGATGTCGAACTTGTCGATGCTGTAGCCGTCGCCGCGATCGAGACGCTTGTTGAGATCAACCAGAAGCTCTTCGAGCAATGCGCTGCCGGCGTCCGGGCCCCCGTCGACCGAGGGCTCGGCCATGAAGGTCTGGTAGTGCTTGTCATAGCGCCGGTAGAGACGCAGGTGCAGGCTGTTCTCCGCCGCTTCGAACAAGCCATGCTCGTTGGCGAAGGCCCACAGGCTTCGCGCGAGCTTGTCCCGCCGGTTCAGAAGTTCCTTGGCGCGGTCCGGTTCAAGCGTGGTCGTAGCGAGACCTTGGAGGACGTATTCGCCGCGGTCGCTCGCAATTGTGACGATCCGGGCTGCTTCAGCTTCGAGCGGGCCCAGCCGGTCCTTCTTTTCCTTCGGCAGCATATTCCTCGCTGCTGTCGGACCGTCCGGATCGTCGGGGTCGAACTTGTAGGTCGCAAGCCAGGCCAACCTCTCGAAAGCCTTGCTGTTGAGAAATCCGGACAGCAATTCGGGCTCTGCATCATCGAAAAGCCGAGAAAGATTGGGGCAGGTTTTGGCCGGGACGCGTACCATTGAAGTCTCCGAGAATTCTGACTTGCGCTACTGATGGCGATCGTGGCGCCGTGCTCGGAGCTTGATACTGCGATGTCGCCTACGGAGACCGAGGGCAACGTCGCCTTTTCGCCGGACAGTTACGTCCACAGAGGCGAGATTGACGCGCGCATCCTCGATCCGCTCCAGGAGATGGTGACCGATCGGAGTTGCTTTGCGCGTCATGAACTTACCTCAATGAACTACTGCTCTCGACTGATTCAACTCGCGATTGTTGCCGACCAATCGGTGATCGGCAAGCCCTGATGTTCTCTCCCTGTTCGCATTTCCGGATCCCGCCCACATGAGATGTCCCATCCCGGGCGGCCGGGTGGCTTTTGATCGGTAAGTACCACCGATCACGGCTACCAAGACATGAAACGCCCCAATCCGCTCCCGCCCGACCAGATGACGCCCGCAGAACGCCGCGCCGAGCTGTGTGGTCTGCTGGCGCTCGGGCTGGTTCGGCTGCGGATGCGGGATGAGCGGGAAGTATCTGACGATACTGGAGAACGTTGCCTACACTATCCGCCCGACCGATGCCGTCATGCAACTCCAACTCACCGGAGAAATGCATGAACAAGCTCGATCCCATCCCCGCGCGCCTGGCCGCGCTCAAGACCACGCCGACGCCCGACTTGAAGCAACAGTGGCGCGATCTGTTCGAAAGCGAGCCGCCGCCGTTCAACCGCCGCTATCTCGAAAGCCGCATCGCCTATCGCATCCAGGAACTGGCCTATGGCGGGCTGAAGCCGGAGACGATCCGGCGCCTTGAGCGGCTGGGCGAGGAACTGGACGGCGGCGACAGCAAGAAGCGCAGCATCCGCATCGATCGCGACCGCCCGATCATCGGCACGCGGCTGCTGCGAGAATGGCAGGGCGTCGAGCAGATCGTCACCGTCACCGCCGATGGCTTCGAATGGCAGGGGCGGCCCTACAAGTCGCTGTCCGCCATCGCCCGCGCCATCACCGGCACGCGCTGGAACGGGTGGGTCTTCTTCGGCCTCAAGAACCACAGGGGGCGGACATGACGAAGCCGCCGGAAAAATCGAAGGTCGTCCGCAAACTGCGTTGCGCGGTCTACACCCGGAAATCCTCCGAGGAAGGGCTGGAGCAGGAGTTCAACAGCCTCCACGCCCAGCGGGAGGCCTGCGAGGCGTACATCGCTAGTCAGCGGTCGGAAGGCTGGGTGCTGGTCCGCGATCAGTATGACGACGGCGGCATCTCCGGCGGCACGCTCGAACGCCCCGGCCTGAAGCGGCTGTTGGAGGACATCGAGGACGGGCTGGTCGATGTGGTCGTGGTCTACAAGATCGACCGGCTCAGCCGCTCGCTGGCCGACTTCGCCAAGCTGGTGGAGGTGTTCGACCGCAACGGCGTGACGTTCGTCTCAGTGACGCAATCGTTCAACACGACAACGTCCATGGGGCGTCTGACGCTCAACATCCTGCTCTCGTTCGCCCAGTTCGAACGCGAGGTGACGGCCGAGCGCATCCGCGACAAGGTTGCGGCCTCTCGGCGCAAGGGCATGTGGATGGGCGGGGTGCCGCCCTACGGCTACCGCGTCGAGAACCGGAAGCTGGTGGTCGACGAAGACGCCACCGCACATGTGCGCTGGATCTTCGAGCGCTTCCTCGAGATCGGGTCGTGCACGGAACTGGCGCGGGAGGTCGGCACGCGCGGCATCCGGACGCCGCGCGACAACCGGATCGACAAGAAATACCTCTATCGGATGCTGTCCAACCGCGCCTACATCGGCGAGGCGGTCCACAAGGGCGAAAGCTTTCCCGGCGAGCACGACGCCATCATCGACCGCGAGACGTGGGACCATGTCCACACGATCCTGCAGGAGAGCCCCCGGAAGCGCGCCGCGCGCACCCGAGCCGACACGCCCGCCCTCCTGAAAGGGCTGCTGTTCGGCCCAGATGGCGCGGCGTTCTCGCCGACCCACACCCGCAAGGGCGACAGGCTCTACCGCTACTATGTCAGCCAGACCGTGCTGAAGCATGGCGCCGGGTCGTGCCCGGTCGGCCGGGTGCCCGCAGGCGAGGTCGAGGCCGCCGTCATTGACCAGCTTCGCGCCGTGTTCCGCCAGCCGGAGATTGTCGCAGGGACTTCGAAGGCGACGCGTGCCCACTCCGGCGACATCACCGAGGCCGACGTCTGCGCAGCCCTGCAGCAGCTGGACCCGCTGTGGGACGAACTCTTCCCCGCCGAGCAGGCGCGCATCGTGGCGCTGCTGGTCGAGCGCGTGGACATCGGCACGGACGGGCTCAACGTGCGCCTCCGCGTCGACGGGCTCGGCGGCCTCGCTCGCGAGATGCTGGCCGGCGATATCGGAGAAGCAGCGTGACCCGCGGGTCAGCGATCCCCGAGACGATAAGTCTCCACGTCCCGTTCCGCGTGGTGAAGCGCGGTGGGCGGAAGGAGATGCAACTCCCCGACGGGGCCACGCCATCGCGGCGGACCGACAACACGCTGGTCAAGGCGCTGGCGCGTGCGTTCCGATGGAAGCGCATGCTAGAGTCCGGCGAATTTGCGTCGATTTCCGAGCTAGCTAAGAAGGAGGGTATCGCCTTCACCTACATGGCCCGCGTCCTGCGCCTGACACTGCTGGCTCCAGACATCGTTGAGGCGATCCTGGACGGAAGGCAGCGGCCGGAGGTGACACTGGCGCGGGTGCTGGAGCCGTTCCCGGTCGAGTGGATGAGCCAAGGCGCTGCCTTCGAGCCCTACCACGAACACTCGTAGCTGCCACACCGTTCTCGCAACGTAAGCCACTGGCACTCCATGGCAGTTGGCTCTGGAAGGCAGCCCTCTCGATCGCTACTCTGGCCCGGAAAATCATAATCACCCCGAAGAGCCCTTAACGGCCTTCTTCGACGACATCGGGCTGAAAAGACGCAATGGCAGTTAAGAAATCAGATCTGTATTCCTCGCTCTGGGCATCATGCGACGAACTGCGCGGCGGAATGGACGCGAGCCAGTACAAGGATTACGTCCTTTTCATGCTCTTCATCAAATACGTTTCCGACAAGTACGGCAACAGCGATGATCTAGAGCCACCAATCATTATCCCTGAAGGCGCCAGCTTCGAAGACATGGTGGCGTTGAAGGGAAACCCGAACATTGGCGATCTGATTAACACGCAAGTCATCCAGCCGCTTGTTGAATCCAACGAGATGTTGGCGCGGACGGACTTTCCTGACTTCAACGACCCCAACAAGCTCGGTGAAGGCAATGACCGAGTGCAGCGCCTCACGAATCTCATCGCGATCTTTGAGCGCCAAGACCTAAACTTTGCGAAGAACCGAGCCGACCACGATGACATTCTAGGCGATGCCTATGAGTATCTGATGCGGCACTTCGCGAGTGAAAGCGGGAAGAGCAAAGGGCAGTTCTACACCCCATCTGAGGTCAGCCGCATTATCGCGAAAGTAATCGGAATTTCGTCAAAGAATACGGTCGCCGGGACGACCGCCTATGACCCGACATGTGGGTCGGGCTCGTTGCTGCTCAAGGTCGCTGCCGAAGCTGGTAAGCGGATCACCCTCGAAGGTCAGGAAAAGGACGTGACCACGGCCGGTCTCGCCCGCATGAACATGATCCTGCACGACTTCCCCACCGCCAAGATCATCGCAGGCAATACCCTGACGAGCCCCAAGTTCCTCGAGGGGCAGCGCTTGCGCACATACGACTATGTCGTCGCCAATCCACCATTCTCGGACAAGGCCTGGAGCACCGGCTTCAGCTACGACGACGACGGTGCGATCACGGACAGGCACAACCGGTTCGAGTGGGGCGCGCCGCCCAAGAAGCAAGGCGACTATGCATACCTCCTCCACATCATCCGCTCGATGAAGAGGACCGGAAAGGCCGCCTGTATTCTACCCCATGGCGTGCTCTTCCGCGGCAATGCCGAGGCCGACCTGCGCGAAGCGCTGATCAAGTCGGGCTATCTCAAGGCGATCATCGGTCTGCCGCCGAACCTCTTCTACGGCACCGGCATTCCGGCCTGCATCGTCGTGCTCGACAAGGAAAACGCCACGGCCCGGCGCGGGATCTTCATGATCGACGCATCTAAGGGCTTTCGGAAGGATGGGGCGAAAAACCGTCTTCGCGAGCAGGATATCCACCGCATCGTGGACACATTCCGCAAGGGGGCGGATGTCGCTGGTTACGCGCGCATGGTGCCATTCGACCAGATCGCCGACCCGCGAAACGCCTTCAACCTGAACCTTGCCAGGTACATCGACACGTCCGAACCCGAGGATATTCACGACATCGACGCGCACCTTCAAGGCGGGATCCCGAAGAGGGATATCGACGCTCTGGAAGGCTGGTGGGAGGTCATGCCCGGGCTTCGAGGGGAGCTCTTCTCCGACCTCCGGCCCAATTACCTCTCGCTGACGCGACCGACTGGCGAGGTGAAGGCCGCAATCGAGGAACACGCTGAGTTTCAGGCCTTCACAACCGCGGCGTCAGGCACCTTTACGGCCTGGCGGACGAGGACGGATACGGCTTGCCGGGCCTTCGCCCCCGGCGACCAGCCGAAGGAGCTGATCGAAACCATCTCGGAGGACCTGCTCGAGGCCTTCCGCAAGGTGCCGCTGGTCGACCCGTACGACGTGTACCAGCACCTGATGGACTACTGGGCAGAGGCGCTGCAGGACGATGCCTATGTCATCGCGGCCACTGGATGGGTCGCCGGTGCCAAGCCACGCGAGATCGTCAAGCGCAAGAACAAGGACGGCAAGCTCGCCTGGCCAGAGCCGGGCGACTACGTCATCGGGCGGCGGCGGTTCACGTCGGACCTGATCCCGGCCCGCCTGATGGTGGCGCGGTTCTTCGCGGCCGAGCAGGCCGAGATCGATGCGTTCGACGTGCGGATTGCGGAACTGGAGCAGGACCTCGCCGAAAAGCTCGAAGAGGGCGCTGGCGAGGATGGACTGCTGGCCGAGGTGATCGAGGGCGAAGGTGACAAGCAGAAGATCACCGTCAAGGCGCTGAAGGCCCGGCTGAAGGAGATCGGCCGCGACCCGGACATGGCCGATGAACGGCAGGCGCTTGAGGCCTACCAGAAGGTGATGACCGCGCTCGACGCCAAGAAGAAGAAGCGCAAGGCGGCGGACGATGCCCTATGGAAAATGGTGCACGACCGCTATGGCACGCTGACCGAGGACGAGGCCAAGACGCTGGTGGTCGCGGACAAGTGGCTCGACACCATCGAGGCCCAGGTGACCGACGAGGTGGCGCATGTGGCGCAAGCCCTGTCCACCCGCGTCAAGGGGCTGGCCGAGCGGTATGCCATGCCGCTGCCTGAGCTGGAAAAAGAAGTACAAGCTCTATCCGCCCGAGTGGCTAAGCATCTGGCTGCAATTGGCGCAACCACTGGCCAGGCAAGGCAGCAAGCGGTTATTGGCCTGCTTTCTGGAAAAGTCAGGCTTCCCGGATTCTCTGAGCCGTGGCGGAAGGTGAAACTCGGTGATCACGTCGCATTCATTCGTAATGGTGTTCACTCTCGTGCCCAGCTGACAGTGAATGATGCAGTGCGGAACCTCCACTATGGGGACATTCACGTAGCCTCATCCATTCGGCTTGACTTGAGAAATGCGAGTATGCCGCGTCTGCCGTCGGCGGAAGCATCTCGCCTCGCAAGGCTTCAAGATGGCGATCTTGTCTTTGTGGATGCCTCCGAGGACCTTGCGGGTGTAGGAAAGTCTCTGGAAATTACTGGCGCTGAAGAAATCGAGGCAGTTGCCGGCCAGCACACAATCGCAGCACGCTTCGACAAGGACGTAATCGTCGATGGGTTTAAGGGCTACTTGCAGTACATACCTGATTTTTCGTCACACCTTCGCAGATTGGCGGCGGGTACAAAGGTCTATGCAACCAATAGGAAACACATTGCTAGCGCTGAAATCGAACTCCCCGATCCAGACGAGCAGATTGCAATAGCAAATGTGTTGTCCGACATGGACGCCGAAATTGCAGCTCTCGAGGCTCGGCTCGACAAAAGCCGGATGCTAAAGCACGCGATGATGCAGGCGCTGCTCACTGGCGGGGCGGGTGCCGAGAGTGAATCCGAAAGCGCTCAGATGCAACTGGTTGCCGCCCATGCCTGAACGCCCCCGCAGCGAGCGAGTCACGCAGGACCGTCTTACGGCCCATATCACAACGCCAGAGGACGAGGGCGGTCTTGGCTACCGGAACCTCGGCGATTGGTCGGGCCGCCCGGGCAACCGTTGTGTCGAGCCTGATCTGCTGCGGGCAAACCTCTCCGCCCGCGGCTATTCCGATGATGAGATCAACGCCGCCCTGACGCGCCTGATGCAGGCGATCGAGGTGACCGGCACCACGCTCTATCAGGCCAACCTCCGCACCTACACGCTCCTGCGCTATGGCGTTGACGTGCAGACTTCGGTCGCCGCCCCGCACAAGACGGTGCACCTGATCGACTGGGAGAACCCCGCCGCCAACGACTTCGCCCTCGCCGAGGAGGTGACCCTGAAGGGTGGCCACGAACGTCGCCCCGATCTGGTCGTCTACCTTAACGGCCTCGCCGTCGCGGTGATCGAGCTGAAACGCTCGTCCGTCGAGATCGGCGACGGCATCCGGCAGCTGATTTCCAACCAGGACGAGATCTTCAACGCGCCGTTCTTCGCCACCGCGCAGCTTCTGCTGGCGGGCAGCGATGCGCAGGGTCTGCGCTACGGCACGGTTGGAACGCCCGAAACGCTGTTCGTCGATTGGCGGGATGAGGACCCGCCCGCCGGAGACCTGCCTGCCGGCGCGCTGCTGGACCGTCCGGTCGAGCAGATGCTGCGCAAGGACCGGCTGCTCGACCTGATCCGGAACTTCGTGATCTTCGACGCAGGCATCAAGAAGGTCCCCCGGCAACACCAGTTCGTCGGCGTGAAGCTGGCGCAGGAGCGGCTTGCAAAGCGCGAGGGCGGCGTCATCTGGCACACCCAGGGGTCCGGCAAGAGCATCCTGATGGTGCTGCTGGCCAAATGGATCCTCGAACGCGAGCCGGATGCCCGTGTGCTGGTCATCACCGACCGCGACGAGCTCGACAAGCAGATCGAGGGCGTGATGCGCAACGCGGGTGTGGTCGCCGCCGATGCGCCATCGCCTCGGGTCACACGCCGCGACGAGTTTGTGAGCTGGCTGGGCGCGCCGTCGCCGCGGCTTATCTGCGCGCTGATCCACAAGTTCGACACGACGGAGCTGACAGGGCCGCCACCGCGCGTCACCGGCCGCTTCTACGTGTTCGTCGACGAGTGCCACCGCACCCAGGGCGGCGACATGAACAAGCAGATGAAGCGCTGGCTCGAGGGTGCCATCTTCGTCGGCTTTACCGGAACCCCTTTGCTGCGGAAGGATCGGCAGACCACGCGCGAGGTCTTCGGCACCTACATCCACACCTACAAGTTCCAGGAAGCGGTCCGGGACAAGGTCGTGCTCGACCTGAAATACGAAGCGCGCGACGTGCCGCAGCGCATGACGAGCCCGGCCGCAATTGACGCCTGGTTCGAGAAGAAGACGAAGAACCTCAACAACTTCCAGAAGGCCGTGCTGCGGAAGCGCTGGGCCAACATGGAAGAGCTGCTCAGCGCGACCGAACGGAAACGCCGGATCGTCGCCGAGATCGTCCAGGACTTCGATCTGAAGCCGCGGTTGAGCGACGACAGAGGGACCGCGATCCTTGTCGCGGCCTCAATCCGCGACGCTTGCGAGTTCTATCGCGAGTTCCAGAGCACCCGGCTCGGGCCGCATGTGGGGATCGTCACGTCCTTCGAGCCGAACCACAATGCGATCTCGAGGGAGCCCGCCAACAGCGACGAGCGGTACAAGTACGACACCTACACGAAATTCGTGCTGAAGGGCGGCCAGAGCACGACAGCCTATGAGGCCGAGGTCAAGCGGCGCTTCATCGAAGAACCCGCGAACATGAAGCTGCTGATCGTGGTGTCCAAGCTGCTCACCGGCTTCGACGCGCCGAGTTGCAGTTACATCTACCTCGACGACAAGCTGCGGGACCACACGTTGTTCCAGGCGATCTGTCGGACCAACCGGCTCGATGGCGACGACAAGGATTACGGCCACATCGTCGACTTCAAAGAGCTGTTCGGCGACGTCCAGCACGCGATCGCGGTCTACAGCTCGGATGAGCTGGATGTTGATGAAGGGAGCGGCGGAGAAAACAACATCGAGATCAAGAATTGGCTCGAGGAAGGTAAGGCGCGCCTGGACGCGGCGCGGGAAGCGCTTCACTACCTGTGTGCGCCAGTGGCACCTCCGAGGGAGATCGAGCAGTTCTTGCGATACTTCTGTGGCGATGCCGGAGACCCGAACGCCTTGAACGAGACTGAGGCACTCAGGGTCTCATTCTACAAGACCGTCGCCTCCTTTGTCCGCGCTTATGCAGCGATTGCGCAGAATCTAGATGAAGCCGGGTATACCCCGTCTGAGCGGACGGCCATCCAGCGGGAAATTGACTTCTACACCGACCTCCGCGCCGCAATAAAAAGGCACTCGGGAGAAGAACTCGACATCAAGCCGTATGAAGCGGACATGCGGCACCTGCTGAACACCTATATTCAAGCGGACCCAGCGCAGACGCTTGGTGCACTGTCGAACGTTTCGCTAACGCAAGCCATCATCGAAACTGGCATCCACGACGCCATTGCCAAACAACTCAACGAGAAGGGCAAGCTGTCAAAGAAGGCTGTCGCAGAGGGCATCATAAACAATATCCGAAAGACTATTATTCGTGATCAGCTCACGGACCCGCGTTTCTACGATGAGATGTCCAAACTCCTTGAGGATTTGATCAAACAGAGCCGCGATAGTGCGGAAGCCTACGAGGCGTTTCTGAAAAAAGCGGAAGAGCTGGTTCGAAAACTGGCGGCGCGCGAAGCAGGTCCAGACTTGCCAGCCGGGCTCCACGGAAATCGTGAGGCTACGGTAGT
Source organism: Paracoccus aurantiacus (assembly GCF_007993065.1). Lineage (GTDB taxonomy): Bacteria > Pseudomonadota > Alphaproteobacteria > Rhodobacterales > Rhodobacteraceae > Paracoccus > Paracoccus aurantiacus. The sequence goes on from NZ_VOPL01000001.1 coordinate 420,579, forward strand.
GTTCAACAACCTCCAAAGTCTGCCTGCTGACAAGTTCACCTGTCCTGCCGATGAGGAACAAAGGGCGGAGCTCGCCCTTGAAATCGACCGGGCCATCCGCGAACACGCCCCTGCCGGCTGGAAGGGTGACCCAGTTCGCGAGCGGGAGGTCAAGAACGTGCTCTTCCCGCTCTTCGACCGAGATCGAGATGCAACCCTCGCGATGTTCGAGATCATCAAGAACCAACAGGGGTATTGATGGGAGAGTCCATCGAAATTGGAGACATCACAATCAGCGTGACCCGGAAGGACGTCAAGAACGTCCACCTGTCGGTCCACCCGCCGGACGGACACGTCACGCTTGTAACCCCTACTTCGACCAGGATCGATGTTGCGCGCGCATACGCGATCACAAGAATTGGATGGATCCGGCAGCAGCAAGAGCAGCTTCGCTCGCAGGCGAGGGAAGCCCCACGTTCATTCGTCGGTCGCGAGACCCACTACCTTTGGGGACGACGCCATCTTCTCCGTGTGACGGAGCTCGACGCCAAGCCTGAGGTAAAACTAGACCACCGCACGATCCATCTCCAGGTCCGCCCCGGAACTTCCCGCGACGGACGCGCCAAGGTGATTCACGCTTGGCATCTGAAGCTACTTCATGGCGCAGTCCCGCCCATCATCGACAAATGGGAACGCCGCATCGGCGTTAAGGTCCACCGCTACTTCTTGCAGCGGATGACAACCAAATGGGGAAGCTGCAACTCGAAGGCAGGCACCATTCGGCTGAACACTGAACTCGTGAAGAAACCGCGCGACTTGCTGGAGTATGTAATCGTTCACGAGATGGTCCATATTTCCGAGCCGACGCACAGCCCCCGGTTCTTTGCTCTGCTTTCTGAGCACTATCCGAGTTGGCCTGAAGCCCGGCGGGAGCTGAACGAACTACCCGTACCTCAACTCACTGGGAGCTGAGGTGACGACGGTTCCCCCGGAGCTGGTGCTGGTTCGATTTCCGTTCCTTCTTGCAAAAGGTCCTGGCATCGAAGTGCCGAGCTGCTGCCGAAGAATATCCCATGCAACTCATGCACTTACAGGCTCTACACCAAATCCGCGCAGTCGAGAGGTCCGGAGAATATCGGCCCTGAGAGACCGCTTCGGGGCCACCTGGCAGCAGGGGCAGTGCTGAGCCTCACCCGCATAACCCTCGAATACAACGAGAAAATCCGGCCGCAGCCGGATCGGGAGAACGCTTTCGCGGGGGCAAGTGGCGGAGGAGGTGGGATTCGAACCCACGGTAGGCTTTCACCTACGTCGGTTTTCAAGACCGGTGCATTAAACCACTCTGCCACTCCTCCGACGCGCATCTGCTAGCCTCTGGCGCGGAATTGCGCAAGCCCGGCTTGCCGGGCCTCTCGTGCTTCGTTACGACAGGCCGAACCGACAGGAGACGCGCATGACCGACCGTATCAACTCGATCAGCCAGGGGCCGGACAATCAGGGCCGCTTCGGGATTTTCGGCGGACGTTTCGTGTCCGAAACGCTGATGCCGCTGATCCTGGATCTGGAAGCCGAATATGAGCGCGCCAAGACCGACCCGTCCTTCAAGGCCGAGATGGATGATCTGTGGGCGCATTATGTCGGTCGCCCGAGTCCGCTTTATTTCGCCCCGCGCCTGACCGAGGAACTGGGCGGCGCGAAGATCTATCTGAAACGGGAAGAACTGAACCATACCGGCAGCCACAAGATCAATAACGTTCTGGGCCAGATCCTGCTGGCACGGCGCATGGGAAAGACCCGGATCATCGCGGAAACCGGGGCGGGGCAGCATGGGGTGGCGACAGCCACGGTCTGCGCCCGTTTCGGGTTGAAATGCATCGTCTACATGGGTGCCACGGACGTCGAGCGGCAAGCCCCCAACGTCTTCCGCATGCGGCTTCTGGGGGCAGAGGTGGTGCCCGTCACCTCTGGCAAGGGAACCCTGAAAGACGCCATGAACGATGCGCTGCGCGACTGGGTGACGAATGTGCGCGACACCTTCTACTGCATCGGCACCGTCGCAGGCCCGCATCCCTATCCGGCGATGGTCCGCGATTTTCAGGCGATCATCGGCCGTGAGACACGTGATCAGATGATGCGCGCCGAGGGCCGTCTTCCCGACAGCGTCATTGCCTGCATCGGCGGAGGTTCCAACGCGATGGGGCTATTTCATCCTTTCATCGACGACCCATCGGTCCGCATCATCGGGGTCGAGGCCGGCGGTCACGGCGTGGATGAGCGGATGGAGCACTGCGCGTCGCTCACAGGCGGGCGTCCGGGCGTCCTGCATGGCAACCGCACCTATCTTCTGCAGGATGAGGCGGGTCAGATCCTTGACGGGCATTCCATAAGCGCCGGGCTGGACTATCCCGGCATCGGGCCGGAACATGCCTGGCTGCACGATCAGGGCCGCGCCGAATATGTCTATGTCACCGACAAGGAGGCGCTCGCCGCGTTCCAGCTGCTTTGCCAGACCGAGGGGATCATCCCTGCGCTTGAACCGAGCCACGCGCTGGCGCATGTCCAGAAAATCGCCCCGGATCTGCCAAAGGATCACCTGATGGTGGTGAATCTCTCAGGCCGCGGCGACAAGGACATTTTCACGGTCGCGAAACATCTCGGCGTGGAAATCGACGCAGGCGGCTGATCCCGCGCCGCCTGTTCTGTCAGCGACGTGAAGCGATTTCCCGCGAGTTTTAAGACATCCGCGATCCACCCTGAATGGCATGGCGAAGAATACGAATGCGGGGCTGAGGTAGCTACCACGGTCGCCGATTCATCCGCCGACACCCGATCGGAGCCGACCGCGTCAAAACCTCGCTTCTGTGCTGAAGCCGCGTCAAAGTCGGTACATCTTTCCGACAAGCCGTCGCGGTTTTGGCCAGCGTCAGCTCCGAATCGCCGTCTCCCTAGACGACAAGAAAGGTTAGTCGCGGGCCGAAGACGGCGAAACGGAGAACTACACCTACGCGATAGCCCTACGAAATCGATGCATGCGCCTTCAGATCTCATTGCGCGGCAGCGCGAATGGACAGAAACTAGTGGTACGATGTCGGATCAGGAAATCACCCTGAAAAGGCGGTTCCACTTCGAACGGACTGCTCGAACCTGATCACGCCACGCATGCCGTCATGTTCGTTCATCCAATCGATCACCTTGCAGGCCGAGGCCGTGTAAAGGGCGTTCGCATTGCTAGCGGCAAGATGGCGGAATAGCCTTCCGTCGCTCGGCAACTCTGCCAGTTCAGTATCTCGGCAACCGATAATCGTACCATTCTTCACATCCAGATAGCGTTCGTCCCCGGAGATATAGACCGCGAGTCCCTCATCAAACCAGGCCGGAACCGCGCCCCCAATAAAACGGAGAACGCCGACCCGTTTGTGAAGCTCTGCATGAGCGACTTCATGCGCGAGGATCGGCACGGTCGCGCCGTCCGGGTACACAAAGACGAATGTGTTCAGGTAGGCCATAGCAAGCGGCCCCCTGCCGAACCCGTTCTGACAGGTCTCCGACAGGCACAAGAGCCATACTGGGTGCGATGCACGCTCTGGATAGAACCGAAGCACACGATCATTCGCCGCTTTTAGGTTTGTCAGTGCGGCGTTTACTTGCGCTTCGCTAGCAGCCTTGTCCACATACAAGCGTGGCGCGACGGACCGAAAGCCATAGCAAGCCGGGCAAATATAGGCACCTACATGCGGCGCCGCATAAGCGAGCCCTCCAGAGATCAAGCCAAACAGCAAGGCCACGGCGGCTAGCAGGCGACGCATGAAAAAAATGGCCTTATCTAAGCTACGATTCTGGACGCAACCAACATAATTGCAGGCAGGCGTAGCGCAATCAAATATCCGAAAACACACGGCAATCGACGGCACATAGGCTATTTTCGTCAGCAATCGGCGGTGAATGGCGGAGACGAAGGGATTCGAACCCTCGATACCGTTTCCGGTATGCACCCTTAGCAGGGGTGTGCCTTCGACCGCTCGGCCACGTCTCCGCCGACGCGTTTAGCAGCGCGACGCGGGCCTTCACAAGGGGGAAATGTCCTTGGCGGTGAATCCGAAAGAAGGCGGCGCGTCAGGCAACGCGGATCAGAACGGCGACGCCGGTAACGACAAGGCCGATCCCCGCGATCTGGCGGGGGGTAGCGCCCTGCCGAAACAGGCGCGTCGATACGGCCTGCGCGAACAGCACTTCGACAAGCGCCAGCGTGCGCACATTCGCCGCCGAGGTAAGCGCGAAGCCGATGAACCAGAAAAGTGAGGCGAACGCGCCAAGCGCCCCGGCAGCGATAGAGATGCGCCAGCTTCTGGCGATTGCACCAAGCGCCGCGCGGTCGCGCAACGCCATCCAAAGCAGCATGGCAATGGTTTGCATTGTCAGGGCAATGACCAGAACGATGCTCGCGCGAAGTACGGCACCGCCTTCGGGCAGGCTGAGGATCGCGCCGCGAAAACCGATTGCGGAAAGCCCGAACAGCGCACCCGCGACAATGCCGATCGCGACACTGCGCTGGTTCGCGCGCGACCACGACGCGCCGGAAATCAGGATGACACCCAGAACGCAGATCGAAATCGCGATGAATCGTGCCGGCCCCAGCGGCTCGGCCAGAAAGACCGTCCCGAAAACAGCCAGCGTCACCGGCTCGGTCTTCATCAATGCGGTGGCGACGCCGAAGCCCTGACCCCGCATCGTGATCAGCATGAAAGCGGTCGCCGCAATCTGCGCCGTCGCGCCGGTCGCGGCCCACGCGAAGGTCAGCAAAGTCGGCACGGGCAATTGCTGCGAGAACGACATCGCAATCAGGAACGCGATTGCGAAGGGAAGCCCGAAGAAGAACCGCACGGCGGTCGCGCCGATCGTGCCGATCTGTCCCGTCAGCCCGGCCTGCGCGGCGTTCCGACCGGTCTGGGCGAGCGCTGCGATGATCGTCGCGATGACCCACATCGCATCAGCCCGCGCGCACGGTTTCGATCATCAGCGCGACATTCTCGGGGTCGGCATCAGGCGTGATCCCGTGCCCGAGATTGAAGATATGCGGCCCGCCGCGGAACGCCTCGACAATGGTGCGGGTCTCGTCGATCAGGGCCTGCCCGCCGCCGACCATGTGGCGCGGGTCCAGATTACCCTGCACGGGTCCGTGCACCTGAACATGCGATGCGGCCCAGCCTGCATCGACCGAATTGTCGAGCGCCACGCAATCGGCACCCGTGGCCTGCGCGAAGCCCTTGTAGCGATCCTTGGCCTCGCGCGGGAAGGCAATCACGGGGATATCGGGATGGCGGGATTTCAGTGCCGCGATGATCCTGGCAACAGGCGCAATCGCGAAATCATCGAAATCGCGACCTGTCAGGCTGCCGGCCCAGCTGTCGAAAAGCTTCACGACCTCGGCTCCGGCGTCGATCTGGGCGGAAAGATATTCGATCGTCGCCTCGGTGATCCGATCGACAAGTGCGGAGAACGCTGCCCTGTCCGCGCGCTTGAAGGCATGTGCCGGTCCCTGATCCGGTGTGCCGCGTCCGGCGATCATGTAGGTGGCTACGGTCCAGGGCGCCCCGGCAAAGCCGATCAGGGCCGTGTCAGACGGCAGTTCACGCGACAGAATGCGGACAGTTTCATAGATTGGCGCTAGTGTTTCGTGAACGGCATCCGCGGGTTTCAGGGACGCCACACCCTGCGCATCTGTGATGGTTGACAGGCGCGGCCCCTCGCCGGTGACAAACCACAGATCCGCGCCAAGCGCCTGCGGCACAAGCAGGATATCGGCGAAGAGGATAGCTGCGTCGAAACCATAGCGGCGGATCGGTTGCAGGGTCACTTCGGCGGCGAGATCGGGATTATAGCAAAGCGACAGGAAGTCCCCGGCCTGCGCCCGCGTCGCGCGATATTCGGGCAGGTATCGCCCGGCCTGGCGCATCATCCAGATCGGCGGTGTCTGCAATGTTTCACCGGCAAGGACGCGCAGGATTTTCTTGGTCATGGGGCCTCTCTTTCCGCGACCGTTCAACGCAGGCGGACCGGCATTGTCAAGAAGGGCGCCCGTCGTTATGGCTGGCCCATGACAGACTGGCCCACTCCCGACGACACGTTGAAAATCGGCACGCGCGGATCGCCGCTGGCGCTTGCCCAGGCGTTCGAGACCCGCGACAGGCTGATGCTGGCGCACGGGCTGCCTGCCGAGGCGTTCGAGATTGTGGTCATCAAGACCACCGGCGACCGGATTCTTGACCGTCCGCTGAACGAGATCGGCGGCAAGGGGCTATTCACGCGCGAAATCGAAGATGCTCTGCTTGATCGCGAGATCGACATCGCCGTCCATTCGATGAAGGATATGCCGGTCCTGCAACCCGAAGGGCTTATTATCGACTGCTATCTTCCGCGTCAGGATGCGCGCGATGCATTTGTCAGTTCTTTGTACGGCAGCATCGCGGAACTGCCTCAGGGGGCGGTTGTCGGCAGTTCCAGCCTCAGGCGTCGCGCGCAGCTTGCGCATCGTCGGCCAGACCTGACGCTTGTCGAGTTTCGCGGCAATGTGCAGACCCGCATGAAAAAACTGGCCGAGGGTGTGGCGCAGGCGACCTTTCTGGCAATGGCGGGTCTTGCGCGTCTCGGGCGGCTGGATGTCGTGCGCAGCGAAATCCCGCCCGAGGAGATGCTGCCCGCCGTGGCACAGGGCGCGATCGGGGTCGAGCGGCGGCGCGATGACGCGCGCTGCGCGCAGCTGCTGGCCGCGATCAGCGATGGTGATACGCGCCTGCGCATCGCGGCAGAGCGCGCATTCCTTTCGGCTTTGGACGGGTCGTGCCAGACGCCCATCGCAGGTCTTGCTGAACTTGACGCGGATCGTCTGTTTCTGCGAGGTGAGCTGATCCTTCCCGACGGCTCGCAGGTTTTCGCGGGACAGCGCGAGGGCCTGGCGCGCGATGGCGCGGCGATGGGGCGCGACCTGGCCGAAGAACTTCGCGCCCGCGCCCCGGCCGACTTCTTCGACCTGATCGGCAGTGCCGCGAAACGTGGCTCTCCTCCGCTCGGATAGGCAGGGCGATGGCAAGAACGCAGGGTTCCCGCGCAGAAGTGACTGGCCCGCTGATCCGCGACGCCGCGCGCAGGCTTTTTGCTCGTCACGGCTATGCGGCGGTTTCGATGCGCCAGATCGCCACCGAGGTGGGCGTGCAGGTCGGCACGATTTACGGCTATACCGCCGACAAGCAGGCTTTGCTGGCGGACCTGCTGCGCGACCACATGCATATGCTGCTGCGCGCATGGCAGGACGACGCGGAGGTTTCGGCCCCGGAAAGGCTTTCGCGTTTCGTGCGTTTCCACATCGACACCAGTCTGGATCACGCCGACGGCGTTTTCCTGTCCTATATGGAGCTTAGAAACCTCTCGCCCGACAATCACGCTGAAATCACTGCGCTGCGTCGCGACTATGAAGGCGCGCTGCAGCGGATACTCGATGCGGGTGTCGCAGCGGGGGATATGCGGATCGAGGATACGCGGCTGGCGACAATGGCGCTGATCGGGATGCTTTCAGGGGTCACGAACTGGTTTCGCGCCGGGGGCAGGCTGGACCGCGCAGCGCTTTATCGCCACTATGGCACGCTTGTTCGACGCGCGGTCGGCGGGGCGGATGGTGCTGATGGTCGCGCCGATCCGACGCGCTAGGTGCATCCGCTCTTGCCCGGAACGCCCGACGCCACGATATTCAGCCCATGTCGATCTCGCCCGCCTTCCTTGATGAATTGCGCAACCGCGTTCCGATCAGCCGGATCGTCGGGCGCAAGGTCACCTGGGATCTGCATCGTTCGAATCAGGCCAAGGGCGACTGGTGGGCACCGTGCCCGTTTCACGGTGAAAAGACCGCCTCGTTCCATGTCGATGACCAGAAGGGCTTCTATTACTGCTTTGGTTGTCACGCCAAGGGCGACGCGCTGAACTTTCTGCGTGAAGCCGACGGGCTGGATTTCGTCGAGGCGGTGAAGGTTCTGGCATCAGAGGCGGGCTTGCCGATGCCAGACCGCGATCCGGGCGAAGCAAAGCGTGCCGACCGCCGAAGCGTGCTGGCCGACGCGATGGAAGCCGCGACGCGCTTTTACCGGATGCAGCTTGGCACGGGGCAGGGGGCCGCGGCGCGGGAATACCTTGCCGGACGCGGGCTGGAACTGGACGCTGTCGAGAAATTCGAACTGGGATTCGCCCCCGATCTCAGACAGGGACTGTTCAACGCGTTGCGCGACAAAGGCGTGCCGCCGGATGTGATGGACGAAGCGGGCCTCGTGATTGTCCCCGACGATGGCGGCGCGCCCTATGACCGCTTCCGTGGTCGCATAATCTTTCCGATCCGCGACGCACGCGGACGCGCCATCGCCTTTGGCGGGCGGGCGATGGACCCGAATGCGCGGGCGAAATATCTGAACAGCCCAGAAACGCCTTTGTTCGACAAGGGCCGCAACCTCTATAACGCCGGACCGGCGCGCGCGGCCGTCGGGCGCGGCGCGCCTCTTGTCGTGGCCGAGGGGTATATGGATGTCATCGCGCTGTCCCTTGCCGGCTTTGACGGCGCGGTCGCGCCGCTTGGCACCGCAATCACCGAGGATCAGTTGCGTCTGATGTGGCGCATCAGCCCCGAGCCGGTCATCATGCTGGACGGTGACGAAGCGGGTCAGCGCGCCGCGCGCCGCCTGATTGATCTTGCGATCCCGATGACCGGGCCGGGACAGGCGCTGCGTTTCGCGACACTTCCGGGCGGACAGGACCCCGACGATTTGATCCGGGCCCACGGGGCAGCCGCAATGCAAAAAGTGCTGGCCGAGGCCCGCCCGCTGGTCGATCTGCTGTGGGAGCGCGAGATCGAGGGGCGAGAGTTCGACAGCCCGGAACGGCGCGCGGCGCTGGATGCCAGCCTGCGCAAGGCGATCGCGCGGATTCCCGACGATGCGACCCGCAATCACTATATTGCCGCGCTGAAGGAACGGCGCTTCGAACTTTTCGGCGGGCGGCGCGGGGCAGGGCGGCTGACCCCCGGCCCGCGCGAGGCTGGTGCCTCACGCGGCGGCAACTGGCGTGGCAAACCGGAACCGGCCCGCGCGCAGACACGCGCCACCCCGCTTGGGCAGCAGGATACGGGCGACGCGACGCTTGAAAGCATGGTTCTGGCGCTTTGCGCCGTCTATCCGGGGCTTGCCGGTCGCGTGGAATCGCGCCTGGAATTGTTGGCCCCTGCCGATGACGGCCGCGCGGCCCTGTGTCACGACCTTCTGGCCGGCAGCGACAGCGTCGCGGGGCGCGCAGCCCTTGCGAGGATCATGGAGGATGCCTATGTCCGGGCATCGCCGCTGATCCGCAAGCCCGATGACGCGGAAAAGGCGGCTGTCGTGCTGGCCAATATCCTCGACAAGATCGAGGCGCGGCGCGCGGCAATGTCCGAACTGCTTCGTGCCGAGGCCGAGATACAGGGCCTCGTGGACGAGGGGCTGACATGGCGCGTCAGCGAATCCGCCCGCGCCCGGCATCGTGCCGAACGCCCCGAGATCGAGGACAGTTCGGACCTGAACGAGGATCGGGGCGCGCTTTCGGCGCGGCTCGCCTCTTATTTCGAGACCCGCCGCAAGCGCGATAGCGGGTGACACGACCGAATCACCCTGGCCGATTCGCATGGCCTAGGAACTTAGCTGCATCTTGTCTAGAAAGGTGCCGATCCCCATCTGATTCGGAGCCAACCGAATCACACTGCTGACAGGACGCTCATGGCCGCCAAGGACGACGACACCTCCCGCGACGACAGCCAGGACAACGACCACTCCCTCGACATCAGTCAGGCCGCGATCAAGAAGATGATCGCGGAAGCGAAAGAGCGTGGCTATATCACCTATGACCAGTTGAACGCGGTGCTGCCGCCCGAGCAGGTCAGTTCCGATCAGATCGAGGACGTGATGTCGATGCTCTCGGAAATGGGCATCCAGGTCGTCGAGAACGAGGAAGAAGGCGAGGACGGCGAAACCGGCGGCGAAGTCGCAACGACATCGACCTCTCGTGAGGTCGCGGTCGCGACGTCCGAGACTGAAAAGCTTGATCGCACGGACGACCCGGTGCGCATGTATCTGCGCGAAATGGGCTCTGTCGAGCTGCTGTCGCGCGAAGGCGAGATCGCGATCGCCAAACGGATCGAAGCCGGGCGCAATACGATGATCCTCGGGCTTTGCGAAAGCCCGCTGACCTTCAAGGCCATCACGATGTGGCGGCAGGAGCTTTTGGACGAAGACATCCTTCTGCGCGACGTGATCGACCTTGAAACCACATTCGGCCAGTCGATGGACGATGACGAGGAAGAGGATCTTAACGAAAGCGCCACCCCGGCGGCACGCAGCGAAGGCGAGCAGGAGACCGACGCCGACGGCAATCCGATGCAATCGGACGACGATGACGAGGATGACGGCGCCAACCTGTCGCTTGCCGCGATGGAAGCCAGCCTGAAGCCGCAGGTGCTGGAGACGCTGGAAGCCATCGCCCGCGATTACGAACACCTCGCGGACATGCAGGATCAGCGCATGTCGGCGACGCTGAACGAGGATAACAGCTTCTCTGCCGCCGACGAAGTCGCCTATCAGAAGCTGCGCAGCGAAATTGTCGTGCTGGTGAATTCGCTTCACCTTCACAACAACCGTATCGAAGCGCTGGTTGACCAGCTTTACGGCATCAACCGCCGCATCGTGACCATCGATTCCGGCATGGTGAAACTGGCCGATGCCGCGCGGATCAACCGTCGCGAATTCATCGACGCCTATCGCGGGGCGGAACTCGACCCGGCATGGGTTGACCGCATGTCCGCCAACAAGGGCCGCGGCTGGCAGGCCCTGTTCGAACGCAGCATCGACAAGGTCGAACAGCTTCGCAACGACATGGCGGAGGTCGGACAGTATGTCGGCGTCGATATCGAGGAATTCCGCCGCATCGTGAATCAGGTTCAGCGCGGCGAGAAAGAGGCGCGCCAGGCGAAGAAAGAAATGGTCGAGGCAAACCTGCGGCTGGTGATCTCGATTGCCAAAAAATATACGAACCGCGGTCTGCAGTTCCTTGATCTTATTCAGGAAGGCAATATCGGCCTGATGAAGGCGGTCGATAAGTTTGAATACCGCAGGGGGTATAAGTTCTCGACATATGCGACCTGGTGGATCCGTCAGGCGATCACGCGGTCCATCGCGGATCAGGCCCGCACCATCCGTATCCCGGTTCACATGATCGAGACGATCAATAAGCTGGTTCGCACCGGCCGCCAGATGCTGCATGAAATCGGCCGCGAGCCGACGCCCGAAGAATTGGCCGAAAAGCTGCAGATGCCGCTGGAAAAGGTCCGCAAGGTGATGAAAATCGCCAAGGAACCGATCAGCCTTGAAACCCCTATCGGGGACGAGGAGGACAGCCAGCTTGGCGATTTCATCGAGGACAAGAACGCTGTCCTGCCGCTGGATTCCGCGATTCAGGAAAACCTGAAGGAAACCACGACGCGCGTTCTGGCCAGCCTGACCCCGCGCGAGGAACGGGTTCTGCGGATGCGCTTCGGCATCGGCATGAATACCGACCACACATTGGAAGAGGTCGGCCAGCAGTTCAGCGTCACCCGCGAACGCATCCGCCAGATCGAGGCGAAGGCGCTGCGCAAGCTGAAACACCCCTCGCGCTCGCGCAAGTTGCGCAGCTTCCTTGACCAGTAGGCCATATAACCTTTCTTAATCTCGGAAATAAGTTCTTGCATTGATTGAGGAAATGCGAGTGTAGTGGCAGACGTCCTGAAAGGAACACCCGATGACCATCTCGCACGTCCTCTATCGCAGCAACGGAAATACGGAATCGTTTGATCGCGATTGCGAAGAAATCCTGCGCGTTGCGAGAGTACGGAACACGCAGGCAGGACTGACGGGCTTTCTGCATGCCGAGGATGGCGTATTCGTCCAGTGGCTGGAGGGGCCTGAAGAAGAAATCGGGCCAGTTGTCAAAAGCATCATGGACGACAGTCGCCACCGCGACATCACGATCTACGGCGAGGGTGAGATCGACGCGCGGAAGTTTCCGAACTGGACGATGGGCTTTTCAAGCGGCCGACAGGCACCGCTTTTCGACTGGCTGGCCGAAAAGGGCGCGCCCTCGCACGATCTGCGCGGTTTCGGCTTGTCGTTGCAGCAGTTTCTGCTGCTGCGCGCGGCCTGATCGACGCGCCGCTGTTGCAGGCTCAGCGCTGATCCGCTAGGTACAAAGCAAGAACAATTACGGGGGCCCGATGCAAGAGGGTTTTCAGCCGTGGTTTCTTGCCTTGCTGGGCGACGCGACGGTTACAGGCTGGCTTCTGGGGCTGCTGCTGGCGGGTGTTTGCCTGCTGGCGGTGCTTTATCTGCGCAGCCGCGGTGCTTTGCTGAAAGCCGAAAGCAGCCGGGATCGGCTGACCCAGGATCTGGGCGCGCGCGAAGATCAGCTGACCCGCCAATCCGCAGAGCTTGCGGAGCTGAAATCGCGTTACGACGCGGAGCTTTCCGAGGGTCGCGACACCTCACTGAAACTCGGTCAGATGGAAACCCGACTGGAGGATCGCGCCGCCCGCCTCGCCGAGCTTGCCGAAGAACGTGACGGGCTGAACGACGCGCTTTACGCGACGCGGCAGGCCGTCTCGCGGCTGGAAACGGATCTCGCACAGGCCCGGCTTTCGGCTGAAAAGGACCGCGAGAGGGCGCAGCATGACCTTGCCCAGTTGCGCGAATTGCGCGAGGAAATGACCGGCCATTTCCGCCTTATGGCGAATGAGACATTGCGCGTGCAGGGCGCGGACATGCAAAAGTCGCATGGCGAGCAGCTGAACGCGCTGCTGAACCCGTTCCGCGAACAGGTGCATCATTTCCAGAAAGAACTTCGTGACCGCAACCGCATCCTCGACGAGGAGGGAGCGCGACTGCGCGAGCAGATCGCGAATATCAGCACCGAAGCGAGCGCGCTGACCCGCGCGCTGAAGGGCGACAGGCAAAAGCAGGGCGCATGGGGCGAGATGATCCTGGAGCGGATACTTGAAGAGTCCGGGCTTGATAGCGGAATTCATTACGATATCCAGTCAAGCTGGACGGACGAAGATGGCCGGACATGGCGCCCGGACGTCGTCGTCAAGATGCCCCAGAAGAAGCTGCTGGTGATCGACAGCAAGGTCTCGCTTCTGGCATATGAGCAGGCGGTGAATGCCGAGGACGACGTGACCCGCAGCGCCGCGATGAAGCGTCATGTCGACTCGATCCGCGCGCATGTCACCGGTCTGTCGGCCAAAGGATACGACCAGCTCGATGATGGGGCCGTTGACTACGTTCTGATGTTCATTCCGATCGAAGGCGCTTTTTCCGAGGCGATGCGCGTCGATCCGGGTCTGGCCAGCTTCGCGATGGACAAGCGCGTAGGTTTGACAACGCCGACCACGTTGATGCTGACACTGCGCACCGTCGAACATATCTGGATGGTCGAGCGTCGCGAAAGCAACGCGCTGGAAATCGCGAAGCGCGCCGGGGCGCTGTATGACAAGGTCGCGGGCTTCGTCGATGCGCTTGACGATGTCGGGGTGGCACTGAACAGGGCAGGGCAGGCGCATCGCACCGCCGTCGACCGGCTGTCGCGCGGAAATGGCAATGTCATCCGGCAGGTCGAGATGCTGCGAGAGCTTGGCGCGCGCACGACCAAGCGGATGACGATGGATCACGACAAGGCCGACGACATCGCGAACGACGATTGCCCTGACGCGCTTCCGGCGCCGGAAGGGGGCAATCCGTGATCGGCAGCATTTCTGTCCAGACACGCGGTCCGGGCTTTTACGAGATTACCCGCGCCCTGCAGGAACAGGTCGAGGGGCAGGGCGACGGTGTGCTGACCGCGATGATCCGGCACAGTTCGGCCAGCCTGCTTATTCAGGAAAATGCCGATCCGGATGTGCGTCGCGACCTTCTGGAATGGCTCGATCGGTTGGCTCCGCGTGCCGATCATCCTTCAATGGCCTGGGTGACGCATCGCCTTGAAGGCCCTGACGATATGCCTGCGCATATGAAGGCTTCGGTTTTGCCGGTCTCGGTCCAGATCTCGGTCAGTGACGGAAGGATGATGCTGGGGCGCTGGCAGGGCATTTATGTGGTCGAACATCGGGACGCACCGCATCGCCGCGAGGTGGCGCTCGCCTTCACGCCGGCCTGACCTCATCTGGTGGTATATTCGCCACCTTCTACAAACCCTGTTGCGATTCCTGCCTCGCTTGTGGATAAGTCAGAGATGGGGACGAAATGAGGGGCTCAGGATGCGCTGTCCGTTTTGCGGAAATGTCGATACGCAGGTCAAGGATTCGCGTCCGGCCGAAGACAATGTCGCCATCAGGCGCCGGCGTTTCTGTCCCGCTTGTGGCGGGCGTTTCACCACATATGAGAGGGTGCAGCTTCGCGACCTCGTCGTCGTCAAATCGAACGGCCGTCGGGAAGATTTCGACCGTGACAAGATGGCGCGCTCCATCCGCATCGCGATGCAGAAGCGCCCGGTCGAGGCAGAGCGCATCGATCAGTTGATCTCCGGCATCGTGCGGCGGCTGGAAAGCATGGGCGAAACCGACATTTCATCGAAAGTCATCGGCGAGATCGTGATGGAGACTCTGGCCCGGATCGATAACGTCGCCTATGTCCGTTTCGCGAGCGTTTACAAGAACTTCCAGGATGCTGGCGACTTCGACAAGTTCGTTTCGGAACTGCGCCCGCCGGGCGCAAGCGACGAGTGAGCGCGACCGAAGAGGATCGCCGCCACATGGAGCACGCGCTGCGTCTTGCGCAGCGTGGACTGGGAAATGTGTGGCCAAATCCGGCAGTCGGCTGTGTGCTGGTCCGAGACGGCCGCATCGTCGGCCGGGGCTGGACGCAGCCAGGCGGCAGGCCCCATGCCGAGCGTGTCGCGCTTGATCAGGCCGGAGAGGCCGCGCGCGGCGCGACGGCCTATGTCACGCTGGAACCCTGTGCGCATCACGGCGCTACGCCGCCCTGCGCCGACGCGCTTGTCGATGCGGGTGTCGCGCGCGTCGTGACGGCGCTGACCGATCCGGACGCGCGAACGGCGGGGCAGGGCCATGCGAAACTGCGCGCAGCCGGCATTGATGTCACCGAAGGGGTTTGCGCGGACCGCGCCGCGCAGCTTCAGCGCGGCTTTCTGAAGCGCGTGACGAAGGGCATGCCGCTTGTGACGCTGAAGCTCGCCACCAGTCTGGATGGCCGCATCGCCACCGCATCCGGCGAAAGTCAGTGGATTACATCGGAAACGGCGCGGCGCCATGTTCACCTGCTGCGGCTGCGCCATGACGCAATCATGGTCGGCGGGGGGACCGCACGGGCCGACCGTCCGTCGCTGAACGTGCGTGGATACGGCGATGTGCGCCAGCCTGTCCGCGTCGTGGTCTCTGACAGACCTGTCACGGAGCTGCCGCCAGAAAGTCCCCTGCATGGCCCGATCTGGCAGGTTTCGGGCGATCTTCAATCGGGTCTGGCAGGGCTTGCAGGGCGCGGATTGACCCGCATTCTGTGCGAAGGCGGCGGCGCGCTCGCCGCGCAGTTGCTTGCGGAAGGTCTGGTCGACGATATGGTTCTTTACAGCGCCGGTATCGTTCTGGGCGCGGATGCGCGGCCGTCTGTCGACGTTTTGCGCGTGGCCCGGCTGGCAGATGCGCCGCGCTTCGATCTGGTGCGCAGCTTCGCAATCGGGCCTGACCTGTGCCAGGTCTGGTCGCGCCGGGCCTAGCGCCGCCATATCCAGTCATGCCCCGCAAGCGCGCCCTGCGCCTTGGCAAGCAGCCTCAGCCCCGGCCCCTGCCAGCGACGGTCCGCCGAGGAGAGCCGCAACAGTGCCGTTTCGGGCGGGCAGGGCAGGCCACTGACCGGGTCGAGATAGCGCGGATAGGCGATCAGAACGGCATGGGCCAACGCATCAAGCCCCGGTCGCGCGGTGCGTCGTTCCGGAATCGGGCCGAGATCGCGGGTCAAACCGTAACCGGCATAGAATGGCGCACCCAGCGTCGTGACCGGGATGTGACGCAGCAAAGCCTCGAAACCGAGGGTCGATGTCATCGTCCAGACCTCGTCCACCTCTGACAGCAACGCGACCGGATCGGAATTTGCGGCGATATGGTCGGCGAGGCGTGAAAGCTGCGCGCTCTCGATCTGTCCCGGCCTCAGGCCTGCCTCGACATCGGGGTGAGGCTTAAAGATCAGAAAGGCGTCGGGGTTATCTGCCCGCACGCGTTCCAGCAAGCCCAGATTTGTCCGCTCGCGCCCTGCGCCAAGTCGGATCGACGCATCATCCTCGACCTGACCGGGAACGAGAATCCGTTTCCTGCCGTCGCACGGAGGCAGCATGACTTGACCGCCAAGATTGTACTTCGTGACCCGCGCCGCGATCAGCGCCGCACGAAGCTGTGCCGCGCGTACGGCACCGCCTGCGGGCGGCACTGTATCAATCAGATGTTCCAGCCGCGAAGGCCGCGTCGGATCGTAATAGATGCCAAGGTCATCCGCGACAAGCGACAGCGGGGGCACCAGTTCGGCGCCAAGCCCGCGCGAGCGCAGGAACCCGTCCTCGATGCGCAGGGCAGCGGTGCCCGGAATGTCTTTCGCCTTGTTGGCCCAGACCAGAGACACTTGCGGCGATGGTTTGCGGGTGAAGCGGACGGGCCTGACTGAACCGAACCCGCGCGCGATATGCGGGCGTTTCCACAGCCGCATCCCATATGCGACATGCCCGGCATGGTCCTGACGCCAGACCTTCGCCTCTGCCTCAAGCTGGTTCAGTGCGCCGTCGAAATCTGTCAGGCGGTCAGTGCAGGGATCATACCAGATCGGGGCCAGCAGATGGCTGGCCGCGAACAGTGCCTCGATCGGCCGGGGGCTTCGCCGTGCAAATTCGCGTTCGTCGTCGCTGAGACCCCAGCCTGCGAAAAACGGCGCGCCGAATATGCGCGGCCGATGAGCGGCAAGCATTGCCTCATAGCCAAGCTGAGACGAGAAGGTGTAAACGGCCTTGGCGCCGGCAAGCAGCCGCCAGGGTGAGAGTGGACCGTCCGAAATCTCTTCATCTTTGCGCAGATCCGCCGCCGTAAAATGACCCGCTCGCAGTCCGCGCGATGTCTCGGGATGGGCGCGGATGACGATGCGCGATGCCGGATTCTCTGCCCGCGCCGCCGCGAGCATGGCAAGGAACGCGTCCCGCCCGGCACCAAGAAGCGAAGCGTCGCCCGCCACCTGATCGACAACCAGCACATAGCCCGGCGCTGGCGCGCGCGCGTCCGGCAAATGCGCGTTGTATTTCGAGATATCGGCCGCGATCATCCGCGCAATCGCGTCGCGGGCCTGCGCATGAAGCGCCGAGTGGTCCGCGGTAATCATCGTCTCGATCAATGAAGGCGCGTCCGGGTCAAAATGAATCCCGACGGGATCGACGATCAGGCCCAGCGGTCCACGCCGCATCGAGGTGGACCTTTCGCGTCCGGGCAGGACCGAGCGCAGAAACGCGTCCTCGACATGGACGAGGCCGGCATTGCGCGATGCAGCAATCTTGCGGCCGCGCCATGCGGTACCCGCTGCGCCCCAGACGGCCACGCTGTCACCCGGACCGGGCAGGCCGATACGCGGTGACCATCCGGCAAGGTCAAGAATGCGGCGCACGGGGCCGCGCAGGAAGCCGCCATTGAATACAAAAAGCCGCCGGGGATGAACCCCGGCGGCCAGATCATTGCGTATCGGCGTCAATTGCCGATATTTTCCAGCTGGTTGATGGACCCCGCGCTGCCGGTAATGGCACCGAGGATCTTCTGCCAGCGGACATAAGGCGCTTCGGTCACGTAAATCGTGTCGCCATCTCGCACGAGGAAATCACGTGCAAGGAACAGACCGTTCGGACGTGTAAGATCAAGGACATAAACCATCCGTTGTGTCCCGCCGACAGGCTGGCCAAGCACTGCAGAGGCTACCTGTGCCGGCTCGTCACGCAGAACGAATACGCCGGTCGGATCGCCGGTCTGGGTCTGCAGGCCACCGACCATCGCCACGGCTTCGATCGCATTGATCTGCTCGTTTCCAAGCGGAACCTTGGTCTGCTGACCAAGCGCGCCAAGTGCGGTGAAGCTGCGCTGATCTTCCTCGACCATGATGACGTCGCCGGGACGCAGCGCGATATCGTAGCTGGGGTTGAAATACAGGTCGGTCAGCCAGACCTTGCCGGATTCGCGCCCCCGCTTCACGGTGACGACCGCGACCTCTGGTTCCACGTTCACGCCGCCAGCCTTGGCCAGCATGGACGACAGCGTTCGCGTCGGACGTTCGATCGGATAGACACCCTGACCGAAGACCTTGCCCATGACCGAGACAGTGGCCCCGTCACCCGCGACGCGCGTCACCGAAACCTGCGGGTCAGGCGTCTGGCTTTCCAGACGGGATGTAATGACCTGACGCAACTGTTCGGGCGAGTTGCCGGCGGCGCGGATGCGGCCGGCATAGGGCACGAAGATATAGCCCTGACTGTCGACCTGAAGCTGCTGAAGCTGGGTAGAACTTTGTCCGAGGCCGACCAGAAGCCCGTCATCGACGTTTTCCCAGATCATCAGACCCAGCGTATCGCCAGGCCGGATCTCGTCAGCACCGACAGCACCGGCATTCAGGAACTCGTTCGAGAACCCGTAAGCCGGCGTGAAGTTCGCTGTCCGGTTGACGTGGTTATTGACGAAAATGATATGTGCATCGCCGCCGTTCTCGACCGCGCCCGACAGAATTTCTTTCTTGCTCGGGCCGGAACGGGGCAATCCGCAGCCGCTGATCGCCATCACGGCGACTAAGGCGGCGATCACCGGAAGACGCAGTCCACGCCTTGGTGTCGTTGGAAATTCACTGGCGGTCAAACTCATCACTCCTGCTGCTCGCCGACTCGCGCGGCGCCTCGGTTGCGCAGGTTAGCGCGGGACCGGGCGATTTTCTATATGCCAGTGCGCTTTAGCGTGAATCTGAACCTGGCTGTTGGCGGGTTTCAGCCCGTCCGATCGCCAAAGCGTCATAGGGATCGTAGGGGGAAAGCATCATATCGACGACCAGACGCAGCGCCGGCGCGCGTGCCCGTGCCGCATAGAAACCACCGGGTATCTGGCTCGTATCAAGCAGATAGTCGCGATAGCGCCTGTAGGCCTGCGCATCGGGCCGTTGCGGATGGGTGAAGAATTCCGGCAGAGTTTGCACCGCAACCAACTGTGGCTTATCGAACACAGCCCGGCCCATCGCCTTGACCGGCAAACCGCGCCACAGCGCCTGCTGCGCCGCAGTCGAATTGACCGTGACGACCGAGCGCGCCTGCCCGAGAAGCAGCGCGAGCTTGCCGCCCGGCACGTGGTGAACGCGGTCCGTTATGCCCAGCTCTCGCGCTTTGCGAAAGATGTCGCTTCGTTGGTGAGAGCGCCCGTCTTCAAGCGGATGGGCCTTGAAAACGATGTGATGGTGGCGCGGGGCATGGGCCGCAAACGCCTCCAGCACCTCGGCCGTAAAACCGGCCATGGCGGAATAATCGGAATGGGCGCGGAAGCTGGCATCATGTTCCAACTGCATCAGGACCAGCGAGAAAGGGTGCCCGCTGCGCCTGATCCTGCGCGTGCGCACAAAGTGATCGGCCATGATGAAGGGTGCAAAGATCAGCCGGCGCAGGTTCAGGCGGAACTCCTGCCAGACTGAGATATCGCGATGCGTCCGATAGCCGGGAAAGTCACCATTCGCGATAAGCAGCAGAAAATGGTAGAGCGCGCCATAGAATTTGTGCTGCCGCATATCGCCCCAGGCAGCCGGAGGGCGCGGAATATCGCCCTGAGCGCCGCGCAGAGCGGCGCGCATCTGGGGCAGGGTGATCTGCATGAGGCGTGAAAAACCGTTCGCGCCGCCACGCTCATACGTAATCCAGAAAGGTCTGAGATAGCCTTCTTCGAAGACGTGCAATGTCAGGCCCAATTCCTGCGCGGCAGAGCGCGCCGCCGCATGCACCGGCCGCACGTCGCCATAAAGCACGATATCCGTGACGCCCTTTTCGGTGATGATGCGCCGGAGCTCCTCCGGCCAGTCGCCGGGATTGCCGCGATAGCGGATCAGCCGGTCGCGATCCTTCCAGAAAAACGCATCGCCAGCGTTGAAGGCAACCCGCCAGACCTGCGCCCCCGTCGAGACGAGCAGCCTGCCCAGACGGTCGAAGAATGGCCCATGCGGGCCTTGCAACAGCAGAAAGACGCGCCCATCTACGTCCGGGTCGCGCGCGATCGTCGTCACGTCCTTGGACATTTGCGGTGGCGGGGATCTGCGGGGCATAAGTTTGCTACATGGCCTGAACGGGTCCTGCCGTTTTGTCAGGTTATCGGCGAGTTGGGAAGTAGTCAGACTCAAGCGTGGTTAGCCAATGGTTGACTTCCGGCTTGCCGCATTTCGCCGCGGCAGATAAGGCAAAACAGCGAAAGCGGGAGATTTCATGTTCACGGGCATCATCACGGATATCGGCAAGGTCGCACAGGTCGAGCAACGCGGCGACATGCGCGCGCGGATCGTCACGGCATATGACATGGCGGGCGTGGATATGGGTGCGTCAATTGCCTGCAACGGCGTATGCCTGACGGTCGTTGGCAAGGGCGCGGACTGGTTCGATGTCGATATCTCTGCTGAAACGATTTCCAAGACCAATATCGGCCATAACGGCTGGTCCGAGGGCACGCGCCTGAACCTTGAACGCGCGCTGAAGGTCGGGGATGAGTTGGGCGGCCATATCGTGTCCGGTCATGTCGACGGCGTGGCCGAGGTGGTCGGGATGCGTGACGAAGGCGACAGCCTGCGCCTGACGTTCGAGGCGCCGCCGGAACTGGCCCGCTTTATTGCGCCGAAGGGCTCGGTTGCGCTGAACGGCACCTCGCTGACGGTGAACGAAGTTGATGGCAATCGCTTCGGCATCAACCTGATCCCGCATACGCAGGAAGTGACGACTTGGGGCAACGTGAAGGTCGGCGACAAGATCAACCTGGAGATTGATACGCTGGCGCGTTATGTCGCGCGGCTGGCCGAGGCGGGATAAGCTTCAGCCCGCTTCGACTTTGCGCTTCAACGCGGCAAGAACGTCGGCAAAATCGCTGGTGACCATTGGGCCGATTTCAGCGGCCTGCGGTCCGCTGACGGTCGCGCGATAGATGACCCTCACGCCCCCTGTCATCGGCTCGATCAGATGTTCGACGCGCACGGCGTTTTCACCGAGTTCGGTCAGATCGGTGAAGCCCGCATCCGGCGTCACCTCGACCAGTTCGGTCTCAAGCGGTTCCATCTCTGGCGGCTTCATGATGAACCGGCTTCCCCGTTCGAAGGGGCCAAGCAGCTCTATGCTTTCGATACCGGCATTCCATTCAGGCCATCCGGCCACATCGCTGAAACAGGACCAGATACGGTCGGGCGTTGCATCAATTTCTATCGCTGTTTCGTTAGACCACATGCGCCTGTCCTTCCGGGGGTTCAGTTCAGGCCGATCTCATCGGCGGTAACCACATCGGTTTTTGATCCGATCGCGTTAAGCGCGATCGCGTGCACCACTTCCAGCGGCGCAGAGCACAGGTCGCCGATCACCCGTATCCGATAGGGATCTGCGTCGCGCGACAGGGCTGTGAACGCGACGCAGTTTTGCGTCATCATGCCGCAAATCAGCAATTCGTCACCATCCTGCAGGTGATCTTTTAGCTCGGTTTCCTGAAACGCGTCGGCAAAATGCTTGACGACAACCGGGGCGCCGGACGCTGCGTCAAGAATAGCGGGCCGGATCTCCGATCCCTTGCTGTTGGGGGCAAAAAGCCCAGCTTTCGCATTGGAAATATGCTGAACGAGCACAATCTTGTCGCCCGCTTCACGCGCTTTGGTCATGGCATCGACAATTCGTGCCTCGGTTTGCTCTGCTTGCCAGAGCGGCAGGGTGCCGCCGGTAAAATAGTCGTTCTGTATGTCGATCACGAGAAGGGTTCGGCTCAACTTCGTCTTCCTTTCGCGGATAAGGGCGTTTCAGCCAGCTTCAATGAGCTTGGTATCAACTGCAAACCACCAAGAACTGAAGCTCAGCGATTTGCTTTGGCGCAAATGAAAAGGGGCGCCGAACGCGCCCCTGATCCGATCATGTCACCGCAGGATCGACTTGCCCGCGTAAACCGCCGCATCTCCCAGCATTTCCTCGATCCGGATCAGCTGGTTGTATTTCGCCAGCCGGTCGGAACGTGCGAGGCTGCCGGTCTTGATCTGGCCGCAATTGGTGGCGACGGCGAGGTCCGCAATGGTCGCGTCCTCGGTCTCGCCCGAACGGTGGGACATGACGGATGTATAGCCCGCGCGGGTGGCCATGGCGACGGCGTCCAGCGTTTCGGATAGCGTGCCGATCTGGTTCACCTTCACCAGCAGAGAGTTGCCGCAGCCCTTCTTGATCCCATCCTCAAGACGGACGGGGTTGGTCACGAACAGGTCGTCACCGACCAGTTGCACCTGCTTGCCCAGCTTGTCGGTCAGCAGCTTCCAGCCTTCCCAGTCGTCCTCGGCGCAGCCGTCTTCGATCGACAGGATTGGGTAATCGGCACAAAGTGCTGCAAGATAATCGACATTCTCGGCCGAGGTCAGGACCTTGCCCTCGCCCTTCATGTCGTATTTGCCGTCCTTGAAATATTCGGTGGATGCGCAGTCGAGCGCCAGCATGATGTCGTCACCGGGCTTGTAGCCGGCCTTTTCGACCGCTTTCAGAATGAAATCCAGCGCGTCCCGCGTGCTGGACAGGTTCGGGGCAAAGCCGCCTTCGTCGCCGATCCCGGTCGACAGGCCCGCAGCCGAAAGTTCCTTCTTCAGCGTATGGAAAACCTCGGACCCCATGCGCACGGCTTCGCGGATATTGTCCGCGGAAACCGGCATGATCATGAATTCCTGAATGTCGATCGGGTTGTCGGCATGTTCGCCGCCATTGATGATGTTCATCATCGGCACTGGCAGAACATGGGCCGAGGCACCGCCGACATAACGATACAGCGGCAGGGCCGAGGCATCCGCCGCAGCCTTGGCCACGGCCAGCGAAACGCCAAGGATCGCGTTGGCACCCAGCCGGCCCTTGTTGGGCGTGCCGTCCAGTTCGATCATCAGGGCGTCAATGCCACGCTGCTCTGTCGCGTCCTCGCCGATCAGCGCCTCGGCGATTTCGCCGTTCACGTTGTCGACGGCATCCAGGACACCCTTGCCCATATAGCGAAGCTTGTCCCCGTCGCGCTTCTCGACCGCCTCATGCGCGCCGGTCGATGCGCCAGACGGCACCGCCGCGCGACCCATGGTGCCGTCTTCCAGCGTTACATCCACCTCAACCGTCGGGTTGCCCCGGCTGTCGAGGATTTCACGGGCATAGATGTCGATGATCGCGGTCATGTGTCCCTCCTGATCCGTTGTGCCGGGTATATCGCCCGGCGGCGGGCGGTGAAAGGCGCAAATTGCCCGCGCGTGGATCAGGCGGAGGGCAAGGTGATTTCTGCCCAGATCGGCAGATGGTCCGACGCCCGGCGCGCCAGCGGCGTATCGGCGACGCCAGTCGCCAGCACCTTGACGCAATGCGACACCGCGATCCGGTCCAGCCTGAGGCGCGGCATTGGCGCAGGATAAGACGGCCCCGGCGCGATCACGCGCAAGGTTTCAAGCGATTCCAGCCCGCGATCCTCGCGCCACTCGTTGAAATCACCCATCATCATGACCGAGCCGCCGGCCAGACGGGATGCTTTCGCCGCCAACCGCGCAAGCTGTGCGCGCCGCGATGACCGCGCAAGGCCAAGATGAACCCCGATCAGGGTCAGATTGCCGATCTTGACCGCCAAGGCGCCGCGCGGTTCGATCCCCGGCAGGGGCAGGCGACGGATCACCGCATCGCGTGCGAGATCGGGGCGCATCAGGATCGACTGCCCGTGCCACCCAAGCGAAGTTTCGCCCGTGGTTCGCATCTGGATCGGCTCCAGCCCGGTGAGTTCGGAGATCAGCGCGCGGGGCAGGGCCTCTGGCCGCGCACCGAGCCTGAAATCGACCTCCTGCAGGGTGATGATGTCGGGGCGCAGCTCGGCGATCACTTGCAGGTTACGCTCGGGCGCGTGCGGGCCGGTCATGCCGCGCCCCTTGTGCAGGTTGTAGCTGGCGATGCGAAGCTTCATGAGGCGCTCATCCCTCGTTCAGCGAAACTTGAAGACGGATGTTCACAGGGGCGATCCTGCTTTCTGCAAGCGGCGCGCCTTGGGAGAGGTGCGAGATCAGGTCACGGGTCGTAGATGATCGTGTCAGCATGGCGCATGTTGCCGGCTGTTGTGGGATGCGCGTGGCATGCCAGCAGCCCGGCGACATGACGATACCCTGACCGGGACGAAGCCGGAATGCCCTGATACTCGCCGGCTCCGGCCTGCCGTCAGCGCCCGTCGCCGCAACGATCTGGATGACCTCGCCAGTCAGCGGAAGAAGCGCCTGTTCGGTCATGGTATGCGCCTCAAGCTGCGTGATCGCCGGATCGGCATTGCGATAGATCACCCACAGGATCTGCGTCGCCTCGGTGCCCGTCCTGAATTCGTGTTCCTGCCAGAAATCCGATGGGTGGCTGAACCACGCCGGCTGTTCGGACGCGCGCCGGTCATCGCCTGCGGCAAGGCCGAGTGCGACGCCATAGGGCGCAAAACCTGCCGCGCTCAGTTCCTCGATGACAATCATGCGCCGATCCCCGGAAGTTGCCTGAAAATGATGCGAAGAATCCGCGTCTTTCACAAGCCGCTGCCGATCACGGCCGCGTGGGTTCAGGTTCCGCAGAAGGTGCGGCGAACGCGCTCTGCCTCGGTCGGCGGCAGGGCCAGGTCGCTCCATTCGGCGCGGTCATCGAATGGGGCGTGCAATGCTGCATCAAGCCGGTGAAAGGGCGCAAAATCCCCCTCGACTGCGGCCTGAATTGCCTCTTCGATCCGATGATTGCGCGGGATGCGCACAGGATTGGTGCGGGCGATCAGGGCCATGTCGGGTTTCAGGGCCTGCCAGTCGCTTGCCCATTCATCGAACGCCTCGCGTGCGACGAATTCGTCGCGCGCGCCCGAACCTGCCAGACCGGCGAAGACGCGGGTGAAATCCGCCTTTTCGGATGCCATCAGGTCCAGAAGCCTGTCGATCAGCGCCTTTGCCTGTTCGCCGGGGGGCAGGCCGATCTTGGCGCAGAAGCGCCGCAGCCAGGCTGACTGGTATATTTCCGGAAATGCGTGGACGGCCTTCGTCGCGCGTTCGACGGCAAGGTCCTGATCCTCTCCCATGAGGGGGATCAGGCAGGACGCGAATTGCGCGAGGTTCCAGATCGCCACATGCGGCTGTTCGGCCCAGGCATAGCGCCCATGTCTGTCGATAGAGGAAAAGACAGTATCAGGGTGATACCCATCCATGAACGCAGCCGGACCATAGTCGATCGTCTCGCCCGAGATCGCCATGTTATCGGTATTCATGACACCGTGGATGAACCCGAGCGACATCCATTGCGCGATAAGTCCTGCCTGCCGCGCGATCACATGTTCCAACAGTTCCAGCGGCGAACCGGCCTCCGGGTAGTGCCGGGCAATCACGTGTTCGGTCAGCGCGCGAAGGGCCTCGGTGTCGCCGCGGATGCCGAAATATTCGAAGGTCCCGACCCGGATGTGACTCGCGGCCACGCGGGTCATGACCCCGCCGGGAAGCCCGGTTTCGCGCTGCACCCGTTCGCCAGTCGCTACAGCGGCAAGCGCGCGGGTCGTGGGAACGCCCATCGCGGCCATGAATTCACTGTCGAGATATTCGCGCAAGACCGGACCAAGCCACGACTTGCCATCACCCTGCCGCGAAAACGGCGTTCTGCCCGCGCCCTTCAACTGCAGATCGAAGCGCTTCCCGTCCGGGGCCACGACCTCGCCGATCATCAGCGCGCGCCCGTCGCCAAGCTGCGGTGACAGATGCCCGAACTGATGCCCGGCATAGGCCTGCGCGATGGATGCGGCACCCTGCGGCAACCTGTTACCCGCCAGCATCGCCAACCCGTCAGGCCCTTCCAGCCAATCGGCATCAAGACCCAGATCAGCTGCCAGAGGCCGGTTCAGCGCAATCAATTCGGGTTCGGGTGAGCCGGCCGGGGCCACCTGTGCAAACATGCGCGGGGGCAGGGCGGCATAGCTGTTGTCGAAGACAGGTGCGTTCATGGCCCAAGATTTAGGCAGCATTCACCGCATTAAAAAGGGCTAACCGACAGATGCGACCAGAAAGAAGCCACCAGCCATCGCGACATGTGACAAAAGCGCGTTCACATCGTCACGGTGCCCGATATAGGCCGTCGCAAGGCACCAGAGCCCCAGCGCCGTGCCGAACAGCGCGAGCGGCCAGCCGACGATCACGCCGAGCCCGCCGACAAGTTCACATATGCCGACCAGATAGGCGAGCGCTTTGGCATCCGGCAAATGAAGCCGCTTCAGAACCGGCACCAGCTTCGCTTCGCCGCCACGCAGCTTCATGATGCCCCAGATCACGAACGGCACGCCCAGCAGAAGGCGGGAAACCAGAATAATCGTCTCGTGCATCAAAACTCTCCTGTGGTCGTAAAAAGGCTAGCAAAGCCAATCTGCGCTCGCAACGGTGCAGCGACAGGGTTGAACCGCGCGCGCCAAGCGCGTATCCCACGCTTTGCCTCTGTTTTCCCACAAGGATGATGCCGTGAAATTCCTCGATCTGGCGAAGGTCTATATCCGCTCGGGCTCGGGCGGCGCAGGCGCGGTCAGCTTCCGGCGCGAGAAGTTCATCGAATATGGCGGTCCCGACGGCGGCGATGGGGGCCGCGGGGGCGATGTCGTGGCCGAAGCCGTCGAAGGGCTGAACACGCTGATTGATTTCCGCTATCAGCAGCATTTCTTTGCCAGGAACGGTCAGCACGGGATGGGGCGTCAGCGCACGGGTGCAGGCGGCGACGACATTGTGCTGAAAGTGCCTGTCGGAACCGAGATTCTGGATGAGGATGAAGAAACCGTCATCGCGGATCTGACCGAGCCGGGGCAGCGCGTCGTGCTGGCCCGTGGCGGCAATGGCGGCTTTGGCAATCTGCATTTCAAGACCTCGACCAACCGTGCACCGCGCAATGCCAATCCGGGTCAGGACGGGGTCGAGCGGACAATCTGGCTGCGCCTGAAGCTGATCGCGGATGCCGGGCTGGTCGGGCTGCCGAATGCCGGGAAATCGACATTCCTTGCCGCGACCTCTAACGCGCGCCCAAAAATCGCGGATTACCCGTTCACGACGCTGCACCCCAATCTGGGTGTTGTCGGGATCGACGGGCGCGAATTTGTCATCGCCGATATTCCCGGACTGATCGAGGGCGCAAGCGAGGGCAGGGGGATCGGCGACCGCTTCCTTGGGCATATCGAGCGTTGCGCGACGCTGCTGCATCTGATCGACGCGACATCCGAAAATGTCGTCGAGGATGCCGAGACGGTGCTGACGGAACTCGCCGCTTACTCTGAAATCCTGATGGACAAGCCTCGTGTGACGGCGCTGAACAAGATCGACGCCGTCGATGAAGAAACCCTGGCAGAGCGAAAGGCCGCATTGGAAGAAGCGCTTGGCACCAAGGTTCTGCTCATGTCCGGGGTGACGAAACAGGGCGTGCCCGAGGTGCTGCGCGCGCTGTGGTCCGACATCGCGCCTTCGCGTGCCACCCCGTCCGAGGATGAAGGCAAGTGGCAACCCTGAGCCCGGATATCGCGCGGGCGAAACGGCTGGTCGTCAAGATCGGATCGGCATTGCTTGTCGGGCCGGATGGCCTGCGCGGCGACTGGCTGCGCGCGCTGTGCGACGACGTGGCGGTTTGGCGCCAGCGGGGGGCCGATGTCGTGCTGGTGTCCTCTGGTTCGATCGCGCTTGGGCGGCGGGTGCTGGGCTTGCCGGTTGGAACGCTTTCGCTTGAACAGGCGCAGGCAGCGGCGGCGGTCGGCCAGATCCGGCTTGCGCGCGCGTATGAAGAAGCGCTGGCACCGCACGGTGTGACGACTGCGCAGGTTCTTGTGACACTGGAAGACACGACAGACCGTCGGCGTTATCTGAACAGTCGCGCGACGATGCAGGCGCTTCTCGGCTATGGCGTTGTGCCGATCGTGAATGAAAACGACACCGTTGCCACGGATGAGATGCGTTACGGCGACAACGACCGCCTTGCTGCACAGATCGCCGTCACGGCAGGGGCGGATCAGTTGCTGCTACTGTCGGATGTGGACGGCCTTTATACCGCCAACCCCAAGACCGATCCGACGGCGCGTCACTTGCCCCTGGTCGAACGCATTACGCCGCAGATCGAATCGATGGGCGGCGATCCGGTCTCTGGCCTGTCGAAGGGCGGAATGAAGACCAAGCTGATGGCGGCGCGGACGGCGGTATCGGGCGGATGCGCCATGGCGATTGCCGAAGGCTCGGTCCTGCATCCGCTTTCGGCCGTGGCCAGCGGCGCGCGCGTCACGTGGTTTTTGCCCGATGGCGACCCGCAGCTTGCCCGAAAGCGCTGGATCGCGGCGATGAAGCCGAAAGGCGAGATCAGTGTGGATGCAGGCGCGTCGCGTGCCTTGCAGGCCGGAAAATCGCTGCTGCCCGCCGGAGTCACGCATATCGCCGGCGATTTCGGGCGGGGGGAGCCGGTGGCGATTATCGGACCCGAAGGCGAAACGCTGGCGCGCGGCCTGACGCGCTATACGTCCGACGAGGCCCGCGCGATTGCAGGACATCGCAGCGAGGAAATCGCCGAAATCCTTGGCTATGCCGGCCGCGCGGCACTTGTCCATCGCGATGACATGGTCCTGTGAAGAGAGGCGAAAATCCTGAACGCTTGGCCCGAGGTTTACGATGCCTGACGCGGGGGTTCACATATATCGGATGTTTCTATAATCGGTATTATGTAACTTAAAGGCGTGCAGTGCGTTCGCGATCTTCGCTATGCTTGCCGCGACACCATCTTGGGCGCTACAGATCAGGCAGCAAAGACACGAGGGAAAATCATGGCCGTCACACCACCTGTCTGCGACTTCGGAACGCCGATGCCAGAGTTCACGCTTCCTGACCCTGACGGCCGGCTTTACCGCTCGGACGAAATCCGTGGAAAGAATGGCACGCTGGTCGTGTTCATCTGCAATCACTGCCCATATGTACAGGCCGTGATCGACCGGATCACGCGCGACGCGGCCGAGCTTCAGCAGAACTACGGCATCGGCGTCGTGGCAATTTCGTCAAATGACGTCGAACCCTATCCGCAGGACGGCCCGGAGCACATGAAGGCCGAAGCCGAAAAGCATGGCTTTACCTTCCCGTATCTCTACGACGAAACGCAGCAGGTCGCGCGCGCCTTCGACGCGGCCTGCACGCCAGACTTCTTCGGCTATAATTCCGCGGGTGAGTTGCAATATCGTGGCCGTCTGGACGCCTCGGGACGCCAAGCGGGGCCTGAAAACGCGCGCCGCGAACTGTTCGAGGCCATGCGTCAGATCGCCGAAACCGGAAAAGGCCCGCAGGATCAGATCGCGTCAATGGGCTGTTCGATCAAGTGGAAGGACTGATCGCTACGGGTCGATCCCGAGCGCGCGTTTCACATTCGCGGTCCAGCCAAGCAGATGCTTGCCGTCAACCTCGATTGCGGGACGCTTCATCAGTGCGGGCTTCGCCATAAGAATCTCCGCCGGCGCAGCGCTGCGCTCGTCCTCCGACATGCCGCGCCATGTCAGGCTGGCACGATTTACCAGCTTTTCACCGAAATCGTCGAGCATGGCGTTCCATTGCGCCTTGCCCGGCGTGTCGGCTTTGACATCGTGAAACTCGACCTCCCAACCGGCGTCTTCCAGCGCCTTGCGCGCCTTCTCCACCGTCGAACAATAGTCGAGTCCATACATTTTCAAATGCTTGGACATGATATCTCTCAGATAAACGGAACGAACGGCACGCCACAGCCAGACAGGATAAGCAGCGCCGACAAAGCGAGCAGGCATTTCATATGGTGTTTTCCCTCTATTGGCTTTGCAGGCGGTTATCGCCGCCCTGCCCCGACGCGTCCAGTCACGATTGGTGAATCGCCGCCTTGAGACGCCTGAGACCCAGCCAGACAAGCAGCACGACAAGGGGTGTCGCCAGCGCCATCATCACTGGCTTGTCGATACCCGCCCGTTCCGCGAGTGGTGCCGCCAGATAGCTGAGAAGCCCGACGGCATAGTAGCTGATCGCGACAACCGAAAGCCCTTCCACCGTGTGCTGCAGGCGCAACTGCAATTCCGATCGGCGGTCCATGCTTTCCAGAAGCAGTTGGTTCTGCGCGCTGCGCTCTACCTCGACACGGGTGCGAAGCAACTCGCCCGCGCGCCCGGTTCGTTCAAGCATCTGGTTCAGACGCGCCTCAGAGGATTTGGCCGTGCGCATCGCAGGGTCATACCGCCGAGAGATGAATTCGCCCAGAAGCTGGCGGTCTTTATAGCGTTCCTCTCGGAGTGCGCGCGCGCGGTCTATCACAAGTGCCTCGTAAGCCCTTGTTGCGCCGAAACGAAATGCTGCCTGCGTGGCCAAAGTCTCCAGCTGGGCGGCCACCGCCAAAAGCCGGTCAAGTGTCGTCGCTGCGGGGCGCTTGTCCATCCCGTCAACCATCGCGCTCAGTTCCGGTTCCAGCGCATTCAGATGCGATGACAGGGCGCGCGCACGCTCCAGCCCAAGCATCGACATCGCGCGGTAGGTTTCCAGTTCGCACAGCCGCTGAATAATCCGTCCGGTTCGCCCCTCTCCTGTTTCGGGGCGCACGAAAACGGCGAAGCGCACCCATCCGTCGGGATCAATGCGAAAATCCGTCGCAATCAGTGCCGAGCGGTCAAGGACCCAGAACACCGCAAGCCCATCGCGGCTGAACCAGTCGGAAAGATCCGCGTCGACTTTTTCCAGTTCCGGCGGCAGCAACTCGACACGAACCATGACCGCAGTCACGCGCTTGCCGGGTGCCAGCGCCTGCCAGTCCGGCGAAAACACCGCCGCAGCGGAAGGATCGAAGGGCGTTTTCGGAACGCCCGGAGAGATCGCCATATAGCTGACGAACTCGGTATGATTTTCCCAGACCAGACTGGCCCGACCCAGTTGCGAGGAATAATGACTGTCATCGGCCGAGGGCTTCTGTGCGCCATGCCGCTCTGTCAGGATGGACAGATGCGCAAGATCGCGCGCGCGGTCGCGCGACGCCGCGTCCCGCGGCTCCTTGAAGGCAAGATAAACGGCCTGACAGGGCGCGCTGACACGCGGCGACGGGCGCGCGTGCAATTCGTTGACAAGGGCGGTGCGCAGCGGGTGGTCTAGATTCCTGTCCATGACGCAGCTTAGCGCGGGAAGAAAGCAAGCGATATGATGCTGTTGCGCGCGTGTTCAAGCCGACGTGATCCGTGGCCGCATTGCACCGCCCTGCCCCGGCAGTCACAATAACGGGAACGAAGACCTGTAATATCCAATGACAAGGGGCAGGAATGAGGCGCGATTTTCTTAAGCTCATGCTGGGTGGGGCCAGCCTGCTGGCCATCGCCAGCTGTTCGACCACCGATCCCAAGTTCAAGTCCTATTCCGGGCCGCCAGTGACACGGATCGACGTTTTCAAGTCAAGCCGGGTGATGACCTTCTATTCAGGCTCCACGCCGATCAGGTCGATCAATTTCGGGCTCGGCTATGCGCCGGTCGGCAACAAGGAATACGAGGGCGACGGGAAGACACCCGAGGGGCTTTACTATATCGACCGCCGCAATCCCAACAGCCGCTATCATCTTTCGGTCGGGATTTCCTATCCGAACGACGCTGATCGCGCGCGGGCCATGATGCAAGGCGTTCAGGTTGGAAGCGACATCTTCATTCACGGCCAGGGCCCGGAAGGACGCGCCGCGACAAAGCGCGACTGGACCGTCGGCTGCATCGCCGTCACCGACGCAGAAATCGAAGACATCTATGCGATGGTGCCCGACGGCACGCCGATCATGATTTATCCCTGATCTGGATCGAGTCAGCAAAGCAGAATGTCCCGCCCCCATCGAGGCGGGACATTTTATGGAACTCGCTCAGTTGCGGCGCGACAGCGCGATATGCAGCCCGCCGCCAAGAAGCGCGCCGATCAGCCAGCCAAAGCCTGAAAGCGACTGAAGCGCAGGCAACCAGACCGTCCCGACCGAAAAGACCGCTGCGATGGCAACTGCGGCAATCGCGCGCTTGTTCCAGCCGCCGTCATAGTAATATGTCCCGCTCGGGCTGGCACTGAACAGCTGGTCAACGGCAAGCTGACGTTTGTGCACCACATAGTAATCCGCAATCAGAATGCCGTAGAGCGGCGCCAGAATCGCGCCGAGCGTATCGACGAACCCCGCAATCCCGATCTGCGAGATAAGCGACACCCACAAGGCGCCGATCACGAAGGCAAGGGCTGCGGTGATCAGCCCGCCGGTCTTTGCGCTGATGCGCGACGGCGACATGTTCGCGATGTCATAGGCTGCGGGGATGAAGTTCGCGACCAGGTTGATCCCGACCGTCGCCGCAAAAAACGTCACTGCAGCAATCAGGGTCAGCGCCATATTGTCGACGCGGGCAACGATTGCGGTCGGGTCGGTTAGCTGCTCTCCGAACAGGACGACGGATCCGGCGGTGATGAAAAGCGCGATGAATGAAAAGAACGCCATCGAGACCGGAAGCCCCCAGAAGTTCCCGCTGCGCATCTCGCCCTCGGTCCGGACGAAGCGCGAGAAGTCGCCGAAGTTGATGACCACTGCCGCGAAATAGGCAACCATCGTGCCAACCACGGCGACAAAGCCCGCGAGCGTGCTTGTTTCGCTGCCTCCGCCCTGGAAGATGTCGCCGATTTCGGCCCAGATTCCGTTACCGGCCTGCCACCAGATCATCAGCGCCAGCGCGATCATGACAGCGTAAACGAACGGACCGGCCCAGTTCAGGAATTTGCCGACCCATTCGATCCCCATCAGAAACAGCCCGATCTGGAAGCCCGCGACGATGATATAGGCGATCCAGTCGACAGTGCCGAGGCCAAGAAAGCCGCCCTCGACCGCTTCGACGCCGAACAGCGCGCGAAGCGCCAGCGCCACGGCGGTAGAGGCGAAATAGGTCTGCACGCCATACCAGAAAATCGCGACGATGCCCCGCACCAGCGCGGGAAAGCGCGCGCCCTTCACCCCCATCGCCGCCCGCGCCATCACCGCATAGGGTATGCCGTAGCGCACAGAGGGCCGGCCCGAAAGGTTCACAAGCCACATCACCAGCAGGCCCGACACCACGATTGCCGCGAAGGTCAGCCATCCGTTCAGGCCATAGCTGAGGAAAAGCGATGCGGCGAGCGTATAGCCGAACAGGCTTTGTATATCGTTGTTCCAGACGTTGAAAATCTCGAACGCACCCCAGCTTCGCCGTTCCGGCGGAATCGGGGCCAGGTCGTCATTGTAAAGCGAGGGGTCACCTCCGGTGATCTGCGGCGTATCGGTATGGGTCATTCGTCACCTCTGGCTTGATCCTTCGCTCGCACAACAGCGCAGAGCGCGACGCGCGGCAAGGGGCAGCGCGCGCGGGTGGCGAAGATAGGCCTCAATCCTGCACTTCCGGGAAGCTGCCGGCGCTTTTGCACGCAAAATGGGCGAACGCTGGATGTCAGCCCACGAAAAAGCCGGCCAAAGCGGCCGGCTTTTCGTTGTCGCGGGATGCCTTTCTCAGTCGATCAGCGGCAGAAGCGCGTTGATCGAATCTTTCGCATCGCCATAGAACATCCGCGTATTGTCCTTGTAGAACAGCGGGTTTTCGATCCCCGAATAACCTGTCCCCTGCCCGCGTTTGCTGACAAAGACATTCTTGGCCTTCCAGACCTCCAGCACAGGCATTCCGGCGATGGGGCTGTTAGGATCGTCCTGCGCCGCCGGATTGACGATGTCGTTCGAACCGATGACGATGACGACATCCGTGTTCGGGAAGTCATCATTGATCTCGTCCATTTCCATGACGATGTCATATGGCACCTTCGCTTCGGCCAGCAGCACGTTCATATGGCCCGGCAGACGACCCGCGACCGGATGAATGGCGAAACGCACGTTCTTGCCAGCCGCGCGCAGCTTGCGCGTCAGCTCGCTTACCGCCTGCTGCGCCTGTGCCACAGCCATGCCGTAGCCCGGCACGATGATGACCTCGTCCGCTTCGTTCAGGGCATTTGCGACACCCTCGGCGTCGATGGCGATCTGCTCGCCCTCGATCTCCATCGCGGGGCCGCTTTCGCCGCCGAAGCCGCCAAGGATCACGCTGACGAAGTTCCGGTTCATCGCCTTGCACATGATATAGCTGAGGATCGCACCGGACGACCCGACAAGCGCGCCGGTCACGATCAGCAGGTCATTCGACAGCGTGAAGCCGATGGCCGCCGCCGCCCAGCCGGAATAGCTGTTCAGCATCGACACGACGACCGGCATATCGGCCCCGCCGATCCCCATGATGAGATGCCAGCCGATAAAGCCCGCCAATATCGCGATCAGCAGCAGCCAGAACACCGACGGCCCCATATCGCCGATATACAGCAGGCCGAGGATCAGCGACAGCGCCGCGGCACCCGCGTTCAGCAAATGCCCGCCGGGCAGCTTCTTCGGCTTGCCGTCGATCTTGCCCGCCAGCTTGCCGAACGCGACGATCGAGCCGGTGAACGTGACGGCCCCGATAAAGACCCCCAGAAAGACCTCGATCTGAAGCATGTTCAGCTCTGCCGGGGTCTTGTGGGTCAGGACTTCCGCGAAGCCGCGGAAGGTTTCGATTGTGCCGGACGCCTGCGCGCGCAAAACGCGGCCCAGTTCAAGCTGTGCGTTGAAGCCCACGAAAACCGCCGCGAGACCGACCAGCGAATGCATGGCCGCGACAAGTTGCGGCATTTCGGTCATCTGGACACGCTTTGCGATGACCCAGCCGACGCTGCCGCCAATGGCGATCATCACGACCGACAGCCACCAGTTGCCCGCACCGGGGCCGAACAGGGTCGCCAGCACAGCAAGCGCCATGCCGACGATTCCATACCAGATGGCACGTTTTGCGCTTTCCTGACCTGACAGCCCGCCAAGCGACAGGATGAACAGGATCGAGGCGACGACATAGGCGGCGGTGGTAAATCCGAATTCCATCGTCCCCTCCTTACGATTTCTGGAACATGGCGAGCATCCGCCGCGTCACGAGGAAGCCCCCGAAAATATTGACGCCGGCCATCAGAACGGCGGCGGCCGCCAGGATAATGACAAATCCCGACCCCGAACCGATCTGCATCAAGGCACCCAGGATGATGATGGAACTGATCGCGTTGGTGATTGCCATCAGCGGCGTGTGCAGCGAATGGGCGACGTTCCAGATGACCTTGAAGCCCACGAAGCAGCTCAGCACGAAGACGATGAAATGGGACATGAAGCTGGCCGGTGCGACAAGGCCGATCAGCAGCAATATCAGGCCCCCGCCGCCAAGCAGCATATATTGCTGGCGCGTCTCGGCCTTGAAGGCGGCGACTTCCTGCGCGCGCTTCTCTTCTGCGGTCAGCTCTTTCTTCTTTTCCTTTGGCTTCTGCGCCGCGATTGCGGCGACTTTCGGCGGTGGCGGCGGGAAGGTGATGTCGCCGTCATGGGCTACGGTCGCGCCGCGGATCACGTCATCTTCCATGTTCTGATTGATCTGGCCGTCCTTGGCGGGGGTCAGATCGGTCAGGAAATGGCGGATGTTGTTGCCATAAAGTTCAGACGATTGCGCCGCCATGCGCGAGGGGAAGTCGGTATATCCGATGATGGTCACGCCATTATCGGTCACGATCTTCTCGTCAGGCTGGGTAAGTTCGACATTGCCGCCTTTTTCCGCAGCAAGATCGACGATCACGCTTCCGGGCTTCATTGCCTCGACCATGTCCTTGGTCCACAGCAGCGGCGCGTCGCGGCCCGGTATCAGCGCCGTCGTGATGACGATGTCCATGTCGGGCGCAAGCTCGCGGAACTTCTCAAGCTGCTTCTCGCGGAATTCGGGACTGGACGGGGCGGCATAGCCGCCCGTCGCGGCACCGTCCTGCTGCGTCTCCTCGAAATCGAGATAGACGAATTCAGCGCCCATCGATTCGATCTGCTCGGCGACTTCGGGACGCACGTCGAAGGCATAGACCTGCGCGCCAAGGCTGGTCGCCGCGCCGATCGCGGCAAGGCCCGCCACGCCCGCACCGACGATCAGCACCTTCGCGGGCGGCACCTTGCCAGCCGCTGTCACCTGACCCGTAAAGAAGCGACCAAAATTGTTAGCGGCCTCGATCACAGCGCGGTAGCCCGCGATATTCGCCATCGAGGACAGCGCATCCATCTTCTGCGCCCGGCTGATGCGCGGCACCATATCCATCGCGATTGCGGTAATGCCCTGCGCGCGCGCCGCTTCCAGCAACTCTGCGTTCTGTGCGGGATAGAAATAGGAAATCAGCGTTTGCCCGTCATGCATGCGCTTGATTTCAGCGTCTTCAGGCGGGCGCACTTTCGCCACGACATCGACGGCTTCGGTCAGCGCTTTCGCAGAGGGGTGGATTGTCACGCCCGCAGCCTCATACGCCGCGTCAGAGAACCCGGCCCGCGCCCCTGCGCCGCTTTCGATGTGAACCTCGTGACCCAGCTTCTGCAGATGCGCCGACGAGCCTGGCGTGATCGCCACCCGCGCCTCGCCGTCCAGAGTTTCCTTCAATGCACCAATCTTCATCGCCATCCCCCTTCGATGTCGGTCGTGCAAGCTCTATCATCGCGAAAGATTGTTTCACAAGTAAGTGTGCGGATTTTACGCGATGATTCTGCCTGATCGAAAACAGGAAATTTCCGTTCGTCACGCCAGGCGGGCACGAAAAAGCCGCCGCATCCAGCGATGCGGCGGCCCATTGCGCATGAAAATGCGCCGTAACGTCAGTCGGATCAGTTAGCAGGCGGAACGGTCGTCGTCGTGTCCGTGCCCGTCGCATCAGTCCCGGTCGTCGTCGTCGTCGTGTCGGTCGTCACGGCATTGTCGACAGCAGTCGCGGCGTCCGAAGCGGCGTCGCCGACTGCATCAGCAGCCGAGTTGGCGGCGTCGGTCGCAGCATCGGCAGCGTCCGAAGCAGCATCAGCAGCATTGTCGGCGGCATTTTCAGCAGCGGTCGCTGCGTCGGATGCGGTGTCAGCAGCGGCATCCGCGGCGTTCTCGGTCGCGTTTTCGACTGCGGTGCCGGCATCGGAAGCAGCGTCAGCCGCAGCGTCCGTCGCATCGCTTGCAGCGGCGGCGGCGTCATCGGCGGCTTCGCCGGCAGCGTCAGCGGAATCTGCTGCTGCGTCGGCAGCCGCGTCAGCCGAAGTGTCAGCCGAAGTGTCGGCGGTTGCATCGGCAGCCGGCTGCTCGACCACGGTTTCCTCGACAACTGCTTCGTCGCTGCCCATGAAGCGGGTCAGAACGAAGTAAGCAAGAGCCAGTGCCAGCAGAATGCCGATGATCAACGGCAGCGGCGAAGAGCGCTTTTCCACAGGCTCGACATAAGTCTCGCGCGGCGTCGTTTTGTTGGGATCGTTCGGATCGTAGTTGGCCATTTAGGTCTCCTTCAAAAAACTTCAGCCAATATTCGCGCCACTGCAGGCTTCGCCCGCGCGACTTGCGAGATAGCTGTCTTGCGCTTAACTCGGGCACAACGACACAAGTTCCCACCGAACCACCATTTTTGGGGAGTGCATTCAGATGAGCGAAGAGCAGCCGGTCCAGACCCCGCATCTTTTGGCGGATTATCGCCCATATCCCTTTACGATCAATCAGGTGCGTCTGGATTTCACGCTTGATCCATCGGCAACCGTAGTCCGCGCCGAGATTCAGATGACGCGACGGCAATCCGGCGAACTTGAACTAGACATCGGCAAGGACGTGACGCTGCATCGCATCTCGGTCGACGGCGTCGAACTGGAGCCAGCGGATGTCACGCGCGACGGCGAAGTGCTGACGGTTCACGCCGCCCTGCCCGATCAGTTCACGCTTGCGACCGAGGTCACGATCAACCCTGCGGCGAATACGGCTTTTGAAGGGCTTTATCTGTCGAACGGGATATTCTGCACCCAGTGCGAGGCCGAAGGCTTTCGTCATATCACCCCCTACCCCGACCGTCCCGACGTCATGGCACCGTTCGAGGTGACGATCCATTCCGCGCTGCCGGTTCTTCTTTCAAACGGGAACCCGGTCAGCCAAAGCGACGGCCAGGCTGTCTGGCAGGACCCCTGGAAGAAGCCAGCCTATCTGTTCGCGCTTGTCGCAGGCGACCTGCACGCCGTTTCCGGCGAATTCACGACAATGTCGGGCCGCCATGTCGATCTGAACGTCTGGGTGCGCCCCGGTGACGAGCCGCGCGCGGGATACGCGCTGGAAAGCCTCGTGCGTTCGATGAAATGGGACGAAGAAGCCTATGGGCGCGAATACGATCTCGACGTGTTCAACATCGTCGCCGTTGACGACTTCAACATGGGAGCCATGGAAAACAAGGGCCTGAACATCTTCAACTCGAAGCTGGTCCTCGCCTCGCCGGAAACCGCGACCGACATGGATTACGAGCGGATCGAGGGCGTGATCGGGCACGAATATTTCCACAACTGGACCGGCAACCGGATCACCTGCCGCGACTGGTTCCAGCTTTGCCTGAAGGAAGGGCTGACGGTTTTCCGCGACCAGCAATTCACCAGCGCGATGCGCAGCGCCCCGGTCAAACGCATTCAGGATGTGGTCACGTTGCGCGCGCGCCAGTTCCGCGAAGATCAGGGCCCGCTTGCCCATCCGG
Organism: Paracoccus aurantiacus; assembly: GCF_007993065.1. GTDB lineage: Bacteria > Pseudomonadota > Alphaproteobacteria > Rhodobacterales > Rhodobacteraceae > Paracoccus > Paracoccus aurantiacus. The sequence goes on from NZ_VOPL01000001.1 coordinate 459,516, forward strand.
TCCGCCCGGAATCCTTTGTCGAGATCAACAATTTCTACACCGCGACGGTCTATGAAAAGGGTGCCGAGGTGATCGGCATGTTAAAGCGACTGGTCGGCGATGACGGCTATGCGAAGGCGCTCGATCTTTATTTCGACCGCCATGACGGTGATGCGGCGACCATCGAAGACTGGCTGAAAGTGTTCGAGGATGCGACCGGGCGCGACCTGACGCAGTTCAAGCGCTGGTATTCTGATGCCGGCACGCCGATCCTCACGATGTCCGAGGCATGGGATGCGGCCACCGGAACGCTGACCCTGACATTCGAGCAGAAAACGCCGCCGACGCCCGGACAGCCCGATAAGCCGCCGCGCGTCATTCCCATCGCAATCGGCCTTATCTCACCGAATGGCGACGAGGTGCAGCCGACCACTGTTCTGGAAATGACGAAGGAAAAGCAGGAGTTTACGTTTGACGGCCTGTCAGCGCAGCCGGTCGTATCGGCATTGCGCGGGTTCTCGGCCCCGGTCGTCCTGAAGCGGCAGCTTGACGCTGCCGGCAAGGCGTTTCTTTTTGCCCATGACACCGACCCCTTCGCCCGCTGGGAGGCCGGTCGGGATCTGGCGCGCGAAACGCTGGTCGCGATGACCGGCGGTGCGTCGCCCGACCCCGAATATATCGCCGCGATCGGGCGCGTGCTCGCCGATGACGATGCCGACCCGGCCTTCCGCGCGATGTGCCTTCGCCTGCCGTCAGACGAGGAGATCGCGGTGGCGATTTCAGATGCCGGCAACGTCCCCGACCCCGATGCTATCCACGAAGCGCGCGAGGCGCTTGGCGCAGCAATTGCCAGCGCGCATGACACTGCACTGGACCGGATCTACCGCGAAAATGCGGTCAGTGAACCCTATGAACCCGATGCCGATCAATCCGGCCGCCGCGCGTTGCGGCTGGCCGCGCTTGGGCTTCTGAACCGGATCGACGGCGGCGCGGGCGCGACGTCGCTGTTCGATCAGGCTGGCAACATGACCGAACGCGCCGCCGCGCTTGGCCTTCTGATTGCGGCCGGCAAGGCAGATGATGCATTGCAACGCTTTTACGACGAATTCAGCGATGTCCGGCTGGTCGTCGATATGTGGTTCATGCTGCCGGTTGCCATGGCCCCGCCGAAACAGGCGGTCGAGGTCGCAAAGACCCTGGCCGCACGCGCGGATTTCGACTGGAAGAACCCGAATCGCTTCCGCGCCCTGATTGGCGGACTGAGCAGCAATCACGCTGGTTTTCATGCGGCGGACGGGTTGGGCTATGACTTCCTTGCCGATTGGCTTCTGAAAATGGACGCCGTAAACCCGCAGATCGCTGCGCGCATGTCGGGCGCATTTGAAAGCTGGGCGCAATATGACGAGGCGCGCAAGTCGCATGCGCGCGCCGCGCTCGACCGCATGCTCGATGCGCCGTCGCTGTCAAGAAACCTGCGGGAAATGGTCAGCCGTATCAGGAATGCCGCATGAACTTGCCGAGAAGATTACAGATTGCGCACCCCCCTTGCGAATACGCGCGCCCGCGGCGATAAAATAAATCATGACTCGACAGGGTGATAATCCGCGCGACGAAATGCAGCGTCGCCTCGACCCGCTCATCGAAGAGCGGGCACCCTGGCTCTATTCGGGCAAGCCGCATCACGCGCTGGCGCGCAAGCTTCTCATGCGGATGCTTGGCTATCCGCGCACGCTCGATCTGGGTGCAGAGTTCCGCGACACGCCCACGCCCGAGATTTTCGCGCGTATGGAGCGCATGATTATCCGCGATCTGGAAGTGTCCGGTCTGGATCATATTCCGAAGGATGGCCCGGCGCTGATCGTCGCGAACCATCCGACCGGAATCGCCGACGGGATCGTCCTGTATTCGCTGATCGGTCGCGTGCGGCCCGATCTGTTCGTCTATACCAATCAGGACATCCTGCGCGTTCTGCCCCAGCTTGAAAACATGATCGTTCCGGTCGAATGGCGGCAGGACAAGCGCACCCATGCCAAGACCCGCGCGACGATGGAACAGACCCGCGCCTGGCTGGCAGAGGATCGGATCGGGCTAATCTTTCCGTCTGGCCGGCTGGCCAAGCGGCGCGGCATGACGCTTCATGAACGGCCGTGGATGGCATCGGCTGCGATGATCGCGCGCAAAATGGATGTGCCGGTGATTCCGCTGCGGATACGGGCGCGCAACTCGATCCTGTTCTATCTGTTCGACGCGATCCACCCGACGCTGCGCGATGTGACGCTGTTCCACGAGGTGCTGAACAAGGCTGGCCAGCAGTATCAGATCACCATCGGTGCGCCTGTCGCAGCAAAATCACTGCCCGCGAAAAGCGACGAGGCAATCGAGATGTTGCGCCGGATCGTCCTGTCCTTGCCCGAGCCCGCCGATACGCGCCCGGTTTCGACCTCGCGCCTTGTGAAGCGGCGAATTATCAAGCACATCTGAGGGCGCAAAACCTGTCCGCGCGACAGGCCAAGCAAGAAAAAAGGGGCCGTGAAGGCCCCTTTTTCAGTTCTGTTTCGGCGCGATTATTGCGCGGGCGTTGCTGCCGGGGTGTCGGTAGCCGCAGGCGTATCAGCCGCAGGCGCCGTTTCAGTCGTCGCCGGAGCGTCAGCCGCCGGAGCCGCATCGGCGGGAGCGGCAGGGGCAGCGGCGGGCGCTGCAGTCGCCGCAGCTTCAGCCTTCGCGCGCAGTTCAGCAACGGCCTCTTCGAGTGCCGCATAGCCTGCGGTGAAGCCCTTCAGCGACAGCGTCAGATTGACGACCTGATCTGCCGGCGCGCCATAGGGCAGAACGCTGACGGTCGCGGCATTACCGCGCTTCAGGCCGGCAAGCTCGTCGGCGGTCAGGCCGATGCGCGAAACGCAGCCGACTGGGGCGCAGAAGTTGAAGGGATAGGCACGCGCCTGACCGTTATCGACTTTCAGCGTGATGCCTTTGGTCAGATCGGTTTCAAGCGGTGAGACCACTGTCGCGCCAGCCACGGCCTGGCCACCATTTTCCAGCGGGATAAGGGTGATCTCGGCCACCGAGTTGCCCTGCCCGTCCTTCATCAGCTGATAAAGCTCGCAAGGATCGGCGCCGCTGTCGGTCTTGATGCAGCGCAGCGACCAGTCGTCCGAGGACGAGCGCACGTAATACGCGCCGACCTGCGGCTCTGCGGTGGCATCGGCACTTGCATCTGCGGGCGCATCGGTCGCAGGCGCGTCCGTTGCGGGTGCATCGGCGGCAGGGGCATCGGCTGCGGGAGCGTCAGTCGCAGGCGCATCGGTCGCAGGCGCGTCAGTGGCAGGTGTTTCGACAGGTGTCTCGGTGGCGCCCGACGTATCGGCAGGCGTATCGGTCGCGGTCTGCGCCATCAACGGTGCAGCACCAAGCAGAAGAATCGCTGCCAGCGCGGCAGAGGTGGTTTTCGGTGACATTCTAGTCTCCCTTCCGTGAATGCGGTCGGAAAGACGACTAGCACCTGCTTTTGGGAATGTCAGCGCCCATCGCGCCTGCCTTCCCTCACGCTTCTGTCACTGAGGATTTTTGAGAATTTCGAATAAGAATCTGAAATGAAATGAAAAAAGGCCGCGCACGCGCGACCTTTCTTCTCCCCGCCGGACTGGCCGGTCATCATTATTGAGCGGACGTTAGTGGCAGCAAGCCCCACCCGTCAACTATACTTTCGGATATGCTTTGAAAGAAAAAAGCCGCGCCCGAAGGCGCGGCAGTCCAACAGGGAGGAAGTGTTCAGGAAGGGTCATATGACCCTGCGAACAACACCACTCTGGCACATATTCGTTAACTTAGTATTGTCTTTCCGCGCGCTTCTTGCGCATCGCGATAAAAAAGACACGTCTGGGGGCGCGAATGAAGGCTATCGATCTGGAAAATGGCACTATTTTCGTCGGCGGCGGCGGGCCGGATTATGCCGATCCCGAAACGCTTCTGATGAAATATGCCAATCGCCACGGCATGATCGCGGGTGCGACCGGGACCGGCAAGACCGTCACGCTGCAAACACTCGCCGAATCGTTGTCGCAGGCCGGGGTGCCGGTTTTTCTGGCGGACGTGAAGGGCGATCTGGCCGGGCTTGCCAAGCCTGGATCGACCGAATCAAAAATGCACGAGGCATTTGCCAGGCGCGCCGAACAGATCGGGCTCGATCTCGATTATCAGACCTATCCCGTGACCTTCTGGGACGTGTTCGGGCAGAAGGGCCATCCTGTCCGAACAACCCCGGCAGAGATGGGGCCCCTTCTGCTGTCGCGCCTTCTGGATCTGACCGACGTTCAGGAAGGTGTCCTGAACATCGCCTTTCGAATCGCCGATGAACAGGGACTGGCGCTTCTGGATCTGAAGGATCTTCAGGCGATGCTGGTCTGGGTCGGGCAAAACGCGTCCGAGCTGTCGCTGACATACGGCAATGTCAGCACCGCGTCTGTCGGTGCGATCCAGCGCGCATTGCTGACGCTGGAAAATGAAGGGGGGGCAAACCTTTTCGGGGAACCGGCGCTGCAGCTGACCGACATCATTCGTCAGGACGCATCCGGCAAAGGGATGATAAATATCCTTGCAGCCGACCGGCTGATGAACGCGCCCCGCCTGTACTCGACCTTCCTTCTGTGGCTGCTTTCCGAACTGTTCGAACAGCTTCCAGAGGTCGGCGACCCTGCCCGCCCGGTATGCGCCTTCTTCTTCGACGAAGCTCATCTGCTGTTCGATGATGCGCCGAAAGCGCTTGTCGACAAGGTCGAACAGGTCGCGCGGCTGATCCGCTCCAAGGGGGTCAGTGTCTGGTTTGTCAGCCAGAATCCGACCGATATCCCCGAAGAAATCCTCGGCCAGCTTGGAAATCGCGTCCAGCACGCGCTGCGCGCCTTTACCGCGAAGGATCAGAAGGCATTGCGGCTTGCCGCCGAAAACTATCGACCGAACCCGGACTTCGACACTGCCGAGGCGATCCAGCAGGTCGGCACGGGCGAGGCCGTGACATCCTTTCTCGACCCGAAAGGCGTGCCGGGCGTCGTGATGCGGACGCTGATCCGGCCGCCTTTCTCGCAGCTTGGGCCGATCACCGACGCGGAACGCGCGGCGATCCTCGCCCAATCGCCGATGGGCCTGAAATACGACACACCACTCGATCGGGAATCCGCGCAGGAGATCCTGTCAAAGCGCGCCGACGCAGCGGCAGAGGAGGCGCAGGCCACCGCCAAGCCCGCGGCTGACGACGATTTGTGGGTCGTCGGCGGAAAACCCGACGAAAAGTTCACCCGAGCCCGGCGGTATGACCCGAACCTGACGATCCCGACCTCGAAAAGCCGCGAAACAGCGTCTGGCGGCCGCCGGACATCGGGTTCGCGGCGCGACACGGTCCTGCAGACATTCGGGAAAAGCGTCATGCGCGAACTCGGCCGCTCGGGAACCCGAGAGATCATGCGTGGCGTGCTGGGCGGGCTGTTCCGCGGCCGCTGAATGCGACGACCTTGCCGGCAAGCTTCCTCGTCCCCGGCATGACGGGTTGCGGCGCGGTTTCGGCCGCGACGCGCAGCTCTGCAAGCAGCGCGATGATAAGCCTGACATGCCGGTGCAGGTCGTAATCGGCACGGCTCTCGCGCCTCGCATCATTCATCGCGTCCTCTGCGGCGCGCAATTGCCGGATCGCGGACGGGTTGGCTGGCATGGTTTCGCGTCCCAGCAGGCGCGGCAGGTCGCGGGTGCGGTGCCACGCCCCCTGCCCCGCCTTTGCGGCACGAATCAAGCTGGCCGGACGGCGCAGCGGGGCGGGCGGTGCAGGCAGTGTGAAAACCGTCTGATCGGCAAAGAAACTCATCGCATATCCTCCTGAGTGCTGACGATGTGACGAGAGTCGCACAACTTATACGTGCGTTGCCAAATTCACGCTGCAACGTGCGACGCCGCAGGGATTCTTTAGGAATTGTTAGGAAATATGCAGTTCTGCTTAACCATCACCTGTCCAAATCGACAGGTACAACTTACAGGCGAATCGCTGCCGATCTGCCTGACAGAGACAAGGGACGAACATGACCATAATGACGCCAGATTTCGGCATGGCCGGGACGGTTCTGCCCGCTGCGCAGGGGGGCGCGACGGGAGAGGCGACGGCCGGAACCGGGACAGCCATCGACGAAAATCTTGCCGACGATGCCCGGCTTTACCTGCGCCATGTCGAAGGCGGCGAATCGATCCGCGCGATTGCCCGCGATGCCGGATGCCATGCCTCGACGATCCTGCGCCGCATCCGCCGCTTCGAAAGCCGTCGCGACGACCCGCTGGTCGATATCGCCCTTCAGAAGCTCGGGGCCGAGGCACCGCCCGAACGCACCGATCGCCGCCGCGAGGATCAGACCCGTCGCGTGTTGCGCAGGCTGGCCGAACCCGGCGCCGAGTTGATCGTCGCACCGGGTATGGACAAGGCGATCATCAGCCGGGGCGACATCCGCACGGCCATTCTCGACACCCGCCTGGCCGAGCAGTTTGCCCTGAACGGCTGGGTCGACCTGATCGCGAGTGGCAACCGGATGAGCCGCTATCACCTCAGCAATTCCGGCCGCAACGCGCTGCGCCGCCTTGGCCATGGCGGCTTGCCGCGCGCTGTCGATTTCGCCGATGCCGAACCCGTCGGCGGCCCGGCACGTCCTGACGGGATGGAGGAGGCGGCGGCCGGTTTCGATCACGCCGCACAGCATCGCGTATGGGGCGAGCGTGTGCTGACCGATCCCGAAGAGGAAAAGCCCCGGCGCATGCGCGTCAATCTGGCCGAAAGCCCGCTGCAGTTGCTGGCGCGCCGCCGCGACGGCCAGGGCAAGGCATTTCTCGCGCCAGAGCTTGTCTCGGCCGGAGAGATGCTGCGCGAGGATTTCGAACTGGCACAGATGGGTCCGCGCGTCACCCAGAACTGGGACCGGTTCATGACCTCTGGCATCGACGAATCCCTGCGGGGGGATCGTCACATTGGCGGATCGGACCGGGCGCGCACCCGCGTGGCCGAGGCGCTGCGAGAGCTTGGCCCCGGTATGGGCGATCTGGTCCTGCGAGTGTGCTGCTTTCTGGAAGGGCTGGAAATGACCGAACGCCGCCTTGGCTGGTCGGCGCGGTCGGGCAAGGTGGTGCTGAAACTGGCGCTGGAACGGCTGGCGCGTCACTATGCCGACAGATACGGCCCCGGCGGCCCGCTGATCGGGTAATCGCGCGAAATGGGCCGTCCGCAGGGGCGGCCTTTTCATTTGTGCAGGCGGATGCGAGCGTGCCGCAAGTTCACAATAGGCCGTTCTGAATGTCGGAAAATACCATTTCCACTGTCGCGCGCATCCCCAGCGTGGACGAATACCTGCATCTGCGTCGCACTGCGGGCCTCAGTTCGTTTGCGGCCAAGGCAGCGGAAATCGGTCTGCCGCATAGCGTTTTCGGTGTTGTTGTCGAAGATGAAGGCCGTGCGATCGGCATGGGCCGGATCATTGGCGATGGCGGCTGCTTCTTCCAGATCGTCGATATCGCCGTCGATCCCGCCTATCAGGGCAAGGGCTGGGCAAGCAGATCATGCGGGCGCTGATGGACCATATCGCAACCCTGCCGGAAAGTGCCTATGTCAGCCTGATCGCGGATGTGCCGGCGGACGGGCTGTATGCTCAATTCGGCTTTGTGCCGACCGCGCCGCGATCCGTCGGAATGGCCTATCGGCGCGCATAGGCGCATCTGCATATCAGCCCTGACCGGGACGCCGTTGATAACGCGGCGGAAACCGATTAACTCTGATCGTGACCCCGTCCAGAGGATGTCATGACCGAACAGCCCCCTGCCCTTCGCGCGCTTGCCGAACGCGCCCGTCACCCGGAAAAGGCCCACCGCCCGGATCAGGCCCAGCCTAAAAAGCCGGACTGGATTCGCGTGAAGGCACCGACCTCGCAGGGCTACAAGGACACGCGCGACATCCTGCGCGAAAACAAGCTGTCCACCGTCTGCGAGGAAGCCGGCTGCCCCAATGTCGGCGAATGCTGGTCGCAGGGTCACGCCACCATGATGATCATGGGCGAGATCTGCACCCGCGGCTGTTCCTTCTGCAATGTCATCACCGGCAAACCCAAGGCGCTCGACCCGTTCGAACCGGGCCGCGTCGCCCATGCCGTCCAGAAGCTTGGGCTGAAACACGTCGTTATCACCTCGGTCGACCGCGACGATCTGGACGATGGCGGGGCAGAACATTTTGCGCAGGTAATCCGCGCGATCCGCCACCGCTCACCCGGTTCGACGATCGAGGTGCTGACCCCGGATTTCCTGAAATGCGGTCCGGAAGCGCTTGAAATCGTTGTCGAAGCCCGCCCTGACGTGTTCAACCACAACCTTGAGACCGTGCCCGGCCTTTATCCGACCGTGCGGCCCGGCGCGCGCTATTTCCATTCGCTGCGGCTGCTGCAGCGGGTGAAGGAACTCGATCCGGCCATGTTCACCAAATCCGGCATCATGGTCGGTCTGGGCGAGGATCGTCAGGGCGTTTTGCAGGTCATGGATGACATGCGCGCGGCCGATGTGGATTTCATGACCATCGGTCAATATCTGCAACCGACGCCGAAACATCACCGCGTGGACCGTTTCGTCACGCCCGAGGAGTTCAAGGGCTATGAAAAATCCGCCTTTGGCAAAGGCTTCCTGATGGTTTCGGCCACGCCCCTGACCCGGTCCAGCTATCACGCGGGCGACGATTTCGCGCAACTGCGCGAGGCGCGCCTGAATAAGCTGGGCCGTGCCTAGGGCCTAGCGCACGGGCGGACGCCACCCCTCGGCGTCCCAGCGGCGCGCGACATCACCCAACCCATCCATTAGTGCGCGCAATTCCAGCCCGCGCGGGGTCAGGGAATAGGTGACCTGCGGCGGAATTGTCGCCGCCTGTTCGCGCAGCAGCAGCCCCGATGCCTCCAGCATCCGCAGCCTTTCGGTCAGCACCTTGGTCGAAATGCCCGGTATCAGCTTCTGCAGCGCGCCGAATCGCTGCGGGCCATTCTGATGCAGAACCCACAGCAAATAAGCCGTCCATTGCCCCGAAACGACGCCCAGCAAGCGCTCGACCGGGCAGCAGGAAACATTTTTTTCATTCAGGTCGCAGGCAGCTTTCACAGCAAATCTTTCGTGCGGGTAAGTCACTTACCAAAAGGTGCCTACTTACCTTTCGAAAGTAAAGACCTCAGATTGCGTTCATCGATTGAAAGGAAGCGACCATGACGAATATCGCAATCATCTATTTCAGCGGCTACGGCCATACCGCCAAACTGGCCGAGGCCGTCATTCAGGGCGTTCGCGACGCAGGCGCCACCCCGGTCGAGATTCGCATCCCCGAAGATGGCGTCATCACCGATGCCGACTGGGCCGCGATCGAGGCCGCGGATGGGCTGATCTATGGCAGCCCGACCTATATGGGCAACGCCGCGTGGCAGTTCAAACGCTTCGCGGATGCCAGTTCGAAACTGTGGATGAGGCAGGTACTCGCCGGCCGGGTCGCGGGCGGTTTCACCGTTTCTGCCAGCACAGTTGGCGACAAGGGCGAAACCATGTCCTGGCTGATGACCTTCGCGCAGCAGCACGGCCAGCTTTGGGCCGGGCCGGGAATGCTGCCCAGCAACACGCTGGCACATACCCCGGCAGACGCGAACTGGACCGGCTTTTCGACCGGACTGCTGGCCATCGCACGCTCTGATTCCAGCACCGATCAGGGCCCTTATGCGGGCGATCTGGAAGCAGGCCGCCTTTACGGCAAGCGCATCGCCGAACTGGCCGCGCGCAACGCCCCGGCGATTGCCGCCTGAACGCAACGCGCCCGGCGGCACCCCCTTGCCGCCGGGCGCGTTCCCCGTTATCGCTTTCCAACCTGGCCCGAGTGGCGGAATGGTAGACGCAGCGGATTCAAAATCCGCCGCCGCAAGGCATGCCGGTTCGAGTCCGGCCTCGGGTACCAGCCAGTGAGATCCATCGCGCGTAAAGGAACAGTGATGGCGATACGCGCCCTGCCCGCCCTCGGATTTCCGGTCCTGCTTCTGGCTGCCTGTGGGGATGACGGGATTGATTATCCGGCACTTCTTCCGACCGATCAGGTTCTGGCAGAGCCGTCTATTCCCGGTCATGCGCAGATCGCCGCGGGCAGCCCCGATCAGGTGCGCTCGGATCTTGAAGCGGCGGGCCAAGCGCTGAACGTCTCGGCCGCAGAAGTCACCCAGCAGGATGTCGCTGACGAAGCGGCGCTGGAAGACCGTGCGGCCGCGCTGCGCCGACGCGCGCAGGCGCTTGCGGCGGAACCGGCGGACTGCGCCACGCCCGAGACGCCGGAAAGCTGCTGACAGCAGACCGTCGCTGACTGCTGCAACAGCGCGCGGGCACAAGCCGCTGACAGGATCGACATATCGCGCATGATCGAAGGCTGATTTTCGAGCTTGCGAGGCAAATGAAAACGGGGGCCGAAGCCCCCGTATCGCTCAGTTTGATGGCGCGGCCAGACCGGGCGGCGGCCCGGAAAGCGGGTCCGTGTCACCCGACATTCCACCCGATGACGCCGGCGCGTCCGATGCTGCCGGGGCCGGTGCTTCCGCAGCCGGTGCGCCGGCGGCAGGTGCATCCGCAGCCCCCGGCGCCTGGGGCGCCGGCGCGGTCGTCGCGCCCGGCGCGCTCAGCCCCGGCGGCAGGCCGCCCAACGGGTCCATACCGCCGCCGTTTGGCGCGGTCGTGCCACCCGGCGCGGCATCGGTGCCCGTGGCAGGCGCGCCGCCCGGCGCACCGAAGGGCGATCCAAGCCCGCCGAGAGAGCCGAACCCGCCATCGTTGCCACCCATCGGGATATTGATCTGGACATCCTGCATGTCCACCGGCGCGCCCTTGTAATGCATCACAAGGCCCGGGAACAGGATCACCACACCGATCATCGCGATCTGGATGAAGACGAAAGGCACGGCACCCCAGTAGATCTGGCTTGACCTGATGCCCTCGATCGTGCGGCCGGTCACGCGATCCTGATAGGATGCGCGCGGGGCCACGGATCGCAGATAGAACAGGGCGAAGCCGAAGGGCGGGTGCATGAACGACGTCTGCATGTTCACCGCAAGGATCACCCCGAACCAGATCAGGTCGATGCCAAGCGCCTCGGCTGCCGGAACCAGCAGAGGCACGATGATGAAGGCCAGTTCGAAGAAGTCGAGGAAGAAGGCCAGGAAGAACACCATCACCGACACGACGATCAGGAAGCCGTATTCGCCGCCCGGAAGCGAGGTCAGCAGATGTTCGACCCACAGATGCCCGTTCACACCGTAGAAGGTCAGCGAGAAGACCCGCGCCCCGATCAGAATGAACATCACGAAGGCCGAAAGCCGCGTCGTGGATGCCAGCGCCTGCCGGATCACATCAAGGCTGAGCCGCCCTTTCATCGCCGACAGCACCAGCGCGCCGACCGCGCCCATCGCGCCGCCTTCGGTCGGGGTCGCCCAGCCAAGGAAGATCGTGCCAAGCACAAAGAACACCAACGCCAGCGGCGGCACCAGAACGATGACAACCTGTTGGGCAAGACGGCTGGTCATCCCGAAGGCATGCTCGTCCCGATGGGTGAAGTCGATGACCCCGCCAAGCAGCCGGATCAGCAGCGAATAGACCGCGAAGGCCAGAATCGCCGAGGCGAAGACCGTCACGATCAGCACGCCGACGCGCATATTCGTGTCGACCGTGTCCAGCCAGGGCAGGCTGTCGATGGTATGCAGGAAATACCAGCCCGCAAGCGCACCGATTGCCCCTGCGGCCACCTTCACGATAAAGCGCCAGCCCTCGCGGTCCGTCATGGCGATCAGATACATCGCCGCGACGCCCACCGCAGCGCCAAGGATATCGGCATTGTTCCCCTGCGAGGCCGACAGATAGTGATGCGCGCCGTAGAAGATGCCGACACCGACCAGAATCAGCACCAGCAGCGAGATCACCCCCGAACCGAGTGTCCGCGCCTCTTTCGGAAGGGCGGGCACCGCATTCGGACGGATGATCGACATCACGAAGATATAGCCAAGATAGATGCAGGTCAGCACCAGGCCGGGGATCAGCGCGCCCTTGTACATGTCGCCCACCGACCGGCCAAGCTGGTCGGCCATGACGATCAGCACCAGCGACGGCGGAATGATCTGCGCGAGAGTCCCTGATGCCGCGATCACCCCCGATGCCAGCCGCCGGTCATAGCCATATCGCAGCATGATCGGAAGCGAGATCAGCCCCATCGCGATGACCGAAGCCGCAACCACACCCGTCGTCGCCGCCAGCAGTGCACCGACGATGACGACCGCATAGGCAAGCCCGCCGCGCACAGGGCCGAACAACTGGCCGATCGTGTCCAGCAGATCCTCGGCCATGCCGGATTTTTCCAGCAGGATGCCCATGAAGGTAAAGAATGGAATGGCAAGTAATGTCTCGTTCGACATCACCCCCCATAACCGGTCGGGCATCGTGCCAAGCAGGTTCCAGTCGAGATAGATCGAATCGGAAAGCGGGGCGAGTTCGACGCCGATCACGAAGAACAAAAGGCCGTTTGCGGCAAGCGCGAAGGCCACCGGATAGCCGAACAGCAGGAACAGGATCAGCGAAGCGAACATGATCGGCGCCATGTTCTGCGCAATAAGCTCCATCATTTGCGCGTCCCCCGCCCATCGGCTTTGTCTGCATCAAGCTCGGTCAGCGGATGATCGGGCTCGGCGAAGCCCGATTCGGCGCGCAGTGCCTCGTCGATCTCCAGCGGCGCATGGTGTCCGCTGATCGCGTGCTTGTCCTCGATCAGGCCGCGCATGACGGCAATTTTCTTGATGATTTCCGAGATGCCCTGAAAGAACAGCAGCACGAAGCCGATCAGCAGGATCGCCTTCGCGGGCCACAGGATCAGCCCGCCTGCGCTGGACGACACTTCGCCCCGCGCGAATGACCGCATGGTCCAGGGATACAGGAAATAGACCATCAGGATCACGAAGGGCATCAGGAACAAGATATGCCCGATCAGGTCGATCCAGTGCTGAACCCGGCGCGACCACATCCCATAGACGAGGTCGATGCGGATATGTTCGTTTTCCAGAAGCGTGTAGGCGGCGGCACCCAGAAAGGCCGCGCCATACAGATACCATTGCAGTTCCAGCCACATGTTGGACGAGGTGCTGAACACCTTGCGCACGATGGCGTTCCCGGCGCTGACAAGCACTGCAAGCAGAATCAGCCAGGACACCGCCCGCCCGATCGTCGTGTTCATGCGGTCGATGCCGCGCGACAGGGCCAAAAGGCCACTCATATAGATCCCTCCCCGTGCGGCGGCCCTTTTTCGGTTTATAGCGGCCGCGCCAAACTTGATGTTTTGTAACCTTCCGCCGCGTCCGATCAACCCCTTGACGGGCACTCGGCGGGGTTTTTCGAAAGTCACACCCCGCAAAGCGTGCGGTGTCAGGGGGAAGCTGCCGTTACGTCATTGCGACAAGGCTTGCCAGACGTTCGGTTTTGCCTAACCTTGCGCCATTCCGGCGCCGTCAGATGCGCCTCAGACAAATAGGGAGATTGCCCCATGAACCGTTTCCTGATGAGCACGGCGCTGGCCTGCCTTCTGGCCGTGCCTGCCGCCGCTGCGACTGTCGCCGAGGGCGACGAACTCGCCGATACGCAGGAATACAACTTCTGGCTGCTCGACGCGATCAAGACCGTCGATCCGCAGAAAAACACCGATGTCGAAGGCTCTGACGTCATCCGCAACCTTTTCGAAGGGCTGATGAACGAAGATGCGAAAGGCGCGATGGTGCCGGGCGTGGCGAGCGACTATGCCGTGTCCGACGACGGTCTGACCTATACCTTCACGCTGCGTCCCGAAGCCAAGTGGTCGAATGGCGACCCGGTCACGGCGGGTGATTTCGTCTATGCCTGGCAGCGGCTGGCCGATCCCGCGACGGCGTCTGAATATGCCTGGTATATCGAACTGATGAACGTGGTGAACGCGTCGGAAGTAGTTGCAGGCGACAAGCCCAAGGAAGAACTGGGCGTAAAGGCCGTTGACGATCACACGCTGGAAGTCACCCTGACCAAGCCGACCCCTTATTTCGTCAAGATGCTCGGCCATTCATCGACCTTCCCGAACAATCAGAAAGTGATCGAGGAATTCGGCGACAACTGGACCCAGCCCGGCAATATCGTCGGCAACGGCGCCTATGTGCTGACCGGGCACAATCTTGGCGTCGACATCACGATGGAAAAGAACCCCGAATACTGGGAAGCCGACAATGTCGTGCTGACCAAGCTGACCGGGATTACCGTGAACGACCAGAATGTCGGCCTGACCCGCTATCAGGCCGGAGAACTGGACCGCCTTCAGATCCCGGCCGGCCAGTATCCGCGCCTGAAAGAGGAATTCCCGGATGAGGCGGTATCGCTGCCCTATTCCTGCTCCTATGCCTATATCGTCAACCTCTCCGACAAAGGCCCGGAATCGCTCAAGGATGTGAATGTCCGCCGGGCGCTTGCGCTCGCTCTCGATCGTGACATCATTGTCGATCAGGTGCTGCAGGGTGGACAGCGCCCGGCCTATAACTGGACCCATTGGGCAATCGAGGGCTTCGAAATGCCCGACATCCCGATGGCCAGCATGACGCAGGCCGACCGCACTGCTGAAGCCAAGAAGCTGCTGGAAGAGGCGGGCTATACGCCCGACAACCCGCTGAACCTGACGCTGAACTATAACACCTCTGAAGATCACAAGAAGATCGCCGTGGTGGCCCAGCAGATGTGGAAGCCGCTTGGCGTGAACCTGACGCTGAACAATATGGAATGGAAGGTCCACACCGACCGCATGCAGAACCAGGACTTCGAACTGGCCCGCTATGCGTGGTGCGCGGATTACAACGAAGCCTCGACCTTCGTTGATTACTTCCGCAGCACCGGCAAGAACGAGGGCAAGTTCTCGAACGCCGAATATGACCAGCTTCTGCAGGATTCGGTGACGTCCGAAAATCCGAACGATCAGTACAAGCGCGCCGAGGAAATCCTCGCGACCGAATTGCCGCTGCTTCCGATCTATCACTATGCCAAGGTCGACATGATCAAGCCCTATGTGAAGGGCCTCCCGCGTGAGAACGTGATGAACACCTGGTATGGCAAGGACATGTACATCACCAAGCACTGATTTCGTGCTAAGGTGATCTGATCCGGGACGGGCCAGCCCCGTCCCGGACAACTGCCGGCAGGGACCGGCATGTAATTTCCCGGTCGCGCAATGCGCGCTTGCGCGGTTGCCTTGTTTCCATCATTACGGAACTTCCTCCGCATAAGCGGAAATCCACCGATAATTGCGCACAACCTTAAATTGCTTGCCCGACCGCTCCAATCCGCTAATTACCCCCAATTCGGTTCGGGCTGAACGCCCTGAACCATCAGGGAGAGAGAGACATGACCAGATTTCTGATGACGACGGCGCTCGCGCTGTCCTTTGCCGCACCCGTTGCCGCCGCGACTGTCGCCGAAGGCGATGTGCTGGACGACACGCAGGAATACCGCTTCTGGATGCTGGATGCGCTGAAAAGCGCGGACCCGCACAAGAATACCAGCAAGGACGGCTCGCAGATCGTGCGCCAGCTGTTCGAAGGGCTGATGACCGAAGACGGCAATGGCGCGATGCAGCCGGGCGTCGCCAGCGAATATACCGTGTCGGACGACAAGACCGTCTATACCTTCACGCTGCGCCCCGATGCCAAATGGTCGAACGGCGATCCGGTGACAGCAAACGATTTCGTCTATTCCTGGCGCCGTCTGGCCGATCCGGCGACCGCGTCGGAATACGCCTGGTTCATCGAACTGATGAACGTCGCCAACGCGACCGAGGTGGTGAAGGGCGAACAGCCGCCCGAGGCACTGGGCGTCAAGGCCATCGACGACCATACTTTCGAAGTCACCCTGAAATCGCCCACGCCGCATTTCGAAAAGACGCTGGCCTTCCCGTCCACCTACCCGGTCAACCAGAAGGTGGTCGAAGAATTCGGCACCGACTGGACGACTCCCGAAAATATCGTCAGCAACGGTGCTTTCGTGATGCAGGGCCACAATGTCGGCGTGGACATCACGATGGTTCCGAACCCGGAATACTGGGACCGCGATTCGGTCATCTTGGACAAGGTGACGGCCGTCACCGTGCCCGACGCAAATATCGGTCTGACCCGCTATCAGGCAGGAGAGCTTGACCGCGTGCAGCCACCTTCGGGCCAGTTCCCGCGCCTGCTGAAAGAATTCCCGGACGAAGCCGTCGCCCGGCCCTATGCCTGCACCTATGCCTATCTGCTTAACCTGACCGATACCGGCAATCCCGCCGTTCAGGACCAGAAGATCCGCCGCGCGCTGGCGCTTGCCGTGGATCGCGACGTTCTGGTGGGTCAGGTTCTGCAGGCCGGTCAGCAGCCCGCCTACGGCTGGACCAACGAGGCCATCGAAGGCTTCACCATGCCGGAACTCGACATGGCCAAGATGACGCAGGCCGACCGTCTGGCCGAAGCCAAGGCGATCATGGAAGAGGCCGGCTATAGCGCCTCGAACCCGCTGAAGCTGGACCTGATGTACAACACATCGGAAGAGCACCGCAAAATCGCCATCGTCGTCCAGCAGATGTGGAAACAGATCGGCGTCGACCTGGTGCTGAACAATCTGGAATGGAAGGTCTATTCCGACCGCATGAATTCCCAGCAATACGAAGTCGTGCGTTCCGGCTGGTGCGCCGATTACAACGAGGCATCGACCTTCCTCGATTACTTCCGCTCGACCGGCTACAATGTCGGCAAATACAACAGCGAGGCATTCGACGCCGTCATGGACGCGTCCAAGACCTCGGACGATCCGGCCGTCGAATATGCCGAGGCAGAGCGCATTCTGGCCGCCGATGTGCCTTATGTTCCGCTGTATCAATACACCAAGGTGGACCTGATAAAGCCTTACGTCAAAGGCCTGCCCGAACATAACGTCATGGATGCCTGGTACGCCAAGGACATTTACATCACCGAGCACTGATTGCAGGCTCGTATCAATAACATGACAGAATCGTCGGGGCAGCCTGCCTGTCCCGGCATCTGCCCCAACGACTTTACCGCCCTCGCGGCACCCTGACGGAACCAGAGGATGTTCGGATTCATTCTTCGACGGCTCGCAGTGGCCATACCAACGCTGCTGCTGCTTATCATATTCTCATTCCTGCTGATGCATGCGGCCCCCGGTGGCCCCTTCACGCAGGAACGCGCCCTGCCCCCGCAGGTGCTTGCCAACCTCGAAGCGAAATACGGTCTTGATGATCCCTTGTGGCGTAAGATCGTGGATTACGTCTGGGGGATCGTGCGGCATTTCGATTTCGGTCCCAGCTTCGTCTATCCCGACCGCACCGTGAACCAGATCATCGCGGCGGGCTTTCCGATCACGCTGACCTACGGGCTTTTGTCCTTCATCCTTGCGGTGGTCGTGGGCGTAACGCTTGGCGCTGCGGCGGCGATCCGTCAGAACACATGGCTGGATTATCTGGCGGTCGGCGTGTCGATTGGCGCGCAGGTGCTGCCGAACTTCGTCATGGCACCGATCCTTGTGCTGGTCTTCACGCTGATCCTCGGCTGGCTGCCCGGCGGCGGGTGGAGCTTTCAGAACCCCGACTACTGGATCATGCCGGTGATCGCGCTTGGCACGTCCTACATGGCGTCCATCGCCCGGATCACCCGGTCGTCCATGCTAGAGGTGCTGAGTTCGAACCATATCCGCACCGCAAAGGCGAAAGGCCTGCCCGCGCGCAAGATCATCATGCGCCACGCGCTGAAACCCGCGCTTCTGCCGGTGATTTCCTATCTGGGCCCGGCATTCGTGTCGATGATTACCGGATCGGTCGTGATCGACATGTATTTCTCGACCGGCGGGATCGGCAAAAGCTTCGTCGATTCAGCGCTGAACCGCGATTACGCGGTGATGATGGGGGTCACGATCCTTGTCGGGGCGCTGACCATCCTTTTCAGTCTGGTGGTTGACATCCTGTATGCATGGATCGACCCGAAGATCAGGTATTAATTCCATGACCATGATAGAACACAATAAAATCGAAGGCATGGCCGCGCGCATGGCGGCCGAGGAGGTCAAGGGCCGCAGCCCATGGGCCGATGCCCGCAAGCGCTTCTTCAAGAACAAGGCCGCGATGGTGGCGCTGTTCGTCCTGCTGCTGGTCATCGCCTTCGCGGCTTTCGGCAACCTGTTCGCGACATGGACATACGATTCCATCGACTTCAGCGTGATGGGATCGGCGGCGACGCAGGGCGCGCCATCCATCGCAAACGGCCATTACTTCGGCACCGACGATCTGGGCCGCGACCTGTTCGCCCGCACCATTCAGGGCACCCGCATCTCGCTGATGGTGGGCATTGTCGGCGCTAGCGTCGCGGTGATCGTGGGCACGCTTTATGGCGCAACCTCGGGCTATATCGGCGGGCGCACCGACGCGATCATGATGCGGACCGTCGATATCCTGCTGTCGATCCCCTATATGTTCGTCCTCATCCTGCTGCTGGTGATCTTCGGGCGCTCGCTGTCGATGCTGTTTCTGGGCATCGGGCTGATCTCATGGCTGGAAATGTCGCGCATCGTGCGCGGCCAGACGCTGACCCTGAAGAACCGCGAATTCATCGAGGCCGCGCGCGCCACCGGCGTTCCCACCTGGAAAATCATCATCCGCCATATCGTCCCGAACCTGCTGGGCGTGGTCGCGGTCTATGCGACGCTGCTGGTGCCGCTGATGATCCTTACGGAAAGCTTCATCAGCTTTCTGGGCCTTGGCGTGCAGGAACCGCTGACAAGCTGGGGCGCGCTGATCTCCGAAGGCTCGGGCACCATGCGCTACGGCACCATCTGGCAGCTGGCCTTCCCGCTGGGCTTCTTCGTGGTGACGCTGTTCGCCTTCTTCTTCATCGGCGACGGCCTTCGCGACGCCCTTGACCCAAGGGACCGCTGACATGGCACTTCTTGACGTCAAAGACCTGAACGTGACCTTTTCGACCAATGATGGCGAGGTTCACGCCGTCAACGGCATCAACCTGTCGCTGGAACGTGGCGAGACCTTGGGGATCGTGGGCGAATCCGGTTCCGGCAAATCGCAGCTATCTTTTGCGATCATGGGGCTACTGGCCAAGAACGGGCGCGCCACCGGCAGTGTCACCTTCGACGGGCAGGAAATTCTGAACGCGAAACCCAAGGTGCTGAACCAGATCCGGGCTGAAAATATCGCCATGATCTTTCAGGACCCGATGACCTCGCTGAACCCCTATATGCGGGTATCCGACCAGATGGCCGAGGTGCTGACCCTGCATCACGGGCTGTCAAAATCGGCGGCGGTTGCCGAATCCGTGCGCATGCTGGATGCCGTGCGCATCCCGGACGCCAAGGGCCGCGCGCGGCTGTATCCGCACGAATTTTCCGGCGGGATGCGGCAGCGGGTGATGATTGCCATGGCGCTTCTGTGCAAGCCCGACGTGCTGATCGCGGACGAACCGACGACCGCGCTTGATGTGACGGTGCAGGCGCAGATCATGAAGCTGCTGGACGATCTGCAATCCGAATTCGGCATGGCGATGATCCTGATCACCCATGATCTGGGCGTGGTCGCAGGTTCGTGCGAACGCGTCATGGTCATGTATGGCGGCCGCGTCATGGAACGCGCGCCGACCGATCCGCTGTTTGCCGATCCAACCCACCCCTATACTCAAGGCCTGCTGGCGGCGATCCCGCGCGTCGATCAGAAGGGCGACAAGCTGTCAGCCATTCCCGGCAGCCCGCCCAATATGTCGCGCCCGCCCGCAGGCTGCCCCTTCGCCCCGCGCTGCGATTACGTCATGGACATCTGCGTTACCGCCCCGCCGCCGCTGGAAGGTTTCGCGCCGGGCCGCGACCGCGCCTGCTATGCGGCGATCGACGTTGTCCGCGCCGGTCCGACCCATCACGAGGATCTGCCGATGGAAGCCGCCGCGGACGAGATGGACGAACAGGATATCGGCGAAACCGATCCTCAAATCAGCGAAGGGCTGGTCGTTGGCCCCGCCAGTGCAGGCACCCCGCAGGAGCTTCCCGATGACAAACGCTAAGCCGCTTCTCGATGTGCGCGACCTGCGCGTCACCTTCAATATCCGCCGCGAAGGCGACATGCCGTGGACACCCCCGCGCATGCTGCAAGCGGTGGGCGGTGTCGATTTCACCCTGCAACCCGGCGAAACGCTGGGGATTGTGGGCGAATCCGGTTCAGGCAAATCCACCCTTGCCCGCGCGCTGATCGGGCTTGCCCCCGCCACCGGCACCGCCAACTGGCAGGACGGCACCAACCTGATCGGCCTGTCGCCCCGCCGGATGATGAAATACCGCAACGACATCCAGATGGTGTTTCAGGACCCGCTGGCATCGCTGAACCCGCGCATGACCGTGGGCCAGATCATAGCCGAGCCGCTGGTGACGCATCACCCCGGCCTGAAACGCGACGAAGTGAAAACCCGCGTCAAGCAGATGATGGAACGCGTGGGCCTGCTGCCCAACCAGATCAACCGCTATCCGCACGAATTTTCCGGCGGCCAGTGCCAGCGCATCGGCATCGCCCGCGCGCTGATCGTGGAACCGAAGCTGGTGATCTGCGACGAACCCGTCTCGGCGCTGGATGTGTCCATTCAGGCGCAGGTCATCAACCTGCTGGCCGATCTGCAACGCGATCTTGGCCTCGCGCTGATCTTCATCGCGCATGACCTTTCCGTGGTGAAGCATATCAGCGACCGCGTGCTGGTCATGTATCTGGGTAAGGTCATGGAACTGGCGCAGGCGGAATCGCTCTATGCCGACCCCCAGCACCCCTATACGCAGGCGCTTCTGTCGGCTGTCCCGGTGCCGGACCCGGAACTGGAACGCGCGAAAACCATCATCCCGCTGGCCGGCGAACTTCCGTCACCCATGGCCCCGCCCTCGGGCTGCGTGTTCCGCACCCGCTGCCCGCGCGCCCAATCCGCCTGCGCGGCCACGGTGCCGGAACTGCTGGGCACACCCGCCCACCTGACCGCCTGCCATTTCCCCGGTCCGCTGACGCCCGAAGAAATCGCGCGCGCGACCAGCCTTGAAACCCGGGTCGCGGAACCCGCCTGATGCCCATGCCCCTGAAGGAGCCGCCGCGCAGCTTCCGCGCGCGTTGGGCGGCGATGAAGAACATCCCGCCCTTCCTTCGCCTCGTCTGGAAGGCCGCTCCGGCCCTGACCTTGGCCAGCATGATCCTGCGCCTGATCCGCGCGGTCATCCCGGTCACCTCCCTGTGGATCGGCAAGCTGATCATCGACGAGGTGATCCGCCTTGTCGCCCTCGACGGCCCCGAAAACCTGACCGCATGGTTCACCGGGGGTCAGGCGAACCACCTGATGATCCTTGTCGCAGCCGAATTCGGCCTCGCGATCCTGTCCGACGGCCTCGCCCGCCTCGTCTCGCTGATCGACGCGCTTCTGGCCGAACGCCTGACCATCTCGCTGACGATGGACCTGATGGAACACGCCGCCGAACTCGATCTGGAGGATTTCGAGGACGCGGTATTTCAGGACAAGCTCGACCGCGCGCGCCGTCAGGCTGCGGGCCGCATGTCGCTGATGGGCCTTATTTTCCAGCAATTGCAGGACATGCTGACCGTTCTGACCTTCGCGGGCGGCCTGATCGCCTATAATCCGTGGCTGGTCGTCCTGCTGCTTCTGACCCTCATCCCCGCCTTTCTGGGCGAGGCGCATTTCAACGCGAAGAACTACAATCTCGACCACGGCCGCACCCCCGAACGCCGAGAGCTTGACTATATCCGCCAGGTCGCTGCCCAGCCTGACACCGCGAAAGAAGTCAAGATCTTCAACCTCCACGCCTTCCTGGCCGAGCGTTACCGCACCCTGTCCGAGAAGTTCTACCGCGAACGCCGCCAGATCGCCCGCTCGCGCGCCTTCTGGGGCGTGATCTTCACCGCCATCGGCACGCTTGGCTATTACACCGCCTATCTCTGGATCGTCGGCGCGACGCTGGCGGGCGCGCTGTCCATCGGCGATCTGACCTTCCTCGCCGGCTCTTTCCAGCGGCTGCGATCGCTGCTGAACGGGCTGCTCACCTCATTCTCGACCACCGCCGCACAGGCACTTTACCTCGAAGACCTGTTTGAATTCTTTCAGGTCGAACCCGAAATCACCTCGGACCCCGGCGCCATCCTCGTCCCCGCCACCATCCGCGACGGCTTCCGCTTCGAAGATGTCGGCTTCCGCTATCCCGGCGCGACAAAATGGGCCGTCCGCAACCTGACCTTCACGCTGCACGCGGGCGAAACCCTCGCCCTTGTCGGCGAAAACGGCGCCGGCAAGACAACGCTGGTGAAACTCCTCGCCCGCCTCTACGACCCGGACGAAGGCCGCATCATGCTCGACGGCCGCGACCTGCGCGATTACGACCTCGACAGCCTGCGCGCCGCCATCGGCGTGATCTTTCAGGATTTCGTCCGCTACAGCTGGACCGCCGCCGACAATATCGCCGTCGGCCGGATCGAGGCCCGCGCCGACCGCCCCCGCATCGAGGCCGCAGCCCAAAGCGCCATGGCCGATCAGGTCATCGCCAAACTGCCTGCAGGTTATGACCAGATGATCGGCAAGCGCTTCGCGGGCGGGGTCGAACTGTCGGGGGGCGAATGGCAAAAACTCGCCATCGCCCGCGCCTATATGCGCGACGCCCAGGTCCTGATCCTCGACGAGCCCACCGCGGCATTGGACGCCCGCGCCGAATTCGAGGTGTTCGAGCGTTTCAAACACCTCTCCACCGGCAAAACCGCCATCCTGATCTCCCACCGCTTCAGCTCGGTGAGGATGGCCGACCGCATCCTGGTCCTTGAGAACGGGCGGGTTGAGGCCGAAGGCACCCATCAGGAACTGATGGAGTCCGAGGGCCGTTATCGAGAGCTGTTTGAATTGCAGGCGGCGGGGTATCGGTAAGCGCGCATACCCCGACAATTTATGCAACATTAGCTGCTTCGACATACCGTCAACTAAAATGCGCATCGTTGCAGAATTACTGCACTAGACAGTTCATATCAGGCCAGCGTAGATGCCCTTCAGGGCACTCTTGTCCGGGTTATCAACCACCACCCATCCGATGAGATCATGTCTCACGTGCAAGCAAGCCTCAGCTGGGAAGATAAACAATGGTAGACTATAATTTCGGCGGCGTGATCAACGCCAACAACCTGTTCACTTGGATTTCCGGCGGTACCAACCCCGGCGCGACCATCGACGAAATCGGTAGCGGGCTGCCAGAGGCCACAGCGGGTCAGGTCTATCGTTACAACGGCGGCAAGAAAATGGACCTTCTGGTCCGCGACGATGATCCCGGCTTCGTCGAAGGGGATATCTCGCAACAGACGCTCGCCGCCTCCGCGACAATCAACGGCACGACCTATATCAACACCCGCATCACCACCACGGGCGAGATAGAATTCCGCGATCCGCTGACCAACCAGACCTATTCCGTCTATACGGGCACTGTCGGCAGCAACAGCGCCAACGTCGCAAGCCCGACGCAGTTCTATATCTGGAAAAACGGGGTTGAGCCGCCGGCGAATATCAACCTGACCGTTGTGTCCGTAAGCCAGCCGACCAGCATTCCCTATACCACGCTGCCCCCGCCCTGCTTTTGCGACGGCACGCTGATCGACACGCCGACCGGCCCGCGCAAAATCGAAGATCTTGCGGTCGGCGATCTCGTGAACACGCGCTCGGGCGGTGCCATGCCCATCCGCTGGATCGGCGCGCGCAGGCTGACCGCAG
Source organism: Paracoccus aurantiacus (assembly GCF_007993065.1). Lineage (GTDB taxonomy): Bacteria > Pseudomonadota > Alphaproteobacteria > Rhodobacterales > Rhodobacteraceae > Paracoccus > Paracoccus aurantiacus. The sequence continues at coordinate 483,374 of NZ_VOPL01000001.1, forward strand.
CCGAGATTGCCGCCAATGACAAGCTGCGCCCGGTCATCCTGCGTGCCGGATGCCTGGGCGATGGCATCCCCTCGCGCGATCTGCGCGTCTCTCGCCAGCACCGCATCATGCTGTCCGACGCACGGCTCGCCGATCTGGTCGGTTCGAACGAGGCGCTTGTCCCGGCGGTCAAGCTGACCGGCCTCGACGGCGTGTACATCAGCGACCAGCCCGAGGATATGACCTATTTCCACCTTCTGCTGGATGAACACAGCCTGCTTTTCAGCGAAGGCACATGGACCGAGTCGCTTTACCTCGGCACCGAATTCCTGCGCAATCTCTCGCCCGAGGCGCGCGAGGAACTGACCCTGATCTTCCCCGGCCTTCTCGATGAAGGCTTCACCTACGCCCCCGCGGCCCCCCTGATCTCACGCCGTCGCGCCGTCGATGAACTGCTGGCGCTCTGCAAACCAGAGCCAGCGCCCGACTACGTCAGCTGAGCTAGCGCTGACCTCAGTGACCGCAACCCAAACCGTCAGGTCCCAGGCCTGACGGTTTTTTACCGCGCTGCGCCAAGGCTCCCGGAGCATGAGCGTACCAGACACCTCTGCACCGACGAAACCGCCATCCTGATCTCCCAACGCTTCAGCTCGATCCGCACGGCCGACCGGATATTGCTGCTTGAGAATGGAAGGGTCGAGGCCCCGCTATCGAAAGCTGTTCGAATTGCAGGCGGCGGGGTATCGGTGAGGGTTTTCCGGCCCGCTGTTGGATTTCGTAACCCCATTACGCCGCAATGCAACATTCATCGAACCGGTCACTGATGCCTCGACCGAAGGCTAGTGCAATCCACGCGCCGTTCGCTCAGCGTGGCAGCACGAATTCCACACGCCGGTTCTGCGCGCGGCCTTCGGGATTATCCGCCCCATGGATTTCATTCTCGGCGACTGGCTCGGTTTCACCACGGCCGGCCGCCTCCAGACGATCCTGCGGCACATCGTTTTCTGTCAGGAACGCAACCACGGACGCCGCACGTTCTTCGGATAATTGCTGATTATACTCGTCAGAGCCTTTCGCGTCGGTATGCCCGACAACCTGCACCGTCCCGCCATCGTTGCTGGTCAACATCGCTGCGATCTGACCCAGTGTCTGGCGCGCCGCACCGGTCAGCGCGGCACTGTCGAAATCGAACAATACATCGCTCGCCACGGACAGGATGATGCTGTCCTCAGTCTCGCGCATGGCGATGTTTCCGCCGCTGCTATCGACCATATCCTGCACATCGCCGGACATGTCTGTCGCAGCGCCCTCGGTGTCCAGAACCTCTCCGGATAAGTCGCGGATCTCGGATTTCAGATCACGCGTGTATCGGTCGCCGTGGTCTTCTGTTATCCCGGTGATGTCCACGGGATCGGCCGCGGATTGGGCCACCACACCTCCAGCCCCGAACAGGGTCATCGCCGCAACTACAACGGCGTTTCGCACGATATAAGCCATCAGTTCGAAGGCACCGAAAATGGTCCGATGGGTGAAAACTCTGGCAGATACAGCATCACAGGCGTATCGGTTGGCGGCGCGGGGAAAACGCCGGTCCACTGTCCGACGACCGGACCCTCGCCCTCTATCTGCAGGTTCTGTGTCACGGAAATTTTGTCGTTGCTGTCGGTCACAAGCATGTATTTCTTGTCGCCAGCGATTAGATACATCTGCTCGTAGGTGCTAGGTGCGACGCCCGAATAGATGCGGGTCGCGTCGACCTTACCCTCCGGATCGACCTCCAAACCGTCACTCGTCGGCTGGAAAACGATGTCCAGCATCAGATTATTTCCCATGACAAAGCGGCGACCGACATTCGCCAGAATTTTGCCCCCGTCGTGGCGCCCTGCGGCAAATTGCGCATCGATCGACTCTGAATCTGTGCCGGTGGACGCATCAGAAAATCCTGCAGGATTCGGTGCTGACTGCTCGACCGCGGCCTCTGCGTTTTGCGCCTGGTCGGGCTGATCTTCGGCTGCCTGACTGGCGTCTTGGGCGTTAACCGCAGTTGCTGAGAATCCGGCGGCGATCATCGCTCCGACTGCCACAATTCGAAGAATATTCATTCTGAAATCCTATTCGTCCTGTTCAGTTCCGACCCGATTTCCACCAGTTTCCGATGCACGGGTTCGAATTGACAACGCCCGCTGCAAGCGAAAGTTTCGAGCCAAGGTTTTGGGGCCTTGTGTACGTCTTGTTGACAGGCGTACCGCCCGCAATGATGAAAACTGGCTATCGCCGAAACGCATTGTCGTGGGTAACCGAATGAACTATTGATGCTACTCCGGGTTTCGGACACGGTGATATTGACTGCGTGACCCAAGGCTCGCAACCCTTTCGCGATGACATAATTCACCACTTTCAGATAGCTTCCGATTTCAGGAACCCCAAGGCACGCGACGAGTGGTTCTTGCTCGAAGAAAGCGAATGGCTGGCCGATCCGCTGCGTTATGGCCCCGATACTTTTGCAATCGTCGATCTGATGAGCGGTCGCTTGACCCGCCACCTGTCTAATGCCGATCTTCCCAACCGCGACCGGGCGGCTCCTTGCTGCCGCAGCAAAGTTGTCCCCAGCCCCGTGCAATCTGGCAGAATGTGGATGCTGAGGAAAAGACCGCGCCGAAAAGCACAGGCGTCCGCCCAACCAGCAGTTCACACGAGCCAAGGCCTAAGTCGTGCATAATCAGATTGTCGCTATTGCGACACAGCACTGCCGCTTGTGTACAGCCAGAGTACGCGCTGTCTACGGGTGGTGGGGCTCAATCCTCGGCGGTGGCCTCGGCGCGGCTCTTGCAGCACCAGCGTCGCCGCCCATTCGAACTCACCACCAAGTCCCAACCGTATATACGCATTATCTACGCGTTATGGACGGTAAAAATACGCCACTTCCGGCCTCAATCCTCGGCCGTAGCCTCCGCCCGGCTCTTGCCCGAAACATCCAGTGCCAGCGTCGCCGCCATGAACGCGTCGAGGTCGCCGTCGAGCACCCCTTGCGTGTCCGAGGTCTCGTGAGAGGTGCGCAGGTCCTTCACCATCTGATAGGGATGCAGCACATAGGACCGGATCTGGTTGCCCCAGCCGGCATCGCCCTTGGCGTCGTGCTGGGCGTTGATCTCGGCGTTTCGCTTGTCGAGCTCCATCTGGTAAAGCCTTGCTTTCAAAGCATTCATCGCGGCTTCACGGTTCTGGTGCTGCGACTTCATCGAACTCGTCACCACGATATTCGTCGGCAGGTGCGTGATCCGCACCGCCGAATCCGTCGTGTTGACGTGCTGCCCGCCCGCACCCGAGGATCGATAAGTGTCGATGCGGATATCGCTGTCCGGCACGTTGATTTCGATATTGTCATCCACCACCGGATAGACCCAGACCGACGAAAACGACGTATGCCGCCGCGCCGCACTGTCATAGGGCGAGATCCTGACCAGCCGATGCACCCCCGATTCTGTCTTCAGCCAGCCATAAGCATTATGCCCCGAAATCTTGTAGGCGGCCGACCGGATTCCCGCTTCCTCACCCGGAGATTCCGAAATCAGTTCAACGTCATAGCCCTGCTTTTCGGCCCAACGCACATACATCCGTGCCAGCATTGACGCCCAGTCCGCACTCTCGGTCCCGCCGGCGCCTGCGTTGATTTCCAGGAAGGTGTCGTTGCCGTCGGCCTCGCCATTCAGCAGGGCCTCCAGCTCTTTCTGGGCGGCTTCTTCGGCCAGCGATTTCAGGTTCGCCTCGGCCTCTGCGACCAGTTCGGCATCGCCCTCGGCATCGGCCAGTTCGACCATCTCGGCATTTGCGTCCAGATCGCCCTCGATGCGCCGATAGCCCTCGACCGCGTCAGACAGCGCCTGCCGGTCGCGCATCAGCTTCTGCGCCTTCGCCGGATCGTTCCACAGGTCGCCCTGCTCGATCATGGCGTTCAGCTCCTCCAGGCGATGCGGCGCGGTTTCCCAGTCCATGCGCTGCGCCAGCAGCCGCAGGGATTTGCGGATCGCTTCTATGGTGGCAGCGGTTTCGGCGCGCATGGGCTTAGTCCTTTTTCAGCGGTGGAGGGTCAGATAACCCGTCCGCGCCGTCCTCACAAGGGTTGCGGCGTCCGTATCACAGCCGCTGATGCAGGGTACCTTCCGCGCCGGTTGCCTCAGTAAAGACCACCCGAGGACAAGGTTCCGAAGTCGGTCTTGCGCGGAATGACCTTTTTCTGCCCGGTCGAGGTGGTGACGGTTTTCGAGCCTTGCGTCCCCGCCCCCGACTTCGGCAGCGATTTCAGCGTAAGCGGCAGGCCGTCGACGCCCGGCATGATCTTCGGTTCGAACCCGCCATCGATATAGTCCATGCCGGTATTGAAATCCGAACCCTCGCGGAAGAATTCCGAGATCACGTTGTCGCCTGTCGCGCTGTCGGGCAGGCGCGCGCCAGTGAAGCGGTCGATCTTGCGGAAATAGCCGCCCTCGGGCACCTTGAAGGCGCTGCCACCATATTCCTTGATAGCCTCGCGCATGAAGGCATTGAAGACCGGGACGCAAAGCGTGCCGCCATAGGCATTGCTGCCAAGTGTACGCGGCGTGTCATAGCCCAGATAGCAGCCCGCCACGATGTTCGAGGAAAAGCCTATGAACCAGACATCCTTGGCATCATTGGTGGTGCCCGTCTTGCCGGCAATCGGCACTGGCAGGTTAACGCCCTTGCCAGAGCCGCGCTTGACCACGCCTTCCATCATCGAGGTGATCTGATAGGCGGTGATCGCATCCATCACCCGTTCGCGATTGCTGTCGATTTCAGGTGCGGTGCCGACAGGAAGCGCGTTCTGCGCGCAGCCGACGCAGTCGCGCTGATCGTGACGATAGATCGTCCGTCCGCGCCGGTCCTGAACGCGGTCAACCAGCGTCGGCTCCACCCGCTCGCCGCCATTGGCGAACATGGCGTAGGCAGCGACCATCTTGAACAGCGTGGTTTCCTGCGCACCCAGCGAATTCGCAAGGAACGGCTTCATCTGGCCATCGTCATAGACGCCAAAGCGTTCTGCATATTTGGCGACGGTATCCATGCCGATATCCTGCGCGACGCGGATCGTCATCAGGTTGCGCGACTGCTCGATCCCGGTGCGCAAGGGCGTCGGTCCGTAGGTCCGGTTAGAGCTGTTTTTCGGACGCCACATGCCGTCGGGCGTGTTGATCGCGATCTCCTCGTCGACGACAATCGTCGCGGGTGTGTAACCATTATCCAGCGCGGCGGCATAGACGAATGGCTTGAAGCTTGACCCCGGCTGACGCATTGCCTGCGTCGCGCGATTGAACACCGAGGACTGGTACGAGAAGCCGCCCTGCATCGCGATGACACGTCCGGTGTTGACGTCCATCGCCATGAAGCCGCCTTCGATTTCAGGAACCTGGCGCAAGGTCCAGCGAAGGAAGCTGCCATCGCTGTCATTGGTCATGACGCGGACCATGACGACATCGCCCACCTTAACCAGATCGCCCGCACCCTGGGCTTTCGGGCCAAGCGAGCCATCTTCGAGACGCGGGCGCGCCCATTGCGCGTCCTTGGCGGGGATCCAGTGGCCGTCGCTGTCCTCCTCGATGCCTTCGATGCCGATACGCGCGTTGCCGCCGTCAACCGCAAGCACCACTGCCGGTATCCAGCCCGGAATGTCACGGGGCGCGGTCTTCACATCATACAAAGCGCCGCGCCAATCGGCTTCAGAGGAAAGCTTTTCGGCCGGGATCGTCTCGATCACGCCGTGCCAGATGCCCCGGCCCCGGTCGTAATCTTCCAGCGCCTCTTGCAACGCTTTTGCGGCGACCGATTGCATATGCGGCTCGACCGTCGCGCGGATCGTCAGACCGCCGCCAAAGAATTCGTCCTGGCCGAACTCCTCGGATAGCTGGCGACGGATTTCATCGGTGAAATAGTCGCGCGGCGGCAGCTTTTCGGCAAATGCCGGAAAGTCGCCATTCTGGACCGAGCGCAGCGGCTCATCCGCCTCGCTTCGATAGGTTGCCTCGTCGATATAGCCGTTCTGCCACATCTCGCGCAGCACATAGTTGCGGCGGTTGGTCAGCGTCTCTTTCGCGCGCACTGGGTGATAGCGTCCCGGCGCCTGCGGCATGGACGCAAGCGTCGCCGCTTCGTGCGGGGACAGTTCGGCCAGCGTCTTGTTGAAATATGTCTGCGCGGCGGCCGCCACGCCATAGCTGTTCTGGCCGAGGAAAATCTCGTTCAGGTACAGTTCAAGGATCTGGTCCTTGCTCAGCGACTGTTCCAGCCGGGTGGCGAGGATCAGTTCCTTCACCTTGCGTTCGACAGTGCGGTCGGATGACAGCAGCAGGTTCTTCGTCACCTGCTGGGGAATGGTCGACGCCCCGCGCAGGTTTTCACCGCGTGAGGCGACTGCCTGAAACGCCGCAGCCGCCATGCCGCGCGGGTCGAAACCGTGGTGATGGTAGAAGTTCTTGTCCTCGGCGGACACGAAGGCCTGCTTGACCAGATCGGGAATTTCCTCGCCGGGCACGAAGATGCGGCGTTCCTGCGCGAATTCGTCGATCAGCCGCCCTTCGCCGGAATAGACACGGCTGATGGTTTTTGGGGCGTATTGTGCAAGCTGTTCATGGCTGGGCAGGTCGCGGCCATAGGCCCAGAACACGCCGCCGAGAATCAGCATCCCGAAGATCAGGCCGGTCACGAGCAGCGAGAATATACCGCCGAAAAAGGAAAGAATAAAACGGACCACGCGCAGCCTCTTGAGGATTCCTGCGGCTTCTTAAACGCCGCAGCCGATGCAGTCAAAACAAGCTTGGGTTATCTTGCGTCGCGAAATTTCCGCGCGGCACATGTCTGCGAAGGCATTCGTCAGTGCCGCCTGAGCGCGGCTCGTGCGGTATCGTCCTGCGACCAGTCCGTAACCGCCGCCGCAATCGCTGTCGCCATGCGCGCCCGCCACGCGGGATCGACAAGATTGGCCCGGTCCCCCGGATCGGTCAGAAACCCAAGCTCCACCAGAACCGAGGGAATATCTGGCGATTTCAGCACGCTGAAGGCCGCACCCTTGACCGGATTGCGGTGCAGCGCCAACCCTGCCTGCGCAAGGCGCGATGAGACATGCTTGGCAAAGGTTTCCGATCTTGGCTGCGTATCGGCCCGCGCCATATCCATCAGCGTCGCGGCGATCAGATCGTCCGTTCCGGCCAGATCAAGCCCCGCTACCAGATCCGCGCGATCATGGCGCGCGGCAAGCTGACGTGACGCACGGTCATCCGCTTCGTTGTTCCATATGAAGACCGAGGCCCCTGCCGCCTGCCCCTCTGGCAAGGCATCCGCATGCAGCGAGATGAACAGATCCGCGCCCGAGGCACGCGCCTCTGTCATCCGCGATTCCAGCCCCATGAACGCGTCCTTGCGCCGCGTCAGCACGACCTCGAACCCGGCACGGATCAGCTTTTCCGTCAGTTCTCGGGCGAAATCCAGCATCAGATCAGCCTCGCGCAGACCGTTATCGACCGCGCCGGAATCGATGCCGCCATGACCGGGGTCTATTGCGACGCGCAGCGGTTGCGGACGCGACGGATCGACGACAGGCGTTGTCGGCAGCGGAAGATCCCACAGCGCCGACATCGCGTTTGGGGCACCCGCGTAATTTTCAGCCGCAACCGGATTCAGTCGCAGACGCAGTGTTGCGCCCGTTGCGGCACCCGACGCGTCATGGCTGACATGCTGCGCGGCCTCGGTGACGGCATAGGGTTCGCGCAGGTCGAACACAATGCGTCCCCAGCCGGCGCGAAACGGACCGGCGCGCATCCCGTCGAACACCTCTGCCCCGGCTATGGCTGCAGGCTCGGTCCCCGTGAAATCGACGCCCTGAAGATCCAGAACAAGACGCTTCGGCTCATCCAGAAGCATGATGCGATACGGTGCCGGCGCGGACAGGCGAAGTGTCACCGTCACCTCGCCATTCTCGGCGGCGATCGTAGAGGAACCGAAATCGAGTTCTGCCGCCATGATGCCCTGCGCCACCGCAGACCAAGGGAGCAGCAGCCACAGCGCGAGGATCAGGCCGCGCATCAGCGCGACCCCATGAACCGCGTCAGCCGGTCTATCCCTTCGACAATATCGGCTGTCCCGCGCGCGTAGGAAAAGCGCAGGGTCTGCGCACCCCGGCGCGGGTCGAAATCAAGGCCGGGGGTGACGGCGACGCCGGCGCGATCCAGGATCTCTGCCGCAAAGGTCAGGCTGTCATCAGTCAGCCCGGATATGTCGGCGTAAATGTAGAAGGCACCGTCCGGCGGCGCGATCCGGTCGAAACCGATCTTGGGCAGAGCGTCAAGCAGCAGGCGACGGTTCTCGGCATAGGTGGCGAGGTTCGCGTCGCATTCCTGTCGCGCATCAAGTGCCGCTAGCGCCGCAACCTGCGACGCATGAGGCGGGCAGATGAACATATTCTGCGCGATCCGCTCGACCGTGCGGATATGATCCTCTGGCACCACCATCCAGCCGATCCGCCACCCCGTCATCGAAAAATACTTCGAGAACGAGTTGATGACATAGACGTCGTCGCTGACCTCCAGCGCGGTATGACAGCGCTCTCCGTAACTCAGGCCATGATAGATTTCGTCCGAGATCACGCTGATCCCAAGCTCATTCGCGCGCGCAAGCAATGCGCGGTATTCGTCCAGCCCGAGCATGGTGCCAGACGGGTTGCCAGGCGATGCCAGCATCAGCCCCGCCACATCTGCGGGAAGCTGTTCGGGAAGCGGCTGATAGCGATGTTCGGGCGCGGTCTGGATACCGACGGGCGCCAGCGACATCGCGCGCATGATCTGGCGATAGCTCGGATAGCCCGGCTCGCCCAGTGCGACGCGATCACCGGCATCGAACAGCGCGGCAAAGGCCAGCATGAATGCGCCCGACGATCCTGGCGTGACCACCACCAGCGCCGGGTCGAGATCGACGCCGTACCAGTCCCGGTAAAGCCGCGCGATGCCCGCCCGCAACTGCGGCAGACCAAGCGCGACGGTATAGCCAAGCGGCTCTGCCAGCCGGGACCGGAGCGTCTCGCGCGCGCTGGCAGGTGCCCCGGTCGATGGCTGGCCCACCTCCATATGGATAATATGGCGACCCTCGGCCTCTGCGCGGCGCGCCGATTCCATGACGTCCATAACGATAAAGGGATCGACCTGACCCCGTTTCGATTGCCGCATCGCTGCCTCTGCTTTTTTTTCGGTCTATGCCCCCCCGCTACGCGCCGGGTCAAGCAAATCACGCAGGCTTGCCTTGTGTTTCGTGGCATTTCTCGCCAGTCTCCGCGCAAATCTTGAAAGGATATCCTTGATGAAATCGCTGATCGCCGCCCTGCTTCTGACCGCCACGCCAGCGCTCGCGCTGGATCTTGACGCGATGAACGATGCCGAGAAGCAGGCCTTCGGTTCAGCCGTCCGCGAATATCTGATGGAGAACCCCGAAGTGCTGATCGAGGCGATGAACGCGCTGGAACAGCGACGCCTCGCCGAGGAATCAAAGAACGATGCGGCCATGATCGCGCAGCTTTCCGACCAGATCTATAACGACGGTCACAGCTGGGTCGGCGGCAACCCGGACGGCGACGTCACTGTGGTCGAGTTTATCGATTATCGCTGCGGTGTCTGCAAACAGGTCTTCCCGCATGTCGAAGAAGTCGTGGCCAACGACAAAGATGTCCGCGTCATCTTCAAGGATCTGCCGATCCTCGGGCAGGAAAGCGACCTCGCCGCACGATTCGCCGTCGCGGTGAAGCAGGCCGAGGGCGATGAAGCCTACAAGAAGGTGCACGATCATTTCTATACCATGCGCGGAAACGTCTCGATCGAGGGGCTGAAGGCCACCGCAACCGAAATGGGCTTCGACGCCGATGCGATCATCGAGGCGATGAATTCCGATCAGGTCAGCGATGTTCTGCGCAAGAACGCGCAGCTTGCGCAGGCGCTTCAGATCTCTGGCACCCCCAGCTTCATCATTGGCGACAAGCTGCTGCGCGGCGTTCCCCAGACCGGGATCACCCCGGTGATCGAAGAAGCCCGCGCCGCGAAAGAGGGCTGAGGCCGCGAGGCGCTGTAACCCTTCCGTATTTATCCGTTAAAGCAAGCTTGGGATCTGGGGCAGCGCCCCAGACATCCTATTCGGCGGCTTCCGCAGCGTTTGCAGCTTCGATTTTCTCGGCGCGTTCTTCGACCAGCCCGACAATATGGTCGATCATCTGGTCGTTCGTCATCTTGTGATCCTGTTTTCCGGCCAGATAGACCATGCCGGACCCCGCGCCGCCCCCGGTGAAGCCGATATCGGTCATCAGCGCCTCGCCGGGACCGTTCACCACGCAACCAATGATCGAAAGGCTCATCGGCGTCTTGATATGTTCCAGCCGCTGCTCCAGTGCCTCGACCGTCTTGATGACATCGAAACCCTGTCGTGCACAGCTCGGGCAGGAAATGATCTGCACGCCGCGCGTGCGCAACCCCAGCGATTTCAGCAGCTCGAACCCGACCTTGACCTCCTCGACCGGATCGGCGGACAGGCTGACGCGGATTGTATCACCGATTCCGGACCACAGCAGATTGCCAAGACCGATCGCCGATTTCACCGTCCCGCCGCGCAAGCCGCCCGCTTCGGTGATCCCCAGATGGATCGGGGCGTCTGTGGCATCGGCGAGCTGCTGATAAGCGGCAGTGGCCAGAAAGACGTCCGACGCCTTCACGCTGATCTTGAATTCGTGGAAATCGTGGTCCTGCAGGATCTTGATGTGATCCAGCCCGCTTTCGACCATCGCGTCCGGGCAAGGCTCGCCATATTTCTCAAGCAGATGCTTTTCCAGTGACCCGGCATTGACACCGATACGGATCGAACAGCCGTGATCCTTGGCCGCCCGCACGACTTCGGCCACGCGGGACGCATCGCCGATATTGCCGGGATTGATGCGCAGGCAGGCGGCGCCCGCCTCGGCAGCTTCGATTGCGCGTTTGTAATGAAAGTGGATGTCGGCGACGATCGGCACCGGACTTTCCCGGCAGATCTCGCGCAGCGCGCGCGTCGTTTCCTGATCCGGCGCGCTGATCCGCACGATATCGGCCCCGGCATCCGCCGCCCGGATCACCTGATCCAGCGTCGCGGCGACGTCATGGCCGTCGGTATTGGTCATGGTCTGCACGCTGATCGGCGCGTCGCCGCCGACCGGAACATTGCCCACCATGATCTTGCGCGACTTGCGACGCTCGATATTGCGCCACGGCCGGATCGGATTATGCGTCATCTGAGACCTCTTTTCCTGCGCCTCAATTAGTCCTTCACAGCGCTTCGGGCAAGCGCATCGGCGGATTAGGGCAGAGGTGCCGCGTCAGCGCCGGTCGATTCGCTCTGGCAGGATGACCGTAAACCGCGACCCCTTCCCCTTTTCGGATTCGATGCGCAGCCTGCCGCGATGGCGGGTGACGATATGCTTGACGATGGCCAGACCCAGCCCCGTGCCGCCCTTCTCGCGCGAGCGGTGGCTGTCAACACGGTAAAAACGCTCTGTCAGGCGGGGCAGATGCATGGTGTCGATCCCCTCGCCGCGATCGGCGACCTCGACGGCGATTGCCGGGCCGCGCAGCACGGGGTCATGATCGATATGGAACACGCGAAGCGACACTTCACCGCCCCCACCGCCATACTTGACCGCGTTTTCCACGAGATTGTGAAAGACCTGCGTCAGCTGATCGGCATCGCCCTGAACCAGCACCGGTTCATCCGCCCCAGCGGTCACGATGGCGACGCCGGCTGCGTCAGCCTGCGGCTGCAGCGTGGCTGCGACGGCGCGGATCATCATGGCAAGATCAATCCGTTCTGCAGGTCGGCGCCGTTCCTCTGTTTCGACGCGGCTCAGCGACAGAAGGTCCCGCACCAGTCTGTTCATCCGCCCGGCCTCGGCCTCCATGATGCCCAGAAAGCGGTCGCGCGCCGCGGGATCGTCGCGGGCCGGGCCGCGCAGCGTTTCGATAAACCCGATCAGCGCGGTCAGCGGCGTGCGCAACTCGTGGCTGACATTGGCGACGAAATCGCGCCGCTGCTGTTCGGCGGCCTCGATGCCCGAGCTGTCCTCGATCACGATCAGTGCACCGCCGCGCGCCGGCAAGGCGGATACCGTGACCTCGGCCGGAATGTCGCGCCCGCGGGCAGATATCTGAAGCCGCATCCTGTGGCCGCCCGACGCAACGGCGGGCAAAATCGGGTCCGAAACCGGTGGCACGACATGCCCCGGGTCCAGAACGGCATCCAGCGCTTGCACGACAACCGGATGGCGCAGCACGTTGACGAAGGGACGATCGGTCAGCGCTTCGCCCAGCATGGCCTGCGCTGCCGTATTCGCGGCGGTCACGCGTGCATCCGCATCAACGGCCAGCACCGCGACGGGAAGCGCCGCAATCAGCTCCTGTGTCAGTTGCGAATCCACGGTGCGGCTTTACCCAAGATGTTTCAGCCCGCCCAGAAAGCGCGCTGCATTGTCCTGATAATGCCGGGCAGAACCGAGCAGCCCCTGATATTGCGCATCATCTATTTCGCGCACGACACGGCCGGGCGCGCCCATGACCAGCACACGTTCCGGGATCTCCTTGCCTTCGGAGATCAGCGCCGCCGCACCGACCAGCGACCCCGCGCCGATCCGCGCGCCGTTCAGCACGGTCGCTCCCATCCCGATAAGCGAGCCCTCGCCAATTGTGCAGCCATGCAGCATGGCCCGATGCCCGACGGTCACATTCTGGGCGATTTTCAGCGGAAAGCCCGGGTCAGTGTGCAGGCAACACAGATCCTGTACGTTCGATCCCGCGCCGATGCGGATTTCCTCGTTATCGCCGCGCAGCACCGCGCCCCACCAGACGCTGGCACCCGGTTCGATAACGACGCGCCCGATGATCTGCGCGTTCGGTGCGATCCATGCACTGGCCGCGATTTCAGGCGCTATTCCGTCCAGTTCCCAGATCATGCGTGTTCCCCTTCCATCAGCGTTCTGACAAACCCGCCAAGCCCGGTCTGACGCTCTCGCCGCAACCGCTCGGCGCTCAGGATCGAGACGAGCTTATCGAAACTGGCATCAAGGTCGTCGTTGACCAGCACATAGTCATATTCTGCCCAATGCGAAATTTCGTCACGACTTTTCGCCATGCGCCCGGCAATGACCTCGGGGTCATCCTGCCCGCGTTCGATCAGGCGCCGCTCAAGTTCGGGCAGCGAAGGCGGCAGGATGAAGATCGACACGACATGAGGCCCAAGCGCCGAGGCACGGATCTGCTGACCGCCCTGCCAGTCCACATCGAAGATCGTATCGCGCCCCGCCTTCATCGCGGCCTCGACCGGCCCGCGTGGCGATCCGTAAAGGTTTCCGAACACTTCGGCATGTTCCAGCATATCGCCGGAATCGACCATCCGGGCAAAATCCTCGCGCGCGATGAAGTGATAATGCTGTCCGTCAGTTTCGGCGGGGCGCGGCGCGCGCGTCGTCGCCGAGACCGAGAAGGAAAGCTGCGGGTCCCATTCGATCAGCCGCCGCGCCAGCGTCGATTTACCGGCGCCAGACGGCGAAGAGAGAATGATGAGTAGCCCGGTCCGGTCCATGCCGCCCCCTTTCGTTGCACGCATTTGCGCGGGAGCAGGGGGAAGAATCAAGCCTCGGAACTTAACCAATTGGCAAGATTCGGGCATCACCTTCCGCGTTTGATGGGATATTGTTCCGATAGCAGACTGCTATGCCTGCCGGTGCTTGACGCCTGACTTTGGCAATCGGAAGTAAATGTTATGAGTGACGATTTCGACCAATGCGATCCGCCGGGCGCGGATATCGCTGCAATCGGCGGGGATGTTGTGCAGTTCGCGCTTGCGGCGGGGACCGATCCGGCGCGTGTCGTCGCCACGATGCGGAGCTATTGGCAAAGCCTGCGGAATGGGCGCGCAGTCCCTGACCGCGCCGATGTCGAACCGAAGGGCATCCGCACCGCTCTCGATTATGCGTTCATTCTGGAACGCATCGCCCCCGGTGCGGCGCGTTTTCGGCTTGCCGGACGGCATCTCGTCGATCTGATGGGGATGGAGGTGCGCGGCATGCCGGTATGCTCGCTGTTCAATCCCAGCAGCCGCGGGCGTCTGTCCGATGTCCTGGAAACCGTGTTCAAGGGCCCGCAGATCGCCGATCTCTCGCTGCGTTCGGACGCCGCTTACGGCCGTCCCGCGCTTGAGGGGCGCATGCTGTTTCTGCCGCTGAAATCCGACTTGGGCGACGTCACGCGCGCGCTTGGCTGCCTTGCGACCTCGGGCAATATCGGTCGTGGTCCGCGGCGCTTCGACCTTGTCAGCGATACCGTGATGCCCGTGATATCCGGCGCGCAGCCGCTTATGCCCGGCCCCGGCGGATTTGACGAGCCGCCGACCCCGTGGCGCCCGCCCGCAAACAGGATCGCGCGGACAGCGATTCCCGAAAGCGAAACGCCCGAAGAACGCCGCGCGAGGTTTCACGTCGTGCCCACCCTGCCGTCACACGCGCCGCAGAAACCCTGAACCATCACCGCGGCCGGAATGCGTGTCGGGAATGCGGCCTGCGCATATCGTCATTCCGGTTCTGGCGAAGGCGGTGAAACTTCGCTAAATAACGCGCGACAGCAGTCGCAATGCCGGCATCGCCATACGGAAGGATTCATCATGCCCGCCTATCGCTCCCGCACCTCGACCCATGGCCGCAATATGGCTGGCGCGCGCGGTCTGTGGCGCGCGACGGGGATGAAGGACGGCGATTTCGGCAAGCCGATTATCGCCATCGTGAACAGCTTCACGCAGTTCGTGCCGGGCCACGTTCACCTGAAAGACCTGGGCCAGATGGTCGCGCGAGAGGTTGAGAAGGCCGGCGGCGTCGCCAAGGAATTCAACACCATCGCCGTCGATGATGGCATCGCCATGGGCCATGACGGAATGCTGTATTCCCTGCCCTCGCGCGAAATCATCGCCGACAGCGTCGAATATATGGTCAACGCCCATTGCGCGGATGCGATGGTCTGCATCTCGAACTGCGACAAGATCACGCCCGGCATGCTGAACGCCGCGATGCGCCTGAACATCCCGGCCATCTTCGTCTCGGGCGGCCCGATGGAGGCCGGGAAGGTCGTGCTGAAAGACGGAAAGATGCACGCGCTGGATCTGGTCGATGCGATGGTCGCCGCCGCCGATGACAGCGTCAGCGATGAGGATGTCGCCGCTATCGAACGGTCCGCCTGCCCGACCTGCGGGTCGTGTTCGGGCATGTTCACGGCCAACTCGATGAACTGCCTGACCGAGGCTCTTGGCCTGTCCCTGCCCGGCAATGGCTCTACCCTTGCCACCCATGCCGACCGCCAGCGCTTGTTCGAGGAGGCCGGTCAGCGCATCGTCGGGCTGGCAAAGCGCTATTACGAGCAGGAGGATACATCCGTCCTGCCGCGCAATGTCGCCAACAAGAAGGCGTTCGAAAACGCCATGTCGCTGGATATTGCGATGGGCGGATCGACGAATACGGTGCTGCATATCCTTGCCGCCGCTTATGAAGGCGGCATCGATTTCGACATGGACGATATCGACGCGCTGTCCCGTAAGGTGCCGTGCCTGTCGAAGGTCGCACCGGCGAAGCAGGATGTGCATATGGAGGACGTCCACCGCGCCGGCGGCATCATGGCGATCCTTGGCCAGCTGGAACGCGGCGGGCTGATCCATCGCGACAGCCCGACTGTTCATGCGGCGACGCTGGGGGATGCGATTGACCAGTGGGATATCTCTCGGACGCAGGACGACGCCGTCCACCAGTTCTATTCCGCAGCGCCCGGCGGTGTGCCGACGCAAACCGCGTTCTCGCAATCACAGCGGTGGGAGACGCTGGATCTGGACCGTCAGGGCGGCGTCATCCGTTCCGTCAATTCGCCTTTCTCGGCCGATGGCGGGCTGGCGGTGCTGAAAGGCAATATCGCGCTTGATGGGTGTATCGTGAAAACGGCGGGCGTCGATGAATCGATCCTGAAATTCGCCGGCCCCGCCGTGGTCTATGAAAGCCAGGACGCAGCCGTCAGCGGCATCCTGACCGGCAAGGTCAAGGAGGGCGACGTCGTCGTCATCCGCTACGAAGGACCGAAAGGCGGGCCGGGAATGCAGGAAATGCTGTATCCGACCAGCTATCTGAAATCAAAAGGCCTGGGCAAAGCCTGCGCGCTTGTGACCGATGGCCGGTTTTCCGGCGGCACGTCGGGCCTATCTATCGGCCATTGCTCGCCCGAAGCGGCGCAGGGCGGCATGATCGGCCTTGTCCGCGACGGCGACCTGATCGAGATCGACATTCCGAACCGCACCATCAACCTTGCCGTTGACGAAGACGAGCTTGAGGCGCGCCGTGTGCACCAGAACGAGGTCGGCTGGCACCCGGCCGAGAAGCGCAAGCGCAATGTGACAACGGCGCTGCGCGCATATGCGACCTTTGCCGCAAGTGCGGATAAGGGCGCGGTCAGGGTCCTGCCAGAGTAAGTCTGTTTTACCGCCGGTTTACGTGTCGCTCGATGGCTGTTGCGCATCGGGGCGGCACTCGAATTCTTGCGCACTCCGCTTATGTTTTCGGTCTGGCGGCCTTGCACCTGACAGCCCGGCCCTTGCGGCAGCAGCGACCATCCCCTACATCTTCTATCAAAGCCAAAGGATTGTTGAATGGCCATGGAAGCCCACGAAATCGAAGCCCTTATCCGTGCCGCGTTCCCGGACGCGCAGATCACCATTACCGATCTTGCCGGAGACGGGAATCACTTCGCGGCAGAGGTCATCGACGAATCCTTTCGTGGCCTGAACCGTGTGCAGCAGCAGCGTGCCGTATATGCGGCGCTGAATGGCAAAATGGATGGTC
Organism: Paracoccus aurantiacus; assembly: GCF_007993065.1. Classification (GTDB taxonomy): domain Bacteria; phylum Pseudomonadota; class Alphaproteobacteria; order Rhodobacterales; family Rhodobacteraceae; genus Paracoccus; species Paracoccus aurantiacus. The sequence continues at coordinate 500,283 of NZ_VOPL01000001.1, forward strand.
CCAGCGGGCAACTGCACGCGCTTGCCCTGACCACCAAAGCCCCAGATTGAGGAAGTTGAAATGACCGACGCGCGCAGTCAGATCCAGCAGGCACTGGACGAAAACGAGGTCGTGCTGTTCATGAAAGGCACGAAGGAAATGCCGCAATGCGGTTTTTCCAGCCGGGTTGCCGGCGTGCTGAACTATATGGGTGTAGCTTATCGCGACGTGAACGTGCTCGCCGACGAAGCGATCCGCCAGGGTATCAAGGAATATTCGGACTGGCCCACCATCCCGCAGCTTTATGTAAAGGGTGAGTTCGTGGGCGGTTGCGATATTGTCACCGAGATGACCCTTTCGGGTGAGCTGGATCAGCTTTTCGATAAAACCGAGGTTCCTTACAACAAGGAAGCCGCCGAGAAGATACGTGAAGCAAACGGCTGATATCGTTATACTTATTTGACGATGAAGCTTCCAGAAGCCCCGCCTTGCCGCGGGGCTTTCCTTTTGACGCCAGCCGATTTCCTGCCTAACGTGACCCAAGTCAAAAAGACCACTGGGAGGAATAACAATGACCATATTCAATCGCCTGTCCGCCGCCGCGATCGGGCTTTCGCTGGCGGCTGCGCCGTTGGGTGCCAGTGCTGCCGAATTCATCAATGTGCTGACGGGCGGCACTTCGGGCGTCTACTATCCGATGGGCGTCGCACTGTCTAAAATCTATACCGAGGCGATGCCGGACGCGAAGGTTCAGGTGCAGTCGACCAAGGCCTCGGTCGAAAACCTTAACCTGCTGCAACAGGGCAAGGGCGAGGTCGGCTTTTCGCTTGGCGATTCCGTGAAGCTTGCGGCCGAAGGAAATGCCGATGCGGGCTTTCCCGCCCCGCTTGACAAACTTCGCGGGATCGCCGCGATCTATCCGAACTATATCCAGATCGTTGCCAGCGAAGAGTCGGGCATCAAGACGCTGGCCGACCTGAAAGGCAAGTCGGTATCGGTCGGCGCGCCGAAATCCGGGACTGAACTCAACGCGCGTGCAATCCTTGAAGCGGCCGGGATGAGCTATGATGATCTCGGCAAGGTCGAATATCTGCCCTTCGCGGAATCGGTCGAGCTGATGAAGAACCGCCAGCTTGATGCCACGCTGCAATCGGCTGGCCTTGGCGTTGCCTCGTTGAAGGATCTTTCGACCTCGATTCCGATCAGCGTTGTTGCCGTGCCCGCCGATGTCGCCGAGACGCTTGGCGCCCCCTATATCGCCGGCGAAATTCCCGGCGGCACCTATGAGGGTCAGACCGATACAGTGCCGACCGTTGCCGTCATCAACTATCTGGTCAGCTCGGACGCGGTCAGCGACGACGCGGCCTATATGATGACCAAGTCGATGTTCGAACATCTCGACGAGATGAAGGCGGCGCACGCTGCCGCCAATGCGATTGATGTGCAGAAGGCGCTTCAGGGCATGCCGATCCCGGTGCATCCCGGCGCGCAGAAATACTATGACGAAGTCGGCGTAAAGGCCGAATGATCTCGCAGGGCCGGGCAGCGCGTCTGCCCGGCCAGCCTTTCCCGTCGAAAGCCCACATATGACCACCGTCGAGACCCACCCGGCCGATACAGCCGATCTTGGCATTCACGATCCACTCGCCGAAAGCTTTCCGCCGTCCCTGCAGGGCCGGCTTCTGTTCTGGATCGCGGTTGCGTTTTCAATCTATCAGATCGCAACTGCCGCGCATCTTCTGAACCTCAACAGCCAGATCCAGCGCGCCGTGCACCTTGGCTTTCTGCTGCTGCTCGGGTTTCCGCTGCTGACACTGTTGCGCGGCGGCGCGAGGCCGCTGCAAATTGCCGCCTGGATCATGGGACTGATCGGCGTCGGGATCGCTGCCTATCAATGGATCGAATATGTCCCGCTCATGATGCGCGCGGGCGACATCAACGGCATAGACACCGTCATCGGCATCTCCACGCTGGTCGCGGTCTTTGCCGCGGCCTGGGTCGTGATGGGGCCGGCCCTGCCCGTGGTTGCGGGCATATTCCTGATTTACGCGCTGTTCGGCCAGTATTTTCCGGGTGCCATGCAGACGCGCGGATATGCGCTGGAACAGGTGGTTGAACAGATGTCCTTCGGGACCGAGGGCATCTACGGCACGCCGCTTTATGTCAGCGCCACGTATATCTTCCTGTTCATCCTGTTTGGCGCGTTTCTTGAAAAAGCCGGTATGATCAAGCTGTTCACGGATGTTTCCTTGGGAATGGTGGGTCACAAGATGGGTGGTGCCGCCAAGGTTTCCGTCGTTTCATCGGGGCTGATGGGCACTATTTCCGGCTCTGGCGTCGCAAATGTGGTGACGACCGGGCAGTTCACGATACCGCTGATGAAAAGCTTCGGCTATCGCGCCGCCTTCGCCGGCGGGGTCGAGGCGACGGCTTCAATGGGCGGGCAGATCATGCCGCCCGTCATGGGCGCAGTGGCTTTCATCATGGCCGAAACGCTTGGCGTCGCCTATGTCGAGGTTGTCCGCGCCGCAATCGTGCCTGCGATCCTCTATTTCGCATCGGCATTCTGGATGGTGCATCTTGAAGCCGGCAGGCGAGAGCTGCGCGGCATGGCAAAAGACGAGCTTCCCTCGGCCAGCCGGGCGCTTCGCGAAGGCTGGTATCTGATCCTGCCGCTGGCAGTGCTGGTCTTCCTGCTGTTTTCCGGCTTCACGCCGCTTTACGCGGGCGCGGTCGGCCTGGCGCTGACGATCATGCTGATCCTCGGTGCCTCGCTGATGCTCGGGATGCCGAACAATGTGATCCGCGCGATCTTCTGGATCGGGCTGGGGCTGATTGTCGGCTATCTGCTGAATAATCGTCAGGAGGTCCTGCTTTGGGCAATGGTCGGGCTTCTGCTTGCGCTCAGCGTCTTTCATAACGGCGGGCGCGCAACCATCTGGCAGGTGATCGAAAGCCTGGCCGAAGGTGCCAAGACCGCCCTGCCCGTCGGCGTCGCATGTGCGCTTGTCGGGGTCATCATCGGAACGATGACGCTGACCGGGGCCGCGAACACCTTTGGCATTTTCATAGTCAGCGTCGGGCAGAATTCGCTGCTGCTCTCTCTTATCCTGACGATGATAACCTGCATCGTGCTGGGCATGGGCATCCCGACGATCCCGAATTACATCATCACGTCGTCAATCGCGGCCCCTGCGCTTCTGGAGCTTGGGGTGCCGCTGATTGTCAGCCACATGTTTGTCTTCTATTTTGGCATCCTCGCCGACCTGACGCCGCCGGTTGCGCTTGCCTGCTTCGCCGCCGCCCCGATTGCGCGCGAATCCGGTTTCAAAATCAGTCTGGAGGCGATCAAAGTCGCCGCAGCGGGCTTCGTTATTCCCTATATGGCCGTCTATACGCCCGCCCTCATGTTGCAACCCGGTGGCCCCCTGGCCGACGCGATGGGGCTTCCGCTGGCGGTGGCCTATATCGTGTTGAAATGCACCATCTCCATCGGTCTTTGGGGAACGGCCGTTGTCGGCTGGATGGGGCATCGCCTTAATCTGTTCGAGCGTGTTCTGGCCATCGTGGCGGCGTTTACCCTGATTGCCGCGCTTCCGATGACCGACGAGATAGGCTTTGCGCTTACCGTCCTTGTGGTTGCCCTGATCTGGTGGAGAGGCCGGAAATGAGCTGCCTTCTGATAGGCGCAGTCGCACTTGCGCTTACCGGGGATCGTTTCACCCTGGAATGGACGCATTCCGTCGAGAAGGTCGCGTGGCGAGAGACATGGATCGTCAATCAGGACGGAATGCGGCTGATGAAGGCGGCCGTCAAGGGATCGGGCGCGGGGATGGAGCCGGGCCCAAATGCCAAGCTTGAAGGCGACTGGTGGGTCTGGCGTCCGAACCTGCCGCCACAGCCCCAACTTGCGCTTGCGGCATCGGGCGCGACCCCATCAGCCTGGCGGATGTGCGACGGGGACGATTGCCGCGATATCGGCGCGGAGCCGGGCGACGCGGTCATCCTGCGCCCGTGCCCCGGAAGCCAATGAATAAAGGCCCGCCGGATCGGCGGGCCTTCACGTTTCCGTCTGAACGAGGTCAGGCGTAGAAGTCTTCGTCGTATAGATCGTCATCGTCGTAGTAGAAGTCTTCCTCGTGACGACGAGATTTCAGGGCCGACGCAATCGCTACCCCGACCGCAAATGCACCGGCCACACCGATACCGGGTGCAGCGCGGGAATTCAGCGCGCGGTCGATGCTTTCCTTGGCATCGTCCAGCGTGTGCTCGTCCAGTCCGACCTTGTGGGCGGCGTCCGACGCGACGTCGCTGGCCTTTGACGCAAGATCGCTAGCCTTATCGGCGAAGCTGTGCACGCCGTCCGCCGCTTTCGACTTTGCGCTGCGGGCGGTCCCTGTGATCGCGCCAAACAGTCCGGCGACACGGGCCTGCGCGCTGTCCAATGCCTCTTCAGCCTTGAACTTCGCCTTTTCGAGGGCCGCGTCTGTCGCATCGCTCAGCCGGGTTTCGACCTCGCTTTTCAATTCGGACCCGGTCGGCATCGGATGTCTTTCGGCACCGGATGCCAACCAAAGGATAAGCCCGATCAGCGCGAGACCGCCCCCGATGATCAGCGACGCAATTGCCGGACCCAGTTCCAGGTTCCATGCCAGCCAGCTCCACAGGGCGGCCAGAAGGAAGCCGGCACCGATCAGGACGACAACGCCCGCGCCAACCTTAAGACCGGTCCGCCGCGCCTTGTCACCGAGCGCCAGTTGAAGCTTGTTGACATAGTCGAACATGGCTTAACGACGGGCCAGGATCAGACCCACCAGAAAGCCGACGCCAGCCGCAATGCCGAGCGCCTGCGCCGGGTTGCGCCGTACCATATCGGACATTTCGTCATAGTATTCTTCCGCATATTCGCGGACTTCACCGGCACGACGCTCGCCCGCGCGGTACAGACGACGGGCTTCGTCACGTGCAGCTTCGGCATATTCATGGCCGAGTTCACGGGCGTTGCCCGCAGCTTCGTTGACCTTGTCGCGGGCGGTGTTCGCCAGATCCTGCGCCTTGTCCGCAATCTGTTCGCCTTTGGCGCGCGCGGTATCGGCGGCTTCACGGGCGCCCGACTGAAGGTCGGATTTCAGTTCGTCTGCGGTATAATCATTCTTGGCCATAGTGGCTCTCCTTAATGCATCGGTCGATGTCAGCATCAGAACGCACGGCCTCCCCCCAACGTTCCGAGCCGCAGCATGATAAATGCTAAAAACCGCCACGAGAGCAGCACTGGGCGCACAATATGTTAAGGAAGGGTGGTACCGCCTCCCCGGCTTGAACGGGGGACCTCTGGATCCACAATCCAGCGCTCTAACCAACTGAGCTAAGGCGGCACGGTCTGCGTCGTTTAGCGCCAGCCGGTCGAGGATGCAAGAGGATCAAGCCCGCTCTTGCCGCAAATTTGCAGCCGCGATAGGACAGGAAAAAAGGGAAAAGCCATGGGCATCAACAGCGAAAGCGATATTACCGCCAATCTTCAGATCGGGCCGACCGATCAGGGCATGGTGCGGATCTATCTCGAAGGTGAGGGGATCGACCTGCCGCTTGATTTCGACCCCGAGGAAGCTGCCGAAATCGCCGAGGAATTGCTCGCAGCCGCTGAGGTCGCCCGCGATATGGGCAAGAGCGGTGGCAAGAAGGGCAAGCCCCGACGCTAAGGCAGCGACGCCTCGCCCGCTTGCGGATCACGCAGCGCCTGCAGCCGGATTGACGCCACACGCGCAATATCACGGATCAACCTCGCCCGGCGCGCGCCTGCCATTTTTGTCAGCGGCGACTCACGCACGATTTCTGCGCCATAGGCATCGGCGCGGATCAGGCCGGTATCCGGCGGAAGCAGGGTGTCGGGGAAGTCCAGATCGACCGCCCAGAAGAAACGATCGCTCCATTCCAGATAGTTCTGCCATTTGCGGTCCTGCACAAAATCCGCACGGCAGCTTTTGCATTCAACGATCCAGATCTCGCCGCCCGGCGAGATGGATATGACATCGACACGCAGCCCACGCGCGGGCACGAATTCACACAGCACCGCATGATCGAAGCTGCGCAGCATGCGGGCAACGCCACGCGCAAGGCGAAAGCCGGGCTGGTCGGGCAGGAAGGGATCGACGGTCATGGCGACAATATGAACAAACCAGAAACATTTGACAATCCCACGACTGTCTCCCCCCCTTGAAAGGCCCGCGACGCGCGACTATCTCTGATGCCCGGCGGGTTTCTGCTCTTCGCGTGTGGGCCATTTTTTCCACTGGCCTATAATTTCTCGATGGGAGCTGGCTCTGTCATGGCCCTGGTCATGTTACCCGGCGCCCACCTGGTACTCCAGGCTTTCGGGAAAACCTGTGCGCCCACGGTCGCTGCGGTTCCCGCCACAAGCCGTCCCATATTGGGGCGGCTTTTTTCATGGCCCCACGACCAGAATAAAAATCATGATCTGAACGAAAAAAGGGCGACCCGGAGGTCGCCCTTTCTCGAGAGAGGGTTCAGAGGGATCAGAACCCGTAAACCAGCGAAACGCCCAGGGTGTTGTCGGTGCGGATTTCGCGGTTTTCCTGATACTCGGTCGCATAGGAAACGCGGGTCGCCAGCTGGTCCGACATCTTGAAGTTGACGCCGAGTTCGTTGGTGATCTCGTCACCGGCCTCGTCCGAGGTCAGGTAGTCGGTGTCGTTCGTGACGAAAATGTTTTCGTTGAAGCGGTGGTAGAACCGCGACGACACGATGTAACCGGTTTCGGTATCCGAACGCAGGTTGTCGGCTTCGTCATAGTCAACAGCCTGAGTGTAGCGAACGCCAACACCAGCCTGAACGCGCCAGGTCGTATCCGGGGTGTTCAGGATGCGGTAACCCGGACCGAAGCCGAGGAACGCGTCACGCTTCTTGCGGCCTTCCAGATCGGTGATCTCATCAGCGTCAAGCAGACCGTCGTTCAGGTCGTCCAGTTCCTCGCTGACCATGCCGTCCTGGTTGATACGGCCCAGAGCGAAGGCATAGAAGCGGTCGTTGAAGTAATACTGCGCGTCATAGATCGCGTAGACTTCTTCCTGATCCTTGTCGCCATCGGTGTCTTCACCGAATTCCATGCCGATGCCAACCGACTGTGCGAACTGGCCCTGGTTATAGGCCAGACGACCAGCAAGTGCGAAGTCCTGGCTTTCGTCGTTCCCGGACGAACCGGCATAGGTGGCCGAAACGCCGCCGAACAGGCCCTGACGACGATCTTGCGGACCGAAGCGGTCTGCGTCGTTCGAACGCGAGAAGTCGTCTTCAACGGCTTCCTGAATGTCATCAATGCGGTCATTGACCTGGCTCACACCGGTCGCATCAGCGCCGGTCGCGATTTCGGTCTGCGCGAATGCCGGGACCGAAAACGCGGTCGCGATGGCGGTGGCGCCAAACAGAAGAGCAACTGCTTTCATGGTTTCATCCTCATCCAATCATGGCGGATATTGATGCGCCTTTTCTGCGCGCCGCCATTTCTGAGGGATGAACTAGACCCCTCCCCCCCGAGGTTCCAGTGCCGCAGGCCCATCGGGTGCAGTCGCGAATTCGTGAGAATTTGAGATGGAACCTATCCAAATCGACAGGTTTGCGCGCAGCTGCGTGGTTCGAAAACGCTTTCGTTTCCGTCGATTGCGCTAACGAAATTTTCGTCAGACAACATCAGACTGTAATCACAGCGACGCGAAAATGGGTTACAGAACGGTAACAGATGGGCAGAATCTGTGATCGAGACGTTGCATGATTGCAACAAGGCGGTGCGTAATGCCGTGGCTTGGGTTTCCGCATGTTTCTGGTGATTTCGTCGTGTTTCCCGACAGATGGCCGGTCACGCAGAATCGCGCCGAAGTTCAGCGCTTTCGTGCGATCGCGGCGCAGGATGCAGGCCGGGCCGAATCGATAAGCGTTTTCGCGTTGCCCCTCGGCGGCCCGGACTGGTCTTCGGCCAGACGCATGATCGCAATCCCGAACTGGACACCCGCGAAAAGCAGCGTGTGAAAGAAAACCAGCAGAAGCGCCGCCAGCCAGCCAGCCGAAGTCGAGAACACGAGATGGCGCAGGTGGCCGATGTCGAGGGCGAGCAGCGCTGCCGTGAACAGCACGGCCAGCACAAAGCCGAAGGCGACATTGAAGATGTAGAGACGGACAAGTCTTGGCATCATCGCTCTCCACGAGGGCAACGCCAGTCTAACACCTGGATAGTGTGAGCATAGGGTTATTTCTCGCGAATGGCTTACGCCGGCCGTAATTTACCCGAGGGCGCCGGGCGCTGCCTCGCGCGCAATGTGATCGAGCACGGCGTTCACGAATTTCGTCTCTGGCCCTTCGGTAAAGAACGCGTTCGCGATGCCGACATACTGGCTGATGACGACGCGCGGCGGCGCTTTTGCGGCCACAAGCTCGGCCCCGGCCGCCCTGAAAAGCGCGCGCAGAACCGGATCAATCCGCGCAATCGGCCAGCGGGCGACAAGGGCGCGGTCCGTCATCTGGTCGATGCGCCCCTGCCAGGTTACCGCATCGTCGAGTATGCGCGAGAACAGCGCCTCGTCAGCCTCGGGCGACATCTCGCCCTCGTTCTCGACCCCGATGCGCCAGTCTTCGAATTCCTGCCTGACGCGATCGGCAGACTGGCCCGACGCCTCCATCTGGAACAGCGCCTGCACGGCATAAAGTCGCGCGGCCGTGCTGCGTTGACGGCGTTTGTCCTGTCGGTCTTGGCTCATCATGCGCCGCTTGGTCCTTCCAGTCGTCCCGCCAGTCTGATCGGATCGCGATCATCGGCCTTGGGCGACCGGTCCGCGCGGGTGGGGGCGTATTTGCGCGACAATGCCACAAGATGCAAGGCCGCAGCGGCGGCCCCGCCGCCCTTGTTCTGACCAACGGGATCTGCGCGGACCTCTGCCTGCGCCTCGTTCTCGACCGTGAGGATGCCGTTGCCGATTGCGATGCCTTCAAGCCCGAGCAGCGTAAGCCCGCGAGAGCTGTCATTGCAGACCGTATCATAATGCGTCGTCTCGCCCCGGATCACGCAGCCAAGCGCCACGAATCCGTCGAAACGACCGCTGCGCGCTGCCAGCCCGATTGCGGTTGGGATTTCAAGCGCCCCCGGAACCTCGATTATATCCAGTACGGCGCCGGCATCTTCCGCGACAGCGCGCGCACCCGCGATCAGCCCGTCGGCAATCTCCCGGTAATAGGGAGAGACCACGATCAGCAGGCGCGGCGCTACGTCGAAATGCGGCAACGGAAGCTGGTAATGGGAAATGCCGGCCATGTCTTATTCCTTCACGATGGGACGGGTTTCGGCGATGGACAGTCCGTAAGCGTCAAGCCCGACCACCTTCAGCGGCGCCGAATTGGTCAGAAGGATCAGCTCGTGCAGGCCGAGTGACGAAAGGATCTGTGCGCCGAGCCCGTATTGGCGCAGCGTATGGGGGCTTTGCTCGCCTTGCAGCGCGAGGGTCTTGTTGAGGTCGCGGATCAGAACGACCGCGCCCCGTCCCTCTCTCTCGATCATGCGCATGGCGTCAGGCAGCTCGCCGGCGCGGTCGATCCCCAACACATCATGCATCGGATCGAGCGCATGCATCCGCACCATGACCGGGCCCGCCGCGCTAAGATCGCCCTTCGACAGCACGATATGTTCTGCGCCATGCGTTTCATCCGCAAAGACGCGCATCATCCAGTCGCCACCATAGACCGATTTCACAGGCCGCTGTGCGCGTTCGGCGATCAGGTTGTCATGGCGGCGGCGATAGGCGATCAGATCGCTGATGGTGCCGATCTTCAGCCCGTGCTTCTGTGCGAAGGCGACCAGATCGGGCAGGCGCGCCATTGTGCCGTCCTCGTTCATGATCTCGCAGATTACGCCCGACGCATTCAGCCCGGCAAGGCGGGCAACATCGACTGCGGCCTCGGTATGGCCGGCGCGCACCAGCACCCCGCCTTCGCGGGCGCGCAGCGGGAAGACATGACCCGGCGTCGCGATGTCGGGCGCACCCTTGGTCGGGTCGATCGCCACAGAAATCGTGCGCGCCCGGTCATGGGCCGATATCCCCGTGGTCACCCCTTCTCGCGCTTCGATCGACATGGTGAAGGCAGTCTCGTGACGGCTGGAATTCTTGGGCGACATCAGGGTCAGGCCGAGTGCGTCGATCCGCGCGCCCGGCAACGCGAGGCAGATCAGCCCGCGGCCGTAAGTCGCCATGAAGTTGATCGCATCGGGTGTCGCCATCTGCGCCGGAATCACGAGGTCGCCTTCATTCTCGCGATCCTCGTGGTCCACCAGAATGAACATGCGGCCATTGCGGGCATCGTCGATGATTTCTTCGATGCCAGAAATCGCGTCTGACCAATCTTGCTCGACGGGTCCCGGCTTTTCATACTGCATAGGCTGCACCTTCCTGCTTTCGCCCGATTCGGGCAGCACAAGTTTATGCCGGGCGACACAAGTGGCCGCAACAGCGCGCAGCACCGATACCGCCGTGACGAGGCGTGCCAAGCATCTGCGTGCAAAGGGCAATTGCATTTCGATGCGCATGACCGCAAGGGCCACGCGGCGTTGGACCGTCGCGTTTGTGACAACGCAGGCGTGGCACCCCCGCATCCGGCGCGCGATCCAACATAGTCCACGCATCTGCAGGCGGGGCAGTTGCGGCATGCGACCTGCCCGCGCGCCGAGTGGCTATCATGGTTGTGCCGCGTCAGCGCGGCCCGAACTTATCCGATCAGGTCCTGTCAGGGCAGCGCGCGGTCGCGCCGCATGGTCAGTTCGGTCGCGGCCAGAAGTTCGGCTGCCATTGCATTCAGCGACACCAGCCGTTCGGCGCCGCCGTTTTGCCAGGCGGTGCGCGGCATGCCCCACACGACAGAGCTTTCTTCGTCCTGTGCCAGACATATCGCACCGGCGCGGCGCAAGTTCAGCATTCCCTGCGCGCCGTCCTGCCCCATGCCGGTCAGCAGAACCGCGACGATGCGGTCGGCAATGGGACGCGCCGAATCGAACAGCACATCGACCGAAGGGCGGTGCCCGTGAACCTTTTCCGATGCCGTCAGCAGGCAGCGCTGGCGCAGCCCGGTGGAAATACAAAGGTGAAAGTCCCCGCCAGGCGCGATCTGTATTGTTCCCTGCTGAAGCGGGGCGTTGTTTTCCGCCAGACGGATTTCGGGCGCGTAGCGCGCGTTCATGCGCTGCGCGAATTTTGCCAAGAAGCCCGACGGCATGTGCTGCGTTACCAGCGTCGGCGGGCAGTTTTCCGGCATTCGCGCGAAAATTGTTTCAAGCGCATCGACCCCGCCTGTCGATGCGCCGATCAGCACGATCTTCCTGCTCCACTCAAAGCGACGCATCGCCGCTGGCGCGGGAACTGCGGGGACCGGTCTGCCGCTCAGCAGCCTCGCGGTCGAGGCGGCGATGACAAGGCCCGGCAGATCGGCGAATGCACTGACGCTGTCGCCGACCCGTGGCTTGCCAAGACAGTCCACAGCACCTCGCGACAAGGCCTCAAGCGCAGCAGTGCTGCCCCTCTGCGTTTCCGACGAGATCATAATGACCGGCATCGGCTTCTTCCGCATCATTTCGACCAGAAAATCCAGTCCAGACTGGCCGGGCATTTCAACATCCAGCGTCAGCACATCCGGCGCAAGAATATCGATAGCAGCTTTTGCTTCGAAGGTGTTGGACGCTTCGCCGACCACCTCGATCCGCGAATCGCTGCGCAACCGCATCTGAATGAGCCGGCGCATGGTCGCGGAATCATCAATGATGAGAACACGGACAGGGGTCATTCAGCGGCCGTTCCCGACAGCGCGACATGAGTAGCTTGCATGTCTCCTCCTTCCCGGCGACGGATCGAAACTGCCAGAAACGGATGAATATTTGTTTAATGCAGGTCAGCCGCGCCAATGGCCCAGAACAGCCAGACGCAGATACGCCAGATTCCGGGAAAACCTGGAAACTTCTGCGGCTTCACCGGCCTTTGCTGCGTTCAATTTCGACCGCGCCCCTGCACCGGCGAACAGTGCGGGGGCTGCCCGGCGCGGGACATCTTCGGCAGCTTTTGCCGCATCCAGCGCCGCGATACCCTGCCCGGCAAGGCCTTTCAGCAGATCGGAACGGTCGCCAAACACACCAAGATTGAGCGAGCGCAGCCGCGGATAGGCCGAAAGCCACGCCGCAAGCCCGGCACCGCGCGACTGATCGCGCAGCAGTTCATCACGGTCGAAAAGCCCACATGCCGCCGCCGCCATCCGCATCAGCGTGCCGGTACAGCCATCTATATGGGCAAGAACCTCGGCTTCCGTCTCGAACGGCTCGCGCAGCGCGTCGCGACGCCGCGCCTCGATCAGATCGGCAAGAGGTGCGACGTCCGCCCCCCAGCTATTTGCCAGCGGCAACGCAACAGGGTGCTTGTCGGGAATCTGCGACCTCTGCATGCGGTCAATCTGGTCGGCCCACCATTGCAGCCGCATTTCTGAGACAAGCGGTTCTTTCGAACTCAGCGCCGCTTGGGCGATTTCCAGATTGGCAGCATAGAGCGTTGCAAGCTTGGCGCGATCGCCCGGCTGCGCGGCCATCACGCTGGCAAAGCGATCGGGGTCGGCCTTTTGCAGCAGGCCCGCGCAATGGTCGGGCGTCACGGGGTTGCACCGTCGCGGATCAGCTTCCAGATAATACCGTCCTGCAGCGCCTCGAAACTGGCATCAACAAGGTTTGGCGAGACACCCACAGTGGACCATCGCTGGCCCTGCCCGTCTTCAAAATCAATGGTCACGCGGGTCACTGCCTCGACCCCGCCGCCGGTGATGCGGACCCGGAAATCCACCAGATGCGTGTCGTCAATGCTGGCCTGATATGGCCCCAGATCCTTGCCAAGCGCGTTCCACAGCGCATTGACCGCGCCCCGATCCTCTCCATTCGCCTGGCCATGCGATTCGCTGACCGACATCACCTGTTGTCCGCGAAGCTGGACGACCACCACCGCTTCCGAAGCGGAAATCTGTTCGCCAAGCGCGTTGCGGCGGCGTTCGACGATGACGCGATAGCGTTCGACATCGAAAAAGCGGGGCAGCTGGTTCAGGTGACGCCGGGCCAACAGTTCAAAGCTGGCCTGCGCCACGTCATAGGCAAAGCCCTGATCCTCGCGCGATTTCACATCGGTCAGGATCGCGGCCAGATCGGCACCTTCGGGAATGTCCAGCCCGGCATCGCGCAGGCGCGCGCGCAGGTTCGACTGGCCGGCCTGATTGGACATGGGGATAACACGGGCGTTACCTACGGTATCGGGCGCAACATGTTCATATGTCGTTGGATTTTTGACGATGGCGCTGGCATGTAGCCCTGCCTTATGCGCGAATGCCGACGGCCCGACATAGGGCGCGTTGATCGCCGGCGCGCGGTTCAGAATCTCGTCCAACCGACGCGAGGTCTGCGTCAGCGACTTCAGCGCAGCATTGGTGATCTGCGGCACCAACGCCGCGAGTTCCGGCTTCAGCGCCAGCGTCGCGATCAGGGTCGTCAGGTTGGCATTTCCGCAGCGTTCGCCCAGACCGTTCAGCGTGCCCTGCACCTGCCGCACCCCGGCCCGGATTGCGGCAAGGCTGCCCGCGACCGCCATGCCGGTATCGTCATGGGTGTGAATGCCAAGCCGGTCGCCGGGAATGCCGGCGGCAATGACCTCTCCCACAATCGCCTCGATCTCGTGCGGCAGCGTGCCGCCATTGGTGTCGCACAGCACGATCCAGCGCGCGCCCGCATCCCGCGCCGCGATCAGGCAGGAAAGCGCATAATCGCGGTTCGCCGCCCAGCCGTCGAAGAAATGTTCGGCATCGAAAAGCGCCTCGCGCCCGAGGCTGACGATATGGGCGATCGAAGCGGAGATATTCTCTCGGTTCTCGTCCAGCGAGATGCCGAGCGCCTCGTGTACGTGGAAATCATGGGTCTTGCCGACCAGACAGACGCTGTCGGTGCCCGCATTCAGCACCGCCGCCAGCACATCATCATTGCCCGCCGAGCGCCCTGCCCGCTTGGTCATCCCGAACGCCGTCAGCTTGGCGCGCGTCTTCGGCGCATGATCGAAAAACTCGCTATCGGTCGGGTTCGCGCCGGGCCAGCCGCCTTCGATATAATCAACGCCGAGCGCGTCGAGCATGTTCGCAATCTCGGTCTTCTCGCTGGCAGAGAACTGAACGCCCTGCGTCTGCTGGCCGTCGCGAAGCGTGGTGTCGTAGAGGTAGAGGCGGTCAGTCATTGATCACTTCCAGATGACTCAATCTTCGCAAGCACCTCACGAGAGATCGCATCGTATATTTGATATTCTAGGTGGTCAGGCGCTCCGAGCTTAGAGTGTAGTCCTGTAATCAAACCGGCCCTCTTCCCCCATTCGATTAACCGCAAAACATCTGACTGCACATGCGGACCATTCTCAGCGTCCACGATCTGCACTCCTGCTTCACCTAGGCCGTCACGAATTGCATCGGCAGTGGCATAGTCTTTCAGATTCCTGGACTGAGTTCTCAACTCGATTAAGCGCAACAAGGCTGCACTGACCCGGTGACTTTTTCTGTTATCCCAATCACCGGCTGTATCACCAAGCAGTCCGATAAATTGAGCGGACGCCTTCAAACTCGCCGCATCCCCGGCCCGAGCCAGGTCATGTAAGGCCGCAATCGCACCGGCTGTGCTCAGGTCATCTGCAAGCGCTGCGATGACGGCGGGTGCCGGGCTGGCGGCGGGCTCAATACCCTCCGTCAGGCCGCGCCACTTGCGCAGAGTTGACTCTGCCTCGCGAACCTTCTCCGCCGTCCAGTCCATCGGCTTGCGATAGTGCGTCATCAACAGGACAAAGCGGATCACCTCGCCCGGAATGCCCTGATCCAGCAAATCGCGCACGGTGAAGAAATTGCCCAAAGACTTGGACATTTTCTTGCCCTCGACCTGCAGCATCTCGTTATGCAGCCAGGTCTTCGCCATGACCTCGGTGCCATGGGCGCAGCGGCTTTGGGCGATTTCGTTTTCGTGATGGGGGAATTGCAGGTCAATCCCGCCGGCATGGATGTCGAAGACATCGCCCAGCAGTTCCGCCGACATGGCCGAACACTCGATATGCCAGCCGGGACGCCCATAACCCCAAGGAGAATCCCAGCCCGGTTGATCGTCCGTTGAAGGCTTCCACAACACGAAATCCATTGGATCGCGCTTATAGGGCGCAACCTCGACCCGCGCGCCGGCAATCATGTCGTCCAGCGAGCGGCCCGACAGCTTGCCGTATTCGGGGAACTTGCGGACGTCGAACAGGACATGCCCTTCGGCCTCATAGGCAAAGCCCTTTCTGATCAGGTCTTCGATCATGGCGATCATCTGCCCGATGTAATCTGTCGCGCGCGGCTCGTGCATCGGCCGCAGCGCCCCAAGCGCGTCCATATCGTCGTGATACCAGCCGATGGTTTCCTCGGTAATCTCGCGGATCGGGCGGCCCGTTTCAGCGGCGCGGGCGTTGATCTTGTCATCCACATCGGTGAAGTTTCTGACGTAAGTCACTGCGTCTTCGCCATAAACATGCCGAAGCAGCCTGAACAGCACGTCAAACACGACGACAGGCCGCGCATTGCCCAGATGGGCGCGATCATAGACGGTCGGGCCGCAGGCATAGACGCGGACGTTCTTCGGATCGATCGGCTCGAACCGTTCCTTCGTCCGGGTGCGCGTGTTGGTCAGGCTGATTTCGACCATGAAGTCCCCCTGGCGGGACCTGCTTGCAGCATTCAGCCCCGCACGTAATGCGTCAGCGGATAATGCAGCAGATGGTGCAGCTTACGAACATGGCGCAGACTTAGACCATCGTGGCGGCGCTGCCAAGGGCCGGACATGCTTGCGCAATCACATGACGTTAGCGCCCCCAGTCTTGCCCCAGTCAGGGTGCGCGCCTATGCAAGCCGTAACATCAGTTTCAAAAGGACCTCGCCATGCCCGACAAGACGGATTTCAACGACCGCATGCTTTCACTGGGCTTGGCCCGCGTATCAGAGGCTGCGGCCCATGCGTCGGCCACGCTGATCGGCCGGGGCGACGAAAAGGCGGCCGATCAGGCTGCAGTCAACGCCATGCGCGAACAGTTGAACAAGCTGGACATTAAGGGCGTTGTGGTCATTGGCGAAGGCGAACGGGACGAGGCCCCGATGCTGTTCATCGGCGAAGAGGTCGGCAGCGGCACCGGGCCAGAGGTCGACATCGCGCTCGACCCGCTGGAAGGCACAACCTTGACGGCGAAGGACATGCCGAACGCGCTGACCGTGATCGCCATGGCCCCGCGCGGCACACTGCTGCACGCCCCTGACGTCTATATGGACAAACTGGCGATCGGGCCGGGCTATGACAAGGATGTCGTCAGTCTGGACATGACCCCGACCGAGCGGGTCGAGGCGCTTGCAAAGGCGCAGGGCGTCAAGCCTTCGGACATCACTGTCTGCATTCTGGAACGCCCTCGCCACGAAGACCTGATCGCCGAAGTCCGCGCGACGGGTGCGGCAATCCGCCTGATTACCGACGGTGACGTTGCCGGCGTGATGCATTGCGCCGAGCCGGAGCTGACCGGCATCGACATGTATATGGGTGCGGGCGGCGCGCCTGAAGGCGTTCTGGCTGCATCGGCGCTGAAATGCATGGGTGGCCAGATGTGGGGTCGCCTTTTGTTTCGCAACGATGACGAACGCGGCCGCGCGAAGAAGGCCGGCATCACCGATTTCAACCGCATCTATTCGCGCGACGATATGGTGACAGCGGACGTGATCTTCTCGGCCACGGGCGTCACCAACGGCTCCATCGTGCGCGGCGTCAAGCGCGAACCTAAGTTTCTGGAAACCGAGACGATCCTCATGCGCTCGAAAACCGGGTCGGTGCGCCGGATGATCTATCGCAACCCGATCAGGTAAGCGGCTTGCAAGCGGCGCGGCACTGTCGCAGAACCCTGCCATGTCAGATCGCGCCGCTTTCCTCAATGTCGAGAACTCGCTGACCGGTCGCCGTTGGGCCGGCCCGGACGATGACGTGAACCGTCGGGCAGAGGCACTTGCGCAGGTGACTGACCTGCCCTTGCCTGTTGCGCGCATTCTGGCCGAGCGTGGCGTCGAGGCAGAAGACGCGCCCGGCTTTCTGTCCCCGACCCTGCGCGAGATGCTGCCCGATCCTCTGTCGCTGCGCGACATGGCGCGGGCGGCAGAACGGCTGGTGGCCGCAGTGACAAACCGCGAACGCATCGCGATTTTTGCCGATTACGATGTTGATGGCGGGTCGTCGGCGGCCCTGCTGATCGACTGGCTGCGTCAGCAGGGGCGCGACGCGACATTGTATATCCCCGATCGCATTGACGAGGGATATGGTCCCAACGCCCCCGCTATCGAGGCGCTGGCCAAGGATCACGACCTGATCGTCTGTGTCGATTGCGGCACACTTTCACACGACGCACTTGCCGCCGGGAAAGACGCGGATATCGTCGTGCTTGACCACCATCTTGGCGGCGAAACCCTGCCGCCGGTTCTGGCCGTGGTG
The DNA here is from genome assembly GCF_007993065.1 of Paracoccus aurantiacus. GTDB lineage: Bacteria > Pseudomonadota > Alphaproteobacteria > Rhodobacterales > Rhodobacteraceae > Paracoccus > Paracoccus aurantiacus. Next base: position 517,849 of record NZ_VOPL01000001.1, read on the forward strand.
AACCCGAACCGTCAGGACGAGGATGGTGCGCTCGGCCATCTTTGCGCCGCGGGCGTGGTCTTTCTGACGCTGGTGCAGGCAGGCCGCGTTTTGCGTGAACAGAAGCTGCCCGAACCTGCGCTGCTGCCGCTACTGGATCTGGTGGCGCTGGCGACGGTTGCTGATGTCGCGCCGCTCATCGGGGTAAACCGGGCCTTCGTGCGGCAGGGATTGGCCATCATGGCGCGCCGCCAGCGTCCGGGTCTGGTCGCCCTTTCCGATGTCGCGCGTCTGGACACGGCACCCACCAGTTTCCATCTCGGGTTCATGCTCGGTCCGCGCGTCAATGCGGGCGGGCGTGTCGGGCGCGCAGATCTGGGTGCCCGCTGCCTCGCCAGCGCCGACCCGACCGAGGCGCGCCGGCTGGCCGAGGCGCTTGACGAATTGAACCGCGAGCGGCGCGAGATCGAGGCCGCCGTCCGCGATGAGGCGCTGTCGCAGGTCGAAGCACGTGGCGATACCGCGCTTTCATGGGCGGTTGGCGATGGCTGGCATCCGGGCGTCGTCGGCATCGTAGCTGCGCGCGTGAAGGAACGGACAGGTCTCCCCTCGGTGGTGATCGGCGTCGAGCGGGGGATCGGCAAGGGCTCTGCACGTTCGGTTCCGGGCGTTGATCTGGGCCATGCCGTGCATCGCCTTGCGGCCGAAGGATTGATCGAAAAGGGGGGCGGACATCGCATGGCCGCCGGCCTGACCGTCGCCGAGGCGGGCATCGCCGTCGCCATGTCGCGACTGGCAGAGTTGATCGCGCCAGAGCTGTCTGGGCGCAGCGGGACCGGGGATCTCCGGATATCCGGTTTGATGGAACCCGCCGCCGCAACGCCGGAACTGATGGAACTGATCGATCAGGCGGGTCCGTTCGGCCAGGCCGCACCTGCGCCGCGCTACGCCTTCGCGGACCTGATTCTCGACAGCGCGGCCATGATGGGCACAACGCATCTGCGTGCCGGTTTCCGTGCGGCGGGTCAGAAACCGCTTGAGGCGGTGGCTTGGGGGGCGATGGAGGGCCCGCTCGGTCCCGCATTGCTTGGCGCGCGGGGGCGTCGCTTTCATGTCGCGGGCAAGCTTGAACTGTCGCATTGGAACGGTCGCGCGCGCGTGCGCCTGCGCCTTGACGACGTCGCCGAGGCGTAAGGAAAAATTTTCGCAACGAGACGATTTTTCGTCTTGCGGCCTCCGCGCCGCTGACCTAAACACCGCTCCACGCCGCGAGCGACACTCGCAGCGCCAGACAGTGGCCCGTTCGTCTATCGGTTAGGACGCCAGGTTTTCAACCTGGAAAGAGGGGTTCGATTCCCCTACGGGCTGCCACTTTTGCCTGCTCAGCACTGATTACTTTGCCCGCTCCGACGTTGCGCATGGATCGCGCGCTTCCGCTTTCCGGAATATTCGTTACCCGTCACGTCCTTTATTGACGTTGACCCGTCCAAAGGCTCGCATTTACCTATCGAGAACTGCCTGATCCGGCAGGTTTGGAGGGTAGCGGTGTGGAATTCGTTTTCCAGAGTGGTCGTTGGATTTTTCATCGCCCTGTTTTGTACTACACCCGCCATTGCGCAGCAGCAGCAGCTACCGCCGTACCAGCCAACGGGCTTCCGTCAGGTCTGCCAGCCTGCGGCGCTGCGCGTCGGGCTGGACGAAAATGACGCCGGACAGATCGCGTCTGGTACGACTGTCGCGATCCTGGATGTCGGCTTCGCAGATGACGGTCACGCCTATTTTGAGGTTGAGGCTGCGAATGGGCAGGCAGGCTGGATACCGACCAAGACCACCGCGAATTTCTGCGACTTCGCCGATCGCAAATCGTCCGCTGGCCGTCGTTTTCTGGCGCCACCGAATAGCTGCCACCTGATCGCCGCGTCGCGCCGCACGCTTGATGAGATCAACGCATTCGCTGCCGAATACTCTGACTTTCTGCCGACCATGTCCGCGTATAAATCTGATAATGGCTGGTACGCGGTTTCGTTCGGTCTGATCAGCACAAGCATCGCGCAAGAATTGCTTGAAGCTGCAGACAATTTGCCCGCAGACGCTTATTGCTCGGACGGTGCCAATTACATCGACCTGGCCGAATTCACTGGCGCGGGCTTCACTTCCGCAAGGACAGCACTGCCAGATGAGAGCGCTACCGCGAGATACAAGGCAGAATGCCTGCAGGGCAATGGTGCGGCCTGCACAGATTACGCGAACGACGTCTTTGACCGCGATGCGGCCGAAGAAAAGGGTGGCGACGACGACGAATTCGAAATGTTCCGATACTGGCTTCTCGGCTGCATGCGCGGCGAGGCGGAGGCCTGCATAGGCTATATCCGGTCGAGTTCGGTCTATCTCGAATACCCGATGCGGACTGCCTGGCCTGGCGGCGACGACAATACGCCCGGGCTTTACACGGAGATGGACCGGATAGGCTGTGATGACGGGATAGCCGTGGCGTGCAATCGGGTTGGCGGCAATATGACGAAGATGCTTTCCGGTGACGCCGCGGCCTGGGCGTCTGGATTCTCGGCACTGATCGCAAGCTGCGAGATCGGCGACAAATACGGGTGTCGCGACATGTTCCGCGCGATGAAGAAGCGCGCCGACGACCGCAACCGTCCGTTCAGCGCGCGCGATCAGTTTTTCGCTGCCGAACTTTGGGCTGATCGCTGCGATCCGTCGCCAAACGGTTCGAACGATGGATCATGTGCACCGGTATATGAAAACTATTCAAAGTTCCTTTCAGCGCCCATCAATGACCCGTTCGCAACAGTCGAGCGCCGCGCAATCGCCACGGCATTTCTGCGGCGCGGCTGCGAAGGGTGGCGCGCAGACGCCTGCCTTTATTACAGCCAGCTTTCGGATCAGGTGTCCGTTGAGGATCGCGATTGGGGCGCGAGCCGTGCAGCAAGCTCCTGCGCTCTTTACGACAAGGGCAATGCGGTTTGTCAAAACCTCCAGATTGCGCTCAAGAACGATCTTCCGTCGGTGACTGCCCTGAAGCGTGGTGATTTCGAAGCTTTGGCGCAGCGATGTGGTGCCGATAACAGCCTCGCCGCCGAGGAGGCGTGTCACGATGCGATGCTGTATTATATACGGCAGATTTCCGCGACGGATCTCGCACCGCTGGAAAGCGCGCTTCAGCAGGCATGCGAGGGTACTCGGATCGCAGGCTGCAGTGAACTCGCCACGCTTTACAGCCCGCACAGTATCGCCGGAGAGAACTTTCGCTTCACCGGCAGTGATCAGCCGGAAAGACGCCTGCAGGCGCTTCGGACGGGGTGTCAGCCGCAAAGCGCACATATTTTGAACTGTACCAAGTTGGCCGAGATGCAGGCCGAGCGGGGGCAGGATGCCGAGGCGCAGAGAAGCTTTCGGCTGGCCTGCGACGCCGCGCAGATGACGCAAAGTGATGCGCATGCGCAGCAGAATGCCTGCTTCGAAAGCGGCTTGCATGCACTGCGTGCAATGCGTGACGAAGACATGGCGCGCCGGGATTTCCGGCGCGTCTGCGACGATGGCGCATCATCGAATATGCCCTATGCGTGCAAACATCTCGGTCTTCTCGAACAGGGCGGATCGTCTGGCGCGGGGGATATTGACGCTGCGCTTCGGCTTTTTGCGCGGTCCTGCTATCCCCCCGGCGCACAACGCGGCGACGGTGAGGGATGTCTGCACTATGGCCGGATGCTGCTCGAACATCGAGATTCGGTTCGCTGGGATGCCGAGGTGGGGCGCTATGTCGTTCTGCCCCGGCCGATCGATCAGGGGCAGCGTGACGTGACGACGCTCGCCACGGCTGCGTCGGACGCCTTCGCGACAGGATGCGCGAGCCGCTGGGAAGCGGCTTGCAACGCCCATGAAACGTTGATCGCAGATTGGATCGCTGGCAGCTTCCCGACCGGTCAGGTCAACTGCCAGATACGGCAGCGCGAAGACGTGCTGCTGTCTGACAAGATCTGCGGGCTTATTGTCTATCGCGACAATTTCCTTTCGGCTGAGAACGAGATGCGTACGACCGAGGCCGAGATCTATATTTGGCCCGACGGCGATCGCACTGTCGTTAAATATATGGGCGGGCCGTGGTCGCTGAACGGCGTATTGACGCAGCGCAGATTTATCGCGCCCGAGATGAGCTGCCTGGAGAACCCCGAAACCCAGCGAAGCTTCTGCGCCAGTTCAGGGTACGATAGGTCTGGCGATTGACAGACGCGCGCGCGCGGATCAGCCTGTCGGCATGGAACAGGATATTGCCACCCGCCTTGCAACCCGACTGAAGGAAGCGCGCAGCGCCAAGGGGCTTAGCCTTGAGGCAGTGGCGAAACTGTCGGGCGTAAGCCGATCCATGGTCAGCCAGATCGAGCGCGGGGAATCGAGCCCGACAGTTGCCACGCTGTGGAATTTGACGCAGGCGCTGCAGGTCGATTTCGCCGGACTGCTTGAAGGCCGTGTGGAGCCTGCGATCCGCATCGTCCGCGTCGCGGCGGCCCCCGTCATCGAGGACCGCGAGCGCGCCGTGCACATCCGTATTCTCAGCGCGCCGCACGCGGTCGGGGACCATGAAATCTACGAAATCCGGTTCGAGCCAGGTGCCGCGCTGGATTCTGCGCCCCATCGCGCTGGCTGCCGCGAGGATCTTGTCGTTCTTGCCGGCGCGGTTCGGGTAAGATCCGGCGATGAAGAGGCACGTCTGGAAACAGGCGACAGCGCGAATTACGCCGCCGATTGCCCGCATTGCGTGACCGCGGAAGGTGGCGCTGCGAGTGTCATGATGATCGTGCGGAACAGCTGAATTCCGCCATATCGGAAATTATTCTTTTATCTTGCACGAATCTGTTGCTCCGCCTATCCCGGCAGAAGCGATAAGGTCAGCCAAAAGGAGGAGCCTCAGCCATGGCAGATGCAGCCGAATTTCTGGCAAATGCCAGCAATCAGCTTGAATCGATCCGGCAGGAAGGCGTGGCCAAGCGTGAAAGGCTGATTACCGGCCCGCAGGGAAGCCGCATCACCGTCGGTGAGCGTCAGGCAATAAATCTTTGCGCAAACAATTATCTCGGCCTTGCCAACCACCCTGCCCTGCGCGCCGCTGCGATAGAGGCGATGGAAACGCATGGCTACGGCATGGCCTCGGTCCGCTTCATCTGTGGGACGCAGGACCTTCACCGCGAGTTGGAGCAGCGAATTGCCGAATGGTTGGGCCATGACGACAGCATCCTGTTTGCCTCGTGCTTCGATGCCAATGGCGCACTGTTCGAGCCACTGCTCGGTCCCGAGGATGCGGTGATCTCGGATGCGCTGAACCATGCCTCGATCATCGACGGCATCCGGCTGTGCAAGGCGAAACGCTATCGCTACGCGAACTCCGATATGGCGGATCTTGAGGCGCAATTACAGAAGGCCCGCGCGGATGGTGCGCGCTTCATCATGATCGCGACCGATGGCGTGTTTTCGATGGACGGCTATCTGGCAAAACTGCCTGAAATACGGGCGCTCGCGGATCAGTATGGCGCGATGGTCATGGTGGATGATTGTCATTCTGCGGGAATCCTTGGGCCAAAAGGTGCTGGCACTGCCGCGCATCTGGGCACGCGCGCTGACATCATCACGGGAACGCTTGGCAAGGCGCTTGGCGGCGCGCTTGGCGGATATATCGCGGGGCCGCAGCCCGTCATCGACCTGCTGCGCCAGCGCGCACGGCCCTATCTTTTCTCGAACGCTTTGCCGCCCGCTATCACCGCTGCGGGACTTGCCGCGATTGACCTGATCGAAGAAGCCGACGACCTGCGCGCCGATCTGACACGCAAGACCGAATACTGGCGCAGCGGTCTGGCCTCCGCGGGGTTCGACCTGCTGGAAGGCGAGCACCCGATTGTCCCCGTCATGCTGGGCGAGGCGACGCTGGCGCAGGACATGGCCGCAGCGCTTGACCGGCGCGGCGTCTATGTGGCGGGCTTCTTCTTTCCGGTCGTGCCGCGCGGACAGGCACGGATCCGCACCCAGATGAACGCTGCAATCGCGATGGAGGATCTGGACACCGCATTGAAGGCCTTCCGCGAGGCCGGACAGGAAACAGGTGTGATCCAATGAAAGCTCTGGTCAAGGCGAAGGCCGAGGAAGGCCTTTGGCTACAGAACGAACCGGTGCCGGAAATAGGCCCCGGCGATGTGCTGATCCGCATCCGCAAGACCGGCATCTGCGGAACGGACGTGCATATCTGGAACTGGGACGAATGGGCGCAGCGCACCGTGCCTGTGCCGATGATCACCGGCCATGAGTTCGCGGGTGAGATTGTCGAACTGGGTCGCGACGTGACCGACCTTCGCGTCGGACAGCGTGTGTCAGGTGAAGGCCACCTGATCGGCAAGACCAGCCGGCAAAGCCGGTCAGGCCAGTTCCATCTGGACCCGGAAACCAAGGGCATCGGCGTCAATGTGCAGGGCGCTTTCGCGGAATATCTTCGTCTGCCTGCCTTCAACGTGGTCCCCCTGCCCGATGCCGTGCCCGACCGGATCGGCGCGATCCTCGACCCGCTGGGGAATGCGGTTCACACCGCGCTAAGCTTCAATCTGGTGGGCGAGGACGTGCTGATTACCGGTGCCGGACCCATCGGCATCATGGCGGCGGCGGTGGCGCGTCATGTCGGCGCGCGTCATGTCGTGATTACCGATGTGAACCAGACCCGGCTGGATCTGGCGGGGCGCGTTGCCGATGTCACCCCCGTCAATGTCGCGACCGAGGATCTGGACGCCGTGCGCAGCCGTCTTGGCATGCGGCAGGGCTTTGACGTGGGTCTGGAAATGTCGGGCAATACCCACGCCTTCGATCAGATGGTCGAGGCGATGGTGACCGGCGGGCGCATCGCCATGCTGGGCATCCCCCCCGGCAAGTCGCCCGTGGACTGGAACCGCATCGTCTTCAAATCCATCACCATCAAGGGCATCTACGGGCGCGAGATTTTCGAGACCTGGTACAAGATGCTGGCCATGCTGGAAAACGGTCTGGATATCGGCGGCGTCATCACCCACGAGATGCCTGTTGCCGATTTCGCCGAGGGGTTCCAGATCATGCGTGCAGGTCAAAGCGGAAAGATCGTGCTCGACTGGGACTGACCCGCGAACCCAACCCTAATCCGACCACGCCCCCTGCCATTCAGGGCCGCTGAACTCTGCCACGAGGTGATCGACCAGCAGCCGCAGCTTCATGGGCAACGGGCTGACTGGCGGCCAGACCGCCATGATCGGCAGTTGCCGGGTTTCTATGTCAGGCATGACGTGAACCAGCAGACCGGCTTTCACGGCAGGCCGCACGATAAACGCCGGCAGCATTGCAAGGCCCAGTCCCTCGACCGCCATGTCCCGGATTGCTTCGCCATTGTTCAGCATCAAATGACCATGAACAGGCGGCGATATGGTCTTGCTGCCCTGCTGGAACTGCCAGACCTGCGCATCCGGCACATGGGTATAGCCGATTACGTCATGCTCGCTCAAGTCGGAAGGGGTCTTCGGCGTGCCCGCCCGTTGCAGATAGGCCGGGCTTGCGACGACCATCGGGCGGTCCTCGCACAGCTTGCGTGACATCAGCGCGCCGTCGCGCGCCTGACCTATCCGAATGCCGATATCGAAACCGTCCCGTGTCAGATCACGCAGGCGGTCGTCGTAATCGACGCGCAGCTCCAGCGCCGGATGGGCAAGCGCGAAGCGCGCCAGAACCGGCGTCAGATACATTGTCCCGAAGCTCATCGGGGCGGCAATCGCAAGACTGCCCTGCAACCGCGCGGCACCGTCCATGCTCCAGGCGGCACCCTCGGTCGCCGCGACCAGTTCGCCAAGTGCGGGGCGCAGGCGTTCGGCCAGTCGCAACGCCCCCTCGGTCGGGGTGATGCGTCCGGCGTTGCGCCTGAACAAGGCCGCGCCGATCACCCGTTCGAAATCCGCGATCCGCTTGGAAACAACGGATTTCGACAGGTTCATCCGCGCTGCAGCAGCGGTGATGGTGTCAAGTTCCATCACCGTCAGAAAGGTTTCGATCTGGTCGAGGTCGTAGCGCATGGCGGCATCTTAACCAGCGCGAGGCTGTTCGCAATATTCGAACACCGCCTTCGTGACCGATCGGCTGGCGCGAAGCGCCTTGCGGTCCGATATTGATCCCAACGAGAAAGGAGACCGTCATGGACCTCACCGGAATTCACCACCTGACCGCGATCACTGCCGACGCTCCGGCAAATAATCGCTTCTACACCGACACGCTCGGCCTGCGCCGGGTCAAGAAGACCGTCAATCAGGACGACACATCGGCCTATCACCTGTTCTTTGCCGACGGCAAAGGCAGCGCCGGAACCGATCTGACCTTCTTCGACTGGCCCGTCGCGCGTGAACGTCGCGGCACCCATTCGATCAGCCGCACCGGGCTGCGTGTGAAGGAAGAAAGCCTTGATTACTGGGCCGCGCGTCTGCGCGACAAGGGGCTGCTGGTTGGCGATATCGCCATGACTGACAGCCGTGGCAGCCTCGATTTCGAAGACCCGGAAGGGCAGCGCTTCCGCCTGACCGCCGATCAGCCGGGCGATGCGAACCCTTGGGAACGCAGCCCCGTCCCGGCCGAACATCAGATCCGCGGCCTTGGCCCGATCACCATTTCGGTGCCTGAACTGGAAGCAACCGAGACGGTGCTCACCCGCGTGATGAACATGCGCCGCGTCCGCGACTATGCCAGTCCAGATGGGGAAGGACAGGTGCATGTGTTCGAAATGGGCGAAGGCGGCCCTGCGGCCGAGCTGCACGTTGCCGTCCAGCCCGGTCTGCCGGTCGCACGGCAGGGCGCGGGCGCTGTTCACCACGTCGCCTTCCGCACCCCGGACGTGAAGACGATCCACGACTGGGCGCAGCGCCTGAACGAGTTCCGCATCCCGTCCTCGGGCGAGGTCGAGCGGTATTACTTCCGCAGCCTCTATTTCCGCGAACCGGGCGGCAACCTGTTCGAAATCGCGACAGACGGACCCGGTTTCGCCGTGGACGAACCAATGGAGACGATGGGGGAAGCCCTGTCCCTGCCCCCGTTCCTGGAACCGCGCCGCGCGCAGATCGAGGCCGGGCTGAAACCGCTCGACTAAGATCGGCTGCCTCTAATGGACTGGAATGGGCCGCCGCCTCACCGGCGGCCCGTTCCGCTTCTCCACAGCGGAACGCCTCGGCTTCGAGATATCTTCCGGCAGAGCAGAGGCATGACGCGGCGAGGCAAAGCCTGCCGGACCCCTTGCGCTAACCGCGCCCGTGCGGTTCCATCCAGTCGATAACGGGATTGATCGGAATGATCCGATTGGGGTTAATCGTGTCGTGGCTGTAATGGTAGTGCCGCACGATATGGTCGAAATCGACCGTCCCGGCCACGCCCGGCATCTGGTACAGTTCGCGCGTCCAGCCCCACAGGTTGGGATATTCCCGCAGCCATTTCCGGTTGCATTTGAAATGCGTGTGATAGACCGGATCGAAGCGGACCATGGTGGTGAACAGGCGCCAATCGGCTTCGGTCAGGCGATCACCCGTTAGATAGCGGTTCTGCGACAGCAGGTCTTCCAGCCAGTCGAGGCTGTCAAACAGCGGGCCGATCGCCTCGTCATAGGCATCCTGCGTGGTCGCGAAGCCGGCCTTGTAGACGCCGTTATTCACCGTGTCATAGATGCGGGTATTCAGCGCCTCAATCTGCGGGCGCAGGTTCTCGGGCCAGAAATCCAGCTCGTTGCCGGTCAATTCGTCAAAGGCCGAATTGAACATGCGGATGATCTCGGCGCTTTCATTGCTGACGATGGTGTTCTGTTGCTTGTCCCACAGGACCGGCACCGTCACGCGGCCCGATGCTTTGGGATCGGCGCGCAAGTAGATGTCGCGCAGATAAGGCGTTCCGAACAGCTTGTCGCCGGTCGCAGCTGGGAAATCCGTGCGGAACTCCCACCCTTCGGACAGCATGTCCGGATGAACGGCGGATACGTCGATATGCGGTGTGAGCCCTTTCAGCGCCCGGAAAATCAGCGCCCGATGTGCCCATGGACAGGCGAGACTGACATACAGGTGATAACGCCCGCTTTCCGGTGCAAATCCGCCCTCGCCCGTCGGGCCCGGCGCGCCGTCCGGCGTGATCCAGTTCCGCCACGAGGTCGTCGTGCGCTGGAACCTGCCGCCTGTGCTTTCGGTGTCATACCACTGGTCATGCCAGATCCCATCGACCAGTTTGCCCATCGCGTCTTACTTCCTTGAGCTGATATCAGGCTTGGGGATCTTCGCCCGGCGCGGTGGTGAACAGGTCCGACCATTCGGGGTGGCGCGCATACTGCGCCCGCACGAAGGGGCAGACCGGCACGATGCGAAAGCCGGATTGGCGCGCATCATCCAGCATGAAATCCAGCAGAGCCTTTGCGACGCCCTTGCCCGACATGTTGTCTGGCACCCCGGTGTGATCGGCGCTGATGACGCGCTCGCCACGATGGGTAAAGGTGATTTCCCCCTCGGCGTCTATGCCTTCGATCCGGGCAACATAGCGGCCGTGGCGGCCGTCCTCTTCCTTGGTGATCGTCGTCATCGCGGAACTTCCTTCCGGCGGACTGAAAAAGAAGGGCGGCCTTACTGGCCGCCCGCCGGGATCACGCAGTCTTTTCGCGTGCAGCCTTGGTGGCGTCAGTCCACCACGCCAGTTCGTCCAGCATCGCCTTCAACGAAGGCTGCAGAACGGCGTCAACCTCCGACATGTCGCCATTCGCGCCAAGCGGGCTGACCTTCATGAATTCGCCACCGCCCAAATGGACGGCATTGCGGATCGGCACCATTTGCAGTTCCACAGCGATTCCGCGCAGATGTTCGATCGCGCGCGCAGCACCGACGCCGCCATAGCCGAAGGCGGCCATCGGCTTGTGGTTCCATTCCTTGTAGGCCTGATCCAGCGCGTTTTTCAGCGACCCGCTGACAGAATGGTTGTATTCAGCGGTCACGAAAACATAGCCGTCAAACTCGGCCAGCTTTTCCTGCCACTTCACGACGCGCGGGTCCTGCGAGGGCACCCACAGGTTCGAAGCGACCTCGTTGAACAGCGGCAGGTCATAGTCGCGGATATCCACCAGTTCGAAATCGAGGTCGTCGCGCTTCTGCGCGTTTTCCAGCAGCCATTGCGCGGGCTTGTCCGCAAAGCGCGTGTCGCGTGTGGTGCCGATGATAATGGCGATTTTCGGTTTGCTCATTGGAATCTTGATCCTTTTCTGTGCGGGCGAGTTCGCGGCCATCGCGGGTGGCGGCCCGTCCGATCAATGCAGAAGCCAAGTTAGGGTCCTGTCACGCCGACAGCAAGCGAAGCAAATCGAAAGGCAGCGTTCGAAAATCTCGAACACGCGCTTCGGCTCAGCCAAGCAGGCGGCAGACGCCCAGGACGAAAAGCGCCAGGAACACCGTCTCGGCGACCATCAGCGCAATGGCACGCGGACCAAGCTGAAGGATCTGGTCCAGACGCGTGCGCAATCCCACTGCAGCAATCGCGATCAGCAGGGCCCAGCCTGACAAGTGCTGCAGGGTCAGCTTCACGATTTCAGGCAAAAGCCCCAGCGAGTTGACAGCCGCCAAGACCGCAAATCCGATGACAAAGCCCGGCAAGCGCGCCCCCGAGGCGGCGCCGCCCGCACCCCGGCGTCGATAAATCAGCGACATGCTTATCACCACGGGCGCCAGCATGCTGACGCGGATCAGCTTGACGAGGGTGGCCGTCTTGCCCGCATCGTCCGAGATCGAAAATCCGGCCCCGACCACCTGCGCGACATCGTGGATCGTGCCGCCCAGGAAGATGCCGGCCATATGGTCGGACATGCCGAATGCTGCCGTGATTGTCGGGTAAAGGATCATCGCGATCGTCGACAACATGGTCACGCCAAGGACCGTGAACATCAGTTGCTGCTCGCTGCGCTCGGTCCGGGGTTGGACCGCCGAAATCGCGATTGCCGCGGAGGCCCCGCATATCGCGACTGCGCCTGCGCTCAGCACCGCGAAATCCTGGTCCTGTTTCAGCAACCGGCCAAGCAGAATTCCTGCGGCGATGGTCAGCAGGATACCTAGGATCAGCATGGCGATCACCGGCGCGCCCAGGTCGGCCAGCAGACCGACGCTGATGCGCGCGCCCATAAGCGCGACCCCGACGCGCAACAGATGCCGCGACGAAAAGACGATGCCGGGGACCGCGCGGCCTTCTTGTCCCAGGAAATTCAGTGCGATTCCGAACAGCAGTGCCATCAGCATCGCCGGCGCGCCGTAATGTTCGGCGACGAACTGGGCTGCGACCGCGACCAGCAGGGCGACCAGCATGCCCGGCAGATTGGACTGCACCTTGTCGCGGATCGCGCAAACGCGCGACGTCACTGCGCGGCCCCGGCCGTCAGGGGCATCTCGCTGGCGCTGGCATGGGGCCCGAAATCCAGCGTCACCGCCTGACCGCTGCGCGCGGATTGCTGCGCTGCCAGCCCCATCAGCACCGCCCTTGCGCCATCGGTCAACGTCACTTCTGGCACGGCCTCGCCGCGGACGACCGACAAGAAGCGCTGGTGCTGATAGAAGGTTGCGCCGTTGTGATCGCCTGCCGCCAGAAGTGCCGGATCGACCGGAATTTCCCTTGTGACAGGCCCTTTCGGCAAGCGCGGACTTTCGATCAGCATCGGCACAGGCGCCGCGCCCAGATGTTCGGGCCAGAAACGACCCGGACCGGGCACAAGCGCCTCGATCTTCCCTTGCGGGCCGATTGCAGAAATCTCCTCCTGATAGCGAGCACCTTCGGCGAACATGCACAGTTCCAGCATCGCGCGGACGCCGTTGTCGAATTCGACGATGGTGAAGCCGTGATCCCAGACGTCGGGCACGCTGCCGTCATAGCGTTCGTCCAGATGGTTCACGGCCTGCCCGGCACTTGCCATGATGCGCACCGGCTCTGCCCCGGTCGCAAGGCGCATGAGGTCAAAGAAATGGCAGCATTTCTCGACCATCGTGCCGCCCGAATTGCGGTTGAACCGGTTCCAGGCACCGACCTTGGGCAGGAACGGGAAACGGTGTTCCCGGATCGAGAGCATGTGCATGCCCCCAGTTGTCTGGTCACAGCGCGCCAGAAAAGCCGCGATCGGCGGCATATAGCGATATTCCATCGCCACCCAGATCGGCGCAGCGTAATCGCGTTCAAGACGCGCGATCCTGGCCATGTCCGACGGATCGGTGAACAGCGGCTTTTCGACCAGAAGCGGCAGACTGCGCGTGGCGGCGATAGCCTCCATCTGCGAAAGATGATGCTGGTTCGGCGAGGCAATCACAAGCGCATCCAGATCGTCGCGCGCCAGCAGTTCATCAATCGTGTCAGAAAGCGCGGCCTCGGGCGCGAGGCGCGCCGCGCCCGCGCGCATGACCTGATCCGGCTCGAATATCGCCGCCACTTCGGTATCGCCCAGCAGGCTGATATTGCGCAGATGCTCCTGACCCATCATGCCGCAGCCGATGATCCCGTAGCGAACTTTTCTGGGCATGATGTCCTCTAACTGATGCGGGCGACATAGCGCGACAGGTTCGGATCGAACCAATTGCGCGAAAATTCGGCCCTGCGGTTTTCCTGATCGAAGCTGATGCGTTCGACATAGCCGGTCCGTGTGCCGGGTGCGGGCGTGAAATCCGGCGGACCCCAATCCGGGACATCGCCGACCGAAACCGCGTCCTCGACATGCGAAATGGAAAGATTCAGGCGCTCGCGGTAATAGAGATAAAGCGATTCCGACAGATCGCGCGGTGCGATTTCATCGGTATAGCTGCCATCGAGCCAGATCTCCTCCAGCACGCAGGCAATCCCGCTGAGCAGGCGCAGACGCCGGATGCGATGCGCCCCGGTCGAGCGCCCGAATTCGGGCAGATCGTCAGGCTTGGCCATCCGGTCCAGTGATAGAAGCCGCGCGGTCGGAAGCCCCGCCCCTTCCAGCAGTTCGATGCGGAAGAAACTGTAAACATTGCGCGCATCGGCCCGCGCCCGCACGTAATTGCCCGAGCCCTGACGCCGCTCCAGCAGGCCCCGCTCGGTCAGTTCCGCAAGCGCCTTTCGAAGCGTGCCGACCGAAATTTTCAGCCGTGCCGCCAGATCGCGTTCGGGTGGCAGGCGTTGGCCGTCCCGCAGATGACCGGCCGCGATCTCTCGGGCCAGAAGCTCGGAAATCTGCAGATAGATCGGAAGGGCCGAGGGTGTTTCCATGACCTGCTGCATCGAAATTGATCCACTATTGATTTATACTATCAGCCTTGCTACGCAAGATGAAATTTCACCACCATTTTCCGCGAGAGGCCATATCGCATGAGCATTGTTCCGATCACCTCGCCGGGGCTGGACGCCGCAGAGATTTCATGGTTTTCCGCGCTGTGTTCCGATGACTATCGCTATCTCGGCGTGCCGGACGGATCGCTTCGGTCAAGCTGGCAGCACTGTTCCGACATCGTCAAAACTGCCGAGGCGCAGGGCTTTCGAAATGTCCTGTGCCCGTCTTCGTATCAGGTCGGGCAAGACACGCTCAGCTTCGTGGCGGGCTGTGCGCCCATCACGGAAAATATCAACCTGCTTGCCGCCGTGCGCTGCGGCGAGATGCAGCCGATCATGCTGGCGCGGACCATCGCGACGCTGGACCACATGCTTAAAGGCCGTCTGACGATCAACATCATCAGCAGCGATTTTCCGGGCGAGAAAGCCGACAGCGCCTTTCGCTATCAGCGCTCGCGCGAGGTGGTCGAGATCTTGAAACAGGCTTGGACGCAGGACCAGATCAACCATCAGGGCGAGGTCTATCAATTCGAAGGCGTGCCCACGGACCCCGCGAAACCCTATCAGCAGAATGGCGGTCCGCTGATGTATTTCGGCGGCTACAGCCCCGACGCGCTGGAACTATGCGGTCAGCATTGCGACGTTTATCTGATGTGGCCCGAAACGAAGGACGAGTTGGCCGGGCGGATGAAAGCGGTCAATGCCGTCGCCGAACGCTATGGCCGGACGCTGGATTACGGGCTGCGCGTCCACATGATCGTGCGCGACACTGAAGCCGAGGCGCGGGAATATGCGCGCGAGCTTGTCTCAAAGCTGGACGACGAACAGGGCCGCGCGATTCGCGAACGCGCGCTGGATGCGGGATCGCTGGGGGTATCTCATCAGGCCAAAAACCGGGAGATCGCCGATCTGGAAGGCTTTATCGAACCGCATCTGTGGACGGGCGTTGGCCGTGCGCGGTCGGGCTGCGGGGCGGCAATCGTGGGGTCCGCGGATCAGGTGCTGTCGGAAATCGAGGCCTATCAGAAAATGGGCATCCGAGCCTTCATCTTCTCTGGCTACCCGCATATCGACGAGGCAGAGCATTTCGGACGTCTGGTGATGCCGCATCTGAAAACCTGCTCGCTGCCGCATGAATATGGTCGTGTACCTGATGCGACCCCCGCCACCCCCCTCGGCAACGGAGAGCGCCGCTGATGGAACGCATTGCATTGAACGGCGATCTGGAAATCAGCCGTATCGTCTATGGCATGTGGCGACTTGCCGATGATGCCGACCGCAGCGAATCCAATACGCGGGCAAAGATCGACGCCTGTCTGGCACAGGGGATCACCAGCTTCGATCAGGCCGACATCTATGGCGACTATGAAAGCCAGACGGTTCTGGGCGCCGCGCTGAAAGCCGCGCCGGACCTGCGCGACCAGATCGAGATCGTTACCAAGGCTGATATTGCGCTGACCTCTGACAAGGCGCCCCATCGCCGGACCAAGCATTACTACACCAGCCGCGCCCATCTGACTGCCTCTGTGGACCAATCCCTTGCCGAGATGGGCCTCGACTATCTTGATCTTCTGCTGATCCATCGTCCCGATCCGCTGATGGACGCGCACGAAACCGGCGCGGTGCTGGATGAACTGGTCACGACCGGCAAAGTCCGTGCGGTCGGCGTGTCAAACTTTCGGCTGTTCGACTGGACCCTGCTTCAATCGTCGATGAAAACGCCGCTCGTGACCAACCAGATCGAGCTGAGCGTCGTCAACAGCGAACCCTTCCGCAATGGCGATGTGGCTTTTCTTCAGGAACGCGCCATACCGCCGATGGCCTGGTCGCCACTGGCAGGAGGCGCGCTTTTCGGCGGCGCGCATCCGAAGCTGCTGGCAAGGCTGCGCGAGATCGGCGGGGATTACGATGCCGACGCAAGCGCCGCAGCGATTGCCTGGCTGCTGCGGCACCCGGCGCGGGTCATACCTGTCCTGGGCACCAACAATCTGGACCGGATCAGCGCCATGTCGGATGCGATGCGGGTGAAACTGGACCGCGAGACGTGGTTCGAACTTTACGAACTTGGCAACGGTTTCGAAATTCCCTGAGGTTCCGCCATGCAACATGTTCAAAGCTTCACACCCTCGCCCGAGAATTCGCGCGCCTTTCGCGACGCGCTCGGCATGTTCGGCACGGGGGTTACGGTTGTCACGACGGCCTCGGCGCAGGGGCCGGTCGGCATGACCGCAAACAGCTTCAGCTCTGTCTCGATGGACCCGCCGCTGGTGCTGTGGTCGCCCGCCAAGGCGTCGCGCCGGTTCGCGCATTTTGCCAATGCCACGCATTTCGCCATTCATGTTCTGTCGCACGAACAGGATGCGGTCTGCCACGGCTTCGCCAGATCGCATGACATCTTCGACCGTCTGGACTGGACCGAGGGACGGGACGGCACCCCGCTGATTGAAGGCTGCCTGTCGCGCTTCGAATGCCGCATGTCAGCGCTGCATGATGCCGGCGATCACGCGATTGTCGTGGGTGAAGTTCTGCGGGCCACGATGACAGATGGCGCGCCGCTGCTGTTCTATCGGGGTCGCATCGGCGACTTCGCGCAGCGCGCCTGATCGCTGTCTAGTCGCGCAGGCGCGCGATCAGCGACGAGGTGTCCCAGCGACCGCCGCCCATCAGTTGCACATCCTTGTAGAACTGATCGACAAGCGCGGTGACGGGCAGGCTGACGCCGATATCGTCAGCGGTGTCCAGGCAGATGCCCAGATCCTTGCGCATCCAGTCAACTGCGAAGCCGTGATCGAACGCGCCTGCTGCCATCGTCTTGTGACGGTTGACCATCTGCCAGCTTCCGGCCGCACCCTGACTGATGACCTCGACCACCTTTTCGATATCAAGCTCTGATGCTTCGGCGAAGCGAAGCGATTCCGAAAGCGCCTGAACCAGTCCCGCAATCGCGATCTGATTGCACATCTTCGTCGTCTGCCCTGCCCCGACCGGACCCATCAGGCGGCAGATCTTGGCATAGGCGTCGATGACAGGTTCGGCGCGGTCGAAATCGTCCTGGCTGCCACCACACATCACCGAAAGCTGGCCGTTCTCGGCCCCCGCCTGCCCGCCTGATACCGGGGCGTCGACATAGCCAATGCCTTTGTCCGACGCGACTTCGGCAAGCTCGCGCGTTACACGCGCGGATACCGTCGTGTGATCGACAAAAATTGCGGTCCTGTCCATCCCCGCGAAAGCGCCGTCGTCACCAAGGCAGATGCTGCGCAGATCGTCGTCATTGCCGACACAGGCCATGACGAATTCTGCGCCCTTCGCCGCCTCTCGCGGGGTCGGGGCGCTGTCGCCGCCGTATTCCGCTGTCCAGTCGCGGGCCTTTCCGGTGCTTCGGTTATAGACTGTCACCTCGTGCCCGGCCTTCGAAAGATGCCCCGCCATCGGGTATCCCATGACGCCAAGCCC
The DNA here is from genome assembly GCF_007993065.1 of Paracoccus aurantiacus. Taxonomy (GTDB): domain Bacteria; phylum Pseudomonadota; class Alphaproteobacteria; order Rhodobacterales; family Rhodobacteraceae; genus Paracoccus; species Paracoccus aurantiacus. The sequence continues at coordinate 535,621 of NZ_VOPL01000001.1, forward strand.
CAGAAATGCGATCTTTGCCATATCATGCTCCTGCTGACGCGGCCCTTGCCGCTTTTCCCGCGTTGAAAGCCCGCTGCGCTTGGCCTACACAACCGCAAGACAACACCCCCCGGCCCCGCGGTCAAGCGAGGGCGCGCTGCGAAGGACCTTGCCCGAAACATGCTGACCCTGTTCCGCTGGTTCCTGCGGCTGACGCTTGGTCTGATCGTCGTTGCACTGCTGGCGACGCTTCTTGTCTGGTATTTCGCTGTGCGCTCGCTTCCCGATTATGCCGCCAGCTACCGTGTGTCCGGCATCGGCGCCGCGGTCGAGATCGTGCGGTCTACCGAAGACGTCCCGCATATTTTCGCGCAATCCGACAGCGACGCGTTCTTCGCGCTGGGTCTTGCGCAGGCGCAGGACAGGCTTTTCCAGATGACGGTCCTGCGCCGCGCCTCGCAGGGCCGGCTGGCAGAGATCTATGGCGAGCGCGCCCTGCCATCTGACGACCTGGCGCGGCGCATGGGGATCGCGCGCGCGGCCCGTGCGTCGCTGGAGTCGCAGACGCCCGAGACGCGCGCGGCGCTTCAAAGCTATGCCGCGGGCGTCAACCAGTGGATCGAGATCGTCAATCAGGGCGCGCTTGGCCGGGGCGCGCCGGAATTCTTTCTGTTTCCGGACGATATAGCCTATTGGCAGCCGGCCGATTCGCTGGCGATCCTGAAGCTGTTCGCCGCCGCCGCCAGCCGGCAGCTTCCGGCCGAGGTGTTGCGCGCGCAGCTTTCGCTGGCGGCGCCCGAACGGGGGCAGGATCTGGTGGCCGGCATCGGCGAAGCTGCGATGCCAGCCTACGCCTCGCTTTTCTCGGCTGCGCGGATTTCGCCGACAGCACCCGATGCAGCGCCGGGCTGGCCCTGGGATCTGGCCGGCTATCTTGTCCCGTTTTCCGGGCTTGGCGCATCGGTGTTTTCGGCGGACGCGCCCCGCACGGCCGCTGGTCAGCCGCTTCTTGCCAACGATCCGCAGGCGGCGCTGACGATGCCGTCGCTGTGGTATCTGGCGCGGATGCAGCTGCGTTCGGGCGATGTGATTGGCGCGACAATTCCGGGCGTTCCGGCCATCATGTCCGGTCGTTCTGCCCGGCTGGCCTGGGGATTCGCGCCCGCGCAGAATGACGATGCCGATCTTCACATCGAAGAAATCCAGCCCGGCGACACGAACCGTTATCGCGGCGTGAATGGCTGGCAGGATTTTGCAGCCCGCCGCGAGATCATCCGCGTCAACGGAGGCGAAGACCGGACCATTACCCTGCGGGAAACCGAGAATGGTCCGCTGCTTTCCGGCAGCAGTTTCGGTCTGAATACGGTTACGCCCGTGGGATTTGCCGCCTCGCTGTCCTGGACGGGTCTAAGCCAGGACGACCGCACGATGAGCGCGCTGATCGGCATCATGACGGCGCAGGACCGCGCCGGCGCGATCGCGGCGGCAAAGGACTGGGGCACGCCGGCAGCGCATCTGACGCTGGCTGATCGCGACGGGATTTCGGAGCGCCTTGTCGGATTGAGCCCGGTCCGCGCTTCCGGCCACCAGACGCTTGGCCGGATGCCGACGCCGGGCTGGATCGCCGCGAACAGGTGGCAGGGCGTGACCGCGCTCGATATGCGCGATGCGGCACAGGACGGCGTCGATCTGGCCACCGGCGCGCTTGTAGGCACGAGCGCGACGCTTGGCCATGACGGCGATTCCGGGTTGCGTCGCGAACGGCTTCGGCGCCTGCTCGACGGACGCGAGGTTCACAGCCGCGACAGCCTGATCGAGACGCAGCTTGACATCGTCAGCCCGGCAGCGCGCGCGTTGCTGCCGCTTGTCGGTGCCGATCTGTGGTTCACCGGAGAGCCTGCGGCTGAAGGCACGCCAGAGCGTCAGCGACAGGACGCGCTTCGTCTGCTGGCCGAATGGGACGGCGCGATGAACGAGCATCTGCCAGAGCCGCTGATCTATGCCTCGTGGATGCGCGCGCTTCAGGACCGGCTGATCCGCGACGATCTGGGCCCGCTTTCCGAGCATATATCAACGCTTCATCCGGGCTTTATCGAACGCGTCTTCCGCAATCGCGGCGGCGCAGCGGCCTGGTGCGACATCCGCCAGTCGGCGGCGGTGGAATCATGCCCGACAATCGCCCGTCAGTCACTCGATGCAGCGATTCTTGACCTTACCGCACGATATGGTCCCGATGTGGCAAGCTGGCGTTGGGGCGACGCGCACGAGGCTGTGCAGATGCACCCGGCCCTCGGCCCGATCCCGCGCCTCGGCTGGATCGCCAATCTGCGGCAATCCCTCTCGGGCGGGGACACGACACTGGCGCGTGCGCCGCTGAACGCTGCGGCAGACAGTTTCCTGCCGGTTAGCGGATCGGGCTATCGCGGTGTCTATGATCTGGCCGATCCCGACAGTTCTGTGTTCATTATCGCCTCGGGTCAGTCGGGACATCCCTTGTCGCGTCACTATGACGATCTGGCGGTCAAGTGGCGGCGCGGCGAATATGTGACGATGTCGCTTGACCCGGACCTCGCGCGGGCGGCGGCGACGGGGATCACGCGATTGCTGCCCTCGGCACCTGCAACGGTCCCGGCACCGGCGGCCACGGCTGAAACGAACGCGCCCTGATCGGCTTGTCCTTGGCAAGCCCGTCCTGCACGGCATATCAAAGAAACAGGGTTTGGACTTACGGATGAGCAGGCAAGCGGATCTCTTGTGTATCGGCGGGATGCTGTGGGACGTGATCGGGCGCTGCCCGCGCGCGATGGCGGCTGGCGCCGACATGCCGGGCCGGATTGCGCATGTACCGGGCGGTGTAGCGCTGAATGTCGCGCTTGCCGTCGCACGCTGGGGCATGACGCCGGCGATCCTTTCTGCTGTCGGACGCGATGGCGAAGGCGAGGCGCTGATTGGCACGGTCGCGGCGCAGGGTGTGGCGACGGAATATCTGTATCGAGACGGCGGGCCGACCGACGTCTATATGGCCGTCGAGGATGTGAACGGCCTGATCGCGGCGATCGCGGACGTGCATTCGCTGGAGGAATCGGGCGATGCGATCCTGCAGCCGATCCGCGACGGCCGCCTTGCTGCGGCGTCTGCACCTTGGCGCGGCGTTGCTGTGATCGACGGCAACCTGACTACGGCGCAGCTTTCGCGGATCGGGCAGGAACCGGGCCTGGCAGAGGCCGATCTGCGCATTGTTCCGGCCAGTCCGGGCAAGGCCGAACGCCTCGCACCGCTGATCGGGGCGGCGCATGGCTGCTTCTATCTGAACCGTTACGAGGCAGAAGTGCTGGCCCACCGCGCTCTTGGCTCTGCCATGGATGCGGCACAGGCGATGCTCGATCTGGGCATGCACCGGGTCATTGTCACTGATGGCGGCAGGCCGGTTGCGGACGGATTGGCCGGTGAAGGTGTTACAAGCGTGACACCGCCCGTTGTCACCATCGCCCGCGTGACCGGCGCGGGCGACAGCTTCCTTGCCGCCCATCTTGCCGCAGAGCGCGCCGGTCACGCCCGAGATACCGCGCTGGAGCGCGCCACCCATGCCGCCGCCGCCCATGTTTCAGGAAAGGACATGCCATGAAGGATTTCATCGACTACACCCCCGAAGTGGCCGAGGCCCGCGCCTCTGGTGCACCGATCGTCGCGCTGGAATCGACTATCATCACCCATGGAATGCCCTATCCCCAGAATCTGGAAATGGCGCGCCGGGTCGAGGCCGAAATCCGCAACCACGGTGCCGTGCCCGCAACCATTGCCGTGATCGAGGGGCGAATCCGCATCGGCCTTGATGAAACGGCGATGGAACATCTGGCGAATACGTCGCAATCGCAGGTCATGAAACTGTCGCGCGCCGATCTTGCGGTTTGCGTGGCACAGGGGCGCACGGGGGCCACGACCGTCGCGGCAACGATGATCTGTGCGAATCTCGCGGGCATCGAGGTCTTTGCGACCGGCGGTATCGGTGGCGTGCATCGCGGCGCGGAAACAAGCTTCGACATCTCGGCCGATCTTCAGGAGCTGTCACAGACCCCAGTTACAGTGGTGTGCGCCGGGGCAAAAGCCATCCTGGACCTGCCCAAGACGCTTGAGGTGCTGGAAACGCTCGGCGTTCCGGTCATCTCGTTCGGGCAGGATCAGCTTCCGGCATTCTGGTCGCGCGAATCCGGCTTGCGCGCACCGCTCCGGATGGATGATCCGGGCCAGATCGCGCGTGCGGCCGCGATCCGCGCGGCCCTGAAGCTTCCCGGAGGCCAGCTTGTCGCCAACCCGATCCCCACGAACGCCGAGATTCCCCGCGCGACGATTGGCCCGATTGTCGAGCAGGCGCTAGCCGACGCTGCGCGCCACCGCATTGCCGCGAAGGCCGTTACCCCCTATCTGCTGCAACGCATCTTCGAGCTGACCGACGGCGCTTCGCTGACTGCCAATATCGAACTGGTGATGAACAATGCCCGGCTGGGCGCAAAGATCGCGCTGGAAGCGGCAGCGCTGCGCGGCGGGGCTTGACGGAATCCCGCCCGGCCTTCAGCATCGCGGCGAAGGAAAAGCCGAGATGACCGAAGATCTGCCCCCATTGCGGCCGGAACGGCCGCGACGCCGACGCTCTGGCCCGATTTCGGCGCTGCGTGCCTCTTTTCTGACCGGGCTGATCGTGATCGCCCCGGTGGGCATCACCGTCTGGCTGATCTGGACGCTGACGGGCTGGATGGACAGCTGGGTGCTGCCGCTGATCCCGCCACGCTGGCGGCCGGAGAACTATATCGGCATCGACCTTCGCGGGCTTGGCGTCGTCGTCTTCCTGATCTTCACGCTGCTGATCGGCTGGATCGCGCGCGGCTGGATCGGGCGCGGCGTGATCGGCGCGGGCGAGGCGCTGGTGACGCGCATGCCCATCATCGGCGCAGTCTATGGCGGCCTGAAACAGATCGCCGAAACGATCTTCACCCAGGGCGACGACAAGTTCGACCGTGCCTGCCTGATCGAGTATCCGCGCAAGGGGCTATGGGGCCTTGGATTTGTCGCAGGCAACGCCAAGGGCGAGATCGCGCGACGCGGAACCGCCGCGGGGCGCGGCAATTGTCTTGCGGTATTCGTGCCGACCACACCGAACCCGACATCGGGCTTTCTGCTGTTCGTGCCGGAAACCGACGTCCATATTCTGGATATGAGCGTTGAGGACGCGGCGAAGCTGGTGATCTCGGGCGGGCTTGTTTACCCTTCCGACAATCTTTCGATTTCTTCGGGGTCGGCAGGTTCCGAAATGCCGCGCGGGAACAGCGTCGTGAAATCCACCGAGTCGCGCTGATTGAGGTCATCAGCATGACGGTCCAGAAAACTGTCGGCAGACGCCTTACCGGCTGTGAACATGCGCTCCAGCATCCCCGGATCGGGCAGGATCTTGGTGCGCGCTGTCAGGTCGTTCATCAGCGTATCGTCAAGGATCATGTGCATCAGAACGTTCTTCATGACCTTGCCCTTCAGCCGTCCTTCATCATGAAGGCGTTTCACGAAATTGATCGCCCGCAGTTCTGACAGAAGCGCGGTGTTGAAGCTGATCTCGTTGACGCGGTCGGCGATGGCGGCGGGCGTCTTCGGCACCTCGTCCCGGCGCAGCGGATTGATGTTCACCAGAACGATGTCGCGCGGAAGTTCCGGCGCGTAAAGCGGCCAGAGCGAGGGATTTCCGGAATAGCCGCCGTCCCAATATTCTTCCATTTCGCCGGTGCGCGGATCGTAGATTTTCACAGCGCGATAGATCGTCGGCAGACATGCCGAGGCGAGAACCGCATCCACCGTCACTTCCGCATCCGCGAAAACCCGAGGCTGGCCGGTGCGGACATTCGTGGCATTAACGAATATCCGGGTCGAACATTTGGCGCCAAATGTCGGATATGGCATGGTTTTCAGGATTGCCCGAAGCGGGTTCGTATAGAAAGGACCATAATCATACGGACTGAACAGCCGGGTCACATTGTCGAACCAGGCGAAGGGGGAAAACGTCTCGGTCAGGCGCTCCATCGAACGTGGAACGGGAAAGAACGAATGCAGCCAGCGCACGACGCGCGAATCGCTGACCTCGCCAACCTCTGACCAGATATGGCCCAGATTTTCACGCGCCGCCTGCCGTCCGCCACGCCCCTTCGCCGCGGCGAGTCCCGCTTGCAGTGCTGCCCCGTTCAATGCGCCGGCCGAGGTGCCGCTGATCGCGGCAATATCCAGCCAATCTTCGTCCAGAAGCCGATCCAGCACCCCCCAGGTGAAGGCGCCATGCGCACCCCCGCCTTGCAGGGCAAGGTTAATACTGCGCCGTTCCATCTGATGTCCTGCCTGTTCCTTTTCAGGCATGACTACCCGATTTTGCCACTATGCCGCAACGCCGCATAAAAAAGCGGGTGACGGGCTTAACGCCACATCACCCGCAAGGAACTGATCCGAGGCCGGGGAGACCCTCGCGGAACAGGTCAGGCAGACAGGATCGCAGGAAGCCACAGCACCGCCGCCGTGGTCACCGAAATCGCAAGAACCCCTATCGCGTCCGCGACGAGATCGCTAACCGAGGCATTTTCGGCATTCAGGACAGATTTCACGGCTTTAGTCATGGCAATCTCCTTACGAGTTGCCCGTTTGTTCTCATATCCAGACGATTCTTGCAAGAACTTTTTAGGAACATTTTAACCTGTCTTAATCAGCCGTATCGCCTGATCCTGCTCCATCAGCCAAAGCAGCGTGCGCACTGCGCCCCCTCGTTCGGATAGCATGCCGGGGTCACGTTCCAGAAAGGCGCGCGCATCGGACTGGGCAAGCTGCATCAGTGCCGCCTGTCGTTCCAGATCGGCGATGCGAAACCGCGGCAATCCCGATTGCGCGGTGCCGATCAGATCTCCCGCCCCGCGCATCTGAAGATCGACCTCGGCCAGCCGAAAGCCATCATCGCTTTCCCGAAGCGTCTCCAGCCGCTGCTGGCCGGTTTTGGACAAAGGTGCGCGATACATCAGCACACAGCTTGATGCGGCCGAGCCGCGACCGACCCGCCCGCGAAGCTGGTGAAGTTGCGCGAGGCCGAAACTTTCGGCATGCTCAATCACCATGATCGCAGCCTCGGGCACGTCCACGCCGACTTCGATCACGGTCGTCGCCACCAGGATCTGCGCCCGCCCCTCTGCGAAAGCCGCCATCGCCGCGTCGCGCTCCTCGGCGGACATCTGACCGTGAACCATGCGGACAGCTTCGCCGAAGCGCGCGCGCAGGGCCGAAAACCGCGCCTCGGCGGCGGTAAGATCGGACAGTTCCGATTCCTCGACCAGCGGGCAGACCCAATACGCACGCACGCCATTGGCAATCGCCTTGCCGATGCGCTCGACGATCTCGTCCATCCGGTCTTCGTTCACAAGAACCGTGGTGATCGGCTTTCGGCCGGGCGGTTTTTCATCCAGCACCGACAGGTCGAGATCGCCGTATTGCGACAGCGCAAGCGACCGGGGGATCGGCGTCGCGGTCATCACAAGGACGTCGGGCGGCGCCGCCTCGCCCTTTGAAGCGAGCTTCAGGCGCTGCGCGACGCCAAAACGGTGCTGTTCGTCAATGACAGCAAGGCGCAGGTCGCGAAACCGAACCTCGTCCTGAAAGACTGCATGTGTGCCAACCAGAATGTCGATCCGCCCCTCGGACAGATCGGTCAAAATATTGGCGCGCGAATCCCCCTTGTCGCGACCCGTCAGCGCCTCAATCCGGATGCCTGCGGCGTCCGCCAAAGGCATAAGCGCCCGAAGATGCTGCCGCGCGAGGATCTCGGTCGGGGCCATCAGAACGCCCTGCCCGCCTGCTTCGACCGCGATCAACAGCGACAGCATCGCAACCAGAGTCTTGCCGGCGCCGACATCGCCCTGCAGCAGACGGTTCATCCGCGTATCGGCAGCCATGTCCGCCGCGATCTCTGCCACTGCGCGACTTTGCGCGCCGGTCGGCGGCCAAGGCAGACTGTCCAGCACGCGCTGGCGAAGATGCCCGGTGCCCTGGCTTTGTCGCCCCTTGCCGCGACGATGCTCGCGACGGGCGAGCGCGAGGGTGAGCTGATGCGCGAACAGTTCGTCATAGGCCAGTCGCGCCCGCGCCGCGGCGGTCGGCGCAATATCCGACGGACCGGACGGCGTATGCGCGCGCAAAAGCGCCGTATGCCAGTCGGGCCAGCCTTCACGCGCCAGAAGCGCCGGATCGATCCACTCCGGCAGCTTCGGCGCACGATCCAAAGATCCTTCCACGGCCCGCGCCATCTGCTTTGCGTTCAGCCCGGCAGCAAGCGGATAGACCGGCTCAAAACCTGCGGGGGGCGCGCTGCCCACGGGCAGGATATGGTCGGGATGAACCATCTGCGCGACGCCGTCGAACAGTTCTGTTTTGCCCGAAACGATGCGCCTCTCGCCAACGGGCAGCTCCTTCTCCAGCCAGTCGCGCCGGGCGTGGAAGAAGACCAGCGTCAGATCGCCGCGCCCATCGGTGCAGATCACGCGATAGGGCCGGTTGCGCGCGCTTGGCGCAATGTGACGGCTGACCGTGACCGTGACGGTGGCCACTTCGGGCGGCCGCAGGTCGCGCAATTCGGCGACATTCCGTCTCGCAATCCCGGACGACGGCAGGGTAAAGATCAGGTCGCGGGGCCGGGTGATGGACATGTTCTGCAAGGCTTCCGCCGCCTTCGGACCGATGCCTGGCAGGGTTTCAGCCTCCGCGAAAAGCGGAAACAGGATCGGCGGGCGTCCCTTTGTCGCTATCCGATCAGCTTCAGCCATGCGTCCTCGTCAATCACCTCGACGCCGAGCTCTGCCGCCTTCGTGGCCTTGGAACCAGCGCCCGGCCCGGCAACCAGAATATCCGTCTTCGCGGAAACCGAGCCCGCGACCTTTGCGCCCATCGCTTCTGCGCGGGCCTTCGCCTCTGCCCGCGTCATCCGTTCCAGGGTCCCGGTAAAAACGATGGTCTTGCCCAGAACGGGGCTGCCGGCGGTGGCCGCGATTTCGGCATCCTGGACGTCAAGCTGGGCGACAAGCGCGTCGATCGATGCGCGTTCTTTGGCCTGCGCGAATGTGGCACAAAGAGACTGCGCAACCACCGCCCCGATCCCGTCAATCGAGATCAGTTCGTCAAATGCATCAACCGATGCCGGCGGCAGTTCCGGCGCACGGGCCAGCACCGCATCGCGTGTGGCGGAAATACGGGCACGGCGTCCCTCCTCCGTTGCGGCGGCGCGCTCTGCCAATACGGCCTCATCGGCTTCGACATGACGCTCGGCCGCAGGGATTGCCGCATCGACGGTCGAGACGAGATTGTCCCAACTGATAAAATGCCGCGCAAGATCCGAGGAAGCCCCCTCGCCGACGTGACGTATACCAAGCGCGAAGATAAGGCGGGCAAGCGCGATACGGCGGCGCGCGTCAATGGCATCAAAAAGATTACCTGATGAGGTTTCGCCCCACCCGTCCCGGTTCTTCAGCTTGCCAATCTGAGCCTGATCGCGCGCACGCAGCGTGAAAATATCGGCCGGCTCGCGGATCGGCAAGCTATCATCGTGATAGAAGGCCTCGATCTGTTTGGTCCCCAACCCTTCTATGTCGAATGCGCCACGACTGACAAAATGCTTCAGTTTTTCAATCGCCTGCGCGGGACATATCAAGCCCCCCGTGCAGCGTCGCACCGCGTCGCCTGCTTCGCGGATCGCGTCAGAGCCGCATTCCGGACAGGTTTCGGGGAAAACGAAGCGGGTTTCCGAGCCGGTTCGTTTGCCCTCGTCGACCTCTGACACCTTGGGGATCACGTCGCCCGCGCGATAGACCTTCACCCAGTCGCCGATGCGAATATCGGTGTCACGGATACGTTCGCCGTTCGAATTGATGCCGGCGATGTAATCCTCGTTATGCAGCGTCGCGTTCGAAACCGTCACCCCGCCCACCGTCACCGGATCAAGCCGTGCGACCGGCGACAGCGCGCCGGTCCTGCCGACCTGAATTTCGATATCGCGAAGTCGGGTCCACGCGGTTTCGGCAGGGAATTTGTGTGCAATGGCCCATCGCGGCGTGGTTGAGCGAAAGCCGAGGCGTGCCTGCAGCGAAAGATCGTCCACCTTGTAGACCACGCCGTCGATATCATAGCCGAGACTGGAACGCTGCGCCTCGATCGCGGTCCATTGCGCAATCATCTCCGCCGTGTTGCGGCAAAGCCGTGTCAGTGGATTGGTCTGGAAGCCGAACGATTTCAGTTTCGCAATGGCATCCGACTGGGTTTTGGCGAAGGGCGCGCTGACCTCACCCCAGGCATAGGCAAAAAATTTCAGCGGGCGCGCCGCCGTCACAGCCGGATCGAGCTGGCGCAGCGACCCGGCTGCGGCGTTGCGCGGATTCGCAAAAACCCGCGCACCCTCCCCAGCATTCAGGGTCGCGAAGTCCGCATGCGACATATAGACTTCGCCGCGCACCTCCATCACGGCGGGCGGGTCGCCTTTCAGCGTCTGGGGGATGTCCGCGATGGTTCGCGCATTCGCCGTCACATTCTCGCCGACCGCGCCGTCGCCGCGCGTTGCAGCCTGAACAAGCCTGCCGTTCTCATAGCGCAGCGACAGGGAAAGTCCGTCGATCTTCGGCTCTGCCGTAAAATCCAGTTCCGCACCGGCCTTCAGGCCGAGAAAGCTGCGCACGCGGCCAACGAACTCCTGAATCTCGGTTTCTGCGAAGGCGTTTTCAAGCGACATCATCCGCTGTGCGTGGGCGATCTTGCCGAACGCTTCGGATGGCGCGGCGCCGACCTGTTCGCTTGGGCTGTCGCTTTGGGCGAGCGATGGAAAGGCCGCCTCCAACGCAGCCAATGCCCGCTTCGCACGATCATAGTCGGCGTCAGAGATCGTTGGCGCGTCTTTCTGGTGATAGTCCAGATTGGCCTGCCGCAGCAAATCGCCAAGCCCCGCAATTCGGTCCGCCGCATCCGCATCGCTCAGCGCGGAAATATCGGCGGGCTCGGCATCCTTGGCAATTGCGGCCAGAACCTTGTCGGTGCTGCCATCGCCAGATTCGCGGTCTGATTCTGCCATCTGCACCCCCGTCGTGAAGAAACGGGCGATCTTGGGGATCACCCGATTTCAGCGTGATAGACCGGGAAGCCTGCCGAAGCCAGACGGGACCGCAATCCGGATGCTGCCGACAGTCGCGCCTTCAGGCGGCAGGAATGTCCTTCAGGCCCCGAGCGCCATGCGCTCGCTGTCGCCGGGCTGCGGATCGCGCAGCACATAGCCGCGCCCCCAGACCGTTTCGATATGGTTCTCGCCTTCCAGCGCTTCAGACAGCTTCTTGCGCAGCTTGCAGATGAACACGTCGATGATCTTGAGTTCCGGTTCGTCCATACCGCCATAAAGGTGGTTCAGGAACATTTCCTTGGTCAGCGTTGTGCCTTTGCGCAGGCTCAGCAATTCGAGGATCTGATATTCCTTGCCTGTCAGATTCACGGGCTTGCCATGCACCTCGACCGAACGCGCGTCCAGATTGACGACAAGATCGCCGGTGCGGATGACCGAATGGCTGTGCCCCTTCGAACGGCGGATGATCGCAGCGATCCGCGCGACCAGTTCCTCGCGGTGGAAGGGCTTGGTCATATAATCATCTGCCCCGAAACCGAAACCGCGCAGCTTGCTTTCGGTATCGTCTGATCCGGTCAGGATCAGGATCGGCGTATCGACGCGCGACATGCGGATCTGGCGCAGCACATCCATTCCACTCATATCCGGCAGATCGAGGTCGAGAAGGATCAGGTCATAGTCATACAGCTTGGCAAGATCGATCCCCTCCTCACCCATATCCGTGAGAAACACATTGTAGTTGGCATGGGTCAGCATCATCTCGATGCTGCGCGCCGTCGTCGGATCGTCTTCAACCAGAAGTATACGCATCGCTCTGTCCCCGCTGCGAATCGAACTATGAAATCCACATTCGCGGCAATTCGTTAATATGGGGTTACTGAACGCTATTCCTCAGCGCAATTCAACCTATGGTTGTCTATATTTTTGTAAACTCGTCACACGGAGCGCCCGGATACCATGATCGCGGATCGCTGCGCACCAGCCGTCGAATTCTTCGTCCGAAAGGCCGTAACGCGCGATGGCATCCTGCCTGGTAATCAGCCCGTGAACCACCGCCTTCACGACAAGCGCCTTGCGGCTGGCGACCCAGCGAACAGTTGCGGGTGGCAGGTCGGCCAATGTCAGGATCGTTCCATCATGCAGTTGGACCGCCCGAGGGCCAGTTGATTTTCGCAGATACATGGCCACCTCCTTTCATCGGCCTGTCTAGATCAAACAGTTTAATGCAGGTTGAACCGGCCCCTTGCGAATAGACGTTTAATTCCTATAATTTTGTCGAAATATCGGAGCCGGTGTCGGCAACCCGAAAGGATAATCCGTGACAATCACGACAAAGATCAACCCGGAAACGGGTTTGAATTCATTGGGATTTGCAAAGTCACCCGCCGAAACGCGGGTCGTCGTCGCCATGTCTGGCGGCGTCGACAGTTCTGTCGTGGCCGCCTATCTGGCCGAACAGGGCTATGATGTCGTGGGCGTGACGCTGCAGCTTTACGATCACGGCGCAGCGCTGGCGAAGAAGGGTGCGTGCTGCGCGGGGCAGGATATTCACGATGCCCGCCGGGTCGCCGAGCGGATCGGGTTTCCGCATTATGTACTTGATTATGAAAACAAGTTCCGGGAATCGGTGATCGACGAATTCGCCGACGCCTATCTGGCCGGGGCCACACCCGTGCCCTGCATCCGCTGCAATGAGCGCGTCAAGTTCCGTGACCTTCTGGAAACGGCGCGCGATCTGGATGCGGATTGCATGGCGACGGGGCACTATATCCAGCGCAAGACCGGCCCGGACGGCGCTGAACTGCACATGGCGACTGACCCGCATCGCGATCAAAGCTATTTTCTGTTCTCGACCACGCAGGAACAGCTGGATTTCCTGCGCTTCCCGCTTGGTCATCTGGCCAGCAAGGCCGAGACGCGGGCGCTCGCGGCAAAATACGGGCTGTCGGTGGCCGACAAGCCCGACAGTCAGGACATCTGCTTCGTGCCGAATGGCAACTATGCGTCGGTCATCGAAAAACTGCGCCCGGGTGCCGCCGATCCGGGCGAGATCGTCGATATGGACGGCAACATTCTGGGGCAGCATCAAGGCGTCATCCACTACACGATCGGCCAGCGGCGGGGGCTTGGCATCGGCGGGCTTGGCGATCCGCTTTATGTCGTGAAACTCGACCCAGAAACCCGCCGTGTCATTGTCGGCCCACGAGAGGCGCTGTCGACCCGCATCGTTCCGGTAGGTGAGGTCAACTGGATCGGCGATGGGGCGTTCGAAGGCCCTGCGCGCGAGGTTTCGGTGCGCATCCGCTCGACCCGTCCGCCGCGCGGGGCGATCCTGCGCCCGACTGGGCCGCGCAGCGCCGAGGTAGAGCTTCTTGATCCCGAGGAAGGTGTCAGCCCCGGACAGGCCTGCGTCTTCTATGAAACCGACGGCACGCGCGTTCTGGGTGGCGGCTGGATACAGCCACGCCGCTAGGGGCGGCGTTCCAGAAAATCCAGCACCGACTTTGCGGCGCGCAGTCCCGGCGGCGCGCCGCCTTCGCCAAGACGTTTCATCGTCAGCGACATCGCCTCGGCCTGCGCGGCACGTTGTTCCGGGTTTTCCAGCAAATCGAGCAGCGCCTTGGCAATCAGGTCGGACTGACAGTCCGCGCCCAGAAATTCCGGAACCGCACGCATGTCGCTGACAAGATTGACCAGCGTAACCGTGTCGGTTTTCAGCAGCATCCCGATCAGCCAGCGCGACAGGGGCGCCATGTCATAGGCGATCACCATCGGAACCATATTCGCAGCCAGTTCCAGACTGACGGTGCCCGATGCCGCAAGCGACAGGTTGGACGCCATGAAGGCCGCGCGCTTGTCGGCCGCATCCTCGACCACGACGGGTGCGGTTGGCCAGCGGCGGGTCATGTCGCGCACCATCCGCGACACGCCCGGCACCGTCGGAATGACGACGCGCAGTTCGGGGATGCGGTCGCGAAGCCGGATCAGGGCCTCGTCGAAACGCGGTCCAAGGCGCGCAACCTCGCCCTTGCGCGATCCCGGCAGGCACAACACCAGCGGCGCATCGGGCGCAATCCCGTGCGCTGCGCGAAACGCCGCGGCCTCGGCCTTCGTGGCACGGGGTTCGGCAACGACAGGATGTCCCACGAAATCGCAGCTCATCCCGGCCGCTTCCATATAAGGCGGCTCGAACGGCAAAAGCGCAAGAACATGATCGACGACTTTCGCCATCTTTGCCGCCCGGCCGGGGCGCCAGGCCCAGACCGAGGGCGCGACATAGTGAATCACCGGACCATCATAGCCAAGCTTCTTTGCCGTCCGGGCGACACGCAGGCAGAAATCCGGGCTGTCGATCGTGATAAGTGCATCGGGCCGCGCCTCTGCCACAGCCTGCGCCGTTTCATCTATGCGCCGCTTCAACTGGCGGTATTTGGGCAGTACTTCCGCAATGCCCATGACAGACAGCTCATCCATCGGAAAGCGGCTTTCAAGGCCCTGCCTGCCCATCTCTGGTCCGCCAATCCCAGCAAAGGCGGTATCGGGACGCAAAGCCTTCAGCCCCCCCATCAGCGCCGCGCCGAGCTTGTCGCCCGACGCTTCGCCCGCGATCAGGAAGACGTTCATGGCGTCACTCCTCTGCTTCGGAATGGTAGCGGCTTATGGGCTTCATCGCGCCCAAAGGAAAACGCCGGCTGCGCGTGCCCGTTCCATCGTTTCCTCGCGCCCGAGCAGAATTACCCCGCTCGCCTGCCACGCGATGCCCGCCAGACCGGCGCGAACCACCTGATCCACCGTCTCGGGGCCGATCGCAGGCATATCGACGCGCAGATCCTGACCGGGCTTCGGGGCCTTCCAGAACACACCGCGCGGACCATTCGGGCGCGGGCGCATGTCGCGATGCGCTGCCACGAAATCAAGCATTGCCTCGGTGCCCGGCAGGGTTTCGACGGCAATGCACAACCCTTGAGCGACCACCGCTCCCTGCCCCAGATCGAGTGCGCCCAGACCCTCCACAATCCGGGCCGCGCGGTCGGCATCCGCAATGTCGGAGGCCGTCGGCTCACCCACCAGAAAGCCCGCTTCGGGCACCAGATCAGGGCAGATTTCAGCTGTGCCGGCGACCGAGAAGCCGGCTTCCTCGAACAATGCGATAACTTCGCGCAAGGCCGCATCGTCGCCCGACTGCATCGCCGTCAGGATCCGCGGCACAAGGCTTGCAGTGCGCGGATCGAACGCTTCGGGATCAAGTCGCGGCCGCCGGACGGCACCTGCAAATGTCACCTGCCCGACATCCTGCTCGGTCAGCCAGTCGAAAAACGGCACCAGACGCTCCAGCCGGAAGCTGTGATGCGGCATCGGTGGCGCAAATCCCTCAAGCGAGGCGATGACCGGATTGTCCAGCCGTTCGGCGATAACCGGCGCAAGCGCGCCCTGCCCGGCAATAATGGCGGTGCGGCTCATAGCGGTTTCAGGAAGCTGCGGTCGGACGGACCGAGGATGAAGTCAAGCATTTCCTGCACCATAGGGCCGTTCGTGTCCGCGGCCAGGTCGCGCGCGGTGTCGCGAAAGGCGCCTTGATGAAGCTTTGCAAGCGCGGACCGGAGCGCCGCGATTTCGCTGCGCGAGGCCCCGCGCCGCTTCAGCCCGACAAGGTTCAGCCCGTCAAGATGCGCACGCGGCCCCTGCACGAGGCCGTATGGCACGACATCAGCCGTGACCATAGACAGCGCCCCGATCATCGCGCCACGGCCCAGCCGGACGAATTGATGGATACCTGACAGGCCGCCGATGATGACCTCGTCCTCGACCACGCAATGGCCGGCCACCGCGACAGAGTTGACCAGCACGACATGGTTTCCGATGCGGCAATCATGGGCGACATGGCAATTCGCCATGAAAAGCCCATCATCGCCGACTTCGGTCAGCCCACCGCCGCCTTCGGTTCCGGGTTGCATTGTGACATATTCGCGGATGCGGTTGCGCGCACCTATCTGCAATCGTGTATGTTCGCCACGGAACTTAAGGTCCTGGGGGTCGTGCCCGATAGAGGCGAAGGGATAGATCACCGTGTCCTCGCCGACCGAGGTATCGCCTGTCACGACGACATGCGACTTCAGTTCGACACCGTCGCCAAGATGCGCCTGCGATCCCACGAGGCAGAACGGGCCGATGCGGACGCCCTGCCCGATTTTCGCCCCGGTCTCGACGATCGCTGACGGATGGATCAGCGTGTCAGCCATCCGCCGATCCCTGTGCCGCCGGCTGATCCATCATGGCCGTGAACTCTGCCTCGCAGGCGGTTTCGCCGTCGACGACCGCCTTACCTTCGAACTTCCAGATCTTGCCGCCGCCGCGCTTGACCGTGACATGCAGCTCCAGCACATCCCCCGGCACGACCATGCGTCGGAATTTCACCTTGTCGATGGCCATGAAGTAGGTCCGCATGCCCTTGTCCGCGAGATCGAGGCTCATGCCCACGACGACAGCGGCGGTCTGCGCCATCGCCTCGACAATGGTTACGCCGGGCATGACCGGCTGGTTCGGGAAGTGGCCCTGAAAATGCGGCTCGTTGAAGGTGACGTTCTTGATGCCGATGCCGGATTTGTGCGGAACGATATCGCGCACCTTGTCGATCAGCAGGAACGGATAGCGATGCGGAATGATCCGCTGAATAAGGCCGATATCGGCGGATGTCGTCGTGGTCTCGGCCATGATGTCCTCTTGGAATGTCCGGATAAGGTGCTAGCAAACGGCGGGGCGGATTGGCAAGCATTCGGGCGTCAGGCGGCGCGTCGTCCTTCGATCAGCCAGCCGGCAAGCATGACCGCGCCGATCAGGCAAAGCCACGCCCAATCCGGCAGGACAGGCCTGCGGCTGAGGCCGGTGATCGTCTCGGCCTGACGTTCATAAAGTCCGATCCAGCGCCCGCCAACGCCGCGCCCTTCAGCCGGGCGTCCTTCGGCCACACGCCGCAGTTCGGGAATGCCGTCCGAGAGCCGATGCGTGCTGCCGCCGGAATTTTCGACCAGAGCCGCCATGTCGGCAGCATTGGCGACGGTGCGGTCAAATTCGCGTGGGGCCGCAGGTCCGACGGCGACCGAACGGGTAAGCTCGCCCTGCCGGACCGTGTAAAGCCCCGGTTCCGGTGCCGTGAAACGACCGGTGAAACGTCCGGGGGCGGTTTCGTCCAGCGTAATCTCTGCCAGCTGGCCCGAAGGTCCGGTCAGCTGGACGGGGCCGGGATCGTCCATAAGGCTGCGTCGCGTGACCTCGACCGATTGCCCGGCAAGGGTGCGCAGTTCCAGCGCCTCTTCCTCCAGCTCGGGTTCCTTCATCGACCAATGCGCAACCCGGCGCATCAGGTCGAGCTGCGGCCCACCGCCTTCAAATCCCCGCCCCCAAAGCCAAAGCTGATCCGATGCGATCAGGGCGACGCGCCCGTCTCCTTGCCGGCGCAGCATCAGAAGCGGCTGATTGTCGGTGCCGGTCATGGCCACAGTGCTGTCAGGCGTCGGCACGGTTTCGATCATGCGCAGCCAGCGCCCCCAATCGTCGCCTTGCGAGGCGCTTCCTTCGGCGGCAGGCGCACCGGGCAGGCCGTCCGTTACGGGGTGCTTGCGCCCTTCCTCGGTCAGGCGCGGAAGGAATGGTGTGTCGATCACCCGGCCCGTGGGCCGCGCAGGCAGAACCGGGCCAAGTGCCGAACGCGCGATGCTGTCGACGCCTGCAAATTCCGGACCCGCCGAAACCAGCACCGCGCCGCCATTTTCGACATATCTTCGGATATTGTCGTAATATTCGGGCAGAAGGATGCCGCGCATCCGGTAGCGGTCGAAGATGATGAGGTCGAAATCCTCGATCCGCTCCATGAAAAGTTCGCGCGTCGGAAATGCGATCAGCGCCAGCTCATTTACCGGCACACCATCGAATTTTTCTGGCGGGCGAAGGATCGTGAAGTGAATGAGGTCGATATTCGCGTCCGATTTCAGAAGATTGCGCCATGTGCGTTCACCTGCATTCGGCTCTCCTGAAACCAGCAGAACGCGCAGCCTGTCGCGCACCGCATTGACGGTCAACGCGGCTTGATTGTTCAGCCCCGTCAGCTCGCCATCCTCGGTTCCGACCGACAGAAGGATCACGTTCGCGCCCGCCGTTTCAAGCGTGACGGGCAGTTCGACACGGGTGCCGGGCGTCACGGCAATCGTCGCGATCACCTCGCCATCAAGGCGCGCCGTCAGCGTCGTCGGACCTGCCGTCTCGTCGGGCGTCTGGCCTTCATCAGCGATATGCAGGCTGATGGTCGCGGGCTCTCCGATCAGGGCGAAGCCGGGCGCCTCGTCAATGACGATGCGGCGGTCCCAGTCTTCGGGCCTGCCGGTCTGCAGGAAATGCACCGGCGCGGGCGCGGTTTCCGGGATCACGCCGGCATCGTGGGAAAGGCCGTCGCTGACAACAATCGCGCCTGCCAGCCGGTTCGCGGGTTCAGCTGCAATCGCTTTCGACAGCGCCGCACCCAGCAAAGTGCCGTCATCGGAATCGCCCACCGTGACCCTGCGGACCTCTGTTTCGGGCCATTCGGAAAGCTGTGTCTCGATCTGGCGCAATGCGGCGTCACTGGCTTCGCGCCTGGTCGGCAAGGACTGGCTGGCGCTGCGATCATCCAGCAGAATGACGATATCGGAAAGAGGGCGCGCCGTGCCGCGCTGGATGCCAGGCCCGGACAGCGCCAGCGCAATCAGCAGAAGCGCCGCCCCGCGCCACCACGCCCCCTTGAGCCCGCGCCAGATCGAAAAGGCAACGCTCAGCGCGGCCAGAACGGCGATCACGACGGCAATCCAGACAGCCGCCGCCGTTCCGATCAGAGGTGCAAGCAGCGGGTCGAAGACGAGGGCATCAAATCTCATGGCTGCCCCTCCTGCCGCAGGCGTTCAAGCAGCGCGGGCACGTGGATCTGGTCGGATTTGTAGTTGCCGGTCAGCACATACATGATCAGGTTTACCCCGAACCGATGCGCCATTTCGCGCTGCCGTTCGCCGTCCATCCCGGCACCGACAGCGAAAAGCGGCAGGCCCCTGTCGTCGATGGCCCAGGCTTCTGCCCAAGAATTCCCGCCAATCACGACCGGCGAGACACCGTCATTCACGGTGCCCGCCTCGGTCGAGGTCGCAGCGACCCAGACATCACCATCGGCAAAGCGCCCCGGCATCTCTTCCAGCAGATAGAAGCTGCGTGTCAGGACATGATCCTGCGGAACCTCCTGCAAGGGCGGCATGTCAAGCGGCCCGGCCAGTCTGCGCAGATCGTCAGATGCATCTGCAGCGCTTCCGGCAAGATCGGCGTCGCGGGTATCAAACAGGATCATTCCGCCGCCGCGCAGGAAGCGGTTCAGGCGCAGATACGCGTCTGCCGATGGGATCGGCTGATCCGGGCCGATGGGCCAGTAAAGGAATGTCATCAGCGTCAGATCCGCCGTCTCAAGGTCGATTGCGACGGGCGGCGTAGGTTCCACCGTGGTGCGCGAATAAAGCGTCAGTGACAGCCCTGTCAGTCCGGCGCGCGACAGCTCGTCAAGTTCGGCATTGCCGGTCAGCACATAGCCCATCGCGAATTCGGATGCCGCACGGGCCAGATCGGGATCGACCTCTGCTCGCGGTTCTTCAGCCGCCGCACCACCGTCCGGGTCAGCCTGCGCGTCGTCAGCGCCTGTCGGATCGTCCTGTGGCACCTCGAAAGGTGCCAGAAGTTCGGGCACCGGCTGGTCTGCCGGGCCATTATCGCCGAAAGGAACCTGCGCGCGCGGGGCAGTCGGCAGAAGGACCAGCATGCTCGCCACGACCAGCAGCGAGGCGGTCACACGGCCCGATCTGCGCCCGCCCCGAAGCGCGGCACTTCCCGCCAGATCGGCGATCAGCACCGCCGCCGCCGCGATCAATAACCACCCGGCCAGCGGAATACCGGAAGGCCGCGCGCTCTCGACAGTCGCACCGGCCCAGCCAGCCAGCGCAAGCGGCGCACCCGCATTCAGCGCCATTACCCGTTCGCCCGAGGCATAGATCCCGGCTGGAAGATCGGGGGCCGCCCCATCCGCCAGAACCTCGGCAGCGACCGGAACAGCGTCAGGCGCTTCAATCAGGCGACCGAAGCCGCTCAGAACGTCGGTCGCGGTCCAGCTTCCGCCTTGTGGCTGGCCCTGCGGCTCTGCCGTCGCGCGTCCGGCACCTGCAACCAGACGTTCGAGCATCTGGACGAACAACCCCGAAATCGGCAACGAGGACCAGTCGGCGTTGGCCGTGGAATGGAATAGCACCACCTGCCCGTCGCCAGAATCGGCGCGGGTCACAAGGGGCGTGCCATCGCTCAGCACCGCGATGCTGCGCGACGGCAAATCCGGCGAGGGTTCGGCCATAAGCTGCGCACGGATGGTGACGTCAGGCGGGATCGCGAGCCCCGCGAACGGACCGTCAGCGGCGAAGGGCGCGACCGGACGCGGCTCTCCCCAGCTTAGCACGCCACCCATGTCGCGCCCGCCGGGGCGCAACCGGACAGGCAGAAGCGGCTCCTCTGCAAGGCCGGGATCAGCGGCCATGCGCGGACCGGCAAACCGGATCAGAAGCCCGCCTTCGGCAACCCAATCGGTCAGCGCGCCGTCCGCGTCCAGCCCGGAACGGTCCATCAGCACGATCACGTCGGGCTTCGCGGCGATGGCATCGTTCAGCCCCGCTTCAATCACGCGCGCCGAACGTTCCAATGCGCTGCGCAGGAAATGCGCGGGCGATAGCAATGCCTGCCGCTCGCTGGTGGCCTGTCCCTGCCCGATCAGCGCGACAACCGGGCGGCGCAGCCTGTCATCACCCAGCACCACGGCGGAAGCGCTCTCGATCCCGTCGATCTGAAAGCGGGTCACGCGGCCGAGAAGCTCGGGCGGTAGATCGACGGGAACGGGCCAACTCGTGACACCGAAGGCGCTTCTGCCCTCTGACGGCTCAAGACGCGCAAGCTCTCTCGGGATACCCTGCGGATCGGGTCCAAGGGCCAGCACCGCCCGCGCCTCTGGCGCTGTCGATTGCAGTTCCAGCTCTGGCTGGGTGCCATCACGCACCATCCGCAGCGAATAGGCCGGCGACACGGGCGGCACGACATCGACCGGGCCACGCGCCAAAAGCGCCGAAAGCCAGGCGCTGCGGCCCGGATGGTCCAGCCCGTCGCTGAGCCACAGCGTGCGCAGCCCCCCTTCGGGTGCGTTGGCCAGGATCGTGTCCGGCGCATCGGGATAAGCACCCGGCCACGCTTGCGGACTGGCGGCGCGAAGGGCCGCGGCAATCGCGTCGTCGGCAAGAAACGGCAGCGCGCCCTCGCTTCGACCGTCGGCCAGCAGCAGCGCCACTGGGGCGCCATCACCCAAAGCGGTGTCAGCTGCGCGAAGCGCGCGGGTCTGCGCGGCGCGCCAGCCCGGCCCCGCTGTCGCGCCCGCATCCATCACGATCACCAGCGCATCGCCCGGTTCGGGCGCGGGTGCGGGCCGCCAGACAGGCCCTGCAAAAGCCAGTATCGCCGCCGCAACCGCCGCAATCCTCAGCAGCAGAAGCCACCAGGGTGTGCGCCGCGCGACCGGGTTCGCATCGACCAGCCCCTTCAGCAGCACCGTGCCGGGGAAGCGAACCCGTTTGGGAACCGGCGGCAAGGCACGCAGAAGCCACCACAGAAGCGGCAGCACGGCGAGCGCCAGCAGGATCAGCGGCGTTGCGAAACCTATTGGCCCGAGCATCATCATCGCGCCGAAAGAACCCCGTGAAGCCAGGCGAGCGCCTCGGATGCAGGCTGGCCAAGATCGTGCGTTCCGAACAGAAACCCCGCATTCGACGCCGCCGCCGCAAGGGCATCGCGCCGTTCGTCCAACCGCGCCCGATACGCGGCGCGCAGGCCGCCCGCATCCCGCGTGTCATGGCGTTGACCGCCAAGCGTCTGAAAGCGCACCGCGCCCTCGAAGGGAAAATCCTCCTCGTCAGGATGCAATATCTGCAGCATCACACCCGTTGAGCCGACGCCCGACATGGTCTGAAGAAATTCGTCCAGCCGCGGGTCATCGTTCAGAAAATCGTCGATCAACACCGCGACTTGCGCCCCGCGCGCTGCTGCCCGCAAGGGCGCGTCGTCGTCGTGGTCCAGTGGCGCAATCATGCTGATCCCGGCGGTCAGCTTGGTCGCCTGTGCTGCGCCGGTCCCGGCGGGTTCTCCCAACAGTGTCACCCGCTCGCCAGCGCGGATCAGCAGAAGCGCCAGAGACAGGGACAGCAGTTTTGCGCGACCCATCTTCGTCTCGCCCGTGCCGGCCTGCCCTGCATAGGCCATTCCTGCGCCCCGGCCCAGCCAGATTGCCGCTGTGCGCGCGGTCTGCCGTTCGCGATCACGCACGAAACGCATGTCTCCGCGCGCCGAACGCCGCCAGTCGATCGCCGCGGCGGTATCACCCTCATGCGCCTGCCGGTATTGCCAGAAATCTTCGCCAATGCCCGGTCGGCGCAACCCGTGACCGCCCGGTGCAAACGTGGCCGCGACCGGGCCGCGCGCCAGCACCAGCGGCGGCAGCGCCGCGGCGGCAGCCTCGGCACGCGCGCGCAGGCCGGCAAGGGATGCGTCTTCTGGCGTCACGCCGCCTGCCGAAGCTGCGCGTCACGGACCCGCGCGATGATCCCGTCCACCGTCTCGCCACGGGCGCGCGCAGCGAAGCCAAGCGCCATGCGGTGCCGCAGAACCGGTGCCGCCATCGCATCCACGTCTTCAAGTGTTGGGGCGAAGCGGCCATTCAGCACGGCGCGCGCCCGCGTCACCAGCATCAGCGCCTGCGCCGCGCGCGGCCCCGGCCCCCAGCTGAGCGTTTCGCCAACCCACGGCATGCTGTCCGGTCCCGGACGCAGCGAGCGCACCAGATCGAGAATCGCATTCACCACCGTCTCACCGACGGGCATGCGCCGTATCAGTGTCTGCGCGGCGATAAGCGCGTCGGGCGACATCACGGCATGAGGATCGTCGCGTTCGACGCCGGTCGTCGCCAGAAGGATCGCGCGTTCGGTATCGCGGTCGGGATAATCGACATCCACCTGCATGAGGAACCGGTCGAGCTGCGCTTCGGGCAGCGGATAGGTGCCCTCCTGCTCGATCGGGTTTTGCGTGGCCAGGACATGGAAGGGCCGGCCAAGCGGGCGATGCGCCCCGCCGACAGTCACCTGCCCTTCCTGCATCGCCTGCAGCAGCGCAGACTGCGTGCGCGGGCTGGCACGGTTTATCTCATCGGCCATAAGAAGCTGCGTGAAAACCGGCCCCTCGACAAAGCGGAAGGCACGCCTGCCATCAGCATCCTGATCCAGCACTTCCGACCCGAGAATATCAGCCGGCATCAGGTCCGGCGTGAACTGGATGCGCGCATCATCAAGGCCCAGAACCGTGGCCAGCGTATCCACCAGCATCGTCTTGCCAAGCCCCGGCTGCCCGACCAGAAGGGCATGCCCGCCAGACAGGATCGCGGCCAGAACCTGCTCCACGACATCGTGCTGCCCGACGAACCGGCGCTCGATACTGGACCTCGCCTCGATCAGCTTTCCGCCCAGTGACAGGATTTCGTCAACCAGTTTGTCATCCTCGGCCATGACATATCTCTCATTCTGCTCTACACATATGAAACCACGGATCGAACGCAGGTGAAATGGGCAAACAGTCCGGCATAGCTTCTAACCCCGGCCCGGCGGCAGACCGCGCAAGCGATATTGCGGCGGGTGCGCAAAAGGCAGGACTGCGCGGACCAGCCCCCGTGCATCTGTGGAACCCGCCCTATTGCGGTGAAATGGACATGGAAATCAGGGCCGATGGGACCTGGTTCCACGAAGGTTCACCCATCGGGCGACCCGGTATGGTGCGCATGTTTTCCAACATCCTGAAATTCGAGGATGGGCGCCACTACCTTGTTACCCCGGTCGAGAAGATCGGCATAAAGGTCGAGGATTCGCCGTTTATCGCGGTCGATGTCGAAATCGGCGACGATCTCGTGACCTTTCAGACGAATGTCGGCGACAGCGTGGTGCTGGACGCCGATCACCCTCTTGTGATCGAAGGCTCGCCAGACGAGCCGCGCCCCTATGTCATGGTGCGCGGCGGCCTGCGCGCGCGGATCGACCGCAAGAGCTTTTATCGGTTGGCCGAATGCGCCAGTCCGGGGCCCGACGGGCGCCTTGGTCTGCGCTCGTCCGGTCTGTTTCACGAGTTGGAGTCGCCATGGCAAGGTTCGCCGCAAACTTGACCCTGATGTTTAACGAGCTTCCGATGCTGCAGCGTTTCAGCGCTGCTAAGCAGGCAGGCTTTCAGGGTGTCGAGATACTTTTTCCCTATGATGTCGCAGCGCCTGACCTAAGGCGCGCCGCACGCAGCAGCGGGATGGATATCGTGCTTATCAACTGCCCACCGCCGAACTGGGCGGGCGGGCCGCGCGGATTTGCGGCGGTCCCGGAGCTGCGCGACCGCTTTCGCCGCGACTTCGAGCGGTCGGTGCGCGTGGCCGAGGCGCTGTCGGCGCGTCATCTGCATGTGATGTCGGGCAAAGCCGAGGGCCATGAGGCGATGAGCTGCCTGATCGAGAACCTTCGTTGGGCGACTGCGCGTGCGCCGCATCTGAGCCTGACGATAGAGCCGATGAACGAGATCGACATGCCGGGCTATTTCCTGTCGGATTTCGAAACCGCCGCTGACGTGATTGACGCCGTCTCGGCACCGAATCTCGGCCTGCAGTTCGACGCTTATCAGGCCCATATGATTACCGGTGATGTTCTGGGAACGTGGGAGCGTTATCGCACGCGTGTTCACCATATCCAGATCGCTGGCTGTCCCGGCCGTCACGAACCGCGCGAGGGAGAGATCGATTATCTCGCCTTTTTCAATGCGCTGGATGCGGCCCAATATCCGGGCTGGGTCGCCGCGGAATACACGCCGCGCACGACGACCGAGGCCGGATTGCGTTGGATGCGCCAGTCGCGCGGCGCGGAAATGTGATCCCTCGCGCCGTTCTGGCGTGACCCTCAGACCTTCCTGAGCGCGATCACCGCGTTCAGGCCGCCAAAGGCGAATGCGTTGGACAGCACGGCCGTGACCTTCGCCTCTCTCGCGGTGTTGGGCACCACGTCGAGCGCGCATTCGGGGTCCGGCTCTTCATAGCCGATGGTGGGCGCGATAATCCCGTCGCGCAGCGCCATGACGCAGGCCAGCAACTCGATCGCCCCGGTGCCCCCGATCACGTGACCATGCATCGACTTCGTGGACGACATCATCAGCTGGTCGGCGTGATGGCCGAACGCATGAGCGACGGCGGCACATTCGGTCTTGTCATTCGCCGCCGTCCCCGTGCCGTGGGCGTTGATATAGCCGATATCTTCGGGGTTGAGCGCCGCATCCCGCATCGCGCCGGTGATCGCGCGTTCGGCCCCCTGCGCGCTTGGCATGACGATATCCTGCGCGTCGGACGACATCGCAAATCCCACCACCTCGGCCAGAATCTCGGCTCCGCGCGCGCGGGCATGTTCATAGTCCTCGAACACGAAGACGCCGGCACCTTCGCCTTGCACCATGCCGTTGCGATTGGCCGAGAAGGGGCGGCAGGCATCCCTGGACATGACGCGCAGCCCCTCCCACGCCTTCACACCCCCGAAGCACAGCATCGCCTCGGACCCGCCCGAAAGCATCACCTTCGCCGCACCAGAGCGGACCATCTGGAAGGCCAGCCCCATCGCGTGGTTCGAACTCGCGCAGGCGGTCGCGACGGTGAAGGAAGGCCCGCGAAGGCCGTACTCCATGCTGACATGGCTGGCCGCCGCATTGTTCATCAGCTTCGGCACGACAAAGGGGTGAACGCGGTTCTTGCCCTCTTCATAGACGACCCGATAGTTTTCGTCCCAGGTGTTCAGACCGCCGCCCGCCGTGCCCAGAACAACCCCGGCCGAAAGCCCAAGTTCGCCCTGGAAATCCAGCCCGGACTGCTCGACGGCCTCTTTTGCGGCAAGCAGGGTGAACTGGGTGAATTTGTCGTAAAGCAGGATCTGCTGACGATTGAACCAGGTTTCTGGCTGCCAGTCATGGATCTGTGCGCCGATCTGGATCGTCAGCCGGTCAACATCGCGGAAATTCAGTTGGCTGATCCCGCTGCGGCCTTCACGGAATGCCTCCAGCGTTTTCGGAACATCAAGGCCAAGTGCGTTGACGGTGCCCATCCCGGTGATGACCACACGCCTCAGCCCGTTCGCGGGTTTCGTCGCAGGCGCGGCGGCTTCGTCGGCGGTCTTCTTCGGGCTCATGCTTTCTCGGCCACCAGCTTCTCGACGGCAGCAATAATGCTGCCCATGCTGGAGATGTCGAATTCCGACTTCTCCGGCTCATTCGCGTTGAAGGGGATGGTGATGTCGAACTCCTCCTCCAGTGCGAAGATCGATTCGACAAGGCCAAGGCTGTCGATGCCAAGATCGGCCGGGCTGGAATCGTCAGTCACCTGATCGGGTTCCAGCATGGCCTGTTCGGCGATAATGTTGCGGATGCGATCGCGAATATCGGTCATGTGACTCTCCATTCAGGGCTTTTCGACGAATTCTGTAACAGCCTTTTGAAGCTTTGCGACTGTGGCAGCAAGTCGCGGCAGACGGCGAGTGGCACGGTCCATCTCCATCCGGGTCGGCATGTCGACGGCGGGATTGCCCAGCACGACCTTGCCCGCAGCCACGCGGCTGAAAATCTTGGCCGCGCCGCCCGCGATCACGTCGTCGCCGATGGTGATATTGTCGGACACACCGCATTGCCCGGCCAGAACCACCCTGTCGCCGATGACAGACGATCCGGCAATCCCGACCTGCCCGCAAATCAGGCAATCGTCGCCGACCACCACGTTGTGGCCGATATGGACAAGGTTATCGAGCTTCGTGCCGGACCCGATCCGCGTCGCGCGAATGGTGCCACGATCAATCGTGGCATTGGCACCGATCTCGACATTGTCGCCAATCTCGACCATCCCAAGCGAGTGGATGCGCTCCCATGACTGGCGCCTGATTGTTTCTCGTTTTCCAAGCGTTCTGCGAATTTCCTCGACGCCGGATTCCTCTGGCGTGACGAACGAGAACCCGTCAGATCCGATGATGGCACCCGGCTGAATCACGACCCTGTCGCCGATGCGCACCCGATGCAGAACGCGCACACCGTTCAGGATCAGTGCGTCGTCACCGATCACCGTGCCAGACGCGATCGAAACGTGGCTGGCGATCCGCGCCCGCGCGCCGATACGCACCCCTGCGCCGATCTGCACAAAAGGAGCAATCGCCGCGCCATCGCCGATTTCCGCAGACGGATCGATGACCGCAGAAGGATGGATGCCTTCGGCAATGTCAGGTCCGGCATCGAAGCTGCGCGTCAGCGCGGCCATCACCAGACGCGGGCGCGGCGCGAAAATCGCGGCGGAAAGCCCATAGTCTTTCGGGTCCATCCCCTCTGCCAATATCGCGCAGGCGCCGGGCTTCAGCGCCTCGGCGTATTTCGGTGACATCGCAAGCGCGATCTGGCCCGGGCCTGCCTGCCCCGGTTCTGCCGCGCCGTCGATCTGCATCGACACATCGCCCCATGCACGCGCATTCAGCGCATTGGCGAGATCCTGGATCGTGACCTGCATCGCGGTCTCCTTTCGCGGAGTGATCTAGCCATCCGCGCCCCGCTTTGCCAGCCCTTCATGTAGTGGATGGGTCTTCAGGTCCCCGCCTCGGCCGCCTTCTGCATCGCCGACCACACCTTTGCATCGCGGTTATAGACGTCAGGATAGGTCCGCAACTGACCATCCGGACCCGGAATCGCGGTGAAATAGACGAGGTGGACGGGCAGCGGTTCTTTCAGCTTGATCCACTGTTCGTCGCCCTTGTCGAGAATCCGCTGGAACATCGCCTGCGGGTTGTCTGAATTGCCGCGCAACAGCTCGTAAGCCAGATCAAACGGCTTGGCGACACGCACGCACCCATGCGAGGCTGCGCGGTTGCGATTGCTGAACAGACCCTTCGACGGCGTATCGTGCAGATAGATATTCCACGGATTCGGGAACATGAACTTCACAAGGCCAAGCGCGTTGTCGGCAGATGGCTTCTGGCGCAGCCGATAGGGGAAATTCGTGTCGCTGTATCTGTTGAAATCCACCTGATCGCGCGGGATCACGCGGCCCTTGCGATCGACAACGTCAAGGTGAGGCACCGCATTGCGGTTCGCGCGCAGCTTCGAAAGATAGGATTGCGCCGCGATTGATTGCGGCACGTTCCAGCGCGGGTTCGGGACCACGAATTCCATCGTGTCACTGAATTCCGGTGTTTCCCAGTCGGGCTCGGATTTGCCGACGACAACGCGCGATTCAAAGACGGTCTGACCGCCCTCGCGGATTTCGACCATATAGCTGGGGATGTTTACCCAGATCATCCGGGTGTTCAGGTCATTGCCGTTCAGCCAGCGTAGCCGCTCCATCGCGATCATGATGCGCCGGGTCTGGGGGCCAGCCTCGCCGCCGCTCAATTGGGCAATGGTTCTTGGCCCGGCCACGCCGTCAACGGGCAGTCCGGCGGCGATCTGATAATCCGATACGATCTGCGCCAGTTCCTCATCGAAGTTCTGCGGATCGGCGGGCGGCGTGGCGGGGCTGAAGCCGATGCTCGCCAGACGTGCGCGCAGATCGGCGACCGCAGGGCCTTTTACACCCAGCTTATACAACCCCGAGGCGACTTCCGGCGCGTCCGGTGGCGGGATCAGCCGCGCGTGATCTGCAAGCAGTTGCTGCAACTCCCGATATTCGCGGTTTTGCGGCGGCAGCGTGGCGAGCGACGCAACAGGGTCGCCGTCAATCATGCCATCCAGCAGTTTCGTCATGTCGACCGCGATAACCTCGCGCTTATTCATCGAATCCGTTCGGGACGGATCGACAAGGCCATTCGAGACATCGTTCGCCCAAAGCGACAAGGCGCGCGCATAACGCAATTCTGTCGCGACATCATTGCCGGTATCGTCCGCAGACAGCCCGCTGGACTTGTAACGCTGCGGCGGCAGCCCGTGTTGGGGCGCGGTCGAAATCGCGTCGAGCAGTGCTTTACGGCGCGCTTCGCCCTCCGTTCCAAGGAAAACCGGTTTCAGGCCATGCGCGCCATAGAAGGATGCCAGGCCCGGGTCAGCGGCCACTGTGCTGGCCAGCTGCATTTCGAAAGCACTGAAATCAAGTTTCGGCGCGGGCGCTGCCGCCACCATATAAGGCAATGCTGATATTCCGATGCCCAACAGGACGGTTCGGCGAATACGATTCGCTAACTTGTTCACGGTTTGACCTCTGCTCGCGCTTTTTGTTTACTTTTGCCAGCGACAACGCGGATCGTCCAGAAAAGCTGCATGCACTCGACACTTGACTTGCCGCGGCTGGACGAAACGTGGCCTCGCAACAACACACAGGCGGATTTTCGCCTATTCTGACACAATTTTGCCGATAGTGGAACGAAATGCTTTCGGGTGTCACGCAACTGGTGACATATTGTTAACCAGTCCCGGGTAATCAGGGACAGCCACCGACAGTGGTGAGTTAAGAAAAGCAGGACAGGCGATCTGAAATGACAATCGACATCACCCGCCGCGGCGTCTTCGGGATATTTGCCGCAACTGCCGTCGTGGCCGCGCCCGTAACCGGCAACGCGTTCGGCATCCTCCGCAAAGCAGGCGACTATCGCCGCATCAGCATGTATTCGCCACGAACTGGCGAAAGCATCGACACCGTCTACTGGATCGACGGAAAATACATCCGCGACGCATTGAACGAGATCAACTATTTCATGCGTGACTGGCGCGTCGGGCAGGCCATTGGCATCGACCCTCGCACCGTCGACATTGCAGCCGCCTCGCACCGGATGCTTCAAACGAACGAACCCTACATGATGCTGTCGGGCTATCGTTCGCCCAAGACCAACGCGATGCTGCGCTCGCGTTCGGAAGGCGTGGCGAAGAACTCTCTTCACATGTCCGGCAAGGCGGCCGATCTGCGCCTGAAATCGCGCTCTGTGAACCAGATGTACAAGGCGGCGATGGCCTGCCGTGGCGGCGGGGTCGGCAAATATTCACGCTCGAACTTCGTCCATATGGATTGCGGCCCGATCCGCACCTGGGGCGCCTGAGCGTTGCATTGCAAAAGGCCCGCCGATCTGGCGGGCCTTTTGCGTTCTATATTGCCGCGGCGTGCGGAGGCACCTCAGCCGCCACCTGCGGCCGGTCCGGAAAGTTCGTCAATAACCTTGCGCCACAGATCGGCGGGCTGCGCGCCCGGCAAGACATGACTTCCGCCAATAACGAAGGTGGGCACGGCCCGGATGCCGCGTTCGCGCGCATGGGCCTCACGGGCTAATACTTCGTCGCGATCAGCGTTGCTGGCCAACAGCTTGCGGATCATCGCGCCATCCATGCCCGCACCCTTGCCAATGTCCGCCAGCACGTCGTGATCTGCGATATCCCGGCCTTCTCGCCAATATGCCCGCATGAGGCCCGACATGACCCGTGTCTGCGCGCCCTCTATCCCGGCCCAATGCATAAGCCGGAACGCATCCAATGTTTGCGGAACGCGCGTGATCGCCGCCATGTCGATCCCCAGGCCAAGACGCTCTGACGCCTCCAGCACGGGGGTATTCGCAGCGATTATCCCGGCCTCATCGCCAAACTTTGCAAGCATGTAATCAGCATGCCCGACGCCAGCGGGCGGAATATTCGGATTGAGACGGAAGGGGTGCCAGGTCAGTTCGAACGGATGATCGGGGCGCGATTCCAGCGCCTGATCCAGTTCTGCCTTGCCGACGAGGCACCAGGGACATGTCGGATCGGCAAAAATGTCCAACGTGATCATGAGGGGACCTTTCCTGAAAACAAGGCCCGCCAGCCTTAATCGCTCGGCCGCTGCGGTGCAACTCGCCCTGCCCGCTTGGCGCGATAAGCGATTCAGGAAATCGATCTATCGAAAAGATCAGTGCCGTCGCGATGCGCAACACGCCGACAAGGCCCTGCCCAAAAGCAAAAATCCCGCTACCTTCTGACGGCGGCGGGATCGTTCGTATCGCAAGACCTTGCAGGCAGCGCGACTGCAAATGCATATTTCGCGCGCGCTCACCTAAGTAACGGGGGGCTGACGCATGGTCGCCCCCGCGCCTGGTCAGAGCAGCTTGAGATCCGACGCGGATTCGCGGCCGTCGCGGCCCGACTGCAGCTCGAAGCTGATCTTCTGGTTGTCCTGAAGACCCGTCAGACCGGCGCGCTCAACCGCCGAGATATGGACGAACACGTCCTTGCCGCCCGAATCGGGGGCGATGAAGCCGTAGCCTTTGGTGGCGTTGAACCATTTAACGGTGCCGGTGGCCATTCCGTTCTCTCCTTCAAATTTCCCGTGCCGCGGGTTTGCGACCGGGCCGTGCAGCCCTTTCGAAATTCCGGCTGCCCCGTGAAGGGAGGCGGTAGAAAGTCATGCTCACGCCCACAGAATGGGAGAAAGCGCGCGAAACGCAAGGCCGAAACGCCGCGCTTGGACAAGGCGACGGTAATCTTTGTTTACATCGGCATGAATCAGCCCAAATCGGGCGGAGTTGCCTCTTTGCTAAGCTGCGATAACGCTTCGTCAAGCGTTACGTTGCGGCTTCCCTGCTGGTCAAGGCGGCGCATTGACACGGTCCGGTCCTCGACCTCCTTCATCCCAATGGCGAGAATCACCGGCACTTTTGCCACCGAATGCTCGCGAACCTTATAATTTATCTTCTCGTTGCGCGTATCCGCCTCGGCGCGGATGCCGGCCGCCTGCAGCGCGTTCACTACTTCTTGAACATAGTCATCCGCGTCCGACACGATTGAGGCGACGACCACCTGCCGGGGTGCCAGCCACAGGGGCAGCTTGCCGGCGAAGTTTTCGATCAGGATTCCGATGAAGCGTTCGAACGAGCCGAGCGTCGCGCGGTGCAGCATGACGGGACGGTGTTTCGCGCCGTCCTCGCCGATATAACTTGCGTCCAGCCGTTCCGGCAGCACGAAATCGACCTGATGCGTGCCGCACTGCCAGTCGCGGCCGATCGCGTCGGTCAGCACGAATTCCAGCTTCGGGCCATAGAAGGCGCCCTCGCCCGGATTGATCTCTGGCTCGATCCCCGATGCACGGGTGGCTGACAGCAGCGCCGTTTCCGCCTTGTCCCAGATCTCGTCCGACCCGGCCCGCGTTTCGGGGCGTGTCGCGAATTTCACGCGGAAATTCTCGAACCCCAAGTCGCGATAAACCCGTGTCAGAAAGTCGATATAGCGGATCGTTTCGCTTTCGATCTGGTCCTCGGTGCAGAAAATATGCGCGTCGTCCTGCGTGAAGCCGCGCACGCGCATGATCCCGTGCAACGCGCCCGAGGGTTCATAGCGGTTGCACGACCCGAATTCCGCCATGCGCAAAGGCAGGTCGCGATAGGATTTCAGCCCGACATTGAAGATCTGCACATGGCAGGGGCAGTTCATCGGCTTCAGCGCGTTGACGGTCTTTGTCTTGGCGTGTTCCTCGTCCACTTCGACGATGAACATATGGTCCTGATAGTTTTCCCAGTGACCCGATTCTTCCCACAGCTTGCGGCTGACCACCTGAGGCGTATTCACCTCGACATAGCCGCCTTCGCGCTGACGGCGGCGCATATAGTCCTGCAGCGCCACATAGATGTTCCAGCCATTCGGGTGCCAGAAGACCTGACCGGGCGCTTCTTCCTGCATGTGGAACAGGTCCATCTCGCGGCCCAGCTTGCGGTGGTCGCGTTTTGCGGCCTCTTCCAGCATGTGCAGATGTGCCTTCAGCTCATCCTTGTTGCGGAACGCGACGCCGTAGATGCGCTGCAGCATCGGGCGGCTGCTGTCGCCCAGCCAATAGGCGCCTGCGACATGTGTCAATTTGAAGGCGTCGGCGGGAAGCTGACCCGTCGATTGCAGATGCGGGCCGCGGCACAGATCCTGCCAGTCGCCATGCCAGTACATCCGCAGATCTTCGTCGCCGGGAATGCGCTCGATCAGCTCGACTTTGAACGGTTCGCCGCGTTCCTTGTAATAGGCGACGGCGCGGTCGCGGTCCCAGACCTCCGTGCGGACAGGATCGCGAGCGCTGATAATCTGCTTCATCTTCGCTTCGATCTGGCCGAGGTCTTCGGGCGTGAAGGGTTCGGCGCGGTCGAAATCGTAGAACCAGCCGTAATCGCGGACCGGACCGATGGTGACTTTTACATCGGGCCAGATTTCCTGCACCGCGCGCGCCATGACATGCGCGAAATCGTGACGGATCAGTTCCAGCGCGGGCGCATCGTCCTTCATTGTGTTGATGGCGATGGTGCCGCCGTCATTGATCGGCCAGGCAAGGTCGATATGGCGCCCGTCGAGACTGGCGGAAATCGCCTTCTTCGCAAGACTGGGCGCGATGGATTCAGCGACTTCGGCCGCGGTCACGCCAGCAGGGTAATCGCGCGAATTGCCGTCAGGAAATGTCAGGGAAATCTGGCTCATGGCCGTTCTCCTCGTCGGTTTGGCGCCCACGGAACGCCCGGTTGCGGGTTATGTCGGCGGTTCAGATGCGCCGAATTTGACGACATGTCAACCGCATCACGGCAATGCGTCAGTCGTCGGGCTCCGCGGCGATGGCGGCGATCTGCGCGGCGAAGCGGGCCTCGGTCATCAACTGTGCCGCGTCGATGCCGGGAAGCGCACGCAGGCGCGCAATCTCGGTCAGCGTCTCGTCACCATAAAAATCCAGAATCCGCGTATCCCGCTGCTGCGCGGCGGCGAAGATCGTCCAGTATTCCTCGGTATGGCGCTCGACCGGCTCTGCGCCGACCTTGGTTACGCCGCGACCGCGTCGGCGTCGCAGCATGTAGGAATCGAGCGACTTTATCGGGTAATGGTTGAACCAGGCGATTTCATGGGTGATCCGGTCGGGCTTGAAATGTCGCAGATGATCCCAAAGCCGGCCGTCGTTCGGGACATGCGAGACCTCGCCATTGCCGCGCATGTGGCAGATGTCGCCTGGCCCGGTGAAGCCCATCGGGTGGTGGTTGTGAAGGTTTTTCCAACGCCCACCGCCGCGGCTGAGGCTCTTGACCGGACCATTGCGCCGGTGCGTCGTGGGCAACCGGTCAGGGAACTGTTCGGCGACCCTGCCGGGACGCCAGCCGAAATCGCCGCTGGTGCCGAAGTTCATCGCATTCAGGGTGATGACATCGACTTCCGGGCCGGCAAGCGCGGTCAGGTCGCCGACACGGCGCGCTCCGCGATCGACCACAAGGAATTCATCCGCGTCCAGCACCATGATCCAGTCCGCTTCGGCGATGGGATGCTCCTTCCGGATGCGCTGATAGCCGCGATGCTGCGGGGTATCCCCCGGTTTCAGCCGATTGCGCGTATGCGTGATAACGCCCTGCGACGCCAGGGCATCCAGCAGCAGGTCGGTGCCGTCGCTGCAATCATTACTGGCCATATGAATGGCATCGAACCCGAGCACGCGGTGATGGGCGATGAATTCCAGCACGAAGGGGCCTTCGTCCTTCACCGAACTCAGAAGGACATGTCGAAGCGGCTGGCTCATCTCGCAAAAAAATTCCCCGTGACTGCGCGATAGTTGCCAAACACCGCAACCCGAGGCAAGCGCAGCCTGCCGCTTGCCGCGCCGGGTCTGCGGGTATAAGCCGCACTTACCCATCAAATGGTGAAGAAGATGCACAGCCCGGACCCGAACACTCCGCCGCCGGCGCGCGCTTTGTCGTTGCCCGAATTCGTGGCGATGCTGGCGGTGCTTTTTGCGACGGTCGCCTTTTCCATCGACGCGATGCTGCCGGCGCTGTCGGAGATCGCGGCAGAGCTTTCGCCCGAAGACACCAACCGCGCGCAGCTTGTGCTGATGTCGTTCATGGCAGGAATGGGCGTGGGCACGGCACTTGCAGGACCGATTTCCGATGCGATCGGGCGCAAGCGCGCAATCATGCTTGGCTCGTCGCTGTATATCCTTGCTGCGGCCGGTGCGATCTTTGCCGACAATCTGACGCTGCTTCTGGCCCTTCGCTTCTTCCAGGGGATGGGCGCATCGGGCCCGCGCATCGCCGGAACCGCGCTGACCCGCGACCTGTATGCGGGCCGCGAAATGGCACGGATCACCAGTTTCGTCATGATGATTTTCATCATGATCCCCGCGGTCGCCCCGGCATTGGGAGAGCTGATTATCGAGACGAGCGGAACCTGGCGCAGCGTGTTCGCGGCCTTCATCGTTTTCGGCTTGATCGGCGCGACCTGGGTCGCCCTGCGCCAGCCGGAAACGCTGCCGCCCGAACGCCGCGTGCCGCTGAGCCGCAAGCGCCTGATGCAATCGGCGAAAGAAATTCTCGGGAATCGTCAGGTCATGTTGTGCACGCTGATCCTGACGCTCGGCTTTGGTCAGATGTTCGCGCTGCTGTCCAGCTCGGAACAGCTGTTCGGTCAGACATATTCCCGCGCCGACAGCTTTACGCGCTGGTTCGCGGTCATGGCGCTGCTGTCAGGGATCGGCACCATCGCGAATGCGCGCTACGTAATGAAATTCGGGATGCGGCGCATCGCGCGGGCCGCCTATGCCATGCAGGTGGTTTCAGCATCGCTCGCTCTGCTACTGGTCAGTTCCGGCGCGCTTCACGGCGATGCGGCCTTCTATGGTTTCTTCGCATGGGCGGTCAGCGTGTTCTTCATGGCGGGCGTGACCTTTGGGAACCTGAACGCGCTCGCGCTGCAGAATATGCCGCATCTGGCCGGAATGACCGCCAGCATCGTCGCCGCGCTGTCGTCTCTTGGTGCCGTGCTGATCGCGACGCCGGTCGGGCTGGCCTATGACGGCACCCCGACGCCGATGATCATTGCCGCGCTCGTCTGCTCGTCGCTGGCATGGCTCTTGATGGCGCGCCTGCGGGACTGAGGATCACGAGAAGCGTTCGGGATGGGCGTAGATCTCGGCCCTGTCGGCTGAACGCGCCCGGCCCGCCAGCCCGATGCCAGCCGCCTCGGCGGCTGCGACAGCAGCCGATGTCGGCGCCGCAAGGGCGATCAGAACGGGCGCGCCGAGCGTCGCGGCTTTCTGGACAAGATCGACCGAGATGCGGCTGGTCAGCACGACCGCCCCCTGCCCGATTAGTCTCGCATCCTCACCGCGCAGAAGCGCCCCCGACAGCTTGTCGAGCGCGTTGTGCCGCCCGACATCCTCGCGCAGTGCAATCAGACCGCGACCCGGCAGCAGAAATCCGGCCGCATGGCTCGCCCCGGTCGCATCGCGCAACTGCTGCGCCTTATCCATCTGCGCAAGGGCGAGATCCAGATCGGCCGGGGTAACGGTGCAATCGCCTTCGACCGGCGCCAGTTCGCGCATCGCGGCAGTCAGCGTATCCACCCCGCATAGCCCGCAGCCGACGGGACCAACCATGCGCCGCCTGCGACCGATGAAGCGCTGCCCGGCATCGCGCCGCAGCCAGATACGCAGATCGACGCCCAGATCGACCCGCACAGGCTGCACAGCCTCGATTTCATCAGGACGCGCGATACCTTCCGTCACCGAAAAGCCGTAGGCGAAATCCTCCAGATCGGCGGGTGTGGCCATCAGCACCGCCTGCGTGGTCCCGTCATAGCTGATCGCAATGGCGCATTCTTCGGCCAGACTGACGCCGATTTCGCTCCTGTCGGCCAGGCGCTGTGCGCGGGTGGCAATCACACTCAAGCCAGTGTTCCTTCTGTCATGACGCGACTCAACCCGCTGGCTCCGGCAGGGTCAAGCCGTCATGGGTCCGGCACGGCCCTGATCGCGACGCGCAGCTAAAACGCTTGTCGAAACGGGCGCGCACCGCCTAGGATCGGGGGAACCCCGCGCCTGCGCGCGTGTTTCGTTCGAGGGTCGGCTCCGTGGCTTGGCCGGGTGGAAAGGAAAGGAATCCGATGCGCGTCGCTTTGCTGACAACCGTGCTTGTGGCAGGCACCCTGCCCGCCTTCGCCGATATTTCCACCGATCCCATCGCAGATACGCCGCCAATCGTGCTGCCCGCGAACAGCACGGTTACACAACCGACAGAACCGGCAACGAACCTCATGTCCGCGCCTGCCGATCCGCTTCCGGTGACAGACGCAGAAGCCGCGAGCACCACCCCACCGTCAAGCGATGCTGCCGGTGCCGCGCAGCCCGAAGCCTCGGCAGCCATGCCTGACGAGGTGACGCCTGCCGAAACGCCCGGTGACGCTGCCGCTGCGGTCCCGGCTGCGGCGGCGACTGCGGAGACGGTTACTGAAGCGCCCGCGGCCCCCGATGAACCGGCAGAACCCGTCGCTGCAACTGATGCAGAAGATGCGGAAACCCCGGAACAGGTGCGCGCCGCACAGCCTGACGCTCAGGCGCAGGCACCTGCCGCCGAGGCAGAACCTGCCGAAGCGTCGCAGGAAGGCACACAGGCGGCCGTCGGCTCTGCTGGCAGCGTCGAAACCCCCGCCACTGCGCCGCAGCCGGGTGCCGACGGCACATCGGCCGAAAACGCCGGCACGACCGGATGGACAGGTGGCACAGGTGGTGCGCAGATAGGGACCACGCCATCGGGTGCGGTCCCCCAGTCGAAGACATGGCAGCCCCCCGTCGCAACCGGGATCGACCTGCAGGGCGAGCCGCGCGGCTAAAACAGATCGGCGCGGTGCCGGTTGAGTTGCCTCAGATCGCCGCGACGTGTCGTCAGCCCCAGCCTGTCGAAGAAATCCAGCACTTCAATCGCGACCTTGCGCCCACTCTGGACCTCGTCGCGGAAGGCGGGCGCGGTGAACCAGCCGTCATCCGCTTGCGCCGACAGCCTGCGGATGATCGCAGCCATTTCGGCCGTCGTCTCACGCAGGAAAAAATGGTCATGCGCGATCTGATCGACCCGACCGAGCCGCGCCGAAAGCTTCATCAGACGCCTGATCTCAGGCTCCGGAAGATCGAGCGCGCCTGCAATGTCGCGCACACGCGGCGGCCGGAAGCGCTGCTCAGCCGCCAGCAGGGGCGCGATCCGCGCATAAACACCCTCATCCGCCGCGCTCATTTTCGGGGCATGCGCGGGCAGACGCACAAAGCCTGCCTCGGCGACAAGCCGGCCCGCAGTGATCGCGTCGCGCAGGACGGCGTCGAAAACCGGTTTCGGAAGGCGGGGCGTCAGTGACAGACGCAGCGCCTCGTGCCCGATGCCCTGCAGGTCGGGATTGCTGTCGTGATGGGCCAGCAGCGTCTGCTGCATCGCGGTGTTCAGCGCATCCAATGTCCTTGGCAGGATCGCGACACGCCCGCCGGCAGGTCCGATCACGGAAGCATCCGCACTGACGGCATCGGCGCTGGATGACGGCACGGCGCGATCACGCAGGAAGACGTCAAGCTCGACATAGTTCGGCGTGACTGCCAGCAGCGCCGAAAGCGCGCTTGTGGGATCGTCGATGTCCGCCGCGCGCAAGGCCGCATGGCGTTCAGGGGTTGCCCGGCGGCGCGCGGGCGGGCGCAGATCCAGCAACCGGCCACCGCCCAGCGTGCGGCTTGCCGATCCGTCGCGCAGGATGAAGGTATCGCCGATCCGCGCGGCCAGCGGCCTTTCCAGCACCATCTGCACAAGCTCTCGACCATCCGTCAGCGCCGCGCCAAGCGGGACCAGACGCGCCTCGACCTCTGCCGCGCCAAGGTGAAGACGCGCGCGCAGGCCGCTGCGCAGGGGTTTCGGATCTATCCAGCGAAGCGCCACGTCAATTCGGTCCGTCGGCGCGTGAAGGCCCGGCGAGACGACCATGTCGCCCCGTCGGATCTGATCCTTCGCAGCGCCCGCCAGATTAAGCGCCACCCGCGCCCCGGCCTCTGCGCGTTCGATCCGGCGGTTCTGGGCACGAAGGCCGCGCACGCGCACCGGCATACCTGAGGGCGACACGACGAGCTGATCGCCCGCAGCGACGGCTCCGCTGCGCAGGATGCCTGTCACCACCGTCCCCGCCCCTTCCAGCGTGAACGAACGGTCGACGATCAGCCGCACCTCGCCAGACGCATCGCGGGCCGTGGTTTCGGCGGCCGCCACGGCGAGCATATCGCGAAGCGCCTCGATCCCCTGACCGCTGACCACCGAGACCGGCAGGATCGGCGCGCGCGCAAGGGGCGTCGTGGCGAGAGCTGCAGCAATATCCTTGCGCAGCGCGGCTATGCTTTCGGTATCGGCCAGATCGGCCTTGCTGATTGCCACGATCGCCCGCGAGACGCCAAGCAGCGACAGGATCGCCAGATGTTCTTGCGTCTGTGGCATGATACCATCATCGGCGGCGATCACGATAAGGGCGAGGTCGATGCCGCCTGCGCCCGCGACCATCGTATGAACCAGCCGTTCATGCCCCGGCACATCGACAAAGCCGGTCACGCTGCCATCGCCAAGATCGGCATAGGCAAAGCCCAGATCTATCGTGATGCCGCGCGCCTTCTCCTCGGCGAGCCTGTCGGTATCAACACCGGTCAGCGCCCGAACCAGCGCCGTCTTGCCGTGGTCGATATGCCCCGCCGTGCCGACGATCAACGCGCGATACCCGCGAGCGCCGAAACAAGCGCGTCATCCTCATCAAGCGCCCGCAGATCGAGGATCAGCGCGCCGCCGGAAATATGCCCGATGACCGGCACCGGCAGGCCCCGCAGCAGCGTGGCGATATCGTCTGGGGCGCTGCCGGATACGCCCGTCAAGGCCAGGCCCGCGCTTGGCAATGTATCGGTCGGCAACGCGCCAGAGCCGACCTGGCTTTCGCATTCTGTCACCCGCACGTCATATCCCAGCCCGCGCATCGCGCCGGCCACTTCTGGCAACAGACGCTGCGCCTGTGCCACAATTTCCGATTGTTGACGCGCCAGCATGCGCAGGGTCGGCAGGCGCTGCGTCAGCCGGTCAGGATCCAGGTAAAGTTTCAGAACCGCGGACAGCGCCGCAATGCGGATCTTGTCCAGCCGCATCGCGCGCTTCATCGGGTTGGCGTTGATCCGGGCGATCAGATCGGCACGTCCGACGATGAACCCTGCCTGCGGCCCTCCAAGCAGCTTGTCACCGGAAAACGTCACCAGATCGGCGTTTGTCACGGCCTCGGCAGCGGTCGGCTCTCGGCGCATACCGTAGCGGGACAGGTCGATCAGCGAGCCTGAACCGAGATCATTCAGCAGCGGCACACCCGCAGCCTTCGCGATCTGGTGCAGTTCCGGCGCGGCGACTTCGTGGGTGAACCCCTCGATCCGGTAATTCGAGGTATGCACCTTCAGCACCGCCCCCGTCGCATCGCCGATAGATGCGCGATAGTCCTTGGCATGGGTGCGGTTCGTGGTGCCGATTTCGACCAGACGGGCACCGGCGCGGGCCATTATGTCGGGGATGCGGAAGGCGCCGCCGATCTCGATCAGCTCGCCCCGCGAAACGACGGCCTCGCGCCCGGCGGCAAGCGTGTTCAACGACAGAAGGACCGCTGCGGCGTTGTTGTTGACGACCGTGGCATCTTCCGCGCCCGTCAGTTCCCGCAGCAGGCCGCGCAGATGATCGTCGCGCGCACCCCTGCCGCCGCCTTGCAGATCGAATTCCAGCGCAAGAGCATTGCGCATCGCATCGCTCGCCGCCCTCACCGCCTCTTCGGGCAGGATCGCGCGACCGAGATTGGTGTGCAGGATCGTTCCGGTCAGGTTCAGGCATGGGCGAAGCGGATCGGGCCGCTTCAGCATGTTGTGGGCGAATTCCAGCACCGAAGCGCCGGGATCCGCCGGCATGTCCGCGCCCTGCAGGACATCACTGCGCAGCGCGTCGACACCCTTGCGAATGGCGTCGGTCGCGCGCGCCTTGCCATAGCTTTCCACCAGCGTCGCGCCGGCGGAACTGCCCAGAATCCGGTCGACTGACGGAAGATCGCGCAGCGACATCCCTAGTAACCAGAGAGGAACGCGTTGAAACCGCCACGTTTCCATTCCGTGTCCCGCATCAGCGCATCAAGACCCAGACTTGCGACGTCATCGGCGACAGGTTCCAGCGCGGTATCGAGGTTCTGATACAGGATCTTCACCCAGGAATGGCATTCGTCGCAGACCTCGGCCTTGATGACCGATGCGGTGCTTCCGTCATCTATGGCGCGATAGCTGATCCCCTTGGTTGACCCGCAGCACAGGCATTTCACACGCACCTCGTTCCATTCGGTCGCGCAGGTGGCGCAACATGCATAGCGCGCGCCCTCCTGATGTTGGGTCGCGGTGACCATCGACACGCCGGGCTGTCCGCCGCAAGCCGGACAGGTCCCGACGCTGATCGGCACGAGTTTCTGTGCATCAATCGCCGCCGCTTGCCGCACAGCCACAACCTGAAGCGCTGCCGCCGCAAAAACGGCATGTGCGGACAAGCCTTCGGGCACCTGCCCGGCCGAAAGCTGACCCAGCATGGTTTGGCAATCACTTTCAGGCGCAAGCGACAGTTCTTCCAGCGCCGCGCGTGCAGCGGCAGGCATGTCGATCTTCGCCGCCTCGCTGACAAGCGCGCCAAGCGCGGTTTTCATCGACCCGGACGCGATCAGCGCGGCGCGATCAAGGGGCGGCATGCGATAGCTCCGATTGCGTTCCACCAGTTCCGCGTCGAGAGGATCGGCCGCCCCGAGGGTGTCCGCAACCCGCTGCTGCGCCTCGGCCAGATCGGCAAGAAAGCGCAGATATGGCGCGAGATGAGAGCTTTTCGCCAGATGCCGAAGCCGTGTCGCGCGACGCGCAAAGGGCAGTTCGGCCTTGGGCACGCGCGCGAATTTCGGTGAGGAAACGCCGCCGATCACGGACGGGTCAGGGGAAAGGCTCATTTTGTTATCCGGACGTGCTTTCGGGCAATCGCCCTATTCTGCCGGAGGCTTGTCCTGACGTCTAGCAACTTCCCGAAGCCATTTCCTGTGATGCTTCCAGGCCCAACCGCCAGTCACCTTGCCGCTGGTCATCGCGCTGAGCGTCCCGCGCGTCCAGATCGCGGCATAGACATGCACGATCAGCACCAGCACCGACAGCACGGCCGAGATCGCATGAACCAGCACTGCCCAACGCCTGACCGGGATCGACACCAGATCAGGAAAGAACTGCTGCCAGATCATGATGCCAGAGACGACCATCGTCAGCAGCAGCCAGAACATGCCCCAGAACACGAATTTCTGGCCGAGATTGTACTTGCCCAGTTCCGGCAGGCGTTCTTCGTGCCCTGCCAGCAGATCGGTGATCTTGCTGGCCCAGACCACATCCTCGCGCCGCATCAGGTTCAGTCTCCACAGCTGCAGGAACAGCAGCAGGAAGCTGAGGCACGCGGCAACGCCAAGAATCGGGTGGATGTAGCGTGCGTTCTGCCCGCCCCCGAACAGCGCGGTCAGAAAGAACAGACGCGGCCAGAACAGCGCAAAGCCTGACAGGATCAGCAGGATGATAAGCGCGGCGGTGAACCAGTGGTTGATCCGCGTATGGGTGGCATAGCGGCGGACCTCGACCGGCTCGGTCGCGACGATGCGGTCGGTGCTTTCGGAAAATTCACGTTCAGCCATCAGCCCTGCCCCGTCTCGTCCGGATTGGAAACCGCAAGTTCGGCGGTCTCTTCGGGTCCGAGAATGTCATCGACCATTCTCCCTGCCTCGACCCGGTCATGTTCGGAAACCTCGTTCGGCTTCGCGAAAATCGAATGCAGGGCCGCACCAACCGCTGCAAGACCGATTGCGGCAAGGCCGACCGTCTTGGCCGGACCCTTCCAGCCCTCGACCACCGCAGAGATCTTCGGATCGGCGGGCAGGCCGGAATATTCTTCCGGCTTGTCACCGATGGGCAGCACATACATGACATGCGTGCCGCCTACCCCTTCCGGATCGTACAGCGCCGCATGTTCATATCCGCGCGCATTCAGATCCACGATCCGCTCCTCGGCATGGGCGATCATGTCGGTTTTGGTGCCAAACACAATGGCCTGTGTCGGGCAGGCCTTCGCGCAGGCCGGCCCCTGCCCGACCGACACCCGGTCCGAGCAAAGCGTGCATTTTGACACCACGTGCCGCGTCGGCGACATGCGCGGAATGTCGAAGGGGCAGCCCGATATGCAATAGCCGCAGCCGATGCATTTATCGTGAATGAAATCGACGATGCCGTTCGAATATTTGACGATAGCCCCTGGCGAGGGGCAGGCCTTCAGGCAGCCCGGATCCTCGCAATGCATACAACCATCCTTGCGGATCAGCCAATCGAGGTTGCCCGTATCCGGGTCCTCGTATTCGTTGAACCGCATCAGCGTGTACATTTCCGACGTCAGATCATGCGGGTTTTCGTAGGACCCGAAATTCACACCGATTTCAGGATGGGTGTCGTTCCATTCGATACAGGCCGACTGGCAGGCCTTGCAGCCGATGCATTTGGAAATGTCGATCAGCTTTGCGACAGGGTCCAACTGCCGCGTGGGCGGCGGCAGGTTCGGCGTGGCCGAGGCCAGCACCACGTCGCCATCACCCAGATTGGGCGACAGCGGTTCGACCGGCGGGTTCGAAACGGCAGTCGTGGGAGGGGGCGCGGTATCGGTCATGCCACAGGCTCCTCTGATGCTTCGATATTGACAAGGAAAGCCTTGGATTCCGGCGTCTCGATATTCGC
Source organism: Paracoccus aurantiacus (assembly GCF_007993065.1). Lineage (GTDB taxonomy): Bacteria > Pseudomonadota > Alphaproteobacteria > Rhodobacterales > Rhodobacteraceae > Paracoccus > Paracoccus aurantiacus. The sequence continues at coordinate 579,480 of NZ_VOPL01000001.1, forward strand.
GTCGCCGATGAAGACCGTCAGAGAGTTCGGGCCGTAGCCCTTCTTCGCCACCCCGGTAAAGCCCCAATGCAGCGGCACCCCGACGACGTGAACCGGCTTGCCGTCACAGATCAGCGGTTTGATCCGCTTGGTCACGACAGCCTTCGCCTTCACCGATCCGCGCTTGTTCCAGACCCGGACCCAGCCGCCGTTGCTGATCCCCTTCTCCTCTGCGAGTTCGACAGAAATCTCGACGAAGAACTGCGGTTGCAGGACAGAGTTCACCCGGTTGTGCTTGGTCCAGTAATGGAAATGCTCGGTCAGCCGATAGGACGTGCCGACATAGGGAAACTCGTCCGAGGTTCCCAGATCCGCCACGTCTGCCTCGAACACGCGGGCAACGGGGTTGCCCCGCATCTCGGCGTTGAAGACGTTCTGCATCGGGCTTTCGAACGGTTCCATATGCGTGGGGAACGGCCCGTCGCGCATCATCCCCCGGCTGAACAGCCGCGAAGTGCCTTCGGGGTTCATGATGAACGGCCCGACATCCTGCGGCCTGGCAGTCGGTGAAATGTCGGGAACGTCGTTGCCGACCCATTTCTCGCCATTCCATTCGATGACCATACGCGTCGGGTCCCACGGCTTGCCCTCCATGTCGCAGGAGGCGCGGTTATACAGCGTCCTGCGATTGACGGGCCAGGACCACGTCCAGTTCGGATAGACGCCAAGGCCCGACGGGTCCTCGTTGTCACGCCGCGCCATGTTGTTGCCGTCCTCGTTCCAGCAGCCGGAATAGATCCAGCAGCCGCACATGGTCGATCCATCGTCGCGAAGCTGGGTGAAATTCAGCACCTGCTTGCCGGCCTCGACCACGACCTTGCTCGTGTCGGCGGTATCGTAAACGGTCGAAAGCGCTCGCCCGTTCACTTCGCGTGCCAGTTCGTCCGGCGTCGGATCGCCCTCATCCGCGTAGTCCCAGCTGAGATTCAGGATCGGTTCGGGGACCGAGCCGCCTTCCTTTCGATACAGCTCCCGGACGCGGGTGAAGATCTGCGCCATGATCCAGGTGTCCAGCTTCGCCTCACCCGGAGGCGTGCATGCCTTCCAGTGCCATTGCAGCCAGCGCCCGGAATTCGTCAGCGATCCGTCATCCTCGGCAAAGCAGGTCGAAGGAAGCTGTATTACCTCGGTCTGGATCGAGGCGGTATCCACATCGTTATATTCGCCGTGGTTTTCCCAGAAGCGCGCAGTCTCTGTCTCCAGCGGGTCGATCGTGACCAGCAGCTTCAGCTTCGACAGCGCCGATGTCAGCTTGCCCCGGTTCGGGAAGGCCATCAGCGGGTTGAAGCCCTGACAGAAATACAGGTTCACATGGCCGTCATTCATCAGCTCGAACATGCGCAGAACGTCATAGTTCGGCACGTCTAGCTTCGGCAGCCAGTGATAACCCCAGTCGTTTTCCGCCTGTGCGGCATCCCCGTACATGGCCTTCATGAAGGACACCATGAACTTGGAATAGTTCTGCCAATAGCTTGTCTGGCCGGGCCGCAGCGGCTTGAAGTTCCGCGTCGACATATAGGTCGCGTAATCGACCTCGGCTTCGGTCGGCATCGACAGATAGCCGGTCAGCAGGTTCGACATCAGGCCCATATCGGTCAGACCCTGAATGTTCGAATGCCCCCGCAGCGCGTTCATGCCGCCGCCCGCCATACCGATATTGCCAAGGATAAGCTGCAACATCGCCATGCCGCGGATGTTCTGGCTGCCCTTGGAATGCTGTGTCCAGCCAAGCGCATACATCGAGGTCATGGTTTTGTCGGGTGCCGCCGTCTCGCCGATCATCTCGGCGATATGCAGGAACTTGTCGGCGGGCGTGCCGGTGATGTTCTCAACGAATTCCGGCGTGTAAACATCGACATGTTGCTTCAGCAGCTGCCAGACGCAGCGCGGATTTTCCAGCGTCATGTCGACTTCGGCGTAGCCGTCGGCGCCGATGACATAATCCCAGGTCGAGCGGTCATAGTCCCGCTTTTCCGGATCATAGCCGCTGAACAGCCCGTCAGACCATCCAAAGCCATCCTTCACGATGAAGGCGGCATTGGTGAAGTTGCGGACATATTCCCAATGGACCTTATCGTTCTCGATCATCCAGCGGATCATGCCCATCAGCCAGGCAATATCGGTGCCGGGCCGGATCGGGGCATAATAGTCGCTGACCGCAGCCGTGCGGTTATAGCGGGGATCGACCACGATCAGCTTGGCGCCGCGATGCGCCTTGGCTTCCGTGACCCATTTGAAACCGCAGGGGTGGGCTTCTGCGGCATTCCCGCCCATCACGATCACCAGATCGGCGTTCTTGATATCCGTCCAGGAGTTGGTCATCGCACCGCGACCGAAACTTGGAGCCAAACTGGCCACCGTCGGTCCGTGTCAGACACGTGCCTGGTTGTCGAATCCTGCTATGCCCATGCCCTTGACGGCCTTGAAGGTCGCCCAGGCGGTTTCATTGGTGGTGGCGGATGCGGCAAGAAAACCGGCTGTCGTCCAGCGATTGACGGGCACACCCGCCTCGTTGAACTGCACGAGGTTCTCGTCGCGATCGTCCTTCATCGCCCGCGCGATCCGGTCAAGCGCGTCGTCCCAGCTGATCGGCTCCATCTTGTCGGCGCCGGGGCGGCGGATCATCGGCTGGCTCAGGCGGGTTTCGGACCGCACGAAGTCTTTCAGCGCCGCACCCTTCGGGCAAAGCGTGCCGCGATTCGTCGGGTGATCCACATCGCCTTCGACATGGATCAGCTCTGCCTGTTCCTTGCGGACATCGCCCTTGGAATACATGATGATGCCACAGGCAACAGAACAATAGGGACAGGTGTTGCGGATCTCGGTCAGGGTCGCGAGCTTGAAGGGCCGGATCAGCGCGAGTTCCTGCGCTTCAGCCTCACCGAAGCCCATGGACCCCAGCGTCGTCGCCGCGACACCCGCGCCCGCCAGTTTAAGAAAACTGCGCCGCGAGAGGTCGATATTCATAATCCCCTCCTGTTGCCTACCCGAAGTTTGGTCATTCCAGCCTCTCGCTTCGGGCGGGTTTTGTCAATCGGAGCGGGTCATAAATTAAGCTAACTGCATCGCGTGGCGCGGAAACTCGACAGGTACAATATCCTCGTGCGATCAGAAGTTTAATGCCTTCGGTTCATGTGGAACGAGGGCGCGCGTCATGTTGGAAGCCCCGCCAGCGAGGCGGTCAGCGCATGATAGATGTCAGGCTTTCCGGGGAACAGAGTTTCGACCGGGCGGCCATCTTCGTCGATCTCGGCGAACCAGCCGCCATTCTCATGGTCGATATGGTGACGGTCCAGATGCGTCCATAGCCGGTCCAGATCCTTCAGCCAGATTTCATCACCTGTCGCCCTGTGCAGCGCATGGGCAGTAGCGACAGCCTCGGCCACCGGCCACCACAGGCGGCGGCGGTTGTCGATCTGGCCGTCCCATCCCATCGTGTAGGCCAGCCCTCCTTCGGGCAGCCAGGCGTCTTTCATCGCGCGGGAATACAGATGCTTTGCCGCTTCCACCGTCCAGTCGTCCTGGCGGTCGCGCCCGCCGAGTTCGCGCATCTCAAGGATCAGGCGCGCCCATTCGATGGCATGGCCGGGGGTCGTGCCGGGCGGGCGGAACATCGGATCGCCGGCGAAATCGCGGTCGATCTGCCAGTCGGGTGTAAAGTGTTCAGGCACCACCCACCCTTCGGCGCGGGCATGGCGGTCGATCATGAAGCCCGCGATCTGGCGCGCCATGTCCAGATATTCCGGGTCGCGCCAGGTGTCATAGGCAGCCAGCAACGCCTCGGTCAGGTGCATATTGGCATTGCCTCCGCGATAGGCTGGCGGGTTGGTCCAATCCTCATCGAACGTGTCCGACACTGCGCCCGGTTCAGCTTCCCAGAAGCGGTTGCGCAGATCGCCCATGACCAGATCACGAAGCTTATCCGCATCCGTGTTCCCGAGTTTTGCCGCCCAGGCCGCAGCAAGCAGCACGAAAGCGTGACCATAGGCCTGCTTCTTGCGGTCCAGCGGGCCTGCGTCATCCGCGCTCCACCAGAAACCGCCGTTAAGGGGATCGGCATGACCGCTCAGCAGGAAGCCGACGCCATGATCGACAATCTCTCGCGCGCGGGGGTGCTGAAGCCCGGCGCCCCGCGCATAGGCGTGGATCATCCGCGTCGTCTCGTGAAGTTCACGCGTATTGCCGCTGCCGCGAGGGTTATCGGCCAGTTCGCTGCCATCGGCGGCGAGCTTGTAGAAGCCGCCCTTCGGGTTCACGGCGGCGGCATGGAAATCCAGCAGACGAAGCGCCTCGGCGCGACACCAATCGGGGCTGTAATCACTCATCTCGCGCCTCATTCGCTTGCCACAGATCAGCGTTATCGCTTGCCTGTCCGGCGCGACTAGTCAATATGTTCGGCGAAACATAACGAAAGGACGCCGGATGCGCTCCCTCGGATTTTCCATGATCGCCGCGGTCGCCCTTGCGCTTCCCGCCACCGCCGATGAGGTCAGTGTCTTTGCCGCCGCTTCGCTGAAGACCGCGCTGGATCAGATTGCCGCAAGCTATGAGCAGGCGACCGGCGATGAGATCGTCATCAGCTATGCCGGATCGAACGCGCTTGCACGTCAGATCATCCAGGGCGCGCCAGCGGATATCTTCATCTCGGCAAATCCGGGCTGGATGGACGAAGTCGAAAAGGCCGGACTGCTGGCCGAGGGGACGCGCCGCGACCTGCTGGGCAATACGCTGGTGCTGATCGCCCATGACGATCCGCCTCGGACAGAGGCCACGCCACAGCTTACGCCGCAGTTCGATCTGGCCGGTATGCTGGGGACAGGCAAGCTGGCAATGGCGATGGTGGATTCGGTGCCGGCGGGGCAATATGGCAAGGCGGCGCTTGAAAGCCTCGGTCTGTGGGACAGTGTCGCGGCTTCGGTTGCGCAAGCCGACAATGTGCGCGCCGCGCTGTCGCTGGTCGCTTTGGGAGAAGCCCCGTTCGGCATCGTCTACGCGACCGACGCGAAGGCCGAGGACCGTGTCCACGTCATCGCGACCTTCCCGGATGACAGCTATCCCCCCGCAATCTACCCCGCAGCGATGCTGAATAATGCCGCGGATCAGGCCGACCGAGACTTCTTCGACGCCTTGACCGGCGCGGATGCCGCAAAGATTTTCGCGGCCCAGGGTTTCAGGGTGCTGAACTAGGGTGATGGGCTGGTTGTCGTCAGATGAATGGCAGGCCGTTGCGCTCTCGCTGAAGGTGTCATCGGTGGCGGTCGCGGCAAGCCTGCCGCTTGGCATCCTCGTAGCCCATGCGCTTGCCCGCTGGCGCTTTCCCGGGCGCGGGCTTCTGAACGCGCTTGTCCATCTGCCGCTGATCCTGCCGCCGGTCGTCACCGGCTATCTGCTGCTTCTGGGCTTCGGGCGACGCGGGGTGTTCGGCGCGCCACTGGCCGAATGGTTCGGCATCGTCTTTGCGTTCCGCTGGACTGGCGCGGCGCTTGCCGCAGCGATCATGGCCTTTCCGCTGATGGTACGCACGATCCGCCTGTCGATCGAGGCGGTCGATCCAAGGCTGGAACAGGCGGCATCGACGCTTGGCGCGGGGCGGGCATCGGCCTTTGCCACCGTCACCCTGCCCCTCATCCTGCCCGGCATCATCGCAGGCTGCGTCATCGCCTTCGCCAAGGCGATGGGAGAATTTGGCGCGACGATCACCTTCGTGTCAAACATCCCCGGACAGACCCAGACCCTGCCAACCGCGATCTATTCCGAATTGCAGGTTCCGGGGGGCGAGGCGCAGGCAGCGCGGCTGGTCGCGGTGTCGCTGATCGTGGCGCTTGGCGCCCTGCTCGCATCTGAATGGCTGGGCCGCGCCGTGGCGCGCAAGGTGGCCGGGGCATGAGCTTGTCCGCGACCATCCATCACCGCTTGCCGGGCTTCACGCTGGATGCCGCTTTCAGCGCAGGGCCGGGCGTGACCGCGCTGTTCGGGCGTTCGGGCGCGGGCAAGACAACGCTTGTCAATGCGGTCGCTGGCCTGCTGAGGCCGGATCAGGCGCGCATTGACGCTGGCGGCGCCGTCCTGACCGATACCGCGCGCGGCATTTTCCTGCCGCCGCATCAGCGTCGCATCGGGTACGTGTTTCAAGATGCCCGCCTGTTTCCGCATCTGAGCGTCAGCGGCAATCTTGAATACGGCGCGCGTTTTGCACCACGCGCCGCGCGCCCGTCGCGTGCGCGTTACAGCGAAATCGTCGATATGCTGGGCATCGGCAGCTTGCTGGACCGTCGCCCCGGTGCGCTTTCTGGCGGCGAGCGGCAGCGTGTGGCGCTTGGGAGGGCGATCCTGTCGGCCCCGCATCTGCTGCTGCTGGACGAACCGCTTGCCGCCCTGGACGAGGCGCGCAAGGCAGAGATTCTTCCCTATCTTGAAAGGCTGCGCGATCTGGGCCTGCCGATCCTTTACGTCAGCCACTCGGCGTCAGAGATCGCACGGCTCGCCGGCCATGTCGTGATGCTCGACGGCGGGCGGGTCATCGCGGCGGGGGCGGCCGGGGACGTGCTGTCCGATCCCGCTACCGCAACCGCGCTCGGGCAGGAAACCGGCGCGCTTCTGGCGGGGGAGATCGCGGCACAGGACCCCGACGGACTGACCCGTCTCTCGACGCCTGCGGGATCGGTCTGGGTTGCCCGCCCCGATCTTCCCGTCGGCGCGAAACTGCGCCTGCGCATTCTGGCCCGCGATGTGATGCTCGCGACTGCCGCACCGGAAGGCATTTCCGCGCTGAACATCCTTGCGGGCAAGATCGAGCGGATCGACCCTGCACCGGACGGCAGCGTTCTGGTGCGCCTGCGTCTCGGCGACGACGCGGCGATCCTGTCGCGGATTACCGAACGATCACGCCGGGCGCTTGATCTGGAACCCGGCATGCCGGTTCATGCACTTCTGAAATCGGTCTCGATCGCTGAAATCGCGCCCGGCTGATCGGCTGACCGGCTGACCGGCTGACCGGCTGCGATCAGGCGTTGAACAGGAAGTGAAGGACGTCGCCGTCCTTGACCTCATATGTTTTGCCCTCGACGCGCAGCTTGCCGGCCTCGCGTGCGCCGGCCTCACCCTTGCCAGCGACGTAATCGTCATACGCGACGGTTTCGGCGCGAATGAAGCCGCGTTCGAAATCGCCGTGAATGACGCCCGCCGCCTGCGGCGCAAGCGTGCCTTTGCGAATGGTCCATGCGCGCGCCTCTTTCGGGCCGACGGTGAAATAGGTCTGCAGGCCCAGAAGCTGATAACCGGCGCGGATCAGGCGGTCGAGGCCCGGCTCCTCCAGCCCCATCTCCGACAGAAACATGTCTGCTTCCTCGGCGTCGAGCTGGCTGATCTCTTCCTCGATCTTGGCCGAGATGACCACTTGCCCCGCGCCCTGTTCGGCTGCCATCGCAGCCACCTTGTCGGACAGCGCATTCCCGGCCGCGGCCTCGTCTTCGGCGACATTGCAGACATAAAGCACGGGCTTCGCCGTCAGAAGCTGCAGCATGTTCCATGCCTTGCGGTCATCCTCGGCCACATCGACGGTGCGGGCGGGTTTGCCTGCCTCCAGCGCGGCCTTTGCGGCATTCATCAGGCGCGCATCTTCCTTGGCCTGCTTGTCGCCCGCATTGATCTTGCGGCTCAGGTTCGCCAGCCGCTTTTCCAGGCTTTCAAGGTCGGCGATCATCAGCTCGGTCTCGATCGTCTCGGCATCGGCGATGGGATCGACGCGGCCTTCGACATGGGTCACGTCGCCATCTTCGAAGCAGCGCAGGACATGGGCAATGGCATCGACTTCGCGGATATTCGCAAGAAACTGGTTGCCCAGCCCTTCGCCCTTGGACGCACCTTTCACCAGACCAGCAATATCCACGAAGGTGATGCGGGTCGGTATGATCTGCTTCGAGCTTGCAATCCCGGCCAGCGTATCAAGCCGCTGATCCGGCACCGCCACCTCGCCCACATTGGGTTCGATGGTGCAGAAAGGGAAATTGGCCGCCTGTGCAGCGGCGGTGCGCGTCAGCGCGTTGAACAGGGTGGACTTGCCGACATTCGGCAGCCCGACGATCCCCATGCGAAAGCCCATGTCGAAATCCCGTAGTTTCTGGCTGTTTGGCAGGCTCTTTACGCGGGTGACGCGGCTTCGTCCAGTTCCCGCGCCACCGCAAAGGCGGCTTCACCTTTGCCGACGGATGCGGTTTAAGCGCGAAGAACCGCAACCGAACCACGACGAGGGCAGATGACACGCGCGATCCTTTGGGACATGGACGGCACGCTGATCGACAGCGAGCCTGTGCATGCCGCCGCCTTCGATGAATCCGTGGCAGCGCTCGGCCTGAGCTTTCCGCCCGATTTCCACGACCGCCTGCTTGGCCGTTCATCTGCCGAGGTGCATCAGGCCGTTGCCGAAAAGGCCGGCCCGGATTTCACCTATCAGGACTGGATGGACCTTAAGTGGGGCCATTTCACGCGCCATGCGGACAATATCCGCCGTCGCGACAGTGTCGCCGATATCGCCGTTGCAAAGGCACGAGAGGGCTTGCCGATGGCGGTGGTATCGAACTCGACCGCAGACGAGGTCGAACTTTGCATGCAGGCCACCGCGCTCAATCAGGTGATCCCGGTCCGCGTCAGCCGCGCCGATGTCCAGAACGGCAAGCCAAGCCCCGAAGGCTATCTGCTGGCTGCGCAGCGCCTTGGCGTGAAGCCAGAAAACTGCCTGGTGGTCGAGGACAGCCTTGTCGGGTCGCAGGCCGGTTTGGCGGCGGGAATGCGCGTGCTTTATCACCCGCAGACTGCTGCTGACGACGCGGACGCGCTGCCCGCAGGGTTGCGCTACCTGCCCCCGGATGCCGACCCCGCCCCCGTCATAGACGAGATGCTTCGCTGAACACCGAAGAGGCCGAGATGACTCAGTTCAGGAAATTGATACAGATTCTGGACCCGGCGACCCTGCCGGGCGCATTGGCGATTGCGGGTATCCTGTTTGCGTTGGGACTGTTTCTGTCCTGGGCGATCCGACGGCTGACCATCGCGGCACTGCATCATGACGAGCGCGACCTGATTGATGCGATCTCGCTGAAATTCATCAGCCGGCTGATCGGGCTGGTCGTCTGGCTGCTGCTGCTGACGGTTTACGCCCACCTGATCCCGGCGCTTGACAGGCTGGCGAATGCGATGCTGGCAGGCGTCGGGCTGGCATCTGTCATTATCGGCTTCGCGGCCCAGCAGACACTTGGCAATCTGGTTGCCGGGATCAGCCTTGTGCTTTACCGGCCGTTTCGGCAGGGCGACCGATTGCAGATCGCGACCCCGACCGAGAGCTTCTGCGATACCGGGCTGGTCGAGGGCGTCTCGCTTGGCTTTACGACCTTGCGCGCCGATGACGGCCGAGAGATCATCGTCGCGAACGGGACCATGGCCCAACAGACCATGATAAAGCTGCCGCGCAACGCTCCTGACGCGAGCGCCCCCTCGGCAAAGGACAAGGCGCCGTCAGCCTGATACGACCCTGACCGGGATCGACTTGGCGGCGGGCGTGCCGCTGACCGGATCGAAATAGTCCAGCGGCAGAAGCGGGTTCAGTTCCGGGTAATATCCCGCCACGGCCCCGCGCGGCAGCGAATAGGCCGCAGCCATCAGCCCGTCCACGCGCCGCGTCACGCCGTCATCGCTGATCGTTTCCAGCCCGATCATCTGGCCACGTTCTACCCCCCGTTCGGCCATATCCTCGGCATTCATCAGCAGCACCATCCGGTTGCCATAGACGCCGCGATAGCGGTCATTCTCGCTGTAGATCGTGGTGTTGAACTGGTCATGCGACCTGATCGTCGCCAGCCGCAGCATTGCCGGGTCATCAACCGGCGTGTCACCATCCAGCCCCGGAAGCGTCAGGAAGTTCGCCTTGCCATTCGGCGTCAGCCAGACCCGGCGGCGCGGGGCCACGTCCAGATTGAAGCCGCGCGGCGCCTTGATGCGGTCCGAAAAACCCTCGTAGATCGCAGGAAAGACATCGGCAATGCGGTCGCGGATCACCCCGTAATCCTGCATGTAGTCGGCCCAGGGCACAACGCTTTCCGGCAGCGTTGCCATTGCCATGCGGCAGACGATGCCGACCTCGGCCATCAGATCCTTGCTGGCTGGCGACAATACGCCTTTTGAGGCGGTGACATTGGCCATCGCATCCTCAATCGTGACGAATTGCGCGCCCTTTTCGGTTTCGATCACCTCGGACCGGGCGATGACGGGCAGGATCAGTGCCTCGCGCCCGTGAACCACAACGCCCCGGTTCAGCTTGGTGACAATGGCGACTGTCAGATCAAGGCCCCGCATCGCGGCATAGGCGCGGTCGGTATCGGGCACGGCGCGAACGAAATTACCGCCGAGGCCTATGAATACCTTGGCCGTCCCGGCTTCCATCGCGGCGACGGTTTCGACAGTCAGATGACCCGGTTCGCGCGGCGGTTCAAAGCCGAAAACATCGCGCACCCGGTCCAGATATTCAGCGGTGGGCTTTTCGTTGATGCCGACCGTGCGGTCGCCCTGCACGTTGGAATGCCCGCGGATCGGCACAATACCGGCACCGGGCTTGCCGTAATTCCCGCGCAGCAGCAGCAGGTTCGAAATCTGCTGGCACAGCTCCGCCCCCCGCTCATGCTGGGTAATGCCCATGCCGTAACAAATCATCGTCGCGTCCGACGCCGCATAGATTTCGGCGCAGCGGCGAATTTCGGCCTCGGTCAACCCGGCGGCGGCGCAGATTTCCGGCCAGTCATGCGACATGATGTCCGCGCGAAGCGCCTCGATCCCCGCCGTGTGTTCGTCGATGAAGGCGTGATCCAGCACCGGCTCGCCCGCCGCGTCGCGTTCGAACAGGTCGCGCATCATGCCCTTCAGCAGCGCCAGATCGCCGCCAATGCGCACCTGCATGAAATCGGTCGAGATGTCTGTATGCCCGAAAGTCGCCATCTGGATCATGTCCTGCGGCTCGGCAAACTCCATCAGCGCGCGTTCGGGCATCGGGTTGACCGAGACGATGGGCACGCCGCGCTTCTTCGCCTCGACCAGATCGGTCATCATCCGGGGCGAGTTGGTGCCGGGGTTCTGACCCAGAATGAAGATCGCCTGCGTATGTTCCCAATCCTCCATCACGCAGGTGCCCTTGCCCACGCCGATGGCGGGCGGCAGGCCGATACTGGTCGGCGCGTGGCACATATTGGAACAGTCGGGGAAATTGTTGGTGCCAAACTCGCGCACGAAGATCGCGTAAAGGAATGCGGCCTCGTTGGGCGTCCGGCCAGAGGTGTAGAATTCCGCCTCGTTCGGGCTGGCTAGGCCGTTCAGATGGCGCGCGATCAGGGCGAAGGCGTCATCCCAACTGATCGGGACATAATGATCCGTCGCTGGGTCATAGCGCATAGGCTCGGTCAGGCGGCCCTGCATTTCCAGCCAGTGATCCGACTGCTGATTCAGTTCGGTGACCGTATGCTTCGCGAAGAAGTCGCGGTCGGCACGGAACTTCGTTGCCTCGAACGCCAAGGCCTTGGCGCCGTTCTCGCAGAACTCCAGCGTCTTCTTGCAGTCTGCATCCGGATAGGCGCAGCTTGGGCATTTGAAACCGCCCGGCTGGTTCATCGACAACAGCGCGCGCGATCCCTTCGTCAGCACGCTTTGCTGCATCAGCACCTTGGCTGTGGCCGCCGCTGCGCCCCAGCCACCCGCCGGATGGTCGTAAGGCTTAATCCGCGCTTTTTTGCCGGCCATGATGAAACGGTCCTTCTGTTCGCTGCGTTATGAGACCACAGGAAGGCGGTCGCTGCCAAGCCGTTCACACCGGCAATCGAATGGTTGACCGGCGACATATCGTCGCGATTGACACCTGAACGAGGCGATCTAGCATGACGCAGCGTCACTATACACCGATCAGATCCCCGTCGCGCCCGACCTTTTGGGACGCCTTCACAGAAATTTCTTGACTGGAGGATATCATGGCTCAGGAACTTTGCGAAATCTGCGGCATCCGCCCGGCGACCATGCGCGTGGCCGTCATGCAGGAAGGTCAGCGCGAAGAAATCGACATTTGCGATTACGATTATAACAGGCTGACGCGTCAGCAACGCTATTCCTCGCCCATGGAATCGCTGTTTGGCGATGACGGCTTTGGCGGCGGCATGTTCGGCGGCGGGATGGATGACTTGATGGGCCGCGCGCGCGAAATGATGGGCGACGGCGCTGCGCCGCGGAGGCGGTCCTCTGCGCCGGATTCCTCGTTGAGCGAGCGCGCCTATGTCGACAGTTTCAGCGAACAGGCGAAGGCCATGCTGCAAAAGGCGGCAGAGCGGACGACCCAGGCGGGCCGGCGCGAGATAGATACCGAGCAGCTTCTGTATGTCCTGCCCGACAGCGACGCGGTGCAGGCGATCCTGAAGCAATTCAAGGTCGATCCGGCCGATCTTCGCGCCGAAATCGACCGGCGCTCGTCGGATGAACCGGCGGGCAAGATCGACAGCGACGGCGATATCGGGGTTTCGCCACGCGTGAAAAGCGCACTGAACCGCGCCTTTACCGCCGCAAAGGAAATGGGCCACAGCTATGTCGGGCCGGAACATCTGCTGATCGGTCTGTCCGAGGTGCCAGACAGCTATGCCGGCACGCTTCTGAAGAAATACGGCCTGACCCCGCAGGCGCTGCGGCAGCAGACGGTCAAGGTGGTCGGCAAAGGGGCCGAGGATGGCCGTGTCGATCCGCCGTCGAACACGCCGAACCTCGACAAGTTCAGCCGTGACCTGACGCAGATGGCGCGTGACGGCAAGCTGGACCCGGTGATCGGTCGCGCGCAGGAAATCGAAACCGCGGTCGAGGTTCTTGCGCGACGCAAGAAGAACAATCCTGTCCTGATCGGCGAGCCGGGCGTCGGCAAGACCGCGATCATCGAAGGGCTTGCCCAACGCATCGTCAATGGCGAGGTGCCCGAAGTCCTGCGCGACAAGCGCCTGATCGAGCTGAACATCAACTCGATGGTGGCCGGGTCGAAATATCGCGGCGAGTTCGAGGAACGCGTCAAGGATCTGATGGAAGAGATCACCAAGGCCGAGGATCTGGTCCTGTTCATCGACGAGGTTCACACCATCGTCGGCGCAGGACAAGGCGGCGGCGAGGGCGGGCTGGATGTTGCCAACACTTTCAAGCCTGCAATGGCGCGGGGCGAGTTGAACCTCATCGGCGCGACGACTCTTTCGGAATACCAGAAATACATCGAAAAGGACGCGGCCCTGGAACGCCGCTTCCAGCCGGTCATGGTGCCCGAGCCTTCGGTGGACCAGACCATCAACATCCTGCGCGGCCTGCGCGACAGTATGGAAGCGCATCACAAGGTCATCATTCTGGACGAGGCGCTTGTCTCGGCGGCGGAACTCTCTGACCGCTATATCACTGGGCGCTTCCTGCCCGACAAGGCGATCGACCTGATCGACCAGGCAGCGGCGCGGGTGCATCTGTCCACCACTTCACGCCCCGCCGATATTCAGGAGATGGAGGCCGAGATTTGGGGCCTCAAGCGCGAACAGGCCTATTCGACCTCTCGGAAGAATTTCGACAAGGCGAAAGAATACGAATCCCAGATTGCCGAACGCGAGAAGGAACTGGAGGAAAAGACCGATGCATGGCGTTCCAAGGTCGGATCTTCCAGCGCCGAGGTGAAGGTGGGCGATATCGCAGACATCGTTTCGAAGCTGACAGGCATCCCGGTCAACGATCTGACGCAGGAAGAAAAGGACAAGCTGCTGAAGATGGAAGACCTGCTGCATCAGCGCGTCATCGGACAAAGCCAAGCCATCGACGCGGTGTCGGATGCGGTGCGGCTGTCCCGGTCAGGGCTGAAGCAGGGGAACCGTCCGATTGCGTCCTTCCTGTTCCTTGGCCCGACCGGCGTCGGCAAGACCGAACTTGCCAAGGCCTTGGCCGAGGCGATTTTCGGTGATGAGGACGCGGTGATCCGTATCGACATGTCCGAATATATGGAGCGCCACGCCGTCGCCCGACTGATCGGCGCGCCGCCCGGCTATGTCGGCTATGACGAGGGCGGGCAGTTGACCGAACGTGTCCGCCGCCGCCCCTACAGCGTCATTTTGCTGGACGAGATCGAGAAGGCACACCCGGATGTCTATAACGTGCTGCTGCAGGTGCTGGATGACGGGCGGCTGACCGATGGCAAAGGCCGGGTGATCGACTTCAAGAACACGATCATCATCGCGACCAGCAACCTCGGGTCGAAATTCATCATGGACAACGCCAAGCAGGACGAAGGCAAGGTCACGCCCAAGGTCCGCGAGGAAGTGATGGAGGTTCTGCGCGGCCATTTCCGCCCCGAATTCCTGAACCGCATCGACGAGATCATCATCTTCGACAGCCTCGCGAAGAATGAGATCGGCAATATCGTCAAGTTGCAGCTCGACGGGGTGAAGCGGCTGGCGCTTGGTCAGGACATCACGCTGAACTTCGACGACAGCATGATCGACCACCTGGGCGAGGAAGGTTTCCAGCCGGAATTCGGCGCGCGCGAATTACGCCGCCTGATTCGACGCGAGATCGAGGCGCCTTTGGCCAAGGAAATGCTGGCCGGTAAGGTCAAGGAAGGCGACGGCGTAAGCGTTGGCTGGTCCGAGGCGGATGGCGCCAGCTTCAAGGTTGATGCAGCGGCGAAGCCGAATGGCAAGCCTGCATCGACAGCGGCACCGGCAGAGGCTGCGGCGCAGAACGGCGCGGGAGGCGACGCCACTGCGGCGAATAGCGACGCGGCACAAAGCGGCGATGCCGGGCCGTCCCGGTCCTGATTGGTGATGTTCGGGGCGCGACACCCGCGCCCCGAACCGCCGGTTCGCCGAAAACCAATATCCGGCGCGGCAAGCCCGCGCCGATCATCCCGCGACCCAGCCGAGGATTCCCATGCCGCCAGTCAATCTTCCCGGAAATGCCCTGCCCCCGGAAAGCCAGCCTGTGGAAAAGCCGCTGACCCGTGCGGCAATTTTCATCGTGGTAAACGTGAAGCCTGACGACAGATCGCTGGCGCAGTTCCGCGAGTTCTGCGGCAACCTCGCCTCGCTCATCCGTGCTGTCGGGTTCCGCAACCCCGATGCGCGGCTGACATGCATCGCGGGGATCGGTTCCGCGCTTTGGGACCGGCTTGACCAGCCCGAACGTCCGGCGGGGCTTCACCCGATGCGCGCGATCAGCGGCGTTTATGACGCCCCGTCAACGCCCGGCGACCTTCTGCTGCATATTCGCGCCGAGCGTCCGGATTTCTGCTTCGAATTCGCGACCGAGGCGATGCGCGCGCTTGGCGACAGCGTGGTGCTGGAGGATGAGACGCAAGGCTTCAAGTTCTTTGACAACCGCGACCTGCTGGGCTTTGTCGACGGGACAGAGAACCCCGAGGGTCAGGCGCTTGGCAATTCCGTGCTGATCGGGGCCGAGGACCCGGCCTTCATCGGCGGAAGCTACGTCATCACCCAGAAATACATGCACGACATGGCCAAGTGGAATGCCATCCCCGTCGAGCAGCAGGAGCGTATCATCGGGCGACACAAGCTGTCCGATATCGAATATCCAGACGACCAGAAGGCCCCCTACGCCCATAATGTGCTGACCAGCATCGACGATGCCGAAGGCCAGCAATTGCAGATCCTGCGCGACAACATGCCATTCGGAAGCCCGGCCCGGTCGGAATTCGGCACTTATTTCATCGGCTATGCGCGCGATCCGGCACGGATCGAACGCATGCTCGACAATATGTTCATCGGCGATCCGCCCGGCAATTACGACCGCATCCTTGATGTCAGCACGCCTGTCACCGGCAGCCTGTTTTTCGTGCCGTCGGCGACGCTGCTGGAATCGCTTGCCGATGCGGCGACGCCCGCCGACGCAGGCAAGACCGAAGGCGGCGGCGATCCGCAGACCGACGCAGGCGGAGCCTCCGGTTCACTGCATATCGGCTCCCTGAAACAGGAGAATCAGGATGAATAACCTCTATCGTGAACTCGCCCCCATCAGCGCAGGCGCATGGGACCAGATCGAGGACGAGGCCAAGCGCACGCTCCGCCGGTATCTGGGCGCGCGCCGTGTCGTCGATATGCACGGACCGGACGGCTTCGATCTCAGCGCGGTGGGGACCGGGCATATCAGCAAGATCGAACCGATCGCCGATGGGGTCGATGCGGCACAGCGCAAGGTCAGCCCGCTGGTCGAGCTGCGCGTGCCCTTCACCCTGACCCGTGCTGCGATCGACGATGTCGCGCGCGGATCGAACGATTCGGACTGGCAGCCGCTGAAGGATGCAGCCCGTCAGATCGCCCTGGCCGAGGATCGGCTGGTCTTTTACGGCTATCCGGATGCAGGGATCGAGGGCATCCTGCCCAACAGTTCGAACAAATCCGTGACGCTTCCAGCCGACGTTGCCGAATACCCCGAGGCGGTCGCGCAGGCGGTCAGCCAGTTGCGTCTGGCCGGCGTGAACGGTCCTTACGCGCTTGTTCTTGGGACGGCCGACTTTACGCAGGCCACAGGCGGTGCCGAAGATGGCTATCCGGTCGCGCGGCATCTTGCCAAGCTGGTCGATTGCGACGTGATCTGGAGTCAGGCGCTGAGCGGCGGGGCGGTCGTCACGACGCGCGGCGGAGATTTCGACCTTTATCTCGGTCAGGACATTTCTATCGGCTATCTCAGCCACGATGCCGAGACGGTGCAGCTTTACCTTCAGGAAACGCTGACATTCCAGATGCAGACCAGCGAGGCGGTCGTGGATATGCCGAAGCCCTGAGCGTGCCGGCCTGTCGGGCGGCGCAGAAGGTCACAGCACGGGGCCAAGGATCGCAAGCGCATTTTGCCAGATCCGGCGATGGACGGGCCAGGCGATGACGTCTGACAGCGTGACCTGCAGGCTGTCGGCAAGATAGCTTTCCTGACGCGCGCGGATCCTCGCGGTCATATCTTTGTCGTAAAGCAGGATATTGTTCTCGTAATTGAGGTCGAAGCTGCGGCGATCCATATTGGCCGAGCCGATCAGCGACACGCGCCCGTCAATGGTCATCGACTTGGTGTGCAGAAGGCCCGGACGGTATTCCCAGATCTTCACGCCAGCTTCCAGCAGATCCTCGTAATAGCTGCGGCTGGCCGCGCCGACCGCAAAGTCGTCGTTGCGGGCCGGGAAGATGATCGTGGTGTCGACCCCACGATTGGCCGCCGCACACAGCGCCGCCTGAATCGAACTGTCAGGGACATAATAAGGCGTGGTGACGAAAAGGCTGCGGCGCGCGGCATAGATTACGCTTTCAAAGGCCTCTGGCATTGCGGAATAGCGCGCGGTCGGCCCTGTGCCGATCACCTGCGCCGCAAAACCGGCGCGTCCCGGCGGAAGCGGTGCGCGCAGAAGATCTGACAGATCCTCGTCGGCGCTTTCCATCCAGTCGGTGGCGAAAAGATGCTGGTTCTCGCGGACGATGGGGCCTTCCAGCCGCATCAGGATATCGACCCAGGGCGCGTATTTCGCCTTGGGCAGAAAGGCCGGATCAGCGCAGTTCTGGCTGCCGCAATAGGTCACCGCATTGTCGATCACCACGATCTTGCGGTGATTGCGCAGGTCGATGCGCCCGTCAAACGCGCTCCAATGCGGTTTCAGCGCGGCCGCGGTCATGACGCCCGCCTCTGCCATGTCGCGCCATGCCGTACTGTTCAGCAAGTCCCGAGAGCCGATCGCATCGACAAGCGCACGGCACACCACGCCACGCCCGGCCGCACGCTTCATCGCGTTAATCACGCGGGTGCCGTTGTGATCGGTCAGCCAGATATAAAACAGCACGTGAACATGCTCGCGCGCCGCGTCGATATCCGCGACGATCTCGTCAATCCCGCTATCGGAGTCGGCCATGAGACGCGCCGAGTTCCCGCCGACGGGCGGATAAAGGCTGATCGACTGCCCCACCGCAAAAAGCGGCCGGTAGAGGGGCGGCACGTGTGGCGCGTATTCGGGCGCGTCCCATCCCGCAATTGTCTGAGGCAGCGGCAGATGGGCATAGATCCTGTTCAGCCGCGCAATGCGCCGCCGCCCGATGCTGGTGCTGCCGAACAGCAGATAGGCCACAGCGCCGACAAACGGCAGCACCAGCACGACCACCAGCCATGCCAGCCGCGAAACCGGCACGCGATGGCGACGCAGCAGGATATGAAAGCCGCAGACCGCAACCGTGAGGATGTGAAGCAGAAGAGTGTACATGATCGCCCATCCCGATACCTGACGTCGGCCCCTGGCAGGGCCAGACATGACGCAGTGTGCACGTCACCCGGTGACGCACAATGCCCGGTCAGGCAATTCCGCGCGACAGCGATTGCTGGTGGCGGACGTGCCGCGATGCCCGATCACGCAGGCGCCAAGCGATCATCCGAGGGGAGCCCGGATTTTCGAACACCAGATACATGTTCCCCAAAACTGCCGAGTTTCCGTAGCAGATAAGTAAATCATTGCGAAACACCCTTTCTATCGGGAATATTTCCCGCCCTTACGTATCCGCGCCGAATGCTCCTCCGTCCATCTGCGTCGTCGTGAACAATCTCCCGAACCGGCGGGCGAAAACCCATGGGTTTCGGGCCTGTCCTGCCTTGCCTCGCAGCGTTGCGGAAAATAGGTGCAGTCCGGACAAGAGGACGCCATGACCATTACCATCAAGGGCCTGACGAAAAGCTTCGACGACACCCCGGTTCTGCGCGGGATCGACCTGACCGTGCGCGACGGAGAGTTGCTCGCCCTGCTCGGCCCGTCCGGTTCGGGCAAGACAACCCTTCTGCGCATCATCGCCGGGCTGGAATGGCCCGATGCGGGTCAGCTTGTCGTCGCGGGCGAGGACTGGCTTGCGCTTTCGGCGCAGCAGCGGCGCATCGGATTTGTCTTCCAGCACTATGCGCTGTTTCCGCATATGACGGTGCGCGACAATATCGCCTTCGGGCTGAGTGTCCGCCCACGTGCCGCGCGTCCGGGCAACGCGGAAATCGCGCAAACCGTGGATGAATTGCTGAATCTGCTGCAGATCGAGCATCTGGCCGACCGTCATCCGGCCCAGCTTTCGGGCGGTCAGCGCCAGCGCGTCGCGCTTGGCCGCGCCCTCGCGATCCGCCCATCGGTCTTGCTTCTGGACGAACCCTTCGGCGCGCTTGACGCGGCGATCCGTCGCGACCTGCGGCGTTGGCTGCGCGAGGTCCATGAAAAGACCGGCTCGACCACCATATTCGTGACCCACGATCAGGAAGAGGCGTTCGAACTCGCCGATCGGGTTGTTGTGATGGGGGATGGCGAGATCCTGCAGATCGGCACGGCTGACGACCTTTATGATGCGCCCGCCTGCCCCTTTGTGGCCCGCTTCATGGGCGCTGTCGTGGAACTGCCGGTCAACATCAGTGACGGACGCGCCACGGCGCGCGGCCTTGATGCCAGCGCCTTGCCCGTGACCTCCGCGCCCGATGGGCCGGGCCGGCTGTTTCTGCGCCCTGACAGCATCGCGCTGATCCCTGATCCGGCAAGCCCGTGGCAGCTTTCGCGCAAGATCAGCACCGGGGCCGACCTGAGGCTGACGCTGCTTGGACCGGAGGGACAGGAAATCCCTGTCGATCTGCCCCGCCGCAGCGCGCCGCCGGTCGAGATCTCGCAGACCTATCGCCTGCGCCCGTCCGTCGGCGCATTGTTTTCCGACGATGCGGCCGGTGCGGCCGCCACGCCGATCCGACTTTCAGCCTGAGGAGCATCCCATGAAACACGGTCTTATCCGGGCCGCCGCCCTTGCCATCGGCATCGGCGCCGCCGTCCCGGCACTCGCGCAGGACAAGATCCTGAATGTCAGCTATGACATCGGCCGCGAGGTTTACGAGGCGCTGAACCCGCTGTTCATCGCCGACTGGAAGGAACAGACAGGCCGCGACCTGACCATCGACCAAAGCCACGGCGGCTCGTCAAAGCAGGCGCGCGCCATTCTGGAAGGGCTGCCGGCCGACGTCGTGACCTTCAATCAGGAAATCGACGTTGACATGCTGGCGAAGGGCGGGATGCTGCCCGAGGACTGGCGCACCAAACTGCCCAACAATGCCTCGCCCTATTACTCGCTGCCCAGCTTCCTGGTGCGCAAGGGCAACCCGAAGAATATCCACGACTGGTCCGACCTTGCGCGCGACGATGTGGCCCCGGTCTTCCCGAACCCGAAAACCTCGGGCAACGGACGCTATACCTATCTGGCGGCCTATGCTTATGGGCTGGAACAGAATGGCGGTGACGCGGCCAAGGCACAGGACCTCGTTCGGGCGATATTCGCCAATGTGCCGGTCTTCGACACCGGCGGACGCGCCTCGACCCAGACCTTTGCTGAACGCGAAATCGGCGATGTGCTGATTACGTTCGAAGCCGAAACCGGCGCCATCGCCCAGCAATACGCCGACAAGGGATTTGAGCGGGTCACGCCGTCGCTGTCGCTGTTTTCGGCGTTCCCTGCTGCGGTCGTGACCGAAAATGCGGACAAGAACGGCACGGAGGAGGTTTCCAACGCCTATCTGAACTGGCTTTACAGCCCTGAGGCGCAAGAGGTCATCGCCCAGAACTTCTACCGCGTGAACGATCCGGCAGTTGCCGAAAAGCATGCCGCGGAATTCCCCGACGTGAAGCTGGTGACCGTCGATGAGGTCTTCGGCGGCTGGGATGCGATCAATGCCGAGCACTTCGCCGAAGGCGGCATTCTCGACGAGGTCTTCGTCAACCGATGACCGAAACTGCGGCCCCCATTCGCGCCAAACGCGTCCTGCCGGGATTCACCCTGAGCCTCGGCACGACGCTGCTGTATCTGACCGTGATCGTTCTGATCCCGGTCGCGGCGCTTATCCTGAAGGGGGCCGAGATCGGCCCGGCACGGTTCTGGTCCATCATCAGCGCGCCGCGCGCGATTGCGGCCTTTCAGCTGACGCTGATCGCGGCGCTGATTGCGACGCTGATCAACGCAGCCTACGGGCTTCTGATGGCCTGGGTGCTGACGCGCTATGAGTTTCCGGGGCGCAGACTGCTTGACGCGCTGATGGATGTGCCTTTCGCGCTGCCCACAGCGGTTGCTGGCCTGTCGCTGACGGCGCTGTTTTCCGGAAATGGCTGGTTCGGTCAGGTGCTGGAACCGGCAGGCATCAGCATTGTCTATACGATCTGGGGGGTCGCCATTGCGATGACCTTCACCTCGATCCCTTTCGTCGTGCGGACCGTCCAGCCTGTGCTGGAGGATCTTGACCCCAGTCTTGAACAGGCAGCGCGGACGCTCGGCGCAAGCGAGGGCAAGATCTTCACGCGCGTCGTCTTTCCGCAGATCCTGCCCGCATATCTGGCCGGCTGCACAATCGCCCTTGCCCGCAGTCTGGGCGAATTCGGGGCCATCGTTTTCATTGCCGGCAACCTGCCCTTCAAGACAGAGATTGCAGCCCTTCTGGCGTTTATCCGGCTGGAGGAATACGACTATCAGGGCGCCTCGGCGATTGCGCTGGTGCTGCTGTTCTTCGCGCTCGTGCTGCTGGTCATATCGAACCGGCTGCAGGCCTGGGCCATGCGTTACCGGGGGGCAGAGTAAATGCAGAACCCGGCTTCCCTTCCGCGCCCCGGCTCTCGGCTTGTTCCGCGTGTCCTGATCGGCCTTGCGCTTGTGCTGACGCTCGTCATCGTCGTCGCCCCGTTGATCTATATCTTCACGCGGGCCTTCGCTGAAGGTGCCGCTGTTTACGCGAAAAACATTCTTGATCCGCTCACACTGCACGCGATCTGGCTGACGGCGCTTGTCGCGGTGATCGCTGTGCCGATCAACATTGCCTTTGGCATTGCCGCGGCATGGTCAATCGCGCGGTTCCGCTTTCCCGGCCGCAGCCTGCTTGTCACCGCCGTCGAGATTCCGTTCTCGATTTCGCCGATCATCGCGGGCATCTGCTATCTGCTGCTTTACGGTCGGCAGGGGCTGCTGGGCCCATGGCTGGAGGGTCATGATATCCAGATCCTGTTCGCGCTGCCCGGTATCGTGCTGGTGACGCTCTTCGTGACATCGCCTTTCGTCGCGCGCGAGGTGCTGCCGCTGATGCAGGCGCAGGGCAGCGAGCAAGAACAGGCGGCCGTCACGCTTGGCGCATCGGGCTGGCAGATTTTCCGGCGTGTGACCCTGCCAAATATCCGTTGGGCACTTCTGTATGGCGCGGTGCTTTGCACGGCGCGCGCGGTTGGCGAATTCGGCGGGGTCTCGGTCGTGTCGGGCAGCATACGCGGGCAAACAAATACGCTTCCGCTGCATGTCGAACTGATGTTCAACGACCTCAATGTCACCGGCGCATTCGCTGCCGCATCGACGCTGACGCTGATCGCGATTGTAACGCTGCTGTTGAAAGCCGCGCTTGAGGGCCGGCGCGGCTAGGCTGGCCCGGTTCTTGCCAGCCGTTCGTCATGGCCCTAGCGTCAGTAAAAGCGCCAGAGGCAGTATGAGCTGGAACCCCGCCCTGACACCCGGTTGCCCCGACGAAACAGGTGTCGACGCGATCGAGACGCTGATCATCCCGCGTGCCCGCGATCTCGGCGGCTTCGAGGTCAAGCGCGCCCTGCCCGCCCCGAAGCGGCAGATGGTCGGGCCGTTCATCTTCTTCGATCAGGCTGGTCCCGCCGAATTCCTGACCGGACAGGGGATCGACGTGCGCCCGCATCCGCATATCGGGCTGGGCACGGTGACCTATCTTTACCGGGGCGATTTTCACCATCGCGACAGTATCGGCAGCGATCAGGTCATTCTGCCCGGAGCGCTGAACTGGATGGTCGCGGGCAAGGGGGTGACGCATTCCGAACGCACCTCGGCGCAGGGTCGCAACGGGCCGCACAGCCTTTACGGCATCCAGACATGGATCGCCCTGCCCGAGTACCACGAGGAGATGGACCCGACCTTCGAACATCACGGAAAGGAAAGTCTGCCGCTGATCGAGGCAGAGGGCGTTTCGGCAAGGCTCATTCTAGGTAACGCCTATGGAGAGGCGGCGCCTGCCACGCTTTATTCCGAGACGTTCTATCTCGATGTCGTCCTTGCGCCGGGCGCACGTTTTCCCTTGCCCGACGATCACGAAGATCGCGGTCTTTACATCACCGAAGGCTCGGTCGCCGTCGCCGGACAAGAATTCGGGGCCGGGCGCATGATGGTCTTTCGCCCCGGCGACCGGATCACGGTGCTTGCGGGCGAAAACGGCGCGCGCCTGATGGCACTTGGCGGCGCGACGCTGAACGGGCCGCGCTATGTCTGGTGGAACTTCGTTTCGTCAAGCAAAGAACGCATCGACGAGGCGCGCGAGGCATGGCGCGATGCCAATTGGGGCAAGGGCATGTTCGACCTGCCAGACGGCGACCGCGACGAATTCACCCCTGCGCCCGAACGATAACGCAGGAAAGGGCGACGCCCGACCGCACAGGCAGGAACAGCAAAGGCCCGGCCGTTTCGGTCGGGCCTTCGGTTTTCATCCGGCCAGCATCGCGGGGCGTTATATCGCGCTCACCGCCAGCCAAGCGACGGCGCGACATGGCGCAGGATGCTGTCCAGCACGTGGACGTTATAGGCGACGCCCAGCATGTTCGGAACCGCCAGCAGCAGCGTATCTGCCTCGGCAATGGCCTCGTCCTGACGAAGCTGCTCGATCAGCTTGTCAGGTTCGTCGGCATAACCGCGCCCGAAGATCGACCGGGTCTGGTCGATGACGCCGACCTGATCTTCTTCCTTGCCGCCACGGCCGAAATACATCCGGTCCTCTGCTGTCATCAGCGCGAAGATAGAGCGGCTGACCGATACCCGCGGCTCGCGATCATGTCCGGCGGACTTCCATGCCTCGCGATAGGCGCGGATCTGGTTTGCCTGCTGGATATGGAAAGGTTCTCCGGTCTCGTCGGTCTTCAGGGTGGAGCTTTGCAGGTTCATGCCCATTTCGGCCGCCCATACCGCCGTCGCGTTGGACGCAGCCCCCCACCAGATCCGGTCGCGCAAGCCTTCGGAATGCGGTTCCAGACGCAGCAGGCCGGGCGGGTTCGGAAACATCGGACGCGGGTTCGGCTCGGCAAAGCCGTCGCCATCCAAGAGCCTCAAAAAGGTCTCAGCGTGGCGGCGCGCCATTGTGGCGTGGTCCTCGCCCTCCTGCGGCTGATAGCCGAAATACCGCCAGCCGTCGATCACCTGCTCGGGTGAGCCACGGCTGATGCCAAGTTGCAGGCGGCCGCCCGCGATCAGATCGGCGGCGCCGGCATCCTCGACCATGTAAAACGGGTTCTCGTAGCGCATGTCGATAACGCCCGTCCCCAGTTCTATCTTGGAGGTGCGCGCACCGGCCGCCGCAAGCAGCGGGAAAGGCGACGCGAGTTGACGCGCATAGTGGTGAACCCGGAAATAGGCCCCGTCGAGCCCGATCTTTTCCGCTTCCACAGCCAGTTCGATAGACTGCGTCAGCACATCAGCGGCGCTGCGCACCTGCGATCCGCGATCAGGCGACCAGTGCCCGAAGGACAAAAAGCCCAGATTTTTCATCGTCACACTCCAACTTCGGCCAGAGATTGGCCTGTTGCAGCCGATCTATGCATTCGGGTGGTGAGCTTACAAGATTTGCATAGCTCCCATGCCATGCCGAGAAAACGCCTGAATCTACCGAAGCTATGCTCTGTATCGCGGCAACTCTTTTCCAGATCGGAGAAGCATCGGCTTAGTTTTGTTGATAATTTGTAACTCTGTCACGCCATTCTGCTTCCGGATTCCACAATTCGTTTCCCGTCCCGAGAAACCTCTCGCGCTGCTCGCCAAGAAATCAACCCGTACTGAAGGCAAGAAAAAGCGCCGCCTTCGAGAAGCCAGAGCGCATGCATTCCGGGAACCCCAGCAGTCGATATTCGCCGGCGAGGCTTAGCTCTCGACCATCGACTTAGCCACATTGAATCTCTCGTTGTTCTCGCGTTCGAAAGCGTTCTGGCCTGGCAGCGTCCTGTCTTCGCGGCATAATGTTTTGCCATATGGCACATGCTGACCCGGTCGATGTCGGCGCAGAAAAATGGGGCAGGCTCACGGCCAGAACCGCCTTCGTTAAATTCTCCAGGGGGTTCACGTGCGTGATGTCCTCGGCCAACATCAAACAGCCGCTTGACCAGCCGTCACCAACTTCCGCGCATATCTCCTACCCACGCCAGCGCAGCGCTTCGACCAGAAGCTTGAACGCCGGTGAGGCGTTTCTGCGGTTGGCGTAATAGAGGTGATATCCGGGCAGGTCCGGGACGCGGGCGTTCAGAAGGCTGATCAGGCGACCGGCATCGATTTCTGTCTGGACGGTATCCTGCGGCAGATAGGCGAGTCCGTGCCCATCGAGGGCGGCGTCACGTATCAAGTCTATGGCATTCAGAGTCAGCGGGCCTTTCACGCTGACTGTGGTGATGTCTTTCTTGCCTTTACCCGTCAACGGCCAGGCAAAGCTCGTGCCAGAAGTAGGCAGGTGCAGGTTGATGCAACGATGCGCCAGCAGGTCTTCTGGCGCGCGTGGGGCAGCATTATTGGCCAAATAGTCAGGAGAGCCGATCACTGCCATCGGGATATCCGGCGAGATCCGTACAGCGATCATGTCCTTGGCAACCGAGGCACCCAGCCGGACGCCTGCGTCGAAGCGATCCGCGACGATATCGGCAAGGCCGTAATCGATGATCAATTCAACCTTGATGTCTGGGTTTTCGTGGAGCAGATCGCGGATACCCGGCAGGATAATCATCTTGGCAGCGTGCTCGACCGTGGTGATCCTGATGCGCCCGGCGGGGCGGTCGCGGAACTGGCCGAGGGCGGTGAGGCTTTCGTTGATTCCGTCCAGCATCGGTGCAACCCGCTGCAAAAGTTGCTCGCCCGCAGCGGTTGGCGCCACGCTGCGGGTTGTGCGCGACAGCAGGCGCACCCCCAGTCGCGCTTCAAGCCGCCGGATGATCTGGCTGATTGCGGATTGCGACATCTCCAGCCGCTTCGCAGCGCGGGTAAAGCTGCCTTCTTGGGCCACCGCAACGAAAACGGTCAGGTCAGCCAGTTCATCCCGCTTCACTTATCACCTGTATGATAGGGTCATGCCGATTTCAGTGTCTAATACATGCAACGGCGATGCGCCATATTGGCGTTATATCACCAGTCCGACTGTCCGGGTCGGTCGCATCTCGAAGGAGAACATCATGGACAAGATCAGCTTCAAGAACAGCAACAATCCAAGCATCGACATGTCAGCCGTCATCAACTACCCCGAAGGCTTCGACGGATCGAAATCCTATCCGGCGGTGATCGTCAGTCATCCTGGCGGCGGTGTGAAAGAGCAGACCGCTGGCACCTATGCCAGAAAGCTGGCCGAGCAGGGTTTTGTCACCATCGCCTTCGACCGCTCATATCAGGGCGAAAGCACCGGCCTGCCGCGGCAGACGGAAAACCCATCCGTCAGCACCGAGGATGTCAGTGCTGTGCTGGACCACCTGACGACGCTCGATTTCGTGGATAACAACCGCATCGGCGCGATGGGCATCTGCGCAGGCGCGGGCTACACCGCCAACGCCGCGATCAACGACCCGCGCATCAAGGCCGTGGGCACCGTCAGCGCCGTGAATATCGGCCAGATGTTCCGCAATGGCTGGGATGGCAGCGTCAAGGATGCCGATGCCGCGCCGATGATCGAAAAAGGCGCCGAGGCCCGGACCGCCGATGCCAAGGGTGGTGAGATGGCCCAGTTCCCGCTGGCCCCGATGAAGGAAGAAGACGCGCCGAACGAAGAACTGCGTCAGGCTTGGGAATATTACCACACGCCGCGCGCCGAATACCCGACTGCGCCGGGCTATATGACTGCCCGTAGCCTTGACCAGATCATCCCTTACGACGCCTATAACAAAGCCGAAGCCTTCCTGACCCAGCCCCTGCTGGTGATCGCAGGCTCTGACGCGGGCAGCAAATGGATGAGCGACGACCTGCTCGAACGCGCCGCCAGCAAGGACAAGGACCTTCACGTCGTCGAGGGCGCGAACCACATGGACATGTATGACGGCGAGAAGGAAATCGCCGAGGCTGTCGGCGTGCTGGCCCCGTTCTTCGAAAAGAACCTGAGCGGCAAGTAAGCCCATGGGCGCGGGCAGCAACGCCCGCGTCTTCACAGCAGACTTGAACTTTTAGGTGGCCGATATGGAAACCGTAAAATTCCGCAATCCTAATATGTATTGGGACATCGCCGCCGATATCCATTTCCCGCCGGATTTCGACGCATCGAACAGCTATCCGACGATCATCAGCGCCCACCCGATCGGCAGTTGCAAAGAGCAGACCTCGGGCAATGTCTACGGCACCGCACTGGCAGATGCTGGTTTTGTCGTCATCGCCTTTGACCGCAGCTTTCAGGGCTCAAGCGGCGGCGAGCCGCGATCCATTGAAGATCCTGTTCAGGCGGTCGAAGATTTCCGCCGCGTGGTCGATTACGCGGTGACGCTGCCTTACGTCGATGCTGACCGGATTGGTGTTCTGGGCATCTGCGGCGGTGGCGGCTATGCCATCAACGCGACCATGATCGAGCGCCGGATCAAGGCGCTTGGCACAGTGACTGGCGCAAACTATGGCCGTCTGATGCGCGGAAATTTCAGCAATTTGCAGCCGATCGCTGCATTGGAGGAGATGGCGAAGCAGCGCACAGCTGAAATGCGCGGCGCTGAAGTCAAGGTCGATGACCTGCTGCCCCCATCAGTTGAAGCGGGCAAAGAGGCCGGCCTCACCGACAGAGATATTCTGGAGGCAACGGATTACTATCGCACCCCGCGCGGGCAGAGGCCGAACGGGCTGAACCGCTCGGCCCCGTCGCATCAGGCGGCTGCCGTTGGTTGGGACGCATTCAACCTGGCCGAAGTGCTGATGACCCAGCCCATGTGCATCGTCGTCGGCGACAAGCCCGGTGCCTTTGGCGCCTATCGCGACGGCTGCGAGATCATCGAACGCGCGGCCTCGACCGAGAAAGAACTGGTCGTCGCCGAAGGCTGGTCGCATTACGATCTGTATGACCAGCCCGAGCCGGTCAAGATTGCGCTGGATAAGCTGATCCCGTTCTATCGCAAGCACCTTGGTGAGGGGGTTGCGAACAAGCAGGTGAGCGCTGCCGAGTAATCCCAAAAGCGCCAGCACGTCCGGCATTGGGCCTGCTGATCAAGTGAAATCCATCTAAGGGACGTTCCCATGACCAATGTTCTGATCGTCGGCGCCAGCGGCGCCATCGCGCGTCATGTCATCGCGTTTCTGCGCGGCAATGACAGCCTGAACACCACGCTTTACCTGCGCAACGCGGCGCGGCTGGCGGACCTCGACACGACCGCCATGCGGGTCGTCGAGGGCGACGTGACCGACACTGCCCGATTGACCGAGGCGATGCAGGGGCAGGATATCGTCTATGCCAACCTGACCGGCGATATGGATGTCATGGCACGCGTCCTGGTCGACACCATGGACGCCGAGGACGTCAAACGCCTGATCTTCGTCACTTCGCTTGGCATCTATGACGAGGTGCCGGGCAAGTTCGGCGAATGGAACCGGCGCGAGATCGGTGCCTATCTGCCGCCCTTCCGCCGCGCCGCCGATCTGATCGAGGCATCGGATCTGGACTATACCATCCTGCGCCCCGCATGGCTGACCGATAAGGATGACTTGGCCTATGAAACCACCACCCGCGACGAGCCCTTCGAAGGCACCGAAATCGCCAGAAAGGCCGTTGCCGCCTATATCATGACGCTGCTCGAAGATCCGAGCAAGGATATCGGCGGAAATATCGGGCTGAGCAAACCTGGCACAGACGGCGACAAACCGGCATTCATGTAAAATCCCCGACACCGGCCTTCGTCCTGCGCCATCTTAATCATCCGGCTGTCGCCGTCGGTGTGCCGGCAAAACATGCTCTCAACGTCACACACAGAAACCAGTCCCGTTCGAGATCAATACAGGCCGCACGAACGATAGGCTTGGCGTTTGCTGCCTTGCAGAAAAACCCTTCATGGAAATCTGATGGGGGCGGCTTCTGTATTGAACCGCCTGCCGCCAGATCGTGTCTGCCGACAACACGCATTTTCCTAAGCACTCTCACGTGGGCCGCGCCATTTTGGCGTGACGTCTGGCCTTTTCCTCTTCACTCATTCGCTTGTGTTCGCGACCGGCTTCCTGCGTCGCCTCATCACCACCGATCAGGCTGGTCGTCCCAGCCATCAGCGCATCATAGCCCTGCCGTGCAACCTGAGCCGGATCATTCTTCCAGCTATTGTCGCCGAACCCGGTCGATCCCATTCCCGCGCGTGCGTGGAAATCAGTGGCCGTCGCGCCGGGATGCAGGATCGTGATCTGGACACCGGTGCCGACAAGCTCTTCGCGGATGCTGTGCCCAAACGAGGTCAGAAAGGCCTTGGATGGACCATATACGCTTTCATAGGGCGTCGGCGTGGTTGCCGACAAGGAACTGACTAGCAGCAGCTTGCCGCCACCGTTAGCCGCCATTGCGGGAAGGAATACATGCGCCATGCGGACCGGGGAGATGATATTCAGCGCGATCAGCTGCAGGTGACGTTCCAGCGGGATATCAACGAACGCTCCACCGATTGCGATGCCCGCGCTGAAGACGGCGATGTCCAATGGGCGGCCGCTGTTCTTGACGGCATCGATGACCGTGTTGGTTCCGTCCTCGGTGGCGAGATCAGATTGTACGGGTGTTACATCGACGCCAATCTGGCGCAATTCCTCTGCAGCGCCTTTCACCCGGTCGCTCGATCCTGTGATGATCAGGTCATGGCCGTCCCTGGCCAGAAGCCGGGCGAGTTCGAGACCGATCCCGGCCGATCCGCCGGTGACAAGGGCAAGTGGGTTGGTCATCGGAAATCTCCTTCATTGTCGTGAGTTCAGGCTTACTTCGTCATCCGATCGGCGAAGCGTGCCTTCCAGCCGGGATGCCAGCGAGACAGCGCAGGGCGGCTCTGGATCATGTCTTCAGTCGCGCAACGCATGCGCTTGGCGCCGAGTTGGGGTGTGACTTCATTGTCGGGGCAGATGACGTGGAAATTCTCCTGTAGCA
Source organism: Paracoccus aurantiacus (assembly GCF_007993065.1). Lineage (GTDB taxonomy): Bacteria > Pseudomonadota > Alphaproteobacteria > Rhodobacterales > Rhodobacteraceae > Paracoccus > Paracoccus aurantiacus. The sequence continues at coordinate 609,681 of NZ_VOPL01000001.1, forward strand.
GGCGGGCGATGAAGCAATAGAGCAGCTGCGCGGCGCTCCACGGTGCACCGGGCTTGGTGCTTGTTGGCTGAACGCCGGCGAAGTTCATCGGTGTCCATGTGTATCCCGGAACCAGCAGATGGGCCGAGACGCGGCCACAGGTAGTACTGCGCAGAGCTCATGCTCCAACTGCTCGGTCAGCGCCTTGGGGCCGGCCTTTCTGACCGAATAGGTAGCGGCGGCGGCACCAGTTGGTAAGTTGATTAAAATCGTACGCGATGTTCTATTTATGTGAACATTCTTCAAGTCTGGATGCTGTCTCATGGCCCGACGTCTCAGCCGAACCGATCTGGGCGATCTGAACCTGTTCCGGGTGGTCGCCGAAACCGGCGGCTTCCGAAAGGCGGCGAAAGAGCTGGACATGTCGCCCTCGGCCGTCAGCCACGCCATGCGCGGGCTGGAAGAACGGCAGGGTGTGCGCCTGTTCAACCGCACCAATCGCAGCGTGACATTGACGCCGGCGGGGCGGGATCTGCTGGCCGAGATTCAGGCGGGCTTCACCGCCATCGAAACCGGGCTGGAGGCGCTGAACCAGTATCGCGAAAGGCCTGCCGGGCATCTGCGGATCAATATTCTCAGCGATGCCGCGCGGCTGATCGTCGGGCCGGTGCTTGCCGATTATGCGCGGACCTATCCGGATGTGCGGTTGGAAATCGTGGTCGATGATCGCATGGTCGATATCGTCAGGGACGGTTTCGATGCCGGCATCCGCTATGGCGGCACGGTGCCCGAAGACATGATCGCCATTCCTCTCGGGCCGGAACTTCGCTGGGTCATGGCCGCATCACCGGACTACCTATCTTCCGCGCCGTCGATGGACACGCCTGACGATCTTCAAAACCACCGTTGCATCACGATGCGCATGGGCAACGGACAGGTCTATCACTGGGAGCTTGAGCGCGGCGACGAAACGGTCACCTTCACTTATGACTGGCCGGTGATCGCGAATGATACGGTGACAACGATCGAATTCGCGGAGTCTGGCGGCGGCATCTGCTACACGCTGGAAGAACGCATTCGCGCACAGTTGACGGATGGGCGTCTTGTCGAAGTGCTGCCGAAATGGTCGTCAATGGGACCCGCCTTTCATCTCTATTACCCCAGCCGAAGGCAGTTGCCCGAAGCCCTGCGGGCGCTGTTGCGGATTATCCAGAGTGCCAAATGAGTGGCAGGAAAGACAGAAAGTAGCGTCCAGCGGTTTCCCGAACTGCATGGCAAACATGCGCGATGCACGAATGAGCAGTTCAGAGCTTTCAGGTCGCACATAGATCAGACCGATTAATGTCTGCAGCGGGCCGATCGGCATCCAAACAGTCCCTCTCGCCGTCTCAACAACTCAAGTCGAGCAACTTTGCTGCAAAACCCATATCCACATCAATTGGACTGGCGCGCGGCAAAAATGGGGGAAGATGGTCGGGGCGAGAGGATTCGAACCTCCGGCCTACGGTACCCAAAACCGTCGCGCTACCAGGCTGCGCCACGCCCCGACGGGCTGCTTCTAGCGCCAGATCGGCGCGGGCGAAAGCCCTATCCGCACGGAATCGCCGCGCGTTTCTGATCCAGTCGCGGATGGGCCATTGCCATACCGGGCTGAAGACCCATACGGCCCGCGCCACCGCCTGCGACCTCCAGCACCATCAGCCGTTCGGGGGAAGGATCATCCGGCGCAGCGCCGGGAACGGAAGTCAGATCCAGAGGAACTGCATTCGGATGGATGTGACGGATCACGCCGCGATCGTCCATGAACACCATATCCAGCGGAATCAGCGTGTTCTTCATCCAGAAAGAAACAGTCTGCGGCGAATCGTAGATAAACAGCATCCCCGATTCGGGCGCGAGACTCCGGCGCGCCATCAACCCCTGCGCACGCTCCGCCGGGTCGTCGGCGATTTCAACGCGAACCTGCTTGCCGACGGCTGGAAACTGCGCAAGGCCCGCATCGCAGACCGGCGCTGTCGCCCCTGCGTTAGCCGGGGCTGCAAGGCCCAGCACCATGGCAAGCAGCAGGCTTCCCGACATCATGCCGGGCCGCACTGGTCTGCGGGTCATTCCTGCGACCCGGAACTGTCGCTGCCGCCGCGTTCCCAGGGCGCGATCTGCGCCGCCATCAGGCCACGCCGGCCATCGACCACCCGCAGCGCAACCGCCTCGCCAACGCCGAGATCGGCCAGCCCGGAATGGCGCAGGACTTCGCAATGAAGGAAGACATCGCCGCTTTGTCCGAACAGATTGGCAAAGCCGAAACCCTTTGACTTATCGAACCATTTCACACGCGCAGGTTGAAATGGCAGTGTCGCCAACACTTCGGGAGGCGTGTCTGCCAGATCGCTGATCGGGGCAACGCCCTCGGTTTCGGGTGGCTCGATCGAGATGATCTTCACCGCCTGAAGCCCGCGCGCCGTCGGCTGGACCAGCACATGAATGCGCGCACGGTCAGCAACCGAGCCCTGGCCAAAATTGCGCAGGACATTGGTGTGCAGCAGGATATCCGGACCGGATTCGTCGCTTATTATGAAGCCGAATCCACGGGCCGGATCGAACCACTTAATCGTTCCGCTGACTTCTAGAACAACACTGTCGTCTGCTATCGCCATACTACCGCTTCATTCCGCGCCGGACATTGCCACGACGCATTCGAACACACCTGACCCGACTCATCGCGGGATACTCACATATGTAGCACTTTCCGTCCCCATCAAAATACATAACTTGACGTAACGTAAAGCATATGCAAGCCCATACATTTCAAGCATATGCGATTTTATACAGTTTACGGAGACAACCGTTCGACGTTCCAGACGGTCGATCCCGGCTGATCCCCGGAACCTGAGCGAACGTGCTTGACCCATTGGAAGCGGTCATGCAAGCGAAACGCGCCGTCACTCCAGAACTCAATCTGAACGGGGTCGATGCGAAAGCCACCCCAGAACGGAGGTCGCGGCGGATTGACGCCCCATTTTGCGCCCTGACGCGCCACTTCGACCATCAGCGCCGCGCGTGACGCGACCGGCCGGCTCTGCGCGGACGCCCACGCTCCGATGCGGCTTTGCAGCGCGCGACTGGCGAAATAATCGTCGGCTATCGGGCCGTCCTCGCGCGTGACGGTGCCGCGCACACGGATCTGGCGGCGAAGCGATTTCCAGTGCATCACGAAGGCAGCCTTGCCGGTCGCGCTGATCTGGCGGCCCTTGGCGCTGTCATAATTCGTATAGAAGACGAATGCGCCCTGCCCGTCGCCAAAGGATTCGATGTCCTTGAGCAACACCATGCGCGCATCGGGCATGCCATCCGCATCAACGGTTGCAAGCGCAATCGCATTGGCGTCGTTGGGTTCGGACGCCTCTGCTTCGGCCAACCAGGCCCTTGCAATCAGGAACGGATCTTCGCCTGCAAATATGCCGTCTCGTGCGCTCATGCTTGATGCCTCCTGGGCTTTCGCCTAATCCTGCCAAAAAGGTAAGACGGAGAGGGGCATGTCAAGCAGCGAACGCAGCGGGCTGATGGATGGCAAGCGCGGCCTCATCATGGGGCTGGCGAATGACAAATCCATTGCCTGGGGGATCGCCAAGGCGCTCGCCGATCAGGGCGCGGAAATCGCGCTGTCCTATCAGGGCGATGCGATGAAAAAACGGGCCGAGCCCTTGGCGAAGGAACTGGGCAGCAATCTGCTGTTCGATTGCGACGTCTCGAAGGAGGAGTCGGTCGCAGCGATGTTTGCGGCCATCGGCGACGCCTGGGGAAAGATTGACTTCCTCGTCCACGCCATCGGCTATTCCGACAAGGAACAGCTGCGCGGCCGATATGTCGATACGACACACGAAAACTTCCTGAAAACGATGGATATTTCGGTATATTCCTTCACCCTGGTCGGGCGATACGCCGCGGCTATGATGCCGGAAGGCGGCAGCATGGTGACGCTGACCTATTACGGCGCTGAACGCGTGATGCCGCATTACAACGTGATGGGCGTCGCCAAGGCCGCGCTGGAGGCATCGGTGCGGTACATGGCCGAGGATCTGGGCAAGGAAAATATCCGCGTCAACGCGATTTCTGCCGGGCCGATCAAGACACTCGCAGCCTCGGGGATCGGGGATTTCCGCTATATCCTGAAATGGAACGAGCTGAACTCGCCGCTGCGGCGCAACGTGACGCAGGACGAGGTCGGCAAATCAGCGCTTTATCTGCTGTCCGACCTTGGCAGCGGTGTCACCGGAGAGACACATCACGTTGATGCTGGCTATCACCTTGTCGGCATGAAGGCGGTGGATGCGCCGGATATCGACGTCGTGTCTGGCCGCAAGGACGCCTGAGCTGGGCGGCGCAGAACCCTATCTGGCGCTGATCGGGCTGATTACGGTGGCACTTCTGTCGCCCGGCCCCGCGATTGTCGCGGCGATCCAGACCAGCTTTTCGCGCGGACGCGAGGTCGCCCTGCCCTTCGGGCTTGGCCTGGCCTTCGGCGCGTCGCTCTGGTGCCTGTTCGCCCTTGCCGGGCTTGCGCTGCTCTTCAAGACCTATCCGCCGGTCTATCACGCCGTTAAGCTGTTCGGCGGGATCTATATTCTTTGGGTCGCCTATGGAATGTGGCGCGGGGCGGCGCACCCGCTGCCTGAAGCGGCCGAGAAGAAGTTCGGGCGCGGTTTCATCGGCGGAGTTCTGCTTAACCTGTCGAACCCGAAACCCGCGCTGTTTTACGCCGCGCTGATCCTCCGGCTGTTTCCCGGCCCGCTGAGCGTGACCGATAATACCTCGATCTACGCGACGGCGCTTGCGACCGAGCTGTTCTGGTATGCGACCGTCACCATCGCGATGTCGACCGCGACAATGCGGCGACGCTATTTCGGGGCGAAATTCTGGATCGACCGCACCGCTGCGATTGCGCTATTCGCACTGGGAATCATGCTGATCGTCAAAAGCTGAGAGGAACGAATGACCGACGCCGACCGCCTGCCGCATGAAAAGGGTTTCCACGTCAGCTGGGACCAGCTTCACCGTGACGCCCGCGCACTCGCCTGGCGCCTTGACGGGCGCGAATGGCGCGCCATCGTCGCCGTCACGCGGGGTGGCATGGTCCCGGCCATGATTGTCGCGCGCGAGCTGGACATCCGCACAATCGACACGATCTCAGTCAAATCCTACAAGGGTGTCGGCGCGGAGGCGGGCCAGAACGATCTTCAGATCCTGAAGCAGCCCGACACGGAGCTGATGCGCGATGGTGACGGTATCCTCGTCGTTGACGATCTGGTCGATTCCGGGCGCACGCTGGAGTTGATCCGCGCCATGTATCCCAAGGCGCATTTCGCCACGGTTTATGCGAAACCAAAGGGTAAGCCGATGGTGCAGGACTATGTTACCGAAGTCAGTCAGGATACCTGGATATTCTTCCCATGGGACATGGCGCTGCAATATGTGCGACCCTATCGCGGCGATGACTGATCCTGTAATCATCTGATTACAGGACATATTCCGGAGAGTTGCTGAAAAAGCAGGCTACACGGTCGAAAATTTTGGCCCGCAACTGACATCAATCAAGGGAACCCGAACGACCAGTTCGGGATTGATTGCCCGATACGGATGCAAATGCGTCATCCGTGACATGATTGAGGAGATGATCATATGCGTAAGATCTTGCTGACCACCGCCCTCGTGCTGCCGCTTTCGGGTTTCGCCTATGCGCAAACCGCTGAAGCTCCGGCGGAAAACGCGGCCGATCAGGCAGCGCAGGCGGCCGAGAACTCTGCCGACGCGGCCAATGATGCTGCAACCGACGCTGCAGATGCTGCCGCGACCGCTGCAGACGACGCGGCCGAAGCTGCTTCTGACGCTGCGGACGCCACCGGCGATGCGGCTGCGGATGCGGCGGACGCCACCGCCGACGCTGCAAACGATGCCGCAGAAAGCGCTGACGCCGCTGCAGATGCCAGCGCGGATGCCGCTGCTGATGCAGGCGACGCTGCGATGGAAGGCGAAGCGGCTGCTGATGCCGATGCTGCCGAAGCAGCAGCACTCGAAGCAGAAATGGCCAGCAGCGACAAGATTGTTCGCGAGCAGGCCGGCAACGAGCTGCGTGTCGATTGGATCACCGGCGCGAATGTGACCTCGCCCGATGGCACCGCTGTCGGTCAGGTCCGCGACCTGATCGTCGATACCGACAATGGCCAGCTGATCGCTGCGATCATCGGTGTTGGCGGTTTCCTCGGCATCGGTGAAAAGCAGATCGCCGTTCCGCTGGACCAGCTCAGCATCAACTATGATGCAGAAGAAATCACGACCGAGCTGACCGTGGACGAGGCGAAAGCCGCCCCGGAATATGTCTTCCGCGAGCGTGCTGCTGCCCCGGCGCCGGCCCCTGCTGATCCGGCGGCACCTGCTGCTGACCCGGCTGCTGCGCCTGCCGATCCGGCCATGGCACCTGCCGATCCGGCTGCCCCGGCTGACCCGGCTGCACCTGCCGATCCGGCAGCGCCCGCACCGGCAAACTGATAGGGTGCACGACCTTCACGGAAAGGGCGGCTTTCGAGCCGCCCTTTTTCTTGGTCGAATGTCGATCAAAGCCTCGTGCTGCTGTCAGTCGTTACCGCGGCGGAAACGGCTGGCCCCTTCCGCCGCGCGCAGCAGCGCACGCGATTTGTTCACCGTTTCCTGATATTCACTTTCCGGGTCGCTGTCATAGACGACACCGCCACCGGCCTGAATATAAAGCTGCCCATCCTTGATGACGCCAGTCCGCAGCGCGATGCACATGTCCATCTCGCCATTGGCAGAAAAATAGCCGACCGCACCGCCATAGACACCGCGCTTTTCGGGCTCCAACTCATCGATGATTTCCATCGCGCGGACCTTTGGGGCGCCCGAGACGGTGCCTGCCGGAAGCCCGGCGAGCAAGGCCGACAAGGCGTCCTCGCCCTCTCGAAGCTCGCCGATCACGTTGGAAACGATATGCATGACGTGGCTGTAGCGCTCGATGACGAATTGCTCTGTCGGGCGGACCGAGCCGATCCTGGCGACGCGGCCGACATCGTTGCGGCCCAGATCCAGCAGCATCAGATGCTCCGCCAGTTCCTTCTGATCGGCCAGCAGATCGGCTTCCAGGGCGCGGTCCTCTGCCTCGTTCGCACCGCGTGGCCGCGTGCCGGCGATCGGCCGGATAGTGACCTCGCCGCCGCGCAGCCGGACAAGGATTTCGGGACTGGCCCCGACGATCTGAAAGCCCCCCTCCTGTGGTTCGAGGTTCAGGAAGAACATGAACGGAGACGGGTTCGTGCGCCGCAGACTGCGATAAAGCGAGAACGGCGGCAGCGGAAAATCAAGCGACCAACGCTGCGCGGGGACAACCTGGAAAATATCGCCAGCGCGGATGTAATCCTTCGCCTTCTCGACCGCGTCCTTATAGCCCTGATGGGTGAAATTCGATCGCGGCGCGCCGATTTCGGCAGAACGCCCCATCTCTCGGGGCTCATGAGGCATCCGGTCCAGACTGCGCAGCGCATCCGACAGCCGCTCTGCCGCCTGTGCATAGGCTGCGCGCGCGTTCACCCCTGCCTCATGCCAGACCGGCGCGCAAAGCGTGACCTCGCCTTTGACCCCATCCAGCACAGCCACGACGGAAGGCCGGGTCAGCATCGCATCCGGCAGCCCGATCGGGTCGGGGTTCACGTTCGGAAGATGCTCGACCAGACGGATCATGTCATATCCGAGATAGCCGAAAAGTCCCGCAGCAGCGGCGGGAATGTCGTCCGGCATCTCGATCCGGCTTTCGGCAATCAGGGCGCGCAGGCTTTCCAGCGCCGGACGCTCGTCATCGGTGAAGCTGTCGGAATAGCGCGCCTCGCGGTTGATGCGCGCATGTCCGGCGCGGCATTCCCAGATCAGGTCGGGCTTCATGCCGATGATCGAGTACCGGCCGCGCACCTCGCCGCCGGTGACGCTTTCAAGCACGAAACTGTTCGGCGCGGCTTCTGCGAGCTTCAGCATCAGGCTGACCGGCGTGTCCAGATCGGCCGCCAGTCGCGTTGTCAGAAGCTGGTTCTGCCCGGCCTCCCAGCCAGCGGCGAAATCGTCGAAATTCGGGCTGGTCTGCACGATTACAACCGCGATTCGACAGCAGCGATGCCGGGCTGGTTCAGGACCACGCCGTTCTGCGCCTGCGCGGCGCGCGAGAAGTAGTCGTAAAGGTCCATCTGAAGCGACTGGCCAAGCCGGTCTTCGATATTCGACAATACGTCTTTTGCAATGTCTGACCCAAGATCGGCAGGCTCGATCCGGTCAACGCGGACAAGGGCCACGCGACCGCCGTCATCGACGATCTCTGTCTCTCCGTCGGCAAGTTTGAACGCATCCTCGACAAGCTTCGGGGGCGCTGTCTCGATAAACCCGTCGCGCATGATGCCGGTTTCGGTGTTCCAATCCAGCGCTGCCGCCTGGTTGGCCGGGGTCTGGTCGGCCAGCGATTGCGCGCCGGCATCTGAACCGTTATCCGCCGCCGTGTCAGAATGAACCGGAGCGATGGCGGGAATGGTTTCTGAAACTGCATCCAGCTTGCGCTCTTCTGCCAGCGCAACAAGCTGCCGATGCGCCTCGCCCTGCGCCCAATCCGCTGCAACTGCGTCACGAACCTGATCGAAAGGGATCAGCGCCGGGGGCACGATTTCGTCAAGACGTAACGCAAAGACACCGCCATCTTCCAGTTCGAAAAGCTCTGGGAAATCGCGGTCGCTGATCGCCGCCGCATGTTCGCGAAAGCTCGGATAGCCGCCGATTTCGCCCGGTGCAGCCTCCACCTCATCCGACCAGTCGATCTGACCCAGTTCCAGCTCGGTTTCGTCCGCCACCTGCTCCAGCGTTGCGCCGCCGGCGAGAAGATCCTCGATTCCGGCGGACTGATCTTCGATCAGGCGGCGCGCACGGTCTGCGGCGGCCTCGGCGCGCAGGTCGGGAAGTGCATCTTCATAGCTGACGCTGACAGGATCGAGGATCGCATTGACCGAAAACAGCGCGGGGCCAAGATCGGTTTCGACCGGGCCAATTACGCCGTTATCCGCAGCCGAGAAAACTTCAGCACCAGCGCTGCCAAGCTGGGCTTCGGTCATCTCGCCCAGATCGGTATCGGCAAGGCTCAGGCCGCGTTCAGCGGCGAGTTGTTCGAAATCAACCTCTCCGGCATCGAGCCGTGCCTTGGCCGCCGCTGCCGCGTCCTGATTTTCATAGACCAGACGGCTGACCAGACGGCGCGCGGGCTGGTTGTACTCGGCGGATTTCGATTCATAAAGATCGCGCAGCGCCGTGTCATCCAGTTGAACCTTGTCGGCCAGCATTTCCGGCGTCAGCCAGATATAGCTGATCTTGCGGATTTCGGGCGAGGTGAACCGGTCGGCATTGGCCTGATGCCATGCCTGCAATATCTCGTCGCTGGCCGGGCTGACCGGGGCGGCGAGATCTGCCGGGGTCAGCTCCACCCAGGAAATGTCGCGCTTTTCCAGCCGCCAGTCGGCGGTCTGGTCAACCTGCGTCTTTGGGGCTTGAACGCCGGCGACCACCGCCGCTTGAAGGATCGTGCGAGACAGATCACTGCGCACGTCGCGTTCGAAACGTTCTTCGGTCATTCCCTGCCGACGAAGGCTTTCGCCATAAGCAGCGCGGTCGAAGCCGCCCGGTCCCTGAAAGGCGGGCGCGGTCGTGATCGCATCCGCCACGGCCTGATCGCCGACCGATATCCCTGCCTGCCGCGCTTCCTCGGCAAGCGCGGCGGTGCTGAAAAGCTGCGCGCGAACGGCATCCACCAGCCCCATATTGCGCGCCTGTTCCATCGTCAGGCGCTGTCCGGTCTGACGGCTGAAATTGCTGATCTGCGCGTCGAGGCTGTTGTAATAGGTCTGCCCGTCGATTTCGGTTTCGCCGACGGAACCGATTTCGGTCGAACTGCCCGAGAAGTTGGTGACGCCGAACCCGCCGAGCCCAAGCAGAAGCAAGCCCATCAGAATCCAGACAATGGTGGATTTGCCCTTGGTTCGCAGGCTGGTCATGCGTCGTATCCTTAAAATGGTGTCGGCAGGGTTTTAGGGCGGCACGGGGAACGCTTCAAGCCCGCCGCATCATCGCCCCGGCATCAATCCCGGATGTCGGGGGTAAAATCGGCCAAACGCGATGCCATCGCAGCTATTCCGGCGGCGTCGGCATTGGCGAAGGCGATACGCAGATGACGCTTGCCCTGCCCGTCCGGCATGAACATCGTGCCGGGCAGCATCAGGATGCCCGCCTCGTGCACAAGCGTTCGGGCAAGCTCGTCCGAGGCCATGTCGAACGGATGCGCGACCCATGCGAAATACGCCCCGACCGAGACAAGTTCCCATCCGGGAACGGACTGCATCGCCTCGCGCATCGCACGGCGCCTGTTCAGGATCTCGACCCGCTCTGCGGCGACCCAGTCGCTCATCTTGCGCAGCCCGTATTCCGCGCCGATCTGGCCGATCTGCGATGTCGAGATCGCAACCGTGTCCAGAAATTTCTCGATCTCGACCAGCCGCTCCGGGCCGGTGACAATAGCGCCGACGCGGTGTCCGGTCAGCCGGAACACCTTGGAGAAGCTGTAAAGCTGGATCAGCGTCTCGTCCGCGCCATCGCGATTGCGCAGATCGTGCGGTGCGCCTTCGCGGCTGTCGAAATCCCGATAGGTCTCGTCAACGATCAGCGCGATGCCACGCGAGCGGGCAAGGTCGAAAAATGCGCTCAGCGTTTCGGCCGGATACTCTGCGCCGGTGGGATTGTTCGGACTGACAAGCACGATCGCCCGCGTTTTGTCTGTGATAAGCGCGGCGGCGTCTTGCGCACGCGGCACCATGCCCTGCCCGCATGCCAGCGGAACCGCCCTGATCCCCTGCATGGCAAGCCACATCTTGTGGTTGAAATACCACGGCACGGGCACAATGACCTCGTCACCGGCCCCGGCAAGCGAGGTCATGGCCGCACAAAAGGCCTGATTGCAGCCCTGTGTGATTGCGATATGTCCGGGTGTCACGGGCGCATCATAAAAGCGCTGCCAGCTTTGCGCGAGCGTTGCGCGCAGGTCGTCATTTCCCAGCACCGGCCCGTAAAGATGCGCCTCTGGCCGGTTCAGCGCCGCGTCGGACATCACCCGGCGCAGGTCTTCGGGCGGCGGATCTACGGGTGCCGCCTGACTGACATTGATGAGGGGACGATCAGGCGGAAAGCTGGCCGAAGCAAGCCAGCGCCGCGCCTCCATCACGGGCGGGGAAAATGTGGCGGCAAGGGTGGGATTAACCGGTTTCATGGCAAGCTCGGCAAAGAGATGGTCGGAAGGCTCAGATCGGGGGCACCGGCGCGTGGGATGCCTGTTGCCGGTTGCGAAACCGGCGGCTCCGTTGCGGACCCGGCGGGTGCCGCCGCTGGTGCAGGGGGTGTCGAGGGCAGCACCATCTCGGGCGGCGGAAGCTGCGCGGTCTCCGCGCCAGCTGTTGGCGAGACTGCGCGCGACGGCGCATCGTCGCGAGCTGCGGCAGATGCATCGGGCGCGACTGCATCTGACGCGGTATCGGCCTGCTCGGGCGGCTCCGGCACTGTTTCGCGGCGCGGGTCCGGTGTTTCCAGCGCGGGCGGCGCGGGCCGTGAATTCTGCGCAGGCGCATCCGGCGTCGAAGCGGGTAACGAGGCTTGCTGCGTGGCCCCTGCCTCTGGCGGGTCAGCCTCGCCCTGAACGGTGGTCGTCTGCGTCGCCGGCGCGGCGGGGCTGACGCCATCGACATTCGCGGCCTCTGGCAAGACCGGTGCGCCGGGGCGCTGCACGCTTGCCCGCTCGGGAACGCGCTCGGTCGAGGGCAGATCGGCCCCCGCTTCCTCGATCAGCGGCACAGGCGCGGCGCGAGAGGCAAGCGCAGGCCCGGCATCCTGACCGGGGTCAGCCACGCGGCCGGGATTCGCGCGGGTCGAGGGCGGATCGACCGTAACGGCCGGTGGCGTCGGATCGCTGCGCGTTTCTTCCGTGGGTTGCGGACTGACCGCCTCGCTTTGCGGCTGGGGACGTGCGGCCGTCGCGGTCGAGGGTGTCGGGCTCGGCTCTGTCTCGGGCGCGGCCACAATCGGCGCTTCGGCGACTGTCAGGCTTTCATCGGTCGCTCCCGCGCCGGGCGCAGTCGGCGGAATATCCTCGGCGCGCGCAAATTCAGAACCGGGCGGTGGCGACATGCGCGTCGTTTCCACCGCCGGAGAGATCGCGGCCTCTGCTGCGGGCGCGGCGGGCGTATCAGGGGATGCCGACCCATCGGCGGGGTTAGCCGGACGTGTCGCGGCTGTCTGCGACACGCCGCCTTCGTCACCGGGCGCGGCATCACGCGCCGGCTCCGTAGCCCCGGCAGCGGTATCGCTTTCGACCTCTGCACGCGGCGCCACTGAAGGGGTCACGTCCTGCCCCGAGACGGGGACCGGAGCGCGAACCGAATCGCCGGTCGGTGCCAGCGGTAGGGCAAGTGACACGGCCGCAAGTGCAGCCGCGCCGACCAGCCCGCCATGCAGCGCACCCCGTCCAAATCCGTCCGCCTTTGTCATTGCTGCCCCATTCGTGACGCGCGACGGCTTGCCCCGCCGCGCCATTTCGCACATCTATAAGACCTGATCCTTCCGGGTTCACCCCATTTCGCGACAGACTGACATGATCCTGCTTATCGACAATTACGACAGCTTCACCTGGAACCTCGTCCATTACCTCGGCGAAGAAGGTGCTGATGTGAAGGTCTGGCGCAACGACGCCCTGACTGTTGACGAGGCATTGGCGATGCGTCCTGACGGTATCGTGATCTCGCCCGGTCCCTGCGATCCGGCACAGGCTGGCATCTGCGTACCGCTGATCCGCGCGGTTGCAGAGCGTGGCGATATTCCGCTTTTCGGCGTCTGCCTTGGCCATCAGGCCATAGGAGAGGCGTTTGGCGGGCGCATCACGCGCGCCGACCGGATTCTGCATGGCAAGGTCGATGACGTGATCCATGACGGCACCGGCATATTCTCTGCCCTGCCCTCGCCGCTGAAGGCCACGCGCTACCACTCGCTGACCATCGCGCCCGACAGCCTTCCGAACGTGTTACGGGTGACGGCGCGCGCCGGGGACGGCACGATCATGGGGGTGATCCACAACGATCTGCCAATCGAGGGTGTCCAGTTTCACCCCGAATCCATCGCGTCGGAACATGGTCATGCCATGATCCGCAACTTTCTCAGCCGCTGCCGAAAGCCCGTGACCGCATGACCACCGATATTCGCCCGCTAATCGGGCTGGCCGCCGAACGCCCCCTGACCCAGGGAGAGGCCTCCGACGCCTTCGCGGCGCTGTTCGAGGGCGCGGCGACCCCGGCCCAGATCGGTGGGTTGCTGATGGCGATGCGCGTTCGCGGCGAAACGGTGGACGAAATGGCCGCCGCGACCGGGGCGATGCGCGCGCGCATGAATCGCATAACCGCCCCGCAGGGCGCGGTCGATATCGTCGGGACGGGCGGCGACGGGCGCAAGACCTTGAACATTTCGACCGCCGCGGCGCTTGTCGTGGCCGGTGCCGATGTGCCCGTCGCAAAGCATGGCAACAAGGCGCTGTCGTCCAGATCCGGCTCTGCCGATGCGCTGACAGAGCTTGGCATCAATATCATGGCGACCCCCGCCCAATCGCAGCAGGCCCTGAACGATGCCGGCCTGTGCTTCATGATGGCCCCGGTTCATCATCCTGCGATGCGCCATGTCGGACCCGCGCGGGCCGAACTCGGCACCCGCACGATCTTCAATCTTCTGGGCCCGATGACGAACCCTGCCGGCGTGAAGCGCCAGTTGACCGGCGCGTTTGACACGGCGTGGTGCCGCCCGATGGCCGAAACGCTGCGCGAGATGGGCTCGGAACATGTTTGGCTGGTTCATGGCAGCGACGGGACGGATGAGCTGGCGATTTCGGGCGACAGTTTCGTTGTCGAAATGAAAGACGGCGAGATCCGCGAATTCACCGTTGCGCCAGAAGATGCGGGACTTCCCCGCCACGATTTCGACGGGATCATCGGCGGAGATGCCGCCCATAATGCGGCCGCCGCGCGCGCGATTCTGGATGGGGCGCATAACGCATATCGCGATGCCGTGATCCTGAATGCTGCGGCCGCCCTGCTGATCGCGGGGCGTGCGGGCGATCTGCGCGAGGGCGCGGCAATCGCCGCCGAAAGCCTCGATTCAGGTGCCGCCAAAGCCAAGCTTGCCGCGCTTGCTGCCGCCGTGCCCCCGGCAGAAACCGCATGACGCCACCCGAAGCCTGGACGGGCCTGCCGTTTTTCAGCCGCGACTGGCCCGACATACGGCGGAAGCTTGACGAAACAGACTTTTTGCCCGGTCCCGCCGCGGTCTTTCGCGCCCTCGACATGGTGCAGCCCGATCAGGCGCGCGTGGTGATTCTGGGACAGGACCCCTATCCGACGCCGGGACATGCCGACGGACTGGCATTTTCCGTAACGCCAGAAACACCGTTGCCGCGATCTTTACGTAACATTTTCAAAGAACTTCAGGACGATGTTCATGGAGTCCCGCCAAGCGGTGATCTGTCGGGATGGGCGCGTCAGGGTGTGCTGCTGCTGAACACGTCACTGTCGGTTCTGCCCGGCGTTGCGGGGGCGCATGCGAAATGGGGCTGGGACCGCCTCGCCCGCGAAGTGGTCGCCGAGGCGCAGCGCCACCGCCCGCTTGCCTTCCTGCTCTGGGGGGCAAATGCGCAGAAAGCGCTGGCGGGCCTGCCGCGCGCCGAGGATCTGCTAATCGCAACCGCGCATCCCTCGCCATTATCGGCGCGACGCGGGTTCTTCGGCTCGCATCCGTTCAGCCGCATCAATGAATGGCTTGAAACACACGATGAGGCCCCGATCGACTGGGCATTATCCGGGGACGCGCCGTCGCGCGGATGATTGCGGGCTTCCCTCGCACCGCGCCGGGGCTTATGGTCCGCCCATGACCATTCTGGACAAGATCAAAAGCTACAAGCTCGACGAAATCGCGGCCGCGAAGGCAGAGCGCCCGCTTTCGGAAATCGAGAGCATCGCGCGTGCCGAAAGTGCGCCGCGCGGATTCGCCAATGCGCTTGGTGCCAAGGCCGTGACAGGCTATGGGCTTATCGCTGAAATCAAGAAGGCAAGCCCGTCGCGCGGCCTTATCCGCGAAGATTTCGACCCACCTGCGCTGGCGCGGGCCTATCAGGCAGGCGGTGCGGCCTGCCTTTCGGTGCTGACTGACCGGCCCAGTTTTCAGGGGGCGCCGGAATTCCTGACTGCCGCCCGCAATGCCTGCGATCTGCCGGTGTTGCGCAAGGATTTTCTGTACGACACCTATCAGGTCGCCGAGGCGCGAAGCTGGGGCGCAGATGCGATCCTGATCATCATGGCGTCTGTCGATGATACGCTTGCCGCCGAGCTGGAGGACGCCGCCGCAAGCTGGGGGATGGACGCGCTGATCGAGGTTCACAACCGTGCGGAACTGGACCGAGCGCTGCGCCTGAAATCACCGCTTGTCGGGATAAACAACCGCAATCTCAAGACCTTCGAGCTTGATATTGCCGTGACCGAGCATCTCGCACCGCTGATCCCCAAGGACCGCCACATCGTCTGTGAAAGCGGGCTTTTCGAGGTCGCGGATCTCGACCGTATGGCCCGCGCCGGCGCAAGACGTTTCCTGATCGGTGAAAGCCTCATGCGAAAGCAGGATGTCACCGCAGCGACCCGGCAGATCCTCGGTGCCGCATGAGCCTGACGCATTTTGACCAGCAAGGTCAGGCACATATGGTCGATATATCAGATAAATCCGTGACTGACCGAGAGGCCGTCGCCGAGGGTGTCGTTCTTATGCGGCCCGAAACGCTGGCTCTCGCCGAAGGTGGCGCGGCGAAGGGCGATGTATTGGGCGTCGCGCGCATCGCCGGGATCATGGCCGCGAAGCGCACATCCGATCTTATTCCGCTTTGTCACCCGCTGCCGATAACGCGCGTCGCGCTCGATCTCGTGCCTGACGCGGACTTGCCCGGAATTCGCGTGACCGCAAGGTTGCGGACGGCCGGCAAGACGGGGGTGGAGATGGAAGCCCTTACCGCCGTATCGGTGGCCTGCCTGACCATTTACGACATGCTCAAGGCGGCCGAGAAGGACATGCGCATCGACGGCATCCGCCTGCTGCGAAAGTCAGGCGGTAAATCAGGTGATTACGAGGCGAAATGATTACGGTTGACGAAGCGCTTGAATGCGTTCTTGCCCTTTCCGGTCCGCTTTCCACCGAAGAAGTGAAAGTTCAGGATGGGCTTGGTCGCGTGTTGAGCATGCCCGTGCGCGCAAGGCTGAGCCAGCCCCCCTTCGACGCCTCGGCGATGGACGGGTACGCGATACGCCGCGACGAAATGGGCGAGACACTTCGCGTGGTTGGTGAATCCGCTGCCGGCCGGCCATGGGATGGCGATGCCGCGCCCGGAACAGCGGTGCGGATCTCGACAGGTGCGGCCGTTCCCGGCGCATATGATTGCGTGGTGATTCAGGAAAACGTGTCGCGACAGGGCGATGACATCCGCGTCACTGCCCCCCAGACAGGCGATAATATACGCCTCCATGCAACTGATTTTGCCGAAGGTTCCGAGTTTTTCCCGCGACGCCCGCTTACCCCGCGCGATTTGGGCCTGATCGCGTCGATGAATGTCGCGCAGATCGCTGTCACGCGACGCCCGAAAGTCGTGATCCTGCCCGGCGGGGACGAGTTGGTGCCGCCCGGCAGCACGCCCGCCGCTGGCCAGATTGTCAGCTCGAACGACATCGCTATTGGCGCACTCGCGCGTCGAGAGGGGGCCGAGACAGTCATTCTGCCGATCGCCGGGGATTCAGAGGCTAGCCTGAAAGACAGTTTCGAGCGCGCGGCGGGCGCGGATCTGATCGTGACGATCGGCGGCGCATCTGTCGGCGATCACGACCTGATCGGCAAAGTAACCGAAAACGCTGGTATGGAGCGCGCCTTCTACAAGATTGCCATGCGGCCCGGAAAACCGCTGATCGCCGGGAAGATCGGCGGCTCCGCAATGATTGGGCTGCCCGGAAACCCTGTGTCCGCGATGGTTTGCGCTGAAATATTCATTCGCCCCCTTATTCGCGCGATGCTGGGTCTGGGGCCAATATCGCGCCTGCGTCGCGCCGAGCTCGGCCGCGATCTGCCGCCCGAGGGCGACCGCCAGCATTACCTGCGCGCGGCGCTGTCGATGCGCGATGGCGTCCCCGTGATCACGCCGTTTGAAGATCAGGATTCCGCGCGCGTCGGGTTGCTGGCGCAGGCGGATGCCCTGCTTGTGCGGAAGCCGAATGACGGCCCGCGCAAAGCGGGGGAATACGTCGAATTCATTCCATTCGATTAACCCGATTTTTACGCTTCTGCCCTCATTCTGTTGACCGGTATGGCAAGTTATGTCAGAACATTAATCGAACACCGAAGCAACAGGGCCAGAACATGCTGACGAAGAAACAGATCGAGCTGCTCGAGTTCATTCAGAAGCGAATGGCGCGTGACGGTGTTCCGCCCTCATTCGATGAAATGAAGGTTGCGCTTGATCTGCGGTCGAAATCCGGCATTCACCGCCTTGTCACCGCCCTGGAAGAACGCGGCTTCATCCGCCGGTTGCCGCACCGTGCGCGGGCACTTGAAATTGTCCGCCTGCCCGAAACGCTCGCCGGCTCTGCCTCTGGATTTGCGCCCAAGGTTATCGAAGGCAATCGGCCCGCTGCCCCACCGCGCGGCGCAATGGATGTTCAGGCGCATGCGATGGAACTTCCGGTCATGGGCCGCATCGCCGCAGGCGTTCCGATCGAGGCGATTTCAGAAGTATCGCACCATATCTCGGTGCCCGGCAGCATGCTTTCGGGCCGCGAAAACCATTACGCGCTGGAGGTGAAGGGCGATTCGATGATCGAAGCCGGGATCAATGATGGCGATGTCGTGGTCATCCGTGAACAGGACAGCGCGCAAAACGGTGACATCGTGGTGGCCCTTGTTGATGAGCATGAGGCGACGCTGAAATATTATCGCCGCAAGGGCGCGATGATCGCGCTTGAAGCCGCGAACCCGGCCTATGAGACGCGGATACTGCCGGAAGACAAAATCCGCGTTCAGGGCCGGCTCGTGGGGCTCATTCGCAGTTACTGACCCGAAGCTGGCCGAATTCGCGCCGATATTTCCGGCCCGTCAGTTCGCGTCTGCCCTGACTTTATCGGACATCTGCGATGGCAGGCGCAAACGGACGCGCTTGACGCGACGCGGGTCGGCGTCGACGATATCGAACTCCGCGCCAGAAACATGGGGGATCACCTCGCCCCTGACAGGCACCCGACCTACAAGCGTGAAGATCAGGCCGCCAAGCGTGTCGATCTCCTCTTCTTCGCCGGGGGCAAGCCGCAGGCCCGTCTCTCGCTCCAGTTCATCAAGCGGCGCACGCGCCTGAATCAGCCACTGGCCGGGCTTTTCAGCCAGCCACAGGCCACCTTCCACCTCGTCATGCTCATCCTCGATCTCGCCGATCACCTGCTCGATCAGATCCTCGATCGTGACAAGCCCATCGACGCCGCCATATTCGTCGATCACCAGCGCCATATGAATACGCTCTTTCTGCATCTGTTGCAGAAGCACGCCAATCGGCATGGACGGCGGCACGTAAAGAAGCGGTCGCAGCATCGGGCGCAGGCTGAACTTGCCGCCCGGCTTACTGCCAAAGCCGTGCTTCAGCGCCAGATCCTTCAGATGGACAAGTCCCATCGGGCTGTCCAATGTTCCCCTGAACACCGGTATTCGCGAGAAGCCATGCTCGCGAAACATATCCACCAGTTCGTCCAGCGTTGCAGTGACCGGCGCGGCGACGATTTCGACCTTGGGGATCGCGACATCGTCGACCCGCATCCGACGCAGATTGACCATCCCCGGCACGACGGCATTCGGCGCGCTGGCATCCATGTCTAAGCCAGCCTCCTCGCCGCCCGAAAAAGCCCCGAAAAGCCGCCCCAGAAAACCGCGTGAGGCTGGCAGATCGCGTCCCTCGCCGCCTACGCCGTCGGCCCATCCTGCTGGATCGGCCCCGACATCGGCGACGGGGGTGGGACTTCGGGATGGATCGCTGTTCATTATGCCCTCTCCAGATAGGGGTCGTTAATGCCGAGTGGCAGAAGAATTTCGCGCTCTGCCGCTTCCATTGTCTCGGCATCAGCGTCGTTCAGATGGTCATAGCCCGCCAGATGTAAAATGGCATGGACAAGAAGATGCGTCACATGAGCGTCAAACCGCTTGTCCTGCGCCTTCGCCTCGCGCTCGCAGGTTTCGAAGGCGATGGCGATATCGCCCAGTTCGTCGATATCGGGGCGCGGCGGATGCGCGCCCGGCGCATGATCGACATGCTCGACTGTGGGCCATGACAACACATTCGTTGGTTGCGGCTTGTCGCGGAAATCGCGGTTCAGATCAGCGATGCGCGCATCGTCGCAGCCCATAACGACAATATCCGCATCCATCCCGAGCCATGAAAGTGTCGCGCGCCCTGCACGTTCGGCCAACATATCAAGCCCGGCAGCGGCCCATCTGTGGTCCTCGATGACAGTGTCGATCTCAGCCATTATCGCGTCCCTGCCCGCGTCCCTGACTACGGACAGAGCTTCCGGGTGCGCGGCGCGGCGGATAGTTTCCCTGCGCCTGATCCTCACCGCGCGCCAACGCTTCGGCATCCGCAGCGTCATACGCTTCGATCACCCGCGCGACCAGATGATGGCGCACCACATCCTTCGCCGTGAAGTAATTGAAGCTTATGCCTTTTATGCCGCCAAGAATACGCTCGGCATCGACCAGTCCAGACTGCATGCCGCGCGGAAGGTCGATCTGACTGCGGTCGCCGGTGATGACCATGCGCGAGCCTTCGCCCAGACGGGTCAGGAACATCTTCATCTGCATGGTCGAAGCGTTTTGCGCCTCGTCCAGAACCACGAATGCGTTGGACAGCGTGCGCCCGCGCATGAAGGCAAGTGGCGCGATCTCGATGCGCTTTTCCTCCATCAGCTTCGCAAGCTGCTTGCCAGGCAGAAAATCGTTCAGCGCGTCATAAAGCGGCTGCATATAAGGATCGACTTTCTCTTTCATGTCGCCGGGCAAAAAGCCCAGCCTTTCGCCTGCCTCCACCGCCGGGCGCGACAGGATGATTCGGTCGACATGGCCGCCGATCAGCATCGTTACGCCGACCGCGACCGCGAGATATGTCTTCCCGGTACCGGCCGGGCCGATGCCAAAGGCCATCTCATTGGCGAACAGGTTGCGGACATAGTCCTTCTGCGCCTCGGTCCGGGGTTCCACCGTTTTCTTACGGGTTCGCAGTTCGATCGGACCGGAGCTGAACATTTCAAGCTGCTCGTCCGGCGAACGAGAGGCTGGCTCTGCCTCTGGTCCCATACGCAGTGCGGCGTCTATTTCCGCGGCAGCGACCGGGCGCCCCTGCTCCAGCCGGGCATAAAGCGCCTGCAGAAGCTGGGCGGTTTCTTCGCGCGCGGCTTGCGGGCCGACCACGGCCAGAAGGTTGCCGCGACGCAGGATATGCACATGAAGCGCCGCCTCGATCTGCGCGAGGTGCGAATCGGCGGGGCCGCATAGCTCGATCAGCAGCCGGTTATCGGGGAATTCCAGAAGCGTCTCGCCCTGCATGGCGGATTGCGCGGCGGTATCGGGTGCGGTGGGAGTCAGGCCCAATGAGGTCTCCGGTTTGTCAGCACCCCCATCGTGGGGTGCGTGACGGGTTTGCACAAGTGGTTGCTGTTAAAACTGCGCCGCTGTCGCAAAAGTTTCACAGTCCCGGCCGCTCAGCCGCGCCAGATGCCGCGGATGAAGTCATGAACATGACGATCTGTCGCGGCGTCCATCTGCGCGACGTCGCCCTGCCAGTGGACGCGTCCGCCTGACAGCATCGCGACACGGTCGGCGACGCTGCGCACCGTGGTCATGTCATGCGTGATCGTGATCGCGGTCGCGCCGGTTTCGGTCACGATGTCCCGGATGAGCGTGTTAATGCGCGCCGCCCGGATCGGGTCCAGCCCGGTTGTCGGCTCGTCAAAGAAGATGATTTTCGGATCGGCGGCGATGGCGCGCGCAAGGCCCGCCCGCTTTGCCATTCCGCCTGAAAGCGCCGCCGGGAACAGGTCGGCCACTTCGGGGCCAAGACCGACGCGGGCCAGCTTCTCGACCGCAACGCGGCGGGCGGCCTGCTCGCCCAGGGTTTTACGCAGCCGGAAGGCAACATTCTGCCAGACCGTCAGGCTGTCGAACAAAGCAGCGCCCTGAAACAGCATCCCGAAACTGTCCAGGAAGCGGGCGCGACTGGTTCGCGTCAGCGGCGCACCTTCCCAAAGCGTCTGCCCTGAATCGGGCACTTCAAGCCCGAGAATGCATTTGAGAAGCACCGACTTGCCGGTGCCGGACTGCCCGATCACGACCAGACTTTCGCCCGGCGCGACGGCAAGGTTCACCCCGTCAAGGACCGTCTGCCCGTCAAAGGATTTGCGCAGATCACGGGCTTCAAGCGCTGCGGTCATCCGAAAAACAGCCCGGTCAGCGCGAAATTCGCCGCGAAAATGCCGACAGCCGCGACAACCACCGCGTATTTCGTGGCACGGCCGACCCCGGCTGCGCCGCGACCGGCATTGATGCCGAACCAACAACCCGACAGCGCCACGATCAGCCCGAAGACCGCGCCCTTCAGCAAACCGGAAATCACGTCCCAGCTTTCAAGGAATGACCAGCTTCCCTTCAGGTACGCCGCAGAGGTGAAGCCGAGAGACTGCGTCCCGACAAGCCAGCCGCCCATGATCCCGATCACGTCGCCCACCCCGACCAGCATCGGCACCGCAAGGATTGCCGCCCAAAGCCGGGGTGTGACCAGATGGCGCCTGGGGTCCGCCGACAGGGTGACAAGCGCGTCAATCTGTTCGGTCACGCGCATCGTCCCGATCTCGGCCGCGATAGAGGAGGCGACGCGCGCCGCGACCATCAGCCCGCCAAGAACGGGACCGAGTTCGCGCGCCATTCCAATCGCAACGACCGCAGGCATCACGTCGCCCGCTGCAAAGCGCTCTCCGCCGGAATACATTTGCAGGGCGAGCGCCGCGCCAGTGAACAGCGCTGTCAGTCCGACCACGGGCAGCGAGAGCCAGCCGATCTGGATAAGCTGGCGCAGAAATTCCCTTGGCTCCGGCACCATGAAAAGGCTTCGACTGGCGAAAAGTGCCACGCGCCCGACCAGCCGCGCCACGCCAAGCGCTGCCCGTCCGGTCAGCGATACGGGTCTGGCAGAGATCATTGCGCGATGCGTTCGTAGCGTTGGCCGAGCGAAGTCAGCACCTCGTAGCCGATTGTGCCCATCGCATCGGCGACCGCGTCAACCGGCTGGGCCGCAGAAATCAGGTCGAGCGCGTCCGGAACATCGCTCAGCGCCGAAATGTCGGCGGTTATCAGGTCCATGGACACGCGGCCGATCAAAGGACAGGCGACGTCGCCCGCGTAAAGATAGATGCGGGGACGCGCGCCGTCCGACGAAAGCGTGCGGTGAATGCCGTCGGCATAGCCCGCCGCCACCGTGGCCACGCGGGTCGCGTGGCTGGCCGTCCAGCTGTTCGAATAGCCCACCGACTCTCCGGGCTGAACCTCGCGCGTCTGGACGACGGGCAGCGACAGGCTGACCACCGGCAGCGCGTCGGCAAATGGCAGACCGCCGTAAAGGCCGATGCCCGGACGCACGAGATCGAAGTGATATTCCGCACCCAGCAGAATGCCGCCCGTCGCTGACAGGCTGCGCGGAACGCCGATGCCATCGGTCATGGCGCGAAAAGCACCAAGTTGGCGGGCGTTCATCGGGTGATCCGGCTCATCCGCGCAGGCCAGATGCGACATCACAAGCTCTGGCCCGGCGGAGAGGATTTCTGCCTTCAGGGCGGCCCATTCGTCCGGCTCGAACCCGAGACGGTTCATTCCGCTGTCGAGCTGGATGGCGAACGGCCGTCCGGGTCGGGTCGCGCGGTCGCGGAAATACTGCTCGGGGCTGTTCAGAACCGGGATCGCGTCGCCCGGATCGGCACCGGACATATGCCCCGAAAGCACGAATATCCGCGCCTTCCCACCGACCGCGCTCCGCACCGCAGGCGCTTCTGACGCCAAGGCCACGAAGAAGTCCTGTGCGCCAGCCTCTGCCAGCGCTGCCGAGACGGTGGCGGCGTCCAGACCATAGCCGTTGGCCTTGACGACACCAGCGGCGCGCGCGCCCGACGCAAGCCCCGACAAGGCACGGTAATTGGCCTTCAGGGCCGAAAGGTCGATCTTCAAAACCATGCTGCTGCTTTCCTCCATCGACCGGCTCAGGTCAAGCGCCGAGGGTCGGGGGAGCATGCAGAGTTGCAACATCCGAAAATTTTTCGCCATCACCGGCTTGAGGATCAGCGGCCAATCCGCATCGATTTACCCACGAGTACCGGCGTCGCAATCTTTGATCGCAGCGCCGGCACCCCGCCCGAATCGCGGCTGCAAGCGTGCCGTGCATCATTCTGTCCCTTGCCGGGACCCGACCGGAACACCCACACCCCTTCGCCATGACAGTCCTGAACGCCACTGCCCGGATCATCTTTCCCTTTATCGCCACTGCCGCCCTGGCAGAGGATGTCACACAGATCCCTTTGCCCGTGCCGTCCGGGCAGCCGATCTATTGGCAGGAAACCATCCACGGCGTGCCGGGTGCGCATGGTCTGACATATCGCTTTCGCTTCGTCGCGCCCGATCTCGCTGACCTTGTGCCAATGGCTGAACCCGCGCCGATGGATAACCTGACCGAGGAAGACATGGCGGCGCTTTCTGACCTGGCCAGCAGCGAAGGTGCCGGCGGTGCAGCTATTTTAAGCGGGGCGGTCGATGATGGGCTGATATCTGCGCAGGAGCTTGATCTGGCGCCGGTGATCTCGTTCCAGAATGCCGAGGAGGCCGCCGACGCCTACATTGTCGCCGAAGACGATGGCGTGGCATTGCCGCCTGCGCCCGACATCCTGTTCCGCGATCCGATGCATGACGACATCGTCTGGCTGTGCGAGGAATACGTGCTGCCGCGCATCGCAAGCCCCGCGCCCCGCCCGACGGAAATCGTCATCTCGCTGTCTGACAGGGCGACGGCATCTGGCGATCTGGAAAGCGGCGCAGTCCAGCTGTTCGAAGCCTTCAGCCTGCCGCCCGACCGCGACGAATGCGTCTGGGAACCTTTCTGACAGGCTGATGCAAGCCTGCCACAGATCGGCGGCGACACGCCGACGCCCGAATTGGCTGCCTATCGCGACACGGAATTCCTTCGTAGAATCAGGCCGTCCGCGCAATGCGTGCGACAACCACTGACAAAAAGGGGTAGTCAAACCCCGCTTACAGGAGCAGACAATGTCGAAG
Organism: Paracoccus aurantiacus; assembly: GCF_007993065.1. GTDB lineage: Bacteria > Pseudomonadota > Alphaproteobacteria > Rhodobacterales > Rhodobacteraceae > Paracoccus > Paracoccus aurantiacus. The sequence continues at coordinate 634,197 of NZ_VOPL01000001.1, forward strand.
AATATCGCGCTTGCCCTCATCGCCGTGGGTATCCTGGCCGCTTGCCAACCGCGTCAGCCGGAAGTGGTCACCACCCCGGCCGCCGTCTCGGTCGAGCCGGTCTATCAGGGCAAGTACGGCGCCAACTGAGTTTCCGTGACGCCTATCGCACGGGCGGCGTGTCCGCCCGTGTGCCGCAGCCCGGAACGGTAAGCTGCGGTTGAGCGCGGGTCAGCAACCGAAGGACCGATATGCAGAAACATCGCGGCTTTCCGTCCCGCCTGCCCTCGACCGACTATCAGTTCACCATCCGCCGGGCCAATTCCAAGGGCGCGACCAAGCTTGCCGCGCGCGAACGCTTCCGCGACCGCAGTCCCGCTGACCGGCGCGCAGATGCCGGATTTCTGGCTGCGTTGATCGACCATTTCGGTGAAGACGAGTTCGAAAGGGGAAATCTCGACGCAGGGCGGCTGTCATGGCTGCTTGGCCGAGAGGTCCTCGCGGTAGGAAAGCTGGACCCGACATCCTACGAACAGCTTTTCCGCATCGACATGAAGAAAGCCGAGGCCAATTTCCCGGAAATCTTCGCAACCGATGCCGACGAATCCGAGCAGGACGACGACTGGAATGACGACTGGGACGACGATGAATCCGAAGATTACGAAAATATATAGGCGGTCAAGTGCCGCCCGTAACCTTTTCACGTCCTTGTCAGTTTTCGGGAGTGAACGTTTGTGGCAATTTGGCGTTGCAACGACACATGCCCGTTAAAGGGCTAACTGAACAGAAGGCAGTGTAATATGCAGATCAAGACCTCTCTCCGCCTGGCTGGCGCCATCTTCGCCGTCGCAGCGCTTTCGGCCTGCGCGAATGACCCTTATGGCACCGGCATGTCGCCCGATGCGCAGCGCGCCCTTGTCGGTGCCGGCGCGGGCGCCGTCGCCGCAAAAGCCTTTGACGAAGATATCGGGACCGGCGCGGTTCTCGGCGCTGCCGCTGGCGCGCTGTGCGACGACGCGCGCGTCTGCCAGTAAGCCGGACCATTCCGGCATCCTTACCAACTCATCCACGGGACGCGGGCTGATGTCTGCGTCCTTTTTCAGGAACAGGAACCATGCGTAAACTGACCATCCCGGCTCTGGCCGCTATCGTCACTGTCGGCCTGGCCGGCTGCACCCAGAACATCAACCCGACCGATGTTGACCGCGCGGCCATCGGCGCCGCTGCTGGCGCGACCATCGCCCATGTCGGCGGCAAGAAGGAAAGCGACGTCTATAAAGGCGCAGCGATCGGCGCTGCTGCTGGCGCGCTGTGCAACGACGTCCGTCTCTGCCAGTAACGGGCGCTCGCCTTCATGGACATTAAGCGCCCGCGAGCTTCCGGCTCGCGGGCGCTTTCCATTGCCGCTGTCAGTCGCAATGCGCTAGAAGCAACGGACACCCGTTCCGACAGATGACAGACGTAACCTGATGACCCCGCCTCTCGATCAGATCCTTTCGCCGCAGGCGCAATCCGCGATGATCGCGGGCCTGTTTCTGGCGGCGGGCTGGTGGGTGGTCGCATGGCAAAGCCGCAAGCGGGACGCCAAGCAGCGCGCCGAGCGGGTGCGCGATGTGCAGCGCGCCCTTTTTGCCGAGATCAGGGCCTATCTGGCCGTGCTGGAGCGGGATCAGATCGCCGAATATGGCGGCCATATCGCCGACCGGATCGAAGCGGAGGAAGGTTATTTCCCGGTCATCCCGACCGAGCATAACGATGCGATCTTTCGCGCGATCGTCAGCGAGATACACGTCCTGCCGCGCGATACGGTCGATCCTGTCGTTCTGTATTACAGCCAGTTGAACGCGATCGGGGCGATGATAACCGATCTGCGCGCGCTCGATACCGCACGCGTCGGGAATGCGCGTGCCGCGGCGATGTATCGTGATTATATTTCGATGAAGCTTGGCGCCATCGAACTGGGCGAAGGCGCATTATCGGCGATCCGGTCCAATATGGACGGAACGGCGCTGATTTCAGGTCCGGATCAGTAACCCGGCCGGGGGCCGGTGCGAACCTTGATCGGCTTTGGCGTGTAAAGGGCAGACATCTGCTTACTCCCATTCCTGATACTCATATTATAAGTATTCTGGCGCGATTACGCAAGATTCTGCGGTTTTGTCCCGCGAAATTACGGCCCGAGGCCGGCGCGACCAATTTCCTCTCGACGCAACGGAAACTTGTCGATTGCGCGCGAAATCTCGCGCACGCTCCACGGAACGGGTTTGCGCTGCTTCACCTGGCCGTCCTTGTCGATGATAACCAGCGAAAATCCCCGAGGATGCAGGTTGCGCCGCCATTCGCTTGCCGCGGCAGGGTCTGTATCGGTGATAACAATCACGTCACGTTCGATCAGCGGTGCCGGAAGGCCCTGCAGCGACCGGATCTGGGTCAGAAAGGCAGGATCGGCGGCGGTATCGGCAAAGACGACAACGGGACGCGCCTGCCACAGAAGCGAATCGGGCGTGACCTCGGTCGCTTCGACGATATGCAGCGTGCTGTCGGACACTGCGGCGGGCGGCGCGTTTTCAGCGTTGCGCGCGGCCTGCATCGCGTCGACCTCTGCCGGCGAGGGCGGGTTGACGCGCGACGGTGCCTGCATTTCGCGCCCCGGCCCCATCGCCGCGACCGAGATGAAAATCAATGTGATCGTCAACGCATTCTTCATCGGCACCTTCCCTGCCCTTTTCATATAGGCGCTTTGACCAAAAGGGAAAGAAGGGCTTCGTGTCCCGTAGCGCGACCGCATCCCGGCAACCGTATCAAGCAGAGATTCATGGTGCAGACATTCCCCGAAAGCTGAAGTAGGAATCGCGCATGTCCATGCCTCGATCCCCTGCCCGCCTTCCCGCCGATTTCGCCGCAGAACTTGGCCACGCCATCGCCGGTTTCGGCTTCTTGGAAGAGGCATTGAAGCGGGCCATCTTCTCGCTTTCGCTGGAAGGTCTTGGGAAAAAGCCCGACGACCGCGCCGTCGCGTCCTTCCTGCAGCGGATGGAGGATATTGCGGACGACACGCTCGGCACGCTGATCGACCAATTCATCAAGCAGGCGCAGCGCCGGCAGGCCCGTGGCCGAGACAAGCTTGCGACAGAGTTGCGTCGTATCCGCCAGAACCGCAACCTTCTGTGCCACGCGTCCTGGAAACCCGGCGCGAAGGACGGCCATTGGCATCCGTCATTCCTGAACACGAAGGGCGAGACTTTCCCCGATGATCTTCAGGCCAGCGACATCACCGCGATCCGCGAGGAAACGCTGGACGTCGCGGCACGTATCGTGTCGATCATGCGCGCGACCGGGATCGAAGGCGAATGGGTCGGAAACGACGAAGACGACGCGCATCAGGACAGGGACTGAACGCCGGCCGCAGATCGAACGGCGTCGGAACGAAAAGTTGTCCTCCGGGACAATCATCGCACCAGCCTCCATCAGGCTTTTCTGGTCCCGCCTTTTGCGCAGGCGCGTTGCAACGACGGGCTGGCCGCGCTAACACGCCGTCACGTCAGACGAGAGGCTTTCATGTCCGCCCCCATTCGGCTCGGCATCGCCGGGCTTGGCACCGTCGGGATCGGTGTCGTCAAGATCATTCAGAAGCATGCCGACCTGCTGTCGGCGCGTTCCGGACGCGAGGTCGCGATCACGGCCGTCAGCGCCCGCGACCGAATGAAAAATCGCGACGCCGACCTTTCGAGCTATGAATGGGTCGACGACCCGAACGAGCTGGCGACGCGCGATGACGTCGACATCTATGTCGAACTGATCGGTGGCGACAGCGGCACCGCCCGCGAGTCGGTCGAACTCGCGCTGAAGAACGGCAAGGATGTCATCACCGCGAACAAGGCATTGCTGGCGATGCATGGTCAGGAACTGGCCGAACTGGCCGAGGCAAATGGCCGCGTCATCCGCTTCGAAGCCGCCGTCGCGGGCGGTATCCCTGTCATCAAGACAATGACCGAATCGCTGGCGGGCAACCGCATCGGCCGCGTCATGGGCGTGATGAACGGCACCTGCAATTATATCCTGACCCGGATGGAAAGTGCCGGCCTGCCCTACGAGGACGTGTTCGAGGAAGCCCGCCAGCTCGGCTATCTGGAGGCTGATCCGACACTGGATGTGGGCGGCATCGACGCGAGCCATAAACTGGCGATCCTGTCGTCGATCGCCTTCGGCACCCAGGTCGCTTTCGACGGTGTCGAGATCGAGGGGATCGAGCGTGTCAGCATCGACGATATCCGCCGCGCCGCCGATATGGGCTATCGCATCAAGCTTCTGGGTGTGGCCCAGATGACCGCGCGCGGGCTTGAACAGCGCATGTCGCCCTGCCTCGTCCCGGCAGAAAGCCCGCTCGGGCAATTGCAGGGCGGCACCAATATGGTGGTGATCGAGGGGGACAGCGTCGGCCAGATCGTCCTGCGCGGCGCGGGCGCCGGCGAAGGCCCGACCGCAAGCGCGGTGATGTCCGATGTCGTGGAACTGGCTCGCGGCGTTCGGGTGCCGGTTTTCAGCCAGCCCGCCAGCCGCCTGACCCGCGCGCAGCCCGCACGAACAGCGGTGCCCGCCGCCTATTACCTGCGCCTCGCCCTGCTGGACAAACCGGGCGCATTGGCGAAGGTGGCGACCGTGCTTGGCGATGCCGGGATCTCGATCCACCGAATGCGGCAATACGATCACGAAGACGGCCCGGCCCCGGTTCTGATCGTGACCCACAAGACCACGCCCGACGCGATTGACCATGCGATCGCCGAATTGCCGAAAACCGGCGTCATTGCGGAAGAGCCGGTCGAATTGCGGATTGAGGAAGTGCAGGCCTGATCCGGCCGGCGCGTCAGCATAGCAGGCAAAACGGCGTCTCGATCCGGGGCGCCGTTTTCGTTTGCCTCAGCGATCAATCCCGGAAATGGCGGCTTTCCTTGATCTGGTCCCAGGCCCAGACAACCTCGGCCAGCCGCTCTTCGTCAGAGCGGTCGCCACCATTCATGTCAGGATGAAGAACCTTCACCAGCGCCTTGTATTGCTTCCGGATCTCTGTCCGTGTCCAGCTGTCCTGCGCTTCAAGAATATCCAGCGCCCGGCGCTCGGTCGGTGGTAGCTTGCGGCGCGCGGCGGTGGCGCGGACCGACGGATCGGTGCCGTTCGAGCCGAGGATCTCCATCGGGTCGCTGATTCCATGCCGTGCCCATGCCTGTTCCTGAACGCCGCGATTGAACGGCTTTGTCGGACGCTCCCATACGGTCGCGTTATCCAGAAAGGCCTGAAATTCCTCTTCCGACTGGCCCTGAAAATAATTCCAGTTCTGGTTGTATTCGCGGACGTGATCCTTGCAGAACCAGAAATAGTCATCGAGGTTGCGCGGATTCTTCGGCGCACGGTACTGCCCCGGCTCCTCGCAGCCTTCCTTGTCGCAGATCCGGGTCGAGGTCTCGAACGCGCCAGTCATGCCGCGACGCCCCTTGGTCCTGCGTTTCTTATCTGTTTTGGCCGAAAGATCGAAACCGAATGGGTCTTCGTTACTCATTTGCGCGCCTTGTTCTTCTCGGGTTCAGCAGTCTAATCTATTTCGCACCGGATAAAAGGGGGAGGATCGAATGATTGCCGATGAGATGCGCGAAAGGTTGCAGGCCCTTCAGCCGACGCGGCTGGAAGTGCTGGACGAAAGCGAGCAGCACCAAGGGCATTCGGGCTGGCGCGAGGGGGGCCAGACGCATTTCCGGGTCCGGATCGCCGCACCCACGCTTGGCGATCTCAGCCGGGTCGAGCGTCACCGCCTGATTCACCGCACACTGGGCGATATCGTCCCGCGAATCCACGCCCTGGCGATCGAAGCCAGCGACTAAGACCCACCGCCGCGCGCAATCCTCCCAGGCATCATGCCAAAGGAAGAAACGCAAAAGACCAGGCCGAAGCCTGGTCTTTTTGCCTGAGAAACTGGAGCGGGCGATGAGATTCGAACTCACGACCCTAACCTTGGCAAGGTTATGCTCTACCCCTGAGCTACGCCCGCATCCGTTTCTGTCCGGTAGCCTTGGCCGCCGGTGAGGGGTGATTTAGGTTACGCGGACGGGGGGTGCAAGCAGAAAAATCTGCCTTTCGGAAATTTTTTTGCCTTGCCGATTGCAGCGCGATTTGGCCTGCTGACGGCAAAAGGACAGACATGCGCCCTTCCGAACAGATCACTGAATTTGTCCACGCCGCGCTTCAATCTGGACGCAGCCGCGCCGAGATCGACGCGGCGCTGCAGTCGGCGGGCTGGTCCGAACGCGAACGCACCAATGCTCTTGACGGCTGGATCAGCGCCGAAGGGCTGCCCCCCGTTCCGCGACCCCGCCCCTATGTGTCTGCGCGCGAGGCGCTCGTTTATGGACTGCTTTTCATTTCGCTTGGCGTGGTCGCCATTCATCTCGTCATGCTCGGGTTCCGGCTGACCGACGCGCTGTTACCCGATCCTGACCGGATCAGGCCATATCGGTACGCCTATATGCGTTGGCCGATATCCGCGCTGATCGCCTTCACACCGGCATTCCTGCTTTTGAACCGCGCGATCCAGCGGCGAAGCGCAGCCGATCAGGGGCACCGCCGCTCGCTGGTGCGCAAATGGGTTGCCTCGGTCACACTCCTGCTTGCGACGATCAGTCTGCTTGGCGATCTGGTGGCGACAGTCTATGCGCTGCTCGATGGTGACATGACGCTGCGCTTCACGATCAAGGCGCTGATCGTCGCGGGCGTCGCAGGGCTTGTCTTTGCCTATTACCGCGACGAACTGAACGAGGATGCGGCGGACCCCTCACCTGCCCGGCAATGGGGCGTGGCAGTCACGGCCATCGGCGCATGCGCGGCAATCGCTGTCATCGCCGGATTGATGGTCGGCGGCGGTCCGATCCGCGCGCGACAGGAAAACCGGGACGAGCAGCGGCTTGAGGATTTGCGCGCGATCAACCGGAATATCGAATGTCAGGCCGCGGATACCGGGCGCCTGCCCGATGCGCCGCAAATCACTGATCTGTGTCCGTCCCCGCCTCCGGCCGACAATCCCGCGACGGGCGAAGCTTACACCTATACCCGCATCGACGATCGTCACTGGCGCGTCTGCGCGGCGTTCGAGCTGCCAGAGCTGGTCGGTGACATGAGCTATGGCGCGCAGTTCGACGCGCAAAGCGGCTGCCTCGTCAGCGAATGGACCGGGCGAAGCGAACCGAATTTCGTGCCGATGGACCAATTCGAAGTCGCACCCGCGAACTGACCGGCTGGACGCCCCGGCCCGCACAGGCTAAGCCAATGCCCGATCAAATGCCCAGATCCAGGCAGGAGTTTTCATGGCCAAGCGCCCTGTTTTTCAGGAAGTCACAACCGACACACCGCGCGCAACGCCGCCGACCGGCGGAATGATCGACGCAGCACCGAAGGGCGCGCGCCGCGCCATCCGCGCATGGCTGATCGTGATCTTCGTCATGGTCGCGGTCATGATCGCGCTTGGCGGGGCGACGCGCCTGACCGGATCGGGCCTGTCAATTGTCGAATGGAAACCAGTCACGGGCGTCGTGCCGCCGATGGACGCCGCCGCCTGGCAGGCCGAATTCGACGCCTACAAGCAGATTCCGCAATTCACCGAAGAAAACCCGGATATGGATGTCGCGGGATTCAAGCGCATCTATTGGTGGGAATGGTCGCATCGTCTGCTGGGCCGGCTGGTCGGACTGGTCTGGGCGGTGGGCTTCCTGTTCTTCTGGGCCACGAAGCGCATCCCGACGGGCTGGACACCGCGCCTGCTGGGGCTTGGCGTTCTGGGCGGACTGCAAGGCGCTGTGGGCTGGTGGATGGTTCATTCGGGCGTGGCCACGACAACGCTCACCTCGGTTGCAAGCTATCGGCTTGCCATCCATCTGGGCCTCGCCTTCACGATCCTCGGGCTGATCGCGTGGTATGCGATGCAGCTTTCGCGGTCCGAGGCCGCCCTGCTTCGCGCCCGCCGCGCGGGTGAGGCAAAGCTGTTTTCCATGTCGACCGGCCTGATGCATTTCGCCTTCCTGCAGATTCTGCTGGGGGCGCTGGTGGCGGGGATCGACGCGGGCCGCCAATATACCGGCTGGCCGACGATGGGCGGCGAATGGATACCGTCCGCGATCTGGGATGCCGGCCTTGGCTGGCGCAATTTCTTCGAGAACCCGGCACTTGTGCAGTTCGTTCACCGAATGGCGGGCTATCTGCTGACCATCTTCGCGGTGGTCGTCTGGCTGCGCGCGCGCCGCTCTCCGCACCCGGTCACCCGTGGCGCGTTTACCGTGATGCTGGTTGCGGTGGCGACACAGATCGCACTAGGCATTCTGAATGTCATCCACGGCGCGCCGCTGGCGCTGGCGCTGCTGCACCAGTTGGGGGCGGTCGTGCTGTTCGTGCTGATTATCCGCGCCCGCCACCATGCGCGCTACCCTTTTGAAACCTCGATTCGCGGAGCGGTGAAATGAGCGATTTTGACAGCCTGATGGAATACCAGCGCACGACCGAGGCGCTGTCATCGGTCGCCGAACGGCTAGGCTGGGATCAGGAAACCGTCATGCCGCGCGGCGCGACCGAACAACGCGCCGAGGAGATGGCCGCGATGGAGGCGGTTCTGCACGAACGCCGCACCGATCCGCGCATCGGCGAATGGCTGGACGGTGCTGAATCGGAAGTCGAGGACGAGGAAGATCGCCGGATGCTGGAACTGATCGGGCGCGATTATCATCGCCAGACCCGCATCCCGGCGCGGCTGGCGACCGAACTGGCGCGGCTGACCTCGCTTGCACAGGGTATCTGGGCCGAGGCGCGGGCCGAAGACAATGTCGCAGGCTTCCTGCCGACGCTTTCCGAAATCCTGATGCTGAAGCGCGAGGAGGCCGCAGCGCTTGCCGATGGCGGTGACGCCTATGACGCGCTGCTTGACGATTACGAACCGGGCGCGGATGCCGATTCCATTGCGGCAATCTTCTCGGAAATGCGCCCTCGGCTTGTCCAGCTTCGTGACGATGTTCTGGGCGCCGAAGAACAGCCCCCGCTACTTGAGGGGCAGTTTCCTGCCGAAACCCAGCTTCGCCTGGCACGCCAATGTGCCACTGCCTTCGGCTATGACTGGACGCGGGGACGGATGGATCTGGCCGTGCACCCCTTCAGTTCGGGGCGCTGGCAGGACAGCCGCATCACGACACGCGTGGCAATTCCCGACCCGTTCAACTGCATCTATTCCACCATCCACGAGGTCGGTCATTCGAATTACGAGCTTGGGATCGACAGCGATTACGCCTTCACGGCACTGGGTCGCGGTGTCTCGCTTGGCGTTCACGAATCGCAGTCGCGCATCAGCGAAAACCAGATCGGCCGTTCGCGCGCCTTTACGGAATGGCTGTTCGCGCGCATGTCGGATGCCTTTGACGGCATGAACATCACTGACCCGGATGCCTTCTATGCCAGCGTCAACCGCGTCACGCCGGGCTATATCCGAACCGAGTCGGACGAGGTGCAGTATAATCTGCACATCATGATGCGCTTTGATCTGGAACGCGATCTCATCGCTGGCCGGCTGGATGCGGCCGACCTTGAGGCGGCGTGGAATGCGCGCTTCCTGAAGGATTTCGGCGTCGCGGTCGACAAGCCGTCGAACGGGGTGCTGCAGGATGTGCATTGGGCCGTCGGGCTGTTCGGCTATTTCCCGACATACGCGCTCGGCAATGTCTATGCAGGGTGCCTGAATCAGGCGATGCGCGCGGCTGTGCCCGATCTGGACGAGACGCTGACCCGCGGCGATGCGACGCCTGCCGTCGAATGGCTGCGCGAGAACGTGCATCGGCACGGCAGTCTGATCCCGCCTGTGACGCTGATCGAACAGGCCTCTGGCGCGCCGGTTTCGCCGCAGCCGCTGCTCGATTATCTGGAAAAGAAATTCGGCGGAATCTACGCGCTCTGATCGCGATCAGGCGGCGCGGGTGTCCGATGCCCGCCCCACTGACCCTGTGCGAAGACCAGCGGCTGGCCCTCGCCCGCCTCGACGCGCAGAACCTTGCCGACGACCAGCGTGTGATCGCCCGCATCATGCGCGGCTTCCAGTTCGCAGTCGAAGCGGGTCAGCACGTCAGGGATGACCGGCACGCCGTATTCGTCGATCTGGTGGGCAAGATCGAGGAACTGCGTCCCGCCACGCGTGAAACGATCGGCAAGATGCTTCTGCGTTTCTTTCAGCACATGCACGCTGAAATGCGGCGCGCGTGCGAACAGATCATGGCGGCGCGAGAACTTTCCCGGCGACCACAGCACCAGCGGCGGGGCGAGCGACAGCGAGGCGAAGCTGTTCGCCGTCACGCCCTCTGGTCCGGTCGCGGTCGGTATCGTCACGACCGTTACACCCGTCGCGAAGCTGCCGAGCGCGTCGCGAAATGCTCTTGCATTGGCGTGATCGGGGACAAAGCTGGTCATGGCACGTCGTGGCCAAGGGCCGCGGCGTAAAGCGTGAACCAATCCTGCGTGTCAAGCTCGACCGCAAGCGCGTCATCGAGGCGCGCGATGCGCTCAAGCGTATTTGTGCCCATCACCGGGACGATCCCGGCGGGATGCACGAGCAGCCAGGCGATCGCGACCGCGGCAATATCGGTGCCCTTCGCCTCTGCCATCTCGCGCAGCGCCTCGATCAATGCGGGGCGAACACCGGCGAACAATGCGCCCCCGGCCAAGGGCGACCACGCCATCGGCACCATGCCCGAGCGCTGAAGATAGGCCAGATCGCCATTCGTGAACGGGTCAAGCGCGGCCAGCGAAATTTCGATCTGATTGACGCTGAGCGGCGAGGACATCGAATCCTGCAAAAGCGCAACATCATAGGGGCGGAAATTCGACACGCCGACGGCACGGACCTTACCCGCCGCGACAAGCTCATCCAGCGCCCTGCCCGTCTCATCGGGGTTCATCAGCGGGTTCGGACGGTGAATCAGCAGAAGGTCGATCCGGTCCGTCTGCATCGCGCGCAGACTTTCTTCGACCGAGCCGGCGATATGCGCGGCAGAGGTGTCATAGTGCTTGACCCGCGCGCCGGAATGGCGCCCGACGGGCGCGATGATGCCGCATTTGGTCACGATCTCGATTCTGTCGCGCAGGCCGGGTGACGCGCCAAGCGCCGCGCCAAGCAGGGCTTCGGCTGCGTAATTCCCGTAGATATCGGCCTGATCTACCGTCGTCACGCCCTGCGCAAGACAAGCCTCCAGCTTGGCCTGCACATGGGCGGGGCCGGTATCAGGATCGGCAGCGATGCGCCACATCCCGTAGGCAATGCGGCTTATCGCGACGTCATCCGCGATCTGATACCTGTCCATATCCATCAACAGCCCCTTCGGAAGTCATCCGCTGTATAGGCTGTGGCGGCGGGAAGTTGAAGTATCGTCGCCCGACTTAAGGTGATCGCACCCTATGTCGCAGGCTTATTCGGCCATCCGGCGCAGATAGGTCCAGGTCGCGACCCGTGCATTGCGCGCCACCGACCAGCTTTCGGCATCGCCAAGATAGGCAAAGCCGCAATTCGTCAGCACCCGCGCCGAGCCAGGATTATCCTGGAAAACTTCGGCAAAAAGCGTCCGCGAGCCATGTGGGTTCACCGCCACAAGTGCGGCGACCGCCTCGCTCGCGAAGCCGGTATTCCAGAAGCCAGCCCCGACCCAGAATCCAAGCTCTGACTGCTTGTCCTCCATCCGGGTCAACGAGACGACGCCCAGCAATTCACCAAGCCCGCGGGCGGAGCCGTCGATTGCCCAGACGTCCTCGCCGCCTTCGCTGTCCATAGCGCGGGCGACAAACGCCTCTGCCGCGCCGGGCGGCAGCGGGTGGGGAATTGCGCGCGTGCCTTCGGCAACGCGGCGGTCAGCGGTGTAATGTGCGATCAGCCCGACATCCGAACGGCGCAAGGGCCTGAGGGAAAGCCGCTCGGTTTCGATCACAGCGTGCCCGGTCCCGTGATCGGCACTCGCAAAAGCCAGTGAACTCATGACATCTCCTCCAACAGGGGCCAGGCCCCAAAACAGCAAGGGGACCGGCTTGCGCCGATCCCCCTATCACAGCCGGGTTAATATCGGCTTACTCGGCGGCCTCGGCGCTTGCGGGCATGACCGAAATATAGGTGCGGCCCTTGAGACCCTTCTTAAAGCTGACTTCACCATCGGTGAGCGCGAAAAGGGTGTGATCGCGGCCCATGCCGACATTGGCGCCCGGCCACCACGTGGTGCCACGCTGGCGAACGATGATATTGCCGGCAATGGCGGCCTGACCGCCATACAGCTTGACGCCAAGGCGGCGACCAGCGGAATCGCGGCCGTTACGGGACGAACCGCCTGCTTTCTTGTGTGCCATGGTTTCAGTCCTTCTTGCCTTTGGCCAGATCCTTGGCCTGCTTGATCCATTCTTCCCGCTCGATGCGGCCATGGAACGACAGCTGGTCGTCCATGTATTCGACCTCGGCCTTTTTCCAGGCAGCGATCTGGTCGAAGTGGAAAACGCCGTTCTCGTGCAGCAGCTCTTCCAGCTTCGGACCCACGCCCGAGATCAGTTTCAGGTCGTCGGCACCGCCTTCGCGGGCCTCGGTCAGAAGGTTCGCCGGGCGGGTGCCGGCAGACGCCTTCGGCGCGTCCTCGGCCTTGTCGGCCTTCTTGGCGGCCGGCTTTTCGGCCTTCGCGGGCTTGTCCGCCTTCTTCGGTGCAGCCGCCTTCTTGGCAGGCTTCGCGTCCGAGACATAAGCCGCACCGGCAGTGCGTGCCCCGATGGCTTCCTTCACGTCAGACTTGTCGCCGCCCTTTTCCAGCACGTCCGTAACGCGCAGCAGGGTCAGTTGCTGACGGTGGCCGCGCGTGCGCTGCGAGCTGTGCTTGCGGCGGCGCTTGACATACGTGACGACCTTGTCGGCCTTGATCTGTTCGATCACTTCGGCCTGCACGGCGGCACCATCGACAAGCGGCGAGCCGATCGTCGAGCCGACCATCAGGATTTCGTTGAACTGGACCTTGTCGCCTGCATCGGCGGCCAGCTTTTCAACGCGCAGCACATCACCCGCCTGAACGCGGTATTGCTTGCCGCCCGTTTTAAGAACTGCGAACATCGTCTTTCCTTCGTATCCCGCATCCTGCGGCCCCAGCATCTGCTGGCGTTTCGGGGAACAAGCCCCGCCTTCGGACGGCGCGCCCGGTCATGGGCGATTGTTGAAAATAGCATACCGGCCAAGGGCAGATGCCCGGCCGGTCCGGTGCATATGGCGGATTCGGCCTTTCAAGTCAACCGTTATCGGGCCGATTTCCCCGTTTCATTCCTGCACAAATCCGCGCATGTCGCGTCCTGCCGCAATTGCCCGCGATCAGGGCGGCTTGAAACCGGGGCGGCAACTGCTATCAGGGGTCCGACCTCTATTGCAAGGATGCAGCCATGGATCTCGACGCCCGCCGCAAGGCCGACCCGCAGCACTGGAACCTCGCCACCTCGATCCGCGTCCTCGCGATGGATGCTGTTCAGGCTGCCAATTCCGGCCATCCCGGGATGCCAATGGGCATGGCCGATGTTGCGACGGTGCTGTTTGGCAAGCACCTCAAGTTCGATGCCTCGGCCCCGCACTGGTTCGACCGCGACCGTTTCATCCTGTCGGCCGGCCACGGCTCCATGCTGCTTTATGCGCTGCTTTACCTGACCGGCTACGAGGATATGACGCTGGAGGAGATCAAGAATTTCCGGCAATGGGGCTCCAAGACAGCGGGGCATCCCGAATACGGCCACGCCGAAGGGATTGAGACGACGACCGGCCCGCTGGGTCAGGGCATCGCCAATTCCGTAGGCTTCGCCATGGCAGAAGAAGCCATGCGCGCCGAGTTCGGGGAAGAGCTTTGCAGCCACCGTACCTGGGTCATCGCCGGTGACGGCTGCCTGATGGAGGGGATCAGCCAGGAAGCCATCGCGCTTGCCGGCGCACAGCAGCTCGGCAAGCTGATCGTGCTGTGGGACAATAACGACATCACCATCGACGGCCGCGTCGGAATCGCCGACAAGACCAATCAGCACGAGCGGTTTGCCGCATCTGGCTGGCGCGTGCTGTCCTGTGACGGCCATGACGCCGCCGATATTGATCGCGCCCTGACCGAAGCACAGAATTCCGATGGCCGGCCGACGCTTGTCGATTGCAAGACCATCATCGGCTATGGCTCTGCGAAGAAGCAGGATACCTCGGGCGCGCATGGCTCGCCGTTGGGGGCAGAGGAAATCGCCGCCACCCGCCGCGCGTACGGCTGGGACCATGCCGAATTCATCATTCCGGACGATATCCTGTCGCAATGGCGCGATATCGGCAAGCGCGGCGCCGAGGAGCGGGCTGAATGGCAGAAGCGCGTCGATGCGCTACCGGGCGAGGAACGCGACGAATTCGCGCGCCGCATCTCGGGCGATGTCAGCCCGAAGCTGGCACCTGCGATCACCGCGCTGAAGGAGCAGGCGCTGGAATCGAAGCCGAAAGTCGCGACGCGCAAGGCATCGGAAATGGTGCTGGAGGTCGTGAACCCCCACCTGCCCGAGATGTTCGGCGGCTCTGCCGACCTGACCGGATCGAACCTGACCAAGACCGCCGATCTGGGCGAATTCAACGTCCAGAACCGCGCCGGGCGCTATATCCGCTATGGCATTCGCGAACATGGCATGGCGGCGGCCATGAACGGCATCTTCCTGCATGGCGGCCTGCGCCCTTATGGCGGGACATTCCTGACCTTCACCGACTATGCGCGCGGCGCGATGCGACTTTCGGCCCTGATGGGGATCGCGCCGATCTATGTGATGACGCATGACAGTATCGGTCTGGGCGAGGACGGTCCGACCCACCAGCCGATCGAGCATCTGGCGATCTGCCGCGCGACGCCGAACACGCTGGTCATGCGTCCCTGCGACCTGATCGAAACGGCTGAGGCATGGGAAATCGCGATCGAGACGCGCGACGCCCCGACCGTCATGGCGCTGTCGCGGCAGAACCTGCCCCTGCTGCGCGAAACTGCCAGCGAAAACCTGTCGGCAAAGGGCGCCTATATCCTGCGCGAGGCGTCTGCCGCGCCCAAGGTGGTGCTGATGGCGACCGGCTCTGAGGTCGAGATCGCCGTCAATGCGCGTGAGACGCTGGAATCGCAGGGAATTCCGACCCGTGTCGTGTCGGTCCCTTGCATGGAACTGTTCCGCGCGCAGCCCGAGGCATATCGCCGCGAGGTGCTGCCCGCAGGCACCGTGCGCATCGGTATCGAGGCAGCGATCCGTCAGGGCTGGGACTGGCTGCTGATGGGCGAAGGCGGTTCGGACGAAACCAGCGATTTCATCGGCATGACCCATTTCGGCGCGTCGGCACCGGCCGAAACGCTTTATCAGGAATTCGGCATCACGCCCGAAAATACCGTCGAAAAGGCCAAGGCGCTGCTGTGAGCGGCAGAGCCTGCCCGCAACGCAAAACCACCACCGGGCCGCAACGATCTGATATCGTTGCGGCTTCGGCGTCCTGATGCGTCCTCTGCCGCGCGCCTTCGCGCTGTTCGGTCGCGAACGCGACGGCACACGCAGGCGCCATGACGGCGATCAGACGCGCGGCATCGTGATCCTGCTTCTGGCGGTCTTTCTGTTCACGCTGATGGACGCCACGGCAAAGTTTCTGGGCCAGTTCTACGCCCCCCCGCAGGTCGTGTGGTCGCGCTTCATGGGCAATCTGGTCGTGATCCTGCTGTTTTATCGCAGCCGCTTCCTGCCCAGCCTGCGGTCCCGGCAGCCGGGGCTGCAATTCTGGCGCGCGATGACGCAGCTTGCATCTGTTTCGCTGTTCTTCACCGCAATCCAGTACATCGGGATTGCCGAGGCGACGGCGATCATGGACATGAACCCGGTGCTTATCACCCTCGGCGCGGCCCTGTTTCTGGGCGAACCCATCGGCTGGCGGCGCGTCGCTGGCATCGTGGCCGCGATGATCGGCGCGCTGCTGATCATCCGGCCGGGAATGGGCGTGTTCAACCCTGCCTCGATCCTGCCGCTGATCGGGGCATTCACCTATGCGGCGGGCGCGCTGCTGACACGCGCGGTCCGTTCGGATTCGCTGGCCACATCGCTGATATGGTCGGTCCTGATCGGTTCGCTGGCCAGCAGCGCGGTCGTGCCGTTCTTCTGGCAACCCGTTCAGGCCGAACATCTTTGGGCCTTCGTGATTATCGGGTTGTTCGGCGCGGCCTCGCAGGCGCTGCTGATCCACGCCTTTTCGCTGGCAGAGGCAGGCGCAATCGCGCCCTTCGGCTATACCGGCCTGATCTGGGCAGCGCTTTGGGGCTGGCTGTTCTGGGGCGTCCTGCCGGATCGCTGGACGGTGACAGGGGCCGTTATCATCGTGGCTGCCGGTATCTATATCTGGTCGCGTGAAGCGCAGCTGGCCCGCAAGGAGATGATGAGCGATGCCCAAGGCCAGAACTGAAGACGAGATCGGCTGGACAGACCGGCTTGCAAATGCGGCTTTCCTGGCCGTGATGGGGCTGGCGCGCGTGCTGCCTTATCAGCACCGCATTCCACTGGTCGGCTGGTTCTTTTCGCGCATCCTCGGTCCCGTCGCCGGCTGGTCCCGCCGCGCACGCGAAAATCTGGCGCTTGCCATGCCCGAGCTGCCCGAGGCCGAACGCGTGCGCATCGCGCGCGGCGCGCTCGACAATGCCGGGCGATCCATGGCCGAAATCTATTCGGGCGATGAATTCACCGCGCGCATTCGCGACACCGACCCGCTGAGCGGACCCGGCGTGAGCGCATTGCAGGAGGCCGCGGAACACGACCGCCCGGTCATCCTGGGCTGCGCGCATTTCGGGAATTACGACGCCATGCGCGCAGCGCTCGCAGCGCGGGGCTGGCCGGTTGGCGCGCTGTATCGCCCGATGAACAACCCCGCCTTCAATGCCCACTATATTCCCGCAATTCGCGCGATTGCCGAGCCGATTTTCCCGCGCGGACGGTCCGGCTTCGCCGCAATGCTGAAATTCCTGCGTGGCGGGGGAATGCTCGCGCTTGGCTTCGATCAGTTCGTCCACGACGGAACCCGGCTGCAATTCTTCGGCTTGCCGTCGCGCACCGTCCTGACACCCGCCGAACTGGCGCTGCGCTATGACGCGCTGCTTGTGCCGATCGCGGGCGTCAGGCAGCCTGACGGGCTTGGCTTCAGGGTCGAGGTTGGCGCACCGATCGCCCACAGCACCCCGGAAGAGATGATGCAGGCGCTGAACGACGATCTCGAACGCCAGATCCGTGCCCGACCCGATCAGTGGTTCTGGGTTCACCGCCGCTGGAAGAAGCGCGACCGCTGATCCCCCGCGCTTTCGCTGCAGGCTCATCCGCGCGAAGGGCCAGTTGGCGCAGCGATCAGCGGATCAGCTCCTGCCCTTCTGGCAAGCGAATTTCCGTGCTGAGATGCACTTCCTGCGTCTCGCCCGCAGCAAGCGGCATTTCCCAGACCAGAACGCCGCGCTTTCCATCCGGGTCCTGCTCAGTCGGCTCGACCGAGGATTGCCAATCGACCGTCACCTCTTTCTGCTCTGACACAGGAACCTGGTCGATCAGCCGCAAGGTATAGTCGCGCCCGGTCAGGTTCTTCGCCTGCAGGACAGCTTCTTCCGCCATCGAGGCCGCGCGGCGGATCCAGCCGCCTTCGGCGCTTTCCCGGTCCGGCGTGCGCCGTTCCAGCACAATACCGTCGATTGCGCCGAACCCGGTATGCATCTCGTCGCCGGATGCGATCAGACCAAGCTCCGTCTGCCCGACGCTGTTTCCGTCAGCATAAAGCGTGACGGGTCCGGGCAGGATCACGTCGGGCAATGGATTCTTGGTATCGACGACAAGATAGGCGCGCGTGTCGCGGGACGGAACAGCCTCTGCCACCATCGCGTCAACGGGCAAGGCCTGCTCGTCCAGCTTCAGGCGCAGCGCATCGACACCGCTTCGGATATCGACCGGCGACGCGTAATTGTAGACCGCCGTCGCGCCCTGAAAGTCGACATTCGCGCTTTCGGCCACGACCGGCGCGGGGGCGGCGGCATCGCTCATTTCTGCCGCGGCCATTGCCCCAACCGCGTCCGCCCTTTCGCGACGAACCGCGCCGCTGCGCGGATCGACCGCCTGCACGATCTGCTCATAAAGCTCGCTCGGCTCGGACCTGTCCGAAGGGCGGCTGGTCGACAGTGTCAGGGTGACGCCCGACCAGTCCTCGCCCGTCTGCTGTTCGACCATCAGACCACGTTCCAGCGTCAGGGTCTTTGCCTGCTGATCCAGCCGCATATCGTAAACCGGGCGCCAGCCAGCCGACCATGTATTCGCCGTCACCGAGATCGTGGCTGGTCTGCCCTGCCCCTCGACCGCGATCACCAGTGCGGCCTGATCGCTTCGCGGCTCTACCAGCGCGTCAAGGCGGGCGACGGCGTCCTCAAGCGCGTTCTCATCCTCCTCACGACCCTGATTTGCTGCAATCGCGCGGGTCTCGGCGTCAATCGCCATGCGCCGTGCCGCAAGCATGCGCGCGGCGACCATATCGACCAGACCGCCCACATCCCCCGTGGTCGCATTTTCCGAACTTGCGAGCGTGCGCAGGAAGGACAGCAGATCCTCGGCTGCCTGCGCTTCTGCCTTGATCGCGGCGACGGCGGCATCGCGTTCGCGCAGCGCGAGCTCAAGGCGGCGCACCTCGGCGCGCGCATCTGTGATCGCCTGCGACTCCGGCGCGCCGTCGGGCAAGGCGCGTCCGGTCTGCAGGCTGACGGCACCCAGTGTGGCGCCGTCGGCAGTCAGACGAAGGCTGGCGGGATCGGTATCGGCGGGCAGGCCCGGAATGACGATCTGATGCGCGCCGGTAGGCAGATCCGCCGTGGCGCGCCGGATCACGCTTGCCCCTTGGGGATAAAGCGTCACGTCCGAGACCGGGGCCTCTACCTCGAAAACATCGGCGGACGCTGACAAGGCAAGAACGGAAGTGGTGGCGAAAAGGGCAACAGAGCCAAACAGGTAACGCATGAACGGTCCTTCGCTGGGGTAGAGGTGAAATTCCATTCGAGCCTGCGAAGAGCGGCATTGTTTTTCAAGTCACAATGCCGCGTTCCGCCCGCGGCGACAGTCGCCGCAGCGGCAATATCTGAGGCCGCGGGTCAGGCGTCGCGGCTGCCCTCGCCATCGCCCTTTCGCACTGCTTCGGCTTCGGCGCGCGCCTTTTCCCGCTGGCGCGGGCTTTCATCGCTCTGCGGTGCGGCGTCGTTGCTGGCGGCGTCATCCTCTGATCCGTCAGGCTCTGCCGCCTCGACCGCGCCTTCCTGGGCGGCCTCCTCCTCTGCCGCTTTGGCCTCGGTCTTCGCCTGCTCGCGCTGCCTGGCGCTTTCCTCGGCCTCGCGGCGGATCTTCTCGGCGATTTCCGGGGGGATCAGCGACACGATGCGCATGCCCGCCTTGCCCGACAATTCCGTCTCACGCGTGACAAACCGAAGCTGGCCGTCGCGCAACGTGGCAAGCGGAATGACGCCCTCGCGCGCCGCGCGCCAGTCGTCGATCGTATATTCCTCGGTCAGGCGCGTGGTGCGGAACACCCAGCCGTCGGCAAGCAGATCGAGATATTGCGCCAGCGTCTTCCCATCGTTCAGGGGCTGGCCACCCAACTGACTTGGCAAAGCGTGGCGGGCGCGATCTTCCTTGCTGCGCAGCACCTGCCAGATCGCATCGCGCCCGAATTCCGGCGCGAGGTCAGTCGCGACAAGCGTGTTATAGGCATCGTTGTCCGACGCGGCGAGGATCGTGGAATAGGCAATGAACTCCACGCCGTGTTCAGCCGCCTCTGACAGGATGTCACCGTAATAGGTCGGCACACCGGCCTCGCGCGCAGATCGAAGCTGACCCCGGTTCGGGTCCGAGATCAGCACCTTCACGTCAAGATTATCAAGCGCCTTCGCAAGCCCGGTCGTAAAGGTCGAACCGCCGACGATAATGACCCCCGGTGCATCGCCCGAGGTCAGGCCAAGCCGTTGCGCAAGCGGTTTAAGCGTGAAGCCGTGCAGCACCACCGTCGCCAGAACCAGAACAAAGGCCAGCGGCTGAAGCACGGCACCATCGGCCACACCTTCCGAGACAAGCGCTTCTGCGAAGATGCCGGAAATCGCAAGCAGCACCACCCCGCGCGGGCCGGTAAAGGCGACAAGCAGCCTTTCGTTCATGGGGATCGACGTGAACGCCAGCGACAACAGCACGGTCGCGGGGCGCACCAGAAGCACGACCGCCAGAATGAACAGGACCGACCGGAAATCGAGCAGCTCCATCGTCTCCAGCTTGACGTTCGAGGCAAGCAGAATGAATACGCCCGACAGAAGTAGCGTCGTCGCCTGCTCTTTGAAGCGGTAGATCTCGGTATAGGATGGCAGGTCGGCATTGGCGATGATGAGGCCCATGACCGTCACGGCAAGCAGCCCCGATTCATGCAGCACCATGTCCGACACGGCAAAGACCGCGAGGACCAGTACGAAAAGCATCGGCACCTTCATGTATTCGGGTACAAGCGCCTCTCGGAAGGCCTTGACCACGGCCAGCCCGCCCGCAAAGCCCACAAGCGTCGCGAAGGCGATCCCGACGCCGACCGTCATGACGGCGTGGGACATATCCATTTCCTGCTGACGGACCATGACCACGAACAGCGCGACAACCGCGATCAGCGCGCCAAGCGCGTCGTTGACGATGGCCTCCCACTGCAGAAGCTGGGCGGGACGGTTGTGCAGCTTGGCGGCGCGCAGAAGCGGCGCGATGACGGTCGGGCCGGTCACGACCATGACCCCGCCGAACACGATGGACGACTGCCAGCTCAGCCCCGCGATGAACGCCAGTGCGGCCGACGACAGAAGCCAGCCAAGTGGCGCGCCGACAAAGACCAGCCGGCGCACACCCGGCGCGGCATCAGAAAGCTGCTTGAAATTCAGCGTCAGCCCGCCCTCGAACAGGATCACCGCAACGGCGAGCGAAATCATCGGCCCGACAAGCGGGCCAATATCCCGCGACGGTACGAATATCCCGGTGAACGGACCCAGAATAAGACCGGCGACCAGCATCATGACGATGCCGGGCAAGCGAAACCTCCATGCCAGCCATTGCGCGCCAACGCCGACAACCCCAACAAGGGCGAATGCCTCGACCGGGCTCAGCCCCGCTTCGGAAGTTACTGCCATCACTATTCCCTCAGATTATCGGATGCCAACCGCGCCCGAACTGATTCTGTTCCGCATCTGCCGCAGCGGCGCGGGCATTTTTCTGTTAAGATTGACGAATAACGGCGATTAAGCTAGGGCATCTGGCGTTCGCATCCGGCGAACGGATGAGGGGCGTGGAACGGCGTCCCATTTTTATCACCTGTGCGACGCGCACAGCGAATGGACGCAAATGACAAAATTCACCGATCTCAAGCTTGATCCGAAAGTCCTCAAAGCCATTGCCGAGGCGGGTTACGAAAACCCGACGCCAATTCAGGCAGGTGCCATCCCCCCCGCGCTGGAGGGCCGCGACGTGCTGGGGATCGCACAGACCGGGACCGGCAAGACCGCCAGCTTTACCCTGCCGATGATTACCCGCCTGTCGCGCGGTCGCGCACGGGCGCGGATGCCGCGTTCGCTGGTCCTGTGCCCGACGCGCGAACTTGCCGCCCAGGTGGCCGAGAATTTCGACATCTACGCCAAGCATACCCGTCTGACCAAGGCGCTGCTGATTGGCGGCGTGTCCTTTGGCGAACAGGACAAGCTGATCGACCGCGGCGTCGATGTGCTGATCGCCACGCCGGGCCGCCTGCTGGACCATTTCGAACGCGGCAAGCTGCTGCTGACCGGGGTCGAGGTGATGGTCGTGGACGAGGCCGACCGGATGCTCGACATGGGCTTTATCCCTGATATCGAGCGCATCTTCCAGCTGACCCCCTTCACGCGCCAGACGCTATTCTTCAGCGCCACCATGGCCCCTGAAATCGAGCGCATTACGAACACCTTCCTGCACACGCCCGAACGCATCGAAGTCGCGCGTCAGGCCACGACCAGCGAAACCATCACCCAGAAGCTGGTCGAGATCACGCCGACGCGCAAAGACCAGACCGCCAAGCAGAAACGCGAATTGCTGCGCGCGCTGATCGAGGCTGAGGGCGAGGCGTTGAAGAACGCCATCATCTTCTGCAATCGCAAAACAGAAGTAGATATCGTCGCGAAGTCACTGAAAGCGCACGGTTTTGATGCAGCACCCATCCACGGCGATCTGGACCAGTCGCAGCGGATGAAGACGCTGGACGCGTTCCGCGACGGCTCGCTGCGGTTCCTTGTCGCGTCGGATGTGGCGGCGCGCGGTCTGGACATTCCTGCCGTCAGCCATGTCTTCAATTTCGACCTGCCCAGCCATGCCGAGGATTATGTCCACCGCATTGGCCGCACCGGGCGCGCCGGGCGTCAGGGCACGGCCTATTCGATTGCCACCCCTGCGGACGAGAAATATCTGACTGCGATCGAACATCTGGTGAAGCACGCGCTGCCGCGCGCTGATGCTCCGGAAGGTTTCGCATTGTCCGACGCGGCGAAATCCGCCCCGCGTGCGCCGCGCGACGCCGGCCGCGATCAGTCCCGCGGTCGGGGCGCGCGTGGACGCTCGCGCCGAGATGATCGGCGCGAGGATCGCCGTGAGGATCAGCGCAAGGACGCAGCCGCTGCCGAAGCGCCAGAGGGTCGCGACGACGCGCGCACTGATGCTGCGCAGGAAAGCCAGGGCGACAGCCGGCGCCGCGATGACCGTCGTGATGATCACCGGAATGATCGCCGGGACGACAATCGGCGCAACGACCGGCGCGAGCATGGCCGTTCCGTCAGCGGGATGGGCGATCATATCCCTGAATTCATGAAGCAAAGCTTCTCTGCCGCTTTGGCGGAAACCGCTGCGGCGATGGAGCGTGCCGAGACGGAGGATACGCCGGCATCCGAGGCGACGGCTTCCGATGACGCTGCTGCCCCCGAGGCGAAGACGCCTGCGCGAAAGACGCGCAGCAGAAGCCGCAGCCGGCGGGCGGACGACACATCCGAAACCACGGCCCCGAACGATGCGGCATCCGAGACGACCGATGATGCCGATGCGAGCCCGGAAGCCATGAAGGCACCCGCCGACGCCCCTAAAGCGAAATCGACGCGCAGCCGCAGCCGTAGCCGCAAGAAGGACCAGGATGCCGTAGCAGAGGCAGCGCCTGCCGATGCGCCCGCGCAAGACGCCAGCACCCCGGTCGATTCAACGCCTGCCGAAACGACCGAGAAGCCGAAGCGCGCGCCGCGCCGCAGCCGCGCCAAGAAGGCGGATACCGAAGCAGCAGCGCCCGAGTCCACGGCAGCGGCGTCCGGCGACGAACCAGCCGAAAAGCCCAAGCGCGCCCCGCGCCGCAGCCGCGCCAAGAAGGCCGATGCCGATGCCGATGCTGCCACGGCGCCTGAAACCGCACCCGGTCCGGTCGAAAGCTGAAGCGGCGGCGATGACCGCCCCCTCTCCGCTTGCGAACCAACCGCGCCTGCGAACGCGCGCGGGGTTCTGGCAGGCCGCGCGGTCGAGTCTTTGCGATCTCGGGCTTGGCGCTGCATCTGCGCTCGGTCAGGCGCCCTGGGGGTTCTGGCCCGTCAGCCTTGCGGCGCTTTGCCTGATCCTTTGGCGTGTCGGCAGCGCCCAGGGCTCTGCCCGTTCCGCGCTTCGTGCCTTCGCTGCCGGAACCGGGTATTTCGCGCTGGCAATGAACTGGATCGTCGAGCCGTTTCTGGTCGAGCCGGACGTCTATGGCTGGATGGCACCCTTCGCGCTGATCTTCCTGGCACTTGGTGGCGGGGTGTTCTGGGCCGTTCCGGGATTCGTCGCTGGCCGCCTGACACGCGGTCGCAGCGCAGATGAATGGCGTTCGCGCGCCATCGTCTTCGCTGCGGTGATGGTGATGTCGGACTGGCTGCGCGGCTGGATCTTCACGGGCCTGCCCTGGGCCCTGCTGGGCCATATCTGGATAGACACCCCCGCCGCACAGGCGGCTGCCTTCATCGGACCTGTGGGGCTTTCCGCGCTCAGCCTGACTGTCGCGGCGCTGCCAATCGCGTTCTGGCGCAAGGCTCGCCGTGATCCGACCGGCGCCCTGCCCGGCGCGGTACTGTCGGTGCTTCTGGTCGCGGTCGTCTGGACGGCGGGGCTCAACCGGCTTGATACGCCGATACAGAACCGCGACGTGACACTGCGCCTCGTGCAGCCCGACGCGGATCAGGCGCTGAAATGGGACCCGGAATGGGCGCAGATATTCTGGCAGCGTTTGCTGGAAGAAAGCGCGGCGCCGACAAGCGGCCCGCGCCCGGCTGCCGTGATCTGGCCCGAAACCGCCGTCAGTTTCCTTCTGAACAATGCAGGAAATGCGCTTCCCATCCTGAGCGATGCGGCCGGCGCACCCGTCCTCATGGGCATCCAGCGCGCCGAGGAGACGCGATACTATAACTCCCTCATAGAGGTCGCGCCGGGCGGGAAAGTCGCGCAGATCTATGACAAGTTCCATCTGGTGCCCTTTGGCGAATACATTCCCTGGGGCGATCTGATGGCGCGCTTCGGGATCGGCGCCTTCGCCGCGCGCCAGGGTTTCGGCTATACCCCCGGCCCCGGACCACAGTTGCTAAGCCCCGACGGCCTGCCGCCAGTGCAGCCGCTGATCTGCTATGAAGCGATATTCCCCCAGCATCTGCGTGCAGTCGAAGGTGCCGAGTGGCTGCTGCAGGTGACCAATGATGCGTGGTTCGGCACCCGATCCGGTCCATATCAGCATCTCGCCCAAGCGCGCCTGCGCGCAATCGAATCCGGGCTGCCGCTGATGCGTGCGGCCAATACCGGCATCACCGCCGCGATAGACCCGCTCGGGCGTGTCACGGCGTCGCTGCCACTGGGTGTCGTCGGACATATCGACGCGAAGCTGCCCGCGCCACTGCCCGTCACGCTCTGGACCCGTCTTGGGCCCTCGCCGACACTGCTGGCTGCGCTTCTGGTGCTGTTCGGCACGATCCTGCGGCGCAGGCACGACTGATCCTGCGCCTTTCCTGTCCCGTCACGACACGAAAAAACCGCGCCAAAAGCGCGGTTCGTTCGTCATCGTCGGTTGGCAGCGATCTTACTTGATCTTGCCTTCCTTGTATTCGACATGCTTGCGCACAACTGGGTCGTATTTGTTGACCGTCATTTTTTCGGTCATGGTGCGGGCGTTTTTCTTGGTAACATAAAAATGCCCGGTCCCGGCCGTCGAGTTCAGACGGATCTTGATCGTCGTCGGCTTCGCCATGGTTCGTCTCCTGCTGCGGCGGCGCTGTAATACCGCCGCGAAAATTCATCGAAGCCGCCTTTTAGCGTCTGCAAGCCCCGTGTCAACCGGAAAACATGGCAGAAAAGCGGGTTTCGCCATCTCGGGTGAAACGGATCACACGGCTGCCCTGCTGACGCCGCGCCCAGCCGAGTTCGACCATCCGCGCCAGCATCGCCCGGCCAAGCCGCCCGGCCAGATGTGCGCGATGCTCGCTCCAATCCAGGCATTCCCGGCAAAGCGGTGCACGAGAGGTCGGGCCAAGCCCATCAGGCATAAAGTCATTTGCAAATTCATGGCCCTGCGGGGTCAGCGTGATCGCTTCGTCCTGCCGGTCCAGCAAGTCCCGCGACAGCATCGCATGGCGTAAGGCATCTATCACATCGACAGTCTGGCCGGTTACGAGGCGTATCGCGCCCGCCTCACCGCCGATCCGCTCGGACAGGAAAATTATGCTTTCGCGCAGCGCGAGAAATTCCTGTTGCGCGAGGACCGGACCTTCCTGAAACTCGTCTCTGCCCCACATGGAGCAGACACATGATTGCCGTGATATTCGAGCTGGAACCCGCACAACCCGAGCGATATTTCGACCTCGCCGCCAGCCTGAGACCGGAACTGGAGCGCATCCCCGGTTTCATCTCGGTCGAGCGCTTTGAAAGCCTTGCGACACGGGGCCGTTACCTGTCGCTGTCCTTCTTTGAGGATGAGGCGGCGGTGATGGCCTGGCGCAATACCGCCGGCCACCGAGAGGCGCAGGCCGAAGGGCGCGGCGGGGTATTGGCCGATTACCGGCTGCGGGTGGCCCATGTCATCCGCGACTACGGAATGACGCCGCGCGATCAGGCGCCTGCCGACAGTCGCGAACGGCATGGCTGAGAAATAGGGCCGGCATAAAACACGCGGATGGCCTGTAAGCCGGATTCTGTCCAAGGGTTGCCCCTCTGGATGACCATTCCTCTGCGCAGCGCATTACTGCGTGCGTCAAGCTGCCAACCCGGACCTTCTGGCGCAAGGCGGCGCTGCCGTTGCCGGCACGAGGTCCCTATTCGGCATTGCTCCCGGTGGGGCTTGCCATGCGGGGTCTGTTGCCAGCCCCCCGGTGGGCTCTTACCCCACCGTTTCACCCTTACCTGTGACTGGCACAGGCGGTCTGTTCTCTGTTGCGCTTTCCCTGGGGTTACCCCCGCCGGGCGTTACCCGGCACCGTTGCCTCATGGAGTCCGGACTTTCCTCGGGGGCGTGCCCCCGCGGTCACCCGGCCATCCGCGTGAACGCGCATATGAGGATTTAACGCCGTAAGGTCAAGCGGCACTGACCGGCGGCTTGTCGCGCGAATGCGTCAGACCTGTAAAAGGACAGCATAATTTCCGGCTTTACGTCGGGGAAGACTGGCCAAACAATACAGACATTTGAGGAGGAGAGCGATTATGGCCGAGAAGTCGAAATATCTCTATGACGGCATGCGTCTGCCGTTCATCCTGCTGGTCACGTGTTTCGCCGCCTGGGGCATCGCCGCGAACATGACCGATCCGCTTGTGAAGGTCTTTTCGAAGATCTTTTCGATGAGCACGCTGCAAGCGTCCTTCGTGCAGTTTTCGTACTATGGCGCCTATTTCTGCCTCGCCCTGCCGGCGGCTTTCATCAACCGGCGTTTCTCTTACAAGACCGGCGTTCTGGTCGGGCTTGGCTGTGCGATCTGCGGGGCATTTCTGTTCTATCCTGCCTCGCAGGCGATGACCTTCGGCTTCTTCCTGATGGCGCTGTTCATGCTGGCGGGCGGCCTGTCGATCCTGGAAACCTCGGCCAATCCCTTTGTGATCTCGATGGGGCCGGAACATAACGCCACCCGCCGACTGAACTTTGCGCAGGCATTCAATCCTGTCGGCACCAATATCGGCGTGTTTCTGGCGGCGACCCTGATCCTGCCCCGCCTGAACCCCGCGACCGAGGCCGAACGCGCCGCCATGGCCCCCGATGCCCTGCGCGCGATCCAGGTCGAGGAGCTGAGCGCGGTCATGACACCCTATGTCGGCTTTGCCTGCGTTCTTGTCGTGATCTGGATCGCGATTGCCCTGATCCCGATGCCCACCAAGCGCGAGATGACCGCAGAGGGCCACGAGGTCCATTTCGGCGCAACCCTAAGCAGGCTTCTGAAGAACCGGCACTATCGCTTTGGCGTGATTGCTCAATTTTTCAACGTCGCGGCGCAGACATGCGTCTGGACCTTCACGATCCAGTATGTGCAGGACGCGATCGGCGGAACCGAGGCAGATGCTGGCTGGTATCTTCAGGCGAGCCTCATCATCTTTCTGGTTTCACGCTTCGTCATGGTCTGGCTGATGGGTTATCTGCGGCCCGCGATGCTTCTGACGCTGATGGCGCTTTGCGGCACGGCGCTGTGCCTGTTCGCGATGAGCAGCCCGAATATCGCCGGGGTCTGGGCGGTGGTGTCAATCTCCGCCACATTGTCGCTGATGTTTCCAACCATCTACGGCATCGCGCTGCACGGGCTTGGCGACGACACCAAGTTCGGCGCCGCTGGGCTGGTCATGGCCATTCTTGGCGGCGCGCTGATGCCGCTTGTTCATGGGGCCGTGATGGACGCGCAGGGGGCCGCCTTCTCGTATATCGTGCCGGGCCTTTGTTTCCTTGTCGTCGCCGCCTACGGTGTTTTCGACCTGCGCAGCAAAAACCGGATGACTGCGCAGCCCGCGACCTGACGGTCTGACAATGACCAATGCCGCATTGCAGCAATTGCAATGCGGCATTGTCGAAACGCGCATTGTTAGCGCATGACAAATGCCCATATCCTGACCGTGTAGAAAGTGGAAAGGATAATGAGATGCTTGGATATTTCGCGGTTTATGGCGGTCAGTATTCGGATCTGGTCCGCGAGCAGGTCAAACCGAAGGCGCGCCGTTGGTGGCACGTGCTGATGCCGCATCAGATCGACGCCCTGAACTGAGGCGCGCGACATGACCCACCATTTCTAAGGCCGGGACGACGCCCGGCCTTATTTTTATGCCTGATCCCGGAAAGGAATGATCAGAGATTCGCCCTAAAGCTCGTCCCGCCAGCGATTGACCAGCGGATACCGGCGATCAAGCCAGAATGCCTTGGTCGAGATGCGCGGACCGGGCGCGGCCTGATAGCGTTTCCATTCGCTGTTATACAGCAGCCATTCCACGCGTTTGACGGTTTCGGCGTCGAACCCCCTGGCGACGAGGTCTTTGAGCGAAAGATCCTCTTCCACAAGCCCGAACAGAATCTGGTCCAGCACGTCATAGGGCGGCAGCGAATCGCTGTCCTTCTGATCCGGGCGCAGCTCTGCGCTTGGGGGTTTGGTGATGATCTGCGGCGGGATCACCTCTCCGGTTTTGCCCATCATCCAGCCGCGATGATTGGCGTTGCGCCAGCGGCAGGTTTCAAACACGCGGGTTTTATAGAGATCCTTGATCGGGTTATAGCCGCCGGCCATGTCGCCATAGATGGTGGCGTAACCCACGGCGACCTCGGATTTGTTGCCGGTGGTCAGCAGCATCTCTCCATGTTTGTTCGAGATGGCCATCAGCATCAGGCCGCGCAGGCGTGACTGGATGTTTTCCTCGGTCACGTCGGGCTTGGTGCCCTCCATCAGATGGGCAAGCGCGTCTTCGACCGCGTCGCGGGCACCGTCGATCCGGACCGTGTCCAGACGGACGCCAAGGCGGGTGGCGGCGTCGGCGGCATCGTCCAGACTGGCCTGCGAAGTGTATTCCGAAGGCAGCATCACGCAGCGGACATTTTCCGGCCCGACCGCATCTGCGGCAATCGTTGCAACCAGCGCCGAATCGATGCCGCCGGACATGCCCAGCAAAACCTTGCGGAAACCGTTCTTGCGCAGATAGTCGCGCAGGCCGGTCATCATGGCCCGATAATCCTGTTCCCATTCATCGGGCTGTTCGGCCATCTGGCCGGGTGCGGCGCGCCAGCCATCGGGGGTGCGGGTAAAGTCGATATGGTCGATCACCTCGTCAAATGGCGCGAATTGCACGACCTTTTCCGCGCCGCCATCCGGGCCGGGGTTTAGAACGAAGCTGGCCCCGTCATAGATCTGATCGTCCTGCCCGCCGACCGAGTTCAGATAGACAAGCGGCAGGCGGTTTTCGACGACGCGGGCGACCATATGGCCCATGCGCAGGTCCAGCTTGTTGCGGTGATAGGGCGAGCCGTTCGGCACAACCAGAATCTCTGCGCCGGATTCCTCCAGCGCCTCGGCCACGTCCGGCCACCAGCTATCCTCGCAGATCGGGCTGCCGATGCGCACACCACCGATGCAGTAAGGGCCAGAGATCGGGCCTTCGTCAAACAGGCGCATCTCGTCGAAAAGCTGTTTATGCGGCAGTTCGTGTTTCAGGATGCGCGCGGTGATCTCGCCGCCTTCGCAGATGAAATAGGCGTTATAGAGCTTGCCCTCGTTGCCCCAAGGCGTGCCGATGGCAAGGGCGGGCCCGTCGGCGCATTGGCGTGCCAGCGCCTCGACCTGGCTGACCGCGTGATCGACGAAACCCTTTTTCAGAACGAGGTCCTGCGTTTGATAGCCGGTGATGAACATTTCCGGCAGATAGACGATGGCCGCCCCCGCCGCCTTGCCCTTTTCCCATGCGGAACGGGCCTTTGCGGCGTTGCCTTCCAGGTCGCCGAGCGTCGGGTTCAGTTGGGCGAGCGTGATGCGGATGCTGTCGGTCATGGTAAAATCCTCAAATCCTTGCGCCAGCCATAACGCAGCGGGCGGCGAAGGGGAACGGCAGGCTTTGCGCTGCGGTTCCGCATCGGCTAAACGATGGGGCAAAGAACGGAGGCGGGCATGAAGGCAGCGCTTACAGCGGCAGTATTGGTAATGGCAGGACCGGCAGCGGCGCAGGTCAGGCAACCTGCGGCAACGGTGCCGACGGTCACGCAGGAGACGACCCCGGACAACAATACGGGCACGCCTGCGCAGACTCCGCAGGGCGGCGCGACCTCTGGCGTTGTGACCAAGCAATATGACGATGGCGGCGTGTACGAAGGCACGTTCCGCGGCGGGCTTCAGCACGGGCGCGGCAAGTACACGCTTCCCTCCGGCTATGAATATGAAGGCGACTGGGTCGAGGGCGAGATCGTCGGTCAGGGCCGCGCGCGCTTTCCCGACGGGTCCGTCTATGAAGGCTCTTTCGCGAAGGGCAAACCGAATGGCACCGGCAAGATCACCTATGCCGATGGCGGCACATATGAAGGCGACTGGGTCGAAGGTCTGATTACCGGCCAGGGCGTCGCGAAATACGCCAATGGCGCGGTTTATGAAGGTGGATTCCAGAACGCCATGCATCACGGCAGGGGCCTGCTGACACAGCCAAGCGGCTATCGCTACGAAGGCGACTGGGTGAATGGCGCGAAAGAGGGCCAGGCGAAAATCACCTATCCGGACGGCGCGATCTATGAAGGCCAGATGCTGGCGGGGCAGCGCGCGGGTCGGGGCAAGCTGACAATGCCGGATGGGCTTATTTATGACGGGACGTGGGAAGCCGGGCAGATGTCGGGCCGGGGCGAGGTCACGCACCAGTCAGGCGACCGCTACGAAGGCCAGATGCGCGGCGGCAAACGCGAAGGCGAAGGTCGCGCCACCTATGCCAACGGCGACATCTACGAGGGCCAGTTCCGCGACGACAAGCGCGACGGCACCGGCACATTCACCGGCACCGATGGCTATGTCTATCAGGGCCAGTGGGCCGCAGGACAGATGCAGGGACAGGGCCGCGTCACATATCCCGACGGGTCTGTCTATGAGGGCGAGATGGCCGCCGACCAGCCCGAGGGAACCGGCAAGATCACCTATACCGACGGCGCAAGCTATGAAGGCGATTGGCGCGCCGGCGTGATCCAGGGTCAGGGTCGCGCATCCTACAGCAACGGCATGGTCTATGAGGGCAGCTTCCGCGATGCACGCATCGACGGTCAGGGGCGCATGACCTACCCCGATGGCTATGTGTATAACGGGCAATGGAAAGACGGGCAGCGTGTCGGGCGCGGTCAGGCGACCTATCCGGACGGAACCGTCTATACCGGCGAATTCGTCGATGGGCTGCGCGAAGGTCAGGGCAAGCTGACGACGCCTGCGGGCTTCATCTATGAAGGCGGCTGGAAAGCCGGAGAAATCGACGGCGAGGGCACCGCGCAATACGATACGGGCGACACCTATACCGGCCATTTCGCCGCCGGGAAACGGCAGGGTCAGGGCGTCATGCACTATGCCACGGGTCAAGTCGCGTCGGGCGAATGGGACCAGAACCGCTTCAGCGACCCCGCCGGGGAAACCTCGTCACCGCAAGGCGCAACTGCGCCCGGTGCTGCGGATACCGGGGTGGCGCAAGACACCTCAGCGGCACCCCCTGAGGCCGCCTCGGCCGAGGACAACCTGACGCCACAGCTGCCGACCGAATCGGAGGCCGGGGAAATGCCGCAGGACGGCCAGACGGCCCTGCAGCCCGACACGTCGCTGCCAGCCGTGCCGGATACCACCGCCCCGACGGAGAGTTCGCAATGATCGTCATCGCCTGTGCTGTAATCGGCTTCGCGCTTGGCTGGGTGCGCGCGGGCCGGATAGGTGGCGACCAGAAGGACCGCGTGCAATGGGCGCTGGCGCATATGCTGGCGCTCGGCCTGCTGGGCCTTTTCGCCACACTCATCATCGCCCGCATGGCCTGATGTTCCGTCCGCTTCTCGACAGCCTGCGCCGCCACGGCGTGCCGGTCAGCCTTCGGGAATATCTTGACCTGCTGGCCGGTCTGGATGCCGGGGTCACGGGGTGGCATGTCGACGAGTTCTATCATTTCGCGCGCATCTCTCTGGTCAAGGATGAGCGCCATCTGGACCGCTTCGACCGCGCCTTCGCCGAAGCCTTTTCCGGCCTTGAACAGGTGCCGGTCGAGGCGCTTCTGGATCAGGTCGAACTGCCGCGGGAATGGCTGGAAAAGCTGGCCGAGAAGCTGCTGAGCGATGCCGAGAAGGCCGAGATCGAAAAGACCGGCAGCTTCGAGGCGCTGATGGAAAAGCTGCGCGAACGGCTGGCCGAACAGCAGGGACGCCATCAGGGCGGCAGCAAATGGGTCGGCACGGCGGGCACCTCACCCTTCGGTGCCTATGGGTATAACCCCGAAGGCGTGCGCATCGGGCAAAGCGAAAGCCGCCACAGGCGCGCGGTGAAGGTCTGGGACAAGCGCGAATTCCGCGATTTCGACGACAGTGTCGAGCTGGGTACCCGCAATATCAAGGTCGCCCTGAAGCGGCTGCGGCAATGGGCGCGCCACGGTGCCGCCGAGGAGCTGGACCTGCCCGCCACGATACGCGCGACCGCCGATCACGGCTATATCGACGTGCAGACCAGACCAGAGCGGCGGAACGCCGTAAAGGTGCTGCTGTTTCTGGATGTCGGCGGCAGCATGGACGACCATATCCGCATCGTCGATGAATTGTTCAGCGCCGCGCGGGCAGAGTTCAAGCATATGGAGCATTACTTCTTCCACAACTGCCTTTACGAAAGCGTCTGGAAGGACTCGCGGCGTCGCTGGAACGAAACGACACCGACCTGGGACATCCTGCATCGCTTCGGGCGCGACTATAAGTGCATCTTCGTGGGAGACGCCTCGATGTCGCCCTATGAGATCGCGGTGCCGGGTGGCGCGAACGAGCATTGGAACCCCGAACCCGGCGAGCTTTGGCTTCGCCGCGCCGCCGAGACATGGCCCGATCACGTCTGGCTGAACCCGGTTCCGCAGAAACATTGGCGCTATACCCAATCCATCCGGATGATCGGCGACATTTTCGAGTCCCGCATGATGCCGCTGACGCTGGAAGGTCTGTCGCAGGCGATGCGGGTTCTGGGATGACGCAGGAGCTTCTGAGGCTGCTGCCCAGCTGGGGGCCTTGGCTGCTGGCGATCTCGGCATTCCTGTCCTGCATGATGGTGCCGGTGCCGACCTCGCTTCTGCTTATCAGCGCAGGGGCGCTTAGCGGGACCGGGCATGATTTTCTGTCGCTTGCCGCCGCCGGGGCGATTGGCGGCGCGTTCCTTGGCGACCTGACCGCGTTCTCGCTCTCGCGTCGTTTATCGCCACGCTTTGCCGGTCGCGGGGCGCGCTTTGCCACGGTGATGCGCAAGGCGCGCGAGTTCATGGCGCGGCGGGGGCTCATGGCGATTTTCCTGTCGCGCTGGCTGGTGACACCGCTTGGGCCGCCCACGAATTACGTCGCCGGCGCATCTGGTGTGGCGCTGCCGGGCTTTGCGGCGGCCTCGCTTGGCGGCGAAGTGATCTGGGCGGCGCTGCATCTTGGGATCGGCCATGTCTTCGGACGCCAGTTTCGCAACAGCGATGCGGCCGAAATCAAGGCGCTTGCCGCCGTTGCCTGCGCGATGACGCTGTTCCTTCTTGCGCGCTGGCTCTGGCGTCGGATGCACAGGCCCACCATATAGATGCCATGTTGAAGTTTCTGCCCCTGCTGTTGCTGATCGCCTATGGCTTTGCCATCTGGTTCTTTTCGGCGTGGCGCATGAAGCAGGACCTGAACGAGCGTTCGACACCCCTTGACGATGCGCGACTGAACCCGCTTCTCGACCGGCTTGGCGCGGCAATGGATCTGCCGCGCATCCGGGCGCATATCTATGAAATTCCGGCGATAAACGGGCTGGCGGCACCCGATGGGCGCATCTTCATCACGCGCGGCTTTCTGGAACGCATGGAGAATGGCGAGGTCACGCCCGAAGAAATCACCGGCGTCGTCGCGCATGAGTTGGGCCATGTCGCGCATGGCCACAGCAAGCGGCGGATGATCGACTTTGCCGGCCAGAACGTGCTGCGTTCGGTGCTTCTTGTCACCATCGGGCGCTTTCTGCCCTTTGTCGGCCCATGGCTCATCAACCTGATGCTGGCGGCGATGGTCGCGCGCCTGTCGCAGAAGGACGAGTTCGAGGCTGACCGTTTCGCGACCGCGCTGATGGTCAAATCGGGGATCGGGGCGGCGCCCCAGATCTCGCTTTTTCGCAAGCTTGAAAAACTTACCGGCGGACGCCGGGCCAACGCGCCGGCATGGCTTTTGTCGCATCCTGCGCTGGATCGTCGCATTGCCGCGATCGAAGCCAATCGCGAACGCTGGAAGGACCGTTAAGCCCGCGCGCTGTCGCGATCGCCGCCGCTTTCGGCCAGAAGGCGGGCGTAATCTGGCACGTCCACGTCGCGATTGCCCGAAAGCCGGATCACCCCGTCACGTCGCAGCGCCGATATCTGGCGGCTGACCGTTTCCAGCGTCAGGCCCAGATAGTCAGCCATCGCCTCGCGTGTCAGCGGCAAGGACAGGCTCAGGGACTGGCCCGGCCGGGCAAAGTTTACCGCCGCACCACGCCGCGCGAGGATGACAAGGAACGACGCGATCTTCTCGCGGGCGGTCTTGCGGCCCAGAAGCAGCATCCATTCGCGCGCCGCGTCCAACTCGTCCAGGGTCATTTCCAGAAGCCGCGTCGTCAGGCGGGGATTGCAGGCCAGCATCACCTCGAAAGGCTTGCGCCGGAAGCAGCAAAGCTGCATCGAGGTTGCCGCTGTGACCGTATATCCCGCGCAATCGCGCCCCGGTCGGCCCAGAAAATCACTTGGCAGCAACAGGCCGACCATCTGCGTGCGCCCATCTTCCAGCGTCTGGGTCAGGCTTGCCACCCCATCAACGACGGATGCCACGAAATCCATCGGCTCGCCCATCAGGGCGATCACCTGCCCGGCCTCGCAGCGGCGATAATATTTCGTCGCCTCCAGCCGCGTCAGATCGTCCGCCTCGCAATGCGCGCAGATCGCCCGGTCACGGATCGGGCACTGATCGCAGCTTGGCAGATCGTCGGGATACCGCACCTGACCGGCGAAAATCGGGGCCTTTACCTGCATGAGTGAATTATCCTGTACGCCAGCACTTGCTACGCCGATGACAGGACAAGCGCAACCGCGCGCTGCCCCGCACGCGGTTGTCAGATATCATCGAACGGATGGAAACTGGCGCGCTGTCAGGTGCGGACGATCAGCCCGTGCGATCAGTCCTGACGAAGCGGGATCGGCTGCGCGTCGCCCGTGTCACCCTGCATAAGCGCAGGATCGGCCGAGGCCACCGCGACCAGCTTTTTCAGGTCTTCGTCCTTCGACAGATCCGCAAATGCATAGCGCGAGGTGAGGCTTGACGGGGACAGTTCAACATTCTTGACGACCTGCGCGCCGGGCGCTGCCGGACCGTAAGTGCGGCCATTGACCATGAAATAGACAGCGCCGGAGTTCCCTGCACGCAGCACCGGCGGCGATTCAAGCTTCGGCATCGCGAAGCGCTCGCCCGCATCCATGGTCTTTTCCAGCAAGACGGTCCCATCAGCAGAGGTTACGCGCACCCAGGCCGGACGCACCGCGACAAGTTCAAGCTCCGGCGCGTCGGGCGCGACGGTCCGCACAGCAAGCTGATCGGCGGGCAGTTGCGGCCCATAGTCCGTGCCGCGTGCCAGCAGCCGCGTTGGGCCGCCCGACACCGTCTGAAGTGCCCCATTTACCGCGCCTGCCGGAACCACCGTCGCCGTACCCTGCCCGGCCACCTCTGCCGCCGAGGCAACCGCCTCTGGCGAGGGAAGTTCAGGATCGATGGAGGCGATCGGGCTGTCACGCGCCGTCAGAACCGGGACTTCCAGAACCTGCGGGCGATAGATCCGGTCGATGCCTTCGGGTTGCGGCAGGTTGACGGCAAGATCATCAGTCTCGTCCGAGACCGGCTGGGCCGCCGGTTCGGCCGGGTCAAGCGAAGCGGTTACACCGGGAACCTGATCCCCCGGCGTCAGATTAACTTTCTGCAATTCCTGCAGGACCGACCAACCGCCATAACCCAGCCCCGCCACCAGCGCGATCAGCACGAAAAGCGATCCGACTGCCCGCGGCTCGACCGACGACCAGAAGGGTTCAGGCTGCGGGATGAACAGCGCGCGCGGGTTTGCCAGCGCCTCTGCCGGGTCCGAGGGACGACGCTGCGGCTTGGGACCGGACGCGGATGCCGCCATGCCGTGGGTCGGCTCAAAGCCAGATTCGGCGCAGAATCTGCGAAACACCCAATCCGGGTCCATACGAAGATAGCGCGCATAGGACCGCACATAGCCAGAGATGAAGCTGGGTGCGTCAAAGGCGGAAATGTCGCAGTTCTCGATGGCGGCGATATAGCTTGCCCGGATGCGCAGCTCTCGCTGAACATCCAGCAGCGACTTACCCAAAGTCGCACGCTCACCCCGCATGATATCGCCGAGCGGCGAATCATAGTCCTCGACCCCGGAATCAGGTCCGGGTTCATGCTGTGGCGAAGATTTAGCCGGCAGCCCGATCATTCACGCCTGTCCTATATACTCTGCCCCGAAGCAAGTCGCGCGAATCGCAACTTTGCATAACTTAGTTAAGAGAAGGTTATCACAGACGCGAGAGAGGATCACCCCGAACTGCTGTTACGCTACAGCAACCGAGCGATTCAGTTTGCACTGTGCCCAGAGCGCATCCATGCCGCGCACCAACGCGTCGATCTGATCGGGCGTATGCACGGGAGAAGGCGTGAAACGCAGGCGTTCGGTGCCACGCGGGACGGTCGGGAAGTTAATCGGCTGGACATAGATGCCGAAATCCCGCAGCAGCATGTCGGAAAGGGCCTTGCAATGGACCGGATTACCGACATGCACAGGCACGATATGGCTGCCGTGATCTATGATCGGCATGCCCAGCCCCTTCAGCCGCATTTTCAGGATCCGGGCGTGCAACTGCTGCATGTCACGCAGCTTTTGCCCCTCTGCGGTCTTCAGAAACGCGATCGAGGCGGCCGCCCCCGCCGCCACCGCGGGCGGAAGCGAGGTGGTGAAGATGAAACCTGGCGCATAGCTGCGGATCGCATCGACCATCTTCGCGCTTGCAGCGATGTATCCGCCAAAAACGCCGAATGCCTTGCCGAGCGTGCCGTTGAAAATGTCGATCCGCGCGGATAGCCCGTCGCGTTCCGCAACCCCGCCGCCACGCGGCCCGTACATCCCGACCGCGTGAACCTCGTCCAGATAGGTCAGCGCACTGAATTCATCCGCAAGATCGCAGATCGCCGCAATGGGGCCGAAATCGCCGTCCATCGAATAAATCGATTCGAAGGCGATCAGCTTTGGCGCGTCCGGGTCGTCGGCCTCCAGCAATTCGCGCAGGTGCGCCACGTCGTTATGACGGAAAATCCGCTTGGCACCGTCGAACCGCTTGATGCCTTCGATCATCGAGGCGTGGTTGAGTTCGTCCGAATAGATAATGAGTCCCGGAAACAGCTTGCGCAGCGTCGAGAGCGTCGCATCATTCGCAATGTAAGCGCTTGAAAAGACGAGTGCCGATTCCTTCTTGTGAAGGTCGGCAAGTTCCGCCTCAAGCCGTTTGTGATAGACGGTGGTGCCCGAAATGTTGCGCGTGCCGCCGGACCCTGCGCCGGTCGCATCCAGCGCCTCGTGCATCGCCGACAGCACCGCAGGATGCTGACCCATGCCCAGATAGTCATTGCCGCACCAGACCGTGATTTCCTGTTCAGTCCCGTCAGGACGGGTCCACATGGCATGCGGGAAGGCACCCTTGCGACGTTCGATGTCGATGAATGTGCGATAGCGTCCTTCTTCATGAAGCTTGCCAATCGCCAGATCGAGAGCGGCGTCGTAATTCATCGCGGGGTCCCTTGCCTTGCTTGCTGGGTGCGATCATGTCAGATCAATATGCGTGCGACATTGATAAGGGTCAAATGCGCCGAGTTACAGGGCAAACTTCCCTTTTTGTCGTGAGGTTTCCACGGGTTAATCCCAATAAAAATAGTCAGAAAAGATGGCCGACCAGAAAACTGATGACGTCCTGAACCGCCTTGATGCCGATCTCCCTGCCGCGCTCGACCGGCTTATGGGGTTTCTGCGCATCCCCTCGATCTCGACCGATCCAGCCCATGACGATGATGTCGCCGAGGCCGCGAACTGGCTGGCGAATGAACTGCGCGACCTCGGTTTCAGCGCCGATGTGCGACCGACGACGGGTCATCCGATGGTCGTGGCCTCGACCCCGAAAGGCACTGAAAGAACGCTGCTTTTCTATGGTCACTACGACGTGCAGCCGGTCGATCCGCTGAACCTCTGGAACCGTCCGCCCTTCGATCCGGCGATCGAGGATACGCCGAACGGAAAGGTAATCCGGGGGCGCGGGGCGTCGGACGACAAGGGCCAGTTGATGACCTTTGTCGAAGCATGCCGGGCGTGGAAGGATGTACATGGCGAATTGCCGTCAGGCCTGACCCTGCTGTTCGAGGGCGAGGAGGAATCCGGCTCTCCCTCGTTGATCCCGTTCCTGGAGGCGAACCGTGACGAGTTGTCGCAGTCGCTTGCCCTGATCTGCGATACCGGGATGTCGGCGGATGGGCGGCCGGCGATTTCCAGCCAGTTGCGCGGGCTTGTGGGCGAGGAAATCGTTGTCCACGCCGCCAATCAGGACCTGCATTCGGGCAGTTTCGGCGGGCTGGCGGCGAATCCGATCCAGATCCTGTGCGACGCGCTTGCCGCGCTGAAGGATGAAAACGGTCGCGTCACCCTGCCCGGCTTTTATGACGGCGTGCAGGAACTGTCGGACGATCTGCGCCGCGACTGGGAGGCGCTGGATTTCGATGCGGAAGAGTTCCTGTCGCGCGTCGGGCTGAAACATCCTGTCGGCGAAAAGGGCCGCATGCCGCTGGAAATGGTCTGGAACCAGCCCACGGCCGAAATCAACGGGATCACGGGCGGATATACCGGCGACGGCTTCAAGACCGTCCTTCCCGCCGAGGCCCGCGCCAAGGTCAGCTTCCGGCTGACCGGCACGCAGGACCCCGAGAAAATCCGCACCGCGTTCCGCGCCCATGTCGAAAGCTTCATCCCCGCCGATTGCCGGGTCGAATTCCATGAACATGGCGGCTCTCCGGCGGCGGTCATGGATCTGTCAGACCCCGCATTCGAGGCCGCGAAACAGGCGCTGTCCGAGGAATGGAACCGCGAGGCGGTTTATATCGGCATGGGTGGATCGATTCCCATCGCCGGCGACTTCAAGCGCATCCTCGGGATGGACGCGATGCTGATAGGCTTTGGCCGCGACGATGACCGCATCCATTCCCCGAACGAAAAATATGACGTCGAAAGCTTCGCCAAGGGCGCGCGAAGCTGGGCGCGCATCCTTTCGGCACTGCGTTAAGGGCTGGGGCGCTCAGGCGCCCCGCTTCATCACCGGCAATAGCTTTGAGAGCGGGTCCACGCTGCGATTTCGGCGCGTTTCGCGCTGTTGCGCAGCGGCATCCAGTCCCGCGCGACCCCACGCCAGCCCCCCTTGGACGAGCCGGCAATCGCGTTGTCACGCCCGATCTGGGTGGCGGCAATACGCACCGCACAGGCCATGTTCGCCCGGCCGTCCAGCAGCGAGCCTCCGCAACCGAAATTGCGCGCCGTGGCAGGCGAAATCTGCATCAGGCCAAGATAGCGCCCGCCCGCACCGCGCGCGGCCGCATTGTGGCTGCTTTCATGCTTGGCCACGGCCGACAGAAGGCCGGCCCAGAACGCACGGCGGTTTTCGGTCGTCTGGCTGGCATAGCCCGGACAGTATTCCATGACATCCGACGGCACCCGCGACATCAGCACCGCCCCTTCGGCATTCAGCGCGGCCAGCGTCGCGCGGGTCCAGGCCTCGTCATTCTGACGGCCGTCCCATCGCATATCGGGCAAGGGCGCGGTTCCCGGAAGGGCCGCAACGGCGCGGCCCGCAAGGCCCGGCTTGTTCGCGGAAAGCGTCGGCGCATCGACCGCCGACTTTCCGATATTGGCACTGTCGCAGCCTGCGACTGCAACTGTTGTGGCCAGAATGGCCAGTTTAACGAATTTACGCATCATCCACGCTGACGTTATTGTCTTTGCCGATGCGCTAGCTGATAGTTTCGCATCTGCATACCCGTTTTTGGTAAAGAGTTGGGGAGCGTCATGCTTTTTGTGATTTTGGGCATCCTGAGCGCGGCCGGTGTCTGGTACTGGCGCTTCAACATGGCCCGTGAAGCCGCCCGCGAGATCGGAAATATCGCCGGCGATCTGGTCAATGCGCCGCGCCGATTTGGCTTTCGCCGCCGCGCCAATGCGCATCCTGTCGAAGGCATCGACGAGCCGAACCTTGCCATCACTGCAATTGCCGTGGCCTTCCTGGAACTGGGCGGCATGCCGGCACGCGAGGATCTGACCGCGCTTGCCAACACGCTTGGCAGCCGTCTGGGCATCAAGCATGACGATATTGATGAAATGATGGTCCTTGGCCGCTGGCTGATGAACGAATGTCAGGGGCCGCAGCCCGCCATAACACGGATCACCAAGCGACTGGCAAAGCTGGACCATGCTGCATTCCAAACCCTTTTGCCCGTCCTCAGCGAGGTTGGCGGCCGCAGGGGCGGACTAAACGACAAGCAGCGTGAAGCGTTGGACGACATCGCACGGATTCTGAAGCTGCGCTGATCCTTAGCCGCGTTGCCTCGGCCCTTGCCCGTGCGGCCCGCCCGGCATAGAACCCCGGACGACAAGACAGGATAGACGCCATGCTCGACCATCTCGAATTTGCCACGCCCGAACCCAAGCGCATCGCCGGTGCCACGTCGGATTGGGAACTGGTCATCGGGCTGGAGGTGCATGCGCAGGTCAGCAGCAACGCGAAACTGTTTTCCGGGGCCTCGACCACCTTCGGGGCAGAACCGAACAGCAATGTTGCTTTCGTCGATGCCGCGATGCCGGGCATGCTGCCGGTCATCAATGAATTCTGCGTGGCGCAGGCGGTCAAGACCGGGCTTGGCCTGAAAGCGGCGATCAACCTGTTCAGCGCGTTCGACCGCAAAAACTATTTCTATCCTGACCTGCCGCAGGGCTATCAGATCAGCCAGTTGTATCACCCCATCGTGGGCGAGGGCGAAATCATCGTCGATATGGGACCGGGCGTGGCGCGCCGTGTCCGGATCGAACGTATCCATCTGGAACAGGACGCCGGCAAGTCGATCCATGACATGGACCCGAACATGTCCTTTGTCGATTTCAACCGCACCGGCGTCGCGCTGATGGAAATCGTCAGCCGCCCCGACATTCGCGGCCCGGAAGAGGCGGCGGCCTATGTGTCGAAGCTGCGCCAGATCATGCGCTATCTGGGCACCTGCGACGGCAATATGCAGAACGGCAACCTGCGCGCGGACGTGAATGTCAGCGTCTGCAAGCCCGGAGATTATGAACGGTTCATGGAAACCGGCGATTTCGGCGTGCTGGGAACCCGGTGCGAGATCAAGAACATGAACTCGCTGCGGTTCATCCAGCAGGCCATCGAATACGAGGCCCGCCGCCAGATTGGCATTATCGAAGACGGCGGCAAGATCGTGCAGGAAACGCGCCTGTATGACCCAGACAAGGGCGAAACCCGGTCCATGCGGTCGAAGGAGGAAGCGCATGATTACCGCTATTTCCCCGATCCCGACCTGCTGCCGCTGGAGATCGAGCAGGCATGGGTCGATCAGATCGGCGCGGCGATGCCAGAACTGCCCGATGCCAAGAAAGCCCGCTTCGTGAAGGAAATGGGACTGTCCGAATATGACGCGGGCGTCCTGACCGCAGAAGTCGAAAATGCCGACTATTTCGAGGCGGTGGCCGGCGGACGCGACGGCAAGATGGCCGCGAACTGGGTCATCAACGAATTGTTCGGTCGGTTGAACAAGGAAGGACTGACGGTCGAAACCTCTCCGATCAGCGCTGCGCAACTGGGCGGCATCATCGACCTGATCGCCAAGGGCGATATTTCCGGCAAGATCGCCAAAGACCTGTTCGAAATCGTCTGGACGGAAGGTGGCGAGCCGGCGGAGATCGTCGAGGCGCGCGGAATGAAACAGGTCACCGATCTGGGCGCGATCGAAGCCGCGGTTGATGAAATCATCGCCGCCAACCCGGCGCAGGTCGAAAAGGCCAAGGCCAACCCGAAGCTTGCCGGTTGGTTCGTCGGTCAGGTGCTGAAGGCTACGGGCGGCAAGGCCAACCCGGCTGCGGTGAACGAATTGGTGGCAAAGAAGCTGGGGCTTTGACGCCACGGCGTGGCGGGTGCCGCGCGCAGTGAGGATCGTCCGGGGATGCCGGACGTTGGATCACCCGCAGGTTACGACGGCTTCCCGCTGCCCAGCAGTTCCTTCGGCCAATTGCCTGTTCTGGCACCTGCGTCATATGTCGTCTCCCAGAAGGACATAAGCGCGGCATCGGGGTCGGGAAGCCGGCGCAGCGCGTCATAGTCCAGTACGAACTCGTCCATCTTGGCTGACCAGCCGGCCGCATCGGGCGCGATCTTTTCCTGCCCGATCCCTTTCGGTTCCGGATAGGTGAAGGCATAGAAGGCCGGTTGGGCATGCGAGGGATCACCCGACCACCAGCCCATCTCCATCAGTTCAGCATTCATCGCATTTCGCCTGATGAAACCCGCATCGGGCGCAGGTTTCGCAGGCCTGCCGCTATAAAGAGGCAGGCGAATATCCATCGTCCCCCACATCAGTCCGATCGGCTGCGTCTTTCCGGCAAAGCGGCCCTGAAACCTGAACAAAACGCGCTGAACGCTGAGAAGGATGCGCCACCAGGCGTTGACCAGTGCGCGGTCATAGGGCCGTTCGGTCTTGTCCTTGTCGAAGGGCGTTTTGTCCGGGACTTCCTGCGGCATCATGTCAATCCGGGCCGGGATGCCAGCATTATTCAGTTGCGAGAGGAGTTCGGTCGTCACGGCCGCGACCGATGTGGGACCAAGCGTGATTTCGCCCGTTTCGCCGGTGCTGCTGTCCCAGTGTAACCGATGTGCGATACAATCCAGTCGGACCTCATAGACGCCTTGGGCGTAGGGGATCGGTCCGGTGGTCAACCCGCGCGCAGAAAGCT
Organism: Paracoccus aurantiacus; assembly: GCF_007993065.1. Classification (GTDB taxonomy): domain Bacteria; phylum Pseudomonadota; class Alphaproteobacteria; order Rhodobacterales; family Rhodobacteraceae; genus Paracoccus; species Paracoccus aurantiacus. The sequence goes on from NZ_VOPL01000001.1 coordinate 677,591, forward strand.
CCAGGATGACCTCTGCCCATTGGGCGTGGAAAGGCTCGGCCAGTTTCAGCTTGCCCATGACCTGAAGGATCATGTGCAGCAAACGCTGCGTCGGCGCGAAATCCTCGTATGACAGCGGCGGCCAGTTTTCGGATGTGTAGAGCGTGCCGTTCATCTTGTCCTCCGCAGCTGATCCCCGGATCATAGGCGGCTTGCCGCAGAAAGCAGAAGGAAATTCGCCTGCGGGGACTGGAATGGCGGTTCGCGCCAGCCTATCCTTGCGCAACCGTGAAGAAGGAACTGCCTTTGTCCCGCTTTGAATACACTGCCACCCCTGCGCCCATTCGCAGCGAGAAAGCGAAATCCGCAAAGACGCCGGCCGAACGCTATGCGCTGACCCTGACAGACGAGATCAACCGCATGGCGGCGGATGGCTGGGAATATCTTCGGACGGAAACCCTGCCCTCAGAAGAGCGCAGTGGCCTGACCGGTCGCACGACGCTGTTTCACAACCTGCTGATCTTCCGCCGCCCGGTGCGGGTGCACGCAGACGACCGACCGGCGGCCCCTGCCCTGCCCGCCGCTGCGAAAGCGCCTGCTTCAACGGCGACAGTTTCTGCCCCTGGGACCGAGACCGCGAAGCCTCAGCCAGCCGAGATTGAAAAGCCCGCCGAAACAGCATCGCCGGTGTTTTCCGAAAAGATGCGCGTTGCCGAAAAGCCCGGCGCGGAAAAAACCACCATTGACGGCAATCGCGGCGACCGCTGAGCACCTGCCGTCAGTGGGGGCCTGCCCCCGAGAACATGTTGATGACCACGACGCCCGCTGTGATCAGTCCAATCCCGGCAAGTGCGGCGCGATCGAGATGCTGGTTCAGGAACACGACCCCGATAAGCGAGATCAGCGCGATGCCGGTTCCCGACCAGATCGCATAGACCACGCCCACCGGCATCGAGCGCACGACGACCGACAGCGCATAGAAAGAAAACCCATAGCACAGCGCCATGACAAGCGTCGGCACAGTTCGCGAGAATTGCGCCGATTGCTGCAACGCGATTGTGCCGATCACCTCCAGCAGAATCGCACCGCCAAGCCACGCCCAGACCGGCATCACAGAAGCCTCCCGGCCAGCGAGTTCGGCGCGGAATGCGTGATCTCGACCTCGACCAGTTCGCCCACCTGCGCATCGGGGGCATCGACAAAGACCGAATGCAGGTAGTCGGATTTGCCGATCATCTGGCCCGTCTGGCGGCCCGGTTTTTCGAACAGCACGCCAAGTCTGCGCCCGATCATGCTCTCCTGCGCCGCCTTCTGCTGGCGCGACAGCAGCGCCTGCATTTCCTGCAGACGCGCATCGGCGACATCGGATGGCACCTCTTCCCGGCCTGCGGCGGGCGTCCCCGGTCGCGGCGAATATTTGAAGCTGAAGGCAGTGCCGTAGCCCACATCCTCAATCAGCTTCAGCGTGTCGCGGTGATCCTGATCGGTTTCGCCGGGAAAGCCCGCGATGAAATCCGAGGTCAGCATGATGTCCGGGCGCGCGGCGCGGATGCGGTCAATCAGGTGCAGATATTCTGCTGCCGTATGCTTGCGGTTCATCGCCTTCAGAACCCGGTCGCTGCCCGACTGCACGGGCAGATGCAGATAGGGCATCAGCTTGGGTTCATTGCCATGCGCCTCGATCAGATCGTCGGTCATGTCGTTGGGGTGGCTGGTCGTATAGCGGATGCGGTCCAGCCCGTCGATTTCAGCGACGGCGCGGATCAGCCGCCCGAAATGCCATTCGCGACCGTCAGCCCCTGCCCCGTGCCAGCCATTGACGTTCTGACCAAGCAGCGTGATCTCGCGCACGCCGCGCTCGACCAGGTCGCGCGCCTCGGACAGGATGCGCTCGACCGGGCGGCTGACTTCTGCACTGCGCGTATAGGGCACGACACAAAAGGCACAGAACTTGTCGCAGCCCTCCTGCACGGTCAGAAATGCCGTCGGCGCGCGGCGGGTGGCCCGTGCCTTTGGCAGATGGTCGAACTTGTCTTCTTCCGGGAATTCGGTCAGCACACGCGGACCTTCGCCGCGCGCCATGGCCGGCAGCTTGTGATAGCTTTGCGGGCCGACGACCATATCCACCAGCGGCATCCGGTTCACGATCTCCTCGCCCTCGGCCTGCGCGACGCAGCCCGCGACGGCAATCTTCAGGTCCGGCTTTTCGGCCTTGAAGGGTTTCAGCCGGCCCAAGTCGGAATACAGCTTTTCAGCCGCCTTTTCGCGAATATGGCAGGTGTTCAGCAGGACCATATCGGCCTCGGCCTGATCCTCGGTCAGGACATATCCGTCCGCGCCCATCGCCTCGGCCATGCGCGAGCTGTCATAGACATTCATCTGACAGCCGTAAGTCTTTATGAAAAGCTTCTTGGGTTCAGCCATGTCGCGTTCCTTTGCAAGCGCGCGTCTTAACCGATTGCACGGGCAAAGAGAAGCCGGGCTATAGATAGTCCTGCCAGACCAGAACCCAGATGATCGCGATGCCCAGCATCAGCAAACCGAAAACCACCGAAGCCGCGAAATTGGTCGCCTTTTCCTGCATCCGGGTCACGCGACCGAAGGGCTTCAGATAGGCGACAAGATCGGCATGCGCCTGCGCCGCATCGCTAAAATCGGTTTGCCGCGCGATTTTCGGGGCATTGGTGATCGTCTCGGCATCACGCAGGATCACCGCCTTCTTGTACAGCTTACGCGGCAGCGCCCCGCCCCGACGGCGCAACATGGTATCGAGATCGACGACCTCGCCCCGGCGCGTGCCGCCAAGACGGGTGGCCATCAGAACGGCGACCTCCTCGGCCCAGCTTCTTACATTCAGTGGCGTCATACGTTTCCCAATCCGTCCAAGGCGGATCATAGACGGGCTGGCGGCGGCGATCCAGCCCGGCTAAGCTGCCGCCATGATGCTGAACACGATCATTTCAGGGGAAGATCACGGCCTGCCGCCCGTGGTTCTGGTTCACGGGCTTTTCGGGTCCGCAAAAAACCTTGGCGGGCTGGAAAGGCGGCTGGACGGCGGCCGCAAGGTCATCGCGGTGGACATGCGTAACCACGGCGACTCGCCACACGATCCCGATCATTCCTATCCCGCATTGGCAGGCGATCTGGCCGAGGTGATAAAGGCGCATGGCGGCGTGGCCGATATTGTCGGCCATTCGATGGGTGGCAAGGCCGCGATGGTCCTGGCGCTGAGCAGACCCGAGATGGTGCGCCGGCTTGCGGTTCTGGACATTGCGCCCTTCGGCTACAGCCATTCGCAGCAGGAATATGTCGATGCGATGCTGGCCCTCGATCTTGATGGCCTGCGCCTGCGATCCGAGGCCGACAAGCGATTGGCGCAGCATGTGGACGAACCGGGCGTCCGCGCCTTTCTTCTGCAGAGCCTTGATCTGAAGGCCGATCCGCCGCGATGGAAACTTAACCTGCCAGTGCTGAGCGACCAGATGGCGCTGCTGACGGGATGGCCCGACGGGCTGCCGAAGCGCGCATTCGAAGGACCGGCGCTGTTTCTTGCGGGCGGGGAATCGGATTACGCCAGCCCCGGCGCAAGGGCCGACGCGATCCGCGATTATTTCCCGCAGGCCGAGCTGCAATATATCCCGAATTGCGGGCACTGGCTGCATGCCGAGGAACCGAAGCGTGTCGCTGACGCAGTGGCCGCCTTTCTGGACTAAGCCCTATTCTTCGTCGCCTGCACCCAGGCAGGCCGGATCGCCTGCAAACATCTCGGCGAAGACGGAGCGCGCGCCGTAATCGCTGATATGTGCGCTGTCGGCATAAAGATAGCGCCCGTCGCGCTGCGTCTCGCAGATGCCTGACCGGCAGATGCGCTGGTGCGGAAACAGGACGCGCACATGCGGCGGCAGGTTTTCGGCCGCGAATGCCTGCAGTAGCTCGTCCGTTTCCGACAGGAAGTCACGCTCGCTGACGCCTTCGATCCCTGCCAGCAGCGCGGGAACGCCGCCGTGAAAATCATTGGTCAACAGGGGCAGCGGACCGACGACACAGACGTGGCTAAATTTCTGCGACAGCAGCGTCAGCAGGGCTGTGATCTCGTCGCGGATCGTGCGCCTGCGGAATACGTCATCAACCTGCTCTGCGTCGATCAGCGAAACCCGCGCATCGGGGTAAGGGGTTCGTTGAGCGGGATTGCCCCTGAAATAGTCACTTCCATAGAAGTAACTCGCCCATGCCGCCGAAAGCAGCACCGTCGAAGGCTTTGGCCAGTCGCCGCGTATATAGTCGAAAAGTGCGCGATAATGCGCGCGACATGCCTCGTTCACCGCATCGGGGCGGTTATGCCGCCGGGCCCTGTCAGACGGGAAGCATCCCCCCCGCGTCAGGCTGATGAGGCGCCTGTCCTGACGCGCCAGCGCCTCTGCCAGCGGGGCCGAAAAGTGAAAAGCGTTTGAATCGCCGATCAGCAGCACGTCTTCCGATAGCGGCGGCGGGGTCAGGCAGGCCCTGATATCGGCGCAATCGCCCAGTCCACTGCGTTCAAGTGAATGCAGCATCACCGCTTCGTCGGGCGTCATGTCAAAGCGTAGATAGCCGTCACGCTGATTGCCGATGCCGCCGAGAATCGCGAAGCAGCAAAGCCCGGCAACGGAGGCGCCGAGGATTGCGGGTGTCGGGATGCCCTGGCCGCCACGAAACGGTGTCTCGACATATTTCCAACTAATCCAGGCCAGCGGAAAGACCGCCATGACCAGCAAGGTTCTGTTGGCCAGCCCCGGTTCGTCAACGCTCATATAGCGCAGGAACGCCAGCATCGGCTGGTGGAACAGATAGGCGCTGTAGCTTATCAGCCCGATCAGAACGAGCGGACCTGACGCGAGAGCGCGGCCGATCCCCGTGTCAGATGTCGCGAAGATCACGACCAGCATCGTGCCCGCCACCGGGATCAGCGCGAAGGGGCCGGGAAAAAGCGTGCCCTCATCAAAGGTAAACACCGCCCCGATGACCAGGATCAGCCCAGCCAATGCCAGAAAGCGCGCCAGACGAGGTGAAACCTTCGGCGGGTGCCGGGTCAGGATCAGCATGGCCAGCACCCCTCCCATCAGCTCCCATGCGCGCGTGGTCAGCAGGAAGTAGGCGCGCTGCGGACTGGCGACGCTTTGCCATACTGACCAGATAAAGCCGATCAGCAGAATTCCCGTAATGGCAGGCAACAGGGCGCCGCGAAAGCGCCGGAACAGAAACCCGAAGAGAAGCGGGAACAGCAGATAATATTGCTCTTCAATCGACAGGCTCCAGGTATGAAGCAGCGGCTTGAGGTCGGATTCGATGTCGAAGTAAGCGCTCTCACGCAGGAACAGCAGGTTCGAAACAAAAAGCGCGCTCGCGGCGACGCTTTGCGAGAAATCCTTCATGTCGCGCGGCAGCAACCACATCCATGCCAGAACACAGCAGATGGCGAGGGTCAGGAAAAGCGCGGGAAGGATGCGCCTTGCCCGGCGTTCATAGAAGCGCAGCAGGCTGAAACGCCCGCGCTCCAGATCATCAAGGATTATGCCTGAAATCAGATAGCCGCTGAGCACGAAGAACACGTCGACCCCGACATAGCCGCCGGAAAAGACATCCATCCCTGCGTGGAACAGGATGACCGGAACCACCGCCACCGCGCGGAGACCGTCAATTTCCGGTCTGTATCTCATCAACCATTTACTACTGCAATCGCTACCGGAAAACGGTAATCGAATACGAGATTCGCGGCAAGCGCGCTTGCAGCCATTCCGCGTCCCAGGGTGGCGCAGGCGTCGCGTCGCTTCAGGCATCATACCCCCTTCCCGCGCCCTTCGCGGCCTTGTATAGGCTGGCCATGACCGAGCTTGATCTTATCCGCAACTTCTCCATCGTGGCGCATATCGACCACGGTAAATCCACGCTGGCCGACCGGCTGATCCAGTTGACGGGCACCGTCGCCGAGCGCGACATGAAGGCCCAGCTTCTGGACAGCATGGATATCGAGCGCGAACGCGGTATCACCATCAAGGCAAATACGGTGCGCATCGCCTATCCGGCGAAGGATGGGCGCACCTATGTGCTGAATCTGATCGACACGCCCGGCCATGTCGATTTCGCCTATGAGGTCAGCCGGTCCATGCGCGCGGTCGAAGGCAGCCTGCTGGTCGTCGATGCGACGCAGGGGGTCGAGGCGCAGACGCTGGCGAATGTCTATCAGGCAATCGACGCGGATCACGAGATTGTGCCGGTGCTGAACAAGATCGACCTGCCAGCGGCAGAACCTGACCGCGTCAAGGAGCAGATCGAGGATGTGATCGGTATCGACGCGTCACAGGCGGTTCCGATTTCCGCGAAAACCGGTCTTGGCATCCCGGATGTGCTGGAGGCGATCGTGACCCGCCTGCCCGCGCCGAAGGGCGACCGGGATGCGCCGCTGAAGGCGATGCTGGTGGACAGCTGGTATGACGCCTATCTGGGCGTCGTTGTCATGATCCGTGTGATGGACGGCGTGATCCGCAAGGGCGATCAGGTCAAGATGATGCAGACCGGCGCGACCTATCGTCTGGACAAGCTGGCCGTGCTGACGCCCGCAATGAAGGATATCGCGGAACTTGGACCGGGCGAGATCGGCGTGTTCACCGCATCCATCAAGCAGGTCCGCGACACCCGCGTCGGCGACACGATCACGCATGAGAAAAAGCCGACAGACAAGCCCCTTCCCGGCTTCAAACCTGCGCAGCCGGTGGTGTTCTGTGGCCTCTTCCCTGTCGATGCCAACGATTTCGAGGCCCTGCGCGACGCCATCGAGAAGCTTGCCCTGAACGATGCCAGCTTCAGCTATGAGATGGAAACCTCGGCGGCCCTCGGCTTCGGCTTCCGCTGCGGTTTCCTTGGCCTTCTGCATCTGGAGGTTATCCGCGACCGGCTGGAACGCGAATACGATCTGGATCTGATCACCACCGCGCCGTCCGTCGTATTCAAGCTGCACATGCGCGACGGTGAAGTCCGTGAACTGCACAACCCCGCCGACATGCCCGACCTGACGATCGTCGATCATATCGAAGAGCCGCGCATCAAGGCCACGATCATGGTGCCTGACGAATATCTGGGCGACGTGCTGAAACTGTGTCAGGACCGGCGCGGCATCCAGCTTGACCTGACCTATGCGGGCAGCCGCGCGATGGTTGTCTATGACCTGCCGCTGGCCGAGGTGGTGTTCGATTTCTACGACCGGCTGAAATCGGTGACCAAGGGCTATGCGAGCTTCGACTATCAGATCAGCGAATATCGCGAGGATCATCTGGTGAAGATGTCGATCCTTGTAAATGACGAGCCTGTGGACGCGCTGTCGATCATGGTCCACCGCGACCGGGCCGAGGCGCGCGGCCGCGTCATGGTCGAAAAGCTGAAAGAACTGATCCCGCGCCACATGTTCAAGATACCGATTCAGGCGGCCATCGGCAGCCGGGTGATCGCGCGTGAGACGTTGTCAGCCATGCGCAAAGACGTGACCGCGAAATGCTATGGCGGCGACGCAACGCGGAAAAAGAAGCTGCTGGAAAAGCAAAAGGCTGGCAAGAAGAAGATGCGCCAGTTCGGCAAGGTCGAGATCCCGCAGACGGCGTTTATTCAGGCGTTGAAGATGGATGGGTGATCGGCTTCGCGATCTGACTTCGTCTGCCAGCCGAATATCCACCTGCATGCTCGTGCCAATTCGCCTTAGAACGCGGTTTCGCAGAACCCTCGCGATGTCACTCTAAGCAATCGGCCTGTCATAGCAATTTCAGCGCGCCCCAATGTGCCGAAATTGCAACGATAACCGAAACGTCAGCTCATTATGTGAATGGCTCGTCTCGTTTCGCCTAGCATTTCTTGAAACGTGGCCGCGGTCTGCTAACTAACCCGCAGGTTGCAGCATTCGCACAAAAATCTGGTGCAGCAGAACGCGAATTCACCGAAGCGTCGCGCGCGCACGGTTCGAGTTTAGGGATAGAGAATGGCATTCATCTCCGAAATTCACTATCAGAATAACTATGCCAGCAATTCTGGCCAGTCGGAGTTCGTCGAGATCAGGGTGACCGGCTCTGAATTGGCGGCCATGTCAGCAGGCGACAGCACCTTCCAGGTGACCTTCTATCAACAGAATGGCACGGTTGAGCAGATTGTAACGCTCGACCCGGCGGATGCGGTGCGTGACCCGAACACCGGTGCATATTCGATCATCGTACCGGGTACGCTTACGGCGCCGACTACCAACCCGCCTGATGCCAGCGAACCCGAAGCCGTGGCGCTGACCCGCACCAATAGCGATGGGACAGTAAATGTCCTGAAATTCGTTGAAATCGCGCCTAGTACCGGCGCGATCACCGCCACCGAGGGCCCTGCCAGTGGTTCGACAGCGCAAGTGATCGCGGCCTCGTCTAACGGTCAGAGCGTTCAGTATGACAAGAATGGTAACCGTGTAGACGGTCCAGTTTCACCAAATCAGGCGATCTGCTTCACGCTCGGTACCCTTATCGAGACAGAGCACGGCGCACTTCCAATCGAGAACCTGAAGCACGGCGCTCGCGTTCGCGTTCGCGACAACGGGTTCCAGCCGATACGCTGGATAGGACGGCGAAGGCTGGATGCGGTTGACCTGGCGAGATCGCCGAAGCTTCGCCCGATCCTCATTCGCGCGGGCAGCCTCGGTGCGGGGACGCCAACCCGCGACCTGACGGTCAGCCCTCAGCACAGAATCCTCGTCCGCTCGAAGATAGCACAGCGGATGTTCGGTGCGGCAGAGGTGCTGGTCGCTGCCAAGCAACTTTGCTCGATGAATGGTATCGACGTCGTCGAAGATGCAAGCGAAGTCACTTATTTTCATATCCTCTTCGACCGGCACGAGATCGTTTTCGCGAACGGAGCCGAAGCCGAAAGCCTGTTTACCGGCCCGGAAGCGATCAACAGCGTCGGAAAATCTGCGCGCCAAGAGATATTCACGATTTTCCCGCAACTCCGCTGGGACGAAGCCGGCCAAGAACCGGCGCGTCCCGTGGTGACGGGTCGACGGGCGCGCGATCTTGCTGCGCGTCACATGAAAAATCGGCGAAGCCTGATCGTCAATTGACGGAAACACCGATCAGAACCTAAACAGTTCGCGTTGGCGAAGCGCAAGACATAGACCCGGGGTCGCGCGTGATCACGGCGGTCACGCCAGCACAGCGTGCGGTCATCATGTCCAAGTCGTCAGTGCAGCCCTGCCAGTATTTCCGCCACAGTCACTTTCCGCGACCGCTCGTCGGGAACCACAACGCCAGCCACGCATCGACCCAGGCGCGCTGCCATTCCTGGATGAACTGTGTCTGCGCCTTGTTCATCTCTGCGATCATCTGCCCGCGCGAAGCGCCTGCGATGCTGTTTGCGGCTGACAGCCATGCGCTCATCCAAGGATTCTTCATAGCGATCTCCAGTGAAAATTGAGGCCGCAGAATTTACGCAGATCGCAGGTTGAATTTCAACTTAATTCGCTGGCCCTGCGGCATCTGGCAACCATGCCGGCAAACCCCGTATCTTGCGCCGGCGCCCCTTGCGAAGCTGGCAACCATACTGAATCATAACTGCGGAAAACCGGAGAGTCAGATGAGCCTTGAAGATCGCATCGCGCAGGGGCGCGGCGACATACCCGCCGACCTGGTGCTGAAAGGCGGCGAGGTCTGGTGCATGATTACCGGCGCGCGGATAGCCGGCGATGTGGCCATTTGCGGCGACACGATTGTCGGAATAGGCGAGGAATATCAGGGATGTCGCGAACTGGACGTCTCGGGCGCCGTGCTCGTGCCGGGCTTTATCGACACCCACCTGCATATCGAAAGCTCTTGTGTCACGCCTCTGGAATTCGAGAGGTGCGTACTGCCTTGCGGCGTGACCACTGCCATTTGCGACCCCCATGAAATCGCCAATGTCATTGGCCTTGACGGCATCCGCTACTTTCTGGACGCAGCCGATGCGATGCTGATGGATCTGCGGGTGAACCTGTCGTCCTGCGTCCCCTCGTCGCCGATGGAGACTTCGGGGGCTTCGATCAATGCCGCCGATCTACGCCCGCTTGCGGAACATCATCGGGTCATCGGGCTGGCTGAATTTATGAACTATCCCGGCGTTCTGAACCGCGACCCGGTGTGCATGGATAAGCTGCGCGCCTTTTCAGGCAGACATATCGACGGACACGCCCCCCTCCTTTCTGGCAAGGATCTGAATGCCTATATCGCCGCAGGCATCCGGACCGAGCATGAGGCGACGACGCAAGCCGAAGCGATCGAGAAGCTTCAAAAGGGAATGCGTGTGCTGATCCGCGAAGGTTCCGTGTCGAAGGACCTCGATGCGCTGGCACCCGTGCTGACACCTCTCACGGCGCCATATATGTGCCTGTGCACGGATGATCGAAACCCGCTCGACATCGCCGAGGAGGGACATCTGGACAACATGATCCGCCGCCTTATTGGGCATGGATGCGATCCGCTTTCCGTCTATCGCACCGCCAGCCTCTCGGCCGCAGAAGCGTTCGGTCTGAAGGATCGCGGCCAGATTGCGCCCGGAAAGCGCGCCGATATCGTGATATTGGATGACGTGGAAAGCTGCCGGCTACGCAGTGTGATCTGTGGTGGTGTCCCCGTGGATGCCGACGCCTTTGCCGCGCGCGCGCAGCTTCGCGATATCGGGTCGAATACGGTCAAACTGCCGAGAATAAATGCCGACATGTTCCGCATGCCTGGCGCGGGAAAGACGCCGGTGATCGGCATACAGCACCGCCGTATCCTGACGGACTATTTGACAGAGCATATCAAGGCCACCGCAGGCGACCGTGTCCCCGACCCGGCCCGCGACCTCGCCCGGATCTCTGTGGTCGAACGGCATGGTCGGAACGGAAACATCGCGAACGGATTTGTGCGTGGTTTCGGCATCAAGTCGGGTGCAATCGGATCAACGGTCTGTCACGACCACCACAATATTGCTCTTGTCGGCCTCGACTACCAGGACATGGTCGTCGCGGCCGAGAGGTTGGCGCAGATTGGTGGCGGCTTCGTGGTGGTCAGGGAACGGGAAGTGACGGCGGAGCTCGCACTTCCGATCGCAGGCCTGATGAGCGACCGACCGTTCGAGGAAGTTCACGCAGCACTGATTGAGCTGAGACGAGCCGCCCGCGAAATCGGCGTCATCCTGAGCGAGCCGTTCCTACAGCTTGCCTTCCTGGCGCTTCCGGTAATTCCTCATCTTAAAATTACCGATAAGGGGCTGATTGACGTGGACAGGTTCGCTATCATCTGACGCCGCCGATATGCGGACATTCGATCGATAAAGGGGAAGTCGCTATGAAGTTCATCGTATCTGAAATGACTTGCAGCCATTGCAAGGCAGCGATCGAGAATGCGGTACGCGACGCGGGCGGAAGCGCGAGTGTAGACTTGGAGAAGCGAGAAGTTCTGATCGACGGAATAGATGCAGCGCGCGCATCCGACGCGATTCGGAAAGCCGGATACAGCCCTCAACCGGCGTGACACCATATATTGACCGCGATCTCAGCCGATACACGACTAGTGACCCGCAGCTTGTGATTGAGTGAAACGCATCGGTTTGCTAGGATTTCGCCATCGGGGCGTCGCAAGCTGCCCCCAGAAAAAGCCGTAAAGGCATCAGGCAGACCGAGGAGACAGCTATGAATCGCATCGTAATCGCCACAGCGGCGATCTTTCTGACGACACCGCTCGCCATGGCAGGACCGGTAGACAACGCGTGCATTCGTTCGGAGCGTGGCGCGGGGCAGCAGGCTCTTTGTCGTTGCGTTCAGCAGGTCGCAGATCAAACCTTGTCGCGCTCGGATCAGCGGCTGGCCGCTTCGTTTTTCCGCGACCCGCATCGTGCGCAGGTCGTACGCATGTCAAAGCGTGATTCCGACAACGCGTTCTGGTCTCGCTACAAGCGGTTTGCGGGCGCGGCAGAGGCGTATTGCCGCTAAATGCGCATCGTCGTTCTGACCGGCGCGGGCATCTCGGCAGAAAGTGGTCTGAGAACATTTCGCGCCGAGGATGGGCTGTGGGAGGATCATAACGTCGAAGACGTTGCCACGCCTGAGGCTTATGAGCGAGATCCGGCACTCGTTCACCGCTTCTACAATGCCCGTCGTGCCGCTTCGAGAGCCGCGGAGCCGAATGCCGCCCACTTCGCCCTTGCCGATCTTGCGAAGCATCACGAACTGACGCTCGTTACACAGAATATCGACGATCTTCATGAGCGTGCCGGATCGGCTAGTGTGATACACATGCACGGCGATCTGGCGACGGCTCTTTGTGCATCTTGCGGCAACCGATGGCCCTCTCCAGCAGAAGCGAGCGTGGAATCACGCTGACCGGCCTGTGACAGACCAAAGGTCAGGCCGGATATCGTCTGGTTCGGAGAAATGCCCTATCATATGGACGAGATATTCAGGTCAATCGAACGGGCTGACATTTTCGCGGCGATCGGCACATCCGGTCAGGTCTATCCCGCAGCCGGCTTCGTCCAGCATGCGAGGCGAAGCGGTGCTGAATGCATAGAATTGAACCTCGACCGTTCCGCAGTCAGCCGTGATTTTCATCAGCATCTCGTAGGTCCGGCAACACAAGTAGTTCCGAGGTGGGTCAGCACGCTGCGTTAGGTATCAGAAACCACCGTGTCTGTTACGTCGATAAGGTGATCCATCGTAAAGGCAGGATCAGTGCAACCGGCATCGCCGACAATATGCGCTGGTACCCCCGCTACGGTCTTGCACGGCGGCACATCGCTCAGCACAACAGAACCGGCGGCGATTCTGCTGCAGTGTCCCACCGAAATATTGCCCAAAACCTTGGCCCCTGCGCCGATCAGCACCCCATCCCCGATCTTCGGGTGCCTGTCTCCATCGGCCTTGCCCGTACCGCCAAGCGTAACAGAGTGGAGCATGGAAACATCGTTGCCCACGACCGCTGTCTCTCCGATGACAATGGAATGCGCGTGGTCAATCATGACACCGCGCCCAACTTTCGCAGCCGGGTGAATATCGACACCGAACGCTTCCGAGCAGCGCATCTGCACGAAATAAGCCATGTCACGCCGGCCTTCATTCCATAGCCAGTGACCGATGCGATAGGCCTGAAGCGCCTGAAAACCCTTGAAAAACAGAAGTGGTTGAAGAAATCGGTGCGTTGCTGGATCTCGCTCATACACGGCGCGAAGATCGGCGACAGCCGCCGCGACAAGCTCCGGTCGGGCGGCATAAGCCGTTTCAGCTATCTCTCGCAGAAGCTGCTCGCTCATCTCTGGCGAAGACAGTTTCATCGCGAAGCGGTAGGCAAGCGCGGATTGCAAGCTCGCATGATGCAACAGACCCGCATGTATCAGTGCGCCAAGCAACGGCTCTGACTTGATAGCGTCACGAGCCTCTTCGCAAATCTGCGCCCAAAGTGCCGCGTCGCCCAAGGGCGTCGCGGCGGAGGTAAAGGATTTTGCGGGACTGTTCATGGCCATCTCCTTTTGCAGGAAAATAGCGCAAAGGTACGGCAACGGAAACCCATCAACGTGGTAGCGTCAATTCCAGCCAATGGACCGAAAGCCGAACAGCGCCTGTCGCGAAATCTCCGCCGACTGCTGACAGTATGACGGGTGCCGGGTTCCAGTAAGTGAAGGGTTGCGACAACATCCCCCGCGCCCAGGAACCCTGTTGAACACCAAGACCCGATCCGAATCGATCAAGCGCACCGGCAGTCCCCATCTTCCAGCTGGTAAGCGATCCGGTGATCGTCGCCGTCACCCGCCCGGTCGCGCCGATTACCATCGCAGCGGTCGGAATATAGAGGTTCGTCGTGACGCTGGCACCGGGTGACAATTCTACTTCCATCTCGTCTGTTCTTGCGACGAGAGCCGAGCCGAAGCGACCAAGCGTTATTGCGCCGGCGACCCATATATCTCCGTCGAAGATGGCCTCGGCGCCCTGGTCCTTGATGAATGCCTGCATACCGGAATGCGCGTCGCTGAAGACCCAGCCACCATTTACCGCAATCGCGATCTTCCCGCCTTGCCCCAGCCAATCACCGGTCGCACCAGTGGGAACGGCATAGCACACGCCATCAACGACCGTGGCAGGCGGGCTCGACTGCGTGCTGCTGATGAGAACGAGGTTCACAAGGCCATCAAGCCGCGCAAGCGACTCGTTGACTGTTACGTGCTTTTGCGCCTGTGCGGCTTGAACCAGCGGCAATTCAAGGCGGGATGTTGCTTGATCGCTCATCAAAAACTCCTCATGACAAAGTTTCCTGGACCGTACTCGTCCGATATCTGTGCGACAGATACCGAAAGTCTGCCCTGCCCCGCTTGCGAAGCCAGATCATCCGGCAGGTCGAAATAGGTCTGTCCAGTCTCGAACTCGAAGATCGACAGACCGAGTGCGATACGCAGAAGATAGCGTTCGTGACGTTCGCCAAGCGGAACCTCTCTCAGGTCCCATCGGTCGCCAGAAAGCCGGGTCTGGCGTATCCAGCTCAGCCTGCCTCTGCTTAGCTGCAAGTGACACGGCGAGAGTGGCCGAAGCCCGATGCCGCGAGTCATCGTCGAACGTAAGCGGTAGCTCGCATCGTCGACACTCCGCATGGCAGGGCCGATGCGCCAGTACAGCTTTTGCCCCAGCGCCACGGGATCGACAGACAATTGCTGCAATGCGCTGTCCAGCACCACCACGATCGATCCGATCGGCCATTCGTCCGGAACCTGCCCGTCGGTACCGCACTGACCGCGAAGTCGCTCATGGAGCGCCCAGTAACGAGGGGCCAGCGGCTCGGCGCGTCGAAACTGAAGAATTTCCCAGTTCGTAGGAGAGCCGTCTCCGATCGCGATGCGGTTCGCGCCACGAAGCAGCGCCTGCATCGAGGCATCCGATACCGCGCCAGTTCGGAATCGCACTCGGAGACCTTCACCACGATCGATGAGACCAGGCCGCGCCCTGCGCAGAACAGACTGAGTGACGCCGATCATCGCGCCGCGGGGCAGAACCGCGTCCAGCATGAAGTCGCTATCCTCCTGCATCGAACCGTAAGCCGCGACAGAGCCCGGCCACGGACTTGCGGCCACCGCAAGATGCGGCGCATGAGGGATCTCGTTTCCGCGCATGAGCGGCAGATCCATAATGACCGGAAGGACCGGCATAGGCGGCTGATAACGTGGAACGCTGATCCCGCCCTCAAGAAAT
Source organism: Paracoccus aurantiacus (assembly GCF_007993065.1). Lineage (GTDB taxonomy): Bacteria > Pseudomonadota > Alphaproteobacteria > Rhodobacterales > Rhodobacteraceae > Paracoccus > Paracoccus aurantiacus. The sequence goes on from NZ_VOPL01000001.1 coordinate 692,811, forward strand.
TCTGCCGGTAGATAAAGGCCCGGCTCGGTCATGACCGCGTCAACTGTGACAGATCCAGCTCTTTCCACGCGCTCGATCCGCCAGCGCGTAGCGCGATCATCCGCCTCATTTTGCAGGGCGATCACATCGCCAGGCCCAAGCGAACTGAGCGAAGGCGGAAGACGAAGGCGAACGGTGTTGCGGCTTAGCTGCGCCTCCGCCAGCCAACGCTCGGCGGTCGCGCGCGCCTCTGAAACAGTCAGGAGCACGGGAATTTCGCTGTCCGATGCCGCCCGGGAATCGTCGCCGGGAAGCGACGCCTCCACGGTCGATGTCGCATATGCGTCCCCTATCGCGACATGCGACAATCGGACTCGGCCGACCATTTCAGCCTCGGCCATGCGGACTGCTTCCTGCGCTCCGCCCTCCTGCTCGGCAAGTTGCGTGGCGCGGACAGCGGCGGTGACATGGCCATCCCGCATGATGAAGCGCAGCATTCCGTCGCGCTCGACAGCGTCAAAACCATAAGCCAGCATGAGTGGTTGCAGACTCGCACGCGGCGTTTCTGAGGCGCTCGTTGCATAGCCGCGCACAACCCCCGACAGCCCGGAGACATCATAGGACGCCACGCCTGCGGCTGAGCATATATCGGCCACAACCGACGCAAGCGGCACGGCGCCCGCGCGACCGTTTAGCCAGTGACCGCGATCCCACGCTGGACCGTCAGACCAAAGATCTGTTCGCCCTGGAAAGGCAGGAAACGGTCGCGCGTCCCAGCACCAGACATGTGCGCGTGACATGTCAACCATTCGGCCTCCGTAAGAGCCGATTGGATTGTTGTTCGCATTTCCCCAGTATCGTGACATCGCACGAATATATGCCGCTTGCACAACGTCGTCTCGTCGACCCGAGGAATAGTGCGGAAGCAGCGATTCCGAACTGAATGCATCAAGAAACTTGTTTGGCTGGTTCGTCGCCTTATCGAGCGCCGCGCATCCCATCTCGGTGAACCAAACTGGCTTCGACCGCGGCACCCATGGGCTCGACGCGCCCTGCCGAACGCCGTCAACGCGATCATGGTGGCGGTTGGCCCACCAGCCGTAGATGTCTTTGTAGCGCCAGATCCACGGCTCTTTGTACCCCTCGTCGGTAATCGGGGTGCGTATCTGAGCATCGCGATGGGCAGGGTCCGCGTAATACCAATCGTATCCCTCGCCACCAGCGACCTGAGATTCCAGATAGCCGACCGCATCGATCCTGCGCCAGCGCGCGTCGCGGTGATCCTCGCCATCGCGCCAGTCGGACAGAGGCATGTAGTTGTCGATACCGATAAAGTCGATATTCGGATCGGCCCAAAGAGCATCGAGATGAAAGAACGCGTCGCCGCCGCCTGGGTGATAGCCGAAATACTCTGACCAGTCAGCGGCATAGCTTATCTTCACCGTCGGGCCGAGAATCCCGCGCACCTCGGCAGCAAGCGCGCAAAGCGCCTCGACTGCGGGAAAGCTGTTGTCGGGTCCGCGCAGCTGCGTCAGACCGACCATCTCGGAACCTATCAGGAACGCATCAAGTCCACCTGCAACCGCGCAAAGATGCGCGTAATGCAGGATAAAGCGACGGTAGCTCCATTCGTCTGGGCCGGAATATACGACATGCTCACCCTTGATGGAGAAGTCAGCGGGTGAACCCGTGCCGAAAAACTTGCCGATAGCCTCGACATTCTCGGCCGTTCCATCCGGGCTTCCATCCCGACCCGGCGCAACTTCCGCGGTAATGCGGCCACGCCAGGGCATCACAGGCTGATCAGAATTTGAAGACCACGGATCAGGGCGCGCATTCCCGGCGAGCTGCTCCATCAGAATGAAGGGATAAAATACTGCCTTGCGGCCCGAGCCAGCTATCGCACGCAACGCCTCTAATACAGACGCATCAGCAGGCGTGCCGCCATATACCGGGCGCTGATCTTTTTTCGCGACCTCGATCGCGAGACTGCGATCAATACCGCCGGCACGCCAATTCATCTCATCGCCGTCGCGGCTCTTATCCTCAACCTTTGGTTGGATCTGGCAATGTCCGACGCGCAGATCGTCGCCAAACCAAGATACGACCAGCGAGACGGAGTTCACATTAGGCAGCTCTCGGCCCAGAATGTCCATTGAGGCAAGGAAATCTGTTTGCGCCAGCACGCTCGAACTGTTCGCGGAAACCTTTTCGCCCATCCCTAGGTCATACGTAACCGGCGTCGTCGCAAGCGAGTACTCTCCCGTTCCGGGAATCATCGCGACCGCCTGGACGTATCCCGACAGGTCACCGCCCGAAACACTCGCACGCGTGACCTCGAAGCTCAGTTGAGGAACGCGGCTTCCCCAACGCTCCAGATCCAACTCCTCCAGAACGACATAGGCGATCCCACGATACGCAGGCGCATTATGTCCCTCGTGAGCCGCAATGCATGGGTCCGGAATCTGTTCTTCAGTGCCGTTATACACGCGCAGGTTCAGATCCGAGGGCGCGATTTCCTCACCATCCGCCCACACCCTGCCAATCCCAAGGATCGGCCCCTCGCAGATAGCAAGGGCATAGCTTAGCCGGTACGAAATATTGGTGACGCGTGGCCCTGTGCCCTTTCCGCCACCCTGACTGGACGAGATTTCGGTCAGTGGCGAAGCCCAAATGACATGACCGGGCATGCGCATCTGACCCCAAACGCGCGGGATCGGGATCCCCTCTCCGGTCGTCTGAATGCGCAGGCGGTCAATGCGTCCGGTCTCAACGGCCTGGCCGCCCGTACCGAGTATGCGTTGATCGATCACGCGACCGACTGTGGCACCTATCGCTCGTCCAATGACTGCGCCACCCAGACCAAGAACGGTGCCGCCGAAACCCGCGCCAATGGACGCGCCGACGGCGGACAACAGGATCGTTGCCATGTAAATCTCCTTAAGGTCAGGGGAAGCGGAATCGCGCGGCTATCCGGTCGCGCCACGGCTTAGAAAGCGGGCTCTCGACAACGCCATGACGATCATATGCATGGATGAATGCTGGCGACGCGCCTTCGCGCGACAGCACCCCAAGATGCTTTGCCGCTGCGCCGGTCCGCATGCGAAACAGCAGGACCTGACCGATCCTGTCATTCTCATCGTCGGCGATCAGGTGACGCCGCGCGCCGTCCAGCAAAGTTTCCAACCGGTCGTATTCACCCCAATCTGGCGTATATGACGGCGCTGCTTCCGGCTCTGCTCCATAAAGCTCGCGCCAGATACCGCGGATCAGCCCAAGGCAGTCCGTACCGGCGTGCCGAACCGATGCCTGGTGCGAATAGGGTGTCCCGATCCACGTCCGCGCTATGCGTACGACATCTGAATCATTTGACATCGTAGTGCTCATCGAGGTTGTCGAGCAGATCGCTTGACCGTGCAGACCTCTTTGCAGGGGCCATCAGCCAATCCTCCTCGGGGAGATGAGGAAAGCCGCGGAAATTTATGAAATTATTGAACTTCGCGCGGCACATTGATGCAGACTTATTACAGCCCGCTTCAATCCGAATCCTGTCGCCCCGACGCGGCAATCCGCCCGGTTCAACCCATAGGTCGATTTCACGCAACCCACCCGGCATTGCGCGGTCGTTTTTGATATGCCCCTCAATTGCGGCGGCCTCGCCGGTTAGGATGTTAATCCTGCCGCGCTCGAACCACCGGTCATCATAGCCCGCGAGGTGACTTAGCGTCAGGCGCGCGCCATCGACGTCCTCAAGAATGCCCTCAGCCGATAATCCGGGGGCTGTCATGTCAACCTTGCATGCTGAATCTGCCAACAACGCACTGCAGCGCGGCTGAAAAACCCTGCCTTTTACCTTGTTAAGTGGCTCTGACAGCCCTCTCAGCTCGGCTCTGAACATACCCCCACCACGCGTCACCTCGCCAAGATGCCCGCGGAAAACCAGAACAGCTTTCGAGGGGTCAGCCCAATCGACCTCCCATTGGCACAATTCAGCGCCGTCCCAACGGCCAGCGACAATATCGCGTTCTTCAATTGCACCATCGGAAAGTGCGCCGATGACCTCGGTGTTATCAACCGAAAGACCGGTGCCTTGAACGACCGCCTGCGCAGTCAGCCCGACGTCTGGTCTGAAGGAAATACCGTGAAAGCTCAGCTGCTGATCGTGATCGGTGAAACCGAGCGTGAGCCCGTCCTTGCGGGTGATCGACCACGCCCTTGCAATTGTTGTTGTTGTCACTGTCGGACCTCGATAACCGGAACCTCGGGAATATCACCCGCCTGAAACGACGAGACGGATACCGCGATGCGGTCAGTATCGAAGCGCACCGGCACATCGAACTCGAATCCTGCGGTGACTTCTGCGCCCTGGCCGGGTGAGCGCGCCAGCGTGACGACGCCAGTCGCTGCATTCACCGTAAAATCCTCACCCTCGCGCATCTCGTCGCCACCTACGCCGATCGAGATGGTTGCGCGAACCGGCTTCTGAATTGGGCGTGAATACGACGCTGGCCCCGAATTGTAGGTCTTGATGAGTTGAAACTTGCGCGTGCTCCCATCGCCCGTTGCAATCACCTGATCGCGAAATTCCGGCGTGCGGCTAGGCGGACAGCTTTTAAAGTCAGCCCAATCCTTCCACCGGAAGCCATGCAACTGACCGGCCCGCGCTTCGAAGAAGGCGATCAGAGCCTCGATATCGTCGAGCGACCGCAGGCCAAGACCCGCGTCGTAGCGGCGTCTCGAATGTGCCCAGGGTGTGTTGCGTTCCTCGAAACCGTTCGTCAGTGCGACAATCTCGGTACGACGCTCGGGACCGCCTATGGAACCGAAGGACAGATTTGCTGGAAATCGGATCTCGTGGAACATGTTGCCTCACAGGTTGCGTTGACCACGCGCGAGCAGACGACCCATCTGCGCGGCGATCTGGCTTTGACTGCGGGCGAAGCCCGCGACGTCCGGTGTGTTCACCGTGATGCTTACGTTGATTGGTCTGCCGGCTCCGCCGGATGACGCCACACCCAGACGCCCATCCGCACCGCGCGTCAACGGCATGATTGCCTCGGGTCCGGCCTCTCCCATCAGACCGGTGCCACCCCGCATCGGGAAATGCGTCGGTTGCGCGACAACGCCGCCTTTCGCGAAGGCAGTCACGCGGCCCTGGCTGAACGCGCCACCTTTCGCGAATGGTGTGGGCTCTCCGCCCCCGATGCTCTGGGCAAGCGCGCTCGAAACGGCATCCTTGATGGGCTTCATCGCAATTGAGTACGCCGTGTCGGCCATACTTCGCGCGACGCCCTTCAATGCATCGCTCAATTTCATTCCGTCGAAGATGAGGCCGTCGAAGGCGCGCTTCAGTCCGCTGCCCATGCCATTTGCGAAGCTGTCGGCCTCTCTGCTGGTCAACAGCATCGACTGCTGCATTCGCCCCAGTTCTGCCGAAAGTGTCGCGGTCATCTGCGTAGATCGCTCGTATTGGCGGTCGAGTTCGTCGCTCTCACGATCGAGACCGTTCTTGTCCGTCATCCAGATCCTCCGTTGTCGAGTGCCGGTCTGGCCAAGCTGCTGCCAACGCGGCCAGCCGCGACCGAGTCATGGGCGCTGAAACCGGGTCAATGCCCAGCATCAGCGCGAGTTCTACTGGGGTGAGCGACCAGAACTGTTCAGGTGTCAGCCCCAGTCCTGTCATTCCGGCCCGCATCAGGCCTGGCCAGTCGAGGCCGGTCATTGGCCCGCTATGCCGAAGGCGCGCGCAAGCAGCCGTGCTGCGGCCTGCGCAGCCTCCACCGGCCCGCCCTCGATTTCCGACGAAAGCAAGACCTCCCGCTCGCCGCGCCAGCCTCCGCCCCGCAAGCCCGCAACGATGACCGAGATGACGTCCGCAGCCGAAAAGCGCCCTTGCTCAAATCGCTCCGCAATCTCGACCAGTGACGCTGTCCCCAGCGCTGTTTCCAGCTCCGCCAGCGCACCAAGCGTCAGCTTTGCCGTGTGGGCGACACCGTCCAGCTTGATCTCAACCTCGCCACGCATCGGATTGACCATCACAGAGCCACGAAATTCAGTGCACCGGCGCTTGCAAGTGCGATTTCGTAAGTGGCCTCGCCATTATGGCTGCCGGCATATTCCAGCGATGTGATCTGGAACGGCCCCTCGATAATCCCGAAATCGGGAATAATGACCTGGCAACGTGGCACCTCGCCGTCGAAAAACACCTGCCGGGCGCGCCCATCTGTCGCCGCGTCGCGAAAAACGCCCGACCCCGAAATCGAAGCAGATCGTACCCCAGCGCCCCCCAGAAGCTCTCGCCAGCGACCTTCGCTTTCCAGACTGGTGACATCCACGGTTTCCGCGTTAAACCCGATCCGCGTGGCGCGAAGCCCCGCAACCGTCTCGAACTCGCCCGCACCGGTCATGTCCATCTTGATCAGCAGATCTCGCCCGTTTTGTACCGCCATGCTTTGCCTCCTCAGGCCATATCGATAAGCGCGCGAAAGGTCAGATCGACCCGCCTTTCGGCGCCGTTTTTCACCCGCTTGGCGCGGGCGCGCAGAAACCACAGGCCGGCGAGGCGGCCTGCTTCCGTTACAAGATCAGCGCCTTCCAGCGCCGCGCTGACAGCGACCGCCGCCTCCTTGACCGCGCGAAACCCTGCCGCCTCCTCGGTTCCGGCAAGAACCGAAACGACAAAGTCGTGACGCGCCGCGCGACCGCCACTATCGGACTGATCGGTGACCTCCTCCGGTCCAAGCGAGACATAGACACCGCTCGGCGCATCAATCGGCATGGCGTCGAACACCGCGTCGCCGACAAGTGCGTTCAGCTCAGGATCATCACGCAGGCACTGGTACACGGCACCCTGAAGGGCGACCGAAGCGAGATAACTCATACTCATTCCTCCTCTGCGATGACCCGCAGATGCCGACCGGCAGGATCTGCCTCGGCAACCGCGTCGATGCGGAAACTGCGCGATCCCATACGCAGCCGCTGTCCAGCGATCGGGCGTCGCGGATCGCCTTGGGGAAATGCCCGAAGCGTGATCGTCCAGCCAACGACGCTTTCCGGGCCTGCTTCGGCACCGCGCAGCCTGCCAATTCCGCTGCGCATCTCGGCATAGACCAGACCGATGGTGCGCCAGACAGCGCGATGGCCACCCAGCCCGTCGGCCTGCCGCTCCTTCGTTTCCAGCCGAAGAGGCACCGTAAGCTTTGGTGCCGACATCACCTCGCCCTCCGTCCGGCCAGGACACGCACTGCGCGCCAGCGTTCGATCAGCGCACTGACGCCCATCGGCAATGCGCGCCGCGCACTGTCATCGCTGCGATCCTCGTAGTAACGCGCCGCCAGCATCAGAACGGCCTGCGCCAGATCCGGGGGCACCCCTGCCCAGTTATCGGCAAATCCTGCCGTGAACCGGATGACAACATTCGCACCCTCTGGCACCGATGGAAGCGCTGCACCGCGCGGCCGGATAAAGGGGCGCGTTATATCGGCCACCAGGTACCAATGTTGGGACGCGATAGCGCGTGATATGCCGTCTGCGACCGAAATCTCTATGCCTTGAACCTCGCTGACAGGCGCCATCGGAAGCGCCTGTGCCGCGCTGTCGCGCCAGTCGTCCAGTACCATGCGATACTGACGGCTCAACAGCACCTTACCGGTGCGCCCCTCGATCGTCGCCATGGCCGCGCGCAGAAATCCCGCCAGTGCGCGGTCTTCGTCGCTGCTCTCGGCCAGATCGAAGCCGGACCCCAGCCGCAGATGCGCCCGCAATTCGGCCACTGGCAGCGCCGCATCCGCCAGTGTCGTCTCCTCGACAAGTATCATCCCGAACCTCCCGTCCGAGCCGGACCAAACTGGCCGGTTGTTCACAGGAAAAGCCGCGCCGGCATGCCAGCCTGGGCATGCGCGGACAGTTGCTGAACCGGCAGGTGACAGCCGGCGCGGCCCTCGATCGCCCTTTGGATCAGGCGCCGAACTTCAGAACCTTGACGGCACGGCCATCGACCAGACCGCCGCCGACGCGCTTGGTGGCGTAGAACAGGACATGCGGCTTGGCAGAGAACGGGTCACGCAGCACACGCAGCTCGGGCCGTTCCACGATGGTGTAGGCAGCCTTGAAATCGCCAAACAGGATCGAGTGGCTGTCGGCCGCGATTTCCGGCATCTCCTCGGCCAGCATCACCGGATAGCCGAGCAGGCGCGCGGGTTCGCCCGCAGCAAGGCTGTCAGCCCAGATGAACCGGCCATCGCCGTCCTTCAGCTTCCGCACAGTCGCCGCGGTTTTCGAGCTCATGATAAAGGTAGCATTGGCGCGATGCGCGGCGGGCAGCGCATAGACGAGATCGATCAGCACCTCTGCGGCGGTATCGGCCGCGAACCCGCCCGAAACCCCGGTCGACAATTCGCCGATGCTGCCGATCGCGCCTTTGCCGGAGGTGTCGGTATCGGCGTTCAGAATGCCCATCGGCTTTTCCAGACCGTCGCCGCGCAGGAAGGCGTGTGCCTCGGCTCGGGCGAACTTCTCGGCTATCCGGTCTGCCAGCCAGGTCTCGACATCGAATGCGGCGTCGTCCAGCAGTCGCTGGCTGGCCTTCGGCATGGCAGAGAGCTCGTGCAGCGGGATCGAGATCCGTTCGACGCCTGCAGATGCCGTCTCGGTGGTGCTGTCCTCGGATGCCCAGCCCGTCACCATGTCGTCGCGATCGACCAGCACGTCATAGCTTGACGCCTCGACAGCAACCACATTCGCAAGAGCACGAAGCGAGACCGCATTGCTCAGCGAACTCTGCACGATTGCCTCAACCTGCGGTGCGGCCAGAAAGCCGCCATCGCCGGCGGCGGTCAGACCCTTTTCCTCGATCGCGAGACCGCGCAGGCCGGCGTCGTCGCCGCTGCGAAGATAGTCATTGAATGCCTTCTGATGGGGAACTTCGGTCGCCGCCTCCGTTGACAGCGGGCTACGGGCGCGAAAGGCATTTTTGCGTTCGAACATGCTCATGCGTTCATCCTGTGCATCGAGTTTCTTCTGGATATCCTGGCGGTAGTTCCGGAGTTCATCGACAAACCCCAGAAGCGCACCCTTCAACTCGCCGGGGGCGGCCTGCGCCCCCGTCTTGACCTCGCTCATCAGCGTCTCCTCATCGGTAATCGGGGTCTGGCCCCGGTTCGTGCGGGTGGTGCGACAGGCACCGCCCGAACCCTTACGGTCTGTGCGGGATCAGCCGCGCAGCGCCTCCGTCGCAGCGATCAGCGCTGCGGCGAATTCCATCTCGTGATCTGCTTTCGCGCCAAGCTTCGCCTCGGGCAGCATCGGGAACGTCACCAGCGACACCTCCCAAAGCTCGACCTCGCAAAGCAGCCTGCGTGCCTTCTGGTCCTTTTCGGCACGGATGGTGCGATAGCCGATGGACAGCCCGTCAATCGCGCCTGCCTCGATCAGGGTCGCAGCCTCGCGCGCCAGCGCCACATCGTGCAAAAGCCGCCCCTTGACCCACAGCCCGGTGGCATCCTCGCGGATCTCATCCCAGACGCCTATCGGCTTGGTGGGATCGTGCTGCCACAGCATCCGCACCTTGTCCCCCCTGGCGGCAAGCCTGGCAAGCGAGGCACCGAACGCACCCTTCGCCACGATGTCGCCACCCTGATCGGGGACGCCAAAGCGGCTCGCATAACCTTCGATGACCGACCCCTCGGTCATCACCGGCTTGCCGCCGGCAAATTTCAGCTCCAGACCGCTTTCCATCGGTCAGCCTCCTTTCGGTGCAAATTCAAGGATCGACTGCACGGCCTGCGTCAGGATCACCCCGACCACGCCGTAAACCGTCATCCACAGCCGCTTCTCCAGACCTTCGATCAGCGCCTCGATCCGCTCCAGCCGCTTGTCGACCGCGCCGAATTGCAGCGCCATCACGCGTTCCTGCGCCTCGAAGCGGTGATGATGCGGGTCCTCCACAAAACGCGACCCCTCCATCTCAGCCTTCCGCCAATGGCGGCAGCCCAAGTGCCGCGCGTTTTTCTGCATCGCTCAGGAATGTGGCGGCGCCCACACGCGCCCATTGCTGATCGCGCTCCTCGGCCAGTGCCGGCACCTGATCGAGATCCGGGCGCAGATCGACCTCGGCCCCCAGATGCTCGGACAGGAACCACGCGACAGATGCCGCGACACGCGTCACCAGCGGCAAGACCGTCAGGCGATAGAAGGCCCGGTGCGCCTCAGCATAATTCGCGTAAGTCGCATCGCCCGGAATGCCGATCAGCATTGGCGGGACACCAAAGGCCTGCGCAATCTCTCGCGCCGCAGCCTGCTTGGTCTGATGGAATTCCATGTCGGACGGCGAAAACCCCATCGGTTTCCAGTCCAGACCGCCCTCCAGCAGCATCGGGCGCCCGGCATTGCGCGCGCCCTGATGGTGGCTCTCCATCTCGATGACCAACCGGTCATACTGTTCTGCCGACAGGTTCCCATGCCCGTCCGGCCCCTTGTAGACGATAGCGCCCGACGGCCGGGCGGCATTGTCCAGCAGGGCCTTCGACCAGGCCGAGGCGCTGTTATGGACGTCCACCGCCACAGCCGCCGCCTGCAGGGGCGACAGACCATAATGGTCGTCGCTGGGATGGAAGCTTTTGATGTGACAGATCGGGTCCGGGCTGCCCATCATATCGAAACGGTGTTTGCGACCGCCGACCGCATATTCGAAGGCAACCGGCCAGCCGTCAGGGCCGGGCACCACGCTCATCCGGTCGGATCGCAGCACATGCAGTTCCGCAGGCATGCCCTCGCCGGTCCCGACGGCTTCCAGATAGCCGTCGCCGCTCAGAAGGATCTGCCCGAACAGCGCCTCGAACAGCTCTGCCCTGCCCTGCCCCGGATTGGGTCGCCGCAGCAGTTCCATGACCGGGTGGGTGTCATAGCGCCGCTCGGAATCCTGGCAAACCAGCGGCACCGCGGCCGCCGCCTCGGCAATCAGGCGGACGGCGCGAAAGCCGACCGGGTTGCCGATGAACGCGCCCCGCGTCAGCGTGCCGGTATCGCGCGCCGACCAGATGACCCGACCGGCCCCCGCCGCCAAAGCGGCGATGCGCCCGGTTGCGCTTGCCTTTCTTTCCAGTGCCGGCGCCGCGTCGGGCTGCCGTGAAAACAAACGAAACGCCATGCCTCGCCTCCGTCTCTGTTCATGAAAAAAGGCCGCCCCGCAGGACAGCCCTTCGCGTCAATATCGTCTGGAAAGCCTCTAGAGGCTTCGCATCTGCGGTCGCCTGAAGCCCTGCGCGGGCTCGATCATCAGCTCGTGAACCGCCCAGACAAGCGCGTCGAGCCGGTCGGGCGATCCCCTGCCCTCATAGCCGCGCAGGCTCATCCTGCACATCTGGTCCTCCAGCGCGCCTAGCGAGGGACCACGCAAGTGCCTGATACGGCCCTGTTCATAGAGCGCTGCGACGGGCTCGGCGCGAAGCGCCTTGCCGCGCCCGGCCCTCAGCGCGCGGAACGGCACCAGCGGGTCGATCTGGCGGATAACGCTTTCGATCAGATCGCCGCCCTGGTTGACCTCGGCCACCAGTTTTTCAGCCTTGTGCCGGTCCATCGCCGCAATCGCGGCGCGCGCCCAGTCAGTTGGTCCGCCGCGTATCGTCGCATCTTCGATCACGTAGGCGCGCCAATCCTTCGGCTCTCCCGTCATGGCGACACCGGCAACGACGATCCCGCACTCATCAGATTCCGCCCCGCCAGTCACCGCCGGATCAAGCGCCACAACGACGCGATCCAGCGCCGGCAGGCGGTCGACGCGACACGCTTCGATCATCTGCGTTGTCCACAGCGCACCCTCGACATCCTCCAGAAGCATGCCGTCCAGTTCCTGCCGCCCAAGCCGCGTGCCGCCATATCGGCTTTCAACCTCGGCCAGAAAGCTTTCCGCCAGATAGGCCCGGTTTGCGTCCGTGGGCGCGTGCGTCGTTACGGTGGACGCGCTTTGCAGGATACGCTTCAGCACCTCCACATTCCTTGGCGTGGTCGTGATGACCTGCTGGGGATGGCGGCCAAGCCGCAGTGCGAATTGCAGCATGTCCCAGCTATCCTCGGCCTTTTTCCACTTGGCCAGTTCGTCAACCCAGGCCGCATCGAATTGCGGGCCTCGCAGGGCCTCCGGTTCATGCGCCGAAAACGCCGTCGCAACCGCCCCGTTCGGCCAGACCAGCCGACGGCGCGAGGCTTCCCAGACGGGCCGCCGGTCGGGCGGAGAGCAGGCAAGGATGCCGCTATCACCGAACACCATCACCTCACGCACCTGATCGAAGGTTTCCCCGATCAGCGCCACGCGGCTGCATTCCCCCGCCGCTTCCGGCGTCGCGCCTTCGACCTTGCGGCGCACCCATTCGGACCCGGCGCGGGTTTTCCCCGCGCCACGCCCACCCATAATCACCCAGCTCTTCCAGTCGCCCGCTGGCGGCAATTGATGCGGCAACGCCCAGAACTCGAAAATCCAGGGCAGACTTGCCAGCGCGTTGTCGCTCAGCCCTGACAAAAACTCGTCAACTTCCCCCGGCGCGGCGGAGGCAAGCCAGGCGGCGCCCGATTTCATCTCTGGCGGCGTCGAGGTCGAAACAGCCGTCCCCGACGCTTCCTGCAATGTCCTTGCGAAGTTTTTCAACCTTGTTCCTTTCCTCCAGCATCATCTGCGTGGCGGAACGAAGCTCTCGCGCGACTTTGACCGCGTCTTTCAGCTCGCCCACCTCACCGGCCCGCAACTTGTGCTGCAGCCGGGTCAGATCTTCCGCGCAATCGCGAAACAGCTGTCCCGCAATATCGATGTCTTCCATGGCCGATTGGGGCAGGAACGGCCCCTCTGGCTGTTCCTTCCCCGGATCGAAATTCACTGTCATCCAGTCATGCCCCGCCTCGTGATCTGTCCGCACGAGCCAAGAAACGAAAAAGCCGCCCAAGGTCAGTGACCCGGCGGCTTGCCCATTTCTCCCAGCATGTAAACTTTCTACTTTAGACCGTTCGCCAAGTCAATGATTAAACCTATGGTTGCAACGTAGATCAATTTATATAAGTAGACACAGCTACTTAATTTGCGCAACACCCAAGCGCTCGTCACGCAACACTTGCCAGAAACAGTCGCGATTCAGGCCGCGAGACGGCAGAATCGCGCGACATAACAGCGCGCGATTCCGTGTCACAGCCGCTCAGGCAGATTTCGTGTCTTCCGCTTTCGCACGGGCCTCGTTGGCGGCGGCCACGGCATTCGCAGCCTCGTCCTGAACCTGCTGCGCATATGCGACCATATTCGCGGCATAGGCCTCGTACCAATCGGCAGTATCCTCGGCCTGCATGGTTTCTGCCTTCTTGCGAACCTCCTCGCCCTTGGCCTTCAGCTTGGCGACCTCGCCATCCCACTCGGCCTTGGCGGTATCCCACTGCGCCTTCACCTGCTCGCTGGCGTCGTTGAAATAGTTCTTCACCTGTTCTTGCAGATCATTGTCCCGCTTCTGGGCATTGGCCATCCAGGTTTTCGCGCTGTCGATCATTTCATCGCTGCGATTGCCCAGTTCTTCCTGCCATTTGGCGGCGCGTTTCTCCAGCTCCTGCGCGTTGCGGGACAGGCTGGCAAACATATCCGAAAGTTTCATATCGAGACTCCGTGGTTGAAAACTGAACGCCGCGAACGGCTTTCCCATCAACCAAAATCCCCGCCCGGAAGTTCCGCGCGGGGATGATCAGTACAGGAAGGACCCGTCAGGATCAGCCGCCGCTTCCCTGCTGCGCCTCGATTTCGCGCCAGCGTGCAACGGCGGCATTATGCTCTTCCAAAGTGCGCGAGAACTGGTGCCCGCCAGTGCCGTCGGCGACGAAGAACACATAATCCGTTTCTGCCGGGTTAAGGGCAGCCTCAATGGCGGCCCGACCGGGATTGGCAATCGGTGTCTTTGGCAGCCCGTCGATCTGATAGGTGTTCCAATCCGTCCGGCGCGACAGTTCCGACCGGCGCAGACCGCGATCGAGCACGCCGCGCCCTTCCGTCACGCCATAGATGACGGTCGGATCGGTCTCCAGACGCATGCCCTGTTCAAGCCGGTTGACGAAGACGCTGGCCACGGTGGCGCGCTCGTCGGGGATGCCGGTCTCCTTCTCTACGATCGAGGCCATGATAAGCGCCTGTTCAGGGTTTTCGTAGGGAAGCCCAAATGGCCGTGCATCCCAGGCCGTCTGAAGTATCGCCGACTGGCGCTGCTCCATCTCGGCCAGCAGGGCGGCGCGATCCGCGCCCTTCGCGACCTCGTAGCTGTCGGGTGCCAGCGTCCCCTCGGCCGGGACCGAGCCGACGTCACCCGACAGGAAATCCGCCCGCTTCAAACCCTCGACAACTTGCCAGCTCGTCACGCCCTCGGCGATTGCCACGCGCAGTCTGGCATCGGCCTGTTCCTCAGCCTTGGCGATCGCCTCCGGGACTTGTTCGGTTGCGGGATCGTATTTCACCCGCTCCTCATAGGCGCCCGTTTCCGGGTTGATGTCCCGCAGCACGACCGAATCCGCCCGCACGCCGACGCGGTAAATCACCTCGGTGCCGCATGTCGATGGACCGCCTGCGGTGATGACGCCGACAATATCCTCCATGCTCGACTGCGGCGGCACGAGGTAAGATCCGAATTTAAGATCGCGCGACTTTCCGGCGGCATCTGCCCCGGTGCGGAAAATATAGGCGTTCGAAATTGCGCCCTGCTCGGCCAGCGTCTTTGACACGGCGGACAGGCTGGCCCCGCGTGCGACCTGCACGCATTGCGCGACCTGCGCCGGGCCCGGTCCCGTATATTGCGTCTTTCCCCACGCCACCAACGCTGCAACCGCGATCAGCAGAACCACCGCGAGCGTCAGGAAGGTAGAGGCGATATTCTTCCACATCAGTCGCGCACCTTGCCCACGATCAGGCTGGCATTCGTGCCGCCAAAACCGAAGCTGTTGGACAGGGCGACGTCAATCTTGCGCCGCACGGCTGCGTTCGCGGCAAGATCGAGCTTTGGCTCGACCGCAGGATTGTCCAGATTGATCGTCGGCGGCGCGATCTGGTCGCGCACGGCGAGGATGCAGAAAATCGCCTCGACCGCACCGGCGGCGCCCAGAAGGTGCCCGATAGATGATTTCGTCGACGACATGGTTACATCCTTGGCATGATCACCCAGCAGACGCTCGACCGCGCCCAGTTCGATCGTATCTGCCATGGTCGAGGTGCCATGTGCATTCACATAGTCGACATCGGCGGGTTCCAGCCCGGCATTCTTCAGCGCGTTCTGCATTGCGCGATAGCCGCCATCACCGTCCTCGCTTGGCGCGGTGATGTGATAGGCGTCGCCGGACAGCCCGTATCCCAGCACCTCGGCATATATTTTCGCGCCGCGCGCCTTGGCGTGTTCATATTCCTCCAGCACGACGACACCTGCGCCTTCGCCCATCACAAAGCCGTCGCGGTCATCGTCATAGGGCCGGCTGGCCGCCTGCGGGTCGTCGCCACGTTTCGTGGACAGCGCCTTGCACGCGTTGAAACCCGCGATTCCGATCTCGCTGATCGGGCTTTCAGCGCCGCCTGCGACCATGATATCGGCATCGCCCAGCATGATAAGCCGCGCCGCATCGCCGATCGCATGCGCCCCGGTCGAACAGGCCGTCACGACGGAATGGTTTGGCCCCTTCAGGCCGAAACGGATCGACACCTGACCCGAGATCAGGTTTATGAGGGAGCCGGGGATAAAGAACGGAGACACCCGCTTCGGCCCCTTTTCCTTGATCAGAACGGCCGTTTCCGCAATAGATGTCAGCCCGCCAATGCCCGATCCGATCATCACGCCGGCGCGCAGCTTCTCGTCCTCTGGCAAATCCTCGATCCCGGCGTCGCGCACCGCCTGCACGGCAGCCGCCATCCCGTAAAGGATGAAATCATCGACCTTGCGGCGGTCCTTCGGCTCCATCCAGTCATCAGGATTGAAACTGCCATCCGTTCCGTCGCCAAACGGAATTTCGCAGGCATATTTCGTCACCACGTTCTCGGCGTCGAACCGCGTTATCGGCCCGGCACCGGACTGACCGTCCAGAAGACGGCCCCAGGTTTCTTCCACGCCAGAAGCCAGCGGCGTGACCATTCCCAGCCCGGTGACAACAACCCTGCGCATCGGCATCTTCCTCGCTCTGCCCGAAATTTCAGCCGTGATACACGCGAGGCGGGCAACGCGCAATGTCGCGCTGCCCTGTCGATGCAGGCGCTGCGACCTATTCTTCCGCCATCTGCACGACGACCTTGCCCTTGGCACGCCCGGATTCCAGATAGGCCATAGCCTCTTTCATCTGTGCGAAGGGAAAGACCCTGTCGATCACCGGCTCGATCTTTCCTGCCTCGACCAGTGTGGCAAGTTCAGCCAGTTCCGGTCCGCTCGGGTGCATGAACAGGAACCGATAGGTGACGTCTCGCTTTCTGGCTTCTTTCCTTAACTTTCTGGAAACAAACCAGAACGCTGCGGTCAGAAGTGGTCCACGTCCCAGATCCTTACGCGCCGTCACCGGCTCTGGCAGGCCCGCGATCGAGACGACCTTGCCGCCCGGTTTGACCACATCGAATGCGGCCAGCAGATCATCCCCACCCAACAGGTCAAAGACGCCGCCCAGTCCGCTCAGCCGGTCCTGAAACTTTTCCGTGGTGTAGTCGATGATCTCGTCGGCACCGAGCCGCTCAACCAATTCGCGACCGCGCGGCGACGCCGTGGTCACGACCTCTGCCCCCAGCCATTTCGCGATCTGAATCGCAAATGTGCCGACCCCGCCCGCACCTGCGGGAATGAACACGCGGCTGCCCGGCGTCAGATGCAGCTCGTCGCGCAGCGCCTGAAGGGCGGTCAGCCCGGCAAGTGGCACACCTGCCGCCGCCACCATATCGACCCCGTCGGGGACACGAGCCACGAATTTTTCCGGCAGAACCGCATATTCGGCAAATGCGCCCATCTGGTCCTTCGGCATCCGCGCAAAGACCCGCGTTCCCGGTGGGAACTGGCTCGCCCCCTCACCCTGCGCCTCGACCACGCCCGAAATTTCGTTGCCCATCACGGCGGGCAGCGGAAAGCGCAGGATCGCCTTCAGGCCACCCTCGCGGATCTTGTAGTCGACCGGGTTCAGCCCCGCGGCATGGACGCGGACCAGCACCTCGCCAGCGCCGGGCGCTGGCTTCGGCATCTCGCGCAGTTCGGCGACCTCAGGGCCGCCATATTTCGTCATCGCGAATGCCTGCATCGTCTCGGTCCCCATCGCGCCGCTCCATGATCTTGTGCTGGACTGTCGCCCTTCGATCAAATCGTATCAGCGCCGCATTTCAAGATTGGCACACCCGAAACTGACGCTGCGGCATCGCCATACAGGTCAATGCTATTGACTTACTTACGGCCTTGCGCAAACGCTTCCGCTGACGATTTGGGGGAGTCGAATCATGAATTGGGAACAGATACTTGCCGGTCGCATGTCGCGAATGAAAGCATCCGAGATCCGAGAGCTTCTGAAGCTTCTGGATCAGCCGGACATCATATCTTTCGCGGGTGGCATCCCGGACCCGAAACTGTTCCCGGCCGAAGCGTTTCGCGACGCGATGACCACCGCCCTGTCCGACAGCCAATATGCAACGTCGCTGCAATATTCGGTCAGCGAAGGCTACGGCCCCCTGCGCGACTGGATTGCCGACCAGATGGGCCTGATCGGCGTTCCCTGTACCCCCGACAATATCCTCATCACCTCCGGCTCGCAGCAGGCACTGGATTATCTGGGCAAGCTGATGCTGTCGCCCGGCGATACCGCCCTTGTCGGCTGGCCGACATATCTGGGCGCGCTCGGCGCATTCAACGCTTATGAGCCGCGCTTTGACCGGCTCGATCCCGGATCGAACCGCGAGGCGCAGGATTACCACGATGCCGCAGCGCCGGGCCGGGTGAAATTCGCCTATCTCTCCGCCGATTTCGCCAACCCGACCGGCGTCACGCTGGATCAGGCCGGGCGCGAGCGATTGCTGGATCTGGCAGAAGAACTGGACATCGCCATAATCGAAGACGCGGCTTATCAGACGCTACGCTATGACGGCACGGCGATCCCGCCGATCCTCGCCACGGAAATCGCACGAAAAGGCAGCATCGACGCCTGCCGCACAATCTATAGCGGCTCCTTCTCCAAGACCCTCGCGCCGGGTCTGCGCATCGGCTGGGTCTGCGCGGCAGCGTCTGTCATCGGGCGGCTGGTGCTGATGAAACAGGCGGCCGACCTGCATACGTCAACGCTGAACCAGATTGCCACCCATATCGTCGCCCGCGATCATTTCGCGGATCACATCCCGTCGCTGCGTGAAACCTATGGCCGCCGCCGCGACCTGATGTTGGACGCACTTGACCGAGAGATGCCCGAAGGTGTGACCTGGACGCGGCCCGAAGGCGGCATGTTCGTCTGGCTGACCCTGCCCGACGGCACAGATGGTGCAGAGCTTCTTGCCCGCTCCCTGAAGACAGAGCGTATCGCCTTCGTTCCCGGACATGCCTTCCACCCGGACGGAACGGGCCGCAACACGATCCGCCTCAGCTTCACGCTGCACGAAAAGGAACTGGTTGACGAGGGCATTGCCCGGCTTGGCCGCCTGCTCCGCGCCAGCTAGCGCACGGCCCCAAGAACGGCGTCCAGAAGACCGGGGAACCGATCATTCAGGTCGTCGCGCCGCAGCGTGTTCAGATGCGACACGCCTTCTGGGCGCGACATGATGATCCCCGCGTCGCGCAGGACCCGGAAATGATGCGACATGCTGGATTTCGGCCGGCCACCATCCAGCGCGCTGCAACTCGCCTCGCCCTCTTGTGCAAGCTGCGCCACGATTCCAAGCCGGATCGGGTCGCTTAATGCATGCAGGACATCGGCAATTGCCACATCCTCGATCTGCGGGTGCTTGAACGCTCTCATGGCGGCATCTTGACATATCGGCCAGCTTAAGTCTATAGTTCGATAATATTCGAACAACAGTACCGAATGACTGGAACTCTCATGCCCGAACTTTTCGATTCCCTCACGCTCAGGGGCCTGACGCTTCGCAACCGCATCGCGGTGTCGCCGATGTGTCAATATTCCGCAACCGACGGCCTGGCCAACGACTGGCACAGAACGCATCTGTCCAGCCTGGCGCGCGGCGGTGCGGGGCTGGTCACGATCGAGGCGACCGGCGTCACGCCCGAGGGGCGCATTACCCCCGGCTGTCTGGGCCTGTGGAACGACGCGCAGGCAGAAGCGCTCGCGCCCATCGTCGCCGAGATTGGCAAGTCGGGCGCAGCCTCGGGTATCCAGCTCGCTCATGCCGGGCGCAAGGCCAGTGCCAACGCCCCGTGGGAAGGGGACAATCATATCCCGGGCAACGACCCGCGTGGCTGGCAGACCATCGCGCCTTCAGCAATCGCCTTTGGCGGCGATCTGCCAAAGATCCCGCGAGAGATGACGCTGGATGATATCGCCCGCGTCCAGCAGGGCTTTGTCGATGCGGCCCTGCGCGCGAACGAGATCGGACTGGACAGTCTCATGCTGCACTTCGCGCATGGCTATCTTGGCCAAAGCTTCCTGTCGCCGCATTCCAACACCCGCACCGATGCCTATGGCGGCAGCGCGGCGAACCGCGCCCGCTTCCTGATCGAGACACTTGCAGCCGTTCGCAAGGTCTGGCCAGAACAGAAGCCCATTCTGGCGCGGATCGGCGTCATCGAATTCGACGGGCAGGACGAGGAAACATTAGGCGACGCGATCGACACGATCCGCAGCCTGAAGGCCGAGGGCCTGGACCTCGTCGATGTCAGCATGGGCTTTTCCACGCCGGACGCCGACATCCCGTGGGGGCCGGCATTCCTGGCGCCCATCGCGGGGCGCGTGCGGCAGGAAACCGGACTTCCGACCTCGACCTCGTGGTATATCAGCAAGCCCGAACAGGCCAACCAGCTTATCGAGGACGAACTTGTCGATCTGATCTCGCTTGGCAGACCGATGCTGACCAATCCGCACTGGCCCTATGACGCTGCACAGAAGCTTGGCGTCGAAAACCCGGCATGGGCCACCCTGCCCACGCCCTACGCACACTGGCTGCAGCGCTACCGCGCGGCCTAGCCCTGCTGCCAGCGCGGCTTGCGCTTGTCGAAGAAGGCGGCGATGCCCTCGGGGGCCTCGTCGCCTTCCCACATGGCGATCAGCCTGTCGATGCTGTGATCTATCACAGCTTCGTCGATGCGAGGGCCAAGGGTGCGGGCCATTCGCTTGGCTTCGGCCACGGCACCCGGCGCGCAAAGCAGATAGGGCGCGACCTCTTCCTCGACAAAGGCATCCAGATCGGCCGCATCGGCCAGCCGCGCCACGAGGTTCAGGCTGACTGCTTCCTCGGCATCGAAAAGCCGGCCCGACATGAAGACGCGCCGCGCCTTGTCCTCGCCCATCCGGGCCAGAACATAGGGGCCGATGGTCGCGGGGATCAGGCCCAGCTTTGTCTCGGTCAGGCCGAATTTCGCACCCCGCGCGGCCACGACGACATCGCAGACCGACATCATGCCGATCCCGCCGCCGAAGGCATTGCCATGCACACGCCCGATCACGGGCTTGGCCATCGTATTCATCGCCATCAGCATATTCGCCAATTGCCGCGCGCCCGCCCGGCGCGTCTCGGCATCCGCATCGATCTGTTCGCGCATCCATGCCAGATCGCCGCCCGCGCAGAAGGTCGGCCCGTCAGCCGCAAGGATCACCACGCGCACCGCGTCATCATGGCTCAGCAGGCTGGCCGCGCGGGTCAGATCCGCCAGCATCTGCGCCGAAAGCGCATTATGCTTCTCGGCCCGCGCCAGCGACAATGTCGCCACGCCCCGCGCGTCGGTGTCGATGCGTATGGTATCGAATTCGCTCATGCAGATGTCTCCGTCGTGCTGCGCATGCCGCGCGCAAAATCGGCGGCGAGTGTGATGGCGTTCATGTCCAGCCCGGTGTCATGGCCCGCCCGCGACAGATGCGCGGCGACCCGTTCCGTCGCCACGTTCCCGGCGGCACCCGGCGCATAGGGGCAGCCGCCAAGACCGCCCACGGCGGCGTCAAACACCCGCAGCCCGCGCGCCAGCGAGGCGTCGATATTGTCAAGCGCGCGCCCCGCCGTATCATGATAATGCCCGGCAAGCTGTTCTGCCGGCACCTCCTCCAGCACCGCCGCCAGCATGGCGTCGATGGTTTCGGGGCGCCCCTGCCCGATCGTATCGCCAAGGCTGATTTCATAGCAGCCCATCGCGGCCAGACGCGCCGCGACGCGGGCCACGTTTTCGGGCGGGGTCGGTCCATCGAAGGGGCAATCCGTGACAACGCTGACATAGCCGCGCACCGGGATGCCGTCGGCTTTCGCGGCGTCCATGATGGGCGCGAAGCGTTCGAAACTTTCGTCGATGGTGGCGTTGAGATTGGCTTTTGCAAACCCTTCCGAGGCGCTCGTGAAGACCGCGACCTCATCCGCGCGGGCCGCCTTCGCGCCCTCATAGCCCTTCATGTTGGGCGTCAGCACGGCATAGCTGACACCCGGCGCGCGCCTGATCCCGGCCATGACCTCGGCCGCGTCGCCCATTTGTGGCACCCATTTCGGACTGACAAAGCTTGTCACCTCAATCCGCCGGAAGCCCGCCTTCGACAGAAGGTCCACCAGCGTGATCTTGTCGCAGGAATCGATCAGCCGCTTTTCGTTCTGCAAGCCGTCGCGCGGGCCCATTTCGAAGATTTCGACAAAGCCGCTCATGCCGCTGCCTCCTCTTCCTCCAGCCGGATCAATGCTGCACCTGCCTCGACCTGATCGCCGGCGGCGGCCAGAACCTCGGCTACGATACCGTCGCGCGCGGCGGTCAGCGTGTGTTCCATCTTCATCGCCTCCAGCACGGCAAGCCTGTCCCCGGCGCTGACCTGCTGGCCAGCTTCGACAAACACCGCCTTGACCAACCCCGGCATCGGCGACAGGGTAAGCCCGCCCCCGGCCTCGTCCCCGGCGCGGTCAAGCGCATCCACAGGCTTCATCGACACCGTCCGCCCGCCAAAGACACTGACCCCGGCGGCGTGGCTGACAATGCGGTTGCGGCGCAGCGTATCATCGACCCACCAGCGCTCTCCCTGCCAGCGGACCTCGTGGGCGGTCCCGTCGATTGTCACGCGGGCCGCACCCGGTCCTTCGACTTCCAGCAGCGCCTCGCCGCCTTCCCACGCAATCGTCCGGCGCAAGGGCTGCCACAAAGTCATGCCACCTTGCACCGACGGATCAGCCAGCCCCGCCAACCCGACCACGCCAAGCGCCTGCGCGCGCGGATCGGGTTCGGCGGCGTCGATCAGCGCATCCAGATCGCGCCCGATCAGGCCGGTATCGACATCACCCTTGCGGAACCCGTCATGTCGGGTCAGGGCGATCAGGAAATCGACATTGGTGACAGATCCCGCAACCTCGGTATCGACAAGCGCGGTTTCCAGCGCCCGCAGCGCAATCGCGCGCGTCGGTCCCCAGGTCACCACCTTGGCGATCATCGGGTCGTACCACGGGCTGATCGTATCGCCGGGCCGCACCCCGGTTTCGATCCGCGCGTGATCGGGAAATTCCAGATGCGCCAGCGTTCCCGTGGCGGGCAGAAAGCCCGCAGGCACATCCTCGGCATAAAGCCGCGCCTCGAAGGCGTGACCGTGGATCGAGAGTTCCTGCTGCCTGACCGGAAGCTGTTCGCCGGACGCGACGCGAAGCTGCCATTCCACCAGATCGACGCCGGTAATCAATTCGGTCACGGGATGTTCGACCTGCAGGCGGGTGTTCATTTCCATGAACCAGAATCCGTCCTCGCGCAGACCGTCCGATCCGTCCACGATGAATTCGATCGTGCCCGCGCCCTTGTAATTGATCGCCTCGGCCGCGCGGGTGGCCGCAGCACCCATGACCTTGCGGACCTGTTCAGGCATATCGGGCGCAGGCGCTTCCTCGATCACCTTCTGGTGGCGGCGCTGCAGCGAGCAGTCGCGTTCGAAAAGATGCACGGCCCGCACACCATCGCCGAAAACCTGCACTTCGATATGGCGGGGCTGGAGGATATATTTCTCGATCAGCACATCCGGGTTGCCGAATGCCGTCTGCGCCTCGCCCTGTGCCGAGGAGAGCGCATCGGCAAAATCCCTGGGCGCATCGACGCGCCGCATGCCCTTGCCGCCACCACCCGCGACCGCCTTTATCAGCACCGGATAGCCGATCTGTTCGGCCTGTTCGGCCAGAAAACCCGCATCCTGATTGTCGCCGTGATAACCGGGCACGACAGGCACACCCGCTTTTTCCATCAGCGCCTTTGCGGCATCCTTAAGCCCCATAGCGCGAATGGCCTTGGCGGAGGGACCGATGAAGACCAGCCCCGCAGCCTCGACCGCATCGACGAAATCCGGATTTTCGCTGAGAAACCCGTATCCCGGATGGATCGCCTGCGCGCCTGTATCCTTCGCTGCCTGAATGATCGCGTCGCCGCGCAGATAGCTGTCCTTCGGCGCCGGCCCGCCCAGATGCACGGCCTCATCCGCCATTGCCACATGGCGCGCCGCGCGGTCGGCGTCGGAATAGACCGCGACCGTGGCCACCCCAAGCTTCCTGCAGGTGTCGATAACGCGGCAGGCGATCTCGCCCCGGTTGGCGATCAGGATTTTCTGGAACATGGCGGCTCCTTTGTCTGACGGGCCAATACGGGGGCTTCGCGCCCCCGCACCCCCGCGGGATATTTGGGTGAAGAAGAAGGGCTCATGTCAGAGCCTGTCGCAGAACTTGCGCGGCGGTGTCGTCAAAGGCGACGAGCGTCACGGTCATCCCAGCGGCGTGGCGCCGGATCATGTCGACCGCGATATGCGATGCGCGATCTGCCGGAAAGCCGTAGACGCCCGTCGAGATGGCCGGGAAAGCGATGGTGGTCAGGCGGTGGCTGCGCGCCAGTTCGAGCGAGTTGCGATAGGCCGAGGCCAGCAGCGTATCCTCGCCTTGACCGCCGCCCTTCCAGACCGGACCGACGGTGTGGATGACATGGCGCGCGGGAAGATTATAGCCCTTGGTGATCCGCGCCTGACCCGTCGGGCAGCCGCCGATGCTGCGGCATTCCGCCAGCAATTCCGGCCCTGCCGCGCGGTGGATCGCCCCATCCACACCGCCCCCGCCAAGCAGCGTTTCATTGGCCGCATTGACGATGGCGTCAACGTCAAGCGTGGTGATATCGCCCTGCAAGACCTGGATCATCGCAGCACCTCAACCAGACGGAAGCGCTCGCAGACCAGCAGCATATCGGGATCATAGCCCCCGTTGCGGGTGAAGAAGGCGATATGGGCCTGGCGCCAGTCGTCGAAGCAGCCCTCGCCTTCGGCCAGTGCGAAATCCTGCGGGACCTCGCTGAACGGCAGGGTTGTTACCTCGGTCGTTTCGATCAGCAACGCGGGCTTGCCGTCCCAGTCGAGCGCGATGTCACGCCGGCCGACCACCGGCATTTCCTCGCCTTCGTCGAAATCGCGCAGCGCGCCGCAGGTGGCGGTTTTCGTGCCCGCGCGGACCAGAGCGATGAGCGTTTCGTTCAACTCGCGCGAGTCGCCGAATGTGAAGCCGACCGGGTCCATCGTTACATCCTGAAGACGCCGAAGCGTGTGGGCTCGATGGGGGCGTTCAGGCTGGCGCGCAGGGACAGCGACAGCACGTCGCGGGTCTTGCGTGGGTCCACGATGCCGTCATCCCAAAGCCGGGCCGAGGCATAAAGCGGGTGCGACTGGCGGTCGAACATCTCGATTGTCGGGCGCTTGAATTCGGCCTCTTCTTCCGCCGACCATGTGCCCCCCTTGCGTTCGATCCCGTCGCGTCGAACGGTCGCCAGCACGCCCGCCGCCTGTTCCCCGCCCATGACGCTGATCCGGCTGTTCGGCCATGTCCACAAAAAGCGCGGGCTGTAGGCTCGGCCCGACATGCCATAGTTCCCCGCGCCGAACGACCCGCCCACCAGCATGGTGATTTTCGGGACATTCGTGGTGGCAACGGCGGTGACCATCTTGGCCCCATGCCGCGCGATGCCTTCGTTTTCGTATTTGCGCCCCACCATGAACCCGGTGATGTTCTGCAGAAAAATCAGCGGAATACCGCGCTGCGAACACAGTTCGACAAAATGCGCGCCCTTCTGGGCCGCCTCGGAAAACAGCACGCCGTTATTGGCAATGATACCGACCGGGCAGCCTTCGATATGGGCGAAGCCTGTCACCAGCGTTTCGCCGTAGCGCGCCTTGAACTCGTCAAAGCGCGACCCGTCCACCACCCGCGCAATAACCTCGCGGATGTCATAGGGCGTGCGCAGATCGCCGGGGACAACGCCCAAAATTTCCTCGGGGTCATAGGCCGGGGCTTCCGGGTTTTCCCAGACGACCGTCTGCGGCAGGTGGCGGTTCAGGTTCGAAATCGCGCGGCGGGCCTGTGCCAGCGCATGGGCGTCATCCTCGGCCAGATAATCGGCGACGCCCGACAGGCGGGTATGAACATCGCCGCCGCCCAGATCCTCGGCACTGACGACCTCTCCGGTTGCGGCCTTGACCAGCGGCGGCCCCGCCAGAAAGATGGTTCCCTGACCCCTGACGATGATTGTTACATCCGACATGGCGGGCACATAGGCCCCGCCCGCCGTGCAGGACCCCATCACCACCGCGATCTGCGGGATACCCTTCGCGCTCATCTGCGCCTGATTATAGAAGATGCGCCCGAAATGATCGCGATCCGGGAAGACCTCGTCCTGATTGGGCAGGTTCGCGCCGCCCGAGTCGACCAGATAGACGCAGGGCAGATGGCACTCCTCGGCGATCTCCTGCGCGCGCAGATGCTTCTTCACCGTCATCGGGTAATAGGTGCCGCCCTTGACCGTCGCGTCATTGGCCACGACCATCACATCCTGCCCGTGAACCTTGCCGATCCCCGCGATCACGCCCGCGCCCGGCGCGTCGCCGTCATACATGCCATGCGCCGCCGTCGCGCCGATTTCCAGAAACGGAGAGCCGGGATCGAGAAGGTTTGCCACCCGTTCGCGCGGCGGCATCTTGCCGCGAGAGGTATGGCGTTCCATCGCCTTTTCGCCGCCGCCTGCCAGCACGGCCTCTGCCGCCTCGCGTGCGGTGGCGATCAGGCCCAGATGCGCCTCGCGATTGGCCTTGAAGGCGTCGGATGTCGGGATCACCGATGACTTCAGTTTCATGCCTGTCCCCTTCTCTCGGCGTAATGATGGTCCATCAGCGCATCCCTTCTTCTTCAATCAACCTGCCGCGCAGCCGGATCGCCTGTTCGGCGGTCGCATCCAGCAGGCAGCCTGCCCGGATGACGCCGATGATGCTGCCGCCTTCCCACGGGCGCGACGCCCAGTCACAGCTGGAATCGCGATAGGCGATCCAGTCGCGCTGCATCTGCCGCAGCACCTTTTCGGGGGCCATATCCGGTGTGACACGCGGATCGCCGGAGGGCTTCCATGCCTTCGCTTCGGTCAGAAGCGCCTGATAGGATTCGTTCAGTTGCCGGTCCCAGAAGTCGATCTCGCCCGAAGTGCAGCTTATCATACTCGCGGTGGAATCCCCGCCGGGTTGTGCCATGCAGGCGTTGGCGGACAGGCCGATGCAATCCTGCGGTTTCGCATCGACCCCATCAGCCTGCGCGATAGAGATATTGTCCAGACAGGCCTCGACCAGCGAGGTGTCGGCGGACGGTTCCTGCGCGCCGGCGCTTGCCGCGGCGCATACCAGCAGGGCGGCGCAGCGGAGCATCATGGAATCGCCTCCATCCCGGCTTGCGCCAGCATATCCTGCAGCGGCTGGATCAGGTCTTCCAACTGCATGAAGATGGCGAACTTTCGTTCGGCGTGGCAGCGCATCATCGCAACAAGCGCCTCGTCCCCGGACATCATGCGGCCCTTCGCATCGCATTCACCGTTTGCGGTGCGGATCAACGCGCTTTGTTCTTCGAAATAGTCATCGACTGCGTCATCGAATGCATCGCCTTCGGCGCGCTTGGGCGACCGGTCCTGCGCATCCAGCACAGCAAACGCCATTTCGGAGCTGCGCACGTTCATCGTCCCTTCCCATCCCATGGCATGGGCGGTCATGCAGGCCAGTTCCGCCCGATCGCCCAGATTGGCCAAGCAGGTCTGATAGCCGTCCATGAAGCAGCCGTCAGGATCGTCCGACACCGCACATTTGTCGGTCGCGTAATAGGTGGTTGCCAGTTCGATGCGTTCTTCGGCGCTTGCGTCTTCCAGAACCTGTTCGAACAGGGCATTGCGGCCGGGAGGCGGCGGCATTTCCGGCAGGCTGGGCATATTCTGCGCCACGGCGGCAAGCGGCGCCGCGGCGGGCAGCGCCGTCATCAACCATATCATCGGCGCGCGGGTCACGCCCCCGCCATCAATTCGCGCCCGATCAGCATGCGGCGGATTTCGGATGTGCCTGCGCCGATTTCCATCAGCTTGGCGTCACGGAACAGGCGGCTGACCACGCTGTCATTCAGGAAGCCTGCGCCGCCAAGCGCCTGCACGGCCTGATGCGCCTGCACCATCGCCTGTTCGGATGCGTAAAGCACCGCGCCCGCCGCATCCTGCCGCGTGACCTTGCCCGCGTCGCAGGCCTTCGCGACCTCATAGACATAAGCCTTGGCGGTGTTCATCGCGACATACATGTCTGCGATCTTGGCCTGCATCAGCTGGAAATTTCCGATCGCCTGACCGAACTGCTTGCGTTCCTTGCTGTAGGGCACGACCTCGTCCAGACAGGCGGCCATGATGCCCGTCCCGATCCCCGACAGCACCAGACGTTCGTAATCGAGCCCCGACATCAGCACCCGCACGCCCTTGCCTTCCTCGCCCAGCACGTTTTCGAACGGAACTTCGCAATTGTCGAAAATCAGCTCGCCCGTGTTCGATCCGCGCATCCCGACCTTGTCGAAATGCGGGCCTTGCGTGAAGCCGTTGATGCCCTTTTCGATGATGAAGGCGGTGATGCCTTTCGATCCGGCCTCTGGGTCGGTCTTCGCATAGACGACCAGCGTATCGGCATCCGGGCCGTTGGTGATCCAGTATTTGGACCCGTTCAGGACATAGTAACCGTTGCGCTTTTCCGCCTTCAGCTTCATGCCGACGACATCGGAACCGGCACCCTCCTCGGACATGGCAAGCGCGCCGATATGTTCACCGGAACACAGCTTCGGCAGGTATTTCTGCTTCTGCTCCTCGCTGCCATTCAGCTTCAGCTGGTTCACGCACAGGTTCGAATGCGCACCGTAAGACAGGCTGATCGAGGCGGACGCCCGCGCGATTTCCTCGGTCGCGATGGTATGGGCAAGATAGCCCATGCCGGAGCCGCCATAGTCTTCTGACACGGTAATGCCGAGCAGGCCGAGTTCCCCCAATTCCTGCCAAAGCTCGTTCGGGAAGGCGTTCTCGCTGTCGGTCTTTGCGGCCAGCGGCTTGATACGTTCCTGCGCAAACCGATGCACCATCTCGCGCAGCGCACCAATATCCTCGCCCAGATCGAATTCCATACCATGCGTGAACAAGGCCATCCCCTCCCGTTATTTGAACGCACGTTCATATAACGCCGTATATGCGTCATCGACGGGCCATGCGTCAAGCAAAGACTGCGCCGCACAAGGCATCGCGTCAATCGCGCGGCCGCGATAAAACGTCTCGGGCTGAAAGGCCTGCTTGCACTTGGACAGCGTCACGCGCATTTAGGCCATCACCGCGACGTTGGGATTCATGAAGGGAAGCGCAGTGCCGATCTTTCGGGGACAGGGCAAGGTCATCTACTTCGCGCATGTCCCGAAATGCGCGGGCAGCAGTGCCGAAGACTATCTGCGCCGCTTCGGATGCGTGGCCATGCTGGATCGCAAGTACAAGGCAGGGCGCGGCAGAAACTGGACGCAAAGCTCGCCCCAGCACATGCTTGCGAAGGATCTTGAACGGCTGTTTCCGGCAGATTTCTTCGATGCGGGTTTTGCCATTGTCCGCGCGCCGAAGGCCCGGCTTCGCAGCGCGTTCCATTATCACCGCGACCACGAAAAGCGCATCCCGGCCGGGGAAACCTTCGCCAATTTCGTTCAGCAGATCGAAGGCTTCGACGACAGGCGGCATCGCAGCTTCGATCACCACTTTCTGCCGCAGAACGCCTTCGTGCCGGACTGGTGCCGGGTTTTTCGGCTTGAAGACGGCACCGCCGCGCTGGAAGACTGGCTTGCGGGGCTGCTGGATCTTCCGGCAACCGCCCCCTTCCCGCAAGAGTTGCGCGGCAGCTACAAGGCCGCTGCGGATGACGACCAACAGACGGACGACCTGATCCGCCGCATCTATAACGCTGACTATGAGAGATTCGGATATAGCTGATCCGACGGGGGCCGAATGAAAATCACCTTGGCGATCATGTGCTACAAGCAGCAGGACTTCATCCGGGAGACATTGCTGGGCGCCTTCGCGCAGGACCATGACGGCCTGAACATCCTCATCAGCGACGACAACTCTCCGGACGGGACGTATGACGTGATCCGCCGCACCGTTGACGACTATGACGGGCCGCACAACATAACGATCAACAGAAACGTCCCGAACAAGGGGCTGATCGGGCATGTCAATCACCTGTTCGAACTGGCCGCCGACAGTGACCTGATCGTCTATAACGCGGGCGACGACATATCAGAGCCGGATCGGGTTTCCGTGCTGGCGCAGGCCTATCGCGAAACCGGCGCGTGGCTTCTGCATTCCGATGTGCTGGACATGCGTCCCGACGGCAAGCTGTGGGGCAGCCAGCGGCGACGCAAGCGGCAGCGGATTGGCATGGATTTCGACATCGTGCGGACGGCGCGGACAAACTCGACATGCATCGGGGCGACCTGCGCATGGAGCCCGCGGATCATGGATGACTGCGGCCCGATCACGGAAACCGACGCGATCGAGGATCGGGTTTTCTACTTCCGCGCCCGTCTGCTGGAGCGTGCGCATTACATCGACCAGAAGCTGGTCCGCTATCGTCGTGGCGTCGGGCTGACCGCGCGCACCGAAAACGACCTGGATCACGACCGCCGCTATCTTCGCATGGACATCGCAAGCTTCCGCCAGCGCCTGAAGGATGCACGCATCCTTGCGCCCGAACGTGCGGATATCGCAGGCGCGATCGAACACAAGATCGCCAAGCGCCAGCGAGAACTCGCGTCGCTGGAAAAGCGTGCTGCCGAACAGGATGGGGAAAATGGTGGGCGGTGAGGGGCTCGAACCCCCGACATCTTCGGTGTAAACGAAGCGCTCTACCAACTGAGCTAACCGCCCGCGCGAATGCGAACCGCGCCGGATTAGACCGGCGCGGGCGCGGGATCAAGGGGCTTTCAGCGGTTATTTCTCGCCCGGTGTGCCGTCGAACTTCTTTTCCAGACTGTCCCAGCAATCGACATAATCGTCCTGCAGAGGTGCTTCGTTCGCGGCGAACTCTGTCAGTTGCTGGGGGAAGCGGGTTTCGAACATGAACTGCATGGTGTTGTCCTGCTTGGCGGGCACCATCGGCTCGGTCGAGCCGTGTTCAAAGGCGTTCCGGTCAGGCCCGTGCGGCAGCATCATGTTGTGCAGGCTGGTCCCGCCCGGCACGAAGCCCTGTGGCTTGGCGTCGTAGATGCCGTAAATATTTCCCATCATCTCGGACATGATGTTCTTGTGATACCACGGCGGACGGAAGCTGTGTTCGGCTACCAGCCAGCGTTCTCGGAACAGCACGAAGTCGATATTCGCCGTGCCCTCCTGCCCTGACGGCGCGGTCAGAACCGTAAAGATCGACGGGTCCGGGTGATCGAACAGGATAGCGCCGACCGGGGAATATGTACGAAGATCATACTTATAGGCGCAATAGTTACCGTGCCAGGCAACAATGTCCAGCGGGCTGTGGTCGATAAAACTTTCGTGGAACTGGCCGCACCATTTGATGACGACGCGGCTTTTCGCCTCGCGGTCCTCGAATGCGGCGACAGGGGATTTGAAATCGCGCGGATTGGCCATGCAGTTCGCGCCGATCGGGCCGCGTCCGGGCAGGTCGAACTTCTGACCATAATTCTCGCAAACGAAGCCGCGCGCCGGCCCTTCCAGCACCTCGACGCGGTAAACCAGACCGCGCGGGATGATCGCGATCTCCTTCGGCTCCAGATCTATGATGCCCAGTTCGGTGCAGAACCGCAGCCTGCCTTCCTGAGGCACCACCAGCAACTCACTGTCGGCGCTGAAGAAATATTCATCCTTCATCGATTCCGTGACCAGATAGATATGGGCCGCCATGCCGACCTGCGTATTCACATCGCCCGCCGTGGTCATCGTGCGCATGCCTGTGATCCAGGTCAGCGCCTCGCCTGCCTTATGGGGCACCGGGTCCCAGCGATACTGGCCAAGGCTGGTGACATCGGGAAGCACATGCGGGGCCGATTTCCAGTATGGCAGATCTATTTTCTTGAACCGCCCGACATGCTTGACGCTGGGGCGGATGCGATAGCACCAGGTGCGTTCGTTCTGGCCGCGCGGCGCTGTGAAGGCGGTGCCGGAAAGCTGTTCGGCGTAAAGACCATAGCTGCATTTCTGCGGGCTGTTCTGCCCCTGCGGCAGCGCGCCCGGCAGCGCCTCGGTTTCGAAGTCATTGCCGAAACCGGGCATATAGCCTTCATGCGCTGCGGTGCCATTGGCGGTGGCGGCACGGATCATGCCTTGCGGCAAGGCGTCGATTGTCATGTTGATCCCCCATTTTCTGGCACAAGATTAAGTTGCATATGCAACCAAGTCAACCGCGAAATCCGGGGATCTGCCGTCTGGAAAGAAAACGCCCCGCCGTCGC
Source organism: Paracoccus aurantiacus (assembly GCF_007993065.1). Classification (GTDB taxonomy): domain Bacteria; phylum Pseudomonadota; class Alphaproteobacteria; order Rhodobacterales; family Rhodobacteraceae; genus Paracoccus; species Paracoccus aurantiacus. The sequence continues at coordinate 724,698 of NZ_VOPL01000001.1, forward strand.
ATATGGCGACAGGCGGGGCGCAGAACGCATCGGCGCGCGCGGAAGCGGCATCAGGTGCTGTCGCCGTCGCCACCCCCATCGCCGTCGCCGCCGCCATCGTTGTCCGGGAACTCTCCCACTGACCGGATATCGGCGATCTCGTGCTTCTCTGGCACCTCCTGCGGCCCGGCAAGTTCGGCCTTGTCGGCCTTGGCGGGTTTGGCCCTGCCGTTCGGCTTGACGAAAAGCGTTTCGGGGTTGCGCAGCCACAGATCGCGTTGCGCGAAGGGGATTTCGATCCCCTCGTCCGAGAAGCGCTGCGCGATCTGGTGTCGCATTTCCGAGGCAACGCCGACGCCGCCCGAGATGTCCGAGAGGATGCAGCGCACCTCGAAATCAAGGCTGTCGGCCCCGAAATTGGTCAGCAGAACCGCGGGGGCCGGGTCGATCAGGACGGTCGGCTGATCCTCGGCAATCTCGCGCAGGATACGCTCTACCTTGCGGGTATCGCTGCCATAGGCGACACCGACCGCAACGATGATGCGGCCACGCGAATTCCCGCGCGTCCAGTTCGTCACCGACTGGCTTATCAGATCGCTGTTCGGCACGATCACATCGGTCTGATCGAAGGTCTTGATCCGCGTCGAGCGGACCGAGATATCCTGCACGATCCCCTGCTGTCCCCCGGCTTCGACCCAGTCACCGACGCTGATCGGACGCTCGATCAGCAGGATGATGCCCGAAACGAAGTTCTGCACGATGGTCTGCAGGCCGAAGCCGATCCCGACGGAAAGCGCACCGGCGACTATGGCGATGCTTGACAGGTTGATCCCGGCCGAGGTGACGGCAAGCAGGATCGCCAGCGTGATCCCGACATAGCCGATCCCGGCGACGGCGGCATTCTGCGCGCCCGCGTCCAGACGTGTCCGCGGCAACACGCTGTTGCGCATCACGTTCTTGACGGTGCCGGTCAGGAAATAGCCGATCGCAAACACAACGCCGAAGGCGAAAACGCCGCCGGGCGAGATCGTGATACCACCGACCGAGAAGCCGCTGACGATGCGCTGACGCAAGGTTTCAAGTTCGGCAGGCGTGGCACCCCAGAACAGCAGGAAAACCGGGATGGAAGCGCAAACCAGAAGGAAGCCGAGCAGCATCGGAATGAGCGAATCACGCGCCCCTTCCTTGCCGCGACGGCTGAGCGAATAGAGATCCGCGCAGAAGTCATAAAGCAGGATCAGAAGGCCGATCAGGCCAAGGCTTTTGACCAGCGACCAGAAGATCGCGTTGACGAGGTTCACATAGCCAAGTGCCATCAGCACCAGCAGGACGACGATGGCGATGCGCAGGAAGGCAGCGAAATAGGACAGAACACGGGCGCGGAAAGGCGGTGTCTCGGTCCCGTCATAGCGCGTCATGCGGCGCAGGATATTGGCAAGCTGGAACAGGAAGAACGCTGCGGGAATGAACAGGATCAGGTGAAAGACACCCGCGCCCGCCGCAGAAATCGCATGGGGAATCTGCGGTGGCGCATTGCTGCTGCGCACATAGCCCGCCAGTGGCAGCGCTGCGTGCGACAGGATCGAATGAAGCGCCAGCATGACGGCCAGCCCGGTCCCGTAAAAGCGCGCGAATCCGCGCTTGCTCGCCGGGATGTTCAACGTGTCATAGGCGACCGAGGCTGATGAAAACAGCGTCCGCACAAGCCAGCGACCGCTGAAGAACACCAAAGCTGCCGGTGGCAGGGACAGAAGGAACGGCGTCAGCCAGCGCCCGAACAGTCCCGCCGCATCAAGCCCCCAGGCCAACAGCGCGATGCCCAGCATCGGCACGAGGATCTGACCCAGCGACACGACAAAGGCGATGACCGCGCGCGCATCGCCGGTGGCGCGCGCCCCCAGCCGCGACGGCAGCGAATCAACGAAGCGCCGCCCGAAGGTCAGCAGCGCCAGCGCTGCAAGGAAATAGGACAGGATTTTCGGGGCGCTTTCCAGAAACTGCGCGCGCGTCCGGCCATTGATGGCGTCCGTGCCTATCCCGTCCCATACCGCCACCCCATCCTGCAACGCGGCAAGCCAGCTTGACGGCAGCAGCGGCGATGGGGTCTGCGACAGGATTTCTTGCGCCTCGCGCTCACCGATCGCCTCATCCGCCTGCGCGATGATGGACCGCGCACGGGCCAGTGCCTCTGACGCCTGCGTCGCCGGGGCCTTCAACTTGGCGAGCTGGTCGTTCAGGTCGGCGCGGCGATTGGCCGTTTCCTCCGGCTCTGTCGCGCCTTCGGCAGGGGCAGGTCCAAGCGCGTCGATCTGATCCTGAACGGACTGGATCTGCGATTCGTTCGGGTTTTTGTAACCCGCGAACTGCTCTCGCCAGTTATCGGCGTTCTGCCGGATCGAATTCAGCGTCGCGGTCGTCGTCTCTTTATTGCCGAGTGCGTTTTCTGCCTGACCGGCAAAGGTTTCCCAGCGGCTGTAGTCGATATTCTGATCTGTCTGGGCCGCAACTTGCGTGGCAAGCAAAAGCAGCGCCAGCGCGGCAATGCGAAAAACTTTAAAAAACAAGGCAATCACTCGAATACTTCGGGCATTTCGCTGGTTGCACCGTCAAGCCAACGCGGCACAGGAAGGCCCTTCTCGCGCAGGAATTCGGGATTATAGAGCTTGGTCTGATAGCGGTTCCCCGCGTCGCAGAGGATCGTGGCAATGCGGTGGCCCGGCCCCATGTCACGCGCCATACGGATCGCGCCCGCGACGTTGATCCCGGAAGATCCGCCCAGAACAAGCCCTTCATTCTCGGCCATATCGAACAGCACCTCCAGTGCCTCGCTGTCGGAAATGCGATAGCTGAAATCGGGCGTGAACCCCTCCAAGTTGGCGGTGATGCGGCCCTGGCCGATACCCTCGGTGATAGAGCTACCGGGGCTGTCGAACTCTCCCGTCGTATAGAATGAATGCAGCGCCGCACCTTCCGGGTCGGCAAGACCGATCTTCACGCCCTTCGGCTGCAGCGCCATGGCGACGCCCGCCAGGGTCCCGCCAGAACCGACGGCGCAGATGAAACCGTCCAGCTTCCCGTCGGTCTGCTCCCATATCTCGGGGCCTGTGGTTTCCATATGCGCCTGTCGGTTGGCGACATTGTCGAACTGGTTCGCCCAGATCGCGCCATTCGGCTCTGTTCGGGCCAGCTCCTTTGCAAGCCGTTCGGAATAGCGCACGAAATTATTGGGATTCTTGTAGGGCGCGGCGGGCACCTGCACCAGTTCCGCACCGGCCAGCCGGATCATGTCCTTCTTTTCCTGGCTCTGCGTCTCGGGGATGACGATGACCGACCGGAACCCCATCGAGGCGCCGACAAGCGCCAGCCCGATCCCGGTATTTCCCGCAGTCCCTTCGACGATGGTTCCGCCGGGGCGCAATTCGCCGCGCGCGACCGCATCCTGAATGATGAACAGCGCCGCGCGGTCCTTGACGGACTGGCCGGGGTTCATGAACTCTGCCTTGCCGAAAATCTCGCAGCCCGTCGCCTCGGAGGCGCCGCGCAAGCGGATCAGAGGGGTATTGCCGATAGCGGCGGCGAGATCGTCGCGGATGTCCATGTCCGGGCCTTTCCTGTCACGTCCAATCCTGATGAATAGCAGGCGAAGCCACGGCGGCAAGGCATGAAGGCGTGAAATCAGCAGGTTGGAATCACGTTCACGCCAGCATCGTTCCCGCTTCAGGCTGCGTCCCGGCACGGATCGCGTCTGCCTGACGGTCCAGCCACAGCGCCATCGCGAACAGCGGCCCGCATTGCAACTGCCCCGACATCGCCAGCCGCAAAAGCGCGGCGCGCGGCAGGACATGGGTCGTGATATCCTCGCCCTCGTCATCCAGGCCGAAGCCCTGCCCGGCCCGGTAATCCGAAAGATCGACGGTCGCCACGAAGGGATAGAAATATTCGCTGTTTGCGCCCGGTGTCGGATAATGGCCGGGTAGCGCGTAAAGCCTGCCGACGCTCAGCCCGGCCTCTTCCACCGCCTCGCGCCGCGCCGCATCGGCGGGCGTCTCGCCCACGTCGATGCGCCCGGCGATCGGCTCCAGCATCCAGCATTGCGCCTGACCACGCGCGAAGGGGCCGACGCGGAACTGACTGATAAGCAGCACCTCGTCGCGGACCGGGTCATAGGGCAACAGCAGCGCCGCGTCGGCAGAGATGAAAACCTCGCGCGCAAGGCGTTCGGACCAGCTTCCATCATGCCGCCGATGCCGCAGTTCGACCTCTTCGACCGAGAAATAGCGGCCATAGCGTTCATGCCGCGACCGGACCTCGACGCGCGACGAATCGGGTTCGGGCAGCAATTCCGTGGCCTCGGGCTCAGTGCGGATGCGCAGGCCCGCGGCGGCGACTTCGGCAATGCGGCGCAGACGTGCGCGGACCTGCGCGGCCTCCCGTTCAGTCCCGCGTTCAAGAATCAGCTTTGCCACAAGTGCCATGAGCGGTGCCGCAGCCGTCGACCAGTCATCACCACCACCGCCGCCGAAGCCCCAGACCTCCCGCCCCGCAATATGCTGCGGATGCAGGCCCATCACATCCAGATAGCGCATCAGCGCCGCTGTCGGTGCCACCTCAATCGCCGGAACCTCGCCCGCCGCTGTCTCATACCGGGGCCAGTCACCGCCGATCCCGGCTTGCGCACCGCCGCAAACTCTGCCGGGAAGCGCAAGCGTCTGACCCGCCACACCCAGCACGTCGCACAGTTCGTCCGTGGCCAGCGGCCCGGCAAGGATCATTCGGCTTTCGCTCATAGCGGGCTCCCTTTATCGCGTCTGGCTGCGGCACGGCCGCTTTCTGCCGCAAGCTGGTCAAGAACATCCGCTTCCGCAAGGTCCAGAACGGCCCGGAACGCGCGCGACTGCGGCGTTGCGCGCGCCGCCGCAATCCGCTCGATCGCCTGCGCCCCAAGTGGCGCAAAAGCGGTATAAAGCGCGAGTTCGGTTTCGGCAGAGATCTGCGCCACGTGTTCGGGAAGCTGCAGCGAAAGGTCGGCGGCGACATCGTCAGGTTCGGTCGGGAAATCAAAGCCGCCTGCCGCCGAATATCCACGCGCGAAGGACAGTTCTCGATTAAGCTGTGCGGCAAGGCGCGCAGACACAGGATCGTTTTGCGCGATCATCCGCCGGATCGCGGCAAGTGCGGCGCCGCCATCCGCATCGTCCTGCTGCATGCGTCTGGCCGCCGCAGCCAGGACCGCAGGACGCGTCAGCTGCAGGCGCGCTGCCATTTCCAGCCCCATGCCGTCCGTGCCATTGGCAACTCCGGTCGCGCCCAGATAGTTGCGCATCCGCTGCGCCAGCGCCGGGTTTTCTGCCAGCCGCCATTCAAGAGCGCCAAGAAGAAGCGCGGCGACCCGTCCGGCATCGTGGATGCGCGCGACCTGCTCGCGCCAGTCTGCACCGCTGCCATCGCCCAGATAAACGGCCGCCATACGATCCGCGAAGCCCGCCGATTCCGCCTCGATCACCGCCGCGTGCCGGTCCGCAAGCGTGGCGCGGAACACCTGTTCCGCCAATGTCAGATCGTGACCCGCCGCCGCTGCGCCATTCAGCAACCCGCCCCGCGAGGTCAGCGACCCCGGCAGCGCAGTCACGATCAGCAAAGTTACAAGCAGGCTGCGCCGCCGCATCAGAAACCCTCAGCGCAAGGACGGAGATGCTTTTTCATCCCAAACCCCCTTGCGCTTCAACCCCCCGCCCGCTACATGCGCCTCCACCACACCAGAAAAGCGCGGAGAGGTGCCGGAGTGGTCGAACGGGGCGGTCTCGAAAACCGTTGAGCCTTCACGGGTTCCGTGGGTTCGAATCCCACCCTCTCCGCCATTATTCCAAGTGTTTCACTGATAGTGCTAAGCCTCTTTTGACCTGCGCAAGCACGGGTGGGTCTGCTAAGTGCGGTCTGCTCTCGCATCGGGATGCGTCCCACTGCTCCGCTCTCAGTGTCTTCTCACGGCGCCTGAAACCGATGCCGCGGAACGGCAGGGCGATCTGATAGACTGATCCTTTGCCGCTCTTTCGGCTCGTGCGTGCGCGAGGCCAACGGGAAGGTCGCTTCGACGCGATACCGTACCCATTTGTTTTTGAGTGATTTTTTATGTCCAAAATGCTATAATCCTAGGATCGACCGGCGATTCGAATGCAATAGTCTGGCATCAGGAGTGGTGGCCATATGAGACGTCGTTGTATCTCGCTGCTGGTCGTGGGAAGTTTTGCGGGTCTGCCGCAGCACTCGGCGTATGCTGATGTCGTTGCCGAGTACTTTTTCTACGAAACCATGGGCGATCAGGTTGGCTTGGCAGCGCGAAGCTTCGCCGACTATCAGGCCGAAAGGCAACTTTGGCGCGACAACATCGCCGCGGCCACGGCTCAGCTCGATGCGTGTGGCGGATGTGCTTCGGCCCAGGCTGAGCTGGACAAGTGGCAAGGAATTGAGAACGAGTTCCAGGACGTGGCCGGGCAGCTGGCGCGCATATCCGGAATGCCCCCGCTGCTGGCGAATTTTCTGGATATCGACATGCCGATGACCGAGCGCAGGGCACCGTTGGAAGGTTACGATTTCGACCGCGCGAAGTGGCTTGCCGAGGTCAATCCGGCGTGCCGCGCGCCAGGCGAGGCCCATTTCAACTGCGTCGATGCATTCGAGCAGGGCACGGGAAGCAGATATCGCTGGTCAGGACTGCAGCTCGGGGTCGAGCATATGTGCTATGACACCGCAAAACTGTTCAACGCCTGCTCTGTAGAAGATCTCGACCTGCTGGCGCAGCTGACCAAGATGCAGCAGCAGCGCAAGGCTGGTCGCGTCATTCCCGAGATCGTCGCAGATGATATCCGCTATACCACGGTCTATTTCGGGGATGTTCCCGACCAGTTCGAACTGCCGTTTCCGCCGGAAGAAGTCGTGCTGAAGCAGCTGACCGAAGACCCCGCGAAGCCAAAGGGCGTGAAACTCGTGACGAAGCCTCGCGAGGGCCGGTCGTTGGTTTCTGCCCGTATTCACAATTTCAGTTGGCAAGACGTTACGGCGGATGACACTTGCTTTGACGGCATCGACAACGAGGAGGCCACCCAACAGGCGATCTGTCAGGATCTTCGGGACCTGTCTTTTGGTGGCAATGCACCGATCATCGAATGCGAGTTCACACAAGCGAACGCACCGTCGCATCTTCGCGATACAACGCTCAGCTGGTATGGCACCCGCCCCGAAATGGCCGAACGCGATCGCTTGATCGCAATCTCACCTGGGCATCCGATCCTGAAGGTGGGCGACCCGCGCAGCACCTGCGATTCAGCTGCTCGTTCGGCCGGTGGCTATTTCATCCTGCAACCGGGATCGACGCTGGAGCCTGGTACGCCGGTCGTAGGGGTCATGTTTGGTCCCGAGCCTGATGACGTTGTCAAAGCACTGAACCTTGGCAGCGTCTATGAAGGAACAGTAGCTGTATCCGAGGTTTATTCAATGGCGATGACGGGCTATGCGGTCCTGCTGACCGAGCAGCAGGTCGAGGAGGCGTCAGCCTTCGGCCCGCTCGAAGAGGTCGGGCAGCTGGTGCCAGTAAAACTTCCGAAGTAGCCGTATCGGGAGCAACTCCATCAGAATGAACAGGCTTGAAGAACTCGTCCGTCCGGCGAAGCGCCACGCTTGAACTGCGGAGCCTTTCAGCGTCAAAATCGGGCTCGAAGCGGCGCTCGCAAATGAAAGTGACGAGGTTCTAAATGCCCACAGAATTCACGCCCCTCGCCTCCTTCGGCGGAGGTCTTTTGATCGGTCTCGGTGCCGTTCTGCTGATGCTGGGCCTTGGGCGCATCTTCGGTGCGACGGGCATCCTGTCGGGCGCCGTGTTCGCCCAGGACCGCGAGGAGATGGACTGGCGCATTGTCCTCATCGCCGGGATGGTCCTCGCACCCGGGCTGATCTTCGCCGTGACAGGCACGATGCCGGCACTGACGGTTCCGATAAGCCCCGCCATGATCGTCGTCGGCGGCGTCATCGTCGGTCTGGGCGCAAGCCTCGGGTCGGGATGCACCTCGGGCCACGGCGTCTGCGGGCTGGCGCGCCTGTCGGTCCGCTCGCTTATTGCTGTGCCGACCTTCATGGCGACTGCCGCAATCACCGTTTTCCTGATCCGCCACGTGTTTGGAGGCTGAGCCGATGAAGTTGATGTTCGCTTGGCTCACAGGCCTCGTTTTCGGCACAGGTATTGCCATCTCAGGTATGATGGACCCCGCCAAGGTGCTGAACTTCTTCGACATTGCGGGCAGCTGGGATCCCAGTCTCGCCTTTGTCATGGGCGGTGCCCTGATCGTGACATTTAGCGGCTACCGTCTGGTCTGGCGGCGCGACGCCCCTCTGTTCGGTGGCAGCTTCCAGATCCCGACCTCGATGATCATCGACAGCAAGCTCATCGGCGGTTCGGCCTTATTCGGCATGGGGTGGGGTATCGCAGGCTTCTGCCCCGGTGCGGCGATCCCGGCGCTTGGGACAGGCCGCTGGGAGGTCGCGCTGTTCTTAATCTCGGTCGTTGCCGGGATTTATCTGCACCGCGTGCTTGCCAAAACCGCGACACGCGCTGCCGGCTGAAAGCCAGCAGAGGAAGCCGCGTCAGGCGCAGTCACCAAACGCCGGGCAATTGGTCCCGGTTACGGGCCATAGAGGCTCCAGAAAAAGATACGAAGCTTGTCGCTGCGGCTGTAGCGCTCGAAATTCGCCTGGAAGGCTTCCTCCAGCAGCGAGGGATTTGTCAGCACCAGTTCGGTCAATGTGCGGGAAAAGCGCATCAAAAGCCGCGCCTTTCTGGCATCGGCCTGTTCCGGGTTGCGCATGAAGATCGTGTAGCGGTCGTCGCTGTAAGTAGCGGTCGCCCGCTCGAACTTGCAATTCGGCGTGCCGTACACCATCAGCGCCCGGTTCACGATCTCCATATCGCCGACATAGTAGTTGAACCTGTATTTCGCGTCTTCAGGGTCGCTGCAGAATGCGCGGGCGGCCTGTTCATGTGTTGGAAAGGCTTCGACGATGCCGAGCGATGCTGGGACGGCGCCCTGAACTGACTGGGCGTGATCCGACGGATTGTGAATGTATGCAAGCAGGCGCTCTTTGTAATTGGGCCACTCGCCGGCATCGAGTATTCGCTTGATGCCGTAATCGCCGGCTGTGGTCTTCCCCACGACAGCGATCCGACCGCTACCGCCTGTATTCACCTGCCCGTCGCGGATTCGCGCCGCAAACCCTATGCCTGACATATATAGCGGCACTGAAGCCGTATGATCCCTTACCCGCCGATAGGTGGCCGTGGCGGGATCGCAGAGGATATCGATCTTCGTCCCGGTTTCCGCTGTCAGCAGATCAAACCGGTTATCCGCGGTAACCTGAACAATCTCGACGTCGAAGTCGAGGCCAGTGTCAGCCTCGTTTGGCGTCAGATCACGTCGGCTTTTCATCACGTCGATGACACGGTCGCAGATATAAACGATATATCCCGCATAACCCGCCTTACCCAGTGTCGCCGTGCCCTTCCCGGCAGCGACGAACATCGGGCGCGGCAGATACGAAAACGGCGGTGCATCGGCGCGCACGCCGACATGAAGTGTAAGCCTCTCATCATCGCGAGTCGCATCTGGCAATGCCATCGAGGGCAGGATGAGAAGTAACAGCATGAAAAGATATTTCATCAGCGGGTCACTTTCTGCCGCGCGATCGTGCGGGCCACTTTCTGCTGCGTGCCCACACGGGCCACAATCTGCCGCGTGCCCACACGGACCACTTTCTGCTGCGTGACCTTGCAGGCCACTTTCTGCTGACTGCCCGCACACTTTCACTGGCCTTTCTGTTATCCTCCTCATCTTCCCAAAACTCGAGCAAGCCCGCATAGCCCAGCAAGAAGATGGTGATCGGGACGACATGATACAGAGTCTCACGAACGGTCCACAAAAATGACATCCAGCCCTCGGAACCGGTGTTGTTGGGCACCGCCACCAGCACGCAAGTCAGCGCGATAAGCGCCAACGGAAGGATGCAGGTCAGCGTCCACAAGACCGTCTTTTTGGCCGGAAGTCGCAGGTGCTGGTCGGTCGCGATCAGCACACCAACGGAAGCGCACATGCCGAGCGGCCAGAAGAACAGAATATATCTCCAGTTAGCCGTAAGAAAGTCCCGCATCTGAGTGCTGGTCCTTAAATTCCCAAACGCAAAATCAATCAACAGAAGCAATAGACCGACGAAAAGCATCGCCACGAACGACGGCAATATACTCGTGATTATCAGTCTCCACAGAGGCGGCTTCCTCAATGCCCATTTCACCCAAGAGCCCTGTTCTGTCCTTATTTCCCTGATCATCAGCGAGAAGTATCCGACAGCGCAACAAAGCAACGTCATGGTCAGCGCAAGCTGAACAGACTCGACAATCAGCGACCGGGTAAAGCGGTACGGCCAATCGCCAGGATTCACCCAATGATAGGCAAGGATCACTAGCGCCGAGAACAGAAAAGTCCCCACCGCGCATATCAGCGTTGCACCCACAAGCGCATCCGTATTCTTCTCATGATGCTTCCGAAGTTTTCCGTTCAACTCCGAAAACATCTTGTCGCGCGACGTTAGCGGTTTTAACGGGAGCGCAGCCAGCGAGCGCCCATTGCGGATGAACTGGACCGCGAATATGGCCTTCATGTTGTCACTGAGCTCGGCTGCGGTCTGATGGAACCTGGCCTGCGCCTCTGCATCTGACGTATCAAGCGCGGACAGATCTGACCTCACTTTCTCATGTGCAAGTTTCAGCTCGCTATGAAGTGCGCTGAGCGGTCCGCTTGTTGCGGTGCTGAAAAGGCGATAGCGCCCGATTCCGATAACGGCACTATGCAGAACATCGATCTGCGTCAATGCGGTGTGCAGTTCCGTTAAGTCTACTGTGGCCTCCCAGTTTTTCCCCCTTGGGAATTTCTGTTCAAATTCGTCCAACAGCAAACGACGCTCCTGTCGGGACGGTTTCAGGCCGCTCTGGTCTGCTTCGAAGAACTGGTCCAGTTCCTCGGCAATCTTGAAAACGCCATTCGGGATATTCGCAGCGCGATGCGCGATGTCGCGAATGACCCTCTCCAACGGAGCCAGCACGCCCGTCGCCATGACGACGGTGATGATCGCGGCTAGGTAGAAGGGTTTTCCGAAATCGATCCCGTCTACAACCAGCGACTCATCGTCAAGAAATCTTGCGCCGGTCGGACCTGCCCTTTCGCCTGTAAGGGAAAGAAAGAGCTCAAGCCCCATTTCCGAAGCAAGCAGAAAAACGTAAATGACGAGGTAAGAAATAATATAGAACAGCGCACCGCGAAGGCGCTCTCCGAAGGTGCAGAGAGAGGTAATTTCAACACCGCGCAAGATTGTAAATCGCTCGAAAGCGGTATTATCCCCGCGCTTTCTGAATTGCTCCAAAGCCTGAACGGCCAAGACCACCGCGCCCGCGAGGCACGCCATCCAATACGCCCAATTCATGACAATTCATCAGATGCAGGTTTGAACTTCCGGATTACAGGGGCCGGCAAACTGCCTGTCTGATCCGGTGCTGGACCCCATGAACGTAGCGAAAGCTGCAACGATTGCAAGATACGAAATAAAACGCATAATAACACCCCTTCCATTAAAACATATGTTAACACAAAAACTTTCAGCAAGACAGATTTTCTTCTCAGCAGAAAAGTTCGAATATCTTCTGGTCAATGGAATTGCTTCCACAATATATGGCAGGCGGAATGCGGCGCCGCCCTGCACATACTTCCACGCTTGCGGCAAATCATCAGAACCGCCAAGGGTCGTACGAGGCACTATCCTTTTCGCATCAGACCCCACATGATCCGGGCAGGCAGCAACAGGGAGATACGCACCATGCAGCGTCAGGTGAAAGCGGTCTATATGCGTGGCGGGACCAGCAAAGGCGTGTTCTTTCGCGACGACTGGCTGCCCGCCGATCCATCCATTCGCGACCGTGTTCTGACGCGTGTGATCGGCACCCCCGATCCGTATGGCCAGCAGATCGACGGGCTCGGGGGCGCGACGTCCAGCACCAGCAAGGTGGTCATCCTGTCGCCCTCCGCGCGGACGGATTGCGATGTCGATTATCGCTTCGGTCAGGTCGCGATTGATCGTCCGCTCATCGACTGGTCAGGGAATTGCGGCAACCTGACAGCGGCGGTCGGCCCCTTCGCGATTGCCCAGGGCCTCGTGACACCGGCATGCGACGGTATGGTCAAGGTGCGCATCTGGCAGGCGAATATACAGGCAAAGATCATTGCACATGTCCCCGTTTCGGGCGGTGAAGTGGTCGAGGACGGCTGCTTCATGCTGGACGGCGTGGCCTTTCCGGCGGCGGAAATCGCAATCGAATTCGTGCAGCCTGCTGCGGATGATCCCTCGGCGGGAAGCGCGATGTTTCCGACCGGACACATGCTGGATGTCCTTGACCTTCCGGGCGTGGGCCAGATCGAGGCGACGCTTATCAATGCCGGAAATCCGACGATCTTTGTCGATGCGGCGCGGCTGGGACTGACCGGAACCGAGTTGCAGAAGGATGTGAATGGCGACGCGGACTTGCTGCGCCGCGTCGAGGATATCCGTGCGCTTGGCGCGGTGCGCATGGGGCTTGCGGCCTCTGCCGATGAGGCGACCGCAAACAGACCTCATACCCCGAAGCTGGCTTTTGTCGCAGCACCTGCGGAATATATCGCCTCCAGCGGCGCGCGCGTGGAGAAGTCGTCGGTCGATCTGAATGCACGCATCTTCTCGATGGGAAAGCTGCATCACGCCATGACCGGCACCGGCGCCGTCGCGCTTGCGGCCGCAGCCGCCGTTCCCGGCACGCTTGTCAGCCGCGTGCTTCAACAGCCGAAGCAATCGCTTCGGTTCGGCCACCCTTCGGGCAGGCTGGAGGTCGGCGCCACCGCGGAAATCAGGGATGGTGGCTGGGTGGTCACAACCGTGAGGATGAGCCGAAGTGCCCGCCGTCTGATGGAGGGGGTCGTGCTGGTGCCCGAACAGGCCTTCGGCTGAAGGCGCGCGACGCCCGCGCGGCGCACCTTCGACCTATGCTTGTTTATCAGCTCAGTTCCACGAAGCCGAAGCCGTTCGGACCCAGTTCCAGCTTTCGCCCGGTCAAAGATCCGCTGATCGACGCCGCCTGTGACGGCCCGGTCAACGCCTCGGCCGCGCCGCGTGGCAGGCTGATGCGCCGCGTCTCTGTGCCGAGATTGAACGCGCAAAGCAGATTGCCGCGCCGGAACAGCAGGATCGGATTGGGCGCGCGCAGGAAACGCGCCATGTCCCGGCCATGCAACTCTGCCCGTTCCGAGCGGAATTCCAGCATGTGCCGATAGAAATGCAGCACTGAATGGGCGTTCGCCTCTTGCGCCGCGACATTGCGCGAAAGCTGCGGCTCCTTGATCGGCAGCCAGGGCACGCCCGTGGTGAAGCCGCCATGCGTGTTGGTCGCGTTGTCCCAGACCATCGGTGTCCGGCAGCCGTCGCGACCCTTGTAATCTGGCCAGAAACGGATGCCGGGCGGGTCGGTAAGCTCGTGAAACTCCAGCTCAGTCTCGGTCTGCCCAAGCTCTTCGCCCTGATAGATGCAAACCGATCCGGGAAAGGACAGCAGCATCGCGCAGGCCAGCTTGGCAAGGCTGTCCTGATCGGCACCGTAATCATGCCAGCGCGACATGTGGCGAATCACATCATGGTTCGAAAATGCCCAGGTCGGCCAGCCATCAGGGGCCTTTTTGAAGAAGGTTTCGATCTTCGAACGGAAATGCTTTGGCGTGAATTCGGGCCCCAGCATGTCGAAGCTGTAGGCCTGCTGCAGGTGACTGTCGCCCGACGTGTATTCGGCCATGATCTCGACCGCGCGCGTCGAATCGCCCACCTCTCCGACCATCGAGGCGCCGTATTCGTTGGTCAGGTCGCGCATCCGGGCCAGAAAATCCAGGTTCTCGGGCCGGGTCTTGGAATATTTATGCAGCTGCATTTCATACGGATTGACCTGCGGCTCACCCCGGCGCGCCGGATTATTGCGCAATCTGGCGTCGTGGAAATAGAAGTTCACCGTGTCGAGCCGGAAGCCATCCACCCCGCGTTCCAGCCAGAAGCGCATGGTCTCCAGAAGCCAGTCCTGCACTTCTTTGTTGTGGAAGTTGAAATCGGGCTGCGAAGTCAGGAAGTTGTGCAGGTAATACTGCTTGCGATGCCCGTCCCATTCCCAGGCCGATCCGCCGAAAACAGATGACCAGTTGTTCGGCGGCGTCCCGTCGGGCTTTGCGTCTGCCCAGACATACCAATCCGATTTCGGATTATCGCGCCCCTTGCGGCTTTCGACAAAGAACGGATGCTGGTCCGAAGAATGGCTGAGCACCTGGTCGATGATGACCTTGAGGCCCATCTCATGCGCCTTGGCGACCATGATGTCGAAATCGTCCAGCGTGCCGAAAAGCGGGTCGATATCGGTATAGTCCGACACGTCATAGCCCATATCGGCCATCGGCGAGACGAAGATCGGCGACAGCCAGACCGCGTCCACGCCAAGGCTCGCGACATAACGCAGCCGCTCGGTGATCCCGGTAAGATCGCCGATGCCGTCGCCGTTGCTGTCCTGAAAGGAACGCGGATAGACCTGATAAGTCACCGAACCCCGCCACCAGTCATTCGTCATCGTCATACCTCCTCGCGAATTCGCGGCATTGAACAGCGCGCCATACCGCCGTAATGTTGCCGCTAACATTATAGACATATGGAACGCAATGATGACTCAGCCAGCGACGAGCGCCAGCCCAAAGGAACTCGGGCAGTCCATCCGCGACCACCTGACCTATTCGATCGGCAAGGATGCGGGCCATGCATCGGTGCATGATTGGCGTGTCGCATTGTCGCTGGCGATCCGCGACAGGATCGTCGAGCCGTGGTTCGCGTCGACACGCGCGACCTATGACAGACATCTCAAGCGCGTCCACTATCTGTCGATGGAATTCCTGATCGGCCGGTTGCTGGAAGATTCGGTGGTCAATCTGGGTCTGGACGATGCCGCGCGCGAGGCGCTGCATGGCTTTGGTGTCGATTACGACGAAGTGATCCATGACGAACCCGAAGCGGCGCTTGGCAATGGCGGGCTGGGCCGGTTGGCCGCCTGCTATATGGAATCGATGGCGACGGTCGGCATCCCCGCCTATGGCTATGGCCTGCGCTACGAGCACGGGCTGTTCCGGCAGCGCTTCGACCACGGCCGGCAGGTTGAAACTGCCGACAGCTGGCTGAAATCGCGCAATCCGTGGGAGTTCGAGCGCCCGGAAGCCGCATATGAGATCGGCTTCGGCGGCTGGGTCGAGGGCGACGGCGCCAAGAAGGTCTGGCACCCCGAGGAAAGTGTTATCGCTGCGGCATATGACACGCCAATCATCGGCTGGAAGGGCCGTTGGGCCAATACGCTGCGCCTGTGGTCAGGCAAGGCGGTCGCGGAATTCGACCTCGCCCGTTTTAACAGGGGCGAGTATGTCGCCGCCGGTGCCGCCGAATCGCTGGCCCGCACCATCAGCCGGGTGCTCTATCCCGACGATTCGACCGAAGCCGGCAAAGAGCTGCGCCTGAAGCAGGAGTATTTCTTCACCGCCGCCTCGGTGCGCGACATCATGCGCCGCTTCGTCTACGAGGGCGAAAGCATCGCCAAGCTGCCCGACCGCGTGGCGATCCAGATGAACGATACCCATCCCGCAATCGCGGGCGCGGAGCTTGTGCGCGTTCTGATCGACGACTTCAGTCAGCCCTTCGACGAGGCTGCCGATATGGCCGTCCGTGTGCTGAATTACACCAACCACACCCTTCTGCCAGAGGCGCTGGAAGCATGGTCGGAGGGTCTGTTCCGCAAGATCCTGCCCCGGCACATGGACCTGGTCGAGCGCATCGACGACCATCACAAGCGCCGCAATCCCAAGCGCCCGTGGGAACTGTCGGCGATTCATCACGGATCTGTCCATATGGGCACGCTGGCGTTCATGCAGTCCGGCCATGTGAACGGCGTCTCGGCGCTGCATACCGAACTTATGAAAGAGACGGTATTCCACGACCTGAACCAGCTTCATCCCGACCGGATCGTCAATGTCACGAATGGCGTGACTCCGCGCCGCTGGCTGTATTCCGCGAACCCGGCATTGTCCGCGCTGGTGACGGACACGCTCGGGTCCGAAGACTGGGTCGATCATCTGGATCAGCTTTCGGGGCTGGAAAGCCATGTCACCGATCAAGGCTGGCTGGACCGCTATGCTGCCGCCAAGCGCGACAACAAGGTGGCGCTGTCGAACTGGCTGGGCGAAACGCTTGGCATCACGCCCGACCCCGATGCCCTTTACGACGTTCAGATCAAGCGTATTCACGAATACAAGCGCCAGCTTCTGAATATTCTTGAGACGATCGCCCGCTGGGACGAGATCCGGCAGAACCCGGACGCGGACTGGCAGCCGCGCGTCAAGATATTCGGCGGCAAGGCCGCGCCGGGATACGCGGTCGCGAAAGAAATAATAAACCTCATCAACGACGTAGCTACGGTTGTTAACAATGATCCGTTGATGAAGGGGCGCCTGATGGTTGCCTACCCGCCGAACTATAACGTCTCAATGGCGGTGCGCCTGATCCCGGCGGCTGACCTGTCCGAACAGATTTCGACGGCGGGCAAGGAAGCTTCGGGCACCGGCAATATGAAGCTTTCGATGAACGGCGCGCTGACCATCGGGACGCTCGACGGCGCGAATGTCGAGATCCGCGAACATGTCGGGCCGGAAAACTTCTTCCTGTTCGGGATGACCACCGAACAGGTCGAGGCCCGTCGTCAGGTTCCCGATCACGCCCGCAAGGCAAATTCCGACTGCCCGTCGCTGTCACGCGCCATCAGCCTGATCGCGCTCGGCACATTCGGCGGCGATCCGGCGCGCTATGGGCGGCTGGTCGATATTCTGACCAACTGGGATACCTATCTCGTCTGCTCGGATTTTGCAGATTACCAATCGACTCAACGACGTATTGATGCCTCTTATGGGGACAGGGCGGAGTGGAATCGCATGGCGGCGCTGAATACGGCGCGCATGGGCTGGTTCTCATCCGACCGGTCGGTCCGCGATTACATGGACCGGGTCTGGAACATGGAGATGCGAGATGGCCGAGCAGCAGCAAGATCAGGACAACCCGATAACGCAATCGCCGTTTGAGCTGCGACTGCCGCCAGATCGCGTGCGCGCCCTGATCGAAGGGCGCGACAGCGACCCGTTTGCCGTCCTTGGCCCGCATTCGGTTGCTGGCGGCTGGCGCGTCGTTGCGATGGATTTCGGCGCAAGGGAAATGTCTATCGCGACCGTCGAAGGCGTCTTTCCGATGCAGCCGGTCGCCGGGGCTGACGGCCTGTTCGCGTGTTTCCTGCCAGAGCCAATGCCTTATCTGCTGCGCGGCACCGATGGCGAAACCGAGTGGGAACACGAAGACCCTTATCGCTTCGGCCCGGTTCTGGGCCAGATCGACGAATATCTGATCGGCGAGGGCACGCATCACCAGCTTTGGAAAGCGCTTGGCGCGCATGTGATATCCCATCAGGGGGTGCGCGGAACCCATTTCTCGGTCTGGGCACCGAATGCGCGTCGCGTGGCGGTGCTGGGCGATTTCAACAACTGGGATGCGCGTCGTCACGGCATGCGCCGACGCGGCACGACCGGCGTATGGGAGATATTCATTCCCAATATCGGCAACGGCTCGCCGTATAAATTCTCGATCACAGGCGCGCATGGCGAGCCTTTGCCCGAAAAAGCCGATCCCGTCGGATTCGGTGCCGAGCATCCGCCCGCCACAGCCTCGGTGGTGCGTAATCTGGCTGGTCATAAATGGTCAGACGATCAATGGATGCAGACCCGGTCCGAGGCGCAGAACATCAAGGCCCCGATCTCGATCTATGAGGTGCATCTGGGCAGTTGGCGGCGTGTCGCCGATGACGATAATCGCCCGCTGTCCTATCTGGAACATGCCCGCGACCTGATCCCTTATGTTAAGGATATGGGTTTCACGCATCTGGAATTGCTGCCGGTATCGGAATTCCCCTTCGACGGATCGTGGGGCTACCAACCGGTCGGGCTTTATGCGCCGACAATACGCTTCGGAACGCCGGAAGAATTCCGCTCGCTGGTCGAGGCCGCCCACGAAGCCGGCATCGGCGTGCTTCTGGACTGGGTGCCGGGTCACTTCCCGTCCGACGCGCATGGCCTTGCCCGTTTCGACGGCACGGCGCTTTACGAGCATGCCGACCCGCGCGAGGGATTTCATCAGGACTGGAACACGCTGATCTACAATTACGGCCGCCGCGAAGTCTCAAACTATCTGACGGCCAACGCCTTGTATTGGTTGCAGGAATATCATGTCGACGGGTTGCGCGTCGATGCAGTCGCCTCGATGCTTTATCGCGACTATTCCCGCAAGGACGGCGAATGGGTGCCCAATATCCACGGCGGGCGAGAGAATTTGGAAGCGATCGAGTTCCTGCGCGGCGTCAATACCGTCGCCTATGGCGAAGTGCCCGGAATCATGACCGTGGCCGAGGAATCGACCGCATTTCCGGGTGTCTCGCGCCCGGTAGATGCAGGCGGTCTGGGCTTTGGCTTCAAATGGAACATGGGCTGGATGAACGACACGCTCAGCTATATCCAGCACGAACCCGTTCACCGCAGCCACCACCACAATCAGCTGACCTTCGGGCTGGTCTATGCGTTTTCCGAGAACTTCATCCTGCCGATCAGCCATGACGAGGTTGTCCACGGCAAAGGCTCGATGATCGAGAAGATGCCAGGCGATGTCTGGCAGAAGTTCGCCAACCTGCGCGCCTATTACGGCTTCATGTGGACCCATCCGGGCAAGAAGCTGCTGTTCATGGGCTGCGAATTCGCGCAGTGGAAGGAATGGAACCACGATGCCTCGCTTGACTGGCACCTGCTGGACGATCCGCGCCATAAAGGTGTGCAGTCGCTGATCCGGGACCTGAACAACCTCTATCGCGAATTGCCGGCACTGCATCGGCGCGACAATGTTCCCGAAGGCTTCAGCTGGATCGAGGGCGGGGCGGCACAGGAATCCATTCTTGCCTATGCGCGTTATGGCGAGGACGGCGATGCGCCCGTCGTCGCCGTGTGCAATTTCACACCCGTTCCGCGCCACGGCTGGCGTGTCGGGTTGCCGCGCGACGGCAAGTGGAAGCTTCGGCTGAACAGCGATGCGGGGGTTTATGGCGGCTCTAACATGCCGACCACGCCGGTGACGACTGCCGATGGCGATGCCTGGCACGGCTATGACCAGTCCGCACTGATTGATCTGCCGCCGCTTTCTGTCCTCATCTACGAGGCCGTCTGAATTTTCATCCTGGGGGGATTTCCATGCAGACCAAACGACCGCAACGCCTCTCGTCCCGCGCCATGGCCTATGTTCTGGCCGGCGGGCGCGGCTCTCGCCTGAAAGAGCTGACGGACCGGCGCGCGAAACCGGCCGTCTATTTCGGCGGCAAGTCCCGGATCATCGACTTCGCGCTGTCGAACGCGCTGAATTCGGGCATCCGGAAAATGGCCGTGGCCACACAATACAAGGCCCACAGTCTGATCCGCCACCTGAACCGGGGATGGTCCTTCTTCCGGTCCGAGCGGAACGAATTTCTGGACATTCTGCCTGCCTCTCAACAGCTGGACGAGGAAAACTGGTATCGTGGCACCGCCGATGCCGTGGCCCAGAACATCCACATCATCGACAGCTATCATGTCGATTATCTGATCGTTCTGGCGGGCGACCACATCTACAAGATGGATTACGAGATCATGCTGCAGCAGCATGTCGATTCCGGTGCCGATGTGACAATCGGCTGCCTGACCGTCCCGCGCGAAGAGGCTTCGGCATTCGGGGTGATGGATGTCGATGCCGACGGGCGCATCATTTCCTTCCTTGAAAAGCCGGCCGATCCGCCGGGGATGCCGGACGATCCGAATTCAACGCTGGCCTCGATGGGGATCTATGTCTTTGACTGGAAATTCCTGCGCGAACTGCTGCTGAAGGATTCGTCGGACCCGAATTCCAGCCATGATTTCGGCAATGACCTGATCCCCGACATCGTCAAGAACGGGAAGGCCGTCGCGCACCGCTTCAGCGACAGCTGCGTCCGGTCCAGCACCGAGGCCCCGGCCTATTGGCGCGACGTCGGAACCATCGACGCATTCTGGAAGGCCAATATCGACCTGACGGATTTCTCGCCGGAACTCGATCTTTACGACAATAGCTGGCCGATCTGGACTTACGGAGAGATCACGCCACCTGCAAAGTTCATCCATGACGACGAGGACCGGCGCGGCCATGCAGTCAGTTCCATGGTGTCGGGCGGCTGTATCATTTCCGGCTCGGAAGTGCGCAATTCGCTGCTGTTCACCGGGGTGAAGGCGAACAGCTATTCTTCGCTGAAATCGGTGGTCGCGCTGCCTTACGTCAATATCGGACGCCATGCCGAACTGAGCAATGTCGTCATCGACCGCGGCGTCGAGATACCGGAAGGGCTGGTTGTTGGTGAAGACCCGGACGAGGACGCCAAGTGGTTCCGTGTCAGCGAGGGCGGCGTCACGCTGATTACGCAATCCATGATCGACCGCCTGGCAGCATCGAAATGAGCGCTGCGCCGGCCGGATCGAAAAAGCCCACCGGGACGAAACGCGCCGGCGCGCCGAAAAAGGCCTTGGGCAAGGCAGCCGTAAGCGCGCCGCCATCGTCAGCGCCCGCGACGACGGACCAACCCGTCGCGGCGCGGTCGCGGGGCGGCAAGGTGCTTTCGGTCGCATCCGAATGCGCGCCGTTGGTCAAGACGGGCGGGCTTGCGGATGTGGTGGGCGCCCTGCCCGCCGCGCTCGCGCCGCTTGGCTGGCAGTTCCGCACGCTCATCCCCGCCTATCGCGGGCTTCTGGCAAAGCTGGAAAACCCGGTCGAGATGTGGTCGGACCCCGATCTTTATGGTGGCCCGGCCCGCGTCATGGCCGGGCAGATCGCGGGGCTGGAGCTGTTGCTTCTGGATGCGCCGCATCTGTTCGACCGTGCGGGCTCGCTATATCTCGACGAAACCGGGTCGGACTGGTCCGACAACCCGCGCCGCTTTGCTGCGTTGAGCTGGGCGGCGGCAGAGATTGCGAAACATGGTCTGTCGGATGGCTGGGTTCCCGATCTGCTCCACTGCCATGACTGGCAGGCAGGCTTCGCGCCGCTTTGGGCGCGTGATATTCCGTCAGTCATGACCATCCATAACGTGGCCTTTCAGGGCATTGCACCGGCCCGCGCGATCGAGGATCTGCGCCTGCCTGCGGCAGAGTTCAGGACCGAGGGCTATGAATATTGGGGCAAGGTCTCGGCACTGAAGGCAGGACTGGTCTATGCCGGCGCGATCAGCACGGTGTCGCCTACTTACGCTGCCGAATTGACGACGCCCGAATTCGGGTTCGGGCTGGAAGGCGTGATCCGCGCCCGCGCATCCGTTCTGTCTGGCATCCTGAACGGCGTCGATCTGTCAGTCTGGAACCCTGCCACCGATCCGTTGATCGCGGCCAATTACTCGGCCGCCGACATGACCGGGAAGGCCGCCTGCGCCGCAGCACTTCGCGACGAATTCGGGCTGGATGCACAGGGCGGCCCTCTGTTTATCGTCGTCAGCCGCCTGACCCGGCAGAAGGGCCTTGATCTGCTGCTTGACGCGCTGCCGGGCCTGGTCGCACGCGGTGGGCAACTGGCGGTTCTCGGCACCGGAGAGCCCGATCTTCAGGAAGGCTATCTGCGTGCCGCCGCGCGTTGGACAGGCCGCGTGGCCGTTCATATCGGCTATGACGAAGCCCTGTCGCATCGCATGTTCGCGGGCGGCGATGTGGTCCTGGTGCCTTCGCGCTTCGAACCCAGCGGGCTGACGCAGATGTATGGCCTTGCCTATGGCACTCTGCCACTGGTCGCGCGGACCGGCGGGCTGGCCGACAGCGTTATCGACGCCAATGTCGCGGCACTGCGCGATCAGGTAGCAACCGGGCTGCAATTCGCGCCAGTTACTGCCGATGCGCTGAACCTCGCGCTTCAGAAGGCGGCAAGCCTTTACGCGCAACCGGAAATCTGGCAGCGGATGACCGCAAGGGCGATGGCCCATCCTGTCGGATGGGACGCCTCGGCCCGCGACTACGCGGCGCTCTATGACAGACTGACCGGACGCTGAAGGCCCTATGAATCAACAGAACTATTCGATTGAAGCCGGCAATGCCGACCGGCTCGGCGCGCATCCTGTCGGGGATGGTGTGAATTTTGCCGTCTTTTCAGCCAATGCGGAAAAGATCGACATTTGCCTGTTTTCGCCTGACGGCAAGCAGGAGCTTCAGCAGATGACCCTGCCCGACCGGTTGGGCGATATCTGGCACGGTTTCGTTCCGGGCCTGCCCGAGGGCGCACTTTACGGGCTGCGCGCCTACGGCCCCTACGAGCCGCAACTGGGTCATCGCTTCAACCCGGCGAAACTGCTGATCGACCCCTATGCACGGCGCCTGTCCGGCCGGCTGGTTCAGGATACCGCGCTGCTTGGCTATGACAGCCGCGCCGCACAGGCGGATATGTCGGTCGATCAGCGCGACTCGGCACCGTTCATGCCAAAAGGTGTCGTCACCGCCGATGCGCCCGCCCTGCCGCGCGGCCGCCGCGTGGCGCGCGATCAGGTCGTGATCTACGAGGCCCATCCGAAAGGTCTGACGGCCGCCCATCCCGGCGTGCCAGAGGAATTGCGCGGTCGCTTCGCAGGTCTCGCGTCCGACGCGATCATCGAGCATCTGACAAAGCTTGGCATCACGACGCTGGAACTGCTGCCCGTGCAGGCCCATGCCGATGAATCCTTCCTTCTGCGCAAGGGGCTGTCGAACTATTGGGGCTATAACACCCTTGCCTTCTTCGCGCCCGAAACCGGCTATACCGCAGAAGGCGACCCGGCAGAGTTCCGCGACATGGTGACCCGCCTGCACGAGGCCGGGATCGAGGTCATCATCGACGTCGTCTATAACCACACCGCCGAAGGGAATGAGCTTGGGCCGACCCTGTCCTTCCGCGGGTTGGACAATGCGAGCTATTACCGGCTGATGGCGGACAATCCGCGCTACTACGTCAACGATACCGGAACGGGAAACACGGTCGATTGCGCGCATCCTATGGTCATGCGCATGATCCTCGATTCCCTGCGCTATTGGGTCGAACAGATGGGCGTCGACGGCTTCCGCTTCGATCTGGCCCCGGTTCTGGGCCGAGAGCCGTCTGGATTTATCCGTGACGGCCGGTTCCTGTCGGCGCTGCGTCAGGACCCGGTTCTGGCAAATATCCGCCTGATTGCTGAACCGTGGGATGTTGGCCCCGGCGGCTATCAGCTTGGCAATTTTCCGCCCCCGTTTCTGGAATGGAACGACCGATTCCGCGACGGCGTGCGCCGCTTCTGGCGTGGCGATGGGAGCATTGCCGATCTGGCCGAGCGCATGACGGGGTCTGCCCCGACATTCGATCATCACGGCCGCGCGCCACAGGCGACAGTGAACTTCATCACCGCGCATGACGGTTTTACGCTGGCCGATCTGACGGCCTATAATCAGAAGCACAATCTGCCCAATCATGAAGGCAACCGCGACGGCCATAACGAGAATTACTCGGACAATATGGGCAGTGAGGGACCGACGGCGGATGCTGCGATCAACGATGCACGCGCACTGCGCCGACGCAACCTGCTGGCAACGCTCATGCTGTCGCAGGGCACGCCGATGCTGCTGGCCGGCGACGAGATCGCGAACACCCAGGACGGCAACAACAATGCCTATTGCCAGGACAACGCCACCGGCTGGATCGGTTGGGATGCCCCGGATCAGGCGCTGGCGGATTTCACGGCACGGCTGATCGCGCTTCGTCACGCGCATCCGGTGCTGCATCAGCGCCGCTTCCTGCACTCTTTGCCGATCCCCGAAGGCGGGCGCGATCTGGTCTGGCATCTGCCGAACGGGACAGAGCCGTCGCCCGATGACTGGCAGAAGACCGACCTGCGCGCGCTGGCGCTGGAAATCCGCATGGCGGCCAATTCCCCCGAACGCGCAACCGATGCCACCGACGCGGCGTTTATTGCCATCAACGGCGGACAGACGCCCGTGCAGATGAACCTTCCCGTGCTGGCCAATGGGGGCTGGATGCGGGTTCTCGACTCGGCCGCTGCCTTGGCGCAGGATCGGGCCGAAACCGGCGCTTCGGCTGAAATTGCGGCCGAATCCATTGCCGTATTCATGCCAGAGGAGGGCCGCGAATGACCATCTCGACGATTTCGACCACGCCGATTGAGGGCCAGAAGCCCGGCACATCCGGCCTGCGCAAGAAGACCCGTGTCTTCATGCAGCCGCATTACCTTGAAAACTTTGTTCAATCCATCATCGACGCGATCGGCGGCGTGAAGGGCAAGACGCTGGTGCTTGGCGGCGACGGGCGTTTCTTCAACGACCGCGCGGCACAGGTTATCCTGCGCATGTGCGCGGCACAGGGCGCAAAGAAGGTGATCGTCGGGACCGGCGCGATCCTGTCCACGCCCGCCGCATCGAACCTGATCCGCCAGCGCGGCGCGGATGGCGGCTTCATCATGTCCGCCAGCCACAATCCCGGCGGCGAGAGCGAGGATTTCGGCCTGAAATTCAACGGCGCGAATGGCGGCCCGGCGCCCGAAGGCGTGACCGACAAGATCTTCGCGCGCACCAAGGAACTGACCGAATACCGGATCATGGAATCTCAGGATGTGGACCTGTCACAGCCCGGTCGCGCCACCCTTGGCGAGATGGAGATCGAGATCGTCGATCCCGTTACCGACTACGCCGCGCTGATGGAAACCCTGTTCGATTTCGACGCGATCCGCGCCCTGCTGGCAGATGGCTTCCGCCTGAGTTTCGACGCCATGCATGCCGTGACCGGGCCCTATGCGCGCGAAATCCTTGAAAACCGGCTGGGCGCAAAGTCGGGAAGCGTCGTGAACGCAAAACCCCTGCCCGATTTCGGCGGTGGTCACCCCGACCCGAACCCGGTCTGGGCGCATGAACTGATGGAGGTCATGACCGGTCCCGACGCCCCCGATTTCGGCGCCGCGTCCGATGGCGACGGTGACCGCAACATGATCGTCGGGCGCGGGGCTTACGTGACCCCTTCGGACAGCCTTGCCGTGCTGGCCGCCAACGCGCATCTGGCACCGGGCTATGCGAAGGGGCTGGCAGGAGTGGCGCGGTCGATGCCGACCTCCCGCGCCGCCGATCTGGTCGCGGAGAAGGCCGGGATAGGCAGCTATGAAACACCGACCGGCTGGAAATTCTTCGGCAATCTTCTGGACGCCGGCAAGGCGACGCTTTGCGGAGAGGAATCGGCTGGCACCGGATCGGACCATGTCCGCGAGAAGGACGGCCTGTGGGCGGTGCTGCTGTGGCTGAACATCCTTGCGGCGAAAAAGCAGTCCGTGCAGGACATCATGGATGCGCATTGGGCGGAATACGGGCGCAATTACTACTCTCGCCACGATTACGAGGCGGTGCCGACAGATGATGCGAATGCGCTGGTGGACCGCCTGCGTGGCATGCTGGGCGAGCTGCCGGGACAGGAATTTGCCGGCCTTACGGTCGAAAACGCAGACGACTTCGCCTATCTCGATCCCGTCGATGGGTCGACATCGAAAAATCAGGGTATCCGCATCGCCTTCACCGACGGCTCACGCATCGTGATGCGCCTGTCGGGGACAGGCACCGAAGGCGCGACGTTGCGCGTCTATCTGGAACGCTATCAGCCTGCGGACGGGGAACTGTCGCTGCCGGTGGAAGATGCACTCGCCCCGGTTGTTCAGGCGGCCGAGGAGATCGCCCATATCCGCGAATATACCGGCCGCGACAAGCCGGACGTGACCACCTGATATCCGGCAGCGCGCAACCAACTGCTGGCTGCGCGCTGCCTGAATTTCGGGCATCGCTGCCGATGAAACGACCGTCGAGCAGTCGTTTTCTGCCAAGGCTGCATCATTGCCTGCCCCTGCCTTGACCTTCATGCCGCAGCGCAGCATCGCTGGTCACATGGCAGCAAGCAGGCAGCATATGTCCTCGCATCTCCTGACGATCATTATTGTCGACAGCGATCCCGAACGCGCGCGCACGATCTGCGACGGATCGGCGGGCCTGCCGGACGCGAAATACTCTCTTGTCGCGCCCGGCCCCGCGCTTGCCCGCAGGATCGCGGCGCTGCGCCCTGATCTGGTGCTGATCGACGCGGACAATGCCTCTCGGGACGAGATGGAGGAACTGACCATTGCATCCGGCCCGATGGAACGCCCCGTCGCGGTTTTCGTGAACCAGTCCGACAGCGCCCTGACCCGCGCCATGATCGAAGCAGGCGTGGCGGCCTATGTCGTTGACGGGCTGACGCCGGGCCGGGTCGGTCCCGTGGTCGATGCGGCAATCGCGCGCTTCAATATGCTGCAAAAGGTCCGTGCCGAACTGGACGCGACGCGCGCGGCACTTGAAGACCGCAAGGTCATCGACCGCGCGAAGGGTATCGTCATGCGCGCACGCGGCATATCCGAGGACGAGGCCTATGCCCTGATGCGCCGCAATGCGATGGAAAAGGGCCGTCGCATCGCCGATATCGCCCGCGCCATCGTCACCGCGGCCGAGGTGCTGAAATGACGACCGAGGTTGATCTGGGCTTCGTTCCCCTGCTGGACGCGGCCCCGCTGATCCTGGCCGAACGTCTGGGTTTCGCCGCCGAAGAACGCCTGCATCTGCGTTTGCATCCTGTGCGAAGCTGGTCGCTTCTGCGCGACATGCTGTCCAGCGGCCATGTCGCCGCAGCACAGATGCTGTCGGCCGTGCCTATCGCCGGGCGTCTGGGTCTGGGCGGTGCGGCAGTGGATTTCGACGCACCGCTGGTTCTGTCGCTTGGTGGGCAGGTGATCGGCGTGTCGCCTGCGCTCGGTGCCGAGATGCGCTTGAACGGTCTGGTGTCCGACTTCAGCGATGCGCTCGCGACGCGCGAGGCGCTTGTCCGCGCCCGCCCCAACGGCGTGCGCTTCGGGGTGCCCTTCCCTTTTTCGATGCATGCCGAGCTATTGCATCTGTGGCTTGGCGGGACGCTGCCGATTTCAACCGTGACGGTGCCGCCCGCCCAGATGCCCACAGCCCTTGCCTCGGGCGAGATCGAAGCATTCTGCGTGGGCGAGCCGTGGGGATCGGTCGCGGTCGCTGGCGGGGCCGCCGACCTGATCCTGCCCGGCACCGCGATCTGGACCGCACCGCCCGAAAAGGTGCTGGCCGTGCGCCGGGGGTGGGCGGAGGAAAACCCGGACCTGGCCGGGCGGCTGTTGCGCGCGATCTGGCGGGCGTGCCGCTGGATTTCGCAGCCTGATGTCCGTGCGGCGGCGTCCGACCTTCTGGCCCATACCGACGCGCTGAATGTCGATCCCGAGATGATCGAGCGTGCGCTGTCGGGCCACCTGCTGCTGTCGCAAAACGGTGCTGTGATCGACAGCCCCGGCTTCATCAATTTTCACGACGGCGCGGCGAATTTTCCTTGGCGTTCGCAGGCCGCATGGCTTGGCTGGAATATGGGACGGCGTCACGGGCTGGACGGCGCCGCTGCCGCCGACACCGCAAGCAGCTGCTGGCGACCGGACCTTTTCCGCCTGCATCTGGGCGAAGATGCCGTTCTGCCGGCCGCCTCGGCCAAGGTCGAGGGCGCGAATCCCGAACCGGTCACGGCCGGCGCGAATCGAGGCACCGTTACATTGGGCCGCAATGCGTTCTTCGACGGCCGCATTTTTGATCTTTCCGCGCCCGCGTGACGAAATTTCCGGCAAAACCGCCGCGTCGCAGCATCAATCCGGCACAGAAAAGATGACGGGCCGTCAGCGCGGGCGCAGGCTGAAAGCAGGAACCATGTCGTTCCTTTATCTCCTCCCGCCCGGAAGATCGGGCACCTGGCAAAGCCGCCGAACCCTGCACGCGCTCCCTCCTCCCCAGCGTCAGGTGCTTCGGCGGCTTCTTCAGGTGTCGCGGCGCGGGCGGCAAGGGCACAGATCGCCTGCCCCCTTCCCCGAAGCCGGAAAATCTGGCACAGCCCCCGCAACTGAATGCGGAGCAGGCCATGACCCCGGAAATCGTCACCAAGATCAGCGCCTATATCTGGGCGCTGGATTACGGCTCGGTTCTGGTGTTCGCACTGACCGGCGCTCTTGTCGCCTCGCGCCAGCAACTGGACATCATCGGCTTCATCTTCATGGCCGCGCTGACCGCCGTGGGCGGCGGCACGGTCCGCGATCTGGTGCTGGGCCGCGACCCGGTCTTCTGGGTCGCACAGCCCGAACTGGTCGTCATCGCGGCAGGCGCGGCCTTCGTCGTTTATTGGACCGCGCATCTGCTGGAAAGCCGCTATCGCTGGCTGTTGTGGCTGGATGCAATCGCGCTTGGCGTCGCCGTGCCTGCGGGCGTGGGCGTGGCCATGGCGGGCGATTTCGGCCCGGTCATCATTATCATCGCAGGGGTCATTACAGGCACGATGGGCGGGCTGATCCGCGATGTCGTTGGCAACGAAGTCCCGCTGATCCTGAAAGGCAGCGAGCTTTATCTGACCTGCGCATTTGGCGGCGCGGTCATAGCACTTATGCTGGCATGGCTGGGCTTGCCCCGGCCCGTGGCACTGATCGGCGGCGGCTTTGCCACCTTCCTTCTGCGCGCGGGCACGCTGATCTGGGGGTGGAGCCTGCCGGTCTATAAACCCCGCCCGCCACGCACACGGGGGTAAGGGCCAGCATCGCACCGCTGGCCCGGTTGATCGGCCTTACTTCGCGTCGGCCAAATGCGATTCCGGGTCGTGGTCGACCTTGGCAGCGATTTCCTTCGTCCATGCCGACACCGCCGGCACGCGGCTGCGGTCAATGCGGTGGGCGTATTTCTTGGCCACCTCGACCACTTCTTCCAGAAGCCCGTCTTCCAGCGTGATCGGGTTCAGACCAAGCGCCAGGAACTGGTCGTTCTTCACGATCAGGTCGTTCTCGTCGGCTTCCTTGCGCGGGTTGGGCAGGTTCATCACCTTTGCCCCCGACAGCCGCGCCACCAGCGCAGCAAGGTCGCGGACGCGGTGCGTTTCGGTCATCTGGTTGAAGATCTTCACCCGCTCGCCCGCCGCAGGGGCATCGGCCAAGGCCAGCTCGATACAGCGCACGCAGTCCTGGATATGGATGAAGGCGCGGGTCTGACCGCCGGTGCCGTGGACCGTCAGCGGATAGCCGATGGCCGCCTGAATCAGAAACCGGTTCAGCACCGTGCCGTAATCGCCATCATAGTCGAAGCGGTTGATCAGCTGTTCATGCCGGCGCGTCTGGTCGGTATGGGTGCCCCAGACGATCCCCTGATGCAGGTCAGTGATCCGCAGCCCGTCATTCTGGGCATAGAACTGGAACATGATCTGATCGAGGCTCTTGGTCATGTGATAGACCGAACCGGGCCGCGTCGGATACAGCACCTGTTGGGCCTTCTTGCCGTTGGGCGTGTCGATCTCGATATCCAGATAGCCTTCCGGGATCGGCGCGCCGACGCTGGAATAGCCGTAAACGCCCATCGTTCCCAGATGCACAAGATGCGCGTCGATGCCGGTTTCGACCAATGCCGCCAGCACGTTATGCGTCGCATTGGTGTTGTTGTTGACGGTATAGACCTTGTGGCGGTCGGATTTCATCGAATAAGGCGCGGCGCGCTGTTCGGCGAAATGGATCACCGCGTCGGGTTTGTTTTCAGCAAACCACTGCTTCAGACGCTCGAATTCCTTCGACAGATCCAGCAGGTGAAAATGGATGGTGTTGCCGGTTTCCTGCTTCCAGATCCGGCAGCGCTCCTGGATGGAATCCATCGGGGTCAGCGATTGCACGCCCAGTTCGGTGTCGATCCAGCGGCGCGAGAGATTGTCGATGATGTGAACCTCGTGCCCCAGATTGGACAGATGAAGCGAGGTCGGCCAACCGACAAAACCGTCGCCGCCAAGAACCGCAATACGCATGAAGAAGCCTTTCCTTACCGCAGGTCCCGGCCGCAAGTTCCGCAGCCGGTGCTGTCATTTGCAAAGATCAGTAAAGGCCGCGTATGACGGTCGCAAGACAGATATGTGACGGCCGGGTGACGGGGCGGATCGGTGCCTAGCCGGCGACCAGCAGGACATGAACGAAGCCCGGACCATGCGCACCCCGGACGAAGAAACCTTCGATATCCGTGGTGCCCGACGATCCGGTGATCAGCACCGCATTGCGAGGGCGCGATGCGGCATAGGTGGCATAGTCGTCAAGGAAGGGCAGGATCTTCTTTTCCTCGACCACGACCAGCCAGTGGCGCGGCAGCATGGCGTTCAGGATCGGCTGATCGGGGGCAGAGTGAATCACCACCGAACCCGTCTCGGCCACGCCCCAGTCGGCGACGCTGATCGCCGCGGCTTCATCCGGGGCGCAGGGTTGATGGGCCTCTATCCCGGTCAGCGCGTCAAGGCGCGGATCGCCGCTGACCGAAAGGCGGTGCGGCAGATCGTGCTGGTCGAGATAGGCGATAACTGCCCTAGGCAACGCCTGCCAGTTGGCGACGCGGTCCAGCGTCACCCCAAGCGCCGGGTTCGCGCATTTCGCAACGAAGGCATCAACCGGGTCCCCCGCCGCAAGATCAGGGCGGATTTCATCCAGATTTGCCAGAAGCTGCGCGGCCTCGGCCCGGATCGCATCCGGGTTGCGCCGTTGGACAGCGCCGCCCTGCCCCTGTGTCAGGCCTTTCTGAACTGCGGCCAGAATATCATCGCGCGCGCTCATTTCGGGCCCTCATTGCCGTGGTTAGCGTGTTGCGACATGAAACTGCGCGCGGCGGGTTTGGGCAGGTCGCGGGTGTCGGTCCAGCCGCCGGCAAATGGCATCCGCCTGATCCAGCCGCCCTTGCCGAACAGCCGCATGACCGGCAGCGCCAGCCTTGTGCCGAAATGGTAAAGGCGCGGGCGGCGGGCGGCAAAGCCCCACAAACCAAGGCCCATGCGGAGCGGACCGACCTCTTGCTGGCTGTCCCATGATCTGACCCGCCACGCTTTCAGCAGCGTTTTCAGGGGGATCTGGACCGGGCAAACTTCCTCGCAGCGGCCATTCATCGTGCAGGCATGGGGCAGATCGCGGCTTTGCGCCAGCCCGTCCAGAACAGGGGTCAGCACCGCGCCCATCGGGCCGGGATATGTGCCGCCGTATGCGTGACCGCCGATCTGGCGATAGACCACGCAATGGTTCATGCAGGCCCCGCAACGGATGCAGCGCAGCATCTGGCGGAACTCGTCCCCGACCATTCGGGAGCGCCCATTATCGACCAGAACGATATGCATTTCCTCGGGCCCGTCGGCATCGCCTGGTCGTTTCGGGCCGGAATGGAAGGTCGTGTATTGCGTGACCTCGCCGCCCGTGGCCGAGCGGACAAGCAGCCGCAGCAGCGCCATGGCGTGATCGGTCGAGGGCACCAGCTTTTCGATCCCCGCCGTGACAATGTGGACGCGTGGCGGTGTCGTGGACAGTTCCGCATTGCCTTCGTTGGTCACGGTGCAGGTCGCCCCGGTATCGGCAATCAGGAAATTCGCGCCGGAAATGCCGACATCTGCGGACATGAATTTCTCGCGCAGGATGCGTCGGGCCGACGCCACCATGGATGCCGGGTCGTCGGCATCGGGTGGCGGGTGATGGTCCTTGAAAAACAGCGTCGCCACGTCCTCGCGCGTGCGGTGCATGGCGGGCCAGATGATGTGGCTGGGCCGTTCATGGGCAAGCTGAATGATATGTTCGGCCAGATCGGTTTCCACGCGCTCGATCCCCGCATCGTCAAGCGCATGGGGCAGGCCGATTTCCTCGCCCAGCATGGATTTGGCGCGGGTGACCAGCTTTGCGTCCGCGTCCTTGCAGATGCGCGTCACGATTTCCGCCGCTTCGGCCTTGTCGCGCGCCCAGTGGACATGCGCGCCGGCCGCCTGGGCGTTGCGTTCAAACTCGACCAGGTAGTGGTCGAGATTGGCGATGACGTGATCCTTGATCGCGGCACCCCTTGCGCGTGCCGCCTGAAATTCCGGAAAGGCGCCCACCGCCGCCGCGCGCTTGGTTTCAGCGGTGCCGGTGGTGCGGTCGATAGCGGTTTTCAGGTTCGGATCGGCAAGCGCATCATGGGCGCGTTGCGTGAAGGCAGAAGCACCCATCAGCCTTCCTCCCCTATTGCCGGGCCGTCGGCCATGCCGGCCAACACTTCGGCGGTGTGAAAGCAGCGAGTGGCGGCCCCCTCGCGGTGCAGCCGCCCGGCCATATTCATCAGGCAGCCCAGATCGCCCGCCAGCAGCAGATCGGCCCCGGTATCCACGATATTCGCGGCCTTCTCGCTGACGATCGCGGTCGAGATCTCGGGATATTTAACGCAGAAGGTACCGCCGAAACCGCAGCAGACATTGGCACCATCCAGCGGGCGCATCTGCAACCCCTCGACGCCTTCCAGCAGCGCACGAGGCTGTTCCTGCACCCCCAATTCGCGCAGGCCCGAGCAGCTGTCGTGATAGGTGGCCGTCGCGTCCAGCCGGACACCTTCCGGCTTCCAGCCCATCACGTCATTAAGGAAACCCAGTATTTCGAATGACTTCCGGGAAAGACCTTCAGCCCGACTGCGCCAACCCTGATCGCTGAACAGCGTGGGATATGATCTGATCTGACCGACGCAGGAACCGGACGGGCCGACCAGATAATCATAGCCCTCGAACGCCTCGATCACCTGCCGTGCCAGCTTTTCCGCGCCGCGCTTGTCGCCGCTGTTTCCGGCGGGCTGGCCGCAACAGGTCTGCGCGCGCGGCACTTCGACGTTACATCCCGCGCGTTCCAGCAGGCGCAGCGTGGCCCAGCCAATCTGCGGGCGCATCGCATCGACGAGGCATGTCACGAAAAGACCGACTCTCGGCTTGGTCATCTGGCGTCCCCCGGCTGGATGGACGAAGCCTGCCGCAAATTGGGCCAGCGTTCAACGGGGTGAAAGGTCGAGCCGCGCGCGGTCGCCTGCCGCAAATCGCCGCAGCACTGCCGGGTACAGCCGATGTTCCTGAACCAGAACCCGCGCCGCGAGGTCGTCGGGCGTATCCCCCGGCAGCAGCGGCACCCGCGCCTGCCCGAGAATTGGACCAGCATCCAGATCGGCCGTCACCTCATGCACGGTCGCACCCGCTTCGGCATCCCCTGCCTCGATCGCGCGGGCATGGGTATGCAGGCCCGGATATTTCGGCAGCAGCGAGGGGTGGATGTTCAGCATCCTGCCCGCGAAATGGCGGGTGAAGTCGGGCGTCAGGATACGCATGAAGCCAGCGAGCGCGATGATGTCGGGTTCGGCCGCGTCCAGATGGCGGATCAGTTCGGCCTCGAATGCTGCGCGATCACGACCGAAGGGGCGATGATCGACGGCGAACGTGTCGATCCCCATCGCTGCGGCCTTTTCCAGACCGCCCGCCGCCGGATCGTTCGCGCCGACCAGAACGGCGCGCGCGGGGTGATCGCCGGTCATGCTTTCGACCAGCTTCACCATGTTCGACCCGCCGCCCGAAATCAGGATCGCTGTGCGCTTCACGTCAGATTGCCGGAATAATGCACCCCCGCGCCCGGCACGACATGACCAAGCGCCACGACATTTTCGCCCATCTGGCCCAGCAGGCCCGAGAGTTCGTCAGCGCGCGCCGGATCGACGACCAGCACCATGCCGATGCCGCAATTGAATGTCTTCAGCATCTCGGGCGCGGTAATCCCGCCCGCCTGCGCAAGCCATTTGAAGACCGGGGGCAGCGACCATGCTGACAGATCGATCTGCGCACCAAGCCCATCGGGCAGGATGCGCGGCAGGTTTTCGGTCAGCCCGCCGCCGGTGATATGGGCAAGGCCGCGCACGCCGCCCGCGCGGATTGCGGCAAGCGCCGGCTGAACATAAAGCCGCGTCGGGACCAGCAGCCCCTGCCCCAGCGTACCGTCCGAAAATGGCGACGCATCGCCCCACGCCAGACCCGCTGCCTCGGCCACGCGGCGCACCAGAGAAAATCCGTTGGAATGCACCCCGTCCGACGCCAGTCCCAGCAGTACATCACCATCGCTGACGCCCTTCGGCAGCTCGGTGCCGCGTTCCATCGCGCCCACGGCAAAGCCCGCCAGATCGAAATCGCCGTCGTGATACATGCCGGGCATTTCCGCCGTCTCGCCCCCGATCAGGGCACAGCCGGACCGTTTGCAGCCTTCAGCGATGCCGTTGATGACGCGGGCGCCTTCGTCCACCGACAGCTTGCCTGTCGCGAAATAGTCAAGGAAGAACAACGGCTCGGCCCCCTGACAGACCAGATCGTTCACGCACATGGCGACAAGGTCGATGCCCAACCCGTCCAGCTCGCCCGTGTCGATGCCAATGCGCAACTTCGTGCCCACGCCGTCGGTCGCCGCAACCAGAACCGGGTCGCTGTAGCCGGCCGCTTTCACATCGAACAGCGCGCCGAAACCGCCCAATCCCGCCATCGTGCCGGGGCGCCTGGTGGCGGCAGCGGCAGGCTTGATCCGCTCGACCAGTTCGTTTCCGGCGTCGATATCCACGCCCGCATCCGCGTAGGAAAGACCGTTCTTGCCCTCGACCATCACCATCCCCTTTGTGAAGCTGCCCCCCGATAGCGCAGGGTCGCCCGGCAGGCAATCCGGCAGCAGGTGCTATTGCTGGATTAGACAGGAATACGCGTCTGCAACAGGGTTGTCTGGTCAGGATCGACCGGCCAGCAGCGTTCGTGCGTAGAGGTTGTTCCGAAAACCACGTCATGCATGATCCGGCCGGGAATGAAGGTGAACGCTCCCGCGATCAGCAGCGCAGCGATGAACAGGAATGTCATGATCCGCGCGTGGCGCCCAATATTGCCCCGCCGCGCCGAGATAACGCCGATCGGCAGCATTATGAGCGTCAGCAGCGTCAGCAAATGAATTGGCCCGAAAGGCCCCCAGACGCAGTTCGTGTTCACAAAAAGCGAGGAAACCGCCGTCACCGCCATCAGCGCGACCCAAATTCGTCCGCGCATTCGATGCGAGGGCGTGCCCTTGCGGGCAATAAGTTGAATGACGCCCACAAGAAAAGCTGCAATGGCGGTGATGGTGTGAAGCTGAATTTCCAGAGAGGCGGATGCGAGAGGCTGAAGAGTCACGGTCAAATACCTGCTGCTAAATGCGATAATCGGGCAAAAAACGAAAGGCCGCGAGCGACACCGTACGACGCGCGGCAGCAAATGCAAAAACGATTGCAATACGTTCCGCGACCTGCGCGATCTTCTGCCCGAATTCTTTTGGCCGCGCGACCTTTGCTGCGCTTGACCAATCTGCGTCCGCTGACTAGTCAGATCATCAGTCGGATGGGCCTGTAGCTCAACGGTTAGAGCAGGGCGCTCATAACGCCTTGGTTGGGGGTTCAAATCCCTCCGGGCCTACCAAACCCGTTCCGATACAAGCTGATCACAAGGTGATCGGAAAAGACGCGGCGAATGGCCTGATCTCAGCCGCGAAGATCACGCGCGACGTTCCGCCGCATGGTCATGAACGCCGGTAGCAGCGCGAGGATCGAGGTCAGGCTTACAAAGGCTGCCGCCATGCGGACCTCTGGCCAGCCGGGTCGTGCCTGCACGAGAATGTCGGTCTGCGCAGTGATCGCGGCCGAGATCAGCTTTGCGGCGACAATGCCGATCACCAGCCCCAGAAGCGTTCCGGCAACAACCAGCACGACGGCATAGGACCAGACGAGCGCAAAGACAAAGCGCCGCGGCGCGCCGATCGCGCGCAACAAGGCCAGCCGGCGCGCGATCAGGCGGGTCAGCATCATCAGTCCGGCCAGCACGCCGACCGTCACCAGAACCTGGGTCAAGACGGACATGACTCCCATGACCTTGCGAATGTCACCCAGAAGGCCGTGAAGCCTGCCCAGAACGGCACCGGGAAAGAATGCCATGCTGTCTTGTTGCGAAAACATGGCCTGAAGCCCGTAGGTCGCGGCAAGCGAGCGCGCGCGGACCAGAATGACAGGCGTGCCGGGGAATAACGCGGGATCGAATGGCGGACCAAGCTTGTCTTGCGAAGACGCATCATGTCCGTTGGCCAGACCGTGGACCGACCACACAGATTCGACCGGCACCAGCAGCGCACGGTCCCACGGAGTCCCGGTCAGCGGCATCCGGCCCACGATCTCATATTCGAAATCGCCATGCGCGTCGTCCTCTGCCGCGTGGCCTTCGCCATGTGCGGGCGAGAAATGCGCCCCCAGCGAAAGCTGAACGCGCGCACCGGCGATCGCCTCGGTTTCGGTTTCGAACATCCGGCCTTCAGCCAGATCGCCGCTCAGATGCATCACGAAGGGCGCGGTCGTGCCCACGACCTGCGCCCCCTGCCAACTGTCGCCGAAGGCGATGGGCGCGGCGAGATCAACCTCGGGCCGGGCGGCGATGCGGTCAAAGATGGCGCCGTCCAGCAGCGCCATATCCGCGGGCTGCAGAAAGACCGCAGCCAGCATCGCGGTCATCTCGCTGCCGGGTGCCGCGACAATCAGATCGAACTTGTCCGCAGCGCGTGCGCTGCCTTCGCGGATGCCCCGCTCCTGCGAAAGAATGCCGGTCGTCAGCGCGACCGAGACTGCGATCAGGGCGCAGAAGACGGCGCTGATCCACGCCTGGCGACGCAGCAATCCGCCAAGCAGCGGCGCGATGCGAAAGCCGCGCAGGACCAGAAAACCAAGCACGACCGCCGGTGCGACGCGCGCCAGCACAAGCAGGATTTCCTGCGCCCAGACAGGCAGGCCGGCCCAAATCTCAGGCAAGTTCCGGCGCGGCGATGTCACCGCCCCCTTGCAACATCGCCCCGTCGCGAATGTCGATTACCCGGTCAGTCGATGACTGCAGCGCCGAATCATGTGTCACGACGATAAGCGTGCGTCGTGCGGTCCTTGCCAACCCGACAAGATCGCGCGCGAGCAGGTCGGCGCTGTCGCGATCAAGGTTGGCGGTCGGCTCGTCTGCCAGAAGGATCGCAGGGTCGGTAGAAAGCGCACGCGCCACGGCGATGCGCTGCCGCTCTCCGCCAGAGAAGCTGCTGACGGGACGCCGCGACGCCGGGTCGATGCCCAACCGGCGCAGGGCGTCCGCGCCGCGCTGCCTGATCCCGGCGCGCAGGCCGGGGGGCGCATAAAGCGAAGGCAGGGCTGCGTTGTCGGCAGCCGAAAGCTCTTCGAACAGGTGATGATCCTGAAAGACGAAGCCGACCCAGCGCCGCCGAAACTGTGCGCGACCGGATTCGGGCATCGCCGACAGATCGTGGTCGCCCCAGCGAACCAGACCTGAATCGATTTTCAAAAGCCCTGCAATCGCCAGAAGAAAGGTGGACTTCCCCGCACCCGAAGGTCCACGCACCGAAAGAGATGCCCCTTCTGCAATCTCCAGCCGAGGCACCGAAAGAAGCGCCCGACCCTGATCGCCCTGAACAAGCAGGCCGTCTATGCGCAAGGGCATCCCGCCCGGCTGAGCATCGACTGGGCTTTGCGCATACGGCTCGGGAAGGGAAGTCGCTGCGGACATGTCTGCTCCGTCTGGTGTATCGGTTCGAATGGCTTCGGTGTCGTCTCCCGCGCTCAGATACACCCCGGAATGTAACAGCAATATGTGAGAGCCTTCCAACGGGGCCGCCGTTCCGCGCAACATCCGACCGGACCTTCCGCAAACTGTCGCAAATCTGTTGCCGCGGGCTGATAGCCGTTCGCGCCGGAAGCATCGGAACCCATAGGGATCAATCATGAGACATTTCCTTCTTTCGACGGCCACGCTCGTAAGCATTGGTGGGGCCGCGCTGGCGCAGGACCTGCCACAGGCATCGTCGGCCTGGTACGAAAGCGGCGCCGCAACGGTCGCGCAGCGGCTGGAGAACCAGCCCATCACGACGCGTGCAAAAAACGTGATTCTGTTCGTCGCGGATGGCAATGGCGTCGGCACCAATTACGCGATCCGGCTGTTTTCAGGTCAGCAGGCGGGCGGTCTTGGTGACGACTATGTCCAGCCGCAGGAAACCTTCCCGAATGTCGCGTTGGTGAAGACATATTCCTCGAACGGCCAGACGCCGGATTCCGCGCCGACCGCGATGGCGATGAATTCCGGTGTCAAAGGCAAGAACGGAATGATCAACATCATGGACAGCGTAGCCGTCGGCGATTGCGCCGCGGGGGCCGAGGCAGGGACCAGGACATTCGCCGAAATTGCGACCGATATGGGCAAATCCGTCGGCGTCGTCTCGACCGCGCGCATCACCCATGCAACCCCGGCTGCGGTCTATGCGCGAACCGTCAACCGCGACTGGGAAGACAATACGCTGATCCCCGAAGGCTGCGATCAGAAGGACATTGCCAGTCAGCTGATCGACCAGATGAAGGCGGGTGTCATCGACATCGCGCTTGGCGGGGGGCGCGCGGCGTTTCTGCCCGACAGCGTTACCGATTCCGAAGGCAAGGCGGGCAAGCGCACCGACGGGCGCAACCTGATCGACGAGGCCAAGGACGCCGGCGCTCAGGTGGTTTTCGGCGAGGATGACTTTACCGCGCTGACGATGGGCAATAACGCGCCGGTGCTGGGGCTTTTCGAGTCGAGCCACATGAAATACGAGGCCGACCGCACGGGCGAGCCGTCGCTGGCCGAAATGACCGAAGCCTCGATCAAGGCGCTTGGCGCGAACGAGAACGGCTTCTATCTGGAAGTCGAGGCCGGTCGCGTGGATCATGCCAACCACGACACGAATGCCTACCGGATGCTGACCGATGGGAAGGCCTTCGCGGATGCCATCGCCAAGGCGGTCGAGATGACCGACCCGAATGACACGCTTATCATCGTGACCGCGGACCACGAACACGGCATCGCGTTCAATGGCTATTGCGGTCGCGGCTCGAACATTCTGGGCCTGTGCATGAAGGAAGACGAGGCCGGTATCGAACATACGGACGAGCCGAACCTCGCCGATGACGGCAAGCCCTATACGGTGATCGGATATCTGAACGGCGTATCTTCGGTGCTGACCGAACAGGCCGACGGAACCTATTCCGGCAGCCGCCCGGACCTGACCGAAGAGGATGCGACCGACATCGACTATTTGCAGCAATCGTTGATTCCGATGCAGTCGGAAACGCATTCGGGCGAGGATGTCGCCGTCTTTGCGCGCGGTCCCTGGGCACATCTGTTCGGAGGCGTGATCGAGCAGAATGTGATCTTCCACGTGATGAATCATGCCGTAAACGCCGAGTGAGCGCATCCCATGTCCCCGCGAGGTCCGGCAACCTGCCGGGCCTCGCCCACCCGGCGCGGTCATGTCGCCGGCAGACCGACAACCAACGGCAGAACCAATGCACCGTCGAGATTTGATGATCCTTCCTGCCGCCCTGCTTCTTGGCCATGCACTGCCCTCAGCAGCGGCGGGCGAGGACGCGATCCGATTGCGGGATCTTTACAACAAGGATCTCAGCTTTTCCGACGCAGCGCTTGAGGCCGAGGGGAAAAGGCTGACCGTATGGGGCTATATGGCACCGCCGTTGAAGGCGAATTCGGAATTCTTCGTGCTGACGAACCGTCCGATGGCGGTCTGCCCGTTCTGCGAGCCGGGAATGCCGTGGCCCGACGACATCCTCGCCGTCTATGCAAAGCGCATCGTCGAGGTGATCCCGTTCAACGTTCCGATCGAAGTCAGGGGCGTGCTTGAACTCGGCGACGCTGTCGATGCCGAGCTTGGCTTCTACTCGAAGGTCAGGCTTGTCGACGCGACCTTCCGCCGGGTCTGAAGATCAGTCCTCGTCGAACAGTCCCACCGTCTCGGGCGGGTCGAGATCGCGATACAGAAGCTGCGCCTCGGCAGCGGGGCCGCGCTTTTCCGACAGGGCCAGCACCTCGATCCGCCGGCGCGTGCACCCCTGCCGCAATTCGATCTGCACGCCGCAGCGGATCGCGCGGGCGGGTTTGACCGTTTGCCGGTCAATGCGGACTTTCCCCGATTCTATCATTTGCTGTGACAATGCGCGCGTCTTGAAGAAGCGGGCCGCCCACAGAAACTTGTCCAGCCTTACCGAATCCGGCGCGTCAACCATCAGCCGGGTTCGGCAAGGCCACCAGCGATGCCACCCAGATCATACCCGGCCTCAGACGCTCGCTTCAGAATTTCCGAGGGCGCGCGCTTACCCGACTGGCTGAGCGCCCAGAGCGTCGCGGAGCGCGTGCCCGAACGGCAATAGGCCAGAACCGGGCCGGGCATCTGCTCAATCGCGGTACCGAATTCATCGACGAGTTGCGGGGTCAGTTGACCGGGGGCAAGCGGAAGATAGCGAAACTCTAGCCCTGCAGCCAATGCGGCCTCGGCCATCTCCTGCTGCGAAGGTTGATCGGCGGCTTCGCCATCGGGGCGGTTGCAGATCACCGCGCGATAGCCCTGCTGCGCCAGATCAGCGAAATCTTCAGGCTGAAGCTGCGGGGCCACCGAAATGCTTTCGTCGATCTTCCTGATATCCATCTGCCGCCCCTGCTAATTCATGCGTCCCCAACATTTGCCGCAGCGCGTGCACAGACGCAACTCACCTTCACGAGACGGCCAGCCCTAACGGACCGCCTTGATGCCTTCGAGGATCAGGGTCGTCGCGATATCGGCGTAATCCTCGCGCGTGACCGGGCCGCCGTCGCGAAACCACATATAGACCCAGTTCATCATTCCGAACAGCGACATCGTGACCGGCATCAGCAACGGGCGGCCATTTTGCAGATCGGGGTTGATGCGGTCGATCACGGTGGAAAAGCGCCGCACGATCCGCCGTTCGATTTCCGCCAGCGCCTGCTGCTGATCCGCCGTCAGCGCGCGCTTGGCATTCAGCTGCACGATATGTTCGTTATCGGCCCCGCGATAGATGTCGAGCACCGCACCCACCAGCTTGCGCAGCCGGTCGCGGTCCGCAAGCGAGGCGTCGTCGGCGGCCTCGACCGCCTCGTCAACGTCCAGCAGATGGGTTTCGATGATCGCGAAGATCAGGGCATCCTTGCCGGGGTAATAATGGTAAAGCAGCGCCTTTGACACGCCCGCGCGGTCCGCGATTTGGGACATGGACGCCTTGTCCATGCCCTGTTCGGCGATCACCGCAGCCGCATTGCGCAGCAGGTCCTGCTGCTTCTCGGCAAAATCGCTGGCTCTGGTGCGGGCCATCTGGCCTCCTGTGATGGGGCGCGGGGCGCGCCGCCGGCTGCTTTAGCGCCAACTCCCGGGATTGTCACCCGGACGCGGGCGGGGGCTCAGCGCTCTTTCGGGCGGTTGTCGACGACGCGTTTTGCCTTGCCTTCGGATCGCGCAACGCCTTCGGGGTCATGCACAATGATTTTCGAGGATACCCCGACAACCGACTTGATATGATGCGCCAATTCCTTCGCCGCATTCTCGCGCGCATAGACATCGGCGTGATCCGGCAGGCATTCGCAATGCACGGTCATATTGTCCATGCGGTTCGCGCCTGTGTTCAGTTCGATCTGGAAATGGGGCGCGAGGGCCGCGATTTTCAGCAACTGTTCCTCGACCTGGGTTGGGAATACGTTGACGCCGCGCAGGATGATCATGTCGTCGCTGCGCCCGGTGATCTTTTCCATCCGCCGCACGCTACGCGCCGTGCCGGGCAGCAGCCGCGTCAGGTCGCGGGTGCGATAGCGCACCATCGGCAGGCCTTCCTTGGTCAGCGTGGTAAAGACCAGCTCGCCCATCTCGCCATCGGGCAGCACCTCGCCGGTTTCCGGGTCGATGATCTCGGGGTAGAAATGATCCTCCCAGATATGCAGCCCGTCCTTGGTTTCGACGCATTCATTCGCGACGCCCGGCCCCATGATTTCGGACAGGCCGTAAATATCGACGGCGTGCATGTCGAAAACCTGCTCGATTTCCTGCCGCATCTGGTTGGTCCAGGGCTCGGCCCCGAAGATGCCCACCTGGATCGAGCTTTCG
This sequence comes from Paracoccus aurantiacus, assembly GCF_007993065.1. Taxonomy (GTDB): domain Bacteria; phylum Pseudomonadota; class Alphaproteobacteria; order Rhodobacterales; family Rhodobacteraceae; genus Paracoccus; species Paracoccus aurantiacus. The sequence continues at coordinate 766,855 of NZ_VOPL01000001.1, forward strand.
CGTGGGTCCATCCCACGGCGGCGATATTCGTCAAAGATCGACAGCATATAGCTGGGCGTGACCATGATGATGCGCGGCTTGAAATCCTCGATCAGGGTGACCTGCCGTTCGGTCATCCCGCCCGAGATCGGGACCACCGTGCAGCCCAGCCTTTCGGCCCCGTAATGCGCGCCAAGCCCGCCGGTGAACAGGCCATAGCCGTAAGCCACATGGCAGATATCGCCGGGACGCCCCCCCGAAGCGCGGATCGAACGCGCAATCAGATCGGCCCAGTTGTCGATATCGTTCTTCGTGTAACCCACCACGGTCGGCTTGCCGGTCGTCCCGGATGAGGCATGGATGCGCACAAGCTGTTCGCGCGGCACCGCGAACATCCCGAACGGATAGTTGTCGCGCAGGTCCTGCTTGTAGGTGAAGGGAAATTTCGACAGGTCGGACAGGCTTTGCAGATCGTCCGGATGGACGCCCGCATCATCAAACCGCTGGCGGTAGAAGGGCGAGTTTTCATAGGCATGCTTCAGCGACCACTTCAGACGGTCGAGTTGAAGCGCCGCAATCTCGTCGCGCGATGCCCGCTCGATCGGGTCGAGCGTCTTGGGGTCTGGCGTCAGGTCTTCCATGCGAAATTCCTCCTACTCGGGCAGGTAAGTGCCTTTGACGGCACGGCTGAGGCCGCGGAAATGCGCGACCTGCTGCCCGTCCTGATTGGTGATATTCACGTCATAGACGCCGCTGCGCCCGCTGCGCGAAGCCTCGCGCGCGGTTGCGGTCAGCACATCGCCCAAGCGGCCCGGCGCGACATAGTTGATGGACGCCTGCTGCCCCACGGTCACGGCGTTATAGGTGTTGCAGGCAAAGGCGAAGGCGCTGTCGGCGAGCGTGAAGATATAGCCGCCATGCGCGTTTTCGTGGCCGTTGGTCATCGCCTCGGTCACGGTCATCGACAGCGTGGCCTGACCGGGTGCGATATGTTCAATCTTCATGCCAAGCCGCTGGCTGGCACGGTCGGTGGCCCACATTGCGTCTGCTGAACCTTGCGCGATTTCCTGCGGGGTCATTTCGGATATGGGCTTCATTTGCCCTTGAACTCTGCCGGGCGCTTTTCAAGGAAAGCGGTCACGCCTTCGCGGTAATCCGCCGTCCGTCCTGCCTGCCGCTGCGCGTCGCGTTCGGCATCCAGTTGCGCAGAAAGACCGTTCTCCGCCGCCTGCTGGATCAATTGCTTGGTCAGCCCAAGCCCAACGGTCGGTCCGGCCGCCAGCTTTCGCGCAATCGCCATGGCCTCATCCTGCAGGGCGTCATCATCGGCGGCCTTCCAGATCAGCCCCCAATCCGCCGCCTTTTCAGCCCCCAACGGTTCTGCCAGCAGCGCCAGCGCCTTGGCGCGCGGCTCGCCCAATATGCGCGGCAGCGACCATGACCCGCCCGCATCCGGGACCAGGCCGATCTTCGAAAACGCCTGAATGAAGCGCGCGGATTTCGCCGCCAGCACAATGTCGCAGGCAAGCGCGATGTTCGCCCCTGCCCCCGCCGCGACGCCGTTCACCGCACAGATAACCGGTTTGGGCAGCCCGCGGATCATCCGCAGATTGGGGTTGTAATAGGTATCCAGCGTCGCGCCCAGATCCGGCGCGGAGCCACCCTTGCGCGGATCGCGGTCGCCCAGATCCTGCCCGGCGCAGAACGCCCGCCCCGCGCCGGTCAACAGAACCGCGCGGACCTCGCGGTCACGCTCCGCCCGTTCAAGCCCAGCCCGCAGCGCCAGATGCATGTCAGCGTTAAAACTGTTAAGCTTGTCAGGCCGGTTCAGAACAAGCTTCAGAACGCCGTCCTCCAGCGTCTCAAGAACGGTCGTTTCGTCGCTCATACCGAATCCCCCTGCCCGCTTTCCCTCCTCGCGGGCTGAAAAAAGATGTTGCATAAACCGACCGGTCAGTCAATTATCTTTGAGAGGACGGGAGGAGGCAGGCTTGCCGAATCTTGCGCGCCGGATGCGGTGGGCAAGATATAACTGCGGGAACGCGGCTTGACCGTGTTTCACTGTGGCCACTTTTTCCCCAATCGGAAAGACAATTCGCCGCCAATGCGCGGCATAATTCAGCAACTGGGAGGAACGCTGAATGACCATCCGCACCCTGATGACCACTGCCGCCGCGCTGTCTGCACTTGCCGCACCGGCAATGGCCGATATCAATATCGGCGCCTCGCTGGCCGAAACCGGCCCGGCCGCCTTTCTGGGCGACCCCGAGGCCAAGACCCTGCGCATGGAGGTCGACAAGATCAATGCCGCAGGTGGCATCAATGGCGAACAGATCAACCTGATCATCTATGATGACGGGGGCGATGCAAACAAAGCCAAGACCTTCGCCACCCGCCTGGTCGAAGATGACGAAGTGGTCGCCGTCATCGGCGGCACCACGACCGGCCCGACTATGGCCATGATCCCGGTCTTCGAGGATGCCGAGATTCCCTTCATCAGCCTTGCCGGCGCGGTTGAAATCATCGAGCCGGTGAACCCTTGGGTTTTCAAGACGCCCCATACCGACCGCATGGCCTGCGAGAAGATTTTCGCCGACATGAAGGCGCAGGGCTTCAGCAAGGTCGGTATGATTTCCGGCTCTGACGGGTTCGGGAAGTCGATGCAGGCGCAGTGCAAGGGCGTGGCGGAAGCGGCGGGCGTGGAAATCGTCGCGGACGAGGTTTACGGCCCGCAGGATGCCGACATGACGCCGCAACTGACCAATATCAAAGGCTCGGGCGCAGAAGCGATCCTGAATTCGGGCATGGGTCAGGGGCCAGCCGTCGTGACACGGAACCACACCCAGCTTGCCATCGACGCGCCGCTGTATCAGTCGCATGGCGTGGCGTCGAAGCAGTTCATCGAACTGGCCGGGACCGAAGCAGCCGAAGGCGTGCGCCTTCCCGCAGCCGCGCTGCTGGTCGCCGACCAACTGGCCGATGACAACCCGCAGAAGCCGGTCGTTCAGGGCTATCGCGACGAATACGAGGCCGAGACGGGCGAGGATGTTTCGACTTTCGGGGGCCACGCCTATGACGCGCTGTATATCCTGAAAGCCGCCATCGAAAAGGCCGGCAGCACCGAACCCGCCGCCATCCGCGATGCGCTGGAACAGACCACCGGTTTCGTCGGCACGGCTGGCGAGGTGAACTATACGCCCGAAGACCACCTTGGCCTGACGCTCGACGCGTTCGAGATGCTGGAGATCAAGGACGGCGAATGGACCATCGTCGCCGAATAAGCTGATCCGGGCGCGGGCCTTACCCCCCGCGCCCCTTTCGCAATCCGGGGGGGGGGCCATGTCGGAACTGCTGCAATTCCTGTTTTCGGGGCTGACGGTCGGCGCGGTCTATGCGCTCGTGGCGCTTGGCTTCACCATCATCTACAACGCATCCGACGTGGTGAATTTCGCGCAGGGCGAATTCGTCATGCTGGGTGGAATGCTGACGGTTTTCGCCTATGCGGCGGGCCTGCCTTTGATCCTTGCCGCCATTGTCGCGATCATCGTGACAGCGGCGGTCGGCGTGGCGCTGAACAAACTGGCGATCGAACCCGCGCGCGGCGCACCCGTGGTGTCGCTGATCATCATCACCATCGGCGCGTCGATCTTTCTGCGCGGGGTAGCGCAGGTGCTGTTCGGCAAGCAGATCCACCGTTTCCCCTCATTCTCGGGCGATACGCCCTTCCGCATCGGCGGGGCCACGATCCTGCCGCAATCGCTTTGGGTCATCGCGGGCGGTCTGGCGGTGTTCTATGCGCTATACCTGTTCTTCACCAAGACGCTGACAGGCAAGGCAGTCCTTGCCACGTCGAACAACCGGCTGGCCGCGCAGCTTGTCGGGATCAACACGAACTGGGTAATGACGCTGTCCTTCGCGCTGTCGGCAGGCATCGGCGCGCTGGCAGGCGTGCTGGTCACACCAATCACCAACACGTCCTATGACGTGGGCATCGCGCTGGCGCTGAAAGGCTTTGCCGCCGCCATGCTGGGCGGCATGGGCAACCCGAAAGGCGCGCTTGTCGGAGGCATCCTGCTCGGCATCATCGAGGCGATGACGGCGGGCTATCTCTCATCGCAATACAAGGACGCGGCCGCCTTTGTGGTCATCCTGCTGGTCCTGTTCATCATGCCGCAGGGCCTGTTCGGCGCCAAACAGACGGAGCGTGTGTGATGCGGCTTTCCCACAAGACCGCCACCCTGCTGGTGCTGATCCCGCTGATCGTGCTGGCACCGATCTTCTTTCCGTCGAACTTCTATTACCGCGTCGGCTCGCTGATCTTCATCAACGGGCTGGCCGTGACGGGCATGGTCATCCTGATCGGCTATGCCGGGCAGATCAGCCTTGGCCATGCCGGCTTCGCGGGGATAGGAGCGTATAGCTGTGCGTTGATGCCCGTTCACTGGGGCATCCCGCCCGTCGCGGCTGCGGTGCTGGGGGCGGTGATCTCTGCCCTGCTGGCATGGCTGGTAGGGCGCCCGATCCTGCGGCTGAAAGGCTATTACCTTGCCGTCGCGACGCTGGGGTTCGGCATCCTCGTCTACATGGTCCTGACGAATGAGACATGGCTGACCGGCGGCCCCGACGGGATGAGCGTGAATGATTCCGGCCTGCGCGACATGGCCGAAGCGGTTGGCATCGACCTGAAGAACTCGCAGTTCTGGTACTGGATGTGCGCCATCGTGCTGGTGATCGGGGTCTGGCTGGCGATGAACCTGCAGGACAGCCCGACGGGTCGGGCGCTGCGCGCGGTTCACGGGTCTGAGGTTGCGGCGCGCACTGTGGGCGTCGATGTCGCGCGCTATAAGCTGCAGGCCTTCGTGATTTCCGCCGTCTATGCCTCTGTCGCGGGGTCGATGGTGGCGCTGCAGAACGAATTCGTGACGCCGGATGTGGCGGGCTATATGCATTCCATCGAATGGGTGACGATGACCGTGCTGGGTGGTGCTGGGTCCGTCCTTGGCGCGATCTTCGGCGCAGCAATCCTGACCACGCTGCCGCAGGTGCTGACGGCCTTCGCCGAATATGAACAGCTTCTGCTGGGTCTGATCATGATGCTGGTGATGATCTTCATGCGCGACGGGCTGCTGCCATCCATCATGCGGCGCATCCGGGGGAAAGACGAATGAGCGCGCTTCTGTCGGTCGAAAATCTGGGCATCACCTTTGGTGGCCTGCGCGCCGTTCATGATGTCAGCTTCAGCGTCAAGCCGGGCGAAATCCTGTCGGTGATCGGCCCGAACGGCGCGGGCAAGACGACGCTGTTCAACATGATCTCTGGCGTCTATCAGCCCGGCAGCGGCAAGGTCGTGCTGGAGGGTCAGGACGTCACCGGCATGCGCCCCGACCTGCTGGCCCATCGCGGCATGTCGCGGACCTTCCAGAACCTGCAGATCTTTCAGAACATGACCGTGCTGGAAAATGCCATCGCGGGCTTTCACCTGACCGAATCCGGCAACCTTTTCGCCGACCTGCTGCGCCTGCCCGGATCGCGCGGCCGCGCCCGCACCGCGCATCAGGGTGCAATGCGCTTGCTGGAACGCGTTGGGCTGGAAGCCTCGGCCGAAACGAATGCCGGGAGTCTGTCCTATGGCAAGCTGAAGCGGCTGGAAATCGCCCGCGCACTGGCGCTGAGCCCCAAGGTGCTGCTGCTGGATGAACCAGCCGCAGGCTGCAACGCCGTCGAGACCGAGGAGATCGACCAGATGATCGCCGAGGTCGCGAAATCCGGCGTCGCAATCCTGCTGGTCGAGCATGACATGAAGATGGTGATGCGGATTTCGAACCACATTGTCGTGCTGGACCACGGCGAAAAGATCGCCGAGGGCGACCCGGCCACCGTCAGCCGCGATCCGGCCGTCATCGCCGCCTATCTTGGCACCGAAGCCGCGGAGGATGCCGATGCTTGAGATCAGCGAACTCCGTTCCCGCTATGGCCGGATCGAGGTATTGCACGGCATCGACCTGAACGTGCAGCAGGGCGAGATCGTGACTGTGGTCGGCGCGAATGGCGCGGGCAAGACGACCCTGCTGCGCTGCATCTCTGGCACGCAGCCGGTATCGGGCGGCGAGATAAAATTCCGAAACGACGCGATCACCACCGTGCCCGCCTTCAAACGCATCGGTCGCGGCATCACCCAGTCCCCCGAAGGCCGGCAGATATTCACCAACCTGACGGTCGAGGAAAACCTGCGCCTTGGTGCGTTTCTGTTCAAGGACGACCGCGTGGACAAGGACATGCAGGACGCGTTCGAGATGTTCCCGATCCTGCGAGAGAAACGCAACCTGACTGCGGGCGGGCTGTCGGGCGGGCAGCAGCAGATGCTGGCCATTGCGCGCGCGCTGATGGGAAGGCCCAATTGCCTTCTGCTGGATGAGCCGTCGATGGGCCTCGCGCCGATCCTCGTGCAGCAGATTTTCGATGTGGTTCAGAACCTGAAATCGCTGGATGTGACCGTGCTGCTAGTCGAACAGAACGCCTTCGGGGCGCTGAAAATCGCGGATCGCGGCTATGTCATGGAAACCGGGCGCATCACCATGGACGGCCCCGCCGCAGACCTGATCGCCGATCCCCGCATCCGCGAAGCCTATCTGGGGATATAGAAGGACTGGCGGGCCCGGGAGGACTTGAACCCCCAACCTTGGACTTAGAAGGTCCCTGCTCTATCCAGTTGAGCTACGAGCCCGCGCGCGCTGTTGATGGCTGAAATAATGCCGCGCTGCAATGAAAAAGGCCGGGCTGAGCCCGGCCTTTCCGTCTGTCTGCCCTGGCTATCACATCACCAGCGGCTTGCGGTTTTGAATGTGGCGCACCACCAGCTTGCGCGCCATCCGCCCCGAGGCGAGTTCGCGCGCCGCGACGGGCGCCTCGGTCTGCGTTTCCAGCTCCGGGAAGATCGCGAAGATTTCCTCGACCGCCGCGGGGCCGACCGATTTCAGCGCCTCTGCCCCGGTATAGAGCGATTCCGATGCCGCCCCGTTCGCCCGCACGATCTGGTGGTCGTCGAACAGGAAGTGGACATAGCTCACCTCCGGAAGGTCATCGGCCACGTCGATCCCGTCAAGCTGGCAAAGCTGGCGGGCCGCGACCAGAACCTCCATCGCGCCGAACATCTTCATCGCGATTTTCGAACGCACCAGCATCCGGTGCTGCGGCGAGACGATCAGATCCGCCTCGGGCAGCCCGGCCCCGAGCGCACCCTTGCGAATGCGGATCGGGCGCAGCTTCGGATTGGCGTCAAGCGCCGCCTGATCCAGCACCCGCCGCCCGATCCAGCGGATCGCCTGCAGCCCGGCATCGCGGGTCTGGACCAGATCGCCCACCGCAAGATCGCCGGCCGCAACCTCTCCTGCCGCGGTGCGGATCAGGGCGTCAGAACCGAAGCAGATCACATTGGTGTTGTCATGCGTCAGATCGCCGCCCGCAACCGCCGCGCCGCCGTTCTGGATGGTGACCGTATAACCCGTGACGTCGTCCAGCACCCCATCCGCCTGGTCGGCGCGCAGCCATTGCAGCGGGTTGTTATAGGTGTCGTCACCATTTGCCGCAGCGGCAGCGTTATAGGTGGCCAGATTGGCGTCGTTATAATAGCCGCTGAGGTCAACGAAATCGTTGTCGGTCTGGTCGTCATTGTTGAAATTCTGACCGGCGGCAAAGTTGAAATCGCTGATCGTGTCGCCATCGCCCGCGACGAAGGTGTCAAAGCCCTCGCCCCCGGTCAGCAAATCGGCATCCGCCCCGCCGTCAAGATAATCGCGACCGGTCCCGGCCTGAAGCGTATCCGCCCCGGCACCGCCATTCAGCGTGTCGTTGCCGGAACCGCCGGACAGGCTGTCATCGCCATATCCACCGGCAAGCGCGTCGTCGCCGGAACCGCCATCCAGCGTGTCATTGCCCGCCATCGAAGCACTGCCGGCAAAGTTGTCGCCGCGCAAATCGTCATTGCCGTCACCGCCAGAGACAAAGTCATCCTGCGCACCGCCCGCGACGAAATCGTTGCCGCTTTCACCATAAAGCGTGTCGGCGCCGTCATTGCCCCAGATCGTATCATTCTCGGTCCCGCCATAGGCGATGTCATTGCCCAGCCCGGCGGAAATCGAATCCGCGCCAGAACCGCCAAGGATCGAATCGTCGCCGACATTCGCGTTGATCGAATCATTCCCTGCGCCGCCGATAAGCGTGTCATTTTCGGGTTCGGTGCTGGACGCGCCGCCATAGCCACCCTCGAGCGTGTCGTCGCCGCTGCCCCCGTCGATATAGTCGCTGCCGGTGTTTCCGGTCACGTAGTCGGCGGAATTACCGCCATACAGGAAGTCGCCGCCCGCGCCACCAGAGATCGAATCGTTCTGATCGTCACCGTAGATCGTGTCGATTCCGTCACCGCCGGAAATGGTGTCATTCTCGATCCCGCCGCGAATGATGTCATTTCCAGCCCCGCCGGCAATCGAATCGCTGCCGAAATAGCCGTCAATCGAATCGTCGCCATCGCCACCGTCGACGATGTCGTTGCCGGCACCGGCATCGATCGTGTCATTGCCCGCGCCGCCAAGCACCGTGTCGTTGCCGTTGCCGCCGATCAGCGAATCCTGTCCGGCGCCGCCTGTCAGGCTGTCATCGCCGTTCTGGCCATAGATCGTGTCATCGCCTGCGCCACCGTCCAGCGTGTCGGGCGAGCCATGATCGTAATTCGCCTCGCTTCCATAGATAAGGTCGTTGCCGTCCTGGCCATAGACGTAATCGTTCTGCCCACCGCCCCACAGCGTGTCATCGCCCAGACCGCCATAAATCGTGTCGATATTCCAGCTGCCGCTGATGAAGTCCGAACCGTCGCCACCGTCCAGTACGTCGTTGCCATTCAGGCCGGTCAGCGTGTCGTTACCCGCGCCGCCATACAGCGTGTCATCGCCAAGGCCGCCGTCCAGCGTGTCGTTTCCCGCCTCGCCGCGCAGGACGTCATTGCCATAATCCCCAATGACGGAATCATCGCCCGCGCCGCCAAAGACGGTATCGTTTCCGTCGCCTGCGTCGATGATGTCATTGCCTGCAATCGTCGAATCCGACGAGGCCGCGTCGCCGAAGATCTGATCGCTCCCTGACCCGCCAAAAAGGGTGTCGTCGCCCTCCCATCCCGCGATCAGGTCATTGCCGGCGCCACCGTCAGCGACGTCATTACCTGCGCGCATCTCAAGGCGGTCATCGCCCGCGCCGCCCTCGACCGTGTCGTCACCTGCATCTGCATCAATCGTATCGTTGCCCGCGCCGCCCTGCGCATAGTCGTTGCCCTGCCCCAGATTGGCGGCATCGGCATAATCACTGCCGGTGAAGCGGTCACTGCCTCCGCTCATGCGCACATTTGCAGCACCGGCAGAGCCTGACGCATCGATCGTGTCGTCGCCATCCGAGGTCAGGATGGTTTCGATGCCGGTAAAGCTCGTCGTTGCGGCACTGCCGGTCGTTGTCGAACTTCCCTGCCCGGCCGCGCCGGACAGCAAGACGTAGTTAGGTGCGTTATTGATGAAAACGAGGCTGTCAGTCCCGGCGCCGCCGCTGATCGTGTCAGCACCCGCCGTATCGGTATCGCGGATCAGGAAGCTGTCATTGCCGTCGCCGCCATCCATGACGTCGCTGCCGGGCCCGCCGTCGATCTGGTCATTTCCGGCGCCGCCGATCAGGCTGTCATTGCCGTCCTGGCCATAGATGGCGTCGTTGCCATTTCCGCCGTCGATGGTGTCGTTGCCCGTCCCTGTCTGGCTGGATGCGCGCGAGCCACCGCCGAACAGTTCGTCATTCCCGTCGCCGCCGGAAATGGAATCGTCGCCGCTGCCGCCGTTCAGCGTGTCGTTACCTGTCGTGCCAGAGATATTTACCATCGACAATTTCCTTCACAAACCTGCACGGGACCGAGGTTCAGCGTCGCAGTCGCGCGGGCGGGTGGAGGCCGCTTCTGCTGCGCCAAAGACCGGCAAGCCGTGCTTGCGCCCATAAGCGGACGCTACGGGACCGCGTAGGTCCTGCCAATCGCGTTTGCAATATTTATGTCCATAAAATGGCGTATAACGTGGGGATACGCAGAGATGTCTGCGCGTATCCCGCATTGCCTCGGCAAGTTCATAGCGGCAAGTTAACCGTTTGGTTGCAAGAACTTATTCCTGCAAATCCAGCCGCATGTAAAAACTCATCGGATCGGCGCGGTAATTCCCGAACGGGGGGCATTCGCGGAAACCGGCACGCGCATATAGCGAACGCGCCGGGGCGAAACTGGGCTGCGCGCCGGTTTCGAGGCTGATCGCCACCGCATTTCGACGCCGTGCCTCGTCTATCAGCGCGGACAGAAGCCGCCGCGACGCGCCGGTGCCGCGCGCTTCCTGAAGGACATGCATCGACTTCAGTTCGACTGTGCCGTCGCCAAGTTGCTTCAGCGCACCCATTGCGACGGGCCGCCCGCGGTCGCGCAACACAAGAAAACTGAACTCTTCACCGACCAAGGCAGAGCGATCCAGCATATGGATGGATTCCGGCGGCGTGTCGGCGTGGCAATGTGCGTGATGACGCGCGAACAGGAGGTCCAGATCGCCGTCCAGAGGGCTTTCAGCCGCGACGGTCAGTGCGTCCATGGCGCGATGCGGTCGCTCGCGAAATTCTCGCCATATCCGCGCGCGCGGACGTTCTGGCCGCGCGTCTGCGGCTGGCTGACCGAATAGTCCAGCCCCTTCTCGCGGGCATAGGCCTCTGCCTCCTCGCGGGTGGCAAAGCGCAGGCGGACCTGCGACTGCGTATCGTCGGAACTGGTCCAACCCATCAGCGGGTCAATATCGCGCTTGTCCGCCTGCGGATATTCCAGCACCCACAGTTTCGTGCGCGCCGTTCCGGATTGCATCGCGTTGCGGGCTGGCTGGTAAATGCGGACGCGCATGGCTGTGTTCCCGTAATTTCACTTACCTTCTATATCCCCCAACGCGCCGAAGCGTGCAAGACCCGGCTGGATCGGCAGCGTCCGGGCCACGCGCGAGGCCCCGACGCCCCGGTCCCGTTCTGTATGTCTGCTTCAGGTCCTCCCTGAACAGAGGTCGCAGTTCGCGACCTGGCCCCTTGCATCGCGGCGGGGAATGGCCAGATTGGGGACCGGAACAAAGGTGAAACCATGGGCCATAACAATACCAACGCTCCTGTCGCACGCTTCGCTGAAGTCACCCGCCCCAAGCTGGAAGGCGGGCGGCGCTTCGTGATGCAGTCGGAATTCAAGCCCGCGGGCGACCAGCCGACGGCGATTGCAGAGCTTTCGCAGGGCGTGGTGGACGGAGAGCGCGATCAGGTTCTGCTGGGCGCGACCGGCACCGGCAAGACCTATACCATGGCGAAAGTGATCGAACAGACGCAGCGCCCGGCCATCATCCTTGCCCCGAACAAGACGCTGGCCGCGCAGCTCTATGGCGAGTTCAAGGGCTTCTTCCCGGATAACGCGGTCGAATATTTCGTCAGCTATTATGACTATTACCAGCCCGAGGCCTATGTGCCGCGTTCCGATACCTATATCGAAAAGGAATCGCAGATAAACGAGGCGATCGACCGGATGCGCCACTCTGCCACGCGGGCGCTTCTGGAACGCGACGATGTGATCATCGTGGCCTCGGTCAGCTGCATTTACGGCATCGGCTCGGTCGAAACCTATTCGGCGATGACTCAGGACATGATCGTGGGCCAGATGTACGATCAGCGCGAGTTCATCGGGCAACTGGTGGCGCAGCAATATCGCCGCCTTGACGCTGCATTTCAGCGCGGTGGCTTCCGCGTGCGCGGCGATGTGGTCGAGGTCTGGCCCGCCCACCTTGAGGACCGGGCCTGGCGGTTCGACTTCTTCGGGCCGGAGCTGGAAAAGATCACCGAATTCGACCCGCTCACGGGCGCAAAGACGGACGATTTCAAACAGATCCGCATCTATGCGAACAGCCACTACGTGACCCCGCGCCCGACGATGCAGCAGGCCATAAAGGGCATCAAGGAGGAGCTTCGCATCCGCCTTGGACAGCTGAATGACGAGGGCAAGCTGCTGGAAGCGCAGCGGCTGGAACAACGCACGAATTTCGATCTGGAAATGCTGGAAGCCACCGGCGTCTGCAACGGGATCGAGAACTATTCGCGTTATCTGACCGGCCGCGCGCCGGGCGAGCCGCCGCCGACATTGTTCGAGTTCATTCCCGATAACGCCATTGTTTTTGCTGATGAAAGCCATGTCAGCGTTCCGCAGATCGGCGGTATGTATCGGGGCGACTACCGGCGCAAGTTCACGCTTGCCGAACACGGGTTCCGCCTGCCCTCCTGCATGGATAACCGCCCCCTCAAGTTCGAGGAATGGGATGCCATGCGCACCCAGTCGGTGTTCGTCTCTGCGACACCGAAAGAGTGGGAGCTGGATCAGACCGGCGGCGTCTTTGTCGAACAGGTCATCCGGCCCACCGGCCTGCTGGACCCGCAGGTCGAAATCCGCCCCGTGGACATGCAGGTCGATGACCTGCTGGACGAGGTGCGCAAGGTCACTGCGAAGGGCTATCGCACGCTCGTCACCACGCTGACCAAGCGCATGGCCGAAGACCTGACCGAATACCTCCACGAGCAGGGCATCAAGGTCCGCTACATGCACAGCGACATCGACACCATCGAGCGGATCGAGATCCTTCGCGATCTGCGCCTTGGCGCATTTGACGTGCTTGTGGGCATCAACCTGTTGCGCGAAGGGCTCGATATTCCCGAATGCGGTCTGGTTGCCATTCTGGATGCGGATAAGGAAGGCTTCCTGCGCTCGGAAACCTCTCTGATCCAGACCATCGGTCGGGCAGCGCGCAACGCGGATGGGCGTGTCATCCTGTATGCCGATCACATGACCGGCAGCATGGAACGCGCGATAGCCGAGACGGATCGGCGGCGTGCCAAGCAGATGGCATATAACGAAGAACATGGCATCACGCCGCAGACGGTTCGCAAGAATGTCGAAGATGTGCTGGCCGGCCTTTGGCAGGGCGACACCGACCAGTCGCGGATCACCACCAAGGTCGACAAGCCCATGGTGGGCGCGAACCTCGCCGCGCATCTGGACGCGCTGCGCGCGCAGATGCGCAAGGCCGCCGAGAATCTGGAGTTCGAGGAAGCCGCCCGACTGCGCGACGAGGTCAAGCGGCTGGAAGCGGTCGAGCTGGCCGTGGCAGACGATCCGCTGGCGCGCCAGTCCGCAGTCGAACAGGCGGCTGAAGATGCGGTGAAGGCGTCCGGTCGATCCAGCGCGGGGCGCGCCGGGCAGCGTGGCGGAAACAAGCGGTCGAAGCGGCGGCGTTAGGCGTCGCTTACCAGCACTCGACCTTCTGGACCCAGCCCTTGTCATCGACGAACACGTTCAGGCGGGCGGCGTTGTAATCCTCGGTCAGGGCAGCGCCGGGTTGCGCGATGCGATGGGGCAGACCGGGCGGAAGCCGGAACTCACCGATATTTCGCCCGACCATGACATCATATTCTGGCCCGCAGCGGTTCGGGAAGCCCGGCGTCGGGGCCGGCCCCTGCGTCGGTTCGGTGCAACCCGTCAGGGCCAATGCTGGAACAAGTGGCAAAAGCAGTCGCATTGGAAACATCCTTTTTTCCAAGCAGACAGCGCCCCGTCCCATCCGTCAATAAAGCTTGCGGGATTGTGACGCATCCGTGAGGGGTGGGGCCGCGTTACCCGCAGAACCATTGACGGAGAAACCATGTCCCCGAAACTGATCGCTGCCCTGACCGTCCCGATCGCGCTGTGTGCAACCCTGCCCGCATATTCGTCTTCCGAAGATGCGTGGGAGGAGTTCCGCACCGCTGTCAAAACCGAATGCGAAAAACTGGTCGAGATGCCGGATGACGCGACGCTTGAAACCGAAGTGAACCCGTTCGGGTCCGAAAAATTCGGCGCGGCACTGATGACTGTGACGCTGGCCGATGACAGCGCCGACCGGATGATCTGCATCTATGACAAGCAGGACAAAACGGCCGAACTGACCGCCCCTTTCGCGGCAGGCCCGCATTAGAAAAAGGGCGGCCTGCGCCGCCCCCATCCTATCAGCCGCAGCTGACCTTCACGAGCGTCCCGCTGCGGTCATATTCAAAGTTGATCCGCGTCGGCGACAGATCCATCGTGACCGGATCGCCGGTGCGATAATCGCGGGCGACCGTGCCAGCCGGCAACGAGATCGCGGGCGACTTCTGACCGACATATTGCTGATACGCCGATGCGCCGCAGGCATCACCGGGTGTGGCAACGGCCTCGGCATCTGGGATAACGACGTCGTCGCTGGTATCGACGGAACAGGCCAGCAGCGCCAGCGGCGCAGCAAGAATGGCAATCTTGTTCAGTGAAATCATGGCTTTCCCCTTTAGTCCTCCAATATCGCAGGTTGCCCACGCCGTCAGCATCGGCGCGCACCTTGCTGCCAGCAAAAGTCGCAGGACAAACAAAAGTTCCGGCGGCTCACTCGAAGGCGGCCAGGACTTCGTCGGTCAGCAGATCCAGTTCATCGCGAGCGGGCTTGGCATCGCTGCGTTCGCAGACCGCCAGACCCTGACCCAGCGTTTCCGCATAGGCGACGCGGTTCCCGATCTGCACGTCTGCCACACTCGCCCCCAATTCGGCGGCACCTTGCGCCACTTCGGCGCCAAGCCGCGTGTTGGGGCGGGCGCGGTTCATGACGACAAGAACCGGCGCCTTTTCGCGCCGCGCCAGATCGAGCACGCCTTCCGTGGCCCAAAGATCGACCTGACTTGACGCAACGGGCACGACAACCAGATCGGCTGCGCGCAATGCCGGGCGCAGGTCACTGTCGATTTTCGGCGGCGTGTCGATGATGACCGCGTCAAAACGCTTCTTCAGCTTTTCGCTTTCGTAGGATGCGCCCCACGCGGATGAGGTGGAAAATTCCAGCTCGTCATCCTCGCCCTTGCGACCCAGCCGCTCGATATACCAGCGCCCCAGACTGCCCTGCGGGTCGGTATCAATCAGCGCCACGCTCAGCCCGCGCTGGCGCAGCGCTATGGCCAGATTGACAGCGAGCGTTGTCTTGCCCGAGCCGCCCTTCTGCTGGGCCACGGTAATGATACGTCCGGCCATTTTGTCCCCTGACTATCCCTGCTGCGCCGATCCTAGCGAGGCATATATGGCTTTGCACGGCCTTTCTGCACCTAGATCATGTGTTATAGACGCTTTGCACCTCGTACATCACCGGCTCGAAGCTGCGGCAGAGCTGGTTGATGACGCGATTACGCTCTCGCATCTCTGGTGTGCGAAGCATGGCCTGATAATCGGTGCGCGCATTCCATTGCGAATAGGTCGCGATCCGGGTCTGGGCATCGTTCAGATGGACAGCGCCGCCGATGAAGCCGGGTTGCTGGCTGATGACCTCGGCCCATGCGGCGGTCAGCGCATCCAGCAGGTCGTGGGCGGTGCCCGGCGTCACCTCGAACGTGGTGATGACGGTCTGACCGTCGAAGTCGTCGCGAATCTGGGGCATCTGGCTCTCCGTCGGCTTGTCTGCGGGGTCAGCCTGCCACGGATCGGCGCGCGCGCAAAGCGGCTTGCGAGCCGCGACCACCCGCCGCAGGATGCGCCAAACATGAAGGAGCCCGCCATGATTCCCGTATTCGACGGCCATAACGATTTTCTGCAGCGGCTGGTGGTCGAAGGCGCAGATACCGCAAAAATCTGGGGCGAAGGCGACGGTACGGGACATATCGACCTGCGCCGCCTGCAAGCGGGCGGCATGTTCGGCGGTTTCTTCGCGCTTTGGGCGCCCACGCCCGACCCTGCCGATGGGATCGACTGGAAGGCGCGTCAGCAAAACCCGCCCTACGCGGTGCCGCTGGATGGGCTCATCGACACCGGGGCTGCGACCGAACACATGATGCGCCTTGCCGGTCGTCTTGATGCGCTGGAACGTGCCGGCAGCCTGTCAATCTGTCGCAGCGTGGCCGAAATCACGGATGCCAAGGACGGCGGGCGCATCGCGGCTATCCTGCATATGGAGGGCGCCGAGGGGATTGCCGACCCTGAAACGCTTCATGCGTGGCACCGGATGGGGCTGCGATCGCTCGGTCCGGTCTGGTCACGGCAGAATGCCTATGGTCACGGCGTTCCCTTCGCATTTCCGGGCGATCCTGACAGCGGGCCGGGGCTGAGCGAGGCCGGCAAAAGGCTTGTCGCGGAATGCGACAGTCTGCGCGTTCTGGTCGATCTGGCGCATCTGAACGCGAAAGGGGTCGAGGATGTGGCCAGAATCAGCAACGCACCTTTGGTCAGCACCCATTCCGGCGCCCATGCCGTCGCGCAGTCCAGCCGGAACCTGACAGATGCGCAGCTTGATATGATCGCTGCGACCAGCGGGCTGGTCGGACTGAATTTCGCCGCCGGCTTCGTGCGCCCGGATGGCCGCCGCCTGCCATTCGATGGCTTCGACCCCTATTTGCGCCATCTCGATCACCTGCTGGAAAAGCTGGGGGAGGATGGCGTCGCGCTCGGGTCCGATTTCGACGGGGCGCTGATGCCGACGCATCTGCCAGACGCGGCTGCTCTGCCGGCATTTCTGGCCGCCATGACAGAACATGGCTATGGGGCAGAACTGGTCGAGAAAATCGCGTGGAAGAACTGGATGAGCGTGCTTAAGCGGACGTGGGAACGCTGAGCGCATCAAGCGTAAGCCGCAGGCATTCCCGCGGCAGCATGATCATCATCGGACCCTCGATCTGCAATCGCACCGGCCCAAGCGCCTGATTAGAGGTTCCGATGCGCTGATCGGGCGCGAATTCGATATCGTCCACCGGCCAGCGAAGCCCCGTGCTGCGGCCCCGCGCCTGCCCCATCGGGAAAAGCGAAACGCGCGTTCCGGCAATAAGGGGAAGGTCCAGATGGTCGGGGGCCAGAAAGACGATGTCCTCGGCGGCCAGCATGATGCAAGGCGGGCTCGGGTGACGGACCATGACGTTCAGTGCGGCCAGCGTGTGATCCAGCCTGCGCCCTGAAAAGCCGACCGCGATGACGAAATCCGCCTTTATTCTGGTCAGGGCCTTCGCGAAATCGGTGCTGTCCTGTTCGGCAACATGGGTCAGCCGCGCCGGCCCAAGCGCGGCGCGGGTCTGGTCCGAAATCGAATCGAAATCGCCGATGGCGTGATCCGGCAGCGCGCCAAGTGCCACGGCCGCGTCTGCGCCCACATCCGCCGCAATCAACCTGGGCGCGAAGGCCAGTGCGAGGTCCAGATCGGCAGCATCGACGGCCCCGCCCCCGATCAGGGTGACGCCATCGCTTCGGCGAGGCTCGCTCACCCTTCGTCCTTGCCAATGCCGGTGAAGATACGCTTGAACGGCATGATCCAGACGATTCCCAGAACCACGACCACCAGCAATTCGACCAGCATCGGCAGATCGCCGAAACGGTCGTAAAGCCATGCCAACAGCATCCACGCGATGATGAGATAGCCCGGCAGACCCAGAAGCAGGATCAGCAACGACAGACGCTTTCGGGTCTTGAGGTTCATCTCTGTCAGTCCGCGAAGGGATCGGTCACAAGAATGGTGTCGTCCCGTTCGGGCGACGTTGACAGCAGCGCAACCGGGCACTGGATCAGTTCTTCGACCCGGCGGACATATTTGATCGCCTCTGCCGGCAATTCCGCCCAGCTTCTCGCCCCTGCGGTCGATTCCGACCAGCCGGGCATCTCCTCATAGATCGGCGTCACCTTGGCCTGCAATGCGGCCGCCGTCGGAAGATAGTCGTAAACCTGTCCGTCGATTTCATAACCGGTGCAGATCTTCAGCGTCTCGAACCCGTCCAGCACGTCAAGCTTGGTCAGAGCGATGCCGTTGACGCCGGAAATCGCGCAGGTCTGGCGCACCAGAACCGCATCGAACCAGCCACAACGGCGCTTGCGACCTGTGACGGTGCCGAATTCATGGCCGCGTTCACCCAGACGCTGGCCGTCCTCGTCCTCCAGCTCGGTCGGGAACGGGCCTTCGCCGACGCGGGTGGTATAGGCCTTGACGATGCCAAGGACGAAGTCGATGGCGCTCGGTCCCATTCCCGTTCCTGCCGCCGCCTGCCCGGCGATGACGGTCGATGAGGTAACGTAGGGATAGGTTCCGAAGTCGATATCCAGCAACGACCCCTGCGCGCCCTCGAACAGAATGCGCTTGCCGGCGCGGCGCGCCTCGTTCAGCACCTTCCAGACCGGCGCAGCGTAGGGCAGCAGCTTTGGCGCAATCTCAAGCAGCTTTGCCTTCAGGTCGGCCCGGTCAATCGGTGCCGCGCCAAGGCCCTGACGAAGGGCGTCGTGATGGGCCAGCAGCCTGTCGAGACGCGAATCCAGCGTTTCCTCGTCGCCCAGATCGGCAAGACGAATGGTGCGGCGACCGACCTTGTCTTCGTAAGCCGGACCGATGCCGCGCCCTGTCGTGCCGATCTTCGCGGCACCCGCAGCTTCTTCGCGCAGCTTGTCCAGATCCTGATGCAAGGGAAGGATCAGCGGCGTGTTTTCCGCAATAATCAGATTATCGGTCGAGATTTCGACGCCCTGCTTCGCCAGCTTGTCGATTTCCGAAAACAACGCCCAGGGGTCCAGCACCACGCCATTGCCGATCACCGCCAGCTTGCCTTTGCGCACGATGCCTGATGGCAGCAGCGACAGCTTGTAAACCTCATTGCCGATAACCAGCGTGTGGCCCGCATTGTGACCGCCCTGAAAGCGGGCGATGATCTCGGCCCGTTCCGACAGCCAGTCGACGATCTTGCCCTTGCCTTCGTCGCCCCATTGCGCGCCGACCACCACGACATTGGCCATTATGCTTCCCTTCCGCGATCAAGAATGCCGCAGACGGTATAGTCGCGCGGCTTCTGCGGGGAAAGCGTATTCGACGCCTTTTCATTCATATAACAGATTGCAAGCGTCCCGCCTGGTGCAATGCTGCATTGCAGAGAAGCGACTGGTTAGGCCAGCAGATGTGACCTATCTTCGTGGGCATGGGAGGAAACCGTTCGTAACTCCGAAGAGGTTTCCAATGTCGGTTCAAACCACAGAATTCACCCCGTCGCTGCGCGCCCGCATTGGCGCATGGTTCATCCGTGCCGGAGAGAGCCTGTCGCGCGCGATGGAAATGCACGCCCGCGTAGATCAGATTCAGGCCCTGCAGTCGAAATCCGACGAAGAGCTGGCTAAGCTGGGCATCACCCGCGATCAGATCCCCTATCACGTGTTCCGTGACAGGGCCTGGCTGTAAGGCCTGCGCGAAAGCACCATTCAATCTGAAAACCCGCCCGAACTGTCGGGCGGGTTTTTCTTTTCCTGTTCTGTCCGCAGGACCGAAGGCGAATGACCTTCGCGCGCCCGATCAGGCCGCGCCGATCACCGCTTCGGCCGCCTCGAACGCCGCATCCGCCGCATTGAGCGAGGGCGCGCCGCCCTGCGCACGATCTGGCCTGCCGCCACCGCCCTTGCCGCCAAGCGCCGCCGTCGCCGCCTGAACCAGCGACACCGCGCTAAGCTTCTCTGTCAGGTCATTGGTCACGCCCGCCGCGACGGTTGCCTTGCCGTCGCTTTCGGCCAGAACCAGAACCGCGCCGCTGCCAAGCTGGCTTTTCATTTCATCGACAAGCGCGCCAAGATCCTTGCCCGAGACGCCTTCGACCTTGCGCCCGATGAACTTGACGCCCGCGATGTCCTTGGCTTCGGACGCGCCGCCGCCACCCATTGCAAGCTGACGCTTCAGCTGCGCGACCTCATTCGCCAGCGTCTTGCGTTCGTCGGACAGGGCCTTGACCTTGCCCACGACATCGCCCGCCTGCGCCTTCAGGATACCGGCGATTTCCGACAATTCTCGGTCAACACGGCGCAGTTCTGCCATCGCCGCCTGCCCGGTCAGCGCTTCGATCCGGCGGATACCGGCAGCGGATGCGGTTTCCGTGGTCAGCGCGAACATTCCGATATCGCCGGTCCGCGCGACATGGGTGCCGCCGCAAAGCTCCAACGAATAGGTCTGCTTGTCGCTACCCTTGCCGGACCCGTTCAGCTTGCCCATCGAGACAACGCGCACCTCGTCGCCGTATTTCTCGCCGAAAAGCGCCTGTGCACCAATGGCGCGGGCATCGTCGGGCGTCATGATCCGCGTATCGACGGGCGAGTTCTGGCGGATGAACTCGTTCACCTCGCCTTCGACCTGCGCGATTTCCTCAGCCGTCAGCGCCTTGTTGTGGCTGAAATCGAAGCGCAGCCGGTCATGTGCGTTCAGCGAGCCACGCTGCGCAACGTGATCGCCAAGCGCGCGGCGCAGCGCCTCGTGCAGCAGGTGCGTCGCCGAGTGGTTCGCACGGATATTGCTGCGATTGCTGTGATCGACCTCCAGCTTCGCGGCCTGACCACGGGTGATCTGGCCCATCGTGACTTCGCCGATATGAATAAAGACGCCGCCGGACTTCTTCGTGTCCGAGACGCGCACCATCCCGCTTTCGGTCTGGATCGTGCCGACATCGCCAACCTGACCACCGGATTCCGCGTAGAACGGGGTCTGGTTCACCACGACCTGCACCGCCTCGCCTTCCTTCGCGACCTCGATCGCCGCTCCGTCGCGGACCAGCGACAGCACCTGCCCTTCGGCGCTTTCGGTGTCATAGCCCAGAAATTCGGTCGCGCCGTGTTTCTCGCCCAGTTCGAACCAGATCGCCGCATCCTTCGTCTCGCCGCTGCCGGCCCAGGCGGCGCGGGCCTGCGCCTTCTGTTCGGCCATGGCCGCATCAAAGCCCGCCGTATCGACGTTGCGGCCCTGTTCACGCAACGCGTCCTGCGTCAGGTCCAGCGGGAAGCCGTAAGTGTCGTAAAGCTTGAATGCCGCTTCGCCCGGCAGATCAGCGCCTTCCGGCAGCTTGCCCAATTCGTCATCCAGCAAGCGCAGACCCCGGTCCAGCGTCTTGCGGAAGCGGGTTTCCTCGGACAGCAGCGATTCCTCGATCATCGACTGCGCACGGCCAAGTTCCGGATAGGCCGCGCCCATCTGCCGCACCAGCGCAGGCACCAGCTTGTGCATCACCGGGTCCTGCGCGCCCAGCATATGCACATGGCGCATCGCGCGGCGCATGATCCGGCGCAGCACATAGCCGCGCCCTTCGTTCGACGGCATCACCCCATCGGCCAGCAGGAAGCTGGTGGACCGCAGATGATCCGCGATCACCCGGTGATGGACCTTGCCCGGCCCGTCGGGATCGCTGCTGGTCGCATGGGCGGATGCCTCGATCAGCGCGCGCATCAGGTCGGTGTCGTAATTGTCGTGCTTGCCCTGCAGCAGCGCGCCGATCCGTTCCAGCCCCATGCCGGTGTCGATGGACTGCATGTCCAGATCGCGCATCGAGCCGTCTTCGAACTGCTCGTATTGCATGAAAACGAGGTTCCAGATCTCGATAAAGCGGTCGCCGTCTTCCTCGGCGCTGCCGGGGGGGCCACCCCAGATATGATCGCCGTGATCGTAAAAGATCTCGGTGCAGGGGCCGCAGGGGCCGGTCGGCCCCATGCGCCAGAAATTGTCGTCGGTCGGGATGCGGATGATGCGGTCGTCAGTCAGGCCCGCGACCTTCTTCCACAGATCCGCCGCCTCGTCATCGGTATGGTAAACCGTGACCAGCAGCTTGTCCTTCGGAATGCCGAAATCCTTGGTCAGCAGCTCCCACGCAAAGGGGATCGCTTCGGACTTGAAATAATCGCCAAAGCTGAAGTTCCCCAGCATTTCGAAGAAGGTATGATGCCGAGCGGTATATCCGACATTGTCCAGATCGTTATGCTTGCCGCCCGCGCGCACGCATTTCTGCGAGGATGTCGCACGCTGGTAATCGCCCTTCTCGACCCCGGTAAAGCGGTTCTTGAACTGCACCATGCCCGAGTTGGTAAACATCAGCGTCGGGTCGTTGCGCGGCACCAGCGGCGAAGACGCCACGGCCTCATGCCCGTTGCGCTTGAAGAAATCGAGATAGGTCGAGCGGATATCGTTAAGGCTGGGCATGCGTCATCCTGGCGGCGGGGCCGTTGATTGCTGAATTGCAGCAGATGTAATGCGCCCCGGCCCCGCTGTCCACGCCTTGCGGCGGTCCTGTCAGCCGCCGTCGCGCATCTCGCGCTGGCGCATGGGCATGGCGTCGATGATTTCGGCGAAACGCGCCATGCTGACTGGGCTTTGCGACGAAAACTTCACCCCGCCATCCTTGCCGACCAGATAGACGCCGAACCCATCGGGCGACAACTGCCCGCGCAGATCACCCTGCGCGCCCGGATCGGTATCCGTGACGATCAGCATGTCGCGGTCGGCGACGCCTTCCGCCTCATCCCGGAAAACCTTCATCTGGGCGGTGAAATCCGGGTCATCGGCGCGGTCAGCCATGACTATGACGGGCCGCGCTTCCCACCGGAAATCACCCAGATCGGTGTCGGCTGCGTTGACGGGCGCAGCTTTCGCTTGCCGCCATTCTTTCAGATCGGCTGCCATAGCGCCCCCTGCGATCAGCGCGCCAAACGCTGCGATTGCCATGAGATGTTTCATGGTCAGGGAACGTGGCAGAGGCGGCAAAAGTTGCGCCGCCCCCGGCTGTATCAGCCCTCTACCTTCGTGAAATCCGCGATCTCGCGCCCGGCGGCGCGGATGCGTGACAACAGATTCAACCGGTTGCGGCGCACGATCTGGTTGTCGGTGTTCACCTGCACGGCATCGAAAAACGCGTCGATGGGGGCGCGAAGGGCGGCGATGGCGGACATGGCGGCGGGGAAATCTTCGCTCGCCACGGCGGCCTTGATCGCCGGTTCGGCGGTGTCGAGCGCGGCGAACAGGGCGCGTTCTTCTTCCGTCTCGGCGAATTTCGGATCGGCCCCGAAGCTGTATTCGACGCCGTCCTTTTCCTCGGCCTGCGCCAGAATATTCGACGCCCGCTTGAGACCCTGCGTCAGGTTCTGCCCGTCCTCGGTCTTCAGCATATCGTTCAGCGCCGTCGCCCGGTTCACCACCAGCACCAGATCGTCATTGCCGGGCTGAGCGAGCACGGCGTCGATGATGTCATGCCGGATGCCTTGGTCACGGAGATAGACCTTCAGGCGGTCGTGGAGGAAGGAGAGGAGGTCGGAGGCCTGCCCGATACTCGCTCTCGCGCGCTCGATTTTCTCTCGCTCTTGAACGTTATCCGCATCTAGTCGCTGTTCCATTGCAGAAAGAGCCTCAACGCCAGTGCGCTCCGAAATCGAGCCGGAATCGACAGCTGATAATATAACTTGAGCAAGGCTTCTTCCCTCATTTTCGTCGCCATTTTCCTTGTCAACGATCGCGCCTTGCTCGTCTAAATGCTCAGCAAACCAGAACAAAACGCCCTTCTGGTGCATTATATGCGCCCAGAGGGAATCGCGCATGTGCCAGCGCCCCCCACTCCCCAACACCAACCGAATAACCCCCAACGCCGCCCGCCGCAGCGCAAAGGGGTCTTTTGAACCCGTGGGCTTCTCATCAATTGCCCAGAAGCCGGTCAGCGTGTCGATCTTGTCGGCGAGTGCCACGGCGACCGAAACCGGCGCGCTTGGCACATCGTCCGACGGACCCAGTGGCGAGTAGTGGTCGCGGGCAGCGTCGGCCACGGCCTCGGGTTCGCCAGCCGCAAGTGCGTAGTAACGGCCCATCACCCCCTGCAATTCGGGGAACTCGCCGACCATATCGCTGCGCAGGTCCAGCTTGGACAGTTGCGCCGCGCGCGCTGCCTGATCCGGGTCGGCACCCACGAGAGGCGCGATCTCTCGCGCCAAAGCCGCGATGCGGGCCACGCGGTCGGCTTGGCTGCCCAGCTTGTTATGGAAGGTAACGGATTTCAGCCCCTCGGCCCAATCCGACATGCCTGCCTTCGCTTCACGTAGGTCGTTTTCCCAGAAGAACAGCCCGTCCGACAGCCGCGCCGCCAGCACCCGCTGGTTGCCCGCAAGGATCATCTGGCCGTCATCGGCGGCCTCAATATTGGCGACGGTCACGTAACCTTCGATCCGGCCGGTCTTGGGATTACGGGCCGAGAAGAATTTCTGATGTTCCTTCATCGAGGTCTGCAACACCTCCGGCGGCAGGGCCAGAAAACGTTCTTCAATCGCACCCATCAAAGGCACCGGCCATTCGACCAGACCCGCGACCTCGGTCAGAAGACCCTTATCCTCGACAATCTCCCATCCCCGCGCGAAGGCGAGATTTGCGGCCTCTTGCGCAATTGCGGCCTCACGCTCTGCCGGGTCGAGCATGACCTTGGCGCGGCGCAGCTTTGCGGCGTAATCATCGAAATTCGTGACGGAAAACGCGTCCGGCGCCATGAAGCGATGGCCGCACGTGCTGTCGCCCGATTGGATACCGTCGACCTCCAGCGGCACGACCTGCGCGCCTGCCTCATCCGTCAGGATACACAGGATCGAATGCAGCGGGCGCACCCAGCGAAGCGTGCCGGAACCCCAACGCATCGACTTGGGCCAGGGGAAGTTGCGGATCGTGGTTTCCAGCACTTCGGCCACGATCTCTGCCGCCGGGCGACCGGGTTTTTCGACTACGGCGAAATAGACCTGCCCCTTCTTCTCGTCGCGAACCTCAAGCTGGTCCTTCGACAGACCCGTTGACCGCAAAAAGCCCTCCAGCGCCTTTTCCGGCGCGTCGGTGCGGGGGCCCTTGCGTTCTTCCTTGACCGCTTTCGACGCATCCGTCAGCCCATCGACCGACAGCGCCAGACGGCGCGGGGTCGAGAAGGCACCCGCAGACGCATAAGTCAGACCCGCCTCGACCAGACCGTCTGTCACCAGCTTTTTCAGATCCTCGCGGGCGCGGGCCTGCATCCGGGCGGGAATTTCCTCGGAAAAGAGTTCGATCAGCAAGTCGGGCATATCAGTCCATCACTCCGCGTTCCGGGGTTTTGTCGTTGATCTGGTGCCAGCCGAAAACGCGCCCGTCGGGATAGACGGCAAGCACGCGGTCCACATCAGGGTGGATTTCGGACTGGGCAAGCCAGGCGCCGGCAGCGCCGGATTGAAGGTCATTGCCGATCTGGTCGGCATCGAAGCAGTCGAACCAGCCGGGCGCATAGGTGGGGGCGGCGATCGGATAAGGCTCTGCCCCGTCGGGCAGCGGTGCGGTCAGCCGGGCACAGGCGCGCCAGCGGTTGGGGGCGCTGCTGCCGTCTATGGCGCGAATATCGGTCGCCTGAAGCGGCACCTCTGCGCCATTCACAACAGCGGTCAGGGCCACGCTGGCCGGGTCGATTTCATCGTAATAGGCATAGTTCTGGGCATACCAGACGCCCGCACCCGCGGCAGCGGCGGATGCGACAATGGCGATCACGGCAACCTTGCCCCAGTTCATTCCGCCGCCTGACCCAAGGGCGTCTGCATGAACAGATCGGCGCATTTCTTGGTCAGTGCGCGGACGCGGCGGATATAATCGGCGCGTTCGGTGACGGAAATCACGCCCCGCGCATCCAGCAGATTGAACAGGTGGCTGGCCTTGATCGCCTGATCGTAAGCCGGCTGTGCCATGAGGATATTACGGCCCGCGCCGTCCGCCTCGGACGCGCTCACGATGCGTTCGCATTCCGCCTCGGCATCCTTGAAGTGCTGGAACAGCATATCGGTATCGGCAATGTCGAAATTCCACCGGCTGTATTCGCGTTCTGCCTGCATGAAGATGTCGCCGTAAGTCAGCGGAATGGGGCTGTCGGGATCATTAAAAGGCATGTCCATCACATGCTCGACCCCCAGCACATACATCGCCAGCCGTTCCAGACCGTAAGTCAGCTCGCCCGAGACAGGGTGGCAGTCATAGCCCGCGACCTGCTGGAAATAGGTGAACTGGCTGACCTCCATCCCGTCGCACCAGACCTCCCATCCCAAGCCCCATGCGCCAAGCGTCGGGCTTTCCCAGTCGTCTTCGACGAAGCGCACATCATGGGCCATCGGGTCCAGACCGATGGCGCGCAGGCTGTCGAGATACAGTTCCTGCAAGTCCGGGGGCGAGGGTTTGATGATGACCTGATACTGATAATAATGCTGCAGCCGGTTCGGGTTTTCACCATAACGCCCGTCGGTCGGGCGGCGCGAGGGCTGGACATAAGCCGCAGCCCAGGGGCGCGGCCCCAGCGAACGCAGGGTTGTCGCGGGGTGAAAGGTGCCCGCGCCGACCTCCATATCGTAGGGTTGCAGGATCGCGCAGCCGGATTTCGCCCAGTGATTTTGAAGCCGCAGGATCACATCCTGGAAACAACGCGGCTTCTCATGGCTGCTGGGGCTGGTCATCGGGGCATCCTTTTTCGTATGTCTGCCTGAATACGCGCGTGTTCATAGGCGCGG
Organism: Paracoccus aurantiacus; assembly: GCF_007993065.1. Taxonomy (GTDB): domain Bacteria; phylum Pseudomonadota; class Alphaproteobacteria; order Rhodobacterales; family Rhodobacteraceae; genus Paracoccus; species Paracoccus aurantiacus. The sequence continues at coordinate 793,247 of NZ_VOPL01000001.1, forward strand.
CGCGGGCCATGGTCAATCGGACCCGCGCAGAGGCAAAGATCGAGGAACAGGAAAATGATCAAGCGAACCGCAATCCTGCTGATGACCGCAGCCCTGCCCGGCCTGGCTTCGGCCGAGGATGTGTTCATCCGCATCGAAGCGAAGCGCGGCACTGACGAAGCGCTTGCGGCGGCGGCGCAGTGGCAGCAGCGCGTCGGCGACCTGCCTGCAGTCATCTTCCCGCTTGGCGCGACATGGACGGGGATCGGCCTTGGTCCGCTGCCGCGCGAAGATGCCGAGGCACGCATGACCGCGCTGAAGACTGCGCGCACGATCCCCGCCGACAGCCTGCTGACGCCTGCAGCCGAGGTTCAGGCAACGCCGCTCGCGCCGGGCAGTGCCGATCAGACCGCGACGGGCAGCGCGGATAGCGCCCCGGATGCTGCGGCCTCGTCTACCGCGGGGATCACCCCACCGGACCCGATCGACGTGGCGCCAGCGGGACCGGATCACTTCATCCGGCTTGAAGCGTTTCAGAACCGGGCAGAGGCCGATACGGCGCTTGCGAAATGGCGAGAGACGGTGCCAGAGGCCGGGTTGTGGCAGATGCCCAACGGCTGGTTCGGCGTGGCTGTCGGGCCGCTTGATGAAGCCGCCGCGAACCAGTGGCTTGGCGCGCTGAAAGCTGGCGGTGCGATCCCGGAGGACAGTCTGATCGCGACCGGGTCAGAGATGGGAACCAGCGCCGTGTCCGGCACCGTGCCTGAATGGCCGGCAAATCCCGAGAAGCTTCCCGAGATGCCGCCCCTCGCAGAGGTTCAGGACCTGCTGAAATGGGCAGGCTTTTACGAGGGCGAGATCGACGGACAATCCGGCCCGCAGACCCGTGCTGCCATCGCGGCGGCGGTCGCCTCGCAGCGCGAAGCCGCCGATACGGCGCTCGCGCTGTTGAAGCTGGAGGAGAGCCGCACCGCATGGCGCAACGAGATGGGTCTTTCGACGCTGGAGGATGATTATACCGGCCTTTCGCTGCTGGCCCCGATGACCCGGCTTCAGCATGACCGGAACGAGCGCGCGCTGTCGATCTATGGACCTGCCGATAACTCGGGCGCCGCAATGATCCTGTTTTCAGCGCCGGGTGGACAACAGGAAATGCTGGACATGACGGGTCTTGTGACCGCGCTTGGCTGGGTTCCCGCCCCGGTGCGCGACATCCGCAAGGGCGCGGCGACGCTGACCGGGCGCAACGATACCCATATCGGACGGGCCGAGGCGCGCGTCGCGGAAGGTCAGGTGGAAGGCTGGGTGCTGATCTGGCCGGTCGAGGACGAAGCCAATGCCCCGCGCATCGCCTCGGAGATCGAAAAGAGCTTTACCCGCGCCATGCCGACCAAGTCCGAACGTGATGCAGAGGCCGCCGCGAACGCACCCATGGACGAGACGCCGGCACCCGATGCGGCAACGGACGCGGCACCTGCCACGGTGCCGGCGCAGACCCCGGCGTCGAACTGAAACGACAGCAGGCGCAGACCTGCAACGGCAACGGACGGACCTGTTCCGTCCGGGCCGCTAGCCGCGCCAGAACCGTGGCAGCAACAGAACGAAAACGCTGACCAGTTCCAGCCGGCCGAGATACATGCCTAGGGTCATCAGCCACTTCGCCGTCTCTGGAAACTGCTCGATGCTGCCATTCGACGTGATTTCCGGCCCCCAGACCGGGCCGACATTGGCAATTGCTGTCCACGCCCCGGTCAGCGCGGTCTTGGGATGCAGGCCCGTCAACGCCAGTCCGACGATCAGCAGGCCGAATGTCAGCATGAACATGGTGAAGAACGCCATGACAGAGTTGATGACATCCTGATCGAGCCGTTTGCCCGCCAGACGCAGCGGATAAAGCCGGTGCGGCGACTGCATCCGCTTGATTTGTGCATGAACGGCCTCGAACAGGACCTGATAGCGGAAGATCTTGATCGAGCAGCCCGTCGATCCCGTGCAGCCACCGATCAGCGCAACGCAGAACAGGATCGCGAAAGGCAGATGGCCCCATTCCAGCACATTGGTCGAGGCAAAGCCGGTGCCTGAGAAAACGGTGATGACGTTGAACGTCGTCTCTCGGATCACGTCCCAGGGATGCGCGGTCTGGTGAATATAAAGCAGCCGGTAGATGACGATGATCCCGACACTGTAGAAGATCCAGCGCAGATAGGTGCGTATCTGTGTATCGCGCCAGATCGGTCCGACATCCCCGCGCACCGCCTGGATCATCCGCACGAAGGGGATCGAGGCCAGGACCATGAACAGCGTCGAAACCCATTCCGCCGGTCCGATGTAAACCCCGAAACTGGCATCATAGTTAGAAAACCCGCCCGTCGAACAGGTGGTCAGCGCGTGCAGAACGGCATCAAAGAAGGTCATGCCGGCCGCGAAATACATCAGCGTGCAGGCGACGGTGATGCCCAGATAGATCCAGGTCATCTCTGCCGCGATCTGGCCCGCGCGCGGCAGAACCTTGCCAAGCGTGTCAAACCCTTCGGACCGGAAGAACTGCATCCCGCCGACCTTCATGACCGGCAGAAAGACCATCGCCACCACGACGATCCCGAGCCCGCCTGACCATTGCAGGATCGCGCGCCACATATTCACGCCGGGTGGCAGGCTGTCCAGTTGCGGAATGACCGTCGTGCCGGTCGTTGTCAGGCCCGACATCGCCTCGAAAAAGGCATCCGTAAAGCTGAGATTCGGTGCACCGAGCATCATCGGCACCGCCCCGATCACCGGCAGAACCAGCCACAGGCCGGATGTCAGCAGAAAGCTCTGCTCGATCGTCAGGCTTCGGCTGGACGAGGATGTTGCGGCCACCACCAGCGCCGAGATGAGGACGACCAGCACCATGGACTGCGCCATCAGCACCCAGTTCGGATTGCCCGCGGCATAGTCAATAAGCGTCGGGAAAATCATCATCGACCCCAGGGCGACGCTGATCCTGCCGATGGTATGGGCGACGGGGCGGATATCGATCATGGCTACTGATTGCCGTGACGGCTGGCAGGCGTCAAGCGGCGGTCACGCGGGCCGGGGCGGAACGCGCCCCGGATGCATGATCGTCACGCTGCGACCTCTTCATCGTCGGGCACGGGGTTATGGCATGCGAAGCAGTGACCATGCCCCTGCAGTGGCGGCTCGACCTTGGTGCAGATTTCCAGCCGACGCCAGCAGCGCGGGTTGAACGAACAGCCTTCGGGCTTGTTCATCGGCGAAGGCAGTTCGCCCGTCAGCTTGATCCGTTCCTTCCGCTCGGCAGGGTCAGCAACCGGCGTCGCGGACAGCAGCGCCTTGGTATAGGGATGGCGCGGCTGATCGAAGATCACGTCTTTCGGGCCGATCTCGACTGGCTGGCCCAGATACAGGACCAGCACCTCGTCCGCGATGTGGCGCACAACCGAAAGGTCGTGGCTGATGAACAGATAGGCCAGATCCAGCCGTTCCTGCAGGTCCATCAGCAGGTTCAGAACCTGGCTCTGGATCGACAGATCCAGCGCCGAGACGGGTTCGTCCAGCACCAGAATCTTCGGCTCCAGCATCAGCGCGCGGGCGACCGCGACACGTTGGCGCTGCCCGCCCGAAAACATATGCGGATAGCGGTCGAAATGTTCGGGACGCAGCCCGACCATGGTCAGCATCTCGCGCGCGCGGCGGGTCCGTTCGTCCGCCTTGATATCGGGCCGGTTCAGCAGCAACGGCTCCATCAGGGTCTGACCGATGGTCTGGCGCGGGTTCAGGCTGCCGTAAGGGTCCTGAAAGACGATCTGGACCATGGAACGCAGCTTGCGGTCGCCCGCGGCACCGTCCGGGCCGATCTCGCGCCCGCCGATGACCAGTTGGCCTTCGGTCGGGGGCTCGATCATGGTCACGACACGGGCCAGCGTCGATTTGCCGGACCCCGATTCGCCCACGACAGCCAGCGTCTTGCCGGGTGTCAGGCTGAAGCTTGCCCCATCCAGTGCGCGGACGATGGCATTGGGCTTCATGAAGCCGCCCTTCACCTCGTAATGGCGTTTCAGATCGGTGGCGATAAGGATCGGATCGCTCATGCTGCGGTCTCCTTCCCGGTGGGCTGACCGTCGATCAGCGGATAATGGCACAGCGCATAGCCAAGGTCGCGCCCGGCAGGCGTCGGACGTTCAGCAATGCAACGCGCATCAGCGAATTTGCAGCGCGGCGAGAACAGGCAGCCTTGCGGGCGGTCGAACTGACCGGGCACCACGCCCGGAATGGTCGGCAGCCGCTTTTCGATCGCGCGTTCCGGAAGCGCCGCGAGAAGCGCGGCGGTATAGGGATGGTGCGGATTTTCGAAAAGCCCGTCCACCTCCTGCAACTCGACCCGCTGGCCTGCATATTGCACCTGCACCCGCTGCACGGTTTCGGCCACGACACCCATGTCATGGGTAATCAGCACCAGCGCCATCCCGGTTTCCTGCTGCAACCCGGTCAGCAGTTCCAGGATTTGCGCCTGAATGGTCACATCCAGCGCCGTGGTAGGTTCGTCCGCGATCAGCAGCTTGGGCTTGTTTGCCAGCGCCATTGCGATCATGGCGCGCTGGCTCATCCCGCCGGAAAGCTGGTGCGGATAGGCCTGCAGGCGCTTTTCGGGCGCGGGAATGCCGACCTGCTGCATCAGTTCGACCGCGCGGTCCTGCCGCTGCGAACGCGACATATTGGTGTGCTTGCGCAAGGATTCCTTGATCTGCCAGCCGATGGTGAAGGCCGGGTTCAGCGACGACATCGGTTCCTGAAAGATCATCGAGATATCCTTGCCGATGATCCGCCGCCGCTGCCGGCCAGAGATCTTGCGCAGATCGTGGCCGTCGAATTCCAGCTTGTCGGCGGTGACCGTCGCGGTCCAGGGCAGAAGGCCCATCAGCGCCAGCATCGACACCGACTTGCCAGACCCGGATTCGCCCACGATCGCCAGCAATTCGCCCTGATCGACGGTGACATCGACCCCGTCCACCGCCCGGAACTTGCCCGAGGCAGTGGCGAAATCGACGCTGAGGTTACGGATTTCCAGAAGTGACATGGCTCAGCTCCGCTTCAGTTTCGGGTCGAGCGCGTCGCGCAGACCGTCGCCCATCAGGTTGATGGCCAGAACGGTGATCAGGATGCACAGGCCGGGGAAGGTCACCACCCACCAGGCGCGCAGAATGAATTCACGCGCCTCGGCCAGCATGGTGCCCCATTCGGGCGTCGGCGGCTGCGCGCCCATGCCAAGAAAGCCCAGTGCCGCCGTATCGAGGATGGCGGTCGAAAAGGACAGCGCCGCCTGCACGATGATCGGCGCCAGACAGTTCGGCAGCACGGTGCGGAACATGATCCGCAGCGGTCTGCCCCCGGCGACACGGGCGGCAGTGACGTAATCCTTGGACTTTTCGGTCAGGACCGCCGCGCGGGTCAGGCGCACGAAATGCGGCTGCAGCACGACGGCGATGGCAATCATCGCGTTAATCAGGCTTGGCCCCAGAATGGCGACCAGCACCAGTGCCAGAAGCAGGCTGGGGAAGGACAGGATGATGTCCATCAGCCGCATGATCAGCGTGTCCAGCCAATTCGGCGCAAAACCCGCGATCACCCCGATCAGCACCCCGCAGAACGAGGCGAGCGTGACGACCAGAAGGCCGATGAAGAAGGAAAACCTCGCGCCATAGATCAGCCGCGACAGCAGATCACGGCCAAGCGCGTCGGTGCCGAGCAGATATTTCGTCGATCCGCCCTCTTGCCAGAAAGGCGGCACCAGCAGGGCGCTGCGGTCCTGCGCGTCAAAGGAATAGGGCGCGAGAAGCGGCGCAAAGGCCGCGATCAGCAGGAAGGCGAGGAAAACGAACAGGCCGATGACGGCACCGCGGTTTTCCTTGAACGAGGACCAGAATTCCTTGAACCGCGACGGGGGTCGCAGGTTCGGGGTGCTGGCGGTCTGGCTGGCTGCATCTGTCATGTCTCAGCCCTTTCGGATCTTGGGGTTGATCAGCCCGTAAAGGACATCGACGATCAGGTTCACGATCATCACGACAAGCGCGATCAGCAAAAGCCCGCCCTGGACGACCTGATAGTCTCGGCGGAAGATGGAATCGACCATCCACTTGCCGATGCCCGGCCACGAGAAAATCGTCTCGGTCAGGATCGCGCCGGCCAGCAGCGTGCCGACCGACAGGCCGATCACGGTGATGACCGGGATCAGTGCGTTACGCAGGGCATGGACACCGTTGACGCGCATGGGCGACATGCCCTTGGCGCGGGCGGTGCGGACATAATCCTCGCCCAGAACCTCCAGCATCGCCGAACGGGTCTGGCGCGCGATCACGGCCAGCGGGATCGTCGCCAGCGCAACCGTTGGCAGGATCAGATGCGACACGGCAGACCGGAAGGCGCCCGACTGCCCCGACAAAAGACTGTCGATCAGCATGAATCCGGTCGGGGTGTCGAAGAAATACTGCAGCCCGATGCGGCCCGAAACCGGGGTCCAGCCAAGCGTGCCGGAAAACACGATGATCAGCAGCAGCGCCCACCAGAAGATCGGCATCGAATAGCCGACAAGGGCGGACGACATCAGCGCCTGATCGAAGAACTTGCCGCGATTTACGGCGGCGATGACGCCTGCCGGAATGCCGATCAACGTGGCAAGGATAATCGCGCAAAGCGCAAGCTCGACCGTGGCCGGAAACAGGGTCAGGAATTCATCCAGAACCGGGCGCTTGGTTGAAAACGAGATGCCGAGATCGCCCTGGAAGATGCCCGCGACGTAATCGAGATACTGCTTCCACATCGGCTGATCGAAACCGAATTGCTGGCGCAACTGTTCATAGCGCTCGGGGCTGACGCCGCGTTCGCCGGCCAGCAGCAGAATGGGGTCGCCCGGCAACAGGCGAATGAAGGCAAAGGCGATGATCGTCACCCCGATGAAGGTCGGGATGAAGGTCGCCAATCGACGAATGAGAAAGCTCAGCATCGGAATGTCCCGGGCTTGGCGAAATAAAGGAAACGGCCGGGCAGCGCATCGCCGCCCGGCCGCAAAGCTTCATGAAAAGCTTATTCGGTCAGGCTGACGCCGTAGAAAACGTGGCCCCCGAACGGGTCGATCTTGTAGCCCTGCACCTTGGTGCTGATCGGCTCGTTCACGACGGAATGGGCGATGGTGGCCCAGGGCGCCTGTTCCTTGAAGACGACCTGCGCCTGTTCATACAGCTTCGTCCGTTCGGCCTGATCGGATTCGACCTTGGCGTCCTGGATCAGCTTGTTGAAATCCTCGTTGCACCACTGCGCGCGGTTGGCGTCGCCGACACCGTCACAGCCCAGCAGAACGGCCAGGAAGTTGTCCGGGTCGCCATTGTCGCCGGTCCAGCCGAGCAGAACCGCGCCATCGCGGTCTTCGGCTTTCGAACGTTCGAGGTATTCGCCCCATTCGTAGGACACGATTTCGACATTTACGCCGACTTTGGCGAAGTCGGCCTGGATCATTTCAGCCATGCGGCGCGCGTTCGGGTTATAGGGACGCTGCACCGGCATCGCCCAGACCTTCATCGACAGATCCGTGACGCCAGCCGCTTCAAGCGCGGCCTTCGCGGCTTCGGGGTCATAGGGGTCGTCAACGATGGCGTCGTTATAGGACCACATGGTCGGCGGGATCGGGTTCTTCGCGACGCTGCCCGCGCCCTGGAAGATGCCGTCAACGATGGCCTGCTTGTCCATGGCCATGTTCAGCGCCTTGCGCACCTCTGGGTTGTCGAAGGGCGCAACCTTGGTGTTATAGGCCAGATAGCCGACGTTCAGACCTTCGCGGCTGACGACGTTGATGTTTTCATCCGCCTTCATCGCTTCCAGATCAGCCGGGTTCGGATAGGGCATCACGTGGCATTCGCCCGCTTTCAGCTTCTGATAACGGACCGAGGCGTCGGGCGTGATCGCGAAAATCAGGTTCTCGATCGCCGCCGGCTCGCGCCAGTAATCGTCGTTGCGGGCGTAACGGATCACCGCGTCTTTCTGATAGGCCGTGAACTTGAACGGGCCGGTGCCGATAGGCTGCTGGTTCAGCATTTCGGGCGTGCCAGCGGCGATCAGCTGATCGGCATATTCCTTCGACAGGATCGACGCGAACGACATTGCGAGGTTCGCCAGCATCGGTGCTTCGGGCCGCGTCAGCACGAATTTCACCGTCAGGTCGTCTACCTTCTCGATCGAGCTGATCAGGTCAGGCATCGACATCGAGTTGTAATATTCATAGCTCGAAGCCGGGGTCATCGAGTGGTATTCGCCTTCGGCATCGCCCTGACGCTGGAAGCTGAAGATCACGTCGTCCGCATTCAGGTCACGGGTCGGGGTGAAATAATCGGTGCTGTGGAACTTCACGCCGGGACGCAGGTGGAACGTATATTCCAGACCGTCATCGCTGATGTCCCAGCTTTCGGCCAGACCCGGCTCGATCTCTGTCTCGCCATGCTTGAAATGCACAAGGCGGTCATAAATGTTGCGTGCAGAGGCGTCGAAGGTCGTGCCAGAGGTATAAAGCGCCGGATCGAAGCCTTCGGGCGACCCTTCCGAGCAATAGACGAGGTTCGCGGCCGAGGCAGCCGAACCCAGCAGCATCGCGGAAACGCTGATTGCGAGGAATTTTTTCATTTGGTTCTCCTGTTGGACGATGGCCCGCGTGGGCGCGGGTCCGTTCATTGCGGTAAGTTGCCCCAAAGCATGACGAATATGCAAGCAACTTGGTGCGCAAATTGAAGGCAGACGGCAGCCCCGATGCCGGCTCGCCCACCCTCCGTCGGCGCGCTCGCGCCTGTTGTCCTGCGCCTGCCGTCGCCATATGAACAGGTCCGCGCCTCTGGCGAAGTGACAAGGTCTTGCGAGCGTCCGCGCGGCAGGCGGCATGTCGCGAATTCCACTGTGTTGAGGAGTCATGATGAAGGCGATCGTGTTTGATATCGGCAATGTGCTGATCCGCTGGGACCCCGTCCCGCCCTTCATACCCGCACTCGGCACCGAAACCGCCGTGCGGGACTTTCTGGACCGTATCGACTTTGACGGGCGCAACCTGCGCGCTGATGCCGGTGCCAGCTTCGCGGATCTGGCTGCAGAACTGGACGACGCATCAGACCGGCGAACGCTTGGGCTGTATCTGAAGAATTTCGCGTCCAGCCTTGTCGAGCCGATCGAGGGAAGCTGGGCGCTGATGAGCCGGCTTCGCGATCGTGGGCTGCAGATCCACGCGATTACCAACTGGTCGGCCGAAACCTGGCCGATCGGCGTTCGCGCCCACCCGAGGCTGGGTGATGCTTTCGGAACGGTCATCGTGTCGGGCGAGGAAAAATTGCTGAAGCCCGATCCCGAGATTTTCCGGGTCTTCTTCACGAGGAGCGGACTCGATCCGCGGGATTGCCTGTTCATCGACGACAAGCCCGAGAACTGCGCCGCAGCGGAAAGCGTGGGTATGCAGTCCGTCCATTTCACCGATCCTGAGGCGCTTGAAGCCGCGCTTCAGCGTCAAGGGCTTCTTTGATCCGAGAGCGCGTTAAGCGCCAGCGGTGGGGGAACATGTGAACGGTTGTGAAGCGGCCGGTCGGCCAGCGGGTTAGGCCCGCCCGATGTCTGATAGAACTGCGCCCCGGTCGCGCCGGCGGGTGGTTGGCTATGCCGCATGCGGCTCTCGCGAGAGCATCACCAGATTGCGTCCCGCGCCCTTCGCCGACAGCAGTGCTGCGTCCGCATTGCGCAGCACCTGATCGGTGGAATGCCGTGCGCCATACCGGCTTTCACTGACTGCCACGCCGATCGAGACAGATACACCCAGATCGACGACGCCACGAAGTCCGCGTGCGCTGATCCTGAGGCTCGCGAGCGCGTGGCGCAGCCGTTCTGCCAGTGAAACCGCCCTTGTTTCATCGGCATGCGGAAGCAGGATCAGAAACTCCTCGCCCCCGTAGCGGGCGACCTGTCCTTCCGCGCCGATCAGATCGGTCAGCCGGTTCGCAACTGCACCGAGAACGTCGTCCCCGGCCTCGTGACCATGGGTATCGTTGATGGACTTGAAACGGTCGATATCGACCATCAGCAAGGAAAAGCCTTCGCGCGTCCGGGCCGCGGCATTGATGTCGAGGCTGATGCGGCGCCTGTTTGAAAGGCCCGTCAGCGGGTCAACCGCCGCCAGGCGCTGCGCCAGCTTTGCCTCGGTCTGGCGGCGTTCAGCGTCTATGCCGCGCCTGAGCAGCCAGTTCAGCCGCGCCGTCAATTCGCCGCGCCGCTCCAGCTTGGCAAGCGTCGATGGCAGAACCTCGCTCGCCCCCATATCCAGCGCCTGCGCCTCCTCCTCGGGGGTGTGCCTGCGCTGCACAAGCGCCAGCGCCGCGCCGCGGGCATCGGCGGCAAAGCGTGTCCGAAGATCGGCAAGTTGCTGCAGGCCGCCGCCCGACGCGCCAGCATCGACCAGCAGAACGGCGACACTGTCCGGAATACGTCCATAGGCGGCCTGCGGGGAAAGGATATGCAGGCGACGCCCTGTCGCCTCTGCCACGCCCTGCCGCCATTCCGATGACAGCGCGGCCTCATCCGTAACGAGTGCAATCTGGTCAGCGCTGTCGAACATGTTCGCCGCCTCGGCAAAGCCGGATGCCATTTCGACGGGCTGGGCAAGCCAGCTGCGCAGCCTGGCACGCAGCACCGCATCAGGCGCATATGGATCAAGCACGTGATCCACACCCGCCCGGAACGCCGCCGCGCGCTGCGCGCCATCGCAGATCGCGATGAGCGGCACGCCGGTGCGCGGACGCAACCGCGCGATTGCGGCGCCAAGGCCCCTGGCATCAGGATCGCGAATCAGAATCGCATCGACGCCATCAACCTGAGGCATCGCCTCCGCCAGGTCGCTTGCAGTGATAACCTGATGATTCGCCGCAACGAGCCGCGCTTTCATCGTGAAACGCGAGGTCACATCGCCATCCACTACTAGCAATCGTCCCAGCATCTTGTCCTTGCCCCGAACTTCCCGTCCCGGCAAGTTCGCAGCAAAACGTTAACAAAACCTTTCGTGAATGGCGAAATCCATGATGAGCAAACAAACCGCCCATGACATCGCAGACCGCCTGCTTCTGCACATCCTCGCTGACGAGGAACTGCTGAGCAGCCTTCTCGGCCGGTCGGGACTGAATCCCTCGCAACTCGCAGAGGTCGTCAACGGGCCGGGAATCCACGAATTCGTCCTTGAATTCGTGTCGGAAAGCGATGACCGCGTTATGGCCTGCGCCGACGCGATAGGGGCGCGACCCGACGATATCGCGCTGGCATCCCGCATGCTTTCACGCCGCGATTGACGCTATCTTAACACTCCGCTGCTAGGGCTTCCGCAACGGAGGTCCAATGCACGGATTCATCATTCGCGGTATCGAGCTGTTCTTGCGTGCCCGTCACGGCGACTGGGTATGGGCATCGGTCTGCGCCGCGACCGGGCTGGATCGGCGCGGAACCCAGATCATGAAGCACTATCAGCAGGACATGGTTCAGCACATGATCCTTGCCGCCGGCGCGGCGCTGCAGATGGAACGCGACGAATTGCTGGAGGATATCGGCGGCTGGATACCGCGGCTGGACGGAATGCGTCACATCATGCGCTTCAGCGGTTCCAGATTCGAGGATTTCGTTCTGTCGCTTGATGACCTTCAGGACCGGGCCAGCGTCGTGCTGCCCGGCCTCAACCTGCCGCGCATCACGACCTATCTGATCGGGGCTCAGCACTATCGCCTTGCCGTTCAGTCCGAAGCGAGAGAGTGGTACCCGGTCCTCGCGGGGCTGCTGCGCGGCATGGCCGACGATTACGGGGTGCTCGCGATGGTCGAACGCGAAGGCGGCGCGCTGGATGTGCAGATCGCGGATGACCGCTTCGCCGAGGGCAGCGATTTCTCATTCGCACAGCAATTCGGGGTGGCGACATGACGGGCGCGATCATGATTCCGGTGGATCGGCTGGTCTCGTTGATGCCGATGCATCTGCTGGTCGATGAGGGCGGCAATATTCGTTCCTGCGGGCCGACGCTTCGCAAGATGATCGGCTGGGCGACGAATATCGCGGCCGCATTCGAAATACGCCGCGCCCCACACGAAGCACGCATCCTGCCATCGGTCAGGGACGCCGCGGCAAGCGGCAGGCGGGTGTTTCTGGGCATTCGCGAAAGCCAGCTTCCCCCGCTGCGTGGTGAGGTCACGGCGCTTCCGCATGGTGAAATGCTGCTGAATCTGGGCTTCGGGATCGGCGTGATCGACGCGATTTCCGCCTATGACCTGACCGATGCGGATTTCGCGGCCAATGATCTGGCCATCGAGATCCTTTATCTCCACAAGTCGAACCAGCTTATCCGGGCAGAGCTTTCGCGACACAGCCTGCGTCTGGAAGAAGCGCGCGAGGCTGCGGAGCTTCAGGCATTCACCGATCCCCTGACCGGCCTGCTGAACCGGCGCGGATTTGAACTTGCGTTCAACCTCGCGCTTGAGGCCCGGCGCGCGCAGTCAGATCCTGCGCAGGAATTCGCGGTCATGCAGCTGGATCTCGACTGGTTCAAGGATGTGAACGACCGCTTCGGCCACGCCGCAGGCGACGCGGTGCTGCGCCGCATTGCCGAGGTGCTTCGCCAGGAAACGCGCAGCGACGACTGCATCGCGCGGATCGGTGGCGACGAATTCCTGATCCTTTTGCCGGAGCTCACCTCCGAGCCCGCGATCCGCCAGCTCGGACGGCGAATCATCGACGCCGTTCAGCAGCCGGTCTGGCATGACAAGCATCTGTGCAGGGTATCGGGAAGCATCGGGGCGGCGCTTTCGACCAGTTACCACGAGCTTGTCTCGGAAGAGCTTCTGGCCCATGTGGACGAAGCGCTTTACGCGGCAAAGCGGGCGGGCCGCGCTTGCGTGCGTCTGCATGGCCGCGACCAGACCGGAATAGATCCTCAGGTGGATTGATCGGCTTCAGGACGGCTTGAGCATTGGCGCCGGGCGACCTACAGCAGTTCCATGAAAAACGATCTTCCAGTCGCGCCACCGGGCCAGCGGATCGGTCTTCTCGGGGGGTCGTTCGATCCCGCGCATGAAGGGCATGTCCGGCTGACAGAGGAGGCACTGAAGCGCTTTGGCCTCGACCGGGTCTGGTGGCTGGTGACGCCAGGAAATCCGCTGAAGGCGCATGGCCCCGCCCCGCTGTCAGAGCGGATCGACTATGCGCGCCAACTTGTCGATGATCCGCGTGTGACAGTGACGGGGATCGAGGCGCGACTGCAGACGCGGATGACCGTGGATACGATCGCCGCCTTGCAACGACTTTATCCGCATGTTCGTTTCGTCTGGCTTATGGGATCGGACAATCTGGTTCAGTTCAGCCGCTGGGATCGCTGGCGCGAGATTGCGGCACGCGTTCCGATCGGCGTGCTGGTCCGTCCCGGCACACGGCTGCGCGCGCGCCTGTCAAAGGCCGCCCGCATCATGGCCGATGACCGCCTTGCCGAAAGCCATGCAAGCCTTCTGGGCCGCTCGACCCCACCTGCCTGGGTCATGGTAAACATCCCGATGTCGAGCGCATCTTCGACGGCGATCCGCGCGGCGCGAAAGGCGCGCGCGCTGAAGGCCAAAGACGCCAGAAGGTCCGCTTCGGAAAGCGCTGGCTGACCGCCCCTTGCGCGCGCTGGTTATCGCGGGAAAAGAAGCTGGCGGCGGGGCGGATGGATATGCTGCGCCGTGGGCTTGCCGACAGAAGGCAGGCGTTCAGCGGCCGGTGAAGCGCGGTGCCCGCTTCTGAAGGAACGCCGCCACACCCTCGCGGAAATCGGGACTGCGACCGGCCTCGCCCTGCAACTCCGCCTCAAGCGCGAGTTGTGCGGCGAAGTCGTTTGCGCCGGATTCGCGCAATGCCCGGCGCACCTTCAGATAGGCCCCGGTCGGTCCTGATGCGAGCTGTCTTGCGCGTTCCTCGACCACGCTGACAAAGTCGTTTTCTGCGACCGCTTCCCAGATCATGCCCCACTCCTCGGCCTTCCGGGCAGGCACCTTGTCGGCGAACAGCATCATGCCCATCGCACGCGCATTGCCGACCAGTCGCGGCAGGATCCACGTCCCGCCAGCATCAGGGATAAGGCCGATCTTGGTGAAAGCCTGGCTGAAATAGGCGCTTTCGACAGCGATCACGACATCCGCCGCAAGCGCCAGATTGGCCCCCGCCCCCGCCGCGGGACCGTTCACCGCCGCGATCACCGGCGCGGCGCAGCCGATCACGGCCTGAAGCATCGGTTCATATTCACGGCGCAGCGTCCCTTCGATATCCGCCGCCGCTGCCGCATCCGACAAATCCTGACCAGAGCAGAAGGCCGCGCCCGCCCCTGTCATGACGACGCAGCGCACCTCGTCACTGACCGAATTCAGCGCCTCGGTAATTTCGGACCGCATCCGGCTGCTGAGCGCGTTCATCACCTGCGGTCGGTTCAGCATCAGCGTCGCAATGCTGTCGCGAACCGAAAAGCTGATCGTTTCATATACCATGTCATTCCTCCTGCTTGCGTGCAGAATGACGCGGCCATCCGCGCAGGCAAAGCCCCGCCGTTGCGTCAGTTAACGTCATGCGTGCATCTGCCGGGACGTTCAGCCGCGCATGATCTCATCAAGGCGCGCCTGCTCCTCGGGGGAAAGCGGCTTTTCGGCGGTTTCTGTGCCGCTGCGACGGCTTGCAATGAACCGCCATCCCAGGATTAACGCGATCACCGCCATCAGCGGCCCGGCGATATAAAGGATCAGATTGCCGCCCGTCGCGCGCGGCTGGAACAGAACGAACTCTCCGAAACGGTCCGTCACGGCATCCAGAACCTGCGCATTGCTGTCACCCGCGACCAGCCTTTCGCGCACGTAAAGACGCAGGTCGCGGCTGATCGGCGCATTCGATTCGTCAATCGTCTCGCCCTGACAGACCGGACAGCGCAGCAACCGGGATATGTCCCGCGCGCGCGATTCGAGCGCCGGATCGGGCAGAACCTCGTCTGGCTGGACGGCGAGCGCCGGGGTCACGAACAACATCAGAAGAAGAAGCAGCGTCTTCATTCTGCCGCCACCGCAACATTCCGGCGCCGCGCGCCCGCGGCGACGCGATAGCGGCGGTCCGACAAGCTGACCGCCCCGCCAAGCGCCATGAGGAAGCAGCCAAGCCAGATCCAGCTTGCAAAGGGTTTGATGTAACTGCGGACCGCCCAGCCCCCGCCCTGCTGTTCATCCCCGATCACGAGGTAGATATCGCGGAACAGGCCGTTCTTGATCGCAGCTTCGGTCGTGGGCATTGCCTGAACCGGATAAATGCGCTTTTCCGGCCGGAGAACCGCAATTTCACGACCGTTGCGCGCGACGGTGAATGTTGCGGTGGTCGAGGCATAGTTGGGACCGGCCATTTCCTCGACCCGGTCGAGCGTCACCTGATAGCCCGCCATATCGAAGCTTTCGCCGGTGCGCAGGGTACGGATATCCTCGACCTGCCAGGCCATCAGAAGACTGATGCCGATAAAGGTGACGCCCAGACCGGCATGCGAAATCGCCTTCCCCCAATCAGCGCGCGGCAGGCGCGACAAGCGCGAAAATCCGCCGCTTCCGGTCCTGAACCAAAGTTCGGACAGCGCGCCGAACACCAGCCACGACCCCAGACCCGCGCCGATCACGGCAAGGGCCGAACGCCCTGTCGAAATCGCGAAGACCAGCAGCATAACCGCCGCCGAGATCGCGATTGCCGCGCGAAGCGGCCGGATCGCGCGGGCGATCTGTGCGCGTTTCCACGGCATGATGGCACCGACCGGCAGTATCAGCGCCAGCACGATCATGAAGGGCGTGAACGCCTTTTCGAAGAAGGGTGCGCCGACCGAAAGCTTCCGATCGAATGCCATTTCCGCGATCAGCGGCCAGACGGTGCCCACGAATACGACGAACGCGGCAACCGCCAGCAGAATGTTGTTGATGACAAGCGCCCCCTCTCGCGACACGGGGGAAAAGACGCCTTTTGCCTGCATCGCCCCCGCCCGCATCGAAAAAAGCGTCAGCGCGCCACCGACGAAGACCGCGAGAATACCAAGGATAAATGTTCCCCGTGTCGGATCTGACGCAAAGCTGTGGACGGATGTGATGACGCCCGAACGCACGATGAAGGTTCCGATCAGCGAAAACCCGAAGGCCAGGATCGCCAGCAGGATCGTCCAGCTTTTCAGCACCTCGCGCTTTTCGACGACGATTGCGCAATGCAGCAGTGCCGCCGCCAGAAGCCAGGGCATGAAGCTGGCATTCTCGACCGGGTCCCAGAACCAGAAACCGCCCCAGCCAAGCTCGTAATAGGCCCACCATGATCCGAGCGCGATGCCGATGGTCAGAAACACCCAGGCAGCCAGCGTCCAGGGCCGGACCCAGCGCGCCCATGCGGCATCAACCCGTCCTTCGATCAGGGCCGCGACAGCAAAGGAAAAGGACATGCTCAGCCCGACATAGCCGAGATAGAGGAACGGCGGATGGAACGCGAGGCCGGGGTCCTGCAGAAGCGGGTTCAGGTCGCGGCCGTCGAAGGGAGGGATTTCAAGCCGCGCGAACGGGTTCGACGTGAAGATGATGAAGGCATAGAACGCCGCGCCGATCGCTGCCTGCACCGCAAGGACGCGCGCGCGCAGGCTTGGCGGAAGCTGTGATCCGAAAACCGCAGCCATCGCCCCGAAAAGTGCAAGGATCAGCACCCACAGAAGCATCGAGCCCTCGTGGTTCCCCCACACCCCCGAAATCTTGTAGAGCATCGGCTTGGCGGTATGCGAGTTTTCGTACACCAGTGCGACCGAGAAGTCCGAGGTCACGAAGGACACTGTCAGCGCCGCGAAGGACAGCCCGACCAGTCCGAACTGGCTGACGGCCGCCGGCCGTGCTGCCTCCATCCAGCTGTCCCAGCCGCGCGCCGCACCGACCAGTGGTACGACGACCTGAAACAGCGACACCGCGAAAGCGAGAATGAGGGCGAAATGTCCGAGTTCGGCTGTCATGATATTCTTTTTCCGCTCTGTCAGGCGCGCCCGACTGCGGGAACTTTATCTGCCCCGGCGCGCCGAGGCCAGCGTCACCGTCGCGGTCGCGGCTTTGTGACGCGCGGCGGTCCGGGCGTCGCCCCTATTCGACCGGCGTCTGCGCCTTTCGATATGCCTGTATTTCATCAACGACGAAATCGCGAAAGGCGATAACCCGGCGCGAGCCGCGCAGTTCTTCCGGGAAGGCCAGAAACACAGGCACTTCGCCGGATTCGACATCGTCGAACACCCGCACGAGTTCGGGAAAGTCCGCGGTCAGGTAATCGGGAAGCACGCCGATGCCGACATTGTTCAGGACCGCCTGCAGAACACCGAAATAGTTGTTCACCATCAACAGCGAACGCGGCCCGGTTTCCAGCAATTGCTGCACCAACAGCTTGCCAGCCGAAACCTGCGGCATCGCGGTATCCTGACAGATCACCCGATGGCGCGACAGATCCGGCAGCGACATGGGGCGCCCGGCCTCGGTCAGATAGGCGCGCGTTGCGTAAAGCCGCATGCGGATATTCAGCAACCGGCGGCGGATCAGATCGGCCTGGCTGGGCTCTTTCATACGGATGGCGACGTCGGCTTCGCGCATCGGAAGATCCAGCACCCGCTCCTCCAGGATCAGGTTGACCTTCAGATCGGGATACATCGTGTAAAGCTTGTTCAGCCGCGGCACGAGCCAGAGCGTGCCGAACCCCGTCGCGGTCGTCACCTTCAGTTCGCCCATCACATGTTCTTCGCTGTCGCGCATGCGCGCTTCGGCGATTTCCAGCTTTCGCGCCATTTCGGACGTGGCACTGAACAGAAGTTCGCCCTGCTCCGTCAGGATGAGCCCGCGCGCGTGGCGATGAAACAGCGGCACACCGACCTGATCTTCAAGCCCACGGATCTGCCGGCTGACAGCGGATTGCGACAGGCGAAGCGAATCGCCGGCATGAGTCAGGCTGCCCGCATCGGCCACCGCGTGAAAAATGCGGAGCTTGTCCCAGTCCATGTTATGACTTTCTGTCGTAGGTGCCTTGCAAATAATGCAACTCTTACCCCGAAGGCCGCTCTGTAGCAACATAAGTAAACCACGCATTTTTCCTTTGTGGGTCAGAATTGCTGACGTATAATGCCGCCAACCACCGCCGAGCAGGGAGGGCCAGATGGGGGTTCCGCAAGACAAGTCGTTTTCACTGGCAGACCGTTTCGATCTGTCGAAATCCCATGTGCTGCTGAACGGCACGCAGGCGCTTGTTCGCTTGATGCTGATGCAGCACGCCCGCGACGAAAAGGCCGGGCTGAACACGGCGGGGCTGGTCAGCGGCTATCGCGGCAGCCCGCTTGGCGGCGTCGATCTGGCGATGATGAAGGCCGACAAGCTGCTGAAGCAGAACGAGATTCTGTTCCAGGCCGGCTTGAATGAAGACCTTGCCGCGACCGCCGTCTGGGGCAGTCAGCAGGCCGAACTTCGCGGCGAAGGCAAGTATGACGGCGTCTTCGCGCTGTGGTACGGCAAGGGGCCGGGCATCGACCGTTCCGGCGATGTGATGCGGCATGCGAACATGGCCGGTTCGTCGCCCCATGGCGGGGTCGTCATGGCGATGGGCGACGACCACACCGGAGAGTCCTCGACCGTGCTGCACCAATCCGACTGGGCGATGGTCGATGCCTATATTCCGGTCATTTCGCCCGCAGGCGTGCAGGAAATTCTCGACTACGGCCTTTACGCCTTCGCTTTGTCGCGGTTCGCGGGCGTGTGGACGGGCCTCAAGACCATGAAGGACACCGTCGAGGCGACGTCTGTCGTCAATGGCGACCCGTTCCGGCTGAATTTCGTCACCCCCGAATTCAAGATGCCCGATGGCGGGCTGAACATTCGTCTGGGCGACACGCCGGTCCTGCAGGAAGCCCGCATGATCGACTATAAACGCTTCGCGGCAGAGGCGTTTTCGCGGGCCAACAAGATCGACCGGCCCGTCTGGGGCAAGTCCGGCGCAAAGATCGGCTTTGTCGCGGCGGGCAAGAACTGGCTGGATCTGGTCCACGCGCTGGCGCTTCTGGGTATTGATGAGGCCGAGGCCGACCGGCTTGGGATTTCGACCTACAAGATCGGCCAGACCTTCCCGATGGATATGAAGACCTTCCAGGAATGGTCGGAACCGCTGGATCTGGTCGTCGTGGTCGAGGAAAAGCGCAAGCTGATCGAGGTGCAGGTCAAGGAGGCGATCTTCGACAACCGCCACGGCCGCCGCGTGATCGGCTGGAAGCATGACCGCACCGGCGAAGAGGTTTTCCCGACGCGCTATGCGCTCGATCCGGTGATGATCGCGGAAAAGCTGGGCGGTATCCTGATCGAGGAAGGTCGCGGCACCGAAGGAATTCGCGCCGGGCTTGAAAAGCTGTCAGCCGCGCGTCGTGCGGATAATGCGCCGGAAATCGCCGTCAGAACGCCGTGGTATTGCTCGGGCTGTCCGCACAATACGTCGACCCGCGTGCCGGACGGCAGCCGTGCCTATGCGGGCATCGGTTGTCATTATATGGTGCAGTGGATGGACCGCGAAACCAACGGTTTCACCCATATGGGCGGCGAAGGTGCAAACTGGGTCGGCGAAGCGCCATTCTCGAACAGACCGCATGTTTTTCAGAACCTTGGCGACGGAACCTATAATCACTCCGGCTCTCTGGCGATCCGTCATGCGGTCGAAACCAAGACCAATATCACCTATAAGGTGCTGTTCAACGACGCCGTCGCCATGACCGGCGGGCAGCCGCATGAGGGCGGGCTGACCGCGCCCCAGATCGCGCGCGAGCTGGTGGCGATGGGGGTCGATCCCGTCATCGTGGTCTATGACGACAAGGAAGATGTGGACCCGGCCCAGTTCGACGGGCTGCGGATGGAAACCCGCGACAAGATGATGGCCGTGCAGCGCGAACTGGCCGATCAGGGCGGCACCTCGGCGATCCTCTATATCCAGACCTGCGCGGCGGAAAAACGCCGCCGTCGCAAGAAAGGCGCCTTCCCCGACCCGGACCGCCGCATCTGGATCAACCCCGAAGTGTGCGAGGGCTGCGGCGATTGCGGTGTGCAGTCGAACTGCGTCTCGGTCGTGCCGCTGGATACTGAACTGGGCCGCAAGCGTCAGATCGAGCAGTCGAGCTGCAACAAGGACTATTCCTGCGTGAACGGCTTCTGCCCCAGCTTCGTCTCGGTCCGGGGCGGCAAGTTGAGGAAGCCGAAGGCAGCCGCAATGGACCTGCCCGCCCTGCCCGCGCCCAGCCTGCCCGCGATCGACGGCACGCATAACATCGTGATTACCGGGGTTGGCGGCACGGGCGTTGTGACCATCGGCGCGGTGCTGGCACAGGCCGCGCATATCGATGGCAAAGGCGCGGGGATGATGGAAATGGCCGGCCTCGCCCAGAAGGGCGGTGCGGTGCATATCCATCTGCGGCTGGCCAATCAGCCCGAAGATATCAGCGCGATCCGCGTCGCCGTGGGCGAGGCAGACTGTATCATCGGCGGCGATCTTGTGGTGACGGCGGGTGCCAAGACCATTGGCCTGATGACCAATGGCCGCACGGGTGCCGTGGTCAACGATCACGAGATCATCACCGGCGAATTCACCAAGAACCGCGATTTCCAGATCCCGGCTGACCGGCTGAAGATGTCGCTGCAGGCCCGTCTTGGCGATAACGCAGCGTTTTTCGACGCCAACAAGCTGGCGCAGACGGCGCTCGGCGATTCGATCTATTCGAACATGCTGGTGCTGGGGGCGGCATGGCAGCGCGGGCTGATCCCGCTGACCGAAGACGCGATCATGACCGCCATTCAGCTGAACGGTGCGAAGGTCGAAGAAAACAAGCGCGCCTTCCAGATCGGCCGTTGGGCCATGACAGATCCCGACGCTGTGGCGGTTGCGACCGCGCCTGCTGTCGCAGAACGCCCCGATCCGGTCGAATATCGCGCCAGCTTCCTGGTCGATTACCAGAACGAGGCCTATGCGCAGCGCTTCCGCGATCTGGTCGCGCAAGCGCCGGACGAATTGCGTCAGGACGTGGCCGAGGGCTATTTCAAGCTGCTCGCCTATAAGGATGAATACGAGGTCGCCCGCCTTCACCTGAAAACCGCCAAAGGCGTTGCGCGCGAATTCGACGGCGACATGAAGCTGTCCTTCCATCTTGCGCCCCCGATCCTGCCGGGCCGCGATGCCGATGGCCGCCCGAAAAAGCGCGAATTCGGGGCATGGATCATGCCGGGCTTCCGCATGCTGGCAAGGATGAAGGGCCTGCGCGGCACAGCGCTCGATCCCTTCGGCTGGCTGGCGGAACGGCGCGCAGAACGCGCGGCCATCCCCCGGTTCGAGGATGACATGAACAGCATCCTGCCCCGCGTGACGCCCGAGACGCTTGAAATCGCCCGTGAACTGGCGCGCCTGCCGCTGTCGGTGAAGGGTTACGGGCTGGTGAAGGACAAGGCGGCAGAGGCAGCCGAAGCTCGTCGCGCCGAACTGCTGGCCGCGTTCGAGGATGGGGGCACGCCGCTGGCGCATGCGGCGGAATGACCTGCCTCATGGACTTTTTTCAGGTCGCGGCTTATGTCGCGATCTGAACTGACAGGGGCGGCAGATGGCAGTAGGCATTTTCGATTCAGGTCTGGGCGGGTTGACCGTCTATAAGGCCATCCGCGACCGGTTGCCCGATCTGCCGCTGGTCTATTTCGGCGACAACGCCCATGCGCCATATGGCGTGCGCACGGCTGATGACATTTATGATCTGACCTGTGCCGCGACCGAACGGCTTTGGACCGAGGGTTGCGATCTTGTAATCCTTGCCTGCAACACGGCCTCTGCCGCTGCGCTTCGTCGGATGCAGGAAAAATTTGTCCCTGAAAACAAGCGCGTACTGGGCGTATTTGTTCCGCTGATTGAGGCGCTGACCGAACGGCAATGGGGCGACAACTCTCCGCCGCGCGAAGTGGCGGTGAAGCATGTCGCCCTGTTCGCGACCCCCGCCACCGTTGCCAGCCGTGCCTTCCAGCGCGAGCTGGCTTTCCGCGCCATTGGTGTCGATGTCGAGGCGCAACCCTGCGGCGGCGTGGTCGATGCGATCGAGGATGGCGACGAAATCCTTGCCGAAGCGCTGATCTCCAGCCATGTCGAGGCGCTGAAGCGCCGCATGCCCCACCCCGAGGCCGCGATCCTTGGCTGCACGCATTATCCCTTCATGCAGGACTCGTTCCAGAAGGCGCTTGGTCCCGACGTGACGCTGTTCAGTCAGGCCAGCCTCGTTGCGGAAAGCCTTGCTGACTATCTTGAACGCCGCCCGGAATTCATCGGCAGCGGGACCGAGTCGAAATGCCTGACGACGGGGACTCCGGCCCGCGTGTCGTCCAAGGCGACTCAGTTCCTGCGCATGCCGATCAGCTTTGATTCTGCCTGAGGAATTCGCATGAAGTCGCTGAAAAAACAGAGACGAATTCAGATCATTGTCGCCGCCACGCTCGCGCTGGTATTGGCGTCGGTGCTGATCGGCTATGGTTTCCGCGACGGCATCAACCTGTATCGCGCCCCTACCCAGGTTGCCGAGCAGATGCCCGCCCCCGACGAGGTCTTTCGTCTTGGCGGTTTGGTCGAGGAAGGCAGCCTGATGCGCGGCGCAGGCGAGACGATCAGCTTCACCGTGACCGACGGCGCTCATTCGGTACCGGTCCGCTTCACCGGCGTCCTGCCAGACTTGTTCGAAGAGGGCCAGGGCATGATCGGCACGGGCCGGATGGAGGGCGACACTTTCGTCGCCAGCGAAATCCTTGCGAAACATGACGAGAACTACATGCCGAAAGAGGTGATCGACTCCCTCAAAGCGACGGGACGCTATGAGGACCCGAACAGCTGAGTCATCGCCGGCAACGCACGTCTTCTTAACGGAAGGTTAATTCCCGAAGCGCAGTCTCGCCCCGTTTCAGAGATGAAGGGGGACGGGATGAAATCCGTGGATGAGATCGCCACTGAAATCGTGGCGCGAGAGGGGGGATATGTGAATGACCCCGATGATCCGGGCGGGGCGACCAATTACGGCGTGACAATCGGCACCATGCAGCGGCTGGGTCTGGACCTGAACCGCGACGGGCGGGTTGACAACGCGGATGTGAAGGCGCTGACCCGTGCGCAGGCCGCTGGCATCTTCAAGGAACATTATTTCAGACGACCGGGGATCGAACGCCTGCCGGCACCGCTGCACGCGACCGTCTTCGACATGTATGTGAATGCAGGCGCGAACGCGGTGAAAATCCTTCAGCGCATGGTCACGCGAATGGGCTTTGCGACCGGCGATGATGGCGTGATCGGCCCCAACACCGTTGCGGCCGTCACCGCTGCTGCGCAGGCCGCGCCCCAGCACATCGTTGACGCCTACGGGATCGAGCGCCGGAACTACTATTACGCGATTGCCGATGCTCGGCCCGCCAGCCGCAAATACGCCCGGACCCGCGCTGGCGGCAAAGGCGGCTGGATCACGCGGGCCGAAGCTTTCATTGCGCCAAAATACCACCTTACCGCTGGCCAGCACCGCGAAAGGACCGCAAAATGGGCATGATCGACCGCTTTCTGGGCGTGGGGGCTGCTGCGCAGACAGTGTCCAATGCCGCTGCCAACGTCACCGAGATCTTCCGCGAGAATGCCACCCGCAAGATGGAGCTGGAAGAGGCCGCCTATGGTCATGCCATAACGCAGCTTTCAGCGGAATTCGGTGCCGCGCGGCGCGGCTGGTTCGACGACATCGTCAACGGCATGAACCGCCTGCCCCGTCCGCTGCTGACGCTGGGAACGATCGGGCTTTTTGTCTATGCGATGGTCGAGCCGATCGGCTTTTCGCAGCGAATGGCAGGGCTTCAGACGGTCCCGGAACCGCTCTGGTGGCTGCTCGGTGCGATTGTTTCGTTCTATTTCGGCGCACGAGAGGCACATTACTTCCGCAGCCGCAGCTTCCCGCAGCGGATCGAGCAGTCGGTCGTGCCGTTGCCCGAAACCGGGGCGCCAGAGCCGGTGCAGCAAAGCATTACATCCGGAAATTTCAGCGATAATGCTGCGTTGCAGGATTGGGCGGCAGGGCGTTAACAGGGTTCCGCAACGTCACCCGAACGAGTTGCCATGTAATACATGCATATCGGGTATGTCGCTGCTGCAGCATGTTAACGCTTGATTGGACGGCACGCTGCACCTAAATCGGTCTGCGAAGGCGATGATCGAGGCAACTCTTATCTCCTTCACCTCCCTGTTGGACTTAGGCCGGGCTTCATGCCCGGCTTTTTTTTTTGCCCTGCACACGCGCACCCGCCCCTTTCCCTTCAAGCGCTTGCGCCGTAAAAGGCGGCGGATCAACAAAGCGCGCCATATCACAGCTTGAGGGACGGCCATGAACGAACCGGAGATCACCAAGGACCTGATCGCGGCGCATGGGCTGAAGCCCGACGAATATGAAAGCATCCTCGACATTATCGGGCGCGAGCCGAGTTTTACCGAACTCGGTATTTTCTCGGCCATGTGGAACGAGCATTGTTCCTATAAATCCTCGAAGAAATGGCTGCGCACCCTGCCGACGAGCGGCCCGCAGGTCATCTGCGGGCCCGGCGAGAATGCGGGCGTCGTCGATATCGGCGATGGTCAGGCGGTGGTCTTCAAGATGGAGAGCCATAATCACCCCTCCTATATCGAGCCGCATCAGGGTGCCGCGACCGGCGTCGGCGGCATTCTGCGCGATGTCTTCACCATGGGCGCGCGCCCGATTGCGGCGATGGATTCGCTCAGCTTCGGGCGGCCGGAGCACCCCAAGACCGCGCATCTGGTGAAAGGCGTGGTCGAGGGGATCGGTGCTTACGGCAATGCGTTCGGCGTGCCGAATGTCGGCGGCGAGGTGCGTTTCCATCGCGCCTATGACGGCAATTGCCTTGTGAACGCCTTCGCGGCGGGTCTGGCCGATGCGGACAGGATTTTTTACTCGGCCGCCTCGGGGATCGGCATGCCGGTCGTCTATCTGGGTGCGAAAACGGGACGAGACGGCGTCGGCGGCGCGACTATGGCATCTGCCGAATTTGACGACACGATCGAAGAAAAGCGCCCAACAGTTCAGGTTGGCGACCCCTTCACCGAAAAATGCCTGCTGGAAGCCTGTCTGGAACTGATGGCCACCGACAGCGTGATCTCGATTCAGGATATGGGTGCGGCGGGCCTGACCTGTTCGGCCGTCGAAATGGGCGACAAGGGCGGGCTTGGCATTCAGCTGAACCTCGATCACGTGCCGCAGCGCGAGACGGATATGACGGCGTATGAGATGATGCTGTCGGAATCCCAGGAACGCATGCTGATGGTCCTGAAGCCCGAGAAAGAGGCCGAGGCGCGGGCGATCTTCGAGAAATGGGATCTCGATTTTGCGGTCGTGGGCGAGACGATTGCCGAGGATCGCTTCCTGATCCTGCATGGCAACGAGGTCATGGCCGACCTGCCGCTGTCAAAGCTGTCATCCAGCGCCCCGGAATATGATCGCCCCTGGGTCGAAACGCCGCCGGCGGAGCCGCTGCCCGATCTGCCCGCGATCACGCCCATAAAGGCGCTGCGTGCGCTGATCGGCAGCCCGAACTATGGCCACAAGGCGTGGGTCTGGGAACAGTACGATACGCAGGTCGGCGCGGATACCGTGCGCCGTCCGGGCCTTGGTGCGGGCGTCGTGCGCGTGCACGGCACCGACAAGGCGCTTGCCTTCACCAGCGACGTGACGCCGCGCTATGTCAAGGCAAACCCGTTTGAGGGCGGCAAGCAGGCCGTCGCCGAAGCCTATCGCAACCTGACCGCCTGTGGCGCGCTGCCACTGGCGACGACCGACAACCTGAATTTCGGCAATCCCGAAAAGCCCGAGATCATGGGCCAGTTCGTGGGCGCGATCAAAGGGATCGGAGAGGCGGTTGCGGCGCTGGATATGCCCATCGTGTCGGGCAATGTCTCGCTTTACAACGAAACCGACGGTCAGGGCATTCTGCCGACGCCGACCATCGGCGCCGTGGGCCTGCTGGAAAATCTGAACGACCTGATCGCCGGCCGGCCCGAGGACGGGGACGTGGCGATCCTGATCGGCGAAACCGCAGGTCATCTGGGCCAGTCCGCACTGGCTGCCGAGGCTTTCGGGATCGAGGCAGGCGACGCGCCCCATGTCGATCTGGCCGTTGAAAAGCAGAACGGCGAATTCCTGCGGGCCAATCGCGCCCATCTGCGCGCGGCGACCGATCTGTCGGACGGGGGCCTTGCACTGGCGGCATTCGAAATGGCCGAGGGCGCGGGCATCGGCATCCGCCTGCAAAGCGATGATATCGCCCAGCTTTATGGCGAGGATCAGGCCCGTTATCTGGTGGCCTGCGACGCATCCGGGGCCGAGGCGCTGCTGAAAGCCGCTGAAAAGGCGGGCGTTCCGGCGGTCGAGGTCGGCCAGTTCGGTGGCATGGCTGTCCAGATGGGGGGCGATGCCGGCGATCTGGCGGAGCTGTCGCAGCTTTACCGCAGCGCCTTCTCGGACGCGATCCACGGCGAGGAACCGCTTGGCTGAGACTTGAGAAACCGGGTTTCGCGCCCTAGATTATAGGGGTGCAACGAAGGTGAACTCATGTTCTCGATCCCCGGACAGGCCCCGGTCACGATTACCCCGGCGGCGGAACGCCAGATCTCCCGGCTGATGACCGGCAAGGACGCTTTCGGCCTGAAGATCGGGCTGAAGAAGGGCGGCTGCGCGGGGATGGAATACACCATGGACATGGTTGCCGAAGCCGACCGCGCCGATGAGGTCATCGAACAAAACGGCGCGCGCGTGCTGATCGCGCCGACCGCACAGATGTTCCTGTTCGGCACCGAGATAGATTACGAAACCGGGCTGCTGGAATCAGGCTTCAAGTTCCGCAATCCGAACGTGACCGATGCCTGCGGCTGCGGGGAATCGGTGTCGTTCAAGCTGGATCACGAGACCGGCGAAACCGTTCCCGAGGCTTGAAGGCCGGGCCATCGCGCCCTATCCCTGCTGTTCAGCAACAGGAGGAT
This sequence comes from Paracoccus aurantiacus, assembly GCF_007993065.1. Classification (GTDB taxonomy): domain Bacteria; phylum Pseudomonadota; class Alphaproteobacteria; order Rhodobacterales; family Rhodobacteraceae; genus Paracoccus; species Paracoccus aurantiacus. Next base: position 820,379 of record NZ_VOPL01000001.1, read on the forward strand.
CAGATGGCCCCGAAAAAACTCGCCGCCGGAAACTGGAAAATGAACGGGCTCACCGCCTCGCTGGCCGAGCTTGATGCAATCGCTGCACGCGAAAATGGCTGCGATGTGCTGATCTGCCCGCCCGCGACGCTGATAACGGCTGCGGTTGCCCATTCAGGCGAAGTCGCGATCGGCGGGCAGGACTGCCATGCGGCGGAATCCGGCGCGCATACCGGCGATGTTTCGGCGGCAATGCTGCGCGATGCGGGGGCAAGCCACGTCATCCTTGGCCATTCGGAACGCCGCACCGATCATGGCGAGACGGACGGTCAGGTTGCACAAAAGGCCATTGCCGCGCATGAGGCCGGTCTGGTCACGGTGATCTGCATCGGCGAGACCGAGGCGCAGCGCGATGGGGGCCAGACGCTTGACGTCATCGCAACGCAGCTTGCCGGGTCAGTTCCCGATTGCGCGACGGCGGCGAATACCGTGATCGCCTATGAACCCGTCTGGGCCATCGGAACCGGCCGCACCCCCACCAACGATCAGATTGCAGAGGTCCATGCCCTGATCCGCGAAACGCTTGCCGCGCGTTTCAGCGACGGTAATGATGTCACGCTTCTTTACGGGGGCAGCGTGAAGCCGGGCAATGCCGGCGAGATCTTCGACATTCCCCATGTGAACGGCGCGCTTGTCGGCGGCGCCAGCTTGAAGGCGGGCGATTTCGGCCCGATCATCGATGCTCTGGCGGCGGCGTAAACCCGGCATGACCCTGACCAAGGACATCGTGACCGACGCCCTGCGCGGCATCGCAACGCCCGGCGGCGGCAATCTGATCGACGCCGGGATCGCGCGGGCGATTACGCTCGATCCGGGTGGTGAAGTGCGTTTCGTCATGGAAATCGACCCCGCCGATGCGCGTGTGATGGAAGGCGTGCTGGCCGAGGCAGAGGCCGCGATCCGCGCCCTGCCCGGTGTCACCAAAGTGTCGGGCGTCCTGACCGCGCATAGCGACAAGGCGCCGCCGGACCTGAAGCCGAAGGCCGCCAGCAAGAACCCCAATGCGCCGGAACGCGTGCCCGGCGTCAAGAATGTGATCGCAATTGCCTCGGGGAAAGGTGGCGTCGGCAAATCGACGGTGGCGGCGAACCTCGCGGCGGCGCTGGCGGCGGAAGGCCGCAAGGTCGGGCTGCTGGATGCCGATGTCTATGGCCCAAGTCAGCCGCGGATGATGGGCGTCTCGGGACGACCGGCCAGCCCCGACGGCAAGTCGATCATCCCGCTGGAAGGTCATGGCGTGAAGCTCATGTCGCTCGGCCTGCTGACCCGCGAGGACGAGGCGATCATCTGGCGCGGCCCGATGCTGATGGGCGCGTTGCAGCAGATGTTGTTTCAGGTGCAGTGGGGCGAACTCGATTGCCTGCTGATCGACCTTCCACCCGGAACCGGCGACGTTCAGCTTTCGCTGTCGCAGAAGGCGCATGTGGACGGGGCAATCGTCGTCTCGACCCCGCAGGACGTGGCCCTTCTGGATGCCCGCAAGGGCATCGACATGTTCACCCGACTGAACGTTCCGCTGTTGGGGCTGATCGAAAACATGGCCGTTCACGTCTGCACAAATTGCGGACATGAGGAACATATCTTCGGTCATGGCGGCGTCTCGGCCGAGGCGCAGAAGCTGGGCGTTCCGGTTCTGGCGGAGCTGCCGCTGGAACTCGATGTGCGGGTTTCCGGCGATAGCGGGGTGCCGGTCGTGGCAAGCCATCCCGACAGCGCAGCCTCGCAAGCCTTTGTCAGATTGGCGCGCGGTCTGGTTCAGGCCGGCATCGCATGATCGCGCCGCCGCCCGCCGTCATTCTGGCCGGAGGACGCGCCAGACGGATGGGCGGCGGCGACAAGGTGCTGCTGGATCTTTGCGGCAAACCTCTGCTGGCGCATGTGATCGACCGGATGCAGCCCCAATGCGGCGAAATGGCGATCAGCGCAAATGGCGATGCCACGCGCTTTGCCGCCTTCGGTCTTCCGGTTCTGCCCGATGCGGTCCCGGACTTTCCCGGTCCGCTTGCAGGTATTCTGGCCGGGATGGAATGGGCGGCGGCGCGTGGGGCGAAGGTCGTGATCTCTGTCGCCGGCGATACGCCATTTCTGCCCGCAACGCTGATTCAGGCGCTTGCCGAGGTTGCCGGCCCGGACGGCCTGGCCCTTGCGGCCGAACGTGTCGGCGAAAACACAAGAACGCATCCTGTCATCGGCCAATGGCCGGTTTCGCTGCGACATCCGCTGCACGAGGCGCTTTTGCGCGGCGAGCGCAAGATAATGCCGTTCGCGCAGGCTCATGGCGCAAGGACAACGCTGTTCGATGCCGATGACACCGCATTTCTCAACATCAATACGCCGCAGGATCTTTCGCGCGCCGTGTCCGCCAGGTAACGGTCGCGTCACGGCAACGATCTTCCCTTGCACAACGGCGCAGAATCGCTATGTTCCGGCGTTCACGGGCCGCGCGCTCGGGCCAATCCAATCCGGTCAGGTTTTCACTTGCTTCCGGCACGGTTGTCGCCTATTGCCGCGGCTCCGATACATTTTTACACCGGCCCCGCATGGATTGCGCGGCCCCTGACCCGAGGTTGAGACATGGCTGTCCCTCAGAATCGCGTGACCCGTTCCAAGCGCAACATGCGTCGTGCGCATGATGCACTGTCGGCGGCGAACCCGAATGAATGCCCCTCCTGCGGCGAGCTGAAGCGCCCGCATCACGTCTGCCCGTCCTGCGGCCACTATGCCGACCGCGAGATCGTGGCCCAGTCGACCGAGATCGACCTGGACGACGACGCGGCCTGATCGGCTGGCTGAGAAGGCTGCATGACGCAGACGGCGGACAATGATACACCACGCCGCCCCTCGACAGGGGGCAGCGTGGTCATTTCCGTTGATGCGATGGGTGGCGATCACGGTCCTGCGGCAATCGTCGCCGGCATCGCGCAAAGCGCCGAAAAGAACCCCGACATCCGCTTCGTGGTCCACGGCCCGAAGGATGAGCTCACGCGCTTGATCGCGAAGAAGCGTGGCCTTTCCGAACGCTGCGAGATCCGCGATGCGGCAGGCGTCGTCACCATGAACGACAAGCCGGGTCAGGTGATCCGTAACGCGCAGGGAACGTCGATGTGGTCGGCGGTCGATTCCGTGCGCGCGGGCGAGGCGTCGGTCGCGGTGTCCTGCGGCAATACAGGCGCGCTCATGGCGCTGTCGATGATCCGCCTGCGCAAGCTGCCCGGCGTCAACCGCCCCGCCATCGCCTGCCTTTGGCCTTCGCGCAATCCGCAGGGCTTCAACGTCATGCTGGATTGTGGCGCCGACATCCGCGCCGACGCGCCGGACCTGCTGCAATATGCCCTGATGGGCGCGTCCTATGCGCGAAACGGTCTTGGCGTCGAACGGCCGCGTGTCGGCCTGCTGAATGTCGGCACCGAGGAGCACAAGGGCCGGGCCGAGTTGAAGCAGGCGAATGAACTCATCGCCGACGCGCAGCAGACTGGCGGCTTCGACTATGTCGGCTTTGTCGAAGGCGGCGATCTGCCTTCGGACAAGACCGACGTGATCGTGACGGATGGCTTTACCGGCAATATCGCGCTGAAAACCGGCGAGGGAACCGCGAAGCTGGTCGGCGATTTCCTGAAAGAAGCGTTTGCCAAGTCGATTCTGTCGAAATTCGCTGCGGTTCTGGCGCTGACCTCGCTGAAGCGACTGCAGAAGCGTATCGACCCGCGCCGGGTCAATGGCGGGGTATTTCTGGGGCTGAATGGCATGGTCGTCAAATCTCATGGCTCTGCCGATTCAACCGGGGTTTCTGCGGCGATAAAGCTGGCCTTCCAGCTTGCCCAGTCGGGCTTTCAGGACCGCCTTGCCGCCCGCGTGGCCGAGGCTGCCGCCAATGTCGAGGAAGCGCATGCGCTGAATGCCTCGTCCACCGATGGGGCCCTGTCGTGACGCGGCGGGCCGTGATCCGCGGCACCGGCCGTTACCTGCCCGAGCGGATCGTTGAAAACGCGTGGTTCGAGGACAAGATCGACACCTCGGACGAATGGATACGCGCCCGGACAGGCATCGAGCGCCGTCATTTCGCGGCCGAGGGCGAAGCGACCTCGCATATGGCAATCAAGGCAGCGCAAAACGCGCTGGATCGCGCCGGAATCGCTGCCGATACGATCGACGCGATCATCGTCGCGACCTCGACCCCCGACCTGACTTTTCCGTCGGTCGCGACAATGGTGCAGTCTGGTCTGGGCATGACACGCGGCTTCGCCTTTGACGTTCAGGCGGTCTGTGCGGGCTTCGTTTTTGCCCTGGCGAATGCTGACGGAATGATCCGCTCGGGTCAGGCAGAGCGTATTCTGGTCATCGGGGCGGAAACCTTCAGCAAGCTGATGGACTGGGAGGATCGCGGAACCTGCGTGCTGTTCGGCGACGGCGCGGGTGCCGTCGTGCTGGAAGCGGCAGAGGGCGAGCGCGGCGTTCTGGCCACCGATCTGAACAGCGACGGCAGCTATCGTGACATTCTGTATGTGGATGGCGGGGTCGCGACGACCGGCACCTCGGGCAAGCTGCGGATGCAGGGCAATGTGCTGTTCCGTCACGCGGTCGAGAAACTGGCCGAAACCGCCCATCGTGCGATCGACAAGGCCGGCCTGACCACCGCAGATGTTGACTGGCTGGTGCCGCATCAGGCCAATGCCCGCATCATCGCGGCGACCGCGCAGCGCATGCATCTGCCAATGGAAAAGGTGGTGCTGACCGTAGCCGATCACGGAAACACCTCGGCGGCCTCGATTCCGCTGGCGCTTTCGGTCGCGGACGAGGCAGGATCGTTCCGCGAAGGCGATATCGTCCTGACAGAGGCGATCGGCGGCGGGCTGAGCTGGGGCGCGGTCGTTCTGCGCTGGTAATCAGCCGCGCTGCATGATCCAGCCGGGTTCCGGCGCAGCACGCCCGGCCGATGGCATCGCGATGTCGGCGATGACGGCAAATCCTGCCTTTTCCAGCACCCGGCGCGACGCCGGATTGTCCTGAAAAACCTCTGCCCGCAGCGTGTCCAGCCCATACCAGTCCTGCACGGCATCGCAGAATTCGGGCACGATTTCGCTGGCCAGACCCTTCCCGGCCATCGCCGGGTCAAGGAAATAAAAGACCGACGGTTCATCGCCGCCCGCGACCCCGACAGATCCGATGCATTGACCATTCAGGCGAATGGCCAGTCTGACGGGGCGATCCAGCGGGTCCATTGCCGGTCGTATCACCTCGGCCACCTGATCGGGGGTCTGGTCGGGATGAAAGCGCAACAACATTCGGGCGACCTGCGGCATGGTTGCGATGCGGTGCATCGTCGTCAGATCGGCCTCGGTCATCCGGTCGAGCCGGCAGCGGCGCGTGCTGATATGCAGCGCGGCGGCAAAGCTTTCGGGGCTGGCCTTAAGCACGATCTGTTCCAGTTCCTCGCCATCCATCCGGCGTGTTGCCATCTGGCGTCCGGTTTCGACGAAGCCCACGCGGTGCAATACGCCGAGCGAGGCCGAATTTCCGACAAAGCTTGTCGCGGTCACGGTTGATTTTCCGTCCGAGAACGCGCGAAACAGCGCCATTTGTGCCGACCGCGTGGCGACGCCACGTTTTCGATAGTCCGGCGCGATCCAGTATCCGAGCTCGCCATGAAGTCGGATCATTCCCGCAAAATGTCCATCGACAAGGATCGCCTGATCCTTGTCCGTCGCCACCTCGTCCAGAAAATGATCCGCATCGGCCAAGTGATAGGGCCAGGGAACACGCGACAGCCAGCTCACGGTGTCCCGGTCCTGAAGCGCCGCGACAATGGCATGCCTGTCACCGGGCTGCGGTGCACGCAGCCGAACCCTCATTGCAGTTCGACCACACGGACGACACCGCCTTCGGCCGACAGAGCGATTTCGCCCGATGCAAGACGCAGCGCGTCGCGCCCGAACACCTCGGCCCGCCAGCCATGCAGGGCGGGCACGTCGCGCATGCCCTGCGCGATTGCGTCAAGCTCTGCCGTGGTTGCGATAAGCTTGGGCGCGACCCCTTCCAGATCGGCCTTGGCCTTCAGCAACACGCGCAGCAATTCGCCCAAGGCCGCATTTCCGGGCTGGCCGGGAACTTCCTTGGGGGGCCGCGGCGGGTGCGGGTCGTCCATGCCGGCCTTGACGGCAGCAAGGATGCCCTGCGCAATCTCGGGCCGCCGGCCTTCGCGCATCAGCAGTCGGGACTTCCCCAGCTCTGCCTCATTTGACGGCTTGGTCGAAGCAAGCTCTACCAGTGCATCATCCTTGAAGACGCGCGAACGGGGGACATTGCGGGTCTGAGCGTATTCCTCGCGGAATTCGGCCAGTTTCCTGACAATTGCCATGAAGCGAGGAGAGTTCGAGCGCGTGCGGATACGCTGCCATGCCTCTGCCGGTCGCGTGATATAGGTTTCGGGGTCAAGCAGGATCGCAACTTCCTCGGCCACCCACGGGCCGCGGCCGGTCTTGTCGATCTGCGCCTTCAGCGTCTCGTAGATCGCGCGCAGATGCGTCACATCGGCAATCGCGTAATCCTGCTGCGCCTTTGACAGCGGGCGCTGCGACCAGTCGGTGAAGCGCGACGACTTGTCGAGATTGTCCTTCGCGATCTTGCGCACCAGCGTTTCATAGCCGACCTGCTCTCCGAAGCCGCAGACCATGGCGGCGATCTGTGTGTCGAAAAGCGGCGTCGGAAAAATGCCCGCATCGTGAAAGAATATCTCCAGATCCTGGCGCGCGGCATGGAAGACCTTCACGGTGCCTTCATGGCGGAACAGATCGTAAAGCGGCTCCAGCGAGAGGCCCGGCGCAAGCGGATCGACCAGAACGGCGGGGCCGCCCCCGTCCTTTGCCTTGTCGGCAGGCGGCAACGCCATCTGAATCAGACAGAGGCGCGAATAATAAGTCCGCTCACGAAGGAATTCCGTGTCGATGGTGACATAAGGCTGTGCCTTCGCATCGGCGCAAAAGGCAGCCAGCGCCTCGGTCGTGGTAATGGTGGTAAACTGGGACATGCTGGACTTTCACTAAGCTGGGCGGGTCATCCGCCGACTGGGTGACTAGCAGCGCAGGCACGTCCGCGCCATAACTTCCTTGTAGATCAATGGGAAAACGGCACCTTACCCTAGGTAATCGGCGGGATATCGCCGCCGCGGCGCATTTCGTGGAACCCCGCCACCCATTCATCCAGCGCGCCGCGTCCGATCGCGCTGCGCATTCCGTCCATGATCTGCTGATAGTAATGCAAGTTGTGCCAAGTCAGAAGCATGCCCGAAATCATCTCTCCGGCGCGGAAGACATGATGCAGATAGGCGCGCGAATAGCCACGGCAGGCGGGGCAGGTGCAGTCTTCGTCCAGGGGCCGCGGGTCATCGGCGTGACGCGCATTCTTGATGTTGACCTGCCCGCGCCGCGTCCATGCCTGCCCCGTCCGGCCCGAGCGAGAGGGCAGCACGCAATCCATCATGTCTATCCCGCGCTGCACCGCGCCGACAATATCGTCGGGCTTGCCCACGCCCATAAGATAACGCGGTTTGTCCGGCGGCAGCATCTCGGGGGCGTAGTCGAGGACATCGAACATCGCTTCCTGACCCTCGCCCACCGCGAGACCGCCAATTGCATAGCCGTCAAATCCGATCGCCCGCAGCGCCTCGGCCGATTCTTCGCGCAGGTGACGCAGCACGCCGCCCTGCATGATGCCGAAAAGCGCGTGTCCGGGCCGGTCGCCAAACGCGTCGCGCGACCGCTGCGCCCAACGCATCGACAGGCGCATCGCTTCGGCCTGACGCTCCTCGGTTGCCGGAAGGGCCGGGCATTCGTCAAAGGCCATGACGATATCGGACCCCAGCAGGCGCTGGATTTCCATGCTCGTTTCAGGCGACAGGAAATGGCGCGATCCGTCGACATGGCTTGCGAAAGTCACACCGTCCTCGGTCAGCTTACGCAGATCGGCAAGGCTCATGACCTGAAAGCCGCCGCTGTCGGTCAGGATCGGGCGGTCCCAGTTCATGAATTTGTGCAGCCCGCCAAGCCGCGCAATGCGCTCGGCACCCGGTCGCAGCATCAGGTGATAGGTATTGCCCAGAAGGATGTCCGCGCCTGTCTCACGCACCGATTCCGGCAGCATCGCCTTGACGGTCGCTGCCGTGCCGACAGGCATGAAGGCGGGGGTGCGTATCTCGCCCCGCGGCGTGCTGATGACGCCCGCGCGCGCGCGATTGTCAGTGGCGTTCAGGGTGAAGGAAAATCCGCTCATATCCGGCACTCTTCTGGAAAGGCGCGTTCTAGCGCAGCGCAGCGGCCAGCGAAAGCCCCGCCGCATGGGCCGAAGCCCAGGCCCATTGGAAATTATGCCCGCCGAGCCAGCCCGTCACATCGACACATTCGCCGATGAAATAAAGCCCCGGCACCGCGCGCGCCTGCATCGTTTTCGCGTCGAGATCGCGCGTATCGACCCCGCCCACCGTCACTTCCGCCGTGCGATACCCTTCGGACCCCACGGGACGGATCTGCCAGCGATGGACCCGCGCCGCGATCCGGTCGAGCGTCGCGTTGTTCTGGTCGGCCAGTCGCGCGTTGCCCAGCCCGAGCTCGGCCGCGATTGCCTCGGCCAGTCGCGCAGGCAGCGCGGTGCCAAGCACGGTCGCCACGGCCACACGACCGCCCTGCCCGCGCCGGTCCCTCAGGACGGCGGCAAGGTCGCAGTCAGGCGCCAGATCAACGGTGATTTCCTGCCCCGGCTGCCAATAGCTGGAGATCTGCAGCACCGCCGGGCCGGACAGCCCGCGATGAGTAAACAGCAGCGCGTCGCGGAACGCCGTCTTTGCGTGCCGGATCTCTGCCTCGACCGAGACGCCAGCAAGCGGTTTGGTCAGCGCCAGTTCTTGTTCCGCGAAGGTCAGCGGCACAAGGCCGGGGCGTGTCTCGACAATGCGCAGGCCGAACTGCCGCGCAAGATCATAGGCGAGCCCCGTCGCCCCCATCTTGGGAATGGACTTCGCCCCGCAGGCCACGACGACGCGCCCGGCCGTCACCACGCCGCGAGAGGTGAGCGCCGTGAACCCGCTGCCCTGCGCCTCCAACCGCTCAAGCGTGGTATCAAGCCACAACTCTGCCCCGTTCATCCGGCGGATCAGCATATCGGTGATCTGCGTGGCCTTGCCGTCGCAGAACAGCTGGCCGAGCGTCTTTTCATGCCAGTCGATCCCTGCCTGATCGACCAGAGCGACGAAATCCTGCGGCCGGTACCCCGCCAGCGCCGAGGCGCAAAAGCGCGGGTTTTCGGAAATGAACCTTTCGCGGGCGGTCGCCAGATTGGTGAAGTTGCAGCGTCCGCCACCAGAGATCCGGATTTTCTCGCCCGGCCGCGCGGCATGGTCAATCACCACGACGCGCGCACCCGTGGCCCGCGCAGAGCCCGCGCAGAACAGGCCTGCCGCGCCCGCGCCGATAATCAAAACATCACAATCCATGCTGCCCGCTTACTTGCCCCGAAATCCGCCCGCAAGTTTTTCCAAAACCCCCTTGCACCGACCGGCAACCGAGTCTAGATACGCCCGCACAGTTGGGGCGTGGCCAAGTGGTAAGGCATCGGTTTTTGGTACCGTGTACCGTAGGTTCGAATCCTACCGCCCCAGCCAACAATCCTTGAAAAGCCAGTAAAACAACGGGATTAGCGCCCTGCTGAGCGCATTTTGACCCGCCGGAACGCCGCGCCCTGTCGTCGCGCGCGTTCGCCGGAATGACAGGCCGGATCAGCCCATCCGCTCGGACGCGTAGCTGCCGGGGGATGCGGGGAAAACGACGGTCTTGCCGCCATTTTGAAAGACGCGGTGATGGATATGGGCGTGGATTGCGCGCGCCAACACCTGCGCCTCGACATCCCGCCCGAGGCTGACATAGTCGGACGGGCTTTGCGCATGGGTCACGCGCACCGTATCCTGTTCGATGATCGGCCCCTCATCAAGATCGGCGGTCACGTAATGCGCCGTCGCCCCGATCAGCTTAACACCGCGCTCATAGGCCTGCTTGTAGGGGTTCGCGCCCTTGAAGCTGGGCAGGAATGAATGGTGGATATTGATGATGCGTCCTGACATCTCGCGGCAAAGCCGGTCCGAAAGGATTTGCATATAGCGCGCCAGAACGACCAGTTCCGCCCCGCTTTCGGCGATTACCTCCATCAGCCGGGCTTCGGCTTCGGGCTTGTTGTCTTTCGTCACCCTGATGTGGTGGAAGGGAATGTCGTGATTCACCACAAGCTTCTGATAAGTCATGTGGTTCGACACGACACCGACGATGTCGATCGGCAGCGCGCCGATCCGCCAGCGATAAAGGATGTCGTTCAGGCAATGTCCGAAGCTGGACACCATCAGAAGAACCCGCATCCGGCGCGTCGCGTCATGGATCGACGCGTCCATCGAAAACGCTTCCGAAACGGGCGCAAACCCCTCGCGCAGTGCCTCGATACCTTGCGCTTCCTCGTCGCGGAAGCTGACGCGCATGAAGAAGCGCCCGGCTTCCAGATCGTCGAACTGCGCCGAATCCGTGATATTGCAGCCGTTATCGGCAAGGAAGGCAGAGATCGCCGCCACGATGCCACGTCGCGTCGGGCAGGTCACAGTCAGGACGAGATCGGACATTCAGGGCTCTCCTTCAGGGCCGCGCGGTCGGGCTGGTGCCGTCGCTGTGGCGCACCGGATCAGGCACCCGACAGCGGGCCGGGCAGGATAGATATTTCGTCGAAGGCGAATGACCCCGATCAGATCTGCTTTTCGGGCATATTGACGACAAGCCCGTCAAGTTCGTCCGTGACCTTCAGCTGACAGGTCAGCCGCGACCGCTCGGGATCGGGTTGCCAGGCGAAATCCAGCATATCCTCTTCCATCGGGTCTTTCGGCGGCAGTTTGTCGATCCATTCCGGCGCAACATAGACATGGCATGTCGAACAGGCGCAGGCGCCCCCGCAATCAGCCTCGATCCCCGGCACACCATTGTCGCGCGCGCCTTCCATGACGGTCATACCGGTCTTTACGTCGATCTCGTGGGCGGTGCCGTTATGCTCGATATAGGTGATCCTGGCCATCGCTTGCTCCTTGAACGTCTCGCGCGGAATAGGCCATCCGGCGGGCAAAGAAAAGGCGGGACCCGAAGGCCCCGCCCCTGTGATCTGGCGCAAAAGCTCAGTCCTCGATGGACAGCGCCACGAAACGCGGCTCTCCACCGCGGCGGATCATCAGCAGCAGCGACTTGCGCCCGGCATCCTTCGCCTCGGTGATGCGGTCACGAAGGTCGCTGACGGAATTCACCGCCTGCTGACCGGCTTCAGTGATGACATCGCCCTGCGACAGGCCCTTGTCGGCCGCGTCAGAGCTGGGATCGACCTCGCGCACCACCAGCCCCTGCTGATCGCCACTCATGCCCAGTTCCGCCGCGATTTCGGGGGTCAGGGTCTGAAGCTGCATCCCGAGCGTGTCGTCGCTGGTCTCGGCCGGTGCCGACTGTTCATCGCTTGCGGTGCCTTCCGCGGTTTCACGGCGACCAAGCGTCACCTGCAGATCCTCGGACTTACCGTCGCGCAGAACGGTCACATCGACCTTTTCGCCGATCGGGGCCTGTGCGACGCGCGCGACCAGATCGCGGTCGTCCGTGATGTCATTTCCATCGAAGCTGACAATGACGTCGCCCGATTTCACCCCGGCATCGGCGGCAGGCCCATCCGGGACGTCGGTAACCATCGCGCCGTTTTCATTGTCGAGGCCAAGCGATTCGGCGATTTCAGGCGTCACGCGCTGGATCTTCACGCCCAGCCAGCCACGCCGCGTTTCGCCGAATTCGCGCAGCTGCTGAACCACATTGCCGACCACATTCGACGCCATCGAGAAGCCGATCCCGATGGAACCGCCATTCGGCGACAGGATCGCGGTGTTCACACCGATCACCTCGCCGTCCATATTGAACAGCGGCCCGCCAGAGTTCCCGCGGTTGATCGAGGCATCGGTCTGGATGAAGTCATCATAGGTGCCGGTCAGCGCGCGCCCCCGGGCCGAGACAATCCCGGTCGAGGCCGAGAATCCCTGACCCAGCGGGTTGCCAAGCGCCAGCACCCAGTCGCCGACGCGGGCATCGTCGCTGTTGCCGAAGCCGACATAGGGCAGATCGGTCGCATCGACCTTCAGAAGCGCGATATCGGTCTGCTTGTCGGTGCCGACGACCTCTGCCTTGCGGCGTGCACCGTCCTTGAATTCGATCTCGATCTCGTCAGCACCTTCGATGACGTGATTGTTCGTGACGATATAGCCGTCATCGGAAATCACGAAACCCGAACCCAGCGCATTGGCGCGCTGCGCCTGCTGCTGGCCGCGCCCGCCGAACCGGGGGTCGCCCTGCCCCTGATCGGGCGTCGGGAAGCCGAATTCACGGAACAGATCGGAAAACGGGCTGCCTTCCGGAAAGACCGGCCCGGTCGGCTGTTCGATAACCGAGGTGGTGTTGATATTGACGACGGCGGGGGACACCTTCTCGACCAGATCGGCGAAGCTGTCCGGCATGATCTGCTGGCGGCGCGCAGCCGTATCGGGCGCAACCAGCGGTGCGTCGGCAGAATTTGCGGGGGCCTGCGTTTCGGTTACGGCCTGCTGGGCGGTAACGGGCAAAGCGCCGAGGCTCAGCGCAGCCACGGAAACGGTGGCAAGAAATTGGGAAAAGCGGGTGCGCATCGAATGTCCTTTCATTGGAGCGCTTATTGATTTGCGAGCTGTTCGCGACGCGACAACTCGCGATTGCACAGAACGGCAGATGGGCAGCCGTTGCAAATAAATCACGCTCCTGACCGATGAACTCATCGTGAGTTGCGAAAATCATGAAAAAAGGCGGCATGTGCCGCCTTTCTTTCTGTTCAGTTCGTTGCCGGTTGCGGCGTTTCCTGCGCCGCCGCCTCGGGCAGAGGCTCTGGCTCGGGGACCGTATCTGCCGCCGCGGCGTCCGTCGCGGCGGGGTCAACCGCAGCCTCTGGCGCGTCGCCTGCTGCGGCTGGGGCTGCGCCGCTTTCGTCGGCCGGCGGCGCGGCTGCGTCGCTTTCGTTGGCCGGTGGCGCTGCTGCGTCGCTTTCTGCCGGCGGCACTGGAGAAGCTTCGCCCGGCATGGCAGGATCGCCCATTGCGGCGCCCGGCTCTGCGTCCCAAGGCATTTCCAGCGGCTTCGGCGTGACAGCGCTGTCTGCCTGTATCGGCGCGCCGCTGCCATCCGCATCGCCGTCCTTGTCGGGAAGGGTCGACAGGTTTTCTTCGGCAGGCAAAGCCTCAGGCGGGGTCGCGGGCTGCGCGTTTGCCGCACCGTCATTGCCCAGATAGGTGAAGAAATCGCCCTCTGGCGCGATCACGATCTGCGAATTGCCGCCCTGCAACGCCCGTTCATACGCCGTCATCGAACGGGTGAAAGCGAAGAATTCAGGGTCACGGCCAAATGCCTCGGCGAAGATCGCGTTGCGCGAGGCGTCGGCTTCACCGCGAATGATCTCGGCATTGCGGCGCGCTTCCGAGGTCAGCTCCACCACGGTGCGGTCGGCGGCGGCGCGGACACGGCGTGCGGCCTCGTTACCGCGGGCGATCTCGTCGGCGGCTTCGCGTTCGCGTTCGGCGCGCATGCGCTCATAGGTCGCTGACAGGTTCTGCTCGGGCAGGTCGGTGCGGGTCAGCCGCACGTCGATGATTTCGACCCCGAGCCCTTCCGAATTGCGCCGTGCCTCGTCGCGGATCTGGTTCATCATCGCGGTCCGGTCATCCGACAGAACCGTGGTCGATGGCACACTGCCCAGAACTTCGCGGATCGCGGTGCGCACGATCGGATCAAGCCTGCCAAGGGCTGCGTCGATCCCGCCCGTGCCGACAGCCTGCCGGAACCGGACGACATCGGTGATGCGCCAGCGCGCAAAGGCGTCGACGATCAGGCGACGGTCGTCCAGCGGGGTAATTTCCAGCGGCGTGGTCGACAGGCCCAGCATCCGGTCATCATATTTGACGACCTGATCCATGAAGGGCAGCTTGACGCCAAGACCGGGGCGTTCCTGCACCTTGACCACCCGGCCGAGACGCAGAACCAGCGCTTTCTCGCGTTCGTCGACGATGAACAGCGAGGCCGCGACGATCACGCCGACCACGATCAGCGCCGGAATGGCGAGCGTCGCCAATAGTCTCTTGCGTGCGCCGGCCATCAGTTACCACCTTCCTGCGTATTCGTCGTATTTGTTGCGCTGTTCGTGCCCGCAGACGCGCCCTGCCCGTTTGCGCCCTGCCCGCCGCGGCGCAGCTGATCCAGCGGCAGATAGGGCACGACGCCCTCGCCGGTGCCTTCATCCAGAAGCACCTTGTCAACGTTACCCAGCACTTTTTCCATTGTTTCAAGATACATGCGCTTGCGCGTGACTTCCGGTGCCTTGGCATATTCGGCATAGACCGAATTGAACCGCGCGGATTCACCCTGCGCCTCGTTCACGGCCTGTGCGCGGTAAGCCTCGGCTTCTTCGACAAGCGCCGCGGCCTCGCCGCGCGCGGCGGCAAGAACACGGTTCGCATAGGCATCGGCCTCTTTTTCCAGCGCATCGCGGCGCTGTTGGGCTGCCTGCACTTCGCGGAAGGCGTCGATCACCTCGGCCGGGGGATCGGCGCGGTCAAGGTTGACGCGCACCACATGGATGCCGGACTGATAGCTGTCGAGCGTTTGCTGCACGGACAGTTTAAGATCCTCGGCGATCGCGCCACGGTCACGGTTCAGGATCGGCGCAAGTTCGGACCGCGCGATGATGTCGCGCATCGCGGATTCGGCCACGGCCCTGATCGTGCCGGGGGCATCGGCCAGATTGAACAGGTATTTTTCCGGGTCCGAGATGTTCCAGACGACCTGATATTCCATATCCACGATGTTCTGGTCGCGTGTCAGCATCAGCCCGCTATCGGTGGCGCTGATCGTGCCGGCGCCCTTGCGCACCGCATCGGTCTGGCCGGTGCCGATCTCTGTGACACGCTCGCCGGTGACCTGCACGACTTCCTTCGTGACAATCGGCCACGGCGCGAAATTCAGACCCGGTTCGCCGGTGCCCACGGCACGCCCGAACAGGAACTCGACCGAGCGCTCTTCCGGTTTCACGGTATAGAAGCTGGCAAATGCCCAAAGCCCGGCCAGCACCAGCGCGCCGATCGCCAGCGTGCGCCGGTCGAAGCTGAAGCCGGGACCGCTTGGCCGGCGCGGGCTGCCGCCATTGCCTGAACCGCCGCGCCCGCCCATCAGAACGCGCAGCCTGTCCTGGCCTTTCTTCATCAGATCCTCGATCTCGGGCATCTCGTTGCCGCGCTGACCCGGGCGGCGTGGCGGCTCGGGTCGCTGGTTGCCCTGCTCACCCGACTGACCCCAAGGCCGCTGCGGGCCGCGCGGCGGCTGCTTGCCGTCCTTGTCGCCGCCATTTCCGTTATTGCCGCCGCTGCCGCCACCCCAGGGGCCCTGTGCCATCTGTATGCCTCTTGCTGTTTACTTGTGCCTGAAACTGGGGGCAAAGCCCGGAAAGTCAAGCTGTTTGACCTGTTCTTAGCCCGCCGCCTGCGGGCGCTCATGCCGTCGCGTGGGCTGGCGCATCGTCACCAGTTCTTCTGCCAGCGTCGGGTGAACGGCGACCGCATTATCGAAATCCTCCTTGGTCGCGCCCATCGTGATCGGGACCGCGACAAGTTGAATAAGTTCGCCCGCCTCGGGCCCGAAGATCTGGCATCCCAGGACGCGCCGGGTGTCTTCGTCCACGATAAGCTTCATCATGACGCGCGCGTCCGAGCCTGCGAAAAGCGACCGCATCGGGCGGAACCGGGCGTCATAGACCTCGACCCCGCCGCGCTCAATGGCCTCATCCTCGGTCATGCCGATGGTCGCGGCCTCGTGCGGGCGGGTATAGACCGCGCTCGCGACAAGGCTGTGATCCAGATTGCGCGGCCGGTTGCCGAAGACCGTATCGGCAAAGCTGTGACCTTCGCGGATCGCGACCGGCGTCAGGTTCACGCGGTCGGTCACATCGCCCACCGCGAAGATCGAGGGCACATTCGTCTGCGACCATTCGTCCACGATGATCTTGCCGTTATCGCCTGTGGCAACACCTGCTGCCTCCAGCCCCAGACCGGCAGTATAGGGCGCGCGTCCGGTCGCGAAGATAACCGCGTCAAAGCTGTCCTCGACCCCGTCAGAGAACGTGACGCTGATACCCGTGCCTGTCTTTTCAAGGGCCGACGGTGTGCATTCCAGCCGCACATCGACGCCGGTTTCCGCCAGTTGTTCAGTCGCCATCAGGCGCAGGTCGTTATCGAAGCCGCGCAGCACCTTGTCGCCGCGATAGGCAAGCACGGTCTCGACCCCCAGCCCCTTCAGGATGGTCGCAAATTCGCAGGCGATGAAGCCGCCACCAACCACAAGCGCGCGGCCCGGCAGCTTGTCCATCAGGAACAGATCGTCCGAGATCATGCCCAGTTCCTCGCCCTGTATGCCCGGAAGGCGCGGACGCCCGCCCGCGGCAATCAGGATATGCTTGGCGCTGATCCGGGTGCCGTCGGCCAGTTCCACCTCATGCGGGCCGGTCAGATGCGCGCGCTGGTGATAGATCGTGACATTCGCGGCTTCGAGGCCGCGCGTATAGGCCGCTTCCAGCCGCGACAGTTCCGCGTCAAGCTTTGCGCGGAAAGCGCCCCAGTCGAAATCGCCTGCATCCGCGCCCTGCCAGCCATAGCCGCGCGCCTCTTCGGCAGCGGCCGGCGCGGTCGAGGCGAAGATCATGATCTTCTTCGGCACACAGCCACGGATCACGCAGGTGCCACCCATCCGGCTTTCTTCGGCAAGGGCGACCTTGGCACCGTGGCCCGCCGCGATACGCGCCGCGCGGACCCCGCCAGAGCCGCCGCCGATGACAAAAAGATCGAAATCGAAACTCATTCCTCGGCCCCTTCCGGGCGCAGTTCCACCACCTCGCCATCGGGTTTGCCGATGATCGCCAGATCGCACAGGCCGATGAACAATCCGTTTTCGACCACGCCGGGAATCGCGTTCAACGCAGCGGAGAGACGCGCCGGTTCCGGGATCGCCTCAAGCGAGAGGTCAAGGATGTAATTGCCCTCGTCAGTCAGAAGTGGCGCATCATCGCGCTTGCGCTGCAGGATCGGGCGGCCATCCAGATCCATCAGTGTCAGCATGCGGTCGATCAGCTGCTTTGTCGTCTGCCAGCCGAACGGAATGACTTCGACGGGCAAATGAAACGCACCCAGCGTCTCGACCACCTTGCTGCCATCGGCCATGACCACCATCCGGTCCGAGGCGCTGGCAACGATCTTTTCGCGCAGCAATGCCGCCCCGCCGCCTTTGATAAGGTTCAGGTCCGGGTCCAGTTCGTCCGCACCGTCGATGGTCAGATCCAGCCAGCCGATATCGTCAAGCGTCTCGACTTTCATGCCAAGGCTTTCGGCCAGATCCGCCGTCGCCTTGCTGGTCGCGGCGCAGCGAAGCTGCAATCCGTCCTCCTTAACGAAGGCAGCAAGACGGCGCACCATGAATGCCGCTGTCGATCCGGTCCCCAGACCAAGGCGCATGCCGTTTTCAACCAGCCGGACAGCGGCAGCGGCAGCGGCATCCTTGGCAATATCCGAGGGCGAAAGTTCAGTCATGATATCGGTCCTTCCGGGGATTTCGCGGGCGCAATCTGTCTAGCCCGGTCCGGCAGCAATAAACAGCAACTTTTCGTCGCAGCGTCGATGGTGTCGCTTCTTCCATGTAAGCGCCCGCGCCCGTGCTGCAATCCCGGCGATTGCGCGGACCTCGCGGCTGGACTAGACCATCGCCATGCAGGATCTGTCGCAATTTGCCGTCATCATTACCGCCGCCGGGCGCGGCAGCCGCATGGGCGGCCCGCCGAAGCAATGGCGCGACCTGAACGGGAAAAGCGTGCTCGCACGCTCCATCGCGGCCTTCGCGCAGTTTCCTCGTATTATCGTGGTTCTCTCGCCCGATGACATGGGTCGCGCGATTGACGAACTTTCCGGCCCGGTCACGCTTGTAGCAGGCGGCGCGACACGCTCTGACAGCGTGCGGGCGGGGCTGGAGGTGCTGGACGGCAGCGGTATTCGTCATGTCCTGATCCATGACGGCGCGCGGCCGCTTGTTTCGCCTCAGGTCATCGCAGGCGTGGTGTCCGCATTGGCGCAGGGCGCCGACGCCGCAGCACCCGCTTTGCCCGTTTCGGACGCGCTGTGGCGAAGCGAGGATGGGCGCGTCACCGGGCTGCAATCGCGCGATGGCCTGTTTCGCGCCCAGACCCCGCAAGGCTTTTCGCTGGATGCGATCCTCGCCGCACATCGCGCTTTCCCGGAAGGGGCTGCCGATGATGTCGAACTCGCGCGCCGCGCAGGGCACGAGGTCGTCATCACTGCGGGCGCAGAGGATAATCTGAAACTCACCTACGGGCCGGATTTCGACCGCGCCCGCCGAATTCTTGGGGACGCAATGGATATTCGCCTTGGCAACGGTTTCGACGTGCATGCCTTCGAAGACGGCGATCACGTCACCTTATGCGGTGTGCGCATCGCGCATGACCGCACCCTGAAGGGCCATTCGGATGCCGATGTCGGCATGCATGCGCTGACCGACGCGATCTATGGTGCATTGGCCGAGGGCGATATCGGGCGGCACTTTCCGCCGTCCGATCCGCAATGGAAAGGCGCGGACAGCGCCGTGTTTCTGGCCCATGCGGGTGATCTGGCCCGCTCTCGCGGCTTCAGCATCGGCAATGCCGATGTCACGCTGATCTGCGAGGCACCGAAGATCGGGCCTCATGCGGGAGACATGCAGTCCCGTCTGGCAGAGATCCTTGGCATCGAGGCGGCGCGGATTTCGGTCAAGGCAACCACATCCGAACGGCTGGGCTTCACCGGTCGCGGCGAGGGCATCGCCGCAATCGCAACCGCCACGCTGATGAAAGGATAAAACGATGATCCGGATGATCGTCACATGGTTCGGCGCGGGCGATATGCGCCCTGGCCCCGGCACCTGGGGGTCGGCCGTCGCGATTGCGCTTGGCGTGCTGATCCATTGGCTGGGCAGCTTCCCGCTTCTGGCCGTTGCCACCATCGCGGTCGCGGCGCTCGGCTTCTGGTCGGTCGCGCAATACACCGCCGGCATGGAAGACCCCGACCGCTCGGAAATCGTCATTGACGAGGTCGCGGGTCAATGGCTGGCGCTTTGCTTTCCGTCCTATGGTTTCTGGCACGCGGGCCTGCCCTCGACCGATTTTCCCTGGCCCGGCTGGCTGGCGGCATTCCTGTTCTTCCGGCTTTTCGACATCTGGAAGCCGTGGATCGTCGGGCGCGCGGATCGCGAGGGCGGCACGATGGGTGTTATGATGGATGACCTCTGGGCGGGGGTCTTTGCCGGGCTTGCGACGATGGTCTGCGCCGGCATCTGGCACGGGTTTGTGATGTGAGCGATGCGGCAAGGGTTCTGGAGGCCGCGCGGCAGCGTGGCGTGATGATCGCCACGGCGGAAAGCTGCACCGGCGGACTGATCGCGGGCGCGCTGACCGAGATCGCCGGATCGTCCGACGTGTTCGACCGGGGCTTCGTCACCTATTCCAACGCCGCCAAGCAGCAGATGCTTGGTATCCGCGCCGACACGCTTGCGACGCATGGGGCGGTAAGCGAGGCGGTTGCCGCAGAAATGGCGGCAGGCGCGCTTGCACGATCCGACGCGCGGCTGGCGGTCGCGGTCACAGGTATCGCCGGACCGGGCGGGTCAGAGCACAAGCCCGAAGGCCGGGTCTGTTTCGGTATCGCAGATGAGGATGGGGTCGCAACCGAGACTGTCGAATTCGGGGCTGTCGGGCGCGCGGGCGTGCGCGCGGCGACCGTTGCCCATGCGCTTCGCCTGCTATTGGACAGGCTGGCCGCGGTCTGATCACAAACGTAGAACGGCACGGCCCGAAGGCCGTGCCGCCACTTTATCAAGGCTGCATCAGCGCGCGGTTTCGCGCACCACCTCGCCCTGCATGTCGATGGTGACCAGCACCTGTTCGCCCTGCGGATTGGTGGCCTCGATCACCGCGCCGCCCGGAGCGGGACGAACACCGGCAAGATCGGTATAGCCGTTGCCTTCCAGCGCGGCGCGCAGCGCAGCCTCATCGACAGGTTGCGGGGCATCGCCGCGCATTTCGCCGCTCGGCGCGCGATCGCCCTCGGGCGCGGGCCGACCCTCGCGCGGGGGCATTGCATCACGCTCTCCCATCCGGTCGCCGGGGCGGTCGCCGCCCTTGTCGCCGCGCATGGCCTTGTCGCCACGGTCGCCCCGATCACCGCGATCACCCCGATCACCCCGGTCACCGTGCTTGCCGCCGCGCTCGCCGTGATCGCTGCGCATGTCCTTGCCACCCCGGTCACCCCGATCACCGCGCTCGCCGCCCATCCACGGGCCGCCGCGATCACCACGCTCACCGCGACCGCCGCGGTCGAAATGCATCAACTCTCCATCCGCGTTGAAGCCGATGCGCACATCATCGCCCGATGCGTCCTGACCTGCGGCCATGACAGCACCGTCACGCGTGCCGATGGCGTTCAGCTCGGTGATTTCGGCGAGAACCGCGTTCCCGCGTGCGGCCTCGGGCAACAGCTCGTCAATGACGGCCTGCGGCAGCGACGAGCCTTCAGCAGTCCGGATACCGATCAGCGCACCGTCTGAATTCACCAGCGCATCGAAGCCCTTGCCGGTTTCGGCGATGGTTCCTTCGACCATCAGCCCGCCGCGCGGTCCCTGACGGCTGGAAACATCGCTGAACTGGTCCCCCTCAAGGATCTGCGGAACGGCGATTGCCGATGCTTGCGGTGCTGCCTGTTCCGCGGCGGCAGGTGCCGCGCTTTCGGCCTGACCGGCAGGCGCGTCGGTCGCAGTCTCTGCCGGGGCGGTCTGCGCCCAGCCTGCCTGCGTTCCCGCAAGACCTGCGCCCATGATGGCGATCAGCGCCATGCTGGCGACCGAACCTTTGAACTTGCTGCTCATGTTTCTTCCTTTCAAATCTGACGGGGACATCGCCCCGATGAGACCGGTCTAGCGAATCGTTTGCGAACGGTTCACCAATGAGCCGTTGTGTTTTCGTTTACCTGATCCGTCATATTCTGCCCGAATGATCCGCGCCGCCCTTCTATGCCTGCTTCTTACGACCCCGCTGGCTGCTCAGCCCAAGCGGCCAGCGGCATTGCTTCCCTTTCACGAGGTCGTGAAAATCGTCGCATCGCGTTTCGAAGGCAGGCTGCTGGCCGTGCGAATCGATCAGCCGCGCCCGTTCGAGCTCGCGCTCGGCAGCGATCTCGTGCAGGAACTCACCCTGCTTTCGCCGCAAGGCAATATCATCCTTCTGCGCATCGACGCTGTCAGCGGCAAGGTTCTGGATGTGCGCGGGCGCGGCATCAATGCCGCGCGGGTCAGGAAGGAAAGCCCGCGCGCCGGGACCGGACGGATGAAGGAGAATCCCTGATGCGCTGCCTGATCGTCGAAGATGACCCGACCCTGTCGGGCCAGCTTGTCCGCGCGATGGAAGATGCGGGTTTCGTCACCGATTGCGCCAGCGACGGCGATCAGGGCGAATATCTGGGCGCGACCGAAACCTATGATGTGGCGGTGCTGGATCTAGGCCTGCCCGGGATGCCGGGGATTGCCGTGCTGGAAAGCTGGCGCGCGGCGGGCGTCGCGATGCCGGTGCTGATCCTGACCGCGCGCGGCGAATGGGCCGACAAGGTGGCAGGCTTTCGCGCCGGGGCCGACGATTACGCCGTGAAACCCTTCCGGCTGGAGGAGGTCGTGATCCGCGCGCAGACGCTGGTGCGCCGCGCCGCCGGTCACGCGCAGCCGGTCATCAAGGCCGGGGCGCTGAAGCTTGACAGTCAGCTTTCGATCATCACCCGCGACGGGCTGGCGCTGAAGCTGACGGCGTTCGAACAGCGCATTCTGGCGTATCTCATCCACCACAAGAACCGCGTCGTCTCGCGCAGCGAACTGGCCGAGCATCTTTACGACGCCAATGCAGACCGCGATTTCAAGTCTATCGAGGTCGTCATTGGCCGCCTGCGCAAGAAGATCGGCGAGGGCGTGATCGAGACGCGGCGGGGCGAAGGATATGTCCTTCGCGACGCGCCGTGATCGGATGGAATTCGATCCGGGGGCGTTTGCTGTGGCTGTCCGCGCTGTGGATGGCGGCGGCGCTGATCGCGGCATATCTGGTGATCGGGAATGTGCTGGAACGCTTCGTGACCGCGCGCTTCGACGCGGAAACCGCCGCCATTTCCGATGCGATCATGGCCGGAACCGAGGCCGATATTCAGGGGCTGGCGCAGATCGTGACGGCACCGGACGACCCGCGCTTCGCGGCCCCGCTTTCGGGGTGGTACTGGCAGATCGCGGCAGATGGCGAGACATTCGCGAAATCCGCGTCGCTCTATCAATCCGAACTCGACACCGGCAGCGCGCCGGCTGCAGGCAGAGCGATCACCGGGCCGGATGGCGCGGCGCTGCGCCTGCTGGAACGCGCATATACCGTGCCCGGCAGTGACGAGGCGCTATCGGTCGCCGTGACCGCGCCGCAGTCGGAAATCGACGCTGCGCTGTCCGTCGTGCGCCGCCCGCTCGCGCTGACGCTGGGCGCGCTTGGTCTTGGCCTTGGGCTTGCGGTGCTTGTTCAGGTGACGCTCGGGCTCAGCGCGCTCAAACGGATGGGACGGGATCTGCGCGCGATCCGCGAAGGGCGAAGCGATGCGCTGCCGCCGCCCAAAGCCAGCGAATTGCGCCCCGTCACCGACGAAATCAACGCCCTCATCTCGCAGAACCGCAGCCAGTTGACCCGCACGCGAGAGCAGATCGGAAACCTCGCCCATTCGCTGAAAACCCCGCTCATGGCGCTACAGGGGGAAATGGCAAGCAATGATCCCGGTCAGGCAATGATCGAGCGGATGGACCGGCAGATTGCCTGGCATCTGAAACATGCCCGCAGCGCGGGGGCCGCGCGGGTGCTGGGTCAGCGCACGCCGCTCGGCCCTGTGGTCGATGACATCGCGCTTGTCCTGCGTCATGCGCTGGAGGATCGCGATATCACGCTGCGAACCGCCATTCCCGCGGGCTTCGCCTTGCCGCTGGAACAGCAGGACGCGCAGGAAATGCTGGGCAACCTGATGGAAAACGCGGCGAAATGGGCGTCGGGGACGATTGCCGTGCGCGCCGCCGAGGCTGACGGGCGGTTGCTGATTACGGTCGCCGATGACGGCCCCGGCATGGCCGAAGCCGACCACGCACGCGCCCTTTCGCGCGGCATGCGGCTGGATGAGCGGGGGCCGGGCGCGGGCCTTGGCCTTGCCATCGTCGCCGATCTCGCCGCGCTGAATGGCGGCAGCTTGCAGCTTGCGAACGATCAGGAACTTGGCGGGCTGGCCGCGAAGATCAGCCTTCCGCGCTGATTGCCGATGCGGCGGCTGTGCCTGCCCTGTTCACGCGGTCGGACGGGGGTGCGAAGCTTTCCACCCAGTCGATCAGGCGCGGAAGGCTGTGCTGACGCAGGTCATAGCCGTCCAGGATGGTCTGGCGCGCCGCATGCCGCATGGCTTCGGCCTTGTCATCGCGCTGCGCCAGCCCCCCGATCAGCGCATCCGACAGGGCGGCCGTATCGAAGAATGGCACCAGGCGCCCGTTCCTGCCATCAACGATCAGTTCCCGGACCGGCGCTGTATCCGACGCCACGATATAGGCCCCCGCCGCCATCGCCTCGGTCAGCGACCAGCTCAGCACGAAGGGATAGGTCAGATAGCAATGCACCCGCGCGATCTGGATCACGCGGCGGTAATCGCGATAGGGAATACGGCCCAGGAAGTGAACGCGCGACAGATCAAGCCCGTCGCCGACTTCCGCAAGCATCTTCGCCTTCCAGCTTTCGGCATCTTTCGGCTTGCCGCCATAGCTGACGCCGTCACCGCCGATCAGCACGACATGCGCATCGGGGCGCGCGGCAAGCACCTTCGGCAAGGCACGCATGAAGACGTGAAAGCCGCGATAGGGTTCGAGCGAGCGCGAAACATAGCTCAGCACCTCGTCGCCGGCTTTCAGCCGCAGCCCGCCGGGCAGGGTCACGCTCGCCTGCGGGTCGGGGCGCATCACATCGGTGTCGATCCCGTCATGGATCACGGTGATCTTCTGGCGCAGTTCTGGCGGAAAGCTGTCGGCCTGATAGCGGGTCGGCGCAAGCGCCGCGTCGCATTGCAGGATGCCCATCGCCAGATGAGCGTTGCGCGCCGTGGTCGAAAAGCGCGACATGTCGATATCCGGCGTCATTTCAGGATCGAAGCCGACATCCTGACCGCGCGTCCGATACAGAAGCTCTGCATAGACGAGCAGCTTCGCATCGGGCCAGATTTCCTTCAGAAACAGCGTCTCGCCCCAGCCGGAATGACCGATGATGACATCGGGCGTATAGCCGTGCCGGTCGCGCAGCGCACGGGCACCGCGCGCGGCCATATAGCCGCGCTCGACATGGTTGGCATAGGGCGTGGCGAAAGGCTGGCTGCAGGTCTGATCCTCTGGCGTCTTGTAGCGGACGACGCGCACCGGACTTGGACGCTCGTTCTTCTGGTCGGTCATCGCGACAACCTCGTGTCCGCGCGCCTGAAGCGCGGGCGCGAGATGCGGGAACTGGCCGGGAAAATTCTGATGCACGAACAGTATCTTCACGCCGATACCTCGCGGTCGCGGAAGGCCGCATTCATCAAGGCACGGGTATAATCCGTCTGCGGGGCGTCAAAGACCTGATCCGTGGTGCCCTGTTCGACCACTTCGCCGGCGCGCATGACCATGATCTTGTGGGCCATTGCGCGCACCACGCGCAGATCGTGGCTGATGAACAGGAAGGCCAGACCGTATTTTTCCTGCAATCCGCGCAGCAGGTCCACGATCTGCACCTGCACCGTCATGTCGAGCGCACTTGTCGGCTCGTCCAGCACCACCACTTTCGGGCGCAGGATCATCGCCCGCGCAATCGCGATGCGCTGCCGCTGCCCGCCCGAGAATTCATGCGGATAGCGGTGCATCGTCGCCGGGTCCAGCCCGACCTCTGCCATGATCTCCGCGACCATCTCGCGCCGGTTCGCCCCCGGCTCTATCCCGTGGACGCCAAGCCCTTCCGAGATGATCTGCTCGATCGTCATGCGCGGCGACAGGCTGCCGAACGGGTCCTGAAAGACGATCTGCATATCGCGGCGAAGGCGGCGCAACTGGCGGCCATTCCAGCCCGAAATGTCCTGCCCGAGATACAGGATCGGCCCGTCGCTTTCGATCAGGCGCATGATCGCAAGCGCCAGCGTCGTCTTGCCCGATCCGCTTTCGCCCACGATGCCCAGTGTCTCGCCCTCGCGGACCGCCAGCGAGGCCCCGTTGACCGCCTTCACATGCCCGACGACATGTCGCAGAAATCCGCGCTTGATCGGAAACCAGACCTTGAGGTCTATCGTCTCGACAATCGTCGCAGCCCCTTCGGGGACAGGTCGCGCGCGTCCCGCAGGCTCTGCCCCAAGAAGTTTGCGGGTATAGGGGTGCTGCGGGTTGGCAAAGATTTCGGCGGCCGGTCCCTGCTCGACGATTTCGCCATCCTTCATCACGCAGACACGGTCCGCGATGCGCCTGACCAGCCCGAGATCGTGGCTGATGAACAGCATCGACAGATGCTCGTCGCGCTTCAGTTCGGCCAGCAGGTCCATGATCTGCGCCTGAATGGTCACATCCAGCGCGGTCGTCGGCTCATCCGCGATCAGCAGTTCGGGGCCATTTGCCAGCGCCATCGCGATCATCACACGCTGACGCTGCCCGCCCGACAACTGGTGCGGATAATCCTTCAGCCGGCTTTCGGGGTCGCGGATGCCGACACGGGTCAGCAGATCAATGATCCGCTGGCGCGCAGCCGCACCCTTCAGCCCCTGATGCAGTGCAAGGCTTTCCGACAATTGCCGTTCCAGCGTGTGCAGCGGGTTCAGCGATGTCATCGGTTCCTGAAAGATGAAGCTGATATCGTTGCCGCGAATGTCGCGAAGCACGGTTTCCGACGCGCCGATCAGTTCCTGCCCGTCATAGCGGATTGATCCGTCAAGCTCGGCCGCATCGCCCAGAAGCCGCACCGTGGACAGCGCCGTGACCGATTTGCCCGACCCCGATTCCCCCACCAGCGCAACGGTTTCGCCCTTCCCGATCGTGAAGCTGACCCCCTTCACCGCCTGAAAGGTCTTGCCGTCCTGACGGAAGCTGATCTTCAGGTCACGCACGTCCAGAAGCGGCTGTCCGGTTGTGGCGGCGGGCGCGGTCCGGGGGCGTTCGGCGATTATCTGTTCGGTCATTTGAAGGTCTTCCGCGGGTCGAAGGCATCGCGGATGCCTTCAAAGATGAAGACCAGAAGCGACAGCATGATGGCGAATGTGAAAAATGCCGTGAATGCCAGCCAGGGAGAGCGCAGATGCTGTTTCCCCTGAAGCGCCAACTCGCCAAGGCTCGGCGCGGATGCGGGCAGCCCGTATCCCAGATAATCCAGCGCAGCGAGGCCAGAGATGGTGCCGGTCACGATGAATGGCAGCATGGTCAGCGTGGCGACCATCGCATTGGGCAGGATATGGCGGAACATGATGACCCGGTCGCTGACGCCAAGGGCGCGCGCCGCGCGGACATATTCGAAATTCCGCGCCCGCAGAAATTCGGCGCGGACCACGCCCACCAGCGCCGGCCAGCCGAACAGGATGGTGATGAAGACCAGCAGCCAGAAACTTCGCCCCAGAATCGCGAACAGGATGATGATGACGTAAAGCGACGGCGTATTCTGCCAGATCTCCATGATCCGCTGCAGGATGATATCGGTGCGCCCCCCGAAATAGCCCTGAATCGCCCCCATCGCGATCCCGATGGTCGAGGCGATGATGGTCACGATCAGCGTGAACATGATCGAGGTGCGGAAGCCATAGATCACCCGCGCGGCCACGTCGCGCGCGGTGTTGTCGGTGCCCAGCCAGTGATCCGCGTCAGGCGCGCTTGGTGCCTGCCCGACATTGTTGATGGTGTTGTAGCTGTAGGGAATGATCGGCCAGATCATCCAGCCCTGTTCGGCCTTGGGGACACCGGCACTGCCGTCCTTCACGGCGGCCATGAAGCCTTCGGGATCGTCCCAGCACTCTTCCCGGCCGCCCGACACGATCAGACACTGCACCGCCGGATCGGTGTAGATCGCCTCGGTCGTGAAATCGCCGCCGAATGTCGTCTCGGGATAGAAGTTGTAAACCGGGAAATACAGCTCTCCGCGATAGCTGGCGACGATGGGCCGGTCATTAGCAACCAGTTCCGCGCAGCAGGCGATGACGAACATCACCGTGAAGATGACAAGCGACCAGAAGGCACGCTTGTTGCGCCGGAAATTGCGCCAGCGGCGACGGTTCAGTTCGGACAAGGCCATCAGCCGGACCTCTTTTCGAAGTCGATGCGCGGATCGACGAACACATACATCAGGTCCGACAGGATGCCGACCAGAAGCCCGATCAGGCCGAAGACATAAAGCGTGCCGAAAATCAGCGGATAATCGCGCTTGACCGTCGCCTCGAAGCCCAGACGTCCCAGCCCGTCAAGCGAGAAGATCGTCTCGATCAGGATGGACGATCCGAACAGCATGCCCACGAACATCGCCGGAAAGCCTGCAATCACGATCAGCATGGCGTTGCGGAAGACATGGCCATACAGAACCTTGCGCTCTGTCAGGCCCTTCGCACGCGCGGTCATGACATATTGCTTGTTGATCTCGTCCAGAAAGCTGTTCTTCGTCAGCAGCGTCAGCGTCGCAAAGCCCGAGATCGAGGTCACAAGAACCGGCAGCGTGATATGCCACAGATAATCCTTGATCTTGCCGAAGGTCGAAAGCGTGTCGAAATCGGCGCTTGTCAGGCCGCGCAGCGGGAAGATGCGCCAATAGGTGCCGCCCGCGAACAGCACCAGCAGGATCACCGCGAACAGGAAGGCGGGGATCGCATAGGCAATGATGATAAGCGTCGAAGTCCAGGTATCGTAGGGCGTGCCGTCCCTGACGGCCTTTTTTATCCCCAGAGGAATCGAAATCAGATAGGCCAGCAGCGTTGACCAGAGCCCCAGCGTGATCGAGACGGGCAGCTTGTCGAGGATCAGGTTGATGACGCTTTCGGACTGAAACCAGCTATCGCCGAAGTCGAAGCGCAGATAGTTGCCCATCATGGTCAGGAAGCGCGTCAGCGGCGGCTTGTCGAAGCCGAATTCCTGCTCCAGCTCGGCGATGAATTCCGGCGGCAGACCCTGCGCGCCCGCATATTCCACCCCGCCCGCATCGCCGCCACCGCCCGCGATATTGGCAAAGACATCGCCCTCGCCCCGGACCTGCGCGATGACCTGCTGAATCGGACCGCCCGGCACGAATTGGGTCAGCGTGAAATTCACCACCATGATCCCGATCAGCGTCGGGACGATCAGCAGCAAACGCCGCAGAAGATAAGCTGCCATGCCCTGCCCTTTTGCCTTGCTGGCACCGGGACGGTATCGCCGTCCTCGGCCCTGTCGTTGTTATGCGCCGCGCGCCATCTCAGCGCAGCGCGCCCGAGGCTTTCAGCTTTTCGGCCTTTTCCGCGTTATACCACCAGAAATCAAGCTGACCCAGCAAATAGGGCGGCAATTCGGCGGGATGCTCATACATGTCGTAATAGGCCACGAGGTTGTCGGCATTGTACCAGTTCGGCACCCAGATCCGCAGCGCGCGAAGCGACCTGTCGAGCGCATGCGTCGCTGTCACCATGTCGTCCTCGGTCTCGGCGGCGACGGCAGCGCCGATCAGCTTGTCGATGGCCGGGTTCGACAGGCCCGAGGCGTTGAACACGTCATTCACCCCCTGCGAGCCGAACATCTGATAAAGCCCGTCCCCGGCGATCATGTCGGTGAATGCGTGGGTGACCATGATGTCATAGTCGAATTCATAACGGCGGGTTTCGTATTCGGCATCGTCCACCCGCGCCATGCGGGCATCCACGCCCAGCGCGCGCAGGTTTTCCACATAGGGGTTGATGACGCGATCGAAGGCCTGACTGTCATTCATGAACTCGACGCTCAGCACCTGGCCGTCGGAATTGCGGCGCATCCCGTCAGATCCCGGCACCCATCCGGCCTCGTCCAGAAGCGCCGCCGCCTTGCGCAGTGCTGCGCGGTCAAGCTGCCGCTCGCCGCCCTTCGCGGGCAGGACAGCGTCCTCGGTCAGAATGCCGTCTGGCAGATCGGCGGCGAGCGGCTCCAGCAATGCCAGCTCACCCTCGGACGGTTTACCTTCGGCTTTCAGATAGCTGTTATCCCAGAAAGATTCGATGCGCGTGTAAAGGTCGTAGAACAGCGCCTTGTCGGCCCACTCAAAGTTGAACATCAGACCGATGGCTTCGCGCACGCGAATATCCTGGAACTTCTCGCGCCGCAGATTGATGAAGAACCCCTGCGCAGGGGCCTTGCTTCCGTCCGGCAGCGCGACCTTCAGCACGCTGCCGTTCTGGACACCGGGAAAGCCATAGCCGGTCGCCCACTGGATCGCAGAGTTTTCCTGCCGGAACGTGTATTCGCCCGCCTTGAACGCCTCGAACGCGGAATCGCTGTCGGCGAAGTACTCGATGCGGATACGGTCGTAATTATGCCGGCCCTTGTTCAGCGGCAGGTCCTTTCCCCAATAATCGGGGTTCCGCTTCCAGACGATGGTGCGCCCGGTATCCATGCGGTCGAACATATAGGGGCCGCTGCCGATAAACGCCTTGTTGGTCGAGGCCTCGAAATCGCGGTCGTTATCCTCGAAATCCTTGCGCGAAAACACCGGCAGGCTGGCCGCGCCCTGGATCACGTCGCGGCGCGGATAGCCCTCGACGAAATCGAACCGGATGCGGTGATCGTCCAGAACCTCCGCCCCGGCGATGGATTGCGCGATCACCGTGCGGAACGAGTTCAGCCCCTTGGTGCGCAGCGTTTCATAGCTGAACAGCACATCTTCCGCCGTGACCGGCGTTCCGTCGGAAAACGCCGCCTCGGGCCGCAGGTTGAAGATCACCCAGTCGCGGCTCTCGGGGTATTCGATGGTTTCGCAGACCAGGCAATAGGCCGCCCCGATCTCGGCGGCGGAACCCTCCATCAGCGGCTCGTGCATGATCGAGGACATGAGCGCCGGGCGTCCTTTGACCGTATAGGGGTTCAGGCTGTCGAATCCCCCCGTCCATGACATCGAGAACTCTCCGCCCTTCGGCGCGTCGGGATTCACATAGGGCAGATTTGCAAAGCCCTCAGGCAGCGCCGGCGGGCCAAAAACGCCGATGCCGCTTGCGACAGTGACGTTGTCAGCGGCCTGCTCTTCCGGTGCTGGCGCTTCGGCTTCAGCGGGCGCGTCGGTGCCGGCTTCGGCTCCGGGTGCGGCCTCCTGCGCGGCAAGCGGCGCGCCGAAAAGGCAAAGCGGCAGGATCAGGGCGGCGAGAAATTCGGTGTTGCGCATGAGAGTCCTTCAGGTCTGTTCGCGCAGGCTAGGACAGGCCGGGCGCCCGGATCAATCCGCGATTTCGTGATCGGCAGCGCGCAGACCGGCCCGGCTGCACCGCGCCGCCTGCGGACCAGACAGAAAAACGCCCGGCAGACAGGCCGGGCGCTTGCGGAAGTGTTGCCAGGATTTCTTGCGGGGATCAGTTCTGCGTCTGCAGGAACGCGATCAGATCGGCGCGGTCTTCGGGCTTCGGCAGGCCGGCGAAGCTCATCTTCGTGCCCGGCACGATGCCTTTCGGATCGGCAAGGAATGCCTGCAGCGCCTCAGGCGTCCATTCCGGCGCTTCGGCGGCATGTTCCTTCATCGCGTCGTCATAGTTGAAGCCGGAAACGCTGGCGACGGGACGCCCGACGACACCATTCAGATGCGGCCCGGTGCCGTCGCTGCCGTCGATCTTGTGGCAGGCCTTGCACTTGCCGAACACCTTCTCGCCCTTGGCCGGATCGGCCGCTGCCAGAAGCGCGCCGAAATCAATCTGCTCCTCGGCCGCGGCCTCGCCGCCGCCGCCGGCATCCTCAACCGGGATCGTGTAGGCCTGCGCATGCCCCTCGCCTTCGGCATGACCTTCCGAGGCGCCGACATGGAACAGCGCGCTGCCAGCCCAGAACAGAAGCAGCAGCGAAAGCAGCGAACCGATCAGCGCCCCCGCCGTCTTGGTAATGGTCATGGTGTTGAACATATGCCGTCCCCGCTAGGTAGTGTTCAAATTCTGGCCGTATCTATCCGCTTTCTTTCGGCCGGTTCAAGGTATAGTTCACGTCCCGATCCCCTTGATGTCAATCGGATGAAGCGAAGCGCAGATGACCAGCCCGACGAACCTCATCGCCTTTCAGGGCGAACCCGGTGCCTACAGCCACCAGGCTTGCCGGGACGCGCGCCCCGATATGGACGCCCTGCCCTGCCGGACATTCGAGGACGTGATCGAGGCCGTTCGCTCGGGTGATGCGGATCTGGCCATGCTGCCGGTCGAGAACTCGACCTATGGCCGCGTCGCCGATATTCACCATCTGTTGCCCGAATCCGGCCTGCACATCATCGACGAAGCGTTCGTCCGCGTCCATATCTCGCTGCTGGCCCTGCCGGGTGTGACGCTGTCCGAGGTCACCGACGCGATGAGCCATACCGTCCTTCTGGGGCAATGCCGCCGCTTCCTGCGCGATCATGGCATTCGCGGGATCGTCGGTGCGGATACTGCCGGTTCGGCCAAGATCGTCGCCGAACAGGGCCAGCGTCATATCGCCGCACTCGCCGCGCCGCTTGCGGGCGAAATCTACGGTCTTGACCGCCTGGCCGACGAGATCGAGGACCGCCAGAACAACACCACCCGCTTTCTCATCATGTCACGAGAGCCCGATTATGCGCGCCGCCCGAACCGCGCGGGAGAGCCGGGGATGATGACCAGCTTCGTCTTTCGTGTCCGCAACATCCCTGCGGCGCTTTACAAGGCGATGGGCGGCTTCGCGACCAACGGCGTGAACATGACCAAGCTTGAAAGCTACATGGTTGACGGCGTCTTTACCGCGACGCAGTTCTATGCCGATGTCGAAGGCCATCCCGACGATCAGAACGTCATGAACGCGCTTGACGAATTGCGTTACTTCACCTCGTCGCTGAACGTGCTGGGTGTCTATCCCGCCGATCCGCTGCGCGCCGAACAACTTCGCAGCCAGGCGAAATAGGCGCAGCTCAACGGGCCTGCAGAAGATGGCCTGCCGAACCGGGGCTGCGCGACAGGACGGCGTGACAGATCGGCCCGCCGCGCCGGCGACCATCGCCCCTGGTAGAACCTGCCAGCGCCGCATCTTCTGGGAACAAACTCCCCCGCGCCCGCCGCCCACGTGGCCATACGCCTTGCCGGACCGGCCGCGCTGTCGGGCGCGGGCTGCCCTCTCAGCTCAGCGTGTCGTCGATGAACGCACCGACCTTCTTTGCGATCTTGCGGTCAAGCTGCGTCTTGCCCAGTTTCGCTGTCTGAAGCGCCAGCCGGGCACGCATATTGCGCGGCTTCACGTCCAGTTCGAAGATCAGCCGCGATTTTTGACGTGACAGCGCCACCACCGACATATCCAGCACCATGTCGAACGGCGCCGACTGGCCGGTCATGGTCAGGTGTTCGGGGCGGTCGAATCTCGTCAGCACCAGATTGACCTCGCGCCGCTGGCCGCGCCAGTCGAAGGCCAGATCCCATGACCGGCTGCCGACCGACATGTCGTTGTTGCGACGGACTGAAACACCGCGCCGCATCAGCATCCGCTCGATCCGGTCGAAATTCGCGACGGCGTCAAACATCTCCTCGGCAGGAACGTCCTGATCAATACGCGTTGAAAACTTCATGGTGACCGAAAAAATCCTGTTAACTCTGTCAATTCGATTAGCCGCGCGATTTCGCCGATGCAAGCCGGTCCGCCACACGAAACCGTTGCTTTTGCAATCATAGGTTGCAAGCCAGACATAATCCTGCCTATGGTCCCCTCACGCTCAGAATAGGTTCCGGGCAAAGGATTAAAAGACACAGAATGCCTGACGGCACCCGCCCGCCCGCGACTTGGGGCAGCCCTCCCCGGATTTCCACGCTGAGACTTCGCATTCTCGCGACCACGGATCTGCATATGCATCTGGGCGCCGAGCGGCGCAGCGGCGGGCTTGCGCGCATCGCCCCCGTGATCTGCGCCGAGCGGCGGCAGTTCGACAATGTGCTTCTGTTCGACAATGGCGATCTGATCGAGGGCACGCCACTGGCAGAGGAAATCGCGCGTGCGGGGCTTGGTCCTCATGATGTGCATCCTGCCATCGCGGCGCTGAACCGGCTGAAATTCGACGCGGCAACGCTTGGCAATCATGATTTCGCACATGGCACCGAATTTCTGCGTCGCGTGCTGCGCGATGCGCAGCATCCGGTGACGCTGGCCAATGCCGGGCTGATGAACGGTGCAGCGATTTGGTCCGAATCGGTGATCCTGCCGCGCCGGATGCGCGATGCAGAGGGGCGCATGCACGACCTGTCCATCGGCGTCTTCGGCGTCGCCCCGCCCCAGACCGTCGAATGGGAGGCTGATCTCGCGCGCGATCTCAGCACCGAAGATGTGGTGATCGCCGCGCATCGCGCCGTCTCCTCGCTTCGGGCGCGGGGCGCGGACGTCATCATCGCTCTCAGCCATGGCGGACATGGAAACGGACCTTCGCCGCGCGCCGAAAACGCCGCCGGCGTGATCGCCCGGATCGACGGGGTCGATGCGGTGATCGCCGGTCACACGCATGAGGTCATCGTGCGCGCCGCGAAGCCGGGTCGCGCGCCCATCGTGAAGGCGGGCTATGCCGGCTCTCACCTCGCCGCGATCACGCTTTCGCTGCATCGCGAGGCCGATGGATGGCGCACGGTTTTCAGCAGCGCCGAGGCGCTTGCCGCCGCCGATACGCCGCATCCGGATTTCGCCGATACGCTGCACAGCGCAACCGCGGCCGTCGCCCGCCGGCTGAGCATGCCGATTGGCTTCAGCACGCGCCCGCTTCACAGCCATTACGCGCTGCTCGGGGTCGATAACGGCCTGCGTCTGATCGACGCCGCCGCCCGCGCCTGGCTGGACGAGGCCATGCCGGAAAACAGCCTGCCGGTCCTCTCGGCCGTCGCCCCCTTCCGCACCGGGGGGCGCGGTGGGCCAGAGAATTTCGTGACCATTCCCGCAGGCCCGCTGTCGCTTGGCGATCTGTCGGCGCTGTATCCTTTCACCAACCACATCGCCGCGATCGAGATGAGCGGTGCCGAAATCACCGAATGGCTGGAACGCGCAGCCGCGATCTTCAGCTGGCACAGCGATGCGGAGGTGCGGAATGCCGGTGCGGTCGCGCCGGTCCGGCCGCTCATCGACCCGGATTTCGCAGGATTCCAGTTCGATATCCTGACCGGGCTTGACTACGGGATCGACCTGTCGCGCCCGCCAGCCTTCGACGCCTGGGGGCATGCGCTGCCCAATCCGGGCCGTTTGCGCCATGTCAGGCATCTGGGCCAGCCGCTGAGGCCCGATGCGCGTTTTCTCATGCTGACCAACAGTTACCGCCTGACCGGCACCCCGCTTTATGCCCCCCTGACCCGGCACCGCACCTGCCGCCTGCCCGGCCCCGCGCGGATCAGGATGCGCGACATCGTCGCCCGATACCTGAAGCGGGCCGATCTGTCGGGCCTGCCGGATGCCCCGCTTTTCAGCTTTCACGCACCCGACGGGGCGCGCTTCAGCTTCGAAACATCGGCCGAGGCGCGTGTCGCGGACTGCCCCCTGCCGGTCGAAAGCGCGGCCATGACCAGCAGCGGTTTCAAACGCCTGATCCTGCGTTTCTGATGCCACCTGCGGATGCGAAAGGGCCGGTGCGCGGGAACGGGGTTGCATCGGGCGTTCCGCTTGCCTATCTAGGCCGCGAGAGGCTGGCGCGGGCGGACGCATCGCCAACCCGGTCAGGTCCGGAAGGAAGCAGCCGTAACGAAATTCGTTCGGGTCGCTGTCCAGTCTCTCACCTTTCCCGACATCCTGTCCCTGCGCGTCACCGATGGCCGCATCGCGATCTGCGGCAGGTCGTGCGCTTGCGCAGCCGGTGCCGGACCCCCATCTCGCCGGTTGTGGCGCGCCACCGCCATCGCTAATGTGACGCGACCCGAGCGAGGCGTAATGACCGAGACCGAACAGAACTATCAGGTGCTGGCCCGGAAATACCGGCCCGAGACCTTTTCTGACCTTGTGGGTCAGGATGCGATGGTGCGCACGCTGAAGAATGCCTTCGCGACCTCGCGCATCGCACAGGCCTTCATCATGACCGGCATTCGCGGGACCGGAAAGACGACCACGGCGCGGATCATCGCCAAGGGGCTGAACTGCGTCGGACCCGACGGTCAGGGCGGCCCGACGACCGACCCCTGCGGACAATGCGAACATTGCGTCGCGATCTCGGAAGGGCGCCATGTCGATGTGCTGGAAATGGATGCGGCCAGCCGCACGGGCGTCAACGATATCCGCGAAATCATTGAATCCGTTCACTATCGCGCCGCCTCTGCGCGCTACAAGATCTATATCATCGACGAGGTTCACATGCTGTCCACCAGCGCATTCAACGCGCTGCTGAAGACGCTGGAAGAACCTCCGCCGCATGTGAAATTCATCTTCGCCACGACCGAGATCCGCAAGGTTCCCGTCACCGTGCTGTCGCGCTGCCAGCGCTTCGACCTGCGCCGGATCGAACCCGAGGTGATGATCGCGCTGCTGCGCAAGATCGCCAATGCGGAAAACGCCGAGATCACCGATGACGCGCTTGCGCTGATCACACGCGCCGCCGAAGGCTCGGCCCGCGACGCGACCTCGCTTCTGGATCAGGCGGTCAGCCACGGCGCCGGCGAAACCGGGGCCGATCAGGTGCGCGCCATGCTCGGTCTGGCTGATCGCGGCCGCGTCATCGACCTGTTCGACATGATCGTGCGCGGTGATGCGGCGCAGGCGCTGGCAGAGTTGCAGGCGCAATATGCCGATGGGGCCGATCCTGTCGCCGTGCTGCGCGACCTTGCCGAGCTGACGCATTGGATCTCGATCGTGAAGATCACGCCCGAGACCTCGGAGGACCCGACAATCGCGCCCGATGAGCGCACGCGTGGCGCTGATCTGGCCGCGCGGCTTCCGATGCGCGTTCTCACACGTATGTGGCAGATGCTGCTGAAATCGCTGGAAGAAGTCTCTGCCGCGCCGAACAGCATGATGGCCGCGGAAATGGCGGTGATCCGGCTGACCCATGCCGCCGATCTGCCCGACCCCGAGGCACTGATCCGCAAGATCAAATCCGCGCAGGCCGCAGGCGAATTCACGCAGCCCGCGCCAGCCGGCGGCGGTGGCGAGGGCGGCGCGCGCGCCTCGGCCGGGGCGTCCGGGCAATCTGGCGCGCGTGACGCCGGCAGCAGCGCAGCCACCGCGCGCGCGCAAGGCAACGGCGCGGGCTATGGCACGGTCAGCGCCTCCGGTCAGGCGACTGCGCTTTCCGCAGTGCCGGAATCGCTTATCGCGGCCTATCCCGATTTCGACAGCGTTCTGGGCCTGATCCGCCGGATGCGCGACATGCCCCTGCTCATCATGGTCGAATCGCATCTGCGCCTCGTGAAATACAGCCCCGGCCGGATCGAATTCGAACCCGCCCCCGGTGCACCCGCCGATCTTGCCTCTCGTCTGGCCGAGCGTTTGCGCGGCTGGACCGGCGGTCAGCGATGGGCGGTCAGCGTGGTCAGTTCCGGGGGCGCGAAAACCGTGGCCGAGCAGCGCGCCGAAATCGAGGCGGAAGCCCTTGCCCGCGCTGCCGAAAACCCGACCGTGAAGGCCGCATTGCAGGCCTTTCCGAAGGCGCGCATTATTTCGGCGAAACAGATCGAACGCCCCGCGGCAACGCTGGACACCGACGGGTCTGCGCCGGGCAATGCGCTGCATGACGAAGGCGCCGGCCCGGTGGCCGAGGCAGAGGAATGGGACCCTTTCGAGGACGAGGAGTAGGAAATGTTCAAGGGACTTGGCGGTTTTGGCGATATGGCCAAGATGATGTCCGCCGCGAAGGATATGCAGGCCAAAGTGGCCGAGATGCAGGAAAACCTGACCAGCATCACCGTCACGGGCGAGGCCGGTGCCGGTCTTGTGAAAGCGACCGCGACCGCGAAGGGAGAGCTGACGGCGCTCGATATCGACCCGTCGATCTTCGTCGCCTCGGAAAAGGAAGTGGTCGAGGATCTTATTCTGGCCGCGATCAAGGACGCCCAGCGCCGCGCGCAGGAACGCGCCCAGACCGAAATGACGCGGATTTCGCAGGAACTCGGCCTGCCGGCCGACATGAAGCTGCCTTTCTGATCCGGGATGGATGACGGCGGCAGCGATATTCAGGCGCTGATCGACGCCATGGCCCGGCTGCCCGGGCTGGGGCCGCGATCCGCGCGGCGCATCGTTCTGGCGCTGATCGGGCGCAGGCCCGGCCAGATGGCACAACTGTCCGCCCTGATGGCGCGCGTCGCCGATCACGCGCGGCCGTGCGCGCGCTGCGGGAACATCTCGGACACTGAAATCTGCCCGATCTGTGACGATCCCCGCCGCCAGACCGGCGAGATCTGCGTGGTCGAGACTGTCGCCGATCTCTGGGCGCTGGAACGCGGGCGCGCCTTTCGCGGGCGCTATCATGTGCTGGGCGGCACGCTGTCCGCGCTTGACGATATCGGCCCCGAGGATCTGGGTATTCCGCGCCTGCTGTCGCGGATCGCAAAGGAGGAGGTGCAGGAGGTGATCCTTGCGCTGAACGCCACGGTCGAGGGGCAGACGACCGCGCATTACATCGCGGACGCGCTGCCGGAGGGGCTGCGTGTGACCGGGCTGGCGCAGGGCGTCCCCATCGGCGGAGAGCTTGATTATCTCGACGACGGGACGATCACCGCCGCATTGCGGGCGCGGCGCAATTTCTGACCCCGCAATTCGGCGTCGCAACCTCACTCAAGCTGCCTCATTCAAGCTGCCTCGACACGATATCCGCAAGTTCGCGCCCGACATCGCGGCAGGCCTGCGACGCGCCGCGATCATGCACAAGCCACAGGGGCGCGGCCCATTCATCGCTCGACGGCATCAGCTCGACCAGTTCCGGCGACCAGATCAGGCTGGAAATCGGCAGGAAACCCGCGCATCGCCCTGAACGGATGGCCAGGCGCAGCACGGTTTCGTCATTGGTGCGAAAGATCGTGCGCTGCGTTCGCGTATGGTGCAGCAGCCAGCGTGACCAGGGGGCGGCGCCGTCCGGGAAATCATGGGCGACCATCTCGTATCGCGCCAGATCGGCAGGCGTTTCGGGCAGCCCGTGACGGGCGATATAGGCCTGCGTCGCGACCAGCGCCACGCTGATCCGCCCCAGCCAGCGCACGGCCAGCCTGTCGCCGGCGGGTTCGGCCCCGGCGCGGATCGCGATGGTCGAGCAATCGGCGAGATTGGCAAAGCCCAGTTCGCTGCGATAGACGACGCCGATTTCCGGGAATGTCGCGCCGATATTCATCAGCGCCGGCACGATCAGCTCTCCCATCAAGGGGACCGCACTGATAACCACCTGCTCGTTCGGTCCCGCCATACCACCTCCGATTCGCGCCCAGCCTATCGCCCGGCCCTGAAGATCGCGTTAATTCGCGCCCTGCGCTTGACTTTGGCGCCCTGCCCCCGTATTTCCTGCCCCAATTCCCGGAAGGTCTGCCTTCCGGTCCCCGACCTTGCGCGGGGATCGCCCCCCGTCAGCGCGTTGCGCCCACGGGGGCGTTCGTGCATTTCGCACCCGCGCACCCCGCAACGGACCCGCAGGAGGCCCATATGTTCGAGAATCTGTCAGACCGCCTTGGCGGCGTCTTCGACCGGCTGACGAAACAGGGCGCCCTGACCGAGGATGATGTCACCGCCGCCATGCGAGAGGTGCGCACCGCCCTGCTGGAAGCCGACGTTTCGCTGCCCGTCGCGCGCAGCTTCGTGAAGGCGGTGACCGGCAAGGCCACGGGCGCTGCGGTCACCAAATCCGTGACGCCGGGCCAGCAGGTCGTGAAGATAGTCCATGACGAACTTATCAAGACACTTCAGGGCGATGGTGAGCCCGACGCGCTGCGCATCGACAACCCGCCCGCGCCAATCCTGATGGTCGGGCTTCAGGGCTCGGGGAAAACCACCACCACGGCGAAACTCGCCCTGCGCCTGAAAGACCGCGAGAAGAAGCGCGTGCTGATGGCCTCGCTCGACACCAACCGTCCGGCGGCGATGGAACAGCTGGCGATCCTTGGCACCCAGATCGGCGTCGATACCCTGCCCATCGTCAAGGGCGAAAGCGCCGTCCAGATCGCCAAGCGAGCGAAGCAACAGGCCACGCTTGGCGGCTATGACGTCTATATGCTGGACACCGCCGGTCGCCTGCATATCGACGAAGTGCTCATGGACGAGGTGCAGGCCGTCCGCGACGTCGCAAACCCCCGCGAAACCCTGCTGGTCGTCGATGGCCTGACCGGTCAGGACGCGGTGAACGTCGCCACCGAATTCGACGGCAAGGTCGGCATCACCGGCGTCGTGCTGACCCGGATGGATGGCGACGGGCGCGGCGGTGCCGCCCTGTCCATGCGCGCTGTCACCGGCAAGCCGATCCGCTTTGTGGGCTTGGGCGAAAAGATGGACGCGCTGGAATCCTTCGACGCAAGCCGTGTCGCCGGCCGCATCCTTGGCATGGGCGATATCGTGGCCCTTGTCGAAAAAGCCCAGGAAGTGCTGGAGGTCGAACAGGCCGAGCGCATGATGAAGCGCTTCCAGAAGGGCATGTTCAACATGAACGACCTTCGCAGCCAGCTTGAACAGATGCAGAAGATGGGCGGCATGGGGTCGATCATGCAGATGATGCCCGGCATGCAGAAGATGGCCAAACAGGCCGAAGAAGCCGGCATGGACGATACCATGATCCGCCGCCAGATCGCGCTGATCAACTCCATGACCAAGAAGGAACGCGCCAATCCCGACCTGCTGCAGGCATCCCGCAAGAAGCGGATCGCCGCAGGCGCCGGGCTGGAAGTGTCCGAACTGAACCGCCTTCTGAAGATGCAGAAGCAGATGGCCGACACGATGAAGAAGCTCGGCAAGATGAAGGGCGGGATGCTGAAGCAGGCGATGCGCGCGATGATGGGCAAAGGCGGCGGTCTGCCCGACATGTCCAATGCCGATCCGGCGAAAATGGCCGAGGCGACGAAGATGCTGCAGGACCCGCGGGGCCTGGGCGGTCAGCTTGGCGGCGCAGGCCTGCCGGGCGGTCTTTCGGGGCTGTTCGGGAAGAAGTAAGCGATGATTGCGGCGCAGCATAATATGCGGGGCACCCCCCTGCCCGACGCCCCGGTCCTAAAGACCGCGCGTCTGCTGCTGCGCCCGCCGCAGCTTTCGGATTTCGACGCTTTCGCCGGCTTCTACGCCAGCCCGCGCAGCGCCATGATCGGCGGACCGCTTGACCGCAAGGACGCCTATAGCGGCTTTTCGTCCACCGCCGGGCAGTGGTTCCTGAAAGGCTACGGCTTCTGGGAAGTGATCGACCGCGAATCCGGCGTCAATATCGGCCGCGCGGGCATCTATCATCCCGATTTCTGGCCGGAACCCGAACTCGGCTGGATCATCTATGGCGACAGCCACGAAGGTCGCGGCATCGCAATGGAAGCCGCAACCGCCGCTCGCGACGGCGCAGCACGGCACTTCGGCATCACCGCCCCCATATCGTCAATCGAGGCCACGAATTCCCGCTCGATCGCACTGGCCGAACGCATGGGCGCAAGGCGCGACGGCGAATGGGAAACGCCCTACGGCCCGATGCTGCGCTTCCGCCACCCGCAGGTGTCCGCATGACCACGCTGACAATCGACATTCCGGTACTGGAAACCGAGCGTCTGTTCCTGCGGGAACCGCGCCTGTCCGACCTCGACGCCATTGTGGCATTCGGGATGTCGGACCGTACCGAATTCGTCGGCGGCAAGCTGGAACCGTGGCAAAGCTGGAACGTCCTGAACGCCGCTATCGGGCATTGGATCAATCGCGGCTTCGGCTGGTGGGTTCTGGAAGACAAGGCCACCGGCGCCGTCGCAGGCCGCGCGGGCATCGGGTATCACCTCGACTGGCCGGAACCGGAACTCGGCTGGCACATCTATGACGGCTTCGAAGGCAAGGGCCTCGCCTACGAGGCCGCACTGGCCGCCCGCGATCACGCCAATCGCCATTTCGGCCTCGGCCCGCTGATCTCTCTGATAGCACACGGCAACACCCGCTCTCGCCGGTTGGCCGAACGCCTTGGCGCGAAAATCGAAACCGAAGATTTTCAGATCCGCGGCACCCCGTGCATGATCTATCGCCACCCGCAGGTGGCCGTATGACAGCCGATCTGACCACCGCGCGTCTCACTCTGCGCATGCCGGACGCCCGCGACCACGCCTCCTATTCGGCGTTCTTTGCCGATGCAGAGGCGTCGCGCTTCTATGGCGGCCCGCTGCTGCCCTATCAGGCATGGGAACGGCTGGCCGCAGATATCGGCCATTTCATGCTGAAAGGCTTTGGCCGCTTCGTCATCGAAAAGGACGGTCAGGTCATTGGCGGCTGCGGCATCCTCGACGTGGATGGCTGGCCGGGGCATGAACTGACATGGTGGCTTCTGCCCGCCGCGCGCGGTCAGGGCATCGCGCAGGAAGCGTCGCGCGCAGTCCTCGCATGGGCTGGCACGGAACTGGGCTGGCCACGGGTCGAAACCCATTTTCGCGACGAGAACACTGCCGCACGCCGCCTGACCGAAAGCCTCGGCGGGACAAAACAACGCCGCGAGACCTTCCCCGACGGCATCGACCGCGACATCTACGCCATGCCCACGACCGAGAAGGTGAGCGCATGACCCCGACCCCGATGCAGATCGTCGAAACCGACCGCCTGATCCTGCGCCGCCCGCAGCCGCAGGATCTCGACGCCTTCACCGCCTATTACGCGACGGATCGCTCGGCCACGACCGCTGGCCCGCTCGATGCGCCCGCCGCATGGAAGGCCTTTGCCACCGAACTCGGCCACTGGCAGATGCGCGGCTTCGGCATGGCCTCGGTCATCGAAAAAGCCAGCGGCACGCTGATCGGGCGCTGCGGGCTGTGGTATCCCGGCGGCTGGCCCGAACCCGAACTCGGCTGGACGCTTTACGACGGGGCCGAGCGCAAGGGCTACGCGACCGAAGCCGCCATCGCCATGCGCAGCCACGCCGCCACTGTGTGGGGCCTGCCCCATCTCATCTCGATCATCGCGCTTGGCAATACGCGCTCTGAAGCCGTCGCCACCCGCCTTGGCGCACAGGTCGAATCCGACTGGACCTCGCCTGCCGGCCGCAACGCCCGCATCTGGCGTCACCCGAAGGTATCCGAATGACGCTGCGTTTCTTCTTCATCCAAGTATCCTGGGGTCCGGGGCAACGCCCCGGTGCCGCCCTGCCCGCAGGTGCCGCATGATCGACCTGGCCAACACCCCGGTTCTGGAAACCGAACGCCTCAGCCTGCGCGCGCCAAAGGGCAGCGACTGGCCGGTCTGGCGCGATTTCTACATGACCGCGCGCGCGCAATATTGCGGCGGCGGGGCCGACATCACCCTCGGCCATGCATGGCGCGCCTTCGGCCATGTCATCGGCCATTGGGCCATGCGCGGCTATGGCAGCTTCGTCTTCACGCTGAAAGGCGATGATGCGCCTTTGGGCATGGCCGGGCCGTGGCATCCCGCCGACTGGCCCGAAACCGAAATCGGCTGGACGGTCTGGACACCCGAAGCCGAAGGACAGGGCTACGCGTTCGAAGCC
Source organism: Paracoccus aurantiacus (assembly GCF_007993065.1). Taxonomy (GTDB): domain Bacteria; phylum Pseudomonadota; class Alphaproteobacteria; order Rhodobacterales; family Rhodobacteraceae; genus Paracoccus; species Paracoccus aurantiacus. Next base: position 863,420 of record NZ_VOPL01000001.1, read on the forward strand.
GCCTCCGCCGCGCGCGACTTCGCCCGTCGCCGCCTCGGCTGGGTCGATATCGTCAGTTACATCGATACCGAAAATGCGCGCTCCATCGCGCTTGCCGAACGGTTGGGTGCTGTCGTCGATCCCGCCGCCCGCCAGCCGAAACCGGACGAGCCATGTCTGGTTTTCCGCCACCCGAAAGAAGGTGCCTGATGTATATACGGATTATAGACGCGATATATACGGCTTATGGACGGGCTGAATACGCCGCATGGGGGCGCATATGACCGATCCCGTCGCCCGCGCTTCCGCCCTTCTGAAGGAACACCGCGCCAGCATCGACCGGCTGGACGCGATCCTCGTCTATACGCTTGCCGAAAGGTTCAAGCACACCCAAAGCGTCGGCCGCCTCAAGGCCGAACACGACCTTCCTCCGTCCGATCCGGCCCGCGAAGCCCAACAGATCGAGCGGCTGGAACGCCTCGCGCGCGAGGCCGATCTCGACCCGGAATTCGCGCGCAAATTCCTGAATTTCGTGATCGCGGAAGTGATCCGCCATCACGAAAGTTACCAATCGTAGGCGCGTCAGATTTGCGCCTCAATACCGCCATTTCAAAGGAGAAAACGCAATGGCAATGAAAATCCGTCTGGCCCGTGGTGGCTCCAAGAAGCGTCCCTTCTATTCGATCGTCGCAACCGATTCGCGCATGCCGCGCGACGGCCGCTTCATCGAAAAGCTGGGCACCTATAACCCGCTTCTCGCCAAGGACAGCGAAGATCGCGTGAAGATGGATATCGAACGCGTTCAGTACTGGCTGAGCAAGGGCGCCGAGCCGACCGACCGCATCGCCCGCTTCCTCGAAGCCGCTGGCGTCAAGGACAAGGCAGAGCGCAAGAACATGAAGAAAGCCGAGCCGGGCAAGAAAGCCCAGGATCGCGCCAAGGCCCGCGCCGACCGCGAAGAAGCCGCCAAAGCCGCCGCCGAAGAAGCCAAGGCCGCCCCGGCAGCAGAGGCACCGGCAGAAGAAGCCGCCTCGGAATAATCACCTAGTGGCCCGCCCGACCGGCGGGCCGTTTCCTGACCGCAGCATCGCGGGGATACACCGATGACCGACAAGATATGCGTAGGTGCAATCGCCGGTGCGTTCGGCGTTCATGGCGAGGTGCGGATAAAGAGCTTCACCGCGCAAGCTGCTGATATTGCAAGCTATGGCCCCCTTTCGACCGAGGATGGGTCGCAGCAGTTTACTCTCACCCTGACCCGTTCCGTCACCGGGGGGCTTGGTGCGCGGCTCTCTGGAATTGCTACGCGCGAACAGGCCGAGGCGCTTCGCGGCACAACGCTGTGGGCACCGCGCACCGCCCTGCCTTCCCTGCCCGACGACGAGTTTTATCATGCCGATCTGATCGGGCTGGAGGTCGTCGATACCGGCGGACAGGTGCTGGGCCGCGTCAAGGCGATCTTCGATCATGGTGCCGGCGATATTCTTGAAATTGCAGGGAAACAGACTTTGTTGCTGCCCTTCACTCGCCAGATCGTACCGACCGTCGATCTGTCAGCCGGCCGCATTGTCGCCGATCCGCCCGGATCGGACGAATGAAGGCGTCGAAATCTCATGGGCGGCTCTCGGCCAGTTCATCGGCCCGGCCACGGGACCTGATGGCAGAACCGCAGCATGCCGGGGCGTGGACGGCAAATGTGATCACACTTTTCCCCGAGGCTTTTCCCGGCGTGCTGGGTCTTTCGCTGACAGGCCGCGCGCTTGCCGAAGGGCTATGGAATCTGCGGACGATCCCGCTGCGTGAACATGGTGTCGGCAAGCACCGCAATGTCGATGACACACCCGCCGGCGGCGGCGCGGGCATGGTGATCCGCCCGGATGTCATGGATGCCGCGCTGCGCGAGGCCAGCTTGCGCCTGCCGGTCATATACCTGTCGCCGCGCGGCATGCCGCTGACGCAGGACCGCGCGCGGGCACTGGCGGAAGGTCCTGGTGTCACCCTGATTTGCGGGCGTTTTGAAGGGGTTGATCAGCGGGTTCTCGACGCCCACTGCGTCGAAGAAATCTCGATTGGCGACTATGTCCTCACCGGCGGAGAGCTTGCCGCTCAGGTCTTGATTGATGCGACGGTTCGGCTTATACCGCGCGTCGTCGGGAATCAGGCGTCACTGGCCGAAGAGTCCTTCTCGGATGGCTTGCTTGAACACCCGCAATATACTCGCCCCGCCGAGTGGGAAGGCCGCAGGATACCGGATGTCGTCATGTCCGGCAATCACGCGGCCATTGCTGCTTGGAGACGTGAGGAAGCCGAAAGGCTGACAAAGGAACGCCGCCCCGACCTGTGGCGGGCATATGCGCAGCACGCGCAGAATGACCCGGCAAAGGACGCACAGCTCTCGGGCGCATCACACCAAGCGGGGAACGAACCCGCGCAAGACAAGGATGAACAGCGATGAACCTGATCGCACAGCTCGAAGCAGAGCAGATTGCCGAACTCGGCAAGGATATTCCGGATTTCAAGGCCGGCGACACGATCCGCGTCGGCTACAAAGTGACCGAAGGCACGCGCACGCGCGTACAGAACTATGAAGGCGTCTGCATCAGCCGCAAGGGTGGCGACGGCATCGGCGCATCCTTCACGGTTCGCAAGATCTCCTTCGGTGAAGGCGTGGAACGTGTCTTCCCGCTTTATTCGACGAACATCAATTCGATCGAAGTCGTGCGCCGCGGCAAGGTCCGTCGCGCCAAGCTGTATTACCTGCGCGACCGTCGCGGCAAGTCGGCCCGTATTGCCGAAGTCACCAACTACAAGCCGAAGGCCGCCAAGGCCGACGCCAAAGCCTGAGGATCGCTGCCATGAAAAAAGACATCCATCCCGATTACCACATGATCGAGGTCAAGATGACCGATGGCACCACCTATCAGGTCCGTTCGACCTGGGGTGCGGAAGGCGACACCATGTCGCTGGATATCGACCCCACCTCGCACCCGGCATGGACCGGCGGCAATGCCCGCCTGATGGACGCCGGCGGCCGTGTGTCGAAGTTCAAGAACAAATACGCCGGTCTGGGCTTCTGATCCCGGCGCAATTGCCACAGCGAACGCCGCCCGTCTGGGCGGCGTTTTTCATTGGCAGATGCTGAAAACTGAAACGCCGCCCCGAAGGGCGGCGCTCATTCCCATGACGTGGCAACGCCGGAGGAAACGGGATCAGTTCATCAGCCCTGCCCACCATCCGCGCGGAGCACTGCCGCCGATGGGGTGGCCGGTGATCTGACGATCGCCCGTATCAATGGTCACGCGCCCGTCGCGAAAGCGGCGCAGGACCGGCCCCTGGGCAGAAGTTTGTCCGGCGACGCGGACTGTGGCCCAGCCCAGATTGCGCGCTTCTGTCGCGGGCACCGGCACGGCAAATCCATCCGGGACCGCAGTGTAGTGGCCGAACATGGGGAAGAACAAGGCGGTCATGTCAGATCTCCTTCGGGATGCGCTGTTCGATCAGGACATCCCATTTCAACGGGTCGCGGTTGCGCATCAGTTCTGTGCGCACGTCGGCAGGATCACTGGTAAACACCGTCAGCGGGATGCCAGCGACGCAATGCATTCTGCCGCTTTCGCGATCGACCAGGTGCACCGCATAGCGGCGCGGTTCGCGCGCAACGGCGCGAATGGTCGCATCGGCAAAACTTGATAGCCGGTTCAACATGGTCATCACATCACTCCTCATCGAGTTTGTCAGACCTTCTGACCACTTTATCTCTACCGACTTTGTCGTGTTTTAAAACAAAAATTTTCAGAAGCTTAAAGATTATTTTATTTCAGCTAGTTACCGGATCGGCCGACAGCATTCCGCGCATCGGAACGCCTGCCGCGCCGACCAGATCGGCCAGCGTGAGAGATTCGAGAAGCAGCAGATAGGACCAGAATACCTCGGCAAAGACGCGGCGAAGGCGACACTCTGCCTCGTCGCGGCAATCCTCGCATTTCTGATAGGCCGTCCGCGACAGGCATGGCAGTGGGGCCAGCGGCCCGTCGATGCGGCGCAACAGCGCCTCCAGCGGGACAGTCGCCGGCTCACGCGCCATGCGGTACCCCCCCGAACGGCCCCGCACCGACACGAGAACGCCCTCTTTTCGCAGATCCAGCAGAATATGTTCGAGAAAGCGCCGGGGCGCCCCGGCACGGCGCGCGATTTCTTCGATCTGAAGTGGTTTGGCCTGATCGTCATACTCGTCGGCGAGCACGATAAGCGCCTTCAGCGCATATTTCATTTTCTGCGTCAGCATGACGACAATTACGGCAGAACGCGCGGGAAATTCAACTGAAACTCAGCCGGGACGGGCGGGATTCAACGGCTTTCCAAGCTCGTCATCTGCGCATATGGTCCCGCGACCTTGGGAAAGAGCAGAAGCGATTCATGGCGCATATCATCGTCGTCGGAAACGAAAAGGGCGGGTCCGGCAAATCCACGACCTCGATGCATGTGGCCACCGCGCTGGCACGCATGGGCCACCGTGTCGCGGCGCTGGATCTTGATATCCGGCAGCGCAGCTTCGGGCGGTATCTGGAAAATCGTGCGCATTTTGTCGGCAAGGAAGGGCTGGATCTGCCCAGCCCGACGCTTGGCCAGATCGACGCGAAGAACCCGAACGACACCGATCCTCTTTCGGCGTCCATGGCGGCGCTGGAAGGCGATCACGACTTCATCCTGATTGACTGCCCCGGCTCTCATACGCGGCTGGCGCAGATGGCGCATATGCTGGCCGATACGCTGATCACGCCGATGAATGACAGTTTCATCGACTTTGACCTGCTGGCGCGGATGTCGCCGGATGGCAAGGTGCTGGGACCGTCGATCTATGCCGAGATGGTCTGGGGCGCGCGGCAGGGCCGTCAGGCGGCGGGTGCCGGGCCCATTGACTGGATCGTGCTGCGCAACCGCCTGGGCACGCAGGCGATGCACAACAAGCGAAAGGTCGGCACGGCCCTTGGGCAATTGTCCAGGCGGATCGGCTTTCGCGTGGCACCCGGCTTTGCCGAGCGCGTCGTCTTTCGCGAACTTTTCCCGCGCGGGCTGACGCTTCTGGACCTGAAAGATATCGGGACCGAGCAGCTAAGCATGTCCAACATCGCCGCCCGACAAGAGCTGCGCGAGCTTGTGCAGACCCTGAACCTGCCCGGCGTGAAGGTGGATTTCTAGACGGTCGCTACAGCGCCCGCCAGCCGATGTCGCGGCGATAGAAACCTTCCGGCCAATCGACGCCGTTCACGAGCGCATAAGCACGCTCGCGTGCCTGCGTCAGCGTGTCGCCGCGCCCCGTCGCCGCCAGCACCCGCCCGCCGGACGCCACAAGTCCACCGTCTTTCATTGCAGTCCCGGCATGGAAGATCATGTTGAAGCTGTCCTCGGGCAGGTCGTCCAGCCCTTTGATGCGGCTGCCTTTCGCGTAATCGCCCGGATAGCCCTCCGTTGCCATTACCACGGTCAGTGCATGATCCTCGGCCCAGTTGGCGGCGATCTGATCCAGCCGTCCCTCGGCACAGGCATGGATCAGATCGAGCGCCTGCGCACCCAGCCGCATCATCAGCACCTGACATTCGGGATCGCCGAAGCGCACGTTATATTCGACCAGCCGCGCCTGTCCGTCCTTTATCATCAGCCCGGCAAAGATCACGCCCTGAAACGGGGTGCCGCGCCGCGCCATTTCGGCCACGGTCGGGCGGATCATCTGCTCCATCACCTGCGCCTGAATCGCATCTGTCAACACCGGCGCGGGCGAATAGGCCCCCATGCCGCCGGTATTCGGGCCGGTATCACGTTCGCCCACGCGCTTGTGGTCCTGCGCGGTGCCGATGGGCAGGCAGTTCACGCCGTCCGACAGGATGAAGAAGCTGGCTTCCTCTCCCTCCATGAATTCCTCGATCACGACTTCGGCGCCGGATGCCCCGAAGGCGCCGCCGAAAATCATGTCGATGGCCTCATGTGCCTGTTCCAGCGTTTCGGCCACAACCACACCCTTGCCTGCCGCCAGCCCGTCCGCCTTCACGACAATCGGCGCGCCTTGCGCATCGACATAAACATGCGCATCCGCCGCCGCGTCAAACCGAGCCCATGCCGCAGTGGGTGCACCGCAGGCATCGCATATTTCCTTGGTGAACGCCTTCGACGCCTCCAGCTGCGCCGCTGCCTGCGACGGCCCAAAGACCAGCAGGCCCGCCGCGCGCAGCGCATCCGCGACACCGGCAGCCAAGGGGGCCTCGGGGCCGACCACGACCAGATCAATCGCGTTCTCCTGCGCGAATTCGCAGACCGCGGCGCGCGACATGATATCCAGATCGGCGCATTCCGCGACCGCCCCGATGCCCGGATTGCCCGGTGCGACGATCAGCCGGTCGCATTTCGGGTTCTGCCGGATCGCCCAGGCAAGCGCGTGTTCCCGCCCGCCACCACCGAGTATGAGGATATTCATGCCCTGCCCTTTCCCTTCGCGGACCGCCGCGTTAGTGCTGGGCCAAGGAACTAGAGGCAGGCCACCCGGTGCGCAATCCCGAACTCTGGCAACAGCTGCAATCTGAACCGATCACGCTGTCGGATGGCAGCGATCTGGGCGTGGTGCTGACGGATCGCTATCACATCTCGCCGCAGCGCACGGCGGCGCTGCTCACGGAATACAGGCGCTTTCTCTATCTCGTCTCACTCTCGGACGGCGTTCTGGCGCCGTCGACCATGGTTGACCAGCTTTGGCATCTGCACCTCGCAGATGACGCCGCTTGGCGCACATACAGCAGGAAATTCTTCGGTCGTGAACTGCGCCATATTCCCGGTCGGCCTGCGCCTGAAAATGATCCCGCCTACCTTTCAACACTGCGCATGATCCGCGAAGAATTCGATGTCTCGCCCGATCCCGAATTCTGGCCGGACCCATCAAGCCGGTCGCAAAAAGGGGCAACCTCACTGAATGCGTTTTTTCTGGGTGTCGTTGTCACGGCTCTGGTGCTCTGGCAGTTCGGACCGGGCTGGGCAACCGTCGCCTTCGCCGTGACCGTTGTGATCGCGGTGGAGCGTTATATTGCCACGCCCAGTAAAAGACTGCTGCGTCGGTCAGACAGCGCAGATGGCGGTATGGTCGTCGGGGCCGAGACGTCGCGCGGCAGCAGGCATGACGACGAAAACCGGCCGGGCTTCACAACCTATGACGGGCAATCCGGCAGCGACGCCGGCGATGGCGGCGGCTGCGGAGGAGATTGATGGACCTGTTTGAAGACGAAACGCCCGACGGCGACGGCCCCGGCAATAACAATCCTCCGCTTTCGGTGTCCGAAATCTCGGGCGCGGTCAAACGTGTGATCGAGGGCGAATTCGGGCGTGTCCGTGTGCGGGGAGAGATCGGGCGCGTGTCCATGCCGCGTTCCGGCCATGTCTATTTCGATCTCAAGGACGACCGCGCGGTCATTGCCGCCGTCAGTTGGAAAGGACAGGCCGCGCGGCTGACCCAGAAGCCCGAAGAAGGGCTGGAGGTGATCGCGACCGGCAAGCTGACCACCTTCCCGGGCCAGTCGAAATATCAGCTGATCGTGGATGAGCTGGAACCCGCAGGTGCCGGCGCACTGATGGCGATGCTGGAAAAGCGGCGCAAGGCGCTGGCGGCAGAGGGGCTGTTTGATGCGGATCGCAAGAAGCCGCTGCCCTACCTGCCGCGCGTGATTGGGGTTGTCACCTCGCCCTCGGGCGCGGTCATTCGCGACATTCTGCACCGGCTGCGCGACCGCTTTCCGACGCATGTGCTGATCTGGCCGGTGGCCGTGCAGGGCGCCAGCTCCGCAGCCGAGGTCGCCGCCGCCATTCGCGGCTTCAACGCCCTGCCCCCGACCGGTACGATCCCCCGGCCCGATCTGCTGATCGTGGCGCGTGGTGGCGGCAGTCTGGAGGACCTGTGGGGCTTCAACGAGGAAATCGTTGTCCGCGCCGCCGCCGACAGCGCCATCCCGCTGATCTCGGCGGTCGGGCACGAAACCGACACCACGCTGATCGACTTTGCCGCCGACCGCCGCGCACCGACGCCGACCGCTGCCGCCGAAATGGCCGTGCCGGTGCGGCGCGAACTGGGCCTGCAACTGCAGCAGGCGCGGCTTCGCATGACGCAGGCGATGGGTCAGCGGCACGAACGCATGGCGCAGCGGCTGGTCGATCTGGGCCGCGCCCTTGGCCGCCCACAGACGCTCACCGAAGGCGCGCGCCAAAGGCTCGACTTCCGGGGCGGCGCGCTGGAACCGGCGCTTCGCAATCTCGTTCACCGCCGCCGCGACCAGTTGAACAAGGAACGTCTGACGCCCGCCATGCTGACGCGTCTGACCGAGCGGGCAAAGACCGGGCTGGACAACCTAACGCGACATCTGACAAGTTCTGCCAGCGCACCCAATCAACGCCGCCGTGACCGGTTGGACGGTCTGAGCGCCCGGCTGAAAAATGGCCGCGAACGGGTGCTGGCCGATGCCCGTCGCAAAACTTCCGACGGGCGGGCGCGTCTGGTCCCGCTTCACGAACGGATGGATGCCGCATTTGCGCGGGGCATCGCCCGGCGCGACGACGCGATCCAGCGGCTGGACCGGATGCGTATCTCGCTTGGCTATCAGCAGACATTGGCGCGCGGTTTCGCCGTCGTTCGTGACAAGGACGGCCATGTGCTGGCCACGGCGGACGCCGCCGCCAGGGCGAAGGCGTTCATCATCGAATTCAGCGATGGAGAGCTTCCCGCACGCCCCGATCTGGACCCTCAGGGATCGCTGTTCTGAGGCGGCTTCGGCCGTTCGTCCCACTCGTCCGATAGGATGCGGGCCGCATCCCCCTTCGGGTCGTCATATTGCCGCGCCTTCAGTGACCACAGGAACGCCGCCAGCCCGCCCGCGCCAAGCAGGATGGAAACCGGGATCAGAATGAACAGAACCGCCATCAGCGCAGCCTCAGGGCATTCAGCGTCACGCTGACCGAACTGAACGACATCGCGAGTGCGGCAAGCAGCGGCGTGACAAGGCCCAGCATGGCGAATGGCACGGCCACGACATTGTACCCGACCGAAATCGCGAAGTTCTGCTTTATCCGCCGCCGCGCGGTTTTCGCCAGCGCCATCGCCTCGGCAATTGGTGCAAGGTCATACCCCATCAGCACGATATCAGACGCGACCCGCGCCGCATCCAGCGCCGAAGCAGGCGAGATCGAGACATGGGCGCGAACAAGTGCCGCAGTGTCATTCAAGCCGTCGCCCACCATCAGAACCCGCGCGCCGGCCGCAGCCAGAGACGCGACCTCTGCCTCTTTCTGCTGCGGCGTTACGGTGGCGTGAAACTCGTCTATGCCAAGCGCCGATGCGGTGCGCGCGACCGCAGCCTCGGCATCGCCCGACAGCATGATCACCCGCAGCCCCTGCCCGCGCAGCGCGGCGACGCAATCGGCCGCACCCGGACGCAGCGTATCTGCGAAATGCAGCGTTACGGGGTCGTGACCCTCGACCGCCAGAACGCTGACAGGTCCATCGGCAGCGGCGGCAGGCAGACCAACCCAGTCCGGGCGACCCAGACGGACAAGGCGACCATCCCATTCGGCCTCGACACCGTGACCCGGTATCTCTGTCACGCGGTCAAGCTGCGCCGGAACCACGCCTTCACCTTTCAGCGCTGCGGCAATCGCGCGGCACAGCGGATGTTCAGACCCCTGCGCAATCGCGAGCAAGGTCGGGTGCAGCGACAGCGGCAAGTACGATGCGGACACGAGTTCCGGCAGCCCCATGCTCAGCGTGCCGGTCTTGTCGAAGACGACGGTGTCAACCTCTGCCAGACGTTCCAGCGCGGTGCCGTCCTTTATCAGCATGCCGTGGCTGAACAGCCGGCCCGATGCGGCCGTGATCACTGCCGGAACGGCAAGGCCGAGCGCGCAGGGGCAGGTGATGATCAGGACCGCCGCGGCGATATTCAATGCGACGCGCCAGTCGCCTGTCGTCAAGATCCAGCCCAGCAGGCTTGCCAGCGCCAGCAGATGCACGGCAGGCGAATAGACCCGCGCGGCGCGTTCGGCAAGCGAGGCGTAACGCCCCCGCGACGCTTCGGCACTGGCCACAAGCGTTGCCAGCCGCGACAGGGAACTGTCGCGCCCGGCCGCCCTGACGCGCAGGTCCAGCGGTCCTGTCAGGTTGACATCGCCCGCCGACAAATCGTCCCCCGGCCCGGCCCGCACAGGCAGACTTTCCCCGGTCAGAAACGAGCGGTCAATTTCAGACATTCCGGCCACGATTTCCCCATCCGCCGCAACGCGGGCACCCGGTCGGATGCGGATCAGGTCGCCAGGGCGCAGGTCAGCCACATTGACGATGCTTTCTGCGCCGTCCGTAAGCAGCACGGCGCGGCTGACCTCCAATGCCGTCAGCTCTTCAGCGGCCGAGCGCGCAACAGCCCGGCTGCGGAAATCCAGATAGCGGCCGACCAGCAGGAAAAAGCACAGCATCACCGCCGCGTCGAAATAGGCGTGATGACCCGATTGCAGCGTCTCGGTCACAGAAATCGCCGTGGCGAGGATCAGCGCCAGCGAGATCGGCACATCCATTCCAAGCCGTCCTGCGCGCAGGCTGGCCCATGCACTTGCGAAGAAGGGCTGACCGGCGAATGCCACGGTCGGCAGTGCAATCAACGCGGAAATCCAATGGAACATGTCGCGCGTCGGACCGCTGGCCCCGGACCAGACCGCGACCGAAAGGATCATGATGTTCATCATCGCGAAACCGGCGACGCCGATCCGCATCAGAAGATCGCGCCCCTGCCGACCAGCGGCCGATGAAGACAGCGCCGACAGGTCAAGCTCGTGCGCCTCGTATCCGATGCCTTGCAGAATAGGGATAAATTCCTCCGCCCGGCGGCCCGGCGCATCAATCATGACGCGGCGCAGGGTCAGGTTGACGCGGGCCGAATTTACGCCCGGCTGGGCGCGCAATGCACGTTCGACATCGGCAATGCATGTTGCGCAATGTGCGGTCGGCAGCGACAGGACCAGATCGCTTTTTATCGCAGATTCCGCGACCCGGCTGGCCAGCGGCACCGCGTCGCAGGCAGGGCAGGCGCTGAGCTTTGCGCCGTAAGGTCCGGGGGCGCTGATATCTGCCATCAGCCTCTCACCATGCTGCCGGGATAATGCGAAAGCCGCTGGCGAAAGACTGTGCCATCCGGCGCGTCTGCTTCCAGATGCAGGACCCATGCGCCGGGCGGCAGCGGCAGATCTGCAAGCCAGATGCCGCCCGCGTTGCGCATTGTCGGGGCGATGTCGTCGCGCCTCTGCGTCGGGCGGCTTACGGTCACGCGCAGCGCCTGCACAGGGGCGGGCAGACCCTGCGCGTTGGAGATTTTCACGCTCAGCACGCCATGACGATAACTCGGCTCTGCCCGCCAGCCGAGCGCCTGCTGCGCCGATCTCTCGCGGTCGAAATTCTGCGAGGCGACATAGGAATTCGCGACCTCCAGGCCCGGAAAACTGCGCACCGCCTTGGTCGCCATGACGATATTCACGCAAAGGATCGTGCCAAAAAGCGACAGAAAGACCGCCAATATTGCCCGGCCAGTCACCGGTCTGTGGCCGCCGAACAGCAGAAACGGTGCGAAGAACACAGCCGATATGGCCAGCACCAGAAGAAGGCTGAGCGGAAGCGGGTTCGAAAAGGCGGCGGGCATGGGCTTAGTCCTTTCCATGAAAGACGGTCGCGACGGTCGATTGCTGGCCATCCGCATCCGTGACAAGCAGATCGAGATCGGTACTTTGAACCCGTGTCAGGGGCGATCCGGGTTCCGCCGTCAGATAGACGCGCAGCGTCGCGGTCTTGTCGGCGGGAACCCTTACCGCCGCATTCTCGGCCCCTTCGACGCTGAGGACGGCTTGCGGCAGCGCTTCGCCATCCGTGCCCACTGCATCGACGCTGAACGCCATTTCCGTGTGCTGCTTGTTGCGCAGCCGCAGCGCATAGGTGTTGCGGATCGCGCCGTCGGAAAGCGTCACGAACAGCGGGTTTCGTATCGGCGTCACGTTCAGATCGAAGGGCGAGCGCAGGAAAAGCGCCACCAGCAGCAAAACCCCGATAGAAGCCCAGAGCGTGAAATAAAGCAGCGTGCGGGGGCGAAGGACATGGCGCAACAGCGACTGGCTTTCATTGCCGACACGCTCGGCCGTCTCGTCCTTCAGGGCCATATAATCGACCAGACCACGCGGCTTTCCGATGCGGTCCATCACATCGTCGCAGGCGTCGATACACAGCGCGCAGGTGATGCATTCAAGCTGCTGTCCGTCGCGGATATCAATCCCCATCGGGCAGACGTTCACGCAGGCGAAACAGTCGATGCAGTCGCCCTTTTCGGCAAGCGGATCGTCGGATCTGGTCGGCTCGCCCTTGCGGATCTTGCCCCGCTCTTCGCCGCGCCATTCGCGATAGGCGACGGTCAGCGTATCCTCGTCCATCATCGCGGCCTGAATGCGCGGCCACGGGCAGGCGTAAATGCAGATCTGCTCGCGCATGAAACCGCCGAACAGGAAGGTCGTCGCTGTCATGGTGGCGATGGTCAGATAGGCAACGGGATGGGCCTGCCCGTTCAGCAGATTGCCCAGAAGCGTCGGGGCATCGGTGAAGTAAAACACCCACGCGCCCCCGGTCAGCAGCGCGATTACCAGCCAGATCGTCCATTTCGCGGCGCGCAGGCGTATCTTGCGCGCGTCCCATTTCGCCCGCCACAGTCGGATCTGCGCATTCCGGTCGCCCTCGATCCAGCGCTCTACATGGGTGAAAAGGTCGGTCCAGACGGTCTGCGGGCAGGCATAGCCACACCAGACGCGCCCAAGTGCCGAGGTGAACAGGAAAAGCCCCAGACCCGCCATGACGAGCAGCCCCGCCACGAAATAGAATTCATGCGGCCAGATCTCGATCCAGAAGAAAAAGAAGCGCCGGCTGGCCAGATCGACCAGCACGGCCTGATCCGGCATGTCCGGCCCGCGGTCCCAGCGGAGCCACGGCGTGATATAATAGACAGCCAGCGTGGCCGCCATGATGATCCACTTCAACCGCCGGAAGCGGCCTTTGACCGAGCGTGGAAAGATCGGCTCTCTGGCCGCGTAAAGCCGTGGCGGGTCCGTATCCGGGGTGGACATGAACATGCTCCTGTCTCGCGCACAGGCTTTCTATGCCGCCGATCGGCGCTGAACCTTGACCTGCATCAAGTCGCGGCCGGAAATCCTGCTCTTTGGACAGCGATGCCGGTCCCTCTGGAAACGCGCGAACAGGACGAGGGACCGGCACCATCCCGGCGTCCCAGAACGCCGGAATTCGAAAGCTCATTCGCCACCGCCAAGGCTGTGGACATAGAAGGACACCGCGCGAAGATCGTCCTCGGACAGGCGCGTCGACCAGTTGGGCATCACCCCGAAACGGGCATCGTGGACGGATTGCGTGACCGATGCCGGATCGCCACCGTAAAGCCAGACCGCGTCGGTCAGGTCAGGCGCGCCCTGCATCCTGTCGCCGGTGCCATCCTCGGCATGGCAGGCGGTGCAATTGTCGGCAAAGACCGTGGCCCCTTCGGCCGCAAGCGCAGCGTCATGCGCCTGTCCGGAAATCGCCAGCACATGCTGAACCACCTGGTCGATCTGCGCGTCTTCCAGCAACTGATCGGTGCCGAAGCGCGGCATTTCGGAATAGCGCGCATCCGGGTCGGCGGTGTTGCGGATGCCGTGGGTCACGGTAGTATGGATCTCCTCCATCGTGCCGCCCCACAGCCAGTCATTGTCAAGCAGGTTGGGATAGCCCTTCGCGCCGCCCGCGCCCGATCCGTGGCACTGGGCGCACCATGTCGCGAAGACCGCGCGGCCCGCATTCAGGGCATAGTTCGAAAGCTCTGCATCCGATGCAATCGCGTTCAGATCGGCCGAGGCCAGCCTCTGCTGCACCGCTGAATTCGCGTCGTCATAGCGCTGCACATCGGCAGCCAGTTCCTTGCGATAGTTGGTGTGCAGCAGGCCCTGCGTTGCGCCGCTGATCAGGGGCCAGGCCGGATAAAAGAACGTATAGGCCAGCCCCCAGACCATCGTCGCATAGAACGCCCAGAGCCACCAGCGGGGCATGGGATTGTCGTATTCGGTGATCCCGTCCCAGCTGTGCCCGGTCGAGCCGACCTCTTCAACCATCTTGCCGGCGCGGCGCTTGCCGGTGCGCGGCCCGGTGCGTTTCGGTTTATGCAGCGCCTTGCCCTCTGCCTCGCCGGTCGGATGGGCAAGGATATCGGCCTTGTGCTCATCATCCGCCGCAGCCCGCTCCAGCGAGATGCGGTTATCCGGGTTCGCGGGGCTGTCGTGATCCTGCGTGTCCGGTTTGTCCTTGTCGTTCTCGGCCATCAGCGCTGATCCTCTTCTGGTTCAGGCGGCGCGGGCCGCGTCTCGTTGCGGAAGATGCTTTTGGCGGCATCCTGCTGCGCGTTGCGGGCACCCGGCCGGAATACGAACAGGATCACGCAGAGGAAAATCAGGACAAGCGCCAGCAAGGCCCAGCTATCGGCGAATGCGCGGGTGAGGGTATAAATATCCATCGCGGCCCCCTAGCGGTTCGGGTCCGGTTCGAAGGTCGAGAAATCGACCATCGTGCCGAGAACCTGTAGGTAGGCGATCAGCGCATCCATTTCCGATACGCCCGGCTGCCGGTCAAAATTGCGCTGCTGCGCGCCGGGATAGCGTTCCTCCATCCCCGAGGCGTCGGCGTCCGGATCGGCCTGCGCCAGAAAATCCTCGCGCGCGGCGGCGATCATGGCGTCGTCATAGGGCACGCCGACAAGCGCATCCGTCTGAACGCGGTCCATGACATTTTCGCCGCTGAGCATGCGATTTTCCAGAAAGCCATAGGACGGCATGATCGATTCCGGCACCACCGCCCGCGGATCGCGCAGATGGTCCAGATGCCACTCATCCGAATAGCGTTCGCCGACCCGCGCCAGATCCGGTCCGGTGCGCTTCGACCCCCATTGAAACGGGTGATCATACATCGATTCCGCAGCCAGCGAGTAATGCCCGTAGCGCTCTACCTCGTCTCGCATCGGCCGGATCATCTGGCTGTGGCAGACATAGCAGCCCTCGCGGATATAGACGTCGCGACCCGTCAGTTCGAGCGGGGTATAGGGGCGCATGCCCTCGACCTCCTCGATCGTGCTGTCGATATAGAACAGCGGCGCGATCTCGACGATGCCGCCGATCGTGACGACCAGAAAGGAAAAGACCAGCAGAAGCGTTGCGTTCTTTTCAAGGATCTTGTGTTTTTCAAGGATCTGCATCTTCTGCCCCTTATTCTGCCGGCACGGCGACCGGGCCGGAATGAATACGAGGCTGGCGATTGACAGTCGCCCACAGGTTCCACGCCATGACGACAGCACCGGCCAGATACAGCGCCCCGCCAAGGAAGCGGACCACATTCATGGCGTATTTCGCGGCCACCGTGTCGGCGAAGGCGTTGACGAGGAAACCCTGGCTGTCGACCTCGCGCCACATCAGACCCTCCATGATGCCAGAGACCCACATCGAAGCCGCGTAAAGAACCAGCCCGATCGTCGCGAGCCAGAAGTGCCAGCTGACAAGCTGCACGCTGTAAAGCTGCGCGCGCCCCCACAGACGCGGAACGAGATAGTAAAGCGCACCGAAGGTAATCATCCCGTTCCAGCCAAGTGCGCCGGAATGGACATGGCCAATTGTCCAGTCGGTATAATGACTTAGAGAGTTGACCGCCTTGATCGACATCATCGGGCCTTCGAAGGTCGCCATGCCGTAAAAGCCCACGGCCACGACCATCATGCGCAGGACCGGATCGGTGCGCAGCTTATCCCACGCGCCCGACAGCGTCATCAGCCCGTTGATCATGCCACCCCAGCTTGGCATCCACAGGATGATCGAAAACACCATTCCCAGGGTCGATGCCCAGTCGGGCAACGCGGTGTAATGCAGGTGGTGCGGACCGGCCCAGATATACAGGAAGATCAGCGCCCAGAAGTGGATGATCGACAGCTTGTAGCTATAGACAGGACGCTCGGCCTGCTTGGGAATGAAGTAATACATCATCCCCAGAAATCCTGCCGTCAGGAAGAAGCCGACCGCGTTATGGCCATACCACCACTGCGTCATGGCGTCCTGAACGCCGGCGAAAAGCTGGACGGATTTCGACCCGAACACACTGACCGGAACGGCCAGATTGTTGACGACATGCAGCATCGCGATGGTCACGATGAACGCCAGATAGAACCAGTTCGCGACATAGATATGCGGCTCGCGCCGTTTCATGATCGTGCCCAGAAACACCGCCAAATAGGCCAGCCAGACGATCGTCAGCCACAGATCGACATGCCATTCAGGCTCGGCATATTCCTTGGATTGCGTCGCCCCAAGAATATAGCCGGTCGCGGCCAGCACGATGAACAGCTGATAGCCCCAGAAGACGAACCAGGCGAGATTGCCACCCCAGAGCCGTGCGGCACTTGTGCGTTGGACGACATAGAAAGATGTCGCAATCAGCGCGTTGCCCCCGAAGGCGAAGATCACCGCCGAGGTATGCAGCGGACGCAGTTTGCCGAAATTCAGATACCCGCCGAAGATGTCGGTCAGGTTCAGCGCCGGCCATGCCAGCTGCGCGGCTGCGGTCAGCCCGGCAAGGAAACCCACCAGCCCCCAGACCACGGTTGCAATCACGCCCGCACGCACGACACCGTCGGCATACTCGCTTTCGTTGATGTCCGGGTGCGGCTCGTCAGTGCGGCGCAGGTAATAGATGAACAGGCCACCGGCACTCAGCATCACGATTGCCATGTTGACGGCGAAGGCCAGATCGCGCGCATAATTCGCGGCAATGGCCGCGATCAGCGCAACAAGGCCCAGCACGCCCAGCTTAAGGTAGTCCGACATTGGTTCGCGCCCCCGTCATCATAAGCGGCAGCGACCGCCGAATCGCGTCACTCGGGCACGGTTACGGGGCATCTGCACACAGCGATGTCCTAGCCGGCCCGCGATGTGCTATCCTTGATCTGCATCAAATCGCCCGATCTGATGCGGCATTAGTTTTGCATGTGGCCGGTACCGGGCGGCCGCCCCGCCGAAAAACTGCCTCTGTCGCCCACAGGCCGTGAACAGTCGGGCCGCAAATGAACGCGAAGGAACAGCGCAGCATGGGTTACAAGACGATACTCACCGTCATCTCGACCGAAGGGCAGCAACGACAGCTTGACGCCGCAATTGCGATGGCGCGCCGCGAAGACGCGCATCTGGAGGTGTTCTGCCTTGGCGTCGATCATTCGCAGACCGGGTATTACTACGCCGGGGCCTCGGCTTACGTGTTCCAGGAAAGCATCGACAAGGCGATGGCCGCAGCCGAAGCCTTGGAAGCCTCGGTCAGAAGCCGGCTGGAGGCAGAAGATGTCCGCTGGTCCGTCGAAAGCGCCGTGGCACAGGTCGGCGGGCTGACCACGCTGATCGGGATGCGCGCGCGCTTCGCCGATCTGGTCGTGCTGACCCGCCCCTATAGCGAGAATGCATCCTCTGACGCGGAAGCGATCACGGAAGCCGCGCTTTTCGAGGGCGGCGCGGCTGTGCTGATCGTCCCGAAAGGAGAGCTTCCGGAAGATATGGGCCGCAAGATAATGATCGCGTGGAACCAGTCAGAGGAAACCATGGCCGCCGTCAGGCGCGCCCTGCCCCTTCTGACAGCCGCCGACAGTGTCGAGATCACGGTCATCGACCCGTCGCCGCACGGGCCGGAACGCTCTGACCCCGGCGGCGCACTGGCCGAGATGCTGTCACGCCACGGCGTCAACAGCGATATTGCGGTGCTCGCGCGCACCCTGCCCCAGACCAGCGACATCATCGCACAGCGCGCGACCGAGATCGGGGCCGATATGATCGTCATGGGTGCCTATAGTCATTCTCGCTTTCGCGAGGCGATCCTTGGGGGGACCACACGCAACATGCTGGGCAAGACAAATCTGCCGGTCTTCATGGCGCGCTGATCGAGGACCCGCCGGCTCCGCAAGGGTTCACCTGCCGAGCACCAGCCAGATCCAGCTTACGCCAGCCACAATGCCTTGCGGCTGAGCCGATGCGCCGTCGCGCCGCGCAATCATGGTCAGCCCCGCCGCCGCAGCCAGGCCAAGCGCCTCGCCCGCGTCGGCGGTATGAAGACCCCTGTGCGGATCGACCGGACCCTGACGCAAGGATATCATCAGGCGACCGCCATCGCGCAGGATCGCAGCCAGAGACGCCATCGCCTGCCCGCGCGAGGCCGGATCGACATGCTGCCAGACGCCGGTCAGAAGCACGAGATCGAAGAGAGGAAGCTGGCGGGTCAGCGCAAGATCGGGCAGCCGGTCATCCAGCCACGTGACCTGCGCGGCACCGTGCGCGCCGATCTCGCGAAAAGGCTGCACCGGCTCCACGGCGGTGACATCGTGGCCAAGCCCCGCCAGCCACTGCGCCTCGCGACCCGGACCGGCACCGATATCCGCGACCCGGCAGGGGCTGTCAAGAACCAGGTCGGCGACGGGCGCGTACAGCTCTGCCGGGGTGCGGGCGGCCCGCCATCGCGCCGCCATGTCCCCGGCATGTTCGGCATAGACCCGCAGTGCGGGGTCTGCGCTCATGCGACCTCGGCAAACACCTTGTTCAGCGCGGCTTCAAGCTTGGTGAACATCTCATCCATCTGCTCTTCGGTCAGGATGAAGGGCGGGCACAGCACGATCGACTGGCCAAGCGGACGGCAGATCAGTCCCATATCTGTGCAGGTATTCGCGATTCGCTCGCTCACCGACAACTTGCTGTCGAAGGGCGTTTTCGTTGCCGGATCAAGGCAGGCCTCCAGCGCCCACATATAGCCCACGCCGCGCAACTCCCCGATATTCTTCGAGCGTTCCATGATCCCGCGCAGACCCGCTTCCATCCGCGGCGCAAGGCTTTTGACGTTTTCCGCCAGACCCTCGTTCATCACCACGTCGATCGCCTTCAGTGCAATCGCACAGCCGACCGGATGACCCGAGGCCGTGAAGCCATGCGGGAATTCCTCGATCGCTTCGGCGGCGGCGCTCAGCCGGTCCGAAAGCTCTGGCCCGAGGATGACTGCACCCATCGGGAAATACCCTGCGGTCAGGTTCTTGGACGAGATGATCGCATCGGGCATGAAGTCGTAAGTTTGGCAACCCCACGTGTTTCCGGTGCGTCCAAAGCCGCAGATCACTTCGTCCGATATGAGTGGGATATTGTGCTTCTTCAGCACCTTCTGGACCGCCTGGAAATACCCCTTCGAGGGCGGGATGACCCCGCCTGCGCCCATCACAGGCTCGGCAAAAAAGCCCGCAATCGTGTCGGCGCCTTCGCGCGCGATCACATCCTCAAGCTCCTGCGCGAGACGGGCGGTGAATTCTTCCTCGCTTTCGCCGTCACGACCCTCGCGCCAGTAATGCGGGCAGGTCAGATGGATGAACCCGTCCATCGGCAGGCCGAAGACCTCGTTATAGGGCTTGCCGGTCATGGATGCGGAAACGGCAGTCACGCCATGATAGGCATTCTTGCGGGTCAGGATCTTGCGGCGCTGCGGCTGGCCTTCCGCGCCCCAAAGAAACCACAGCATTTTCACCATGGTATCATTGGCTTCCGAACCAGAGTTCGTGTAAAAAACCTTGCCGCGTTCAAAAGGCGAAACCTCGACCAGCTTTTCCGACAGCATCACTGTCTGGTCGGACATGCGCCCGAAAAACGCGTGATAACCGGGGAAGCGGTCATATTGCGCCTTCGCGGCGTCAGCCAGGCCTGCGTGATCGAAGCCCGCGACCATGTTCCACAGCCCCGAATTCGCATCGAGATAGCGCTTGTCGTTGGTGTCGACGATATAGGGCCCTTCGCCATGCGTCACCACGACCGTGCCACGTTCATGCACGCTCGGCAGGTCGGTGAAGCCATACATCGAAAACTCTTCGGCGCGCTGTTCCCAGCTTTGCGGTTGGACCATGGTCGTCTCCTGAATCTGATTGGGCGCAGGCTATCGCTGCGCGTGCGGCTCGGCAATGGGGGCTGTCGGGCCTGCGCACAACGTCGCGGCATCCGGTCCGCCGCCGGATCGCGTCCGTGACGATAATCGGGATACGTGGCAAGACGCGAAACATCCCGTACCGACCGCACCACGGGCCTGACCCGCGATCCGGTCGTGTCGCGTCAGCGTCCGATCAGCCCGTCGGGGTGCGGGTCGCTCACATCCCCTCGTAAAGCGGGAAACGCGCGCAAAGTGCGGCGACTTCGGCCTTCACCTTTTCTTCGACCTCGGCATTGCCTTCCTCGCCATTGGCCGCAAGGCCGTCGACGACCTCGACGATCCAGCGGGCGATCTGGCGGAATTCTTCTTCCTTGAAGCCGCGCGTGGTGCCCGCAGGCGCACCAAGGCGGATGCCCGAAGTCACGAACGGCTTTTCAGGATCAAACGGCACGCCGTTCTTGTTGCAGGTGACATGCGCGCGGCCCAATGCTGCCTCGGCGGCCTTGCCGGTCACGCCTTTCGGGCGCAGATCGGCCAGGCATAGATGGTTGTCGGTCCCGCCCGATACGATGTCGATGCCGCCCTTCATCAGTTCATCCGCCATCGCGCGTGCATTTTTCACGACCTGCGCGGCATAATCGTTGAAGCTGGGATCGAGCGCTTCCTTGAACGCCACGGCCTTGGCCGCGATCACATGCATCAGCGGACCACCCTGAAGGCCGGGGAACACGGCCGAGTTGATCTTCTTCGCGATGTCGGCGTCATTCGTCAGGATGATGCCGCCGCGCGGACCGCGCAGCGATTTGTGTGTCGTCGTGGTCACGACATGCGCATGCGGCACCGGAGAGGGATGCTGCCCACCTGCGACCAGACCGGCGATATGGGCCATATCGACCATCAGATAGGCACCAACCTCGTCCGCGATCTTGCGGAAGGCTTCCCAATCCCAGACGCGGCTATAGGCCGTTCCGCCCGCGAGGATCAGTTTCGGCTTGTGTTCCAGTGCCTTGGCGCGAATATCTTCCATATCCAGAAGCTGGTCCTGCGCCCGCACACCGTAGCTGACGACATTGAACCACTTGCCCGACATGTTCACCGGGCTGCCATGCGTCAGATGCCCGCCCGAATTCAGATCGAGGCCCATGAAGGTGTCGCCCGGCTGCAGAAGCGCCAGAAACACCGCCTGATTCATCTGGCTGCCGCTGTTGGGCTGCACATTCGCAAAGCGCGCCCCGAACAGCTCTTTCGCGCGGTCGATCGCCAGATTTTCAACGATATCGACATATTGGCAGCCGCCGTAATAGCGCTTGCCCGGATAGCCTTCGGCATATTTGTTTGTCAGCACGCTGCCCTGCGCTTCCAGCACCGCGCGGCTGACGATGTTTTCGGATGCAATCAGCTCGATCTCGTCGCGCTGGCGTTCCAGTTCCTGACCGATGGCCTTGGCGATTTCGGGATCGCTGCCGGCAAGATTCGCGGTGAAGAATTCATGGGTCTGGTTATTCATGTCACGTCTCCGGAACTGGGCGGGTTCGCGGTCTCTTTAGCCGAGCGGGGCGTCGGCATAAACAGCTAATACGCGCCATGTGTCGCCGAATTCGCGCGGCATGTGGGCGAGAGACTGCGCGCGCGCCCGGATCGCCTTCGCTTGGGGGTTGCGTTCCTGCCCGTCTGACGGAACTCTGGGCGCGTTC
Organism: Paracoccus aurantiacus; assembly: GCF_007993065.1. GTDB lineage: Bacteria > Pseudomonadota > Alphaproteobacteria > Rhodobacterales > Rhodobacteraceae > Paracoccus > Paracoccus aurantiacus. Next base: position 885,152 of record NZ_VOPL01000001.1, read on the forward strand.
ACGCAGGCAGGGGCAGATGACAGCCAGATTGATGTTCGTTGCGAGCGAAACGACAGTCGCGCAGGACGCGCTTGTGCGGCTGACCGCGCGCTATGGTCAGGCCGATGAGGCAGATGCCGGCGTGATCGTGGCGCTTGGTGGCGACGGGCTGATGCTCAGCACGCTTCACCGCAACCTTGGCCTTCCGGTTTACGGCATGAATCGCGGCACAATCGGCTTCCTGATGAACGATTACGCCGAAAACGACCTGCCAGAGCGGATCGCCGAGGCTGAAATGACCGTGACCAATCCGCTTGCGATGGTCGCCGGTTCCCGCGACGGCACAGAGCATCAGGCGCTCGCAATCAACGAGGTCAGCCTGCTGCGCGCCGGGCCGCAGGCGGCGAAGCTGCGTATATCTGTCAACGGCCGTGTCCGGATGGAGGAACTGGTCTGTGACGGGGCGCTTCTGTGCACGCCGGCGGGATCGACCGCCTATAACTATTCCGCGCATGGCCCGATCCTGCCGATGGGCTCGGACGTGCTCGCCCTGACCGCGATTGCGGCCTTTCGCCCCCGACGCTGGCGCGGGGCGATCCTGCCTACCTCTGCGACGGTGCGATTTGACGTGCTGGAACCCGAAAAACGACCCGTCATGGCAGATGCCGATTCTCGGGGCGTCGATTCTGTCAGATGGGTCGAAATCCGGTCACAGCCGGCGATCCAGCACCGCATTCTGTTCGATCCGGGGCATGGGCTGGAGGAACGCCTTACCAGAGAGCAGTTCGTCTGATCGGCTAATATGACCAGGGTCGCTTTCCCGTCGCATCGCGCGCGCTGCGAAAGGTCCCGCGATGCATCGCAACCGCCCCGCTCTGCCGCAGAGAAAGCGCATCCAGAAGGATACAGCCGCCGGGTCGCGTTGTCTCATCCGCCTCGACAGGCTGATTCGTGACAACGATCACGCCCGGCCGACACATCTTCCGCGCGACCAGGTCGCTGCCCTTGCCGGTCAAGTGCAGCAACTGCGTATCACCGACGCGGATCACCCGTTGCTTCACGGGCCCTGTCCATCCCGGCCGCGCAGCCGCCTGTGCCTGACTTGCGGTATCCCCGTCCTTTTCCAGCCACTCTCCGGTGGTGAAGCTGCCCCCTTTCGCCTTCGACAGCACCCGGCCCTGCGCCGTCATCACGCCGACCGCATCCCCCGCCTGTGAGATCAGAAGCTCTGGTCGTGTCGTCGTCGCCCATCCGGCAAAACCGAGAAGGATCAGCGCGGCACCCGCCAGAAAGCGCAGGTTGCGGAATATGCTGACGGACGACCGCGCGCATAGAAGTGCGATCACCGCGCCGGCGCCGAGGGTCGGCAGCACCCAAGACGCAGGCTGGGGAACGAAGCTGACCGCACCGCTCAGCCCCGCAATCCACTCGCCAACCGCCAGCATCCACCGCGTCCCAAGCCCCATCAGCCAAAGCGCGGGTGCCGCCAGCCCGAAAGGGGCAAGAAGCGCCGCCACCGGGCCCATCGGCATGATGAGCGCGCCCGTCACCGGCACCACGAGCAGGTTCGCGAGAACACCGTAATGCGCAAGCCTGCTGAAATGTGCGGCCGCGATGGGTGTTGTGGCAAGCCCCGCGATCAGGGATGACAGGACAAGCATGACAACCGGACGCAGCAGCCAGGGCAGACGCGGCGCATAGCCTTGCCAGCGCGGATAGATGACGATCAGAGCGACCGTTGCCGCGAAACTCATCTGGAAACCGGGGGTCAGCAGTGCCTCGGGCGCCAGCAGCAGGATCGCCAGCGCAGCAAGCGCCACGGTGCGCAGCGACAGCGCCCGCCGGTCGGCAAGGATCGCGCCCATCATCACCGCGACCATCAGAAAGGCGCGTTCAGTCGCGACGCCACCGCCCGAGAGCCACAGATAGGCTGCCGCCGCAAGAATGCCGCCGATTGCCGCAAGCTTGTGCGCGGGCAGCAGAAGGCCGCGCATCGTGATGGCCTGTGCAGCCACAATCAGCAGACGCAGCGCTGCATAGACGAAACCGGCCAGCATTCCCATATGCAGGCCGGATATCGAGATGATGTGAAACAGGTTCGAATCGCGCATAAGCTGGTTCGTCGCTTCGGAGATACCGCTGCGATCCCCCGTCATCAGGGCCGAGGCGACAGCACCCGCCTGCCCGCCGATTCGGTCCTGCATCGCCGCCGATACCCGCATGCGCATGCGGTGCATCTGCAGCGCACCGCCGGGCTTCGCGGGGGCCGCGACCATCACGGGCGCGCGCGTATAGCCAATCGCCCCAAGGCTTTCGAACCAAGCCGCGCGACGGAAATCGAATCCCCCCGGCTCTGCCGGACCGGGTGGCGGACCAAGATGCCCGGTCAGCATCACGCGCGTGCCCGGTGGCGGGGCGTCGGGCGCGCCATCGGGCAAGGAAACCCTGACCTTGCGCGGGATGCGGGCCGGGGACATGCGATCAAGCCGGACCTGATCCAGCGTCAGGCGCACGCGGTCACGGGCTGATCGGTCGATCTCGATCAGGCGGCCCTCAATCGGGCCGTAATACCGGAACTCCAGCACGGGGGCAGCGACCCGCGCGGCGCGTATGCTGCTTGCCCCGAAGCCCAGGGCGATGAAAACCAACCCGAAGCCGGCGAGGCGAAGAAGCTCTGACTGATGCCCCGCGCGCCAATACCACAGCAGAAGTCCCGCCGCTGCGATGGTCAGCGCGATCGTGTTTTCCAAGATCCCCGGCTGCGCAGGCAACCCGAACCAAAGCCCGATCCCTAAAGACAGCCACACCGGTGCCCAGGGCATCAGCCCGGCACGTTCGGCTATTCCCGTGGTCGCTCGTCTTCCGGGCGCGCGCGCGGCTGGTGCGCGACGTGTCCCGGCCATGCCTGCAGCGCTTGGGCCTGAAAGTGCCGCATCAGACGCCATTCTTGTTCTTTCCCGGCCCCTTCGCTATCCCTCGCGCAACCGTACAAGCAAACTCGTTGAGAAAGGGTTAATGGCTGCAATGCCTCCCCTTTCCGCCCCGAAAGGCCCTGTCATGACCGACGCAACCCGACCGATCATCACCCGCTTCGCCCCCTCGCCGACCGGATATCTTCATATCGGGGGTGCGCGTACGGCGCTGTTCAACTGGCTTTATGCACGCGGTCGTGGCGGCAAATTTCTGCTGCGGATCGAGGATACCGACCGCGCGCGTTCCACCGCCCAGGCAACCGAGGCCATCCTTGATGGGCTGCGCTGGCTTGGCATCGACTGGGACGGAGAGCCGATCAGCCAGTTCGCCCGCGCCGACCGCCACGCTGAAGTCGCACGCGAAATGCTGGAAAACGGGCATGCCTATCGCTGTTACGCCACCGCCGACGAAATCGCCGCGTGGCGCGAGGCCAATCCAAACCAGCCTTTCCAGTCGCCCTGGCGCGACAGTAACGAGCAGCCGGACTTGCCCTATGCCGTGCGCCTGCGCGCCCCTCGCGAGGGCGCGACGGTTATCACTGATGCGGTTCAGGGTGATGTCACGTTTCAGAATGCGCAACTGGACGACATGGTGCTGCTGCGCAGCGACGGGAGCCCGACATATATGCATGCCGTCGTGGTGGACGATCACGACATGGGCGTAACCCATATCATCCGCGGTGACGATCATCTGACGAACGCCGCGCGGCAAGCGCAGATCTATGACGCGATGGGCTGGAAGCGCCCGGTTTTTGCCCATATTCCGCTGATCCACGGGACCGACGGCAAAAAGCTTTCCAAGCGTCACGGCGCGGTCGGGCTGCACGAATACGCAGCACTCGGCTATCCGCCTGAAGCGATGCGCAACTATCTTGCGCGACTTGGCTGGGCGCATGGTGATGATGAGCTTTTCACGGATGCGCAAGCTGTTGAATGGTTTGACCTTTCCGGCATCGGGCGCGCGCCCGCGCGGCTCGATTTCAAAAAGCTGGAACATGTTTCCGGCTGGCATATCGGACAGATGGAGGACGCGCATCTTCTGGCTGAACTGAACGCCTTCCGCGCAGCCATCGGTGACGCAGCGTTGGATGCGACACAGACTGCCAGGCTGATGCCAATTCTGCCGGTGCTGAAGGAAAAGGCGAAAACCCTGCCAGGATTGCTTGAACAGGCCAGTTTCGCCCTGACAGAACGCCCGATCCCGATCGAGGAGAAAGCGTCAAATTCGCTGGATACGGTATCCCGTGGTATGCTGAATGAATTGACTGCCGCGCTGCAGCATGCTACTTGGTCGCGCGATGAGCTGGAGCAGGCAGCCAAGACCGTTGCAGAATCGCACGGGCTCGGACTCGGCAAGATTGCGGCGCCGCTACGGGCTGCCCTGGCCGGGAAGACCTCTACTCCCAGCGTGTTCGACATGATGCTTGCGCTCGGCCGCGACGAGGCTCTGGCGCGGCTGCAAGATCAAGCGGGCTGACGGCCCGCCCACATGTCCGGTGCCGAAAGGCGCCGGCCCTAGCGAAGGAGCCCGGAATGGCTGACAACAAACCCGCTATACTCTCCGTCTTTGGCAAGGAAATCGAACTTCCCGTGCTGACGCCGACCGCGGGACCGGATTGCCTTGATATCCGCAAACTCTACGGACAGGGTGACGTCTTCACCTATGATCCCGGCTTCACTTCGACCGCCTCCTGCGAGTCGACCATCACCTTTATCGACGGCGACAAGGGAGAGCTGTGGTATCGCGGCTACCCGATCGAGCAACTGGCCGATAATTCAAACTATCTGGAAGTCTGCTATCTGCTGCTATACGGCGAACTGCCGAACGAAAGCCAGCTGAAGGACTTCGTTGCGCGCGTGACCAACCACACCATGGTTCACGAGCAGATGCACAACTTCTTCCGAGGCTTCCGCCGTGACGCCCACCCGATGGCGACCATGGTCGGCGTGGTTGGTGCGATGTCCGCCTTCTATCACGATTCGACCGATATCGGCGATCCGTGGCAGCGCGAAGTGGCCTCGATCCGGCTGATCGCGAAACTGCCGACCATTGCCGCGATGGCTTATAAATACTCGATCGGGCAGCCTTTCGTTTATCCGAATAACGAGCTCGATTACGCATCGAACTTCCTGAACATGTGCTTCTCGGTTCCGGCGGCGAAATACACTGTCGATCCGGCGCTGGCGAAGGCGATGGACCGCATCTTCACGCTGCATGCCGATCACGAACAGAACGCCTCAACCTCGACCGTGCGTCTGGCCGGGTCGTCGGGTGCGAACCCGTTTGCCTGTATCGCGGCCGGCATCGCCTGCCTGTGGGGACCGGCGCATGGCGGCGCCAACCAGGCGGCGCTGGAAATGCTGCAGGAAATCGGGACCGTCGATCAGATCCCCGAATATATCCGTCGCGCCAAGGACAAGGACGATCCGTTCCGTCTGATGGGCTTCGGCCACCGCGTCTACAAGAACTTCGACCCGCGCGCGAAGGTGATGAAGGAATCGGCGGACGAGGTTCTGGACCTGCTGGGCATCGAAAATAACGAGACCCTGAAAGTCGCCAAGGAACTGGAAAAGATCGCGCTGGAAGACGAATATTTCGTCGAGCGTAAGCTTTACCCGAACGTCGATTTCTATTCCGGCATCATCCTGTCGGCGATGGGCTTCCCGACCTCGATGTTCACGCCGATCTTTGCGCTGTCTCGCACCGTCGGCTGGATCTCGCAGTGGAAGGAAATGCTGTCCGATCCGCAGAACAAGATCGGCCGTCCGCGTCAGCTTTATGTCGGGGCGGACAAGCGCGACTATGTCCCCGTCGCCAATCGCTGAGAGTATTGAAACAAGCAGAACGGCCCCGGCTTCCGGGGCCGTTTTGCTGCGCCCGCATCATGTGCTTTGCGCCATAGGTTGGCAGGGTCGCGGCTATTCCGAGGCGTTTTCACGCAATATGGATGCCGTCGTTGTCGGACGGCTGCGCGCCGACCCTGACACGCCCGTGATCTTCACGTCTCAGGCCGACAGCGTCTGCGGCCCCTGCCCCCATCGTCGTGGCGAAGGATGCGCTTCTGACGAGCGTATTTCCTGGCTGGATCAGAACCATGCACGCGCGCTTGGTATCACGCCCGGTCAGCAGATGCGTTGGCAGCAGGCAGAAGCGCGGGCGCGTGAAAGGGTGCGCCCTGACGACCTGGATGTGATCTGCGCCCGCTGCCAATGGCTGGAATACGGCATGTGCAAGGGCGCGCTGCGCCGCTTGCAGGAGCAGTAAAGATAAACGCCGCCCGATGGGCGGCGCTTTCGTTCAGTCTGACCTCCGGTCAGCGGCGATCAATCAGGTTCCAGCCGCCCTTGACTGCCATTGCGGCGACGATTGCCTTCACCAGCGCGCCGATCAGGAACGGGGCGCAGCCCGCGAAGAAGGCCGCTTCCCAGCCCAGGCCAGTCACCAGTTTCAGCACCGTGACACCGGGAACGAACAGCAGAAGTGCGGGCAGGATGGCCGCGACGAACAGCTTGACGAAGCCGCGGTCAAAGCCACGCTCGACCATGAAACCGGTCAGCCATGCCATGCCGACAAAGCCGAAAAGAAAGCCTGCCGTCGGCCCGGTGAACGCCGGCAGCGAAGCAAAGTTCGCAAATACCGGCAGCCCCATCGCGCCCTCGGCAAGATAGGCAATCACGGTCACAGCGCCGAGACGAGAGCCATAGGCCAGACCGATCAGGGAAACCGCCAGCGTCTGCAGCGTCATCGGCACGGGATACATCGGCACGGACACCTGCGCCGACATTGCCAGCAGTGCCGTGCCGGCCAGAACGAGGATCGCATTCGTCAGAAACGTGCGGCTGGGAAGCGCCGCCTGAGTGAGTGTCATGATACTGTCCTTCATGGAATTTCTGTCCCGGCGATCATGCCGCATTGCCGCAAAAAGTCAATCTTTCGCGGCGTCTTGCAGTCGTTCCGGCCACATGCGAAAGCGTTCTGCATGACACATGACACGCATGACCAGGACCAGAAGATCGCGCTCGTGACCGGTGCATCACGCGGGCTTGGCTCTGCCCTCGCCGAAGCACTCGCGAAGCGCGGATATCACATTATCGCCGTCGCCCGCACGACAGGCGCGCTGGAGGAACTGGACGACCGCATCCGCGCCGCCGGCGGTCATCCGGCGACATTGGCACCGATGGACGTGATCGAGTCGCCCGCAATGCTGCAATTAACGAAGGCGATTGCAGAACGCTGGGGCGGGCTGGATGTCTGGGTGCATACCGCGATCCACGCTGCCCCGCTTGGGCCTGCCGGTCATGTCGATGGCAAGGATTGGACAAAATCTTTCGCGGTCAACGCCACTGCCACGCAGAATCTGGTCGGCCTGATGGAGCCATTGCTGCGGGCGCGAAACGGCACCGCGATCATTCCGGACGATCCGCGCGGCGGAGAGAAATTTTTTGGGGCATACGGGGCCAGCAAATCCGCCCAGATTTCGCTCGCGAAAAGCTGGCAGGCAGAGGCCGAGCGTGTCGGACCGCGCGTCCTGACACCAGAACCTGCGCCCATGCCCACGGCAACGCGCGGGCGCTTCTATCCCGGCGAGGATCGCGCCGCCCTGTCACCATGCGCCGACGAGGCCGAGAAAATTCTTGCCGATGCGGGCCTCTGACGCTCGGTCAACCGAAATAGACGGATCGCCTGTCAGACCTCGAAATCTTCGTCAAAGCGGGTCGGACCGATCGCCAGCCAGTCGGCGCGCACCCGTGCAACGCGCGTATCGCCCCATGTGCGAAAGATGATCGTGAAACCGTCGCGCGTGACATCTTCGGTGCCAATATCGGCACGCTGATTGCTGTTGCTGTCGATATCCCACATGGAAAGCCCGATATGAACGATCGGCACGCCGTGAAAAGCCTCTTCAAAGCGCACGTCGTAACGATGCTGTCTCGGGCCATCGCCAGTCCACATTTCGCCGCCATCTTCGAAATCCGAGAACAGGATCTCAGAGCCCTGGAGGATGCCGACGGCGAGATGACTGAAACGCTTCATGGTCCTTTTTCCAAAACCCGGTCAGGTAAGCAAAAAGCCCCGGCGTGACCGGGGCTTTCGTATCTTAGGCCATTCAGTGCGGCACGGTCGAAGAATTCGGATCAAGTCCGATATGGGTACCAAGGGCTTCCATATCGGCAAGAAGCTTGGCGGCCGAAGCGACGATGTTTTCGGCACCGTGGGCCGTGTCCTTCGCCTCGGCGGCCTCTTTCTTGCGCACCGCGGACCGCATCATCTCGTCGAAGACTTCCTGCGTCATATCCTCGCGCTTGCGACCGATTTCGGCCAGAAGCGAGACCGAGCTGTTGTTGATCTCGGCGAAACCGCCGGAAATCGCGAACTGATGCTCTGTCCCCTTGTCGTCAACGACCGTGACCAGACCGGGGCGCAGGTTGACGATGGCAGGCGCGTGGCCCGGCATCGCCGACAAATCGCCATCCGTACCCGGCAGGCGTACCTCGCGCACGGGAACGGACATCAGGTTCCGTTCCGGTGCGACAAGGTCGAACTGCATCGTATCAGCCATGACGCCCCCTTATGCCGCTTCCGAAGCGAGCTTCTGGGCCTTGGCCTTCACATCCTCGATGCCGCCGACCATGTAGAAGGCGGATTCGGGCAGATGGTCATATTCGCCATCGACAACCGCCTTGAACGACTTGATCGTGTCTTCCAGCGGCACCTGAACCCCGTCCGAACCGGTGAAGACCTTGGCCACGTCGAAGGGCTGCGACAGGAAGCGCTGGATCTTGCGGGCGCGGGCCACGGTCAGCTTGTCCTCTTCCGACAGTTCGTCCATGCCCAGAATGGCGATGATGTCCTGCAGCGATTTGTATTTCTGCAAGATACCCTGAACGTCGCGGGCAACCTGATAATGCTCTTCGCCGACAACTGCCGGGTCAAGAATACGGCTGGTCGAATCCAGCGGGTCCACGGCCGGGTAGATGCCCAGTTCCGAAATCGCGCGCGACAGAACGGTCGTGGCGTCAAGGTGGGCGAAGGTCGTGGCCGGTGCCGGGTCGGTCAGGTCGTCAGCCGGAACATAAACGGCCTGGATCGAGGTGATCGAGCCGGCTTTCGTCGAGGTAATGCGTTCCTGCATCGCGCCCATATCGGTGGCCAGCGTCGGCTGGTAGCCCACGGCGGACGGGATACGACCCAGAAGCGCCGACACCTCGGAGCCCGCCTGCGTGAAGCGGAAGATGTTATCGACGAAGAACAGAACGTCGGTGCCGGTCGCATCGCGGAACTGTTCGGCCAAGGTCAGGCCGGTCAGCGCGACGCGCATCCGCGCGCCCGGAGGCTCGTTCATCTGGCCGTAAACCAGTGCCACCTGCGATTCAGCCAGATTGTCCGGCTTGATAACGCCCGATTCCACCATCTCGTGATACAGGTCGTTGCCTTCACGGGTCCGTTCACCAACGCCCGCGAACACCGAATAGCCCGAGTGCACTTTCGCGATGTTGTTGATCAGTTCCATGATCAGAACCGTCTTGCCCACACCGGCGCCGCCGAACAGGCCGATCTTGCCGCCCTTGGCGTAGGGGGCCAGCAGGTCGATGACCTTGATGCCGGTCACGAGGATCTCGGACGAAGTCGCCTGCGACGCGAAATCCGGCGCGGGCTGGTGAATGGCGCGGGTTTCGGTGACGTTCAGGGGCTCGCCCTCGTCCACCGGCTCGCCCACGACGTTCAGGATACGGCCGAGCGTCACGTCGCCCACCGGCACCTGAATAGGCTCGCCCAGATCCCGCACTTCGGCACCGCGGACAAGACCTTCGGTCGCGTCCATGGCGATGGTGCGGACGGTGTTTTCACCCATATGCTGCGCCACTTCCAGAACAAGGCGCTTGCCGTTGTTTTCGGTTTCAAGCGCGTTCAGGATCGCCGGCAGGTGATCGTCGAACTGCACGTCCACGACGGCGCCGATGACCTGGGTGATCTTACCTTTTGCTTTGGCCTCTGCCATGTTTCTACCCCTTTACGGTCAGAGCGCCTCGGCGCCCGAAATGATTTCGATGAGTTCCTTGGTGATCGCAGCCTGACGCGAGCGGTTATACTCGGTTTCAAGCCGGCTGATCATGTCGCCCGCGTTGCGCGTGGCGTTGTCCATGGCGGTCATGCGCGCGCCCTGTTCGGATGCGGCGTTTTCCAGAAGCGCGGTGAAGATCTGGGTTGCAACCGCACGCGGCAGCAACTCGGCCAGGATGACCTCTTCGCCGGGTTCATAATCGTATTCCGCCGAAACCGAATCCGCGATTTCCTGATCTTCCGCGGTTTCGATCACCGCAGGGATGATCTGGCGCGCGGTGGGAACCTGGCTGATGACCGATTCAAAGCGGTTATAGAACAGGGTCGCCACGTCAAAATCGCCGGTCTCGAACCGATCCAGAACGTCATCGGCAATGTCGCGGGCATGTTCGTAACCAAGGCGCTTCACCTCGGACATATCGACATGGTTCACGAAAGCCTGCGAATAGTCACGCTTCAGCTGTTCGCGGCCCTTTTTGCCGACCGTCAGGATTGTCACGTCCTTGCCTTCACCACGAAGCTTCACCGCCGTCTGACGCGCCAGCTTGACGATGGAGGAGTTGAAGCCCCCCGCAAGCCCGCGTTCCGAGGTCAGCACGACCAGCAGGTGACGCTTGTCGTCGCCTGTTCCGGCCAGCAGACGCGGTGCGCTTTCAGAACCCGACGCCTTTTCCGCCAGTCCTGCCATGACCGCATTCATGCGGTCGGCATAGGGACGGGCCTGCTGCGCGGCTTCCTCGGCGCGCCGCAGCTTGGCTGCGGCGACCATCTGCATCGCCTTGGTGATCTTGCGCGTCGATTTGACGCTGTTGATCCGGTTCTTAAGATCCTTGAGGCTGGGCATCTATCCCTCCTCTCAGGCGCGGGTTTTGTTGTAAGCGTCCAGAGCAGCCTTGATCGCATCTTCCAGATCGCCAGCGACCTTGCGGTCGTTCTTGGTGATATCGTCCAGCAGATCCTGCTTCTGGTTGCGCAGGAACTGGATCAGCCCCTGTTCCCAGGCCACCACGTCGCGGACTGGCACGTCGTCGACGTAGCCTTTGGTGCCGGCATAGATGACGATCACGATTTCCGCATTGGTCAACGGCTGGTATTGCGGCTGCTTCATCAGCTCGGTCAGGCGCGCACCGCGGTTCAGCAGTTTCTGCGTCGCGGCATCAAGGTCAGAACCGAACTGCGCGAAGGCCGCCATTTCGCGATACTGCGCCAGTTCCAGCTTGACCGGACCGGCGACGGATTTCATCGCCTTGGTCTGCGCGGACGAACCAACGCGCGACACCGAAAGGCCGGTGTTCACAGCCGGGCGGATGCCTTGGAAGAACAGGTCGGTTTCCAGGAAGATCTGCCCATCGGTGATCGAGATCACGTTGGTCGGGATATAGGCCGACACGTCACCCGCCTGGGTTTCGATGATCGGCAGTGCCGTCAGCGAGCCGCCGCCATAATTTTCGTTCAGCTTGGCCGAACGCTCCAGCAGGCGCGAGTGCAGATAGAACACGTCGCCCGGATAGGCTTCGCGCCCCGGCGGACGGCGCAGCAGCAGCGACATCTGACGGTAAGCGACGGCCTGCTTGGACAGGTCGTCATAGATCATCAGCGCGTCCATGCCGTTGTCGCGGAAATACTCGCCCATCGCAGTCGCCGAATAGGGCGCCAGATACTGCATCGGCGCGGGGTCCGAGGCGGTCGCGGCCACGACGATGGAATATTCCATCGCGCCGGTCTCTTCCAGCTTCTGCACCAGCTGCGCCACGGTCGAACGCTTCTGACCAACAGCGACATAGATGCAATAAAGGGACTTCATCCCTTCATCTTCGCGGCCGTTATAGTTTTTCTGGTTCAGGATCGTGTCGAGCGCGACGGCGGTCTTGCCGGTCTGACGGTCACCGATGATAAGTTCGCGCTGACCGCGACCAACCGGGATCATGGCGTCAACGGCTTTCAGGCCGGTCGCCATCGGCTCATGCACGGATTTGCGCGGCATGATGCCCGGCGCTTTCACGTCGGCGATGGCCTGCGTCACGTCCTGCAGGGGGCCCTTGCCGTCGATCGGGTTGCCAAGCGCGTCAACGACGCGACCCAGCAGGCCCTTGCCGACCGGAACTTCCACGATGGCGCCGGTCCGTTTGACGGTGTCGCCTTCCTTGATGTCGCGGTCGTCACCGAAGATCACGACGCCGACATTGTCGGTTTCAAGGTTCAGAACCATCCCGCGGATACCGCCGGGGAATTCCACCATCTCGCCGGCCTGCACCTTGTCGAGGCCATAGATACGGGCAATCCCGTCGCCGACCGACAGCACCTGGCCCACTTCGGCCACTTCGGCGTCCTGACCGAAGTTCTTGATCTGATCCTTGAGGATCGCCGAAATTTCGGCAGCCTGGATTCCCATTATCCGACCTCTTTCATAGCATTCTGAAGGGAAGCGAGCTTGGATTTGATCGAGCTGTCGATCATCTGCGAGCCCAGCTTGACAATCATGCCGCCGATAAGACTTTCATCGACGCGCGTATTCAATTTGACCGTTTTGCCCGATTTCTCGGCCAGCGTGGCGGTCAGACGCTTTTTCTGTTCATCGCTCAATTCGACCGCCGAGGTGACGTCGGCCGTCACTTCGCCGCGCTCATCCGCGATCAGCGCCTGAAGGCGTGTGACAAGCTGCGGCAGCGCGAAAAGGCGGCGGTTCTGCGCCATCAGCGCCAGCGTATTGGCGAGCGGGGCGGCAAGGCCCATTTTCTGCGCAACCGCCTGAATCGCCCCCTGCTGTTCGCTGCGGGTATAAACGGGGGAGCTGATCAGATCGCGAAGGGCGTCGCTGTCGCGAAGCGCGGCGCCCAGATCCTCGACCTGGCCAGAGAGCTGGTCGATCTCCCCTGATTCCCTGACGATGTCAAAAAGGGCCTGGGCATAGCGCCCGGCGATCGAGGCGGAAATCGAAGCGGAATTGGCCACGGTCATCCTTCCGGTTTACGCGTAACCCCGCCGGCTGGCCGTCCCGAAGGGGCGGTCGGTCGCGGGGGGCGCGGGTCTTGGGGTTGGACCTCACCGGCCCGTTATCTCGGGTGGTCTCTAGCAATTGTTTTTCGCACCCGCAACCGCCTTGAGCGCTATCATGTTATGCTTTTTGCGAGATCGGCAACGCTTCGCGCGGGTTCGCGCCTGCCGATGCGCCGGAAGATCTTCCCAGCCGTTTATCGCGGCGCGCGATCAGACTGTGACATTCGTTCCTCGACCCCGCGCATTCCCTGGCCGCCAAGCCCGCCCGCGGCGGGATCGCGTTTGGGGCGTGGACGGGCGATTCCCTCCAGAACGTCAAGCGGGCTCGGGACGGTCAGCCGGCGATCGGGCCCGACAGGGGCGTGAAGCTGCTTCGAAAACTCTGCCCAGGTCACACCTGCGACCAGCATGGAGGCGATCTTGCCCCCCACCCGTTCCCACCACATCGCGCTGCGCAGCCAGAAGCGACGGTCCGAAGGCGGGATATAGATTGCCGCGCCCGAACGTTCGGTCACGAAACCCGTTCCTTCTGCCTGGCGCTGCAACTGCCCCGGTGTGTAGCTGCGGCCAAAGCCGAAAGGCGTGTTGTCCGTCCGCGCCCAAAGCCCGGCGCGGTTCGGCACCATGACGACCATGCGGCCACCGGGACCAAGCACCCGCCACGCCTCGGCCAGAAGCGCCGCGGGATGGTCGGATGTTTCAAGTCCGTGAAGCATCACCAGCCGGTCGAGGCTGCCGGTTTCCAGCGGCCACGCCGTTTCGTCACAAAGAACGCTGTGATTTGCCATGCCAGCCGGCCATGCCATGACACCCTGCGGGCCCGGCATCAGCCCGGTTACGCGCCGTGCCTGCGACAGATACGGCCGCAACATCGGAACCGCAAAGCCATATCCCGCAACGCTCATCCCCGTGATCGACTCGGCGGGCCAGTTCGTTATCAGCTTGTCGCGCAGAATGCGCTGCGCCACCCGCCCGAGAGAGCGGGAATAGTAGAACCTGCGCAGGTCGATAACGTCGTGATGCATGGTGCGCCCGATGCGGCGAGGAGTGGTTGCGGTGAATGCCGTCGCGGTCCAGACTGCCCGCAAATGACAGGAGGTTGCAATGACCCACCCAGATCAGGACGCCGAGATCGTCACTGTCCGCTGCCTAAGGGACAATTACGCCTATCTTCTGAACGCCAATGGCAAGACCGCGGTTTTCGACGTCCCCGAGGCAGCGCCGATTCTGGATGCGCTGAACGCGCGCGGCTGGACGCTGGACCAGATTCTGCTGACCCACCATCATGACGACCACATAAACGGCGTCCCTGAGCTTGTCGCGGCGACGGGCGCGACGGTCACCGGCGCTGCCGCCGACGCGCACCGCCTGCCCGCGCTTGATGTCAAGGTCGATGCAGGCACAGACACAGAGGCGGCCGGAATTCCGGCAAAGGTCATTGATGTCTCGGGTCATACCGTTGGCCATATCGCGTTCTATCTGCCCGCAATCGGCGCGGTCTTCACCGGCGACAGCCTGATGGCCCTGGGGTGCGGGCGCATCTTTGAAGGAGATGCCGCGATGATGTGGGACAGCCTTCAACGCCTGAACTCATTGCCGCCCGAGACGTTGGTCTGTTCGGGCCATGACTATTGCGCAGGCAACGGTGCCTTCGCATTAAGCGTCGATGGTGATAACGACCGCCTCAAGGCCCGGCTTGACGCGATTGCATCATCGGCGCAGCCCTGCGCGCCTGCCACGCTCGCCGAGGAACGCGCGACCAACCCCTTTCTTCGTGCTGGCGCACTGGCAGCGCAGCTTGGCACGCCTGACGAGGCAGAGGCTTTTGCAATCCTGCGCGACATGAAGGACAGGTTCTGATGCCGAAGCACCCGTCCCCTCTGCTGTCCCGCAGTCTTGAAACCCGTGCAACCTGCGCCCAAATTGTGACCATGACCGGAAGATTTCGACGACCCTGCGAAAAAGTGACTTGAATCGCGGCGAAATCCACCAATCCTTAAACTGATGATGACAGTCTGTGCAGGTGGGCCGCTGAGTCCAAACCGCCGGACAGACTGACAGGAGACGCAAGTGCCTTCATTTTCGACTTCGCTGGAACAGGCGATCCACGCCGCCCTCGCGCTTGCCAATGAACGCCGTCACGAACTGGCAACGCTCGAACATCTGCTACTGGCCCTGACGGACGAGCCGGATGCAGTGCGCGTCATGCGCGCCTGCAATGTCGACCTCGCAGAGCTGCGACAGCATCTCAGCGACTTCATCGACGACGATCTGTCGACGCTGATTACTGATATCGACGGGTCCGAAGCAGTGCCGACCGCAGCCTTTCAGCGCGTGATCCAACGCGCCGCAATCCATGTCCAAAGCTCTGGCCGGGCCGAGGTGACGGGCGCGAACGTGCTTGTCGCGATCTTCGCCGAACGCGAATCCCACGCCGCCTATTTCCTGCAGGAAATGGACATGACCCGCTATGACGCGGTGAATTTCATCGCCCATGGCGTCGCCAAGAATCCCGAATTCAACGAGCAGCGGCCCGTCTCTGGTGCGGATGGCCAGCACGAAGACGAGGCGTCGCCCGCGCAGAAGGAAGAGACGGCGCTCGATAAGTATTGCGTCGATCTGAACGCCAAGGCGCTTGATGGCGATGTCGATCCGCTGATCGGCCGCGAGCTGGAGGTGGAGCGTTGTATTCAGGTTCTGTGCCGCCGTCGCAAGAATAACCCGCTTCTGGTGGGTGATCCCGGCGTGGGCAAGACCGCGATTGCTGAAGGTCTCGCGAAGAAAATCGTTGAAGGTGCGACGCCGGATGTGTTGGCCGGCGCCACGATCTTCTCGCTCGATATGGGCGCGCTTCTTGCCGGAACCCGCTACCGCGGCGACTTCGAGGAACGCCTCAAGGCGGTGATGAAGGAACTGGAAGCCCATCCCGATGCGATCCTGTTCATCGACGAGATCCATACCGTCATCGGTGCGGGCGCGACCTCGGGCGGTGCGATGGATGCGTCTAACCTGCTGAAGCCGGCCCTGGCCGGCGGCAAGCTGCGCTGCATGGGGTCGACCACCTACAAGGAATTCCGCCAGCATTTCGAAAAGGACCGGGCCCTGTCGCGGCGATTCCAGAAGATCGACGTGAACGAGCCTTCGGTGCCGGATTCGATCAAGATCCTGATGGGTCTGAAGCCGCATTTCGAAGCCCATCACGAATTGCGCTATACCAACGAAGCCATCAAGACCGCCGTCGAGTTGGCATCCCGGTATATCAATGACCGCAAGCTGCCCGACTCGGCCATCGACGTGATCGACGAGGCCGGTGCCGCGCAGCACCTGGTGGCAGAATCCAAGCGCCGCAAGACAATCTCTCCCAAAGAGATCGAGGCGGTCGTGGCCAAGATCGCGCGCATTCCCCCGAAGAATGTGTCGAAAGACGATGCAGAGGTTCTGCGCGATCTCGATGTCACGCTGAAGCGCGTTGTCTTCGGGCAGGATGCAGCGATCGACGCGCTGTCGTCGGCGATCAAACTGGCGCGTGCCGGGCTTCGCGAACCTGAAAAGCCGATCGGCAACTATCTGTTTGCAGGACCGACCGGCGTCGGCAAAACCGAGGTTGCCAAGCAGCTTGCGGATTCGCTTGGCGTGGAACTGCTGCGTTTCGACATGTCGGAATTCATGGAGAAGCATGCCGTTTCCCGCCTGATCGGTGCGCCGCCCGGCTATGTCGGCTTCGACCAGGGCGGGATGCTGACCGACGGTGTCGATCAGAACCCGCATTGCGTGCTGCTTCTGGACGAGATCGAGAAGGCGCACCCGGATGTCTACAACATCCTGCTGCAGGTCATGGATCACGGCAAGCTGACCGACCATAACGGCCGGACAACGGATTTCCGAAACGTGATCATCATCATGACGTCGAATGCGGGGGCGTCTGATCTTGCTCGCGCGGCCATCGGCTTCGGCCGCGACCGTCGTGAAGGTGATGACAAGGAAGCGATCGAAAAGCTCTTCACACCCGAATTCCGCAACCGTCTGGACGCGATCATCAGCTTCGCCCCCCTCTCTCGCGAGGTGATCGTTCAGGTGGTCGAGAAGTTCATCCTGCAGCTGGAGGCGCAACTGATCGACCGCAACGTCCATATCGAGCTGACCGACGAAGCGTCGAACTGGCTGGCTGAACACGGTTATGACGACAAGATGGGCGCCCGCCCGCTTGGCCGCGTCATTCAGGAGACGATCAAGAAGCCGCTTGCCGAAGAGCTTCTGTTCGGTCGCCTGACGAAAGGCGGCGTGGTCAAGGTGCGGATCGAGGATGACAAGCCCACCTTCGATATCTCTGGCCCCGAAGCGCCTCGGATCGGCGGCAAGGCGAAACCGCCGCTTCTGACGGCAGACTGAACGCGCCCCGGTTTCCGGGCGCCCGCGCAAGCGGATATGTGATGAAAGGGCCGCCACGTTTCAGACGTGGCGGCCCTTTCGCATTCGTCACCATGGCGGCACGAGGTCAGGTCTGGTCCGCGCCTGAAGACTCTGCAGCTTCGGCGGCAGTGACTGCCCGCGCAGCAAGCGCGATGAAATCGCGATATTCGTCATCGCTCAGTCCCGGCAGAATATCGCGCTGCAATTCCCCTACGACCGGTGCCAGCGCCCGAAGCGCAGCCGTGCCGCTCTCTGTCAGCCACAACTCGCGGGCACGTTTGTCGCGCTCGCTGATCTTGCGGGCAATCAACCCTTTCTGGACAAGCCTGTCCACCACCGCGCCAATCGTCGCGCGATCTTTCGCGACCGCCCCGGCAAGTCCGGCCTGATCAATGCCGGGGCTGCTTTCCAGTGCGTCAAGTGCCGCGAATTGAACGGCGGTCAGGTCACTGCCCTCTGCCTGCACGCGCTGAGTGAAAATCTGTGTCGAAATCTGGTGAAGCCGCCGGATCAGATGACCGGGCATTTCCGTGCTGCGCGCCAAAGCGTCCCCTCTCCCCAACTTTTTCAGGCAGGATACACGAAAATTAGTATCTGCACATATTAATTCTTGCCGTGTCGACAAGTTTATAGTAAGCACACATATCAATTCAGTCAGGGAGGATCGCATGCAGTATCATCTTAATGGTTTTCGCCCCGGTGACCCGGAACTGGCCGAGGCAGCGCCGGGCCGGCCGGCAGATCGCGATATACTGCCCGAACAGGTCGATGTCCTGATCGTTGGTTGCGGACCCGCCGGCCTGACGCTCGCCGCGCAACTTTCCGCCTTCCCGGAGATCACGACCCGCATTGTCGAACGTAAGGACGGCCCGATGGAAAAGGGTCAGGCGGACGGAATCTCGTGTCGCTCGATGGAGATGTTCGAGGCCTTCGGATTTGCCGAAAAGGTTCTCAAGCAGGGCTACTGGGTCAACGAAACGACCTTCTGGAAACCCAACCCGGCAAAGCCTGAACATTTGATGCGCAACGGGCGTATTCAGGATGTGGAGGACGGGCTTTCCGAGATGCCTCATGTCATCCTGAATCAGGCGCGCGTACACGACATGTATCTGGAGATCATGCGCAAATCTCCATCGCGGCTGGAGCCGGACTATTCTCTTGAACTGGCGGATCTTCACATAGATCAGGGCGGTGACTATCCCGTCGAGGTGACGCTGGAACGGACAGATCCTGAACACGAGGGCCAGCAGGTGCGCCTGCGCGCGAAGTATGTTGTCGGCTGCGATGGCGCGCGCAGCAATGTGCGCCGCGCGTTTGGGCGGCAGTTGAAAGGCGACAGCGCCAATCAGGCATGGGGGGTCATGGATGTGCTTTGCGACACCGATTTCCCCGACATTCGCTGCAAGACGCTGATCCAGTCCGCGGACGAGGGAAATATCATCATCATCCCGCGCGAAGGCGGCTATCTCACGCGCCTTTATATCGAGCTCGACAAGCTTGATCGCGATGAACGTGTGGCCAACCGCAATATCCAGCTGGATCAGTTGATCGCAGCGGCACAGCGGATTTTTCGGCCCTATCGCTTCGAGGTCAAGGAAACTGCGTGGTGGTCGGTCTATGAAATCGGGCAGCGCCTGACCGACAAGTTCGACGACGTGCCGGAAGGCGATGACCGCCTGCCCCATGTCTTCATCTGCGGCGATGCCTGCCACACCCACAGTCCCAAGGCAGGTCAGGGGATGAACGTTTCCATGGGCGACGCTTTCAATCTGGGCTGGAAGCTGGCCGCGGTCCTGCGCGGACAATCCGCGCCGCAATTGCTGGCAAGCTATTCAGAGGAACGACAGGCGGTGGCGCAGGATCTGATCGGCTTCGATCGCGAGTGGTCAAAGATCATGAGCGAGCGCCCGGAAACCGCCAGCGATGACAGCGATGTGCCGAAATTCCAGAACTATTTCATCAAGCATGGGCGCTATACGGCTGGAATGTCGGTAACTTACGAGCGCTCGGCGCTGACCGGAGCCACGGATCATCAGAACCTGGCGAAAGGGTTTGAGATCGGCAGCCGCTTCCATTCTGCGCCCGTCATCCGTCTGGCCGATGCCAAGCCTATGGAACTGGGCGAGACCGTCAAGGCCGACGCGCGGTGGCGCATCTTCGCGTTCAGCCCTGACGAGCAGCCATCGGCAGAGGGATCTGCGATCGCCCGGCTATGCGATTTCCTGCAGAGCGAAGCTTCGCCCATTATCCGTCACACGCCGAAAGGTGCCGATATCGACAGCGTCATCGACTTTCGCGCGATCTTCCAGCAGCCCTATCGTGACCTTGCGGTCGAAGAAATGCCCGCGCTGCTGCTTCCGAAGAAAGGCAAGCTGGGTCTTGTCGACTATGAAAAAATGTTCTGCCCGGACCTTAAATCGGGACGCGACATCTTCGATCTTCGAGAGATCGACCGTTCGCGGGGTGCCATCGTGATTGTCCGGCCCGATCAGTATGTGGCGCATGTTCTGCCAATCGACGCGCATCAGCAACTTGCCGATTTTTTCGCAGGCGTCCTGCTGGACCGGAACTGACTGAAAAAACGGCCCGCTCGATTCAAGGCGGGCCGTCTGAATTGCTGATCTTTCAGGGTTTACTGCTTCAGCGCTTCGACGAACGCAGTTGCGTCCAGCCCCTCTGCATCAGCGTCCGCGATCACTTTTTCGACGACCGGGGCAGAAGCCGCGTTGAATTTCTCGACCTCTTCGGGGGCCAGTGTGATGACCTCCTTGCCCTCTGTCGCGCCGAAATCCTCAAGCGCTTTGGTGGCAACGCCGTTCCACGCGGCACTGCCATCCGTCGCAGCCTGCTTGCCCGCGTCCAGAAGGACCTTCTGCTGATCTTCGCTGAGATCGCGGAACTTGTCGCGGTTCATGATCAGGAAGAATTCCGAAATCGAGGTTTCCATGCCCTGCGTGACCGAGCCGGTCACTTCGGCCAGCTTGAACGCGCTCAGCGCGGTGGCGTCGATCATCGCGCCGTCCAGCACGCCGGTTTGCATGGCGTTATAGATTTCGGGCGCGGGCATCGAAACCGGCGATCCGCCCCATGCTTCGACCACGAGACCGGCATTGCGCGAGGGCACGCGAATCTTCATGCCTTTCATATCTTCCAGCGTGCGCACCGGCTTCGATCCCATCAGCAAAAGGTTCGGCGCGTTATTCCACAGGCCCAGCAGAACGACCCGTTTATATTCGTCTTCCAGCATGTCGGTATGCGCAGAGAGCTTTTCAGTGCCGGTATCGGCTGAAATCACGCCTGGCAGTTCGGCCAGCAGGGTCTTGGGGAACGTGGTCGCAGTATAGCCCGGAAGACTGAACGCGATGTCGGCGAGCCCGTCGACAACGCGGTTATACTGATCCGCCGGCCCCGGCCCGAGTTCGCCACCCATATACTGCTTGATCGTGATCTCGCCATTCGTCCCGGCCGAAACCGCCTCGGCAAATGGATTATAGACCTGTTCGACCACGAAATGGGTCGGTGGCTGAAAATCGGCGAGCTTCAGTTCGTCTGCCTGTGCTGCAAGCGCAGTGAAGCAGATGGTGGCAGCGGCCGCACCGAGTTTTGCTGCGAACATGATATTCCTCCCAAAAGGTTTTTTGTCGGCGTGAGCGCCGATTAACCCTGTTTATAACGCGGCGCAGACCGATGCGGCGATGAAATAATCGCCAGCTCAGCATAATCTGGCGCTATAGTTACTGGGCCAAGCAGTGATGCTGGCGTTCACACAAAAAAGCCCGGACGCATTCGGCGCCCGGGCGGTTCCGCTTCATCTGATCGTCCGATCAGAACAGTCGGTCAACCCAGCCATGCGGGTCATTGCTACGACCGAATTGTATATCTGTCAGGGTCTTACGCAGGTCGGCCGTGACAGGACCCATGCCACCATCGCCGATTGTCAGATCGAAATCCTTGCCCTTCAATTGCGAGATCGGCGCGACGACGGCTGCCGTGCCGCATGCGAACACCTCTACCAGCCGACCGGATTCGATGTCGGCACGCCACTGGTCAATGCCATAAGGTTCCTCGCGAACGGTCATGCCTTTGTCACGCGCCAGACGAATCAGCGAATCGCGGGTAATTCCGGGCAGGATCGTGCCCGTCAGCGGTGGCGTCTGGATGGTCCCGTCGTCGAAAACAAAGAACACGTTCATGCCGGCCAGTTCCTCGATCCAGCGCCTTTCGACGGCGTCCAGGAACACAACCTGCTCGCATCCATGCTTCGCAGCTTCGGCCTGCGCAGCCAGCGCGGCCGCATAGTTGCCCCCGCATTTCGCGGCCCCCGTCCCGCCCGGCGCGGCGCGTGTATATTCCTCGGAGACCCAGACAGACACGCCCGAGACGCCGCCCTTGAAGTAAGACCCGACCGGAGACGCGATCACGGCGTAAAGAAACGCGTCGGACGGATGGTTCCCGATCGCGACCTCGGTCCCGATCATGAAGGGACGCATGTAAAGCGAGCCCTCGCCTTCGGAGGGAATCCAGTCGCGGTCGATCCGCGCAAGTTCACGGACAGAGTTCACGAACAGATCTTCGGGGATCTGCGCCATCGCAAGGCGGGCCGCAGAATTGTTGAAACGTCTAGCATTCGCTTCGGGACGGAACAGACCCGCGCCACCGTCGGGATGGCGATAGGTCTTCATCCCCTCGAATATCTCGCCCGCATAATGCAGCACCATCGTCGACGGGTTCATCTGCAGATCATGCCGTGGCCCGATCTTGGCGTCATGCCAGCCCTTTTCGGCGGAATAGCTGATCGTGACCATATGGTCGGTCAGATATTTGCCGAAACCCGGATTGGCCAGCATCGCCTCGCGATCCTGCGCGGAAACTGGCGATGTCGCCTGCTCGACGGTGAATTCGGTTTGCTGCTTGTCCATTCCTGCCATCCCATCAGTGCCGTGCGCGCCCCTCGGCGCGCTGTCTGTTCGTCTGCGGGCGGTAAAGTTTCCGGACAGGACAGCCCCCGCTCTGGCCCCGGCCACGTTGCGTTCTAGCATCTTGCAAAGCCACGCGCATCATCAGAAGCGCGGGGGCGTGACGGAAGAAAGTCGAAACATTCCACCGCTTCAGACGTTGGGCCTGACCATCAACCGAGGAGGAAGACATGACAATCGCCAGAGTGACAGAGATTTCCGCCACCTCTGAGAAGGGCTTCGAGGATGCCGTGCGGCAAGGCGTTCAGCGCGCGAACGAGACGCTGCGCAACGTGAAAGCAGCCTGGGTGAAAGAACAATCCGTTGATTGCGAAGGCGGCACGATCTCGCGTTACCGCGTCAACATGATGGTCACCTTCGTGCTTGACGACTGAGGGATTTCAGCCGGGGCCGCTTGTTCGGCCCCGGCAGCCCGTCTGCGCGACCTGCGGCAGGCCAATCTTTTACGCCTTTTCCCCGACACTTGGCCGTGCCAGCTTGCGCGGCATGGCCGATCTGATTCTGATATTCTTGGCAGGCTTGCTGGGCGGGCTTCTGAACGCCATCGCGGGCGGTGGGACGTTCATCACGTTCCCGACACTGGTATTTGCCGGCGTTCCTGTCATCGCGGCCAATGCGACATCGACGGTCGCGGCGCTGCCGGGCTATCTGTCCGCAGCCATCGGGTTCCGAGAAGACATTGCCGAACTGAACCGAAAGTTGCTGCTGCGCCTGACCGGCTGGACCGTCGCCGGTGGTGCGGTCGGGTCCAGTCTGCTGCTGATGTCGTCGGAGAGCGCGTTTGCCCTGCTCGTGCCCTTCCTGCTGCTGGGTGCCACGCTCGTCTTTCTGAAGGGTGCGCAGATCCGCGAATGGGCCGCGCGCCGCAGCGGCGCGGTTAAAGCCTTCGGGGCGGGCACGCTGGTTC
Source organism: Paracoccus aurantiacus (assembly GCF_007993065.1). Taxonomy (GTDB): domain Bacteria; phylum Pseudomonadota; class Alphaproteobacteria; order Rhodobacterales; family Rhodobacteraceae; genus Paracoccus; species Paracoccus aurantiacus. Next base: position 908,456 of record NZ_VOPL01000001.1, read on the forward strand.
CGGTCGCGATCTATGGCGGCTATTTCAATGGCGGGCTGGGGATCGTGCTGCTGGCGCTGTTTTCGATGTGGGGAATGACAAACCTGCACGCGATGAACGGCCTGAAATGCTGGCTCAGCTTTGCGTTATCAGTGGTTTCACTGCTGATCTTCGCCGCTGACAGCAAGATCGTCTGGGTGCCAGCGCTGGTGATGGGACTGGGCACCATTCTGGGCGGGCTTGCGGGCGCGCCGGTCGCGCGGCGCATCCCGATGCCGATGCTGCGCAAACTGATCGCTGCGGTCGGCTTCGGAATGAGCGCAGTCTTTCTGTTCCGACTGATCTAGGTCGCTGCGGCCGCGTGATCGCGGATCCTCGCCACCATCGCACGCAAGCCGTTTGAACGCTGCGCAGAAAGGTGATCCTCCAGCCCCAGCCGGCGCAATTCGGCTGCCGCATCGACCTTTCCAACCTCGGCTGCCGGCAGACCCGCAAACAGCGCATGGACGACCGCCACCAGCCCGCGAACGATCAGCGCGTCGCTGTCGCCAATGAAATCGAAGCGCCCGTCCTCGATCCTGGGCACGATCCAGACCTGACTCGCGCAGCCCTCAACCTTGCTGGCCGGGGTCTGAAGCGCGCTGTCCATCGCCGGCATCGCCTTGCCGATTTCGATCAGGTGGCGATAGCGGTCCTCCCAGTCGTCCAGAAATTCGAATGTCTCGACGATGTCTTCGAAAGCGTCCGTGCTCATCTCTCCGCCCTCCTTGGCGGTGGTTCCTGCTATCGCGCCCCGCGCGGAAGGTCAAAGAGGCTTTGCGCACCGGCCGCCGATCGCCTATCACTGGCCCAACACGAAAAGGTGGAGAGATCATGCGCTTCGCAACCCTTGCCCTGACCCTCGGCGCCATGCTTGCGGTGACCGGCTGTTCCCGCTTCGGCAGCGACAGCGGCCTGAACCCGTTCGGCTGGTTCCGCTCGACGCCAAGCGTGCCGACGACGCTGGAGCCGAAGGGAGGCTGGAAAACGCAGGCCGAAGATCCCCGCCAGCCGGTTCCGCAGATCCTCTCGGCCAGTTTCCAACCGCTGAACGAGGGCGCGCTGCTGATGGTGCGCGCATTTGCGCCCGTCAAGGGATGGTGGGATCTGGAGATCATTACAGAGCGCGTGCAGCCCGAAGGCCAGCTTCGGCCGGATGATGACGGCATTCTGCGACTTGTCGTGGTCGGCAACCCGCCGCTGCCGGACAGCCCCGAGGCACGGATGCCCGCCAATCCACAGGTCGATGCCATCAATGTGGCGCTGCCCATCTCGACCACGCAGCTGTCGCGCATGCGCGGGCTGGAGATCCGGTCTGCGACGGGTGGGCTCGCGCTGAAGCCCTAAAGGGCTTTCTTGAAACCAATATGGCTCGGGCTATAGCCCAGCCTTTGATAGAAGCGGTGCGCATCGTGGCGGCTGGCATTACTGGTCAGTTGCATCAGCGTCGCGCCTGCTGCGCGCGCCCGCGCCTCGGCATCGGCCATCAGTTCGGCACCGGCCCCCTGCCCGCGCAGGCTCGCGTCGACGCGCACTGCCTCGATCTGCGCGCGCCGCGCGGCGGAAAGCGAAAGCCCGGAAATCACCGTTAACTGATAGGTTGCCAGGACGCGCCCGTCGCGCGCTCCGACATAGATCGTGTTCCCTGGCTCGGCCGCCATCGCGTCATATGCACTGTAATAGACGTCTATGGTCGCAAGTTCCCGGCCCTTACCCAGAACGTCATCCCCAAGAAGCGCAACGATTGCCGGCACATCCTGACGCCGGGCAGGACGAAACGAAAGACTTGGGTTTTCTGCACCGGGCTTTGTCATCCGGGCACGCTCAACCGGCCGCGTCGATGAAGGAACGGATGCGCGCCGGGTCCTTGATGCCCGGCGCAGCCTCAACCCCGGATGAAACATCGACCGCCTGCGCGCCAGTCAGCCGCACGGCCTCGGCGACGTTTTCCGGGGTCAGCCCCCCGGCCAGCATCCAGGGGCGCAGAAACTTGCGCCCGACCAGAAGCCGCCAGTCGAAGGACAGTCCGTTTCCGCCCGGCAGTTCCGCATCCTTCGGGGGCTTTGCATCGACAAGGATCATGTCGGCAACAAGCCCATAATCCCACAGCGCGTCCAGATCCTCGGGGCCGGCCACACCGACAGCCTTCATGACCGGAAGCCCGGTCCTCGCGCGCAGCTCGGCGACGCGGTCGGGGGTTTCTCCGCCGTGCAACTGTATGATGTCCAACGGAACTTTTGCCAGCACATCGTCCAGCATCTGATCGTCAGGATCGACAAAAAGACCGACCCGCGCCACGCCTGCAGGAACATCAGCGGCAAGCGCGGCCGCAACCTCGGCGGACACGTTCCGTGGCGATTTGGGAAAGAAAACGAACCCGACGAAAGCCGCGCCAGCTTCGACCGCTGCCGCGACGTGTTCGGGCCGGGTCAGGCCGCAGATCTTGACCTGGGCCACTTCAGCGCCGTGCGGGAAGGGTTTGCCCCGTCGTAGCGGTTGCCGTCGAAGACGGCGTTCTGGATTGATCGAGAATCGCCAAAACGTCATCGCGCGGCGCGCTGTGCTGCTCTCGCAGATTTCCGACCTCGCGCTCCAGCCGGGCGACTTCACTGGCGCGTCGCGACGATTCGTTCCGGATATGCGTCTCTCGCAGCCATTCCCAGATGAAGCCGACCATGATCCCGAAGGCAATCGCGATGAAAATCACCAGGAACAGCGGCAAGGTGATCTGCCAGCTTTCGCCGAAATACTGGTCGAGGCTGGCCGGGAAGGCCTTCAGCGTCACGGCGGAACGGTTCGCAAGCGCAATCCCGACAAGGATCACGGCCAGCAGGATGACGAACAGAAGACGGATGAATCTCATCGGATTACCTTTGATCGAAGCCTGTCCAGATGTGACAGATCAGGCCTCGCCGTTCAACCTGTCGCGCAACAGCTTGCCGGTTTTGAAGAAGGGCACATGCTTCTCGTCAACAGGAACGGATTCGCCTGTACGGGGATTGCGGCCGACGCGGGCATCCCGTCTTTTGACCGAGAACGCACCGAAACCTCGCAACTCGACCCGCTCGCCCCGCGACATCGCGTCGATGATCTCGTCAAATATGGTTGATACAATCCGGTCAACGTCGCGCTGAATGAGATGCGGATTTTCTTCGGCGATCTTCTGAATGAGTTCGGAACGGATCATGATACCCCCAAACGTAGCTAGTCCTGTGAGATAAGGCCAACTCGGCGGCCTGTTACAGAGGAAACGCGAAAGTTATCATTTGGTTGCAGCGGGTGTGGCAGCTTTACCCGTGGATGAGAAAAAACCCGCCCCCGGCAAAGGCCGGGAGCGGGCGATTTTCAGCCGATCCAGAGAAGGACCTGGATTATTCGCGGCTTTTCAGCGCAGCGCCAAGAATGTCGCCCAGAGAGGCACCCGAATCCGAGCTGCCATACTGTTCGACGGCTTCTTTTTCCTCGGCGATCTCGCGGGCCTTGATCGACAGGCCAAGACGGCGCGATTTCGCGTCGACATTGGTCACGCGCACATCGACACTGTCGCCGACGCCGAAACGCTCGGGACGCTGATCCTGACGGTCGCGGGCCAGATCCGAACGGCGGATGAACGACTTGGCGCCGTTATATTCCACCTCGATCCCGCCATCCTCGATCGCGGTCACGGTCACGGTGATCACGTCGCCACGCTTCACGCCTTCAACGGCTTCGGCCATGGCTTCGTTTTCCAGCGCCTTGATCGACAGCGAGATACGCTCTTTGTCGATATCGACTTCCTGAACGACGGCTTTCACCACATCACCCTTGCGGAAGTCCTGAATGGCGTCCTCGCCACGGGCATCCCACGAGATGTCCGAGAGGTGAACCATGCCGTCGATATCGCCCTCGAGACCAACGAACAGACCGAATTCGGTGATGTTCTTGACTTCACCTTCGATGACGGTGCCGGCCGGGTGGGTTTCCGCGAACACTTCCCACGGGTTGCGCATGGTCTGCTTCAGACCCAGCGACACGCGGCGCTTGGCTTCGTCGATTTCCAGCACCATGACGTCGACTTCCTGAGAGGTCGAGACGATCTTGCCGGGATGGACGTTCTTCTTGGTCCAGCTCATTTCCGAAACGTGGACCAGACCCTCGATACCGGCTTCCAGTTCAACGAACGCACCGTAATCGGTGATGTTGGTAACGCGGCCCTGATGGACGGAACCGATCGGGAACTTGTCGGCCACGGTATCCCACGGGTCGGCCTGAAGCTGCTTCATGCCCAGGCTGATGCGGTGGCTGTCGCGGTTGATCTTGATGACCTGAACCTTGACGGTTTCACCGATGGACAGGATTTCCGACGGGTGATTGACGCGGCGCCATGCCATGTCGGTGACGTGCAGCAGGCCGTCAACACCGCCGAGATCCACGAAGGCACCGTATTCGGTGATGTTCTTGACGACGCCGTCAACAACCTGACCTTCGGTGAGGTTCGAGATGACTCCGGCACGCTGTTCAGCACGCGATTCTTCCAGAATGGCGCGGCGCGACACAACGATGTTGCCACGGCGGCGGTCCATTTTCAGGATCTGGAAAGGCTGCTTCAGACCCATCAGCGGGCCTGCGTCACGCACAGGGCGAACATCGACTTGCGAACCCGGAAGGAAGGCCACGGCACCGCCCAGATCGACGGTAAAGCCACCCTTGACGCGGCCGAAGATTGCGCCATCGACACGCTCTTCTGCGGCATAGGCTTTTTCCAGGCGGTCCCAGGCTTCCTCGCGGCGGGCCTTTTCACGGCTGATCGAAGCTTCGCCGCGGGCGTTTTCAACGCGGTCCAGATAGACTTCGACTTCGTCACCAACGTTCAGGTTGGCGTCCTCGCCGGGATTTGCGAATTCTTTCAGATCGACGCGGCCTTCCATCTTGTAGCCGACATCGATGATGGCCTGGCCTGCCTCGATGGCGATGACCTTGCCTTTGACGACAGAACCCTCGTCGGGGGTATCAATCTCGAAGCTCTCGTTGAGCATCGCTTCGAAATCTTCCATGCTTGCGCGTTCAGCCATAAGCTTTCAGTTTCCTTTACAATGATATGCTGGCCTGACGGTTGGCTCCGCCGGTCTTTATGAGGTCTTTGGAACGACAAAGGGTCGTGGCGCATCGCCCGACCCGATCAGAAGCGGCCTGTTATGGCCAATGTCATTCGTTAGACTTGGGCGCGCATATAATGAGAATTCTGCGCCTTGGCAAGACCGGCGACCGCTGACAGGCGCCGATTTGCCGCATACCAAACCCCAACAGAGAAACAGGAATTCGCGCTGCGTTCTGCGCCATGACGTTCGGCGCAGATCAGCGTGCGGGATAGCGCGCCTCAACCTCGGCGATGGCGCGCGAGACCGCTTCCGAAATGCTCATATATGTCGTGTCCAGAACGACCGCGTCGTCCGCAGCACGCAATGGTGCTGTCGCACGGGCCATATCGCGCGCGTCACGTTCGCGAAGCGCGGCCAATGTCTCTGCCTCGTCTGCGTCGATTTCGGCGGCGCGGCGACGTGCGCGGACCTGATCCGAGGCGATGACATAAAGCTTGAGCTGCGCGCCGGGACAAATGACCGTTCCGATGTCGCGACCGTCGAGCACGGCACCCGGCTCTTTCATCGCGAAGCTGCGCTGGAATTCCACCAGAGCCTGGCGGACTTCGGCGATGGCGGCCACGCGGCTTGCGGCCTGCCCGGTTTCATTGCTGCGCAGGTCGGGTCGTTCGAGATCCGCCGGGGTCAGTTCACGCGCCGCCCGGACCGGATCGCCGCCCTTCGCGCCGACCGCACGGTAAAGCAGCCCCGTGTCGAGGTGATGAAAGCTGAACCCCTGCGCGAGCGCGCGCGCGATCGTGCCCTTGCCAGAGGCGGCCGGCCCGTCGATTGCGATGGTGAATGGCATTTCGATCCCGTTGCTTTTGCCCGCGTTCTCTCACGATCTGACCAGCATCTTCAACGAAAAACGCCGGCCCCTTGCGGGACCGGCGCTTCTGATCTGAAGCTGAGGATCAGTTTCCGCCGAGGGTCTTTGCGACCTCTGCTGCGAAATCTTCTTCCTTCTTCTCGATCCCTTCGCCAACCGCCATGCGTACGAAGGCGATGACTTCGACACCGGCATCTTTCGCAGCCTGCGCCACGGTGATGTCGGGGTTGATGACGAATTTCTGGCCGAGAAGGGTCACTTCCTCGAAGAACTTCGCCATGCGGCCGACAATCATTTTCTCGATCACGGCATCGGGCTTGCCCGATTCGCGGGCCTGCTCGGTCAGAACCGTTTTCTCACGCTCGACAAGCGCCGGGTCCAGATCCGCTTCCGACAACGAGGCCGGGTTGGTCGCGGCAATATGCATCGCGATCTGCTTGCCGATCTCGGCATTGTCGCCCTTCAGCGCAACCAGCACGCCGATCTTGCCCATGCCTTCCGCAGCCGCGTTATGCACATAGGACACGACCGTGTCGCCGTTGACCGCTGCCATGCGGCGCAGATCCATCTTTTCGCCGATCTTGGCGACGGCATCGGTGATGACCTCGCTGACGGGCTTGCCGTTCAGTTGGGCATCGCGCAGCTGATCGACATTGTCGACCGAGAGCGCGGTTTCAGCAATGCCGCGGACCATGTTCTGGAACTCGGCATTCTTGCCGACGAAATCGGTTTCCGAGTTTACCTCGACGGCGACGCCCTTGCCATCCTTGACGGCAACCGCGACCAGACCCTCTGCGGCGATACGGTCCGACTTCTTGGCCGCCTTGGCCAGGCCCTTGGTGCGCAGCCAGTCAACGGCGGCTTCCATATTGCCGTCGGTTTCGGTCAGCGCCTTCTTCGCGTCCATCATGCCTGCGCCGGTCGATTCGCGCAGTTCCTTCACCATCTGAGCGGTGACAGCCATCTGGCCTCTCCTTCTATAGGGATCGGACGGGACATAGTCCCGCCCGGTGACATTTCAATGACGTGCGCGGATCAGGCGTCGGATTCGGCGGCGACGGTTTCTTCCGTCTCGACGTCTTCGGCCGGAGCTTCGGCAAGCGCGCCAAGATCGACACCCGCGGCGCCCATCTGTGCCGACATGCCGTCAAGTGCTGCGCGGCTGGCCAGGTCCGTGTAAAGCGCGATCGCGCGGGCAGCGTCGTCGTTGCCGGGGATCACGTAATCCACGCCATCGGGCGAGCAATTCGTGTCAACAACAGCCACGACCGGGATGCCCAGCTTCTTGGCTTCCAGAATCGCGAGGTCTTCCTTGTTGACGTCGATCACGAAGATCAGATCCGGCAGGCCGCCCATTTCGCGGATACCGCCAAGCGATGCCTGCAGCTTGGCCTGCTCACGCTCGAGCTGAAGACGCTCTTTCTTGGTCAGGCCCTCGGCGCCCTGCTCCATCGCTTCGTCGATCGCCTTCAGCCGGCTGATCGACTGGGAAACGGTTTTCCAGTTGGTCAGCGTGCCGCCCAGCCAGCGGTGGTTCATGTAGAATTGCGCGGACTTTTCTGCGGCTTCGGCGACGGCTTTCTGGGCCTGACGCTTGGTGCCGACAAACAGGACGCGACCGCCCTTGGCGACGGTGTCGCGGATGACCTTCAGCGCCTGTTCCAGCATCGGAACGGTCTGGGTCAGGTCAATGATGTGAATGCCGTTGCGGTCGCCATAGATGTATTCCGACATCCGGGGGTTCCAGCGTTGGGTCTGGTGGCCATAGTGAACGCCAGCTTCAAGCAGCTGACGCATGGAGAAATCGGGAAGCGCCATGTCCATTTTCCTTTCCGGTTTGCGCCTTGGCAAAGGATTTCAGGGTTTCCCCCAACCGGTGGACCAGACCGGGATGTCTCCCCGGAAGGCCCGCCTCTGCCTGTGAAGTGCGCCGCACATAAGCGCATTCAAAAGGGTTGGCAAGTTCTATCGTCGCGTGGCCATGCGATTATTCAAGTTTTAAGTTCTTCGCACAGCAATGCCGGCTGTCATCCGGCTATTCTTCGAATGGCGATCAACCAAAACTTAACCCGACTGTGCCAGAACAGCCTGATCCGACCGAGGCAAGGACGCGAATAATGCGCAATCCAACATCGAACCGGCTGCCAGGGGTGGCACTGAAAGGGTGGCACTGAATTGACAACGAATCTGACCCTGCCGGCACGGCTTGACCTGATCGCTGCGCGCCCACTGGCGCGTGAAATTGCCGCGTCGAGTGGCGACCTTCTTCTCGACGCATCGCAGGTAAAGTTCATGGGCGGCCTGTGCCTGCAGATCCTGCTGGCCGCGCGCCAGAACTGCATCGCGGCGCGACGCGGCTTTTCCGTCGTCGCCAGCTCGGTCGATTTCGAAGATGCCGTCAGCTTGTTCGGCATTGCGCCCGGCCTCCTCGATTCAGAGGCCACTGCATGAGCCTGAATATCCTTGCCGTAGACGACAGCCGCACCATGCGTGACATGCTGCGCATCTCGCTGACCGGGGCGGGAATGCTGGTCACGACCGCCGATGACGGTGTCCACGCGCTGGAGGTGCTGGAGGCGCTTCATCCAGACGCGATCATCTCTGATGTGAACATGCCCCGCCTTGACGGTTTCGGCTTCATCGAAGCCGTGCGCCGTATCGACCGGCTGCGTGCGACGCCGATCCTGATGCTGACCACTGAAAGCGCGCCCGAACTGAAGGCGCGTGCGCGCAATGCCGGCGCCACCGGCTGGATTGTGAAACCCTTCGATCCCCAAAAGCTGCTCAGCTCGCTTCAGATGGTCACCGGCTGAGGACGGGGGATCAGATGACGACAGATCCGATGGCAGAGATCCGCACGTCTTTCTTCGCGGAATGCGATGAACTGCTGGAGAGCCTGCAAGACGCGCTCAACCTCATGGACGAAGGTGAACACGATTCCGAAACGATCAATGTCGTTTTTCGCGCCGTGCATTCGATCAAGGGCGGCGCGGGCGCGTTTGGCCTTGACGCGCTGGTATCTTTTGCCCACCAGTATGAGACCGTGATGGACGAGGTTCGCTCGGGTCGGCTTGTCCCCGACGCCTCGGCGATCAAGCTGTTCTTCCGGGCCGCCGACATGCTGCAGGACATTGTGCGCACGACGCGCGATGAACAGCATCCGCCGCCCGGCATCGAAGACATGCTGGCCTTGCTGAAGGCGCTGCTTCACGAAGACGCTCAGGAGTTGGATGAGCCTGTCGCGTTCACGCCGCTCGGACTGAGCCTTGAATTTGACCTCGGCGCCCCAGCCATTGACGTTGCACCTGCCGAGATTGACGACGATTTCGGCTGGACGATTACGTTCACGCCCAATGCCGGCCTTTACGCCAGCGGCAATGAGGCTCTGCTTATCCTGCGAAGCCTTTCCAATCTTGGTCACTGCGTGATCAGGTGCCTGGTGCCCGAGGACCTGCCGCCACCTGATGAGAGCAATGCAGAAACGCCACTTCTGTCCTGGCGCATCATCCTTGAAGAGGACGTGCCAGAGTCAGATATCCGCCAGGTCTTCGATTTTGTGAACGACGTCTGCCAGCTGCAGATTTCGCCCCGCAAGGTTATCGATGATCTCGCACCAACGCGGCCAGAACGCATTTCGCCGACGGCAGAGGCCGCGCTGCCGCCGGTCGGGTCGACAAGCGCGAAGAAGCCTGCCGGGGACGACGCCTGCCCCATATCGTCCGCCGCTTCGAAAGTCAGCCTTGTTCCTCATCCCCGTCCCGCACGGCCAGTCGACACGAACGCGCACGAGCCTGCCACGATGGTCCGCGTCGATATGGAAAAAATCGACCGGCTGGTGAACCTCATTGGCGAGCTTGTCATCAACCAGGCGATGCTCGCCCAAAGCGTCGAGACGGCCGGAATGAGCCAGCAAAGCGACATCATGGCCGGTCTTGAATCCTTCATGACCCTGACGCGGGACATCAAGGAAAGCGTGATGACGATCCGCGCGCAGCCGGTCAAGTCGCTGTTCCAGCGCATGGCGCGGATCGTGCGCGAGGCCTCGGCCAGCGTCGAAAAGGAGGTGCGCCTGAAATCGGTCGGCGAATACACCGAAGTCGACAAGACCGTGATCGAACGCCTTGCCGACCCGCTGACCCAGATGATCCGAAACGCCGTCGATCACGGGCTGGAGCGTCCGGATGTCAGACGCGCCGCCAGCAAGCCGCCAGAAGGCCAGATAACCCTTTCTGCCAGTCATCGTGCAGGCCGCGTGCTGATCGAGATCGAGGATGACGGCGCCGGTATCGATCGCCCGAAAGTGCGGGATATCGCGATCCAGAAGCGGCTGATCGCCCCCGATGCCAGCCTGACGGATGCCGAAATCGACCAGCTGCTTTTCCTGCCCGGCTTCTCGACCGCGACAGAGGTATCTGCGCTGTCAGGGCGCGGCGTCGGCATGGATGTCGTGAAGGCGGCGATCACCTCTCTCGGCGGCAGGATCACGACGACGAGCGTGCCGGGTCAGGGAACGAAATTTTCGATCTCTCTGCCGCTCACACTCGCGGTCCTTGACGGGATGGTTGTACAAGCGGCGGGTCAGACCCTCGTCGTCCCGCTTTCGGCGATTATCGAAACTGCGAAGCTGGAAGAACAGAATATCCATCGGCTCAGCGCATCGGGCATGATGATGCGCTTTCGGCAGGAACTTGTCCCACTTTTCGATCTTGGCCAGAAGCTTGGGTTTCGCGATATGCGCGACATCGCAGCTGCGGGCATCGTCCTTCTGACCGTGCAAGAGGATGGTCGACGCGCCGCGCTGATCGTCGATGCGATCATGGAACAGCGCCAGGTCGTTATAAAGGGGCTTGGCCAGACCTGCGGGCACATTCCGGGGGTCGCTGCAGCAACCATTCTGGGCGATGGACAAATCGCGCTCATCCTGGACCCGGGCGACCTTGTCTGGGGCGGTGCTAGTTCCCCGCATTTCGACACAAAGGCAGGATAAGCTGATGGCCGATAACCAACTTCACGCGTCCGAAGATGAAACCGAGCTTCTGTCCTTCCGTGTCGGCACGCAGGAATATTGTGTCGAAATCATGCTGGTTCGCGAAATCCGTGGCTGGACGCGCGCAACCCCGCTTCCGCATTCGCCGCCGCATGTCAAAGGGGTCATAAATCTGCGCGGTATCGTCCTGCCGGTGATCGATCTGTCGGCACGACTGGGGATGGACCCGATAGAGGGTGTCGATCGCAACGTGATCGTCGTCGTCAGCGTCGGCGAAATCACGGCCGGCCTGCTGGTTGATGCGGTATCGGACATCCTGACCGTGTCCGAGAAAGACATGCAGCCCGCCCCTGAAATCGCCGCCGGCCGGTCGGGCAGATATATCCGGGCGCTGATCGTCACGGACGAAAAGCTGATCCGCGTGCTCGACCTGAAAACCATACTGCCGGGGGAAAATCAGGATGCGGCATGACATATAGCGGCCGCGCCCCGCGCGACGCGGCGATGAGCGATCGGGAGTTCGATCAGCTCAGCAAAATCATCTACGCGTTTTCTGGCATCGTGATCGGGCCAGAGAAGCGAAGCCTTATGCTGGCGCGGCTGCAAAAGCGTGTGTCAGCGCTGAAGCTGTCCTCGCTCGCGGACTATGTGGAACTTCTGAATGGCCTGTCAGGTGCGGCGGAACGAAACATGTTCGTATCGTCGCTGACCACCAATGTGACAAGCTTCTTCCGCGAGCGGCACCATTTCAGAATGCTGACAGCCGAGATCATCCCGTCGCTTGCCGAACCCGATCGCAGTATTGATATCTGGTCGGCAGGCTGCAGTAGCGGGCAGGAGCCATATTCGATCGCGATGAGCCTGCGTGAACGCTGCGCAGACGCGGCGGCGCGAACGCGTATCCTGGCCACCGATATTGACGCGCGCGTCCTTGAAGCGGCGAAGACCGGCATATTCAAATTCAGCGAACTTTCGGCATTGCCAGCCGATCTGCGCAGCAGATATTTTTCGGCCTGCACCGCGACCGACCAGACGGACAAGATGCGGGTCGCGCCGGTCTTGGCCTCAATGATCGAATTTCGACAGCTGAATCTCAATTCACAATGGAAGAATGCCCGGCTCTTCGACGTGATCTTCTTTCGGAACGTCGCGATTTACTTCGACGCCGCGACGCAGCGCGCGCTTTGGTATCGCTTCCATGCGTGCCTTCGTCCGGGTGGCTGGCTGCTGATCGGCCATTCCGAACGTGTCCCCGCAGATATGCACGACCTGCTGGTTCCCGCCGGCATCACCGCATATCGCAAGCCCCAATGACCGCGCGAGAGAGTTCATGAGTATCAGAGACCAGCTGCAGATTCTTGTCGTCGACGACATGTCGACCAGTCGCGGCCTGATCGTTCAGGCGCTTGAGGCGATTGGCATCAAGCATATCCATCTCGCGTCAACCGGAGAAGAAGCGATTGGCCTGCTCGCCCGGCAACCCGCGCATCTGGTCCTGTCCGACTACAACATGCCCGGAATGGATGGAATTCAGCTTCTCGGTCACCTGCGCGCCAACCCGCGCACCCGCGGCGTCGGCTTCATCCTGATCACCGGCAAGGCGGACAGGCAGATTGTCGAAAGCGGTAAGTCATTTGGCATGAACAACTTCCTCAAAAAGCCATTCGATGTGCAGGACCTCCGATCCTGCCTTGAGGCTGTCGTCGGCCGCCTATGACCGAAGCCCCGAAGGACATTCCGCTTGGCAGGTTTCTGCACAACGCCTCGATGCTGCTCGACATGACAGTGCGCGATGCGCATGGCATGCAACTGCATCTGGCCGAATTCGTGAACGCCGCGATCACCGCAAGCGCGACACCTGGCAATGAACACGCGATCGACCTGACGATTCTGCAGTCGCTCGACAGGATGACGCAGGTGCTTTCCGACCTTTCTGCGGTGTTTCTGGCAGCCTCACAAAACGTCAGCGACACCTCGGTGCCGGACTGGCAGCACATCCTTGCCGAACTGAAGGTTAAGGATGTCGGACAGTCGCTTACCCATGGTTCTCGGGGGGGTGCTGCAGCCAGCAATGTCGAACTGTTTTAGCCGCAAAAGCATGCGTCCAGAATACCGTCCGCCTGTCCTGCCGGCAATGAACCATAAAAGCGCCCGCGTTGCTGGCCCAGCCTTGTCTGCAGATAAGCCTCTGTGACAAGCGGGATCTGCTGCGCGAGCAATACGGCTGCTGTCAACAGTGCTGCGGTATCCTCGACAAACCAGCGCGCGTCGGCCTCTGACGGGGGCGTGGTCCAACGCGACTGATATGAACGAAGCGCTGAATCATAGGTCGTGTCCTGCCCGCGCGCAGCTTCCAGCGTCCACCGAAGAGCCTCGGCGCTGTGACCATCGCCTTTCATGCTTCGCAGCGCGTCAAGGCAGATGACATTCGCCGATCCTTCCCAGATGCCGTTCAGCGGTGCCTCGCGATAAAGCATGGGCAGCACGCCATCTTCGACATAGCCGGACCCGCCAATCGCTTCCATCGCCTCGCAGACGACCTGAGGGCAGAGCTTGTTGGAAAGGTATTTCGCAAGGGCCACAGCGATCCGTGTGAATGCACGGTCATCTTCCGACGTCCCGTCGAAGCGTTGCGCAACTTGCAGGCCAAGGGCAAGGCTACCGGCCCAGTCGAGCGCGCAATCTGCCAGAACCGCCTGCATCAGCGGCTGGTCGATCAATTGCCTGCCAAAAGCGCGACGGTGACGGGTCCAGTGGACGGCCTCGGAAAGTGCGGCGCGCATCAGTCCGGCCGGGGCCATCGCGGTATCCAACCGCGTGTGATGAACCATGCCGAGAATGGTGCGGATGCCGTTGCCCGGCGTGCCGACCAGATTAGCGCGCGCGCCATCATACTCGATCTCGGCAGATGCGTTGGACCTGTTCCCCAGCTTGTCCTTCAGACGTTGAAGGCGAATGGCGTTGCGCCCGTCTTCAAGCCAGCGTGGCACCAGAAAGCAGGTTAACCCCGCGCCATCGACCTGTGCCAGTGTCAGAAAGCCGTCCGACATCGGGGCCGAGCAGAACCATTTATGCCCGCGAAGCCGCCAGTCACCACCATCGCGGACAGCCTCGGTTCTGTTGCTGCGAACATCCGATCCGCCCTGCTTCTCGGTCATTGCCATCCCAAGCGTCGCCCCGCGCTTTTCGCTGACGGGCCTGACCGACGGGTCATAATCCCGCGACAGGATCGCACTGTGCCAGTTGGCCAACCCGTCTGCCTGCGCAAGAACCGGGGCCGCGGCATAGGTCATGGTAAGCGGGCAGCAATGACCGGGTTCTACCTGGCTGGCAAGATAGACCATCGCCGCGTGACGAAGGTTGCCATTCGCGCCACCTTCCCATGCGACGCTGTGATAACCTGCGGCGGCTGAAAGCTGCATGAAGCCATGATAGGCCGGATGAAAACGGACCTCGTCAAGACGCCGTCCGGCGGAATCGAACAGGCGCAGATCGGGGCTGTTGCGGTTCGCGTCCCGCGCCGCGTCGCGCATCGACTGCCGCCCAAGCGCCTGCCCGTAAGCGCGCAGTTCGGCAAGCCCGACACCGGAACGAGATAGCATGGTTTCGAACAGCGGGTCCACGCCCAGCAGGTCACGATCGCCGACCGGCTCGGGCTGGTTGGTGACCTGATGTGTGCCGAGGCTGGCTTCGGGACTGCTTGTCATCCTCTCCTCCGGCAGACATGTCCGCTTGACGGATTCTGCCGTGCGACGCCCCCCGGCGCAACTATGCAGGTGCCACCGGCCGGCGCGACGCAGCGGCACTGCCCGTCAGCTTCTGCCGCCATGTGCGGCGGCGGGCAGTGCCGCGCCTTCACCGCTCAGCCAATCTGCGGACCAGTCATCCGGCCATGCGGGACCGGGTATGCCGCGTTCGCTTTCCAGCCGGGCGAGCGTGCATTCCGCAGCAGCGATATAGTCGCGGGTGACGGGGACATTGTCGACGCGATGGGCGAGCTGGATCTGGAAAACCACCATGCCCCCTTCGCGGAACGACGCCTCGCTTCCGGCGAGGTAAAATTCCCACATGCGGCAGAACGCTTCGTCGTAAAGCGCCTTGACCTCGTCGCGCCGCGCCATGAAGGCGGTGCGCCATGCGCGCAGCGTGTCAGCGTAGTGAAGGCGAAGCACCTCGATATCGGTGACGACAAGACCGGACTTCTCGACCGAGTGCATCACTTCGGAAAGCGCGGGGATATAGCCGCCCGGAAATATGTATCGGCGCAGGAACGGATTGGTCGCGCCGGGTGGATCGGCGCGCCCGATGGTATGCAGCAGCATCACCCCGTCCTCGCGCAGCAGCGAGGCCGTTTTGCGGAAGAACCCGTCGAAGTGGTTGATGCCGACATGCTCGAACATGCCGACAGAGACGATGCGGTCATATTGCTGTTCGATCTCGCGGTAATCCTGCAGGCGGAACCCGACCTGACCTGAAAGCCCTTCTGCGCCTGCGCGCTGGCGTGCTATTGCGAGCTGTTCGTCCGACAGTGTAACGCCATCAACACGCGCGCGGGCAACCCGCGCCATGTAAAGCCCCATTCCGCCCCAGCCGCAGCCGATATCCAGCACGTCCTGCCCTTCCTCCAGCAGGAGTTTCGCCGCGATATGCCGCTTTTTCAGAAGTTGCGCTTCGGCAATGCCGGTCTCGGGCGTCGGGAAATAGGCGCAGGAATACTGCATGTCCGGGTCCAGAAAGATCCGGTAGAGATCGGCAGACAGATCATAGTGACGCTGCACATTCCCGATCGACTGGATCTTTGTGTTGATCTGGTGAAGGCGCCGGGCCGCGATGCGCATCTTTTCGAAGGCCTTCATCCAGACCGCAGGCATCAGGCCGCGACCCGCATTGGCATAGCCGATCATGTTCAGGTCATAGATCGTGCCTTCCACAATATCGATCTCACCATCCATGAAGCACTCGCCCAGCTTCAGGGCAGGATTGGTCGCGACCGCGCGCTCGGCAGAGGCCGCATTGAAACGCACGACGACCTTCGGGCCAGAGCCGTCCCCGACCACCACCTTTTCGCCATTGCTGCCGATGACGGTCAGATTGCCGCTTGTGATATAATGTTCCAGAAAGCTTCTCAGTAAGGTGTTCATGCCGCCTCGCAAGGCCGGCCCGCCGAACGGGTCGGCACGTATCCTCATTGAATTTATGCACTCAGCTTATACCCAGCCGGATTGCGGCGCAGCATCCGGCTGTCGCAGGACATCGCCGGAAGGCGGCTTTCTGCCTGTCTGTGATGCGAAAATGGAACATAAGGCGGCGCGCTGCCTGTCTGACAGGCGCGCCGTGCAGCGTGCCTCAGTCGCGCTGACTGCGTTCCGCCCCCATAAGTCTGGGCAGATTGCCGAAGCGGCCGATCAGCCCGAAAATCAACGCCGACATGACCACGAACAACACCGAGACGACGGCGAGAATGGGCGTGTAACCATAGCGCAGCGCGTTGAATATCTTCACAGGCAGCGTCTCGACCGTGAAGCCCGCGACCATATAGGCGATGATATATTCGTTCAGGCTGAGAACGAAGGCGAAGGCATAGCCCGAGACGATATAGGGCAGAAGCAGCGGCAGGATCACGGTGCGCATCACCGCCCAACGGTTCGCGCCCATGACCCGCGCGGATTCGATCAGCGAGCGATCGATCCCCCTTAGACCGAGCGAGATCGTCACCAGCGGCAAGGTCACCAGAAAGATGCCATGCGAAATGATCGTCGCCCAGATCTGGCCATAGCCGCCCACGGTCATCCAGAAGATCATGAAGCCAAGCGCCGAGATGACCGGCGGCAGCGCGAAGGGCGCAAGCCCCATCCCGGTCAGCAGTTGCACGGCTACGCCGCGACGTTCCCAGACATAAAGCGCCAGCGGCAGCGCGATCGCGACCGCAAGCGCGGCGGCACAAAGCGCGATGGTCAGCGAATGGCGCAGCGGCACCAGCCATTCGCTGTCGGTGAACAGCCGCGCATACCAGTGCAGTGACGGCTCGACCGGCGGAAACCGCAATGTCTGCGGCCCATTCAGCGAGACGGCGGCCACCACGACAAGCGGCAGGACCAGCAGCGCCAGAACAATCAGGATATATGTCAGCTTCAGGGCCTTGCTCATGCTGCCGCCCCCCTGTCGCGACCGGCGAGCGAGGCCAGCCCGACCAGTGCCAGCGCCACGAGCATCAGGAAGATCGACATGGCCGCGGCGAAGGGCAGGTTCGACTGATAGACCGCCTGATCGGTGATATGGACGGACAGGGTCCAATCCTCGGACCGACCAAGAAGTTGCGGCAGCAGATACGAACCGAGCGTAAAGACGAACACGAGGATGAACGCGCCCACGATTGCGCCGCGCAGGCTGGGAACGATAACCCCGAAGAACGCGCGCGGGCCGGATGCGCCCATCACCCGCGCCGCCTCGACGATTTCGGGGTCGAGGCGCGAAACCGGCGGATAAAGCACCAGCACGGCAAAGGGAAAACCGATATAGCAAAGCCCGGTAATCAGCGCGAAAAGCGACGGCGTATAGGCCTGCGGCTCGGCGATGAGGCCAAGCCAGTGAAACAGGTTTCCGATGCCGGCCGTCTGCGACAGCAGCGTTGACAGCGCGAAGCCAATGATGACTTCAGACAGGGCGAGCACCGACAGAAGCACCACGAGCACCAATGTCTGGGTGCGGTTGCTCATCTGCGCGAGAAAGACAGTGAAGGGGAAGGCGATCGCCACGCAGATTGCTGCGGCGCTGAGCGATACCGACAGCGACACCGCCATGACCTTGGCGAAAAAGCCCGACATGAAGCGGGCATAGCTGTCCAGTTCGAACCCCCATTCGTAAAAGCCGCTTTGGTCGCGATGCGCGACCGAGACAGCCAGCATGATCGCGAAGGGAACAAGAAAAAACAGCATCAGCATCGCCGCGGGCCAAAGGCCGAGCCAGCGGGGGGCGGAGGTTTCGGTGACTGTCGCGCTCATGTCACCACCACGCGCTCTCCGGCGCGGAAGTCCAGGCCGACGTGCTGGCCGGGCGTCAGCTGCACGTCGCTGCCTTGCGGCAGGTTCGCCACCAGTTCCTGCCCGTCCGCATTCAGCATCACCTGCCGGCTGTCTCCGAGATCGCGCAGGAACGTCACCTCGGCAGGGATACCCTGCCCCTTTGGCAGGATAAGGACATGGTCGGGCCTGACGGAAAGCTGCGCGGGTCCGCTGCCAGCGGCGACGCGGTCCCCGTCGACAACCGGCATGGTATGGCCAAGCGCCGAGATGGTGCCGTCCGCGACCTCGCAGGGGATCAGATTCGTGGTGCCGATAAAGCCTGCCACGAAGGCATTGGCGGGGTTGTGATACACCTCCATCGGGGCACCGGCCTGCTGGATCACCCCATCCTTCATGACGATGACAAGATCGGCCATGGTCAGCGCCTCTTTCTGGTCATGCGTGACAACGATCGTTGTCACGCCAAGGCGCTGCTGGATCTGGCGAAGCTCGATCTGCATATGCTCGCGCAGGGCAGCATCAAGCGCTGACAGCGGTTCGTCCAGAAGGAAGACCTTGGGACTGATCGCAAGACCGCGCGCAATGGCCACGCGCTGGCGCTGACCACCTGAAAGCTGGTGGATACGGCGCGCACCCATTCCCGGCAGGCGAACCAGATCCAGCAATTCCTCGGCGCGCGCGTCACGTTCGGCTTTCGCGACGCCGCGGATCGTCAGCGGATATGTCACGTTCTCGGCGACGTTCAGATGCGGAAACAGCGCGAGCGACTGAAACACCATGCCCATCCCGCGCTTATGGGTGGCGAGTTCTGTCTGATCCTCGCCCCCGACATGAACGCGCCCGGCAGTCGGGCTTTCAAGGCCGGCAATAACGCGCAGCAACGTCGTCTTGCCGCAGCCCGACGGCCCAAGAAGGCAGACGAACTTGCCGTTCGGAATGTCCAGCGACACATTGTCGAGCGCCCGGAAGCTGCCAAACTCCTTCGACACGCCGTCGATCCGCAATTCGGTCATCGCGACCCTTTCCAATTGGGGCGCCGCGACACCGGGTCGCGGCGCACAGATATCAGCCGGTAATCTTCTCGGACCATTGCTGGTTGATCCAGTCGCCGCGATCCACATAGATCTCGTATTTGGGCAGGATCGGGGTCTTTTCCGACGACACAGCGGCGAATTCTTCATCCGTCAGATCGGTCAGATCGCGGGCCACGGTAGGCGCGGTGCCGACCATGCGCGACAGCTTCGCCTGAATTTCGGGCTGAGCCATATAGTCGATAAACACCTGCGCCTGATCCAGCATCTGCGACGCCTTCGACACCACCCATGACCCGCTGTCGAGAACCGCGCCTTCATCCGGGAAGGTGGAACGAACCGGCTTGCCCTGCGATGCCGCAAGACCTGTCACGTCGTGGTAATACTGCCCCATCGGGATTTCCCCGGTTTCCAGCGCCTGCTGGAACTGCCCTTCGTCCCGCCACCAGAGGCGCACATTGGGCTTCACCTCTGCCAGCTTTTCCATCACCTGCAAAACGCCTTCTTCGGTCCCGAGAATTTCGGTTCCGTCAAAGAAAGTTGTCGCCGTGATTTCCAACAGGAAAGAGTTCGAGGCCAGCGACATAAGCCCGATCTTGTCGGCATTCGCGCTGTCCCAGAATGCCTGCCAGGAGGTCGGGGCCTCGGCGAAGCTTTCGGTATTCGTCACCAGCGTGATATACCAACTGACCGCGCCGGTGCCGTTCAGACTGCCATCTTCGTAACGGTGGATGAAGTGATCGGGCAGGTTGGCGACATTCGGCATCTTGCTTTCGTCAAGCTTTGCCCACAGTTCAGAGCGTTCGCCCTTGATGCGCGCGACCTGCGCCATCATCGAGACGTCGGCCGGGGCCTGACGCGCGCGCGCAGCCTGCTGAAGCTGCACGAGCCACGCCTCGCCCGTCGGCTCGCCAATGCTTTCGACGTTGATGCCCGAGGCGGCCGTGAAATCAGGATAGATATGCTTGTCGAAACTGTCCTGAAAATAGCCGCCATAGGTGCCGACTTTCAGCGCGGTGTCCTGCGCCCGCAGCACGGACGGCGCGGCAAGGATCATGGCGCCCGCTGCGCCGGTTTTCAGAAGATCGCGTCTGTTCATTGTGTTACTCCCTGTTATTTATCTGATTGATCGGCGCTGCGGCACGCCCGGAAGCGCGCAGAGCATCTCGTAAAGGAAATTCGCCGCGATGACAGCGGTATTTCCTGCCGGATCATAGGGCGGCGAGACTTCGACCAGATCGCAGCCCACGATGTTCAGCCCGGCCGTGCCGCGAATGATTTCAAGGCCCTGCATCGTTGTCAGCCCACCCACCTCGACCGTGCCGGTGCCCGGCGCAAAGGCCGGGTCGAGGCTGTCGATATCGTAGGAAAGATAGACCGGGGCATCGCCGATCCTGTCACGGATATCGGCCATCAAAGGCGTCAGCGATTTGTGCCAGCATTCCTCGGCCTGAATGCATGTCCAGCCCTGATCACGGCCCCAGTCGAAATCTTCGGCGCTGTAGCCCGTCCCGCGCAGACCGATCTGAAACACCTTGTCATTCTGCAAAAGCCCTTCATCCCACGCGCGCCGAAAGGGACAGCCATGCGCGGCCTTTTCGCCGAACATCTCGTCATTCGTGTCGGAATGCGCGTCAACATGGATCAGCGCAACGGGTCCGTGTTTTTCCGCCATGGCACGCAGGATCGGCCATGTCAGGGTGTGATCGCCGCCAAGGGTCAGCGGGATTGCGCCGTGGCTCAGCACCTCACGATAGTGATCCGCGATGATGTCGACAGACTTCTTCAGATCGAACAGGTTGATCGGCACATCGCCGATATCCGCGACCTGAAGGTGATCGAAGGGCGCCGCGCCCGTGGCCATGTTATAGGGCCGGATCATCCGGCTTTCGTCGCGGATCTGGCGTGGCCCCAGCCGCGTGCCGGGCCGGTTCGAGGTGCCGATATCCATCGGGATGCCAATGAAACAGGCATCCAGCCCCGCCGCGCTTTCGGCGGCAGGCAGGCGCATCATCGTGGCGGGCCCTCCCGTCCGGGGCATGGTATTGCCGCCAAGCGGCTGATTGAAGCGATGCTCGCTCATTCCGGTTTCCTCATCATGCGCCTGACATCGGATATATCATCCGGCAGGAAAACCCCTTGCGCGGATCAGCGTCAGCGGATTCCCCAAATGCATAATATCTGGGCGGGTTTTCGCCCCTGAATGCGGCACGCTGCATCATGGCGCAACCTGCCTGAAATCGCGCGACTGCGTGGAAAGATGCGCCGGCTCATAGTCGTCAGGCAAGTCAGCGATCAGCAGGCAGGGATGCTGTCCGGCACGCGCGAGCATCCGCCCGTCCGGCCCGGTGATCGACGATTCCCCGAAATATTCAAGATGCGCCTCGCGCCCGCAGTAATTCGCGTAAACGATGCTGAGCGCATGGTTCGCGGCCATCGTCGGCACGACATGGTGGCCGACATGTTCGAAGGGCCGCATATTGGCCGTCGGCGCGAGGATCAGGTCCACCCCCTGCCCTTGAAGCGCCGCGATATGTGGTGCGAATTCGACGTCATAGCAGATCAGAACAGCCGCCTTGCGCCCTGCAAGGGCAAAGGTCGTGTAACGGTCCCCCGCCACGAAGCGCGTGGCCTCTGTCTGGCCGAAAAGCTGGATCTTGCGGTGGTTGGCAAGGACCTGTCCATCTGCGCCGAGACAGATGGCAGAATTCGCGATCCCCTCTGCCAGCCGCTCCGGATAGCCGATGCAGATCGCGCAGGCGGCGCGCTGCGCCATGGGGGACAGATGTCCCGCGACCTCGTCCTGCGTCATGGCGAGTTCGCCAAGGTCGTCGCGTTCATAGCCCGACAGAAACAGCTCGGGAAAGGTGATCGCCGCCGCCCCCATCTGTCCTGCCGCGCGGCTCGCACGGGCGATTTCGGACAGCGCCCGCCCCCTATCACCGGCCACGCTTTCCCCCTGCCACAGCGCCAGTTTGATCGGCATACTCAGACCCCCTTTTCCCGCAGCCATCCAGCGATGAGCGCCTGCAACCGGTCCCCGGAAAATGACGGGAAATGCCCGCCATGTACCACCCTGACCGGAAGCGTCAGAAGCCGCTGCATGGAGCGGATATAGTCGCCCGCATCGGCGTGATAGGTATCCTCGATCAGCGGTCCATCATAGACGATGTCACCCGAGATCAGCACAGCTGTCGCGGCCTCCCACAGCGCGATCCCGCCGGGGCTGTGGCCGGGCGTGTGGATGACTTCGAAATGACGGTCGCCCAGATCGACGATATCGCCGTCCTCCAGCAGGCGCGTCGCGGGCGCGCCCTTAACGGCGTAGGTGGTGGAGCTGTAGGGGACATCCGGCAGCGCATCGAAGATTTCGTCGGTGACATAGGGATCGGCCAGCGTGTTCGGGCGCGTTGGGGCAGCCAGAATGTCCGCCTCGGCGCTGTGGCACAGGCGGCACGGAAATTCGTGATGACTGCCGATATGGTCGAAATGGGTATGGCTGGCGACGGCGTCCAGCGGGCGTTCGCTGACCAGCGGCACCCATTCCCGAAGCGAGACGACGCCCATGCCGCTATCGACCATCAGATCACGGTCGCGGCCCCGGACATGCCAGATATTGCAGCGATAGAATTCCTGAATATGCGGCTCATCAATCCAGGTGATGCCGTCGCCGGCCGGACGCTGACGATACCAGTCTGCGGGCGCAATCCGGTTCATTGCGCCGTCTCGGACAGGATGACCGGGTCAGTGGCGAAAAGCTGGACCTCTGCGCCGCGTTCAGGCACCGCGCCCTGCGGCAGGTTCGCCGTCAGGATCATGTCGGGCGCGGCCAGCGGCGCAAAATGGCAGCGATGATGCGCGCCGAAGAACGACGCCTCGATCATCCGCGCCGGGCCGAGGCGCAGATCGCCCCGAAGCCCGACATTCTCGGGCCGGAGGCACAGCGTGCCCCTTTGCGGGGGCAGCGGAAGATGCCCCAGCGGCGTCGTCACCCCGTCCCCGTCGGGGGTCGCGGGAATGCGGTTCATCTCTCCCATGAAACCTGCCGAGAACAGCGTCGCCGGGCGCAGATAGACATCTTCAGGACTTCCCGCCTGCTCGACCCGGCCCTGATTCATCACGACGATCCGGTCGGCTATGGCCATCGCCTCTTCCTGATCATGCGTGACGTGAACGAATGCCGTGCCCACGCGGCGCTGGATCGCCTTCAACTCGTCCTGCATCTGTCGGCGCAGTTTCAGATCCAGCGCGCCAAGCGGTTCGTCCAGCAGCAGCACGTCCGGCTCCACCGCCAGCGCCCGCGCAAGCGCGACGCGCTGGCGCTGCCCACCCGACAGCTCGTGCGGGCGGCGACCCGCCTGCGCGGCAAGGCCGACCATCTCCAGCATGGCGTCTGCCTTGTCGTTGCGCACCGCCCGCCCGGCGCCGCGCATGCGCAGCCCGAAGCCGACATTGTCGCGCAGCGACATATGCGGGAACAGCGCATAGTCCTGAAACATCGTCGTCGTCGGCCGGTCCTTCGGGGGAACCTGCGTCATGTCGCGCGCGCCGATCAGAACCTGCCCTTCGGATGGCGTCAGGAAGCCGCCGATAATCGACAGAAGCGTGGTCTTGCCGCAGCCGGACGGACCAAGCAGCACGACAAACTCGCCCGCCGCGATCTTCAGGTCGACGCGGTGCAGCGCGGTGAAGCCAGCGAAGCGATGCTCGATCCCCTGCAGGCTGACATCGGCAGTCATGCGCCCCTCCTTCTGAACAGTGTCAGTTCCAGCACCAGAACGATTGCCACCGAAACAAGAAACACGATCGAGCCGACCGCATTCGTGGCAGGCGACAGCCCGGACCGAAGCATCGACCAGATCTCGACTGGCAGCGTCACATCAAAGCGGGTCAGCAGGAAGGCGATGATGAACTCGTCCCAGCTGAAGGTGAAGGCCAGAAAGAACGCCGCCGCAAGCGATGGCAGCAGCATCGGGGCAGAGACATGCCACAGCACCTGCCATTCTGCCGCGCCGAGATCGCGCGCAGCGCGCATCGCGTTTTTCTGATGCTCGCCCATCGAGGCATAGATTATCGCAAAGCACAAAGGCAGGTTGATGACGACATGGCCGATGCCCGTTGCCACGAGCGACGGGCGCAGGCCGACCGCGTTGAACATCTGCAACAGACCGAGCGCGATAATTAGATAGCTGACCGTCATCGGCGCGATCAGCACGCCCCGGATCAGTGCCGATCCCGGCAGCAGCACCCGCGCAAGCCCCGATGCCGCAAGAAAGCCCAGCACAAGCGCGACCGCAGATGAAATCAACGCCACCAGCAGCGAATTCATCAGGGCTTCCATCAATGCGCGGTCGGCTATGATTTCCGCATACCACCGCAGCGTCGGCCCATCAAAAGGCGGTACCGGCAGGCGGCTGTCCTGAAAGGAAAAGACGATCAGCACCACCACCGGCAACAGGATGAAGCCGAACATCGCCAGCAGATATGCCCAGGCCAGCACCCGCATCACAGACGATCCATCCGCAGCCAGCGCGAGGTTGCCGCATAGGCCAGCGTCACGATTGCCATCAGCACAAGCGACAGTGCCGAGGCCATCGGATAATCGCCGCGCCTGCCCAGTTGCAGCATGATAAGCTGCGGCAACGTCAATTCATTATTCCCGCCAAGGATCTGCGGCGTGATGTAGTCGCCGATACACAGCACGAAGGTCAGAAATGCGCCGGTCATGATGCCGGGCAGCGTCAGCGGCAGGATCACCAGCCGGATCACCTGCAGCCGCGACGCACCCAGATCCTGGGCCGCACGGGCATAGTTCGGGGAAAGCTGGATGAGATTGGAATAGATCGTCAGCGTCAGCAGCATCGTGAAGAAATGCACGAACCCCGTCACGGTCGCGGCGCGCGTCGCCATGATCTGGACCGGCTCGGCCAGCAGGCCGATCCCGGTCAGTGTCTTCATGATGACGCCATTCTCGCCCAGAACCAGCGCCCAGCTGTAGGATCGCACGACGTAAGACGTCCAGAACGGAAGCACCGCGATCAGAAGCGCCAGCCGCTGCCAGCGCGCGGGCACACGCGTCGCGATGATCCAGGCCAGCGGCCATGCCAGCAGCACCGAAATCGCCGTGACAAGCGCCGTGATCTGCAACGAGACCCAGATCCCTTTGCGCAGCGACGGATCGGTGAAGATCTTCGCGAAATTGCTCAGGTCGAAGCTTTGCACCACCTCGCGGCCGTCCAGATGCGCAAGGCTCATCAAAGCCATGCCCGCGAAAGGGATGATGAAGAAGATCAGCACCCAGATCAGCGCGGGCGCGACCAGTGCCGCACCCTGTCGTCTTTCGCGGGCCTCGATGCTCATCCGCGCGACCTCAGTTCTGCAGCATCTCGGTCCAGAGATCCTGCATCGCCGTATCGGTGGCGGCATTCGGAACCGGGTAAAGCTGCGCGCGCGACAGATATTCGGCCTGATCGTCCCAACGCAGAATCGCCTTCTGCTCGTCCGTCAGAACGTCACCCGCCATCTTGTTCACCGGCATCCCCCAATAGCAGGACGAGGTCGCAAGTCGCGCCTGCCCCTCGGGCGAGGTGATATATTTGATGAATTCCAGCGCAAGTTCCGGCCTCTCGGTCCCCTCCACCATGGCGATGGACTGCGCCCATAGCAGGCCGCCTTCCTTCGGGATCGTCCAGTCGAGATCGGGGTTCTCGGCATTCAGCACCGCCGTCAGCCATTCGCCCCCGCCGATCAGAACATCAACCTCTCCTGTTGCAAGCGCGGTCTGGCTGGCCACCACGTCGGACACCTGACGCGAGGCCGCTTTCAGCGACATGAGAGGTTCGCGGATCTTGTCCAATGCGGCCGCATCCAGATCTTTCGTCGCAATGCCGTCCTGCAGACCGACAAGACCCAGAACCGGCAGGTAATAGTCATAGATCGCAATGCGCCCGTCATATTTTCCCGACCACAGCGCGCCAAGGCTTTCCATATCTGCGGCATCGACCTTGGCCTTGTTGAAGGCCAGGGTGTTATAGCCGAACTTTTCGGTCACCGCATAGGTCTGTCCATCAATGGTGGTGTGATCCTGAAGCACGACCTCGGGGAAGAAATCGGCCGTTGGCAGTTGATCGGCGGGCAAAGGCGCCAGAAATCCGCGTTCGACCGCGCGGCCAACATCGACGGCGTCGATCACCATCACATCCCAGTCGCCCGGCCGGGACTGTTCCAGCAGCGTCAGACCCGCGGCAGTCCCTTCATATTCCTTCACGTTGACGCGGACATCATGGGCCTGCTCGAAGGGTTCCAGCAAAGCCGGATCGGCATGGTCGCACCAGATCAGCGCATTCAGATCCTCGGCATATGCGGCGGGCGCGAAGCCGGCCAGAAGCGCCAGCGTGACGCAGCCTTGCTTGATGGTCATGGCAATCTCCCCATATTTTTTGGCGCAGCGAATTTTCTCGTCTTGCAGAAAAAGTTGAACACATTCATTTTTATAGTCAATGATAATTTTAGGATCGGCAGGAGGCCCCATGGCCGGACTTCGCGAAAGACAAAAAGCCCGGCGAAGCAGCGCTATCCTCGAGGCAGCGAGCGCACTTTTTAAGCAGTCCGGCTACGATTCCGCGCGGATCGAAACCATTGCCGAAACCGCCGAGGTTTCGGTCGGAACCTTCTATAATTACTATGAAAACAAGGCAGACCTTCTGCTTGCTATCGTGGTGATGGAGGTCGAAGAAGTGCTGCGTCAGGGCGAAGCTGTTCTGGCCCACCCCCCGTCCGCAGCATATGACGCGATCTGCGCGTTGATCGCGACTTATTACGATCATTCGCTGGTTTACCTCACCAAGGAAATGTGGCGCACGGCGATGGCGCTTTCGATTCAGACGCCTGACGCACCGTTCTCGCGGCGCTACCGGGCGCTGGATCATGCGCTTTCCGAACAGGTGGTGGCGCTGATGGAGCAGCTGAAGGCAACGGGCAAGATTGGTGCGGATGTCGATGCGCGCGCCTTGGGAGAGATGATTTTCCTCAGTCTCAACGGGCTTTTCAGCAGCTTTGCGACAACACCCGAGATGACGCTTTCGCAGCTTAACGCGACCATGTTTGCACAGATACGCGCCCTGACCGACCATATCGGCACGTCGTGACGCTTGCCGAGTTGCAACTACGCAGGCGTTGATGACGCCGTCCCAGACTGCTAACCGAATTGCAAAGTGAGCGCGAAAGGAAAGCCAGATGCCGCATGTGATCGTCAAATGCTGGCCCGGCCAGACCGAGGAGCAGAAGCAGCAACTGGCCGATGCAATTACCCGCGATGTGATGAAGTTTCTGGGCTCGGGCGCAGGCTCGATCTCGGTGGCGATCGAGGATGTCGAAAGCGCCGACTGGAAGGCGCAGGTTTACGACCCCGAGATCAAGCCCCGGCTGGCAAAGCTTTACAAGAAGCCCGGCTACGAGATGTAGGCGCCGCGCTCAGACCACGGGACCGGTGGATTCGCGCAGGACCAGACGACAGGCCAGTTCGATCCTGCGCGGCGGCTTGTCGGCACCGTCCAGTTCGTCCAGAAGCAAGCCAAGCGCTGCCGCGCCGATTTCCTGCATCGGCACGTGAATCGTGGTCAGCGGCGGGCTGCTGAACGCAGAGACGGGAAGATCGTCGATGCCCATCACCGACACCTGCCCCGGCACATCAATCCCGCTTTGCTGAAGCGCGCGCATCGCCCCATAGGCAAGGCTGTCGCCCGCCGCCAGCACGGCTGTGAAATCCGCTTTCGCCGCAATGCGGCTGAGAATTGCGGCCTCGCCCAGTTCCGGAAGCCAGTCATCGACGTCAACCGTCAGATCGTCCACATCGATATCGGCCCCGCGCATCGCGTCCTGCCACCCTTCCAGTCTGCGCCGGATCGTCCGCCGCCCCGGTCGCTGAAGGAACAGGATGCGCCGATGACCAAGCGACAGAAGATGGCTGGTCGCAAGATAGGCCGCCGAGCGGTTGCAGGGCGTGACCGATGAATGACGCATTGCCGGATCATCCCCGTTCACCAGCACGATCGGTTTTGCGAAGCCGCTCGCCCGCGTCAGCATCTCGTCTGCGTCCAGTGTCAGAAACAGGCAGCCGGTGATCGCCTCGTCGGCAGCCGCCTCCTCCAGCAGCGCGACCTCGTCGGCATCGCATGCGACCGGGCGGGTCAGCAATTCAACGCCAAGCGCCCGCGCACGCTCCGCAAGGCCATCAAGGACATACATGGTAAACTGACTGCGCGCATGGTCCAGCATGGCGACGCTGCTGGCCGCCAGCATCACCTTTCGTCCCACGACGGACGGCAGGAGCGGATAGTTCATGGCCCTTGCCGTGTCGATGATATGGTTGCGCAGGTCGTCGCGCACGCCGGGGCTGTTGCTGAGCGCGCGCGACACCGTGCTGATTGACACCCCGCAGCGTTCCGCCACCTGATCCAGTCGCACGCCCCGCGCCTTCCTGCCGTGTTTCATCTCGTGCCCTGCCACGCCCATTTCTGCAAATTATTTTCATCTTGCGCGAATATTATCGCCGTGTGAACCTGTGAAGTGAGATACGGCGAGGCGGGGGGAGCCATGGCGTCGTCTGAACAGGACATCGCGGAAAAGCTGGACGCTCTGGTCCGGGGGATGACGGGTCTGCGCCACGATGGGCGCTTTGACGAGCCGAATCTGGACGGGACGCCCGGCGACTATGTTTCTTTTGACAGCTGGGAATGGCCGCAGGGCGTCGGGCTTTACGGCCTGATGCGCCTGTGGGTGCAGAATGACGATCCGGCGCTGCTTCAGACGCTGGAAGACTGGTATGACCGCCGCATCGAGGCCGGACTGCCGGGAATGAACGTCAACACGACCGCCCCGATACTGGCGTTAAGCGAGATCTGGCGTCGGCGGGGGCAGCCGCGTTATGGCAAAGTGCTGGACGACTGGGCGAAAATCCTTGTCGAGACGATGCCGCGCACGCCGGAAGGCGGGTTTCAGCACAATGTCTCGGACCGCATCAACGATGACGAGTTGTGGGACGATACGCTGTTCATGGTCGCCCTGTTTCTTGCCTCTTACGGTCAGGCATCCGGACAGCGGCATCTGGTCGAAGAGGCCGAGCGCCAGTTCCTCGTTCACGCGCGCTATCTTGCCGATCCGCATACCGGCCTGTGGTTTCATGGCTGGAGCTTTGACGGACGCCACAATTTCGCGCGCGCACTGTGGGGTCGCGGCAATAGCTGGATCACGGTCGGCATTCTGGAACTGATCGAGATGGCAGAGATCTCCTCTGTGGTGCGCGACTATCTGCTTGGCGTGCTGGGCGCGCAGATTGATGCATTGCTGGCGCTTCAGGATGCATCGGGCGGCTGGCATACGCTGCTGGACGATCCTGCATCCTATATCGAAATCTCTGCGACGGCAGGCTTCGGCTATGGGCTGATGAAGGCCGCGCGGCTTGGGCTGGCACCGCCCGCGGCGGCAGATGCGGGGCGACGCGCGGCCGAGGCGGTCATGTCCAATATCGGGCCGGGGGGCGTGGTGGAAAACGTCTCTTACGGAACGCGCATGGGCCATGACCTGCAATTTTACCGCGACATACCAATTCAACCGACCGGATATGGGCAGGCTCTTGCGATCCTGTGCCTGACCGAGCGCCTTCACGGCGAAAACACACGGGAACACGCATGATGCGCAGCATTTACGGGGCATCGCCCGGCGATATTTCTGGGATGAACACGGACCGGCTGCGCGCCGAATTCATGGTCGAGGACCTGTTTTCGCGCGGCGAGATCCGCTTCGTCTATACCCATCTCGACCGCATGATTCTGGGCGGCGCTGTGCCTGAAGGTGCGGCGCTTCGTTTTGGCGGGGGCGAGGATGTCGGCACACCCCTGTTTTTCAGCGCGCGCGAGATGGGCATTGCCAATCTGGGCGGTGCCGGTGCCGTCACTGTGGACGGCGTGCGGTATCAGCTTGCCAATCGCGACATCCTCTA
Organism: Paracoccus aurantiacus; assembly: GCF_007993065.1. Classification (GTDB taxonomy): domain Bacteria; phylum Pseudomonadota; class Alphaproteobacteria; order Rhodobacterales; family Rhodobacteraceae; genus Paracoccus; species Paracoccus aurantiacus. The sequence goes on from NZ_VOPL01000001.1 coordinate 938,459, forward strand.
TATCGGGCGCGGCGCGGCAGAGGTGACGCTGGAAAGCGATGATGCCGCAGATCCCGCGCGATTCTATATGAACTCGGTCCCGGCCGGTGCCGACATTGCGCACCGTCTGATCACAAGGGCCGAAGCCAAGCCGCTGGAACTGGGCGAGGCGGAACGCGCCAACAAGCGCAGGCTGGCGATGTATATTCACCCTGAAGTCGCGCCTTCTTGCCTGCTGCTGATGGGCATTACCGATCTTGCGCCGGGCAGCATCTGGAACACGATGCCGCCCCATCTGCATGAGCGCCGGATGGAGGCTTATTGCTATTTCGACATGGCAGACGAGGACCGCGTGATGCATCTGATGGGGCGACCCGAAAATACCCGTCATCTGATGATCGCGAATGGCGATGCGGTTCTGTCGCCGGCATGGTCGATCCATATGGGCGCTGGCACCGGACCTTATGCTTTCGTCTGGGGGATGACTGGCGAGAACCAGGCCTACAACGATGTCAGCCCAGTGCCCGTGAAGGATCTGAAATGAGCAGCCTTGATCTGCGCGAACCGGAAGCAGCCCTGCTGCGCCCGCTTGGTCCCGGCGAGCCCGTCACCTATTGGCGAATAGGTGAAACCGCCGAAAGCCGCTTCGACGTCGCCGATCAGCCGATGAAGGGAGAGATGGACCCCTTCTTTTTCCTGACCAAGACAAAGAATTTCATACCGCACGAATATCCGTGCCGCACCGAATTCGCCGCCGCCAATCGTGGCAAGCGCCCTTCGGAGACTGTGCCTTTTGCCGCCGAAAAGCTTTGGCTGCCCTTCGCGTCCCCCCGTGTGGATCTGTCGGGGTTCTGGTTCCGCCCGACACGCATCGGCACATGGGCCGAAACCGTGCTGCGCGCCGACACGGCCGGGAAGGCTCGGCTGCGCCTGCGCACCTGCGGCGGCGCGATCCTGTTCGTGAATGGCCAGGAAATCGGCTGGATGGCCCCCTATATCCGCAATCTGGAAAACGAGGCAGAGTTCTCTGCACCGCTTCTGGCAGGGGACAACATCATTCGCGTCTGGTTCGACGATCTGGCTGAACGCGACGCGCGCTATTACTTTCAGCTGGATTTTCTTGACGGCCCGTCGGTCCGCCACGCGCTGCCCATCGCCGCCGAACCCTCGGTCGCCGATGCGATGGAGGAGGCGCTTGCGTCGATGCGTTTCGAACGCCCGGCCTATGACCGCGGCGAGGTCGCGCTGATCGCCGGCAACCCGATCCCCGCAGATATCACGGCGGAGATTTCCGTCGAGGGCGATTTCATGTCGATCGAAGAGCCGGTCCGCTTTTCGATCCCGCTGCGGCAGGGCGAGACGCGGCTTGCCATTGCCGATGCGGTCGACCTGCCCGCCGATTTTCGCCACTTTATCGTGACGCTGCGCGCAGGCGATCTCGCAGTCTCGCGCACCTTCGGGGTCGAGATCAGCCATGCAGCGCGGCAGGGCGACGCGCCCGCGACCCTGCCTGCGAGGATAGCCGAGGCGCTGAACGAAGTCGCCGAGCACGCCGAGGCCGACACCGTGCGCGCATTGGCGCGACTGGCGACCGGAAAGGCGGGTCCAGAAACGGATGCAATGATCGCGAATGCCTTGCCCGCGATCGAGGATTGCCACGACTGCGCGGATTTCATCCTCGTTCCGCTGCTGTGGTGCCGCATCGCTTATGGCGATGCGATTGATCCGGCATTGCGCGACCGGATCGACGCGGCAATCCTGAACTATCGCTACTGGATGGATGAAAAGGGCAATGACGTTCAGTGGTATTTCTCGGAAAACCATGCACTTCTGTTCCATACCGCCGCCTATCTTGCCGGGGATCTGCTGCCTGACGCGGGCTTTGTGCGGTCGGGTCGCACGGGCGCCGAGCAGTCGGCGACGGGGGCCGCGCGAGTGCGCGCATGGCTGGATCATTTCGAGAAATGGGAGATGGCAGAGTTCAATTCCGCGCCCTATTTCCCGATTGACCTGAAGGGCCTCTGCGCGCTTTACGCGCTTGCCCCTGATGACGATATCCGCGACCGCGCCGGTCGTGCCATTCAGCGTTTGCTGTATATCGTCGCGCGCTCCGCCCATCACGGCATCCTTACGGCCGCGCAGGGGCGGTCATACGAACATACGCTGCGCGCGGCGCGCACGCTGGAGCTTTCTGGCATCGCGCGGATGATCTGGGGCAAAGGCAATTACGGGATGCGCTTCCATGCACTGCCCCAGCTTGCGCTGTGCCTGCGTGATCACGGCCTTGACGTGCCGGACGGTCTTTCCCCCATCGCATCGGTGCCAGCCGGGACGCAATGGGAATGGGTCTTTGCGCAGGGCGAAGATGCCTTCGCCCGGCTTTACCACTATAAGACCGCCGATTTCGCCATGGGCAGCGCCGCCGCCTATCGCTGGAACGAATGGGGCTATCAGGAAACCGTCCTGCATCTTCGCCTTGGCCAGAACCCGAATGCGCAGATATGGATCAACCATCCCGGCGAAGTGCTGCAGTCAGGCTATGGCCGCCCGTCCTATTGGGGCGGCTCTGGCACCCTGCCCCGCCTGCATCAATACAAGGCACTCGCCATTGCGGAATTCGCGATTCACGAGGGTCAGCCCGGTTTCACCCACGCCTGGTTCCCCGCTGCGGAGTTCACGCAAAGCGAAGTCTCGGGACATCAGGCCCTCGCCGAAGCGGGCGATGCGTTCGCGCTGATTCGCGCCAATGTCGCGCTGCGGATGCTTGAAACCGGGCCGACCGCCGGCAATGAACTGCGCGCCGACGGACCGAATACGCTTTGGCTTGTAAGGCTTGGCGACCGCAGCGCAGATCGCGACATGGCGGCATTCGGGGAAAGGTTTGCCCCGCTGGAACTTCATCGCCATGATGACGGTGTGATCGAGGTTGATGACCCGGAATATGGCTCCGTTCTGTTCCGGCCCGATGGCAGCATAAAGGCCGAGGGACGCGAACTTGACCCGGCCGATTGGCGCGTAGAGGGAGCTGCGACCGAATTCGGCAAGACATAGAGGGATGCGGCAAAAGCCGCCCCGCCAACAAGGAGGAGGAGAAACATGAACGGAACGAAAAGGGTGCTGGGGGCAAGCTTCGCTGCATTGCTGAGCGCGAGCGCGGTTCAGGCGGGCGATGTCCGCCTGATGTGGTATTCCGACGGCGTCGAGGGCGAGGTCATTCAGGACCTGCTCAACCGTTTCATGGAGGAAAATCCCGATATCAACGTCACGCTGGATAATGTCGCCTACAAGGTCATTATGGAGCAATTGCCGATCCAGCTCGAATCCGGCGAAGGCCCCGACATCGCCCGCGTGACGAACATCAAAGAGCTTGCGAACCACTGGCTTGACCTGCGCCCGCTGCTGTCCGACCCGGCCTATTGGGACACCAATTTCGGCGATCAGTTCGACTGGATGCGCCCGGACGGATCGGACGCCATTCCCGGCTTCCTGACCCAGTTGACCCTGACCGGCGGCTTTGCCAACCAGACGCTGTTCGAACAGGCGGGCGTCGAAATGCCGGGCGAAGGTGCGACATGGGATGACTGGATCGCAGCCTCGGCCGAGGTGATGCAAAGCCAGCAGACCCCCGCGGCATTCGCGATCGACCGTTCCGGTCACCGTATCTCGGGGCCGAATGTGTCATATGGCGCGAACTATATCGGCCCCGACGGGATGCCCGCGCCGGTCGATGACGGCACCAAGACTTTTGCGACAAAGCTTGTCGACTGGACGAATGAAGGCCTGATGCTGAAGGACACCTGGGTCGCGGCTGCCGGGTCCACCTATCGCGCGGCAGCGGACGACTTCATCAATGCGCAGATCCCGTTCTATTATTCCGGAAGCTGGCAGGTCGCGAACCTGTCCAGCAAGATCGGCGACGGCTTCGACTGGGTGGCGACGGGTTCGCCCTGTGGCACCGCCGGCTGTTCGGGCCTGAAGGGCGGTGCTGCATTGGTCGCGGTAAAATACACCAAGAACCAGGATGACGTCGTCAAGGTGATGGAATACCTCTCGCGCGAGGATGTCGTGAAAGAGTTCTCCGAGCGCACCCTGTTCTTGCCCGCCCATAAAGGCGTGATCGAAAAGGGCGGGCTGAACTGGGTGACGGAAGACAAGAATGTCGGCCCGGCACTTGATGCTTTCGTCAAGGCCAGCTCTGAAACGCTGCCCGCTGCGGATGCCCTGCCCGCATGGGTTTGGGGCAACGCCTATTACGGCGCGCTCGTGACCCGGATCAGTCAGGTCATGGCGGGTGAGATGTCGCTCGACGATGCCTGGGTCAGGATCGACCAGGATATCGCCGACAAGGTCGCGCAAGGGAACTGATGGCCACGCGCTCCATATCATCGCGGATCGGTGCCGTTCTGGCGGCGCCGGTCATCTGGCTGGCCCGGCTTCTGAACCTGCCGCTGAAATGGTGGCAGGGAATGACCGGCACAGGCGGCATGGCAGCCTTCTTTCTGGCGCCGAACATGGCGATCTTCGGCATTTTCGTCCTGCTGCCGCTGGTCATCAACTTCGCCTATTCGATGACATCCGGGCAGGCGCTGTTCCTGTCCGACCGCAGCTATGTCGGGGGCGAGCAATATGCCCGGCTGATGGATTGCGGAAACTATCTTGATCCGACCACCTGCCGCGAGGATCTGTTCTGGATTGCGCTGCGCAATACAGCGCTTTTCGTTGTCGTTCAGGTCAGCATGATGACCGTGGTCGCAATGATTACCGCGCTGATCCTGAACAGGGAAATCCGCGGCCGCGGCTTCTGGCGCGCCGTCTTCTTCTTCCCGGTGCTGCTGTCGCCGGTCGTGGTCGGCCTGATCTGGCGCTGGATACTTCAGCGCGAGGGGTTGCTGAATTTCATTCTGTATAATGTCGGGCTGGAACCGCATGTCTGGCTGACCGACCGCTTCTATTCCTTCGTGGCGACTGTCGGCGTCTCGGTCTGGGCGCATATGGGCTTTTACACGCTTATCCTGCTGGCCGGGCTTCAGGCGATACCGCGCGATCTTTACGAAGCCGCCGAGATGGACGGCACGCGTGCGGGCCGGGTTTTCTGGCGTATCACGCTGCCCTTGCTGATGCCGAACCTTCTGGTGGTGATCGTATTGGCGCTGATCCGCGCCGTGCAGATTTTCGACGAAGCCTATGTGCTGACAGGCGGCGGGCCGGGCACATCGACCCTGTATCTGACGCAATATATCTATGAGGTCGGCTTCGCCTCGCTTCTGCGCAATCCGGGCCTTGCGGCGGCGGCATCCATCATCATGGGTCTGATCCTCGTGGTGCTGACGCTGATCCAGCTTGGCCTTGGCCGGCGCAATGAAAAGGCAGGAGAGCGGAAATGAGCCGTGTTGCCGAATTCCTTACCCGCCGTCGCGGCGGATCGGGCTGGGACTGGACCGACATCTTCACCTGGGTCTGGCTGATCGCCGGCATCTTCGTGATGTTCGGGCCCGCAGTCTGGCTGGTCCTGTCATCCTTCAAGACCCCTGCCGCGCTGGCAGAGTTTCCGCCGACCGTTCTGCCCATGGCGACCGAGCAGGTCATGGTCGAAGGATATGACAACCCGCTGGAGCTATACAGCGTGTCGATGCCGGACGGATCTGAACAGGTGCTTGCGCAGGTCCGCCGCGTGGGCACCATCGCCCAGATGGTCGATCCCGATGCGCCGGACGAGATCGTGAAGGTGAATATCGCCGAACGCACGCCGCAGCGCCGGGTTGCCTTCGCGACGGAAAACTATGTCGTCCCGCTGGAGCAGAATGACTTCCTGCTTTATCTTCGAAACTCTGTTTTCGTGACCGTCATGGCGACGATCATCACGCTGCTGACCAATTCGATGGCGGCCTTCGCCTTGTCGAAATACCGGTTCCGGGGGCGCGATGGGGTCATGCTGCTGATCGTGGCGACGCTGATGGTGCCGCTCTCGGTCATTCTTGTGCCGCTTTATTCGGTGGTCAACGCGGTCGGGCTGTTCGATTCGCTTTGGGGGGTGATCCTGCCGACCGTGGCGACGCCGACCGGCGTGTTCCTGCTGCGCCAGTATATGCTGACGATCCCGGACGAACTTCTGGATGCGGCGCGGATGGATCATGCCAGCGAATGGCAAATCTACTGGCGCATCATCCTGCCGCTGGCGGCACCCGCGCTTGCGGTGCTGGCGATCTTTTCGATCGTCTGGCGCTGGAACGATTTTCTGTGGCCGCTTGTCGTGCTGTCGCGGAAAGAACTTTACACGCTTCAGGTCGGGCTCAACACCTATGCGGGGGAATTGAACGTGCAGTGGCACTATATCCTCGCCATGACCGTGGTGACGATGATCCCGGTCGTCCTCGTCTTCGTGTTTCTGCAACGATACATCACCGCCGGTATTGCCGGCAGCGGATTGAAATAGGTTTTTCATGGGACAGATCACGCTTTCCGACATTCAGCGCGCCTATGGAAATGTGAAGGTGCTGCATGACATCAATCTCGACATAGCGGATGGGGAATTCGTGGTGCTGGTCGGGCCTTCCGGCTGCGGCAAGTCCACGCTGCTCCGGTTGCTCTCGGGGCTCGACAAGCCGACCGCCGGGCGGATCGAGATCGACGGCAAGGATGTGACGCAGGTTTCTGCCGCCGATCGTGGCCTTGCGATGGTGTTTCAGTCCTATGCGCTTTACCCGCATATGAGCGTGCGCCAGAACCTCGCCTTCGGGCTGGAAAATATCCAGATGCCGAAGGCTGAAATTGCCGAGCGTATTACCGAAGCGGCGCGGATGCTTGAGATCACGGACTATCTCGACCGCCGTCCGGGCCAGCTTTCGGGGGGTCAGAAGCAGCGCGTCGCGATCGGGCGCGCCGTGGTCAGAAACCCGACCGCGTTCCTGCTGGACGAGCCGCTTTCGAATCTCGACGCCGAATTGCGCATCTCGACGCGGGCCGAGATTTCGGCACTGCATGACCGCCTCAAGACGACGATGATCTATGTGACCCACGATCAGGTCGAAGCGATGACGCTGGCCGACCGGATCGTCGTGATGCGCGCCGGCCGGATCGAACAGGTTGGCCGGCCGCTGGATCTTTACAACACCCCTGCGAACCTGTTCGTGGCGGGGTTCATCGGCGCGCCGCGGATGAATCTGTTGCCGGTCAAGATCGCCGAAGCCGGTCCGCAATCAGTCCGTGTCGAAGGCGCGGGCGGCTTGTCGATCATGGTCGCGGCCGATGGCAGCGCGTTGCAGCCCGGCACCGACGCGACGCTTGGCATCCGCCCCCATGACATCCGCACGGGAACGGGCGGCGATGGAAGTTTCACTGCGACCGTCGATCTGATGGAGGCGCTTGGCCCCGAAACCGTGGCCCATGCGACAACGGATGACGGTCAGAAGATCCTTGCGGTATTGAACGGGCAGGATACGACGAAGGCAGGCGACGGGATCAGCTTCGCTTTTGATGCCGGACGGACGCATCTGTTCGATGCCGAAGGCCAGCGTCTGCCTCCGCCGCGCACCTGATCCCGCGCCATATGGAAATGCCCTGCCGGCCGCGCTAGTCTTTTGCGATGACCACGACCATTCCTGACATGTTCCGGCTGCGCCCCGGCCGCACGCATGAAGCCTGCGGACCCGCCGCCGCCAGCTTCGCCGCCATTGCCGCCGCCGGTGTGACGGGCAATTTTCTGTGGGTCCGCGAGCGTTGGGTGACGGGTCGGCTGAACCCGCTTGGGCTGCACCGATTCCTTGATCCCGCACGGCTTTTGCTGGCCGAGGTCGCCGACCAGACCGAGGCGCTTGCCGTGGCCGAAGAAGCCCTGCGCGATGGTGCGCTGCGGCTGATCGTGACCGAATTGAGCCAGCCTCTCAGCCTGACGCAGGGACGCCGTCTGCAACTGGCAGCACAGGCCGGGTCCAGCATCGGGCTGGGTCTTATCCCGGAAGGTCTGGGCAGCAATGCCACAGAAACACGCTGGCTGTGCAGCCCGGTTTTCGATCCTGCCGAAAAGGCCGACTCGACTCTGCAGGAATGGAAGCTTATCAAGAACAAATCAGGAACACTTGGGCACTGGCATGTTCGATGGGACGCAAAGGCGCATCGTCTCGATGTGGTTTCCCCGGTTGGCGAGCGACCGGGCCCGACGGCGTCAGCCGGTTGACGGGCCTTTCGCGCTGATCCAGCGCCAGGGCAGCGCCGACCGGATCTATTGCCTCACCACCGAGGCAGAAGACCACGGCTTGCATCGCGGCATGGCTGCCACCGATGCCCGCGCCTTCTGCCGCAGCCTGCTGACCCGCCCCGCAGATCCCGAAGCCGATTACCGGGCGCTGCATCTGCTGCGGCGTTGGGCGACGCGGTATTGCCCCTGGGTCGGGATCGAAGGCGCGGACGGGTTGGTTCTGGACATTACCGGCGCGGCGCATCTGGCGGGGGGCGAGGCAGCGATGCTGGCCGATATGCGCCAGCGGCTGACAGGGGCCGGCTATGCGCTGCGTCTGGGGCTGGCCGACACCCGCGGCGCGGCATGGGCGCTGGCGCATCACGGTCCTGTTGACGGCGTCCCCCCCATTGCGCCGCCCGGTGACGCGCTGGCGGCACTTGGCCGCCTGCCCGTCGCCGCCCTGCGGCTGGAAGATCGGATGACGGCAACGCTGGAACGTCTGGGGCTGCGCAGCATTGGCGACCTCGCAGGGGCGGCGCGCGCGCCACTGAACCGCCGTTTCGGGCCGGACCTTCTGCTGCGGCTGGATCAGGCGCTTGGCCAGCAGCCCGAACAGATCTCGCCGCTTGTCGATCCGCCCCATTACGCGACAAGGATGACCCTGCCAGAGCCGATCGGGCTGACCAGCGATGTGATGGCGGTTCTGCAACGCTTGCTGGACCGGCTGTGCGAGACGATGAAGCGGCACGAAACCGGCGCGCGCATGCTGCATCTGACGCTGCGGCGGGTTGATCGCGACAGCCAGCAGATTGCGCTGCGGCTGGCTGCACCGCTGCGCGATCCGGTCCGCATCCTGCCGCTTTTCCAGCGCAGTGTGGATGAAGTCGATGCCGGTTTCGGAATCGACCAGATGCGGCTGGAGGCAGTCCAGACCGATGCCCTGCCCGCACGCCAGCTTGGGGGCGAAACTGTGGCCGATGCGGCCCGTCTGGACGATCTCATGACCCGGATCGGCACCCGGATCGGGCTGGAAAATATCCGCCGTTTCCTGCCAGCCGACAGCCATATCCCGGAACGCGGCTTCATCTCGGTTGCGGCCGCGCACAGCACTGCCAGCCCGAAATGGTCCTGCCACGGGCAACGTCCACTTCACATTTTTCCGCCTGAGCCAGTCACCGCCAGCGGTTCCGAGCCGCCGCAGCGCTTTCGCTGGCGACGCATGTCGCTCAGCCTCGCGCGCGCTACCGGACCTGAACGGATCGCGCCGGAATGGTGGGCCGAACACCAGGACTGGCATCGGGGGTTACGCGATTACTGGAGGATCGAGACGATGCAGGGGCGGCGTTTATGGATGTTTCACACCCCCCAGAATCCCGGCTGGTTCGTGCATGGGGAGTTTCCATGACCGCCCCCGACTATGCCGAACTTTGCGTCACGACCAATTTCACCTTCCTGACCGGCGCCTCTCATCCCGAAGAGATCGTCGCGCGGGCGGCCGAACTGGGCCTGTCCGCCATTGCCATTACCGACCGGAATTCGCTCGCCGGTGTGGTGCGGGCGTGGTCGGCGCTGAAACAGTTGAAGCGCGCCGCAAGCGAAGCGCAGGCCGATTCGCTGCGTATCCGGTCCCAGCAGCAGACCGATCCTTCCTCTCGTCTCAAATCCGGTGATCCCGCGCCATTCGATTCCGCTGCATGGAACAGGCTGCCCCGGCTGATCGTGGGCTGCCGGCTGGTGCTGCGCGACAGTCCGGTGGACTGGATCGCCCTGCCCTGCGACCGCGCCGCTTATCAACGCCTGTGCCGACTGCTGACCCTTGGGAAACGACGGGCGGAAAAGGGAGAATGCCATCTTGACCTGGACGATCTGCTGGATGGGTGCGAGGGGATGGTTCTGATTGCTCTGCCACAGGGCGCGCTGGAAGATGCAGCCGACCCGGTTCAGCGGATGCGCAAGCGCTTTCCGGGGCAGGTCTTTCTTGGCGCGGTGCCGCGCTATGACGGCAGCGATCAGGCGCATCTTGCGGCATCGGCGCGACTGGCCATGCTGAGTTCGGCACCGATGGTGGCGATGGGCGATGTGCTGATGCACCGCGCCGACCGCAGGCAACTGGCCGATGTGCTGACCTGCATCCGCGAGCATCTGACCATTGACGAGATCGGCACCCGCGCGCTTCCCAATGCCGAACGCCGCCTGAAATCCGGCGCGGATATGGCCCGCCTGTTCCGCCATCACCCCGCAGCGCTTCGCCGCACAATGGAAATCGCGGCGCGTTGTTCATTCGATCTGGGCGAACTCAGCTATGAATATCCCGACGAAATCGCCGCGAACGAAACCCCGCAAAGCCGCCTTGAACGACTGGCCCATGAGGGGCTGAGGCGGCGCTACCCGGACGGTGCGCCCGACCGCGTTCTGGCGCTGATGGAAAAGGAACTGGCGGTCGTCGCCGATCTTGGCTTTCCGGCCTATTTCCTGACCGTGCATGACATTGTCGCCTATGCCCGCTCGCAAGGGATATTGTGTCAGGGGCGCGGCTCGGCGGCGAATTCTATCCTGTGCTATCTGCTGGGCATCACCGATGTCGGCCCTGACCAGATCGCGATGGTATTCGAGCGCTTCATCTCGAAATACCGGGGCGAGCCGCCTGATATCGACGTGGATTTCGAACATGAACGCCGCGAGGAGGTGATCCAGTGGATTTATCGGAAATATGGCCGCCACCGCGCCGGGCTTTGCGCGACGGTGATCCATTTCCGGTCACGCGCCGCGATCCGCGAGGTTGGCAAGGTGATGGGTCTGTCGCAGGATGTCACGGCCAGCCTTTCGGGGCAGATCTGGGGCTATTCCCGCGGGGGTGCCGATCCCGAACGGGTGCGAGAGCTGGGGCTTGATCCCGATGACCGCAGGCTTGCCCAGACCATCCGCCTGATCGGCCAGATCATCGGCTTTCCGCGCCATCTTTCGCAGCATGTCGGCGGTTTCGTCATCACACGCGGGCGGCTGGACGAGCTGTGCCCGATCGAGAATGCCGCGATGCAGGACCGGACCCTGATCGAATGGGACAAGGACGATATCGACGCGCTCGGCATCTTGAAGGTCGATGTTCTGGCGCTTGGCATGCTGACCTGCATCCGTAAGGCGTTCGACCTTCTGGACCGGCACGAAAACCTGCCCATGACCATCGCCAGCACTCCGCAGGAAGACCCGACAACCTATCGGATGCTGCAACGCGCCGATGCCGTGGGCGTCTTTCAGGTCGAAAGCCGGGCACAGATGAATTTCCTGCCCCGCATGAAGCCCGCCACGTTCTACGATCTGGTGATCGAGGTCGCCATCGTGCGTCCCGGCCCCATTCAGGGCGGCATGGTCCAGCCCTATATCCGCCGCCGCATGGGGCTGGAACAGCCCGAACCCTTCGGCCCGGCATTGGCCGAGGTCACGCATCGCACGCTTGGCGTGCCGCTTTTTCAGGAACAGGCCATGCAGATCGCCGTGGTCGGGGCGGGCTTCACCGCCGAAGAGGCCGACCACCTGCGCCGCTCGCTCGCCTCGTTCCGGCGTATGGGCACGATCGGCGCCTTTCGCGACAAGTTCATCAACGGGATGCTGGCCAATGGCTATTCATCCGAAATCGCCGAGCGCTGTTTCGGCCAGATCGAAGGCTTTGCCGATTACGGTTTTCCCGAAAGCCATGCCGCCGCTTTCGCCATGCTGGCTTATGTCTCGGCCTGGCTGAAATGCCATCATCCGGCCGTTTTTGCCTGCGCGCTGCTGAACAGTCAGCCGATGGGCTTTTATGCGCCCGCCCAGATCGTGCGCGATGCCCGCGAACATCAGGTGGAGATCCGGCCGGTCTGCGTGAATGCCAGCGCATGGGACAACAGCCTTGAACGGCGCGCCGACGGTGCGTTGGCGCTGCGCCTTGGCTTTCGCCAGATCAAGGGCTTCCGGCAGGAGGATGCCGAAAAGATCACGGCGGCGCGCGGCAATGGCTATCCCGATCCGCAGACGGTCTGGCTGCGCGCCGGCGTCATCCCTGCCGTGCTGGAACGGCTGGCCGAGGCCGATGCCTTCGCCGCGATGGGTCTGACACGGCGCGACGCGCTGTGGCAAACCAAGGCCATCTGCGGCCAGATGCCGCTGCCGCTTCTGTCCGACCCGCTGGACGGCGAAGCGATTTCCGAACCCGAGGTCGCCCTGCCCGCCATGCATCTGGGCGAGGAGGTGGTCGAGGATTACGTCGCCATGCGCCTGACCCTGCGCGCCCACCCGATGGAACTGCTGCGCCCCCTGTTCCGCGGCCTTACCCCGCATGACAAACTGTCCGAGGTTCCGTTGCACCGGGTCAGTGTCTGCGGCCTTGTCATCACCCGGCAAAGGCCCGGCACAGCTTCAGGCGTGATTTTTCTGACGCTGGAGGACGAGACAGGGGTTTCGAACGTGGTGGTCTGGCCGGGGGTATTCGAACGCTTCCGGCGCGAAGTCATGGGCGGTCGCCTGCTGCGGGTGACGGGCCGGCTGCAGCGCGAGGGGCTTGTCGTGCACCTGATCGCCGAGGATATCGAGGATGCCTCGGGTCAGCTTGCGAAACTGGGACATCCGATGGATCATTCCATCGGCATCACCAATCCGGCCTCGGACGATGCGCCGCGCCCGCGACCGGCACCGCGTCGTGCCTCGCCCGCGCAGCACCCGCGCGAGCAGGCGAAGAAACTGTTTCCAAGCCGCGACTTTCACTGATCCCGGCGGCACTGGACCTCTGGCACGGCTGCGCCTAACCTGCCCCGACACATCAGGGAACAGTGATGAGACAGCAGGACATGACCCGAGATTTCGCCACCGCCGCCGCCACCCTGTCCGAAGCCCTGCCCTATATGCAGCGCTATTCCGGTGCCGTCGTGGTGGTCAAGTTCGGCGGCAATGCGATGGGCGACGATGCCGAAATGGCGAAATTCGCCTCTGACATCGTGCTGATGAAGCAAGTCGGCATTCATCCGGTCGTGGTCCATGGCGGCGGGCCGATGATCAACGATCTGCTCGGCAAGCTGGGCATCGAAAGCAGCTTCGTGCGCGGCAAGCGCGTGACCACCAAGGAAACGGTCGAGGTGGTCGAGATGGTGCTGTCCGGCCTTGTGAACAAGCGCATCGTGCAGGCGATCAACGACGCCGGGGGCCGCGCCATCGGCATATCCGGCAAGGATGACGACATGATGGTGTGCGAGGTCGATGACCCCGAACTGGGCTTCGTCGGCAAGCCGGTCGAGATGAACGTCCAGATCATCCGCGACCTGTATCTGGCCGGGTTGATCCCGGTCATCGCGCCGGTGGCGACCGGCATGGCGGATAACGAAACCTTCAACGTCAACGGTGACACTGCCGCCGGGGCCATTGCAGGGGCGCTGAGGGCCGACCGCCTGTTGCTTCTGACTGACGTGTCGGGCGTCAAGGACGGATCGGGCGAGGTCATCACCCAGATGACCCCGGACCATGTTCGGGCCATGATCGAAGACGGCACAATCGCGGGCGGCATGATCCCGAAAACGGAAACCGCGCTGAAGGCGATCGAGGACGGCGTGCGCGCAGTTGTCATCCTTGACGGGCGCGTGCCCAATGCCACGCTGCTGGAATTGTTCACCGAACACGGCGCGGGCAGCCTCATCCGCTCGACCGAACCGCGCGTCAAGCCCCGTGGTCTGCGTCAGGGTGATAGCGGTCTGTAGATCCCGCCGCAATTCATCGTCTTGAATGCGCGTGACAATTCCATGACGTTCCACGTTTCACATGTGCTTGCCCGGTCCGGAAAGCTATGGCAGGCTCCGATCACATCGCCCGGCATGAGAGGCCATTTCACATGACACCTTCCGGTTACCGTCGCCTGATTCTGACCCGTCACGCGAAATCGGCATGGGACGACCCGACGCTGGAAGATTTCGACCGACCGCTGAACGATCGCGGTCGCCGTTCGGCGCAGGAGCTTGGCGACTTCATGGCCTCGCGCGGATATGAACCCGAAGAGGTCATCTGCTCGCCCGCCAGGCGCACCCGCGAGACATGGGAACGTGTTGCCGGGGCCCCGCTGGAAGTGCGCCCCATCCTGCGCTTCGAAGACAAGCTTTTCCATGCGCGCCCGCAGGATATGCTGGACATCCTGAAATCGGCGACCGAACCGACCGTCATGATGATCGGCCATAATCCCGGCATCGCCGAATTCGCAGCCAGCCTGCCGGCGCGGGTGCCGCTTGACCCCGAATTCCGTAAATTCCCGACTGCTGCGACACTGGTTGTGGATTTCCAGATCGACGACTGGAAAGACGTCCGCCCCGGCGACGGCAGCGTCATGGATTTCGTGCGTCTCGACGGACGCTGACAGGCAGGACAACATGACTTATCTGAATTCGCATCCTGACGCGAAGGGCTTTTTCGGTCCCTATGGCGGGGCCGATCTGCCGCCGGTTCTGGTTGACCAGTTCGCGGCCATCGAAAAGGCCTATCTGACGCTGTCGCGTTCTGCCGATTTCATCAATGAGCTGCGCTATATCCGCAAGCATTTTCAGGGCCGTCCGACGCCCGTCAGCTTCCTGGGCAACCTGTCGGCGGATTGCGGCGGCGCGCAGATCTATGCCAAGCGCGAGGATCTGAACCATACCGGCGCGCATAAGCTGAACCATTGCATGGCCGAGGCCCTGCTGGCCAAGCATATGGGCAAGACCAAGGTCATGGCCGAAACCGGTGCCGGCCAGCACGGCGTGGCGCTGGCGACGGCGGCGGCCTATTTCGGGTTGGAATGCGAAATCCATATGGGCGAGATCGACATCGCCAAGGAAGCCCCGAACGTCACCCGGATGAAGCTTCTGGGGGCAGAGGTCGTGCCGGTGGGCTTTGGCGGTCGTTCGCTGAAGGAAGCCGTCGATAGCTGCTTCCAATCTTATGTCGCGCAGGCCGAACACGCGCTGTTTGCCATCGGCAGCGTCGTCGGCCCCCACCCCTTCCCAATGATGGTCCGCGACTTCCAGCACGTCGTCGGGATTGAGGCACGCGAGCAGTTTCTGGACATGACCGGCCGCCTGCCCGACATGGTCGCGGCCTGCGTCGGCGGCGGATCGAACGCCATGGGCATGTTCGCGGGTTTCATCGACGATGACGGCGTGGCGCTGTACGGGGTCGAACCGCTTGGCACCTCGTCCGATATGGGCGATCACGCCGCGACCATTACCTTTGGCGAGGATGGCGACATTCACGGCTTCAAGACCATGGTGCTGAAGGACAAGGACGGCAATCCAGCGCCGGTCCATACGGTTGCCTCGGGTCTGGATTATCCGGGTGTCGGGCCGGAACATGCTTATCTGCATCGCACAGGCCGGGCGAATTACGTCGCCGCAGACGACCGCGAGGCGCTGGATGCCTTCTATCGCCTGTCACGCCGCGAAGGCATCATCCCGGCGCTGGAAAGCGCCCATGCCGTGGCCTTCGCGCTGCGCGAGGCACCGAAGAACCCCGGCAAGACCATCCTGCTGAATCTGTCGGGCCGGGGCGACAAGGATATCGACTATGTGACCGAAACCTACGGCTTCGACGCCGGGGACTGACGGATCGCCGCCTGAAACCTCCGAAGCGCGGCTGGGTCAGCCGTCGCTGTAAAGCCCCTCATAAATCGGGCCGAGCGTGTCGAGGTCAAAGAGCGAACTTACCGAGGTGCCGTTCCAGATATTGATGATCGCCTGCGCGAACATCGGCGCGGTGGGGACGATGCGGATATTCGGGCAGTTCTTCACCGGCTCTGGCTGGTTGATGGAATCGGTGATGACGAGCGATTTCATGACCGACTTCTGCACCCGCTCGACCGCCGGCCCGGACAGGACACCATGGGTGATATAGGCGTGAACCTCTTTCGCGCCGTGATCGACCAGAAGCTGCGCCGCCTTGCAAAGCGTGCCGGCAGTGTCGCAGATGTCATCAACGATAATGCAGGTCTTGCCATCGACATCGCCGATCACGGTCATATCCGCGATCTCGCCCGCCTTTTCGCGGCGCTTGTCGACAATGGCCATCGGGACATTGATGCGCTGCGCGATCTCTCGCGCCCGTGCAACGCCGCCGACGTCAGGTGACACGACCATCAGATCGTCCATCTGACCCTTGAAGTGATGCTTGATATCCAGCGCAAAGACCGGCGCTGCATAGAGGTTGTCCACCGGAATATCGAAGAAACCCTGAATCTGTGCCGCATGCAGGTCCATTGTCAGCACCCGATCGACGCCCGCCTTTGTCAGCATATTCGCCACCAGCTTCGCCGAGATTGGCGTCCGTGCCTTTGCGCGCCGGTCCTGACGGGCATAGCCGAAATACGGAATGACGGCGGTAATGCGATTGGCCGACGACCGCTTCAGCGCGTCGGTCATGATGAGCAGTTCCATCAGGTTGTCATTGGCCGGGTTCGAGGTCGATTGAATGATATACATGTCCTCGCCCCGGACATTGTCGAAAACCTCGACGAAGATTTCCTGATCGTTGAAACGCTCTACCCGTGCATCGACGAGCGCCACGTTCATGCCACGATGCATGGACATGCGCCGCGCGATGGACGTCGCCAAGGGTTTGTTGGCATTGCCGGAAATAAGCTTGGGTTCGGTCATCGCAGGCATGGTGGCATCCTTCAGGCACGGGATTCGGGCGATTGCAGCGGACTTATCACCGCGATAGCCTTGCCGCAAACCTCAACCGACCGATTGGACAGCAAATGGCCCATATCGACTATTATCTCGGCACGATCAGCCCCTGGGCCTATCTTGCCGGCGACCGGCTGGAACGCATCGCGCGCGAACACAAGGCGACGATCACCTATAAGCCGGTCGATCTGATGCAGCTTTTCCCGCGCACCGGCGGGCTGAAACCGGCGGAACGGCATGAAAGCCGCAAGGATTACCGGCTTCAGGAACTGACCCGTTGGGCTGCCGTTCTGAAGCTGCCTTTCAACCTGCACCCCGCGCATTTCCCGACGAATATGGCGCCCTCGTCCTATGCCGTGATCGCTGCGCAGGAAGCAGGGGGCGGCAATCTGGGTGGTCTGGTGCGCGGCTTTCTTGGCGCCTGCTGGGCCGAGGATCGCGATATCGCCGATGATGAGGTGATCCGCGACGTGCTTGCCGCAAATGGCTTTGATCCCGCAATTGCCGACAAGGGTCTGTTTGTCGGGGCAGAGCAATACGGCCGCAACCTTGAAGACGCCGTCGCAGCGGGTGTCTTCGGTTCGCCCTTCTATGTCGTGCGCGAAAGCGGGCAGAAGTTCTGGGGACAGGACCGGCTGGATTTCCTGAAGGCGCATCTGGCCTCGCTATGAAGCTGAACGAACGGCACTTTCCCGGCGATCCGGAACGCCCGGCGATCGGACTTCATTGCATGATGGGCGGCACCGGGCTGTTCCAGCCGCTGATGGCGCATCTGGGCGGTCTCGTCGATCTGCGCAGTTTTGATTTTCCCGGCCACGGCCGCAGCCCTGACTGGCCGGGCGGCGATGACCCGGACCTGCACAGCTTTGTGACGCGCCATGCGGCTGCGATGATCCAGCGCCCGCTGGACCTGATCGGGCATAGTTTCGGGGCGACCGTCGCATTGCGGATCGCGGTCGGGGCACCGCAGGCCGTGCGCAGCCTGACTTTGGTGGAACCAGTTCTGTTCGCCGCCGCATCGCCCGCGACACGGCAAGCCGAAAATGATCGCCTCGCCCCGTTCGAGGCAGCAGGAGACATCGACGGGATGCTGCACCAGTTCCTGTCGGATTGGGGTGCCCCCGGCGGCGAGATCCCGACTGAAGGCCCGAGGTTGGAACGTCTGCGCAAGCAGATGCGCATGGTTGTCGATACCAACCGCGCACTTATGCAGGATCGCTCGGATATCCTGCGCGCGGGTGGACTGGAAGGCATCGACGCCCCGGTGATGCTGATCGCCGGTGCGCAATCACCGCCCATCGTTCATGAAATCGCCGAAGCACTTGCCGCGCGGTTGCCCGATGTGGGGCGCGCGACTGTGCCGGGTGCGGGGCATATGCTGCCCCTGACCCATGCCGAGCAGTTTGCCGATCTGACGCGGATGAATCTGGAACGCAGCTGACGGCGCGCGCTTCGTCAGCCCTGAAGTGCTGCGATCAGGGCCTCGATCTCGGCTTCGCGGGTGTTCCAGCTGCACACGAATCGCAGCGTCACCTCATCGGCACTCGCCTCGCCAAGCGAGGTCCATTTGTAATAATTGGCGCCGGCGGCGCGCGCCCTGTCGTCAGCATCGCCGGGAAGGGTCACGAACACCTGGTTCGATTCGACGGGCTGCAGAAGCCGCGCACCGTCAACCTGTGCCAATCCTGCTGACAGACGGGTCGCCATTGCATTGGCATGTCCGGCAAGCTGCAACCACAGATCGCCTTCGAGAAGCGCATAGAATTGCGCTGCGAGGTAGCGGTGCTTCGACCAGAGATGTCCGCCGCGCTTGCGCATATAGGCCATGCGCTCTGCTATGGCGGGATCGAAGGCGACAATGGCCTCGGCCCCCATCGCGCCATTCTTGGTGCCGCCGAAACTCAGCAGATCGACACCGGCGCGGTGGGTAATGTCAGCCGGGGCCTGACTGCTGCCGGCAACAGCATTGGCAAATCGCGCCCCGTCCATGTGGAATACCAATCCGTGCTGTCGGGCGACGGCGGCAATCTCTCCCAGCGTTTCGGGCATCCAGACGCGGCCCCATTCTGTCGAATTGGTGATCGAAACGGCCCCCGGCTTGCCGCCGCCCAGACCTTCGCCGGCCCAGAACTCTGCCGCGTGATCCAATGCATCGGCGTCGATCAGCCCGCCTTCGCCGGGCATGAGGGTCAGTTTCGCACCGGCAGTGAACAATTCGGGCGCGGCGCATTCCGAAGTTTCGATATGGGCATCCTCATGGCAGAAAATCCGCTGCCACGGCTGGACCGCTGCGCCAAGGCCGATGGCATTTGCGGCAGTCCCCGTCGTCACGAAGAAAACCGCCGCTTCCGGCGCTTCCAGTGCCTCGCGCACGCGTTCCTGCGCGGCCTGCGTCAGCGCATCATTGCCATAGCCCAGCACATAACCATCGTCGGCGGCTGCCATTGCCGCCATTACTGCCGGGTGAACACCGGATGCATTGTCAGAGGCAAAGTTCATGACAGGTCCTCGATAATGTAATCTTCCCAATCCTCTTCGGGAATTTCGGCCTCGGAAAGCGTGCGACCGCGAACCGATTCGCCCGAGCGATGAACAGCATCGCGGTCGCCCGAGATCAGATAATGCCATTCTGGCAGCGGTCGCCCTTCGTGACGCAGCCGGTAGGCGCAGGTCGCGGGCAGCCAATAGCTGATGCTGTCGATCTTCGAGGGCGAGAGCGTCACGCATTCCGGCACGTAGCGATGCCGGGTTTCATAGCGCGTGCACCGGCATGTTTCGCCGTCAAGCAAGCGGCAGGCGATGCGTGTGAAGGCCAGTTCCTCGGTATCCTCGAATTCCAGCTTGTTCAGGCAGCACTTGCCGCAACCGTCGCAAAGTGCCTCCCACTCTTGCGGGTCGAGGTCCTTGAGCGGCAGTTTCCAGAATTGCGCGCGCATCAGCGTGCCGACAGGATCGCGCGGGCGGCAGCGCTGTCCCGATCCATCTGCGCGATCAGCGCATCCAGCCCGCTGAATTTCTCCTCGGCACGCAGATATTCGACAAGCGCGACAGACAGATGTTCGCCGTAAAGATCGCCGTCAAAATCAAACAGGTGCACTTCCAGATTCGGGTGATTTTCGCCGAACATCGGGCGCACGCCCAGGCTTGCGACGCCTGGCCAGCTTCCCTTATGCGGGCCGCCAAGAACATCCGCGATCACGGCGTAAACGCCGAGCTTCGGAAGGTGCAGCCCTTCAACGGACATGTTCGCGGTCGGATAGCCCAGCTCGCGGCCGCGCTTTTCGCCGTGAAGCACCTCACCTTCGATCCTGTGCCAGTGGCCCAGCATCTTTTCGGCATCGCGCGTCCGCCCCTCGCTCAGCGCCTGACGGATCGCTGTGGATGAGAAATCCCGCCCTTCCTCGCCGACCAGCGGCGCAATGGTGACGCCGAAGCCGAAGCGCGCGCCCATCTCGCGCAGGGTTTGCGCATCGCCGGCGCGGTCCTTGCCGAAACAGAAATCCTGACCGACGCAGACATGGGCGACGCCCAGACCCTCGGCCAGCACCTGACGCGCGAAGGATTCCGGCGAAAGGCCTGCAAGCACCGCACCAAAGGGCAACTCGAACAGGTGTTCGACGCCAAGGCGCCGAAGGCGGTTCGCGCGCGCTTCCGAGTTCATCAGCCGGAAAGGCGGCGCGTCGGGGGCGAAGAATTCGCGTGGATGCGGCTCGAATGTGACGATGCCAAGCGGGGCATCAATGGCTGCGCGCGCGCAGTCTATCACCGCGCGATGGCCGCGATGAACGCCATCGAAATTGCCCATCGCCACGGTGGTCCCGCGGGCGTCGGCCGGCAATCCGGTCCAGTGGTGATGGATGTCCAATGCGCCCCCTTCCGGTGATATTGTGCCCCGGCATGGTCAGTCCTGCGGGTGATCGCCCGCCTCGTTCCATCGCGTATCGCGCAGCGGCGGACAGGTTGCAAGCGTCAGGACAGCCGCCATTCGGCCGGACAGGACGCCAACAGCGCGTCCGCCTCGATACGACGCGGTCGGGCCGGGTCGGGGTCGGGACAGCGCGGCGTGGCGATCAGCCGCCTGATCCAATCGCGGGGCAGCCCATGTTCCAGCGCCCCTGCCACACAAAGCCCAAGATACCAATCATAGGGCCGCAGCTTCGCATCGCGAAATCCCGGCGGGGCGATATAGCTGCGGGCAAACACCGGCGCACCTTGCCAAGGCAGGGCCAGCCGTGCGGCGTCATAACCAAACCCCGTGCCTTCCAGTTGATCGAGCGCGCCCAGATCACCCTCGTCCAGTTCGAACAGGACACCAGCAACCCGGCTGCCTTTGGCCACCGCAAGTGTCGCCTTGGCCGATCCATCGGCACTTATCTTGTCGAAAGCCAGATCGTGATCCGGCAGGAAAACGGCCCCGAGCGCCGTCGCAGACGGACAGCGCGCCTTCAGGCGCGCCGTCAGCATATTGGAGCCATAGGCAAAATAAAGCGCCACCTAGCGCAGCCGGCCCATCGCAAAGGTTGGCGCAATCAGCCGCTGGCGCAGCCATTCATCCATCTGCGCGGCGTCCGGGTTTTCGACATCCGCGCCCATATGCTCTGCCGCAAGTCCGCCGGTGATGAAAATCGAATCGACCTCTTCACCTGTCGCGCCTGCGATGTCGGTATTGATCCCGTCACCGATGGCGAGAACCCGCGCCCCCTCCCTGATTCCCAGCTTGCGCCGGGCAAGATCATAGATGGGCGGATGCGGCTTGCCGAAGTAGAGGGATTCGCCGCCAAGTTCGGTGTAGAATTCGGCAATTGCGCCGGCGCAATAGATCCGCCGCTCGCCCAGATCGACGACGATATCGGGATTGGCGCAAAGCAGGCCCAGACCTTTTTCGCGCGCGATCATCAGACGGGCGCGATAATCCTCTGGCGCTTCGTTCTCTTCGTCGAAAGGACCCGTGCAGACGATCCCCTCGGCCTCTTCCAGATCGACGCGCTCGATCGGTGCGGCATCTTTCCATTCGGGCGGCACTTCGAAAAAGGCATCGTCCTTTGCCGGTCCCAGATGCCAGACCTTGCGCCCCACTGCGCCTGCGAACATGGCATCCTGCGCCGCATCGCCCGAGGTGACGATCACGTCCCAGGCGTCGCGCGGAATGCCCAGACGTTCAAAGCTCGCCTCGACCTGGGCCGCCGGTCGCGGCGCATTCGTCATCAGGCAGACCTGACCGCCGCCACCCCGGAACGCCTGAAGTGCTGCGACCGCCGCCGGATAGGCGCGGATGCCGTTATGCACGCAGCCCCAAAGATCGCAGAACAGCACGTCATAGTCAGAGGCGACCTCGGCCAGAGATCCGATGATGCGGGTCATGTCGTTCACCTGTGCGGGAAATGTGGGGTCCGGGCGCGCGAATGCCCCGGACCCGAAACGCGTCGCCGCCGAAGTCAGAGCTTCAGCGCCGGGATGATCTGCTTCTTGCGCGACATGATGCCCGGCAGAACGACGCTGTCGCCATCGACCTTGGCATCGAACGAGGCTTCTGCGACCTGCTTGACGTAATCGTTCGGCACCAGCAGCGTCGCCTCTTCGTTCAGAATGTCGACGATGAACAGCAACACCTCATCGGCACCGTCTGCCGCGGCGACGGCGGGCATCGCAGCCAGAAGCGCGTCCTTGCGGTCCAGAAGGACCTGCGGCGCGGTCGTTTCCAGAACCGAAACCCGCAGCTTCTTGCCTTCCAGTTCGAATTCCTTGCTGTCCATACGCAGCAGATCCTCGTCGCCGAAGGCCGAGACATCGGACTTGGCGGCGAACATCTCGGACGCGTAATCGCCGATCGTGATGCCCAGATCAGCGGCCAGCTTTTCTGCAACGGCCTTGTCATGCGCGGTGGTGGTCGGCGAGCGGAATTCCAGCGTGTCGGAAAGGATGCAGGTCAGCATCACGCCCTTCACCCATTCCGGCGCCGCCGCCAGATCGTCGCCGATCAGGTCATGCATGATGGTCGCGGTGCAAGCCAGCGGGCGGATGGTGATATTGATCGGGGTGCGGGTCTTGATGCCGCCGACCAGCATATGGTGGTCGATGATTTCCAGCACCTCGGCATCATTGATTGCCGCGGGCAGTTCAGCCGGGTTGTTGGTGTCGCAGATCACCACCTGATCGCCCGCGCCGACTTCGGTCACGATCTCGGGCATGTCCTGATCCCAGCGGGTCAGCATCCAGGCGGCTTCGGTATTGGGCGTGCCCTGCAGGATTGCGCGTGCGGGGCTCTTGCGAACCTCGTTCAGATACCACGCCCAGATCAGCGGAGAGCCGGTGGCGTCGGTGTCGGGCGATTTGTGGGCAAGAACGGTAATCATCGCATGTCTCCTCGAGAGATCTGGGCCTTGGGATTTGCCGTCCTCCTATCGCGCCCGGCCCGCAAAGTCCATCACTGCACAAGCGTCGAGGCAGCGCCCACGGCAAGCGCCACGATCACCGTGTTGAAGAAGAAGGACAGCACCGCATGCATCAGGGTGATCTTGCGAAAGTGCCGGCTGCGCAACGCGACATCCGCGGTCTGCGCTGCCATGCCAATGGTAAAGCTGTAATAGAAAAAGTCCCACATATCGGGATCGGGCTGGCCGGGGCCGAAATCCAGCGCCTTCCTGTCCTGCCCGTCACCGGTCAGCGCATACCACATCCCTGCATAGTGGAACGCCATGACACAGTGCAGCGTCGCCCAGCCAAGCGGGATAGAGGCGAGCGCCAGCCCGCTGCGCAAATGCGACCCGCCGGTCGTGCCGCGCATCGTTTCGATGATACCGAACAGGCTAAGCCCGATGGCGGTCAATGCGATCAGCAGGATGATCGGCAGCCCTTCGTCAACATCGTCGCTGTTTTTGCGCAGCATGCTGGGGCTTTTCTGCGGAAGCGCCTGCAGGGTCAGGGCCAGAAAGACCGCGAAGAACATATCGGCACCCAGCAGGATGCGATCGGTCATCGGCCAATGCCACAGAAGCGCGCCAATCAGAATACCGAACAGGGCTGCGCCCAGGAACCGCTTGTGGCGGCGCAGATCACCGAACATCGTCAGACAGGCGTTTGTTGATGACAGATCAGCCGCCAGCCGCCCAGCCTGACCCAGCATGACGAACACCTGACACGGTGCGGCCGCTCTGACCCGCGACGTGCCTCGGCACGATAGCTCAGGACCACGACATCATCGCTCTCGGCGGTGCGCCTGTCGGTCATGGTCAGGTCGTCCCAGCGGGGCACGCCCGAGAGGGATTGCGCAATTTCGGTGCCCTGCAGGACCGCCGTGGGGAATACCATGATGCAGTTCGGCGCCATATGACGCAGGGCCTCGGCGACGCCGCCGGTCCACCACATCTGTTCAAGCCGCCACAGTTCATCGCTCATTTCGTCAGCCTTTCAAGGGTCCAGCCGTCCATCTCAAGCAGGTGCGGCACGCCCTTTTCACCCGGAAGATGCAGCGCCCCGAAGGCCGCGACCACGCCCTTGCCCTTTGCTGCCGCATCATTGGCCGCTTCGGTCAGTGGCGCAATCCAGCTTTCGTTGCGGGCATCCATCATCAGCACCTGAGCCTCGGCAGTAAGGCGGTCGACCTCGGCCCTGGGCAGGCCAGAGTTGCGATAGGCGTCGATGCGACCGAATTCCCATATCTGCCAGACGTCTTCGGCAAGATACGCATCGGTCAATGTCGCCGCATAGTCATCGGCGTGGCGTGCCGCCGACAGCGAATAGACGATCATGTCCAGCTCTTCCTGCGGGGTCATATCCCCGAACATGCTGAAAACCGTGTCCCACGGTTCCAGCGCGCGGATCGGGACGCCTGTATCCTCTGCCTCCTCCATCAACTGCCAGTCCAGCCCGTTATTGCCGCCGCCCTTGGCGATCTCAGCCATCATGCAGGGCGAGATCGACATCATCATCGAAAGATACCAGGGCCTCATTCGCGAGACCATGACGGCCGGAATGCCCCGCTCCTGCATGACCTCGGAAACCTGTGCCCAGTCATCCGCGCTCAGTCGTTCCGGCAGCGTCGGGCCGGTTGTGTCGATGGTCAGCGAGGGGTCGGATTGCAGTGCGGATTGCAGTTCTTTTTCTTCCGCCGGGCCAAGTTCGACAAGCAGCGTGTCGGCTTCGGCGATGACCGGGGCCAGCCTGTCCACCATCGACTGATGTTCCGGCAAATCAAAGTGAAAGGTGCCGACCATGGTGATCTGCGCCGGGCCTTTCGTGGCCCGCCACAGCAACCCTTCATGATATGGCTGCGCGTCCGTCGCCGCCCGGATCATCTGCTGATCCGCAGCCGGCAACTCGTCGATCAGGTTGTTGCCAACGCATTCATTGGCGGATACGGCTGGCGCGGCGAAAGACAGTGCTACGGCGGCTAAAAGATGTTTCATGCGATCCCCCGTCGGTTCAAGCGCAGGCTTCCACAGTGGCACGGCAAAGACCAGCCGCCCTGCAGGAATTTTCCCGCTGCTTCCCGTTGACAGGCGCGTGAGCAAACCCTAGATCGGCTTGCATTGGCACTCAGCAAGTCCGAGTGCCAACACGACACTGCAACCTGAAACACCGGAGTGTTCAAATGGCCTTCAAACCACTGCACGACCGCGTTCTGGTCAAGCGCGTCCAATCGGACGAGAAGACCAAGGGCGGACTGATCATCCCCGACAGCGCCAAGGAAAAACCTGCTGAAGGCGAAATCGTCGCCGTCGGCGAAGGTGCCCGCAAGGATTCGGGCGAGCTGATCGCACCCTCGGTCAAGGCAGGCGACCGCGTCCTGTTCGGCAAATGGTCCGGCACCGAAGTCACGCTGGACGGCGAAGAACTGCTGATCATGAAGGAAGGCGACATCATGGGGATCATCGGCTGATCGCCGGATTTCCAAGCAAACGCCTAATTTCACAAGATATTCTAGGAGAGAAAAATGGCTGGTAAGGACGTCAAGTTCAACACCTCTGCCCGCGACGCCATGCTGAAAGGCGTCAACATCCTGGCCGATGCGGTCAAGGTCACGCTCGGCCCGAAAGGCCGCAATGTGGTGATCGACCGTTCCTTCGGCGCGCCGCGTATCACCAAGGACGGTGTGTCGGTCGCCAAGGAAATCGAGCTGTCGGACAAGTTCGAAAACATGGGCGCCCAGATGGTCCGTGAAGTCGCTTCGCGCACCAATGACGAGGCCGGCGACGGCACCACCACCGCGACGGTTCTGGCCCAGGCCATCGTCAAGGAAGGCATGAAGGCGGTTGCCGCCGGCATGAACCCGATGGACCTGAAGCGCGGCATCGATCTGGCGACGCAGAAGGTTGTTGAGTCGATCAAGGCCGCCTCGCGTCCTGTCGAGGATTCGGCAGAAGTCGCTCAGGTCGGCACCATTTCGGCGAACGGCGAAGAAGGCATCGGCAAGATGATTTCCGAAGCCATGCAGAAAGTCGGCAACGAGGGTGTCATCACCGTCGAAGAAAACAAAGGCATGGAAACCGACGTCGAAGTCGTCGAGGGCATGCAGTTCGACCGTGGCTATCTGTCGCCCTATTTCGTGACCAACCCCGACAAGATGGTCGCTGAGCTGGAAGACGCCTATATCCTGCTGCACGAGAAGAAGCTTTCGTCGCTGCAGCCGATGGTTCCGCTGCTGGAATCGGTCATCCAGTCGGGCAAACCGCTGCTGATCATCGCAGAGGACGTCGAAGGCGAGGCTCTGGCAACGCTGGTCGTCAACAAGCTGCGCGGCGGTCTGAAAATCGCTGCCGTCAAGGCACCGGGCTTCGGCGATCGCCGCAAGGCCATGCTGCAGGACATCGCGATCCTGACCGGCGGTCAGGTCATCAGCGAAGATCTGGGCATGAAGCTGGAAAACGTGACCGTCGACATGCTGGGCACCGCCAAGCGCGTGACCATCAACAAGGACAACACGACCATTGTTGACGGCGCAGGCGACAAGGCCGAGATCGAGGCACGCGTGGCCCAGATCCGTCAGCAGATCGAAGAAACCACCAGCGACTACGACAAGGAAAAGCTGCAGGAACGCGTTGCCAAACTGGCTGGCGGCGTTGCCGTGATCCGCGTCGGCGGCATGACCGAAGTCGAAGTGAAAGAGCGCAAGGACCGCGTTGACGATGCGCTGAACGCGACCCGTGCGGCCGTTCAGGAAGGCGTTGTCGTCGGTGGCGGCGTCGCGCTGGTTCAGGGCGGCAAGGCGCTGGAAGGCCTGAAGGGTGCGAACTCGGATCAGGACGCCGGTATCTCGATCGTTCGCCGCGCGCTGGAAGCCCCGATGCGTCAGATCGCCGAAAACGCTGGTGTGGACGGCGCAGTCGTCGCGGGCAAGATCCGCGAATCGAACGACAAGGCATTCGGGTTCAACGCGCAGACCGAAGAATATGGCGACATGTTCAAGTTCGGCGTCATCGACCCGGCCAAAGTCGTGCGCACCGCGCTGGAAGACGCAGCCTCGGTCGCCGGCCTGCTGGTCACCACCGAAGCCATGGTCGCCGAAAAGCCCGAGCCGAAAGGCCAGGGCGGCGCCCCCGACATGGGCGGCATGGGTGGCATGGGCGGCATGGGGATGATGTAATCATCCTCTGCCATCTGTGGCAGAAATGGAGAGGCCGTCCCGAGAGGGGCGGCTTTTTTTCATGCGCATACTCAACCTTAGCGATAGATAAATCTGATGTCCTCTCCCATCATCCGATCAAACAGACAAAACTCCGAGGGATAAATGGAATTCAGGGAAATGATCGCAGCGCTTTCGCGGCGCTCGAAATCAGCGGAAAAGCAGGCTGAGACAGAAGAAGCTACAAAGACCGCGGTTATACTTCCATTCCTGCAAGCTCTTGGTTTCGATGTGTTCGATCTTGATGAGGTCGTTCCTGAATATATCGCCGATGTCGGGATCAAGAAGGGCGAAAAGGTAGACTTTGCTGTAAAGATCGACGGTAAGGTGGCAATGCTTATTGAAGCCAAGCCGATACATGCCAGGCTGGGCGAAACACAATATTCGCAATTGTTTCGCTACTTCGCTGTGACCGACGCCAGACTTGCTATCCTGATGAATGGTCGTGAAGCTTGGTTCTTTTCCGACACCGACGAGCCTAACAAGATGGACAAGAAGCCCTTCTTCAAGTTCGACCTTCAGGAACACGACCCCGCGCAAGTCGAAGAGCTGTCGCGCTTTCAAAAGGGTAGTTTCGCAATTGAATCCATTATCGAAGCTGCGTCGAACCTCAAATATATGCGCGAAGCTGCGTCCTACCTGAAACGCCAGTTGAGCAGCCCAGAAGATGATTTCATTCGGTTGGTCGCCAAGAGCATTTACGACGGGTCAATCACGAAGAATGTCCTGGAGCAGGTTCGACCGGCCATCACCGGCGCTCTGGACGAACTGGTGCGCAACAGGATTCAAGACAAGCTGAGCATTACCTTCTCGTCCGAACCTGTTTCAAAAGATCCCGGAGCTGATGCCGCTGACCCAGATATCATTACGACAGACAGCGAGCGGGAAGGCTTCATGATAATTCGCGCGATCGCTGCTAAAGTTGCCGCTGTCGAACGGATCAATCTGCGGGACGCCAAAAGCTATTGCGCAATTCTGATGGATGACAACAACCGCAAGCCCGTGTGTCGTCTATATTTCAACTCTGAGAAAAACATGCAGATCGGGCTGTTCGATGCAGACAAAAGCGAGACCAAAGTCAAAATTGACCGGATCGCTGACATCTATCACCATGCAGCCGCGATTGAGGCAGCGGTCAACAACTATTTGTAAGATGCTGCAAGGAGCATTTACGCTCCATTGACTGCTTAACTTCAACCAAGTGTGTGATCGGTGGTTGCACGCCCTCACCCCTTCACAACTCCCTCAACCCCCATCGACTTGCACAGCGACTGGAAGCGCGCCTCGGCGACCTCTCCGAACAACGCCCGGCCGGTTTTGGTCAGGGACAGTTCCAGCTTGTCTTTCTTTTTGGACAGCTTCAGCTCGCCCGCCTCGTCGGGGTCCTTGACAGAAAACATCGCCCCGAAGCGCATCGCCTTGCCCAGCACCTCGGCGTCGTTCAGCTCTTCGTCGGAAAGCAGTCCGAACAGCGGCATCATGGCCGAGTCAGAACGCGAGTTGCGATAGCGGTGCAGCAGCGCCACGCCAAGAAAGACACGCTCCGGATGCGAAAGCGCGGCCATGTTGGCGCGGGTCACGTTGTCGAAACAGGCATCGGCGCGATAATCGGGATGCGTTCGCCAGGCCGTGTCGTGCAGCAGACAGGCCGCGCGGATCAGGCGATCACGCTGCGGCGGAGAATCCGGGAAAAGCGGCGACAGAAACTGATACAGCTTCTTGCCGAAGCCCGGCATCCGCGCCATCTGCTTTTCGGTGAATTTGGCCGATTCCAGCAGCGGGTCGCGGGCACGCAGGCTTTTCGACATGTGTTCGTACAGCAGCCCCTCGCGGATGCCATAGGACGAAATCGCCAGTTCCTTCGGCTTGAACGTATCGACCAGTTCGCGCAGCACAAGGCTGGCAAGCGGCACCAGTTCCATCCGGGAATTCGAGATGCCGACCTTGCTGCGCAGCTTCTGAAGGTCATGGTCGGCGATCCATTCGACCGTCTCGCGCACATCGTCAGGCGTCATCCGATATTCGTGCAGCACGGTCATCGGATAGCCGCGCCGCTCCATATCAAGGCGCGCGATGGCGCGCCATGACCCGCCGACCAGATAGATCCGGTCATGATCGGTGCCGACCGCCTTGCCGAGATCCTTCATGATCCCCGCAATATGCTTTTTCAGCCCGTCCTCGCCGCCCTTGACCTGTTGCAGCCGGAACGGGCCAAGCTGCGAGGTAACGCGCCTACCGATGCCGCCCTCTCCATCAACCTCGGCCAGCTCCATCGAGTTGCCGCCAATATCGCAGACCAGACCCTTCGCATCGGGCCAGCCAAGAAGCACACCCTGCGCGGACAGACGCGCTTCTTCCTCGCCGTCGATAACGGTCAGCTTCAGCCCGGTCGCTTTTTCGACGCGCTTGCGGAATGCGGGGCCGTCATCCGCCTCGCGCACGGCCGCGGTGGCGACGACGGTCATCGGGCGCACCTTCATCCCTTCGGCAATGGTTGCGAAACGGCTGAGGGCAGCAAAGGCGCGCTCTACCCCTTCGGGGTTCAGCCGGCCCGTCGTGGCCATATCCTTGCCAAGGCCCGCCATGACCTTCTCATTGTAGAAATAGGCAGGAGAGCGCGCGGCCCCATCGAAGATCACCAGACGGATCGAGTTCGAGCCGACATCGACCACGCCGACACGGGACAGCGCGCGCGCCGCGGCATCCTCGAACAGGCCCTCGAAAGGATCGCTCGTTTTCGCCTTGCCGTTCATGGCGTCACTCCTGGATTGCTTGGTCACGGCGTCGTGACTGACTGACTTCTTGCCTAATCAGGGCTATGGGTCAAGGCGGGCACATCGCCAGCACCAACCCGCCCGCGACCCGAAAGCGACGGGTTTTCCATGAAGAAGCGATGGCAGCTGAACAGGTCGTCGCGACCAGCGGGCAGATGGCGCAAATAACGTCCGTCCGGCTGCAATATCCAGCTTTGCGCCTCGTCCGCCATATTCGCGGCCATGATCTGGCTGACGATCTGCGCCTTCACCGTATCGTTAAGACATTCGACAAGCGTTTCGACACGCCGGTTCAGGTTGCGCCCCATCCAGTCGGCGGAGCTGATAAAAACCCGCGCCTTGCGCGACGGAAGGCCGAACCCCGCGCCGAAGCAGACGATGCGCGAATGTTCCAGAAAGCGCCCGATGATCGACTTGACGCGGATATTTTCCGACAGGCCGGCGATGCCCGGCCGCAGACCGCAGATGCCCCTGATGACCAGATCGACCTTCACACCTGCCTGACTGGCGGCGTAAAGCGCGTTGATAACGTCTGGCTCAATCAGCGAATTCATCTTCGCCCAGATCGCGGCCGGCCTTCCGGCGCGTGCATATTCCGCCTCGCGCCCGATCAGTTCGATAAGCCGTTCCTTCATCGAGATGGGCGAGATGGAGATATTTTCCAGCCCTTCGGGCTGCACGTAGCCGGACAGGAAGTTGAAGATCTTGGTCGCATCCCTGCCAAGCGCCGGATCGCAGGTGAACAGCGACAGATCGGTATAGATGCGCGCAGTGATCGGGTGGTAGTTTCCGGTCCCGTAATGGGTATAGGTCACAAGCGCGTCGCCCTCGCGGCGCACCACAGTCGAAATCTTCGCGTGGGTCTTGTAGTTCACAAAGCCATAGACGACATGCGCGCCCGCGCGTTCCAGCCGTCGCGACTGGCGGATATTGGCAGCCTCGTCGAAGCGCGCCTTCAGCTCTACCAGCGCCGTGACGGATTTGCCGGATTCGGCGGCCTCGCATAACGCCTCGACAATCGGACTGTCGCGACTGGTGCGATACAGCGTCTGCTTGATCGCCAGCACATTCGGATCTCGCGCCGCCTGCGCCAGAAAGCGCACCACCATGTCGAAAGTCTCATAGGGGTGATGCAGCAGCATGTCTTTCTGGCGGATCGCCGCGAACATGTCGCCGTCATGGTCCTGCACCCGTTCAGGCACGCGCGGGGTGAACGCTGGCCATTGCAGGTCGCGGCGATCGTCCAGAACAAGCTCTTTCAGGTCAGTGACGCCCAGAAGGCCGGACACCTCGACCACTTCTTCGGGGTGAACGTGCAACTCCTCCATGATGATCCGGCGCAGCGCGTCAGGCGCGCCCTCGGTGATCTTCAGGCGGATCACGCTGCCACGCCGACGCCGTTTCAGCGCGGTTTCGAATTCGCGGACCAGGTCCTCTGCCTCTTCCTCGACCTCCAGATCGCTGTCGCGCAAGACACGGAACGCGCAGGAGCCGGTATCGCGATAGCCCGGGAAAAGGCTGGCGAGGTTCATCAGCAGAAGATCTTCAAGCCGCAGGAAGCGCGATGTTCCCGGCAGTCGCACGAAGCGCGGCAATTGCGCGGGGATCGGCAGCAGCGCCTGCATCCTGCGTCCATCGGATTCGCGCGCCAGTTCCAGCGCCAGAGAGAAGCCCGCATTCGGGATGAACGGGAACGGATGCGCCGGGTCAATTGCCAGCGGCGACAGAACCGGAAAGACCTGATCGAAGAAATATCGGCTGAGGTAATCCGCCTCGGACCGGGTCAGCCGCGAACGTGACAGGATGACGATGCCCTCGGCCTCCATCTCTTTCCGAAGGGCGTTCCACACCGATTGCTGCGCACGCATCAGGCGTCGCGCGTCGGCATTTATGTGTCGCAGCTGTTCAGCAGGGCTCAGCCCGTCATGAGACAGAGAGGTGTTTCCTTCGCGCGCGAGTTCGCGCAGCCCCGCCACGCGCACGGTATAGAATTCGTCCAGATTGGTCGCAGAAATTGCCAGAAAACGCAGCCTTTCCAGCAGCGGCACCCGGCTGTTCCGCGCCTCGTCCAGCACGCGCCAGTTGAAGCTGAGCCAGCTGAGTTCGCGGTTGAAGAACCGTCCGGGATCGGTCGGGCTGACCTTGTCGAGCGATTTTGGCGGGGGCGCGGGATGTTTGAGAAAGTCTGCTTGCGTCATCTGGGGGCCGGAAAATATCGACAGGATCATGCGTCAGCCGGGCGCATGATGTCCAGTCATACCGGGTGCATGAAGCGCCAGTCAGTCGGGCGTATCGGTCGCGTCGCGCTCGGCGCTCAGCTTCGCCAGCAGGTCGCCTGCAAGGGTTCGCGTCAGACCCCGCCGCTCTGCCATGGTTTCGGTATCCAGCGCCGCGACAAGGTGTCGCGCCAGGCCCAGATCACGATCCATGCGTGGCACCAGCCATTCGATCAGCCCTGCCGGCGCGACAAGCTGCCGGTCGGCAAATAACTTGACCAGCACGGCTGTCAGAAGCGTCTCATCGGGGGGCTGGATGCGCGTTACAGCCATTGCCGACATCCTGCTGCGCAGATCGGGCAGCGAGAGCCCCCAGTCGCGCGGCGGCAATCTTGCGGTCAGAAGCAGCCAGCAGCTGCGCGCCGCGCACAGGTTCCAGAGATGAAACATCGCCTGTTCCGCCGCGCCAAGGCCAGCGGCAAGATCGGCATTTTCCACCACGACCGCGCCATTCTCGACGGCCAGACGATCAGCCTTTTCGGGCGTCAGTGCGGATGCCTCTTGCCAGATCGCGTCTGTTTCTGCCGCCCAGATCGATGCGAGATGGGTTTTGCCCGCGCCCTCTGGCCCCAGCAACAGCATCCGGCCCTGCGGCCAGGCATCCGGCATATCAAGCGCGGCCATGACAAGCGCGTTGGCCGGCGTGACGAGGTAATCGTCACGGCCAAGCGCGGGCCTGTGGCCGAGATCGAGTGTCAGTTGCCTTGGCATCTGGCAGGCGGCTCAATCGGCGGGCTGCGCGCGGGCCTGCCCTGCGACCGGCAGCGTGTCGTCGCCCGCCGTCTCGCGCATCATCGTCAAAAGCGTCCCGGCAGGCACCATCTCGACCAGAACCGGCTCTGGCAGCTCGGGGTCGGGGTCGACGCCCGTGTAAAGCGGACTTTCGACGTAACGATCCGTCCCGAAGCGGACCAGAACGCCAAGCGCCGCCGCCAGCGGCACCGCGACCATCATGCCGACGAAGCCGAACAGAGAGCCGAATACGGACAAGGCCAGAAGCAGCCAGACCGGATGCAGGCCGACATGGTTTCCGACGATCTTGGGCTGAAGATAGTTGCCCTCGACCACCTGCCCGATAATGAAGATCGCGGCAACAACGGCGATCCAGAGCGGTTCGTCCCAGAAGGTGAACATCGCGACACCGATGGCCGTCGCCCCGCCGATCAGCGTTCCGACATAGGGAATGATCCCAAGGATTGCGGCACCCATCCCGATAGCAACCGCATAGGGCAGCCCGACCGCCATCAGCGAGACGGAATAGAAGGTGCCCTGTATCAGCATCACGGTGCCCTGCCCCCGGACGAAACCCGAAAGCGTATTGTCGATTTCGGCGGCAAGGCGGCGAATGGTCGGCGCGTGCTGGCGCGGCAGCAGCTTGTCGACACGTTCAACCATTCTGTCCCAATCCAGCAACAGATAGAAAGCCACGACAGGGACGATGACGAACAGTGCGATCACCCCGACGACGCCCGAGATCGAGCTCAGCACCGATGTCAGGACCTGCCCCCCCTTCTCGCCGATCAGCGAAGACAGGTTGTTCAGCGAGGATTCGACGGGCCCACCCTCGGCCAGAATGCTGGGAAAGCGCGCGACCAGAAACTCCTGCAGCCGGTTGATCATGTCGGGCGCTGCCTCGACAAGCTGGGAGGCCTGACGCAGCACGATCGGCGCAAGAAACAGGACAAACGTGATGAAAACCAGCAGCGCACCCAGCGTGATGGTCACCACCGCCATCGTCCGGCTCAGCCCGGCGCGTTCCATCCGGTCTGCCAACGGGTCCAGCAGATAGGCGACGCCTGCGCCGATGATGAATGGCAAAATGGCCTGCCCAAGCAGCCAAAGCACCAGCAGCAGCACCGCGCCCGCCGTTCCCCACCAGATTACCTGCTTGCGCGTAGACATATCCCGATCACCCTTTGCCCTGACCCCGCAGTCCCCTATATCGATGTCATGGTCAAGCACGTTAATCTTGTGAAACTCTGTGTCGGCGCCGATGGGCCAGACGATCTCGAGGCATGGCAGAAGCAGCGGTTCAGCGGCAAGCCGGCCGCGCATGTCACCCGGATGTGGCCCCGCCGCGAGGCAGAGCTTCTGGCCGGCGGATCGCTTTACTGGGTATTCAAGGGCGTCTTGCTGGCCCGCCAACGCCTGATCAGCCTTGAAGAGCGTATCGGAACGGATGGGATACGCCGCTGCGCGCTGA
Organism: Paracoccus aurantiacus; assembly: GCF_007993065.1. GTDB lineage: Bacteria > Pseudomonadota > Alphaproteobacteria > Rhodobacterales > Rhodobacteraceae > Paracoccus > Paracoccus aurantiacus. The sequence goes on from NZ_VOPL01000001.1 coordinate 973,154, forward strand.
TCCTCGATCCGGACCTGATTCGCACCGCCGCCGTCCCGCGCCGCCCGTTTCAGGGCTGGCGCTATCTGGACGCGGGCGATGCGCCCCCGGATCTTGCCGCCGAGCGCGCCCACGACGATGCGCTTCCCGCGGCGCTTGCTGCTGAGCTGGCCGATATGGGGCTGCGCTAGGTCTTTCGGCCAAGGCTTGACGCGGCGCCACCGCTGGGATAGCGGAGGCGTGATGCGGGTGTAGCTCAATGGCAGAGCAGAAGCTTCCCAAGCTTACGACGAGGGTTCGATTCCCTTCACCCGCTCCATGATCCCCCTGTCCGTGCTCCTGGAGAAGGCCCGGCTGGAACTCCCCGAAGCACCCGACTTGAACGCGGCGAAGGCCTGGGCTTTGGGCTCGAATATGTGCTGATGCAACGCGCCGCGCTTGGCTGCCGCATCTACGGTGAACTGTACAAGCCGGACAGCTCCACCCACGAGGGTGCCGAGGTCATCGCAGCCTGTGTCGCGGGCCTGCCGACCTCTGTGGGCGCGTTGCGCATGGCAATCCGCATCGCCGAACTGGCTCGGGCAGGGTTGACGCCGGACTGCATGCCCGGCACCGTTCCGCGCTGCGTACCGGTCGAGATGAAGCGCGACCAGCACGGCGAACGGTCGATCACGATCGCCGTCGGCACCGCCCGGATCGTGTCACGCGGCAAGTGGCGCACGGTCGAGCTGCGGGACTGCCCGGTGACTTTCTCGCCGCACCCGGATCAGATCGCCGCCGCGCATCGGCATTACGAACAGTCGTGGCCGGCGCTGGGCTGGGTGCGGGAAGGACTGCGCGACGGTGGCATGCTGCGAAGTATCGACGTGACCGATGCCATGCCGAAACGGGCGCCGTGGGTGCCCCGGAAAGGCTGCGAACAGATCGGCAACAAAACAGTTTTGACATTGGTGCCCCTCTTGACTCATGAATCAAATATCGAAGACGAGCGCCCGGAGAACAGACCCGCTTCAGACGCTCTTCGCAAAACTTCCAACCCTCCCCCTGTCATGGTTCCTTCTGGGCCGCACCCGTATTCGGGGGGCACAGCGCGGAAGCTTGCCAGCGTCAGCCGTTTTCACCGGGGAATCCCCTTGGAATCTGGTGGATTCCGTGAGGTCCGTGTTGGTGAGGTCGATGCCGGGTGCTGTCGCGGACCTCATTGAAGCCGGATTGAACGAAGCTGCGGGCCTGTGGGGCGCTATGGTGATTGTGGCTTGGGCGCTGGTCCGGAATGGGGTGCGCGACGGCGGATGCGGCAGTGAATGATGGTGCCCGGGGTGCTTCCGATGACGGTATCGTCCCCCATGACCGGCCGCAACGGACCATTCTGGTGGCAGATCAGCTGTCGCGACGGTCGGAAACGGGTCGCCGACGTACAGGCCATCTTTCCGGTCCGTGTGCGGATCAGCTGTGGATCGCTTTGCAGTGGTCTGTCGCGGGGACTCATGAGCTGTCGTTCCAGAAGGGGCCGCGAGGCGGTGCCTGCCCGTGATACCAGACGGCGAGTGTTGCCATCGGGCGACCGCAGCAGGGGCAAGGATGCGGAACGGGTGGTGCCTTAATTGTCGGTCCGGCGCGAACCATCGTCGCCGGAACCTGTGCTGCCACCAGGGCCCGGCAGGCCGCGAGGCAGGTAGTGGGCTGGACATTGGCGAGGAAGCCATAATGGCGGACGCGATGAACGTCGTCCGGCAAGCTGTGCAGCAGGAAGCGTCGGATGAACTCATCGGCATCGAGGGTCATCTTTCTGGGCCTGCGGCCATGACGGTAGGCGCGCCAGCGGAAAGTCACTCTGCCATCTTCCATGCCGATCAGGCAGGAATTGGCGATGGCGACCCGATGGGTGTAGCGGCTGAGATAGGCCAGCACCTGTTCCGGCCCGCCGAAGGGCGGCTTGGCGTAGACCACCCAGTCGCGGCGGCCTGCTGCCGTCAGAAGCCGGGCGAAGGCCTGTGGATCGGCCAACCCTTCGATCTCGCCGAAGAACTGCAACTGTCCGGCGTCGAAGGCCGCACGCAGCGCCTGCAGAAACACCCGTCTGAACAGGGGTGGCAGCACCCGGACCGGCAGGAAGAAGTCCGAACGGCTGCGCACCTATGCCCGAAACGCCAAGATGCACGGGCCCAGGTCGGCGGGTGGACCGGCTCCGCCTCTGTGGCAACGGCGTGGTCCCGCTGGTTGTACAGTATGCGCTTTGCGCTCCGGCGCATCAGCTGCTGGACGATGGATGAGATGGTCGGGCGAGGCGGTGCCTCGCCCCTCTGCCGGTTTGTACACACGGCCACACCCCTCAATCTTTTTAGAGGTCACCGGCAGTCCCAGCTTCTTTTTCAGCGATCCGGAAAATGGCACCCCGAATCGAATGTGCCTGCCATTCCATCGATTCGGCGATCTTTGCGATGGTCGCGCCTTCTGGCGCCTCTAACATCGCGACGTGCTGCGCCTGTTTCGTGCCGGGACGCTGGCTGGCGGCGATGGCGTCGGGCATTGCATCACGCAAAACCGTCATTGTCCTGACCACCGCAGGTTCGATGCCGACGGCGTCAGGCCCGGCCTCGGCGGCGATAAGCGCATTGCCATGTCCATCGCCCGGCTCGCGCCAGAGCGGCTTGCCTCTCGGCGCTGTTGAAATCGCGGATCAGAGTCAGACGACTATGGCGTCATATTCTCGGAACTCGATCAGCTCGTCATGGCGCATGGTCTGGGTGATCTGGCCGGCCGCATTCACCCGAAAATCGGTGACATGACTCAGCGCCGCGATCCCGGACACGTAGATCTCGGGGCGCCCTCTCGTGCTGGAGCGGGATTCGCTTATTGATCATGATGCCGAAGGCCCGGAGCCGCATAAATTCGGCCTTTGTCACATGCTACTTCATGGGTCTGTCGGTTCGGTTGTTGCCGGTCGTGCTTGGTCTATCGCCGGCTGGTCCTGTTGCATGCCGGGCGCGCGTTGATCGCTGACCGTGTCGATCTGGCTGACGTGGCGTGGGCGTTTCGCTCATCTTTCTGCGCAAGGTGCGTAAGGCGCCCCGCCTTTTCAATGACCGCATCTTCGCAAAGGTCGCAACATCAGGTTTAGTCAAAGCACGTAACTGCACCGCCGATTTTTCTGGCGAACTACTCTGACAGATTCGGCGAAAGCGCCGGATATGCCAGCCATTCTGCGCTTCACCCGCGCAGCCTCCGATTCCGGCGACATCAGCGCGGCGACAGCTCGGCCATTTCCGTCATCGGATCGGCGTTCACCTGTGTCGCCGGCTCTCCCATGGTGGCGGCTTTTTCGCGCAGCAGGCCGATGAAATCGCTTTGTGCCGCCGTCGGCTCCCATCCGGCGCGTGTGGTAATGCCGATCGGACGGCGCGAATGTGGCAGGTCGACGGGCAGCACGGCAAGCGAATGCGCCTCTGCATCTGCGAGGGTCTGGATACGCGACAGCGCGCCAAGGTTGTTGCTGTCGCGAAGCAGTTCGCGCAGCAGAATGACCGAGGAGGTCACGACAGCACTGCGGATAACCGTCGCGGGCAGAAGATCTTCCAGCGCAGCGCGAATGGGCGTGCCAGCGCGCGCCATGACCCACGGATATTCAGAAAGCTCCTCGACCGAGACGCTGGCACGCTTCGTCAGCGGATGATCCTTGCGCGCCACTATCGCGACAGAATCGTCAAACAGCGCCTCTTGTGTGATGTCGGCAATCGGGCTGGGAATCCGCAGCGCGCCGATCATCATGTCAATCTCGCCCCGGCGAAGGCCGGTCAGCAATTCGTCATAACGCCCGTCGATCACTTCGACAGGAAAACTCGGTCTCAGCGCCCTGAAACGCAGCATGGCAGCAGGCAGCAGGCTGGAACGCGAAAGTGGCAGCGCCCCGACAACGATGCGCCCGACCTCGCGGCCAGCAAGGGCGGCGAGATCGGTTTCGCCCTGCTCCATCTCGGCGAAAGCAAGTCTCGCGGCCTGTGACAGCTGCCTTGCCGCCCGCGTCGCGATCAGCCCATGTGCGGTCCGTTCAAAGAACTGAACGCCTGCCGACTGTTCCAGCATGCTGGCAGATCGGTGGACCGTTGGCTGCGCAAGCCCCAACTGGCGCGCGGCGAGGGTAAAATTCTCGAGCTCGGTCACGGCGATCAGCGCGGAAAGCTGTGCGCGCGTCGCGTGATGGCGGATATTGCGCGACATATCCGCCATTGCGCCATCAAGGAATGACAGCGCCCGCCTCGTCCGCTTTGCCAGCGCTTCGCCGGCCGGGGACAGGTAGATGCCCTGATTGCTGCGATGAAACAGCGCCTGGCCGGCGTCATGTTCCAGCTTGTTCATCGCCTGCGTCACCGCCGGCTGCGAGACATGACAGGCCTCGGCCGTGCGGGTGACAGAATGGGTTTCTGCCAGGGTCAGGAACATGCGCAAGTGGCGGATGCTGGGCTGCATCGAACTCTCCGGGAATTCGTGCAATTGTAGCCGTCATTCTCGCGCAACGCCACGATTTTATTCATAAAATCGCGTTACCATGATGCGGCGGAGCGTCACATACGCCCCGCCGCCCCGTTGTTGAGCCCGGTTTTGCTATTCGGAGAAAGCGTAGGGTGTGAAGAAATCAGCCCCCGGCCAGTCCCGAAGCGAGACGATTTCCGTGGCCGGTCCCATGGACCATTGCGCGCTGTCATTCACGTCGCCCTCGCCCGACCAGCTCGCGACATGAGGGTAAGGATAGGCAGGACGGGTCATCGCCGGCAGAGGTTCCACACCCAGATCCAGCGCCTGCCCCCGCTCGCCGCCGTCACTTCCGACACCATCGGGTTGCCCGAAACCGGACTCCTCGCCCGAGCTTGATGTCATCACCGCCTCGGGCGCGGTCCCGTCCTCGACCCACGCCATCATCGGGCTCAGAAGGTCCAGGCTTCCCGGCCCCTGGCCACCGCCGCAATGGCCGACGCCCGGCAACAGATAGAGGCGTTCGAAACCGGCAGCGGAATCCGCCCCAAGCGTCGCCGCAATCCCCTCATGCAGGGCCAGCGTATTGGCGGGCGAGATATGCGGGTCAGCCAGCCCGTGCCACATGATAAGCTTGCCGCCTGCAGCTTCGAACGCCGAGAGATCCGGGTTGGTCGCATCGAAAAACGGGTGCCGCGTGCGAAGTTCGGTCAGCGTCGCTTCGGTGAATTTCAGATCGGCCAATTCCATCTCGGGGCGCGCCGGATCGAAGGCAAGATACTTCAATACAGGATCGACAATCATCTGCGAAAACAATTCGCTATCGGCATTGTCTGCGACATAGACGCCCTGCCATTCCAGTTCCGATCCGTATTGCGGCTGCCCGGCGGTCAGATATGCGCCGCTTTCGGCATCCTGAGGACCAGCGTAAAACTTGCGCACCACCTCGACCTGCGCGGGGCTGAGGCATTGATCGTTTTCTGCGGCATCCGCCGCGCAGGCAATGCTTTGCGGATCGAAACTGCACAGCGCGGGCTGCGCGATCAGTCCGTCCGTCACCCCATCGCTCTCATCACAGGCGGCAACAACCGCCGCATGCAGCGCCGGCAGCTTGCTCGAGGTCAGGATCACCTCACCATCGGCATCGTAATTAGAGGCCGCCATCCATCCGTGATAAAGCGTGTTCTGCACCTGAAACAGCATTGCGGGGGCACCGGCAATGACGCCGTCGAAATCGTCGGGGAAGCGCATCGCCTCCATCAGCGCCTCGCGTCCACCATCCGAGCAACCGTTGAAATAGCTGTATTGCGGGGGCTGGCCATAGAAGGCTGCGATCAGCGCCTTCGCGGCCTCGGCCGTCAGATGCTGCGCACGATAGGCGAAATCGGCCCTCTGCGTTTCGTCGAGGCCCCATTTCCCGTCATTGCCGGTGTGCCCCATATCGGTTGCCGCCATGACGAAGCCGCCATCGTTCAACACCTTGCATCCCGTCGATGCCCCTGAGGTCAGCGTGATATTTCCACAAAGCCCGCCACAACCGACCTGAAGGTAGCGCTGCGTCCAGCTTTCCATCGGCAGCACCACCTGGAAATTCACCTGTGGCGCCAATGTGCCGGTGACGTTGCAGACGGCGATTCCGTCGCTCGTCGTCTCGGTGGCCGCAGTAATCGTGCTGCCTGCCCCGCCGATAGCCGTCATATCGGTTTCGGCAAGGCTCTCGCACGATGCTGTTGGCGCAACTGCCTCAAGCGTCGCCGCATCGCCACGCGAAGCCGCGCACAAAACAATGCCAATCGTGCATAGGGATATAATTCTTAGTAATTTCATGGCCATTACTCCAATAATCTTACAAACGTGGGAAAACGCGCCCGTCAAACAGCTTGCGCGCGGTGCGCATCGTTCCGGCGGCGGTCATCTGGCCGTCGGAACCGGTTTCAAGAAGAACCTCGGCCGCGCCTGTCGGATGTTCGATCAGAAATCGCCCATCAGCGGGGATGACCGCCAACGCCCCCGCCGGAGAGCCTTCAAGCGTACAGGCGGTGGCGACGCTGACGGCGGCGAACACGCCGATCGTGGCGTGGGCGCGGTGAGGAATGAAGCTGCGGGTGCTGATCGCGCCGCCATGCGCGGGTGGCGAAACAAGCGTCATCTTCGGCACCGATTTCGCGGTGACGTCGCCCAGATTCATCATCGGTCCTGCGGCCAGCCGGATCTTCTCGATCCGTGCCTTCAGATCGGCATTCCCTTCCAGTTCGTCGCGCGTTTCATTGCCGTTCAGGCCGAAATCGGACGCGCGCATGACCACGATCGGCATCCCGTTATCGATCAGCGTGCAGTCAACGCCCTCGATCCTGTCGACCGGGTTTCCGGTCGGCAGCAATGCCCCGGTCATGGAGCCGTCGATATTCTGAAACATCAGCGGTATCGCCGCCGCCGTGCCCGGCACCCCGTCAATCGCGGTGTCCCCTACATAGCTGACACGGCGCGCCGGCGTCTGGATGGTCGCAGTCGCGACCTCGCCGGTATTGACCATATGGATGCGCACGACTGTCGCACCTTCCTGCGCCTGGACCAGTCCGCGCTCTATCGCCGCTGGCCCGACCCCGGCCAGGATATTGCCGCAGCCCTGCGCACCCGACACAAGTGCCTGATCGACGAATACCTGAAGAAACAGATAGTCGACATCTGCGTCCGCGCGCGAGGACGGGCTCAGCACCGCCACCTTCGAGGTCAGGGGGTCGGCGCCGCCGATGCCGTCAATCTGCGCCTTGTCAGGGCTGCCCATGATCCGCAGCAGCAAATCGTCGCGCGCCGCCTCATCGCCCGGCAGGTCCGAGGCAAGAAAATACGCCCCCTTCGAGGTTCCGCCCCGCATCCACAGGCATGGAATGCCGTCCATCACGCTCATCAACCGCTCCTTCTTGGGTGGCCCGTGACATTGCGGGCGACCGTCCGGCACCGGGCGAGGCACCCGCTGCCCTGTTTCAGATGTAATCCAGCCCCTTCTCTTTCAGCCGAGGCCGCATGTCGTAGATGTCCAATCCCAATTCGCCCGAGGCCAGCCGCCTGCGCTTGGCCTCCTCGGCGTCCAGCCGCTTCCGTGCTGCGGCAAGTACAGTTTCTGCGTCCGCGCGTTTCACCACACAGACACCATCATCGTCGGCAACGATCACATCGCCCGCCCCGATTGCCTGCCCGGCGCAGACGATGGGAACATTGACCGACCCGAGCGTCTCCTTGACGGTGCCCTGTGCGCTGATCGCCTTTGACCAGACAGGGAAACCCATCTCGGTCAGGTCGCGCACATCGCGGACACCCGCGTCGATCACCAGCCCCCGGCAGCCCCGCGCCATCGCGCTCGTCGCAAGCAGATCGCCGAAATAGCCGTTATCGCAGGGCGAGGTCGGGGCGAGGACAAGAACATCGCCCTCCTGCAGCTGCTCGATCGCCACATGAACCATCCAGTTATCGCCCGGCGGGGCGCTGATCGTCACCGCCGACCCGGCGATACGTGCGCCGGCATAGATCGGACGCATATAGCTTGCCAGACAGCCGATGCGGCCCTGCGCTTCGTGAACGGTGGCGACGCCTGCCTCGGACAGACCTGCAATGGTCCCGGCAGAGGCGCGTTCGATATTCTGGACGACTTTGGGCATGTCATCAGCCTTTCTTGACCGGCGGTGTGCCGTGAGTGTGGAATGTTTCGATTGTTTTCAGCCCCCAGGCCTGGCCCTTCTTGCGGTCGTCCTGCGTCCACTTGATGGGTTGCCAGTCAGGTGCCAGGACCAGCCGCGCACCGGCATTGGCCAGTTCCACCCGGTTTCCGGCGGGTTCCCAGACATATAGGAAGAACGTGCCCTGCACCGCGTGCTTGTGCGGGCCGGTTTCGATATGAACGCCGTTCTGCAGGAAAATATCGGCGGCGCGCAGAATGTCTTCGCGCTGATCGGTGGCGTAGGTGACGTGATGCAGCCGCGCCATCCCGCCGCCATGTTCTTCGGTGCACGCCAGATCATATGTCTTGTTGTTGATCGTGAACCAGCAGCCGCCCAGCCGGCCATTATCCAGTTCGATATATTCTGTCACGCGGCTGCCGAGGCAGGTTTCCATGAAGCGACGGAATTCGGTCACATCATCGGCCAGCAGGTTCAGGTGATCGAGCCTGCGCGGCGCGGCGCCCGAAAACGCGCTAGCCGTATTCTTGAGCGCAGCGCGTTCCGCCTGTTCCTGGGGTTCATACCAGACCGTGTCATAATAGATCTCGAACACATGGCCGAACGGGTCCTCGAAACGGAAGGCGCGCCCATGCGACTGATCGCCGTTCACCCAGCCATGCATCTTGTAACCCGACGCCTCTATCGCCTGCACCCGTCGCGCCAGCGCCTCGGGCGAGGCGGCGCGATAGCCGATATGGGCGACACCCGTCGTGTCCGCGCGGGTCAGCTTGAGGCTGCAATATTCATAATCGTCCCACGCCCGCAGATAGGCGCTTTCGGCGTCCTGCCCCGACAGTTTCAACCCATAGATGCGGGTAAAGAAATCGAGGCTTTCATCGAATTTGTCGGTCAGCATCTCGACATGGCCCAGATGGGCCAGGTCCATGCTGGAATTGGTCGGATCAGGCATGTCTGCATCCTTGAAGTCGTGGCTGTATCAGACGCGGGCGGCGATACCGGGCGCGCGCGTCACAACTCGTCAACGGTGCGCGGGAAGATCGACTGGAAACCTTCGGCATATTTCGCCTTGCGGCCGCCGCCCTGCCCGCCGGAATTGCGCATGAAGTGATTGGCGCGGTTTTCAGCGACGCGGGTGTAATAGTCCCACAGATGTTCCTGCCCCTCCATGCATTCGATGGCGGCGCGCTTCTTTTCCCAGACCGGGGTGATGTCCAGAAAGGTATCCGGCTTCCAGCCCATCTGTTCGGTCTGATGCGGCTCGAACAGGTAAAGCTGCGGCGCGCCCAGCACCTTCTCGCCGGGATTGTGGCCCCAAGCCTGCGCGATCATGCGGCATTCCAACGCCACCTGCGTCGCATACATGTGGTCGGTGTTATAGGGATCATACTGGCTGTGCGACAGCATGAAGCTGGGCTGGACCTTGCGGATTACATCGACCAGCCGGAACTTGTCGTCCTGCGTCAGATGCAGCGGGTAATCGCCCAGATCGAATTCGATCAGATCATGCACACCAAGCGCCTTTGCCGCTTTTTCGGATTCGGCGCGCCGGGCATCCTTGACCTTGTCCATGGTCATGCCTTCGTGCTTCCACAGCTTCGCGGATTCGCCGCGTTCGCCGAAGGACAGGCAGACTACGGTCACGTCATAGCCTTTTTCGGCATGCAGGGCGATGGCACCGCCGCAGCGCCACACAAAGTCGGCAGCATGCGCGGAAATGACGAGTGCGGATTTGTCGGCCATGATTTTCCTCCGGGAAGCGGGCAATGATCCTTTGGCGATCAGCATGCCGCCAGACGCCGCGCCAGGCAAATTGGAACCGCGGCGTTATCCATAAATTTCTGCTATGCAGATTCAGAAATCCAGTCGAAACGAACCGCAGCAAAGACGCATCTATAGCGCAAATTTATGCACGCACCGGCGGTTTCTATTTCAGAAACTCCTGTGACGGGCCTAGTCTGCGTCATGGCGGGGCGCTGTCCGGCAAAGATGCCGGTTCCAACGAATTTCCGCGCAGGAGGATAAGCAATGTCGAAACAAGAATGCGCGTCAGGCGCACGCGCCGCAACAGGAAAGGAACGACCATGCGCGACATAACCGATCAGGGCCGCGCCAGATTGCTCAACCGCTTCACGGTGTGGCTCGCATGGCTGGCCGGCCTGGCGCTGATCTTCATGGTCGTCATCATTTCGACCGGCGTGGTCCTTCGCTATATGTTCGGCACGCCCCTTTTGGGTCTGAACGAAATCAACCAGTTGACTGCCGTTGTTCTCGTCATGGCGGCGCTGCCTTATTGCACGCTGCATAACGGGCATGTCGGCGTCGATGTGTTCGACAATGCCATCGGACCTGTCGGTCGGTTTATCGGCGATGTCGGATCGCGCCTTCTGTCCATCTTCGTGCTGTCGGTTCTGGTCTGGCGCGCAGGCCTGAAGGCACTGGACGCTTGGGAATACGAGGACGCGACCAATATGCTCGACCTGCCGATATGGCCGTTCTACACGGTCCTCGCGATTGGCGCGGCGCTTTGCGTGGCGGTTTTCGCTGTCCAGCTTCTCGATATCTTCAAGCGCGGAGAACTGAAATGAGCGGCACGACAATCGGCCTTCTCGGCATCGCTCTGCTGTTCCTGCTGATGATTTTCCGCACGCCTGTTGCCTTCGCCATGCTTCTGGCGGGCTTTATCGGCATGTGGGCGCTGGAAGGATTGCGCACGGCGGGGGCACTTATCCTGACCGAAAGCTATGGTGCCATCGCTTCAGAGACGCTGATCGTCGTGCCGATGTTCGTTCTGTTGGGCAATATCGCCTCGGTGGCCGGATTTTCGCGCGGGCTTTACGATGCGGCATATGCGTGGGTCGGGCATTTCCGGGGCGGTCTGGCATCAGCCTCAGTGCTTGGCTGCGCGGCGTTTTCGGCCGTCTCGGGCTCATCTGTCGCGACCGCCGTGACCATCGGCAAGGTCGCGCTGCCAGAGATGAAACGCCTGGGCTACGCCGACGGGCTCGCCACCGGATCGGTCGCGGCGGGCGGCACGCTTGGCTTCCTGATCCCCCCTTCGACCGGGTTCGTCATCTATGCCATCCTGACCGAGCAATCCATCGGCCGGCTGTTCATGGCGGGTATTTTGCCGGGCGTCCTGCTGATGGCGCTGTTCATCCTGACCGTCTGGCTGGTCGCACTGCGCAATCCCGCCGAGGCACCGGCCGGCCCGAATGTCCCGATAGCAGAGCGTTTCCGCATCCTCGGTCAGGCCGCGCCGCTGCTGGCGGTCATGGTGCTGACCATCGGCGGAATCTATATCGGCGCTTTCACTCCGGTCGAGGCATCGGGGATCGGCGCGGCTCTGGTCATTCTGCTCGCGCTTGTCACCGGCAAGCTGAACTGGGCGGGCTTCTACGAAGCGATGCTGGATACGCTGAAAACGACGGCAATGCTTTATATGATTGTCATCGGCGCGAATGTGCTGAACCCGTTCTTCGCGGTGACCCAGATCCCCGCCACACTCGGCGAAGCGCTTCAGTCGCTTGGCTTCGGGCCTTACGGCACGCTGCTGGTCATCATCCTTGCCTATGTCGTCATGGGGATGTTCATGGACGGGCTGTCGATGCTGGTGATCTCGATCCCCGTCGTATTTCCGGTGATTACCGGCATGGGCTTCGATCCGATCTGGTTCGGCGTTGTCGCGGTGATCGTGATCGAGATGGGGATGATTACCCCGCCCGTCGGTCTGAACGTCTTTGTCGTGCGCGGCGTCGCGGGCGATGTGCCGCTGACGACCGTCTTCCGCGGTGTCACACCGTTTCTGCTGGCGATGATCGTGGGGCTGATCCTTATCATCATGATCCCGCAGATCGCGCTGCTGATCCCGAACTCCATGTTCGGCTGAAACACTGCGGGAGGGGCGCGTCCCCTCCCGCTTTCAGTTCAGGCACCCTCGTTGTTATCTGTCACTGTCGGCATTCCAATAGGCGGCCAGATGGGCATGTGACTTCGGCAGATACGCCAGAACCGCCTGCTTCAGGGGCTGGAGCCGCGCCCTTTCCGTCGCGATCCACGCCCTGCTTGCGTGCGTGCCTTCGGTCGAGAGACGCCGCGCAAGCCGCGCCTCGCCGGAAGGGTCATGACACAGATGCAGGTTCGGATGCCCCGCGAACGGATAGTCAGCGGTGGCGCCGAACAGATGGCAGGTGATCCGGGCGTCAGGCGCCTGCGCGGCGATAATGCGCGAGAGCGCCGGATAGGCGGTTTCATCGCCGCCGATCAGAAGCATGTCGGATTGCGGGATGCCGCCACCGCCCGGCCCCGTCAGCCCGATCTCGGTCCCCGTCACGGCTTCTGCCGCAAATGCGCAGATCCGGCCCCCACTATGAATGAAAATGTCGGTCTCCAGCCAGCCCGCACTCGGGTCGATCGCAGCAACCGTATAGGCAGGCCGGTGCAGTTCCTGCGGCCAGACCGTCTGCCCGGTTTCTGAAAGACGCGGCCACTCGGTCGCCCCTTCGGCAACAGGCAGCACAAGGCGAAAATGAATCATGTCACGTGCCAGCCGGCCCAGCCCCTGCCCCTCCAGCCGGAGACGAAGGAAATGCGCGCTCAGCCTGCGGACCGAGGCGACGCGGGCAAGACTGAAATTCGGCGGAAGCTCTCCGGCCTGTTCCGGGCCAGACCAGTCAAGGGGCACCGCGCCTGCAATAGCCGCGACATGATGTGCGACGGCCTCTTTCAGCGTGAACAGCCAGTCCCGTTCATGCGCGCGGGCATAAACAACCGCGCCATTACCCTGCTTGCGCGCGCCGAATTCCCCTGTCCCCAGCACAATCCAGGTCGAGCGGCCATGCCCGGAATGCAGGTCAAGCCCGTGTTCCGCCGCCTCGCGGCGCAGTCTCGCGTCGAGAATTTTAAAATCTAGGCCGACCGTCGCTTCGGACTGGAAGGGCGGCAGGGGATCGTGTCTCATATCGGCAAAACCCTTTCTCAGCGAACGATATTCACCACGCCTCTGAAACTTGCAGCGCGGCCATTCGGCGGCCTTGGCATCGCGGGAAGGCGGGCGGCCTGACGCGCCAGCACCTGATCGATCCGCGCATCACCAGTGGACCCGAGCATCCTTCCGCTCGCGGCACCATTCGCGGCGATCGTGACATCAATCTGAACCTGAAGCCCGCCCCGGACCCTGGCCTGGATGTTGGCGCGTTGCATGTGGCGGTTCACGCGGGAACGGACCTGCGAGATCCAGCGGTCCATCTGCTGCTGGCTCGCGCCCGCGCTCTGGCGCGTCGGTGTGCCGCGTTGTGGCTGGCTGCGCGCCCGTTGATCGGTCTGCTGCCCCGCCTGCTGCCCCGTCTGCTGCCGCGACGGTTCAGCCGCGCGCGCGCGCCGAGGCGCCGTCTGGGTTTCCTGACGCGGTTTCTGCTCGCGGACCTGTCGGCGTTCGGGTTCCGGTGCGGATTTGCGTCGCACCGGACGCGCCATCGGACGATCTGACGTGCTCAGCAACAGAGCAGAGTCAGGCAAGAGTTCCGCGAAATCGGTGATTGGCGGCAACTCCATCAGAGGTGGCGTTGCAAAATCGGGGGGCGGCTCGTCCCGGACGAGATCGGTGACATCGTCAACCGGCGGCAATTCCAGCATCGGCGGCGGGGCAAAGTCAGGCAGAGTTTCTGCGGCTGTCTCGGCAGGTTCGACTGCGGCTGCACTTGGCGCGACGGGATCAGGCGCGGGTGCAGCTGCTGGCTGCATCTGTTGCGCGGGCACGAGTTCGGCAAAGACAGGCTCGGGCGGCTGCATGACCGTGCTTTGCCGCGTTGCATCGATCAGCCACAGGCCGGCGGCGATATGCGCGGCCAGAACGGCCGCACCTGCGGCACCCCACCGCGTCGCATCGCCCATCCAGCCGGCCGCACTCACTGCACGGGGTCCGCTGCGTCTGCGGCGACATCGCCCGTGGTTGCTGCGTCCAGCCCGACAAGCGCGATCTTCGTATAGGCCGCGTCGCGCAGCAGGTTCATCACTTCCATCACGTCGCCATAGCTGGCCTGCCTGTCGGCACGCAGATAGATCCGCGCCTCGTGATCGCCGCCGGTCTGCGCATCAATGCTGGCAATGACATTATCGCGCGCCACGACGTCGTTGCCCAATGCAATCGCGCCATCGCCCGACAACGTCAGCCAGACCGGGTCATCCGTGCGCTGCGAGGCAACCCCGCGCGAGGCCGGCAGATCCACGTTGATATCAACTGTCGCAAGCGGCGCGGCGACCATGAAGATAATCAGCAGCACCAGCATCACATCAATGAACGGCGTTACATTGATCTCGTGATTTTCGACAAGCGCGTCGTCGTCCTGTATCCCGCCCGCCATCGGTCAGCGCCCGGATATCGTGCGGAAATCCAGATCGCGGCTAAGCAGTCGCTCGACACCCGCCGCAGCTTCTGTCAGGCGCAGGCGATAGCCGGAAATCTGGCGCGCAAAGAAATTGTAGATCACCACGGCAGGAATTGCCGCGACAAGGCCCAGTGCCGTCGCCAGCAGCGCTTCTGCGATACCCGGCGCCACCACGGCGAGATTCGTCGTCTGCGATTCCGAGATGCCGATAAAGCTGTTCATGATACCCCAGACCGTGCCGAAAAGACCGACGAAGGGCGCGGTCGATCCGATCGTGGCAAGAATACCCGTCCCGACACCCGCGCGCCGCCCTGAATAAGACACGATACTGCGAAGATATGACGTCACGCGCTCCTTCAGCCCGGCCGAGCCGGCACGATCAAGCGCGGGGGTGGAGCGGTCAAGCTCTGTCGCGGCGGCGCGCAGCATGCGGCTTGCCGGGTCTTTGCGATTGCCGGACGCGGCGACGGCGTCGGAAAGGCTGGATGCGCGGGCGATCAGTTCGGCGCTTCGGGACGCGTTCCGGTTCGCCGCGACGATCTCCAGCAGTTTGACGACAAGGACGGTCCAGGTGACGACGGATGCAAAGGCCAGCCCGATCATCACCGCCTTCACGACGATATCGGCATTCATGAACATGCCCCAGGGCGAAAGGTCATGGGGCAACCTCGCCGCAAGCCCGGACAGTGCGGCGCGCCGATTATCCGCTGAAGGTTCGGCGGAAGGCGGCACAGCTTCGTCGCTTCCAGCCGCATCGGGGCGCGCATTCAGATCAGGGGCGCTCGGGCTTGCCGCGTCCTGTGCTGCCGCGTCTGGGTCAGCTGCATCCGCAACGGGTGTCGGCGCCGCAATGGCGGGACTGTCGGCAGGCGGGGTCTGCGCCATGAGACCACCGCCGAGCGAAAATATCGCGAGGCAGGCGACAAAGGTAACGCGATGAAATGCAGTCTGCGGCATGAAGTTTCTCGCTTGCTGGGCCGTGATTGGTGGCAAGTGGGCTGACAGAGCGTATTTCAAACCTGACAATAACTGTCAACATAAACGCCGGCCCCGCTTGCGACGACGATTGCATCGCAACGCCGCGCAGCCGATGATAACACCTTCAGACTGGCGTAAGATGATGCTAAAGGGTCGAATTTCCGCCCAAATGTTGTTAGGATGAACGCGATTTCTTGCCGTTGCCGCGGGGATGCCATAACACACGGGTAACAGCATTATGCCGGATCTATCAGCGTGAAACGTCGTAACTTCCTCGGGACCATGTCGGCGGTCATCGCACTCGGGCACAGCTCGGGCGCGCTTGGGCAAACCTCGCCAGCCGATGCGGAACCTCAACCGTCGACCGAACCGGCAGCGCCATTCGGCTTCGAGAGCGTGGCCGCCATTGCCGCCGGTGTCGCATCGCGGGACTGGGAATCGCCTGCCGCGCCGCTGACCGGACCTTTCAAGGACATCGGTTATGACGCCTATCGGGCGATCCGCTTCAAGCGTGATGCGGACCCATGGAAGGATATCCCCGGCTTCGGGCTTGATCTGCTGTCGCCGGGAATGATCTTTTACGAGCCGGTGCGGATCAATATCGTCCGCGACGGCGTTCCGCAGCCAATGCCCTTCGATCCGTCGGTCTTCGATTTCGACCCCGCGCATTTCCCGCCCGATGCCGCGCAGTCCAGCCCCGACGAGATGGGCTGGTCGGGGTTCCGCATCCGCAGCGCGCTGAACAAGCCTGACATTCTGGACGAAATGGCGGTGTTCCAGGGCGCCTCTTACTTCCGCGTTCTCGGGCGCGGCAGCCTTTATGGGCTGTCGGCACGGGGGCTTGCTATCGGCACCGGCACCGCCGAGGGCGAGGAGTTTCCGGTCTTCCGCGAATTCTGGATTCACGATCCCGACCCGGTGACGGGCACGATCACGATTCAGGCACTTCTGGACAGCAAATCGGTTTCCGGCGGTTACGAATTTGTCATCGCCCCCGGCGCGGAGACCCTGCTGACCACGCGTGTCGCCCTGTTTGCACGGCGGGAGCTGACGAATTTCGGTGTGGCGCCGCTGACGTCGATGTTCTGGTTCGGACCTGCGGATGCCGCCGGACAGGACGATTACCGTCCGGCCGTGCATGACAGCGACGGATTGCAGATGGAGACAGGGGCCGGTCAGTGGCTTTGGCGTGTGCTGTCCAATCCGGCGAAGCTTCAGATATCTGCCTTCGTCGATGACGGACCGCGCGGCTTCGGGCTGATACAGCGTCCGCGAAACTTCGAGGAATATCAGGACGCCGAAGCGAATTACGAAAGCCGCCCTTCCGCTTGGATTCGCCCGATGGGGGATTGGGGCAAGGGCAATGTCTCGCTGATCGAAATCCCGGTCGACAGCGAGTTCCACGACAATATCGTCAGCTTCTGGCAGCCCGCCGCGCCGCTTGAAGCCGGCAACCGTACGGATTTCGCATATACGCTCGGTTTTGGAAACGACGTGATCGCGCCGACGACGCTCGCGCAGGTCGTCGCGACCCGCTCGGGCGTGTCCATCAACAACAAGGGCGCGCGCAGCTTCTTTGTCGACTTCGACCTTACCCCTTTCGACGGGCGGGACGATCCTGCGATTCAGGTCAATGCGACAAGCGGCACGGTCGAGCATCCGTATCTGCTGCGGCTGCCGGAGCATGGATTGATGCGGCTGGCCTTCGAATACAAACCCGACGGGGCGGCGATGGCCGACATCAGCGCCGTGCTGAAGGAAGGCGAGACGAACCTGACCGAAACCTGGCTGTTTCGCTGGTCCGAGGGCTGATCGGTGACGAACCCGGCTGAGAATACGCCGCAGGTGCACCGTGCCACGCCTGCGAGGGACGAACCGAGCGCCGCGGTCCCGCCCGATGCGCCGCTGGAGATGCCAGTCCAGGATTTTCGCGCAGCACCGCCCCCCGGCCCCGGCTTCCAGCGCCCCGCGCTGGAGGTGAGCATCGCGCGGCTGATCGCGTTCGGCGGCGCGCTGGCGGTGACGGTGCTGGGTGCATGGCAGATGTGGGCGGCTTTCGGGACGAATATTCAGCCCATGCAATATGTGCTGCTGGTCCTGTTCACGATCACCTTTGCCTGGATCGGTTTCAGTTTCTGCTCGATGCTGGCCGGGCTTCTGGCACCGCAGCACAGCACGCCTGCAGACGAAGGTGATGCCCGCATCGCGATCGTGATGCCGGTCTATCACGAAGACCCTTCCGAGACGATGGGCCTTCTGGCCGCGCTCGCCGACGAGATTGCAGCCGAAGGTCTGGGCGCGCGTACCGAGATCTTCGTTCTGTCCGACAGCCGCGATCCCGACAGTTTCGCGGCCGAAGCGCTTGCGGCGGGCAAGCTGCGCGAGGCCGCGCCGATCCCGGTCTGGTATCGTCGCCGCATCGAAAATACCGGTCGCAAGGCAGGCAATATCGCAGAATTCGTGCGTCGCTGGGGCGGGCGATACGATCAGATGGTCGTGCTTGATGCCGACAGCGTCGTGTCTGGCGATGTCATCAGGCAGATGTCGGCGCGCATGTCCGCCGATCCGGCGCTGGCACTGATCCAGACGGTGCCCGTGCTGGTGCAGGGCCAGACCATTTTCGCGCGCGTGATACAGTTCGCGGCCCGTGTCTATGGCCCGGCGGTCGCGCGCGGTGTGGCGGCATGGTCTGGCGATAACGGCAATTTCTGGGGCCATAACGCCATGATCCGGGTGCGCGCCTTTGCCGAATGTTGCGGCTTGCCGGAACTGCCGGGTCGTCCGCCCTGGGGTGGAACGGTCCTGTCGCACGATTTCGTCGAAGCAGCGCTGTTGCGCCGGTCCGGCTGGAAGGTGCGGCTCGACTGGGATCTGCGCGCCAGCTATGAAGGCAGCCCGCCCACGCTGCTGGACATGGCAGTCCGCGAGCGTCGTTGGGCGCAGGGCAATTTGCAGCATGTGCGCGTTCTGGGTGCGCGGGGATTTACCGCGATTACGCGGGTGCATTTCCTGATCGGTATTCTGGGATTCCTGATGAGCCCGATCTGGCTTGCGCTCATCATCTCGGGCCTGATCCTGACCGCCTATGTGATCCTGTCGAGCCCGGTGTATTTTCCCAGCACTTACCAGCTTTTCCCGGACTGGCCGACCTTCGACGCGCGGCGCATGATCTGGCTGCTGGCCGCGTCGGCGGCGCTGCTTCTGCTGCCCAAGGCCATTGCCATCGTGCGCGCCTGGCGGCGTCCGCTTGCGCAGAATTCCGGCGGCAAGCCGATGGTCGCGCTGAGCGCGGTGTTCGAGATCATCATGTCGGCGCTGATTGCGCCCGTGCAGATGCTGATCCAGACGCGGCAGATCTCGGAAATCCTGATGGGCCGCAGTTCCGGCTGGGAAAGCCAGGTCCGCAAGGGGTCCATGCCCCCCTGGGGCGTGGTTCTGCGGCGCCACTGGATTCACGTCCTTGCGGGTCTGCTGGTCGGCGCGCTCATCGCCTATCTGTCGCCCGCGCAACTGATATGGCTGGCGCCGATCCTGATCGGGCTCGTTCTCGCCCCCCTCACCTCGCGGTGGAGCGCGTCTGCAGTGCTGGGGCGTTGGGCGCGTGCGGCAGGGCTTCTTGTCACCCCGGAAGAACGCGACGTCCCGCCGATCCTCAGCGCCGCGACCACGCAGGCCCGGCATCTTCGGGTGCCTGCCGACGCAACGGCGGAACTCGGGCGCGATCCGGCGGCGCTTGCGAGCTATGTCTCGATGGTGCCGGTCATGCCAGAACGCCCGGTTTCGAAGCGCCTGCCCGAGATTTCCGCAAAGGCGAAGATCGGTGTTGCGTCCAGCCAGACCGAAGCCCTCGGCTTTCTTGACCGTGCCGAGCGGAGCGCCTTGCTGAACGACCCCGAATTGCTTGAACTATGGGCGCGGCTGCCACAATGAACCGAATTCTGGCGCTCGATATGCTGCGCGGCTACGCGCTGGTTGCGATCATGCTCGACCATATGCCGGTCGGCGTGCTGCGCGGCTATACGCTCGCGAATTTTGCGGTCTTCGACGCGGCAGAGCTGTTCGTCCTTCTGTCGGGCTTTCTTGTCGGCCTCGTCTGGGTCGCGATCGAGGCCAAGCAGGGACGCCGCGCCGCCCAGTGGCGCTTTCTGCGCCGCGCCGGGCAGGTCTGGCTTGCGCTTCTGGCCGGCGGCATTCTTCTGGCGCTGCTGTCTCGCGGTCTGCTTGAAGCAGGCTTTCCGCACACCGCCGTCTGGACTGAATATGCCCGCTGGATCATCGAATTTCCGGTCGGCTATATTGTCACGCTCGCCACGCTCTGGATGCAGCCGAACCTGCTGGATGTGCTGGCGCTGTATGTCATCCTGCTGGCGTTTGTCCCGCTTACCGTGCCGCTTCTTCTGCGCTACCCGTTCGCCTTCGCGATCTGTTCGCTGGCGCTGTGGGCTGTCTCGGGTCCGCTGAACGAGGCGCTGCCCAATCAGCGCGTCGAAGGCGGACTTCTGTTTAACCCCTTCGGGTGGCAGGTGCTGTTTCATACCGGCATCGCGATGGGTGCCTTCCGCAAGCAGCTTATGCCGTTCCTGCTGCGTTACCGGACATGGCTGACCGCCATTGCGACGGTGATCGTGCTGTATTCGCTCGCGATGGCGCAGCTTTGGCGCTACGGCCCCGAAGCCAAGGCCATTTCGAAGATGCTGTGGGAGCTGGTCGGACCCGTGAACAAATGGGGTCTGGACGAGATGCGCTATGTCTCGATCATAGCCGCAAGCTGGCTGGTGGCTGTGCCGCTGGCGCGTCCGCTTGCCTGGGTGGCAGAAAGCGCACCCGGCCGCGCGCTGGCGCTGATCGGGCGCGGCGGGTTGATAACTTTTGTCGCCTGCGTCCTGCTGTCGGTTCTGGGCGATGCGCTGATGAACACGCCCGGCATGACAAGCTGGGTGCGTCGGCTTGCGGTCGATCTGTGGACCATCGGCGTGCTGTGGCTGGTCGGCGTCTATGCGCAGGGCTATGGCCGTCGCAAGAAGGCCACAAAGCGCTAGCAAAACCTTGCCGCCAGCGCCGCTCTGGCCAGGAATCGCTTGCAAATTCGTGACCGGCAGCCCATCTGTCGCAGCATCCGCGGACCTGCGGATAAGCCTGGTGACCGGGCCCCTCTGGCGGATGTGGCGGCACATTCGTGATGTCGGCACTTAATTCGTGATCCGCCGCAGGGGGAGTCTGCCATGCAGACCGACAACGCCGCAGCATCCGTGAAGGGGATGCTGCACTATTTCAAATGGGCATTCATCGTTACCGTAATCGGGCTTATGCTCGGGGCGGCGCTTGGCTGGCAGATGACCGGAACGGTCGGCGGAATGCTGGCCGTTTTCTTCATCTGCGCGGTGCTCGCCGTGCTGGAGATCTCGCTCTCGTTCGACAATGCCATCGTCAACGCGAACAAGCTGAAAGACATGACGCCGAAATGGCAGCATCGCTTTCTGACCTGGGGTATCGTTATCGCCGTTTTCGGGATGCGGATTGTCTTTCCGCTTCTGATCGTGGTGATCGCGGCCAAGATCGGCCCGTGGCAGGCCATGGTTCTTGCCGCGTCGGAACCCGAGGAATACGCCCGTATCATGCATGATGCGCATCTGCCGATCGCGGCCTTCGGCGGCACATTTCTGATGATGGTCGGGCTGAGCTTCTTTTTCGATCACGAGAAAGAGGTCCATTGGGTGCGCTGGCTTGAACGCAGAATGCAGAAATACGCCACGATCCGCGGAATCGAAGTCGCGATCGCGCTGGTAATGGTTCTGGTCTTCGCGCGCTTTCTCGAACCCGCGGAATCGCAGATATTCTTCAAGTCCGCGATTTGGGGGCTTCTGACCTTCCTGCTGGTCGAGGTGCTTGGCGGCCTTCTGGACAGCAGTCAGGAAATGATGACGGCCGGCGCAAAGGGCGGTATCGGCGCGTTCCTTTATCTGGAGGTGCTGGATGCCTCGTTCAGCTTTGACGGGGTGATCGGGGCGTTCGCGCTGACGCAGAACCTGTTCGTCATCGCCATCGGCCTCGGGATCGGTGCGATGTATGTGCGCTCCATGACCATCATGCTGGTCGAGAAGGGGACGCTGACGCAGTATCGTTTTCTGGAACATGGCGCGTTCTACGCGATCATCGCGTTGTCGCTTATCATGTTCCTGCAAAGCTTCGTGCATATCCCCGAAGTAATTACCGGCCTTGGCGGGGCGGCGCTGATCGGTGTCTCGCTCTGGTCCTCGATCCGCTGGAACCGCGTTTTCGGCGTGTCCGAGGCGCATTGACCTCGGTGAACCGGCCGGTCGCAGCGCGCGCCCGGCCGGTCCGCAATGCCTCACCGGATTTTCATTGCCCGCCCAAGTTGCAGGGTTCAACGGGACAATCAGCTCTGCTAGAACGGAACGATTAGCGGAGAACCCGGCCCATGCGGCATGCTGTTTTGGCTATGAGTTTGTTGACGAGTGCGCTTCCCGGTCCGGCCCTGTCGGAGAACCGGGGCGATGTCGCAATTCCTGACGCCGGGGACGATTTCGCCACGACGCTGAAGGGCATCGCCGACCGCTCGATCCGCATGATTTACATCGACGCTCCTCCGGTTGCGGGCGACCCTGCCCCGGCCGCGCCCGCACGCCTTGCCGGGCGTCCGCCAGCGGCGCCCGTGATTGTCGTCGCCAACAGTTGCGGCTGGCAGGATCCGGAAGCGCAGCTTGGCGCACTTCGCCAGCGTTTTCCCGGCCCGGTCTGGCTAGTGCAGCCGCAGGGTGCGGATTGCAAATCCGATGAGATTGCGTCGGTCGCTCGCAAGGCCACGAATGCGCCGGCGCGTGACCGGCTTGCCGTGCTGATCGGCGGCGGCATGACGCTGTCGGGAATCGGTCCTTCGACTGGCGAGGCGTCGGCAACCGCCGGTCAACGCGACCCGAACCCGGCACAGAATGCGGCCGCGTCACTTGGCGGCAAGCTGGTGATCTCGGCCTTGCCGCCCGGCGCAGCGCTCAGCGGGGCGCCTGCCACGGTGATCCGCGCCAGCGCCCCTGCCGCGCCGCAGGCAGTTGCGACACAATCCACCACATCAGTCGCGGTTCCCGCCACCCTGCCCCGCCGCGCCGACCAGCCCGAGCCCGCGATCATCGTCGGAGAGCTGGCCAGCCTTCTCGGTGCGGACAAGCGCGGCGAAATGGGTGTCCCGCGCGAGGTGCGCGACCGCATCCGCCAGATTGACCCGGACTTTTTCGACACGATGATGAGAGACGGTCGTTTCGACCCGCGCGGCGAACAATATGCCGCCGCGATCCAGACCGAGCTTCAGCAGATGAATTGCTATAGCGGTGCGATCGACGGTGATTGGGGCGGCGGATCGCTGAGCGCGCTTCAGCGCTATTTCAGCACGCTTGGCAGCGCCCAGGCCGCGACGGTGCCCGGCCCGGCGCTTTACCGCCAGATCATCACGAACAAGTCCGTAACCTGCCCCGCACCCCGTGTCACCACGCCGCGCGCGCAGCCGACGACGGTATCGACCAGCCCGCGAAGAACTGGCGGTGGCGGCAGCCGCAGCACGCGCACAGAGAACACGCCGCGCGTGCAGCGCACGCCCACGCAAAGGCAGCCGAGCCAGCAGCCTGCTGCGACACAAGCCGCGACGACGGGCGGACCCAGGATCGACCCGAACCGCGTCGGCGGGCTCGGCTCGGGTGTGCCGCGCTAGATCGCCGTGGAGGTCGACCCCCGTTTTCGCCAGATGGGCCGGACTGCGCGCAGACGCAGGCGCAGGGCGGGGGCGCTGCGTGGCGGTATCGCATCGGTCGTGGTGCTGGCCGTCGGCGGGGCTTTGGTCTGGCAGTTCTCGCCCCGGATCACGGATCTGTGGACGCGGCTGAACGGCACCGACCAGATGACGCAAGTCGCCGATGAATTCGACATCGCCCCCGTCACACCCGGCGACGGATTTACAGACGTGCCCGGCGATCCGATGATTATCCCGCGCATGGAGCAGGACGAGGCTGCGGCTGGCAAGACAGTCATTGCGCCGCAAGCCCTGATAAAAGCGAATGCCGATGCGCGCGTCGGGATGGACCGCGCGGGAGAGCTGTCGGTGCTGAATACCGAATTGCGCGCACCCGATCAGATCCTCGTCGCGTCGCTTCCGACGACCCGCGAGGAATTCGCGATGTTTCAGGCAGAGCGCAGCCGCGCGCGCCGCGCGGCCGAAGACGCGGCAATCGCAGGTGCCGATGCGACCGGCGCGCAAGCTGCGCTCGCGGCTATTGATGAGCCTGCCGTCTCGGGCACCGTCTATCTTCGCGAACCGGCCTACCGCACGCCGATCTGGACCGACAGCGTGGTGCGGGTCACGACGCCGCGCAGCCTTGCCGCGATTCTGGCCGAGAGCGGCCAGAGCGAAGACGACGCGGCCCGGATCAGCCAGCGCATGGCGGCAAGCTTCGATCTGGGCGAGACGATCGCACCGGGCAGCCTGTTGATGATGCGCTATCGTGGCGAGGGGGACTCTCGACAGCTTATTCAGCTTAGCCTTTACCGACCAGGTGCATATATCGGCTCGATGGGGATGGCGGCGTCGGGTCAGCTTGTGCCCGCCGCAGACCCCTGGGCCGAACAGCAGCAGGTGACAGAGGTTCTGGCAAGCGATGCACAGGATGACTACAAGCCGCAGCGACTGCTCGACATGATCTATTCCGCGGCGCTGAGATCCAATCTCAGCCCCGAAGAAGCCGGCTCGGCGCTGGCGATGATGGCCAAGATCCACGATCTCGACGGGTTTGCCGATCCCGCAGACCGGCTTACCGTGATCCGCGAAAAAACCCCGCCGGGGCTGACAGGTCAGGTCTTGTTCATCGGCGTAAGCGGGCCGTCGGGCGACAAGCCCTGCTACATTGTCGGCGAAGGCGCAGAAAAGGATGCCGGTCCCGGCTGCTTCACGCGTCAGAGCGTTGCGGCCGATGCGTCGGTCGCCAGCACACTGATCCCGCCGGTTTCGGGTATCGTCACGCAGCGCTTCGTGCCCCTGACCGGCGCCGAGGCGGCAAGCGGGTCCGGGGCGCAAGCCGCAGATCTTCAGCGCGGCCACGTCATCTGGTCTGCGCCGCAAGGCAGTCCCGTGCGCGCGGTCGCAGCGGGTCGGGTCACGGCCATGACGCTCGACCCTTCGGTCGGAGCGTCGGTCGAGATCACCCATGACGATGGCAGCATCTCGCGCTATCGCGGGCTTGGCAGCATCGCCGAAACCGTAGTGCAAGGCGCCGAGCTCGAAGCTGGCGCGCAGATCGGCACAGTTGGCAGGCTGCCCGGCCAAAATCAACCGGGCATCGCCTTCCAGCTTGTCGTCGCAGGCGCGGCGGTCGATCCGTCGGCGCGCCTTGGCGGGGCCGTCGAGGCACGCGGTTCCGGCGCTGTCGAGGCGCTGATCGGACGGATCATCCATGTCGAAAGCGCCGGCAATGCACGCGCGAAGAACCCGCTTTCGACTGCGTCGGGTCTGGGCCAGTTCATCGAAAGCACATGGCTGCGGATGATGCGCACCTATCGGCCAGACCTGCTGTCCAGCATGACGCGCGGCGAGGTTCTGGATCTGCGCTTCGATGCCGGTCTGTCGCGCGAGATGGTGCGCCATCTCGCGCAGGAGAACGAGGCCTATCTGCGTGCGCGCGGGCATCAGATCACGGCCGGGCGGCTGTATCTGGCGCACTTCCTCGGTCCCGCGGGTGCCGATCAGGCATTGCGCGCCGATCCGGCCAGTTCCGTCGCGGCGGTCATGGGCCAGGCGGTGATCCGGGCGAACCCGTTCCTGCGCAGTTACCGTATCGCGGACCTGCAAAACTGGGCCGAGCGCAAGATGAGCGGCGCGCGCGCGGTTGCGGGCGATTCCGCCCCAGCGGGTGTTACAGAGGCACCGGTTTCGCCCGAAGTGCGCGCCTTCATCGCCGCGATTGACCAGATTCGCCATGCAATTTGAACGGGTTGTTCCAGCACCGACAAATCAGCGCACAAAACCTTGTGATCCGTAAAATCTTCGCGATACTAAGGCGAATTATTTCTGCCCATTGAATGCTGTTCAGACGAGACCGAGTAACCATGTCCCCTCGCCTTTTGACTGTCTCTCGCGCCGCGCGCCACGCCTCTCTGCTTCGCTCCACCGCACTGATATCTCTGCTTCCGATGATCGGTTCTGCGCAGCCCGGTCAGGCACAGGTCTATCTCGATAACGCCAATACCGATCCGACCAGTTACGAGGCAGTGGACGGCAACTGGGGCGCGTCGGATGCGATCTGGTATGACGTGGCGAGCAGCAGCTATACGACGCTGTCGAATGGCGGCATCGCGGTTCTGGGTGATTTCGCAGGCGGCAATACCAGCGCGACGCTTACCGTGGTGGGCACGATTTCAGTCGATGAAATCCGTGTGAAACAGACCGGCTTTACGCTGACCGGCGGCAGCTTCCAGGGCACCGGGTCAGGGCTGACCTTTGCGCGCGCGGACACCGTGGATGCAGAGATTTTCGTCGGCACAGCGCTGAACGCCTATCTCATCGTCGATGACGGCATAACGCTGACCTATAGCGGCCAATCAACCGGCATGACCAATGCCGATGTCCGGACAGGCGGCGTACTGAATGTGACCGCATCGGGTATCACGCAGGGCAAAATGAATGCCGGAGGGACCGTCAATATCGCCGGTCAGCACAGCGGCAATGTCGATATTCTTGGCAATACCGACAGTGTGGTGCGTCTGGCAGGCGGGACGATCACAGGTTCTGTCGTGAATTATGGCGCATTGTCCGGCAGCGGCACCGTCATCGGCAGCGTCACCAACAATATCAGCGGGCGCGTATCGGCCAACAGCACGACCGGCGATCTGGAGATTCAGGGCGGGGTCGCGAATTCCGGTGCGGTCTTTGTCCAGTCCGGCGCGACGCTGAAGGCCGATGTGACATCGACCGATGACGGCTTCGTTTATATGGAGGACGGAACGCTGGACGGTAGCGTTCTGAACGAGGGCGATTTCAACGTCGTGGCATCGGGCGGCGTGGTAACGGGCGATTTCTTCAATCGCACCGACACGAATGCCAGCGGCAATGACGGGCTGATCTATTCGGATGGCAGCACAGACCGAACGCTGACGATCGATGGCCGACTGACGAATAACGGCCGGATCGTCTCTGGCTGGGGCGGCGGGAACAGGTATCTCACGATAAATGCCGCCGAAATCCTGCTGCTCGGGAATTCCTCTATTGATGACGATGTGATCCTGCGCGGGACCGAAGTCGTTCAAAGCACGGTCGATATCCTGACCTACAGCCGCCTGCGCGAAGGCGCGGTGGATGGCGGGGTCCGAAATCAGGGCACGTTCAATATCTATGCAGGCCTGAGCGGCTGGAACGGTGCCTCCGGGTCCAACCTGGAATTTTACGACATCGCCAACGAAAGCACGTTCAACATCTATGGCGGCGGCTTCGTCGAACGGCTTGACCAGTTTGATAACCGCGCGGGCGCTACGCTGACCCTGTCGGGCGGATCGTCAATCGAGGCGAATACGCTCGCTAACCGCGGGATCGTCAATAATGGCGGCGAGCTTCGGGCGAATGATGATGACCCGGCGGGCATCGCGATCACCAACTATACCGGCGCGACATTTGGCAATAGCGGCTCGATCACGGGCAGCGTCGTCAACGAAACCTTGGCGACCCTGAACAACAGCGGCACCATTACCGGTCCTGTCAGCAACGCGGCAGGCGGCGACCTGACCAGTACCGGCACGATCAACGGAAACCTGGACAATAACGGCAAAGCGCGTTTGGCCGGCACGATCAACGGCTTTTTCGACAATAGCGGTCTTGATGTGCAGGTCACCGGCAATCTTGGCGTCGCCGATATGATCAATACCGGCCGTCTGGACATCAACGGCGCGGCGACACTGACCTCTGCCAACAAGATCGAGAATACGAACGTCCTGAATGTGTATGGCGGGCTGAACGCCGACGCGTTCAACAGCGGGATCATCGCCAATACCGGCACGATGACCGGCAGCTACGACAATCAGAACGGCGCGACGATTACCAATGCGAATCGTATCGCAGGCAATGTCGTCAACCGCGCTGGCGCGACGCTTAACAATAACCTGAACAGCACGATCACCGGCTCTGTCGATAACATGAGCGGTGGTCAGTTGAACAACTCCGGAACGATCGGCGGATTTGTCGCGAACCGCGCGGGTGGCACGCTTTCCAGCACCGGCACCCTTGGCAGCCTGGATAACGATGGCGCCGCGACCATTTCCGGCACTGTTACCGGCAGGTTGGATAACAGCACGAATACGCTCGATCTCGGCGGCGATTTGAATGCGGGTTCCGTGGTCAACAGCGGCACGCTTGACGTTGACAGCAACATCACCCTGTCCACCACCGGCGGGACGCGCAACAGCGGTACGCTGAGCGTTGCGGGTGAACTGGCCAGCAACGTCGTCAACAGTGGCACGCTGGTCAACGACAACACGATCAGAGGTTCGGTCGACAATCAGGCAGGTGGCTCCGCACAGAACAACAACCTTATCGACGGAAATGTGGTCAACCGCTCGGCCGTGGGTCTGGTCAATGACGGGACGATCACCGGTTCGGCAGATAACCTGAGCGGCGCAGTGCTGACGAACAATGACAGCATCGGCGGCACGGTCGCCAACCGCGCTGGCGCGCAGCTTATCAGCAACGGAACGCTTGGCGGGCTTGCCAATGACGGTGCGGCATCGATCTCTGGCGCGGTCACCGGCGAGCTTGAGAACAGGTCGGCCGGGCTTGTTCTGACCGGCGATCTGGATGTCGGAAGCCTGGTCAACAGCGGAACGTTCAATGTGGACGCTGCCCGCGAGGTCACCTCGTCTGGGCAGATCACCAATACCGGCACGATCAGCGTCGCCGGAAGGCTGAGCACCGGCACGCAGCTTGTGAACAACCAGACTGTCAATCTCAGCGGCACGCTGACGGGTGACGTTCTGAACAACGATCTGGTTTCGCTGAACAGCGGCAGCGTGATCGGGAACGTGACGAATAAAGGCACGGTCTGGCTGACCGGCGGGTCGAATATTTCGGGCGATCTGACGAACAGGGCGACCATCACCGGCGCTTCGGACGCGACGACGCTTGATGTGACAGGCACATTCCTGAACGACGGCGTGGTCAATGTCGAACCCGGCAAGAACCTGACAATCACCGCAGGCACGCTGAAATTCGGGGCGGGTTCGCAGGTCGCGAATACCGGCGTGACGCTTTACGGCAGCATCTCGAACAGCGGCGTTCTGACCTACGAGACGGCTGCAACGCTGAACAATGGCGGACTGACAAACGAGGCCAGCGGCGAGGTCACGGTCTCTGCGGCGCTGAACGCGAACAACTATAACATCACCAATTACGGTGATTTCCGCGTTACGGCGGACAGCAATTCGACCGGCAACCTGTATAATGTCAATGTCTTGACCAATGCCGGGAACGGGACTTTCGCCATCGACAGCACCGGCACTGTCAGCGCGAACCAGACCAATGTCACCGGCGGCGTCATGACCATCGCCGGATCGCTGACCTCTCCGCTGACGACGACCGCGAACGGGACCGTTCATATGGCCGGCGGCACTGTCACCGGCACAGTGAACAATTACGGTGTCCTGCGCGGTGGCGGAAATATAGACGGGACGCTGACCAATTACGGCACAGCCGGGATCGGCAGCGGACGCACGCTGATCGTGAGCGAGCCTGTCATCAACCGCAAGACGCTTGATATTGCGGGCACGCTTGATGCCGGGCTGTTCAACGCGCAGACCGCGACGACGCGGCTCGACGGCGGCACGATCACCCGCAATGTCAGCAACGAAGGCAATATCAGCGGAACCGGCACCATCCGGCAAACCCTGAACAACAGCGGCACTGCGAGCCTTGGCGGCTCTATCACGACGCTGAACAATGAAGGGCAGTTCAGAACGAACGGCAATCTTGACGTCAACGACCTGACAAATACCGGCACATTGACGATTGCCGATGCCGACAGCCTGAACTCGGCAACGAAGGTCACGAATGACGGCGTGATGAATGTTGCCGGAACACTGGCCGCGACCGAGTTCGAGAACGCAGCCCAGAAGACGACGCGCCTGATTGGCGGAACCATCGCCAGCGATGTGACCAACAAGGGCGGGTTGAGCGGCAATGGCACGATCACCGGAACGCTGGTCAACCAGGGCACCGCGATCCTTGCCGGCTCCTTGCAGGCCGTGCGCAACAGCGGAGTGTTCGCGACCGCCGGCGATCTGACGGTCGCCTCGCTCGGCAATAGCGGCACCGTGCGGGTCGAGGCCGGAGATCTGCTGCAGGGTTCGGTGAACAATCTTGCGAATTCGCGGACGGTCATGGCCGGCGGGACGATTGCGGGCGACGTCCTGAATGCGGGCATCCTGCAAGGGAGCGGTGCGGTCAACGGCACGGTGACGAACAACAATGTCATGTCAGTCGCCGCGGATGACGTGCTGGCGGTCAACACGACCAAGAACGCGCGCAACCTGACAATCGCCGGGCAGTTGACCGGGCAGGTTGACAACCTGACGGCCGGCACGACGACGCTGCGCGATGGCGGCGCCATCGTCGGCACCGTGAACAATCAGGGCACCCTGCGCGGAAGCGGTTCTGTCACCGCGGTGAACAATACCGGGACGGCCACGATCAGCGGCACCGTGCAGCAGTTCAACAATGCCGGCACGCTGACGACCGCCGGAAATCTTCGCGTCGGGACGCTTGCAAGCAGCGGGATCGTGAATGTCCTGGGCGGTGACAGGCTTTCGACGACGACGACAAGCAATAGCGGAACAATGAATGTCGCGGGTGTGGTGTCCGGCGATCAGATCAACAACTGGAAGCGCGGCAAGATCGTGCTGAACAGCGGCAGGCTGATCGGACCTGTCCAGAATCAGGGCACGATCACGGGGACTGGCACACTGTCAGGCCGGCTTACGAACAGCGGCACCGCGACGATCGGTGGCAAAGCCGCTGACGTGGACAATAGCGGGAAGCTGGATGTGCTCGGCGCGCTTTCGGTCAATTCTTTGGTGAACCGGGCAAATGCCAGCGTGGCGATCGGGTCGGGCGACGTCCTGACCTCGGCCAGCAATGTCGCCAATGACGGCACAATGTCGATTGCCGGGACGCTGAACGCATCGCTCGCGAACGGCGGAAATGTGACGCTTTCGGGCGGCACTATTTCCGGTGCGGTCGTCAATGACGGCAGCATGACCGGCAGGGCCACGATCAACGGCGCCCTGACCAACCGCGGCACAGCGACGCTCGCCGGCAGGCTGTCCAGGGTCGACAACCGCGCGACGCTCAGCACGTCCAACAGTCTGGGCGATCTGAAAGTCACGAGCCTTGCCAATAACGGCACGCTGAATGTCGGTTTCGGCACTGTGCTGACGTCTGACAGCCGGGTAACGAATGCTGGTCGTGCGACGGTCGACGGGACGCTCGCCGCCGATGTCACCAACGGGGTACGCGGGACGACCATTCTGCGCAACGGGACCATCAAAGGCGATTTCGACAACCTCGGCACGCTGAATGGCACGGGCCGGCTGGACGGTACGCTGACGACACGCACCGGATCGACCACCAATCTGGGCGGCACCATAACCGGTAATCTGGAAAACCGGGGCGGAAACATCGACTTCAGCCGTGACCTGACGATCGAAGGCCGGATCATCAACTCTCGTGCGCTTGCGAACAATACGGCGCTGACGCAGCGTTCGCTGAACGCGTCGTCGGTTGTCGCCGCGACCGGCCCGAATGGCGTCGTTACAATCCGCAAGGGTGCCACGGTCAAGGTCGCGAAGGGTACGACAAATACATCAAGCGGGACGCTGAACGTGCGTGGCACGCTGGTCAGCGATGTCGTCAATAGCGGCATCTACCTGCAGACCGGGACATTGAACGGCGATCTGGGGCTTCTTGCGGGAAGTGCCTCGCTTGGCGGCACGGTGACCGGCAATGTCATATATGGCGACGATACGCGCGGCGGGGGGGTGCTGAGCCTTTCCGACGGGCTGAGGATCGGTGGAACGCTGGCGCTGAACCGCAACTATGCGATCGCTGACGGCCTGACCATAAACGCCGCCTCGACCGAGATCGCCAGCGGCCGCACCCTTCAGCTTGGCGGGACATTGAACGGCACTGTCAGGAATAACGGCACGCTGAAGGTTTCGGATGACGCTGCCACGATCAGCGGCAACCTGCGCAACGCCACTGGCAGCACGGTTGATCTGCGGAATGGCAGCACATCGACCGTTCTGCGCACAGGCGGTTTGTCAGGTGCCACCAACATCGCAATGGACATCACGACAGAAGAGCTGACCTCGGACCGGGTGGTCGT
This sequence comes from Paracoccus aurantiacus, assembly GCF_007993065.1. Lineage (GTDB taxonomy): Bacteria > Pseudomonadota > Alphaproteobacteria > Rhodobacterales > Rhodobacteraceae > Paracoccus > Paracoccus aurantiacus. Next base: position 1,005,059 of record NZ_VOPL01000001.1, read on the forward strand.
ATCGGGTGGTGCGACCACCGGCACGGTTCATCTGAGCTTCAGCGACAATGTCGGGGTGACCGGCTCGACCATCGGCGACAAGACCACGGTGCTGGAGGTCGATGACAACTTCGGTGGTACGAACAATTTCAGCTACAGTTTCGACCCCATCGGCCAGGCATCCGAGAAAATCGTCTTCTCGGTCGATCAGGTCGGCGCGGACGGCGATCTGGTGCTGGTCAGTCAGCTTAACCCGGCCATGGGCGCGATGTTTGCCAACGTCACCCTCGTCCAGTCGCTGATCGGTGCGGTCGTCAACCGCCCGACCAGCCCGTTCGTGTCGGGCCTTGTAACCGATCCGGGCGAGAAGCCATGCGGGATCGGCGGCTGGGGCCGTGCGACAGGCGGTAATGCCACCGTTCGCGGCAAGACCAACAACCAGATCAGCGATCTGGATAACGAGGTATCGGCGGATTATTACGGCATGCAGGCCGGCATGGATCTGGCGTGCTTCGACAATCGCTTCGATGGCTGGAACATGGCCTTCGGCGTGCTTGCCGGCGTCAACATCGGCGATTCCTACCAGCCGATCTTTGCCGTGGACGGAACCAATTCGCAGGCCACGACGAACACGCTCGCCAGCATCACGACAACGGACTTCCAGCAGGTTTATGGCGGGGTCTATGCAACGGCCAGCAAGGATCGCTGGACTGCCGACCTGCAGTTCCGCGTCGAGAACACGGATTTCGAGCTGAAGAACAAGCCGGTATCGTCGCAGGCAGGGCTTGGTATTGCCGATCCGGATTTCGGCAGCAAAGGTTACACGCTTTCCGGCTCGGTCAGCTATTCGATGCCGATCGCGAAAACCGGATGGAACTTCACACCGACCGCAGGTTTCGCCTATTCGAAATACAGCACCGACGACATTATCTTCGACGACAACTTCCTGATGACGTTCGAAGATTCCGAACGCAAGATCGGCTTTCTTGGCGCGACCGTCAGCAAGGCCTTCGTCAATGTCGAGGCGAACTCTGCTCTGCAGACCTTCGCGACGGGCACCTATTACAAGGATTTCGCGGATTCGGCGGTGTCGCGGCTGTATAACGACACCCTCGAAGGGTTCGAGACGCAGACGATGACCTCTGAAAACCTCAAGGAATTTGGCGAGATCAGTGTGGGCGCGAGCTATGTCAAGGTTCTTGATCCCGGCCGGGCCGGCGGCGGGCGCCAGTTCTCGGCAAGTGCGCGCATCGACGGCCGCTTCGGCAGTGCGATCGACAGCGTCGGCGTAACCGGCCAGATCCGGTGGCAGTTCTGATTGCATACGGCGGACAGTGATTTAGTCTGCGGGGCTGATCCGGGCAGACCCATCCTGCCCGGCCTGGTCGATTTCATTACCTGGGGAGAGCGTCCCGATGTCGTGGTTCAGTAAGGTTGCCTGGAAAGAGGGGCTGTTCATGCAGCCTCAGCATCTTCAACAGGCTGACCGCTATGTCGAGAACCTGGTCAACGCCCGCACGCGACTGGTTACGCCCTATCCCTGGGGTGTCAGCGATCTGACCATCGACCGCGATGCCTGTCAGCAGGGCCGGATCAGTCTGCGTGCGATTTCCGGGGTCATGCCCGACGGCACGCCTTTCGATGCGCCCGGCACCGGTCCCCTGCCCGTTCCCATCGATGTCCCGGACGATTCAGCGGGCCAGTTTGTCTGGCTGACCCTGCCCGACAGTTCGCCCAACATGCGCGACATGGCCCCTTATCAGGAAGAGGGCAGTTCGACACGATGGGGCGTCATGACCGAAGCTGTGGCCGACACCTCTGCTGCAAGCCGCAACGAGCAGGTTCTTGAACTGGCTGTCCCGCGGCTTGAGGTCGTGGTCCGCAAGACACCACGGCCGGGCTATCAGAACCTGCGCCTCGCCCGGATTTCCGAGGTCCGCGATGGCGTCGTCACGCTGGACGAGACGGCACCGCCGCCAGCACTGGTGATCGGGGCGCATCCGCAGATCCTTGGCTATCTGACCCGCGTCATCGGCTGGATCGAAGCGCGGCTGGAAAGCCTTGCGCGCTTTGCAGCCGATCCGTCTGCCGGGGGTGGGATGCAGGCGGCGGATTACCTGATGCTGATGGTGCTGAACCGCAATATCGGGCTGCTGCGCCACCTGTCCAAGACCTTCGCGCTTCATCCTGAAATGCTCTATCGCTATCTCGTCTCGCTCGCCGGAGAGCTTGCGACCTTTGACGGGGCAAACCGCATGGCGGCAGATTATCCGGCCTATGACCATGAAAACCCGAAGGAAAGTTTTTCGCCCATCGTCGCGGATATTCAGCGTTTCCTGTCGCGCGATATCGGCCGCGCGATCCGTCTGCCGCTGCAACAGGTGCGCCAGAACTCGTATCTCGCGCAGATCGCCGACCGCAACCTGTTCCGCGAGGCCACTTTCATCATCGAGGTGCAAAGTGCCAAACCGCTGACGCAGGTTCAGTCGCAATTCCCGGAACTTTGCAAGGTCGGCCCGAATACCCGCATGGCCGAGATCGTGAACAACAACCTGCCCGGCATCCAGCTTCAGCATATGCCGAACCCGCCGCGCCAGATTCGCGTGCTGTCGAGCCATGTCTATTTCCGCCTCGAAAAGAATTCGCCGCTCTGGCGCGAATTTTCGGTCGCGCCGGCTGTAGGTATGCATTTCGCGGGCGACTGGCCGGACCTGCAGCTTGAATTCTGGGCCGTACCGGAGGGTTCGTGATGGCCGGACGCGGCGGGGACGACGATGATCGCACCGATCTGGGCAGCGGGCCTGCCCGGCCCCATCGCGATCCGCAGGGCGGCGCGCGTCGGGGTCCGTCAGATGCAGGCGATCAGGGTCGGGCAGGCTCTCCGTTCGGGACGGGACAGCCCGGCGCACAGGGGCAATCGCCGTTCGGAGGATACCAGCAAGCCGGGTCCGATGACCGAACGGTGATCGGCGGTCCGTTAAGCGCGCCCGGCCAGCAACCGCCCTATCCCGGCGGATATCCCGCATCGACGCCACAGGCGCAGGGCGGCTATCGCCCCGCCGCCTCGCAGCCATCGGGCGGAACCTGGGTCGGCGCACCGTCATCATCGCCCGCGCCCTCAGGATCGCCATTTCCGGGCGCGCCTGGCAACGCGTCCGGGGGGCAAGCCTATCAGGGGGGGTATCCGGGCGGATATCAGCCCGGCCCTCAGTCTGCGGCGGGCGGCGGCTCGGCCAGCCCGTTCGATCAATCGGGTCAGATCGGTCGCGCCGCAGGTCAGCGCGACGAAGGGTTCTTTCCGCAATATCATCAGCCCGACACCACCCCGCGCGCCGCGACCCCGCGTATTCCGCTGCACGAGGCGCTTCAGGTCCGTGATCTGGGTGCGGCCTCGTCCTCGAACCCCCTTCTTGCGGCGGCGGCCAGTTTGCTGATCCTGCTTGGCCGGTTGCGCACGGGTCTGGTCGAGTTGCAGGTCGCGCCCCTGATGGAACATGTCACCCGAGAGATCGAGCGTTTCGAACATAACGCCCGTGCGGCCGGTGCCGACCCGCATGAAGTGCTGGTTGCAAAATACGCGCTGTCGGGGACCGCGGACGATATCGTGCAGAACCTGCCCGGCGGAAATCGCGGCGACTGGCAGCAATATTCGATGGTCGCGCGCTTCTTTCACAAACGCGATTCCGGTGTTGGCTTCTTTCAGGAGGTCGAGAAGGCGCTTCAGGCACCCGCACAGCGCTATAACCTGCTGGAGCTGATGCTGGTCTGTCTGTCACTCGGTTTCGAAGGGCAGTTTCGAACCGCGCCGAATGGAAGCGTTCAGCTTGCCCGGTATCGTGGTGCGATTTACGAAAGCCTGCGCCGCGTGAAGCCGCGCCCGGACGAGGATATTTCCGTGACATGGGCGCCGGTCGAACAGGGGCGGCGCCGGCGGTTCGGGGCGATCCCGATCCCGGCGATGGCGGGGATCGCGGCGGTTGCCCTGCTGGCGATCTTCGCGACGCTCTCGACACTCATCAATCGTGACGGCTCTGCGGTGGCCGCAGAAATGAGGGCGCTGCACCAAGGCGCGCCTGCCCTTCAGATCGACCGCACGACGCAGATCGCCTATGAGGCGCCTGCAACGACGCAGTTGCAGCGTATTCGCGACGCTTTCGCAGACGAGATCGCCGATGGCCGCGTCACGGTCGAGGAGAAGGGTGACTATATCGCTATCCGCGTCGGCAACCTTCAACTGTTCGATACCGGCAATGTCGATGTGAAGCCCGGCTTCACCGAGCTTGCGGCCCGCATCGCCGAGGTTCTGAACGCCGAAACAGGCCCGATCCTGATCGAGGGTCACACCGATAACGTGCCGATGTCGGGACTTGGTCAGTATAAGGACAATTATCAGCTTTCGCAGGCCCGCGCGGATGCCGTCAGCACCGTCCTTTCACCGCTGCTTGGCGATGCAGCGCGCATGACCAGCACCGGTCGCGGCGAGGATGACCCGGTCGGCGATAATTCGACCGATGCCGGACGCAGTGAAAACCGCCGTGTCGAGATCATGCTCGCCCGCGAAGGCACCTTCGGCGCCCCCGTCGCAGAGGTTGACGGAAATCTGGCGGCGGCGGGTGACAGCGCAGCGCCGACCGATGCCGGTCAGCCCGCAGCGGATCAGGCGCCGGCAGCCCAGACGGAGACGGCTCAGTGAGAATTTTCGGCTACTATCTCCGTTTCCCTCGCTGGCGCGAACATGCGTGGTGGCGCTGGCTTCTGACGATCCTCGGGCTGACCGGCCTTTGCGTGGCAATCTGGCTTGGCGGTCCGATGACCGGCTGGGGTCCGCTGACGACGGTCTGGCTGCGCGCCACGCTGATCGGGGCGATCCTTGGCATTTTCCTCCTGATCGTGTTCATCCGCTGGCGTCGCCGCGTGCGCGCCGCGCGCGCGATCGAAGAAGCCCTGATCCCCGCAGAGCCCGAGGGCGACGGCAAGGTTCTTGCCGAGAAGATGCAGGACGCGCTTGGCGTTCTGAAGAAATCCGGTGGCTCTGCCTCGCTTTACGACCTGCCCTGGTATGTCATCATCGGCCCGCCAGGTGCCGGCAAGACGACTGCGATCGCCAATTCCGGCATGGAGTTTCCGCTTGCGCAGGACCGCGCTTTGTCAGGCTTCGGCGGCACCCGGAACATGGATTTCTGGTTTGCCGAAGATGCGGTCATGATCGATACCGCCGGTCGCTATACGACGCAGGACAGCGACCTGACGGCGGATAAGGCAAGCTGGGATGCGTTTCTTGAACTGCTGAAGAAGACCCGGCCAAACCAGCCGATCAACGGCGTGATCCTGTCCTTCTCGGTCGAGGACATGCTGAACGAGAACCCCGAAACCCTGCACCGCCATGCAGAGACGGTCCGCGCCCGGCTTGCGGAACTGCACGAACAGTTGAAGATCGACTTCCCCGTCTATGTCATGTTCACGAAGGCCGACCTGATCGCCGGCTTTCGTGAGTATTTCGCCAGCTTCAGCCAGAACCGCCGCAAGCTCGTCTGGGGTCACACCTTTCAGACCGCGGACCGCAAAGCCATCACGCATGAGGCGGTGCCGCAGGAGTTCGACCGCCTCGTCGCGCGACTTTCGGACGAAGTCGCCGACCGCCTGTCCGAAGAACCCGACGGTATTTCGCGGATCGCGATTTTCGGTCTGCCCGGTCAGATGGCGCTGCTTCGCGACAATATCTCGGACTTCCTGCGCCGTGTGTTTGAACCCACGCGCTACAAGACCAATGCGATCCTTCGCGGCTTCTATTTCACCTCGGGGACGCAGGAAGGCACGCCGATTGACCAGGTTCTCGGGGCGATCAATTCCGGAAGCGACGGCCCGTCGGTCTTTCAGCCTGCCTTCATGTCGGGCCGGGGAAAAAGCTTCTTCATCCACGATCTGCTGAAGCGTGTCATCATCCCCGAACAGGGCTGGGTCAGCCATGACCGCAAGGCCGTCCGTCGCGCGATGGTGATCCGCACGGCGCTGCTGTCGGCCATTGCGCTGCTGACGGTCGGCACGGCCGGGGCGCTCGGGTACAGCTATTGGCAGAACCTGCGCCTCGTGCGCAATGCCGAGGCAGAGACTGCCGCCTATGCGCGTGCAGCGGTGGACGAACTGAATAGCGATGTGATCGACGATACCGACCTTCGCCCCATCGTGCCGCTGCTGAACGATATGCGCGCGATGCCGGCCGGCTTCGGCGACAGCGCGAATGCCCCGATCACCGAAAAAGTCGGGCTCGGTCAGCGCGACCGGCTGAACGTCGTCGCGACCGAGACCTATTCGCAGGCCCTGGAACGGATGCTGCGCCCGCGGCTGATCCTTGATCTGGAACAGCGCATGCCGCAGATCATCGGATCGGGTGAGATGACGCAGATCTATCGCGCGCTGAAGGTCTATCTTCTGCTCGGAATGCAGGGAGAGACGACGGACGACACCGCCATCAAGGCGTGGTTTGCCGAAAGCTGGGCCGAGGAATATCCCGGTCTCGAAGGGCTGAATTTCAGCGACCAGCTTGAACAGCATCTGGATGCGATGCTGGCGCTGGATGACAAGCGCAAGCCGCTGGTCGCGCTGGATCAGGTAACGGTCGATCGCGCCCGCGCTGCCATTGCGCAGCTTCCGCTGGACGAACAGGCCTATGCATTGATCGTCGACAACTCGATCAACAGCGATCTGCGCGACTGGCAGTTGACGCAGAAGATCGAAGGCGATGCGGGCAGCGTTTTCGCAACGGTGGATGGAAGCGATCTGTCGACGCTCAGCGTGCCGGCGCTTTACACATATGAAGGTTTCTGGGGCTATTTCTTCAACCAGCTTGAGGTCGTCGGCGAACAGCTGCGCCGCGACCAGTGGGTCTTGGGCGAGCAGGCTGCGTCGAGCGATATCGAGCGCCGTCTTCAACGGCTGGACCGCGATCTGATGGAGCGGTATCGCGCCGAATTCGTCGCCGCGTGGAAGGTAATGCTCGGCAATCTGACGCTTGTTTCGATGGTCGCCGACAAGCCGCAATATGCGGCGCTCGGCACCGCTTCATCCGCGCAGGGATCGCCGCTTTTGCGACTGGTGGAGGCCGTGGACCGCGAAACATATCTGAAACGCGAGATCGACGAGGCGGCAAATGTCGATCCCACGGTCTTCGGCCTTCCCGCGGCTGAAGGACAAGGTGAAGGCGCAGCCGGCGCGTCCGGCGTGGCGGGCTCTGTCGCAACGCAGGTTCAAAGCCGGATGCTGTCGCGCACCTCGGGTGTCAAGCGGATCATCGGCGAGGCACTGACGGCCAATGCGCGCAAGACGCAGGTGCGTCCCAGCGACAATCCTTCCGGCGGGGACGGCGCGCAGCAAGGCGCTGGCGGCGGCGGGGTGCTTGCCCCGATCGAGGCGATCTCGAATGAGTTCGAGAACTGGCATGCGATGCTGCTGCCGGGCAGCGACAATGTCCGGCCGATTGACACCCTGCTTGGAAATCTGGGCGCGATCTGGATGAACCGGCGCGATTCCGTCAGCAATCCCGGCCCTGCCGATGCCGCGCTTCCGACGCTTCTCAGCACGCTGACGCGAGATAATTCGCGCCTGCCGGAATCGCTGTCGGGTATGGTCACCCGCGCCGAGGACGATTTCCGCACCGGCGCCTCCAACTCGACAATCGAGGAGATGAACCGCGCGCTGAGCGATCAGATCACCTTTACCTGCCGCGATACGATTGCGGTGTCATTCCCCTTCGCGGATTCGCCGCGCAGCCTGTCCATCGACGCCTTCTCGCGTTTCTTCGGCGCAGGTGGCGCAATGGACCGCTATTTCACCGAATATCTCGACCCATATGTCGAGCGCACTGATGACGGTCTTGTCTGGCGCAGCGACAAGGAGATCACGCAGCGCCTTTCGGTCAATACGCTGAAGCAGTTCGAGCGGGCCGAGAAGATACGCAGCGCCTTCTTTGCCGGCGGTGGTGCCGAGCCGTCAATCGAAATCACCGTGGCGCAGGTGGATGCCAGCCCCACGGTCGAAAGTGCGCTTCTGTCGATCAATGACACGCTGGTCCCGACCGTCAGCGGTCAGCTTCCGCGCACCGTGGTCTGGCCGGGCACCGGAAAATCGACACTGCTTCAGCTTTCGCCACAGCAAGCCGATGTTTCGCAGATGCGGTTCGACGGCAGTGCCTGGACCTTCATCGAGTTTCTGAACGCCGCAAGCACCCGCCAGCAGAACGGGGATACCCTGCGGGCGACCTATACGCTTGGCGGGCGGAGCATCACCTATAATTTTACCATCAACGCCATAGTAAACCCATTCACCATGCCTGAACTGAGAGAATTCGAATGTCCGCAGAGCGTCAACTGAACGCGGCCGCCCTTTTCGGCAAGCACCAGGCTTTCGGCGATTTCGTGATCGCGGGAACGCTTCCGGGCGAAGCTTCGGGCCAGATCATGGATTGGCTGGCGCAGGTGCTGGGGGGCTGGCGCGACGGCGCGGGCGATGGCTGGCAGGCCAGCTTCGACAACGCCCCGGCGCTGCGCTTCTGGATCGGGGCTCAGCTTTCCAACGGCACGGCGCTTCGCGGTGTGCTGATCCCGTCGCGTGATCGCAGCGGGCGGCGCTTTCCGCTGGCGATTGCGCAGGCGACACACGGGGTGGCCCCCGTCACCGACAGCGATCAAGGCTTTCACGAACATGCCGAAGCCGCCCTTCGCGATCTCGCCGGGGCCGAGCGTTTCGATCCGCGCGAAGCGGCCTCTGACTTGATTGCCGCCCTGCCTCAACCCGCGGATCTGCCCGGTGCAGGCGGCGCAAGCTTCTGGGCATTGAACCCTAATCGCAGCGCGCAGGAGCTGCTGGCAGAGTTGCAGACAACCGATATCGCGCATGCGCAGGCCGCGCGAAGCTATTGGTGGTTCGCCGCCGACGAACGCGCGGCCACGCCAAGCGGACTGCTTGCCTGCGCAGGCTGGCCCGGCCCGGCCGAGATCGGCTGGCTTCTCGGGCGCGGGAACAGCACGCAGGCCGAGATCGAGGCCGCCGTTACCAGCGCCACGGCAGACGAGGCGAAGGCATGAATGCGCCCAACCCGTCGCTCGTTTTCCAGACTGCGGCGCGCAGTCATGAAGGGCGTGTGCGTGACCATAACGAGGACAGCTTCGCCGTGCTTCCCGAATTCGGCCTGTGGGTTGTGGCCGACGGCATGGGCGGCCATGAAGCAGGCGATATTGCCAGCGCCATTATCGTCGAAGAAATGTCCTCGGTCGGCGTTGCGGTCGCGGCGGCCGATCAGCGCGCGCGATTTCTTCAGCGGCTGGATCGCGCGCATCATCGCATTCGCAGCCACGCCGCTGAACACCGTTTGGACACGGTTGGCACGACCGTCGCGGCGATGCTTGTCTTCGGGACGGAATTGTCCTGCGCTTGGGCAGGCGACAGCCGTGTCTATCTGCGGCGCAAGGGTGACCTGACCGCGCTGACGACCGATCACAGCGAAGTTGCGGCCATGCTGGCCGAGGGCACGATCACCGCAGATGAAGCGCGCAATTCGCCGCGCCGCAACGTCATCACCCGTGCCATCGGCATCGGCCCGGAGGCACAGGCGGACGTCGTGACCGGCGTCGCCCGGCCCGGCGACCGCTTCCTGATCTGTTCCGACGGCCTGACCGAGCATCTGACCGACGCCGAAATCGCACTGATCCTTGATCCGCGCCACGCCGTTGCCGAGGCCGCAGACCGGCTGATCGGCGTGACGCTGGAACGCGGCGCGCGCGACAATGTGACGGTCGTGGTCATCGACTGCGCCGAGGCGGGCGAAGAGATCGACACGGATGGCTGAACATGTCCAGCACGCCCAAGGATGAGAAAAGCGCAGAGGATCAGGCACCCGTTGATCGGGTAAACGACGGCAAAGCTGATGCCCTGCCCGCGTCAAAAAACCTCAACGCCCCTGCGCGGTTGACGGACGCAGACCGCGCTGAAGATAGGGCCACGGCCCCACCTGCCGCACCGCAGGCCAAAGCCGCGCAAGACCGCCCTGCCCGCCCGCCCCCTGACAAGGCCGAAGCCGCGCCCGCGTCTGACGCGCTGCCCGAAACGGATCGACGCAGATCGGTCACAGGCTTCCCCGAGCCGGATGAGCGCACCCGGATCTCGGGCAATATCGCCGATGAGCATGGTGCAGAGCGCACGCGCATCTCTGGCGTCGGCACCGGGTCCGCGCAAGGCAGGCCCGGTTCGCGGGCTGGCGAAGATGCGCTGACGCATGGCCTGCCCCCGCCGATGCCGACGGTTGTCGCCGACATCGCGCCTGCCCTTCCCAGCATGCCGTCCCGTCTGGTCGAGGCCGGGACGCTCATCAACAACAATTACCGCATCGAAGCCCTGGTGAGCGCCGGCGGCATGGGCGAGGTTTATCGCGCGATCAACGTGTTCACCGGCGATCCCGTCGCGGTGAAGGTGATCCTGCCCGAACTCGCCCGCGATAACGACATCATCGACCTGTTCCGTCGCGAAGCGCGCGTTCTTGTCCAGCTTCGCGACGACGCGATTGTCAGCTATCACAACTTCATTCTCGATCAGGGTCTGGACCGTTACTGCCTGATCATGGAGTTTGTCGAGGGCACCCATCTGGGCAGCCGCATCCGCGAGCGTCTGGTCATGGCGGATGACGAGGCGGTGCGACTGTTGCGGCGTCTGTCCAGCGGGTTGCGCCGCGCACATGCGCGAGGTGTCACGCATCGCGACCTTTCCCCCGACAATGTCATCCTGCGCCATGATCGCGTGGACGAGGCGGTGCTGATCGACTTCGGCATCGCGCGCTCGACAGAACTCGGCGACGGGCTGGCTGGGCGTTTCGCCGGCAAGTTCAAATATATCGCGCCAGAACAGCTTGGCCATTACGATGGTGTCGTCGGGCCGCCGACCGATGCTTACGGGCTGGCGCTTCTGATGGCTGCGGTGATCCGTGGCCAGCCGCTCGATATGGGGGATTCGGTTGTCAGCGCCTCTGCCGCGCGTCAGGCGATACCCGATCTCTCGGGGCTCTCGCACCGGATTTTCCCGCTGCTTCAACATATGCTGGAACCGGACCCTGCAGACCGCCCCGCCGATATGGGGCAAGTCATTGCGATGCTGGACGATCCGATGCGCATTCCGGCGCGGTATCGCCTGCCGCTCTGGCAGGCGGAAACGACGACGCCGCCCGCTGCGATGGACGCGGCTGGCATATCAGAGTCGCCTTTCGGGACGCATCATCCGGCACCGCTTCCGCAAATGCCAGCCGCCCCGCCGCCAGAGCCGCGCCGTCGCGGCCGCGCGCCGGTCGCCATCGCTGTCGGTGCGGCAGCCCTGATTGCCGCGGCTGGCGCGGCCTTTCTTTTGCTGCGCGGACCCTCTGCGCCGCCGCCTGTCGATCCGGAAACCGTCGCCGCAACGGATATCCCGTCGCTGCCTCCGCGCGATCCTGCAAGCCGCGACGGCGTGCTGGCGGAACTGCCGCTTGGTTCATGTGCGATGGCGCAGCGCATCACCAGCGGGCCGCAAAGCGGCATGATCGCGCTCTACGCGGCCGAACCTGTCGCTGCCTCGCGCGTGCTCGACCCATTCGAGCAGGCATTCGCAACGCGCCCGACCCTGACCGAGCAACGCGTCACCGCGTCGCAATGCCCGGTCGTCGATTTCGTGAATATGCTGAGCGGGCGCAGCGCCGCGCCGCCGCTTCTGGGCTCCGCCGCGCGTGCGACGGAATCGGGTTTTCAGATCGAGGCGACTGTCGCCAGGCTGAGCGGACGCAACCTGTGGCTCGCACTGATCGCGCCAGACGGGGCCGTCTATGACATGACCGCGCAATCATCCGCTGCCGCCGATGGTACCGTGAATATGGGCGCGCGGATCGACTTGCCGCCGGGTGCAAGCGCGGATGCAGGGTCATACCTGCTGCTGGCGCTCGCATCGGACGAGCCGCCGATCGCGCTTGCGGCGGCACCTGCCGGGGCGGGTGCCGCCACCGTCCTGCCAGCCGTGCTGAAGGAATTGCAGTCGGGCGATGCATCTGCGGCCGCCGCGCTTTCAGCGCTCGACATCCGGTCGGCATCAACCCCATCAACACCGGACGGGGACACGCAGAACGTGCAACCTGATACGCCCGACGAATCCGCTGCGGGATCACCGGGCAACTGAACAGCTATGGCCGCGGCGAGACGAAGATCGTCCAGCTGTCCTGTTCCTGGGTGTCGACCTCGTAGAAACGTGCATCCAGATAGCCGCGTATCAGACAATCCTGCTGCCCCGTGATGTCGAACTTCGCGGTTGCGATACACATTGGTGTCGATCCCGGAAGCGCCTCGTTTCCGAACACATCGGCAGCGAACAGATAGTAGAAGCGGGAATGCAGCGCGTCATGCAGCAATGTCGCGCATTGATTCGGCGCAACCCGCCACCAGCCACGGGTCCTGAACTGCCCGCCAGAGGGTTCGGCAATGGCAATGTTCAGCACGTCAAAGCTTTGATTGCACAGACTTAAGGACGCCGATGCGCCCTGCGGCACCCAGCATGCCAGCAAGATCAGAAATGATGCGCGAACTGTCATAATCGGAAGCATTTTCGCCCTGACGTTGATTGAGCGTTTTTTCTGCGTGTGTTAGCGTCAACTGATAAGGAGCATACGGACCATGAAGCCCATCCTGTTCTTCGGCGCAAGCGTTTCGGCGGCAGCGATATCCTTCGCATTCGCGGTTCTGGCGGATCACGCGATGTCGCGTTCTTCGCCCGAGGCAAAGGTCCGTCCCTCTCTATATAATCCCGACCGCAACCGCGATGCGCTACGCTTGATCGCCGCGCGCGAGGTGCCCCGCATCATGTCGGCGCCCATAGTTACTCAACCAGAGATTGCAACAAAACCCGCCCCGCAGGCAGATCCGGACACCCTGACCGGCGTGTTTTTGCGCCGCCCTGTCCCGAAACCCCTGCACCTCGGTTCCGGCGATCTGTCGGAGGCGACGCGCCTGACGGCAGTTCAGGCGCATAGCACCGCAATAGCCGAAAGCGGCCCGGCTTTCGATGCTGCCCCGTCTCTGGTGTCCAGATTCCTGAACCTTCCCCAGATCGGGGTCTATCGCTGAAAGGAATTCTTATGCCTCGCGCAAACCCCCTGAACATGGCGGGTGCCGCTGTTCTGTCTGCAATCGTGGCTACGCACGGAGCATTAGCGCAGGACGCCGGTACAGCGAATACCATGGACAGCATCCTGCTGGAGCTGAACGAGCTTGCCGATACCGATGCCGGCGGATGCCGGCTGACGGTCGTCACGACCAACCGTCTGGCCGAGGGCCTTGGCCGTGCGGCCTGGCAGGTGGCGATCTTCAATTCCGAGGGCGTAGTCCAGTCCCTGCCGATCCTCGATTTCGGCGCATTGACTGCTGGAAAGACAAAGGTGGCGGTGTTCGAGATACCGAATGGCGGCTGCGAGAATATCGGGCGGATCGTCGTGAACGATGTCGCCGAATGCACGGCAGAGGGCGGCGCCGACATGCGTGACGCCTGCCTTGGCAAGCTTGCCACCCAGAACCGCAGCGATATCGAATTCGGACTCTGACCGCTCTCATGGCTTCCGGTATGTTTCAGTCTCTTCCCGCGACGACCTGGCTGGTCTTCGTCGCTCTCGCAGCGCTCTCGGTCCTGACCGTGACCGTCGCCATCTTCAAGATCACCCAGTTCCGCCGCATGGGTCTTGGCCGCCACCGCGAAGCAGAGGCGATCCTTGACGACTGGCTGAACGGCCGCCCCGACGAAGCGCAGCGCAAGGCGACGGCCAGCAATTCCGTCCTCGCGCGCGTGCTCAGGGCAGCGATGTCGGGGCTGAGGGCACGTCCGTCCGACCCGTTCTATGGCGAGGAACTGGCCCGTCAGGCAGCGCTTGTCGAGCTGACCCGGATGGGCAACAGGATGCGCCTTCTTGAAGCGGTCGTGCAGATGGCACCGATGCTGGGGCTGCTTGGCACGGTGATCGGGATGATCGACGCCTTCGGCAACCTCGCAGCCAGTCAGGCTGCCGCCGATCCAAGGCTTCTTGCTTCGGGGATCTGGACGGCCCTGACCACCACAGCCGCAGGGCTCGCCATTGCGCTTGTCGCCTATTTCATCGCTGCCTGGCTGGAGGGGCGTATTGATGATGAGCGTCAGACGATCGAAATGGTGATCTCGTCAGCCATTCATGGCCGCGTCGGCCAGACGCGCGCCTGACGCATGGTGGCGGCTGGCGGTCAAAAGCGGCGCGGACTTGTCCTGCCCCGGCGAAACCGGCGATATCGTTTCTCGATGACATCGCTGGCTGACGTCATGTTTCAGCTTCTGATTTTCTTCATGCTGTCCGCGAATATCGCGCCCTATTCGATGATCGACGTCCGCACCGGCGCCGTCAGCGGCGGCAGCAACACGCCCGCCGGCACCCCCGAAACAGAGGCCGGGCCGGGCCAGATCACCGATATCCGCACCACAGCCGTCTGGACCCTTGACGCCGACGGTGCGATCCGCGCCAGCGGCCAGCTTTTTTCACCGGACCGTCTGGATGCACTGGCGGCAGCGCTTCTGGCGCAGGGCACTGACGATGTGCTGGTCGTCCTGCGCCGCGATGTGTCGGTTCAGCGCCTCGTTACGGTGCTGCAAACGCTGGCTGCGCATGGCATCACCTCCGTCCAGATCGCGAATGGGGGGCTTTAAGGCATGGCGCTGAACCTGCCGGCTCGTCGCACCGAACGCGCGCATATCGACACGTCTCTGTCGATTGTGAACATCGTTCTGCTGCTGCTGTTCTTCTTCATCATCGTGGGTCAGGCAGCACGCCCGCAGCCGGGCATCGACCTGTCACAAACGACCGACCTGCCGCTTGAACAGCTTCCTTCGCCGATCCTTCTGGTGGATGCCGATGGCGAGTGGCTTCTGGACGGCCAGCCTATTTCGCCAGAGTTGCTGCCGGCCGCGATGACCGGAGGGGCTGGACAGGTGCTGCATCTGATGATCGACCGCGACGCGCCGGCGAGTCTGCTGGTCGATGCGCTGAACGATCCTGTCCTAGCCGATTACGATCTTCGGCTGGTGACGCTGAATGAACGGGTCACGCCATGATCGGCGCACAAAGCGATGGCTGGAAATGGGCGCAGGCCTCTGGTTTTTCGCTCGCGCTGCATATTGCGGCCGCCGGATATGTGTTGTTTCAGCCAAGCCTTCATTTCCTTCTGCCCGACCCGGCAGAAGCGCCGCCCGCAATCGAGGTCACGACGCTGACAACGCCCGACCTTCCGGACCTGCCCCAAGTCCCGACCGAAACGCTGACGAACGCTGCCGATGCCGCAAGCCTCGTCACCGATCCCCCTGATCCGGACGTTTCGCCCGAAACATCCGTGACGACGCCCGCATCTGACGTCATAGCCAGCACCCCGGACGAGCTGCTTTCAGGTTCGCAACCGCCGTCGGAAACCATTTCGGATCCGCAGGCAGATGGGGCTGTGGCGGCACCGGATGATCCCGAAACGCTGCCGATCCAGTCGCCGGATACCGAGGCCCCGGCCCCGGACCCCCGCCTGCTTCAGCTTGTCGAGCGCATCAGGCAGCAGCTTTCCGATCCCTGTCTGCTGGCACTTCCAGTCATGCAGGGCGACGGTCAGCTTTCGCTGAACCTTTTGTCGGATGACGACCGCAATATCTCGGCGCTGATGCAGCGGCTTACCTCGGGGATCGAGGGCGAGATCGCACAGCAGACGTTACTTCTCGACAGTCGCCAATGTCCGGCGGTGGCGTTCGTGCGCCGCGATCAGCGCTATCCGGTCTTTGCGCTCGGGTTGCAGGTCGATGCGGAAAGTGTTGTCACAGGCGGGTCGGTTCGCGGGCGGATCACCAACGGCATGGGCTATGTCCATACGCTTCTGCTGGTCGATGAAAACGGCGTCGTCCAAGATCTGCGCCGTTTTCTTCTAAGCTCGTCCAGAATTACACGCTTTGACGTCCCGGTCGCACGCATCAACGCGCCGCGCGATACGCGCCAGCTTCTGATCGCGATTGCGACGCCGGGCCGTGTGCGCACGGTGGCAGAGCGGGCCGGCGATGCCGCCGGTCCTTTCTTCGATGCGCTTTATACCGAAATCGGGCAGAGCGCGCTTATCGGCATCACCAGCATTGATGTGCGATAGGCGCTCAGGCCGTCTTCAGCGCTGCCTTTACTGCGTCGGCACTGGAAAGCCGTGTCAGCACGCGCACGATCTCGCCCGGGCGCAGCAGGGATGCCCCGTTGGGCGCGCGCAGGCGCGGGGCGGATTGAAGATGTTCCCACCAGTCCTGATCCGGGACCGAGGGACGAGAGAATTCTGCACTGACGCGGCGCGAAAGCTGGCTTATGGCGGCATCGCGGCGGATGATCTCGGGCCGTTTACGGGCAGCCAGAAGAACGGCCTCGGGGCTGTCATCGGGCCCGAACAGGGCGATGACGGACAATTCGTCGCCCAAAAACCCGATTGCACCCAACCGTGCCGATTCTGCGCCCTCTACAAGAACCCAATCAATCTGATCCGTCATTTCTTAACCTTCCTCTGCAAACTCGTAATCGAAACCGCCATCCGCGACCCGAATGACAACGTCAGACATTTCCTCTGCGCCAACCATACGCGCCAGAACCTGCCGTGACAAATCCGGCAGGATCGAGTTGGTGATGATATTGTCGATCATCCGCCCGCCGCTGTCGGGATCGCGGCACTGGCTGACGATATGGTCGATCACCGCGTCGTCCCAGATCAGCCGGGTGCCGTGCGAATCGCGCATCCGCCGCGCGACCGCGCCAAGCTTCAGCCTCGTGATCCCTCCCAGAACCTCTGCCGACAGCGGCACATAGGGGATTGTGACGATCCGGCCCAGAAGCGCGGGCGGGAAGGTGCCCAGCAGTTCTTCCTTCAGCGAGGCCTCCATGGTTTCGGGATCGGTGATCTCACCATCGGGGGCAAGCGCCATGATGGTGCCAGTGCCGACGTTGGAGGTCATCAGGATCAGCGTATTGCGAAAATTGATCGGCCGGCCATTGCCGTCTTCCATCCGGCCCTTGTCAAACACCTGGAAGAACAGCTCATGCACGTCCGGGTGGGCCTTTTCCATCTCGTCAAGCAGCACCACAGAATAAGGCTTGCGGCGCACGGCTTCGGTCAGGCGCCCTCCCTCGCCATAGCCGACATAACCGGGGGGTGCGCCTTTCAGCAGGCTGACCGAATGAGCTTCCTGAAACTCGGACATGTTGATGGTGATGACGTTCTGTTCGCCGCCGTACAGAGATTCCGCCAGCGCCAGCGCGGTTTCGGTTTTACCGACGCCCGAGGGGCCGCACAGCATGAATACGCCGATGGGCTTTTCGGGGTTGGACAGGCCGGCGCGCGCGGTTTCCACACGGCGGGCAATCATCTGCAAACCCTGATCCTGCCCGATCACGCGTTCCTTCAGGTGATCGGCCAGACCCAACACCGCCTGCAATTCATCGGCGACCATGCGGCCCGCCGGAATGCCGGTCCAGTCGCTGATGACCGATGCCACCGCCTGATCGTCCACATGCGGCCAGATCATACGCTCGTCAGGATGGATTGCGCCCAACTCGCCCATCTTCGCAGTCAGATCAGCGCGGGCAGCGGCTTCGTCAAAATCCTCGCCCTCTGCCTCTGCGATGGAACGGCGCAGGTCCAGAATGCCCTCGACCAGCCCCTTTTCGCTTTCGTAAGCGGCCTCGACACCGGTCAGATCGGCCTTCAGCTTGTCGCGCTTTTCCTGCGCCTCGATCAGACGCGCCTCATCCGTGGCACCCAGTTCACGCTCGGCTTCCTTTGCGGCGATTTCGGTATCGAGCGCCGCAATGTCCGCTCGCAGGTCGGCCAGACGCGCGGGCACCGCCGATTGGCTGACGGCGACACGCGCGCAGGCCGTATCCAGCAGCGACACCGCCTTGTCAGGCAATTGCCGCGCAGGCAGATAGCGCGCCGACAGTTTCACCGCCGCCTCGACCGCCTCATCCGAGATACGCACCTTGTGATGCGCCTCCATCGGGCCAAGCAGTCCGCGCATCATGTAGCAGGCGGTTTCGATCGAGGGTTCATCGACCGTGACCGGCTGGAAACGCCGGGTCAGGGCCGGGTCTTTTTCGAAATAGTTGCGATATTCGGCCCATGTCGTCGCACCGATGGTGCGAAGCGTGCCGCGCGCCAGTGCAGGCTTCAGCAGGTTCGCGGCATCGCCGGTGCCAGCCGCCCCGCCCGCGCCGATCAGCGTGTGTGCTTCATCAATGAAAAGAATGATCGGGGTCGCACTTGCCTGCACCTCGTCAATCACAGAGCGCAACCGCTGTTCGAATTCGCCCTTCATGCTGGCCCCGGCCTGCATGGCACCGATATCCAGCATGTGCAGCCGCATCCCCTGCAGCGTCGGCGGCACCTCGTTCGCGGCCAGTTTCTGCGCGAAGCCTTCGACGACGGCGGTCTTGCCCACGCCTGCCTCGCCGGTCAGGATCGGGTTGTTCTGGCGGCGGCGCATCAGCACATCGACGATCTGGCGGATTTCGTCATCGCGCCCGACAACCGGGTCCATCTTACCTTCCGCCGCCTGCGCCGTCATATCGACCGAGAATCGGCCAAGCGCGGTTGTTGCCCCGCCCGCCTCGCGCCCCGATCCGGGCGCGACAAGGCCCGATCCATCCATCGGGCGCATGTCTTCTTCTTCGGAATCCGCCCACAGCGTCCGCGCCTCTTTCCCGATCTGATCGGCAAAGATTTCCTCGAACACATCGGAATAGCTCTCGATCTCGCGCCGCAGGGCCGCATCATTCAGCAGTGCGACCAGCAGATGGCCCGTGCGGATCTGGGTTTCACCAAAAAACAGCGTCGCGTAGGTCCAGGCGTGGTTCAGCGCGTCCGACAGCCGTTCGGAAATGCCGGGCGTTTCGGTCACGTTCTTCTGCAGCCGGTCCATCGCCTGACCCAGATCCTTCAGCACCCGGCCCCGGTCCAGCTTCAGTTCGCGCAGCGTAACCGAGATATCGCAATTCTGGTTCGAGATCGCATGAAACAGCCAATGGCTGAGTTCGACATTGCGGTTCCCGTCCCCGCGCGCCTGACGCATCGCCTGCAGGAAGGCGTCATAGCCCACGCGGTTCATCTTGCCGGCAAATTTTTCAATCGTAATAGCAGTCATGCGGTTCCCTTTGGTCGTGCGGATTCGGGGTCGATCTGAAAGCGGGCGACTTCGACCGGGCTGTCATCGTCACCGCGCGGCGGGCTGAGCGCTGCCAGCCAACCGATCGCGACGGTTTTCCCCAGCGTCGCCGCAGGTATTTTCGATGGGGGCAGTCGCAATGCCAGCTCAACCTCGTAGCTGCGGCCCAGATACCAGAACACAAGGTTCGTCAGCATCCGATGTTCCTCACCACCGGGCAGAAAACGGCTGTAGCGCTCCGCATCCGGCAAATCGAGATGCAGGCAGATCTTTTCGCTGACAGAGCGTACGCGGCTTCCCAGATAGGTGTTCTGGCCCAAACTGCCGCTCGACCCGAGCCCGCTGAGTTCGTCAGGCTCGAATTCCAGCCAGGAGGGGACATGCTCCTCGATCTCGGTCGCGAGGCCGAAATAATATTCCAGCATCTGGCGCAACCTGACTGCACTTCGCACCCGTCCCCCAAAGGTCGAAACCATCGGCAGGCGGGCAATATCGGGGAAGTCGTCGTGATGAACGAATGCCGGGCTGCCCGTCCCCGAAACGGCCGCGATATAACGCCCGAAGCGGTCCTCGTCAGGACGGTCATGCTGGCTGATGGCGTGGCTGTCAGACCACGCCCGGAAAAAAAGCTGCAGGAAGCGTGCCGAAAACAGATCGGCGAAGCGCACAAATCCGTCCTGTCCGTCGTGCTGCCAGCGCTGCACCTCCTCGGTGCTGTTCAGCGGCAACGCGCCGAAAGGGCCGAACATCCCCAGAAACTGAGGGCGCAGGCGGATGCGCCCGAGGCTGTCATGGGACTGATCTGACTGATCCCCTTCATGCAGGAATTCGGTCAGCGCGAATTCAAGCCGGGGGTCCTGACCAAGATCGACAATTTCCTCGGCCAGATGGCCGGAACGGCCGATCCGGGGCCGGTGCGGGCTTTCCCGCTCCAACCGGCGAAGAAGGGCCAGAAAACCGCCCTGCCCGCTCATATCAACGGGCCGCGCCCGGTGCGCGGCGGCCAGCGTCGCAGGACACCGCGCTGCTTGCTGATCGTCACCGTCTGCGAAAAGCTGTTGATGCTTACATATTCCGCAAGGAACCGATCAAGCACCGCCGCCAGCGGAACGATACCCGCGCCTTCGAAGGCGCTTTCATCAAATGTGATGCTGACTTCCAGACCGCGTGCCGGAAAGAAGCCCTCCGGTCGGCGGATCGAGCGCGTGACCGGCCGGGTTTTCAGTTCAGTGATACCGGCTATCTGCGCCTGGCTGATATTGTCGGAAAGATCCGCGAAAAGCGACAGTATCTCGCGCAGGCTCGCGGCACCATCGCGGCCGAAGCGGTCGTCCAGTCCGAAATGGTTCAGCGACAGGTAGGAAATCAGTCGCCAATAGACATCGCCCTGCTGCGTGCGATGCGGACCCTGCGCCTCGGTCTCGGTCATCGCCTCGCGGGGCGGCGTCGGGCCGTTCACACAGCGCAGCCGAAGCTTCTGGTCATCATCCATGTGCAGGTCGTCGCTGCGCGCCAATGGCAGCGACATCGGCAGATGCCGGTTGGAACACAATGTCCGCACATGCAGACGCTGCGCGCGCTTCGCCGTCTCGCTGACAGGTGGTTCGTAAAGCGAGATGAAAGTCTCGGTGCCGCGATAATCGGTGCGAAGTCCGTTGCGCCGTTCGGTCGTGGTCAGCCGGCGAGGTTTGCGGCGGGCGGTATAGTAATAGACCGAGCGCGCCGACTGCGCATTCGGGGGCAGAGCGTAAAGCGGATGCACCTCGACCCGGTCCTGCGACGTGCCCGAGCTTGCATGCACATCGAGAATGCGATGAACCTCGATCTGCGTCAGACGTGCGCTATCCGGGGTGACAACATATTCGTGCCGCTGATCGCCCAGGCGGATCTGGTTGGAGCGTTCTTCGAACAGATTGACCGCCGGCGCACAGTTCAGCCGCACATCCTGCGGACGAAGCTGACGCGCAATATCGGCGTCGCTGCGGTCAAATTCGATCACCAGTTGCGCCTCGGCACTTTTTATCTGGCTGAGCACGGTGTTCAGCCCGACAAGACGAAACCCCATGAACTTGCGCGGAAATGCGAAAAAATCCCGCAAAATGGCAAAGCCTTCGAACATGCGACTGTCGCGGTCGAACAGCAATTCGTCCTGCTCGAAGCCGATCTGGTCGATCTGGTCCGGACGCAGACGGATAAAAACCGGATCGCCGTTGGGCGCAAGATAACGCAAGGACGCTCTCGTCACGCCGCAGTGGATCTGTTCGTAAAGCGCCGAGGCAAGCGCCATATCTGCGGTCAGATGGAAACCGATACGTCCGCAATCCAGGGTCGAAAGTGGCTTGCCGGTGATGTGTTGAAGGTCAATCTGCAACGCCGCGCGGGTGTTCTGATCGGGGTCCTGCCCAAGACCGCCGATTGGCCCGGTCCTGTCGTGATAGGTCAGCCCGGATATATCCAGCGGCACGACCTCCAGCGGTGCGGCAAGCGAGAAGCGGCAGACAATGCGCTTGTCGGCATCGCGAAACGGCGCCTCCATCGTTGCGCCGCGGCGGTAACGCGCAACGCCCAGATCAGGTGGCGGGCTTTCGGGATGCTGCGCCTGAACAAGCATGCAGCTTGGCACCGGCGCCAGCGCATCGGGAAATATCTGTTCAAGCAATTCGGTCGTGAAGCCGCGGAACTCCTCGTCGAGCTTCAACTGGACGCGCGCCGCCATGAACGCGGTGCCTTCCAGCAAGCCCGCGACGGTCGGATCGATATTGTCGCGCAGCAAGCCGCCAAGACGGTCAGCTAGGCCCGGATATTCGTCCGCGAACTCTGCCGTCCGCTCATAAAGGATATCGAGTTCGCGCTCGTAGGCGTCGCGGAATGACTTCTTCATGAATCGCCCTGCATGCGTTTCAGTGCAATCTTGCCGATGGCAGGATCGACTTCTGCATAGAATTGCAACGGAATATCGGACGGGTTCGAAATCATTTCGGCCGAAATCTCGAACTGCAGGCGCTGATCTATCCCAGGACCGGATTCGTCAATCCGTATTTCGATCGTCGAGGGGCGAAGGCGTGGTTCATTCGCGATCAGTGTCTCGCGGATGGCATTGGCGAGATCCTGCGGGGTGCGGTGGTTGCGCCAAAGGCTGTCCATGTCCTGAAAGCCGAAATTCACCACCGATCTAGCAACGCGGGGCGTTTCGTCCATGCCGACGACGACGTCCAGCCGGATCGTGTTCATCAGGCTCGCGACATCCAGCGCGATATTATGGCGCAAGGCAGCCTCGTCTGTCCCGTCGCGGCGCTTCTGGCTGCGCAGTGTCAGATCCCGCTCTCCGTCCTGATAATGGTGATCGGGATCACGGCTGTCACGACGCGCGGCCGAGGCGCGGAATACATGCATCAACGACATTTCGCGCAAACCGCTGCGCGTCGGATCGTCATTGGAAATCTTGCGGTAGCGCTGCACTGGTCCTCCGCCGATATCCTCAAATCAACTCACCACAAAATCGGGCACGATTCTCCCGGCGGACATGAAACAGGGCCGGCACGGAATGCGCCAGCCCCGTCCCTTCCGAAAAGGCGAAACGCTTAGGCGTTCCACTCCTTGTTTTCGGCGATATCCCAACCGGCCAGGGTTTCGGCGCCAGCGGCACCCGATTCTTCCTGCAGGGTGTATGCGACTTCGAACTTGCGGAAGTTCAGGGTCAGCGTTTCCTGAATCCGGTCGAGGCCATCTTTCGATCCACCAGTGGTATAGCTGGTGATCATGATGTTTTCCATCTTGATGCGGAAGTATTCGACGGGCGCATTGCCGCCGGACTTGCGCACGATCAGCTCGCCATTTTCGATATGCTCGCCGTTGGTGCAGCGCTTGATAAGATCGTTCGATGCCAGATCAACATATTTGGTCAGGGTAATATCCTTGACGTTGACCTTGCCGCCGCCGCCGCCAGAACCAATATGGGTCGTGCCCGACTGGGTCAGTGCCCAATCCCAGGCCAGAACGTCGATCTCGTTACGATGAGTCGAGTCCTGCGATTCGCCCTTGATATTGTTGGACAATTTCAGAAAAATATCGACAGCCATGTTAACCTAACTCCTCTAATATGGCGTCACTTCAGACAGTTAAAACAAAGGGCAATCACTTGCCCTTCGGCAGTTTCGAGACGAGAGACATCCCGACGTCCATCCCTTCAAGCTGAAAATGCGGCTTAAGGTAGAACTTGCCCATGTAATAGCCGGGATTCTCCTCGTCTTCCACCACTTCCACCTTCGCACCTGCAAGAGGTTTTTTTGCCTTCTCGCGTTCGCTGGCGCTTTCGGGATTACCAGAAACATACTTGTTAACCCAACTCTGCAACTGTGTCTGAAGCTGCAAGCGATCGGGGCTTTGCCCGATCTTGTCGCGGACCATACACTTCAAATAGTGACTGAAGCGTGACACTGCGAAGATATAGGGCAGGCGCGACGACATATTGTCCGAAGCCGTCGCCTGTTCGTCGACGTATTTCTTCGGGCGATACAGCGTCTGAGCACCGATAAACGCAGCCTTGTCAGTATGTTTACGATGAATCAAACCGATGAGCCCGGCTTTGGAAAGCTCTGCTTCCCGCCGGTCGGTTATCGAAACCTCGGTCGGGCATTTCAGGTCTTTCAGCCCGTCCCCGGTTTCGAAGTTATGCGTCGGCAGGTTAAGAACCTCGCCGCCCGACTGAACACCGCGAATATGCACTGTCCAGCCAAACTCTTTATGCGCACGGTTTATATTGACCGCCATCGCATGAGCCGCATTCATCCACGCGTATTGCGTGCCGGAATGGCCATCAGTTTCTTCCTCGAAGTTGAATTCCTCAACTACCGAGTTCGAATTCTGGCCATAAGGTTCACGCGACAGAACCCGCGGCAATGTCAGTGCGACATACCGGGAGTTTTCAGAATCGCGCAGACCGTTCCACGCCGCGTAGTCGGGCGTGTCGAAAATTTCCGACAGATCCGGCGGTGTGGACATTTCGTTCCAGCTGTCCATGCCCAGCAATTCCGGCGCAGCGGCCGAAATGAAAGGTGCGTGGGCGGCAGCCGCGATTTTGCCCATATCGCGCAGAAGGGCGACATCGGCAGTGCTGTGATCGAAATAGTAGTCACCGATAAGCGCGCCAAATGGCTTGCCGCCCAATGTGCCGAACTCGGATTCGTAGATCCGCTGGTTCAGCGGCGACTTGTCCCATTTCGCGCCGGGATAGCGCCGCATCATCTGCTGCAGCTCTTTCTTCGACACGTTCATCGCCTTCACGCGCAACGATGCATCGGTTTCCGAATTGTTGACCGTGTAGGCCAGCCCGCGCCACGCCGATTCCAGCTTCTGGAAATCCTCGTGATGGATCACGGCGTTCATCTGCTCGCTCAGCTTCTGGTCCAGCTTCGAAAGCATGGCGTCGATCGTGTCGATCACGTCCTCGGCGATCAGCGTCTGATCGTCCAGGGCTTCGCGAACCAGCGCGACGACAGCGTTATCAACCTCTTTTGCGGCGACTTCGGTGCGTGGCTTGATCGTCTGCTTGAGGATATCCGAGAATTCGTCAAGCTCGTTCAGCGCGGCGCCACCAGCGACCTGCGCCTGATTTTCCTGTGCCATGCTCAGCTATCCTCCTCGGGCGCGGCGTCCTTGTCGCGCTCGGCAAGCGCGGCCATCAGTTCAGGATCGTTCAGAAGCTTGCGGATCTGGTCCTGAGCCTTCGGCTTGGAGTTCATGTAGCGCTGAAGGTTCGCAAGATGCTGGCGCGCCTCAAGCAGCTTCTTCAGGGCCGGGATCTGGGTTGCCACCGCAGCAGGGTCGAAATCGTCCATCGATTCGAAATTCAGTTGCACGCCAAGCCGGCCATCGCCGCCGACCTTGTTTTCGACATTGAAGGAAAGCCCCGGTGCGATGCTCTTCATATAATCGTCCAGCGTCGCGGCGGTCACATCCACGAATTCGCGGTCTTCCATCGGGGCCTTTTCGACCTCGGACGCATTGCCAGACAGGTCGGACATAACCCCAAGAACAAAGGGCAGCTCGACCATTTTTTCGGAATCGTAAGGATCTTCGTAGGAAATATTCACCCGCGGCGGGCGGTTACGTTTCAGGAAATCGGTCGATTTATCAGATGCCATTATACTCGGTCCTTCAGACTGCGTTAACGAACGCAATTTTTACTACTCTGTCAATCCAAAGACGCTATTGCTGTTCCCCCTGCGGCGCTGGTGCCGCAATAAGTTCCGCAACAATGGCGTCGAAACGCTTTGTCAGCATGTCACGCGCCTTCACAAGCAGCAAGGGCACGGGGCTAGCCGGTTCATTGGCTGCATAATAAGCTTCGATGCCG
Source organism: Paracoccus aurantiacus (assembly GCF_007993065.1). Lineage (GTDB taxonomy): Bacteria > Pseudomonadota > Alphaproteobacteria > Rhodobacterales > Rhodobacteraceae > Paracoccus > Paracoccus aurantiacus. The sequence goes on from NZ_VOPL01000001.1 coordinate 1,030,626, forward strand.
ATCAGGCAAGCCGCAAGGGCACGGCGATCAGCAATCGCTGGTGGCGTGGTGCCCGCAGCCGGTTCGGCCTCCTGACTTTCGGGCGCGGCCGAACTGAGTGTTTTCAGCCGTTCCATCGGCAGCGCGAAGCGCGTGCCCTGGCCGATATTCAGCATCGCCCGCCCCGCTTCGGCAGGCAGCAGCGTTTCCAGGGCTTGCACAAGCGGCACCCCGACAAGCAGACGCGCCTGCGCGACAAGCAGAAGTGACGGCGAGGACGGCTCTTTCTGGGCGAGCCACGTTTCGGCAGCGATCAGGGCAGCAAGCGCGGCTGCGCGGTCCGCAATCACGGGCGCATCAGCCGCCCGGACCGGCGTAGGGGTCATTTGCGGCGCAGGCTCTGCTGCCGGGTCAGCTTCGGCGGGGACGTGATCGGCCTGTGCCTCGGTGGGCGACAGGGCTGCGTCGGCGTCATCTTCGACCCAGGCAGGCAGATCAGGGCGCGCCTTCGCAATCATCGACTGCATATCGGAAATCGCCGTGCGTACTGCAGCCAGATCCGGCGTGAAGGGCGAGGCGTGATGCGTCGCGGCCAGTCGCGCGATCAGATGCAGCGCCCCTGCGGCGCGGCCAAGATCGGCCTGCACGCGCACAAGCTGACTGTGATTGGCGTCGCTGCGCAGCGGGCCAAGCACATCGGTCGATCCATCCAGCCCTTCTTCCGAAGACCGCGCATCTGCCCGTCCCGTCGCGACCATGTGGCGGCGCAGGGTCACATCGCCCGTCGGCAGCAGCGGCAGATGCAGCAGCGGCATCACGACCGTCGGCTGGGTGTTCAGCGCCTCGATCGCGCCGCGCCGTTCGGCAACGCTGCCTGCTACCGCCGGATGCGCCTCATCCGGCCAGGCCTGCAGGATCGACGCCGTCGCCTCCAGCGCATCAGCAAAGTCGGGAAGGCGGCCGGAAAGGATCGCGAAGCGCGCAAGAAGGCTGGTCAGGCGCAAATCGCGCGAACGCCGTAGCAATTCGCCGATCTGCTTGCCTTCGCGTGCAAAATTGACCGATCGGGGATCGAAAATGCGATCCTCGCTGCCATCATCGGCGAGGCCGGGCGTGAAATAGCGTTCCGGCAGGCGTCCTTCCGCCTCGAAATAATAATCGACAAACTCATCGTCATCGGCACGTTCGAGATCGGGGCCACAGGGGGGAAGGGTTTCGGTCGGATCGGTGAGCCAATCGAACTTCATTCAAAAATCTCCCTCAACCGCAAAAACACTGCGCGGAAAACGAAATGCGCGCTCAGCCTGATCCGCTTTCCCTGCCCGCCTCTCGCGTATCAAGACCCGCGCCTCCCGGCAAGGCATGGCCGTGGGCGGCACGGTAGGCATCGGCGAAAAGCCTGATGAATTCGTCCAGAATGCCGTTTTCATGCGCGGCCTTCGCGTCCCAGCGTTCGACATAGCTGTCCCAGGCGCGCGATTTGCGCTGACCGGCAATCCCTGCGCGGCCCTTTGCCTCGGCTTCGATCCGGCTCGGGTCAAGATCCTGCATCAATTCGGCAAGCGCCGGCTGAAGCGCCGCGAACAGGGCCGTCTGATGCTGCGTCAAATCGCCAAGCGCGTCGTCATAGACGCGCGCGCCGGTCAGAAACCCAGCACGGGGTCGCAGGAACGCAGCCTCAAGCGCCTGCTCGGGCGTCGGCAGGAATTTCAGCGGATTGTTGTCGCTTGCGCCGCGCATGGTGCGTTCGCCGGCACGGGTGAAATGACGTGCAGCGGCGCGGTCGCGCAGCGCACCCATCAGGCGGGCAGTTGTCACCGCCATGCTTGTGCCAAGAGCCTCGCCCAACGCCTCTGCATCAATATCGGCGGCGAGCTCCGCAGGCAGACCCGCGCCGCGACAGAAGGCGCGCAGGAAGGCGGCAGGTTCTGCCTGCGGGCGCGCGGGCGGTGGCGCAGCGTCCGAGGCCGCATCCGCCGCTGCGGGCTTGTCTTTCGGCGCGGGGGCAACCGGTGATGGTGCCTGCGAGGACGCTTGCGGAAAGGCGTGCGAGGGCGCCGGCGGCAGTGACGCGCCGAACGGCGTCGACCGCCCCGCGCTGTCGCGTCGCGGCGCAGCCTCGGCCGCAGGTGGATCAGCAGGCATCCCGGCGCGTTCCGGGCGCGCATCATGGGCGGACGGATCGCCTGTTTCGTGCTTTGCGGACGTGCCTGCTGCCGGAAATGCCACGAAATCATCGGCGAAATCGGCCATCCGCGCGCCGCGCTCTGCCGGCGAGGGATCTATCGGCTCGAACCCGCCGGGAACTGCCCACGGGTCGTCATCGGCAAGCGAGTGCGATGACGGGCGGTCAACGTCATATGCAGGCAGCGAACCGGGTGCCATCCGGCCGCCCGCCGCCTTCGTCTCGGTCAGGGCGACGATGATGTATTGGCCGACCTGAAAACGATCCCCGTGCTGAAGGCCGTGCGGTCCGTCAAGCCGGTGCCGATGGCCCTGCAGAAAGGTTCCGTTCGTCGAACGGTCATGCAGCCACCAGGTCCCGTGCTGATGGTAAATGTCGAAATGATGCCCCGAAATATGACGGCTCGCATCGGGCAGCACCCAACCCATGCCCGAACTTCGCCCGACCTGCAGCCCGGCCTCCGGCACATCAATGCTCACCGGTCCGCCGTCGTCAAGGACGCTGAAATTCTCGATCTGAAGGGTGAGGGTCATGTTACATCAATAGGCGCGGAAAAGCGCCTCGGCCATGTCAAGAAAGCGCGCCAGGAAAACCGGCCGCTGGCGAAGCTGCGTGCGGGCGAGACAGGACAGAACCGCGCTGTTGATCGCGACCGGGGCCTTGTGCGGCGGTGACGGTTCAGGATCGTTCGGCGCCGGCCCGCCAGCCGCCCAACCCACTGCCAGACCGAGCAGCACTGAGGGATTGCGCACCGGCGCCCACAGCGCTTGCCGCATGATGACATGTCGGCGCGATGTGGTCGGATCGTTCAGCCAGTCGGAAATCAGGTGCATCATCGGCCGTTCAGCACCGTCAAGATGTTCGGCCATCATACGCAGGCATTCATAGCCCCAGCCAACCGCCGAGATCGGCAGCGCCGCGAAGGCAACGTAGGTCACAGCTTCCTCGGGCGTCGTCGATCCGCGCAGGCGGGTCAGGAATTGAAGGCCGTCCTCCTCGGGCCGGGGGCGCGGCTTGACCAGTTCGGGCAGGCGCTCGATCTGGGCGAACAGCTCCGCCGGGCTTTCGGTGCGAAGCGTCCGGCGAGGCGGTCGCGTCTTTTCAAGGTCGTCACCGGAGGTCATCGGGCAGTCTGCACCTGGATGGAAAATGGGATTGGCGAAGGTTGCCGCAGTGCCGGGTGAAGTCAAGTGACCTGAAAGAATATCACGCTTCAGAACGATCCGCAGCGGCGCTTGTCCTGACGATCTGGGCCTCGCGGACAAGCGCCGCCAGGCGATAGAAGCCATGTGCCATCTTGGAATAGGGCGTCAGCAGAAAGAACGCCAACACGCTGCCAAGATGCAAGGCCAGCATCGGGCCGGTCAGCCACGTGTCACGCAGCGCGTAAAGCAGCAAGCCTGTCAGGCCCACAAATCCCAGAAGCCAGATAAACGCGCGTTCCGCCGACGAACGCCCCGGCGCACCAAGCGCCGGATCGGCCCGCGACCTGAGCGCCAGCATCCCCGCGCATCCCAGAACCAGCAGGACCCCGCCCGGTACACCCAGCAGTTTCGGCAGCGACCAGAACCCGTATGGCGCCTTCATGGCGAAGCCGTAATGCAGTATCGTGGCGACACAGGTCGCGGCAAAGCACAGAAGAAAGCCGTACATGACCGCGTGATGGGCGTGGCGTCGCGCGTCGCTGTAACGATCCTCCTTCTCGAAATTGCAGCCCTGCCCTTGCCCGCCGGACAGGTTTTTCAACCGCGCCGCCGATCCGAAGGCGGCCACCAGATCAGCGACGGCAACAGGGCGGCCCCCGACCTCTTGCCAATAGCGCCGCAGCCCGAGCGCGATCGCCAGCAGCGGCAGCAGAAAGGCCGGCAGGAAGATCGCCACCATCGCGCCGTGGCTGAGCCATGCATAAAAGCCCGCGCCTTCGCCCGGCAGCATCGCGATCAGCGCGAAAAGCAAGGCGCAGCCCGCGACAAGTGCCACCGCAAGCGCTTCGCCCCGCGTCTGGAACAGGTGCGCGAGGCCGGCGGGCCATGCAAAACGCTCCCAGCTTTCGACGCGGGCGGCTGCCAGAGCGGCAGGCAGATTCAGGTCGAATTCGTGCGGCGCGGTGTACTGGCAGGCATAATAGCAGCCCCGGCAGTTGTGGCACAGATTGGCAAGCTGGGTGACGTCACCATCGGTGAAAACCTTGTCGCGGGTGATTGCCGGAAAGACCGAGCAGAAGCCCTCGCAATAGCGGCAGGCATTGCAGATTTCGATCTGGCGGCGCGCCTCGATCACCGGGTCGTCGGAAATCGCACCCGGATCGGTCTGAAGGGATACGTCAAGCGACATGCTTTGCGGCCTCCTGCCCCGCGATGCGTCCGAACACCGTGCCGATGGTCATGCCGGTCCCGGCCATATAGCCCTGACCGAGGATCGAGCCTGCCATCATCTCGCCCGCGCTCCAGATATTGTCGTAGGGACCGTCTGGGCCCGACACACGGGCGGTTCTGTCCACTTTCAGGCCCAGATAGGTGAAGGTCACGCCGGGACGCAGCGCATAGGCGTAGAAGGGCGGCTCGGCGATGGGACGTGCCCAGTTCGTCTTGGCCGGCTCCAGCCCCTCGGTCGCCACGCCGTCCAGTTCCTGCGGATGAAACCGACCGGGGCGACAGGCCGCGTTGAAACCTGCGACGGTCTCGGCCAGTTCCGCGGCGGGCAGGCCCAGCTTGACAGCAAGTTCCCCAATGGAGTCGGCTGCAACGGGCGGATAGACCGAAGGCATGAACAGGTCGATCGACCGGCTGTCGATGATCGAATAGGCGACCTGATCCGGTTGGGCAGCCACCAGCCTGCCCCAGATGGCATAGCGCTTGGGCCAGACATCCTCGCCCTCGTCATAGAAACGCTTGGCGTCCTTGTTGACGACGATGGAAAACGGAACGCAATCCAGTCGCGTGACGATACCGCCGTCATATTTCGGCGCCCGCCCGTCAATGGCAACGGCGTGACATTGCGTCGGATCGCCCACCATCTGCGCATCCTGGTCCTGCATGTCCTTCAGCACCACCCCGCGATTATAGGGCGTGCCACGGATCAGGAAATTCCGCGCCGCCGGTCCCCAGGCGCGGGCCAGCCAGTCCAGATCGGCCTGAAATCCGCCAGCAGCCAGCACAAAAGCCTTCGCAGCAATGTCGATGCGCTGCCCGGCGATTTCGACTTCCAGATGTGTGGCGCGTTTGCCGTCTATTGCGACATGGCGCACCTGGGCATCATAGGCGACGGTCACGCCCAGGTCCTGCGCGGTCAGGTAATAGGCATTCACAAGCGCCTTGCCACCCCCAAGGAAAAAAGCATTCGTGCGGTCCAGCGACAGCGTCCCGGCGAGCGAGGGCTGAAAGCGGACGCCATGCGCCTGCATCCAGGGCAGGCATTCGGCGGACATTCGGATGCAGTGGCGCGCAAGATCCTCGTCGGTTTCGCCCTTGGTGACGCGAAGAAGATCCTGCCAGAATTCGTCCTCGTCATAGGTGCCGACCAGCGGGCCGAGCGGTCCGTGATGCATGCAGCGGAAATTGCGCGTGTGCCGTGAATTACCGCCGCGATAGACCTCGGGCGCGGCTTCCAGGATCAGCACCTTCGCGCCTGCCTCGGCACCCTCGATCGCAGCACAAAGCGCGGCATTTCCGCCGCCCGCAATCACGATATCCCATTCGTGCGACTGCAACCGTAGCGGATCGGATGACGGCTTCATCATTCGCCCGCCCCGGCCCTGCGCAGCGTGCGCAGCCGCGCATATTGCGCGCGCTCCATATGGCGGCGCATCGCGGCCTCTGCCGCGGCACCGTCGCGATTCAGAAGGGCGTCGATCACATCCTGATGTTCGTCGACCGCTTCGCGCGCCCGCTCGGGCACGGACATGCTGGACGCGCCAAGGATAAGCAGCGTGTTTTCCACCGTCGCCATCGAGCGTAACAGGAACCGGTTGCGCGCGGCGTCGAACAGAAGCTTGTGGAATTGCCGGTTCAGCGCGATGACGCGGTCGGGCTCTGCGGTCGCAGCGCGCATTTCGTCATTGATGACGCGCAACTCCTCAAGCTCGACAGGAGATGCCGCGCGCGCGGCCAGACGCGCCGCCGTGCCCTCCATCACCATGCGCATCTCGTAAAGCTCCATCAGCTCTGCATAGTCGAGCTTGCGGACCGCGGCCCCGCTGCGCGGCTGATGATCGACCAGCCCTTCCGCCTCCAGCCTCCGGATCGCCTCGCGGACGGGGGTGCGGCTGACGGCCAGCCTGTCGGCGATCTCTGTCTCTCGCAGGCGACTGCCGGGCGGCAGCGTGCCGGCCCGGATTTCCTCGCACAGACGCTCGTAAACGCTCTGACCATGCAATGCGGGAACCGGCTGCGCTGCTATACGGGTTTTAGATTTTTCTGTTTTCATCCTGCATCCATCGGTATACTAGTGGATACAAATGCGTCAAGTCATAACCCGATCATCGAAAATCTTCACCCGCCGCCGCCTCGGCACGCTTGTGCTGGCCGCAGCGGGCACCTTCGTATTTTCCAGACTTGGCCTGCCGCTGCCGTTTCTGTTCGGCCCGATGTTCGCTTGCCTGCTGGCCGCGCTTTTCGGGGCACCGTTGCAGGGCGTGCCGCCGGTTTCCTCGGCCGCGCGGACCATTCTGGGCGTTGCGGTCGGTGCATCAATCACACCGCAGGTTATTCATCAGCTTCCGCAGATGGCCGGCTCCGTTGCCTTCGTTCCGCTCTATATCCTTGTGATCGGCGCGATCGGCGTCCCTTATTTCCATCGCATCTGCGGGTTCGATCTGGCCACGTCCTATTTCGCCGCGATGCCGGGCGGTCTTCAGGACATGGTCGTTTTCGGGAAAGAGGCCGGGGGCGATGTGCGCGCGCTTTCACTGATCCATGCAACGCGTGTGCTTGTCATCGTGACTATCGTGCCTGCGGTGCTTGTCTATCTGTTCGACCGCCCGCTGGTGCAGCCCATCGGCGCACCGGCGTCCGAAATGCCGGTGCGCGAACTGCTTCTGATGGCCTTCGCGGCGATCGGTGGCTGGAAAATCGCCGAACGGATCGGACTGTTCGGGGCAGCCATTCTTGGACCCATGATCCTGACCGCGATCCTGTCCCTGTCCGGCGTGATCGAACACCGCCCGCCACGCGAAGCGATCCTTGTCGCGCAGTTCTTCATCGGCATGGGCATCGGCGTGGGCTATGTCGGGGTGACGCTGCACGAACTTCGCCGCTTCGTTCTTTCGGGAATGGCGTTCGTGGTCATCCTCGCCTTCCTGACCTTCGCCGTGACGGAGATCGTCGTCCAGCTCGGCTTTGCGTCGCCGGTGGAGGGCTTCCTGTCCTACGCACCGGGCGGGCAGGCGGAAATGGCGGTGCTGGCGATCGTTGCGGGCGCCGATCTTGGCTTCGTCGTCGTCCATCACCTTGCCCGCCTGACGCTGGTGATCCTTGGCGCGCCGATCTTTGCTTCGGCAATGGGGCTGCGTGGCGAGAAAGCCGAGAAGGATTAGAAAAATTCATTTAACGTTCAGATTAATGCGTTTGATTTATAATTGAACGGCTGACATCCTCCGCTTGACGACGTTGCGTCAGCGATGTCGTTCCTTGCGGCGACAGCGGCAGGGAACAGCAAAGGGAGGAATTCATGAACTATCATCACACGACCGCTCTGGCCGCGATCATGGCAGCCGCGATGGGCACCACCGCCGGTGCGCAGTCGCTGGAAGGCAAGACAGTCGAATATGTTATTCCATTCTCGGAATCAGGCGGCTCCTCGCAATGGGCGAATTTCTATGTGCCACTGCTCTCGAAGGCGCTGCCCGGCGCGCCCACTATGGTCGTCCGCTATCGGCCCGGCGCCGGTTCGACCGAGGGCGCGAACTGGTTTCAGGGCCAGCAGGACAAGGGCGACGGCACGCTGATCTTCGGGGATTCCGGCTCGACCAAGTTCCCCTATCTTCTGGGCGACCCCCGCGTGCGCTATGAATACAAGGAATGGAAGCCGGTCCTCGCTTCGGCCACGGGTGGCGTCGTCTATCTGCCGCCCGACCTGGGAGAGCGGTTCGACGGCGACATGGATGACCTGAAGGACGAGGCTTATCTGTACGGCAGCCAGGGGGCCACGACGCTGGATCTGGTGCCGCTTCTGGCGTTCAAGATGCTGGGCATGACGGTCGATCCCGTGTTCGGCGTCGAGGGGCGCGGTGACGGGCGCCTGATGTTTGAACGCGGCGAGGCGAATATCGACTATCAGACCTCGTCGGCATATCTGGCGAATGTTCAGCCGCTTGTCGATGACGGTCTGGCCGTGCCGATCTTCACCTGGGGCGCGCTGGATAATGACGGCAATATCGTCCGCGACCCGACATTCCCCGACCTGCCAAGCTTCAAGGAAGTCTGCGAGGCGACCGCAGACTGCCCGACCGAGGGTGTCGTCTGGGATGCCTACAAGGCCTTCTTCGTCGCCGGCTTCGCGAACCAGAAAACAATCTTCTTGCCGAGTTCCGCACCGCAAGAGGTTGTCGATGCCTACACCGCGGCGATTGAGCAGGTGGTCAATGCCGAAGGCTTCGCCGAAAGCGCCGAGGAAGTTCTGGGCGCCTATCCACAGATGACCGGCGCTGCGGCAATCGAGGCGACCGAGCAGGCGACGACGATCACGCCAGAGGCAAAGCAATACGTGCTGGATTGGCTGAAGGAAGATTACGGCATCACGATGGACTGACGCCGATGCGCAGTCCTGCGCCTCGCCCGCGACCGGGCGGGGCAACGAACTTAATCTTCAGCGGAGGTCATGATGGACAGTTTCGCACAAGCCTTGCCACAACTGGGCGCAGCGTTCGCGCTGATCTTCCACCCGACGCAGATCATGTATCTGGTGGGTGGCGTACTTCTTGGCCTGTCGATCGGCGTGCTGCCGGGGCTTGGCGGGATTGCGGGCCTCGCGCTGGTGCTGCCGTTCCTTTACGGGATGGACCCGGTTGCCGGTCTTGCACTGATGATCGGCCTTATCGCCGTTATTCCGACCTCTGACACGTTTTCTTCGGTCCTGCTGGGCATTCCGGGTTCCTCGGCCAGCCAGGCGACGGTGCTGGACGGCTTTCCGCTGGCCAAACAGGGGCACGCGGCACGCGCGCTGTCGGCGGCCTTTGCCTCATCGCTGTTCGGGGGGTTGTTCGGCGCTATCGTGCTGACCTTCTTCATCCTGATCGCGCGGCCGCTGATCCTGGCCTTCGGCCTGCCAGAGATGCTGATGATTACCATCCTTGGCCTGTCGATGGTTGCGATCCTTGCCGGGCGCGTGCCGCTGAAGGGCATTGTCGCGGCAGGTCTGGGCGTGATGGTCGGCACCATCGGCTCTGCGCCGGCGGGCGGCAGCCTGCGCATGTCCACCTATGACATGCCCTACCTGATGGATGGCTTCCAACTGGTCATCGTCGGTCTGGGCATCTACGCAATACCCGAAATCGTCTCGCTTCTGCGCCATGACCGCCCGATCGCGGAAGGCGGTTCGCTTGGCGATGGCTGGGCACAGGGCGTCAAGGACTGGTGGCAGAACAAATGGTTGTCGCTGCGCTGTGCCGTCATCGGCGTGCTTGTCGGCGTCATTCCCGGCCTTGGCGGATCGGTCGTTGACTGGCTGGCTTATGGTTCTGCCGTACAGACGGCAAAGGACCGTTCCGAATTCGGAAAGGGCGACATCCGCGGCGTGATCGCACCGGAAAGTTCCAACAACGCCAAAGAGGGCGGCGGCCTGGTACCGACGCTGATCTTCGGCATACCCGGTTCCGGGTCCATGGCGATCTTTCTCGGCGGGCTGGCGCTTCTGAACATGACGCCGGGGCCGCAGATGGTGCGCAACAACCTTGATATCACCTACACCATCGTGTGGTCGCTGGCGCTCGCGAACGTCATCGGCGCGGGTCTGTGCATCGTGCTGTCGAAATACATCGCCCGCATGACCACGATCCGCTTCACGGTCATCGCGCCATACCTGTTCATGATCATTGCCTTTGCTGCCTTCCAGTCGCGCCAGTCGGCGCTGGATCTGGCGACATTGGTGGGCATCGGTATCTTCGGCATCCTGCTGCGCCGTTTCGACTTTTCGAGACCGGCATTCCTGATCGGTTTCGTGCTGTCGAACCAGACTGAAATTTTCGTTAATCAGGCGTTCCAGATTGCCGGCGCGCGGTTCCGCCGATCGGCCGAAGCGGGCTGGGACTATCTGCTGTCCCCGATCACCATCGGGTTGCTGATCCTGACGGTCGTATCCGTCGTCGTCGGCATCCGCGCATCAAAGAACATCCGCGAAAACATCGACGCCCCGACAGGCACCAAGACCGCACCGGCGATCTTCCTTGGCGCGGTGACGCTCTATCTTGCGGTGTCCTGCATTGATGCCTGGGGCGTCAGCCGCTTTCAGGATCGCATCTTCCCGCTGACCATCGGGCTGGTAACGCTTGCCGGTGCGCTGCTTCTGGGGCTGAGGATGCTTCGCGCCCCTGCCGATGACGATGTGTTCATCGATCTCGAAACCGGAGAGGAGGGCGAGGCACCGCATGGGCTGTGGTCCACGCTGGTCTGGTTCGGTGCGTTGGTTGCGCTGACCTTCGTATTTGGGTTGTTCATCGCGCTGCTGATCTTCCTGCTGGCCTTCTTCCGCGTGCGGGGCCGATTCAACTGGCAACGGACGGTGCTGGCCACCGCCATCGGTCTGGCCTTCATTTGCGGGCTTGCCGCGGTGCTGGGGCGCGACCTGCCGCCAGGCTATCTGCAGACGCTTTACGAGCTGCCCTGGCCACTGACCTGACATCATCCGACGGACACGCAAATGACACAGACTGCGATACCCTATCACTTCATCAGGGGCGGCACCTCGCGCGGCCCCTATTTCCGCCGAAGCGATCTGCCGGATGACGAAGCGACCCTGTCGGACGTGCTGATGGCCGTGGTCGGCGCAGGGCATCCGCTGAACATAGACGGCGTGGGCGGGGGCAATGCCGTGACGACGAAAGTCGCCATGCTCTCGCGCTCGGCCCGCGAGGATTGCGACATCGACTATTTTTTCGCACAGGTCGCAGTGGAAAAGAGAGAGGTCGATTACCGCCCGACCTGCGGCAATATCCTTGTCGGTGTCGGCCCTGCGGCGATCGAGATGGGGCTTGTCGCGGCTCAGGACGGCGAAACGCAGGTTCGCATCCATGCCGTGAACACGGGCGCGGTGGTCAATGCGCTTGTCCAGACACCGGGCGGGCGCGTCACCTATGAAGGCGATTTCGAAATCGCCGGGGTGCCGGGCAGCGCCGCGCCCATCAGGCTCGATTTCATGGAAACGGTCGGTTCGGTCACGGGCGCGCTGCTGCCGACCGGCAATCTGCGCGACGAGATCGACGGGATCGAGGTCACCTGCATGGACGTCGCGATGCCGGTGATGTTCGCACGAGCCGAGGATTTCGGGCTGACCGGCTATGAAACGCAGTCCGAACTGGACGCGAACCGTGCCTTCTTCGACAAGGTAGAGCCGATCCGCCTGAAGGCCGGTGCTCTGATGGGCCTTGGCGATGTCTCGAAATCCGTCGCCCCGAAGATCACGCTGCTGGCGAAACCCGCCCATGGCGGCTCGATCACGGCGCGCTACTTCATGCCGTGGTCAACGCATCCGTCCATGGCCGTGACCGGCGCGCAATGCATCGCCGCCTGCGCAATCCTGCCCGGAACGGTCGCCGACGGGTTGAGCGACGGGCTGGAAGGCACCCCCGCCCCCGTCACCGTCGCCATAGAACATGCAAGCGGCACGTTCGAGGTGCTTGTCGATTTCGGCCCGGCAGAGGGCGGGATCGACATCCGCTCTGCCGGGCTGGTGCGGACCGCACGATTGATTGCGCGCGGCGAGGTGATGGTTCCGACCACGATCTGGGACGGCACGCGCTAGCCTGCGCGACCGAACCGCCGACTGCCGACCCTGACGGAGCCTTGAAGGAGCAACCGCAATGGCACATCACGTCTATGAAAGCCTTGCCGACAGCTTCGTCGCGGAAGGCGTTGGCACATGTTTCGCGCTTCTGGGCGATGCGAACATGAACTGGGCCACTGCGCTTGCAGGGCGCGGCGTCGAAATGGTCTATGTCCGCCACGAACATTGCGCCATCGCGGCCGCAAGCGCCTTTGCCCGCAAGACCGGACAGACCGGTGTCGCGACGGTGACCTGCGGCCCCGGACTGACGCAGGTGATGACGGCACTGCCCGCCGCCGTGCGCGCCGGCATACCGCTGGTGATCTTCGCGGGTGAATCCCCCCTTGGGGCGGCGTGGTATAATCAGGAGATCGACCAGGCCCCGTTCGTCACTGCCACCGGCAGCGCCTATCGCCGACTGCATCACATCCCCCGCATGACCGAGGAGATCCGCGACGCCTTTGTTCAGGCGCGTGAAGAGCGCCGACCGGTCGTTCTGGGCGTGCCGTTCGATCTTCAGGCACAAATGCTCGACGCGCCCCTGAAACAGTCCCCGCCGTCAACCAGGATCATGCCGCAGCTTGCACCGATGCCGGCCAACCCCGCCGCAATCGCTGATCTGGCGGGGCGGATTGGGCAGGCGCGCCGTGTCGTGGTCATGGCCGGTCTGGGTGCGGTTGCTGCCGGGGCGGGTCCAGCCTGCGCGGCCCTTGCCGACAGGCTCGGCGCGTTGCTGGCGACCACCCTGCCCGCGCGCGGCCTTTTTCACGGTCATCCCTATTCCCTTGGCGTGGCAGGCGGCTTTTCCAGCACCCTTGCCCGCGCGCTTTTCCAGCAAGCCGATCTGGTGCTTGCGGTTGGCTGTCGCCTGACCCAGCACAATCTGGACAAGGGCAAGCTTTTCGCCGGGGCCGAGATCGTCCAGATCGACCTGGCCCCCCGTGCCGTCAGTCAGGGAATGATCCCGGCCACCAGTCACCTTCGCGGCGACGCAAAGCTTTCGGCAGAGGCGCTCCACCTTGCCGTCGCCCCGTCGCCCGGCTGGCGCAACGACAGGCTGAAGGCGGCAATCGCCGACATGGTGCCCGACACCGCCGATTTTCCGCCAGAGCCGGGGCTTCTGGACCCGCGCGATGTCGTCGCGGAACTTGACGCCGCGCTGCCCGCAGAATGGCAGATGGTCAACTCCTCGGGCCACTGCTCATTCTTCTTTGCGCATATGAAGCGTCCTCATTCGCACTTCCTGACAATCCGCGAATTCGGCGCCATCGGAAACGGGATCTCGTATGCGATGGGCGTTGCGGCCGCGCGGCCCGGCGACACGGTGGTCATGTTCGACGGCGATGGTTCGCTTCTGATGCATGTGCAGGAACTGGAGACGATCCGCCGCCACGGCATGAATATTCTGATCTGCGCGCTGAACGACGGCGCCTATGGCTCCGAGATCCACAAGCTCCGCGACGAGGGGCTGCCCGATGACGGTGCGGTCTTCGGTCGCGTCGATCTTGGTGCCATTGCGCGCGGCTTCGGGATAGCGGGCGAACGGATCACCGATCTTTCCGACCTTCCGGCGCAGGTCGCGAAATTCGCGCGGACCGGAGGCGCGGCGGTCTGGGACTTCCCGGTGTCTGACAAGATCGCCTCGCCTGTGATCCGGCGCGCCCATCCGGGCGGGCATTGTGGAACCGAAAGACCCGTCGATATCGAGGCGCTGCTATGAGGGTTCATGTCCTTGACGACTGGTATGATACGCTGCGCGATCTGCCATGCATGTCGCTTCTGTCCGACCATCAGGTCACGATCTGGAATGATCGCGTTACCGACGAAACAGCTCTTGCCGCGCGGCTGGCAGACGCGGATGCGGTGGTTCTGTTCCGGGACCGAACGCCCGTGACAGCATCGCTGGTCGAACGGCTGACGGGTCCGCGCCTGATCGCCATGCGCGGCCAGCACGGTCATGTCGATGTTCAGGCCCTCAGCGCCGCGGGCATTCTTTTCGCATCGAAGATGACGAAGGACGGCCCTTCGACCCCAACGGCAGAACTCGCCTTCCTGCATGCGCTTTCGGCGCTGCGCTACTTTCCCGAACAGATCGCCTCGGCCCGCGCCGGAAACTGGCAGGGCGGTGCGCCACTCGGGCGCGGTGCCGCAGGCAAGGTCTTGGGACTTTACGGGTATGGCGGCATTGCCGGAAAGGTCGCCGATTATGCACGCGCCTTCGGAATGACGGTGCAATGGTGGGCATCCGAGGCAGGGCGCGCGCGCGCCATTGCCGATGGAGAGACTGTCCCGGCGACCCGCGCGGATTTCTTTGCGACCTCGGATATCGTCAGCATCCACAAGCGCCTGCTTCCCGCCACAAAGGCCGAGATCACGCAGGCCGACCTGATGGCGATGCAGCCGGGCTCGGTTCTGGTGAACACCTCGCGCGCCGGGCTGATCGAAGATGGTGCGATCCTGCGCGCGCTTGAGGCGGGACGTGTCGGGCGCGCCGCGCTGGATGTCTTCGCCGACGAGCCGGTAGAGAGCGCGGACGACCCGCTGATCTCTCACCCCAATGTCATTCCGACGCCCCATATCGGCTTCATTACCGCAGAGGAACTGAACAGCCAGTTCGCCGAGATTTTCGACATCGTGAATGCCTATGCGCGTGGCCAGCCCTCGGCGATGATTAATCCCGAGGTCTGGACTGAAGGTCGGGGTCGAGCGTGAGATGCGGCCGGAAGCGCGCCACCAGCGCAGCCTCTATCCGGGCAAGCAGATCGACGGCATTGTCGGATTGCGGGATGCCGCGCCGCGAAACAACGCCAATCGTGCGTTGCAGCCGGACATCCCCGAACGGGATCGACGTCAGCGACGCTGGCGCCATCGCGATTGCCGATGCCGGCAGGATCGTCATGGCCATCCCCTCGGCCACCAGCCGCATCGCGAGACCCGCGCTCTGCACTTCATAGAACCAGTGCAGCCTGTCGCGCAGATCGCCAAAGGCCACATCCAGCAACTGCCGGTTCTTGGACTGCGTAGAAATTCGCGCCATCCGCGCGCCCTCTATATCCGAAAGATGCGCGACACCCTTTCTGGCAAGTGCCGAATCCCGGCGCAGAAAAAGGTGATAGTCCTCATCCGCAAGCGGGCGGACGCGCAGATCGGACAGTTCTGCCGAAACGATTGTCAGACCGAATTCGGCCTGCCCGCCGCGCACGATTTCCGAAATACCGGCCACCGGCACATCAAGCACCTTGAACCCGGTTCCCGGCCAGTCACGCGCCAGCGCGCCAAGCACATCCGGCAAGACCGAATGGGCGATCGTCGGCACGCAGGCAATCGCGAAACGCTGAGATTGCCGCGACGCGCCCGCACGCGCCGACTCGTATGTTTCCTGAAGCGATTTCAGAAGCCTGCGCGCATCCGGAAGCAGGCCCTGCCCGTTCGCGGTCAGCGAGACTTCGCGGCTGGTGCGGATCAGCAGCGCAAATCCCAGATCCTCCTCGACCTTG
This sequence comes from Paracoccus aurantiacus, assembly GCF_007993065.1. Taxonomy (GTDB): domain Bacteria; phylum Pseudomonadota; class Alphaproteobacteria; order Rhodobacterales; family Rhodobacteraceae; genus Paracoccus; species Paracoccus aurantiacus. The sequence goes on from NZ_VOPL01000001.1 coordinate 1,046,262, forward strand.
CGCAAGCGATGGCTCAGCGCGGCCTGCGACAGGTTCAGCGCACGCGCCGCGCGCTGGAACGAGCCGTATTCGGCAATGGCCACAAACGCCTCCAGCCCAAGATAATCGACGCGCATACCGTCACCTTTCACCTGACGCGTGTAACCTACAATGTTCAGGGGCCAAGCCAATGCAGGAATTAGTCGGCACCCTGATGCCCGAGGGGATGAACCACGCGGTCTTTGCAACGCTTCTTGTCGCCAGCTTCGCGGGATCGTTCATCACGGTCGCATTCGGAATTGGCGGCGGTGGCATGCTGCTTGCAATCATGGCGACCCTTGTGCCGCCGGCGGCGCTGATCCCGACGCATGGGGTGATCCAGATCGGCTCGAACCTCGGGCGGGCGCTGATTACCTTCCGGCACATCTTCTGGCCGGCACTTCCGGCGTTCACCATAGGCTCGGTGATCGGGGCAGCACTCGGCGGCGCGGTGGTGGTAAACTTGCCCCCCGAATGGGTCCAGATCGGCGTCGGCAGCTTCGTGCTGTGGTCGGTGCTCGCGCGCCCGCCAAGCGGGGTGCGCGACTGGCCGCTGACCGTCGGTGCAATCTCCAGCTTCCTGACCATGTTTTTCGGCGCAACTGGTCTGTTCGTGGCCACCTTTACCAAATCGCAGAAGCTGCCCCGTCACGATCATGTCGCCACCCATGCGGCACTGATGACCGTTCAGCACGGGGTCAAGACAATTGCCTTCGGGTTGCTTGGCTTCGCGTTCTCGGCCTGGTGGGGCTTCGTGATTGCGATGATCGTGGCGGGGTTTCTTGGGACGATCGCCGGCAAGTCCATGCTGAACCGTCTGGACGACAAACGCTTCCGGCTCGCGCTCGACATCATTCTGGTTCTGCTGTCGCTTCGCCTGATCTGGGGCGGCCTGTCGCAACTTTTCGGCAGCCGATAACGCAGAAGCACGACACGGCCGAAGTCACCGCCGACACCGACGGTGGACATTGAACCACCGCGAACCTAACGACGTTCCTCGATGCGGATGCGGTTGTTCCAGGGATCGTCGAATTCGCTTTGCCCCAGCACAGCTGCGCGTTCGGGCGTCACGCTCAGGACCAGTTCCGCCAGTCCGGCACTGTCGGCGCTGCGAGGTCCGGAATCGCGGCTGTTCCATGTATTCGTGGCAATATGGTGATGATAGCCGCCGCTCGCATAGAAGCTGGCGGACGGCATTCTCGATGACAGGTCCAGACCCAGCGTTCCTGCGTAAAAGCGCTCCGCCTCGGGGATCTGGCCGACCTGAAGGTGAACATGGCCGATCACAGTGCCCTCAGGCGCACCGCGCCATTCGCTGGCGATTTGCATCAGACCGGGAATATCAAGCCGCGCATTTGCCATGCGAACCGTGGCGCCATCGCGTTCCCACATCTCGCGCGGGCGGTCGGCATAGATCTCGATCCCGTTTCCCTCGGGGTCGCTCAGATACACCGCCTCGCTGACCAGATGATCTGCGGCACCTTCGATCCGCAGGTTAAGTTGCGCGGCGTGGCGCAACCAGCCCCCGAGTTCAGCGCGTGTGGGAAGAAGAAAGGCCGTGTGAAACAGGCCGGCAGCGGCAGGATAGGACCGCGCCGCAGGGTCGCTGCGCAGCTCAAGCAGCACCTTCCCGCCCCGACCCAGACGCAGTGTTTCGCCATCGCCCGACACGCGGTCAAGCCCGATCGCGCGCTGGTAGAAATCGCCGACCCGGTCCAGATCGCGCACCCGCAATGCAACGCGGTCCACGAAGATCGGGGCATCGGTGGCATGCGCCACTGGTTTGCTGGCAGCATGGGTCATGAATCAGTCCTCTGTCACTGCAAGATTGCCCCCACCCAGAAGCGACTGAACGAGCAAAGCGAGCGCCCAGAATGCAGGATACTCCCACCCGCCGCCCGCATTATTGAACCAGAACCCGTTCGGACCATGCGCAAGAATAGCCGCGCCAAGCAGAACCGGCACCAGCAGAAGCGATACGAGACTTGTCTGGAAGCCAACGATCAGCGCCAGACCGCCCAGAAGCTCTGCCGCGATCGTCAGATAAGCAAGCGCAGCCGGAAGACCAAGCGAGGAAAAATAGCCTGCGGCACCGGCCGGGGTGAATACGAAAATCTTAAGTCCGGCATGGGCCAGAAACAGGATGCCGAGCGTCACGCGCAGCAAAAGCGCCGCATTCGCCGCCGCCGCGTCAGTGCCGAAGCCAAAGGATCTGAGTGCATTGTTCATCGGATTTCTCGTTCAAGGTTTGATTGCAGATGCAGATAGCGGTTTATCACCTTCACCAGAATGGGCATAAATCGCGAAATACTGTCGCCATTTCGGGGTATAATCATGGATCTCACCGATCCGACACGCGCCTTTCTGGCGGTGGTGGAAACCGGCTCTTTCACGGCGGCTGCACAGCGGCTGGGAATATCGAACAAACAGGCCGGAAAACTGGTCGCGCGGCTGGAAGCGCGCATCGGCCACGATCTGCTTTATCGCAACACCCGCGCCGTCTCGCTGACCGAGGCAGGCGAAACCTATCTGCCGCTGGCCCGCAAGGTTCTTGCGGCTCTGGAGGAAGCGGATGCTGCGTTCGATCATCCGGCGGGCGGGCTTTCGGGGCGGCTGCGCATCACCTGCGGCACAACGCTGGGAGAGCTTTGCGTGGCCGATGCGGTGCGCGACTTTCTGGCAGAGCATCCCGGCATGCGGATCGAGTTGCATCTTTCCGACGAATTGACCGATCTGGCCGCAGGTGGCTTCGATCTTGCCATTCGCATCGGCATTCCGCGCGATTCGACCCTGCGGATGCAGCGGATCGGCGACACCAGAATTCGTGTCGCCGCCAGCCCGGATTATCTGGCGCGACATGGCATACCGGACCACCCGAGCGATCTTTCAGCGCACCACGCGATACTTGATCTGAATTCGAAGCTGCCTGACCGCTGGGAATTCAACGAGAACGGCCAGCCCATCGTTATCGCAATGCAGGGCGTGCTGGCGGTCAACAGCGCCGCCGTCACCACGCGGCAGGCGGTTGTCGGCCACGGGCTGGTCCGCGCGCCCGATATATTCCTGACGCGGCATCTGGCGGATGGAAGCCTTGTCAGCGTGCTGGACGATTATGCGCCGGACGCCCGACCGATCACCGTCCTCAGCCCTGCGACGGCGTTCCGGCAGAACAAGATCGCGGCCTTCGCCAAAGTGCTGCGCCGGCATCTGAATGCGAGCTCTGAAAGCTGACGATTTGCGATGGTGCTGTGCGGCGCGGCGCGTTAACTCTGGCGCATGTCGTCAGATCATTCACCCGCGCGCATCGCGGCGTCGGTCCTTCTGCTTTGGCTCTCGGGACTTGGTGCCGCGGGCCAATTCGCGAAAATCGGTGTCCCGTTCAGCGAGATCATCGAACGCTTCCCGGATGCGGGCGCGTCTCTCGGGCTGCTTCTGTCGCTGGTAAGTCTGATCGGCGCGGTGTTCGGGATGATCGCCGGGGGGCTTGTCGCGCGGATCGGTCTGCGCCGGGCGATGCTGGCAGCGCTGCTTCTGGGTGCCGTGATTTCGCTTTTGCAATCCATGATGGGCACACTTGCGCCACTGCTGGCCAGCCGCGTGATCGAGGGGGTTTCGCACCTTCTCATCGTCGTCGCCGCGCCGACCCTGATCGCACAGATGACGCCCCAGCCCTTGCGCAATTTCGTCATGACGCTTTGGTCAACATTCTTCGGCGTCGCCTACGCCCTGACCGCCTGGCTGGGAATGCCGCTGGTCGAGGCGAACGGCCTGCCGGCGCTTTTCCGGTTTCACGGTTTTTACATGCTCGCCTGCTCCCTGCTGCTGGCGGTGGTTCTGCCGCGCCCTCACCTCGGGGACAATCCGCCTCCGGCGCTTTCGCTTCAGGATTTTCTGCGGGCGCAGCTGCGGGCATACGGGTCCGCGCGGATCGCCGCGCCCGGCATCGGCTGGCTGTTCTATACGCTGACCTTCGTGTCGCTGCTGTCGATACTGCCGGCGCTGCTGCCGGTAAGCCAGCGCGAGACGATGATGACGGTGCTGCCGCTTGTCGGAATTGCGACCTGCCTGCTGGCGGTGCCGTTCCTGCTGCGCAGCCTGCCCGCCATTCGCGTGACACAATTCGGGTTCGCGGCAGCGGCGCTTATGGCTGCGATGATGTTCTTTGCCGGCCCGATCCTGCCGGCTATCGGCCTTTACGCGTCGCTTGGGCTGATTCAGGGGTCGAGCTTTGCGGCCGTACCGGCGTTGAACGAAAGCCTGGAAGACAGGGCTATGGCGAACGGCCTGATGGCGCAGATGGGCAATCTGGGCAATCTGCTTGGCACGCCGCTTCTTCTTGTCATGCTTGGCCGCGCCGGGATCGGCGGATTGGTCGCCTCGGTCGCTGGCTTCTACGTAATCGCCATTCTCGCGCATAGCTGGCTGGAGCTTCGGCGCAGACGCGAAATCGCGATCTGACCCGAGAGGGCATGCAGCCTCAGCGGGCGGCGACCTCGGGATATCCGGCCTGACGAAGACGGTCGAGCGCCGCGATCAGGCGCTCTCGTGACGTAAACGGACCGGCGAGAATGATCCGGCGACCGTCTTTGTCCGCTTGAACCTGTCTCGCGACTGGATAGCCCATCGCGCGAAGCGCCGCGATAGCTGCAATCACGCCGTCGCGGTTGAACAGGCCGATCTGGACATAGCGGGCGCTTGCCGGCACCTCTGGACGGGATGTTGCGACGGGCGGCTTCGTCGCCGGTTGCGACGCGACCGTATCGCGGCGCTGTCCGCCCCCCACAGGGCGCACCGGCTTTACCGGGGCAGCCGCCGCCGCAACGCTGTTCTTGCCCGCCGCCTTTCCAGGCTGCGCCGCGACCGGATTGCCGATCCGCATTGGGGCAACCGGAATGGCACGCGGTGCCCCGCGCAGCGTGTCGTCAGGCCCCGCAGGGCTACGCGCGGCGCGCACCATCCCGCCCGCGCAATAGCCGCCGGTCGGATCGTCAGCGAAGCCGGGCAACGGTCGCGCCGCCCGCGACATTCCCAGCAGATCACAAAGCCGACCGCCCGGCGATGTCGGCAACGCCATGCGATATGCCAGCACCGGCTGCGCCTTTACGGCACGCACGATCTCGTCACCCAGCACATCCTTCCGATCTGTCCCATTCGCGAGATCGGGTGCTTTTATCGGGCGCGCGGTGATGGACGCGTCAGTCGCAGTGCCCTTTGCAGGATCGGCCAGTCCCTCTGCCGCAATAACGGAAACCGTCAGCTCTCGTTCCAGTGTCTGGACAGATGGATTTGGCGCGTGCAGCCCGGCACTTCCGCCCTGCCGTGCAGCAAAGCTTGGCGGAAAGCCACATAAGACCGCGCCCTGGTCGTCCAGACGCGCCGTCCATCCGAAGCCGTCGCGCAAAAATACGCATCCCTCGCTGTCGATATACTGCGCGCCAGTGAAATCGCGTGGTGGCAATTCCGCCGGTTCGCTGCGCACAGGCCCTGCGAGGCAAAGGCCCACACCACAGAACAGCAATATATTGAACAATCGCAGCATCGCACCGCCGAATCAGTCGTTTCGACCGTTCTAGCGCAGCGTCGGTTTCGATCCCGTTAACGGGTCACTTGGTCCCGAACATCCTGTCGCCTGCATCGCCCAGACCGGGGACGATATACCCGTGGGAATCAAGCTTTTCGTCCAGCGAAGCGGTTACGATTGGCACATCGGGATGCGCTTCGGCCATGCGCGCAACGCCTTCAGGCGCGGCAAGAAGGCACAGAAAACGGATATTCTTCGCGCCGGCCGCCTTGATAAGGTCGATCGCGGCGGCAGAGGAATTACCGGTGGCCAGCATCGGGTCCACAACAATGGTCATCCGATCCTCCAGCCCGCTTGGAAGTTTCGAGTAATACTGCACGGGTTGAAGCGTCTCTGGATCGCGATACAGCCCGACAAAACCGACGCGCGCCGAGGGAATAAGCTCCAGAATACCGTCCATAAGGCCGTTTCCCGCGCGCAGGATCGAAACGAGCGCAAGCTTCTTGCCTTCCAGCGTCGGCGCCTCCATCCGCTGCAACGGTGTCTCGATAGGCTGGCGCGTCAGGGGAAGCTCGCGCGTCACCTCATAGGCGAGAAGCAGGCTGATTTCGCGCAGCAATTGACGGAACCCGGCCGTCGAAGTTTCTTTCTTGCGCATCAGCGTCAGCTTGTGCTGCACGAGCGGGTGATCGACAACTGTCAAATGCGGGCTGGTCATATTGTCGCTCCGATAGCGATTGATTTCCTTGGGCGGTACAGGGCTGCTGCGCGGCTGTCCAGCCTTCAGGCGAAAGCAGCGCGCAGCCTTTCGCGGGTGGCAGTGTCGCAAAAGGCCGCGTCGGCGGCGGTGCGATTCAGCTCGGCAAATTCGGGTTCGCCCCATCCGAATGCATCGGCGAGGCGTTCATATTCATGGTTAAGCGTCGTGTGAAAGAAGGGGGGATCATCGGTCGAAACCGTGACCTTGACGCCCGCATCCGCAAGCCGCGCGATCGGATGGGCGCGCCAGTCGGGATATATGCCCAGGGCAATATTTGAACCCGGACAAACCTCCAGAACCACGCCGCTTTCCGCCAGATCGCGAACAAGTCCGTCATCCTCGACAGCGCGCACGCCGTGGCCGATCCGGCTGACGCCAAGCGACAGGGCATCGCGTATGGATTGCGGGCCGCCCCATTCGCCCGCGTGGCAGGTCAGGCCGAGGCCCGCCTCGCGTGCGCAGTCGAAGCTCCACGCGAAGTCCTGAGGTTTGCCGACCGCCTCTGCGCCGCCCATGCCCAGCGCCGTGACCCATCCCGTGCCGTCTGCGCTGCCCGTTTCAGCGGCGCAGATTGCCGATTTTCGCGCACGTTCGGGACCGAAATGGCGAATCGGCGTCACTATGGCGCGACTGTCGATGCCTTGGGCCGACATCTGCCGCGCGGTTTCAGTCATCGCGGCAAGGAAGTCACGCCACGCTGACAGATCGCCGCCGCCGCAGAATTCCGGCGAAACGAACAATTCGGCATAAATCGCGCCTTGTTCGGCGCAGTTCTGCAGGACTTCGCGCAACAGCCGCGCGTAATCTTCGGGTGTGGTAATTACCGAGGTCGCCGCCTCATATACGCGCAGAAAATCATTGAAGTCGCGATAGGCATAGTTGCCACGCGCATCGAAAATCGGTTCGAGATCAACGCCTTTTTCGGAGGCAAGGCCACGGATGAAGGCTGGCGGCGCGGCACCTTCAAGATGCAGATGCAGTTCGATTTTCTTGAGGTCGTTCATGAGATTTCGGTCCAGAGAAGAAGGTCAGAGAAAACTTTTGCCGTGACCCGGCGCATCGAGGCCGAGATGTGCCAGCACGCTGGCCCCGATATCGGAAAAGCCGACATTCCCGATACCACGCTTCGGCAGCCCGTAGCCGAGCACGGGCACGCGCTCTCGCGTGTGATCCGTGCCGATCCACGACGGGTCGTTGCCGTGATCTGCGGTGAACAGGATCAGGTCGCCGGGCTGCAGGCGATCAAGCGCCTGCCCGACAATACCGTCGAACCATTCAAGCTGCGCGCCATATCCCTTTACATCGCGACGGTGGCCGTAAAGGCTGTCGAACTCGACGAAATTGGCGAAGGTAAGACTGCCTGGCGACGCCTCGTCCAGCAGGTGAAGCAGATGCCCGGCCAGTTCGGCGTCCGACTTGCCCTTATGCAGTTTGCCGATCCCGCGATGGCTGAAGATATCGCCGATCTTGCCGATTGCGTGTGTGTCGCGCCCAGCGTTTGCGGCAATGTCGAGGATCGTTTCGGCGGGTGGGGCGATGGCATAGTCGCGGCGGTTTGCGGTGCGGGTAAAATTGCCCGGCGTCCCGGTAAACGGCCGCGCGATGACCCTGCCGACGCGCATCTCGTGCAGAGTCGGCGCAAGGTCTTCGCAAAGCTTCAGCAGCCGGTCGAGGCCGAACGCCTCCTGATGCGCGGCGATCTGAAAGACGCTGTCTGCGGAGGTGTAGCAGATCGGCCAGCCGGTGCGAAGATGCTCCGCTCCCAATTCGTCGAGGATGACGGTGCCGGACGAATGCTTGTTGCCAAGGATACCCTGCGTCCCTGCCAACTCGCAGACACGCGCGGTCAGTTCCGGCGGGAAAGCGGGCTGGCGGTCGGGGAAATAGTGCCAGTCCCACGGAACCGGAACGCCAGCGATTTCCCAATGGCCGGACGGGGTGTCCTTGCCCGGAGAGATTTCGGTCGCCGCACCCCACAGACCCTCCGGCTCGGCAGCCAGGCCCGGCGCGTCAGCGCCTGATGCCAACCGGATCGCCGCGCCAAGACCCAGCCGGTCGAGGTTCGGCAGCGCAAGCCCCTGGCGTTCAGCGATATGCAGCACGGTATTTGCGCCGGTATCCGGCCTTCCGTCATTGAAAAACCGCTCGGCATCGGGCGCGCCGCCGATGCCGACGGAATCCATCACGACAAGGAAAGCTCGGGGCATGTTGTGAACATCGCTTTTCATTCTGATGCAGTGCTTTCTTCTTCTGTATCGACATGCGCGAGAACAAGGCGCGTCGGCGCGGGGGCGTTATCGGACAGACGATAGGCCGCACGCACCGATGCGATAGCGGCATCAGCGGCAGCTTCGCTGGCGGCATGAACGATTGCGAGTTGCCCCTCGCTTCGCTCGCCCCGCCTGCGAAGGGCAGAAAGCCCGACGCGGTGGTCGATTTTCTGCCCCGCCTTTATCCTGCCCCCGCCAAGCGAGATGATCGCGCGGCCAAGTGCTGCGGTGTCGATCGCTTCGACGAAACCTTCCGGCGCTGGCACCGGGCGGATGACCGGGGCGGCGGCCAAATGCTGCCCAGGCCGGTCAAGCAGATCCTTCGGGCCGCCTTGTGCTGCGACCATTTGCGCAAAGACCTCTGCCGCGCGACCCGACTCCAGAACCTCGGTGACACGCTGCATCGGATCGCTGGTGCCCGTCAGCCGAACCGCCTCGGCCGACAAACGCAGAACCAGATCGCGCAGGGCCGATGGTGCGCCTTTCAGGCATTCAATCGCCTGCATCACCTCCAGCGCGTTGCCTGCGGCGCGGGCCAGCGGCTGGTCCATATCCGTAATCAGCGCGGATGTCCGGCAGCCCGCCGCCTCTGCCGTTTCGACAAGCGAAACCGCCAGCGCCTCGGCCTCGGCCTGTGCGCCCATGAAGGCGCCAGAGCCGCACTTTACGTCCAGCACAAGCGCGTCCAGCCCCGCAGCCAGCTTCTTCGACAGGATCGAGGCGGTAATGAGATCGATGGATTCGACCGATGCGGCCTCGTCACGAACCGCGTAAAGCCTGCGATCCGCGGGCGCGAGATCGCCCGATGCCGCAACAATCGCGCAGCCCACATTGGCGACAACATCGCGAAATTCCGGCTCTGTCAGATCGCAGCGAAAACCCGGTATTGCCTCCAGCTTGTCAAGCGTTCCGCCGGTATGACCCAGACCGCGCCCGGAGATCATTGGCACATAGGCCCCGCAGGCAGCAAGCACAGGTGCGAGCACAAGCGAGACAACGTCGCCGACACCGCCCGTCGAATGTTTGTCGACGACCGGGCCCGGAAGCTCCCACTGAAGCACATCACCGGAATCGCGCATCGCGCGTGTCAGGGCCGTGCGCCCTGCACCCGAAAGGCCGCGCAGCAGGACCGCCATTGCGAAGGCACCCGCCTGCGCATCGGACATGCTGCCATCGGACAGACCACGGGCAATCGCACGCGCGCCTTCATCGTCCAGATCGCCCCCGTCCCGAAGCCGCGCGATCAATGGGCGAAGGTCGCGGCCAACTTGATCCGCGCCGTCTGCACTCACGCCTTGCTGCCTTCCATATGGCTCGTGTCGAAACGGCCCGGCAGCAAATCGCCGATCGTCGTTTCCAGTGTCCCGCCCGCGGTCGTCGCAAGCAGCACCGGCGTTTCGCCGCGCCCGAATTCTGCCAGCTTCTGCCGGCACCCGCCGCAAGGCGGCACCGGCTCGGTTGAACCGGCAATGACGGCGACCTCGACCAGTTCTGTCTCTCCGGCGGCGACCATCGCGGCAATCGCGCCCGCCTCGGCGCAAGTGCCTTCGGGATAGGCCACATTTTCTACATTACATCCGCGATAGATTGCGCCGGATGCGCCGCGAACTGCTGCACCCACCTTGAAATTGGAATAAGGTGCATAAGCGGCCTCGCGGACCTCGCGCGCAGCATCGAGAAGTGACATTCCGGCCTCCGTTCATCGGTTCGCGCGACTCTGAACCCGGCGCGTGGCGGATGCAAGCTTCACGCGGGTTCTGCGGCGCTTGTGGTCAGATGCCGAACTGGTTTAACGCTGAACGATAAGGCGCGCCACGCGGTGCGGCAGGGACAACGCGCAAGCGAGTGAGGGACCCCATGGAAGAGCAGCGGCAGGACAAGGCGCGCACATCGGCGCTGGAATATCACGAATTCCCAAGACCCGGTAAGCTGGAGGTGCGCGCGACCAAGCCCCTGGCCAATGGCCGCGACCTGTCGCGTGCCTACAGCCCCGGCGTCGCTGAAGCCTGTCTGGAGATCAAGGAAAACCCCGCGGATGCTGCCCGGTATACCGCGCGCGGCAACCTTGTCGCGGTCGTGTCGAACGGGACGGCGGTGCTGGGCCTTGGCAATATCGGCCCCCTCGCATCGAAGCCCGTGATGGAAGGCAAGGCCGTCCTGTTCAAGAAATTCGCCAATATCGACTGCTTCGATCTGGAAATCGCCGAATCCGATCCGGAAAAGCTGGCAGCCATCGTGCAAAGCCTTGAACCCAGCTTTGGCGCGATCAACCTTGAAGACATCAAGGCCCCGGAATGTTTCATCGTCGAAAAGCTCTGCCGCGAGAAGATGAACATTCCCGTCTTTCACGACGATCAGCACGGCACCGCCATCGTGGTCGGCGCTGCCGCGACCAATGCGCTGCGCGTCGTCGGCAAGAAATTCGAGGATATCAAGATCGTCTCGACCGGCGGCGGGGCGGCAGGGATTGCTTGCCTGAACATGCTGCTGAAATTGGGCGTCAAACGCGAGAATGTCTGGCTCTGCGATATTCACGGCCTCGTATACGAGGGACGGGCAGAGGATATGAATCCGCAAAAGGCCGCCTATGCGCAGCAATCCGACCTGCGCACGCTGGATCAGGTCATCGACGGCGCGGACCTGTTCCTTGGCCTGTCCGGCCCCGGCGTGCTGAAAAAGGAAATGGTCGCGAAAATGGCGCCGCGCCCGGTCATCTTCGCGCTCGCCAACCCCACACCCGAAATCATGCCGGAAGAGGCACTGGAAGTCGCGCCCGATGCCGTGATCGCGACGGGCCGCAGCGATTTTCCCAATCAGGTGAACAACGTCCTGTGTTTCCCGTTTATCTTCAGGGGCGCGCTGGATGTCGGCGCGACGCAGATCAATGACGAGATGCAGCTTGCCTGCATCGAAGGCATCGCCGCTCTCGCCCGCGCAACGACCGCCGCCGAAGCCGCGGCGGCCTATCGCGGCGAGAAGCTGACCTTCGGGCCGGAATACCTGATCCCGAAACCCTTCGACCCGCGACTGATCGGTGTGGTGTCGACCGCGGTCGCAAAGGCCGCGATGGAAAGCGGCGTCGCGACGCGTCCGATCGAGGATCTGAATGCCTACAAGCGCAAGCTTGACGGTTCGGTCTTCCGTTCGGCGCTTATCATGCGGCCGGTTTTCGAGGCAGCGGCGACCGCCAGCCGCCGCATCGTCTTTGCCGAAGGCGAAGACGAACGGGTGCTGCGCGCCGCCAACGCGATGCTGGAAGAAACCACCGATGTTCCCATCCTGATCGGTCGCCCCGAGGTCATCGCCGCACGCGCCGAGCGTGCCGGCCTGCCGATCCGGCCCGACAAGGATTTCGAGATCGTGAACCCGGAAAGCGATTCCCGCTATCGCGAATATTGGGAAACCTATCACGACCTTATGGCGCGGCGCGGCGTGACGCCGGATCTCGCCCGTGCCATCATGCGCACGAATACGACGGCAATCGGTGCCGTCATGGTCCACCGCGCGGAAGGCGACAGCCTGATCTGCGGGACGTTCGGGCAATATAGCTGGCACCTGAATTATATCGAACAAGTTCTTGGCCGGGATGGTCTTTACCCTCATGGCGCATTGTCGATGATGATTCTTGAGGACGGGCCGCTGTTCATCGCGGATACGCAGGTCCACAACTACCCCACACCCGAACAGATCGCGCTCGCGACCATCGGTGCCGCCCGCCATGTCCGCCGCTTCGGCCTGATCCCGCATGTCGCGCTGTGCAGCCATTCGCAGTTCGGTAACCTCGATACCGATTCCGGAAAGCGCATGCGCGCCGCAATGTCGATCCTGCAATCGCGCGAGGTCGATTTCAATTTCGACGGCGAGATGCATATCGATTCGGCGCTCGACCCGACGATCCGTGCGCGCATCTTCCCGGCCTCGAAGCTGGAAGGTGCGGCGAACGTGCTGATCTTCGCGGGGACAGATGCGGCATCGGGCGTGCGCAACATCCTGAAGCACAAGGCAAACGGGCTGGAGGTCGGACCCATCCTGATGGGGATGGGAAACAAGGCCCATATCGTCACGCCATCGATCACCGCGCGCGGGCTGCTGAACATGTCCGCCGTCGCCGGAACGCCGGTGGCGCATTACCGCTAATACCGGCGCCGCGCGCGATTGCCGGAACGCCCCTTCCCGCTTAACCTTCACGGCGGGGAGGAACGGCGATGGGCTATCAGAAGGTTTACGACAGCTGGAAGGACGATCCCGAAGGCTTCTGGATGAACGCGGCAGGGGCAATCGACTGGGTCAGCCCCCCCTCGAAGGCGCTGTTTGACGAAAACGCGCCGATCTATGAATGGTTCTCGGACGGTCTGGTCAATACCTGCTGGAATTGCGTTGACCGCCATGTGAAGGCCGGGCGCGGCGACCAGATCGCGATCTATCACGACAGCCCGATCACCAATGCGACCAAGGGCATCACCTTTGCCGAATTGCAAAACCGCGTCGCCACGCTTGCCGGCGCGCTGCGCGCAAAGGGCATCGAAAAGGGCGACCGCGTCATCATCTACATGCCGATGATCCCGCAGGCGGTCGAGGCGATGCTGGCCTGCGCCCGTCTTGGTGCAATTCATTCCGTCGTCTTCGGCGGCTTCGCAGCGAACGAGCTGGCCGTGCGCATCGACGACGCGCAGCCCAAGGCGATCATCGCGGCCTCAGCGGGATTGGAGCCGGGCCGCGTCGTACACTACAAACCGCTGCTTGACCGCGCCATCGAGCAGGCGAAGCACAAGCCCGATTTCTGCGTCATCTTTCAGCGCGAGGAAGAGGTCGCGAACCTGATCGAGGGCCGCGATGTCAGCTGGTACGGCTTCCAATACGGGGTCGAGCCGGTCGATTGCGTGCCCGTCGAAGGCAATCACCCCGCCTATATCCTTTACACCTCTGGCACGACAGGGCAGCCAAAGGGGGTCGTGCGCCCCACGGCCGGGCATCTGGTCGCGCTCGCCTGGTCAATGGAAAACATCTACGGGATCGGGGCTGGCGACCGCTTCTGGGCCGCGTCCGACGTCGGTTGGGTCGTCGGTCACAGCTATATCTGCTATGGCCCGCTGATCGTGGGCGCGCAGACCGTGGTGTTCGAAGGCAAACCCATCGGCACCCCTCATGCCGGGGTGTTCTGGCGCACGATCCAGAACAATCGCATCAAAAGCTTCTTTACCGCGCCCACCGCGATCCGCGCGATCCGGCGAGAGGACCCTGACGGCGAATATATCCGCCGCTACAAGCTGCATGATCTTCAGGCGCTGTTTCTGGCCGGCGAACGCGCGGACCCCGAAACGATCAAATGGGCGCAGGAACATCTTGGCGTGCCCGTGATCGACCATTGGTGGCAGACCGAAACCGGCTGGGCCATCGCCGCGAACCCGCTGGGGATCGAAGAAATGCCTGTCAAGCTGGGCAGTCCGACCGTGCCGATGCCGGGCTATGACGTGCAGGTGCTGGATGAAGGCGGCAACCCGGTCGCTGCGGGCACGCTCGGCGCGATTACAATCAAGCTGCCCTTGCCCCCCGGCACGCTGTCGGGCCTGTGGAACGCCGAAGACCGTTTTCGCAAATCCTATCTGTCGCGCTTTCCCGGATATTACGAAACCGGCGATGCAGGATATCTGGATGAAGACGGCTATCTTTACATCATGGCCCGCACGGATGATGTCATCAACGTCGCCGGCCACCGCCTGTCCACCGGCGCGATGGAGGAGGTGTTGGCGCGTCATCCGGATGTTGCCGAATGTGCCGTCATCGGCGTGTCCGATGCGCTGAAGGGCCAGGCGCCGGTCGGCTTCCTGTGCCTGAAGAAAGGCAGCCGGAATCCGCCCGAACAGGTAGAGCGCGATGTGGTCGCGATGGTGCGTGATGAAATCGGACCCGTCGCCGCCTTCAGACGCGCCATCGTGGTGGATCGACTGCCCAAGACCCGCTCCGGCAAGATCCTGCGCGCCACAATGGCCGACATCGCCGACGGGAAGGATTACAGGATGCCCGCCACCATCGAAGACCCGGCCGTTTTGGACGAGATCGCGGATGCGCTGAAACTCTGATGCGTTGCAATTGAAGCATCCCGCCCGCGTCTTGCGGACGGGATGTGCCTGTCCCGTCTAACCCTGCCGGTCGCCCGCGATTTCCCAATGGCCATAGACGGAGCCACCAGATTTTGTGTTATGGGGTCTGTAAGACCCAACCTGAGCCAAAGACCTGCTCAGATCAAGGAGTATTTGATTAACGCCTGCAATTTCCGGTTGTGCGCCTTTGGCTGGCTACAGCAATACCATCTGCGCCAGCCCAAGAAAGGCAAAGAAACCAACTACGTCGGTTACGGTTGTGACAAAGGTGCCGGATGCGAGCGCCGGGTCGGCCCCGACCCGTTCCAGAGTCAAAGGCACGAGAATGCCCGCAAGTGCCGCGACAAACAGGTTCACGACCATCGCAATCGCGATCACGCCGGCCAGATTGATTCCGTCGAACCAGATCCAGGCGACCACGCCCATGACGACGGCAAAGCACAGCCCGTTCAACACACCAACCACCGCCTCTCGTGCGACGACGCGCCAGACATTGGACCCGGTCAGGCTTTTCGTTGCCAGCGCGCGCACCGCGACCGTCAGCGTCTGGGTTCCCGCATTGCCCCCCATCGAGGCGACGATCGGCATCAGCACCGCAAGCGCTACGATCTGCGAGATCGTCGCCTCGAACATCGCAATCACGAATGATGCCAGAATCGCTGTGGCAAGGTTCACGCCGAGCCAGGGAAGCCTTTGCCAAAGGGTTTCGACCACCGTGTCTGAGATCGAGCTTTCGTCGCCAACCCCTGCAAGTCGCAGGATATCTTCTTCGTGCTCATCATCCAGAACCTCCATTGCGTCATCTATCGTGATGACGCCGACAAGCCGGTCATGCTCGTCCACCACCGGGGTCGAGATCAGGTGATACTGATTGAACGCATAAGCCACGTCCGCCTCGTTCGCGAAGGCGTCGATGGGGCGAAAGCTGTCTTCGGTGATGTCACGCATCGGCGTCGCACGGCGCGCCGACAGCAGGCGGCCAAGCGCGACATACCCCACAGGGTGGCGGCGCGGATCGACCAGGATCACATGGTAGAACTGGTCGGGAAGATGCTCATCCTCGTTGCGCAGATAGTCGATGGTCTCGCCCACGGTCCAGTGTTCGGGCGCGGTCACGACCTCGGACTGCATCATCCGGCCGGCTGAATATTCGGGATAGGTCAGCGACTGCTCGACCGCCGCGCGGTCGGATTCGTCAAGCGCGTCCAGAACCTTCTGCTGTTCCGGCTCGTCCAGTTCCTCGATCAGTTCGACGATGTCGTCGCTGTCCATCTCGCGGACAGCATCGGCAAGCGCCGATTTCGGCATCAACTCGACGATCTCGTCACGAATCGATTCGTCGATTTCGGAAAGGATGTCGCCGTCGATCTCGCCCGACCAGAGCGACATGAAGGTCCGTCGCCGCGCCGCAGACAGGTTCTCGATCACGTCGGCGATGTCTGCGGCGTGCATCGGCTCCAGCAATTCGTCGAGCCGCGCGGGGTCTTCCTCGTCGATCGCCTCTCGGATCTGGTCGATCAGTTCCCGAGAGGGGACAAATTCATCCTCTTCCTCGGCGGGTTCGGGCGTGGCCTGTTCTGCCTCTGGGATGTCTGCGGACGGGGCCTGCTCGTCTTCGGGCAGGTCAGAGCGCTTCGGTTCGTCCTGCATGGACACCCCCTTCAATTAGACTGATCGTGATTATGGGGCGATTGGCCGCGACGCCGCGATCTTAGTCAAGCGCCGGCGCGTCGGCAACGCGATCACCCCGCAAAAATTCCAGGGCTTCGGCATGAAGTTCGCGCGTTGCGGCGGCAATGACACGCCCGCCGCGATGCGCGGGACCGCCCTGCCAATCCGTTACGATGCCGCCGGCGGCCTCCACCACTGCGATCGGTGCGACAATATCATAGGCGTGCAAGCCCGCTTCGATCACAAGATCTACCTGCCCAAGCGCGAGCAGCGCATAGCCATAACAATCAAGGCCATAGCGCGTTAACCTGACCTGCGCAGCGACACGTTCGAAGGCTGCGCGCTCCTCCGCCGTGCCGATTTCCGGGAAGGTCGAAAGAAGCGTCGCCTGCGCAAGTCCGACCCCGCGCCTGACGCCAAGCGGGCGTTCGCCAGCGGCGGTAAGCACGCGCGCCCGACCTAACCCGCCTTCGAAGCGTTCGCCGGTAAAGGGCTGGTCAATGATCCCATAAACGGGGCCAGCGTCATCGGTCAGCCCGATCAGCGTGCCCCAGCTTGGCGCCCCGGAAATGAAGGCACGGGTTCCGTCAATCGGATCAAGAACCCAGGTCAGCCCGGTGCTGCCATCGGACATACCGAATTCTTCGCCCAGAATGGCGTCATCCGGCCTCCGCTCAGCCAGTATCGCGCGCATCGCGCGTTCGCTTTCGCGGTCGGCCTCGGTCACGGGGTCGAAACCGTCGGAAAGCTTGTTGTCCGGTGTCAGGCCCGCACTTCGAAACAGCGGCATGGTCCGCAGACGTGCCGCGTCGGCCATCAGGGCCGCCGTCTCAAAGATATCGTTTTTGTCCATAGCCCACCCCGATCATGTCCACGCGGTCTTAGCGCGGAAAGATCGGGGCGAACAACCGCCGGATCAGGCGGCGTGTGACAGAACGCGCGCCAGCTCAAAAATCTGACGGCGTTGCGCTTCGGGCATGGCATAATAGGCGCGGATCAGTTGCAGCGCTTCCTTGTTGGCGAGAACATCCTCGTCAACGCTGGATTCGGCGCGACCGTCCGAAAGCCCTTCAAAGAAGAAACTGACCGGCACATCGAGGGCCTTGGCGATATCCCAAAGCCGTGAGGCTGAGACTCGGTTCGCGCCGGTTTCATACTTCTGGATCTGTTGGAACTTGATACCCACCTGATCCGCCAACTGCTGCTGTGTCATCCCGATAAGCCAGCGGCGATGGCGGATACGTGTGCCCACATGCACATCAACTTCGTGCTTCATAACATAACCTCACTCAATCTTTGCGAGTAATACACTCTTGGAAATCAAACTGACGACTGCGAAATAAGTTCGACACGCTAGAGTTGTCGAAAAGGACAGGTAATACCATTCATCTAATATGTCTCAATCGGGCAGTTGGCGGATTTCAGCCATTTTTTTGGCACCAGATCGGGTTTATCGGGCGAATCGGTTCGAAATGCTGCCGTTTTTCTCGCTCCGGGCGAGCCGCGATCGAGCCGCCTTGTGGCAATTTGGTCGCCAAGACCCGTTCAATTGCATCGGGGCGGCGCGACTCACCTTCTACGGGCATTCTTAACCTCGCGGTAAACTCAGGTCGGCGGCGCCATGACGCGCTGATACACAGATGCGCGAAAGCAGTCCGATTTTTCCCGGTTCTTGTTGAATTTTCCCCTCCGCAAGCCAATATTGTCCAACGGCAGGTGCATCCCGCACCACCACGCCAGAGATGGAGAGTTTGATGGCTGAAAACGACACCCTACGTCAGGCCCAGGCCCGGACGGGTGCCGCGACCCGCGCCGATATTGATGTCGGTCTTCGCGATTACATGTCGAAGGTCTATGGAATCATGGCAACGGGCATGGCCGTGACTGCCTTCTTCGCACTCGGACTGAACATGCTCGCCGTCCAGAACGGCCAACTGACCGAGCTTGGCCGCGCCGTTTACATGTCGCCGCTGAAATGGGTGCTGATGTTCGCCCCGCTGCTGGTGGTATTCGCCTTCGGTGCCGCCGTTTACCGGCTTTCCACGCAGGCCGCGACGCTGATTTTCTACGGCTTCGCCGCGCTGATGGGCATGTCGATCAGCTGGATCTTCCTGCGCTATACCGGCACGTCGATCGCATCGACCTTCTTTGCGACCGCAGCAGCCTTCGCCGGGCTTTCGCTTTACGGTTATACCACGAAGCGCGACCTGTCGGGGATGGGCACGTTCCTGATGATGGGCCTGATCGGGCTGATCGTCGCCTCGATCGTGAACATCTTCCTTCAGTCGGGCGCGATGCAGTTCGCGATCTCGGTGATCGGCGTTCTGATCTTTGCGGGTCTGACCGCCTATGACACGCAGCAGATCAAGAACACCTATCTGCAGCTCCGTGACTCGAACCGGGAGTTTCTGGGCAAGGCGGCCATCCTTGGCGCCCTGAACCTGTATCTGGACTTCCTGAACCTGTTCATGTTCCTGCTGCAGTTCATGGGTTCCAGCAACGACTGATCGCAACACTCGCAACAGAAAAGGCCCCGCTTCGGCGGGGCCTTTTTCATTAGCCGGGACCTAGGGCCAATCCTTCGCCACCATGGTCAGCACATCATATTGCGCGACAACCTCGTCCTTCTGGTTGGTCACGCGGCAGTCCCAGCGGACCTCGGCATGTTCGGCGTTTTCGCGTGGATTGATTTCCTTGCAGGTCAGCCGGACCTGCAGCGTGTCGCCGAAATAGACCGGCGTCAGGAACCGCAGGTTGTCGACACCGTAATTCGCCAGCACCGGACCCGGATCGGGATCGACGAAAAGCCCCGCCGCGAAGGACGCGATCAGATAGCCATGCGCCACGCGGTCGTCGAAGAACGGGTTTGCCTGCGCCGCCTCGCTGTTCATATGGGCATAGAAGGTGTCGCCGGTGAAATGGGCGAAATGCTCCACATCCGATTCCGTCACTTCGCGCGCCTCGGTGACGATCTGATCACCGATCTGCAACTCTGCTACCGATTTGCGGAACGGGTGTTTATCGGCGCGGGTATCCGCGCCTTCGGACCAGATGTCGGTCACGGCGGACAGAAGATGCGGCGCGCCCTGAACCGCCGTGCGCTGCATGTAATGCTTGACCGCGCGCATGCCGCCCAATTCCTCGCCGCCGCCGGCACGTCCCGGCCCGCCATGAACCAGTGGCGCCAATGGCGAGCCGTGCCCGGTCGAGGATTTCGCCGAACGCCGGTTGCCGATCAGCACCCGGCCATGCATAGGCGCCATGCCGATCACCATCTCCTCCGCCACGTCCTTGCTGTCTGTAAAGACCGAGGCCACCAACGACCCTTTGCCGCGATGGGTCAGCGCCACCGCTTCATCAATGTCCGCGTAAGGCATCAGCGTCACGACCGGGCCAAATGCCTCGACATCGTTTGCCGCCGCCTGCGCCGGGTCGTCCGCCAGCAGCACCACCGGGTTGATGAACGCCCCCTTCTTCGCGTCTCCCGAGGCCACGCGCACATCATCCGGGTCACCCAGCACGATCCGCGACGATCCTTTCAGATCGGCGATCCGGTCGCGAACCTCGTCGCGCTGATCCAGACTGGCCAGCGGCCCCATGCGCGTGCCTTCAACCGCAGGATCGCCCGCGACATTCTTCGCCAGCCTGTCGCCCAATGCCTTTATCACCGCATCGACATAATCGGCGGGAACGATAGCGCGGCGAATGGCCGTGCATTTCTGCCCGGCCTTGGTGGTCATCTCGCGCAGCACCTCGCGCACAAAAAGATCGAACTCCTCTGTCCCCGGCCCGGCATCCGGCCCAAGAACCGAGGCATTCAGGCTGTCCGCCTCCATTGTAAACCGCACCGAATTTTCAACGATCGCGGGCGAGGTTTTCAGCATCCGCCCGGTCGAGGCTGACCCGGTAAACGTCACCACATCCTGGCAGGTCACATGGTCCAGAAGATCGCCCGCCGATCCGCTGACCAGTTGCAGCGCCCCATCGGGCAGAATGCCCATGTCGATGATCCGCCGCACCATCAGTTCGGTCAGATATGCGGTCTGGCTGGCCGGCTTCACGATGGTCGGCATCCCCGCGATCAGGGTCGGCGCGATCTTTTCCAGCATCCCCCAGATCGGGAAGTTGAAGGCGTTGATATGCACCGCCACGCCCTGCAGCGGCGTCAGGATATGCTGGCCCGAGAATGTGCTATCCTTCGACAGCGGCTCAACCGCGCCGTCGGGAATGACTTTCGCATTCGGCAATTCACGCCGCGCTTTCGATGCCAACGTCAGAAGCGTGCCGATACCGCCTTCGATATCGACCCAGCCATCCGCGCGCGTGGCCCCGGTCCAGAGGCTTTCGGTATAGAAATCCTCTTTCATCTCCATCAGCTTCAGGCCGATTTCCTTCAGCATCAGCGCGCGTTGGTGGACCGTCAGATCGCGCAGCGCGCGACCGCCCATTTCGCGCCCGTATTCCAGCGCGGCGGCGTGATCGAGGCCCGATGCGTCGATCAGCGCCACCACCTCGCCGGTCGCGGCATTCAGCAGTTCCTTGCCGTCTTTCGACCCATTGCGCCATTCGCCGCAGACATAAGACTGCAGCAGTCGAGGGGTTTGCACATTCATCGCATGTCCTTTCAGGCCAGCCCCATCGGCAGCAGCAGGTCATTCACCCGCTGCGCCCAAAGCTCGCGCAGTTTGTCATTCGTGGTATGGCGCAGGCCAAAGCGCGCCTGCGTGTCAAAGCGTTGGGACGCCGACTGCCCGAAGGTCGCATCGACCTTGGGCATCCAATAGGCAATGGCGTCCTGCACCTGCGCGCGTCCGTCATCGCTTTCGATAATCTGGCGCAGACCGTTCAGGCCCAACTCGACATGGCGTGCCTCGCGGGGCGCGATCTCGCGGAAGGTATCGGCCAGCGGCGCATAGCTGACGCGCTTCATCTCATCCAGTTGCACAACGGTCGCCAGCCCCATCAGCACATTCAGCACAACGGCATCGACATAGCCCTGCAGGGGATAGTGGAAGACCGACAGCCGCATGTCGTCGCCATGCCGCGCCGCCGACAGATCGGCATCGCGATCCATGCGCGCAGCCCAGTCATGGCTGCGATCATAGGCGGCCATATCGCCGCCGAATTCGCCCATCACCCCCAGCACGCGGCCCGCATGATCCAGCTTTTCCTGCGTGATCTTTGCCGCCGCGATCCGGTTCTTGATGCCGGGCGCATCATTGATCGTATCGGCAAAGCCCGCAGCGCCCGCCAGTTCACTGTCCACGAATGACGCCATCAGCCGCAGCAATTCCCCACGATAGCGCGGCGGGACATTGCCGGGAGAGGTGAGCTTGCCGCCCTGCGCCAGATACTCCTCGATCTTCATATCCATGACCGCCCCCTATTCGTCATAGCTGACGACGATGCGGTCGGTCAGCGGATAGCATTGGCAGGTCAACACATAACCCTGCGCGACCTCGTAATCTTCCAGCGCGTGGTTGATGGCCATTTCGGCCTCTCCTTCCAGCACCTTGGCACGGCAGGTCGAACAGACCCCGGCCTTGCAGGCATAGGGCACGTCCATATCGGCGGCCAACGCGGCATCCAGCAGGTTTTCGTCCTGCTTTGGCATCCGGAACGTCCGGGTCGCACCATCCAGCGTCACCACGACTTCGGTCATATCGCCCGCCTGCGCTGCGTCCTTGCTGACCGCCTTCTTCTTCGCCCTGCCCGGCTGGCTGGACGCAAACAGTTCAAACTTGATCTGCCCATCATCCAGCCCCGCCTTGCGCAAACTGTCAGCCACGGTCAGCATCAGCCCTTCCGGCCCGCAGATAAACGCCGTGTCGATGCTGGCCGGATCGATCCAGTTATCGAACAGCGCCTGCATCTTTTCGGCATCGATGCGGCCGGTGAACAGGTCGATCTCCTGCCCTTCGGATTTCAGGATATGGATGACCGACAGCCGCCCAAGATAGAGGTTCTTCAGATCGTCGAGTTCCTCGCGAAACATGATCGAATTGACCGAACGGTTGGCATAGATCAGCGTGAAGCGGCTTTTCGGCTCGCGCGCCAGCGTGGTCTTGATAATCGACAGGACCGGCGTGATCCCCGAACCCGCAGCGACGCCGACGTAGTGCTTCGACGCCCCACCATCCAATTCGGTGTGAAACCGCCCCATCGGGGCCATGGCGTCCAGTTCCATCCCGGCAGCCAGTTCCTCATTCGCCCATGTCGAAAACGCACCTCCATCGACGCGCTTGATGCCGACGCGCAGCGCGCCATCGTCGCGACCCGCGCAGATGGAATAGGACCGGCGCAACTCTTCACCATCGAAATCGCGGCGGAAGGTAAGATACTGCCCTTGGGTAAAATCGAACGCGCCCGCATCCTCGGGGCGCGGTTGCAGCGTCACCACCACCGCATCGCGGGTGTCGCGGCGGATATCGGTGACCTGAAGCGGAAGGAATCGAGCCATGACGGTTCCTCTAATGGCATTTGAAGTAATCGAAGGGTTCAAGACAGGCGTTGCAGACCCAGCTGGCCTTGCAGGGGGTCGAACCGAACTGGCTGACCCGCCGCGTGTCGTTGGAATTGCAGCGCGGGCATGGCACCGCCATGTTTCCCCGCCCCGTCAGCGAGGTGACACGCGCCATCACATCGCCATCGGGCGCCGTGCCGTCAATGGGCGGCGCGATGCCGTAATCGCGCAGCTTGTCGCGGCCCTGATCGGTGATCCAGTCGGTCGTCCATGCGGGCGTCAGCTGGCGGCGCAGCATGACATGCTCGACCCCTTTGGACAGCAGGTGGTTTTCGATATCAAGGTTGATGACCGCCGTCGCCGGACAGCCCGAATAGGTCGGCGTGACCGTCACCACCAGCGTTTCGCCCTGCCACTCGACATCGCGGATGATGCCCAGATCGGTCAGCGAGATCACCGGAATCTCCGGGTCGGGGACTTCGGCCAGCCAGTCCCATATGGTCGAGACGGCGGGACGCATGTTACCACTCTGCCCCCGGATAGGCGCGCTGCAGAAACTGCATCTCGGCCAGGATATAGCCCAGATGTTCGGTATGCGTGCCCTGCTTGCCACCTTTATGCGCGAATGTGCTGTCCGGCACGTCCAGCGTCGCCTCGGCCAGCACCGGCAGGACGGTGTCGTCCCAGGCCTGACGCAGACCGGCGGGATCGGGGGCAATCCCCGACGCGGCCATGGTCACATCGGTCGCGTCGCCCAAGAACATTTCCAGCGCATAGGACCACTGGTCATCCAGCGCCGCCTGCATCCGCTTTCGGCTTTCCTCGGTCCCGTCGCCAAGCGCGATCACCTGTTCGGCCGAGCGTTCAAGGTGATAGCTGACCTCTTTCAGCGATTTCGCCGCAATTTCGGCGACGCGCGGATCGGCCGATCCGGTCAGCGCCTGCAGCAGATGGAAATGGAAGGCGTCGAACAGGAACTGCCGCATCAGCGTGGCGCCAAAATCGCCGTTCGGGCGTTCGACCAGCAGCAGATTGCGAAAATCCCAGACGTCGCGAAGATAAGCCAGATCGTCGGCGCTGCGCCCCTTGCCCTCAACCTCTGCTGCGAGCCCCAGCCAAAGCGCCGTCTGCCCGATCAAATCGAGCGCGATGTTCGACATCGCAATGTCTTCCTCAAGCTGCGGTCCATGCCCGCACCATTCGGAATTCCTGTGGCCAAGGATCAGGGCGTTATCGCCCATCCGCAGGAGAAACTCGAAAAACGCGTCCTGATCGGCGTCGGGCAGCGGCGCATGGCCGCCCTTGCCACCATCCTGTTTCGCCAATTCCTCGGCATTCGGGGTCATGATATCGGGAAGCGACGGCATCACATATGCCCTATCTCATCGGGAATGTCGTAGAAGGTTGGGTGGCGGTAAACCTTGTCATTCGACGGCTCGAACAGGGGTCCCTTGTCGGATGGGCTCGACGCCGCGATATAGACCGATTTCACCACCCAGATCGACACACCCTCGTTCCGGCGCGTGTAAACATCGCGCGCATGCTTGATCGCGACCTCGGCATCGGGCGCATGCAGGCTGCCGACATGGCGGTGGTTCAGCCCGTGCTGACCACGGATAAAGACTTCCCAAAGGGGCCATTCGCTGGACATCTGTTCCTCCCTTCCCGCGGGTCGAGCCCGCCGGGCATGAATCAATAGGCGTAAAGCTCGACCCGGTATCCGTCGGGGTCCAGCACCTGCACGCGCGCCGGACCTTCGGCGCTGTATTCCGTTTCCGTCACACCATCGGCGCGAAAGCGGTCGCGCATGGCGTCGATTTCAGCGATCGAATCCACCAGACTGCCAAAGTGGTTCGTGCGCGGCAGGTCCTGCGGCACCTCGCCCACGCTCAGCGCCAGCAAGGCGCCGCTGTCATCGGCAAGGATAAGCAGATGCGGATCGTCATGCACGCGGTTGCTCAGGCCGAAATACACGCCATAAAACCGGGCCGAAGCTTCCCGGTCCGATACGGTCAGCGCGACATGGTTCAGCCGGGGCATCGGCCTATTCCGCCGCAACCGGGCGGCGCGAGGCCTTCTTCTTCGCATGCGCGACCATCGCATCGCGATACCACGCCCCGTCTTCCCACGCCTTGACCCGCGCGCCCAGGCGTTCCTTGTTGCAGGGGCCATTGCCCTTCAGCACCTGATAGAACTCGTCCCAGTCGGGTTCACTGAAATCATAGCCGCCCTTTTCCTCGTTCCATTTCAGGTCCGGGTCGGGGACGGTCAGGCCCAGATATTCGGCCTGCGGGACGGTCTGATCGACAAATTTCTGGCGCAGCTCGTCATTGGTGTTCATCTTGATCTTCCACGCCATCGACTGCGCGGAGTGAACGCTGTCCTTGTCGGACGGCCCGAACATCATCAGCGAGGGATACCACAGCCGGTTCAGCGCATCCTGCGCCATCTTCTTCTGCGCGGGCGTGCCATTCGCCATCTTCATCATGATCGCGTAACCCTGCCGCTGGTGGAAACTTTCCTCCTTGCAGATGCGGATCATCGCGCGGCTATAGGGGCCATAGCTGGTCCGCTGCAACGGCACCTGGTTCATGATCGCCGCCCCATCGACCAGCCAGCCGACCGCGCCCATATCGGCCCATGTCAGCGTCGGATAGTTAAAGATCGACGAATATTTCATATCGCCCGAATGCAGCCGCTCCAGCAACTCGTCACGGCTGACGCCAAGCGTTTCGGCAGCGCAATAAAGATACAGCCCGTGCCCCGCCTCGTCCTGCACCTTGGCCAGCAGGATCTGCTTGCGTTCCAGCGTGGGGGCGCGCGTGATCCAGTTGCCTTCGGGCAGCTGGCCGACGATTTCGGAATGCGCGTGCTGGCCGATCTGGCGGATCAGCGTCTTGCGATAGCCCTCGGGCATCCATTCCTTCGGTTCGATCTTCTCGTTCCGGTCGATGCGCCCCTGAAAGGCGATCTCCTCGGGCGACATGTCCTCGCGAGAGGTGCCTTCGGATTTGACGAGCTGTGCATACATGGCAGTTCCTCCTCAGACGCGTTCGATAATGATGGCGATGCCCTGACCGACGCCGACACACATGCAGCATAGCGCATATCTGCCGCCGGTGCGCTGCAGTTCATACATCGCCGTCGTGACCAGCCGTGCGCCCGACATCCCGAGCGGATGCCCAAGCGCGATCGCCCCGCCATTCGGGTTAAGATGGGGGGCATCGTCGGGAAGTCCAAGCTCGCGCAGCGTGGCCAGCCCCTGTGATGCGAAAGCCTCGTTCAATTCAATCACGTCCATCTGGTCGATGGTCAGACCGGCGCGCGCCAGCACCTTCTTCGCGGCAGGCGCGGGGCCGATGCCCATGATCCGCGGCTCGACCCCCGCGGCGCACATGGCGATAATGCGGGCTTTGGGCGTCAGCCCGTTCTTTTCTGCCGCCTCCTTGCTGGCAATCAGCAACGCGCAGGCCCCGTCATTCACGCCAGACGCATTGCCCGCCGTCACGGTTTTCTCTGCCCCGTTCACACCCTTCAGTTTCGCCAGCTTATCTGCCGTTGTGCCCGGACGGGGGTGTTCATCTGTATCGACGACAACCGCCTCACCCTTTTTCTGCGGGATGCTGACCGGCACTATCTCATCGGCAAAGCGACCGGCTTCCTGCGCCGCCTGCCAGCGGTCCTGGCTGCGCGCGGCAAAGGCGTCCTGATCTTCGCGGCTGATGCCAAAATCCTCTGCCACGTTGTCGGCAGTCTGCGGCATGGAATCGATGCCATATTGCGCCTTCATCTTCGGATTCACGAAGCGCCAGCCGATGGTCGTGTCGTAAACCGCATTGCTGCGCGAAAAGGCGGTTTCGGCCTTCGGCATGACAAAAGGCGCGCGGCTCATGCTTTCGACCCCGCCCGCAATCACCAGATCGCAATCGCCTGCCTTGATCGCCCGCGCCGCCATGCCGACTGCATCCATGCCCGATCCACACAAGCGGTTGATCGTCGTTCCCGGCACATCGACGGGCAGTCCGGCCAAAAGCGCCGCCATGCGGCCCACATTCCGGTTATCCTCGCCCGCCTGATTGGCGCAGCCATAGATCAGGTCATCGACGCTGGCCCAATCGACACCGGGGTTGCGATCGACCAGTGCCGCCAGCGGAATCGCCGCCAGATCGTCGGCGCGGACCTGAGACAACGCCCCGCCATACCGCCCGATCGGCGTCCGAATCGCGTCGCAGATAAAGGCGTCAATCATGGCTCCCCCCAACATGGCCGGCAACGCCCAATTCTGGCGTTTGTTTGACCGACCGTTCGGTTATTTATACTCAGTTTCCTTCAGTGAGCAAATAGAATGTTCCGAGGACCGGCGGATATCGCAGCCCAGTGCGCTCGCCAGAAGATACCGCGCCACCCCGATGCATTCCAAGCCGCGTTTACGCTCCATCACATTCGTGAAGAGATCGCGCGGGCAGATCCGCGAATTTTCGCCACAGCGAGCGCGATGCGCGATTGCCATGCCGGAATGTCTAATTCGATCACGCTTCTTCCCGCGGCCGCAGCGAATATCAGCGTATCTGCCCGTGCCCCGCGGCACCGAATTGCCAATTCCGTCGCGAAACCGAGGCTTTCAGTTTCATCAGAATATCCGTTCTGCGCAGCCGTCGTCGAGCTCTCCGCAAGGTTGGCGCGCGTGCTGCATATCAGCTCGGCTCATAAATCGTTGGCGACGCAACCAAGCGCCCCGATCCTCACAAGGCAGTTTGCTGAAACCTGAGCTTAGGATCAGCCTTCGCCCAAACCGCAAAAGGCGGGCCGCTGCGCGCCTGCGTTCTGGCTGGCACATGCATCAGCGACCGGCCAGTTCTCTGCCTGTCACGCGATTGCGACCGCCATGCTTGCTTTGGTAAAGTTGCTGATCGGCCTGCTCCAGCCATTGGGTCATCGGCAAATCCAGCCCGACGCGTCCGCTGACCAGACCGACGCTGATCGACAGCCAATCCGATATTTCGGACCCGGAATGCGGGATCATCATCTCCTGCACGTCCTGCCGCATTTTCTCGGCGATATGGATCGCACCTGGCAGGCTGGTCGCGTGAAGGATACAGGCGAACTCCTCGCCACCATATCGCACGCAGATATCACGGTCGCGGCGCGTTCCGGCGATCAGGCATTCAGCGACCCGCCGAATGCAGATATCACCGTCGCCGTGCCCGTACAGGTCGTTAAAGCCTTTGAAATAATCAATATCGACGAGGATTATCGAGCGCCATTCGTCCCGCTCTGCCTCGCTCAGACGCCGCGAATCCGTTCCGAATGCCGCGTCGAGCATGCGCCGGTTTCCGAGGCCGGTTAGCGGATCAAGCGTCGCGAGGCTCGCGAGCCTGTCGCGCAGCTGTTTGAGGCCCAAATGATTGTCGATACGGCGCTGCAGCGACGCGGGGCGGATCGGTTTGGTGAGGTAATCGACCGCCCCAAGAGAAAGGCCCTCGACCTCGCTCTCCACCCCATCGAGGCCCGTTGTGAAGATGATCGGAACATCTGCTGTCGCCGGGTCCTGCTTGAAGCGGCGGCATGTGTCATATCCATTCATGCCGGGCATGACCACATCAAGCAGTATCAGGTCGGGACGCGATCGCCGCGCCAGCTCGATCGCCTGCTCGCCCGAGCGGGCGAAAAGAACCTCGTATTCTTCTTCCAGAACGGCACCGATCATCTCGATATTGGCGATCTCGTCATCTACGACCATGATTCTCGAACGCTGGGTCATGCCGGAATATCTTTCGGGCCCGTCAGGGCCGCATATCGCTGATCCAGAAGCGACAGCGCCTCGGCGTAATCCAGCCGGGTCAGGGCGGCACTGATCGCATCAGATGCACGCTCGCTGCCGGTAACGCCCAGTGCCTCCGCGAATTCCTCATAGCCGCGGCGCGCAGAAAGGCTTTGGCGGTCAACCTGTTCCCGCAAGTTTCGATAAATGACCGTCACGCGATCAAGGTCCACGTGACGATTGCGCGGCGAAGCAGCAGACAGCGCTGTGACATTCGCGCCCGAAAGCTGGTCGCCTTCGATCCGCTTTGCGGCCTCACAAGCCTCTTGCAGAGCTTTACGCAGTTTCGGGATCGCATGGATTGCGCCCGCGGGGTCACGACAGGCGAGCGTGTCGCCGATTGCACGTGCCAGCCCGGCGACCTCTCGAAGTTCCAGTGACGAGGCGACGCCTTTCAGGGCATGAGCAAGATCAGAGGCCGCTTTCATCTGATCGGCCTCGATATGCCAGGCGATCCGGTCGGCGACGTCACCGTAATCCGACGCGAATCCAAGGATCAGTCGCCGCAGCAGGGCCTCGTTGCCGTTGACCCGCACCAGCGCTTTGCCGATCTCGAACGGAGGCAGGGTTGCGGGCAAGGACCCCGCAGGGCCGCCCTGTATCGGTGCCGCGGAAACCTGCTTCGCGGGAGCTTCCACCCACCGCCTGAGCGTCGAGAGGAGAAGCTGCGGATCAATCGGCTTGGCGACGTGATCGTTCATCCCCGCCTCGAGGCATTGCCGCTTGTCGTCGTCATAGGCGTGAGCCGTCATTGCGATGATCGGAAGCTTGTCGGCCGGAAACCTGGTCCTGATGCGACGAGTTGCCGCAAGCCCGTCCAGTTCCGGCATCTGGACGTCCATCAGCACCGCGTCATAGGCGATGGTCCCGGCCTCGACCATTTCACAGGCGATGCGACCATTTTCGGCGCAATCGATTTTCAGCCCCGCGGCGCGAAGGATTTCGCGCGCGATCTCGCGGTTGATCTGATTGTCTTCGACCAGCAGGATGCGTTTTCCGGACAGGTCGCCGGAAACCGCAGGCTCGCGCGCCTCACGGGGCGCGGCCTGTTGCGGCTTTGTGTCAAATGAAAGCAGTTTCGTCAGCGTGGCCGACAGGAGATCGGCCTCGACCGGCTTCGCCACATAGGCGTCGATGCCGAAATTGGCGCCGATCGTCCTGCAATCATCCAGATCGTGGGCAGACATCATCACGACAATGGGCGTGCCCACCGGCGATTCCGATCTGCGCATCCGGCGTAGGGTTTCGAACCCGTCCATACCGGGCATCTTCCAGTCGATCATAAGCAGTTCGTAGGTCGCGCCGGCCTGCGACGCGGATTGCAGGCGTCGCAGCGCATCCGCGCCTGACGAGGCAAGATCGGCCTGGATTCCCCAGCGGGCAAAGATTTCCTGAATGATCTGCCGTGCCGCGGGATTGTCATCCGCGATCAGCACGCGCAGCGACCTCTGGACGGGCGGTGCGCTGTTGGTCACTGTCACATCTGACGGAACCTTCATTTTTACGGTGAAGCTGAACGTGCTGCCGGTGCCTTCCTCACTCTCGACATCGATGGAGCCGCCCATCTTCTCGATGATCTGGCGGCAGATCGCGAGGCCGAGTCCCGTCCCGCCATAGCGCCGCGTCGTGGATGCATCGGCCTGAACGAACGAGCTGAACAGGGCCTTCTGCTGGTCTGCGGAAATCCCGATGCCGGTATCGCCCACGGAACAGCAGATCGTCGCGGCCCCGTCGCTTTGGCCAAGAAGCTGCGCCGTGAAGGTGACCGCCCCTTGCTCGGTGAACTTGATTGCGTTGCTCAGCAGATTCAGCACGACCTGATTGAAACGCATGTCATCGCAGATCAGCACGTTTGGAATATTCGCGTCGATCCGCACCTCGACCCGCAGACCCTTGGCATGCGCGCTTTCCGATACAAGTTGCAGCTGGCTTTCGACAGCGGATCGCAGGTCGAATTCGCGCGCGTCGAATTCCAGCTTTCCGGCCTCGATTTTCGACAGGTCCAGCACATCGTTGATAAGGCGCATCAGCGTGTGGCCGGCAGCGCTGATCTTGGCGACCTGATCCTTCTGCCGCGACCCGAGCCCGTCGCGCTGCAGCAGATGCGAGAAGCCCAGAATGGCGTTGATCGGGGTGCGCAGCTCGTGGCTCATATTGGCGAGGAACAGGCTTTTCGCCCGGTTTGCGGCCTCGGCCTCCTGGGTGCGTTCTTCCAGCGCCTCGCCATTGCGAACCAGATCGCTGCTCAGCCGCGACATGCGCCGGAATGTCTGGCGCACCTTGCCCACCACCCAGACCAGCACGACCATCTGGAAAATGACGATCACCGCATGAAGAAGCACGCGCGCCAGATCGCCAGAGCCGGGAAACACCGCATAAGGAAGCAGATAAAGCAGCAGCAGGTGATGCAGCGCCGTAACGATTGCCCCAAGAAACATCTGCGCGCGGTCGAACCAGGCGATGTTCAGCGCCAGGACCGCAAAGAAATACATATGCATGTCCATCTGCCACGGATGACCCGCAAACAGGACAAGCAGGAATGCCGGCTCTGCGACCAGCGCGACGGTTGCCAGATTGCGCGTCACTGGCGCATTGCCGTATCGCCAGTGAACCACTTGATAGGCCAGTGCGATTGTCGCAGCGATCAGCATCGCCTCGGGCACCGGCATGGCCTTGTTCCACAGCGCCGCAAGCGCCATGACAGGCACATGCGCCCAGAACAGCCAGACGAGAAGTGCTCCATAACCGGCGCGCAGTGTTTCAAGTTCGACTTTCATTTCGCCACCTCCGCAGGGGCAGAACCGCAGC
Source organism: Paracoccus aurantiacus (assembly GCF_007993065.1). Lineage (GTDB taxonomy): Bacteria > Pseudomonadota > Alphaproteobacteria > Rhodobacterales > Rhodobacteraceae > Paracoccus > Paracoccus aurantiacus. The sequence goes on from NZ_VOPL01000001.1 coordinate 1,077,695, forward strand.
CCCAGAAGGCTGGCGAGGGAATGACCAGCCATGCGCCCAGCGCACGCAGTTCGGTCGGGAAATCGGGGGAATCTGCAAGCGCAATGGCGATATTCGGCAGCCCACCAGCGGCGGTGATCCCGCCGCCCGCCTGCCAGACCATGTCAAGAAGCGCGGCCCGACCCTGCCAGGGTGCGGCCACGACAAGATATTGGCCCATCCCGCCGGTTGCGGACAGTTTCAGCCCCAGAAGCACGGCGAAACAGATGACCGCGAACAATCCGGCCGGCAGATAGTCAATCGCCCGCGTCTGATCGTGCCCAGGCCGCACATCCCGTCGCGCTGACGAGCAGAGGACCACCATGTCTTTCCATCCCCGCTACAAAAAAACCGCATCCGAGACTGCGATCCATAACCAGGATAGATAATCAAATGGTTAGCCGACGAGCGTATAACGCTAAGCTTTTTAACGATCCGCTCGGCGAAAAGCCGGTTCAGAGAAAACACTTCATGCAGGCGCACGAAAAAAGCGGGCCGTGGCGCGGCCCGCTTCGGAGGTCGGTCCCCGAGCGCTCAGCCCAGCCGGTAGTTGGGGCTTTCCCGCGTGATCTGCACGTCATGGACGTGGCTTTCCTTCAGCCCTGCCCCGGTGATGCGCACGAATTCGCAACCGCCGCGCATCGCCTCGACCGTGGGGCTGCCGGTATAGCCCATGGCCGCGCGCAGCCCGCCCACCATCTGATGAACGACCGTGGCAACCGGCCCCTTATACGGCACCTGCCCCTCGATACCTTCCGGAACCAGCTTGTCGGTCGCGGCATCCTTCTGGAAATAACGGTCGGCCGATCCGCGCGCCATTGCGCCAAGGCTGCCCATGCCGCGATAGGATTTGAAGCTGCGGCCCTGATACAGGATCACTTCGCCGGGCGATTCATCGGTCCCGGCAATGGCGCTGCCGACCATGGCGCAGCTTGCACCCGCCGCAATGGCCTTGGCGAAATCGCCGGAAAACTTGATCCCGCCATCGGCGATCACCGGCACATCGCCCGCCGTGCCCGCGACATCCATGATCGCGGTCAACTGCGGCACGCCGACGCCCGCGACAACGCGCGTTGTGCAGATCGACCCCGGCCCGATGCCCACTTTCACCGCATCCGCGCCCGCGTCGATCAGCGCCTGCGCCGCCCCGGCCGTCGCGATATTGCCCGCAACGATCTGGATCTCGTTCGAGAAGTTGCGCAGCCGCTCGACCGCCATGGCCACGCCTTCGGAATGGCCATGCGCGGTGTCGATGACCACCATGTCCACGCCCGCCTCGACCAGCGCCTTGCTGCGTTCAAAACCCTCATTGCCCACGGTCGAGGCCGCGCCAACGCGCAGCCGCCCCAGATCGTCTTTGCAGGCGAGCGGGTTAAGCACCGCCTTTTCCGTATCCTTCAGCGTCAGCAGCCCGGTCAGCGCGCCCTTGCCATCCGTGACAAGCAGCTTTTCGATCCGGCGTTCCTTCATCATCGCAATCGCCTGCGCGCGGTCCGCCGGTTCGCGCAGGATCGCAAGGTTCTGCGCCGTCATCATCGCCTTCACAGGCGTCTTGTCATCGCTCGCGAAACGCATGTCGCGGTTGGTCACGATCCCGACCACGCGCCCATCCTCGTCCACGACCGGGAAGCCCGTGACATTATACTGATCCTGCAGCGCCTTGGCGTCGGCCAGCGTCTGTTCCGGCGACAGCGTGATCGGGTTATAGACGATGCCGCTTTCGAAGCGCTTCACCCGCCGCACCTCGTCCGCCTGCTGCTCGATGGTCAGGTTGCGGTGGACGACCCCCATGCCGCCCGCCTGCGCCATGGCAATCGCCATCCGGCTTTCCGTAACGGTATCCATGGCAGAGCTGACGAGCGGGATGTTCATGCGAATGCCACGCGTCACGCGGGTTGTCACATCGGCGGTCGAAGGCATGACATTCGATGCCGCCGGAACCAGAAGAACATCGTCGAATGTGAGGGCCTCACGAATCTGCATGGCAGCAATCCTTTCGGGGGTTCGTTTGGCAGTTCCCCTTTTCACTTCAAGCCGCTTTTGTCTAGCCCCGCATCCTGCATGGCAGCCTGCCGTCACGGGAATGAAAGGCCGAACCCGCGCTGGCAGGCACCTGGGCAGCGGCAGAATCGGCGCCGAATCTGCGTCCCTGACGCGCTCGGACGCCGGCGCTGATCCGGCAGGCAGCGGGCTGGCGCGTCCGGTTCGACTTTCCATTGCGGCATGATTTCTCGCTTCCCTTACGTCATACCGGCTGCAACCGTTGCAGCGGCGACACAAAGACGCAGGCCAGCGGCCTTCGACGCCACGTCATCCCATTGTCGTGATTGATTCGTGAGGGGGGGAGAGTAGCCTTAAAGTTGAAGCGAAGGCCACGAAGGCCACGCAGGGAGGACATATGAAAAAGACACTCACAAGCGCCGCCGCACTTCTGCTGACCGCCGCCCCGGTCTTCGCGGCCGGAATCGAACGCTCGACCCAATCGATCGGCATCCTGTTCGAAGAAGGCAACTATGTCGAAACCGGCCTTCAGATGACGAAGCCCGATGTCAGCGGCAAGGACCTCGCCATCTATGGCGGCCGCGAAACCGGCAACGTCGCCGACGATTTCAACGTGCTGACCTTCGGCTACAAGCATCAGTTCACCGACCAGATCTCGGCCGCCCTGATTATCGAACACCCCTACGGCGCCGATATTGCCTATGGCGATGTCGACCCGACCTCGCTGACCAAGGGTTCGGTCATGCTGGGCGGAACCAAGGCGAATGTCGAAAGCGCCATGATCTCGGTGATCGGACGCTACAAGTTCAACGAGAGCTGGGGCGTGCATGCCGGTCTGCGCTCGTCCAAGGCATCGGGCGACATCCGCCTGCAGGGCGCGGCCTATTCGACGCTGTCAGGCTATCGTGCCAAACTGGCCGATGACACGGCGGTCGGCTGGCTGGCCGGTGTCTCGTGGGAACGTCCCGACATCGCGGCCCGCGTCGCGCTGACCTATTACTCCGATATCGACCACGAATTCGACACCAAGGAATTCTTTGGCGCGGTTCAGGTCGCCGAAGGCACGACAGACGTCACGACGCCGTCCATGCTGGCGCTCGACTTCCAGACCGGCGTTGCACCCGACACGCTCGTCTTCGGTCAGATCCGCCGCACCTACTGGTCTGACTTCAAGGTGATCCCGACGCTTTTCGGCACTTACGTTCCTGACGGGCTTGTCAGCCTCGATGATACGACAACTTACACGCTCGGCGTCGGCCGCAAGTTTACCGAAAACTGGTCGGGCACCGTCGCCTTCACCTACGAACCCGAGGGCGACAGCGATCTCATCTCGCCGCTGGCACCGACCAATGGCCGCAAGGCGATCACCGTCGCGGGCATCTATACCATGGACAACTGGAAGTTCACCGCCGGTGTCAACTACACCAAGCTGGGCGATGCCAAGGCCGAAACCGGCACCCCGGATCAGGCCCGCGCCGAAATGGAAGATAACGACGCCGTCAGCCTTGGGCTGCGGGTCGGTTATCGCTTCTGATCGCGCTTTCGCCACCAGATCGGAAAGCCCCGCATTTCGCGGGGCTTTTCTATTGCGGCGCCGCTGCCTAGATTGCGCCGGTCAGGATGGAGAGGCCATGATCTACGCAACCGGACAGGATTGGTTGGCAAGCCCGCGCAAGCGCGTGCTGTTCTTCGGCATGTCCGGCCTTGGCAAGACGCATCTGTCGAACATGCTGCGCGCGTCTGGCGACTGGTTCCATTACAGCATCGATTACCGCATCGGCACCCGCTATATGGGCGAGCTGATCGCAGACAACTTCAAGCGCGAGGCGATGAAGGTCCCCTTCCTGCGCGAGCTTCTGTTGTCCGACAGCGTCTATATCGGCAGCAACATCACCTTCGACAATCTGTCGCCCTTGTCCACATATCTGGGCAAGCCGGGCAGCGAAACACGCGGCGGCCTGCCCTTCGACGAATACCTGAAGCGCCAGCGCGAGCATGAGAAGGCGGAAATCGCCTCGCTTCTGGACACGCCGCATTTCATCACCCGCGCGACCGAAATCTACCGCCTGCCGCATTTCGTCTGCGACAGCGGCGGTTCCATCTGCGAGGTCGTGGACCCCGAAAATCCCGCCGACCCGGTCCTGTCCACGCTGGAAAAGCACCTGCTGATGGTCTGGATCAAGGGGACAGACGCACATACCGAAGAACTCGTCCGCCGCTTCGACCGCGCGCCCAAGCCGATGTATTATCAAGCGGAATTTCTCGACGGCGCATGGCGCGCCTACCGGATTGAAAAGGGCCTGCGCGAAGATCAGGTCGATCCCGACGACTTCATCCGCTGGACCTATGCCCGCGCGTTGGCCCACCGCCAGCCCCGCTATGCCGCGATGGCCCGGCGCGGCGTGACGATCACCGCCGACGAAGTCGGCAACGTGCGCAATCCCGCAGATCTCGACCGGCTGATCGCGAAAGCCATCGACCGCCAGAAAAACACCAAGGAAGCCTGAAATGCCCATTACGCTGCCCAATGACCTGCCCGCCTTCGACATCCTGTCGGATGAAGGCGTCATGGTCATGTCGCCGGGCCGCGCGGCGATGCAGGATATCCGGCCCCTGCGGATCGGGCTTCTGAACCTGATGCCGAAGAAGATTCAGACCGAAAACCAGTTTGCCCGCCTGATCGGGGCAACGCCGCTGCAGATCGACTTTCAGCTGATCCGCATGTCGGACCATGAAAGCCGCAATACCGCAGCCGATCACATGCAGTCCTTTTATCGCAAGTTTTCGGATGTCGAGGCCACGGGCGAGAAGTTCGACGGCCTTGTCATCACCGGCGCGCCCATCGAACAGCTTCCCTTCGAGGAGGTAACCTATTGGGACGAACTGAGCCGCGTCTTCGACTGGACGCAGACCCATGTTCATTCCACCTTCGGCGTCTGCTGGGGGGCGATGGCCATGGCCTGGCACTTCCACGGATTGCCGAAACACGACCTGCCCGCCAAGGCCTTCGGCTGCTTCCGCCACGAAAACCGCCAGCCGGCATCGCCGTTCCTGCGCGGATTTTCCGACGATCTGCTGATCCCGGTCAGCCGCTGGACAGAAGTCCGCGCAGCCGATGTGGACGACCGCCCGGCACTGACCACGCTGCTTGCCTCGGACGAGGTCGGCCCGTGTCTTCTGCAGGACGAGGGGCATCGCGCGCTCTATGTATTCAACCACTTCGAATATGATTCAACGACGCTGAAGGACGAATATGATCGCGATGTCGAGGCGGGAAAGTCCATCGCCGTCCCGGTGAATTACTATCCCGACGACGACCCCGCGCGCCCGCCTTCCAACCGCTGGCGCAGTCACGCGCATCTGCTTTACGGCAACTGGATCAACGAGATCTACCAGACGACCGAATACGACATTTCGAAGATCGGGACCTGACAAAGCCCCGTCACGCCCCTTTTCAGCGCGCGCGCCGGGCCGCATAGTCGGCCAAGTTCACGGAGTTTACGCATGGCCAAATCCAGCAAATCCCCACACCCCCTGCCCTATGTTGGCGAGATCACGCGCTTTTTCGAAGAAAAGGCCCCGAAGGATATCCGAAAGGCCATCGAAAAGGCCGGCAAGGACGATATCCTGGACGCGTCCTATCCCTATGAAGAAGAGATGGACAAGGACGATTACGAAAAGCAGATGGAGAAGCTTCAGGCCGAGCTGGTGAAGATGATGCATGACATCTCTGTCACCGGCAAGCGCGTGGTCGTGGTGTTCGAAGGCCGCGATGCGGCAGGCAAAGGCGGCACCATCGAACGTGTGCGCGAAAACCTCAATCCGCGCTCTGCCTATATCGTGGCCCTTCCGAAGCCGTCCGAACGCGAATCCGACCAGTGGTATTTCCAGCGCTATATCGACTGGCTGCCTGCCAAGGGCGAAATCGCGCTGTTCGACCGAAGCTGGTATAACCGCGGCGTGGTCGAACGTGTTTTCGGCTTTTCGAACGAGGATCAGCGGGTCAAGTTCTTCCGCCAGCTTCCCGCCTTCGAAGGCATGCTGGTCGATGACGGCCTGATCCTTGTGAAGCTGTGGCTGAATGTCGGTCGCGCCGAACAGCTCAAGCGCTTTCTCGACCGTGAAAAGGACCCGCTGAAGCAGTGGAAGCTGTCCTCCATCGACGTCGAGGGGCTGGGCAAATGGGACGAATACACCAAGGCGATCAAGGACACGCTGAAACGGTCGGATATCAAGCCCGCGCCCTGGACGGTCATCCGCTCCGATGACAAGAAGCGCGCCCGCATCGCCGCGATCCAGACGATCCTGAATGCCGTCGATTACGCGGGCAAGGACAAAAAGGCCATCGGCACCCGCGACCCCAAGATCGCTGGCGGGGCAGAGCTTCTGGACAGGTGATGCTGCGCGCGCTGCTGGCCTGCCTGTCTGCCGGGCAGACAGGCATCGCGCAGATCGTGCAGACAGCCATTTTACTTGCGCGCTTTTCGGGCAGCCGCTAGCGTCGGCAGGCTGAAACTCAACCGAAAGGCCATCGCATATGACCTTCCTGCGCTCGACCGCGATCCTCGCTGTTCTCGCGACCCCCGCCCTCGCCGCCGATCCCGAATTGACCGTGTTCGACTGGGCCGGCTTCGAAGAGCCTGTCCTGTTCCAGGGCTATATCGACAAGAACGGCGACAGCCCGACCTTCGCGCTTTACGGCGACGATGACGAGGCGTTCCAGAAGATCGCATCGGGCTTCAAGGCCGATATGGTCCATCCCTGCAGCCAGATGGTGTCGAAATACCGCGATGCCGGCCTGATCGAGCCGTGGGACACCTCGAAGATCCCGGCCTATGCGGACCTCGATCCGCAGTTCAACGGCTCGGACGTGTTTCACGACGACGAAGGCGTCTGGTATATTCCGACCGACTGGGGTGCGACCGCAATCGCCTACAACACCGAGAAGGTGCCCGCCGAGGATGTCGAAAGCCTGTCGATCTTCACAAACCCGGATTATGCCGGCCGCACCTCGCTGCCCGACAGTTCCGACGATGTCTGGGCGCTTGCCTATCTGGCGACCGGCGTGACCGACTGGACCGAGGTCAGCGACGAACAGTTTCAGGCCGCAGCGGACTGGCTGCGCGAAGCGCATCAGAACGTTGCCGCCTACTGGTCCGACCCGTCCGAACAGGCGCAGCTCATGGCCTCGGGTCAGGTCGATGTCGCGTGGTCGTGGAATGACGGCGTGACCTATCTGAAGGCCGATAATTACCCGGTGGGCTTCCAGCGCGCGCCGAAGGAAGGCTCGTCGAACTTCATCTGCGGCTTCGTCAACATGAAGGACGGCCCCGGCAATGAAGAAAAGGTCTATGACTTCATCAATGCCTGGCTCGCCCCGGAATCGGCCAAGGGCCTGCTCGATACGATCGGCTACGGCCCGACCACAGTTGCCGGCATGGAAACCATCAAGGACGAGGAAGCGGTGAAAACCGGCCTTGGCCCGATTGACGCCCCGATCCTGAACCAGACCCCGAACGATCCGCAACTGCGCGAAAAGCAACTGGCCGAGTTCGAGAAGATCAAGGCAGGGTTCTGACCGCAAGGGATTATCCCGACCTGCACAACCTATAAGGGCGGCCTATGGGCCGCCTTTTTCATGACGGATCTCGGGTATTGCACAAGCAGTGGTCACCTGCGGCCAGTTTCCGCCAGTGTCCCGGTAACTGCTTGATCCCCTGCTGAGCACGTGCCTAGTCTGCCCCTGACTGATCTGCCGTCGCGGGCGCGTCGGCAATTTCCGGTCACTGTAAATTTTGCCATAAGTTTTAGCGTCCCGCCCTGCGCGACGCGACAGGAGGACTCATGCCACAGTATCAAACCAACAGCATTCAGGCGCTCGCCGCCGCATTCTATGAATTTTACGGCACAACCGGCGCTGACATCCTCGAATATTTCGACAGTCCGGTTCTGGGTTATGGCGATGCTGGCAATGACACCATCCGCACCGGCGATTTCACCGACGAAATCCACGGCGGGGCCGACAATGACCAGATCTGGACCCATGGCGGCAATGATCTGGTTTACGGCGATGACGGTAACGACATCATCCGCGTGGGCACCGGCGCAGACACCGCCTATGGCGGGGCCGGCAACGACTTCATCAGCGACAAGGAAGGCAATTACGACGACATCCTGGACGGCGGCGCTGGCAATGACACCATCAATTCCGGCCACGGCAATGACCTGCTTCTGGGCGGCGATGGCGACGATTTCCTGGGCGACACCGCCGATCTGACCGGCAATGACACCTTCGACGGCGGTGCTGGCAATGACCGCATCTATTCCGGCTATGGCAACGATTCCATTTTTGCTGGCCACGGCGACGATGTCATTTACGAAGGCGACGGCAACGACACCATCAACGGTGGGATCGGCAACGACCTGATCTATGCCGGTGCGGGCGACGATTACGTCTTCGACGAGGATCCGCGCTATGCCTATAGCGGCAATGACACCATTGACGGCGGCACGGGTAACGACACGCTGATGTCGGCAGGTGGCGATGACGTGGTCATCGACATGTTCGGAAATAACCTGATCGTCGACGAATGGGGCAGTGATCGGATCACGACCGGGTCTGGCACCGACACAATTCAGGCCGGTCAGGAAAACGACACGATCATCAGCGGCGGCGGCAATGACAGCATCGACGGCGGCCGCTATGGGGACGTCATCAGGGCCGGGGGCGGCAATGACACGATCCTTGGCGGAGGCTCGATCGACTATCTCTTTGATTGGGATCCGACCTACCGTCCCGGTCTTGACCAGATCTGGGGCGGTGCAGGCGATGACCTGATCAGCAACACCATCCTGACTGACGCAGCCGGGACAGGCGTCGTGTCGAACACCGCAGTCCACTATACCGGCGCGGACGGCAATGACACGATCCAGAACTTCTCGGTCTTCGGCGGGACGCCCGAGGACGACCTTCGCGATGTCGCGCAGGACGTCATCATCATCCGCTCGGACATCAACGGCAGCGGCATCGATTCGGTCGATGACCTTCTGGATCGCCTGTCCGATACCGCTGATGGCGCGGTGCTGAATCTGGGCGGCGGCAATTCGATCCTGTTCGAGGATCGCAGCGTCGATCAGCTGACCAATCCGCAATATTTCGACAGCTATTTCGACATCGTCTGACCCAGCCCATTTTCGCGCGCAACACGCCACGAAAGGATTACCCATGCCACAATCACGGATCCCGACCCTCATTGACGAATTCTATGAATATTTCGGCACCAACGGCCCCGACACGCTGGTCTTCAAGGACGGCCCGCTTCTCGGCTTTGGCTATGCCGGGGATGACGCCTATGAAAGCGGCGATTTCGCCGATATCCTTTATATGGGCGAAGGCAATGACACCGTCGAAAGCGGCGGCGGCGACGATCTCGTCTATGCCGATGCCGGAAACGACCTGATCCGTTCGGGCGAGGGCAGCGATACCGTCTATGGCGGCACCGGAAACGACTTCCTCAGCGACAAGTTCGGCGCGGGGGACGATGTTCTCGACGCAGGCTCGGGCAACAACACCATTGTTTCGGGCGATGGCGACGACCACCTCATCGCCGGGGACGGCAATGACGTCATCGGCGATACCGGCGCCTTCACCGGCAACGACACGATCGAATCCGGCGCAGGCAACGACACCATCTATTCCGGTCTCGGCAATGACAGCATCCGCTCCAGCAGCGGCAACGACCTGATCTATGACGGCGCGGGCGATGACTATATCCGTCCGGGCGCGGGCGATGACAGGGTCTATGATCATCTCGGCAATAACAACATTTACGCCGATTACGGCAACGACACCATCGTGTCGGGCAGCGGCAATGACGATCTTTACGGCGATTTCGGCAGCGATGTGATCTATGGCGGCGGTGGCAATGACACCATCGACGCCGGGTCTTCTTGGGATGTGGTGACGGTGCCCTCGACCAACCCCCAGCAGGGCGAGGATCACATCTATGGCCAGGGCGGCGACGACCTTCTGTCCGGCTGGGGCGAAACCTATTACCACTATGCCGGGGCTGACGGAAACGACACCATCGACCTTTTCGAACTTGGCTGGGACGGCCCCGGCACCAGCAACAGGATTGACGAACAAGACGTCATCGTCATCCCCCGCAACATCAACAACAGCGGGATCGAGGATTTCGACGACCTTCAGGGCCGCATCACCGCCACCGCCGACGGCGCATTGATCGACCTTGGCGGCGGCAGCACCATCCTGCTTGACGGTGTCCGCGCCTCGGACCTGCTGCAAGCAGTCGAGAACGAACAAAGCTTCCTGTTCGTCTGATCCGAACCGGCCCGGACAGTCCGGCACCGGCAAGAACCGGCCCACGCAAGCGGGCCGGTTTTCCTTCTTTGTCAAGGCGTTAGGTCACGCCTAACGCCTCTTGGCCAGCCTGCTGCACGCACCGAACTATCAAAACTTGTTTTGCTGGTTCACTCTGATCAGAATGCAGCCATGAAACAGACAACACATCGATTCGCAGAAATCGCAGGGCACAAGCTGTTCATCCGAGAGGCCGGCCCACCTGACGCGCCGGTTCTGCTGCTGCCGCATGGCTATCCCTGTTCGTCCTTTCAGTTCCGCCGCCTGATGCCCGCATTGGCCGACACGTGGCGCACGATTTCATTCGACTGGCCGGGCTTCGGTTACAGCGACACCCCTGACCCGGAATCATTCGCCTGCGATTTCGATGCCTATGCGGATCTGCTGGGGGCGTTCGCGGATACGCTCGGGCTGGATCGCTACGCGCTGTGGCTGCACGACTATGGCTCTCAGATCGGGCTGCGCCACGCGATCGCGAACCCTCAGCGCATCGCGGCGCTGATTATCCAGAACGGCGACATCTACGAAGATGTTCTCGGCCCCAAATACGAAACCATCAAAACCTATTGGTCGCAAAAAACCCCGGACGCCCGCCGCCCGCTGGAGGATGCCGTCAGCGAAGACGGCTTTCGCGCGGAATTCATTGGCGAGGTGTCGGACCGGATCGCCGCGCGAATCCCGCCCGATCTCTGGAAACTGCACTGGCCGTTGATGGATACCCCGGCGCGGCGCCAGATTGCCGTCAACCTGATGGAGCGGCTTGAGCAGAATCTAGACTGGTTCCCGCGTTATCAGGCGTATCTGCGCGAATATCAGCCGCCGACGCTGATCGTCTGGGGACCGCAGGATGGCTATATGCCGCAGGCTTCCGCCCATGCGTATCTGCGCGACCTGCCCGATGCGGAACTGCATCTGTTGCCGGATGCCGGCCACTGGCTGCTGGAATCCCATTTCGACGACGCCCTGCCCCTTCTGCGCGATTTTCTGTCGCGCACCCTTGCATGACAAAGGAACATCATGACCACGACCCCAACCATCGCCCGTATCTGGCGCGGTCGCACGACGCCTGAAAACGCTGACGAGTATGAAAGTTACAATCGCGCCAACGGGGTGCCGCCGCTGCTGAAGACGGCGCTCGGCGTCCAACTGCTGCGCGAGGATCGCGAAACCGAAACCTGGTTCACCACCATTTCCTATTGGGCCGACATGGATGCGATGACGGCTTTCACAAAAGGCGACCCGGAAACCGTGCACCATCTGCCGCGCGACGAGGACCTGCTGATGGAACTTCCCGACCGCATCCAGATTCACCAGATTCTTGTGGACCAGCAGCACTTGCGCTGATCCCGCAGCCCGGCCCGTGTTGCGCAGACCCGCGACTTGTCTTTCCGGCCTGTCGTTGCGATGACTGGATCATCGCATATGGGGCCATTGTCAGGGATGCCGTCACCACACCGCATCGCCGGAAATATCGCGCTCGATTTCGCCAATACGATAAGCTGGCGGGGGACAGCGCGCGAGGCGGATCAGCTTGCAACGGCTGACGCGCTGCGCCACTGGCTGCGCGTGTCGGGACTGCGCGCGACGGACGCGGCGACTGCCCCGGACCCTGACCCTACGCTGGCGGCGGCGCACGCGTTGCGCGCTGCGATTACACGTATAGGTTCGGCAATTGCAAACGGCGCATCCCCGCCTGACGATGCGCTGAACGACCTGCGCGATGCCGCTGCCGCCGCGCTGTCTCGCGCACAGCTTGGGGGGATGCCGCTGCGCCCGCAATTTGACACTGCGGAACAGGCACTGGGCAGTATCGCATGGTCGGCGCTGGATCTGTTCAGCAGTGACGAGGTCGCGCGGATCAAGGAATGCCCCTTTTCCGACTGCCACTGGCTGTTCGTGGACCGCTCAAAAAACGGGTCGCGCCGCTGGTGCGACATGGCCACCTGCGGCAACCGCGCCAAGAAACAGGCCATGGCCGCGCATGATAACAGCGCCGCCGGCTAAGCCCTGCCCACGGCTTAGCGCAGCGGAATGTCGTTAGCGGCCTTGCCGTCCTGATAGGCCCCCGACAGCGCGTCATATTCCGCCCTGATCGCATCCGCCCGCGCCTTCAGTGCCGCTTGCTGATCCGGGTCAGCATCCGCAATCACCTCGGCCACAGAGCGTGCTTTCCAATAGGCATTCTCGCGCCGGTATCCGCCCGGATTGAGCGTAAAGACCTCTTTCAGGATCTTCAGATCGTGCGGGATGGCAAAGCTGTCGCGGCTGTCCTCATGGGTGAAGAAGTCGAAGAAATTGTCGAACCCCGCCCAGGTGATCGCTGACAGGCACATCGAACAGGGCTCATGCGTGGACAGGAAGATCAGCTCCTCGGGCGGCGGCAGGTCCGGCACCTCGCGATAGCGTTTCAGCAGATGCACCTCGCCATGCCACAGCGGGTTCTCGGTCTCGTTATTCGTCTCGGCCAGAACGGTGCTGCCATCCGACTTGCGCAGAAGTGCGGCGCCGAAAATCTTGTTGCCTTGCGCGACACCTTTCCGGGTCAGTGGCAGGACGTGATCCTCCAGCGCGCGCAGCAGCGCATCCGCCAGTGCGGTGTCGTTCAAAGCGATTGCCTGTGCCATCCAACCCCCGGAAATTTCTGTATATACGCGTTATATACGGGTTATCTACGCGTTCCATACGGAAAACATACCCTTGTTCCCGGCACCCTGCGCCCCTATATTCCCCCTGTTCGGGTTCGCCCGGACTATGGGCATAAACGCGCTCGTAATAAGCGGATCGGACCCGGGGGCGGTACCCGGCGGCTCCACCAAATTCGCCTTCGTTGGGGGGATCTGGGGCCGAAACAGGATCGACGAACGTGTAAAGGGGATGGCTTTGCCTCGGTGAGCTACCACCGTTATCGGTGCAAAACGTACAGTTGCCAACGACAACCGTGCTCCGGTCGCTCTGGCTGCGTAAGCAGCTCGGGTAACCGAAACCTAACTCCTTGCGCTTAGCCGCGTAAGGCGGGGCCCGCAGGAGCCTTGCAACAGAATCCTGCACTTTCAACCCCCTGAAATTCTTGGTTATTTTATCTGATCCTGCTCGTCAGCGACGCTGATGATACGCGGGGCCCAGATGCCATGCAGCACCACCGAGATCAGCACGATCAGCGCCGAGATCGCCCATAGTTCGCGGCCCAGTTCAATGTCGAACTCCGCGTTGTTCAAGGCATAGGAGAGGTAATAGAACGTGCCGATCCCGCGGATTCCAAGCACCGAGATCCCCACCCGCTGCCGATAGGAAAGCCCGCTGCCCAACAGCCCGATCCAGCCGCAAAGCGGGCGGATGACGGCAATGACCAGCACGGCCAGAACCACCATCGGCACGCTCAGATAGCCCAGCAATCCCTGCGCTACGGCCACCCCGAGCATCATCAGAAGCAAAGCCAGAAACAGCATCTCGATTTCTTCGCCGAAGTCGTGAAGGACCACATGATACTCGTCCTCACGCTCGAAATCGCGGAAGGTCAGGGCGGCGACGAAAACCGCAATGAATCCATAGCCATGCGCCAGCTCGCACAGCCCGTAGGCGGTCAGTGTCAACGACAAGGCGACAAATCCCTGCGCGCCTTTGGCGGGGTTGACGATGACGAAAACCAGCCGCGCAACGACCGTGCCGACCAGCACCCCCATCGCGACGCCGCAACCGATCTTCCACAGAACCGAAACCGTCAGCCAGTTCCACAGCATATCGGCGCCAAGACCCTGACTTACCAGCGCAATTGACAGATACACAAAGGGAAAGGCCAGCCCGTCATTCAACCCGGCCTCGCTGGTCAGCGCAAATCGCGTCTCGGGCTCATTTCCCTCGCGCGGCTTGCCCACCTGCACGCTGGCCGCCAGAACCGGATCGGTCGGCGCAATGGCAGCCCCCAGCAGCACCGCCGCCGCCAATGGCAACCCGACCAGCCACATCCCGCCGAGTGCCACCATGATAATGGACAGCGGCATGGTGATTGCCAGCAATCGCCAGGTTGTCGACCAGGACCGCCACCCGATGCGCCGGTCGATCTTCAGTCCGGCGCCGGTAAGCGACATGATGACGGCAAATTCGGTCAGCTTCTCGATCAGCAGCCCGAATGAAATGACGTCGATCGTCGGAAAATTCGGCAGTGCGAAGGGCAGAAGAAGCCCGCAGGCAACCAGGACCATCGGCAGTGAAACCGGCAGATTCCTCAGGAAATGCGGGAGCACGGCCGCCATAAGGGTGATCGCGCCGATCAGTGTCAGAAACAACTCGTAGTTCATTTTCGCCCTTTACGCCGACCTGCCGCAAAGCGCGACAGTCGCCCCCTTTTCATAGCGGGTTCAATCCCTATACTCGACCCGATCGCGGCGACTGCGCCGAGGGATTACGGCGAGAAGGGGCTTCCAGATGACGCGCGCAATCGACTATGGCGGATTGATGCATCGTGCGATGCAGGGGGTGATCGCCGATGTTCTGCAGCGCGTCGCGGATCAGGGTCTGCCGGGCGAGCATCATTTCTTCATCACCTTCGACACCCGCGAAGACGGCGTCGAGATCGCAGATTGGCTGCGCGAACGCTATCCCGACGACATGACCATTGTTATCCAGCACTGGTACGAGGATCTTCGCGTGACCGATGACGGGTTCACGATCACGCTGAATTTTGGCAACGCGCCTGAAAAGCTGGTCATTCCGTTTAATGCGGTCAGAACGTTCGTCGATCCTTCGGTCGAATTCGGTCTTCGTTTTGAGACACAGGAATCAGACGAGGACGACGAGCTCGAAGAGGCCGAGATCGAGGAGGTCGCCGCCGACGATGCCCAGAAAGGCAGCGGCGAGGTCGTCAGCCTGGACAAGTGGCGCAAATAAGCGCTCCATCGCTGATCGATCAGGCGCTGCGCGCAAAGCGATTGGCGGCTGCACCCTTCTGAGCATGGAAACACGCGCGACTGCCAGCGACATGGCCGCGCGCCGACGATTTGATCTGCGCTGGCTGATGATCCGTTGGGGCAGCGGGTTGATCCGCCGTGAGATTCTACGCACCATCTCCCTTCATACCGAGAGGCGATCTGCTACCCTTACCTGACAGCATACAGCCGCATACCATTTGCGAATCCTCCGGCCTGACGCTAAAACCCACGCAAATTCGCGAGGGAGCCGCATATGACCAAGACCCGCACCGAAACCGACAGCTTCGGCCCGCTGGAGGTTGATGCCTCCAAATACTGGGGCGCGCAGACGCAGCGTTCGATCATGAATTTCCCCATCGGTTGGGAACGCCAGCCGGTCGCCATCATTCGCGCGCTTGGCGCGATCAAGCTGGCGGCGGCGCGGATCAACCACAAGGAGGGCAAGCTGCCCGACGATGTGGCAAAGGCCATGGAGCAGGCCGCGACCGAAGTGTTCGAAGGCAAGTTCGACGACAATTTCCCGCTGGTCGTCTGGCAGACGGGGTCTGGCACGCAGTCCAACATGAACGCGAATGAGGTCGTGTCGAACCGCGCCATCGAAATTCTCGGCGGCGAGTTGGGTTCGAAAAAGCCGGTTCATCCGAACGATCATGTGAACATGGGCCAGTCCTCCAACGACACTTTCCCGACCGCGATGCATGTCGCCATTGGCATGATGGCCCGTGACACGCTACTGCCGGGTCTGGAAAAGCTGGCATCGGCGCTGGAAGCCAAAAGCGCCGAGTTCAAGGACATCATCAAGATCGGCCGTACCCATACGCAGGATGCGACGCCCCTGACGCTGGGTCAGGAATTCGGCGGCTACGCCCATCAGGTCCGCATGGGGATCGAGCGGGTGAAACTGTGCCTGCCGCAGATCTATGAACTCGCGCAGGGCGGCACAGCCGTCGGCACCGGACTGAACACCAAGAAGGGCTGGGACAGGGAAATCGCCGCCGAAATCGCGAAGATCACCGACCTGCCCTTCGTCACCGCCCCGAACAAATTCGAGGCGCTGGCGGCCCATGACGCGATGGTCTTCTTCTCGGGCGCGCTGAAAACCATCGCGGCGAGCCTCTTCAAGATCGCCAACGACCTGCGCCTGCTGGGCTCCGGCCCGCGTTCGGGTCTGGGCGAGCTGATCCTGCCCGAGAATGAGCCGGGGTCTTCCATCATGCCCGGCAAGGTCAACCCGACCCAGGCCGAGGCGCTGACCATGGTCTGCGCCCATGTCATGGGCAATGACGCGGCGGTCGGGATTGCCGGCTCGCAAGGCCATTTCGAACTGAACGTCTATAACCCGATGATGTCCTATAACGTGCTGCAGTCGATGCAGCTTCTGGGCGACGCCGCGGGGTCGTTCACCGATAATATGGTCGCCGGAACGCAGGCGAACACGGCCCGGATCGACAAGCTGATGAAGGAATCGCTGATGCTGGTGACGGCGCTGGCGCCCACCATCGGCTATGACAACGCGACCAAGGTGGCGAAGACCGCCCATAAGAACGGAACGACGCTGCGCGAGGAAGCCGTCGGCATGGGTTTTGTGACCGAGGAGGAATTCGACAAGATCGTCCGGCCAGAGAAGATGATCGGCCCGGAAGATTGATCATCCCGCGGAGTCGAACAGAAGGCGCGCCGATGAGGCGCGCCTTTTTTTATGCTACTTCGCCGCTCGAAGCCCAAGTTCGACATGAACTCCAGTGACCGTGCTGCGCAGTCTATATTACATGCCCGCCGAGCAATTACTTGACCGGGGCGAGGCAGAATTCCCCGGTACCTCTTCGCCGAAACGCCGATCTGAACCGGATCGAATGACGCGAATAGCGACCTCAGAATATATTTCCTGCTATATGCTTTGCCAATTCGCTAGCGGGATGCCCCGATGGAGCCATTCGGTTCCCGCGAACGGGCAGTAATGCAGAGACATTAGCTGCTGCCTCATCTGGGCGCTCATCAGCATTTTCCATCAGAAGATTGGGTTATCGGCCTTGCCAGCCTGAAATTCCTGATTGTGATCGTTGAACGCTCGACCGTGAATAAATCGTCAAGCTACCGCGAAAATACAGACCAGGACAATCAGGCTCATATGACGGCGTACGGCGTGATTCACCAGTGAATATCACACGCACACTCATATCCTCCCACGATTAACAAATCATAGCAGTTTCTTTTGTTAACCGATTCGTGTAACGTACTAATATCACACCATTGTTTACCAAACTCCTTCTTACGAGGGTAGGACAGTCATGGCCACAAGCAGGCGTTACGGCAAAATCGGCTACATAAATGGCATGCGCGGCATCGCGATACTCATGGTCCTGGCCCATCACATACTGCAGCCATTGCAATCGCCCGTTCCGGCCTCAGATACCTCCGCGCTGACATATTTTCTGGTCCAGCCTTTTATCTATAATGGCTGGCTCGGTGTGAATATTTTCTTCGTACTCTCGGGCTTCGTCCTGTACCTGCCCTTCGCAAAGCAACAGGCAGTAAATTTTGAGCCATTCGTGTTCCTCAAGAAGCGTGCCCAAAGGCTTCTTCCTCTGTACTATGTAAATGTGTCCGTCTGCCTCGCGATGCTTTTCGGTGAGCCGATTTTCTGGGTCGCGGCAAACGCGGTTATATTTCTGTTTGCTCTGCTTCCGACGCCCGTGGTCTTTTTCCCGCCCAACAACCCGCCATTATGGTCGCTCGGGATCGAGATCTGGTTTTCCGTGCTTTTCCCGATCCTGCTCATTCTGACCCGGACCCGCGGAGTCGTCTTGGTGCTTGGTCTGCTGACAGCCGCGGCGTTTCTGTTTCACGCGCTTGCTACGGCCGCTTTTCATGAAGAAGGTAAATACCTTAACGATGTCGCCGATACGATTCCCGGCAGGTTAGGTGATTTCTGCATCGGGATGCTCGCAGCGCATTTCTGGTTTCGTAGAAACGGCCGGGACTCGCTGCGCGGGCCGATAGGCTATGTGCTCACCCTTGCGACCGTTGCTTGCATTTACCTCGCTCTGCTGCTGTCAACGGCGCGATATGTCGGTGAGCTACCGCCTGAGGTGCAGACACTTGCCAATTTACTGCTGGCATCGGGCACGGCGATGATGATCCTTCTGCTGCAATCCGTTCCTGATCTTCATTTCATCAGGGCGGTTTTGGAAATCAGACTGCTTCAATTGATAGGGATGATGTGCTTCAGCATCTACATCTGGCATTGGCAAATCCTGCACGCCTTCAATCTGCTCCTCGGCGATCAACTCTGGGTCAGGACGCCGGTAATCGCCGTGTATTTGGCTGTGCTTTCCATCGTATCGATCTGCAGCTATCGATTTATAGAATTCCGTCGGCAGCCAGCGCGAAAGATCTTTCTGATGTCGTGATCGCCAAGGTCGGCCTGGCGCTGTAAGCTATGGGCACCGCCAAATTGCAAACGGCCGAACCAGTGACCATGACCCAGATCACCAACCTCAACCGCTTCCGCAAGCAGAAGGCCCGTGAGGACGCCCGCCAACAGGCGGATGCCAACGCCGCCAAGCATGGCCGCACCAAGACACAAAGGCTTGCCGAACAGGCCGACAAGGACCGCGCGGCAAAGCATCTCGACGGGGTGAAGCGTGACGATTGACCTGCCGCCGATGGACGCGCCGGCGAAGCGCTCGGTTTCCATCGACGGGCATCGCACCTCGGTCAGTCTTGAAGACGCGTTCTGGCGGGCGCTCGAACGGATCGCCAAGACGCGCGGCACCACCCGCGCCGCGCTGATCGCTGAAATCGACCATGTGCGCCCGCCAGAGGTCGGCCTTGGCACCGCCTGTCGCCTGTTCGTGCTGGCAGAATCCACCAAGGGACGCTAAGTCACCCCTGAAAATTCAGGAGGCCCCGATGATCCCGCGCTATGCCCGCCCCGAAATGACCATCATCTGGTCACCCGAGACGAAATTCCGCATCTGGTACGAGATCGAGGCTTACGCTTGCGACGCGCAGGCCGAACTGGGCGTGATCCCGCGCGAAAATGCCGAGGCCGTCTGGAAAGCGAAGGATGTGGAATTCGACGTCGCCCGCATCGACGAAATCGAGGCCGTCACAAAGCATGACGTGATCGCCTTCCTGACCCACCTGGCCGAGCATATCGGAAGCGAACAGGCGCGGTTCGTCCATCAGGGCATGACCTCCTCGGATGTGCTGGACACCACGCTGAACGTCCAGCTTGTCCGCGCCGCCGACATCCTGCTGGCCGATATGGACAAGCTGCTCGACGCGCTGAAACGCCGCGCGATGGAACACAAGGACACGGTGCGCATCGGTCGCAGCCACGGCATCCATGCCGAACCCACCACGATGGGCCTGACCTTCGCACGTTTCTATGCCGAGATGGACCGGAACAAGCGCCGCCTGCAGGCCGCGCGCGAGGAAATCGCCACCGGCGCGATTTCCGGTGCCGTCGGGACTTTCGCGAATATCGACCCCTTTGTCGAAGAATATGTCTGCGAAAAGATGGGCTTGCGGCCGGAACCCATCAGCACGCAAGTGATCCCGCGCGACCGTCACGCGATGTTCTTTTCGACGCTTGGGGTGATCGCTTCGTCGATGGAGAACATCGCCATCGAGATCCGCCACATGCAGCGCACCGAGGTGCTGGAGGCCGAGGAATTTTTCAGCCCCGGCCAGAAAGGTTCCAGCGCGATGCCGCATAAACGCAACCCGGTCCTGACCGAAAATCTGACCGGCCTCGCCCGGCTGGTGCGCATGACGGTCGTCCCGGCGATGGAAAACGTGGCGCTCTGGCATGAACGCGATATCTCGCATTCCTCCGTCGAACGCGGCATCGCGCCGGATGCGACGATCACACTGGATTTTGCACTGAACCGGCTGGCGGGGGTGATCGACAAGCTGGTGATCTATCCCGAAAACATGCTGCGGAATATGAACAAGTTTAGAGGTCTGGTCATGTCGCAGCGCGTGCTGCTGGCCCTGACCCAGGCAGGTGTCTCGCGCGAGGACGCTTATCGGCTTGTGCAGCGCAACGCCATGAAGGTCTGGGAAGAAGGCAAGGATTTCAAGGAAGAACTGCTTGCCGATCCAGAAGTGACCGCGGCGCTTTCGCCCGCCGAGATCGAGGAGAAATTCGACCTCGGCTATCACACCAAGCATGTCGACACGATCTTCAAGCGGGTCTTCGGGCAGGCCAGCTAACCCGGTCTTAAGCTTTCTTTGCGATGGTCATCCCTGCGAATCAAGTGGGGGCGACCGATGATGCTGGAACCGATGCTGACGCCGCGCCAGAAGGCGGCGGTGATCGTGCGCCTGCTTCTCGCGAATGGGCAAAGCATCTCTCTTGAACAATTGCCCCCGAACGCTCAGGCCGCGCTTGCGCATGAAATGGCGCTGATGGGAATGGTCGACCGGGATACACGGGATCGCGTGATCGAGGAGTTCTGTGAATCGCTTGAGCAGGTCGGCCTGACATTTCCCGGCGGGATCGACGGGACGTTGGAAATGCTGGACGGCACGATCTCTCGCGATATTACGGACCGTCTGCGGCGCATGGCCGCGATGACTGGACATGCCGACCCGTGGGACCGTATCGCCGCAATGCCGGTGGCGCAGCTCTGCGAGCTTGCGTTGGGCGAAGCGACCGAGGTTGCCGCGGTCATGTTTTCCAAGCTGCCGGTCCCCAAAGCGGCGGAGGCGTTCGGGATGATGCCACCTGAGCGCGCGCGTGCAATCGCCTACGCAATGTCGATGACAGGCGGGATCGAGCCACCGGCGCTGCGGCGTATTGGTGTCGCCCTGTTGCAAGCCGCGGAGACGCTGCCTGCCCCGGTTCTCGACGGCGGTCCGATCGAAAAGGTCGGCGCGATCCTGAACTTCACGACCTCTGGCACGCGCGACGAAGTTCTGGTTGGGCTGGATCAGGATGACGCCGACTTCGCGAATGAGGTGCGAAAGGCCATATTCACCTGGGCCAATATCCCGAAGCGCATCGACCCCCGAGACATCCCCCGTATCGTCCGAGAGGCCGATCAGCAGGCCCTTCTGCGCGCGATTGCAGGCGCCAAGGACGCGAACCGCGCAAGTGCGGAGTTCATTCTGGGTGCGCTGTCCAGCCGCATGGCTGACGCGATCCGCGAAGATGTCGAGACGCTTGGCCGCGTCAGCCAAAATGACACCGAGGACGCGATGAGTGAGATTGTCGCCGGCATCCGCCGGATGGAAGACGCGGGCGATCTGTTCCTGATCGCGGGCGAGGTCGATGAGCCAGAGGGAGATATTGTTATCAAAACGTCTGGCGCGAACTGACAGCTTTCGGCGCGGGGGAACGACGCAGAACCTGCGATTGGTTCGTTTCATCGCGCCCTTCGGATTAAGGGGTTGGCCCTTTGACGCGCAGGGGAACGATGCGGCCAGACAACCCACCGTCACTCATGTCAAAGCTGAACGCGCCATTCGCATAACGCAGCGACTTCAGTATCTCGTCGGCGGCTGGCTGAATTGCGGCACTTGGCGTCTCCATCACGAATGCCGGATCGGGAACAAGGATGGCGGGCCCCAGATATGCCGGTTCGCCTGATACGCTGTCCCAAGCACCGACTTTGTAGGTGAGCAAGCGTCGACCGTCAGCCAGCGGCAATTCGAGCTTTGTCAGCGTAACGAAATACCCGACACCGGCGCGGCCCTGAAAAACTGCCTCTGCCGGGACGCCGTCGGGACGCGGAGGTGCGGCTTCGACCAGTCGCGCCGCGCGTTCGGTCCCGTGATTGAGCGCGACAAGCAACAACAGAAGCAGCGACAGAAAGCTCGCGAGGCAGACCCCGCCCACGCCAGGCCCGGACATGCCGCGCGGCGCGTCCCCAGCAGCGGTAGGCTCGCGCTTCCCGGCCGGTTCCGGCGGCGTCATTCCCATTCCGATTGGCGAGCCTTTTCAAGGTTGCCAAACCGGGTGAACCGGCCTTCGAACGCCAGTTCGACCGTGCCGATCGGGCCGTGACGCTGCTTGCCGATGATAACCTCTGCCTTGCCATGCACGGCGTTCATGACCTCTTGCCATTTCGCAAGTTTGTCGAGTTCGTGATCGGCGGGCTTTTCGCGCTCGCGGTAATATTCCTCGCGGAAAACGAACATGACAATGTCGGCGTCCTGTTCGATCGAGCCGGACTCGCGCAGGTCCGAAAGTTGCGGGCGCTTGTCTTCTCTGCTTTCGACCTGACGCGAAAGCTGCGACAGGGCAATCACCGGAATGTTCAATTCCTTGGCAATAGCCTTCAGTCCCTGCGTGATCTCAGACACCTCGTTCACCCGGCTATCCTTGGCGCTTGCCGCTTTCAGAAGCTGAAGATAGTCCACGATGATGAGGTCAAGTCCATGCGTCCGTTTCAGCTTTCGTGCCCGCGCCGCAAGCTGGTTAATCGGCAAGGCTGGCGTGTCGTCGATATAAAGCGGGCAGCTTTGCAGATCATTCGCAGCCTGCACGAAACGGCGGAATTCCTCCTCGGTCATGTCACCGGACCGGATCTGGTGACTGCCCACTTCTGACGCCTCAGAGAGAATCCGCGCGGCAAGCTGTTCGGCCGACATCTCCAGCGAGAAAAACCCGACCACCCCGCCAGCCACGGCACCGATGGTGCCATCGGATTTCTCGCCCGATTTGTAGGCCTTCGCGATGTTGAACGCGATATTCGTGGCCAGCGAGGTTTTCCCCATCGACGGCCGACCAGCAAGGATCACGAGATCTGAATTGTTCAGCCCGCCCATTTTGCGATCGAGATCGATCAGTCCGGTCGGAATCCCCGAAAGCTGACCGTCGCGCTGAAACGCCGCAGCAGCCGCGTCCACTGCGCCCGTCACTGCCTTGAGGAAGGACTGAAAGCCGCGCTCTGCCACGCCCTGTTCGCCCAGCTTGTACAGCGTCTGTTCTGCAGCCTTGATCTGCTCCTCGGCATCGTCCTCGACCCGGACGGAAGCCGCGCGCGCCGAAATGTCCTGCCCGAGCGTAATCAGATCGCGGCGCAGCGCGAATTCACGGATCATCTGCGCATAGTCGCGCGCCGCGTAAGCAGAGATCGCGGCCGCAGCAAGCCGCGCCAGATAAGCCGGCCCGCCCAGATCCTTCAGCCCGGCATCCCCTTCCAGAAAAGCCTTCAGCGTGACAGGGCTCGCAAGAGCGTTTTTGCGGATCCGTTCGGCGGCGATTTCGTAGATGCGGGCGTGAACAGGTTCGTAGAAATGTTCCGGCTTCAGGATCTGGCTTATGCGGTCGAACACATCGTTATTCGTCAGCAGCGCGCCCAGCAGTTGCTGTTCTGCCTCGATCGAGAACGGAACGCTCTGCCCTTCCGAATCGGCCGCGGGGGCTGCTGCCTGCAATGCCCTGATCTCGTTCATCGCCCTGTCCGTCTTATTATTTTGAAGCTGCCTCTATGCCACAATATATGCCGAATCTGAACCGGCGTCCGCGAAAATCTGGTGGGTAAAGCTGGGGATGAGCTGTGGACAAGTTTTGCTGCGGCCCTTTCGTCCCGCAGGGAAGGCCGCAATGCAGACAAAAGTCAGTTAATCAAGGATTGGCTGTCTGCCACGCGCGCGGGTCGGACAGAAAGCTCTCCACTTCCGTCAACGTCGCGGTGTCGAATGCGGCCTGCGCCTTTGCCTCGGCCAAGACATCCCACCAAGTGCAAAGATGATGCAGTCGCACCCCGTGATCGGCGAGCCGCTGCGTCGTTTCCGGGAATATCCCGTAATAGAAGATAACCGCTGTATGCGCGCAGGTTGCGCCCGTCTCTCGGATCGCGTCCACGAAGCTGAGCTTCGAGCCGCCATCGGTTGTCAGATCCTCGACCAGCAGAACACGGTCGGATTCGTCCATCCGCCCTTCGATCCGGGCGTTGCGGCCGTAACCCTTCGGTTTCTTGCGCACATAGGTCATCGGCAAGGCCAGACGTTCGGCGACCATCGCACCGAACGGTATCCCTGCCGTTTCACCGCCGGCGATATTGGTGAACGCTTCGAACCCCGCGTCGCGAAGGACGGTGGCCGCCAGAAAATCCATCAGCGTCGCGCGCACCCGCGGGTAGGAAATGATGCGCCGGCAATCGACATAAGTCGGCCCCTTCAACCCCGAGGCATAGGTAAAAGGTTCTGCCGCGTTGAAGTCCACAGCCTTGATTTCAAGCAATGCGCGGGCAGTCAGACGGGCGATTTCTTCGGGCGCGGGGAAGGAAAGGCTCATGCGGGCTCCGTTTGCCAGAAAAGGGGAAAGCCGGGATCGAAAACCGTCACCGTTTCATCGCCGGCAGAAATTTCGCTGGGATAGGCGACAGCGCCATCCTGACGGGTCAGACGGATCGTATCCGGGTTCGGTGCCATGCCGTAAAAGGCCGGCCCGTTCAGCGAGGCGAAAGCCTCCAGCTTGTCCAGCTTGCCGTCTTCCTCGAACACCTGCGCAAGAATGGCGAGCGTGTTCGGCGCCGTGAAGCAGCCCGCGCAGCCGCAGGGCTGAAGCTTGGCACGGTCGGAATGCGGCGCGGAATCAGTGCCAAGGAAGAACGGCCCCTGCCCCGACATCGCCGCTTCGCGAAGCGCAAGTCGATGCGTCTCCCGCTTGGCAACCGGAAGGCAATAGTAATGCGGCCGGATGCCGCCAGCCAGAATGGCGTTGCGGTTGATGACAAGGTGATGCGTCGTGATTGTGGCACCCATCGCGCCGCCCGCAGCGTTCGCGCTGACGTAATCTACCCCGTCAGCGGTCGTGACATGTTCCATCACCACCCGCAGACCCGGCGTCGCACGGCGAAGCGGGTCCAGCACGCGGTCGATGAAAACAGCTTCACGATCGAAGATGTCGACGGCGGGATCGGTCACCTCGCCATGCACGCAAAGCGGCACGCCGGCCTCGGCCATAGCTTCCAGCACGGGGCGGACGCGGTCGAAATTGGTCACGCCGCTGGCCGAATTTGTCGTTGCGCCTGCGGGGTAAAGCTTCACGGCAGCGATCAGACCATCGGAATGGGCCGCGACGACATCCGCCGGATCGGTCGTCTCGGTCAGGTAAAGCGTCATCAGCGGCTTCAGCGCGGCATCGGCGGGAAGCGCTGACAGGATGCGGTCGCGATACGCGCGCGCCTGTTCGCCCGTCACCACCGGCGGCACAAGGTTCGGCATGATGATTGCGCGGCCGAAGCCGGCAGAGTGCGGGGCCACGGCCGCCAGCATCTCGCCATCGCGAAGATGCAGGTGCCAGTCGTCAGGGCGGCGAAGCGTGAGTGATCGGGTCATGGGGAACCGATTATACTGCCACGCGTCGCGAGGGAAGCCGGGTTGCAGGGAATGTGGGTTGCCATTTCCATTGTGCAGGTGCAGCATGCCGCCAACCTAAACAGGATCAAACGTTATGGGTTTTCTTCCCAACAATATGGCTGAAGCCACTCGCCTTTGGGTGCAAGTCGCTCAGATCGCAATAGAATCTCAGATGGTCATCGGCATGCGTCTCGCCGGCATGATGGGTTTTCTGCCGCAGCACAAAAATGAGTCGCACCGCATGGTGCAGGAGAAGTTCGATGCCGCACAGGAAGCGGGATCGGCAATGATGACGGCGATGACCCGTGGCGCCAGCCCCGATCAGGTCATGGCGGCGGCGCTGCGCCCCTATGGCCGCAGAACAAAGGCCAATGCGCGCCGGTTGACGCGCGCTTCTGTCAAGCGAGGCAGCTAAGTCAGACTGACAAGCGATTGAATTGAAAACGGCCTCCGAAGCGGAGGCCGTTTCAATTTCGCGGGCCGGAAGGCTCAGATCAGCTTGCCCATGGCGACCGCGGTATCGCTCATCCGGTTCGAGAAGCCCCATTCGTTGTCATACCAGGTCAGGATGCGAACCATGCGACCGTCCAGAACCTTGGTCTGATCCAGCGCAAAGATCGACGAGCGCGGATCGTGGTTGAAGTCGATCGAGACATTCGGCTGGTCGGTATAGCCCAGAATGCCTTTCAGCGGGCCGTCAGCGGCTGCCTTGATCGCCTCGTTCACTTCTTCGACTGTGGTGTCGCGGCTGGCTTCGAAGGTCAGATCGACGACCGAAACGTTCGGCGTCGGCACGCGGATAGCAACGCCGTCCAGCTTGCCGTTCAGTTCCGGCAGCACCAAACCCACGGCCTTGGCAGCACCGGTAGAGGTCGGGATCATCGACATCGCAGCGGCGCGGGCGCGGTACAGGTCCTTGTGCATCGTGTCCAGCGTCGGCTGGTCGCCGGTATAGCTGTGGATGGTGGTCATGAACCCTTTTTCGATGCCAATCGCGTCATTCAGAACCTTGGCAACGGGCGACAGGCAGTTCGTGGTGCAGCTGGCGTTCGAAACGATCAGGTCGTCCTTGGTCAGCGTGTCCTGGTTTACACCGTAAACGATGGTCTTCGAGGCACCCTTGGAAGGCGCCGACACGAGCACCCGGCTCGACCCGTTTTCAAGGTGAACCTTCGCCTTTTCCGCATCGGTGAAGATGCCGGTGCATTCCATCACCACATCGACATCGCCCCATGGCAGTTCGGCCGGGTTCTTGATCGCCGTGACCTTGATCGGGCCGCGACCCACGTCGATAGTATCGCCGTCGACGGTCACGGTGCCCGGAAACTTGCCGTGCACGCTGTCGAAGCGGATCAGGTGGGCGTTGGTTTCCACCGGCCCCAGATCGTTGATCGCGATTACCTCGATATCGTCACGCCCGGATTCCACGATTGCGCGCAGCACGTTGCGCCCGATCCGGCCAAATCCGTTGATTGCCACCTTAACAGCCATGATGAACCTCCGCAGACTGAATTCGCCATGCTTATGGGCCTTTTTTTCGGGCATTTAAACCCCGACCAGGCCGTCATTACCGCCAGAAACTCAGATATTCGACGAAAGCCACGAAGCGCTTGCCAAGAAAGACCGGCAGATCCCAGTGCAGCCACAACCTGTCTGCCAGCAGAAGCAGCAGAATCAGGACGAAGATTGTGATAGCGTTGCGCGTGGTCACGGGCTCTGGCTCGGTTTGGTGCAGCTAGCGACATAGCTGCCGCTCTGACCGCGGGCAAGCGCAGTCTCGCAGGTTCCCTAACGCGCTTTGAACCACTCGATATCGGCGAGAATCCGCCGCGCATGGCAGGTTTCTGCCGGTTCAACGGACAGGCTGGCCAATTAAGTTGCAACCAGAGCCTGTGTCCTGTTTACGACACATAGATGTTTTTCGTCCGCTGCACGGAACGGAAAACGGACATCCAAATCCGGATGCGAAAACAATAAACTAGCCGGGGATAGCTGCCTTGCCTAACCGTCTGAATTCTGCGCTTGAACGACTTCTGCCCGAACAACGCCTCTTCCTGAAAACCGAAAGCTCGACCCGCGTGATACATTTGCGCCCGGCGACGCAGCTTGGTCTGCTGGGAGGAAGTGCAATTCTTGTCGGATGGGCGATCGTGTCTGGCGCGCTGCTCGCCTATGACCGGATCGGCGGGGACCGTCAAAGTCAGGCGACCCAATCGCAGACCACGTTTGAAACCCGGATGTCCGCGCTTGCCGACGAACGCGACGCGCGCGCGACCGAGGCGAAAGAGGCGCAGCTTCGCTTCGCGGTCGCTCTGGATCAGGTCGCGAAATACCAGTCCGAACTTCTGAGCGCCCAGAAGCAGAATCACGAACTGGAAGCCGGTCTTGAGGCGGTGCAGCAGAAACTGGGCACGGCGCTTGCCTCGATCCCCGGTGCGGATGGTGTCGATCCGCAGGAAAAGGATCTTGCGCTTAACGCCCTGAACGAGCGGCTGCGCGCCACCGCAGACGCCCGCGACGAGGCTGCAGCGACCGCGCGCATTGCCCGCGCCGAAGCCGCTGCCGCCAAGGCAGAGCAGGAGCAGCTTCTGGCCCGCAATGACGAGATCTTTACGCAGATCGAAGATGCCGTCGCCGCGGCCGCCGTCCCCTACGAGGAAATGTTCGACAAGATCGGCCTTGATACGGACGCGCTTCTGTCCTCGGTCGACAAGGAATATGACGGTCAGGGTGGCCCCCTGACCCCGGCTGCGGTTTCGACAAGCGGCAATGCCGCGATCAGCGAAACCGAAGCGCGTGCTGGCGAAATCATCGTCAGTCTGGATCAGGTGAACCGCTACCGGATCGCCAGCAACAAACTTCCGCTCGATATGCCCGTCAAATCGGCATTCCGCTATACCTCGGGCTTCGGTGCCCGCTGGGGTCGCGCGCATCAGGGTGTCGATCTTGCAGGCCCGGTCGGCACGCCGATCCTTGCGCCCGGCGACGGCGTCGTGACCTTTGCCGGTCGTCAGAATGGCTATGGCAACCTCATCAAGATAGAACACGCGCTTGGCACAGAAACCCGCTATGGCCACCTGTCGAAGATCCGTGTGAAGGTCGGTCAGAAGGTATCGCGCGGCAGCCTTATCGGTGATATGGGGAATACCGGACGGTCGACCGGCCCGCATCTTCACTATGAAGTTCGGGTGAACGGCAAGGCCGTTAATCCCATGAGCTTTATCAAGGCGGCACAGAATGTTTTCTAAGTCTCGCGTGACCGAAACGCCGAATCAGCAACCCAAATCGCCGGCCCCCGAATCAGAGCCGGTTCGCAGCGAAGCGCCTGTCGAGTCGGCAGCGACGCCCGCAGCCCCTCAGCCGCAGCGTCAGCGCAGCGCGCCGTCGGTTCTGTCCTCCGATCTGACGATCAAGGGCGATCTGCAAACGGCAGGCGATGTCCAGATCGAAGGCAATATCGAAGGCGATATCCGCGCCCGTCAGCTGACGATTGGTGATACCGCCACCGTGCGCGGCGAGGTGCTGGCCGATGAAGTCATCGTGAACGGCCGCGTCGTCGGTCGTCTGCGCGGCCTCAAGGTGCGCCTCTCATCGACCGCGCGGGTCGAGGGTGACATCATCCATAAGACCATCGCGATTGAATCGGGTGCGCATTTTGAAGGCTCGGTTCAGCGTCAGGACGATCCGCTGGCGCAGGGCGGCACCAAGAAACTTGCTCCGCCCGCGACTGATTTCGGTAAATCCGATAACTGATCCCTGCGCCCCCGACCTTCGGGGTAGCAGTTGACGAAATCGGGGGCCATATGGCCCCCTTTTTCATTTCGATTCCTGCGTTTAGCCTGCCGGCGGAAAACGCCCCTGCAACGCATCTTTCACTGGCGGGGTGACGAATTTCGAGACGTCGCCGCCCAGACGAGCGATTTCCTTGACCAGTTTCGACGCGATTGCCTGCCGTCGCGCATCCGCCATAAGAAACACTGTCTCGATGCTTGCATCAAGCGCCCGGTTCATCCCAACCATTTGAAATTCATATTCAAAATCTGCAACCGCCCGCAGCCCCCGAATGATGACAGAGGCGCCTACATCACGGGCGCAGTCGATCAGCAGATTGTCAAAGGGATGGACCACAATCTCGCCACCGGTGCGGGCGACAACAGCATCGCATTCCCGGCGAACCATCTCGACCCGTTCTTCCAGCGAAAAAAGTGGCCCCTTGTCGCGGTTGATCGCCACCCCGATCACAAGCCGGTCTACCAGAGCCATCGCGCGCTGGATGATATCCAGATGTCCCAGCGTGATCGGGTCAAACGTTCCCGGATAAAGCCCAGTGCGCATGCGCAAGTCCTTTCGGTTGTCGCGCGCAAACCACCCGATGCGCGCAACGAAATCAAGGGGGTGCGTGCAGCCTTTCTGCTCAGCTGCCCATGATCATGCCGGTCAGCGCGTCTTTTTCGGCATTCAGTTCCTTCAGTCGTGCGGAAACCGCGTCCCCGATGGATACGAGGCCGATCATGTTTCCGTCCTCGTCGATGACGGGCAGGTGACGGAAACGTCCGGCCGTCATCTTCTCCAGAACGCCGAGCGTGTCATCGCCACTTACGCAGGTCGAAACCTTGCGCGTCATCAACTCGCTGATCGGGCGGCTCAGCACGTCTGCGCCCTGCTTGCCCAGTTCGCGCACGATGTCGCGCTCGGACAGGATGCCGGTGGGTTTCTTGCCATCCTCGCTGACGACGACTGCGCCAATGCGCTTTTCGGCCAGAAGCTTCACAGCCTCTGCGACCGAAGCTGAAGGGCCGATGGTCACGATGGTGACGCCGGCGTCCTTGAGGGAAAGTATCTGGTTCACCAGCATCTTGGCCTCCGTGGTTGCGTCACCTCAGTCTGTCGCAACCGCAGCGAACGTCAAGCCCCGCCATCATTGGCCGCGATAGATTCCAGCCGGGCCACCTCGCTGCGCAGACGCTGTGCCAGTTCATCGGTCAGCCGGTTCAGCCGGTCGGACCGCCGGTCATCCGCATGCCGAATCATCCAGAAACTGCGGGTCAGGCCAAATTCCTGCGGCAGGATTCGCACGACACCGGGCGCGAATGGGATCGCAAAGTCATGCACGATCCCGACCCCTGCCCCACCCCGGATGGCCTGCATCTGCACTGAAACCGAGTTCGAGGTCAGGCGCGCTGCCTCGGACCCGCTGCGCGCCAGCAGCGGGGCCAGATAGTCCAGCTCGCTGTCGAAGATCATGTCGGGGATATAGCCGATCAGCCGGTGTCCAGGAAATTCGTCCAGACTGGCCAAAGGCGGGCTTTCCGACAGATAGTCGCGATGCGCCGCCAGATGCAGACGGTAATCGCACAGCCGCTGCACCACCAGCCTGCCGCTTTCCGGCCTGCTGACGGCGATCGCCAGATCCGCCTCTCGTTTGGAAAGGTTGAACACACGGGGCAGCGCGACGATCTGAATTTCCAGCCCCGGATGGGCGTCACACATCGCCGCCGCGACCTGTGGCAGCAGATAATTCGCGCAACCGTCCGGCGCCCCGATCCGCAATTGCCCGGTCAGATCGCCCGGCCGGCCAAGCGCGTCGGCCGCGCCGCTCAGTGCCAGTTCAGCCGCTTCGGCATAAGGCATCAGCCGCTCTCCCTCAGCGGTCAGGGCGTAACCCTGTGGCGATTTCACAAAAAGCGCCCCGCCAAGTGCGGTTTCCAGCCGCACGATCCGCCGCCCGACGGTCGACGGGTCCATCCCCAGCCTGCGCCCGGCGCGCGACAAGCTGTCATCGCGCGCAACCGCCAGAAATACTCGCAGATCGTCCCAGTCCATCGCCATCCTTGCGTTTTTGCAAAACCTTTTTGCCGAATTTTCACTTTCTGGGTGGATTTTTGCAAGATAGTCTTTCCGCGAACTGGCATTGGAGGATGCGATGAAAGAGATTGGCCACTGGATTGACGGTAAGGAAGTCGCGGGTACGTCCGGGCGCTTTGCCGATGTCTATAACCCTGCCACGGGCGAGGTTCAGGCAAAGGTCGCCCTTGCCTCGGACGCGGAAATCACCGCTGCTATCGACAGCGCTGCCAAGGCGCAGGTGAAATGGGGTGCCACCAATCCGCAGCGCCGTGCGCGTGTCATGATGGAGATGGTGCGCCTGATCAACCGCGACATGGACAAGCTGGCCGAGGCTCTGTCGTCCGAACATGGCAAGACCTTCCCGGATGCAAAGGGCGACGTTCAGCGTGGGCTGGAGGTGATCGAATTCTGCATAGGCGCGCCGCATTTCATGAAGGGTGAATTCACCGACGGCGCGGGCCCCGGCATCGACATGTATTCGATGCGCCAGCCGCTTGGTGTGGTGGCGGGCATCACGCCCTTCAACTTCCCGGCCATGATTCCGCTGTGGAAGATGGGCCCGGCCCTTGCTGCCGGGAACGCGATGATCCTGAAACCGTCCGAACGTGATCCCTCGGTCCCGCTGATGCTGGCGGCGCTTTGGAAGGAAGCAGGTCTGCCCGATGGTGTGTTGCAGGTTATCAATGGCGACAAGGGTGCGGTCGATGGGCTTCTGCACAGCGATGTCATTCAGGCTGTAGGCTTCGTGGGTTCGACGCCAATTGCGCAGTATATCTATGAAGAGGCCGCCAAGACCGGCAAGCGCGCGCAATGTTTCGGTGGTGCGAAGAACCACATGATCATCATGCCCGACGCCGATCTGGATCAGGCGGCGGACGCGCTTGTCGGCGCAGGCTTTGGCGCCGCGGGCGAACGCTGCATGGCGATTTCGGTCGCCGTGCCGGTGGGCGACAAGACCGCAGATGCGCTGATCGAACGGCTGGTGCCGCGGATCGAGAAGCTGAAGGTCGGCCCCTACACAGCAGGCGATGATGTCGATTACGGCCCGGTCGTGACCAAGGCCGCCAAGGACAACATCCACCGGCTGGTGCAGACCGGCGTCGATCAGGGCGCGGAACTTGTCGTCGATGGCCGCGATTTCAGCCTGCAGGGCTACGAGGACGGCTTTTTCGTCGGCCCGCATCTGTTCGACCGCGTGACCCCCGATATGGACATCTACAAGACCGAGATCTTTGGCCCCGTCCTGTCCACGGTTCGCGCGCAAACCTACGAAGAAGCCATCGGGCTTGCCCTCGACCACGAATACGGCAACGGCACCGCGATCTTCACCCGCGACGGCGACACCGCCCGCGATTTCGCCAGCCGCATCAATATCGGCATGGTGGGCGTCAACGTCCCGATCCCGGTTCCTCTGGCCTATCACACCTTCGGCGGCTGGAAGAAATCGGGCTTCGGCGACCTGAACCAGCACGGCCCGGATGCCTTCCGCTTCTACACGCGTACAAAGACCGTGACCGCCCGCTGGCCCTCGGGCATCAAGGAAGGTGGCGAATTCAACTTCAAGGCCATGGACTGATCATTGCGGGGGGCGCCATGCCCCCCGTTCGACACGGGACCACAGGGGAAGGGAGGCCCTTATGGATTTCGCGCTCAGCGAAGAGCAGCAGGCGATTTTTGACATGGCGCGCGAGTTTGGCGCCGAACATATCGCGCCACATTCCGAAGCCTGGGAAGAGGCGGGGACCATTCCGCGAGAGCTGTGGAGCAATGCGGCCCAGCTTGGCCTTGGCGGGATATTTGTTTCCGAGGAATATGGCGGATCGGGCCTGTCACGGCTGGACGGCACGCTTATATTCGAAGCCCTTGCCATGTCCGACCCGTCCGTCGGCAGCTTCCTGTCGATCCACAACATGTGCGGCGGGATGATCGACAAGTTCGGATCAGACGAGGCGAAGGCGAAGTTCCTGCCCGATCTGTGCAGTATGGAAAAGATCTGGTCCTATTGTCTGACCGAACCCGGGTCGGGGTCCGACGCCGCCGCGTTGCGGACCCGCGCCGCGAAAGGAAATGACGGCTTCAAGTTGAACGGCACCAAGGCCTTCATATCGGGCGGGGGCTATTCCGACTGTTACCTGACCATGGTGCGCACGGGCGAGGACGGGCCGAAGGGCATTTCAACTGTCGTCGTCGAGGACGGGGCGCCCGGCCTCAGCTTCGGTGCGCTGGAACGCAAGATGGGCTGGAAGGCACAACCGACCGCGCAGGTGCAGTTCGACGACTGCCTGATCCCGCTGGAGAACCAGATCGGTCAGGATGGCCGCGGGTTCAGCTATGCAATGGCGGGGCTGGATGGGGGACGGCTGAACATCTCGGCCGGGGCGCTTGGGGCGGCGCAAGCGGCGCTTGACAAGACGCTGGCCTATATGGGCGAGCGCAAGGCCTTCGGCAAATCGCTGGATCAGTTTCAGGCGCTGCAATTCCGGCTGGCGGAAATGGAAACGGCGCTGCAATCGGCCCGCATCTTCCTGCGGCAGGCGGCGTGGAAGCTGGATCAGGGCGCGCCCGACGCGACGAAGTTCTGCGCCATGGCCAAGCTGCACGTCACCGACCGCGCGTTCGAAGTCGCGAATGGCTGCCTGCAGCTGCATGGCGGTTATGGCTATCTGGCCGATTACGGGATCGAGAAGCTTGTGCGCGACCTGCGCGTTCACCAGATTCTGGAAGGCACGAACGAAATCATGCGGCTGATCGTCAGCCGCGGCCTGCTGACAGAGAGGGGCTGATGGACGATCTGATCATCCGCAAGGACCGCCGCGCCGGGCGCATCACCTTCAACCGCCCGCAGGCGCTGAATGCGCTTAGCCACGACATGGCGCTGGCGATCCATCAGGCGCTTGACGACTGGCGCAACGATCCGGACGTCGATCTGGTCATCATTGACGCCGAAGGCGACAAGGCCTTCTGCGCAGGGGGCGACATTGCCGCTGTCTATCAGGCGGGTCTGAAGGGCGACCATGCTGAGGGTGAGCGGTTCTTCTTCGACGAATACCGCATGAACGCCGCCATCGCCGATTATCCCAAGCCGATCGTCGCCCTCATGCAGGGCTTCGTCATGGGCGGCGGTGTGGGCGTCGGTGGCCATGCCAGCCACCGCATCGTCGGCGACACGACGAAAATCGCGATGCCGGAATCCGGCATCGGGCTGATCCCTGACGTTGGCGGCAGCTGGCTGCTGGCCCATGCGCCGGGACGGATCGGGGAATACCTGATGCTGACCGCCGACCGGATGGGTCCGGGCGATGCGATCCACGCCGGTTTCGCTGATTATTATCTGCCTGAGGGCGACTGGCCCGCGCTGATCGACAAGCTGGCAGAAAGCGGCGATGTCTCGATCATCGCGGGCGCGCCTGCGCCAGAAGCGCCTCTTGCATCCGCCGATCTGTCTGCCTTCGAAGGCGAGAGCGTTGCCGATATTATCGCAGCCCTCGAGGCGGCGGGTGATGACACCGCGTTGAAGCCGATCCGCCGCAACTCTCCGCTGTCAATGGCGGCGGGGCTTAGGCTGGTCCGAGAGGCGCGCAGCGACGCGCGCATGCAGGACAGCCTGCAGCGCGAGTACCGATTCACCAGCCGCGCCACGCGGGACGGCGATTTCATCGAAGGCGTGCGCGCCCAGATCATCGACAAGGATCGCAATCCGAAATGGCGGGCGGATGCATCGCCTGCGGCGGTAGATGCGATCCTGTCACCGCTTGGCGCGGACGAGCTGCATTTCGACGAAGCACAAGGGAAAACGCCATGAAGATCGGTTTTATCGGACTGGGCAATATGGGGATGCCCATGGCGCTTAATCTCGCGAAGGCAGGGCACGAGGTGCGTGCATTCGACGTCACCGCGACACCCGAGGCACCGCTTTTGCCGGTCGCAAGTGCCGCAGAGGCAGCCTCGGGGGCAGAGGCTGTCATCACGATGCTGCCAAATGGTCAGATCCTGCGCGACGTTGCCGCAGCAGTCGTCCCCTCCATGCCGAAGGGCGCGGTTCTGTGCGACTGTTCCACCGTCGATGTCGATAGCGCGCGCGAGGTGGCCGATCTTGCCAAGGCGGCAGGCATAGGCGCACTTGATGCGCCAGTTTCAGGCGGCATAACCGGTGCGGCGCAGGGCACGCTGACCTTCATGGTCGGCGGCGGTGACGATAGCTTTGCGACCATCGCGCCGCTTTTTGAGATCATGGGGCAGAAGGCCGTCCATTGCGGCAGTTCCGGTGCCGGTCAGGCCGCGAAAATCTGCAACAACATGATCCTCGGTGCCACGATGATCGCCACATGCGAGGCATTTTCACTGGCCGGAAAGCTGGGTCTTGACCAGCAGAAGCTGTTTGACGTGGTTTCAACCTCGTCAGGCTCAAGCTGGTCGGTCAACGCCTATTGCCCCGTGCCGGGTGTCGGCCCGCAATCGCCCGCAGATAATGGCTATCGGCCGGGCTTTGCGGCGGAACTGATGCTGAAGGATCTGAGACTGGCGCAGATGGCCGCTGAAAGTGCTGATGCGGACACGCCAATGGGGCAGCTTGCAGCCGAACTTTACGCGCGCTTTGTCGAGTCCGAGGACGGACGAGGTCAAGACTTTTCGGCCATGCTTCCGCGATTTGACCGGCGCGGTCGCGACGGGTGACAGGTCCGCGCGGCGGAATGCTTCGATACGCTCGAAAAATCGGCAATATGCGGGAACCAGGCTGTGCCTGATGCGTTCCCCGCTATCAGTGTATCGGTATAAAAGAAAACGAGCAGAACTTGCTGATCCGCAATTCATTCTTCACTCTTGCTGCCGCTGCGGCATTACTCGGCGCGTCGCTGATCGGCAACGCGACCCTGGGGGATGAACTGCACAAATCTGCGGGCAAGGTGACAGTTGGGGAAGCGGTTGAGGCGGACGAAATCCACCTGATCTCTCATCCGGGTCGCTACGGGCTCGGCCCCGATCTGTCGGGAAGCCGGTATGCGATCGTCTCCGGCATGCTGGTTCGCATCAACCCAAAGACCTTGAAGGTTCAGTCGG
This sequence comes from Paracoccus aurantiacus, assembly GCF_007993065.1. Taxonomy (GTDB): domain Bacteria; phylum Pseudomonadota; class Alphaproteobacteria; order Rhodobacterales; family Rhodobacteraceae; genus Paracoccus; species Paracoccus aurantiacus. The sequence goes on from NZ_VOPL01000001.1 coordinate 1,114,247, forward strand.
TCATCCGCCGTGTCGAAAAGATACTGGATTAGCTGATACCGATCAGCACACGCGCAGCGTCGCGCGCGGCCGGTGTGATCGTCTCGCCTGACAGCATCCGCGCGATCTCGTCCACCCGCTCGTCCTGATTCAGCGCATGGACGCGGCTTGTCGTCATGCCGTCATCCACATCCTTGGCGACACGGAAATGCGTGCTTCCAAGTGCGGCAACCTGCGGAGAGTGTGTGACGACAAGCACCTGTGCGCTCTCGCTCAGCCGGGCAAGGCGGCGTCCGACCGCGTCTGCGGTTGCCCCGCCAACCCCACGGTCTATTTCATCAAAAATCATCGTCACTGCATCATTGCCGCGCGCGAGACTGACTTTCAGCGCAAGAAGAAATCGCGACAGCTCCCCGCCCGAGGCGATTTTGTCAAGCGCCCCGGCAGGCGCGCCGGGATTGGTCGCGACAGTGAAGAAGACATTGTCGCGTCCCTCGGGCCCGGATTCGCCCTCTTCAAGCCGTGTTTCAAAGACCGCGCGCTCCATCTTCAGGGGCGCCAGCTCTGCCGCCATCGCGGTATCAAGCTGCGCAGCCGCGTCGGATCGCAGTGCCGTCGCCGCCTGCGCTAGCGTCTCGTAATTCGCACGGTGCTGGGTCTGCCGCTGTCGCAATTCGACAAGCAATTCCTCGCTTCCGCTGACCTCTTTCCAGCGCGACTGCAGATTTTCGGCAAGATCAGCCAGATCGTCAGGCTGCACGTCATGCTTTCGCGCCAGCGCGCGAAGCCCGAACAGCCGTTCCTCGGTGCGCTCAAGCTCGGACGGGTCGAAATCCATCGCCTCTATCGCTGCCTCTACGCCGCCAAACGCCTCACCGAGTTCGACAAGCGCGCGCGACAAAGCCTCAAGCGGGGCATCGAAGCGCCCCTCGGCCTGATCCGCCGCACCTTCCAGCCAGCGCGTCGCATCCAGCATCGCGCCTTCCGCGCCGCCGGGTCCAAGCGCTGCCAGCGCGCGTGCCACGTCGTCACGGATTCGTTCCGCGCCCTGCATCGCGCGGCGACGGGTATCCAGCGTCGCATCCTCACCCGGCTGAGGGTCAAGCTGCGCCAGTTCCTCCAATGCATGCGACAGGAATTCGGCTTCCTTGCGCTGCGCCTCTTGCGACGCTTCAAGGGCGGCGATCTGGGCTTCGACGGCTCGAAGCTCGCGCCATTGGTTGCGGATCGGGGCAAGGTCAGTCCCGGCAAACGCATCCAGCAACTGCCGATGCCCGCGGGGATTCAGCAGACCACGATCGTCATGCTGCCCATGCAGTTCGACCAATGTTTCCGACAGCGTGCGCAGAACCTCTCCGGACGCGCGGCGGTCATTGATCCACGCGGATTTGCGCCCGTCAGCGCTGTTCACGCGGCGCAGAATCAGTTCGGCCCCTGCTTCAATGCCCGCCTCCTCAAGGATCGCATGTGCCGGGTGCCCGTCAGGCAGGTCGAAAACCGCCACAACCTCACCCTGCGCGGCACCGCTGCGCACCAGTTCAGCGCGTCCGCGCCATCCCAGCACGAAGCCGAGGCAGTCGAGCAATATCGACTTTCCCGCCCCGGTTTCGCCTGTCAGCACATTGAGGCCGGGACCGAAGTCCAGCTTCAGCCGGTCAATCAGCAGAATGTCGCGTATATGGAGTTCGCGCAGCATCGCCCAGCCCCACAGGATGCGCCGAGGCGCATCGTTACAGCCACTTGCCCTGAATAACCTGGCGATAAACGTCCGTCAGCCAGCTTTTGCCCTGCGGCGTAGCGGTCAAACCGCGACCACGAAGCTGGTTATAGGCGTCCTGATAGAAGGGCGAGGACTGGAAGTTATGCCCCAGAATCGCGCCTGCGGTCTGGGCCTCGTCGGTAAGACCAAGCGCCAGATAAGCCTCGACCAGACGCATCAGCGCCTCGGGCGTATGGGTCGTCGTCTGGAATTCTTCCACGACGACACGGAAGCGGTTGATCGCCGCTGCGTAATGACCACGCTTGAGATAGTAGCGCCCGATCTCCATTTCCTTGCCGGCGAGGTGATCGAAAGACAGATCGAACTTCAGGATCGAACTGCGCGCATATTCGCTGTCGGGATATTCTTCGATCACGTCGCGCAGGGCTTGAAGCGCCTGGAAGGTCAGGCCCTGATCGCGCCCGACCTCGTCGATCTGGTCGTAGTAACTGAGAGCCAGCAGATACTTCGCATATGCTGCATCGTCATCGCCCGGATAGGTGTCGATGAAGCGCTGCGCGGCGCCGCGCGCTTCTTCGTATTTCTTGGCCTTGTGATACCCATAGGCCTGCATGATGAGCGCGCGCTTCGCCCATTCCGAATACGGGTAGAGCCGCTCGATCTCCGAGAAATAATAGATCGCAGAATCGGGCTTGCGGCTGTTTTCAAGCTCGTACTCGCCGCGCTTGTAAATCTGTTCTGCGGTGAAGTTATCGACCGGTATGCGATCGCCCGCGCCACCGCGATTGCCACATCCCGTCAAGACAGCGCCCGCGAGAACGACAGCCATCAAAGTTTTGGGCGATACGAAGCGGACCATCGGAACCTGCCTGTAAGAAACTGCACACCAGCGAACGAGTCGGCCCCGCAGCGGCCCGGTCGTCCTAGCACAGAACATCAGGGGGCGCAAAATGGCAATGTGGTGATTTTACCGAGGCTTGCACGCGGTCGCGCAAGCCTCAGGCAACGGCAATCAACGCCCGGGCGTTGACCGGGCCATAGGCGGCAACGCCGGCGCCCGGAAGCCGGCATTCGAGATCACTCTCGCATGTCACCCATTCCCAGGCGTCAGGCTCCGCGAAAAGCGCCCGCAGCACCTTGTTGGTCATCGCGTGACCTGCCCTGTTGCCGGTATAGCGCGCCAGAAGCGGCGCACCGGCAAGCGCGAGGTCGCCCATCGCGTCCAGCATCTTATGGCGCACGGCCTCATCCTTGTGGCGCAGACCGCCCGGCGACAGCACCTTGTCATCGTCAATGACAACGGCGTTCAGATAGGTGCCGCCAAGCGCAAGACCACTGGCGCGCATTGCTTCGACATCGGACTGCCGACAGAAGGTGCGGCTGTCCATCAGCTCGCGCACGAAGGCACCATTAGCCATATCGAGCGACTTTTCCTGACGACCGATCGCCTTGTCGGTAAAGTCGATGTGAAAATCAATCTCCAGATGGTCGGCGGGTTCAAGCCGTGCGACTGCGTCCCCTTCGCGATATTCGACAGGGCGCGTCACGCGGATCGCGCGCAGCGGTGCGTCCTGGATGTCGATCCCCGCGTCGAGGATGCCCGATACGAACTCTGCCGCAGAGCCGTCGAGGATCGGAACCTCGCCCGCGTCGATACGGATAAGCGCGTTCAGGATGCCGGTGCCGGAAAGCGCCGCCATGATATGTTCGATCGTCGACACCCGGATGCCGTTATCGTTTTCGATCAGCGTGCAGAGCTTGGACGGCACAACATTTTTCCACAGTGCCGCGATGCGGTTAGTGCCGACCGGAAGATCGCTGCGCTCGAACACGATGCCATGACCCGCGGGCGCGGGCAGGATCTGCATGCGCACAGCAACGCCGGTGTGAAGTCCGACGCCCCGAAACTCTGTCGCTTTTGCTATGGTTGCCTGCATGGTTCTGCCCGTTTGTTTTTTACGGACCGATTGCTGATCCGCTACATTCAGTTAGGCGCGCAGGCAGATCCACTCAATTAACGTTTTGTGACTCTCTGTAACATATCCCTGCGGGAAAACCCTGCCTTTTCGGTATTTTGCAGGCATAGCCACGAAAAAGGGCCACCTCGCGGCGGCCCTTTGCGACAGTTTGGACACGGGGCCGTGAACGGCCCGCGGCATGTCGTGATCAGTTTGCCTGCCGACGCAGGAAGGCCGGTATCTCGGCATTCGCCGAGGGCGAATCGTCGGCCAGATCGTCAAATTCCGCGTCGAGATTGCCCTGACGCCGGGTCGAGAGGCGTTCGCTGACCCGATCGGCGATAGACGCGGCCGAGGGCTTTTCGCTGTTATGGCCGGCCATCCGTTCGATCATGCGGCCAAGCCCGGCCATACGGCTTTCCGCGCGCGTGGGTGCTTCGGCTTCGGTGCGGCGCGGCGTCGGTGCGGGGCTGCGGCTCGCGGCCCCCGGCTGGGCGGCAGCGGCGCGGCGCATCCGTTCCAGCACATCGGCCGGCGGCGTGCCGCGGGTCGCAGCACCACGCGGCGCGACGAAGTTTTCGGCGCTGTCGCCAAGCGGATCGGCCGGTGCCTGAGCACGCGACGGCTCTTTCGGCTGATAGGCCGGGGACGGCATCGCATCTTCTTCAGGCGTCAGGTCGACATGCTGCGCTGCAGGCGGCGTGGCGCGGCGGGGCGGAACATCGTCGTATTCGGCACGGCTGGCCGCTGGCTGCTGCTCGACCCGCGGCGCAGGGGCTGCGGGGGCCGGCTGCGGCGCGGGCGCAGACGCTTCCACGCGGCGACGCGGTGCCGGAGGGGCAGCTTCCTCGATCGCGGCGTCGATGCCGGTCGCGACGACCGAAACACGGATCGTCCCTTCCATCGAGGGATCGAGCGTCGAGCCGACGATTATGTTCGCATCGCCATCGACCTTGTCGCGGATGATGTTCGCAGCCTCGTCCAGTTCGAACAGGGTCAGGTCGGTGCCGCCGGTGATATTGATCAGAACGCCCTTGGCGCCGTTCAGGCTGATCTCGTCCAGCAGCGGGTTGGCAATCGCCTTCTCTGCGGCCTGCACGGCGCGGTTTTCGCCGGTGGCTTCGCCGGTGCCCATCATCGCCTTGCCCATTTCGTCCATCACGGCGCGGACATCGGCGAAGTCGAGATTGATCAGGCCCGGACGCACCATCAGGTCGGTCACGCCCTTGACGCCCTGATACAGCACGTCATCAGCCATCGCGAAGGCTTCGGTAAAGGTGGTCTTTTCGTTGGCCAGACGGAACAGGTTCTGGTTCGGAATGATAATCAGGGTATCGACATGCTTCTGCAGCTCTGCCACGCCGCTATCGGCCTGACGCATGCGCTTGGTGCCTTCGAACTGGAAGGGCTTGGTCACGACGCCGACCGTGAGGATGCCCATCTGACGGGCGGCCTGCGCGATGATCGGGGCCGCACCGGTGCCGGTGCCGCCGCCCATCCCGGCGGTGATGAAGCACATATGCGCGCCCTGCAGGTGATCGACGATATCTTCGATCGTCTCCTCGGCAGCGCGTGCGCCGACTTCGGGCTTTGCGCCTGCACCCAGACCTTCGGTGACTTTCGGGCCCAGCTGGATGCGGGCTTCCGATGCCGACTGCTTAAGGGCCTGTGCATCGGTGTTGGCGACCACGAACACGCAGCCCTCAAGCTGCTGTTCGATCATGTTGTTGACCGCGTTGCCGCCTGCACCGCCGACACCGAACACGGTGATGCGCGGCTTCAGATCGTCGTCGTCGTTCATCATCAGATTGAGGTTCATGGTTTCCGCCTGTTGTTATGTCACGTCCCGCTCGCCTCGCGCGGGCGGTCGAATCCCCCGGTATTCTTCAAACTGTAACCAAGACCGGGCCTACCGTCACCCGAAAAACAGTGCCGAGACGCAAAATCTTGTGGTTTATCCATAGGCTTCAGGCGGTATCTTGCCGACACCGCTGCATCTAGGGGAGGCGTGCGCCGCCCCTACTACCAATGATTTCAACCGCCTGTCACCAGTTGTTGCGAAACCAGCGATAGGCCCGACGCAAGGATCGCGACGGATAGGTCTCGGCGGGCATCTCGAAATCCCACCATTCGTCCTGCGGGTGCGCCGCAAACAGCGCCAGACCGACCGCCGATGCGAAGTTCGGACCGGTCAGCTGATGCGGCAGACCGTGGATGCGCAGAGGCCGGCCGATTCGGACATTCCGCCCGAGCATCCGCGCCGCCAGCCCGTCCAGACCGGGTATCTGACTGCCACCGCCGGTCAGCACCACCTGCTGGCTGGGCATATGATCGAAGCCGGCCGCATCAAGAATTGCCGCGACTTCTTCAAGAATTTCTTCGACACGCGGGCGCATGATGCCGATCAGATCGGCGCGGCTGACGGTGCGGCGGTCAGTTTCCCAGTCGCCGGTTTCGCCGCCAAGCTCGATCAGGTCGCGGTCGTCGCGGCCCGTCGCCTCGACCCCGCCATTCAGCGTCTTCAGGCGTTCGGCAACCGCCATCGGGACTTTCAACCCCTTGGCCACATCCTGCGTGACCAGATCACCGCCCATCGGCACGGCGTCGGCAAAGATCATATGCTTTCGCACGAAGATCGACACGCCGGTCGCACCGCCGCCCATGTCGATGCAGGCCGCACCCAGTTCCTGCTCGTCCTCGACCAGCGACGAAAGCGCCGACATGTAGGAGCCGGAGGCAACACCCGCCAGTTCCATGTCGCAGCGCCGGATCACATGGATCAGGTTGTCGATCGCGTCGCCGTCCACCGTCAACACATGCATGTCGCAGCCAAGCGCCTGCCCCGAATGCTCGCGCGGGTCCATCAGGCCAGAGCGGCCATCGACCATGAAATTCACCGGCTGGGCATGCAGCACCTGCCGTCCGCGCCCGAAATCCGGCACCTCGCACGACCCGAGCACCTGCGCGATGTCGCCCTGCCCGACCGACCCGTTCTTCAACGCGATTTCACCAGCCAGCCCGTAAGAGGCCGGCCGCGCGCCCGAAATGCAGGCAATGGCATGATCGACGCGCACCCCTGCCAGCTTCTGCGCGGCCTGCACGGCGGTGCGGATGGCGCGTTCGGTTTCGGCCATGGTTTCTATCTCGCCGAAGCGGACGCCGCGCGACCGCGTCGTCGCCGCGCCGATCACGCGGAAATTGGATTGCCCGGCCATCGGGCCGACACCATCGGTTTCGCGATAGATGCCGGGTCCGTCAAATTGCAGCACGAAACATGCCACTTTCGAACTGCCGATATCCAGCACCGCCACCACGCCGCGCTGCAGGGCGGCTTGGCGCATGTTCCGCATCGCGCGCTGCTGCTGATAAATATCCCTCATCGCCCGTCCTCGCCCTCAGCTTTTCTTGTCTTTTTGTTTTGGCAGTTCGCGCCCGTCCGCTCCCAGCAGAGGCTGGCCGCGAGCGGCGCGGATCTCGTTCTGGGCACCCAGCCCGATCCGCGCGACCGGCCGGCTGCCATCGCGCAGATCCACGACCGAGATGTCGCGGGCCAGCATGTCCTCGGCCTGATCCAGAACGATCAGCCGCTCCAGCGCGGCAACGGGGCTATTGGCGGGAAGCTGGATACGCTGCCCGCGATCAAGCACCATGTCCCAGCGGCGCTCTCCGACGCGCTGCAAACCGCGCATGCGTGGCAGAAGCGGTCCGCTGGCCGCGAAAATGCGGATTGCTTCGCGCGCGACCTTGTCGGCACCTTCGCCCGCAATAAGCGGCAGCCCCGGCCGGACCGAGCGCTCCGTGACAGAGGCGACGCGGTGGCCGGTTTCATCCAGTTGCTCGATGCCGCGGGCATGGCGCCACAACAAAACTGGCTGACGTTCCACCACCTTGGCGGCAAGCACCCCATCGGGCTTGATGCGCAGTTCCACATCGCGGACAGCGTCCAGCATGAGTATGTCGCTGCGCAGCTGGTCGAGGTTGATATCGAAGCTGGAGGCCGGCAGGTCCACCGGCAACATCATCCGAAGCGCCTTGTCGACCGGCGCAGAGGCACCGTCGATGGTCATGACCTTGACCATGAACTGATCGCGATTCTGGACCGCTTCGACCATGCCCGTCAGCCCGCCCGACAGGCTGGCGCGGCGATCCTCGTCTGACAGCCAGAGAAGCGTCGTGAACGCGATCAGAAATGCGGGAATGCCGATCCGCGTCAGGCGGCGGAAATAGGGCGTCAGCCACATCCTGTGCAGGCGGTAGGCAAAGCGTGACGGGGCCGGATCCCGTTTCGGCTTATGCGCGGGTTGCTGCGGGCGCGGCCAGCCCTTCCGGGGCGGTGTCGGCTGGGGCGAAAAGCCGGGCCGGCGATCATGATCTATGCCCTGCATAGCGCGTCCTCGATCAGCCATGCGCAAAGCGCGGGAAAATCCATGCCGACCGCTGCTGCCTGTTCAGGTGCAAGCGATGTCGGGGTCATGCCGGGCTGAGTGTTGGTTTCCAGAAGGAAAAGACCGGCAAGGCCGCGCGCCTCGTCCCAGCGAAAATCGGTGCGGCTCATCCCCGAGCAGCCAAGCGCCTGATGCGCGCGCAGCGCATAGTCAAGACAGGCAGCGGCGACGTCGTCGGGGATGTCAGCGGGGATCACGTGGCGCGAGCCGCCCGCCTTGTACTTGGCATCATAGTCATACCAGCCATCCGTCACGATATCAGTGACGCCGAGGGCACGGTCGCCCAGCACGGCAACGGTCAGTTCGCGCCCCGGCACATAGGTTTCGACCATGACCTCCGAGGGCATCTTGTCGTCGATTTGCGGCGGGCCGTTCGCGCCATCATGGACAATATATATACCGACGCTGGACCCCTCCGCGTTCGGCTTGACAACATAGGGCGGCGGCAGCGCGTGGGATTTGCGCGCGATCTCGGTCGGCACGATGATGCTGTCGACGACGGGCAGGCCTGCATTGCGATAGACCTGCTTCGACCGCGTCTTGTCCATCGCCAGCGCAGAGGCCAGCACACCGGAATGCGTATAGGGTATGCACAGCCATTCAAGGACACCCTGAACGCAGCCATCTTCGCCCCAGCGGCCATGCAGTGCATTGAATACGACATCGGGCGCGACTTCGGCCAATCGCGCGGGCAGATCTTGCCCCGCGTCAATCTCGACTACCTCATAGCCCGCCTGCCGCAGCGCTTTTGCGCATTCCGCCCCCGAGGACAAGGACACCTCACGCTCTGCCGAGGGGCCGCCCAAGAGGACTGCGACTTTCGGGGCTGTCCTGCTCGACTCGCCCGCCACTTTCGCCTTTCCGCCCGGTTGATATCCGGGTGCCGTTCTGCCGCCCGTTTGTTCCGGGTCGTGCTTGTGATGCGATTCTAGCGAAGCAAATCCAATCAGAAAAGGGGCTTATGCATCCTTGGGCGAAATTCCGGCCTGTCGCGCCATTTCACGAAGCGTCGGTCGCAGAAGTTCCATCGAACCCCGCCGCCAGCCGAGCGCCTTCAGCTTGCCGACATCCATCTGGCTGACACTGCCTGCTTCGGCGCGCTCAGGTATGGGACCATTCACCCCGGTCACATCGCCCCAGCCTTGCAGAAGATCGTGCCGGTCCAGCATGATATCCGATACATTGAAAACGCCCTGCGCGCCGTTCAGGCCGATCCTCACCGCCTGCGCAAGCGATTGCCCGTGAACCTCCGTACCAATTCGCGGCGTGGTCGCCTCTCCTGAGGCATATTTCTCGAACAATCGGACCCATTTATGCCTTTGCCCCGGACCCGGCGCCCCATAAACGCCCGTTGCACGCAGGATCGTGGCAGGCTGCCCCGACGCCAGCAGCGCATCTTCAGCCTTCAGCTTTGCCTGACCGTAAAGCGTTTCCGGCACGCAGGTCATATCCTCGGTAAGTGGCCCCGGCTGCGGACCATAAACCGCGCGCGAGGACAGAAAGACGACCCGCGCGCCAGCCCTAGCCGCCGCTTCGAACAGGCGCAAAGAGCCATCAAGGTTCCGGCGCAGGAAGCGCTGCGGATCGTTGCCCTCGCCACCCCTGTAGCGGTCGGGTATATGATCGAATGCAGCGTGAATTACCGCATCAAACGCATTGATTTCCAGATATTCTTTTTCGAGATCGTAGGGGATGTATTCGACCGGACCGTTGAAAAACCCCGGCTTCGGCGGGGTGCGGGTCATCACCGTGACTTCATCGCCCTCACCAATGGCTTCATTGACGATGAAGCGCCCGACAAGACCGGTTCCCCCGGTTACCGCGATTTTCATGCCGGATCGGGCAGACTGGCGGGATCAAGCCGCGCGCCCTGCCCGGCAAAACCGCGCCAAAGATTGATCAGCGGCCTAAGACGGTCGGCTTTATCGTGATCATGCCAGGGCTTTTCATACTGGAAGTGCAGAATATGGATCTGCTGCCACCGCCACAGATCCGGCATGTTGAACCAGACATATTGCAGCATGTTGAAAAAGACCGGCAGCCCGTGCCAGTCGGGAAAGAAGCTTTCGAGAAAGGTCTGATCCGTGCGCCGCCAGAAGATGCCGGGCTGATCAAGCCGGTCGATCATGGCCGCAAACGTTGCCTCGGACGGGCGCGCTGTAAACACGCCCGAATTCAGCCGGTGAAAATCGCCAAGGCTTTCATAGACATTAGGTGCCGCGCAGAATTCGGGATAGCCGAAAAGTTTATCGCTGTTTTTCAGCATGATCGCGTCGGCATCAATGAACACGACCGCATCATATTCTGTCAGCTGCCACAGCCGCAGCTTAACGAAATTGTCGAGCGGTGTGTGGAAGGGCGGCTTTGTTCCCTTGGTGAAAGCAGCCCGCGCGTGCAGGGCGTCACGGGCATGCGCCGCATTGAATTCGGGCGATGTATCAAGAAGATCGGTGCCGATCAGGCGCGCGCCCGCCTCTCGCAGCGGTGTCAGATGCTGGTCGGGAACCGCAGTATGCAACACGACGCAATCGGCAACGGTCCCGTTCGCACGGATCGAGTTCACCAGCGCCAGCGCGCCAAGCGCGTAATCGGCATTCGTCGCGAGTGTGACATAGGCGAAACGGCTTTTGGCGGCGCGTTCGGCACGCAACCCATCGGACATGTGATCACCCCTTTATCGTCGCCTCTTGCGATACGTCACGGCGGGTTGATACATCAAGGTCATATCTGACACCTTCCCCGACAAAGGAACCGAATGGACATCAGCGCAGTGTTTCGCGAGTTCATCACATTGTTCGTCGTGATTGATCCGATCGGGTCTGTTCCGGTCTTTCTGTTCGCAACCAAATATGTTCCGCGCGCGCTGCATCGACGCTTCGCGATACGGGCAGTCTCTGTTGCCACGGCAGTGCTGATCGGCTTCCTGTTTTTCGGGCAGTTCGTGCTGGAGGCGATGGGCCTTCGGCTCGGCTCGTTTCAGATCGCGGGCGGCATCGTGCTGTTCATTTTCGCGATGACCATGATCTTCGGAGATTCCAAACCGCAGCGAGAGATCGAGGAGGCCGAGCGCGACCACCTGGAGGGTGCGGTCTTTCCGCTGGCGATCCCCTCCATCGCCTCGCCCGGTGCGATGCTGGGTGTCGTGGTGCTGACCGACAATCACCAGAACTCGATGGCGGATCAGCTTGTCACGGCGGGCGCGCTGCTTGTCGTGCTTGCCATCACGCTCGGTCTGCTTCTGGCGGCGACGAAGGTTTACAAATATATCGGCACGACCGGCGCGAATATCATCAGCCGCGTCATGGGGATGCTGCTCGCGGCGGTCGCGGTCGATGCGATCCTTGGCGGAATGGACATGATGGGGCTGGCAACCGTTGTCGGCGGCGCCGGAGAGATGCTGTCAGGCGCCAAATAGCGCGGCTTTGTAGCACTGCTCTGCAGGTTCAGGCCGGATCGCCGATCCGGATCACTTCCCATTGCAGCTCATGGCCCGACGTCTCGCGCACGCGGCCGCGCACGAACTCTCCAAGCTCCTCCAGCTGGGCGGCGGTCGCACCGTCTGCGTTCAGAAGGAAATTCGGATGCTTCTCGGACATTTGCGCACCGCCAAGCCGATGACCGCGAAGGCCGGCATTCTCGATCAGCTTCCACGCCTTCGCCTCGTGTGTGTCATCGGCGCGCCCGGTCGAACTGAAGCCGGCGGGATTGCGGAAGGTCGATCCGGCGCTGCGTTCCCGTGTCGGCTGCGAGGCATCGCGCATGGCAAGCTGGTTTTCCATCTTCGCATGCAGAAGCTCTGCATCGCCTGCCGAGGCACGCAGCCGTGCTGAAATCAGCACCGACCCATCGGGCAATTCGCTGTGGCGATAGGCGAATTTCAGGTCGTCGGGGCCGAGCGTCACGAAGGTCCCGTCGCGGGAAATTGCCGTCGCATCAATCAGATGGTCGGCAATATATGACCCATAGCAGCCCGCATTCATCCTTACCGCACCACCGATACTGCCAGGGATCGTGCGCAGGAAGGTCAGGTCGCGACCGGCATCGGCGGCCTTGCGCGCCACATGCGCGCCAAGCGCCGCAGCACCCGCCGTCACGATATCCCCATCAACCCCGATCCCGTTGAAGCCGCGGCCAAGACGGATCACGACACCGCGTATCCCGCCGTCGCGCACGATCAGATTGGACCCGACACCCATCGGAAAGACCGCAATTGCCGGGTCGAGCGCCCCGAGAAACGCTGAGAGGTCATCGGCGTCAGCAGGCTGAAACAGCCAGTCGGCAGGGCCGCCGACACGCAGCCAGGTGAGGCTGTCGAGGGGGCGGTTCGGGGTCAATGCGCCGCGCGGCGTGGGAAGGTCGATGCTCATGCCCCAAGCTGGTATCCAGACACGCTACGGGCGTCAATATCTGCGCAACAGCAGCGGGCGCAGGGTGTTGCGGCGAACCGGCGCGCGGGCCACGTTTCGCCTGCAAATGCTGGGTTTTGGCTGTAATAATGCGTCTATAACCCGTCCATAACGCGTCTATTATCCGTATATACAGCCGCAGCCCCCCGGTTGCGCCCGTGCTGGCGATGCCCCGCTCGACGCGGAGGGCCGTTCCCGCGTGCATCTGACGGCCAGCGTCCGGCCGCGGGTGGACGCCGCCGGCGTCTGAGCGGCATCCCCTTGTCGCGCTGCCACGTGAAAGGCCCGTTTGGCGCGGAGCGGAGCAAAAACGTCCGCCCCTGGGGGCGGTCGGACGCTGGCCCGGCGGGGCTGACGTCCCTTGTTCCGGGCTGGGGCTGTCGGGTCTATCCGGTGGTTTTTTGTGTGTGCGCGCGAGGTGGGCATGCAAAAGCTGCTGTTCATGGAATGCGCTGTAGGTAACTGCGAAGTGTCTATGTTGACCGATGCTGCGACTCGCGCGGGAAATCGCGAAGCAAGGGCAGCGGACACTTCTGGATCAGTCTTCGAAGAGGTCCAGATCGACTTTGGAGAGTAGCCATCCAAACGGGAAGTGCTGATCCGCTAAGCATTGTTCGCAGTATAGTCGCTCTCCTATGAATAGGCGCGGAGCATTGACTTTCTTGATCCGAAGCTGAGCTTCGCACAATCGACACTGCATAAATTCGGCAAAGTTCGAATTAACAAAATTCGTCATCCGAGAGCGGCCCTTCGTAAAGAGGGCTTCATATGCTCCAACAGACGTGAATAACATCCAATTCTGATATTTCTTGCTGGCTTTTCCCATTCGCCGATACAGTTCAATCTGCATTATGTGGAGAACGAGAATAAGCATTGCGAGTTGGGCATATGTCCCACCAGCATAGATGTCGTCATCCTCAGGATTTTTGAAGATAAAGTTCAGATTGTAGTCTTCGGTCTGATTTCTTCGAAACTCTGTCACTAGATGGGTCGCCTTGTCGAAAAGACCCGCGAAGCCTTGGTCGTTATGATAATTGAAAACTGCGTCATACACTTTGTCAGGATTTGTGAAGCTGCACCCCCGACTCAACTTCATCGCCGCTTCGAGTAGAGCTTTGATCCCTGCTTCATCCAAGTTTCTTCGACTGAGCAGGTTCTTCGCGTCTGCCTTCAGTCTATCGAAGAATGCTCCTTCGTCCGCGCACATCTGGGCGACTATCAACATGCCTTCTTTCAGGGGCTTGCGAAGGAGCGAGAAGGCGACGGTAAATTTTCGCTTTTCTAACGCCCGAAGGGCTTCATAGATGAAGTGGAGCATGTCGGAAAAGAGCGCATTACAAACGTGATTTACGACCGCTCGCCTTTCCAACTCCCCGCGTCCTGACTTATCCAGAAAATCCAGAATGTGGATGCCGCTTGCCAACAGGCGGCGATCATCTTCGGAACCGGTCTCAAATCGAATATGCCCAGCCTTTTGAATTTCCATTTGCACAAGCAACGCCGCCATGAGGTCGTGCAAGTGAAAGCAAAACTCATGCTCCGCCCAGTGCTTTTCCGGGATGTTTTGGAGTCGGTCCGGGTCTATCAATCCGATTGTATTCAAGTTATCGCTCTCCAAACCACCATGCTCTTATGAAGTTCTGTCTATTCGCTGTTTTAGCTTTGGTCGAGACTTCCGCATCCTGCCAGAGGTGTTTCCCGCGGCGGGTGCGAAGCGCGCGAACCGGGCTTTGGGTGCCGGGAATCAAACGGCAGTAATGTCACGCCATCGCGCAGTCCATTTGCAGCGCGGCGTAGGTCGGCAACAAAGCCGCAAATCCGATCCGCGACAAGGCTGATTTCCGCCTCGGCAATGCGTTGAAGCGCAGCCTATGCGGTGTGGCTCGGCCGGGTGTCGGGGGTGACGTGGGGGTCAGTGGAGGCCTCCGGGTCCGTAGGGCTCGCCGGTTTCTTCCAGCAGGCTGAGGGTGATGGCGCAGGCGAGGAGCAGGTAGAAGAGCGCGGCCTCGGGCAGCAGGCGACGGGGCCGGGCGGGTGACGGCGGCCCGAGCGCCGCGCGAGGCCGGCGCCGATGCCTATGGAGAGCACCCCGACGAGTAGCAGCACGCCCATGCCAAGGCCGATGATGCCGGCCAGAAATCCGCCTTGCGCCGTCTTCATCCGGCTGACCGGATGACAGGCCCCCGCCGCCGTCAGCGCCGTGGCACGCATAATCAGAACATGGCGGGAACGGCCCCAGCCTATGCGCGCATAACCGAGCCAGCAGCGGCAGGACGGGCGTGTGCCGCCCGGCCGATCACGCCGCCTTTTCGGTCAGCCGTTCCGGCAGCGCGTTGGCCCAAGCCGAGATCGTGCCGGCGCCGAGGCAGACGACCATGTCGCCGGGGCGGGCCTGTTCGCGGACGAGGCGGGCGAGGTCCTCTTCGCTGACCACGGCGCGGGCGTGGCGGTGGCCGTGGGCGATGAGGCCCGCGACCAGATCGTCGCGCGAGGCGCCGGGAATGGGGTCTTCACCTGCGGAATAGACATCGGCGATGCCGACGACATCGGCCTCGTTGAAGCAGGCGCAGAAATCCTCGAACAGGTTCGACAGGCGCGAATAGCGATGCGGCTGATGGACGGCGATGACGCGGCCCTTGGTGGCCTGACGCGCGGCCTTCAGGACGGCGGCGATTTCGACCGGGTGATGGCCGTAATCGTCGATGATGGTGACGCCGTTCACCTCTCCCACGCGGGTAAACCTGCGGCCGACGCCGCCGAATTTCGCCAGCGCCTCGCGGATTTCGCTGCGCTTCATGCCCAGATGGCGGGCCACGGCGACGGCGGCCAGAGCGTTCGAGACGTTGTGATCGCCGGGCATGGGAAGGGTGCAGCCTTCGATCACCGGCACTTCGCCGTCCTCGGAGAGATCTCCCTCGCCCTGCAGGGCCACGTCGAAATGCGCGATGCCGTTTTCATAGCGCAGGTTGATCGCGCGGATATCGGCCTGCGCATTGAAGCCGAAGGTCGCGACGCGGCGGTCGTTCAGCTTGCCGACAAGGGCCTGCACCTCGGCATGGTCGGTGCAGCAGACCACCAGACCGTAGAAGGGAACCGAGGATGCGAAGTTGTAGAAACCCTCGCGCAGTTTGTCGAAATCGCCCCAATGCTCCATATGCTCGGGGTCGATATTGGTGATGACGGCGATGGTCGCGGGCAGGCGGTTGAAGCTGCCATCGCTTTCATCGGCCTCGACCACCATCCATTCGCCGGCACCCGCCCGCGCGTTGGACCCATAGGCGTGGATCACCCCGCCATTGATGACAGTGGGGTCGAAATTGCCGTGATCCAGCAGCGTCGCCACCATCGTCGTCGTCGTGGTCTTGCCATGCGTGCCAGCAATGGCGACATTGGATTTCAGGCGCATCAGTTCGGCCAGCATCTCGGCCCGGCGGACGATGGGCAGACCGCGGCGACGGGCTTCTTCCAGTTCGGGATTGCCCTTCTTGATCGCCGTGGAAATCACCACGACCCCCGCCTCGCCGATGTTTTCCGCCCGCTGGCCTTCGAAGATCCGTGCGCCGAGGCTTTCCAGCCGGTCGGTGATCTTCGAGCGTTTCGCGTCCGAGCCCTGCACGTCATAGCCAAGCGTCATCAGCACTTCGGCAATGCCCGACATGCCGATGCCGCCGATGCCGATGAAGTGGATCGGGCCAAGCTCTCCGGGCAGTTTCGTCGCGGCATTCATGCGGCTATCTCCGTTACGATTTCGTACAGGCGTTGGGCGGCGTCGGGACGGCCAAGCGCCAATGCGGCAGCGGCCATGCCCGCCGCGCGGTCGGGGTCGGTCAAGATTGCGAGCATGTCGCGCGCAAGCGTTTCGGGGTCAAGTATACTTTCAGGCAGCATCAAGGCAGCCCCCGCATCGGCAAGGGGCCGCGCATTGGCGGTCTGGTGATCGCCGGTTGCCGCTGCAAAGGGGATCAGGATGGCGGGCCGGCCGATGGTGGTGATGTCGGCGACGGATGACGCCCCGGCGCGGCTGATGACCAGATGGCACGCGGCCAGACGTTCGGGAACGTCGGTAAAGAACGGCTCGACCGTGGCGCTGATCCCGGCATCGGCATAGGCGGCCGCGACGCGGTCGTGATCCTCGGCGCGGGCCTGATGGGCGACGTCCAGCCGGGCGCGAATATCGTCCGGAAGCGCAGCGACGGCGGCAGGGACCACGTCCGACAGAACGCGCGCGCCCTGACTGCCGCCGATCACCAGCAGGTTCAGCCGTTCCTCGCCGGGCCGCGCATAGGGCGCGCCGGCCTGATCGAGCACCGCCTGACGGACCGGGTTGCCGGTATGATCACCTTCCACGCCCGATGGCAGCCGGGTCGGCCAGGTGCCGCAGGCGACTTTCTGCACGCGCTTGGCGAAGGCACCATTCACGCGCCCCATGACGCCGTTCTGTTCGTGGATCATGCGCGGAATACCCATGGTCAGCGCCGCCGACATTGCCGGAATTGTCGGATAGCCGCCGAAGCCCACGACGACATCGGGACGTTCCTTGCCGAACGCGCGACGCGCGGCCATGACGCCCGAGGCGATCTTGAAGGGCGCTGATATTTTCCCCGCAATACCGCCCCGCGCCGTGGTGGCAGAAGGCACGACTTCGCGGGTCACGTCTGGCGGAAAGTTGCCAGCATAGCGCGCCCCACGATCATCGGTCGAAAGCTTCACCCGCCAGCCATTGGCCAGCAGAACCTCGGCCAAAGCCTGTGCAGGAAACATATGCCCGCCGGTGCCGCCGGCGGCAATCAGCGCGTATTTCGGCATCAGCGTCCCCGCCCGATCAGGTCGGACATCTCGCCCTGCGGACGGTGGCGGGTCAGCGCAAGCAGCATTCCCAGTGCAATCCCCGATGCGATCACGGACGAGCCGCCATAGCTGACGAAAGGCAGCGTCATCCCCTTCGCGGGCAGCAGGCGCACGGCCACGCCCATATTGATCAGCGCCTGCACACCGAAGGCGCAGGCAAGCCCGGTCCCGGCGATCCGCGCAAACGGGTCACGTTCGCGCAGCAGCCGCATCAGAGAACGAAAGACGATGGTCGCGTAAAGCGCGATGATGACCAGCACCATGACAAGGCCATATTCCTCGGCCGCGACGGCGATGATGAAGTCGGTATGCGCATCGGGCAGCGACCATTTGACGGTGCCTTCGCCCACGCCGACACCGAAGAAGCCACCCTCCTGAATGGCGTTGGTCGCATAGCCGATCTGGGTGCGGGGATCGACCTCCGCCGCCAGAAAGCCGTCGATGCGGCGGGCAAAGTGTTCGGACGCGCCATAGGCCATGAACCCGCCGACAACAGTCATGCCCGCGACGCCCGCCAGCAGCCACATCGGGGCACCTGCAACGAAGAACATCACGCACCACGAAAACAGCACCAGCGACGCCTGACCGAAATCGGGCTGACCGACCAGCATCAGGACGACCGCCACGGCGATCCCGAAACTGATGATCTTGCCGGGTGGGCCGCCGACTTCCTGACTGGCCGCCATGCACCACGCAGCCGCCGCGATAAAGCAAGGCTTAAGGAATTCGGACGGCTGAACGGAAGCGAAGCCAAGGCTGAGCCAGCGCGTCGCACCCTTGCCGAAATCGGTCCCGATCACAGGCAGGGCCGCGACAACCGCGACAGAGATGAAGAAGCCGAGCACGCCAATCCGGCGGATCTGACGCGGCTCCAGCAAGGAGATCACGAACATCACGCCAAGACCCATCGTGCCGAACACGGCCTGACGGGTGACGTAATAGAAAGGTGGAAGATTGTTCTTCTCGGCCAGCGGCACCGAGGCCGCCAATCCCAGCAAAAGCCCGATCGCGAACAGGCAAAGAACCGCGAACAGCGACCATCGGTCGACCGTGCGCCACCACTTGGGAAGAATCGGATCGCCTGCCCGAAGGGGCGTCGCGCCAAAGACCATCTCGGTCATGGAAATACCGCCGTCACTGCCTGTACCTGATGCCCGGTTATCCGGGTCTGAGGGTCAGCATAGCGCGATTGTTGCCGTCGCGCTACAGGTGATTCGCACCTTTGCGCGACGGATTGCCCACTGGACCCGCCCGCCACGGCGCTGCTAGTGTAACGGCCTTGACGGAAAGGCCCTGATATGACGCACGACCCCCTTTTCATCGTCATCATCCTCGCGCTGTTCGCGGTCGTCACGGTGCTGGCCGTTGGGATCGGCGGCTTCGGCATGGGCGGAGAGTTCAACGCAAAGCACGGCAACCGCATGATGCGCTGGCGGATCATCGCGCAGGCCGTCGCAATCTTGCTGATCCTGCTTTTCTTCGCCGTCCGGGGCAGTTGATGGTCGTTCTGAACCGTATCTATACCCGCACGGGCGATGGTGGGGATACCGCGCTGTCGGATGGCGCGCGCGTGGCCAAGCATGACCCGCGGGTCGAGGCTTACGGCACGGTTGACGAGTTGAACGCGACGCTCGGACTGGTTCGCCTGCATGCAGACGCCCGGATCGCCGCGCAGATTGCGATGATCCAGAACGAATTGTTCGATCTGGGCGCCGATCTTTCCCGGCCCGATATGGCGGGCGACGATGCAGCCCCCTACCCCGTGCTCAGGATCGTCCAGTCACAGGTGGACCGGCTGGAGGCAGAGATCGACAGCATGAATGCAAAGCTTGATCCGCTGCGCAGCTTCATCCTGCCGGGTGGCACGGCGCTTGCAGCTCATCTGCATCTGGCCCGCACCGTCGCCCGCCGGGCCGAACGCCGCGCGACCGCGCTTGCCGCCGCAACCGGCGACGCAAATCCGGCAGCGCTGCGCTATCTGAACCGGCTGTCGGACTGGCTGTTCGTGGCGTCACGGATTGCAAATCTGGACGAGGGCGGCGACATTCTGTGGCAGCCGGGTGCCAGCCGCGACGCCGCAAGTTGACCTTCCCGTCAACGCTGCGTCACGGGATTTTTTCCTGTCCACGCGCGGATGGTGCAGCTATCAATTGCGACGAATTGCTTGAAGCAACGAAAGGGAGAGAGCAGCGATGAAGGTTCTCGTGCCGGTAAAACGGGTGATTGACTATAACGTCAAGGCGAAGGTGAAGTCTGACGGTTCTGGTGTCGATCTTGCGAATGTGAAGATGTCGATGAACCCCTTTGACGAGATTGCCGTCGAAGAGGCGATCCGGCTGAAGGAAGCGGGCAAGGCCGAGGAGGTCGTGGTGGTTTCCATCGGCGTGAAGCAGGCGGCGGAGACGCTGCGCACGGCGCTCGCGATGGGGGCGGACCGGGCGATTCTGGTCGTGGCCGCCGACGATGTGCACACCGATATCGAACCGCTGGCCGTCGCCAAGATCCTGAAAGCCGTGATTGACGAAGAACAGCCGAAGCTGGTCATCGCCGGCAAGCAGGCCATCGACAACGACATGAATGCGACCGGCCAGATGCTGGCGGCGCTGCTCGGCTGGGGTCAGGCGACCTTTGCCAGCAAGGTGGAAATCGAGGGCGAGGCCGCCAAGGTCACGCGCGAAGTCGATGGCGGTCTGCAGACGATTCAGGTCAAGCTGCCTGCCATCGTCACCGCCGACCTGCGCCTGAACGAGCCGCGCTATGCCTCGCTGCCCAACATCATGAAGGCGAAGAAGAAGCCTTTGGATGAGAAGACGGCGGCGGATTACGGCGTCGATGTCAGCCCGCGGCTGGAAATCGTCTCGGTCAAGGAACCGGAAGGGCGCAAGGCCGGGATCATCGTCGGCTCGGTCGACGAACTTGTGTCGAAACTGAAAGAAGCG
>NZ_VOPL01000010.1 GCF_007993065.1 Paracoccus aurantiacus
GTGAAAGGATCAAACGACAAACCCTCGAATATCGGCGCTTGCAGCACCGCAAGCTCGCTGCATAACATCATCCCAAAGACGAGGCCCGCTCTCCGCTAATCCACGCCCCGAGTTGCGCCAAATGTTCTGACGACGGACAGCCTCCTATCCGCGGCAGAACGAACTCGCGACGGCCCTGCGGGAAGTCGGCCGCGTAGAGCGCACGTTATTCATGATCGACTGGATTCTGGATGCCGATCTGCAACGCCGCGCCCAGATCGGTCTCAACAAGGGTGAAGCGCATCATGCGCTGAAACGCGCCATCAGCTTCCATCGCCGGGGCGAAATTCGCGACCGTTCCGCCGAAGGCCAGCACTACCGGATCGCCGGCATGAACCTGCTCGCCGCGATCATCATCTTCTGGAACACCATGAAGCTCGGCGAAGTCGTCGCCAACCAGAAACGAGACGGAAAGCCGCTATCGCCCGATCTGCTGGCCCATGTCTCGCCGCTGGGATGGGAGCACATCAATCTCACCGGTGAATATCGTTGGCCAAAGCCTTAGCGTAGGATTCCGCCCCCTCCCGCAAACGACCCCATCAGGGCGATGTCGGCGCCGGTCAGGGGCGTGGACTGCCCGTCCGCCCCGACCAGCGTGCCCGACAGATAGTCGGCGTCCCCGCGCAGCCGGAACGCCATCACCCGCCGCCCGTCGTCCAGGAACAGCGAGAACCAGTCCCACCCGGTCTGGTCCGCGGCCAGCGGCTGGCTGGACCATTCGCGGTCCAGCCACGCCTGCCCCGTCACCGCCTGCGGTCCCTGCCCCAGATCGACGGTCCCGGAGGCCGTGAAGAACGGCAGTCCATAGTCCGCAGCGGCACGACCAGCACGCGCAGCACGGCGATCAGCCGCGCCCGCTGCGCCATCGCCAGCCCGATCGTGCCGTGCATGATGAGCGTCCCCATGACGAAGCACAGCACACCGCGCGGTCCCCTTGCATCGACGACCTCAGCCCGGCCCGGGCGGATCGTCGGGCAGGATCGCGCCGACGTAGTCGCGCACACCCTGCGCGTCGAACCACAGCGACAAAAAATCGGTCTGCAACGCCATGCGGACTGCGCGATAGTGGTGCACGGCGCCCTCAACCCCAGTGGCTGCCAGCAGCCCCTTGTCCGGCCCCGACGCGCCGCGGTCGCGGCGCGCCGTCTTGCCGGTTCCTGCGCCGATCACGTCCAGAAGATCGTCATAGGATTGGAACGCCCGACCCAGACCGCGGCTCAGTACGCTCAGCTGCGCGATCTGCCCCTCGTCGCAGCCATTGATCAGCGCGACGATCCGAAACGCCGCGTCGAACAGCTGGCCGGTCTTCAGATCCTGTTCGGTCGTGACCGAGGCCAGCGACTTGCCGTCATGCAGGTCAAGATCCTGACCGCCGCACAGCCCGGCCGGGCCGACCGCCTCTGCCAACACGGCGACCGCCTCGGCTCGTGTCGCCCCATAGACACCCGGCAGCGCCGACAAGATGCGGAAGGCTTCGGACATCAACGCGATGCCGGCCAGGATCGCGCGCGCCTCGCCGTGGGCGACGTGGGTGGTGGGCTGCGCGCGACGCAGCACGGCGCCGTCCATGGCTGGCAGGTCGTCGATCACCAGCGATGCGGTATGGATCAACTCGACCGCGCAGGCGGCATCGATCAGAGCGGGGGACGTCACGCCCAGCCGCGCGGACAGCATCGCCATCAGCACGCCGCGAAACCGCTTGCCCGGAGCGGTCACCGCATCGGTCATGGCCCGGCCCAGGGCCGGGACGCGGCACGAAAACGCCGGGCACAGCTCTGCCAGCCGGGCGTCGATCGCATGGCGCCACGACCGCGCTTCGCTGGTCCAGTCGGTCAGACCGTTCTGCTGCAATTCATGCGACCGGATGTTGATAAAGTCATTCATCTGGGACACAATATTCCCCCAGGCGGCTGACCGAAAGGCCCTAAATAACGCCTGGCCACCTCACGGGCCCTGACCGGAGACCGCGCATGGCGATCCTGATCCTGCTGCTGACCGTTGCGTTCGTCCTGTCGCCGCTGGCCTCGGACGGATTCAGCGGTTTCACGGCAGGACAGTTTCCGGTCGTGCTGGAAGATTGGCCCATCGAGCCCGCCGGCTGGGCGTTTTCGATCTGGGGGGTGATCTATGCGTGGCTGATTGCCGGCGCAGTCTTCGGTCTGCTGCGTCGGCGCGCGGCCCCGGATTGGGCAGCGATGCGGCCTGCATTGGCCGTCAGCCTGGCCGTGGGGACGTTCTGGATCGCCGCCGCCAATGCCTCGCCTCCGCTGGCAACGGTGATGATCATGGTGATGCTGATCGGGGCCGTGATGGCGCTTGTGCAAGCGGGACCATCGGACCGGGTCTGGCTGCGCTGGCCGTTGGGGCTGTACGCCGGGTGGCTGACCGCGGCCACGGGGGTGGCGGCGGGCGTCCTGCTGGGCGGGTACGGCGTCACCGACGCGACAACGGCGGCCCTGATCGTCCTGCCGGTCGTCCTAGTGATGGCGTTGGTGGTGGGCGCCCGGTGTGCCGACGCGCCGACCTATCACGCGGCTGTCGCCTGGGCGCTGCTAGGGATCGCGGTGGATAACGCCGCTTCCGGTCCTCGCTCTGTCGCAGGGCTGGAGCTTTTCGGGATCGCCCTGGTGCTGGCCGGTCCGCTCCGGCGTCTGACCCATGGCTGAGCGTCCTGTTGCCGGGAGCGGACAACCCGACATCCTGACCCGAAAGTCCGATCACCTGACCATCATCACTGATGGCCGCGGTCGTCAGCAAAGCCGCACGACCGGCTTCGAGGCGGTTCACTTCGTGCATAATGCCCTGCCCGACCTGGACTTTGCCGCGATCGACACCGCCACGTCGCTGTTCGGCCGCCGGCTTGCCGCGCCGCTGCTGGTGTCGGCAATGACCGGGGGGCCGCCCGAGGCCCAGGCAATCAACGCAGCAATCGCCGAGGCTTGCCAAGCACTGCGCCTGCCCCTGGCCGTGGGCAGCCAACGCATCGCGCTGGAAGGGCGGGGTGACGCCGGCCTGCGCGGGCTGCGCCGGTGCGCGCCCGACGTGCCGATTCTTGCCAACCTTGGCGCGGTCCAGCTGAACTGTGACATGGGGATCGATGACTGCCGGCGCGCCGTCGACATGCTTCAGGCCGACGCGCTGATTCTGCACCTCAACCCGTTGCAGGAAGCGATCCAGCCTGCGGGCGACCGCAACTTTGCCGGCCTCCTGGACCGGATCGCCGCAGTCTGTTCCGCGCTGCCGGTGCCCGTCGGCGTCAAGGAGGTGGGCGCGGGGCTGTCGGCGCAGACGGGCCTGCGGCTGATCGAGGCGGGCGCGCGACTGATCGACGTCGCGGGCCTCGGCGGCACCAGCTGGGCACGGGTCGAGGGCGAGCGGGGGGATCAGGCCTTGCGCGACCTTGCGGCTCCGTTCGCCGACTGGGGTATCCCAACGGCGCAGGCCGTGGCGGACATGGCTGCCGCCCTGCAGCCAGGCGTGACGCTTGTTGCATCGGGCGGGGTGCGGGACGGGCTGGACGTTGCCCGAGCAATCCGCCTTGGGGCAGACCTTGCCGGGCAGGCGGCCGGGGCGCTGCCCGCGGCGTGCGCCGGGGTCGAGGCCCTGTGCGCGCATCTGGAGCAAGTGATCGCGCAGCTGCGCATTGCGATGTTCTGCACCGGGTCGGCCGACCTTGCCGCGCTGCGGCAGGCGCCGCTGTTGCCCCCGCTGGAAATCAAACCAGGTGGCGCATAGATTGGCGCAGTCACACCAATTTTCCGTGGAGACCGGGATGACACGCCTTTGCCGCCCCACCCTGACCAGCCTCGGGATCGCCGTCGGGGTGACCGCCGCTTGGCTGGCGTTGCATTTCGCCGCCGTGTGGCGGCTGGACGCGCCTGAGCATCCAGGGCAGGCCCTGCTGGCGCTGGCCGGACTGACATGGCTGTCGGTCGGGCTGTTCATCATCGCCCACGATGCGATGCACGGGGCTCTGGTGCCGGGCTACCCGCGGGTCAACGCTGCCATCGGCCGGGTCGCGCTGACGCTGTATGCCGGGTTTTCCTGGCGCAAGCTGATCGTCAAGCACATGGCCCACCACCGCCACGCGGGGACCGCGGACGATCCCGACTTCGGCCACGGCCACCGGCCGATGGCGCTGTGGTACATCGACTTCGTGCGCACCTATTTCGGCTGGCGCGAGTTCTTCGTGCTGGGGGGCGCCACCATCGCCTACGCGCTGATCCTTGGCCCGCGCTGGCCCTATGTTGCCTTCTGGGCGATCCCGTCGATCCTCGCTTCGATCCAGCTGTTCGTCTTCGGCACCTGGCTGCCGCACCGCGAGGCCGGGGCGCCTTTCACCGACCGCCACCGCGCCCGCTCCACCACGCTCAGCGTGCCGCTTTCGCTGCTGACCTGTTTCCACTTCGGTGGATTTCACCACGAACATCACCTGCACCCCGCCGTGCCGTGGTGGGCGCTGCCCAAGACGCGGGTCGCGCGATGAGCGCTGTCCTGATCGTCCTGGCCACCGTCGCGATGATGGAGGGCGTCGCCTATGCCGTCCACCGCTGGGTGATGCACGGGCCGCTCGGCTGGGGCTGGCACGCTTCGCACCACGATCCGGACCATCACGGGGTATTCGAGAAGAACGACCTCTACGCCATCGTGTTTTCAGCGTTCTCGATCGCGCTGTTCGCCCTGGGCAGCCGCTGGTGGCCGCCGCTGTGGTGGATCGCCGTGGGGATGAGCGTCTATGGCGTCATCTACTTCGTCGTCCACGATGGCTTGGTCCATCAGCGCTGGCCGTTCCGGATGGTGCCGAAACGCGGCTATGCCCGTCGGCTGTATCAGGCGCACCGGCTGCATCACGCAGTCGAGGGGCGGGACGACTGCGTCAGCTTCGGCTTAGTCTATGCCCCGCCGGTGGACGATCTCAAGGCGCGGCTGCGCGCCTCGGGCGTGCTGGCGCGGCGGCAGTCGCAGCACCCGGACGCCTGGCGGCCCGACCGGGGCGAGGACTGATGGCCCGCATCGCCCTGTGCCTGCCGGCGCTGCCCAGCCACGCCGCCGTCCACGGCGCGTTGGGGCGGGCGCTGGCCGGGCGGGGCCACCGGGTGACGCTTGTCGGCGGGCAGCGGCTGGGACCGCTGGCGGCGCGCGAGTGCTTGACGTTCCACGCCCTGCCCGGAGCGGGCGCCGACCTGCGCGGCGCGGGGCTGGCGCGGACGCTGTGGGCGACGGCGCAGGACAGCGCGCTGTGGGTCCGGTCCGGGCCGGGGGCGCTGGCAGCCTTGGCGCCCGACCTGGTGATCGCCGATCAGGCTGAGCCGGGCGCCTCGCTGGCGGCCGAAGCCGCGGGGGTTCGCCGTGCCACGCTGGCGGCGGCCCTGCCGATGGACCGCGACGACGCCATTCCGCCGCCCTTCGTGGACTGGCCGTTTCTGGAAGGCGAGGCCGCGCGCCGGCGCAACCGGGGCGGCTGGCGTGTGACGGACGCGCTGCTGGTGCTGCAGCGCCGGGTGCTGCGGCGCGGCTGCCGCGACCACCGTCTGCCCTTGCGCGAGCGGATCGACGAATGGATCGCGCCCGACCTGGACCTGCGCCAGCTGGTGCCGGGGCTGGATTACCCTCACCCCTTGCCCCGCGGCGCGGCGCAGGTCGGGCCGCTGCGCGACGCATTCGCCCCCGAGCCGCTGGAGCTGGACGACCGGCCGCTGGTCTTTGCCTCGCTGGGGACGCTCGCCGGCGACCGGCGGCGACTGCTGGCGTCCATCGTCGCGGCGACCAAGGGGATGGGGGTTCAGGTGGCACTGGCCCATGCCGGAACGCTGACCGAGGCCGACGTCCGCGCCCTGCCCCCCCACGTCCATGCCCGCGCCTTGTGGCCGCAAGCGGCGGTGTTGGCGCGGGCGGCGGCATGCATCACCCATGCGGGGATGAACACGACGCTGGACTGCGTCGCGGCGCGGGTGCCGATGGTCGCGGTGCCGCTTGCCTTCGAGCAGCCTGCCACCGCCGCGCGGCTGGCCCATCACGGGCTGGCTGTCGTCGTCCCGCCCCGACGCGCCACGCCGGACCGCCTGCATGCCGCCCTGCGGGACGTGCTGGACGGTGCGGACTGCCGCGCTGCGCTGGCCGTGAAATCCGCCGAACTCGCCGCCGGCGGCGGCACCGCCCGCGCCGCCGACCGGGTCGAGGCGCTGATCGGGGCCGCCCCATGAGCGGCGTCCTGATCGTCGGCGCCGGGCTGGCCGGCTCGCTGGCCGCCCTCGCGCTGCGGGCGGCGCGGCCGGGCCTGCCGGTGACGCTGCTGGACGCGGCGCCCGGCCCGTCCGACCGGCACACCTGGTCGTTCCACCACCCCGACCTGACCCCCGTCTGGCGCGACCTCCTGACCCCCGGCCTGCGGGCCAGCTGGTCCTTGCAGGAGGTTCGCTTCCCGGACCACGGGCGGGTGCTGGAGGCCGGCTATGCCTCGCTGGACGGACATGGGTTGGCACAACTGGTCGCGGCGTCGGGGGCCACGGTACTGTGGGGCCGCACCGCCGCCGCTGTCGAGGCAAACGCCGTCACGCTGTCGGGCGGCACGCGGATGACGGCGGACGCCGTCCTCGACGCCCGCGGGCTGCGCGAGGGCCCGCATCTGGTCGCCGGCTATCAGAAGTTCGTCGGCGTGGAATACGAGCTGGACGCCCCCCACGGCGTCATCTGCCCGCGCATCATGGACGCCACGGTGCCGCAACTGGACGGCTACCGCTTCGTCTATCTGCTGCCGTTCTCGCCCACCCGGCTGCTGATTGAGGACACCCGCTACAGCGACGGCGCCGGTCTGGCCGAGCCGGACCTGGTCGCCGCCATCACTGACTACGCTGCTGCGCAGGGCTGGCAGGGCCGCGAGGTCCGGCGCGAGCGGGGAGTGCTGCCGATCGCGCTGGCGCATGACGCCGCAGGCTTCTGGGCCGCGCAGGACGGGGCGGTGCCGATCGGGCTGCGCGCCGGGCTGTTCCACCCCGTCACCGGCTATTCCCTGCCCGTCGCCGTGCAGGTCGCGGACGTCATCGCGGCGGCAGACCCGACCACCGCCGCAATCCGCGCCGCGGCGCGGGACTTCGCCCTGCGCAAGGCGCACGGCGACCGCTTCCTGCGCCTGCTGAACCGGATGCTGTTCCGCGGCTGCGCACCCGACCAGCGCCGCCGCGTCCTGTCGCGCTTCTATCGCCTGCCCGAGCCGCTGATCGAACGCTTCTACGCCGGCCGCCTGACCACGCTCGACAAGCTGCGGATCGTGACCGGCAAGCCGCCCATCCCGATCCGCGACGCCCTGCCTTGCCTGCCCGAATCCCCCCTGCTGAAGGACGCCCGATGAGCCAGCCCCGCACCGCCCTTGTCATCGGATCGGGCTTCGGCGGGCTGGCGCTCGCCATCCGCCTGCAGTCCGCCGGCATCGCCACGACGATCCTCGAGGCCCGCGACGGCCCCGGCGGCCGGGCCTACGTCTGGCACGACCAGGGCCACGTCTTTGACGCCGGCCCGACCGTCATCACCGACCCGGACAGCTTGCGCGAGCTGTGGGCGCTGTCGGGGCAGGACATGGCGCGCGACGTGACGCTGCTGCCGGTTTCGCCCTTCTATCGCCTGCTGTGGGAGGATGGGGCGCGCTTCGACTATGTCGGCGACAGCGCGGATCTGGAAGCCGAGATCGCAAAGCTGAACCCCGCCGACGTGGATGGCTATCGGCGCTTTCACGACTATGCCGAGGCGGTCTATCAGGAAGGCTATCTGCGCCTCGGCACCGTGCCGTTCCTGAACTTCCGCCAGATGCTGTCGGCGGCCCCCGCGCTGGTGAAGCTGGAAGCCTATCGGTCGGTCCACAGCGTCGTCGCGCGGTTCATCCGAGACCCCCATTTGCGGCAGGCGTTTTCATTCCATACGCTGCTGGTCGGAGGAAACCCGTTCTCAACCTCGGCTATCTATGCGCTGATCCACGCGCTGGAACGCCGCGGCGGAGTGTGGTTCGCGCAGGGCGGCACCAACCGGCTGGTCGCGGGGATGCTGGCGCTGTTCCAGCGCCTGGGCGGCACGCTGCGCCTGAACGCGCCCGTCGCGCAGATCGAGACCGAGGGCGCCCGCGCCACCGGCGTGCGGCTCGGCTCGGGCGAGCGGATCGCGGCGGACATGGTCGCCAGCAACGCCGACGTAATGCACACCTATCGCGACCTGCTGTCCGGCACCCGGCGCGGCAAGGTCAAGGCCGCGATCCTGGAACGTCAGCGCTGGTCGATGTCGCTGTTCGTCGTCCATTTCGGCCTC
The DNA here is from genome assembly GCF_007993065.1 of Paracoccus aurantiacus. GTDB lineage: Bacteria > Pseudomonadota > Alphaproteobacteria > Rhodobacterales > Rhodobacteraceae > Paracoccus > Paracoccus aurantiacus. Next base: position 8,332 of record NZ_VOPL01000010.1, read on the forward strand.
GACCGCCTGCCCGAGGGGCTGGCGCATCACACCGTCCTGTTCGGCCCCCGCTATCGCGAGCTGGTGACCGAGATCTTCCGCGGCCAGGCCCTGCCCGAGGACTTCTCGCTGTACCTGCACAGCCCCAGCGTGACCGACCCGACGCTGGCCCCCCCGGGCATGTCCACGCATTACGCACTGGCCCCGGTCCCGCATCTGGGACGGGCCGAGGTCGACTGGGCGACCGAGGGCCCCGCCTATGCGGACCGCATCCTCGCCGCGCTGGAACGCCGGGTGATCCCGGACCTGCGCCGGCACCTGCGGGTGCAGCGCATCTTCACGCCCGCCGATTTCGCCCGGCAGCTGAACGCCCACCACGGCAGCGCCTTCTCGGTCGAGCCGATCCTGGCCCAGTCGGCCTGGTTCCGCCCCCACAACCGCGACCGGGCGATCCGCAACCTCTATATCGTCGGGGCCGGCACCCATCCCGGCGCGGGCATCCCCGGCGTGGTCGGGTCGGCCAAGGCGACCGCCGGCGTCATGCTGGCCGACGCGGGCGCGGCATGAGCGAGCTGGTCACCGCATCCGAGCAGGCCATCGCCAAGGGCTCGACCAGCTTCGCCGCGGCCGCGCGGCTGCTGCCGCGGGCGGTGCGGGACGACACGGTGATGCTGTATGCGTGGTGCCGCCATGCCGACGACGTGGTGGACGGGCAGGTGTCGGGTGCCGCCCCGGCCGAGGGGCACGACGCCGCCGCGGCGGTCGCCGCGCTGCGGGCCGAGACGCTGGGGGCGCTACATGGCGACGGGCCGATGGCGCCGCCCTTTGCCGCCCTGGGGACGGTGGCGCGGCGGCACGATTTTCCGGACGCCTGGCCACTGGCGCTGATCGACGGCTTCACGATGGACGCCGAGGGTCGGCGCTATGCGACACTGACCGACACGCTGGACTATGCCTATCACGTCGCCGGCGTCGTCGGCGTCATGATGGCCCGTGTAATGGGTGTGCGGGACGAGGACGTGCTGGACCGCGCCTGCGACCTGGGGCTGGCATTCCAGATGACCAACATCGCCCGCGACGTGCAGGACGACGCCGCCATCGGGCGGGTCTATCTGCCTCAGGACTGGCTGGACGCAGCCGGGGCGCGGGTGGATGCGCCCGGCACGCCTGCGCTCAACGGCGTGATCGCCCGGCTAGTGTCCGAGGCCGAGCCCTATTACGCCTCGGCCCGCGGAGGGCTGGCGGGGCTGCCGCTGCAGGCGGCCTGGTCCATCGCGGCGGCGCTGCGCGTCTATCGCGCCATCGGGCGCAAGATCCTTCGCGCCGGACCGGGCTTCGACGGCCTGCGGGTCAGCACCTCGGGGGTGGAAAAGGCGGCGCTGATTGCGGCGGCTGCAGCGGATGCAGCAGCGTCGCGCTGGCGCCCGCCACCACCACGGCCCGCCAAGCTGTGGACGCGGCCCAGAACGCCGTGACCGGTTGGCTGTAATTCTTTCCTGGCCACGAGGCCACGGGACGGTCAAATCCTGCGGCTTATCGCGTCAGCATTAGGGTGATCGTCTCCACGATTTCGGCCGACATCGGCTCAGTTGGCGAACCCCACGTCGTGACCAACTGACCCTCGCCGTCCAGCAGAACCTTGTTGAACGGGTCGTTTGCGGGAGAGTGTGAAATCCTACTCTAAGCTGACAGCGGTCGTTCGTGCAGCGCGCGGCGGCGTTTGGCAAAATGGGCTCGAAGCGGTCATGCGGCGGTGCGGCGAGGTCTTTCCCTTGGTCGACCTTGGCTCGACGTCGCTCCCGGCCCTTTGTCGACATTCGAGCCTGGCGCGGCGTACGTCCGGTCCCAGCCCGTCCTGCGACATTCGTGCCGGGCGAAGCTTGACACCAGGCGCCGACAAGAGGACGAGGGAACGTTCGTTGGCTGCGGTTTCGTCAAGGCCCGCTGCGGATGTGCAGGAGAGTCTTGGAACGTGTGTGAACCGCTAGTTGCAGCGCCCTAGCGATGCGCTAGCGGGCACATTGGATGGCTCGTGACCGCTACAAATCCGCCGGGAGGGTGTTGACTTTCTCAGTCGTAATCTCAACCACTGCGTGGCCGATGGAGCATATGTTTAGGCTGTTGTGAATGAACTGCAAACCTTTCCTTAGAAGACGGTCATGTTGTCGACGTAGTATCGGCGAGAACATTACGCTTTCATCGACGCCTTGTTCGTTGGCCCAACGAGCACACGCCCTGAAGAATATTGGTAAGAAACATGTGCTCAGCTAAGAACGCGTCACCCGCGATAAACGCTCTGAAGTTTACCCAGTGGCTCGATATCTGGGACGGGTTTGAATATTCGACAAACCCGCCTGACAGGAAGCCGAAACCTTCAATGTTCATTTTTTCCATGAATGCTTCGACGCTGCGTAGCTATAGCGACGTTTATAAGCGTGAACGAAGCAGTGTTGAATCCGAGGGCATTCAAAGAAAAAGAGACGAGAAGCGGACGGAACGGATCCAAGAGTATGTCCAGTACGGTTATCCGTACGGCGACCTGAAGGAGAGCCAACGCACATCGGAAAAGGTAGTCCTTAGAAAACCAGGTTGGCTGCCAACCGCTATCGTAGTGAACATCCTCGAACCCGGCGACGTGCGTCGGGGCAAACAAGCATCTCAAGGTCTGACGGCAAACGTTATTGAAAATTCAGGGCAATATCAGATCCAACTGCCTCACCTAAACGAGTTCACTCAAGATGATGTTAGACCTTTCGAAGTTATAGATGGCCAGCACCGGCTGTGGGCGTTTGAAGAGCAGTTGGATGGCGATTATGAGCTACCAGTCGTCGCATTTCATGGGCTCGACATTGCTTGGCAGGCCTATCTTTTCTGGTCGATCAATGTCTCCCCCAAACGGATCAACCCTAGTCACGCTTTCGATCTTTATCCATTGCTTAGGAACCAAGCTTGGCTTGAGCAAACAGGCGATCTGACCGTCTATCGGGAAGCTAGGGCGCAGGAAATCACTGAGTGGTTATATAAACACCCGGATTCTGTATGGAAAAACAGGATCAATATGCTTGGCGAAAGTGGCGCTGGTTGGGTGAGTCAGGCAGCATTCGTGCGATCGTTGACTGCTGCATTTTTCGGAACCGGCCGTGGTAAGGCCGGCCGATACGGTTTGTTTCAAGCAGCCACCCCCGGGCAAGAAGAGCCCTTGCCGTGGACAAGATCGCAACAGGTAGCTCTTGTACTCGAGTTTTGGCGGTTGGTCAAAGAAGCCATCGATGACGGCGAAGCTGGAGATTGGGCGGACGCCTTTAAAGGTGCGAAGCCCGAAAGAGATCCTTTCGACGACCGAAGCTCCATGTTGAATCAGGATATGGGTGTCCGTGCGGCTCATGCCGTCGTGAACGATTTCCTGTATCGTTCCGTTGACCAATGGCAACTTGCAGATTGGGTTGCAGAGGAGTTTGACGAGACCGATACGAACGAAGAAGATGTCTCACGATCTCTGGAAACTTTGCGAAATCAGGACTTCTACGAGCCCTTCAAAGAGTTGGCGCTCGCGCTGACACGTTTTGATTGGCGATCCTTGGATGGGCCGGGAGTTCGAGACAATCGAGATTTAGAGCTTACACGTCGTGCGTATCGCGGGAGCGGCGGTTACACCCTCCTGACAAACGACATCATACGAGAGTTAAGTAAATCTCAATCAGCGAGCGTCGCAAAAATCGCCCGAACCATTTCTACCGGCGGTGAGTAATGGCGGACCCACTTGTAAACAGTCAGATTGGGCTGGCGAACCCTATATCTATTGTGTCCGAAATTACGACCTTCGGCAGTAAGGCAATAAGAAATTGGCTGCCCTTGGGACATCCGGCTCGCAACTGCCAAATTATGGATCCTGCAACCAACAGGGGCATTAGACGACTCGACCAGGCGCGTCAGCAACTAACTGACGCTCAGATGATCTCTTTGGTTTCCGCTTGTGGCCCCAATCACTGCCTAGATGGCTGGAGCTACCTGTCTCGTAGCGTTAGCGCACTTGTTGCTAGGGACGGCCATTCCGCGAAGCATATGGCATACTACGCTCAACTACGGGCAGCGATGAGTATGCTTGCGGTCTCCGGAGTGGGAATTTTTAACGGCCTAAACATCTGCGTCGACGCAAATGGTGCGGTGCACAAACTGGAGGACAACCGTGAGAATAAGGGCGGTCACAATACACATAGTATTGTATGGCCTGCACTGGACGCTTGGCTAAGAATTGACACCAATGCTGCTAGATTCCTGTCTGCAATAAAACTGCATGGGTCGAACCTTAAAGACGCCCTGGACTCGATCTGGCCGAACCGACAACCTGTATCAATCGTCGTCCCGATGATAGACGCTTGGGCATTCGATTTAAATGTTGCCACCCAGCACCATGAACAAAGGAATATCTCAAGCTATACACCACATGATCTCAACGAGATACCCTGTTCATTCCAAGATGAAATGGACTTCTTGTCGGAGACGTGGAATGCCTTGGAGCCCTCGATGCCCAGTGGGTTTACTCAGCTCGACAACCATTTGTTGCGGCGCATGTTTCAGATGGTCCACCAGCAAGACAATTCTGTATTGGACCCAGAAGACAGAGTGCCGTTGGCTAATAGCTCAGTGGTAACCAGATACAGCGAGCTTGAGCCCACACTTCAGCAGGCTGTTCCTCAACCTTTCCTTGTAGACGAGGCGGGAGCAAGCGAACCTCAGATATTTCAACTGGCGTCTACGGACGGGTCTACCCCTCGCGCAATGATCTCGCGTGCCGTACTTCTGCTTAGAGCTGCGACGGCACTGAATGTTCTAACTCTAAACGAGGCTGGGTTCTCTCAACACGGGACAGAGATTAGACCATGGATCGATCCCTTGCTTGTTCATCGTGGCATCGTTGCCGCAGATGCGTTGCCAGATAGAATGGCTGATCTGTGGGATAGTACCAAGTTCGCAGTCGAAGACTTCCAAGCATCGTTGGCCGCCTGCTCATATGATCCGCAAGCTTTCTTTACCGCAAACGACAACGGGACTCCTGCCGTCACGCAACTTGAGCGCGCTGCAATGTGGGGAATCTGCCCGTGAAATATATGGGCTCAAAAAGGTCCATGCTGACCAACGGGCTTGGGGACGCTCTCAGCCAATCGGTAGCGGAATGCAATCGTGTATTCGACCTATTCACAGGGTCTGGAGCCGTTGCGTGGCATGTCGCTCAGAAATACGACCGCGAAGTAATTGCTTCCGACCTCCAATCCTACGCGGTCGCATTAGCAGCCGGGGTAATTGAAAGAACCGAGTCTATAGCTGATCATCGTTGGGTAGACACCTGGTTCGACAGTGCTAGAGCGATGCAGCCAGATAGCTTTTTTCAAGAGGCTACAGTCCTTCAAGAGAAACTGGAGATTGACCAAATTTCGGCATCTGCGATTGACGCACAGGAACTCTGCGCGGACGTCAACTTACCCGTCTGCTTTGCTTACGGAGGCTACTACTTCTCTCCGCTCCAAGCGCTTTGGCTGGATACACTGCGCATTACTCTTCCCAACAATGCCAATCAGCGTAGGATAGGCCTAGCGTCTCTTATTATCGCTGCGAGCCAATCCGCAGCCGCGCCAGGCCACACAGCACAGCCGTTCAAACCAAATGAAACAGCTGGGCGTTTCCTAAGAGAAGCTTGGATGAGGGATATCCAATTCCTGGTTAAACGGGCGGTCATTTCTGTATCGGAGAAGTGCGCCAGAAAAGCAGGAAGAGCAGTTGTCGCAGATGCAAACGAACTGGCCAAACAAGTTGGTGAAGGTGATCTGGTGTTTCTGGATCCACCTTACTCTGGAGTGCACTATAGCCGCTTCTATCACGTCCTAGAGACTATTGCAGTCGGGAAGGTCGGAGAAATATCGGGTATCGGTCGATATCCCTCTCCAAGTGATCGACCCCGGTCAGATTACAGCTTGCGAACCAAGTCTAAGCTGGTTTTTGAAGGGCTACTAAAAGTCATATCAGAAAAGGGTGCATCAGGAATTGTAACGTTTCCAGCTGGTGAAGCAAGCAACGGAATGAGTGGTCAAGATGTGACTGAAATATCCGAAAGACATTTTTCGATACTTGAAAGAAAGGTGTCATCTAGGTTTTCGACTCTCGGCGGCGACAAGATACACCGCGATGCCCGTCAGGTTACAGAAGAATTGATACTGATATTGTCTCCGCGGTAATCGCTTGGCCTTAAAATCGGTGCGTCTGTCTCTTGGAAGCCAAGGTCAGCCCTATCTTTACCTGTTGGCCTCCAAGGTGCACCCGATAATTGATCTCCGCCATTTGGCATAACGCGCTTTATGGCTTTGAGCCGGAAGCACGGGGAAACCGCTGTAGGGATGCAATCAGATCCGCTCGCGGCGCAGCACGGTCATTCGACCGTAGCGCGGCGAAAGGCTGCTTCCCGCCCGACATGTTGATCGCAGCACAACCGCGAAGGCAAGAATCGCTGCGATATTTGAGGTCTTCGCGCTTCCCGCCTTCGCTACCACTGCAGTCGCGATCTCTTTTGTCGGTGTCGAAGGGCGTGCACGTGGGTGCCGAAGCTTAATGCAAGCGGGTGCCGATCTGAGTGAGAACCAGCACCAGGGGATATGCAGCCCAATTCAAGAACGGTGGTGGCCCGTTGAACTGACACAGAAAGCCTGGTCAGCAGCGCCATGGGCGGGGTGTCGTTCCGAAATGCGCCGTTGCGACTCTGCGGGTGTTCGCAATATGTTCCAACCATGCCCGCGCGATCACCATCAGGAAATCCATTCAGAAACCCGCGCCTTAGCGATCAGGCGAGGAGCGGGATGCTGCTGACGGTGAAGTGTACGCGCTGCGGGCGCGTTGCTCGGTTTTGGGCGAAGGACCTGATTGAGGTGATCGGGCCCGACCACCAGGCCCATATCCCGCCGTTTCCCTGCGCGCGCTGCCGGACGAAGGAATGGATCAATTGGTCCTGGTCCGTCCCGTCAGCAACAGAACTGGCCGCAGGCTTGACCACAAGGCGTCCGGTCAGGAAGGTGACGCGGTGGATCTGGCGAAACGAGGACGCGTGAATGTGCAATCTGTACGCGAATACGACGGCGCAGGAGGCAATGCGGGGACTGTTCAAGGTCGCGACAGAGCGCGACCGACTCGGCAATGAACAGCCTCGCCCAGCCATCTGGCCGAAATATGATGCGCCGGTCGTGCGCATTGACGGAGACGGTGAACGTGAGCTGGTGCTGATGAAATGGGGCTTTCTGACGCCGAAGACCTCGGCGAAGACGGGAAAGCCCCTGAAGCCGGACGCCTGGAACAATGCCCGAGACGACAAGGTGGCCAGCTCGGGCCTGTGGAAGTCGTCATTTGCTGGCCGGCGGTGCCTGGTGCCGGTTTCGGCGTTCCGCGAGGCCAAGGGCAGAAATCCAGCAACGGATTTCTGGTTCGGCCTCGCAGCCGAAGCCGATGACGACCGCCCGCCCTTCGCCTTCGCTGGTCTCTGGAGCGACGGCCAGCCAGGCGTCGACGGCGAAGAGGGTGACTGGCTGACCCATACGGTTGTGACGACGGTGGCAAACGAGCTTGTCAAGCCAGTCCACCCGACGCGGATGCCGGTGATCCTCGATCCCGGCGATTACGATGCCTGGCTCGACGGATCCGAATCCGAGGCCGGAAAACTGCTTCGACCCTATCCAGCCGAAAAAATGCGGATCGTGCGACAGGGCGTCGGCATTACATCTGACAAGGATCAGTGACCGCCGCCAGCCGGGGCCGGCAAGGCGGGCATCTCGATTTCATCGGCCGGCCAGAACCACGGCTGATAAACGCCGTCCTCGGCAATATCATGCAGGGTTTCCTCGTCGTCGGCCGACAGCCCGTCTGGCGGGACATAGAGCGCGATTGGCGCGCCGGTGTCGAGCAAGAGGGCATTCGCGACCGGCGCCGACGATTGGAGATTGTATTTCAGCGACTTGGCATAGGCGCGGTCCTTCAGTGCCTCGACGAGCTGATGCTCGCGGTCGCCGTCGAACGGGATCCAGTGTTCATTGACCGTCATGCCGGCAATCTCCCGGATCTCGGCATAGTTATTGCGGATGCTGAACGTCGCAATCAGGATCAGATGCCCGTCGCCTGCAGCTTCTATGGCATGGATCTTGTCCGCAAAAAGCCTGTCGAAGCGCGCCGCCAGGTCATCGTCCATAAAAAAGGCAAAATCCGGCAGATGCTTCATCTTCAGCTTTCGGCCATATTGTGACGGCTCGATCGACTTGAACTCTGCGACGACAATACCAAGCGGGACAGGCTTGCCGCGCTGCGGGGCCAGCCCGCGCAACCAGCTGCGCCGCTCCAGGGCCAGTTCATCTCGGCGTTCGTGATTGTAGACTGGCGGCACCATAAGGACCGACGCGAAGGGCTGCGCCTTGGTCCCGGTATTCTGTGCCACCCCGGTCAACTCGCGATGGATAATCCACCAGTTCCGGCGCTGCCATTGCGGACGCCACTTTGTGAGGCCGGCGGCATCCCAGAGATAGTGAAGCGTGCCGAGCAAAGAGAGTTTCTTGGGGTTGGCGACGGCAGAGGATGCCTCAGTGTCGCCGGCGTCGTCGGTGACGATTGCGGCCCCGGCGACGTGTCCGAGTCCGGACAGCTCGGGCGGCGGATCGAACGACGCGCAGCCAGGGTCGTGGGCATGGCCGGTTCCTGGCATCCGCTTCAGGTAATATTCGCCGCCAATCAGGGCGACATACATTTTCGGGTGTGCGGGGCAGCACAGGCACGAGGGCCGAAGCTTCTGGCTGTGAGCCTGTTCGAGAATGGTCTGAAAGTTCGGAGCGTCTGCAGAAAATTCAAAGTCGTTAATGCGATACGATGACACTTTGTGGGTTCCTCCGGCAGCCTGTTGCCGCCGTTCTAATCAATCATCAAGCAAGTCCTGGTTGACATTCTAACGTCTGGATATACATTATCGAATATCTGGATATACCACAAGAGATATACACCAATGCCGGGACTTTTCATCAGGGATGAAGCGGTTAACGCGCTTGCTGTGGAGGCTATGAGGCTGACCGGCGCAGATAATAAAACAGAGGCTGTTCGATCTGCCTTGAAGGCTGCCATCAACGCGGCCAAGGATCAAGTTCCTTTGCTGGAACGTCTTGAATCTGCGAGAGCTATTGCTGACAAGATCGGACCAGTGAACCCTGACTACGATGCGAAGGCAGATGCTGACGCCATGTGGGGCGAATACTGATGTTCATAGATGCGTCAGCGGTGGTGGCGATACTGAACCGCGAGCCTGGATCCGACGAATTGGCAAAACGGCTTGCTGCCAGTGACAAGCCTCCGCTGTTTTCTCCGCTCGCGCGATATGAGGCGGTTGTAAGCTTGGCCAGATCGCGTTCTGGAAAGCACAAGGCACCTGACAGCGACCAGTTCAAGGCAGCAAAGGCTGCTGTCGATCTGTTTTTTCAGGAAGCCCGCGCTAAGAGCGTGATGATCTCAGATACTCTCGGTGCAGGCGCGCTTGCGGTGGCGCAATCCTACGGGAAGGCCGTTGGGCACGAGGCCGATCTGAATTTCGGAGACTGCTTCTCCTACGCCTGTGCAAAAGGTTATCGGGTCGCGCTTCTCTACAAAGGCAATGATTTTGCAAAGACTGATCTGGCCTGAAAGGACCATGCGGCGATGAAATCTCAACCGACTGATAGCGCTCCTTCAGAATGATCGCAGATAAACCAACGGACCGGGATCAGGCCGCTGCAGATCAAGCGGACCTTTGGGCCAACTGGTATGGCTTCGACAGGGCGTCCGAGATGAAGAAATGGGCCGAGCAGGCTGAGCGCGAAAGGCTGGCAGATCTCGCCGGTAAGAGGGATGAATGATGCGTGAACTGACGCCACATATCAAATGCGATGTCGAGCTGAACGTGTCTGGCCCGGCCGAGAGGACAGTAGCCTCGTGGACGGCGGCGGCCTTGCGCCGGATAGCCGACAAACTGGATCAGGGCGAGTACGAAGATGGCCATCACGAAGTGACTGATGGATCTGGCCGCCCGATTGGCAGCGTCTATTTCGACTTCTCTGAAGGTGTCCGCTAATCGTGTTTTTTGTGGACACCCTCTGAACCTGTCCGTAAACCTTCGCCGCAACGCGTAATCGGACAACTTGATTTTCGGACGGGTTTGCGGACAACTGGCGAGACTTGGCGCGTTTCTCGCGCTTCTTTGTAATCGGAATGCCATGCCACTCATAGGATACGCCCGCGTTTCGACTGTCGGTCAGGATCTGGCCCTTCAGCTCGATGCCCTCCAAGGGGCTGGTGCGACCAGGATTTTTGACGATCATGGCGTATCCGGCTCCAAGACAGAACGTCCTGGCCTGACGGAAGCACTCCGCTTCCTCCGCGAAGGCGACACGCTCATCGTCTGGAAGCTCGATCGACTTGGCCGCTCGATGACGCATCTGCTGCAAACCGTTGCCGATCTGGAAAAGCGCGGTGTCGGCTTCAGGTCCCTTACCGAGAACATCGACACGACCACGCCTACTGGCCGCCTGGTTTTCCACATCTTCGGCGCCCTTGGCGAGTTCGAACGGGATCTTATCCGGGAAAGGACGAATGCGGGCTTGGTCGCCGCGGCGGCCAGGGGACGAAAAGGCGGCCGGCCTCCGGTTGTCACACCAGAACGGATCGCACGCGCCCGACAGCTTATCGCCTCTGGTCTGACGGTTCGTGAGGCGGCAGCGCGGGTAAAGATCGGGAAAACCGCCCTCTATGAGGCACTGAAGGAAAAGACCAACGTTGCCGGCAGCACGGGCTGAATGTTTGATCCCACGGTTTGATGGTGCGATCCATTCGTCGGAATGGAAAGAAGCACTATGGGACAAGTTCGTCACGGCTGCGCCACGACCACGCACGCCATCCGAGCAGCAATACAGCGGTCGCAAGCTTCGATCGCGGCACTGAGCCAGGAGTTTGGGATCAATCCCAAGACCGTGGCGAAATGGCGTAAGCGCGAGACGGTCGAGGATCTGAAGACTGGGCCCAAGGAGCCCCGATCCTCCGTGCTCAGCGAGGCTGAGGAAGCAATGGTCGTTGCCTTTCGGCGTCACACGCTCTTGCCGCTGGACGACTGTCTCTATGCCCTACAGCCTTCGATCCCTCACCTGACACGGTCAGCGCTGCATCGGTGCCTTCAGCGGCACGGCATCTCGCGCCTGCCTGAGATCGGCGGCGACAAGCCGAAGCGTCAGCGGTTCAAGCGCTATCCCATCGGTTTCTTTCACATGGATATCGCCGAAGTGCAGACGGCCGAGGGCAAGCTCTATCTCTTCGTGGCGCATTGCCAAGTCATTTTCACCTGGTGTGTTGCAGTCTGTGTGAAGCCGGTCACGCGGTCATCTCGCGGGCATAGTCGTCCCAGAGGCTGGACGCATCTGCCCCTGCATGACGATAGGAGTTGGCGGTGAGGCGATAGCGGCGGGGTTTGAAGATAGCGTTGATCTGGTCATGGGCGGCTAGAAACCTCTGCGCCTGTCGTCGAGATTCGAAGCGCCCCATTATCTTCTCGCGCTTTCGGGTTGGACGGTGTGAGCCCTCGATGCGGTTGTTCAGGCCCTTGTGCGCCCGATAGTCGGCGCCGGGAGCCAGGTTCCGGAGCGGCGCAAAATAGCTGCGCAGCTTGTCGGTGATCACAACGCGAGACCGCCCGAAACGCGCGATAAGCCTTGCCAGAAAGCGCTTTGCCGCCTTGGCATTCCTGGGGGTTTGCACGAGGATGTCGAGCGTGTCGCCATTGGCGTCAACCGCCCGCCAGAGCCAGTGCTTCCTACCACAAATTGGAATGACGACCTCGTCCAGATGCCACTTGTCCGACGGCGCGGGCCTGTCACGCCGGATACAATTGGCGAAATGCGCGCCAAACCGGTTGACCCACAGCCGGACGGTTTTGCGGCTGACGATCACGCCGCGCTCTGCCAGAAGGTCCTCGACGTCGGCCGAGCTCAGAGCGAAGCGATGATAGGCCCAGACGGCATAAGCGATGATCTCGCGGGGAAAGCGGAGGCCCTTCAGGCGCGCCAGGGATGATGGCATTTTCATTCGAAATCCTGTAGCAGGGGCTTCACGACACAACAACTTGGCAATGCCTCTCATAGAGTTCAGCCTGCTTGAGCCCGAATTTCTCGATCGTCCACTTGGCGATTTCGACGAGGCTCGCCTCAGCGCGGCGCGTCAGCCGAAGAGATCGGTTCATGAAGTTGCGCGGGCTTGTCGAAAGGCCCGCCGGATTACGTCTTCTCCGCTGCCTTCGGCGAGCTCACCCGCCTTTGCTTGCGTCAATCCCTCGAATAAGCGCTGCCGGATACTGGCGAGCTGCGCTTCTTCCTGCTCCAGCAGACAAAGCCCCGCGCGCATCGCTTCGCTGACGTTCTGGTAACGCCCAGACGCCACCAATGCCTGCACCAGCTGGTCCTGGGTTTCGGTCAGAACAACATTACGCGTAACCATCTATCGGCTCTCCTTTGTTGGCAATATATGCCAATGATCCCTGTTGAGCAACAACTCACGCGGCTTGGCCACTGAGCCTGCCATAGAAGCTGCGTTCGAGGTGCAGCTCCCCTGCCCCGGCCTTTTCGACCATGCCACGCAGATAGCCGCCCGGCGAGGAAACTTCGCCGGCGCAATGCTTCTCGAAGACAAGCGCGAGCGCCGCTGTCGCCACCTGTTTGCCCAAACGGTCCTGCGCCACGTTCCAGGCATGTTCAGAAATGCCGATCATCGGCCTGAGTTGACCAGCGACTCGGTGCAGATCGCCCCAATCCTTCAGGAACCCGCCCAAATTGCGCGCCCAGGATGCGAATTCCGGGCAGGCCTGTATCACAGTCGGAAGATCCAGCGCGGCGCGCTTCTTGCGCACCTCGGCAACCCACTCTTCCAGCTCCCTGTCAACCTGATCCTCGGGCTGAGCGTTGGGCACCACGGCCGCGACTTCCTCTTTTTCTGAGGAATTACGAGTTACAGGATTAAGTTGGTTTGTAATTAGTATATGAGGGTCAAAAATGACCTCCCTGGGGTTCATTTCTTGAATTTTCTTAGAACCTTGTTCCTTGGTTTCAGGGGTGTTTTCCACAGGCTGAACGACCTCGGTTGCCTTGAGATAGGCCGCTTCGACGCGCTCCTGAAGCTCCTTGAACCAGGTTAGCAGCCGCTCAAGCTGTTCTGAAGCTTCATGGCGGCGAGGAAGCCGGTCCAGAAGCTCCTCGAAGAGACCTATGAATTGCGTCCAGGGTCCTCGCAGCGCGCTGCTGACGGCCGCTTCGATCCGAGCGCGGATCATACGGCGTGCAACCGTGATCTGGCGCTTCAGGCGCTGACAGAGCTCGCGCTCGGCTTGCAATTCGGCATGAAGCTCCTCGAACTCCTCGACGCGCGCCGACAGCGGCGACAGATCGAAGCCATAGGCCTCGACGATGCGCCCCTCGGCGTCCCTGCGGCCCCACCGCTTGCCGTTCGGGCTGTCCTGGAAGGAAATCACGCCGATCTCGGCCAGCCGCCGTGCATGGCGCTTGAGCGTAGAGAGCGAGAAACCCGTCTGCTCCATCAGATAGGCATTCGATGCCCAGACGATCGGACGCTGCCCCTCCTCCCAATCCAGGGCCTGTGTAAAGGCCCCGAGCGTATCGAGGAGCATCACATCTCCTGCCTTAAGGCCAATGTAGGCCCCCACCCGCTTCACAGCCACGAAGGCCCGCGTTTTGGGTACAGCTACCTGTTCACCGGCTTGGGCAAGCTGCTCTGCAATGCCAAGACCCGGTGTCGGCTTGCGCCAACCTGTATGTTTCATGCCTGTTTCTCACCTCCAGTTATGTGGAGGCAAAAGAAAGCCGTTCGCTCAGAAGCGTTCTTGTTGACAGTGATTCGAGAGAGACTTATCTTCAAGGCGACCAAACCAATAAGATCAGCTCTCAGGCCCTCAGCTTGGGGGCTTTTCTTTTGCCTTTAGATCACATTCTTCCTTCTTGCTCGTTGTCTCAATGTATGGAGATGCACCGGTATTCAGGCTCTAGCCCGTCGGTGGAACCTCCTTATTCTTTGCCAAGAAGTCCGCGATCAGATCGCTCAACTCCTCAAGCTTCTCTTGGCTCAGCGGTACGCTTGCTGCTTTGATCGAGAGATTGCCGTTCGCTGACGTGAGCGAGAGATTACGACCCCCTACCTTGCGCTTGGCGGTGATCTTCTGAGCGGACTTTCTGACTTGCTTCTTCGGCTTGCCCTCAAGGCTGGCCAGCGCTTTTTGCAGATCCTGGAAGCTCATGTCGTAAGCGTTCTTGAACGCGTTCAAGATTTGATCTCGAGCCCCGAAAACTGCGCGAGCGCGCGACACGATACTCTCGTGGACTCCAATACGTGCTGCAAACGCTACCGCAGTCGTCTTCCCGCCAGACACACGAAGCGTCTCGTACATCTCTCCGATAGCCAGTAGGCGCTCGAATGCGCCAAGGTTCTCCCTTTCCTCGTTTTCCCGGAAACGGAGGAACAGCATCTCGAACTGCGCGTTCTCCGCGCCTCGCTTCTCTGGGGGCGCCACGATTGCTCGAAGCTTAAGCCCCAAGGTTTTCGCTGCAGCATGACGACGTCTGCCGGTCAGCATGATAAAGCGAGCATCCGCGACATCTGTTGGGCTCAACGGGTCGGGCTTCCAATACGGATCCTCTGGCCAAACAAGGATGGGCGTGTCTTGGCCGTTGATTTCGATGCTCTTAAGAAGCGTTTGAAAGGCCTCTTGTGCCAGCCAGTCATCACGACGATCTGAACCTAACGGATCCTGCACTTGTTCCGGTGAAATCTGAAGTTCGTGACGGCCGTTCAGAATGTCATCGACGAGCTGCGTACGTCCCTGCTCTATCGCTGCCTGCGATTGGGCAAGTGCGCCGGCCTTCCATGCACTACCTGCTCCCTTGAAAGGTGCAGTAGTAGAAGACGGTGCAGTGTCGACTTTTGCCTCGTCGCCATTGCCACTCGGCTCAGCTGATTGGTTCAACGCTTTCGAAACCAGCGACCTCGGGATAGTTCGCTTCATGCTGCGGTCTCCCCGTCATCGTCATCATAGAACGTGTCCATCCATGCATTCGCATAACCACGTTCGAGGCCTGGCCACAGACGGCTGACGATTGCATCGTTCACCGCGTCTGCGTTCTCAATAAATCTGTTGATACCTTTTCGTTTGCCAGGCGTGTCAGGCTCGTATTCGTAGACCGACTGATAAACGTCTGAAGCGTTCGAAATCGCGTCTGACCGAAGATAGAACACGGGCAAGATCTCCGTGGGGCAGTGCTCGAGAAGGTTGCCGATGTGGTTGAGATCCTGACCATTGGAACGCTGCACAATGGTTGGCAAAAGCATGTTGGCACCCGAGCCAATATCGATACGCTCATGTGCTAAGATGTGCTGCAGCATACCTAGCAGGCCGGTGACAAAGGTCGACAGAGTTGCGATGTCGAACCCCTTCATGGTCTGAGGAATGACGAGGGATGAAGAGGCTATCACATTGTTGAGCTGGAAAAGCGTCAGCGCCGGTTGATAATCAATAATGATGCAATCCAGCGTTTCGTTCAGCGCATGCTCAAGTCGGACAGGATCGACCTTTCCATCCGTAACAAGTTCATTGGGAGCAGTTGCCGGAGGGTGCGCTTCTTTCCAGCGATCAATCGCGTCCCGAAGGTAGCGGTAGAAACTCTTGCCTGCAGGAGCTTCGCGAACCAAGCGGGCGATCTGAATTTCGCCCTCAGAGGTCTCTCCGTGCGCTGGAACCAAACGAAGCCCTGGCCAAGAAGTCTTCAAAAAGAAGCTATCCAGCGTCTCGGCAGAGTGATCCGTGTACGGCGCCTCCTCAGACTGGAAGAGGCCCGCGAAGTCCACCATCGATGGCGTTTCTTCAGTAGGCATTTGAGACAACCCCTCACCGCCTACAAAGTAAAGTGTGATCGTGCTCTGCGGGTCCGCATCCATCACGCCAACACGCATTCCGTAATGTAGGCTCAGGTACTGTGCGAAATGTGCAGCGCTAAGGCTCTTGGCCGTGCCGCCCTTTTGGCTGGCGAATGAAATGACTGGAAGCGGATCGCCGGGCTTGCGCCACGAAAGATAGTCAAAAGGACGCTTTGCAGACGCCGCCATCAAAGCGCGCATATGCATCAGTTCATGAAGGTTGAAGACACGCTCGCGTCCAACGTACTCACCCTTTGGAAAGTCGTCGTTACCATTCGCGAACTTGGTCAAGTATTGGATGCTGACGTTCAAGAAGCGAGCGCACTGTCGCATCGACCATGTGCGCTTGATACGATGGCGCAGCGTCAACTCTTTGTTGACGGCGACCATTGTGCGCTCCAGACCTCGTGACAGATCGGTCAAAAACTGTTCTAGACTTCCGCTCATATCGCTGCCCCGACTTCGGTTGATTCCGAGTTCGACTCGTTTCGCCACTCATAGTAGCACTATTGTGGGCGCAATTGGAAGATACCACGCGCCTACCTGAATTCACGAGTATGATTAAAGGCGGTGAGGTGCAAAACGATCTAATCTTGAACGCGTTCAAGATCGACGTGCGGGTGCTGGGCCAGAACGATGTCGGCCCCAATTATTGAGATCAAGCGGCGTCTTTGGGACCCCAGGGATGATGGCATTTTCATTCGAAATCCTGTACCAGGGGCTTCACGACACAACAACTTGGCAATGCCGTGCCGCGAGGTTTTGGTGGAACTGGTCTGGGTGCTCGAGCGCGCCTATGGGCTGTCGCGATCCGAGATCGCGGGTGAGGTCGACGGGCTTTTCTCAGCGCGCGAGATCGTCGTCGAAGCGGCAGAGCGCGTCGGACGGGCGGTCGAGCGCTACCGGCAAGGCGGAGCGGGGTTTTCGGATCACATGATTGCGCTTGCGGGCCATGAGGCAGGTTTTGGCGAGGTCTTCAGCTTTGACCGAAAGGCGACCGCACAGGCGCGTATGAGCGTCGTACCCAAGCAATTCTAGTCCCCCAGCAGGTTCGCGGCGGGGTTATTGGTGATTTCGACATCGGCATAATAGGCCTGTGCCTGGCCGGGATCGCGGTGCAGCGACAGCTGCATGGCGGCGGCGAGCGGCGCGCCATCCAGCGCCGCCTGCGTCAGGAATCCCGCGCGCAAACCGTGCGGGCTGGCAAAGTCCCGTGGATAGCCGGCCAGTTCCAGCCGATGGGCGACGATCTCACGGAACCCGCCCGGCGTCAGGCGACGTTTCAGCACCCGGTCGGCTTGGCTGACCGGACGGAAGAGCGGCCCACCGGTGATTCCGGCGGCCTCGATCCAGGCCAGCACCGAGCGTGCCGGAAACTCTTTCAGCGGCAGCCAGGGAGCCTGATCGGGCGTGGTAGTCTTGGTGTGCAAGAGGCGAATGCGGATCAGCCCGCGCTCCGCCATTGGCCGGGCGTCGATATCGTCGAGATTCAGCGCCGTGACCTCGGAGCGCCGGCGCCCGCCGCTGGCCCAGGCCAGCGCCAGGGCGGCGTGATCTCGCAGGTCGCGCCTCGCGCCGGTGCGGCAGGTCGCCAGCATCGCCCTCAGCACCTCGCGAGTGATCGGGTTTTCGGATTTGCGCTGGCGCGGCCGGGCCGCGGCCCGCCGCGCCTTGATGCGGGCTTCCTTGATCAGCGGCGCGTCAAAGGGAGAGCGAAGGTTCTTCATCCGGTGGAAGGCACGCCAGCTTGCGATGCGGCGATCCATTGTCGACGGGGCAGGGGCGGCGTATCCGCGCCTCAGTCCCGCGGTCACCAGGGCCTCGGCTGCCTCACGGGCCGGCCCGGTCGCATCGCGCAAATCCCGCGCATGATCGAGGATGAAGCGCAGCGCCACCGCTTCTTCCTCGGGCCAGGCGAGTGCGGCACCGAACGCAGCAGCCTTCCAGGCCCCGATATAGGCCAGATCCTGTTCATAGGCGCGGAGCGTGTTCTCGGCCGTGCCCCGGCGGAAGAGATCCGTCAGCGCGTCCTGGTCGGCGGGCGTGAGCGACGACGGGAGGGGCAGGGGTTGAAGTTGTGACATCAGGTTGCTATCATTGATAACGGATTGATGGAGAACGAGCCATGGCACAGCTGATCGTGCGGGATGTCGACGAGACCACGGCGCAGGCCCTGCGGCTGCGGGCGGCAGCCAATGGCCGCTCGGTCGAGGCCGAACACCGGATGCTCTTGCGCGAGGTGCTGGGCACGCCCGGCCAGTCCGAGGACTTCGCAGCGGCGGCGGCCCGGTTGCGGGCCCGCCTCGATCGCGGCACCGACAGCGCCGCGCTGGTGCGCGCGGGACGGGACGCGCGCGCGTGAGCGTCGCCGTCGCCGGGCCAAGCTCCGGACCCTGTGTGGTCGATGCCAGCACCGCGCTGAAATGGGTCCTGCAGGAAGACGGCAGTGAAGCTGCCGTCACGCTGCTCGACGGACGGCCACTTTATGCCCCGGCTCTGATCTACATCGAGGTCGCGAATGCGCTGTGGTCGGCCGTACGGCGGCAGCGACTGCTGCCGGAAGAGGCGGCCGATGCCCTCGACCTGATCACCCGGGCGCCGCTGCGCCAGGGAGCAGAGGATGCCTCGCTGGCACAGCGGGCGCTGCAGCTGTCGCTGCTCCTGGATCATCCGGTCTATGACTGCAGCTATCTCGCCCTGGCGATGCGGCACAAGGTGCCTGTGGTGACCGCGGATCGCCGCTTTGTCCGGGCCGCGGCGGCGGTACCCGAGGCCGCGGCCTTCGTTCGCCAGTTGGGCGATTCTGCGGCGCATTGAGGCTCTCCCTGACCGGTTTCCCCTCCCATGATAGCGGAATGTTAGTCCTTCTTCAACACTATCGATAATGGCATCTTATCGACAGTAATTACGACATCAGAGACATACTTCAGTGATCCGCATTTATCATCTATTCTGCGGATATGAGCGATTTGGACGAATACTGGTTTGATCCATTGTACGATGCTGATCCGGCCGATCCGCCCCTGCCGCGGGCGGATCGGCGCGCTTTGCTCGATCCCGCTGCCTGGCGCGCGGCCGAGGCGGCTTGCGCCGTGGACCTGGCGCGGGCCGCGCAGGCCATCGGCCGGTTGGACGGGCTGCTGGCAAGTCTGGACGAAAAAACGCGCCGCGGTCTGATTGCCCGGCTGGCATTCAGTGAGGTCGTGTCCATGCTCTGGGCCGCGGGGACACCGATCCCGCAAGACGTGCTGATCCGCGACCTGGCCGATGCGCCGTCCTCGGTCGACCTGGAAGCGCTGGCTCTGGCCCGGTGGGCCATCGGGCGGTTGCAGGGCAGGGGGCGTCTGGAGGCGTTGCGGGATTTCCTCGGGCTGCACCGGGGGGGGCAGGGGCGGGGCGACAGCGACCTGCTGCGCCCGACCGGAGCCGATTTTGACTCCGAGACCGAGGGGTTTGCGGCGGGACTTGCCGCACTGGAGGGGTGCCATGCGATCACCCGGTCAGCGTTCGGATGCCGGCTCTGGCGGCTTACCGATCTGTCGCCGGACGGGCACCAGCTGGAAGCGATGTGCTGGGCGGCACGGGCCATGGCGGACAGCGCGGGGCCGCTGGTGATGGTGCCGATGGGACAGGCCGGGCGGCGAGTTTGGACGATAGGTGGTGATGCGGAAGAATTTCTGAGGGCGTGGTGCGGGGCCATTGCGGCCGGCTGCGAGGCGGGGTTCCGCGTGATCCGGCAGCTGATGGACTGGGCAGATCGGGCCAGGCGGACGACGGCGCGGATCAAGGGCAGCAATGCGGAATTGGTGATCGATGCGCTGGTGGTGCATCCAGTGGTTTCCGCCGCTGCGCTGGAAGCCGAAGCGGCGATCAGCCGCGATACCGCCGAGCGGCTGCTGGCGCGCTTGCAGGGACTAGGGCTGCTGCGCGAGATCACGGGCGGAACGCGGTTCCGGCTGTGGACGGCGGTGCTGTGACCACGAGCCCGGCCGTCGTCTCGCCCCAGCACCGGATCCTGGTGCGCTCGCGCATCGCCCGGACCATGTTCGGTGCGGACGAGGTGCTGGTTGCCGCCAAGCAGCTGTGCCAGATCGAGGGCATCGACGTGGCGCAGGATCTGGACGAGGTGACCTATGTCCATTTTCTCTTCGATACCCACCAGACCGTCCTGGCCAATGGCGCGGAAACGGAATCGCTCTTCACCGGCGACGAGGCGCTGAAATCGGTTGGTCCGGCGGCGTTGGAGGAGATCTTCACGATATTCCCTGAACTTCGAGCTCCTGAGCATGCTCATGTCCCGGCGCGGGAACTGGTCTCGGGCGGGCAGGGCCGCAAGCTGGCGATGCGTCACCTGCAGAACCGTAAGCCGCTGGTGGGAGAGGTCTGAGGAGAGGGCTAGACTGTGTGACCAGTCGCAAGGCGGTGGAGGACGTCTCACGGCCCGGGCGTGATCTCGGCAGAGAATTTGGCCCCGGAGTCTGCGAACAGACGCGGGGGCTAACTGGCCGCGCGGTGATTGCAGGAACCGGGAAACCGAACTTTTGGGTAGCCGTTGCCTGGCCCCGGCAAACCTTTCCACGTCCAATGTCAGGCATCTGCTACTCACAACCGCCCAACTGGACCGTTGAAAACAAAAATGCCCCGCCAAAACAGGCGGGGCATACTCTTTCCTCGGGGGGGGGACAGAACTATATCGCCACAATATGGCTTCGATAACAGCTTAGGTAAACTTACCTGTCTGGACAGGCCATGTGTCAATTTGCCTCGTCTCGTCTGTTGAGGTTTACCGCGTCGCGCACCTGTATTCTACCGGATCATAGACGCGGATCGACAAGGACGACGAGCCCGTTACCTGCCATGCCCGAAGCGGCCGCAGAAACCGGTCTTAACCGTGGCGAGATTTTCGTGGCTCTTGCCCGCCATCGCTCTCTGGGCCAGCCTGAACTTGCCGCGCGGGCCAAGCCCGCCTCTGGCGAGGCGGTCACACCGCAGGCGACGAAATAGGCTCGCAGTTCGTCATCGCTTGCCAGCGCCGCCCAGTTTTCCGCCTCTTGGTCTACGCCGCTAGAATCAGGCGCAGGCTCTCCGGCGCAAATGTCTTCCAGCACCGCCGACAGGATGAACCGCAGATCACCTTCCGGGCAATCGGCGATGGCGACGACCAGCCGTTCAAACATCGTCATCCTCCGCTGCCTCTCGGCGGGCTGCTGACGCGCCAGCGTCATCTGTCGGCCGCGCAGCGAGTTCCATGGTCGCCCGAGCGTGCGCGTGAGTTCGGCGATTGTTGCGCCACTCAGATCCATCGCGAGGATTGTGGCATCCTCGACCGGGGAAAACCGCCAGACGCTAACAGGTTGCTGAAATAGTCGCCCCTCGACGCGGTTTGAAGAACATGATTTGTCGATTTCCACCAAGAAGTGAGCCGGATACGAGAACATGCGCACGGCGGTGGACCGTGTCGGCCGCGGCAGAGAGCGGCAGGTCAACATCCGCTTCCTCGCCATGGCCAACCACTATGTCTTCGAGCAGGAGTTTTGCTATCCGGCCGCAGGCTGGGGCGAGCCATCGTGGCGCCATCGGTTCAAGCCCGATGGCGAGCGGACAGGTCGACAAGAACGTGCAGGACTCCCGCCGCCAAGTCTTGCAGGGGATGCCGGGCTTTTGCGACCTTGCCACGATGAACGCCTGGCTGGAGCAGCGCTGCCTGAAGGTGTGGCAAGAGACCCCGCACGGCACGCTGCCGGGCACCATCGCCGATGTCTGGGCCGAGGAGCGGGCCGCACTGATGCCCCTGCCGCCCGCCTTTGACGGATTCATCGAACCCAGCAGCGCGTCTCGCCCACCTGCCTGATCAGCTTCGAGCGCAATCGCTACAGCGTGCCGGCGTCTTTCGCAAACCGGCCTGTCAGCCTGCGGATCTATCCGGACCGGCTGGTCGTGGCGGCCGAGGGCAACATCCTGTGCGAGCATCGCCGCGTGTTCCAGGGCAATCACCAGGTGCCGCCGCGGACCATCTATGACTGGCGGCACTATCTTGCCGTTCTTCAGCGCAAGCCCGGTGCATTGCGCAATGGCGCGACCTTTGCCGAGTTCCCGCCTGCCTTCCGGCAACTGCAGGAGCAGATGCTCCGCAAGCCCGGCGGTGATCGCGAGATGGTCGATGTCCTCGCCCTGGTTCCCCGCCACGCCGTGGTCAACACGCAGCTTTCCCCTGCGTGAACCCGATAGAGCACGATCTCTCGCCCATTCTCAGTGATCTGCTGCACGCGGACCCGGCCCTCCAACAGCAAGAGCAGATTCTCGGGCGGGTGCCCAGGGCCGAAGATGACCATGCCGCTCGGCAGTTGGACAACCTTTGCCGCCGCAATCAGACGGTCCCGAAGTGATGCCTCAAGGGTCGTAAGACCGGGAAAACGGTCAAGCCAAGGGGTCATCGTGGCGCGTCCTGTGGCAAGGCCAAGGCATCGTCGATACGGCCCATCAATGCCCCCTTGTTGGCCGCGATGTCGGCAATCGTCAGATCGTCGAGGACTGCCATGAAGGCGCGTGTTGCCTCCTGAAACGCACGTGACAAGCGGCAGACGCCGATCAGAGGGCAGGTGTTGGTGTCGGGGTTGAAGCACTCGACGATGTCCAGATCACCCTCGGTCAGGCGCACGACATCACCCACGCGAATTTCTGTCGCAGGGCGGGCAAGCTGGAACCCGCCACCCCGGCCCCGTTTCGTCACGAGATACCCTTCGCGGCCAAGTTCGTGCACAGCCTTGACGATGTTCGGTTTTTTCAGCCCGTGTATCTTCACAACTTCCTCGATCCTGACCAAATCCGGCTCTTTCAATGCAGCGAGCTGCAAGGTGCGAAGGGCGTAGTTCGTGTAAGCCGTCAGCCGCATTTTTCTCCCAAAGACATACACTTAATATTGCTTTATTTGAAGTATATGTTATCTACCCCATAAAGCAATGAAATTGGAGCGACTCATGGGCGTCAGGATCGGCGAAACCGCCCCCGACTTTGAAGCGGATACGACAACCGGTCCGATCAGGTTCCATGATTGGGCGGGCGGCGACTGGGTATTCTTCTTCAGCCACCCGGCGGATTTCACGCCGGTCTGCACGACCGAGATGGGGCGCACCGCGCAACTGGCCGATCAGTTTGCCGCGCGCAACGTGAAGCCCCTTGGTCTCAGCACCGACGATGTGGACGAACACCTGAAATGGGTCGAGGACGTCAATGAGACACAGTCCACGACCCTGACCTTCCCCATCGTCGCGGACCCCGACCTGAAGATCGCGAAACTCTACGAGATGATCCATCCTGCCCAGAGCGAGACGGAGGCGGTTCGCTCCGTCTTCATCATCGACCCGGAAAAGAGGGTCCGCTTGACGATGACCTATCCGATGAGCGTTGGGCGCAATTTCGATGAGATTCTGCGCGTCATTGACGCCTTGCAGGCCGGCGATCGCAACCGCATCGCGACGCCCGCCGACTGGTGGCCGGGCGGGGATGTCATCATCCCGCCGTCCATTCCCGACGATGAGGCAAAGACCCTGTTCCCGCAGGGCTGGACCACGATCAAACCCTATCTCCGCACCACCCGGATCGAGAGCGCAAAAGATTAACGACATGACCGGCCCCGCCGCCTGAACTGAAAAGGCACCCCCATGCTTGAATCCTTCGACGCTGTTCTCCTCGCCCGCATCCAGTTCGCATTCACGGTGAGCTTCCACTTCCTGTTTCCGGCCTTCACCATCGGGCTGGCGAGCTATCTGGCGGTGCTGAACAGCCTGTGGCTCTGGACGAAGGATCACAAGTATCTCGATCTGTTCCGCTACTGGGTGAAAATCTTTGCGCTGGCCTTCGCAATGGGCGTCGTGTCAGGCATCGTCATGTCCTACCAGTTCGGCACCAACTGGTCGGTCTTCTCGGATCGCGCGGGACCGGTGATCGGCGCGCCTATGGCCTATGAGGTGCTCAGCGCGTTTTTCCTCGAAGCCGGATTCCTAGGCATCATGCTCTTCGGGCGCGAACGGGTCGGACCGGGGCTACACATGGTCGCCACAGCGATGGTGGCCCTCGGCACCTTCTTCTCGGCCTTCTGGATTTTGTCCGTCAACAGTTGGATGCAGACGCCTGCGGGCTACTCCATCGACCCGGACACCGGCCAATTCCTGCCGGAGAACTTCTGGGAGATCATCTTCAACCCGTCTTTCCCCTATCGCCTGATGCACACGGTGACGGCGGCCTATCTGACCACGGCTTTCATCGTTGGCGGTGTGGCGGCATACCACCTGCTGCGCCGCCGGCGCAGACGTGAGCAACCGTCCGAAGCCACGAAAACCATGTTCTCGATGGCGATGTGGATGGCCGCCATTGTCGCGCCCGTGCAAATCTTCCTCGGCGATCTGCACGGCCTCAACACGCTGGAGCACCAATCGGTCAAGGTGATGGCGATGGAGGGGCACTATGAGTCTCATCCCAATGGCGCGCCGCTTTACCTTTTCGGTATTCCCAACGACGAGACACAAACGCTGGACTATGCCATAGGCATTCCGAACCTCAGCTCGTTGATCCTGAAACACCATTGGGATGCACCGCTGGACGGGCTCGACACGATCCCGGACGAGGATCAACCGCCGGTGGGCATCGTCTTCTGGTCTTTCCGCATCATGGTGGCCCTTGGTTTTGCGATGATGGGGGTCGGTCTCTGGTCGCTCTGGGCGCGGTGGCGGGGGCGGCTGTTCGAAGCCCCGTGGCTGCACCGCGCGGCGCTGGCGATGTCGCCATCGGGCCTCATCGCGGTGCTGGCCGGGTGGGTCACGACCGAGGTGGGCCGCCAGCCCTATACGGTATATGGCCTGCTGCGCACGTCCGAAAGCGCGGCCCCGCTGGATGCCGCCGCTGTAGGTACGTCACTCGTGGCGTTCATCGTGATCTATTTTGCCGTCTTCGGCGCGGGCACATTCTACATTCTGCGCCTGATGGGTCATCCGCCTGTCTTCGGCGAGCCAAAACTGGGTGAAGTCGTCAAGGGTCCGATCCGCACCGCGGGCATCACCCCCGCCCCGGAAGAAGCCGTGCGTCGCCCCAATGCCGTAAATCCGGGAGAATGATCCATGCCTATCGTTGACGGAATCTCCTTTGATCTGACGTTCATCTGGGCCTTCCTGATTGCCCTCGCCGTGCTGATCTACGTAGTCCTCGACGGGTTCGATCTGGGTCTTGGCATGCTGTTTGCCGCGGAACGCAAACGGGGCGACCGGGACGTGATGATGAACTCGGTCGCACCCGTCTGGGACGGCAACGAGACCTGGCTGGTCCTGGGCGGCGGCGGGTTGTTCGCCGCCTTCCCGCTGGCCTATGCGCTGATCCTGCCCGCGCTCTATGCGCCGATTATTGCCATGCTTCTGGCGCTGATTTTTCGCGGCGTCGCGTTCGAATTCCGCTGGCGGACCGAACGCTGGCGCGGTGTGTGGGACATCGCCTTCATCGGCGGGTCCGCCGTTGCGGCCCTCAGCCAGGGCATCGCGCTTGGCGGGCTGTTGCAGGGGATCGAGATCGACATGACGGCCCGTGCCTATGCGGGCGGTTGGTGGGATTGGCTAACCCCCTTCTCGGTGACGGTCGGCGTCGCGGTCATGGTGGGCTATATGCTGCTAGGCGCGACATGGCTGGTGATGAAGACCACGGGCGACTTGCAGGATCGCATGCGCCGCCGCGCGTGGTTTCTTGGTGTGGTGACTGTTGGCTTCATCGGTGTCGTCAGCCTGTGGACGCCGTTCCTGCAGGAAGGGTATTACAGCCGCTGGTTCTCCAGCTGGGGGATCGGCCTCGCGACCCTGGTAGGACTGGCTGTGCTAACGCTTGCCGGACTGATGTTTCGCGCTCTGTACGTGCACCGGCATGACTACTGGCCCTTCATCCTGGCACTTGCGATGTTCGCGCTTTGCTTCGTGGGGCTCGGCATGTCGATGTTCCCCTACATCGTGCCCACGGAAGTTACAATCTACGAGGCCGCCGCTCCGCGCAACGCCCAGATATTCATGCTGGTGGGTGCGGGCATTCTGCTGCCAATAATCTTGGCCTACACCGCTTATGCCTACTGGGTGTTCCGCGGAAAGGTCGATCCGGAAGCGGGGTATCACTGATGGGATCAGTCGAGGGAACTCCTCCACGAACATGGCTGCGCCGCCTCGGTTGGTTCATCCTGCTGTGGTTTGCCGGGGTCGGCGCAGTCGGCGCGGTCGCATACATCCTGCGGCTCTGGATAGCCTAGGATAGAAAATAATCATATCGACGGAGATGGGTCGCCTACTGAATAGGCTCGACGGAACAACCGCCGATAGGTCTCGGCGGCACCTTTGAACGAAAGCTTCTATCCCCGGTCGCCACTGTAATGCGCCTTTCCCTTGTTTGTAGGACCGTGGGTTAATGACTAGAAGCGATTTTACATAGGCTCGCTTGCTGTTCACTGGCTCTGCCTGCGTTTTTTCAAGGAGCAAGGCCGATACGGCGGCAGAAGTTTGGAAGTTGGGGCGCTGAAACCTCACGCCACAGCACCTCTGCACACTGATCGCGCAGTGCCTCCCAATCAACAGACCGTACCGTCATCCTGTTCTCACTCGCCCTCTAATCCCGCCTGCTGTCGGCCAATGGGAAACATATCCTCGCCGTAATGGTGCAGCTTGACGTGATGGCTGCGGCATAGCCAACGCACGTTCAAGGGTTCGTCGTATCGGTCGTGGTGGGCATCGACCTTGGCTGCGCCGCAGACCTCGCAGCCCTGCTTTTCAAGGGCGCCGGACATAAGCGCCCGTTGAACGGCAAGGTGGGCCTGATACTTCGGCAGGTTCGTGCGGCGCCAGTTAGTTTGGCGGGTCTCGCTTTTCAGCGAGGGCGGACGTGGAGGCTTTGGATCATCTGACATCACGCCGCCGTCGGCGCCTGACGGCCTAAAGTGCGATACACGGTCGGCCGCGGAATCGAGAACACTTCTGCTAAATCACTGATGGAATACTCCCCGGTGTCATAGATGCGCCGCAGCTGCTGCTGGCGCTCTGACAGCTTCGGCTTTTTGCCGCGCAGCTTGCCCTTGGTTCGGGCCACAGCCATGCCCTCGCGGGTCCGCATTCGGATCAGGTCGGCCTGGAACTCGGCAAAGGTTGCCAGGATGTTGAAAAACAGCTTGCCCATCGGGACGGTCGGGTCATAGATGGCGCTGCAAAGCTGAAGCTTGATCCCGCGCGCGGCCAGCTTGTCGGCAATGTCGCGGGCGTCGGGAACGGAACGCGCCAGCCGGTCCAGCTTCGGCACCAAGCGTGTCACCTTCCCGCAAAGCTGCAAGCGCCTGATCCAGACCAGGGCGGGCGCGGTTCGTGCCGGTATAGCCGTGGTCGGTGTAGATGCGATCGGAGGCAACTCCGAAGCTGACAAGGATGCCCTTCTGCGCAGCAAGGTCTTGTTTGTCGGTGGAACAGCGGGCGTAGCCGATCAAAATCTGTGTCATGTCCTGATCTGTAACAGTAGCCGCCCCCTCATTGCAAAAATTATCGGACCATTCATCTGAGATTTTGGCCTGCCAGCATTTGCTGGCCTTCAACTGGCCGGTTCAGGGGCAACCTGGCCGTCCCTTCAACGATCCCCTTACGGACAGGTTGGAGAAACAGAATGGGTGAAGCGATGCGCCGGTTCGCCGCTCTGCTGTCTCATCTGGAAGAGGGAGTTTCTCTGGTCGCTGCCACCCGCGCGGCCGATGTGCCGATCCCGACGGCGCAACGCTGGCTGTCGCGCTACAGGCTGGAAGGTCTAGACGGGCTAAAATGTTGATTTACAACCAGAAGTGTGGCGAACGAGCGAATCCCGCGATCCGCGCCAAGGCGCGTGCGCTGGTGTCGCTGGCCTATGGCGCAACGCTTATGCGCAAATCAGGCATGGACAAGGCAGAAGCCGGTACGCTGCTGAAGACCAGCGAAGCCTTGCTCGACTGATTTTTTCCGCCCGTTCGGAACCAGAGCAATATCGACACGGTTCTATATTTGGAACGATCATTTTGATACTGCGACACCGACGCCCCGTGCGGTGTGGATGTCAGAATCACGTATCGAAACCGAACGGAGAAATTCGACATGACCGATATCAAAGACGCAAAAATTGCAATTCTGTCCACCAATGGGTTCGAGCAGTCAGAACTGTTCGAACCGAAACGGCAGCTGGAAGAGGCGGGCGCGACGATCACCGTAATTTCCCCCGAAAGCGGCTCCATCAGGGGATGGGACGAAGACGACTGGGGCGAAAGCATCGACGTCGATCTTGCCCTCGACGATGCGCGGGTCGAGGATTTCGACGCGCTTGTACTACCGGGCGGACAGATTAACCCCGACATCCTGCGCACCAATAAGAAGGCCGTTGGCTTCGTGCGCGACTTTTTCAACAGCGGCAAGACGCTGGCCGCGATTTGCCATGCGCCCTGGCTGCTGGTCGAGGCGGGTGTGATCGAGGGTCGTAATGTAACTTCCTACACGTCGATCCAGACCGATGTGAAAAACGCGGGCGGCAACTGGGAAGACAGTGAGGTCGTCACCGATCAGGCGCTCATCACGTCGCGCAATCCCGGCGATCTCGATGCCTTTTGCGCCAAGATCATCGAGGAAGTGAAAGAGGGCCGCCACGAGCGCAGTTCCGCCTGATATCCGGAGCTACAGTCCGTTCGCACGACCACGGGCGTTCTACCGCGGTTTTCCATGGTGCGATGACCGAACTCACGCCCGAGTGACCCTGCAGACAGGAACAGGAAGATGTCCGATGTCCCACACTACCGTAGCTGACGGAACGGAGCTCCACATTCACGTCGAAGGCGAAGGCACGGACGTGGTGATGCAGGGTCGGCCACTGGGACATAACATCTAGAAATAGCAGACAGCCGCGCTGACTGAGGCGGGTTTTCGCATGATCGCCCCGTGTCGCCGGAGCTTCGGTTATTTCGAACATGCGGGCGGGTGCTATGATTATGACACCATGACAGATAATCTTGTTGCAGCAATGACGGGAACGGACGCGACGGATGCGGCGCTGGTCATGCGACAGAAATGGCTGCGCGAAAGGCTGCCCAGATAGTTGGCAATGAACTGAAACTTCACGGCTTTTGAGCCGCGAAGAACTGAGCCGCCTTTTTTAGCACCTCCCTCTCCTCGCGCAGTATACGGTTCTCTTTCCGAAGCCGTTCATTCTCGCGGAGAAGATCGCCGTCAGGTTCTGGCGTCTTCGCCTCATCGGAAATCGCCCGGATCCACTTGCCGAGCGTCGAAAGCCCAACCCCTAGATCAGATGCAACCTGATGCCGTGTCAAGCCGCTGGTGAGTGCAATGCGAACCGCATCCCGTTTGAATTCCGCGCTGTGTGTCGCTGCCATATCCTGTCTCCTTTGGTGAGAGCATCGCTCTCAGAAGACCGGAACAGAACCGATGCAGGCCCAGTCAGGTTGCCGAACTCCAGGTCCGCATCGCCCTCCTGAACGGCTACACCGCGCTCGGCACAACCGTCACGGAAGCCGCGGGATAAGTCCGTCCGGGGAAAGGGGAGCCTTGGCCATCAGCCGAATTGTGCAACAGAGCCTAAGGAATCCCATAATGGGCGGAGGTTTCAGGCGAGAAGCGCGCAGCGCGCCCTCTCCTGAAGCCTTGCCAGGCGGCGAACCGGGTCGGTGAATTTCCAAGGGCGGCGCAGCTGGGACCGGAGCCACGCGCAGCAGCACGGAACCAAACCGTCAGCGCACGCCAAAGGGCGGGGGCTGCGCATGGCCAGAGGCCCATGCTGAGGCGCCGGTGGAGGAAGCGAGCATTGCGAGGACCCACCCCTTGGAAAGAGGGCCGGAACAGGCCCTCTTTCCAGGACGCGGCTCTCGTCATCTATTGGTTATGAACCCTGACCCTAATTTTAAGCATTGGTGAAGCCGAGCTTTGCGATACTCAGCAAAAAGCGCGTCATCAATCACGCTGAGATGACGAAGCCGGACGGCGCATATTATACCGCAGGGCGTGCGGGAGGTTTCTCTTTGTCTCGGGACACGCCGAGATTGTTCCAGCGACCAGAGAAAAGGCTGGAGACCACCAATCCATTCATGCCTTGGAAAATTTCGAGTCTTGTCTTCATTGTGCAAATGGTAGGATAGAAGGTGTAGTCAGAGTTGTGACCTATCTGGCCGATGGGTCTCAGCGCAGCGCGCTCAACGCGCTGTTCGACGAAGATTATCCGAAAAATCCACCGCCCCGATTGACGCCGATCGTGGTCCTGCCCATGGGTTTGCTTCTGTCGATTGTGGCGAAAGCGATCTACCGTGGCGTAGCGCCTTCGCAGGACGGTAACCATCCGACTCAGTTCTTTTTTTCCACGAGTTTCGACAGCTTTCCCCGGAGTTTGCCCTGGGCACGGGCGATGGCCATACATTAGCGGGTGCGGATGAGGTCAGTCTCGAACTCGCCGAAGGTGGCAGGAATGTTGAAGAACATCTTTCCCATCGGGATGGTGCCGTCTTTATCAACAAGCCGTTCGGCGCAGAGGTTGTGATCGCGCATTTGAAGAAGACCCTTCCCGAGCCGCACCAACCGGACAAGCTGCTCCATGGTTAGCTGCGTTTGACGCGCCCGTCAGCGGATATGCTTGACGAATACGGGTTGTGGACCACCTAAGATGAGCGTCGGCATCAGGGCCGGACGGGCTATCCGGTCGCCTGAGAGAACGCCGCCTCGGCCCGCTCTGCGACCCGTCGCAGTGGATGTCGTAGCAGGCGCGATGGCACGGTCAGGGTGCCGCCCGGCCCGTATCCCCACTCAGCCATCGCCTGCAACTGCGACGGGTTGGGGTCCACGGGATAGGCGTAGTCGCGATTGCCGTCGCGGATATCGTAATCGACGCTGCGGTCCTCGACATCCAGAAACGCCGCGAGCGCAGAGAGATGGGCTTGCGGGGCGCGGACGAGATCCTCGTAGCGCAGCACCATCACCGCATGAAGACGGTCCAGATCCTTGCGCAACTGCCGGTGCGCCGCGATCCAGTGATCGATCAGAACCGCCTGCGGCGCATCCACCCATTTCGACACCGCCGCCGCCACAGCCTGGGGATGGCGGATCACCACGACGAACTGGCTCAGCGGGAAAAGCTGTTGGTAGAGCCGCATCCGGGTCAGGTTGACCGGCGATTTCTCGACCCTCCAGCGGCCCTTGCCGAACCAGGGGGCCCAGTCGGCCTCGATCCGCTGGCGGGTCTCCAGCCGGTCCCAGCGGCAGCCCTCAGTCAGATGCTGTCGGGGATCGGTCGCGAAATGCATCGGGCGACCGTGCAGCGCGGTGTGGGGGATCGCGCCCTGCAGATAGACGCCTTCGTTCTCGGGCACCGGGGCATCACTGATGGCCGCCACATCGTGCAGGCCCGCGATCATACGCGCCGTCAGCGACGTGCCGGAACGGTGAAGACCGCCAACGAAAACATAGCGTTGGATTGCAGTTTCGGATGCGTTCACGGCGGT
This sequence comes from Paracoccus aurantiacus, assembly GCF_007993065.1. GTDB lineage: Bacteria > Pseudomonadota > Alphaproteobacteria > Rhodobacterales > Rhodobacteraceae > Paracoccus > Paracoccus aurantiacus. Next base: position 39,833 of record NZ_VOPL01000010.1, read on the forward strand.
GTTAGCTTTTATCAAGTGGGGCGGCGGGGAACTGCGATGCGGCATGGGCGCGTTATCACGTGAATGGAAGACATTTCGCGCACGCTCTTTAAATCGATTGGAAAAGTCCATGCGTATCATGCATGTCGCATTGGGTGGCTGCCTGAAGGCGCCGCCTGTCCGCTATGGCGTGACCGAGGATACGGGCGGCCATATCGCCTATGTTCTGGGCGCGGCGCTGGCTCAGGCGGCGCGCGAGGATGTCGATCAGGTCGATATCGTAACGCGGGCCTTTTCCGGTCACGGGCTGGACCCGATCCACGCCCGGACTGCCGAAATTGTGGCCCCGCGCTGCGTCATCCGCCGCCTGAGGACAGCCAATCTGGCCTATCTGTCGAAAGAGGCGCTGGAGGCCGAGATACCCGCCCTGAACGACGCCTTTCTGGACCTCTTGGCGGGAACTGACACCCTTCCGGATGTAATCCACGCGCATTTCTCGGACGCGGCGGAACTCGCCGCCGCTGCGCGGGTCCGATTCGGGATTCCTTGGGTTTTCTCCAGTCATTCTCTGGCCTTGGACAAGGCCCCGGACCCGCAAAGCGCGGCCTTGCAGCGGCGTATCGCGCGCGAGGGAAGGGCGATCCAAAATGCCACGGCCATCGTCGCCTCATCCCGGGACGAGGCCGAGCGTCAGATCCCCGCCCATGATCCGACCGCCGAGGGCCGGACCCATCGCATCGGTCCGGGCGTCCTTGCGGTGCGCACAGACGACCTGCGCCCGGCGCGGCGACTGATCGCTCCCTTTCTGCGCTATCCCGAAAAGCCCATCCTGCTGGCTATCGCGCGCCCGATCCGCAAGAAGAACCTTGCGGCGCTGGTGCGGGCCTATGCGAACGACCCCGACCTGCAGCACCGCGCAAATCTGGTGATCGTGGCCGGGTTGCGAGACGGTCTGCGCCCTGACGAGACCGAGACAGCACAGACAGTGGCCGAGCTGTTCGATCTTGTCGACCGCTTCGATCTGTGGGGCCGTGTCGCGCTGCCGCGTCACCACGATCAGGCCGATATCGCCTCGCTCTATGCACTGGCGGCAAGGGGTGGGGTCTTCGTCAACCCGGCGCTGCACGAGCCCTTCGGGCTGACCGTGATCGAGGCGGCGCAGGCCGGGGTTCCGGTGGTGGCGACGCAGAACGGGGGCCCGGGCGATATCGTCGATCGTCTGGGCTATGGCGCGCTGGTCGATCCGCGCGATACGCACGCCATCGCCGATGCGATCCGCAGCATTCTGGACGACCCGCAGCGCGATTCCCGCGTGGTCGAGGCCGCCGAACGGGCAGGGCGTCTCTATAGTTGGTCGCGGTGGGCCGAGGGCGTCGCTGCCGTTTATGCCGATCTGCGCCGCCACCGCCCGCAACCGTCGCGCTCCCACACGATCCTTGCCAGCGATATCGACGGCACCCTGACCGGCTGCGCGCGCGGTGCGCAGCGTTTCGCGGAATGGAGCGCCAGCCGCGATCCGCATATCCTGTTCGCCGTCGCCACCGGACGGTCCGTCACCGAGGCGCGGCAAGTTCTTGCGGCGTGGAACCTGCCTGCGCCCGATCTGTTCATCGCCTCTGTCGGAAGCGAGATCTGGCGGTGGGGCGAGCACGGCCAGCTGCAGCCCTGCAAGGCCTATGCCGATTTCATCTCGGACGGATGGAACCGCTCGGCGATCCTGCGGACGCTTGACCGTCTGGCATTGACCGCACAGCCGCGTCACGATCAGCGCCCGTGGAAGCTCAGCTATTTCGGCACGGCCAGCGACCGCCACCGCATCCGCGAGGCCTTGGCCGAGGCGGCGCTGCCCGCGCAGGTGATCCTGTCGCATGACCGGCTGATCGACATTCTGCCGGCGCGGGCGGGCAAGGCTGCGGCGATCCGGTTCGAGGCGCGCAGGCTGGGGCTGGATCACAATCACTGTGTCGTAGCGGGCGACAGCGGCAACGATCTGGACATGCTGACGGCCTTCCGTCGCGCGATCGTCCCTGCGAATGCGCTGCCCGAGGTCGCGCCCGCGCGGCTGGCCTATCGCAGCGCGCAGGATCATGCCTTGGGCGTTCTGGACGGGATGCAACGCTTCGGCCTGACCCGCCACCATCCCATCGCGGCGGAATAGGATGGTGAGCCCGCGCCCCATCGGATATTTCGTTCACCATCAGGGACGGGGCCATGCGGAACGCTGTGCGGCCATCGTCAATGCTCTGCCGCAGGACCGGCCCGTCACCATCTTCTGCGCCCGCGACGACATCTTCCCGCCCCTCGGACCGGGGGTCGAGATCGTCACCATCTCGTCGCTGTTCGAACCGCCCGCGGGACCGCTGCCCCAGACCGACTGGATCGCCACGCCAGACACGATGCATTGCGCGCCGGTCGGCTGGCCCACGATCCGTCAGGCGATGGCAACCATGACGCGCTGGTTTCACGAGGCCGATCCCGCGCTGATGATCAGCGATGTCAGCGCCGAGGTTGCGCAACTGGCGCGGCTGTGCTCTGTGCCGCATGTGAAGATCCTGCAACATGGCGACCGCAGCGATCCCGGCCATATGGCCGCCTACCGCGGTGCCGCCGGTCTGCTGGCGCCGTTCCATGCCGATCTGGACAACCCGGACCGCCCCGACTGGATGCGCGCGCTGACCTTTCACGCGCCGGGCATCGGGGTGAATGCGGCGCTGCCCGCCCGCGATGCCGCACGCCGCGCGCTTGGTATCGGGCCGGGTCGCAAGCTGGCCGTGGTGGTGTCGGGCGGGGGCGGCGATGGCTGGGCCGATGCCGCCTTTGGCGTCGCTGCCCGCGCCTTCCCGGATATGGACTGGATCGTTATCGGCAAGATCCAGCGCGACTGGCACGCCACGCTGCCCGCCAATCTGCATCTGGCGGGTTGGGTCGATAACGCGGCGGACCATATCGCCGCCGCCGATCTGATCGTCTCTTCCGCAGGTAACACCACCTGCCATCAGGTGCTGGCCGCCGCGCGCCCTTGGATCGTCGTGCCCGAGTGGCGCTATTTCGACGAACAGCAGGACAAGGCGCGGGCGCTTGGCCGTGCTGGGGCGGCGCTGCATCTGCCCTATCTGCCTGCCTCGGCCCATGCCTGGCAGGCCGCGCTGGCCGAGGCCCAACGAACGCACGACACCGCCATCCAGCGGCGATTGGCAGGAGAGGACGCCGCGCCAGCGACCGCCCGGTGGCTGGCGCGCCTGTGCGACCGCATCTGGGGCCAGACCCCATCGACCGACAGCAGGAAAGGAACATCTCATGTCCACGATCTCGGCCCTGACCATTGCCGCAGGGCGCGCCGACCATCTGGCGAACGTCATTCGCGGGTTTCACGCGCAAGCGACGCCGCCGGATGAACTGATCGTGGCGGTGATGCAGGCCGAGCCCTACGAGCACCTGCCCGAAACCGACTTCCCGCTGCGCCAGATCCCGATCGATGCCACAGATGGCGCGCTGCCGCTTTCGGCGGCTCGCAATGCGGCGGCACGGGCGGCCTTGGGCGATGTGCTGGTCTTCGTGGATGTCGATTGCATCCCCGCGCCCCGGTTGATCGCGGATTACGCTGCCGCCGCGCAATCGGGGCGGGGCCTTCTGATGGGCGAGGTGCAGTATCTGCCCGACGGGGCCGAGGCGGCGGGGCTGGATTTCGCCCTTTTCGACAGGCTGGGCGTGCGGCATTCGGACCGGCAGGCCCCGCCCGAATCCGGGCTGCGCGAATGTCAGGATTACCGCTGCTTCTGGTCGCTGAACTTCGCCATCCATCGCGACGACTGGAACGCCTCGGGCGGGTTCGACGAGGGTTATCTGGGCTATGGCGGCGAGGATACGGATTTCGGTCGCACCCTTGCCGAACGCGGGATCGGTATCTGGTGGCTGAAGGGCGCGCGGGTCTATCACCAATATCACCCTCATTGCATGCCGCCGATCCACCAGATCCCCTCGGTGATCCGGAATGCGGAATATTTCGCCTCGAAATGGGGGCATCGCACGATGGAGCATTGGCTCTACGCCTTCCGCCTGATGGGCCTGATCGAGAACGGCCCGGACGGGCTGATCGTGTTGCGAGAGCCTGACGAACGCGATTTCGCGCTGTGCCGGCAGGAACCCCACATGCCCTATGCCAACACCCGTCGGGTGATCGACCGGCTGCAGGCGATCGCCCCTGCGCAGCGGTCGGGCGAGGCCCGTCGCCTGCAGGTCGAGGCGGCGCAGGCGGAATTTCTTGTCGCGAAGGCGGTCTGATGCGGATCGCCGTCGTCGCCCATATCCGCCACCCCATCGCGCCCCCGTTTATGGGCGGGATGGAGGCTCATGCCTGGCATCTGACGCGCGGGCTGATGGCGCGCGGACATGACGTGACGCTGTTCGCATCGGGTGACAGCGATCCGGGCTTGCCGGTCCATCCGATCATCGTGCGCCATTACGACGCGGATTACCCGTGGCACGATTGTCATGGCACGGATGCGCTGAATGCGGTCATCGACCGGGCCTTCGCGGGTTGTATCGAGGCCATCCGCGAGGGCGGCTTCGATCTGGTCCACAACAACAGCCTGCACCGCTATCCCCCGCGATATGCACGGGTGGCGCGGCAGGCCACGGTCACCTCGCTGCACGTTCCGCCCTTCGGCGCGCTGCAACGCGCGGTCCATGCCTCGGTCGCCCCGTGGAACCTGTTCACCGTCTGCTCATCCTCGCAGGCGGCGCTGTGGTGGCCCGAGGGCGCGCCGCCGCAGGCTGCGGTGGTCGGCAACGGCATCGACATGGCCGACTGGCCCTTTCGTGCAGAGGGCGATGGCAGCGCGGTCTGGGCGGGGCGGATCACACCCAACAAGGCCCCGCATCTGGCCGCCGAGGCGGCGCGCATCGCGGGCGTTCCGCTGACGCTGTTCGGGACCATCGAACATCGCGATTATTTCGAAACCCGGCTGCGCCCGCTGCTGGGAGAGAGCATCCGCTATGGCGGTCATCTGTCGGGGCACGATCTGGCAGACAGGATCGGCGCGGCCTCGGCCATGCTGTTCACGCCGCAATGGCAGGAACCTTTCGGGCTGGTGGCGATCGAGGCGATGTCCTGCGGCCTGCCGGTCGCCAGCACCCGTATCGGCGCGACCGAAGAGGTGATCGGCGATTGCGGCGCATTCGCCGCCCCCGAGGATGCCAAGGGGCTGGCACGGGCGCTGCTGACTGCAATGGCGATCTCGCGCCACCGCCCGCATAACCGCGTCCGCCGCCTGTTCAGCCGGGACAGAATGCTGGATGGTTACGAGAGCCTCTATACCCGCGCGACCCGGGCCCGCAAAAGCCCCGCGCCCGACATTACCTTCGAGCCGGTCGAATTGCCGCCCGCCGTGTCCGCCATGGTCACGATCTGACCCCGCCGCGATCGCGGGCGAGGCCCGAGGGTTCGGGGTACTCCGCCCCCCAGATCGCAGGTAGGTCACGCGGCTGCGTCCGATCTCGAGCTGACGCAGCCAGACGAACCGCGTGACCGAGCCGCCCGCATCTTCGGCCAGAAGTCCATCGAGCCACCTTCGCATGTCATCGTCCAGCCGACCGACGATCCAGGCATCGACACGCCGTTCTGCCGCTACGAGCGCATTCGCGCAAAGGCGCTCTGCCATGCAAACACCAAACCATCGAGTATCATCACGACCTTGGCCGTGTTTTCAGCGCTAGCGAGAACTGATCTCACTACGTGCAACATCAATTTCGACCACTTGCGTAAAGAATCGCAGCATCTCGCCCGTGGCGTCGGGCCCGAGCGGATCGGTATAGGAGCCTGCGGGATCGCCGCCGAACCACGCATGGCCGGCCTGCTCGACGCGCCAAAGTTCCGAGCCATCGCTAGCGATTAGGCGCGACCAGGTGCGGCCATTGCCCTCGTGCCGGGTCTCGATGCCTGCTCCGCTGACCAGCCGGTCGCCATTTACAGGGGCGACGGTCGTATCCGCCAAGCCGTGGAAGACGATCATCGGCCTCCGCTGCGACCGCGGTCCGTCTCGGCCCTCGCCGCGCATGGCCGCGAAGGCCGAGACGATATCGTTGGCCGCGCCAGCGGGAAGGCCGGAATGCACGCCCGCCGCGGCAAAGAGATCCGGATAGGCTTCGGCCAAGATCGCGGCCATCGCGCCGCCAGCGGATAGGCCGGCGACAAAGGCCCGATCGCTCGGCAGATCGAACTCGGCCAGCAAGGCGCGCGCAATTCCGGCGAGAATCCCCGGCTCGCCCCGGTCCCGCGCCTGATCCTCCGGGCGGAACCAGTTCCAGCAGGACTGGATGTTGTGGGCGCGCGACTGCTCGGGATAGGCGACGATGAGGCCGGCCTTCTCGGCCGCCTCGTTCATTCGCGTGCCGCGCGCGAAATCGTCGGGCGTCTGCGTGCAGCCATGCAGCATCAGCACGACACCACGAAACCCTTCGGGGCGGCTGGTCGGGATATAGAGCGTATAGCCGCGCGATCCGGCGGAGCCGGAGTGGATGCGGGTTTCATAGCGGGCGCCCTCCGGCACCTCGATCTTTCCGCCAGTTGGCAGGCGCGGCAGGGCCAAGCCCTGCATCAAACCGCCACCGGCGCAGGGCCGGCATCCATCGCGCATCAGGCTGCCGAACGGGTTTTCGAACGGGGCCGGCGGTTTCAGCCTTTCGAGGCCGCCCGGAAGCGCCAGCCGGCTGTCCGCCAGCCCTTTGTCCACAAGGGCTTCCTGGATCAGCGCGGTCGCAGCCGCGGGATCGCTGGCGCGCGTCTTCTCAAGCGCCCGGCGCATGGCCGTCTCGAAATCAGTGTTCATCGGCTTCTTCCTTGTGGCGAGGCGCAGAGCCTCAGGTGATGCGGTCCTTGAGGGCGGCCTTGACGGGTTTCGATGCCTGAAGCGAGCCGAGCACATTCAGCGAGCCGATCGTCGACAGGGCCAGCGCCGGCGATACATCCGCCGCGATCCGCGCCAGTCCGACGACCTTGAGGTGCAGTTTTTCCCCGGCCGTCGCGATGGCCTCCAGATCGGCTCGGGTGATGTCGAACATTCCCAGTTCAAGCTGGTGCCGGTCGATCGATTGCGCGACCGAACGGCCCTCGCTGGTCAACTGGTTGCGGATCGCCGTGCGGATGAAATCCGTCCGGTTGGCATAGAAGCCCTCGCGCACGAGCAGGTCCATGCGGCCGAGATCGACATGGCCAAGATTAATGGTGATCTTTACAGGTTCGGCCTGTCTTTCCGGAAGGCGAGTGATGCTCTCCATGATAATCTCCATCTGTATGGATGGTATATGGAATGCTCGCGGCGTTCCTGCAAGAGTGCTTGGACCGGGACTTGCAAAAATCAACCCGTCTGCCCTAGTAGCTGTGGCGTCTTTCCGGTGATTGCGCGGAACGTTTCGTTTCGCGGTGCATTGGCAGATGCCAATCGCCCCATTCGGAGAGAGAGATGCCAGATCGCGACGCCGAGACCCGCAAGGATGACCTCAGGACAGGCACCCCGTTCTGGGTCAAGACTCCGCATTCGACCGTGACGGCCGAGCGCGAGGCGGAGGCCGGTCATGTGGATGTCATCGTCGTCGGCGCAGGGATCAGCGGCGCCCTGATGGCCGAGTCGCTGAGCAGGGCGGGGCGTTCGGTGCTGATTCTCGACCGCCGCTCGCCGGTGCGCGGCTCGACGCCGGCCTCGACGGCGATGATCCAGCACGAGATCGACGTGCCGCTGACACAGTTGCAAAAGCAGATCGGCCCAAAGAAAGCCAATGCGGCCTGGCTCCGCTCGGTCAAGGCGACGAATGATCTGGTGGAGCTGGTCAAGGAGCTACGGATCGACTGCTCGATGGAGCGCAAGCCGGCGCTGTATCTGGCGGGCAACCAATTGGGCAAGCGCGCCCTGCAGGCCGAGGCCGAGGCGCGGGCCAAGATCGGCATTGCCGCCGAATATCTCAGCCGTGCTGATCTGATGGAGCGGTTCGGCATCGATCGCCAGGCGGCGATCCTGTCGCCGGATTCGGCCTCGGCCAATCCGGCGCAATTGACGGCGGGGCTGTTGGCCTGTGCGATGGGCCGCGGGGCGCGGGTGATCTCGCCGGTCGAGATCACCGATCTGGCCGAACTGCCCGGGGGGATCGCGCTGGCGACGCGGCAGGGCGAGGTGCTGACCGCGGATCACGCGGTCTTCTGCACCGGCTATGAACATCTGCCGCAGATGCGAAGCCCGTCCCACCGCGTCACCTCGACTTGGGCGCTGGCGTCGCGGCCGATTAAGACCCTTCCGGACTGGATGCGGGCCACCATCGTCTGGGAGGCTGCCGAGCCTTATCTCTACTTCAGGACCGATGCGTCGGGCCGGATCATCGCGGGCGGAGAGGACGAGGATGCGGCAAGCACCAACTCGGACCCCGCGAAGCTGGCGCGGAAGGCAAAGGTCATCGCCGAGAAACTGCGCGACGTGACGGGGGTGGACATCGGCAAGCCGGCCTACACCTGGTCGGCCCCGTTCAGCGTGACAAAGGACGGGCTGCCAATCATTGACACGGTGCCCGGATACAGCCGCATCCACACGATCATGGGCTTTGGTGGCAATGGCATCACCTTCTCGGTGATCGGCGCCCAGATCATCGCTGCGAAGATCGCAGGGCGCACCGACCCGGACGAGGCGGTTTTCGCTTTCAGATAAGTTAATCGGTGGAACCGCTTGTGACCTCAGCGGTTTTGCTCACGCGACGTGCCTAGCGCGCGGCGCCCAAGCTTTAGTCCACCTCTGAAAGGCAGGATCGATGGCCGACGACAAAGATTTCACAACCGAAACGGGCAATGCGGGCGAGATGCAGCAGATCGCTGCTGGCGATACGCCTGCCATGACCACGAATTTCGGTGTTCCCATTTCGGACAACGAGAACAGCCTGAAGGCCGGATCGCGCGGGCCAACCCTGCTGGAAGATTTCGTGCTGCGCGAGAAGATCTTCCACTTCGACCACGAGCGGATTCCCGAGCGGATTGTGCACGCGCGCGGCTCGGCCGCGCATGGCTATTTCGAATGCACCGATCCGATTCCCGAACTCAGCCGGGCCAGCCTGTTCGCGAAGAAGGGCAAGAAGACGGCGGTCTTCACCCGGTTCTCGACGGTGGCGGGCGGCGCCGGCTCGGTCGACACGCCGCGCGACGTGCGCGGCTTTGCAGTGAAGTTCTATACCGACGAGGGCAACTGGGATCTGGTCGGCAACAATATCCCGGTCTTCTTCATACAGGACGCGATCAAGTTTCCCGACCTGATCCATTCGGTGAAGATGGAGGCCGACCGCGCCTATCCGCAGGCGGCCTCGGCCCATGACACGTTCTGGGATTTCATCTCGCTGATGCCCGAGACTTTTCACACGCTGATGTGGGCGATGTCGGATCGCGGCATCCCGCGCAGTCTGCGGATGATCGAGGGCTTCGGCGTCCACACCTTCAAGCTGGTGAACGAGGCGGGCGAGGAGAGCTTCTGCAAGTTCCATTGGCGGCCCAAGCTGGGCACGCAGTCTGTGATCTGGGACGAATCGGCCAAGACACAGGGGGCAGATAACGACTTCCACCGTCGCGACCTGTGGGAAGCGATCGACCGTGGCGACTACCCGGAATGGGAGTTCGCGGTGCAGGTCTTTGATCGGGAGCTGGCCGACTCGCTGCCTTATGACGTGCTGGATGCCACCAAGCTGATCCCCGAGGAGGTCGTGCCGCTGCGCGTGATCGGCCGCATGGTGCTGGACCGCAATCCCGACAATTTCTTTGCCGAGACCGAACAGGCGGCTTTCCTTCCCTCGAATGTGGTGCCGGGAATCGACTTCACCGATGATCCACTTCTTCAGGGCCGGCTGTTTTCCTATCTCGACACGCAGAAATCGCGGCTGGGGACGACGAATTTCCACCAGATCCCGATCAACGCGCCGAAATGCCCCTTCGCCAACATGCAGCGCGACGGGCTGATGCAGACCCATGTGCCGAAAGGCCGCGCGAATTACGAACCGAACAGCCTGAACGAGGCGGGCGAGGATCCCGGTCCGCGCCCTGTCAGCACCGGGTTCCGCACCGCCGAACAGCCGGTCGAGGGCGAGAAGCTGAGGATCCGCGCGGAAAGCTTCGGTGATTTCTACAGCCAGCCGCGGATGTACTGGAACTCGCTGACCGAGAACGAACAGGCGCATGTTGCCTCGGCCATCGTGTTCGAGCTGTCCAAGGTCTCTCTGGACCATATCCGCGAACGGATGCTGAGCCATCTTCAGGTGGTCCATCCCGATCTCGGCAAGCGTGTCGCCAAGGGTTTGGGTATGGATCTGCCGAAGCCAGTCAAGCCGTTCAAGGAACCGGTCGATCTTGACCCGTCCGACGCGCTGTCGATCCAGAAGAACTGGAACAGGTCGCTGGAAGGCCGTCAGGTCGCGATACTTTTCGACGAGGGATCGAGCAAGTCCGACGTCGAGGCGCTGAAAAAGGCGGTCGAATCCGCCAAGGGCACCGTCTTCACCGTTGCGCCCAAGGTCGGCGGCCTGCCGCTGGATGGCGGCACGATGAAGGCAGACGGTCAACTGGCCGGCTCGCCCTCGGTGCTGTTTGACGCGGTGGCACTGGTGCTGACGACCGAGGCGGCGGCCAAGCTGGCCAAGGATAGTGCGGCTGTGGCGTTCGTGTCTGATGCCTTCGCGCATCTCAAGGCCATCGGCGCGACCGAAGGGGCCAAGGCGCTGATGGACCGCGCCGGTGTCGAGCCGGATGAGGGCGTCACCGACCTGGCCGGTCTGCCTGAGGCGGCCAAGCTGCGCTACTGGGATCGCGAGCCGAAGGTCCGTGATCTGGCCTGATCGCGGAGGTGCCGTGACAGTCCGGAAGGCGCCTGGATAACGTTCCAGGCGCCGGTTCAACAACGTCTACACAACCAGGGAGAATATCTGATGAAGACGCTGAACGACGCATTCGAACATACGCTGGAGGATATCTATTGGGCCGAGAACGCGCTGTCCAAGGCGCTGCCCAAGGTTTCCAAGGCGGTCAGCAGCGCCGACCTGAAAAAGGCGATGGACGATCATCTCAAGGAGACGAAGGGGCACATCAAGACGCTCGAAGCCGTTTTCAAGTCGATCGGCAAGGAAGCCAAGGGCGAGAAATGTGATGCCATGGATGGCCTTCTGAAAGAGGCTGACGGCCTGATCGAGGAAGCCAGCGGACACGCGCTGGATGTCGCGCTGATCGGTGCCGCGCAGGCGGTTGAGCATTACGAGATCGCCCGCTATGGCACGCTGCGCGAATGGGCCAAGGTTCTGGGGAATGAGGAAGCGCATTCGCTTTTGACCTCCATCCTCGACGAGGAGAAGGCCGCTAACAACAAGCTCACCGCGCTCGCGGTGACGGTCATCAACGCCTCCGGCAAGGCTTCGAAGAAGTAACCGGTTGCCGGAAGCCACTTTCAGAAGCCCGCCCCTGCAGGCGGGCTTCTTTTCATGTCGGGTGACCGAACTCGCCATATCGCCGCCGCCCTGACCAACACGATGAGAATGGTGATTGCGGGCCATCGATCTGCATGCCGAAGAGCGGCATAAGGGGGTCATTTTTGGACGCCGATCACCCCGCTACGGGGTCAATTTTGCATGCCGGTTCACACGCCAGCGGGGATTTCGAACTTACCCGTCTCGGACCCATCATCCGCCAGAACGGGCCGAACGCTCAGGCCCTGCAGCAACCCGCGGCGGACGATGTCATCGGCCAGTTCCTCGACCGAGATGCCGGCGTTGATGCGCCGGACCTTGGACTGACTCAGCACGAGCTTGTCGAAGGGAATGTCCCGGGACGGGGACAGGGTGACTTTCTGGGCAGATTTCGCCATCAGATCTTCTCCGCGACGGACGCCGGAAGCCACTCTTCCGATCTCACTTCCCGTCACCCCTCAAACCAACAAACCTGTCCCTCTCCTGTTCTGGCGCTCCCGAGACAGGACCTTAACAGCTGTTAAATCGTCAGTCCCGAGGTGGCGGAACAGTACGCAGTCTCTTAACGTTAACAGCTGCTAAGCTGCAGATCGTCGTCCAATCAATGCCATGACCATCGGCCCACAGGAAAACTCACCGACCGCAACTTTGGCAGTCAGAGCTCTCAAGTATCCACCAGGCGATCTGATGTACTCAACGCGTTCCAGCATGGCAGAAACGACGATCGACGCTTGCTCCGGACCCATGAACCGCTGCGCGTCTTCCCATGCTGACGCACTAATCCCCATCGCTGGTCGCACATGGCATGCCGCATCGAAAAGCTGGTGCCAATGACGAATTTCCCCTTGGTAGACGGTCTTGAGCGAGGGACATGCCGCGATCACCAGGTGCAGCGGGATCTTTGGCGGGCGTCTTGTGCCCTGTTCCATCGACGTCAGCCGCGGGCTCATCCCTGTGCACATCTGGCACGCCGGGCGCCGCCCCGCTTTTTTCTAAAGCAGGTTCATGATCTATAGATTCTTTATTTGAATTATGATGGTGACGCTCAGATCGGGCATCATTGGTGTTCATTTCTTCTGTTTCAGAGCCATCAATGATGTTTCGTGGCTGGTCTCGGAGAGCTTCAAGATCGTCTCGATAGGCCGCGAGGACCTCAATTGAAAGTTTGCGGCGAAGCGCGCGCGCTGTGAGGATAGCCTTGTCATGAAGCTGGTCCCAGATACCTAGGCTTGGCTGCATCTCGTCTCCGAACGCCGCGAGGGCCGCGAGATCACGCCGCATGAGGCTTACAACCTCTCTCAGACGCCTGACGCGCTCCTCAGCCTCACGTACGGCCTCTGCGGCCCGTGCTATCTCCTCGGACTGGCAGTAGAGCGGGGAGAGATCGAAGCCAAAGGCGACGCTCTCTTCGCCGTGCTTGCGGACGTAGCGCTTTCCATTGGGGCTATCACGCCTCTGAAGCAAACTAGCCTCGACAAGACGCGCGAGGTGACGACGCATCGTTGAGCACGGCATCCCATTCAGGCGCTCACAGATCGTCTTGTTCGAGGGGAAGACTACCATCTCGGCGTTCCCGCCAAGTCCATCGTCTGGAAAGAAGCTGAGGAGCCCCTGCAAAACGGTCAAATCACGTTCTGACACGCCAAAGGCCGCTTGCGCCTTGGAGAGCTCGCGCAAGGGGTTCTGCGAAGAAGCGGTAAGCCGGACCCTCGACAGGTTCGGCAGGTTTGACGTGTTGATCTGCAACGCCGCCGAACAGCATGCGCGGGAAGAGGTCATAGAGATATCCGAAGAGCAGCGTTTCCGCACGTGCCAGACGAACATCGGCGGTCATTTCTACATGGTGCAGGCGGCATTGCGCATCTTGAGAAGGGTGCATCCATCATCTGCACGACCTCCGTCACCGCCTATCGCGGGCAGGACCTGCTGATCGACTATGCGTCGGTGCCGTGCCGGCATCTCCGACACAGGATGCGCTTAGAGAGTGGCAACTCGACCCGCACGAGGACGAGGACGGCTTTCGCCACGCCCCGACCAATTACTTCCGCGATCACGATGCGGTATTCGAGCTGAAGGTCCAGCTCTGGGCGAACGCGGAGACGCAGCCGATCGAGGACGCCTTGGTCGAGTGGCCGTCACAGGGCAAACAGCATCGCACCGCGGCCAAGATTCGCAGCCCCGCGCAGGAAGCCTACAGCTTGGCGCGCGCCAGCTATTTCCGATGACGTGATGACCTGCCGCCCAGCCCACAGCCTGGCCGCCCATCCGTCGCTCGGGTGGGTGATGCGCGCACGGCTTCAGGTCTATCATGGCTGTCCCCTTTCGCCACCGCGAGAACGGTGTTACTGAAGAAAATACCGCTGACATCACAGCCATCCCGGCCTAAGCCGAAGCAAGAGGCACCGATCATGTCGACAGCCGTCAATTCCGCCACGTACGCTGCCATGCCGATCGGCAGGGTGCCAACCACGCTGACGATCAACGGTCAGACACGCACCCGCGCGATCGAGCCTTGGACGACGCTGCTCGACCTGCTGCGGGAGGGCGAAGACCTGATCGGCACCAAGAAAGGCTGCGATCATGGCCAGTGCGGCGCGTGCACCGTGCTGGTCGACGGGCGCCGCATCAACTCGTGTCTCAAGCTGGCGGTGACGCTGGACGGGGCGGAAATCACGACGATCGAAGGGCTCGGTCAGCCAGGCAACCTCCATCCGCTGCAATCCGCTTTCTGCGACCACGACGCCTTCCAGTGCGGCTATTGCACACCCGGCCAGATTTGTTCGGCGCAGGGCCTCATCAATGAAGGCAAGGCTAGGACCCGTGACGAGGTCCGCGAGCTGATGAGCGGAAACCTGTGCCGGTGCGGCGCCTATACGAACATAATCGATGCGGTGCTCGACGTGATCGGAGAGCAGGCATGAACCGCTTCGACTATGCCCGTCCGGCCAGCGTTGCCGAAGCAGTACAGGCAGGCACGGGAGAGCAGGTCCGCTACCTGGCGGGCGGCACGAACCTGATCGACCTGATGAAGGAAAACGTCGATCAGCCGACGACGGTAATCGACATCAATCGCCTGCCGCTGAACGCGATCGAGGAGCTGGACGGCGGAGGGCTGCGGTTAGGCGCGCTCGTGCCGAACTCTGACACGGCGTGGGACGCGCGGGTCGAGCAGCGCTATCCCTTGCTGTCTTCCGCGATCCTCGCCGGCGCCAGCCCTCAGTTGCGCAATGCCGCGACCAACGGCGGCAACCTCAACCAGCGCACGCGCTGCTATTACTTCTATGATGTCGCAACGCCGTGCAACAAGCGTAAGCCGGGCTCCGGCTGCGGTGCAATCGGCGGGGTCAATCGTATCCACGCCATCCTGGGCGCGAGTGACCAATGCATCGCCACACATCCCTCGGATATGTGCGTCGCTCTGGCAGTGCTCGACGCGATTGTTCAGGTGACCGGGCCGGAAGGTGACCGCGCGATCCCGATCGCCGATTATCATCGGCTGCCCGGCGACGAGCCGTGGCGCGACAACACGCTGCGTCCGGGCGAGTTGGTGACGGGCATCGACCTACCCGCCGAGGACTTCACCAAGAACTACACCTATCTGAAGCTGCGCGATCGTCTGTCCTATGCCTTCGCGCTGGTGTCGATAGCCGTCGCGATGCGGATCGAAGGCAGCACGATCGCGGAAGCGCAGGTGGCGCTCGGCGGCGTCGCGCACAAGCCATGGCGCAGCACCGAAGCCGAGAAGCTGCTGAAAGGCCAGCAGCCGTCGCCGCAGACATTCAGCGCCTTCGCCGATGCCCTCCTCGCCGGAGCGGTCGGTCAGGGCAAGAACGACTTCAAAATCCCGCTCGCGCGCAAGGGGATCGTCCGTGCGCTGAAGCAGGCCGCCGAGGCCACCCCGCAATCGCAGACCGACAAGCGCATCGCTTAAGGAGCAGACATCATGGCTACCGCAGCGAAGATCGGAATCGGCAGCGCGATCAACCGCGTCGATGGCGTCGAGAAGGTCACTGGCACGGCGCGCTACGCCGCCGAGCATCCGGTGGAGAACCTGCTGTACGGCTACATCGTCGAGGCCGCGATCGCCAAAGGCCGCGTGCTTAGCGTCGATGAGGACGCGGCGCGCGCTGTTCCTGGCGTTGTCGAGGTCATTACACATCTCAACCGGCCGCACGTCGCCTGGACAGACCACAGCTACCAGGACGAGATGAAGATTCCTGGCTCTCCGTTCCGGCCACTCTACGATGACCGCATCCATTTCAGCCAGCAACCGATCGCGCTGGTGCTGGCCGAGACGTTCGAGGCAGCGCGCTACGCCGCCAGCCTGATCGAGATCGCCTACGAGACGGAGGCGCATAACACCGACTTCGACGTCGCACTCGACGATGAGTATGTGCCGAAGAAAAAGCGCAGCGGCTACGTGCCACCCAAGGACCGTGGGGACGCGGCGCAGGCGTTCGCGGACGCCCCGCTCAGGGTGGCCGGCGACTACCGGCTCGCGCCGGAACACCACAATGCCATGGAAATGTTCGGCTCCACCGTCGAATGGCACGGCGACGGCAGCATCACCGTGTGGGATAAGACCCAAGGTTCGCAGGGGGTGCATGCCTACCTTGCCAGCGTCTTCGGCTTTTCGAAAAAGAAGGTACGCGTGCTCAACCCCTATGTCGGCGGCGCCTTCGGCTCCGGACTCCGACCGCAGCATCAGGTGTTTCTCGCGGTGCTAGCCGCAAAGATGCTTGAACGCTCCGTACGGGTGACGATGACACGCCAGCAGATGTTCAGCCACGCCTACCGCCCGCAGGCAGTACAAAGTATCGCCTTGGGCGCGGAGACGACCGGCAAGCTCACCGCGATCCGGAACGCGGCGACCACCTCCACCTCGCGTTACGAGGACAACATGGAGAATGTCGTCACATGGGGATTGATGAATTACGACTGCCCGAACGCCGACGCTGAATACACCCTCGCTCAGATCGACACACCAACATCAGCAGACATGCGCGCGCCGGGGGCGGCAACCGGCATGACGCTGTTCGAGATAGCAATCGACGAGATGGCCTATGCCGCCAAGGTCGACCCCCTCGAGTTTCGGCTCATCAATTACTCACCCATCGATGCAATGAACGGCACGCCCTATACCAGCAAGGCGCTGCGGGAGGCGTTCCGCGAGGGGGCCGAGGCATTCAAATGGAGTGAGCGGTCGGCCGAACCGCGGTCGATGCGCGAGGGCAACGAGCTGATCGGCTGGGGCTGCGCGACCGGCATGTGGGACGCACAATTCTCCAAGACGTCCGCCAGCGCCAAACTCAGCGCCAACGGCCATCTGGAAGTAGCATGCGCGACTTCAGACATCGGCACCGGCAGCTACACTGTGATGACCTTGGTCGCCGCCGACACGCTGGGCCTGCCCCCTGAGCAGATCACTGCCAAGCTGGGCGACTCCGACCTCCCGGCTGCCCCGGTCGAAGGCGGGTCATGGGGGGCGGCATCGTCTGGGGCAGCGGTCCAGCTCGCGTGCCAAGCGGTTGGCAAGAAGCTCCTGAAGGCGGCCGGGAAGATCGCCGGCGAACCGCTGGACGGAGCGAAAATAGAAGATGTGCTGTTTGAGGACGGATGCATCGTGTTGAAGGACACGCCGACGGTCCGCGTGCCATTCGGCGATGCGATGCGTGCCGCCGATCTGACGGAGATCGAAGAGGAAGCAACCGCTGCTCCCGGGTTCGGCGACATGTGGAAAGGCCTCCACAAGTCAAAGAACACCCATAGCGCAATCTTCGCGGAAGTGAGGGTGGATGAGGAGTTGGGCGTTGTACGCGTCACCCGCATCGTCGACGCCGTCGCTGCTGGCCGCATCATCAACCCGAAGACTGCGCGCAGCCAGATCCTCGGCGGCGTGGTTATGGGCATTGGTATGGCGCTTCACGAGGAGACGTTCTCCGATCACCGGCTGGGTCGTTGGATGAATCACAATTTCGGCGAATACCATGTGCCCGTGCACGCCGACATCCATGATATTCAAGTCATCTTCGTCGATGAATCCGATCCTGAGGTGACTCCGCTCGGGGTGAAAGGCTTAGGCGAGATTGGCATTGTCGGCACCGCTGCGGCGATCGCCAACGCAATTTATCATGCGACTGGCAAGCGGGTCCGGTCCCTGCCGATCACGATCGACAAGATTCTGGAATGATGCACTGTTTCACGCGGGCAGCTAGCTGCCTTCGCTACACTATTGCGTCTTCCATCGCTGCGTTATCGAGCGCGTGACCGCTGGGAACGCTTCCACGGTCTCGTTCGTTATCGTGCAAACTAAGACTTGGTCATTTATGTTGAGGAGTTGATGATGCCCAAACTTGCGCTGTACGTGCCACTGAAGGCCAAGGCCGGAAAAGAGAGCGATGTCGCGGATTTCTTGACCTCGGCGCTACCGCTCGTTCAAGCCGAGCCCGGTACCCTGACCTGGTATGCGATCCAGGAAGGCCCCGGTGCGTACGCGATCTTTGATACGTTCGACACAGAGGAAGATCGGCAGGCGCATCTTGACGGCAAGGTTGCCGCCGCACTGATGGACAAGGCGGATGAGCTGTTTTCCGAACCGCCACAGATTCATAAGTTCACCCTACTGGCAGCTAAATAGCATAGTGCTCGACACCATTCCGTCGGGCTTGGCTGGAGGAAGCGAGCATTGCGAGGACCCACCCCTTGGAAAGAGGGCCGGAACAGGCCCTCTTTCCAGGACGCGGAACGAGACTGTCCGACAAACGTGGTGAAGCAGTACATGCGGGGACGCCGATGGCTGCGAAGGTGAGGGCGGGCGCTTAGGCGTCCGCTCGTCTGTTTTGAGGCCGGCGGCTATCATGCGGTCGTCATGTCCCGACGTCTTTCGGACAGACCAATGAGGCTGCCAACGAGGTTTAGCTTATCGGCACTTCGGGCCCGCACCATGGCGCGCAGATAACCTCCTGGGCTGGCGATGCGGATCGTCGGATCTGAGCATTTGGCGTCGATGATCAGAACGCAGATCATGGCCTCGTCCTCGGACATGAGTTCCATTGCCTCGATCCAGGCGGAGTGATTTATGCCTCTATCCCTCATGACATGATGAGCCGCGACAACAAAATCGTGGAATGTAAGCTGTTCTCGGTCACTGCGGGCGTCGAGATACATCTGGAAACCATCGCCGGCCAGTTCATAAAGACGCTGCGGTCCAAGCCGGGCGAGAAACTCGCTCTTGCAAGCGGCGCTGCGACCCACATCATCTTTTTCTTTGCATTGCGGCGCGTCGGCAGACGCGTCGCTATCAAGATTGTCTTGCGCGGGCTTGCCCGCGTTCCTTTTTATGTGCGGTGCACTACAGGACAAAGATTCTTCTTGCGTTGTATCTTGTATATAGGGCCGCTCAAAATTGAGCGGTCGAACGCTTGAATTTTCAATATTTTCTACGATTCTGACCGCTTCTCTGCTGGAGTTATCCGCAGCCTCGACATGCGCCGCCAGCTCAGAAATATCCATCCGGTGCAGCTGCCCGGCGTCGGGCCATTCGTCAATTACTTGGGCGTAATGACTGGCTGAGGGGTGGCCAACGGCTGCCATGGCCGCAATCGCCCCGTTCAGATGCCGCTTGTGGATCGAGCGAAGCCCTCGCAGTGAGGCGTGCTGATGGCGCACTGCTTCAAGATCGTCCAGACGGCTTTGAAACTTGGCAGCGCGGCGAATCGTCGGCCCGAAAAAGATGCCGCATCCGTGCCGACTGGAACGGCTGCCGTTGGCGGCGACGCGCTTTCCAACAAGCCCGGCGGCGACGAGCCCGGCTTCGTGGCGACGTAAGGTCGCAGTTGAAACGCCCGCCACCCGCGCCAACTCGACCTGGGCAGCGTAACAGCACGGATCGCCGCCTGCGGTTGTCCAGTCTCGCGGCTTGGTCAAAGAGGCCATGATACGAAAGATGTGGGTAGCGCCGTGGGACAGGCCAAGCATGGGGGCCACACGCTCAACCAGTGAAATCAGATGGTCCCTGCAAAGGCGTGGACCTGCGCGTTCGGGGGATTGATGCCGCTCTAGGGCGACGGATGTGGTGATCATTGTCTGCTCCGTTCTTTTTGAAAGACGAGGCTTCCGGGCAAGACCTTATTGTTCGCGCAAGCGCGTTTTTTCGTTGATCTCGATGTTCGGAGAGGCTAGAACAGACCTAAGATGTCAAGTGCTGAGGTTTGGTAGACCTTGGTTCTAAGCCCCCCCGCCGGATTGCCCCGCGCGGGGGTTTTGCTTTTTATGCTGCTGGTTCTGCTGCGCCTTCTGTTTTTGTTGTTCTGTCGGGAATACACCGTGTTACGATTCCCCGCAAATTTTAGTGTTGCGGCCTAGGCGGCCATTAACACTTAGTAGCTGACGAACTCGGCGTGTTCGTTGCCCTGATAGTCCAGATATCGGATCGCCACCCCGCGAAGGCGGTTCGGCGTCCAGGAAGTGGGGGCACCAGTAAAGCCGCCAATACCAGTTGAGCCATAGACGTTGGTATAGCCGACCGTTTCGTAACGACGACAGGTGCCGTCGCTGCTGGTGCTGACGCATTTCTCAACCGGCTCGCGCCTGCCGCCGACCGCGCCCGCGAGCCAGGCCGGGCCATGCCCGAAGCTGGCGCGTGACCAATAGAAATCGCCCTCTGAATCATATGCGCCAGACTCGGCAATATCCTGTACGTTGTAGGATCCGTCCTGGTTGCGCGTGCGGCTGTAGTATTTGATGTGATAAAGTTCGATGCCGTCACGGTATTGGCGCACTTCCGGGGTCAGGCCATCGGGGCCGAAGGAAGCCAAGCCGGCGATGGCCGCGCCGCCTGAGCCGCCGCCCATGGGGCAGTTCCACAGCTGCAGGGGTGGTTCAATCGGAAACGGCGTGATCCTGCGGATCATCTCAACCTTGGCGGCAGCACACTCCGCTGACGCGGGAAAGCCGCCTGCAAGGCACAGCAGAATGGCGCAATCAATCGGATAGGCGTCGGCGGGTTCTGCTGTCACAACGAGAGTTGTCGCGGCAACAGATAGGCAGAGTGCTGATATTGAGCCTTGAATGTTCATGAGGTGACCTGCACACAATTGCAATTTCATACGTATATTGCAATTTTGTAGCACATCAGGTTCAGGCTGAACAGTGGCGGCTTAGCTCTGCCGCTGGCAGCGGCTGGCAGAGAAGCGGCGTCGCCCGGCGGATCGCGTCATCCCAAAAAATGGAAGCATCGCCATTATTCCAGACGTAGAGCCAACCGGAGCGCTCGCCGTCGTTGACCCGCAATGTCGGCACGGCCGACAGTCGAGGAGCTTCCATTGCACGTCGTGTCATCAGTTTCTCTCTGACCAATTGATATAGGTTATCGCCAATCCGCACTGCCTATTGATCGGCGAACCGGTAACCGGTCAAGTATGATACCCGATTAGCTTACCCATTCGGGTATGCTAATCGAAATAGTGTCGTGCCATGGCTATAGCGACGGCATTGGTCGCGCTTGCAGCGTCGAGCTTCGTTTTTGACCTTTCAAGACGAACCTTCACGGTTGCTGGCGAAATGCCGAGCGCTCGGGCCGCCTCCTTGTAGCTCATTCCGTCCCGCTGTGCCTTGAGAACGTCCAACTCACCGGGCGTCAGTGTGGCAAAGTTATAGAGTATATCCAGCCAGGACGAAAACTTGACGTTTAGCGTGGCGAGTTCCGCGTCTGTCAACTCGCGGTCGTTTCGGGCAACAGTAAGGAATGAGCGCCTGCCGTTGACCTTCTTGGCGAGGACCCCTCCATAGGTAAGGCCATAAGCTCTTGCGGCCTCAAACAGCCCGCCGATGTCATCGATTGGAACCTCTGACCAGCGAAGGGCGCCTTCACGCGACGAAGCCCAGGCTACAATTGGGTCACGGAAGATATAATTATGCTCGACGTAAATCTTGTTCCAACTTTCTGGAAATCGGTTCAGCAAATGCTCTGCATTGATGAAGTCGACGTTGAGTCCGAGGATCCAACCCGTTGACCCGACACTGTAGAGGTAGTCCTGTACTTCCCGGAAATTGGGTATCAGTTGTTCAAGCATAATACGACATTACCCATTTGGCTTACCCGAATGGCTATACCAAATGGGTAAGCTGGTCGAAGTGTCAATGACAATGAGATACGCGCCGTCTATCAAGAGGTGAGCTTTGGATGGTGCAGCATGATACGGAACACGAAAGTTGTTGGTGTAGCAGAGTTTACACGGGATATGGCGCAGACGCTGACCGACTATTTCGACACATATGCCGTTGAAGGTATCGTGAGCATTGAGCTTGGAGATGATGGAACGCTGTGGCTTCCCAACAAGCGGCGCGGCGGCCGGCAGTTCTTGGGCATGGCAAAGTTACCTGCTGAGACAAAGATTTTTTGAGCGAGACCAGCATGAATAACGATCTTCAGACAGCCGTCCTGCGGCTGCCACAAACAGTTCGTGATTGGGACCTGGTGGCGAAGTTCCTTGCTTTCCGGAAAGAAATTTTCGTTGACCACAAAGGCTGGCCGATCTTTCACACCGACGAGCTTGAGTTCGACAACTATGATGGTGGCTTTGATCCAGTCTATATCGTCGCCCACCGTGGCCGTGATGTTGTTGGTGGACTGCGGCTGAAACGGACCGACGGGCGCTTTGGCTCGGGGTCGGTGACGTATTCATACATGATCCGGGATGCGTGGCTTGGATTATTGCCGGGGCTACCCCAAAACCTTTGCGCGGTCGAGCCACCAGTAAGCACTAGCGTTTGGGAGATGACGCGCTTTGTTGCTGCCCGCGAACCCGAGGTCGTCGAAGCCCTGCTCCTGGCTGCTAACGACTTTCTGTTTACCGAATCTGCGGACGAATGCCTGTTTCTAGGCTCCCGAGCCTTTCCCCGTCTGGCACGCATGCTTGGTTGGGACGTGCAGCTCATGGGGGAAGTCGTCGGTAACGACGACGGCAGGTTTGTAGCGTTTCGGTGCCCGGTTATGGACCCGGCAACGGCTCTGACGAAATGTCGGGGGCTGGATCGCCTACTTGGGCGCGAAATGCCCGGTAGGCTTCCCATCCTGTCTTAGCCTCCGAAAAGGCCGTGCTCTGCGCGGCCGAAAGGCAGGCGGAATAGTCGGTGACCTCTGCGAAGTATCGCTGAAACTCTGCCTCGATCTCATCCCTATACTTCATTGCGAGATCTTCACCGATTGGAAGCAGAGGCGGGATAGGCTCGGTACATTGGTAGCCGTAGGTCTCTGCGCTGACGACGGGTGAGAAGAGCATTGTAAGGATGAAGGCGCCCTGCCAGGCAGATGTTTGATCTAAAAGAGACATTTTTTCCTAGTGCTTGCTGGTCAACTTGATGATAACTGCTGCACGAAATAAAGTGTGCGTCGGTACGATATTACAACTTGCGCGCAATCTTGCAATATTGTATCCATCTCGTAGCCTTGTGGCTGCGGTTGGTGCCGACTAATGGGATCACTCGCTATGGCAATCATCCGAAACGAAGTTCCGAATGTGCTCAGCGAAGACGATATTCCAAACCGGCTTGCCGAAGGGTGGCGCATCGTCGTCATTAGTCTACAAGACGCGGAAAAGCGCCAATCCTATTGGTATGGACAGTGGGGCATCAAAGCCGTCTCAGGAGACGGTAAATACGAACAAACCCTGGTCACCGCCCGCAAAGGCATGGAGGCGAGGGTTTTCAGATCGATCAACGGATTGGTCTCATTCCTTGATCAGTTCGGGATCACGATCCACTCCATTCCCACCAAAGAGTCGCAGATCGCCTGGCAGTCGTTGGAATCGCAGTAGTAAACGGTGGTTCCGCGCAGCAATTCACCGGTGGACTAGCCGGCTACTCTCAGCAGCACTTTCCTCCCTGTTGCTGGCGGCGGTGGCTCAGGCGGATGTGATCCGTTTCAGGTCCTCGTCCGGAAGCGAACAGGTGTCCGCGGATTCGCGACCGCGCGCCGTCTTTCGATACGATCAGCGCGGAAAGCTGGTCGTGCCTCCGAAGCTCGAAGAAGCATCTGCCGACGAGCTTGAGCCTGCGGGCGTTTCAACATCGGATCAGATGAATTTCATCGCGACGCGCGGGGCGGTCGGCGACTATTCGACGCCGCTGGAAGGGGTGCGTGCGACCGCGGCGAGATATCAGAACCACCCGGCGATTTCCGCTGCCGGTCTGACCCGCGCGGAATGGATGGCCCTGTTCCAAGCGATGATCTGGCAGGAATCGCGGTTCAACCCGAGGGCGGTCAGTCCGAAGGGTGCGCGCGGTCTGGCGCAGCTGATGCCCGGAACGGCGGCAACACTCGGCGTCGATCCGGGCGATCCGATGCAGAACCTGGATGGGGGCGCCCGCTATCTGCTGATTCAGCTTCAGACCTTCAAGTCACCGATGTTGGCGCTTGCCGCCTATAATGCCGGTCCCGGCGCCGTCCAGAAATACGGCGGCGTCCCACCTTATCGCGAAACAAGGAATTACGTGGTGACGATCCTGTCGCACCATGAACGACTGATGGCAGCACAATGAAAGGATTTGCCATGACGAAAGTGAATTACTCGCAATTGACGCTGTGCTTGCTGATGGTGGCGCTTGTCGGACTGGCAGCGACGGATGCCATGGCTCAGCAGGTCCAGTTCAGCAAGATCGACACGCTCGGCACGAGCTTCCTGACCTGGCTCAAGGGCAACCCGATCACGATCTTCTTCACAGTGGCCCTGATCGTGACCGGGCTCTTGGCGGCCTTCAACCGCATCAGTTGGATGTGGGTGCTGATGATCTGCGTCGGCGCGTTCTTTGCTTTCGGCGCGACCAATATCGTCACGCAGCTGAAAGCGGTGTTCACCTGATGACCGAGAGAACCCCCGTCATTCTCGGGCTTTCGAGGCAGGCCAATCTTGCTGGCCTGCCCATGCCCTATACGCTGGCGGTCGGGGCGCTGATCATGTTGCCCTTCATCTGGTTCAAGTGGATGCCATGGCTGCTGACTGGACTGTTCTGGTATCCGGTAGCCCGTGTCGCCGCGATCATCAACCCACACGGCCATCGTGTACTGGCCGTCATTTTTCAGCGGACGCCGCCGAAACTGGCGGCAACCAGGGAAAAAAGGGTGCGTCGCTATGTTTAACGCCCGCGACATGAACGAGTTGAGCGAGCGTGCGCGGGCGGTCCTGCCGGCCGACATGAAGCTCTACAGGCACATGCCCTATGTGCTGGAAGTCGATGACGAAACGATCCGCACCCGCGAGAACGGCCTGATGATGGCGATGGAAGTGACCGGCATCGACGGCGCGACCAGTTCGGACGGCGATATCCGCGAATTGCGGCGGGCGTTTGCACATGTCCTCGACGGGCTTGATGAACGCTTCACGATCTATGTCCACCGGATGATGCGCCCGGCGGAGTTCGGGTTGAAGCCGATCCGTGGTGATGGATTTGCGGCGGATGTGGATCGTGCCTGGCAGGCGCATCTGGCCAGCAGGAACCTGCATGATTTCGTGCTGGTGCTGACGATCGTTCGCAACCAGGTGCAGCCCTTGCGGGTGCCGCTCTTCGGGAAGGCGGCCAACCGCCTTCTCGACAATAATACGGCCAAGCGGCTGCACGAATTGCGTGAGGTTGTGTCGATCATCGAGACAAGCCTTGCGGTTCGCACGCGCCGGTTGAAGATCGGTGACGGAAGCCTTCTTGGCTTCCTGTCGGCCATCAACACGGCGGTTCTGCGCAAGGAATATCGTGGATCGCGGACCATGATCGCCGAGGATGTGTCGAATATCGCCGTGGCTTTCGATCCGAACAGGGGATCGATGAAGATCGAGGAAGGTTTCGACCGGCCGCGATATGCGGCGACGCTGGCGATCTGGAAATACAGTGAAACCACCTGGCCGGGAATGCTCGACGCGCTCGACACCTCGATTGACACGGTGATCTGCCATTCCTTCACACCGGTCGCCAATCACAAGATTTCGGGACGGGTGAAGCGCCGCGTCAACCAGATCCGTGCCGCTGGCGATCTGGTGCCGACGATCGAGGCGCAACTGCTTCAGGCCGCCGATGACGTGGAGACCGGAAAACTCGGGATCGGCGCGCATCAGCTGTCGATCACGATCTTCGCGGACAGCGAAGCGGAACTGGATGCCCGCGTGTCGCATATCCGCGGCATCGCCGAGCGGATGAAGGTGACGCTGACGCGAACAATGCGTGCGCAGGAGGCTACCTTCTTCGCACAGCACCCCGGCAACCAGGACTATCAGTGCTTTGAAATGGCCGTCAGCACGGTCACATTCGCCGACATGGCGTCACTGCACATGGAAGATGCCGGCACACCGGCGGAGGGTTTGCCCTGGCAGACGCCGATCACGGTGATGGAGACAGCTGGTGGCTGCGCGCATCGCTTCAGCTGGCACAAGCCCGGCAAGCCCGCGCCCGCCGACCCGACGCTTGGACACACGCTGGTTCTCGGCCCGTCCGATGCGGGTAAATCGACGACGATGGCATTCCTGGCAACACAGGCGATGCGGGCCGGTATCCGTCTCATCCTCTTCGACAAAGACAAGGCATTGCGCCCGGTGGTGACGGCACTTGGGGGCCACTATGCGGAGATCCTTGCCGGTCAGCCGACCGGGTTGAACCCGCTTTTGACGGAAAGCGGCCCGCGTGGCGAGGCCTGGCAGATGGACTGGCTGTCAACGCTGGTAGAACGGGGTGGTAAAAAGCTGGACGCTTGGCAGTCCGAGGCGCTGAAATCGGCGATCCGGCAGAATGGACAGGCCCCGGCCGAGCTTCGGGACTTCCGGCATTTCCAGGACCTGATCGGCGATGTGAACGATGGCCGCAACCTGGCCATGCGGATCGGTGAATGGGGACCATTGGGACGTTATGGCTGGGTTTTCGGCGAAGCGGATCGCCCGATTGTCGAATTCGAGGGAGCGGGTAATGTGCTTGGGATCGATCTGACGGAGATCCTGGACCTGCCGATCGAGCGCACGGCGGTGCTGAGCTACATCTTCCGACGCCTGGAACTCATGTTCGAGGATCATATACCCACTGCCCTGCTGATCGATGAGGCCAGCCGGGTGATGGATGACGAATATTTCTCGCTGCGGGTTCCGAAATGGCTGCCGACCGTGCGGAAACAGAACGTCCTGATGTTTCTGATGACGCAGTTCCCAAGCCAGATCCGGGACAGCAAGGCAAAGTCGATCCTCGAAGGCCTACCGAACCGGATGCTGTTTCCGAACAGCCGCGCGACCGAGCGGGACTATGACGGCTATGGCCTGACCGAGAACCAGATCGGCTTTCTGCTGAATGGATCGCGCGGACAGCGCGAAGTGCTGTTCAATGGTCATACCGGCTCGACAGTGCTGAATGCCGATCTGTCCGCATTGGGGCCGCTCCTGGCCGCGCTTGGCAGCGATACTGCCGCGAAACAGGCTTTTGGCGATGATTACGCAACAAGACCGAATTTCTGGAGGACCGAATAAGATGACGAAGGCAATTATCCTGCTTCTGACCGCCCTGCCGCTGCTGGCGGCCTGTGGCGAGACGCCGATCAAGAAATCGAACTGCTGGTCCAGCATGGCCCTGCTTCCGTCCGACGATTGCGATTTCCGCTATGTTCCTGCGGCGAAGTGATCAGACCGGCAGGCGGGCAACCTGTCTGCTGATGGCGGCCAGCGTGGCTGCGGCACCGCTTGCGGTGCTGGCCCAGGGTGTGCCCGATATCGACGCCAAGGGCATTCTCGCCATCATCCTGCAACTCGACACCGGCCATGAGACCAGGACTGCGGAGATCGAGGAAACTGCGCGGCAGACGGAGCTTCTGGCGCGGGAAGAGGAACAGCTGGCGGCACTCGATGGCACGCTGGAACTGCTGACCGGCACCAGTGCCTTCATTCCGGGTCTGGAAGAGGGCGGCGGCGCTGGCGGCGCCTATGCGGCCTCGACGGTCTATGCGATCGACGACAATAACCCCTATGTTGATCGGATCATGGGCGATGCGCCCGTGACGATCGAGCAGATGATCGCGGAGACGGCCATCAAGTTCGGCGGCCATCCTGCCCTTGGCCGGGCAGGCATCAACGCGGTCGAGTTCCGTTGCTGGTTCCAGGCATTGGTGAAGCAGGAATCGAATTTCTCCATCGGCGCGAAAAGCCCGAAGGCAGCCTTCGGGCTCACGCAGATCATCCCCGGCACGGCGCAATATCTCGGTATCTATCCGGCCTATTACGACGATCCGCGCCTGCAACTGGACGGCGGGGCGCGATACCTGTTGGAACAGCTGGGCAAGTTCGGCTCGATGGAACTGGCGCTTGCCGCCTATAATGCCGGTCCCGGCGCGGTCCAAAAATACAATGGCATCCCGCCTTACAAGGAAACGCAGGAATATGTGCGCAAGATCAGCGGTTATTACAGCCGCTATGCCGCGCGCATGGGCGGCGCGGCAGATGCGATCGGGACGCTCGATCCCAGGGATCTGGCGATTGCCGAAGCCTCGAACCTGTCGGATGCCGGGACGCATTACGCCGCCTGGTCAATGGACACGATGACCGCTTCCGCCACGCGGCTGCGGTCTATCCTCAGCCAGATTGAGGGCACGGGGTCGGTCAAGGAAGCGATGGATCTTAATACCTATGCGCGGGGCGAGGTCGCGCGGATGGGCAATATCCTGATCCGGCTGATGGCGACGCGCCAGAAGATCGAGGCGGCCAGGAATGCGCTGCTGATCCAGGCCTATATCGAGGACGAGAAATATTTGCAGGTGAGGTTGGAACAATGATTTTGACGAAGATGAAACTCGGCCTGACCGTGCTGGCGATCATGGCCGCGCCGACAGCCTTCGGCCAGGGCGTGCCGACGATCGATGTGACCAGCATTGCAAAGCTTCAGGAAATGATCGCCGAGCAGAAGCTTCAGCTGCGCGAACAGATCGCGCAGAATGTGAAGCTGGATGAGCAGACGCTGAAACTGGTCGAGCAGATCAGGACGCTGGAAGCGCAGCTCGACGCGCTGCGCAACGGATTGAGCCTGGCCGATCTCGGCCTCGATCCGGCCAGTTTCCTCCGCGATATCCTGCCTGACTTCTCGGACCTGTCGCAATCGCTCGATGCGGCCAAGGCGGGCAACTGGTCCGGCGTGCTAGCAAATGCCAGCCAGATCGGCGGCACCAGTGTCAGCGGATATGTGGACAAGACCTTCGAGCAATCCGGCATCGAGCGCAGCGATGTGGATGCGCTGGCAAGCAGCGACGATCCGTCTGCGGCGCGGATCGGCAACCAGGCCAATGTCGGCGCTTTCATGTCGGTGGCGGCGGAAAGTTCGTCGCAGGCGGCACGGGAAAGCCTGACGCGGATGGACGGCTTCATGCAGCAGATTGGCGACACGACGAACCTGAAGGAAGCCATCGATCTGAATACGCGCGTCACCGGCGAGCTCGGGATCGCGATGGCGAATATCTGGGCGATGGAGGCGGTGCAGACTGTCAGCCTTGGCGAAGCCGGGATCATGGATGCCGCGACCGCCGCCGATGAAGAGAAATACCTGACCATCAAGCTGCCGGAGGATTGAGATGAAAAAGCGCATGATCCTGGGCGGAACTGCCGTCCTTGCCGTTGTGGCCGCCGTGGCGGTGGCGCAGATGCGGCCGGGCGAGACGCCCGCACCCGAGGGCCTGGTGACCCAGGCTGACGACAATCCCTTTGCCGGGCTGGACGAGATTTTCAATGAGGCCGGCCCCGATCTCGGGATGACGGAAGAGGAAGTGCAGGCCGAGGACGATTACCTGCGCATGTCGCCGCCGGCGGGCGAGACCGGCGATGTGCCCGAGGCACTGACC
The DNA here is from genome assembly GCF_007993065.1 of Paracoccus aurantiacus. Classification (GTDB taxonomy): domain Bacteria; phylum Pseudomonadota; class Alphaproteobacteria; order Rhodobacterales; family Rhodobacteraceae; genus Paracoccus; species Paracoccus aurantiacus. The sequence continues at coordinate 69,129 of NZ_VOPL01000010.1, forward strand.
GAGAACGTGCTTTACGAGACCTGCGACAAGGTGCCGGAGGTGAACTCGGCTGATTATCAGGCGAAAAGCGAGGATGGTTACGCTTCGCGCATGATCTATAGCTATGTATTGATGCGTCATACGCTGGACAGCCGGGACTGCACCTGCACGGGCAAGGTCGCGCCCTTCGCCGAGGTCCAAAAGATCAAGGATCAGATCGCCGCTGAACATGGCGAGGACTGGAACCGGTATCAATTTGGAGACGACTACTTCGACCAGTCGCGCAAGCTGCGCGATGAGGTCGAGGCGATGTGCGGGGGGAAATTCTGATGGGCATTGTCACCGATATCCTGACCACCATCGACACCAGTGTCATAACCGCCGGAGAACGCTTCTTCGAGGCGACCGCTGCCGGGATGCTGCCGGTGATGACCATCGTCTGCACGATCCTGCTGGTGCTGGTCGGCATGAACATGGCCATCGGCTATTACCAGATGAACGCGCGGGATTCGATCCAGCTCGCGGTGCGGATCATCCTTGTCTATTTCTTCGCCTTCAGCTGGTCGAATTTCGGGCCGATCTATGACGCTTTCGCCACGGCCAGCGGCGACATGGCCATGCGGTTCTTCGATGTTGCCGCGACCACCGGGGACAGCAGCACATATGCTGCTATGGATAAGTTTGCTACCCAAATGGCGGACACGGCCGACGGTGTGGCCAAGGCACAGGGCTCAATCGTTCGCGGCGTGCTCGGTGCCTTCTTCTTCGCGCTGCTGGCGCTGCTGATGGGCATCTATGTCCTCATCGTCGGTTTTGCCAAGATCATGCTGGCCTTCCTGATTGGCATAGCACCGATCGCCATGGTGGCGACAATCTTCGAGCGCACGAAGAACATGTTCGAAGCCTGGCTGAGCAGCTTCGTCGGCTATCTGATGTATCCGATTGCCGCCTCGTCGGTCATCGCAACCATTGTAGCCGTGGCTCGGCAACAGTTCGAACCTCAAGACAATGTGGACACGATCAGCCAGATCATTGGTTTCCTGGTTGTGGTTTTCGTCGGCATCTTCGCGCTGAAGGCAATCCCCTCGGCGGCGTCGAATATTACCGGCCATTTCCACCTGGCCAATATCACGCCGCAGGCGCTGCGCCTCGGACAGGGCGGGTTCGGCGTAGCGGCCCAGAATGTGCCGGGCGTGCAGAAAATCCGTGAGGCGGCGACCATCGCCAGCGCCGCGCGCGCCGGCACCTCGGACGATCCGCGAAAGCAGGCCCAGGACCGGGATCGCGAATTGCGCGAGCGCGGGGCGGCGATCCGCCTGAAATTCGACCAGATGCGGCTGCTGCGCGGCGGCAAGGACTGAGCAGACAAGGCCAAGAGCCAAATTCATGAGGTGAAATGATGACAGACCGCGTGTCTGAACAGAGGACGATTCTCGAAAGCGAGCTGATTTTCGGGGCAAGACGCAGCCTGCGGACGGCCTGGGGTGTGGCGATTTTCAGCAGCCTGATTGCGGTGGGCGAGCTGACCGCCCTTGTCATGTTGCTGCCGCTGAAGGAGACGCAGGCTTACCTGACAATCGTGGACCGCGACACCGGCATCGCCGAACGCGCGGTCGAGATCGAGAACGCGAGCATCGAACATGCGGATGCGGTCAAGCAGAGCCTCGTCTTCAATTACGTCATGGATCGCGAGACCTATGATGCCAATGATAACGAGCGGCGCATCCTGAAGGTCTATCGCCAGTCGGCCGGCATTGCGCAGCAAAGCGTGCGGGCGCTCTGGACCGAGGGCAATGCGGATTATCCGCCTGATCTCTATGGGGCGACGGGCAAGATTTCGATCGAGGTGCTGAGCGTCAACCCAATCGATGAAGACACGGCGCAGGTGCGCTTCACCAAGACGCTGAGCCGTCCGGGTGAAGATGACCGGATCGGCAATTTCTATGCGACCGTCACCTATCAGTTCGTGCCCACGCAGCAGTCGGCGGTCGAGCTGGTCTGGGAAAACCCCTTCGGCTTCACGGTGACGGATTATCGCGTGACGGCTGAATCGCTCGAAGCCCAGCAGGAAGGAGGCAACTGATGCTGAAATCGACCTATGGCGCGGCCGCTCTGGCTGCTTTCCTGGCCCTGCCGGGCCTTGTTCATGCCGAGGCGCGGCCCCAATCCGGCTCGCGCGACCATCGTGTGACCTATGCGACCTATCAGGAAGGCCAGGTCTATACCGTGCAGACGCGGGTGCGGAACGTGACGCTGATCGAGCTTGGTAATGGCGAACGCATCCAGTCGATCGCCATCGGCGACAGTGAAAGCTTCCAGATCGACAAACTGGAAGGCGCGAATGTCTTCACGGTGAAGCCGGTCATCCAGGGCGCTGCCACCAATATGACTGTCGAGACGAACCGGCGGTTCTATTTCATCAACCTAGTCGAAACCAGCCGCGGCACGCCCAGCTGGTCGGTGAAATTCACGGTGCCCGGCGAGGGCGGATCGACCCGCTCGGCGGGCGCTGCCCCCGCGACCGCTGCCGCGACCCTGCCGCCAATGCGCTATGCGGTCTCTCGCAAGGTCAATGGCGCGACCTTCGCGCCAACCGGCGTATCCGACGATGGCAACCGGACCTATTTTCAGATCCCGCCTGGTGCGCCGATGCCAAGTGTCTTCCGCGCTGATGGCAAGGGTCTCGAATATGCGGTCAACAGCACCACGAAAGGCACCGTCATCACGGTTGCCGGCCGCTCGGAACGGTGGGTGCTGCGCTATGGCGATCAATATGTCTGCGTGACCGGCTCGGCCGCACAGGCCGGGCTGTAAGGAGGTATCGATGGCGAATGAGAACGAGCAGAGCGGCATCGAGGAACGGTTGCAGCGCCTTCAGCGCAAGCCCGGACGGATGAACCGCTGGAAGCCCTGGGCAATCGGTGCCGGAACCTTCACCGCCGGCGCAGCTCTTGCCAGCTATGCGTTTATGACTGCGACAGATGCGCCGCCGCAAGGCACATCGCTGAACCTGCCCACATCGCAGGTGACTGACTTCCAGGACGGCAGCGGCCTCGATGGGTTCACCATCACCCGGCCTCGACCGGAGCCGCAGGTGCCGGAAGCCCCGGCCACGCGCACGGAAACGGTGGAAGTGGTCGATCAGACGCGGATCGACGAACTGGCAGCACAGCTTGAAGGGTTGCAGTTGAAGCTGACGGAGGGCGATACTGCCCGCGAAGAGCTTCTGGCCGAAATGGAGCAGCTGAAGGGCGATGCGGCACTGAAGGACGAGGCTCTTGCCGAGGCCGAGCGGGAAATGCTGCGGCTGCAATCGCAACTGGAAACCCAGGACCAGCTTTTTGGCGAACAGGATGCCGCCGCCGCACTTGAGGCGCAGCGCAGGGCTGAATACGAGGCTCGCCGTGCCGAAGAGGAAGCACGCCGGCAAGCGCAGATCGCCTCGCCCATGGTGGCCTTCCGGGCCAGCGGCGGTTCTGGAGCGGCATCGGGCGAAGGCGGCGAGACACGCGATTATGCGGCCGGAGACGAGTTCCTGCGAGCCGGGGCGAACAAGGCGCGGGTGACGCAGAGCGAGGTCATCGGCAGCCCTTCGAACACCATTATCCAGGGCACGCTGATCGAAGCGACGCTGGAAACGGCGATCAGCAGCCAGTTGCCCGGCAATGTCGCGGCCAATGTCAGCTATGATGTCTGGTCGATGGACATGAGCCAGGTGCTGATTCCGCGCGGCTCGAAGCTCTATGGCCGCTATAACTCACAGATCGAGCGCGGACAGCGCCGGGTGATGATTGCCTGGGACCGGCTGGTCACGTCCGATGGTCAATCCGTGCAGCTGGAAGGCTATGGCACAGACCGCATCGGTCGCGCGGGTATGACCGGCAAGGTCAACAATCACACGCTGGCCCGCTTCGGATCGGCTGCGGCCGTGTCGATCATCGGTGCGCTGCCGGACATTGCCGTCGCCAGTATCGAAGAAAATGGCGGCAGCGAAACCACGCGCGATACCGTTGAGAGCATCGGCCAGGATGCTTCTGACGCCCTGGATAATGTCATGGCCGAATATCTCGACATTCCGGCGACGATTTCGGTCGATCAGGGCGCAGTGGTCATGGTTCGTGTCAATACCGATCTGGAAATGTTCTGATGGCTGGCTATCTCGATCATTACCTGAAGCGCCTCGATATGATCCTGGGCGACCCTCTGACGATCGAACTGGCGATCAATGGCGATGCCGGTCTCTGGGTTGAAAAGGCCGGATCGGCTCATATGAGCCGCTTCGACGGGATCAGCCTGAATCGATCGGAAGTGACCGATCTGGCCGGACAGATCGCGCGATCCGCCGAGCAGCCGCTGACGGCTTTGTCGCCGATGATTTCCACAACGGTGCCTTATGGCGGGGCGACGCTGCGGGTGCAGGCGATCATCGCGCCGGCGGCTTTCGGCGGGACGATCCTGTCGTTCAGGGTCTTCCGGCAGCGTCTGCCAACCGAGGAACCGAAGAAATTCGGATTTCTCCGGCAGCAGGGTATTTCGCTGGAAACAGATCGGCTGGCGAAGATCGAGAAGATTAGCAGCCTCGCGGCCGATCTTGGTGTCGGTGGTGATGCAGATGCGGTTTTGAAGGCTTGCGTCGATATGAAGCTGAATATGATGGTGTCCGGACCGACCTCGGCCGGCAAGACGGAACTGGCGCGTCGGCTGATGTGGATGATCCCCGACGAGGAACGGCTGGTGCTGATCGAGGATTCAGCGGAGGCGCTGCCGCACCAGCCGAACCATGTCAGCCTGATCGCCGAGCGCAATGACGCCTCGGCGCGTTCAGCGGATAAGCTTCTCCAGGCGACGCTCCGTCTGCGACCGGACAGGATCATCCTGGGCGAAGTGCGCGGCGGGGAAGCCGCAACCTTCCTTGGCGCGATCAATACCGGCCATGAGGGCAGTTTCACGACACTGCACGCGGCCAGCGGCCGCAAGGCGATGGACAAGATGGCGCTCCTGGTGATGAACACCGGCACCCAACTGAACTATGGCGAGATCCTGCGCTATCTGCGCGGCTCGATCGATGCGGTGATCCAGACCGGCCGGGAAGGCGAGGCGCGCGGCATCATGGAAGTCTATTTCCCTGCCCTGGATGACGATCTGCTCTGAATTGTTCCCGTTCGACCACCGGCCTGTTTCGTCCATGCGCCGCAACCAGATTTGAAGGAGTCATAGATGGATAAAGATATTGAAAGCCTGGCCGCGCGGCAGCGGGAGGCATTGGCCGAGGGCCGCGCGGCGGAAAAGGCGGGACAGCCCGTCATCTACATTCACGGCCGCCCTTACGCAGACCCGGCTGGCGAAGCCTTTGCGTCCAGTGAAGACAATCGTCCGCCGGTGAAGCTCGCAACACAGAATGACGGCAGTGAGCGCCTGCGGGACATCGAGTCTGACAATGCGTCGATGATGATGACGCTGGTTCAGAGCACCGCTGAGAACATGGCCTTCATCCGCAAGAATCTCTCACAACTCGCTGAACGGGATCGCGGGGCCGTCGAGGCCGCCTATGGTCGTATTCTTGCCGAGGCTGCCGCAGACCAACGGCACAGCCTTTATCCGGGGAAGCGCGAACTGGACATGGATCTTTAGGAGGCGGGCATATGAACCGGACATTGATCGCCCTGCCTTTCGGCATCATCAGCGGTGCTATCATCGGCCTTATGCTTGGGGGCATGTGGGTCCAGCATCAACTCGGTGCCAATGCCGCCTCTGCCGACATGTTCATTCTTGTGAAGCAGTTTCCGGGCTTGTCGCGCAGCATGACGCAACCCTGGTTGACTGGTTATCAGATCGCCGGAGCGGCCCTGGTCGCGACGGTACTTTTCACGCTGGCGCTGTCCTTTACTCAGAAACTTACCCAATACGGCAAGGCGCATTTCCAGTCTTCGGCCGAGATCAGGAAGAATGGCCTCTTGCAGATGATCGGCGGCGGTCTGGTTTTTGCGCGGCTCGGCACACACGGCATCCTTGGTCGTTTCTCGGGCCGGTTCCGGTTCATTGCCTCGAACTGGGACAAATTTCCGCATTGCCTGGTCGTGGCGCCGACGCGGGCGGGCAAGGGTGTCGGCTATGTCATTCCGAACACGCTGCTCTTCCCCGGCAGCTGCGTCATCCTCGATGTGAAGGGTGAAATTTTTGAGGCCACATCCCGCCACCGTAAGGCGCAGGGCGACGAAATCTTCTATTTCGCGCCCTTCGACTTCGATTACCCCTCGCATCGCTACAACCCGCTGGAACGTATCGCCGCCCTGAAGAATACCGATCAGCAGTTCACCGAGCTGAGCAAGCTGTCGACCTATTTCCTGACCACCAGCGAAAAGGGCGGGGCGGCGGATTTCATCGTCGGGGCACGGGAGCTGTTCGTCGCCGGGGGGATGCTCGCCATCGAGCGCGGAAAGCCGACCATCGGGGAAATCACGCGCGTCCTCTTCGGCGGTGCCGACAAGTCCGAGGAATACAAATCCCGCGCGGCCGAGGCCCGTCACCAGCAGACCAAGGACATCTTCATGGATTTCAGCGGCTATGCTGACCGCACGCTGTCCTCCTATGTCTCGGTCCTTAAAGGGGCTGGCCTCGGCCTCTGGGTGAATCCGAAGGTCGATCGCGTCACCAGCGGCAATGACTTCAGCTGGCAGAATATCCGAATGAAGCCGCAGACGATCTATATCGTCGTCAACAGCGACGATATTGTGACCCTCGCGCCGCTGATGCGGCTGCTGTTCGGTGAATTGATCGCCACCTTGCGGTCGTCCCTGCCGAACCACAAGACCGAGCCATGGCCGGTGCAGATCATTCTCGACGAATTCGACCAGCTGGGCAAGATGCCCATCGTAGTGCAGTCGCTGAAGCAGCTGGCAGGGCACGGCGGGCGTGTGTCGATCATCACGCAGTCCATCCCCGGTCTCGACAATATCTATGGCGAAAATGATCGCCTGTCGGTCGAATCTGCGGCAGGGATGAAGCTCTTCATCAGTCCGAACGAGAAAAAGACCGCTGCCGAGGTTTCCGAGGCCCTGGGCAAGATAACCCGCCTTTCGGTCAGCGACAGCCTGTCCTCAGACGGCCGTGGCTTCCGCAGACGGTCCGTGTCGCGCCGGAACGAAGAGCGTCCGCTGATGAGCCCGGACGAGGTCAAGAAACTCGACGCCTCGAAGGTTATCCTGATCCCCGAACGGCAGAACCCGATCCTGGCAGATCGCATCGTCTATTACGAAGACCCCTATTTCTCGAAGATCATGGCGGCGCAGTCCGGACCGCTGCCCTATCCCGACGAGCGGCATCAGATCAGGTCGATGCGTCACGAGATCGAGAAGCTGCAAGGCCAGGTGGCGCAGTTCCGGCCGCTCGCCTATGCGCCGCCGGCAGGCATCACCGCAAAGGAGATCATCGCGGAGGTCGAGGCTGCCCAACCTGCCCTGACGGATGCCGAGGCACGGGAATCACTGCGGCCATCCGACAAGGAGGCCATCAGGAAAGCGTCGGATTTCAGGAAGAAGATGAAGGCGAAGGTTCCCATCGAATGACAGTCCCGGCCCAATCCTGCCCTTCGCGATTTCGGGATGCCGCAATGTTGCTTTCACCGAACCGGCCGTTCGACCGCTGGTGCAGCATTTTCGTGAGGCGGGCGGCAGCAATGCGGGACTTTTCTGCCGTTCGTAGGAGCCATACAGTCGGAGTAGGATCGTGGACAACGGCTGTTACTAGGGCCGTCTCTGACAAACAGGAAGGATATTTTATGCGCTTTGTGTCAAGTATTGCGATAACTGTCGCATTAGCTTCGGCCGCGTCGGCGGACGTCTCGTTTTCGCTCGGCTTTGATACCGAAGACATGGCGATACGCACGA
>NZ_VOPL01000011.1 GCF_007993065.1 Paracoccus aurantiacus
TGGCGGGCGGGACCGCTGACGCAGGCGCAAGGCGCAGAGCGAGACGACAAGGATCGAGCGATGCGCCGGGTGGCGATCGGGCACCTACGATGCCGTTTGGCAATCGGCGGATGGCGGACAGCAAGCGGCAGATGGCGGATTACGCATTACGATTAACGCGGAACTCATAACGCGAAACGAACCACGTTCGGGTGTCCGGTGCAGAAGGAACCCGGAGACCCGCGCGAAGGCGCGGGCCATAATGGACTGAGGACGTGCCGGGAGACCGACGCGGGCTGCGCCCGCGCTCACCCCCGCCCCGACGATCCTTTCATTTCCTTTTGTCCGCCACGCATCCCTGCGTCTGACGGTCAATGGCCAAGCGCCGCGCGATGCGCGTCGTCGTCCAGGCGGGCCGTGTCCTCGGCTGCGCCTGCGGGCCGCACCACCCCGCCTTCCCGAGCCATGACAGTCAGCCCCGGGGCCGCGGGCAGGGCTGCGCCCTTCGGCGGAAAGGGGCAAAGACCCCGAAGTCGCGCGCCATCAGGGATTGGCCGAGCAGCTTGATGCAGTTCATCTTTGCCTTGACACGGCTTCGGCGATGGTAGCCGCTCCATCGTCGCCAAAGGGCCGAGCCCAAGTATTTCGTGGCGCGCAGGGCCTCATTGCGCGCGGCGGCACCGGGGCTCGTTGGCTTCCAAGGCTTGGCGTTCTTGCGTGGCGGAATGACAGCAGCGGCACCGCGGGCTGCAATTTGCGGAGCCGCTGGTGACTGTGTTGCACGCAGGCTATCCCTCGTTCACACCCCCGGCGTGATCGCATGGGCGAGCCCTTCTGGACCGATTTCCTCCGAGATCTCGAGCGCCGCGGGCTGAGCCTTTGGCCCTGTTGCGGTTTGCATACGGTCGCTTGGGCGCAGTACGCTCTGCAGACGGCGTTTAGGTTTCTCGGGCGTGTCCGGGGAACAAGGTGCCTGCAGCCCTCCCGCGCCCCTGCAAGGGTGGATCGCGTGCAGAGGCTGGGCTACTGCAGAGCAGCTTCGTGGCGCTTGTCAGTGTACGCCACGCACGGGGCCACCGCGCCTAGCGCCTCGGCACTAGCGCCAGGCCGCCAACACCCGAGGCGAAGATCACGCCAAGGCCGAGCAGGGTCAGCGGTTCCGGCCAGTCGCCGAAGACGAGGAACCCGATCACGGTGGCGGCGATCAACTGGAAATAGATGAGGGGCGCCGAGACCGTCGCCGGCGTCGTCCGGTTCACAATCACCAGCAGATAGTTGCCGAAGGCAGAGGCAAGCGAACTGACGATCACAAGCACCCAGACCCGCAGGTCGGTGCTTGCCGGAACGCTGGCAAGGCCCGCAGGCAGCAGCAGCCCCGCGCCGATCACCAGTTGCGAGCCGAGCAGGAAGAGCGGCGGATAGAAGGCGGTCAGTCAGCGCGTCGCGGCAAGATACGAGCCGTAGAGCGTGCCGGCCAGCACCGCGAAAATCATGCCGGTCCCCATCTCGCCGCCGGGCCGGACGACCAGCAGCACGCCGGCAAATCCCAGCCCCAGCATCACCGTGCGCGCCCAAGACACGCGCTCGCCCAGCAGCAGGGCCGACAGCACATAGGCCACGATCGGGCCGATGAAGAAGGCGCCAAAGACATTCGCGATGGGCTCGGTCCGAAGCGCGGTCAGGATCGAGGCGATGGCGCCGAAGATCAGGGCCGCCCGCAGGATCAGCCGCCAGTCCAGCAGGCGCCCCAGGCCGGCCGGCCCCAGGCCCAGCACCCAGAACAGCAGCAGGGCCGCCAGCGCGAAACGCGACCAGGCCACGAACAGCGGTTGCACCCCCGCCCCCGTCAGCAGCTTGCCGGCCGTGTCGCCGCAGACGATCGCCGTGGTGGCAAGGGCGACAAGGCCAAGAACCGTCAGGGGCGCAGGGGTCTGCATCGGCATTTCCTTCAGTCCGCATCGGCACGCTATCCGGCAGCGCGCAAGGCCGGATCGGACCCCCCCGCATCCCCGGCTGATGCAAGCCTGCCAGGTCCCGCAGACGCAGGGCGGGGGGCGGCAGGCCCACGGGCAGCGAGCTGAGTTTGCAGTCAGGTTCAGAACATTGCTCCATCAGATACCCGGAAGAAAGGAAATGATGAAGCCAGCTCACTCAGACCCCAGTCTTGAATCGCATTCGAGCGCGCTGCTCTCGTCGCTGCAGCTCCCGACCACGACGTATCGATTCCTCGACATAGTCCATGTGGTCGCGCGCAGCCTCCTCGGCACGTACAGGATCAGCGGACAGAACCGACTCAATGATCTCTATGTGTTGATCGAGAAGCTTGCGTCCGCTGTCATCGATACTGCGGAGAAGGTCATGATTGTAGAAGATTCCGCGACGTGTCAGGTCATAGACCGACGCCATCATGTGGATCAGCGTTGTGTTGTGGCTGGCATCGACCACAGCATGGTGAAGCCGGAAATCGGCTTCGCTTTCCGCTTCTGCGTCCTGACCAAGCCAGGCCGCTTCGAGTTCTTCCCTGATCGCGGACAGACGCTCTTTGTCCGCAGCTGTCGCGCGCTGCGCGGCAAGGCGGGTCGCGAAGGCTTCCTGCTCGCGCCGGTATTCGAGATAGTCGTAAAAGGCTTCGCCATGGCGCGAATAAAGCGCCAACATGGCCGGCGACATGGCCCTGCCGGTCAGTTTGGCAATGTAAGTTCCGTCACCGTGGCGGACATGAACGAGGCCGCGAGCCTCGAGCGTCTGCAGCGCTTCACGCAGCTTTGGCCGCGACACCCCGAAGGCGTCGGCCATTTCGCGCTCCGACGGCAAACGAGCACCGTCCTTCAGAACCCCATCGACGATCATCGTTTCAACCTTGCCGACAACCGTATCGACGACTGATTCGTGATCAATCGGCTCAAAAATTTCCGCGGCAATCATGGGCGGCGATCTCCTTAGGGGTGCCGATAGACAGACATCAATATTATTTACCTCATCGGAGTCTGATTTCAAGGACAGAATCTTCTCCAGTCGTGTGTTTTTCTGTCTGAAAATCAGTATTTTCTTGATATCCATGGAGTATCCGGTGAACCTCACACTGCCGAGCGCGCTGCGTCAACCGACGATCACTCTTCACGGCGCCTGATCTAAAGGTAAATAAACTTGTTGACTAGGTTAAGTGGTAAAGTTTATATACCTGCTATGACGTAGGCGGGACGCTGAGCGCTCCGCACCAGCTCTGGGAGGGGGCGTCCATGCTGCAGCACGAGGCGGTCGGGCCGGACCGCAGGCCTGCTTGGCCGGTCAGTCGCTCAGGTTGTCTCCGCCATGCCTGTCCACGGTGCCGCGCCGCTGACTTCTTGGGCGAGGGGCCATCAAATCGGCTATGTCGAGCCGCGTTGCTTTGTTCTGCCGATGGCACTTACACAGCAAACTGAGCGCCTTTCAAACGACCTTAGGAAAAGGATCGATGCTATGACGAAAGCCGTTATCGTTTCCGCCGCGCGCACGCCGGTCGGCAGTTTTATGGGGGCGTTCGGCACTATCCCCGCGCATGATCTCGGCACTGCCGTCCTGAAGGCCGTGGTCGAGCGCGCCGGCGTCGACCCGGCCGAGGTCAGCGAAACCATCCTCGGCCAGGTGCTGACCGCGGCGCAGGGCCAGAACCCCGCCCGTCAGGCCCATATCAATGCGGGACTGCCGAAGGAATCGGCGGCCTGGGGGCTCAATCAGGTCTGCGGTTCGGGTCTGCGCGCGGTGGCGCTGGCGGCCCAGCAGGTCAGCCTAGGTGATGCCGCTATCGTCATCGCGGGCGGTCAGGAAAGCATGTCGCTGTCGCCGCATGCCTCTTATCTGCGCGCCGGTCAGAAGATGGGCGACATGCAGGCCATCGACACGATGATCCGCGACGGGCTGTGGGACGCGTTCAACAATTACCACATGGGCCAGACGGCCGAGAACGTGGCCGAGAAATTCCAGATCACCCGCGATGCGCAGGACGAATTCGCCGTCTCCAGCCAGAACAAGGCCGAGGCCGCACAGAGTGCCGGCAAGTTCGATGACGAGATCGTCGGCTATACCGTGAAGACCCGCAAGGGCGACACGGTCGTCGACAAGGACGAATATATCCGTCACGGCGCCACGCTGGAGGCGATGCAGAAGCTGCGCCCCGCCTTCACCCGCGACGGCACCGTGACCGCCGGCAATGCCTCGGGCCTGAATGACGGTGCCGCCGCCGTCATGGTCATGTCCGAGGAGGAAGCCGCGCGCCGTGGCCTGACCCCGCTGGCCCGCATCGCCTCCTATGCCACCGCCGGCCTTGACCCGGCCATCATGGGCGTAGGTCCGGTCTATGCCAGCCGCAAGGCGCTGGAAAAAGCCGGCTGGAAGGTCGGCGATCTGGACCTGATCGAGGCGAACGAAGCCTTTGCCGCCCAGGCCCTGGCGGTGAACAAGGAGATGGGCTGGGACCCCGAAATCGTGAACGTGAACGGCGGCGCCATTGCCATCGGCCACCCGATCGGCGCCTCGGGCGCGCGCATCCTGAACAGCCTGATCTTCGAGATGGGCCGTCGCGACGCCAAGAAGGGCATCGCCACGCTCTGCATCGGCGGCGGCATGGGCGTCGCCCTCTGCCTCGAGCGCTGAGGCTCCAGGCCAGAATCGACACAACATCAGAGGAGGGATCAATGTCAAGTGTTGCACTAGTTACTGGGGGATCGCGCGGCATTGGCGCCGCCATCTCGAAAGCGTTGAAGGAAGCGGGTTATACCGTCGCCGCGAACTATGCCGGCAATGACGAGGCCGCCAAGGCCTTCACCGACGAGACCGGCATCAAGACCTACAAGTGGTCGGTCGCCGATTACGATGCCTGCGCCGCAGGCATCAAGCAGGTCGAGGAGGAACTGGGGCCGATCGCGGTGCTGGTGAACAATGCTGGCATCACCCGCGACGCCATGTTCCACAAGATGACGCCGCAGCAGTGGAAAGAGGTCATGGATACCAACCTGATCGGGCTGTTCAACATGACCCATCCGGTCTGGACCGGCATGCGCGACCGCAAGTTCGGCCGCATCGTCAATATCAGCTCGATCAACGGGCAGAAGGGCCAGGCGGGTCAGGCCAACTATTCGGCGGCGAAGGCCGGGGATCTGGGCTTCACCAAGGCCCTGGCGCAAGAGGGTGCCCGCGCCGGCATCACCGTGAACGCCATCTGCCCGGGCTATATCGGCACCGAGATGGTGCGTGCCATCGACGAGAAGGTGCTGAACGAGCGGATCATCCCGCAGATCCCGGTCGGTCGCTTGGGTGAGCCCGAGGAAATCGCCCGTGCCGTGGTCTTCCTGGCCTCGGGCGATGCCGGCTTCATCACCGGCTCCACCATCTCCGCCAATGGCGGCCAGTTCTTCGTTTGAGGGAAACACCCATGAGAGACCTCGGTCCCGATATCGACCCGATCGAATCCCGCGAATGGCAGGACGCCATTGCCGACGTGATTGAACGCGATGGCCCCAACAGGGCTCATTTTCTGCTCGATAGAGCCGTCGCACAGGCCCGCGCCGCCGGGGCAACGCTGCCGTTCTCTGCAACGACCCCTTACCAGAACACGATCCCCGTGGACGATCAGTATGAGTTTCCGGGCGATCTGGACATGGAATGGCGCATCCGCACCATCAACCGCTGGAACGCCATGGCGACGGTCGTGCGCCGCAACAAGGAATCCAGCGAATACGGCGGGCATATCGCATCCTTCGCCTCCTCGGCGGTGATGTATGACGTCGGGCTGAACCACTTCTGGCGCGCGCGGTCGGCGATTCACGGCGGCGATCTGGTATTCTTCCAGGGCCATGTGGTGCCCGGCATCTATGCCCGGTCCTTCATGGAAGGCCGCATCACCGAAGAGCAGATGCTGAACTTCCGGTCCGAGGTCGGGGGCGAGGGGCTGTCGTCCTATCCCCATCCCTGGCTGATGCCGGACTATTGGCAGTTCCCGACCGTCAGCATGGGACTTGGCCCGCTGATGGCGATCTATCAGGCGCGGTTCATGAAATACATGCACAACCGCGGGCTGATCGATATGGCCGACCGCAAGGTCTGGTGTTTCCTGGGCGACGGAGAGATGGACGAGCCGGAAAGCCGCGGTGCCATCGACCTGGCCGCGCGCGAGGGTCTCGACAACCTGATCTTCGTCATCAACTGCAACCTGCAACGCCTGGACGGCCCGGTGCGCGGCAACGGCAAGATCGTGCAGGAGCTGGAAGGCAATTTCCGAGGCGCGGGCTGGAATGTCGTCAAGCTGCTCTGGGGCAAGGGCTGGGACGATCTGCTGGAAAACGACACCAGCGGCCGGCTGCGCCAGTTGATGGATGAAACGGTGGACGGCGACTATCAGACCTTCAAGTCCAAGGACGGCGCGTTTATCCGCAAGCATTTCTTCGGCAAGTATCCCGAAACTGCGGCCCTGGTCGAGGACTGGTCCGACGATCAGATCTGGTCGCTGAGCCGGGGCGGCCACGATCCCGAGAAGGTCTATACCGCGTTCCGCAAGGCGACCGACACCAGGGACCAGCCGACCTGCCTGCTGATCAAGACGGTCAAGGGCTATGGCATGGGATCCGCGGGCGAAGGGCAGAACACCACCCACCAGCAGAAAAAGCTGGCAGAGGAGCAACTGCGCGCGTTCCGAGACCGCTTCAAGATCCCCGTGTCCGACGAGGATTTGCCGAAGGCCCCCTTCGTCGCGTTGAACAACGCCCAGAAGGCCTATCTGGCGGACCGGCGCAAGGCCCTGGGTGGCGCATTCCCGCAGCGTGTCAGCACCTCGCCCAAGCTGGCAATCCCGCCGCTCGAGGCGTTCAAGGCGCAGCTTCAGAACACGGGCGAGCGCGAGATTTCGACCACGATGGCCTTTGTGCGCATCCTGACCACACTTCTGCGCGACAAGGAGCTGGGCAAGCATATCGTGCCGATCGTGCCGGACGAAAGCCGCACCTTCGGCATGGAGGGGCTGTTCCGATCCATAGGGATCTACAATCCCGCCGGCCAGCACTATACGCCCGAAGATCGCGAGCAGATGTCCTATTACCGCGAAGCAGCGGATGGGCAGGTCTTGCAGGAAGGCATCAACGAGGCCGGTGCCATGGCCGACTGGATCGCGGCGGCCACGTCCTATTCCAACCACGGCGTGCCGATGATCCCGTTCTTCATCTACTATTCGATGTTCGGTTTTCAGCGGGTGGGCGATCTGGCCTGGGCTGCGGGCGACAGCCGGGCGCGTGGCTTCATGTTGGGCGGCACCGCCGGGCGCACAACGCTGAACGGCGAGGGTTTGCAGCACGAGGACGGCCACAGCCATATCATCGCGGGCACCGTCCCGAATTGCATCAGCTACGACCCGACCTTTCAGCACGAAGTGGCGGTGATCGTGCAGCACGGCATGACGCGGATGTATCAGGATCAGGAGGACGTGTATTTTTACATCACCCTGATGAACGAGAACTATGCCCATCCCGACATGCCGGCAGGCTGTGAGGCGGGCATCATCCGCGGCCTCTATCGCCTGAAAGAGGTCAAGAAGCCGGGCAGGAAGCACGTCAATCTGCTGGGATCGGGCACGATCCTGATCCAGGCGATCAAGGCCGCCGAGATGCTTGAGGCCGATTACGGCATTACCGCCGACATCTGGTCGGCGACAAGCCTGAACGAACTGGCCCGCGACGGCCAGGACGCGGCGCGGTGGAACCGGCTCAACCCGCTTGAGGCGCCGCGCGTGCCCTATGTCACGCAGGCGCTGTCCAAGGCCAAGGGACCGGTGATCGCCGCCACCGACTACATGAAGAACTATGCCGAGCAGATCCGGGCCTTCGTGCCGGGCCGCTACACGGTGCTGGGGACCGACGGGTTCGGTCGCTCCGACAGCCGGGTGAACCTGCGGAGGTTCTTCGAGGTCGATGCCAACCACATCGCCGCCGCAGCCATGGTGGATCTGTTCCGTGACGGTGCGGTCGACGAGGCGACGCTGAAGGCTGCCCTTGCCAAGTATGACATCGACGGCGCCAAGCCGAACCCCCGGCTGGTCTGAGCGGGAAGAAGGAGGAGACACATCATGCCTGTTGAAGTGAACGTTCCCGACATCGGCGATTTCAAGGATGTCCCGGTCATCACCGTTCTGGTGAAGGTGGGCGACACCATCGCCGCCGAGGACCCGTTGATCGAGCTTGAATCCGACAAGGCCACAATGGAGGTGCCAAGCCCCGTCGCAGGCTGCATCGCCTCTATCGTGGTGAAGGAAGGCGACCGGGTCTCCGAGGGATCGGTGATCCTGACGGTCGAGGCCGAGGGCAGCGACGCCGCTGCCGCCGCATCGGCGCCTACATCGGCGCCCGCCGCCGCGCCTGCCGCATCGGTTCCGGCGGCGGCAGCCCCCGCAGCTCCCGCCGTCACAGATTCGGGGTTCAACAAGGCCCATGCTTCGCCGTCGATCCGCGCCTTTGCGCGGCAGTTGGGGATTGATCTGGCCAAGATCAACGGCTCGGGCCGCAAGGGGCGCATTCTGCGCGACGACGTGACGGCGGCGCTGAAGGCCAGCGCAGTCCCGGTCGCTGCCGCATCGGGCGGCGCGGCGCTGAGCGGCGGCATGGGCATCCCGCCGATTCCGGTCGTCGACTTCTCCAAGTTCGGCCCGGTCGAAGACGTGGAGATGTCGCGGATCAAGAAGATCTCTGGCCCCGCGCTGCATCGTTCGTGGCTTAACGTACCGCACGTCACGCATAACGACGAGGCCGACATCACCGAGCTCGACAAATACCGCAAGGAAATGGACAACATGGCCAAGGAAAACGGCTATCGCGTCACGCTTCTGAGCTTCGTGATCAAGGCCTCCGTAAGCGCCCTGAAGGAACATTGGGAGTTCAACTCCTCGATCCACCCCGACGGCGACAAGCTGATCAAGAAGTCCTATTACAACATCGGCTTCGCGGCGGATACGCCGAACGGCCTCGTCGTTCCGGTGATCAAGGATGCCGATCGCAAGGGTCTGGTCGAGATCTCCAAGGAACTGGGCGACCTGTCCGCCAAGGCCCGCGCAGGCGAGCTGAAAGGCCCGGACATGCAGGGCGCGACCTTCACCATCTCGTCGCTGGGCGGGATCGGGGGCACCAGCTTTACCCCCATCGTGAACGCACCCGAAGTGGCGATCCTCGGCCTCACCCGGTCCAAGATGGCCCCGGTCTGGAACGGCTCGGAATTCGTGCCGCGCCTCATGCAGCCGCTGTCGCTGTCCTACGATCACCGTGCCGTCGACGGCGCCTTGGCCGCGCGCTTCTGCGTGACGCTCAAGACGCTGCTCGGCGATATGCGCAAGCTGATGTGGTAAGGGGGATAATGTGATGGAAGTCAAAGTCCCCGATATCGGCGATTTCAAGGACGTCCCGGTCATCAGCGTTCTGGTGAGCGTCGGCGACACCGTCGCTGCCGAAGACCCGCTGATCGAACTGGAATCCGACAAGGCGACGATGGAAGTCCCCTCGCCCGCCGCCGGCAAGATCAAGGAAATCAAGGTCTCCGAAGGTGACAAGGTCTCCGAAGGCACGGTCATCATGGTGCTGGAAGGTGCGGATGCGGGGGATGCACCCGCTCCCGCCAAGACCGAAGCACCGACCGCCGAAGCGCCGAAATCCGTCGCTGCCACCGGCACCGCCTCGGGCAAGGGCGATATCCATGCTGAGGTGGTTGTTCTCGGCTCCGGACCGGGTGGGTACACGGCTGCCTTCCGCGCCGCCGACCTCGGCAAGAAGACCGTCCTGATCGAGAAATATCCGAACCTCGGCGGTGTCTGCCTCAACGTCGGCTGCATCCCGTCCAAGGCGCTTTTGCACGTGGCCAAGGTGATCACCGAGGCCGAGGAGATGGGCGCGCATGGCATCAGCTTCGGCAAGCCCAAGATCGACCTCGACGAGTTGCGCAGCTTCAAGGACAGCGTGATCAGCCAGTTGACCGGTGGTCTGGGCGGGCTCGCCAAGGGCCGCAAGGTGCAGGTGGTTCAGGGCTACGGCACGTTCACCGGACCGAACATGATCGAGGTGATCGGCGACAACGGCCGCACAACGGTCAGCTTCGACCAGTGCATCATCGCCGCCGGGTCCGAGCCGGTGAAACTGCCCTTCATCCCGCATGACGACCCCCGCGTGATCGATTCGACCGGCGCGCTCGAGCTCAAGGACATCCCGAAACGGATGCTCATCCTCGGCGGCGGCATCATCGGCCTGGAAATGGCCTGCGTCTACGACGCGCTCGGCTCGAAGATCACGGTCGTGGAACTGATGGACCAGATCATCCCCGGCGCCGACAAGGACATCGTCAGGCCCCTGCATAAGCGGATCGAGGGCCGCTACGAGAACATCTTCCTCAAGACGAAAGTCACCGGGATGGAAGCGCTCAAGAGCGGTCTGAAAGTGACCTTCGAGGACGAGAAAGGTGAAAGCTTCACCGACACGTTCGACAAGGTGCTGGTCGCCGTGGGCCGCAAACCCAATGGCAAGCTGATCGACGCCGACAAGGCCGGTGTCGCCGTGGACGACCGCGGCTTCATCGCCGTGGACAGCCAGCAGCGCACGGGTGTGCCGCACATCTTCGCCATCGGCGACGTGGTGGGCCAGCCGATGCTGGCGCACAAGGCGGTGCACGAAGGCAAGGTCGCGGCAGAGGTCTGTGCCGGCCACAAGCGGCACTTCGACGCCAAGCTGATCCCGTCGGTCGCCTATACCGACCCCGAGGTCGCGTGGTGCGGGTTAACCGAGACCGAGGCCAAGACGAAAGGCATCAAGTACGAAAAAGGTGTCTTCCCTTGGGCTGCGTCGGGCAAATCACTTTCGAACGGGCGGAGCGAGGGCATAACGAAACTGCTCTTCGATCCCGAGGATGACCGCGTGATCGGCGCCTGCATCGTCGGCACCAACGCGGGCGATCTGATCGCCGAGGTGGCCCTGGCAATCGAGATGGGGGCCGATGCGGTCGACCTTGGCCACACCATCCACCCGCATCCTACCCTGAGTGAGACGGTGAACTTCGCTGCCGAAATGTTCGAGGGCACGATCACCGACCTGATTCCGCCGAAGAAGCGTCACTGACCGTGATCGGGCGGCCACAGCTGATCGCCCGATGCCTTCGTCAGCACAGCAACAGGAGCCTGCAATGACCGACAAGAAGCCCACCATGGATTTCAATGAAGCGCTCAAGGCGTTTGTTCCGACATCCCTGTTTCCGTTCATGAACTCTCAGGGCATGGCGGACTGGTTCCGCCGTCAGAATGTTGACGGCCTCGATCCCGCCTCAATGCTGAAGATGTGGCAGAAACGGCTGGATGCCCTGGCCAGTGCCAACGAGCACGCAAGATCCCTCTACCGGTTGCAGATCGAGCGTCAGTTCCAGATTTTCGACGAGATGACGGCTGCCGCAACAGACAGCATGAAGCGGCTCGACACATCCGTCCGCTCCGAGGCGTCTGGGAACAATATCAAGGTTCTTTCGGACGCGGCCGACAAGGCTCTCGCGCTGATGCAGCGGCTTTCGGAGGAATCGCTGGTGGCGATGACCGAAACTCAGAAACGGTTTGCAGTTGAGGTGGATGCGGCCATAAAGGACTTGCGCGGCGCTTGAGCGACGAGGTCGGGTGACCCCATCCTGTACCGCGACGCGCACAAGAGCATCGGCGCGCTCCTGCTGGTGATCACCATTCGACCCAGACCATGGTGCGCCGCGGATCCGGCAAGCCCGAGAATATCGGCTGCTTTGTAACAGACCCCCAAAGGGCCGGATTGGCCCGACGCTTCGGAGGAGGAAAGATGCCCCAAGTTTTCACATTCGTCATGGCCCTGCTGCCAATCGCCACAGTGTTTCTGCTCTTGGTGGTGCTCGCACGCTCGGCCAAGCTTTCGATGGGCGTTGCCTATCTGGTCACGGCCGCGACCGCGCTTTTGGTCTGGGGCACGGACCTCAACAAGATTCTTGGCGCCACCGTGAACGGTGCCGTGACCGCAGTCAGCCTGCTCTACATCATCTTCGGTGCGATCCTGATGCTCTACACGCTGGAGGAAAGCGGCGGCATCCGGTCGATCCGGGCAGGGTTCACCAGCATTTCGCCTGACCGGCGGGTACAGGCGATCATCATCGCCTGGTTGTTCGGATCGCTGATCGAGGGGGCGTCCGGGTTCGGAACGCCCGCGGCCATCGCCGCGCCACTGCTGGTTGCCATCGGCTTTCCGGCCATGGCGGCGGTGCTGGTATCGCTGATCATCCAGTCCACGCCTGTGTCATTCGGGGCAGTCGGCACGCCGATTCTTGTCGGTGTCAATACCGGGCTTTCGGGTCAGGCGATTGTCGAACAGACCATCGCACCGATGGCCTTCGCTGACTATCTGGTCGAGATTGCTGTCAAGGTTGCCACGCTGCATGGCCTGATCGGCTTTCTGATCCCGTTGATCATGATCGGCATGATGACGCGGTTCTTCGGTTCCCGGCGGTCCTTCGCCGAAGGGTTCCGCATCTGGAAATTCGCGCTGTTCGCCGGGCTTGCCTTCACCGTTCCCTACTGGATCATTGCCAGCCTGCTTGGCCCGGAATTTCCGTCCCTGGTGGGCGGCATCATCGGGCTGCTGATCGTCGTTCCCGCCGCACGGGCCGGCTTCCTGATTCCGAAGGAGGTCTTCGACTTCCCGCCCCGCGAACAGTGGGACGAAAAATGGGTCGGCAAGCTGGACGATCTGGAGGATCACCGTGCCGGGCTTGAGATGATGTCGTTGCTCAAGGCCTGGGCGCCCTACATATTCGTGGTTCTTCTGCTGGTTGCGACGCGCACGATTCCCGATTTCAAGGCCTGGCTGACCGCCCCGGAACGGACCATGGCCTTCGATGATCTGTTCGGTTCGGGCATCAATGCCCGCGTGCAATGGCTGTATCTGCCTGGAACGGTGCTGATCCTCGCTTCGCTGTTCACCTTCCTGTTCCATCGAATGCGTCCGGCCGATTACGGCAAGGCATTGCGTACGTCGGGATCGACAATGATCGCGGCGGCCCCGGCACTGCTGTTGGCGGTGCCGATGGTGCAGGTGTTCATCAACTCTGCCTCGGACACGATGGCGTCGATGCCGATCGTGCTCGCCGAAAGCGTCTCGGCCGTGGTCGGCAGTGCCTGGCCGATGTTCGCGCCGCTGATCGGGTCGATGGGCGCCTTCGTCGCCGGATCGAACACGATTTCGAACATGATGTTCTCGTTGTTCCAGTTCTCGACCGCTGAACAGATCGGTCTGGGCGCGGCCGGGGCCGGATTGGTTGTTGCGCTGCAGGCCATCGGCGGTGCGGCAGGGAATATGATCTGCGTGCACAACGTGGTGGCAGCCTCGGCCACGGTGGGACTTGTGGACCGCGAGGGCGAAATCATCCGCATGACCCTGATCCCGATGTTCTATTATATCGTCCAGGGTGGCTTTCTTGGTCTTGCTATCCTGGCGGGCGGGCTGAACCTGTGGTGGATCGCCGTGTTGATCTGGCCGGCCACCGTGCTGTTCCTGATGTCGCGCAATCGCGGGGCTGTTCCCGCCACCCAAAAACGCTGAGGTCGTCATGTCCGGACAGCCAAACCCCCGCGTAGGTCTTTTCGTGACCTGTCTCGTGGATGCAATCCGCCCCAGCATCGGGTTTTCCGCCATCCAGCTTCTAGAGGAGGCCGGATGCCGGGTCGAGGTGCCGCAGGCGCAGACCTGTTGCGGGCAACCGGCCCTGAACAGCGGAGACGAAAAGGTTGCAGCAGCACTGGCGCGACAGACCATCGCTGCTTTCGAGGGCTTAGACTATATTGTCCTGCCCTCGGGATCCTGCGCGGGAACCATCGTGCACGGCTATCCGGACCTGTTGGCCAACGATCCGGTCTGGGCGCCCCGCGCCGAAGCCATGGCTGCGAAAACCCACGAGATTACCAGCTTTCTGGTGGATGTCATGGGCTTCCACACCAAGGGCCGCCGCCTCGAGGCGACGGCCACCTATCACGACAGTTGCGCAGGGCTGCGCGAACTGGGCATCGCCGCGCAACCCCGTGCGCTTCTGGCGGAAGTCGAGGGCCTGCAGATGCGGGGACTGGAAGGCAATGATGTCTGCTGCGGCTTTGGCGGCACGTTCTGCGTCAAGTATTCCGACATCTCGAACGCGATCGTCACCGAAAAGGCCGAGGCGATCGAGCGGACCGAGGCCGACCTGCTTCTGGCGGGAGATCTGGGATGCCTGATGAACATGGCAGGCAAGCTGAACCGCCGGGGCACAAGGACGCGCTGTTTCCACACCATCGAGGTTCTGGCGGGCCGGGCCGACGGTCCCGCCATCGGCGAGGAGGGCTGAGAATCATGAGCGCACCAGAGGCATCAGTGCAGGTTTCGTTCAAGAACCGAGCCAAGACGGCACTGGCGGACCGGACGCTGAAGATCGCCATCGACCGCACCACCGGCACGGCCGAGGCCAAGCGCGCGGTGGCGGTGGCGGCGTTTCCCGAATTCCAGGACGCCCGCGCCCGCGGGCGCGCGATCAAGGATCACGTGATCGCCCATCTGGACCATTATCTTGAACAGTTCGAGCGCAACGCCACTGCATCTGGCGCGAAGGTCCACTGGGCATCCGACGATGCCGAGGCGCGGGCGATCATCACCCGCATCTGCCTGGATGCAAAGGCCAAGCTGGTGACGCGATCGAAATCCATGCTGGGCGAAGAAATCGGCCTGCCCCATGCCTTGGCCGATGCCGGGATCGAGCGGGTCGAGACCGACCTGGCCGAACACATCATCCAGCTTGCCGGAGAGGCCCCCTCCCACATCGTCTGGCCCGCGATGCACCGCACCCGCGAACAGGTCGCGGAACTGTTCAAGATAGCTCATCACCCGCCGCCCGCCGCCGACGATCCGGCCACCATGGTGCAAAGCGCGCGGCGCGAATTGCGCGCCAAGTTTCTGGGGGCCGACATCGGTATTTCGGGGTCGAACTTTCTGGTGGCCGATACGGGTGCCACCTGCACAGTGACGAACGAAGGCAATGCCGAACTGACCACCACGCCGCCGCGCATTCATATCGTTACGGCGGGGATCGAGAAAATCGTGCCCACCACCGCCCATGCCCTGTCCCTGCTGCGCCTGCTTGTGCGGTCGGCCACGGGTGGCGAATTGACGCAATACACCACCTTCCACTGTGGACCCAAACGTCCTGGCGACGCCGATGGTCCCGAGGAGATGCACATCGTGCTGGTGGACAACGGCCGCACCAGGATGCTGGCCAACGAGTTCCGCGAGATGCTGCGCTGCATCCGCTGTGGTGCCTGCATGAACCATTGCGTGGTCTATCGCCAGATCGGCGGGCACGCCTATGGCGGCACCTATCCCGGGCCGATGGGTTCGGTGCTGACGCCGGTGCTGAACGGGCTGGCCGGATCGCGCGACCTGCCCAATGCCTGCACCATGAACGGCCGCTGCGCCGAAGTTTGCCCGGTCGAGATTCCCATCCCCACGCTGCTGCGCGCATGGCGGATCCGCAGTTGGCGAGAAAGGCTGGAACCGGGAAGCCTTCGCGCCGGTATCGGTATCTGGGCCGTTCTGGCCCGGCGGCCCGGTCTTTACCGGCTAGCCAGCCGGATCGGCGTGCGCGCCATCCGGCTATTCGGCAAAGGGGGCTGGATCGCCCGCCTGCCACTGGCGGGCGGCTGGACGGCCCATCGCGACCTACCGCGCCCGACGGGCCGCACCTTCATGGACCAGTATCGCGCCCAGCAGGCAGATAAGGGGGACCGCCCATGACCGCCCGCGACCGCATCCTGTCGGCGATCCGCGCCGCCCTGCCTCAGGAACGCCCGGCGCCCGACGCCATCGCCGCCGAGGCCAAGGCCCTGCTGGCTGATCCCGACACCAGCCGCCCCCGGCTGGTCGCCGAGGGGCTGGTCGATGCCTTCATCCTGAAGGCCGAGGCGATCGGCACGACCATCGACCGGGTTGGCGGCATGGAAGCCGTCCCCGACGCCGTGCGGCGCTATCTGTCGGGATACGGCCTGTCCCTGTCCCTGGCCGTGGAACCGACGCCGGCGCTGACCGCACTCGACTGGACGGGCCTTGACACCGGCACCACTCTTGCCCCGGACCAGCCGGCAGCGCTCGGAAAGGCGCTTTGGGGTATCGCCGAAAGCGGGTCCATGATCGTGCATTCGGGCGCCGATACGCCGATCTTGCTGTCTTTCCTGCCCCTGCATCATATCGTGGTGCTGCAGGAATCCGATATCCTGTCCCATCTCGAGGACTATGCTGCGCAGCTGGCCGAGCGGCCCCATCCGCGCAACGCGATCCTGATCACCGGACCCAGCGGCACGACCGATATAGAGGGGAGCTATGTGCGCGGGGCGCATGGGCCGGGCTTCCTGCATGTGATCCTTGTTGCAAGCACAGACTGACAACCTGCCGGTTGCCAGTCCCCACCACCGCCGGCCGTTGCCAGCAGAGCCGGTCGTCCTAGCTACCCCCAAGGAGACCCGGAATGGACCGAAGCAAAATTGCCGAACAGACCGCAGAATTTGCCAGCCTGATGAAGCGGGCGCAGGAGCTTGCGCAGCGCAGCAGCGCCAGTGCCCTGGCCAAAGCGACGGGCAATGAATTCTCGGTGCTGGATTCGGGGACCGTGGCGCAGGCCTATGCGCGCGCAGGGATGAAGCTGGCGCAGAACCCCTTTGCGCTGGCGCAGTTCCAGATCGATCTTTGGGCCGACAGCGCCAAGGCCTGGGCAGGCGCATGGACGGGCGAGGGCGAGGACAGCAAGGACCGCCGCTTCCGCGATGGCCGCTGGGCCAGCGATCCGGTCAGCCGTGGCCTGCGCGACGTGCATCTGGCCATCGAAGGCGCCGCCGACCGGCTTATCGAGACCCTGCCCGAGGGTGACAAGGACAGCCTACGCGTGCGGTTCTATACCCGGCAGTTGCTCAGCGCGCTGTCGCCCAGCAATTATCTGGCGTTGAACCCCGCCGCGCGTGAGCGTTTCCTTGAAACCGATGGCCGCAGCCTGCTGGACGGGTTCCGCAACCTGCTGGATGATCTGGAGCGCGGCGACGGCCGTCTGGACATCAACATGACCGACCGCGCGGCCTTCGAGGTCGGGCGCGATCTGGCCACGACGCCGGGGCAGGTGATCTATCAGAACGAGCTGATCCAGCTCATTCATTACGAACCGCTGACCAAGACCCAGTTCAAGCGCCCGCTGCTGTTCGTGCCGCCCTGGATCAACAAATACTATATCTTCGACATGAAGCCCGAAAACAGCCTCGTCCGCTATATGCTGGAGCAGGGCCACAGCGTTTTCCTGATTTCATGGGTCAACCCGAGCAAGCAGCACGCGGCGCTGAGCTTCGAGGATTACATGCGCCTTGGCCCGCTGACCGCGCTGGACGCGATCACCGATGCGACCGGCGAGGACGAGTTCGACATTCTCGGCTTCTGCATCGGCGGGATTCTGGTGACGGCGACGCTGGCCTATATGGCGGCCAAGGGCGACAAGCGGGTCAAGACCGCGACGACGCTGGCCACGATGGTCGATTTCACCGATGTGGGCGAGATCGGCGTTTTCATCGACCGCGACCGGCTGCAGGTTCTGCGCGAACACATGGCCGAAAAGGGCTATCTGGAAAACCACCATCTGCAGGACATGTTCTCGATGATCCGGGAAAATGACCTGATCTGGTCCTTCCACGTGATGAATTACCTGATGGGCCGCAAGCCGCCCGCCTTCGATCTGCTGTTCTGGAACGGCGACAGCACCCGCCTGCCGGCGGCCATGCTGCTGTGGTATCTGGAAAAGATCTATATCGAGAACGGCTTGCGCAAGGCCGGGCACCTGACCATGGACGGCGTGCCCATCGACATCGGCAAGATCGATATCCCCTTCTACGTCTTTGCGACGAAAGAGGATCACATCGCGCCCTGGAACTCGATCTATCCGACAACCGGCTTGCTGGGCGGTGACACGACCTTTGTTCTGGGCGGATCGGGGCATATCGCGGGGGTGATCAACCCGCCGGCAAAACGGCCGAAATACGGGTTCTGGACCAGCGCGGCTGCCTATCCTGCCGATCCGCAGGACTGGCTGGCCAAGGCCACGCCGCACCAGGGGTCGTGGTGGCCGAACTGGGCGGAATGGATCAAAAGCCACAGCAAGGGCAAGAAGGTTCCGGCCTATGTGCCTGGTAGCGGAGCGCTGAAACCGATCGAGCCGGCACCCGGCAGCTATGTGCGGGCGGGATAATCACCTTCAGCTTCGGTCTAGATCGTTTTGGGGTACCAGCAGGGCTCGTGCTGCCAGTGGTAATCGCCCCGGCTCAGCACCAGCCGGTCCTTGGCCCAGATGATCTGCGACCGGATATCGAAACCCGCTGCGATCAGGCTGTCGGCGACGGTGGTGGTATGCAGCGCCCCGTGCCAGACATAGGCGACGTCGCCCGGAAAAAGCGCCCAGGCCTCGCGCCAATCGGCGCGGTCGTCGTTCAGCACCTTGCCGGTGCGTTTGGTCTTGGCCGCACCCGTGGCATTGCGCCATGCCGGGTCGTATTCGACCCCATAGGGCGGATCGGTGACCATCAGCAGCGGTCGAACATCGCCGAGCAGTTTTGCAACCACATCGGTCGAGGTGCTGTCGCCACAGATCAGCCAGTGATCGCCAAGCCGCCAGAGATCGCCCGGCACCGATACCGGATCGGCGGGAGGTTCCGGCACATCGTCCTCGCCCTCAGCCGCGCCATCGTCGCCGAGAGCCGGATCCTGCAGCAGCGCCTCCAGCTCATCCTCGGCGAAGCCCAGCCACGACAGGTCGAAATCCTCGGCCAGCAGGCCCGCGACCTCGCCGCGCAACAGCGCCTCGTCCCAGTCACCGAGTTCGGTCAGCTTGTTGTCAGCGATCCGATAGGCCCGCCGCTCGGCCTCGTCGAGATGGCCGAGCCGGATCACCGGCACCTCATGAAGCCCCAGTTCCGTCGCCGCCAGCACCCGGCCGTGACCGGCGATCAGCTCGCCATCGTCACCGACCATGCAAGGCACGGTCCAGCCGAAGCGGGCCATGCTGGCGGCAATGCGGGCCACCTGATCGGTGCCGTGCATCTTGGCGTTCCGGGCATAGGGGCGCAACCGCTCGATCGGCCAGAACTCGATCTGGCGCGGCGCAAAGGCGAGGTCCATGGAGCAGGGTGGTCCTGTGATTGGGGCTGGCGTCGAGCAGGGTGGATCCCGCACTGGATTCCGCTGGCTTCCGGTGGCGGTGGCTTCCGCAAAGTGGATCCCGACGGTGGCTTCCTGGATTCCGCCGGAATCCAGCAGGAAGCCACCCTCGTGCGATGCTCAAAGCTTTGTTTTATTGAACGAAAAGGCGCTCAGGCTGGCCAAGTGGATTCCGGGTGGATTCCCCGGTGAAATCGCCTGACGGTAGAAAACTTCCGCGTTGCGCCCCCCCGAATACGGATTGCGCCGGGGAGGAACCATGGCTGGGGGGCAGGGCTGGAAAGTCTGACCGGAAGCGCGCGTGAGAGGGGCTGTTCTCCGGGCGCTCGTCTCCGATATTTGGGTTATGAGTCAAGAGGGGCACGAATGTCAAACTGTTTTGTTGCCGATCTGTTCGCTGCCCGTCGGGCGTACCCACGGCCTGCGTTTCGGCATGGCATCGGTCACGTCGATGCTCCGCAGCATGCCGCCGTCGCACAGTCCCTGCCGCACCCAGCCCAGCGCCAGCCACCAGTGTTCGTAATGGCGATGGGCGGCAGCGATCTGATCCGGATGCAGCGAGAAGGTCACCGGGCAGGCGCGAACCTCCACCGTCCGCCATTTGCCGCGCGCCAGCACGCGGGTCGTGCCGACGGCGATGGTCACCGAGCGTTCGCCATGCTGATTGCGCTTCATCTCGACCGGCACGCAGCGGGGCACGGCGCCCGGCATCCAGTCAGGCGTCATGCCCGCCCGAGCCAGTTCGGCGATACGGATCGCCATGCGCAACCCACCCAGCGAGGTGGGCAGGCCCGCGACACAGGCGGCGATGACTTCGGCATCCTCGTGGGTCGAACTGTCCGGCTTGTACCGTCCCCCGTCGACCCGGCAGCCCAGCGCGGCGCGTTGCATCAGCACGTATTCGAGGCCGAAGCCGGGGCTGTCACCGCGTTCTAGATCGGGCGGCTCGGGCAGTTCCAGCCGGGCTTTCTCGATCCGAAAGGCCCATTCCAGCACTTGCTGGACGCCCAGCGCGCGTTTGGTGCGGGTGCTGTGGTTCGGGAAGTTTGTGTGAACCGTCACAGCACACCCCGCGCCCTGAGCCGGTCCGCCGTGACCAGGCCGCGTTCCAGCATGGCATTGCGCACGGTGTTTGAGATGGCGTTGGAGGGCAGGTAGCCATCCCCGTTGACCATGCTGGCATAGAACCCCGCGATTTCGTCCATGCTGGCCCGAGGTGTGCCAGCGGGCTTGCCGCTGCGCTTACGGCGCTTGTCGCCGTCCGAAGGCTTCCTCGCTTCGACGCTCCGTGCCGCCCGTTCCATCGCCCGGTCTAGCGCTCTTGGACCATCCGGTGGATTGGGGTGGGTGCTGCGGCTGTCCCGCGCCACGGCGACGATCCGGTCCTCGGTCAGCCCGAGATCTCTGATCCAGCGACGAACATGCTCTCTCGGTGGCCAGCCCTGCCACCAGCCGGGAAGTCCGGCATCGGTGTCGAAACCGAGGGCGTCGAGCAGTGTGCCGAAAAACTCTTCAAATCGATCATCGCGCGCTCGTGCGTCCTCCTCCTCCTTTACTGGTTTCCTTAAAGGTTCTCTTACAGGGTTAGTGTCCGGATTCCGGACACGGAAATCGCCATTTTCCGGACACGGCTTTGCCCGAAATCTGGACACGGCTCCGTGTCCAGTTTCCGGACACAGGTTCACTGCATTGGGCGACATCTGGCGTGTTTCGCCGTCAGGATCACCGCCCGAAAAACCCGGGAAATCGCCATGTCCGAATTCCGGAGACGGGTCCGAATTCGGATCGTCGAACCCGTCCTCGAACCCCAGAATGTAGCGGGTCGGCTGCTGGCGTTTTGTCACCGGATCGACGCTGGCGCAGCGACGGATCAGACCGGCCAGTTCCAGCTTGCGGAGATGGTCGTTCAGGGCCGAGCGGCTGATCTCGCAATCGGTTGCCAGCCGCGCCTGGGTCGGGAAGCAACCGAAATCGGGGTTGTGACGGTCGCAGAGATGCCAGAGCACGATCTTGGTGGCAGGCTTCAACCCGCGCTGCAGGATCGCCCAGTTGGTCGCAAAATGGCTCATGCGCAGGTCCTCCGGGACGTCGAGGCGTTGGCGCTGGCGCAGGCCCTCCGGCGCGGGTTCTGCGCCTGGACGCGGGTGGTGATGCCGTGATCCGCGTGCGCGTCTAGCGCGTCCTCGATCGAGCGGACCAGCGCCCAACCGAAGCCCTGGGCCTTCACCATGTCGCGAAAGGCCTTCTGCGCCGGGCTGAGACGGCCGGAGGGGCTTTTGACCTCCAGAAACAGCACCTGACCACCGGTCAGGACGATCAGATCGGCGAAGCCCGGAAAGACGCCCATGCCGGTCAGGATCGCTTGGCGCTGGCGGGCTGCCTTGCCGCCCGACCCGACCTCGTTCGCCGAGTGGTGGATGATGGCATCGCGGGGCAGGACGATCCGCAATGTGTGTACGATGGCGCGCTGGATATCGGCTTCAGGTGTGCGGCGGGTCATGCGGTACCGCCTTTCGGTTTGCGTTTAGACACGCAGATCAGAAGACCGGCCAGTGCCAACGCCTCGCGTCCTTCCCGAGGGTCAGGGCTATGCGCGGCGATGGCGCGACAGGCGAGGATAATCAGGCTGTCCGGGTGCTGGACGAAATCGGCGACAATGCCGCGCGCCTCGGCGAGGCGCTGGGCGGGCCAGTCCGCGGGGCAGTACGCATCGACGTCGCTGATGGCGCTGGTATCGGGGATCGGGGACATGACGTTCATTTCCGCCCCCGCGCCTTGCCGGGTTTCGTTTCGGTGACCCGCGGCATTTCCTGTGACTGCAGCCAGTCCTGAACCACGCTCATCCGGTAAAAAATCTTGCGACCGGCGCGGACGCAGGCCGGACCTTTCCGCCGACGCTCCCAACGCCCCAGCGTGTCGACCGTCAGGCCCAGTTCCTGTGCCAGGTCATAGCGGCTGATCCAGCCGCGCAGCAGGCGCGGCTCGATTACCGGTTCCGCACTCATGGGTTGTGTCATGCTCTTGTCTCCTTCTCGCATCGCCCGGACCGGGCCGCTGACGGGGAGAAGAACAATCACATCGAAAGCACCGGCGGGGAGGCGGAAGGTGGCGTAACCTCGCCGGAGGTTATGCCACCCCATGTTTTGCTGGGTTTGGCGTAACTCAGGGCGAAGGACAGTGATTCGGCGCCGGGTCTGAACGCCGTCGAAAGCCGTCGAAACCACAACCGGCAGAACCGGTTCTGCCGGTTGCCGCTAACAGTTTCTGCCGTTGCTGGCCCCGGAACATGTCAAGAACAAAGAGTTCGTTTTCCACAGCCAAATGTTCTTGCCAAATCGCGCTCCGGTGGTGAAGAAATCCCCCCAATCACGCCCGATGCGGTCGATCAACGCGGAGTTTCAAGGAAACCCGCGAATGGCGGAGCTGTCTCCGGGTGCGGGGTCAATGAAGGCAGGTGCCAGTGGTCCGAAGGACGGACTGCCGGGCGTCGAGAGCAGGGAGAGCAGACATCATGACATTGCCGCAACGCACGTTTTTCACCGTTCAGGAGGTGACGATCCGCTGGGATTGCAGCCCCTACGATCTGGCGGGATGGGCGATTGCCGGCAAGCTGGACATCGTCGCCGCGATCGAACCGATCGAGCAGGGTGGCGAGGTGCTGGCAGGTCTGGTCGTCGTGCCGGTTGCCGATATCCTGAGCATGTTCCGGCGCTGGGAAAATGGACAGGCCTCTCGGAGCATCCGCCGTATCCGCATACCGGGGCAGGAAGGCTGGATTATGATCGCCGACCCGTCGGATCACATTCAGGTCGAACTGGCCGATCTCATGGTTCTGGCCGATGAGGTCTATCAGTTCGAACTGCTGAATGGCATGGCGAACCGCTGGACCGATCCTGGCGGTGCACCGTCACGATACGACTGGGAGGGGCTCTATGTCGCCCTGATCAGACGCGTTCATTTCCACGGCCTTCCGGCGACGCAGGCCGAATGGATCGCGGATGCGCAGGCGTGGTTTGCCGAAAAGTCCCGCAATGGCGAGGTGCCGGACGAAAGCACCATTCGGCGCAGGCTGGGGCCGATCTGGAAATCGCTGCAGGAGGATGCATAGAGCGGTGTGTGATTGTGATCCATTCATCACGCCGCCCAGCGCGGTCGCAGCAACGATCAGGCGCTCCTGCGCGCCTGTTCTTCGGCTTCATGCACCAGCACCGGCTTTGGCCGGAAGGCGCTGGCCACAGCATCGACACCCGCCCGCAGCGGCGAATCCATCAGATGGGCATAGCGCGCCGTCGTCTGGGTCTGGCTGTGACCCAGCAGCTTGCCGATCATTTCCAGCGAGGCACCGCCGCTGACCAGAAGCGAGGCAAAAGTGTGGCGCAGGTCGTGGATGCGGACATCTTCGATCCCGACCTGCTTCTGGATCTGGTGCCAGAAGCGGCGGATTTCCTTGACCGGCTGGCCCGGCACATCGCCCGGAAAAAGGAACGGGCAGCCGCGCGGCACTAGCAGCTGGCGCTGGCGGACGATGGCAGCCGCTTCGTCCGAGATCGGCAGCCTGTGGATCTTCCGCTGCTTGGTCATGCTGGCGGGCTTCGACCAGCTGAGATGTTCGAGGTTGAAATGCTCGAACCTTGCCTGCCGGACCTCGCCCACCCGCGCCCCGGTCAGCATGCAGAGCCGGATGATATCCGCCGC
The DNA here is from genome assembly GCF_007993065.1 of Paracoccus aurantiacus. Classification (GTDB taxonomy): domain Bacteria; phylum Pseudomonadota; class Alphaproteobacteria; order Rhodobacterales; family Rhodobacteraceae; genus Paracoccus; species Paracoccus aurantiacus. Next base: position 23,931 of record NZ_VOPL01000011.1, read on the forward strand.
ACGGCGATCCTCGGCCGCGTCCAGCGCCGATGCCAGTTTCCGGATCTCCTCCTGCGACAGAAACCGCTCGCGCGGATTCTCGATGCGGCGGCGGAAGCCCGAAGCCGGATTATCCTCGCGCCAGCCCCAGCTCTGCGCATAGGTGAACATCTTGCGCAGCACCTCGCCGACACGATTGGCACGCACCGGCGTCGGCTTCGCCCCCTGCAGCTTTCGGGCACGATTGTTCGGCTTGGCCTTGTGCGGGCGGGCGCGCCCCTCCGCGATTCGGTTCAGGAGCTTTTCCACGTCATAGGGCGTGATCTCGGTGACGAGCCTGTTGTTCCACTCTGGCCCCACCAGCTTGGTCAGCATCGACCGCTGATCCGAGGCATTGGTCTTCGCCAGATTCGGGAGATGCACCTCGGAATAATGCTCGATGAGATCCCTGAAGCGCGGCGCGTCCCGCCCGTCTTCCTTCGCGCCCAGCGGATCGCCCCCGGCATCGATGTCGCGGCGCAATTCCTTCGCCCGTTCCCGCGCTGCCGCCGTCGACCATTCCGGCCAGCGCCCCAGCGTCATCCGCCGCTGCCGCCCGGCATGTCGGTAATCCAGCGTGAAGGCCCGGTTTCCGGAACGGTAGATGCAGATGGCAAATCCCCGCACCTCACTGTCGAAGATCTGATAGTCCCGGCCCGGTTCCGGTGCCGCCTCGCGCACCGATTTCTCGTTCAACCTCAATCGCTTCACCATGCCCAGTGCCTCCGACTTGAATCCCACATGAGGCTCAGCCTCGCGCGCATGGCAAGTCATACATCGCCGGTCAGACCGGCGGGGAGGCGGAAGGTGGCAGAACCTCGGGGGAGGGCTGCCGGTCAATGGCTCTGAAGGGAGAAACCTACACCCTCTGTTGATTAAACCGTGAATTGCAACGAGAGCCTGTCCTACTTATTGTCAAGCTAGTTTCATCGGTTCCAACTCAACCACATGATGTGCCGCGCGATATATTCTCTGCTTGTTGTCCTGCTCGTGTTCGCGGGCGTGACGCAGCATGGGCAAAGTGCTGGCACAGCCGGACTGTCGGCCGATCACGTTGTCGCTTCGATCAGCCATCCCGGTGACAAAGGCGGGCATGAGCACGGCTCTCCGGGGGAAACCTCTCGGCACGATATGACCGATGCCTGTGCGATTGTATGTGTCGGCACATCTACGCCCTGGCTTGCTGCCGCGCAACTTGCGCCTGTTGAGACAGAGCATTCGCTGAAATGGCAATCTATATCGGAGACACGTGAGGGCCTTCTGGTCGGCCCCGGATACCGCCCTCCGAAATCCATCTGAACACTTGCTTGCCGCACCTTTCAAGGTGCCGAACATGGTTCGCCCTACGGGGTCTGATGGATTATTCATATGACTTGCACACTGAATCGCCGCGGCTTTCTGACCGCATCCGCTGCCATGGCCGCAGCTTTTGCCATCCCGCGCGCAGGCTTTGCTCAGCCAGCCGCGCTGGCATTGCAGGCAACGACGCGCACGCTTGACATCGATGGCCGCGCCGCCACGGTTTTCGGGCTGATCAACGGCAACGGAACACCCGGGCTTATTCTGGATCCGGGCCAGCGTTTCCTGCTGGACCTGACCAATGATCTGACCGAGCCGACGATCATTCATTGGCATGGACAGATCCCGCCGAACGCGCAGGACGGCGTTCCCGATATGCCGATGCCGCTGCTGAAGCCAGGAGAGACGCGTGCCTATGATTTTGAGGCCGCAGCAGGCACGCACTGGATGCACAGCCATGTGCCCATTCAGGAGATGCAGTTGCTGGCCGCACCCCTGATCGTCCGCCGCCCCGAGGATCTGCGAGCTGATCGGCAAGAGGTCACCATGTTCCTGCATGATTTTTCATTCCGCTCGCCGGAAGAGGTGCTGGACGAAATTCGCTCGGGAAAGGGGCATGAAGAGGCCGCCGAAGCCGAAATGTCGCAACCAGCCGATCCTCATGCCGGTCATGACATGGGCGATGGTATGGCCATGAACGGGATGTCGGAAATGGGCGGCATGTCCATGTCCGGTATGGCCGGGATGCAGATGGACCTCAACGATTTCGATTTCGACGCTTATCTGGCGAATGACCGCACCCTGGGCGACCCCGAGGTCGTGCAGGTGGAAAAGGGTGGCCGCATCCTTTTGCGGGTCATCAATGGGGCTGCTGCCACGGTGTTCTGGATCGACAGCGGCGAGGTACCAGGCCGGCTTGTCGCGGTGGATGGCCAGCCGGTGCAGCCCTTGCCGGGAACACGCTTCGGTCTGGCCATGGGTCAGCGCCTGGATATCGAACTTGACCTGCCCGCCGGAGGCGGCGCCTGGCCGATCCTTGCTCTGCGCGAAGGCGCGCATGAGCGCACCGGCCTTATCCTTGCCACTTCTGGCGCCAAGGTGCCGGTCATGCTTGGAATGGCAGACGAGGCCGCACCTGCATTCGATATCGACCTTGCACAGGAAGCCGCCTTGCGGGCCGTTGCTCCGCTGACGGAACGAGTTGCCGATGCATCACCCATGGTGATGCTGGGCGGGCAGATGCAGCCCTATCGCTGGACCATCAACGACCGCGTGTTCGAGGATCGGATTCCGGTTACGGCCAAAACAGGCCAGCGGGTTGAGATCATGTTCCACAACATGTCGATGATGGGCCATCCCATGCATCTGCATGGCCATCATTTCCAAGTTGTCGCGATCAATGGCAGACGGTTTTCCGGTGCATTGCGCGACACGGTCTATGTGCCGCCCATGTCGATGGTCACGGTGGCGCTGGATGTGGGCGAGGCGGCGGAATGGATGCTGCATTGTCACCACATGCCGCATCTTGCCAGCGGCATGATGACGACGTTCGCGGTCTCGGCGTGACGGGAGTGACATGATGTTTCAGCGACGCATGATCCTGACCCTGGCCCTTACCGCCCCGGCGATGGCCATCGCACCGCGCCTATCTTGGGCTGGTCATTCGCTTCCACCCGAATTCCGCAGGCAGCTTGAACATGACGCGAATGCGCCGATCTTCGGCAATCCTGACGGCGATGCGACTCTGATCGAGTTCTTCGACTATAACTGCCAGTTCTGCCGCGCGATGATGCCAGTGGTGGATGCCGTGTTAGGAGCCGATCCCGGCTTGCGGATGGTGATGCGGGAATGGCCGGTCTTTGGCGAGGGTTCGGCTTTCGCGGCCCGCGCGGCGCTGGCGTCGCGCAAGCAGGGCCGCTATGCCGACTTTCATCGCGCGCTGATGAGACAGAAACCCCGGGCAGAAAAAGCCAGCGTCATGCGCGTTGCGCGTTCCATAGGATTGGACACCCAGCAGTTGCAGCGCGATATGGACGGCCCGGAGATTGCCCAACATATCCAGCAGTCCAATGCGCTGGCCGAGGCGATGGGGCTTGTCGGCACACCCACCTTCATCGCCGGATCGGATTCGCGCTTTGGCGCCATTTCATCAACGGAACTGGCCGAACTGGTTGCGGCCTCGCGTGGCAATTGAAGCATTTCACGAAAGGACAACGCTATGGATCATTCTGATCGACACAAGAGCCACGGAAGCATGAGCGGCGGAAGCTATGGCCGTTTCGCGGCGATGATCGCTACCTCGACGATGATCATGTTCGGGCTGATGTATCTGAACACCTGGGCGATGGATCATGTCTTTTTCAGCCAGACCCGGATGTGGATGGCGCTGTATATGGGCGGCGCCATGGCTCTGATCATGTTGGCCTTCATGCTGGGGATGTACCGCAATCCGCGTGCCAATTTGATCGTCGCGGGCCTTTCAATTCTGGCATTTGCCCTCGGCCTGTTTCTGGTTCGCAGTCAGGCAACGGTCGACGACACCGCCTGGATGAAGGCGATGATTCCGCATCACTCGATTGCGATCCTGACATCCACCCGTGCCGATATCTCGGATCCTCGCGTGCGGGCGCTGGCGGACAGCATCATCGAGGCCCAGACGCTGGAAATCGCGGAGATGAAGGCGCTGATCGCCGATCTGGAAGGCGGGCCAGCGGCGACGCCCGAGGTCGATGGGCGCTGATGCGATACGGTTCGGCAATCGCGGATCCCGCTGCGCTTGCCGCATTCATCTGAAGGTACAACCATTACGAGGAGCAATCACATGCTGACACGCAGACATTTCATCCGAACGACGACGGCGCTGTTCGCGGCCTCCGCCGCCAGCCCGCTTATGGCCTCGACCTGGCCCGACGCGGCGCAGAAGGCCGCCTGGGATGCCGAGGTGGAAGCCGGCGGCCCCAATCCTTGGGGCCTGCACCAGCGTTTCCTGCCGCAGCGGATTGTCGCGAATGACGGTCTGGTGCCGGGCGATATTCATGTCGATGCCGTGGCCCGATACCTCTACCACATCGAAGAGGGCGGCACGGCGATGCGTTACGGCGTGGCCATCGGCCGGGGCGATCTTTACGAGCCGGGGACCTATACGATCAAGCGCAAGGCCGAATGGCCGCACTGGACCCCGACACGGAACATGATCAAGCGCGAGCCCGAGATCTATGCGCAATTTGAGGGTGGCGTCGAGCCCGGCCCCCAGAACGCGCTGGGTTCGCGCGCGCTTTACCTCTACCTCGGCGACCGCGATACCTATCTGCGCATTCACGGTACGCCGTTTCCGACCTCGATCGGCAGCCGCGCCAGTTCCGGCTGCGTCCGCATGGTCATGGCCCATATCAACGGGCTCTACCCGCGGGTCCAGATCGGTTCGACCGCCTATCTCTATTCACCGGAAGGCAGCGTGACGGCGATAAGCTAGTCTGCTGCCCTCCGGCGATCCTGATGGGTCAGACCGGTTTTGCGTTGCAGATTTGGTTGCCATTCGCGGCCCGCAGCGGCACCAGCGTCGTTTCGACCGGACCTGCGTGGTAGTACCAATAGCAGTCATCCGCCGGGTCGAGGCGCGCCGTGGTCAGGTCCTGGTTAGGGCCGGCAATGGCGACGACCTCGTTCGGGATCGGATAGGGCGAGGCTTCCTCGGCGGCGATATCGGGCCTCTGGGCCGCGCATCCGGCAAGGACAAGCAGCGTCAGGGCGATTGCGGCGGTTCTTATCTGCATTGGGAAACTCCTAGGCTATGGTGGTGACGCGCCGGGAGGTCATGGCGCGCTGTCCTTGGTGATGCGGCTCTGGATCGCGCGCTCGCGTTCCGGCCAGGTGGATTTGATATAGGCCAGAACGGCGGTAATCTCGGCATCGCTCATGACATCAGTAAAGCCGGGCATGTCGCTTTCATAGCCATCGCCGACCACGGCGGCGGTGCCGTCGCGGATGATGCGTTCCAGAAGCGCGTCGGCATGATGCCATGTGTGGCCGGTCTCGTCATGCGGTGGCGCCGGATAGCGGCCATTTGCGAGCGGGGTCTGCCAGTCCGGCTGGCCCTCCAGATCGGCGCCGTGGCATGTGGCGCAGTTTTCGGCGTAGAGCCGCTGGCCGAGCGCGATGACGGCCTGATCCTGCGTGGATGGTTCAGTGGCCCCGCTGCCGCGCCATAGTATCAGGATCGCAGCGGCCAGACCGGCCGCTGCGACGAGGATGAGTGCGTTGCGCGTCATCTGCTACCCGTCCAGCGGAAAGGCGCGCCCATCGCCGGCAATGCCGCCCCAGGCGATGACCTCAGCGGTGGCCTCGACCCCGCCGCCCATTCCCGGCGATCCGGCGGGCATCCCCGGCACGGCGATTCCGGTAATATCGGGGCGCTGTTCCAGAAGCTGCCTGATGGCCGCGAAGGGCACATGGCCCTCGACGATATAGCCGCCAATCCGGGTCGTGTGGCAGGACCACAGGTTTTCGGGCACAGCGGCGTCACGCTTCATGCCGACATAATCGCTGGTTTCGGTCGTCTCGACCTCGAACCCCGCCTCGATGGCCAGATCGGCCCAGGCGCCGCAGCAGCCGCAGCCGGGGTCCTTGGTGATGCTCAGCAGGTTCGGCTTTTCGTCCGAGCCGGTGGCGGCAAAGGCAAGGGTAGAGGTTGTCGACAGCATCGCCGCGACCGCCAGGATCGCCCCGCGACGCGAGAAATTGGGATTGCTCATATCTGATGTCCTTCAGGATATTGCGCGCCGTAGGGGCATTCGCCCCTCTCGTGGCGCAATTGATCAGCTTGCAGGCCCATCGGGCCAGGCGGCGTCAGAGAGCAACGGGTCGCGGAGGGGGCAGCGGCAAACGCGGCCTGGCGGATTTCATATCCTGCAACGCGGGAATGTGCCGGATGCGGCGTGGCAAACGGGCCGCGTTCGGCGTGACTTCGGCATGGCCGATGGCGGCACAGGCTGTGCAGTCGCCATGCTGAGAGTCCGGCTGTGGGGTACAGCATTCATGCGCGGCCGGCGGCACGGATGTTTCGGCTATCGAGGCCGTCTGCGACGCTTCCGCCGTTGCGGCGCCGGTCAGGGCCAGCGGCATCGTCACCGCCAGCATGACAGCAAGCAGGGCCGACAGCAGGAACCGCATCAGTCGCGCACCTTGTCCATCAATTCAACCACCTCACGGAACATCACCCTCTGCCGGTCCTGATCGCCAGATTGGATCGCGTCTTCCATGCAGCTTCGCGCATGATCCTCGATCAACAGGCGCTCGACCCCGCGCAGGGCCGAGCGGATGGCGGCGGTCTGGTTCAGGATATCGACGCAATAGCGCCCGTCCTCGACCATGCGCGACACGCCCTGCACCTGACCGTTCAGGCGGGAAAGCCGCTTCAGGATCGCGTCTCGGTTCTGCTTGTCATGCGCCAAGGAGGGCTCCGAACTTCAACATCTGCAGCTTGTGCTATACCCTCAAGGGGTATAGAGCAAGTCTGATATACCCCCTATAGGTATCTGCCGGGAGAGAGTCATGGACCACAAGCACGATCATTCGCATAGGCAGCACGATCACGGGACACACGGTGGCGCACCGGCACAGGCTGATCCCGGTAAGGCCATCGACCCGGTTTGCGGCATGCAGGTGACGATCAAGCCCGAGGCACGCCAGCGCGACTATGAGGGACAGACCTTCTATTTCTGCTCGGACGGTTGCCAGTCGAAGTTCGACGGCGATCCGTGGTTCTACGCCTCGGGCGCGGCGGTCAAGGTCGAAAAATCCGCCCCGGCAGGCACGCAGTGGACCTGCCCGATGCATCCCGAGATCGTCCGCGACGAACCTGGCGCCTGCCCGATCTGCGGCATGGCCTTGGAGCCGATGACTCCCTCGGACGAGCCCAGCCATGAACTGACCGATTTTACCCGGCGGCTCTGGGTCAGCGTGGCCGCCGCCGTGCCGCTGTTGATCCTGACCATGGGCGAGATGGTGGGCATTCCGGTCCGCGACTGGATCGGGCACCGCACCGCCGCTTGGCTGGAATTCCTGCTGGCTACGCCCATCGTGCTGTGGGCGGCGCGGCCCTTCTTTCAGCGCGGGCTGGATTCCTTCAAAAACCGCTCGCCGAACATGTGGACGCTGATCTCGCTGGGGGTCGGCGCGGCCTATCTCTATTCGCTGTTTGCGACCTTCCTGCCGGGCATCTTTCCCGAAGAATACCGGATGGGCGGCATGGTCGGCACCTATTACGAGGCTGCCGTGGTCATCGTTGCCCTGGTCTTTGTCGGACAGGTTCTGGAACTCAGGGCGCGGGAACGCACCGGCGATGCGATCCGGGCGCTGATGGATCTGGCACCCAAGACGGCGCGGCGCATCCTGCCCGATGGCAGCGAATATGACGCGCCGCTGGAAAACATCGTGGCCGGGGATCTCTTGCGCGTGCGTCCCGGAGACAGCGTGCCGGTGGATGGCGAGGTGGTCGAGGGGCGGTCGTCCTTAGACGAAAGCATGATCACGGGCGAGCCGGTGCCGGTCGAGAAGGTGCAGGGCGATCGCGTGACCGGCGGCACGATCAACAAGAACGGGACGCTGGCGATCCGCGCCACAGATGTCGGCGCCGATACGGTTCTGTCGCAGATCGTCCAGATGGTGGCCGGGGCGCGGCGGTCCAAGGCGCCGATTCAGGGGCTGGCTGATCGGGTCTCGGCAATCTTCGTGCCGGCGGTGGTGGTGATCGCCATCGCGGCCTTTGTCGTCTGGCTGATCTTCGGTCCCAGCCCGTCCTATGTCTTTGCCGTCGCATCTGCGGTCTCGGTGCTGATCATTGCCTGTCCCTGTGCGCTTGGGCTGGCGACGCCGATTTCCATCACCACGGCAGCGGGACGCGGCGCGCAGGCCGGCGTGCTGGTCAAGAATGCCGAGGCGCTGGAACTGATGGCCGATGTCGATACGCTGATCGTCGACAAGACCGGCACGCTGACCGAAGGCAAGCCTGCACTGACCGATGTGACCAGCTTCGGCGATGTGCCCGAGGATGAGTTGCTGGCCGCCGCCGCCGCGCTGGAACGCGCCTCCGAACACCCGCTGGCCGAGGCAATCGTCGAGGGTGCCAAGGCGCGTGGGCTGAGCCTTGGCAATGGCGAGGAGTTCGAGGCCGTAACCGGCAAGGGGGTGATTGGCAAGGTCGATGGACGCGATGTGGCGCTTGGCAATAACGCGCTGATGACGTCGCTTGGCATCGACTGCGACACGGGCGAGGAGACCGCCGACCGCCTGCGCGGCGAGGGCAAGACGGCGATGTTCGTGGCGCTGGATGGCAGGCTGGCGGGGCTTGTCGCCGTTGCCGACCCGATCAAGCCAACGGCCGAGGCGGCGATACGTGACCTGCATGATCTGGGAATCAAGGTGATCATGGCAACCGGCGACAATGAACGCACGGCGCTGGCCGTGGCCAGCCGGTTGGGCATCGACGAGGTCCGCGCCGGGATGCTGCCCGAGGGTAAGAAGGACCTGATCGACGGGCTGCGCGGCAAGGGGGACAAGGTCGCCATGGCGGGCGACGGGGTGAATGATGCGCCAGCCCTTGCGGCGGCGGATGTGGGCATCGCAATGGGCACCGGCGCCGATGTGGCGGTCGAAAGCGCCGGGCTGACCCTGCTGGGCGGCGATCTGACCGGCATCGTCCGCGCCCGCAAGCTTGCCGTGGCCACCATGCGCAATATCCGCCAGAACCTGTTCTTCGCCTTCATCTACAACGCCGCCGGCATCCCGGTGGCGGCGGGGCTGCTCTATCCGATCTTTGGCCTTCTTCTGTCGCCGATGATCGCGGCGGCGGCCATGTCGCTGTCCTCGGTGTCCGTCATCGCCAACGCGCTACGGCTGAAACGGGTCGATCTGTGACACAGCAGGCCATGTAACATTGCAAAGACAGCATTGCGAAGATCTGAAACTCCCACCATCAGTGGCGCCTATGCTCGACATAGTTGCAATACTTGGCCTTTGACCAAGGTTTCCCCCTCCCCGTTGAGTTCATGTGTCGCGCTCGATTTGGGCGGCGCCGATTGCATTGAAGCCGTTCCCGCCTCACTTGAGGGGACTTGATCCCGGTACTGGCCGCCATCCCGTTCGCCTGCCGCTGTGGCTGGAGGAGTTGATGAAGTTCACCCTGCTGACCCGCGACCGGGCTGACTATCCTGTTGATCGCTTCTCCGAGCGCAAGGAAAGCGCGGAGGCCCTGACGCGGCGGGTCAATCTCTCGGCCTCGACCTAGTGCACACTGCGACCGGTGGACGCAGAAGTCCGCAGGGGTGAGCCTGCGCGAATGGATGGAGTGGCCCGATCAGGCTGCGTCATAAAAACTTCACTGGACAGCATTGTTAATTCCTGTATTCCGGAATTATGGAAAAAAACAGCGCCGCCCATGCATTCGCCACCCTCGGTCACCCTGACCGCCTCGCCGTCTTCAGGCTGCTGATGCGCTTTGCCCCGCGTGGCGTGCGCCCGACCGAGATTGCCGAGGCGCTAGGTCTGAAGGCCAATACGCTGTCGCACCATCTCTCGGACCTTGCGTCGGCAGGGCTCGCGAGTGTCGAACGGCGAGGGCGGTCACTCTTCTACTCCGCGAACCGCCAACTCACCGAGGCGCTGATCGACTATCTCGCGCTAGACGTAGGCCGCGCCCGACCTGACCTCATTTCTCCCTCCCTGTCGGCTCAGAAGGATCCCGCCATGGACGATACCGACTTCGACGTGCTCTTCATCTGTTCAGGAAATTCCGCCCGCTCGATCTTTGCCGAGGCCCTGTTGCGCGATCTTGGCAAAGGGAAGTTTCAGGCCTTTTCGGCCGGCACCCGCCCCAATACTGCGCTGAATCCCTTCGCGCTGGAGGTGCTTGAGCGAAATGGCCATGACACCTCAAGCTTGCGATCCAAGCATGTGTCCGAGTTCCAGCAGCCTGACTCCATCGTCATGGATTTCGTCTTTACAGTTTGCGACACATCCGCCGCCGAGGAATGCCCGCCATGGCCCGGCCAGCCGATTACCGGCCATTGGGGCCTGCCGGACCCGGTAAAAGCCATGGGTACCGACGCCGAAAAGGCACTGGTATTCGCCCAGACCTATGGTGCGCTGCGTCGCAGGATCGAAACGTTCATTTCCTTGCCCTTCGCAACCCTTAACCGGCTATCGCTGCAAAACCGCGTCGACGACATAGACACCGAAGCCCTCAAGGAAGACTGAGATCATGCCCCGTATCGCCCTCAACGGCCTTGGCCGGATCGGCAAACTTGTCTTGCGCGACCTTATCGATACAGGCGCAGGTGGCGACATCGTCCTGCTGAACGATCCTGTCGGCGACGCCGAACAGCACGCGTTGCTGATGGAGTTCGACTCGGTCCATGGTCGCTGGCGCACGCCGGTTGCCGCCGCCGAGGGTGCGCTGGAGTTGAACGGAAAACGCATCAGGCTGACCCATGAGAAGACCATCGAGGCTTTGCTGCTGGCAGAGCTTGGTGTCGATCTGGTGATCGATTGCACAGGCGTCTTCAAGACAGCGGCCAAGGTCGCGCCTTATTATGCCGCCGGGGTGAAGAAGGTCGTCGTCTCTGCCCCGGTCAAGGACGGCGGGGCGCTGAACCTTGTCTACGGTGTCAACCATGATCTTTACGACGGATCGCAGAACCTTGTGACGGCGGCCTCCTGCACGACGAACTGCCTCGCGCCGGTAGTCAAGGTGATCCACGAGAACCTTGGGATCAGGCATGGCTCGATCACCACGATCCACGACGTGACCAACACCCAGACCATCGTCGACCGCCCTGCCAAGGACATGCGCCGCGCGCGGTCCGCCCTGATGAACCTGATCCCGACAACCACAGGTTCGGCCACCGCGATCACGCTGATCTATCCCGAACTGAAAGGCCGCCTGAACGGCCATGCCGTGCGCGTGCCGCTGCTGAACGCGTCACTGACCGACTGCGTGTTCGAGGTTGAGCGCGAAACAACCGCCGAAGAGGTCAACGCCCTGTTCAAAACCGCCGCCGAAGGGCCGCTGAAGGGCATTCTGGGGTTCGAGACGCGGCCGCTGGTGTCCTGCGATTTCACCAATGATCCTCGCTCGTCAATCATCGACGGGCCGTCGACCATGGTGATCAATGACACGCAGGTGAAAATCTACGCCTGGTATGACAACGAATGGGGCTATTCCTGCCGACTGGCCGATATCGCCCGCATGGTTGCGGGAGCGATGTGAGCGACGTGACTGCCTCTGCGAACCCCTTGCGCGCCTATGCGGCGGTGACGGCGGCCTATTGGGCCTTCATGCTGTCGGATGGCGCGCTGCGGATGCTGGTCCTGTTGCATTTCAACGCGCTTGGCTTTTCGCCCGTGCAACTGGCCTGGCTTTTCCTACTTTATGAGGTCGCGGGCATCGTGACCAACCTTGCCGCAGGCTGGCTGGCGGCGCGGTTCGGCTTGGCGGCGACGCTTTACGGCGGGCTGTCGCTGCAGATCGGGGCGCTGGTCGCCCTGGCGCAGCTTGACCCGGCCTGGTCGGTTGCGGCCTCGGTCGCCTTCGTCATGGCGGTGCAGGGCGTCTCGGGCGTGGCCAAGGATCTGGCCAAGATGTCGTCGAAATCTGCGGTGAAACTGCTGGCCCCGACCGAGGACGGGGGGCTGTTCCGCTGGGTCGCGGCTCTGACCGGATCGAAGAATGCCGTCAAGGGTTTCGGCTTCTTCCTGGGTGCGGCGCTGCTTGGCCTTGCAGGGTTCGACGCCGCCGTCTGGGGCATGGCGGCGGTACTGGCCGTGATCTTGCTCGCGGTCGTGCTGTTTCTGCCTGCGGGTCTGCCCGTGCGGATGAAATCCGACGAAAGCTGGTCCGGCTGGCGGTCGAAGGACATCCGCGTGAACCGCCTGTCGCTGGCGCTCATGTTCCTGTTCGGGGCGCGCGATGTGTGGTTCGTCGTGGGCATCCCGGTCTATTTCCAGGCGGTGCTGTCGGACGGGACCGCCGAGGGACGGCGCGAGGCCTTTTTCCTTGTCGGCGGCTTCATGGCGCTCTGGATCATCGCCTATGGCGTTGTGCAGGGTTTCGCACCGCGCCTGTTGGGGGGCAAAGGACAACCCGAGGCTGAGACGGTCAACAAGGCGGTCTTCTGGTCCGGTCTCCTCGTGCCGGTGCCGTTCGTGCTGGCCCTTGCCGCGTTGGTCGCGGGTGGACCCGCCCCTTGGCTTACAATTCTTCTGGTCGTGGGGCTTCTGGTCTTCGGCTTTATCTTCGCGGTGAATTCCTCCGTACATTCCTACCTGATCCTCGCCTTCGGATCGGCCGAGCGGATCACACGCGACGTGGGGTTCTATTATATGGCCAACGCTGCGGGCCGCTTGATCGGGACTTTACTCTCGGGCGTCAGTTTTCAGCTTGGTGGGCTGCCGCTCTGCCTTGCGACCGCCGGGGTAATGGCGCTTGCCAGTTGGCTTGCCGCGCGTCGCCTCAGGCTCGTTTGATTGCTTGGAGCGCGCGCGTGGCCAGCGCGCCGATCCCGGCGGTCACATATAGCGCCCCGAGCCCCCAGACCGAAAGCGCCGTCCCGAAGATCAGCGGGGCGGCGGCCTGCAACAGTCGAGCCGGGGTCTTGAGCCAGCCGAGTCTCTGCCCGCACTCTGAGGCGTCGAACAGCGCCAACCAGCCCGAAAGCCGAGCGCGGCATAACAGTCGCGCCGTTTCGCCCACGAGAACAGCCAGACCGGCCGACCGGCCGCTTGCGCCGCCATGGCATTGCCGGAAAAAAAAGCATGAGATAGGCGGAAAGCAGGGTCAGCGCCGCCCAACCGAAAGCGGAAATCACGGCGTCACGCCTCGCGCTCGGGATCGAAGCGCAACAGGCGCAAAGCGTTCAGCGTGACCAGAACCGTCGCCCCGGTATCGGCCATGATGGCGATCCACAGACCGGTAATCCCCAGAACCGAGGTCACAAGAAACACCGCCTTCAGCCCAAGCGCGATGGTGATGTTCTGGCGGATATTTCCCATGGCCGTGTGGGCAAGGCGGATCAGTGCGGGGATGTCGGTCACCCGGTCGCGCAGGATCGCGGCATCGGCCGTCTCCAGTGCCACATCGGTGCCCGATCCCATCGCGACACCGATGCTGGCCTGCTTCAGGGCCGGAGCGTCGTTGATGCCGTCTCCGATCATCATCACGCCGCCTTGCCCGCCCATTTCACGGATCGCGGTTAGCTTGTCTTCGGGCATCATGTCGGCCCGAAACTCCATGCCCAGCCCGCCAGCGATTGCGGCCGCCGTGCGCGGATTGTCCCCGGTCAGGATCACCGAAGTCACGCCCATCGCGGTCAATTGGCGAACCGCATCGGCCGCATCCTGTCTTGGCTCATCGCGCATGGCGATCAGGCCGAGCGGGGTCTTTTCGCGGAAGACGGCGACGGCGGTCTTGCCATCTTCCTCTAAGGCCGTGGCCAGTTGCAGGTCAGACGGGTCGATCCCGCCATTTTCCAGCGCATAGCGCGGCGAGCTGACCCATGCCGAGGCGTCACCCACCGTTGCGACCACGCCTTTGCCCATCAGTGCTTTCGCATCGCGTGACGGCAGCGCTTCGATGCCTGCCTGGTCGGCCTTGGTCAGGATGGCGACGGCCAGCGGATGGCTTGATCCGGTTTCGACCCCCGCCGCCACGGCCAGCAGCTCGGCCTCGGTCGTCGCGCCGAAGGTGACAACATCCGTCACCACCGGGCGCCCATGGGTCAGGGTGCCGGTCTTGTCGAAGGCGACGCGGGACACATTGGCCGCCGCCTCGATCACCGCACCGCCCTTCATCAGCATCCCGCGCCGGGCGCCCGTGGACAGCGCAGAAGCGATCGAGGCCGGCACCGAGATGACCAGAGCGCAGGGGCAGCCGATCAGCAGCAGCGCCAGTCCGCGATAGATCCAGGTGTCCCAGGGTTGACCGAAGGCCAGCGGCGGCAGCAGAACCACCAGAGCCGCGACGGTGACGATGGCGGGCATATACCAGCGGCTGAAGCGGTCGATGAAGCGTTCGGTCGGCGCGCGCGCGACCTCGGCCTCTTCCACCAGCCGGATGATGCGGGCGATGGTGTTATCCTCGGCGGCCTTGGTGACGGTCACGCGCAGCGCGGCCTCGGTATTGATCGAGCCGGCGAAGACCGGATCGCCCGGACCCTTGGTGACGGGAACGCTTTCGCCGGTCACCGGGCTGTCATCCACGCCCGAAGTGCCCTCGGCGATCTCGCCATCTGCCGGGATGCGGTCGCCCGGACGGACAAGCACCATCTGCCCGACGGCAAGGCTTGATGCCGGTACTTCCTGCGCTGTACTATTCACCAGCAGAAGCGCAGTCTTGGGCACCAGATTGGCCAGTGCCCGGATGCCATCGCGCGCCTTGCCGGCGGCCACACCCTCCAGCACCTCGCCGACCGCGAACAGGAACACGACCAACGCCGCCTCTTCCGCAGCATCAATGAACAGCGCGCCAATGGCCGCGACCGTCATCAGGCTTTCGATGGTGAAGGGCTGGCCCAGACGCAGGGCCGCAAAGGCGCGTTTCGCAATCGGGGCCACGCCGATCAGGCAGGCCGCGACAAAAGCCCATTTGCCGATCTGCGGCGCCAGCAATTCGATGATCCAGGCAGAGCCCAGCAGGATCGCCGTGAAGATCACCAGCTTGCCCTTGCTGGTCTGATACCATCGCTTGCCGCGGTCGGCGGGGTCGTCATGCACATGGCCTGGGCTGCCATGACCGCTGTCGTCCCGCGCCACTGCGGTGGTGCCACTGCGGTCATGGCTATGGTCGGCATGATTCTGATCATGACCATCTGCCGACGAATCGCTCATGACGGGCATGACGAAGTCCTTCTTCGTCCCTGCCGCACGCGGCGTGATTCCATAGCCAAGCGATTTCACCACCTTTTCGACTCTGTCGCGGCCGGTCTGCGTTTCGTCCAGCGTTAGTCGCAGCCGTTCCGACATGATGCCGATTTCAACGCCGCTGACGCCTGGCAGACGTGTCACGGCATCCTTGATCTTGGCCGCGCAGGATCCGCAATCCATGCCGGAAACAGTCCAGTCGCAGGCCGTTCCGCTGTTGGGATCTGTCGTTGTCATGTCACTATCCTCGCCCCGGATCGGGGAATTGCCTTCATTGATTCGCGAACCTAATGTCTCTAGCAACTAGAGCTTCAAGAGGAATCTGATGCTGACGATTGGAAAACTGGGGGCGTCAACAGGCGTGAAGGTGCCGACGATCCGTTATTACGAGCAGATCGGCCTTTTGCCCGAGGCCGAACGCAGTGCCGGAAACCAGCGGCTCTACAGCCAAAAGGCGCTGGAACTGCTGGCTTTCATCCGGCACGCGCGCGATCTGGGTTTCACGCTCGAGGCGATCCGTGACCTCCTCAGCCTGTCAGACCAGCCCGGCCAGCCCTGCGCGGCGGCCGATGCAATCGTTGTCGCGCAATTGGCCGAGGTTGAAAGTCGTCTTGCGCGGCTGGGCGCGCTCAAGGTCGAACTGCAGCGGATTCTGACGCAATGCGCGGGCGGTAAAATAGCGGACTGCCGCGTCATCGAAGCATTGGGCGACCATTCGCTTTGCGCGACCGATCATCGTTACCCTGACCTCGGGGCGACAACCTGATCTCAGCCAGATCGATTGGCATATCGGCGGTGAGCCGAACGAAATTCTGTCAAGTCAAACGTGCACTTTCGTCGCAGCGTTCGTGCGGGACCACGTTTTGCGTGATCATCTAGCGAAATGGATGGTACTGAAAATTGCTCACCTCAACGCCACCTCAACCCTTGGCTGCAGTTTTCGCGCAGCTTGTGCTGTCTAAAGTCGCTCAATGCGGTCGAACGCCGGAATGGAAATCGCAAGAAATCAAACGGTTGTCTTGTAAGTTGCTGAAATCGTTTGATTTCCAATTTTCAGCCCGGATCGGCTCATAACCTGAAGGTCGCAGGTTCAAATCCTGCCCCCGCACTCAATATCCGGGCCAGTCCCGGCTTACGCAGTTATGGTCTTCTCCAAGTGAATTTATTCTGCAGCGAAGTTACGCAAGGGGTTGGGCGCACGTACCGCGATGATTTGGTGCAGAGTTTCGGGACGAATATGCGTGTAGCGGCGAAGCATCTTCCAGTCTTTGTGCCCGGTCACCAGCGCGACCTGCTCGATGGCGAGACCCATCTCGAAAAGCCGACTTGTTGCTTCATGCCGCAGGTCGTGGAAATGGAGGTCCTTGATGTCGGCTTCAGTACAGGCGCGACGGAACGCGGTTCCGACAGAGCGAGAATTATAAGGAAAGATCGGCCCCTTTACTCGCCCTGACTGCTTGGCCTGCGCCATCACAAGAGCCCAGGCATCAAACCCTGTTGCTGCAAAGAGCGGAATCCGCTGGTCGTTGCCCGACTTATTGCGCGGGTCCTTTCGGTCCTTGATAAAAAGCATATGCCGGTCAACATCGAGGTCTGCCCATTTGACCCGGCAGATTTCGTCGAGCCGCATGGCCGTGGCGATAGCGAATTGAACCAATCGCGTCATTGGCAAGGTGAGGCGCTCATTTGCGTCGAAGCAATCGAAGAGACGCTTCAACTCGGCATGACTTGGGCGCCGATCCCGCTCGATTCCCTTTCCAATCAGCCCCAAGCGTTTTAGTGCGACCCGCGCGAGGTCGACAGGCTCGGGCGAGGTTTCGAGGCCATGAACCGCCGCCGCATGGGTCAGGATCATCTTGATGACGCCGATGTCGATCCCTAGCGTGACTGGACCTGCACCCTGATCTGCTCGCTTACGACCGTACTCGATCAGCATTTGCCGGTCGAGTTGACCGATCTTCTCATTGCCCAGATCGCGTTTGAGAGCCGCAAGTGTTGCAGCCTTGCTTCGGCGCGGAGATTTCCCTACCTCGCACATATCGGCTATATGCAGATTGATCAGGTCACCGAAGGTCTGTACGCGAGCAATCGAGGAAGTGTTCGGTGCCAGTCCCTGATCGACGCGGGTCTCCGCTTGGCGTGCCCAACGATGGGCGTCGTCACGGCGAAGAAAGGTCTCGCTTGCGTAGCGGCCCTTTCGTCTGATCTGGACCCGGTATGCGCCAGAGGGAAGTTTGGTGATGGAGGCCATGTTCGTGTGCGCTCTGTGTGCAATGAGTCGTCGTAAAGGGGCGAATTAGGGGATATCAGGGCGTAGTCCGGCGTAGAGCGAGGTCTGCTAACAAATTGATGATACGTTAAAAATGCAAATAAATCAACATGCTATGCTAAGTGTGGCGCCGATGATGGACTGGACGGACCGCTTCTGCCGCGGTTTTCACCGCGTCCTGTCGCGGCGCGCGCTGCTGTATACCGAAATGGTCACAGCGCCCGCGATCATCCACGGCCCTCGCGACCGCCTGCTGCGCCG
>NZ_VOPL01000012.1 GCF_007993065.1 Paracoccus aurantiacus
TGTCCGGGTTTCAATTAGCATCAGTTGGCGCCCTTCCGTTCCCCCTCACTCTTACACTCAACGAAACTTTTCACAATTTGAACCGCCCCGGCTTGCCCGGAGGGGCGTTTCGTTCAGCGCGGAAAGCTGAAATTGGGCTCAGAGCCGACATGCGGCGGCGCGGCAGCTCCATCACGAGGGAGCCGCCACTGTATCGACGTCTTCGGCCCATTGCGGACCTTCGAGGTATCTGGATGCCGCCTTGCGGCATTCACAAGACCCGCCATTCTACGCTCGGTGCAGCATTTCTACGACCTAGATGACCGCAGAGCGGACAAAGCTGCCTCTCAGGCTGCTATCTTCTGTTCATGAAAAACGTTCCAAGACAGTCAGCTACATCGTCTGGTGCCTCTTCGGCCATGTGATGTCCGCTCATGATGCGTTGCCTCATGACGATCTGGGAACTCCATGCTGCCCACGGCTCTGCCGGATCGCCATAGATGCGCTCCATGTCATCATGCGCAGACCAGAGCAGGCCGAGTGGGCACTGAAGCCGACGGCCTGCCTTCCTGTCCGCCTGGTCTAGGTCGTAATCGAACTCTAGGCCCGCCCGATAATCCGCAAGCATTCCGCGCACAACTTCAGGTTTGCGTGTCGCAGCGAGGTAATCCCCTGCGTTCTCCTCGCCAAGGGCGGCGTTTGAAGGATACCAGAGTTCTGGATCAGCGCGGATCGCGGCTTCCGCTTTGTCGCTT
The DNA here is from genome assembly GCF_007993065.1 of Paracoccus aurantiacus. Lineage (GTDB taxonomy): Bacteria > Pseudomonadota > Alphaproteobacteria > Rhodobacterales > Rhodobacteraceae > Paracoccus > Paracoccus aurantiacus. The sequence continues at coordinate 735 of NZ_VOPL01000012.1, forward strand.
TGCGCGAAGAAGAACCAATGCCACCAATCCCTGGCGAAGCGCCAGTCGGCCCGTTCCAGGGCCTCGTAGATCGGAACACCATCCATAATGACAAGACCGGCGACGTTTGTCGGGAAGTCCATTGCCAGCCGAAAGGCGCGATACGAGCCGCGGTCGTGTCCGGCGACGCCAAACCTTTCATGACCGAGAGCCACCATACATGCTTGAAGTGCCTTTGCCTTTGCTCGTCCGGAACTGTCTTCAATCGTTACAGGCTGATAGCTTTGGCCAAAGCCCGGCAGATCTGCGCAGACCACGGTAAATGTCTGGGCCAGCAACGGAGCAACCCGACACCAGGTTGTGTGTGTCCTTGGGTGGCCGTGAAGGAGAAGGAGGGGAAAGCCGGCTCCTCCCGTTCGGACACGGATCTTGCCATAAGGAGTTTCCACGAGCCTGACTGTGAAGTCGGTAAAAAAGCCGGTTTTCATATGCCCTCATAAGAATGACTGATTGGGGCTGGCATACCCTGATGATCACCAACGACCGTCTTGCTCCCCGAGGTTCCCACGGGGGATTTGGGCTCGAAGCGGTTGTGCGGCGATGCAGGGGTTTTGCGCCCGGCAGGCAGCGGCGGCCGTCGCACTCGGCCCTTAGCCGACGTTCATACAATTTGCGGCGAAGGTCCGGTTTAATTTCTCGCTACCATATTTCTGCATCGCGGCTCATAACATCTATCACACTGCAGACGAAATCGCTGAACAGCCACCTGAGCCTTAAATAAATTCCGACAGCGGAGAATGAGCGAAAATTCCTGTGTTCCAAAACCGATCCTTTTTGAACATGGGGCAGGGAGGTCATTGATCCATCGAGCAGCTACTTTTTGACGGCACTAAGTAGCTGAGGAAAGCTACGATGCCATTTTGGCTGATATGATAGACTTACTGGTTAACTGATTCAGAAAAATGGAACATCTTCTTCTATCCCTAGAAATATCCACGAAATATGTGGATAACTTTGGGTTGCGGCGAAGCGATGACAATGACCAAAAAATTGCACAGCGTTACATAACATGGATTATTGGAGTGTATGAATGTACGCGGGGACGCGCTATCCTGAAATGCGACTTTCTGTGCTCAACAATGGGTTGAGCCATGAAAGGATCATAGAATGAAGGTTCGGTTCTCTCACCTTTCCCTTTCCGAGCGCCGCAAGATCGAGCGCTGGCGGCAGATGAAGCTGAGCCCTGACGAGATGGCGCGCAGGCTTGGCCGGCACCGCTCGACGATCTTCCGCGAGCTGCGGCGCAATCACTTCCATGACGGCGAGATCCCGAAGCTCAGCGGCTATTGGTGCGTCGTAGCGCAAAGCTATTCGGATGGACGACGGACCCGGCAGCGCAAGCTGGTGCGTGATCCCGGGCTCCGTGACCAAGTCGAGCGCTGCCTGAGGTCCGGCTGGACCCCCGAGCAGATTGCCGGCCGGATGCGATATGAGAGTGCCCCGCGCCGGGTCTGCCAAGAGACGATCTATCAGCACATCTATTCCGAGGACGGTCGTCGAGGTGAGCTGTGGCGCCACCTGCCCTCTGGCCGCCGGCGCCGTCGGGGCTACCGGCTTCGCAAGCGCCCGCCACCGAGATTTGCGCCTGAACTCAGCATCTTGTTCCGCCCGGACATCATCGCGCATCGCAAGCAGTTCGGTCACTGGGAGGCTGACCTGGTGCTGTTCCGGCAGAAGTACGGGCCGGCCAATGTCACCACCATGATCGAGCGCACAAGTCGCTTCCTGGTCGCGTTGAAGAACACCGAAAAGCGCACCAAGCCGATCATGGCGCAGATCGCCCAAGCATTGACGCCCCTGCCCCGGCATGCCTGCCGATCGATCACCTTTGACCGTGGTTCCGAGTTCATCGATTGGCCGCATCTGCAGGCGGAGGTGGGCGCCCAAACCTGGTTCTGCGAGGCGCAGTCACCGTGGCAGAAAGGCGCCGTCGAGAACGCCAACAAGCGTCTCAGACGATGGCTCTGCCGCGACACCGATCCGAACACGCTTTCCCAGGAGGAGCTCCGTCAGCTCTGCGCGGGCCTCAATGCTACGCCGCGCAAATGCCTCGGCTTCCGAACGCCTGCCGAGGTGTTCAAGGCTAACATACTCGGACGCGGCTACAGACGGGAGAAACTCTCCCGGCAACCATTGTCGCATTTGGGCTAGCGCTTCCAGGGTGGGGTCTACGGACGTTTCCGGGGACAGACAGAAATATAACAACAAATTGAGATACTTGATTTAATAAATTCCCTGTTTGTGAAGACGCACCAGTGAGCAGTACTCATCCAAAGGGCAACTCTTGGAAGCTCAGGTCCCAGACCCGAACATTCTCATCCCCTGCGGCGGGAGCCGCAAAGGCTGCGCGCGTCGTGCAGCGCGCCTATGAGATCTTCCCCGCCCAATTGGTGCGCAATCCTTGTCGCGTGATCAAGACGATGGGTTCCAGGAGCCTACCCGGCGAGCTTGTGCGCAGCGATGTTGAATGCGAAAGATATGCTCACAAGGCGAACGCGCACGAGGACACAGAAATGAACAATAGATCCTTCATGGTCTTGGCAGCTGTCTTGATCACCGCCGGTTGTGGAAACATGACAGCCCGGACAGCAGCGCCGGAAACCGATATCCAAAATCTTCCGCCAACCCTCATAGCTCTCGTCGCGCCGGGGCAGGACGTTGCCACGGCGCGGCTTCTCCCGGATGATAACTGCTATTGGTACGAACATCGCGGGCAGGTCGAAACAAACCTGCTTCCGCTGACTACAGCTGAGGGTCGTCCGATTTGCATGCAATCGCAGGGTTCAACCTGATCGAGTTGTGCCGGGGTCGGATTTCACAACCGAGGCTACTCTAGCTCCGTGTCGCTACGCTCTCCGCAGCCGAATAAAGAAATGCGGTAGAGTTGATTTCGACATTCGAATAGAGATCGTTAATGTGCGCCATGACCATCCGGACGCAACCAGAACTGGCACTTGTGCCAATGCTTCTGGGAAACGGGGTTCCGTGGATGCGCAAGTAGGTATCTCTTTCGCCGACATAGAGGTAAAGAGCTCGTGAGCCGAGTGCATTTTCAGGGCCGGGTTCCACCCCACCTTCAAATTGAGCGTAAATCTCTGGCTCTCGGGCAATCATGCTTTGCGTGGGTGTCCAATGTGGCCATTCGACCTTTCGCTTAATCGTATAAACTCCAGGCTCATACAGATCGCCCCTGCCGATGGCCACGCCGTACCGCATCGCGGTTCCGCCTGCTTCGATGTGGTAAAGATACTTTGCCACAGCATCTACATGGATATCACCCGGCACCAGGCCCTCGTTGGCCTGCACTCTTTGCGGTAAGAAACGCGGGTGCAAGCCCCACGGGTTAGACGTTGCTGCATTATAGCCGGGAGGGGTAACCTGTGCGTCCCATACTGCCTTCTGACTAACAGTCGGCCATGATTCCGCAAACAGTGGGCTGGAAACGGACGCTGAAAACAGCGCAGTGGTGGTTTGAATAAAGTGTCGCCGTGTCAACATGTTGTGTGCTCCTATACTGCGTTTTACATCGTCACAGCATGTGCTTTGCTGCAACCGGCCCAACACAAAAAATAAAGCCCCAAGATCAAGTTCGCTTGTGCTAACGGCTGATTTTTGGCGTCGGAAGGTTCTGATGATCTAATTGCCCCTGATTTGCCTCACCCGGTAGGTCTCGATCGTGACGAAAGTCTGATCATTTTAGATTATCAGTCAGGCCAAACGATCATATTGTCGTGCGTGTTGCGAACATCTCACGTCGGCGCAAATTATCGCCCACTTGGGCTAGGTTGGTGTCCGGTGGTTGGCTATTGTCTGATCAGAGATGCCAAGGGCGAACACGAGAGGCGGAAATGGTCAATCATCCCACGTTCAGTGATCGGAGGACTTTTCTTCGGGGACTGGCGGCGGCCGGGGTCGTTGTCCCCGCGACATCGGCGTTTGGTCAGGGTCTCGATCCCTATACCGGGCAGCCTATCTATGAAAGTACGCCGGCACCCGTCCCGGCCGCGACCAGTAGTGCGCCGGAGCGCAATCTGTCGTCATTCCGGGCACGGCATTGGAGCGAATTCTATCCCACAATCGGGAAAGGTGTCATTCTGGCGGACGTCACATCCCGAGCGGTGCATTACTGGTCGGCCGACGAAAGTGTCCAGTTTATCTTTCCCTGCTCGATCCCGATGACTGAAGATCTGACGCGACGGGGTCAGGCAGAAATCGTCCGGAAGGTGAAGAACCCGCCCTGGACACCAACGGCCAGCATGCGCGAGAAAGATCCCAATCTTCCGCAGCGGGTGGCGGGCGGCGATCCCTTAAATCCCCTTGGAGCTTACGGGCTCTATCTGTCCTGGCCAGCCTATCTCGTGCATGGCACCGCAGATACGCGCAAGATCGGGCGGAAATCGTCGTCCGGGTGCTATGGGCTTTATAACGAACATGTCACCCAACTCTTCGAGGTCGCCGAGATAGGCACCCAAGTCACGGTGTTCTGACAGCGAAATACCACTTGCGCCGACGACTTTTCAGCCGTCGGCACAAGGGGCGCCGTTGGAATAGGCTGCGTTGCAATTTTATGTTTCGGCCTTGACTTGTTCGTCTCCTGCTACGGGTAGAGCATCACTGGCACACCGGGCTGCAACATCGCGTAGACGTCTTCGATTTCCTGATCGGTCAACGCCAGACAACCCGCAGTCCAGTCCCGGTTCTTCGGTGCGAAGACATTGCCTTCGGGGCCGCGGCCATGGAACATGATATCGCTGCCCGCACTTCGGCCGAATTGAGCCGCATAAGCTTTATCCTGTTCATTTGGATAAGATATGCCCACCGATAGGTGATATCGGCTCCGTGGGTTGAAACGGTCGATGTAGTATAGCCCCTCGGGCGTTTTTCCGTCTCCCTCGAATTGCTTTGGGCCGAGCGGCTGGTTGCCGAGGCCAAAGTTATACGATCTCAGAACGGTCTGCCCGTTCAGCAGAAACATCCGTCGTTCAGCCTTGTTGACCACGACCTGAGTGACAGGGGGGCCTGAGTACCGTTTGAACTGAGGTATCGCTCCTCGTGCCGGGGTGGTCGACGGCCCGGATTTTCCACATGCAGCGAGAAGAGCAAGCAAAGCTAGCGAGGCATGGCGCCGGGAGAAGTTTGTCATCGATGTGTTTCCTGCTCGGATGTTTTTTTTATGTTGCTTCAGGATAGCGGGTAAACACTTCACTGGTACCGTCTCGGCGCACAAGCAGAACATCGTATGCGTCGCGCTTTGTTTCCGGGCCCATGCCGGGACTTCCGTATGGCATTCCGGGAACTGTCAAACCGAGAGCTTCTGGGCGCTCTCGGAGCAGGCGCCGGATATCGTCAGCAGGGACATGTCCTTCCAGGAAGTAGCCATCAACGCTGCCGGTATGACAGGAAGTCAGTTCTATCGGTACGCCCAGATCGATCTTGTGCTGCATCAACAAGGTGCCAAACCGCTCTTCACTCGTGACCTGAAAACCCATTTCCTGAAGATAATTGGTCCACTGTTTGCAACATTCGCAGCCGCGGCCCTCAACGACATGGATGGTAGGAAGGCTTTCAGCCCAGGATAGAGACGGCAGACCGCTGGCTGCGGCTGCCATCATTACGGCGCGTCGTGTCAGTTTGATCATTTTATGCCCCTCGATCCGGCCGATGAAGATGTTTGAGTGCCATCAGCTTTCCGTTCCCGTGTCGTCGCGAAGAAAGTAGCCGGTGGAGAGACGCGCTACTGTCAGCATGACGCGGTCAGTCGGTTTGGCGATCGCTGTTCGGGGCGCTGGTGTTTCCTTGATGGGATCCGTTGGCTTGCCGTCTATGCGAACTTCGTAATGAAGGTTAGGTCCACTGACGAGGCCGGTTGCGCCTACGTCACCGATCCTGGCCCCGGCGTTCAACTCGACACCCGGAGCGATCCCTGCGGCAAAACGCGAAAGATGCGCATAGCGCGTCAAAACGCCCCCGCCGTGATCGACATCGATCGTCCGACCATATCCCCGCATGGTTCCTGCAAAAACAACCGTTCCTGCTCCGGTGACGCTGACGGGTGTTCCAGTCCGTGCGGCGTAATCGACCCCCGTGTGCATTCGTTGCGTGCCAAGCACGGGGTGCCGGCGTTTGCCGAAGACCGAAGACAGCCGGGCTCCCGCGACAGGCCACGCGGACTGTTGGACCTGCGCACCATTCCGAAACAGGATGAAAGGCTGTTCAACCGAGCCGGTCACGAGCTCGAAGATGTCCGTATTCTTTTCGACCCGAGCGTAGGCGAGTTGCGGTTCACCCACGACCGTTCCGTCAGGCAAGATATTTTCGCTCCACATCAATGCGATGCGCTCGGTTCCTTCAAGGTCTCGAAAGTCGATCTGGCCTGCCAGTAGCGCCGCAAGGTCAACTGCGAAACTTTCGGGCGCATTGCGGGCGGCGAGTGCCTCAAAGAGAGAGCTGTCCAGGATAAAAGTTTCCCGGCGGTCCCGAAGAAGGATCTCCGTCTTGATCAAGGATGCTTCGAGAGGTTTCGTGAAATCGAGAACGATGTCCGTTCCGTCTTGGGTTAGAAGCGAAAGACGGGCAAGCTGGGAGGGATCGTCGGAAAACACGCTCCATCTGAGGATCTGTCCAGGGCTGAGGGTCGAGAGATCAAAAACATCGGAAATCGCCAGCGCCGCCTCGGTCCGGAGAGACACGCCGATACCAGCATGCGACAATATCGAATCCAACGTGTCTCCCGGAACGACCTCATGTCGCGACATGGGGGCGACTGCCTCGGTGAGGTGAGACAGTTCGGCCGGGGTTTCGGCGTGCGATGATGTCGTGACGGCAATCGCGCCGGCAGTCAGCAAGGCTTGCAAGATCATCAGGTCTGGTTTCCCGTCAGGCAATAAGGTCTGGCATTGGGGAGCAGGCCCCCACGCAGCATCGATAGGTTGTCTACAGTTCGAAAAGGCGGGCGATGCAGACACCGGCAAATGTTCCTGCCAGGCCAAAAGCGATCGCGTATCCAACCACATATTGAGCCTTGTCCAGTCGGGTGCCACCCAGGGCGCCAGCACGCTGGAACCCACGCACCCCGCCTATCAGGGCCGCAATGACCGTCAGCATCGAATTTGTCGCCGCTTTTGTTGGTTCATGCCGTCTTTCGCCTCTCGTCATCGACACGCGCGTTTTGCGACCTAAAGCAGCTAGAGGTTCAAGATAAAATGCCTCTTGATCACGGTCTTGTCAGGGCACCGGATGCTCTGACGGGATGTCCGCTGCATTCGGGCCTTACACTCACCAGCATCTGCTTCGGTCATCGCCAGCCATTCACTGACCGGCATCGCCGATCGTGGGGTGGTTCGTGACGCACAGCGAATGATCGCCCAAGACCTCGATGACCCGGCAATCGGATATCCGGTCACCTGCGCACTGGACCACCATGCGTTCAAGTTCGGTTTTCAGGGCTGTCAGGCGGGCCAGGCGGCTTTCGACTTCGGCAAGCTGCGCCTTGGCGATGGCGTCGGCTGCGGCGCAGGGCTGATCAGGATCGTCCGACAGACTGAGAAGGTCGCGGATCGCCTCCAGGGAAAAGCCAAGCTCGCGGGCGTGTCGGATGAACGCCAGTCGTTCATGGGCCTTGTGCGTATAAAGGCGCTGATTACCGGCGCTGCGCTCGGCTTCGGGCAGCAGGCCGATTTGCTCGTAGTAGCGGATCGTCGGCACCTTGACCCCCGTCGACGTTCCCAGCTTTCCGATGGTCAGCATGAAGATTCTCCTTGAACCTATAGTTGCTAGAGGACGTAGACCTCCGAATCGATGATGGCAACCGCCCTGCTTTCCGCAGAGGAGAGAATGATGACGACCACGAACGAAACCGGCACGACGGCATGCGACTGGACGGTGTCCGGCATGGATTGCGCCTCCTGCGCGACAAAGGTGCGGGGCGCCGTGTCCCGCCTGCCGGGCGTCAGTGACGTGGAGATCGGCATCATGTCCGAACGCTTGCGCCTGACCCTCGATGAACGCAAAACCGATCAGGACAAGATCGAAAAGACCGTTCGGTCGCTCGGTTACGGCATTTCACCGCGCGCACCTGGCAAGAAGGATTTCGTGCTCCCGGGGAGTGGGCCGGAGAGCCATGATGGCCACAGTCACGCCGATCACCCCGCTGTGGCGAAGACCGACCACTCCGGCCATGGCAGCCCCGGTCACGTCCATGACGACCCGGCCGACCGCGGCAAGGCATGGTACCAGACCGGCAAGGGCAGGTTGGTCATCCTGACCGGGCTCTTGTTGGCTGCGGCTTGGGCAATGGAGTTGATCGCCCCGCAGATCGGGACCTGGGCCTTTGTTGCGGCCTGCCTTATCGGTGTTGCCCCCGTCGCACGTCGCGCCTTTGCCGCAGCACGGTTGGGCCAGTTCTTCACCATCGAGGGATTGATGACCATCGCCGCCTTGGGCGCGCTGTTCATCAATGCCGCCGAAGAGGCGGCACTGGTGGTCTTTCTCTTTGCTGTGGGTGAGGTGCTGGAGGGTGTGGCGGCGGGTAAGGCACGCGACGGCATACGGGCCTTGGCCGATCTCGTCCCCAAGACTGCATTGCTAGAAGAAAACGGCGCCACCCGTGAGGTTGCAGCATCCAGCCTCGTCATTGGCCAGACCGTCTTGGTCCGGCCGGGTGATCGCATTCCCGCAGATGGCGAGATAACGGAAGGCACATCGGGCATCGATGAAAGCCCGGTCACGGGTGAGAGTATTCCCCGGACACGTGGCCCGGGCGAAAATGTTTTTGCTGGTTCGATCAACACCGAAGCTGTCCTGCGGGTCACTGTGACGAAGGCGGCCGAGGACAACACCATTTCCCGGATTATCCGGCTGGTCGAGGAAGCGGAAGAAGCCCGCGCCCCCACGGAACGCTTCATCGACCGGTTCAGCCGGTGGTACATGCCTGCCATCGTTGCGGTTTCGGCGCTTGTCATCGTGCTCCCGCCGCTGATGTTCGGTCAGTCATGGGATACCTGGATCTATCGTGGACTGGCGCTCCTGCTGATCGGCTGCCCTTGTGCGCTGGTGATTTCGGTTCCGGCCTCGATCGCATCGAGCCTGTCCACCGGCGCGCGCCGGGGAATGCTGATGAAGGGCGGCGCAGTGATCGAGGCCGCGGCCAAGGTTTCCCATGTCGCCTTCGACAAGACCGGGACGCTGACCCACGGACGTCCGCAGGTCACTGACCTGGTGACGTTCGGAACCACGACTGAGGCGCAGTTGCTGGAGGTCGCCGCGGGCGTCGAGAGCGGATCGAGCCATCCCCTCGCCGTGGCGATCCTGGACAGGGCCAAGACGGAGGGCGTCACTCCCCTGCCCGCCCGCGATGCACGCGCCCTGACCGGACGAGGGGTCGAGGCGACCGTGGGAGATGCCCTGGCATGGGTGAGTTCACCCCGGCATGCGTCGGAGAACGATGGCCTGGACTGTCTTGGCCTGCGTCAGGCGACCATCTTCGAGGATGAGGGCAAGACCGCCGTCGCCGTCTATCGCAAAGGCGTCCCGCTCGGTCTCATCGCCATGCGTGACGAGCTGCGGCCCGATGCGGCGGAGGCTGTGCGCCAGCTGGCCGAAATGGGCATCTCCTCGATCATGCTGACCGGCGACAACCCCCGCACAGCTGCCGCCATCGCCGAGGGGCTCAATATCCGGTTCGAGGCCGAGATGATGCCTGAAGACAAGCTGGCCGCCATTCGCGACATGAACGCTCAAGGTGGCGTCATGATGATCGGGGATGGCATCAATGACGCCCCTGCCCTGAAACAGGCCAGCATCGGTGTCGCGATGGGCTCCGGCACGGATGTCGCTCTGGAGACGGCCGATGCTGCCATCCTGCGCGACAGGGTGACTGATATTCCGGCCCAGATCCGGCTGGTGCGGGCCACGATGGCCAATATCCGGCAGAACGTCAGTATCGCGCTAGGATTAAAGGCTATTTTCTTGGTCACCACCGTCCTTGGCATGACCGGTCTATGGATTGCGATCCTGGCTGATACGGGCGCGACGGTTCTGGTGACCCTGAACGCCCTGCGCCTCTTGCGCTACAATCCCGAACAGAAGCGCTGAGGCGATGATGACTGGAATGGGCAATGCAGCGCTGGTTCTTCTTGGCGCCTATCTGGCCCTGTTCTTCTGGGGCTCTGCGATCAATGCCCGGGAGGCGCATCGTCCGGTCTGGTTGTTCCGTCACGCCACGGGCGGCGACCGTCTTGCAGCACTAGGCTTCCGAGCTGCGTTCGCTCTGGCCCTCCTTGGGTCGTTGGCATGGCGTCTCATGCCGAGCATGGGCGATCTTGATCCCCTGCGGTCCTTCCAAAATCCTGTGTGGATCGGTCTGGCGGGACTGTTCACGGCCAGCCTGGGTGCGATGCTGGCATTCGCGGCCCAGATGTCGATGGCTGCGTCATGGCGGATCGGGGTGGCCGAGGGGGCGACCGGCGCACTTGTCACGGCTGGATTGTTCGGTTTCAGCCGCAACCCGGTTTTTGTGGGTCAGCTCATGTTGCTGCTCGGAACCGCTCTGGCCGTGCCCTCCATCCCGACAATTTTTGGGGTCCTGCTGTTTGCAGGCTCGGCGCTTGTTCAGGTCCGCTCAGAAGAACGTGAATTGCGGCGGACGCTTGGCCCTGCTTACGACACCTATTGCCAGTTTGTTCCGCGCTGGATCGGCATCCGGGAAAGGTCACTGCAATGAAGTCGCTTCTGATCCTGGGGATGATCGTCGCTACTGCGGCTGCCGATCAGATCACCAAGCTCGCGGTCCTGCGGAGCTTGTCTCCCGGGGAAATTTATTCCGTCTCTCCCGGCTTCAATCTGACGCTTGGTTTCAACGAAGGGGCGAGTTTCGGCATGATGTCCGACCTAATGGCAGGTCGTCCCTTGCTGATGGTTGCCCTGACAGGTGCCCTGGCGATCATCTTTGCGGGAATGGCCTTCCGGGCGGATACGAAGCGCGAAGGCATAGGCCTCGCGCTGATCGTGGGGGGTGCTGTGGGCAATATCATCGACCGCCTGCGGCAAGGTGCCGTGACCGATTTTCTGGATGTCTACTGGCGTGATTGGCACTGGCCGACCTTTAACGGGGCCGACATCGCGATCAGCCTCGGCGCCTTGCTTGTGCTGACAGCGATGCTCCGTCCCTCCCGCTCGAAGGAACTCTCTTTTGACCGCACCTGACCCCCGGGGCCTGTCCCGGAATGATATTGCAATATCAACTGCCTTTCTGGTCGCACTCGCCGCTACGCTCGGCGCGCTGTTCATCGGCGAGATACTGGGGCAGATGCCCTGCACCCTATGCTGGTATCAGAGGATCTCCATGTTTCCGTTAGTGCCTGTCTTGGCAATCTCGCTGTGGCGCGGTGACGGTCTGGCACGTCTCTACGGATTGCCACTGGCGCTGGCCGGGCTGGTCCTTTCCGGCTGGCATTCGGGACTTTACGCAGGACTGATCCCGCAGAGCATCGCGCCTTGCACCAAGGACGGCCCGTCCTGCACCGACCAGGCGCAGACGATCCTGAACCTGCCCATTCCCTATCTTGCATTCGCCGCCTTTGCAGCCGTTCTGGCCTGCCTCATCTTGTCGAAAGGAAAACGCCCATGAACCGCCGCACCGTGCTCATCGGAACATCTGCCATCGGGATTGCCGCCTTTGCCGGCGGCGCGCTCGTGCTGACGCGCAATCGTCAGGCCGAAGCGGATACCCTGGCCGCTGCTGCCCCGGCTGTGGAAACGGACATGCTGGTCCGCGGGCATGCGCCCAGCTTTGGACCAGAAGACGCTCCGGTCACGCTGGTCGAGTTCTTCGATCCATCTTGCGAGGCTTGCCGCGCCTTTCATCCGGTCGTTCAGGACATTCGCGCACAATTTCCCGATCAGGTCCGCATCGTGATGCGCTATGCGGTGTTTCACGAGGGGTCCGACGAGGCGGTCCGCATCCTGGAGACCGCGCGTATGCAGGACAAGTTCGAGCCTGTCCTCGATGCGCTGTTGGAACGGCAGCCGGAATGGGCTGTCCATGGCGCACCGCGAATGGACCTTGCATGGCAAATTGCGGCTGCGGCCGGTCTGGATGTGGAAAAGGCGCAAACGGCCCGTCTGTCCCCCGATATCGTCGGCATCCTCAATCAGGACGCGGCCGATATCGCGGCAATCGGCGTACGCCAGACGCCGACTTTCTTCCTCAATGGTCGCCAGATGGCGGATATCAGCATGGACAGCCTGCTTGCGGATGTGCGCAGTGCCGTGGAGGCATCCTGACCGGGCGGCCTAGGCCCGATCGGCGTAGGCCGCGAACAAGGCCAGTGTGCGCTCACTGACGTGATGCTCGATCCCTTCGGCATCTCGTTCCGCCGTCTCGGCATCCAGGCCGAGGCGGATCAGGAACCGCAGCACAATGGCATGGCGGCGGCGGCATTCCAGTGCCAGTCGTCGTCCCTCTTCTGTCAGAAAGACGGACCTGTATCGCTCGCGCGTGATCAGTCCCTCACGGGCCAGGCGATCCAGGGCCTTGGTGACCGTCGGCGCGCGCACCCCCAATCGTGCCGCGATATCCACCGGCCGGGCTTCACCCTGTTCATGGATCAGCTCTGCGATCAGTTCGACGTAATCTTCGGCCAGCTCGCTGCGCCGGGCAGCACGGACGCCATGAAAGGCCTCCGCCCGATTGTCCGGGTGCACAGGATCGCTGGTGGTTTCGGCTACATGAATATCTGCGGTCATCTGGCAAGTGTCGCACTTATCGATTGACGGGTAAAGCCGGCGGGTAGATTGTTAGCCTTAGCTAACTTTTCCTCTCGAAGAAGGTCGCGCCGAATGCCCCGTTCTGCCTGGCGCCATGAGCGCGACACCCCGTCCCTGTCCGAAGTGTTCCGCACGATCGCCGTGGGCGGCGGCACGACCCGCTTCCGGCGCTTTCTATCGTTTATCGGTCCCGGCTACCTGGTCGCCGTCGGATATATGGACCCCGGCAACTGGGCGACCTCGTTGGCGGGCGGTGCTGCATTCGGCTACACGCTGCTGTTCGTAGCCCTCCTGTCGAACATTATGGCGATCCTGCTGCAATCGCTTTGCGCCCGCCTCGCGGTCGCTTCGGGGCGCGATCTGGCGCAAGCGTGCCGCGATGCCTATCCCCGGTGGGTGTCGATCCCACTGTGGATCTTTGCCGAACTGGCCATCATCGCCACCGATCTGGCCGAGGTTATCGGTACCGCCATCGGCTTAAATCTCCTCTTCGGCATCCCCCTCGAAATCGGGATCTTCATCACCGCTGCTGACGTGTTCCTGATCCTGTGGCTTCAGAACAAGGGCTTCCGGTGGGTCGAGGCCTTCATCATCGCCTTGCTGGGAACGATCACTGTCTGCTTCGGGGTGCTGATCGCGCAGGCCGACCCCGAATGGGGTGCGGTGATCGCGGGCTTTGCACCAAGCCGGGAGATCATCGGCAATCCCGACATGCTGTATCTGGCGCTTGGCATCATCGGGGCCACCGTGATGCCGCATAACCTCTATCTGCATTCGGGGATCGTACAGACGCGCGCCTACGGGCTGGACCTGCCCTCCAAACGAGAGGCCCTGCGATTGGCAACTTGGGATTCGACCATTGCGCTGATGTTCGCGCTGCTGATCAACTGCGCGATTCTCATCCTGGCCGCTGCAGCCTTTTATACGGCCGGGGAAAACAACGTGACCGAGATCGACAAGGCGCACCTGCTTCTGGAGCCGCTTCTGGGATCGTCCATCGCTCCGGTCCTGTTTGGGATTGCGCTGCTATGTTCGGGTCTCAACTCGACCGTGACCGCCACAATGGCCGGACAGATCGTCATGGAGGGCTTTGTCCGGCTGAGGCTGCAACCCTGGTTGCGGCGCCTGATCACCCGGGGGTTCGCAATCCTGCCCGCGACCGTGGTGATCCTGATCTACGGCACAGAGGGTACCGGACAATTGCTGATCCTTAGTCAGGTCGTGCTGTCCTTTCAGCTGCCCTTTGCAATCGTGCCCCTGGTGATGTTTACCGCCAGCCGCGCCAAGATGGGGCCGATGGTATCCCCGCGCTGGCTGACCGGCCTGTGCGCCCTGATCGCCGTCACCATCATCGTGCTGAACGTGAACCTGTTGGCGACAGTTCTGGGCTGACTTTGGTGTCACCAATGCGTGACGGCAGGCTTTCTCGCTTGAAGCTCATGTGGCTAGAGGCTTTAGGCCTCGGGAAACGATCACGGATGCAGGCAACATGCGGCTGACCACGCTTCAAAAATTTCTCTGGGCGGCTGTTGCCGTGGCGCTGGTGGCTGTCGGCGCGGTCTTTCTGCTCGTCGACCGCAGCCCCGAACCGATCGCTCAGGCGGCGTTTCGTCCGACCTTCAGCCTACCCGACGCGGGAGGACGTCTGCGCACCCCGGCCGATTTCGAGGGCAAGCATCTTCTGGTATTTTTCGGGTTCACGAACTGCCCTGATATCTGCCCGACCACCTTGGCCGAGGTGGCTCAGGTCATGGACGATCTGGGTGATCAGGCAGGCAAGGTGCAGCCGCTGTTCATTTCGATCGACCCCGAGCGCGACCGGGAAATGGGTCTTGCCGAGTATACCGAGGCGTTTCATCCCTCAATCCTGGGCCTTGCCGGAGATGCGGCACAAACCCGCGCTGCGGCGGACAGTTTTCGCATCTATTACGAGCGTGAAGCCAATTTGGAGGCTCTTGATGTGTATGCCATGTCCCACAGCCCTGGTCTTTATCTGATCAGCCCCGAGGGGGACTGGCTTGGCCAGTTCACCTACGGCACGCCCGCATCCGAAATCGTCGCCGACCTTCAAGCCAGATTGTGACCCACATGAAACGCATCTTCGCCACCCTCGCCCTGATCGCCGCCGCGGGCCCTGCCCTGGCCTGCGAAACCGTGACGGTCGGTCCCCTGGAGGTCTCTCAGGCATGGTCCCGTGCCTCCATTGGCACAGCGCGGCCCGGCGTGGTCTATCTGACCATCCGAAATTCCGGCACGGCAGATGATGCACTGATGTCCATCACCACACCTGCAGCAGATATGCCCATGCTGCACCAGACGGTCATGACCGACGGCGTCGCCTCGATGCCCCATGCGATGGAGGTTCCGGTCCCCGCAGAGGGCCAGGTCGCGCTGGAACCGGGGGGTTATCACGCCATGCTGATGGAGCTGACACAGGTATTGGAAGAGGGCGAGACCTTTCCCGTGACCCTGACGTTCCGAGATGCGGGTAAGGTGACCATCCCTGTCACTATCCAGAATATCGGCGCCAGCGAACCCACCTGCCCCTCACCCGACGAATGAAGCCTCCAACCCTGATGCGCGTCGGCGTCGTAGCAGTTGCCGCGGTATTGTTCATGCTCGTTCTCGGTTGGTGGCAGACACGCGATGGGGATCGGCAGGCGGCGGGCATCCTGCCGTTGCCGATCAATCAAATGTCCTTTGCCCTGACGGACCAATCGGGCGACACGGTTCAACCCAAGGATTGGCTCGGCCGTCCGACGATGGTGTTTTTCGGCTTTACTTGGTGCCCCGACATCTGCCCGACCACGTTGAGCGATATCTCGATCTGGCTGGAAGAGATCGGTCCCGAGGCCGACCGGATGAACACGGTGCTGATTTCGGTCGATCCGGGGCGGGATACGCCTGAGATCCTGGGCGATTACTTGTCGAATTTCGATCCCCGGATCATCGGCCTGACAGGCCCTCTGCCCCAGATTGAACAGGCCGTCGATGGGTTTCGAGCGTCATTCAGGAAAGTGCCCCAGGATGACGGTGATTACACGATGGATCACACGGCGGGCGTGTTCCTGTTCGATGCTGATGGACGCTTTGTCAGCATCATCGATTATCATGAGGACTATCGCTATGCGGTGCCGAAGATCCGCCGCGCATTGGAATAGCAGGATCTCGCGTTGGATAGATCGGATATGGGACCCTGTCCCGATGAATTCCGATTGTTTTTAGATTTGCGCTTGGTCAGGATACGAACAGCAATGACATCGACAACAGCCTTGGAGATGAAACATGCCACATGGTGAGGGTCACACGCATCTCGATGCCTCCAGCGGCGATCGCCGCGTATCGCTGGCGATATGGGCCAATGCCCTCCTGACAGTTGCTCAGATTATCGGCGGCCTTCTGTCGGGCAGCCTGGCACTGATTGCCGATGCGCTTCACAATTTCTCGGATATGGCGTCGCTGGTCATCGCCTTCGCCGCTCGCAAGATCGCCCGCCGTCCAGCAGATGCTGCCATGACCTTCGGGTATGGCAGGATCGAAATCGTCGCCGCCTTGATCAACTACACGACGCTGATCCTGATCGGGGTCTACCTGCTCTACGAAGGCGGCATGCGGTTGATCGACCCGCCGCAGGTGGCCGGTTGGACCGTCGTGATCCTCGGTGGCGTGGCGCTGGTCATCGATACGCTGACGGCCTTTTTGACCTGGTCGATGCAAAAAGGCAGCGTCAACATTCGCGCACTGTTTCTGCACAACCTGTCCGACGCTCTTGCATCAGTTGCAGTCATAGTCGGTGGCACATTGATCCTGCTCTACGACCTGTGGTGGGTCGATCCGGCCATCACGATCGGGATTGCTCTTTATATTCTTTATCTGGCGGCGACCGAAATTGGCGATCCGATCCGGACGCTGATGCTGGGCAGCCCCCCGGACATGGATGGAGATGCCGTTGTCCGCACACTTCGCGAAACAGAGGGCGTCCAGGATGTCCACCATGTCCATCTCTGGCAGATGCAGGAACACGATGCCGCGCTCGACTGCCACGTGATCCTGACCGACCAGGGATGGCGCAGCATCGAGGCTGTGAAGGCAGCGATCAAACACCGCCTGAGTGAGCAGTTTGCCATCTTGCATTCGACCCTCGAGTTCGAAAGGCCAGATCACGCGCATCAGGGCGCTCAGCTGTTTGGACATGAGAAAGGTGACTTGTCGTCGTGACCATGACGATCTGATGCTGGAGGATGCCAAAGGCCCTCGCTGAATGAACGGACTATAGTCTCTTCGCGTCGATGCTGTTCTACAGCTGTGAAACAGTTTGCCCAAGAGATGTGACTATAGCTAGTGTTCCACACCTGACGCATGAATCCCATCGGGGGAGCGGCAACGTTGCGCCGCACACTGTTAGAGCGTCGCCCACACATTCCAGACGGGGAATCCACTGTCAGGCGGGCAATACTAGAACCGTAATTGCCGATCCCGAAGACAGCCTGCGAGTGTCAAGCAAAAACGCTATTTTGACCTTTTGCCCGACCAAAAGGTCATACTGCTTTCACAGGCGGGCAAACGCATTCACAAGCGGCAGTTCCAAAGCTGTAACGCGGATCACTGAATGCCCGCCTCTCCTGCACCTATCTCACAGTGTTCAAAAACGATGAATGTTGACGCCTCCAAAGTAGCCTGACCGGATACTTTACCGCGACGCCTTTTGCAGAAGCCCAATTAGCTCGGCAAACTTCGCGCGCTGTTCTTCAGGGTCACCGCTTTGGATGGCGGTTTCGACGCAATGCTTTGCGTGGTTTTCCAGGATAAGCTTTTCGACACCAAGGATCGCAGAACGGATTGCCGCGGTCTGCGCCAGAATGTCCATGCAGTAGCGGTCCGCCTCGACCATACCGGCGACCCCTCGCACCTGTCCTTCCAGCCGGGAAAGCCGGTCCAACGTCCTGTCCTTATTTGCCTTCACGTTTCGCGTCTCCCTGCATTCTGGAACCTGCCATCGACTTTCTTGTTATATACCCCATATGGGTATAAGAGCGAGGCAAGCGATGGCACAGAAAGAAGACATTACAGTGGATCGACGCGCGACGCATCACGATAGGTCTGACAGCCAGGGAGGCGGATACGGACGGTTCCTTTGGATGATCATGACTTCTACGGTCGTGATGTTCGGGCTGATGTATCTCAATACCTATTCGCTTGATCATGTTTTCTTCTCGCAGACCCGTATGTGGATGGCCCTCTACATGGGGGGCATCATGGCGATCATCATGCTCGCCTTTATGCTGGGAATGTATGCCAACAGACGTGCGAACGTGGCGATCTTCGTCGGTGCCTTGGCCGCGTTTGCACTTGGCCTTGGGATGGTCCGGTCACAGGCGACGGTCAGCGATGTGGCGTGGATGAAAGCGATGATCCCACACCACTCCATCGCGATCCTGACCAGCAAACGTGCCAATATCTCTGACCCCCGCGTGCGGGCACTCGCCGATGCGATCATTGACGCGCAGCGCGCCGAAATTGCGGAAATGAAGCTCTACATTGCGGATATCGAGGCGAATGGAGATGCGCCTGCAGGCACCCCCCGCGATGAGCAATACAAGTGACCGACGGCAGATAAACGGAGAGCATCTCATGCCGACTGCAGATATGATCGATGGCCCGGAGACAGCCCGCGCCAAAAGCAAAAGCCCGGAAAAGACCGCGTCACTCTATCGGATGGTCATGCCAGGCCATCTTTGCCCTTTCGGCTTGAAATCCAAATCCATGTTGCGGCGCAAAGGTTACACCGTCGATGACAACTTGCTGACGACCCGCGACGAAGTGGACGCCTTCAAGCAAGCGCATGGCGTTGCTACAACGCCAATCACCTTCATCGACGGCGAACAGGTCGGCGGCTACACCGACCTGAAGAAGCATTTCGGCCATAAGGTTCTGGGCAAGGACGAGACCACCTATATGCCCGTCACCGCGATCTTTTCCGCCACGGCGTTAATGGCGCTTGCCATCGTGATGAACCTTTACGACGGCCTTCCATTCCTCACGTTCCTCAAGTGGTTTTTCGCCGCCTCGATGGTCGTTCTTGCGATCCAGAAGCTGCAGGATGTAGAGGGCTTCGTGAACGGCTTTCTCGGCTACGATCTGCTGGCCCGGAAATACGTCCCCTACGGCTTTGCCTATCCTTTCGCCGAACTCTATGCGGGCGTGGGCATGATGGCTCTGATCGGCTCCAGTTCCGCTTTGATCTGGCTGGTGGCACCGGTTGGCATCTTCATCGGCACCATCGGTGCGGTGAGCGTCATCAAAGCGGTCTATATCGAAAAGCGTGACCTGAAATGCGCCTGTGTTGGCGGCGGATCGAATGTGCCGCTTGGGTTCATTTCACTTAGCGAGAACCTGATCATGCTCGGCATGGGGCTCTGGATGCTGGCGATGTGGATCCTGGCCTGAAACGTCCCTCACAAAATTTTTTATGTCGATGAAAACCGGAGAGTTCTAAAATGAACATGACAACGACCGCCTTCGCAGCTGCCATTGCGGCATTTGCACTTTCAGCACCGGCCCTTGCGCAGGATGCCGAGTTCCGACTTCCCGAACAATGCACGACTGCCTCTGCATCAGGGGAAATGGATCATTCGGCAATGGGCCACGGTGGTCAGGCGGACGATACGGTGCCCGAGAGCACCAATATAGGTTCAATGCCAGAACATGTGCGGGAAAACATGCGCAGGATGGCAATCACCATGCCAGCAATGGAAGAAGGTCTTATGCATGAGGATGCCGATGTGGCATTCGCCTGTGCCATGATCGCCCACCACCAAGGCGCAATCGACATGGCGCAGGTTCTGCTCGAGCATGGCGATGACCCGCAGATGATCGAACTTGCAGGCGAAATTATTGCCGCACAGGTTGGTGAGATTGAAAAGATGGCCACCTGGCTGGTCGAGAACGCCGAGTGATAAGGGTTTGGCTGCATGGTTTGAGACATGTAGCAATCTCTTTGACGTATCTCGCAAGAACAATTCTTTGATCAACACGACCAGTGGCGCAAACGCAATAAATTCATGCTTTGTGCCGCTTAGCAGACGCTGGTGTCGATGGCAGCGAGTGTCTGCTTTCCGCCCAAACTTTCATAGGCCAGCGAGGGAAAACACGCCGACCCTGCACCTAAGCTGGACGGGTGATCACATGGCGATCCATTATAGATAGCTGCGCGGATCATATTTGCGCGGCGAATGGATTACGGATCGTGATCCTGTCAGCCACCCTGAACCCGTCCTGCATGTCCTCGGAAAGCACGGTGTCACAGCCAGCCAGCAGCCCCGCCGCGACGATCATCGCGTCATAGACCGACAGCGCGTGCTTCCGCGCCAGGGCAATGCCCAGATCATGCGTCTCATAGGTCAGCGGCTCGACGGTCAAAAATTCCCGGATCATGAGCAGAAATTCATCGCTCTGCGACCAGCTCATCCTGAACTTCCGCTGCGTGACATTCGCGATCTCGTTCAGCACCTGCACGCTGACGGTTCCACCGTCACGCAACAACCCTTCGGCAATGTCAGCCTTGGTGTGGTCGTCAGAGAGCAGATAAAGCAGGACGTTCGTGTCGAAGAACCTACCTGGCATTCGCCTCGTCCCGGTCGAACCGATAGCCCTCGGGCATCAATCCGCGAAACTCGCGCAGGCGAGCCAGGATTTCTTCGGGGTCACGGCGTCTATGAACCTCAAAATGCCCGGCATCGGCCGCGGTAATCTCGATCTCGTCGCCCGCCTTCAACCCGAGCTCCTGGACTATCCGCGCAGGTAGGCGGACGGCCAGAGAGTTGCCCCATTTCGCGATCTGCATGATTTGGGCTCCGCCTTGAATGATACACATCGCTAAGAATGTATATCTTGATGGCCGGCGGTTCAATCGGCGTTGCGATTACAACTCGTGACCGAGATCCTTGCGACTTGAGACGTGATGCTCGTCGGCCTCCTGTTCGGCCATCTTCTCTTTGACCTGCCGGGTCTGGGCGAGGGTCATGCCGACTGACTGATGGGATTCGCCCACCGCGGCCACAGCGCGCGCGATAGCCCGACGCTGACCCGCGTCCGGGAAATCGACGGCAAGGGCGTTGGTGTCACCCGTCGCGATCCGCGCCATGGCATTCTCGCCATAGCGTTCACGGAAGTCGGCGCCGAAGCGCGCAGCGTGCTCGTCATTCTGAAACTCGACCTTGCCATGCTGGGCGAGGGCATCGGCCATGGCAGACAGGGTGCGGGTGAGCTTGTCGTTCGTGGCTTCCTGCTCGATCGGCACCGCACGGGAAATCGTGCGGGCAGCAGCCGCATAGAAGGTGTCGACCAGATCGGCCGCCCTGCCCCGCCCGTCCTCGGAAGACAGATCGATCTTCTTCGCGTCGGCCACGGCCAGAATATCGGCCTTGATCCACTCGCGCTCCTGCCAGGCATTCGCAGCCCCGGTCTCCATACGGGACTGAATCACGCTCGGATCGAGACCTGCCTTCTCTGCGGCCGCGCCGATCTGTGCTGTCATTTCCTTCATGCCTTCCGGCCCGACGGCCTTGTGCTTGTCCTGGACGGTGATACGGGTCTCGTCCATCTGCGCCTGATAGACCGGCGTGCGCGGGGCGTGGTGCATCAGCTGCGCGCCGCGATTATCGCCCAGATCGCGCACGATCTCCGAGGCAATACCGTAGAGTTCCTCACGCATTTCGCGCTGCTCCTGCACGGGCAGGCGCGAAATGTCCTTCTCGCTTTCATCCAGCCAGTTCCCGAAGGCAGTGGCCAGATCGCCGCGATTGCGGATGGTTTCAGCGTCCATGACGATCTCCTGATTTCTGTGATTGATAATGCCGCCCTGTTCCAGCAGGTCGGCTGCGGCCTCGATCTTCCGGGCCAGGTCCTCGTCGCTGATGAGCGTGGCCATGACCGCGAGACTGCGCAGCGTCTCGATATTGCGCTGAATGTGATCGAGGGCATCGCTGAGCGCCCTGCCCTGGCGGCGGGCCTCGACGGGCTCACGGCCTTCACGCGCAGCCCGCTCGATCTCGGCCCGTGACGGCCCATAGGTCAGGACGCCCCGGTCCAGGCGGCTGCTCTTGTCCAGAAACATGCCCTGCCCGGCGGCGATCTCGACCAGCCGTTCCTTCATGAAATCCAGATTAAAGGCGTGGTCCTTCGCCATATAGAACCAGTCGCCATTCTCCAGGCCCCGGTTGTTCACGACGACATGGACATGCCTGTTGACCCGATCGGTGTGCAGGGCCGCAACATAGGCCCATTCCTCGCCATCCGAATGCAGACCGGACTGGAACATCTCCATGCACCATTCTTCGACCACTGGCCGGCCGCGCTCCCCGCTCACATCGAAGGGGAAGGAAACCAGCAGATGCGTGGTATGGCCGTTCTTCGGATCGCCGGTCCATTCGTCAGACCACTGATCGACGATCACCTTGCGCTGATCGCCGTTCAGCGTCCGGGCGCGCGGGTCCAGATCGGCCATGTTGCCGAACACCGCCGCTGCCTTGGAAAAGAGGTAATCCAGCTGGTTGCCAAGCTGCTTTCCGGTGTGCGTGCCGCCATTGTGGATCTTCTTCAGCACCACCGCATTCGAGCCCTGGGCGACGCGCCACAGGCCCGCCGCCCGCCCGGAAAATTTCGGCTTCGGGGTCATGAACCTGTCGAACTCGCGCGCGACCTCGGCCTGCTGGAAGGCCAGCATACCCGCCCCGCCCTGCCAGATCGGAAACTCGATCTCGCCGATCAGCGCCTTTGCCAGCCCACCGTGATTCATGCTTCACCCTCGATGAAGGCTTTGAACAGTCGCACTCCACGACGCCGTTGCTCGCTGACCACCGCCTGAAGGAAGGTCCGGACCTTCGGCATGGTGAGCCGCAAATCGTCCAGGGCGTGCATCTGACCCTTCGCCAGCTTGATCTTCCGAGTGTTGGCAGCAAAGGCGATCTGGTTGATGTTGACGCCAATCTTGTGAAGCTCGTGTTTGATTGCCTCAAGCTCCGCCGCCTGTTCAGGCGGAAATTCGAGCATCCCGACACTGGATCGCAGCAAGGTGCGCAGCACATCGGAACGACTTTCTGTGCCAAGAACCCCTTTCAGCCTGTCCAACTGGTGCACCTCCTCGGGGGATAGCCGCACGGTAACGACACTTCCATAGGTCGTGGTCGCCTCGGATTGACGCAGTTTCAGGGCCTTTTCCTTCTTGATCGCCTCAGGCGCGGCACCAACCGCGTCAGCAACCGTGGAAACAGCCCCGCCCGCCTTCAACTGGCGGATGGCCTCTGCCTTCTGGTCTTTCGTCAGCGATTTACGCGCCATCAATAGTCTCCTGACGATGGCGGTCAGACGGCTTGTATACATTCCGCATTTCCTGCCACTTCCCCATATGTGCCAGAGTAGCCCAAGATCGCCCATCAAACAATCGGAAATCGCGGCCGCAGGCTGCGTCGATTGAGGCGATCGCAGCGGTTGCTCGGTGCGGCACATATGGTCCGTTTGCTTACCCCCCAGGGAGTGTCGCCATCGCGACACCGCTTCAGGCGCGCGCAGAGCGCCGTCAGAGGGCCATTCAGGACCAAGCCGCAGGGGTGATAGCCAAACCCCGCCAGCAGGCCCCACGCGCCCTCTCCGTGCGGCCTAGCTCCGGCACCAACAACGGATCGCGCAGTACGGTTTACGGATGTTGCTTGTTGGATTTCGTATGTCGTATGTTGCAGCCACTTTTGCTCAGCGCCTGCCATTTTATATCGCATCACGCATCTCGCATAACGTTTGTTGCACCGCGCAGGTCGTTTGTAGCAGTTCGCAAATTGGAGCACGTATCCCGCATGAGGCATATTGCTTGACGTATTGCGTATCTAGGAGACTGTATCGCGTTTGCGGTACAGCGCTTGTCGCTTTTCGGTTATCGTGTTACGCATCAAGGACACCGCATCACGCAGAACGGATAGCGCATCATGGGCACAGGCAGACGAATCATCGCAGTCATGAACAAGAAAGGTGGCTGCGGAAAATCGACGCTCGTGCGCGGTCTTGCTTCTGTGGCCATCGACCGAGGCGAGCGTGTGACGATCTTCGACACTGACAGCAACCAGGGCATCGCTGAATGGATGAACGAAGCGCGCAGCCAGGGCTATTGGCATGACCGGATCAATGTGATCGGCACATTGAGCGCCGAGAAGGTGCTTGAGGACATTCAGGCGCTATACGAAGGGCCGGAAGAGAATCACCTGATCCTGATCGATACTTTCGGCGGTGGATCAGAAGCGCATGACGAAATGGCGATGACCGCGCATCTGATCGTCTCGCCCTGCCGCCTGTCATCGCAGGATGTGCGCGACACCACTTCAACCGGCATCTGGCATGAAAAACTGAAAACCCGCGTCGATGATCCCGATCATGTGCCGCCTTTCCGTGTGGTCGGAAGCCATGTCGGCAAATCTATCAGCGAATCCGCGAAGACGCAGATCGCGATCATGTTCGAGACGCTGCCGACACTGGAAGATTTCGTGCTGGACCGGGCCTGCTACGAGCGCATGAACGACACCGGGCTTCTGGGCGTCATCCGTGACAAGCACCCGAACCGAAGCCTCGTGCAATCAATCGTACCAGGCCTGACCGAAATGGGCGAATTGCTCGACCAGTTCGACACGATCATCAAGGAGAATGCGTAATGGCCAATCTCAAGGCACGCGGGTTGGTTCTCAAGCGAGATGACCGTTTCGCGGCGCGTCTCGATGTGGCAAAGCCGGTGGCTGCGCCGCAACCGGCCGAGAAGCCCGCGCCGAAACCATCCGCGAAGAAATCAGCATTAACCCCGAGACCGAAACCAGCCGACAGCCCGCAAGATAAGCCGGCGAAGCCGCCGATTTCCGCACCGATCACGGCGTCTGAACCAGATGCCGCCTCTGAAAGTTCCGCACCCGCAGAGGCTCGCAAAACCACTGAGGACATGAAGGCGCCGGGCGAAGCGGGCAGGGGGCCGAAGGTAAAGCTGCGCGCCACATTCCGCTGCCCGTCCGACCTGGCCGAACGGGCAACAGCCTGGGCGGAAAAGGCCCGCTGTCCGGTAAGCGCGGTGTTTCGCAAGGCCATGGGCGAGTTACGTCCGCAACTGATCGAGAGGATCGAGGCCGGTATCGAATACAGCGAGATGCCCAGCGATCGCATGACGGATGCCAGCCATCAGTTTGACACCTCGATGATGATCAGCCAGGCTGCCTATGAACGGTTGGCGAAAGAGATCGATCCGGAGGCCATGACCGGGATCGAGGCCCCGATGTCACGTTGGGTGCGGGCACAATTTCTGCCGCATTTCGACGCCTGGCTTACCAGCAAGGGCCAATAACCACCCACACGTCCATTACCCCGATAATGTTCCACTACCTCCCTGACTGGCGCCATTTTAATACCGTCATGATAACTGCAGATTATCGTGAGTAATGGCACTTCCAAGCACATGCCCAAGTGCTCCGCAGTAGGCACTCATGACGCGGATAAGCGCTATGTCACCCTCGCTATACAGGGGTGCAATGACCGGCCCTGCAAGGAATGCCTGTCAAAAATTGAAGCCGTAAGCTCAAATCCTCAACCATAGATGCTTGTGAGGTCCGCGCGGATGCGCGGCCCACTATGATCAGGTGACGCGCCGGGGGATCGACACGGGCAAGCCCGTGCTCACCCCCGGCGCGACGATTATTCATGTTCATGAGTTGTCCGCCAGCACCCCTGGTTCTGCCCGTCAAGGGGCAAGCGTCGCCTTCGGTGCCGTCTTCCAGGCGGGCCGTGTCCTCGCCGCAGGCGGCTGCGGGCCGCACCACCCCGCCTTGCAGACCCCTTGACTGTCAGCCCCAGGGCCGCGGGCAGGGCTTCGCCCTCCCGCTTCGCCCGGAAAAACCTGTGGTTTTCCGGGCGAAGCGAAAGGCCGCGCCCATAGCTGACGGATGGACAGGATGAATAACGCAGAGCGTTTTATTAAGGTGCAGCAGCTGGTCAAGGCGATCTATGACACAGATTCAACCGATGCTGTTGTGGTAATGGGTGTGATCCTGGAGGAATGGCGTGTTGGCGCTCCGCTGGTCGCATTCGAAGATGACGAAGATGAGGCATCGTCTTGGGCGGCGCTTGCGACCTTCGAAGAGCTTCGCGCCTATTTCATCGCTGCTGGTCGGCGGTTGGCGAAATATCCGCTTGGTCAGAAGGGTACTGCACGGCTCGCCCAAAGGATGCTGGCGGAGCTGGCGCCCGAGGATCGCGTTGCGGTGCTTCTGGAGCTGAACGACATGGATACGGCGGGTCGGGCCTGAACAGGGCAGGGCGGTCGGCTTTCCGCCAGAGACCGGCGTTAACCTGGCCACCCTGGCGATGCCGAAGGCGAACCGCCGCCCGCTTTCACGGACGCCGATTTCCATGAAAATGCCGCCCTTCGGGGCGGCAGGCTAATCCTTACAACAGGGATTAAAGGTTGCGGGCGGTCGCGAGGGCCATCATGATCGCTGTGTGGTTGACCTGAAGATCGTTGCCTATTTCCTCGTAAGATCTGGACCAGTCAATCGACACCTGCAGAAGCGCGTCCATGACAGCAAAGGCACCCTTGCGGGTTCGGCGGTCTCCGCCGCGCCCGCCACCGATATTCATGCCCGACGCAATATGAACGATATGCCAGCGTTTATGCAGCCGATATGTTCCGAGCCCGCCTGTACAATATGCGGTGACGGTTCTGTCGCCATGGATCTTGTTTGGAATGCTGACGGATTGCTGTTCGTGGGCCATGCTTTGGCTCCGGTTTTGAATGATTGCGGGAAAGGGCCGCGCCAAAAGGCGCGGTTTCGATGGCGGCGATCCGTGTCAGCCGATTTCCTCCAACAGCTTTTCGCCAGTGAAGGGACTGACCTCATAGATCAGGACCGAAAATCCGAATCTCTCAACGCGGATGCGTGCGCGGCGCTTGGCCTCGGCCAGCGTTTCGCAGCGGATTGGCAGATCGTCGGGATGGTCGCGCAATTCATAGAACATGGCATTACCTCCGATGGGCCGCTCACGCGGCGGCCCTGTCTTCGGTGGCGTCGGCCTCATCAGTTGACGCGGCTTTCAGCAACCAATCGGCGGCCTTCTGTGCTTCCGATGCCGCTTTGAAGATCAGGCGCTTGTCGTCGGCCAATGCCCGCAGCCAGCTTTTCAGATAGGCCGCCGACTGGTCGAAATCGGGTGTCAGCCCAAGGCTCGCGCAAACCATGCAATTTCCGACCTCGGCCACCAACTCCTCGAACGCAACGGCCTTCCGGTCAGTGAAACGGCCAAAGCGATCAAGCCGCGACTTGTGGCCCGTCCAATGCGTTGCCTCATGGGCGAGGGTGGCATAGTACCCGCCTGCGCTGTGAAAGGTCGCCACGGGCGGCATGTGGATGTAATCCTCGCCGGGGACGTAATAGGCGCGTGGCTCGTCACTGTGGCGAATATCGGCACCCGTCCCGGCAAAGAATGCGTCAAGCTCGGCATCGGCTTCGGTGCCAAGGTCGCGGGCAGGATCGGCAGGCTTCGCCTGAAAATCCGCCGGCAATCCGTCGATCTGCTCGGCGTTGAAAACACGATAGGCTTTCAGATATGGAACGCGCTTGTCTGCGCCGGTGTCCTCGTCCTTGCGATCAACCGTGCCATATTTCACAACGGTTGATGATTTCTCGCCCTTGCGGACCTGCCCGCCTGCCTCCTGCGCTTGGCGATAGGTGAACCAATAGGCGCTGCGATAGCCGTTTTCCTCGGCGGCCAGCCAGAGCATCAGCACATTGATGCCGCGATAATATTCGCCATTGGCGCGGCGCGGAAAAGGTGCGCCGCCCGCTTCTCCGGTCCATGGTTTGCGCCATGCGGGCGTACCTGCCTCAATGCTGCGGATGATCTGGTCGGTGATGGTCTGGTAAAGATCGAAAGTTGCCATTTGTGGCCTCCTTTTTTCGCGACGATCCCGCCTTGGTCTTTTGCCTCGGTCGGGGTGCCCATAATGGGCGAAGGTTTCAGGCGAGAAGCGCGCAGCGCGCCCTCTCCTGAAGCCTTGCCAGGTGGCGAACCGGGCCGGTGAATTTCCAAAGGCGGCGCAGCCGGGACCGGAGCCACGCGCAGCTGCACGGAACCGAAGCCGCAGGCGAAGGTGGAGGAAGCGAGCATGGCGAGGACCCACCCTTTGGAAAGAGGGCCGGAACAGGCCCTCAATCCAGGACGCGGCGCGCGCCAGCGTGACGTGGCCCAGGCAAAGCCGGGGCGTTCGGCCTCCGGACGAATCCTCCGGCCGACGGCAGCCCGCGCATAGGCGCGGGCTACCAGATCCTGATCGGCATTAGTTGCAGGGCGATGCGATCGCCATTGGCGCCCGCGCCAGTGACCGTCACCCGAATGGGCCGAGACGGGCAGGGCAGGGCGACCAGGACCGGCGCGCGAGGATCTGGCTCGGGACGAGACAGACCGCAGAAGCCGCAGCCGGTCGCATCGCCCTGAATGGCTCGGATCGAGGGCGCGCAGCGGCCGAGATTAGGGCACGGTTCCCGGACGAAGGAGGGGGAGGCGCAGAAAGGAGTTTTCCGGCAGGCACATCAGAACCCGCAAAACGCTATCCACAATACGGTAACCGACAAGCAGAAAGAAAAGGGGCTGTCTGCCCCTCGCCGCATATGCGGCTCACCCCGAGGATTATGCGTGAGTCATTGTCTCCGCTTTCCACACTGGAAAAGTAGAGGCAGTCGGTTTCTGGGACGGCCATCCCAGGAACTGGTGACGGGCGGGCCTCCCCGAGGAATGACCCGACGTGCGGTCGCAAAATATCTTGCCTCCCGTCACATCTGTCAGGCCATCCGAACGGTAGAAGTGCCTTCGCGGCCGTGCGTAATCAAGGATCATGACAAGCATATGAGCAGCAACTTCCACGAAGGACATCGCACGAACATCATCGCGTTTGAGGTTTCTAAAGCGAGCCTGACCGTCCACAGCCTGCCCGACGACCAGCAGGTCACCATCCCAAACACCGCGCCTGCGGTCAGACGCTTGCTCAAAGCAAAAACGAAAGGCAGCAACCCTTTCGTGATCTGCGAGGCATCAGGTGGATATGAGCGACATGTTCTGAATTGCGCCGTCGAGGTGGGGCTTCCAGCTCATCGTGCGCATGGCACGCGGACACGGAATTTCGCGAAATTCTTGGGCCTCTCTGCCAAGACAGACGCGGTGGACGCGCGAATGCTCGCGCTATTCGCCGCCAAATCGGTCGATCTTCGGCTATGGCAGCCACCCGCCCCAGAAACGGCCGAGCTGCGTGGCTTGCGGCGGCGGCGCGATGATCTGGCACAGATGATCCGCATCGAGCAGAACAGGTTGGAGCATCCGCAGATCAAGCATGTGGAACGATCTCTGAAGCGTCATGTTCGGGCCATGAGCAACGAGATCAAGGAGCTTGATACTCAGATCGCCGCATTGGTCGCCGCAACGCCGGAGTTCCGCCAGAAGTCGGGCCTGCTGACGTCTGTGATCGGCGTGGGGCCAAAGACGGCAGCGGCCTGCCTGGCTTATCTTCCAGAGTTGGGGTCGCTGACCAAAGGAGAGGCCGCTTCGATTGTTGGTCTTGCGCCCCATGCTCAGGATTCAAGGACGCTGAAAGGACGACGTCGCATTTCAGGGGGGAGGCGTGAGGTCAGGTCGAGCCTCTATATGGCGGCATTGACGGCCCTCCGCCTCGATCCAGCGATGCAAGCTTTCGCGCACCGCCTGAAAGAGCGTGGCAGGCCCGCTAAAGTGGTCATCACCGCAATCATGCGAAAGCTCGCCGTCATCCTGAACGCGGTGCTCAAAACTGGAAAGCCTGCGCGTCGAGCTCATCCGGCATAGCGATTGCGGACCTTCGCTCGCCTGGCACGAACAACCGCAGTGCCGGACGAAGGGGCCGTTCGCTGCGGTATAAATGAACGGCCGCTTTTACCGCTTGGCTATACGCATCTGGAACATCGGTTAGAAACACGCCCGCGAGTCAGCGCTTCACCGCAACGAGATCAATCAGCGCCGACATCCCGGCATGCCCCTTCCCTTCCTCGATCTCGCAGTCGTAGGCAGCGAGGTGCAGGATCCGCATGTCGCCAAACCCTTCTCGCAGCATTTCCTCGGTGTACATGTTTTCCGCGTGGGGCGGCCCGCCGGTGCCGTAGGTGATCTGCTCGGGGCGATAGCCGTGCAGCATCAGCATGCCGCCCGGCTTGAGGGTCCGCTTTATGCCCTCGA
>NZ_VOPL01000013.1 GCF_007993065.1 Paracoccus aurantiacus
ACAGTCAGCCCCAGGGCCGCGGGCAGGGCTGCGCCCTCCCCGCTTTGCCGTCCGAAAGGCATGGGGCCTTTCGACGACAAGCAGAGAGGTCTCGCCCATCGGCGGAAAGCAGGCACCAAGCCCGCGCCGCCCGTCGCAAAGGAGGCCGACATGGCAGCGAAGTTCGATATTTATCAGCATGTCACCGATCAGATCATTGCCAGCATCGAGGCAGGCACGCCCGCATGGCGCAAGCCTTGGGCCGGCGATGCGGGCGGCATCCCCTTCCCCCGGCGCAGCACCGGCGAGTTCTACCGGGGTATCAATATCCTGATGTTGTGGAGCGAGGCGGCCGAAAAGGGTTTCCGCAGCCCCTACTGGTTCACCTACCGGCAGGCGCAGGAGGCTGGCGGACAGGTCCTCAAGGGCGAAAAATCCGCCATTGTCATCAAATACGGCACCGTGGACCGTGAAGACCCCGAGACCGGCGAGGAAAAGACCATTGGCTATGCCAAGTCTTACCGGGTGTTCAACGCCGACCAGATCGACGGATTGCCCGAAGCCTATCATGGCGCACCCATCGAGGAACCCCGCGATCTCGGGACCGAGGCAGATCCGGCGCTTGAGGCGTTCTTTGACGCGACCGGCATCGAACGCCGCACCAGCGACGATCCGCGCGCCTATTACGATATCGCCGGGGATTTCGTGCATATGCCGCCGGTTTCGACTTTTCACGAGGCGGGAGGATATTATGCGACCCTCGCCCATGAATTTTGCCATGCCAGCGGCGCAGCGCACCGGCTGGACCGCTTCAGCCGGTTCAGCGACCGGGCATCTTATGCATTCGAGGAACTTTGCGCCGAATTGGGGCAAGTTATGGTTTGCGCTCAACTCGGCCTGACGCCTGATTTCGGGCAGTCGGCGGCTTATATCGCGTCGTGGCTGCGCGCGCTGAAAGACGACAAGCGGATGATCTTCAAGGCCGCGACCGAGGCACAGAAGGCCGCCGACTGGCTCATGAAAACCGCACCCGCCGGGATGATCGAGGAAAGGGCCGCCGCATGAGCGGCCCGACCCCCCTGCCCGTCCTGACCTGCCGCAAATGCGGCAGCGTCAACCCGCTGGTGTTTCTCGCGCCCGTGACCGTGCCGGGTGAGCCGGTCGGAACCTGCATCTGCATGTCCTGCGCGATGGCGCGCGGCTGGCTCGACCGCGACGGCAATCTGAAACCCGGCACCACCCTGTAAGGAGGACGACCATGCACAGCTTTTCCGCCTATTGCCGCCTGAACGTGGCGATCTGCGCCAGCAACCTGGCCGTGATCCGCGCGGCATCCCATAAGATCAATCCGAAAGCCCGGTTCGATCCGGCGCGGCGGGGCGACCGCCACGCCTATTTCCGGGCCATGCTCGATCAGCATGACGATGCCCGCGCCCTCGCGGCGCGGCATCGGTTGTGAGGGTTGCGCGATGTTCTATGAATTGCGCGACCATCCCGACGATTTGCCAATTCTCTGCGAGTCACTGGCCGAGGCCCGCAAGCGCGCCCGTGCCCGCGCCGCGCGTTTCGGCATCAGTGTTCTGATCTATGAAATGGACCCATTTACGGGAGAGCGCCTTGTTGAAGATGTAGGCTGATATTTTCCCCCGGCCCGATATCTGCGGGCCGGGGGGCGATTTGCGGCTTGGGCCTGATTGACCAGGAGGGCAGCGACCGGCGAGCCGGCCACTGCCCTCCTGGTCCGGCGCTGTCCGCGCGG
Source organism: Paracoccus aurantiacus (assembly GCF_007993065.1). GTDB lineage: Bacteria > Pseudomonadota > Alphaproteobacteria > Rhodobacterales > Rhodobacteraceae > Paracoccus > Paracoccus aurantiacus. The sequence continues at coordinate 1,739 of NZ_VOPL01000013.1, forward strand.
AGCCGCTGCGCGGCAAATTGCGACGAGGCTTCGCCCGTCACGTCATTTCCTGGCTCTAAAGGACGTCAGGTTTTCCACAGATTTTCTCGCGTCCCTTCGTTCTCTGGGGGCGCGTCCCGCTCGTTCATCTGCGAGGCCCTTCCGCCTGGCGGCGTTCGGGCTGGATAACCTGCCGGCCAGCGTCGCCAGTGCGGTGCGTGGCAACCATCGTCTGACGGTCCTCATCGGTCAGGTCAGCAAGCAGCAGCTGTGCCAGCCGGATCTTTCCACGGCGGCCGATCTGCCGGCGCGCGAGGCGCTTTCCACAGGCCAGGAAATACGCGCGCAGTTCCTCATATGTCGCCATTGCGGCCCAGAACTCCGCATCGTCCTCGATATCGCCGAACGGCACCAGCGGGGCATCCGCGCGGGCTTCCTCCAGGACGGCGGACATGACCATCTCCGCGTCATACCAGTCACAGGCTGCAATCGCGTCCAGGAGGTTATGAGACCGTTCCAGCCGGGACATGCGGCCCCCCTGCCCTTCCGCCTGGCAATCGTTCCCGTGTCGATAGGCCATCTGCGCCCCCCGTCTCGGTCGGGGTGCCCCAAATGGAGCCTGCCCCGAAAACTTCGGTTTTCGGGGTCTGGCCTCGCCGAGAGTGGGGGTAGCAGAGGCAAGGACAATCGACGGAAGTGGTGCGGCCCGCAGGCGCAGCCGAGGACACGGTTCTGTCTATTGTCCTTGACGGCGCGAGGGGCAAAGCCCCTTAGCCCTTCGGACCAAGGGTCCGCATCAGAGACGCCTTTGCCCCCTGCCCTTACCGGCTCGTTTGATCCAGGAACCGCGCGACAAAGGCGGCCCCTTCATGTTGAGCCCAATGGTCATAAATTCTCTTGGGATCGAGCAGGTTGTGCGGGTCGATATGGGATATGTCGCCGAGATCGACCGTAACCGTGGTCTTGTAGGAGCAATTCGGCACATTGTCGGTAAAAGGCTCGATATGCGTGCGTCCCGGTCGGCCGGTCTTCGCAGTTTCCTTGAACTCACCCGCAAATTTTCTGGCAATGGCTTGCAGGACCGTCTTGACCGGCAAGTTGGATGCCTTTGCAAATGCCATGAACCTGTCTTCGTGGGTCGTGGGAACCTTGAGCATGAGGTTGATCGAGGTCTTTCGCGTAGCTTTGCGAGACATTGTATTCGTTGGCGATTTGACGGGTTCGTCTGCTCGTTTATCCACGTCTTCCGCTGCGGGTGCCGGCATTTTGGTTTCGACCGAGACTGGCTTTGGCGCTGGCCGGGGATCTTGCCTTGGGGTCGATTTCTTTTCTTGGGACGGTTCGTTCGTTCCGGCGCGAGTCATGAAATCCGATGCGGGGAGCGCTGGCTTTTTCTGGCGCAGCATCTTCAGATCGTCGAGAGCCTTGCTCATCATGCATTTTCCTTCGCAAACTTGCCTTCGGTCACTTCATCGAAGATGCCGCGGGCCAAAGTCATCACATCTTCATAATACTTGCGTTTGACCGCTGGGCCCTTGTCGCGCATGACATTGAGAAGGCCACGCTGATCCATTTCATTCAAAGCCGTGCGCTCTGCCAACATCTCATCCAGGATGGCTTCGCCGTAGCTGTCGAACAGCGCAGACATTTCTGCCCTGTGGGACTCGCCTGCACTTTTCGGTGCATTTATAAGGATGCGTGGGCTCGCCACCTTTGCGCTCTGAGCCCGGTATAGATCGACATACCTCATGATCTTGCCGACTTCAGATGTATCGCTGCGGGACAGCCTGGTTGGCACAACGATGAAGTCGGACACCTCAAAGATCATTCCCATGATCTCCGAGGATGACCCCTGCGTGTCGATCAGGCAGATGTGCTCGCCTGGAGCCTCCTTCAGAGCGATCACATGGTCGAGAAGTTCCATCTGGTCCATCGTCTTGAGGCTTGTGACGCTTTCGGACCAACGGTCGTTCTCCATCCCGGCAGTATGCCATTCTGCCACAGCCACAGATTCATCCGTGTCGATCAAGGTGACGGGCATGCCTCGTTCGTCCGCGACCGAGGCGAACATTCTGACGCAGGTGGATTTCCCGACACCGCCCTTGCGGTTCATGAAACTGATTGTTGTGCATGTCATCTGCTCGCCCTCGCAACGGTTGCCCTGGTTTCCTCAGCGGTGATGCCGGGAACTTCTGCTCTCCAGCAACTATGACATAGCAATCGGCGCATGGCGATTGGCAGAATGCAATTGGCAGGCCGTTTATGGCGAACGTGCAACGGCGGGTGGCAGATAGAACGCGGCATATAGCATATCGTGGGTCGCGTATCCGATATGGCAAACGGGCAATAGCAGTCGGACAATAGTCGATGGCGTATCAGCAATAGCTATTACGAAGCAGCGATTGTGGATCAGCAATAGTGAAACAGCGTTTGGGCATCAGCAATCGGCCGATAGCACACGGCAATCATGCAGGAGTGGTCAGCACATGGCGAACGATCATTCAGGATCGGCTCTTACGCGATAGCGTATCGCAATCGGCATATCGCACTTACGATATCGCATATATCGAACGGCGTTTGGCGGTAGGCACTTTGCGGACGGCCATTGGGCATCGGCGTATGGCGCTCAAAAAACGTGCGGTCTGATCGACGGTCGACCTGGCGTCAGAAACCCCTTTGGAAGTTGCTCTGAAAATGGTAATGGAGGTTAAGGTTGATAGCAAGCGGTTGGCAGGAAGTGCGTTCTGTATTACAAAATTCGCGTAGAGCTAATTTGTCGAAGGGCGGTCAGGCGAGCCGCCTGACCCCGACGATCCGCGATCAGATTGTTTCGCGACTAAAAGAGGGCGTGGCGGTCGCCAAGATCGCGTCGGAGTTTGACGTCGCCAAGAGCACAATCTACCGGCTGCGGAGTGCCACCGTTGCCCCGAAGCGCCCCGCGTTTGCCCCGACGGAGGTTGTGACCTTCCGGATATCCGAGGGTGAGAGGGCCGCCTTTGAGGAAGAACTTGCCCGGGCCGGGTTCAAGGATCGGTCGGATGCGCTGCGGGCGCTGGTGCGCAATTCTGTCGGTTTGCTGGACCGGAACTTCGCGTTCGTGGGCGAGGTGAAGGCGCTCTACGACGAGGTGTCGGCGATCGGTGTCAATGTGAACCAGATCGCGCGGGCGGTGAACCGCGGCCAGGCGCCGCCTCTGAGGGAGGCGGGCAAGGATCTGGCGGAGCTGAAATCGCAGCTTCGGAAGGTTCTCCCGGCACTGAATAATGTCGTCCAGGAGGCGCGGCGGTCCAACGAGCGGGTTTGGGCGGCGGCGCGGGCCGATGATGCGGCGGGCGAGGGGGAGAGCGAGTGAGTTTCCTTGCCGACGACGATGAAGGCGTCACGATCCGCCAGCATCTGCGGAAGGTGCGGGGCGGTGGTCGTTCGGGTGGTCGGCGCGGATCGGGGCTGTCGGGCAGCCTGCTGAACAAGTGGAATTTCGCGGAAGGCTCGCGGGCCGCCGTATTCAAGAAGATCGCCAGCGGCGGGACGCATACGCGCCACCAGATGCGCCGGCAGATGGACTACATCAACACCAAGGCGCACTACACGTTCGGGTTCAGCGATGCGCTGACTGACGAGCGGCGTCAGTCGGAGGCTTCGCTTGAGGCCGTCGCGGATAGCTGGGAGGCCAGCTGGCAGGGCACGCCGAAGAACGGTCACACATCGCATCTGCTGATCTCGTTTCCGCCCGATACCGCGCCGCGCGATGCGGCGGCCATCGCCGAGGAAATGTGCGAGCGGGCGTTCGGGTCCGAAAAGGAATTTGCCGACGATCGTTGGGAGTACATTGCGGCGCTGCACACGGACCGGTCGCACCCGCATGTGCATGTGCTGGTCAACAATCGCGGGGTCGAGAACGGCAGCTGGTTCTATCTGTCGAACAAGCTGGACGCGCCGTTCACCTACCAGGGATTCCGGAACCTGATGGTGTCGGTGGCGCAGGATTACGGCGTCCACCTGGAAGCGACGACGCGCTACGAGCGTGGCGATCTTCAGTACTCGCCATCCTCGGCGCAGTGGCGGCAGGGCAGGGCGCCGGGCCAGCGGGCGCTGACGGATCGCGTTCTGGGCATGCTGATCGACGAGGCGGACGAGTGGGGAGAGGTGGTGAAAGCCGCGAAGATGGTGGGCAACGCGCGCGTGGCGGAGGTTGCGGATCGGATGATCCAGGGCATCGCCACGCAGAACCCGATTTCAAGGAAGGAATTCGAGATGGTACTTGAGAATGTGGAGACCCCGGAAGATTTCGAAGCGGCAGTCAGGGGCTGGGCGGAAGAAGTACGAGACACTGTTCTGACGCTGCCCCCCGAAATGCAAGGAAAGCATTTCGCGGAAATCGACGGCGTATTGTCTGATATGAAACGGGATTACGGGCTTGTCATCGAGGTTGAGGGGATCGCGCATCCCGGCCCGATGGCGAACAGCCTGCATGCCGATGGCGACCTTCTGGCCCGCCGCGCCGAGGATTACGTCCCCGAGGGCCGCGACATTGGCCGGCAGACGCTGGCGACCGCCGTCGAGATGTTCTCGGCCGGGGTCTCGGACGAGGACGATATCCGGGCCTTTTCGGGAGCGGAACTGGGCGACGATCAGATCCGCGATTACAAGACGTCGCTGCGTGCTGTCGAGCTTGCCAATGTCGATTACAGCTTTGAGGCCCGGCCCGGCGCGGTGGCGGATTTCTGGCAGAAGTTCGACGAGCTGTCGGGTGATGCCGGCATCGACAGGCAATACGCCAAGGGCGTGTTCGAGAACGACCTGCTGAGCGACGACCAGAAGCGTGATGTTCTGTCCTCGGCGGTCGATCCCGAACGTGGCCCGAAGATCTCAGCCGACGAGATGTTCGATAGGGTTCAGGAGGTGCGCGGCGAGATGCGGGCCAATATCATGACGCCCGACAGGGATTACCTGCGGTCCTTTATGCAGCGCCTGACCGAGCGCGAGTATCCCTCCGCGGCGCCGGAGTTCGCCAACCGCGAGAGCGAGCGGGAATACGCGGCGGCGCTTCGTGCCGAGTTCGGGACCAAGGGCTTCGAGCGCATGGCTGAAGGGGATTACCGCGATCTCGAATCCATCACGCCGAACCGGCTGCACCAGCGCGAACTGGCGGCCTCGGTGATGGCGATGGCGGAGCGTCCGGAACATGCCGCGAAGTTCGATCTGTCGCGCGAGCAGATTGCCCAAGGCTACGCGGCGGCCGACGAGCCCCACAAGGCGCAGCGGGCGCTTGGCCAGAGCAGCACCGGCGACGATTTCTCGCTCTGAGGGGAGGGCAGCATGGAACTTGACCTGAAAGACCGGGTGCGGCTCGTCGCCGGCATCGTCATGACGCTTCTGATCGCGGTTATCGCATCGAGCCTTGTGCTGAACGGCATGAACCGAGACTTCAACGGCAGTCCGATCTCGATCGTCGGTGTTCTGAGCGATCTGAGCCTTCAGACCGAGGCGCAAAAGATCGCGGCGGCGATCTTCGTCGGCGTGGTTGTGCTCTGCATCGTGTTCATCGGGGTGATGATCTACACGACGACCACGACGCGCTACGGCACGGCGCATTTCCAGGGGATCAAGGAGATGCGCCGGAACGGCTTTGTCACACCGCTGGAAGAGGGCGGCCTGATCTTCGGCAAGGTTGCGCGCCCGCCAAAAGAGCTGCGGGGCAAGCCGCTGGAAGTGGTGCAAACACCGCCGAAGGAGGCGCTAAACGCGGAGTTCATCTCGGCACCGATCGACGCCTTTCCGCAATGCCTGCTGATAGGTCCGACGCGCTCGGGCAAGGGGGTGTCCTATCTCACGCCCAACTGCCTGCTGGCGGATGGCTCACTGGTGGTGCTCGATGTGAAGGGCGAGATCTTCCGCAACACGTCGCGGATGAGGGTGGAGCTGGGCGACGAGGTGCTTCGCTTCGCGCCCTATGATTTCGAGCATGGCTCGCACCACTACAATCCGTTGGCCCGGATTGCCGCGATCACGCATCCGAACCGCCGGTATGCGGAACTGGACAAGCTTGCCGACAACTTCCTGGTGGCGAAGGGTGAAGGTTCGGCCTCGAACTTCCTTGGCGGTGCCAAGCAATGGTTCATCGCCGGGTGCCTGCGCGCCATCGAGATAGGCGATCCGACGCTGACCCGTGTTCATGCGCTGATGTTCGGCGATGGCACCGAGGTCGGGGTGAGCGACAGCGACCGCTACAACGCCATCGCGAGGGCGTCGGACAACCCCATCGTACGCCGCGAGTTCTCGAATTACGGGAACCTCGATCCGAAGATCCGGCAATCCTACAGCCAGGTCATGAGCGACAGCGGGCTGAAGCAGTGGGCCAACCCTCAGATCCAGGCCGTGACCCGTCGCGACGATATCCGGTTCGACGATATCCGCTCGCGGCGGCAGTCGATCTATATCGTGGTGCAGTCGGACGATATCTCGCCGTTGAACGCAGTAATCCGGCTGATGTTCACGGATCTGATCGCCTCGATCCGGCAGACCAGCTCAGACCATGACAGCGGGCTGGGGCAGGTATTCATCATGCTCGATGAATTCGACCAGCTTGGCTATATGCCGATCATCCAGCAGTCGATGAAACAGCTGGCCGGTCATGGCGCGCGCACGACTGTGGTCACGCAGTCGATCTCCGGCCTGAAATCGGTGGGCTACAGCGATGCCGAGGTCGAAAGCCTGCTCGCCGGCTGCGAGATGAAGATCTATATCTCCCCGAATGATCACTCGACCACGGAAGAGATCACCAAGGCGCTCGGCACACGCACCGGCTTCAAGGCGTCCTACAGCTATACGCTGAACGATTTTTCAAACCGCAGCGTCAACGTCTCGACAGAGGAACTGCCGCTGTTCACCGCCGCGCAGTTGCGGGGGTTGCCCAAGTCAAAGGTGCTGCTGATGCCGGAAGGACACCAGCCGATCTTGGCGGACAAGATCGTCTATTACGCCGATCCGGTCTTCAAACCGATCTTCGAGCGTCAGAAAGGCCCCTATCCCTATCCGTCGCGCCAGTTGCAGCATATCGACAGACTGGAACAGCAGGTGGTCCGGACAGCCGTGGAAAACCGGCAGATGCTGGAAGCAATCGCGGAGGCGAAGACGTTCGAGGCAAGTCCGCCACGCGAGGTGCAAGGTTCGATTGTGGACCTTCCGCGAGAAGAGGCTGCCGCAGTTTACGAGAGCCGGATGAATGCCATCAAGAACGCGGCACAGCAGGACGCCTCAGCAGTTGAAGCTGGAAAGCAAGCTGAAAAGGAAAAAGCGGAGCGATTGGAGGCCAAGAGGGCGGCTGCGATGAAAAAAATCGACTCGCTGTAAGTCTTCAGATGATCGTGGGCTGTGGTGAGTGGACGTTCTTGCGCCGCTCACCAAAGAGAAACAACGGGGCGCCTCATGGCGCCCCGATTGCATCCAGAGACGGGAACCAGATTTCGGCGATTCCGCGTTTCCCGGTGCGGCGATCTTCCATGACCTGGATCACGCAGTGGATCGACTGGCGGAAGTTCTCCAGCAGTTCGCTGTGGTCGATGCGGGCACCGGACTGCCGGATCAGCGAGGACAGTTTCTCGAAGGCCATGCGGGCGGTGCTGGCATGGATCGTGGTCATGGAGCCTTCATGGCCGGAGTTGATGGCCTCCATGAAGGTCTGTGCCTCCGGCCCCAGCAGTTCGCCGAGAATGATCCGGCGCGGGTTGAGGCGCAGGCATGCCTGAAGCAGCTTTGTCGGATTACGCTGGCTCGCGGGGTCAAGCTCGGATTGCAGCATCAGGCTATTGGGCTGGGTCGGGAACAGCTCCACGCCCTTCTCGATGGTGATGATCCGCTCATCGGGATCAATGAAGGAGATATAGCGTCGGGTGAGAGCGGTCTTGCCGCTGTCGGTGGCCCCAGAGATCATCAGGTTCATGCGTTCGCGCGCCAGTGCCGCCAGAACATCGTCGAAGTCGCAATTGCCGTCCAGCGCCATGTCGAAGATCGCGCGGGCGTTCTCGGCAATCTCGGCCTCAAGCGATTTGCCCAGATCCCGCAACCGCTCGAAGCGGAAGTCCTTCTGCGCATCGCCGGTCACGAAGGCGCGCAGCGACATGGCAACGGGGCCGCCATAGACCGCCGGAGATCTCACCGCCTGAAAGCGGAACTTGCGCATCCCGCCCTCCATGCCCTCGATCCAGAAATCGAATGTCCCGGTCGCAAGGATGCGGTCCTCATCGAACTTCTCGCCGGCAGCGCCGGCGCAGAGTTCAGTGATCTCGATCATCTTCTGCGGCGGCAATACCGGGACGCCCTGTGGTGTGTGCATTTGGGCATGACCCTGAAGCTTCACCCAGATCCGGCCATCGGCATTCATCGAGCATTCGACCAGATCGGGACGTTTCAGAACCTGATGCAGAGGCGTCAGCGCGTCGATCAGCAGCGGAACCAGCATCAGTAGAATTCCAGGTCGCTATCCACGCGGATCGACACGTTCGATCCCTGGTGCACGAGGATCGTCGGTTTCTGGCCGAGATAGCCCTTCATCACATCGCCCACGGCACCCGACAGGCTGGCGCTGACATTCGCCGCTGCATCGTTCGAAGAACCGGACGAGTCGTCGCCATCGTCCGAGAGCAGCAGCGGCAGGGCGCTGATGACGCTGACCAGCGCGGCCGAGCCGAAGCGGGATGCGAAGTGATTGTTCACCTCGCTGACCATGCCGGAGCGTCCGAGGCGGTCGGAGCCATAGGATTTCAGCGATACGCTCTGCCCGTCTGTCGTGGTCAGGCGTGTCCATGCCACCAGGACGCGCTTCTGGGTCTGTCCCATCTCGGAGTTATAGGTGCCGAACAACTTCGAGCCTCTGGGCACCAGGACGCGGGTCATGTCCATTGACCATACGTCGCGCGAGACAATGGCTGCCACCTGGCCCTGCAGGTCGGAGTTGATCGCGACCTCAAGCGCCGCCTCGATGATCGTGCCCTGTCCAACCGTGTTCGAGGGATTGGCCGTCACGGTGGCGCGGCGGGTCTCGGTGGCTTCGGCGCTGGCGATCAGGAATTCCCGATCACCGGACATAGCCTGCCGTTCGGCACCGACGGTCCCATTGGCGAAGGTCTCTGCGCCGGTCTTTCCCATCACCGGGGGCGCCTGCATCCGGCGGGCCAGTTCTTCCTCGCGGCGGGCACGTTCTTCTTCCAGCGCCCTGCGCCGGTCAGCTTCGGCTTGCTCGGCTGCCAGGCGCGCGGCCTGTTCGGCTGCGGCCTCGGCTTGCCTGCGGCTGTAATCGGATTCGAGTTGGGCCTGCATCGCCGCGATCTGGTCGGCGTTCTCCTGCTCGATCTCGTCAAGCCGTTCCTCGAACAGCCTGCGACGTTCGTCAGCAGCTTCCTGTTCCTCGGCGATCTGCGCGGCCAGGCGCTCGTTTTCCGTGCGCAAACGGTCTAGCTCACCCTGATCGACGGCAAGGGGCGTGGCCTCGATCTCTGGTTCGTCGAGGTCGGGTTCGCTCAGGTCCGGCACCATGACTCCGCTGCGATCATTCTGTTGGATCGCTGCGGATTGCGAGGTTTCCAATGATGTCTCATCGGCAGTGCCCGACTGCGACAGGACATAATAGACCCCCGCGCCGCCGACGGCAGCGAAGCCAGCGGCCAGCGCGGTGGTCCGCATCCAGCCACTTTTGCGCGGGGGGCGCTTCTGGTTCAGGATCTCGTTGCGTGCGGCCATGGCGTCACCCCTTTCCCTGCTTTGCCAGCGCGGCGCGCAGGAGGTCGGACCAGATGCAGATTACCGTATCCCCGAGGCGCAGAACCCATCGGTCCTGGACGCTCGGAATGATCATCACGCCGTTTTCGATCTTCGTCTGGACCGAGTATTCCCGACCGTTGCCATCGGCCCGGAAGGCCGCGGGCATCGCGGCGTTCTGCGAAAACTGCATGTAAGTCTTGGTCCCATCGTCCCAGATCCGGGCGGGCATGAAGCCGGTCGCCCGGCTGGCCTGCGTGACATAGTAGGTCCGCGAATTCGGGCTGGGCCCACGGATCGCACTTCGGGTTGCCGCGCCGGATTTGGGATAGGCGAACTCGACGAGGTACATCGGCCGCCTCGCACCCTCGATCATCTCGAAGACATAGGTGCCGCGCGACGTGGCAACCGACATGTTCGTGCGCACGCCGGTCTGGGTCGGCTTGACGGCGAGGCTGTTGTCGCCGAGCTGACCGTAGGTGAAGCCCACATTGTCGCCGAGGGCGACGTTGATGATTTCCTCACCCGGACCGAACTCGATGGTCGTGGCGGTCAGCACCTTCGTGTCAATCCGATAGACCTGCCGTTCGGTGAAGACGACGGTCCGGACCCGATCGTCGGTCGGGCTGACGGAGGGGGTGATTTCGGCGGATGCGGCGCTGCAAAGAGCACAAAAGCCGAACATTGCAGAGGCGGCGAGAGCCGGGAAACGGGGCATGGCCTTATCCTTCCGATTGATGGTCGATGCGATAATCCGTCACCTGGAAGCCGAAGGGGTTTTCCCAGATCATCCGGTCGGAGGCGGTGTTCGCGGGTTTGAAGCGCCAGGAGAGGGTGACGATGTAGTTCGACGTGCCTTCCCGCGTCCCGTCCACGATACGCTTCTGCAGGCGGACCTGGGCCGTATTGTCCCCGAGAAGCGTGATCGCGTTGATGGAGACGAAGACGCGGGCATCGCGCGAGATAAGCTTCCGGATGTAGCGGGAGGAATTCGGGTCCCAGAGATCGAGCAGATCGTCGCGGGCGGTGCCGACAGAGCGCGAGATCACCCGTTCCAGCCGGACCTGCTGGTCATGAATGTCATGGGTCTCGCGGTCGAGCACATAATTGTAGACCCAGCTTTCGATCACGGCATCCTGCTCGGTCAACGTGGCCCGGCCGACTTCATATGCGCGGATCACGTCACCGGACTGGCGATCCACCAGCCCAAGATAGGCCTGCGTGGTCTTGAGCGGCATCATCACGAAGATCGTGGCTGCCAGCAAAAGGGCGGCGAGGCCGGCGATGATCGCGACCAGCCAGGCCAGCTGCTCGCGCCGCCTGATCCCGAAATACACTTCCCGGTTCAGCTGGGATTTGAGGGCTTGGTCAGTCACTTCGATGCCTTTCTCAGACGGTCGATTTCGGAGAACTTGGCCTGCATGGCGCGGCCCCGCTCCGGCGAGACGCCGCGCGCGGCCATGCCCATATTGGCGTAGGCCTGGTCCCTGGCCCTTTCCTGCATCTTCGGTGTGCGGCCCGTCATGTAGCCGGTGGCGAAGGCGGCGGTTCGCCGGCGTGCGGCGCCCATCGGGTTGACGGCCGCCGAGGCCGCACCTGCCATTGAGCCGAGATTGAACTGTCCGGTGAGGCTTGCGGCGATCGACGGCACATCCGAGAGCATCTTGATGCCCAGGCCGGCGACGGTGATGAAGCCCAAGACGCTGATCAGCGAGGTGCTGGATTCGACCTCGACCGTGATATGGGTCAGCAAACCTGCGACGATCCCGATGACAGCCCCGACCGCAACCGGATACATCAGGTAGCCGAACACGGCTGCCAGCCAGGCCTCGAACATCGACCGGGTCCGCTGGAAGAGCAGGAAGAAGCCCATCAGAGGCGCAAGGGCGATCAGCACCGCCAGCAGCAGCTTGGCGTAGGAAACCACGAGGATATAGACGACCGCGAGGATGCCGAGCACCACGAAGAGGAAGGCTCCGACCAATGCCCGCACGAGAACGGAATTTCCGTTCACCACCAGGTCGATCACTTCCGCCAGCGTCTGGAACATATCCTCTGCGGCATCCTCGCTGCCCGAGGCGGCATCGCCGGCAACATAGCTGCGCACCGTGTTGCCGACCGTATCGAAGAGGGAGGTTCCGGCGCTGTAGATGACGTTGAAATTGTCCCAGGAGAACAGAAAGACATAGATCGCGCCGATCCGGATCAGGATGCCGATCAACTGCGGGAAGGAAAATTCCGTGAAGCGGAACAGGACGTTGATCCCGTAGAGGACGATCAGCAGCACCGCGAGCACTTCCAGCCCGCCCGTAAGACCCTCGGCCAGACGTTGGAAGGTATTTTGAGCAATCTCCGCGACGCGTAGATCAATCAGCCGAACGATGGTCTCGATGAAATCCAAAGTTTAACCCTTCCCGCAAAAGCTGCGCTTTTCGGCGTCAAGCGCGTAGAATAGTGCCGCACTCATACGTTTTATGATCCGCCCCCCCGCTACGCTGTTGCCAGTTGTCTCGGCGACTGAATTTTCAAAAAGCCGCCGGGCAAACTCCTCGCCTTTGGAGAGAGGGACTGCTTGCGTTGCGCAGGAGCAGTCGCCGGTTTCGAGAGCAGCCCGGCTGGCTAAATAGTCGAGTAAATTTGCAATGTCGTAGCGATCTATCGTTGCTGATAGATCAGGCTGCGACTTCAGAATGTCCCCAATCTTCCCGAACCGCCTTGGGTTGCATTCAAATTTACTCGGCAAGTGAGCGACCTCCGTTGCGCGATCAAAGCCGGCGACGATCGGGAGCTCGGCGAGTTTTTCCTGCCGCTCTTCAGGCTGTGTGAACGTGGTAATCGCCACTTCAAATCCGGTCAGGTCGATCTCGTCCACATCGAAGCTGTCCCAATAGGCCGCGCCGCGCGCCTCTGCCTCGGCCCGCTCGACCTCGATCTCGGCCTCGCGTTTCTGCCGTTCCAGCCGTTCCCGCGCAAACTGCGCCTGCGCGGCGGCCTCCTCGGCTTCCAGAAGCTCGGCGATCGCATCCGCATCGCCGCTGTTCAGGATCTCCAGCTTCTCCTCATCCGAGAGCTGCGCGGGATCGCCGGCACCCTGGGAGGCGGCCTGCCAGGCCACAAGTGCACCGGCAATGGCGATCGCGGCGATGGCCGTGGCGCCGATCAGGCGGGTTTTCTGCTGCGTCATTCCTGGTCCTCCGTCTGGGGTTCTGCGGGCGCTGTCGCCGCGTCTTCGGCCAAGGCCTCGGCCTGTTCCTGCCGTACGCGCTCCATGACGGCTTCCATGTCCGGATCGGCAGGCTGCACGGTCTCTGTGTTTGAGAACGGCATGCCGGCCTCATTCCGCAGCCAGAGCCAGCCACCGATAACAAGCGCGACCATGACGATTGTGAAGCCGATCCAGATATGTTTCATCGTCAATCACCCTCAAGCAGCGAATCGTCGCCGGTCAGCGACAGGAACTTCTCGTCGTCAGCCATGGTGGCGGCGTCGATCACCCCGGCCTGGCCCATGGCAACGGTCTGGATCGCCTCCATGTTGGCCTGGTTGATCAGCGCAATGACCAACTCGCCCGTCACGCGCGTGTTGAGGTCGATCGCCTGCTTGAGATTGGTCGCGTCCTCGATCTGCCCGATCAGCGTGGCCGTGCGTTCCAGCGAAGCCGAGGTCTGTTCGATCGCGTTCTCGGCCGCCGCCGAGGTATAGGCACTGGTCGCGGCCTGTGTCCCGACACGCTGCTGATCCGGGTTGTCGCTGGCCGTCAGCTCGTCCACGGTTTCCTGCGAAAGCCCTGCGCTTTCATAGATCCCGGCAATCACTTTACCGGCGGGCGATCCGCCAACCGTGCCATTGCCAAACACGGCGTCCCAATCGCCCGAACGGGCCGCTTCCAGCTGCTCCTGAAGGCCGCCAAGCTCCAGCCCGCCAAGGAGATCGTCGAGATTGAGCCCGGCCAGCAATGCGTCCAGATCGAAGCCGTCGGTCAGGGAGGACACGACCTGTTCCAGCTCTTCGAGCTGCTTGATCAGCTGCTGGGTCTGCTCGTCGAGGATGCCGTTGGTGCGGATCGACTGCGCCAGTTCATCCTGGCTGGAATTCAGGAGCGCGATCAGCTCCGCCAGCGAACGCGGATCGTGGGTCGGCACGCCCTGCGCGACGGCAAGCCCCGCGCAGAGGCTCAGTCCGGTTGCGGCGGCAAGGTTGCGGAAAATGCTCATGGTCAGCCTCCAGTCGTGGGCGTGTCGGTCAGGGTGAGGAATTTCTCGTCGGCGATCTGCGCCTGGTACTGGGCCGCGAAGCGTTGCGCCTCGACGCGACGCTGCGTGGCCTCCATGATCGTCATCATCGACGCCAGGCGGGTAATCTCGGCACGCAGATAGGTGTTGAGGTCAATGGCCTCGCGCGTCGTCGTGGTTTCGGGGATGCGGGCAATCAGGGCGCGGATGCGCCGCGCCGACAGTTCCAGCTGGTTCGACATGGAAAAGCCGAGCTCCATGCCCGCATCGGACATGTTGCCAAACTCCGCCAGCGCCATATCCCCTGCCACCATGGTCCCAAGCGCGTCAGGCGACCCCATGCTGGCGGCATATGCATTCGCATAGCCGGTGATCTTGACCACGTAGTCCTGGGTTTCGCGATAGGGCGGGATGCCGTTATATTTCTGGACCGCGCCGGGCCCGGCGTTATAGGCGGCAAGCGCCAAAGGCATGGAGCCGAAGCTGCCGAGTTGCATCAGCAGGTAGCGCGCGCCGCCATCGAGCTGGACGCGCGGATCGTTGCGCTGCGAGGGCGGAATGCCGAGCTGATCGAAGGTGCCCGGCATGATCTGCGTCAGACCGCAGGCCCCCTTGTGCGAACAGACCCGGACCTGGAACCCGCTTTCCTGCTTCACGAGGGCCTGGAACCACGCCCGGAAGCCGACCGGTGAGATCCCGGCACGGGCGAGCGCTGGATGCGACTGGTATTTCTGGACCGTCTCCACGATCATCTGTTCGATTGTCACGCGGCCGTCGCCGAAAAGCCGGCTTTCCGCGCCGGTCACGGCGGAGGTATCATAGGCCGCAGAAACCGGCGCACCGTCCAGGTCTTCGAATTCCGCCGGCGCGAAACTGCTGGTGTTCATCGAGGCGATGGCCGCGTCAATAGCCGCCAGCTGATCCCGATGAAGTGCGTTCATATCGACGCGCACGCTGTTGCCGTCCTCGGCCTCGCCAACGATCCGGCCCTGCAGGGCGGCCAGCGTCCCCGTGCGCAAGGTGCGCAAGGTGTCGATCACAGGAACGCCCTGGGCGAGCGTGACGCTCGCCACGGATGCGCCGAGCGTCAGGCCGAGGAGGAGGCGGCGCGGACCGATCATGATTTCGGGACCGCAACCAGCTCGAAACTTTGCGAACCGGGCTTCAGTTTTCCAAAGCAGTTCGACCGGCGTTCGGACATCTCGCCGCCTTGCGCGGCGCAGCCGGCCACCGCCAGCACAAGAAGAAGGCTCATCACGATACGGGTCATGCCGTGTTTCCTTTCCAGAAATCGGGGTTGTTGCGCCAATCGCTGCCGAAGCGCCGTTCTGCCGAACGACCTCCGCCAAGCACGGTGAGATAGGGACCGAGGGCCGAGAGATCGGTGTCGAGAATGTTCGAGCTCTGGCCGTCCCGCCACAGCGCCCGGCGGGCGCCCGCCTGCGAGCCGAGCAGGAAGGACAGTTCCGCGTCAGAGAGCGCCAGCCCGTCATAGCTGTCGCGGCCTGCCTGGTGGTGTGGCAGGATCAGCTGGTTCTGCAAACCTTCAAGGATCGACGCACCGGCCGCGCAGTCCCTGATCTGCGAGACAAACTGGACGAGCATGACGACGATGACATTCTTCTTGCGCAGCGTGGCCAGCCAGGTCTTGAGCTCGCGCTGGAAGTAGAGATCGTCCAGGAAGACGCCGGCCTCTTCGAGCACTAGCAGGGTCGGGGTGCGGGCGCTGACCGTCTTCTCGATCTGGCGGAAGAGATAGGCCAGCAGGGCGGTGCGCTCGATCTCCATGTTGAGGAGCGCGGTCATATCGACGCCGACGATATCGGAGGCGCTGAAATCGACGATCGGGGCGCTGTCCTGGCCGAAAACCCAGCCATACTGCCCGTTTGGCGCCCATTCACCGATACGGGCGTCGATATCGCCTTCGAAAGACCGGAACCGTGTCCTGAAATTCGTGAAGTCCTGAAAGGTCGGCGGGGCCGATGCGTTGCTTTCCACGGTGCGCTTCAGCTTCTCTGAATCGCTCACGGAAAGCTCATGGCCCTTGCGTTCCAGGAGCGCGGTCAGCCAGCTGCGCAGCCAGGCCTGGCCTTCTTCGTCGGTTTCCGAGGCCAGCGGGTTGAGGCCGGTGTTGCGCCCGGCGCGCACAGAGGTATAGGCGCCACCAAGTGCGCGCAGCGGCATTTCGAGGGACTGATCCTTGTCGAAGGCGATGATCCGGCAGCCGGTGCGGCGGGCCTGCGCGGCCAGAAAGGCCATGATCGTCGACTTGCCGGCATCGGGCGGCCCGACAATCAGGGTGCTGGCGAAGGGCGGCTCGGCATCCTCGCTGGCAAATCGGCCATGGAACGAGAAGTCATAGGGTGAATTGGCGCAGCTCTTGAAGGTCGTGACCGGCGTCCCCCAGTAGCATTCTGATGCAGGCTTGCCGAGGCGAACCATGTGCAGGGCCGCGAAATCCGAAAAATTGCGGTTTGAGATCGTAAGGGGGCGTTTCTGGAACTCGTGGTTGCCAGGAAAGCGGGCGAACCAGGCGGCGGCAAGGCCGCGCTTCTCGACAACGATCTTGAGTTTCTTCGCGCGCAGGATCGCCGTCACCGCCGTCACCTTGCGTTTCAGGGCATCGGGCGAGGCGGCATAGACTGTCACGATGGTCTGGCTGTCGCCAAAGCCCATCTGGCCCATTTGCAGATCCTCGGCGGCCTCCTGAAGCTGTGCCGCAATCTTGCCGCCCGCACTTTCTTCCAGGGTCTGTTCGAGCCGCGTCGTGGCCTTTGCGGAGATCAGGTCAGGCAGCAGCGGCTGGTAGGTACAGGAAATCAGGATGTCGGGATCGGTGTAGAGCGTATCGAGAATGCCGGCATGGGTTTGCGGCGACAGGTTCGCCACGCTGATCACCGAGGCGTAGCGCGTCTCGAATTCGTCGCCGATTTCCACGGCACGGTCATAGATTTCCACGGGCGTGCGGATATCGTCCACGATGGTCCCGGTCTCGGACCGGGCCACGGGCGCATAAATGCCCGTGGAGATGGCCCGCAGAAAGCCGTTCAGCGTTCCGTTGTCGATTGCCAGCAGTTCCGAGCCTTCGCCTAGGGTCTCGGCTACGCTTTGCGCAAGTTCGGCAAGATCGGACAGGCGCTCGGGCAGGGCATCCTGTCGCCGATGCCCAAGCAGCCCCCCGAAGATCGGCAGCCGCTCGGCCATGGTCTTGCGCTCGATTACCGACAGGAACAGGATGGGGATGCAGAGTCCGGCCGAGGTTATGTGGTCACGCCATGCCCGGTCCAGTTCCTGCCCGAAGCCCGGTTCAATAAAAGCCTTCGGCTGATAGTCGAAGTCATGATAGGCCGATCTTATCTTGTGGAAATGGAAGCTGAAATTGTTGCCGGACTTGTCGACCAGTTCGGCCAGCCGGTCATTAATGTGGGCCAGCTCGCCTTCGCTCGCCGTGAACGGGTTCACGCCCGCAATTTTCACGACCGACACCAGCGATCCGCTGCGCGTGGCAATGGCGTGGTTATTTTCCTCGAAGAGATAGGGAAGCATGTCTTCGAGATCGCGCGAGCCCCCGAACAGCGCCCGGACCGGGCTTGGGAAAATATCATTCATAGCGAGACCCCGAGCTGTCCCGCAGAAGCCGCTCTGGCGTCCGGGAGATCACGACCGCGATAAAGCGCGCAAAATGCGGGTTGATGATTGAGGTGGCCCAGAGCGCGGCCCAGAGAGCGGGGATGGCCCAGAGATACCAGAGGCTGTCGAGAAAGATGAACGTCAGAAAGGGCGGGATGAAGGCCAGCCCGGCCAGCGGCAGCGGCAGGCCATAGAACCTGGCCTGCCGGTTGAGCCCCTGAATATATACGTTCTCTCGCATTACCGCCCTCAGCCCCTGAAGATCGCGATGACGGACTCGGCGAGGTTGTCGCCACCGAAGATGAAGAACAGCCCGACGACGGTCACACCGATCCATTTCCAGTCGATGAACTTGGTGAAAATCGCCAGGAAGCCGATGATCAGAAGGATCAGGACCACCGCCGTCAGGGCGAGGTTGTTGTCGCGCAGCTGCTCGATGATGCTTTCGCCGGTATCCTCGAACCCGGAGAGATCGACGTCTTGGGCGCGGGCCTTGACGCTTGCGGCGCACCAGATCCCTGCGGCGACGAGTGTTTGCCTGAAATTCAACATGGAATGGTCCTTCATGATAGACGGTTGCGATAGATCGCCATGACCTTCCGGACATGGTTCTGGGTTTCTCGATAGGGCGGGATGCCGCGATATTTGCGGACCGCACCGGGTCCGGCGTTGTAGGCAGCAAGAGCAAGTTCCGGCGTGCCGAAGGCGCTAAGCTGCATCAGCAGATAGCGGGCGCCGCCGTCGAGGTTCTGAACGGGATCGCGCGGATCCACACCGAGGAACCGCGCGGTTCCGGGCATGAGTTGCGCGAGCCCCATCGCGCCGGCCGAGGAATAGGCCGTGACCTTGAAGCCGCTTTCGACCTGGATCATCGAATGAAAATAGGCGTCCCAGTGTTGGGGCGAAAAGCCGGCCGCGCGGATCGCCGGATGCGATGCGTACCGGGCCGCCGCCGCTGACACCATGTCCCTGACCGGCGCCGGCGCATCGGTGGCGGCCAGCGTTGACCGGATCAGAGGCGGCTCATCCGCTTTTGTGGGCGCATATCCCGGATCGTCCTCAGCTCGGGCGAAGACATCCTGCGCGCGGCCGGAATTCATGACAAAGCCGCTGCTTTGCGACAGCACATCTGCACGAGCAGCTGCCGGGAGCGTCAGCAACCCCGCCACAACAGCGCGGCGGGAGAAGAGATTTACTGCGCCAAAACGGCAGTGGATGGATTCAGGGTTTTGGTGGCGAGGCGCCGGGAGGCAGTTGAGCGACCATTGTGACGCCTTTCGATCCGGGCGTGACAGTTGCAACGATGCCAAGATCAGTTTGAGCGTTGAAAAGCCCGGTCGTGGTCTTAATCTCTTTGTATGAGTAGTCCGATGGATCGAGGGTTGTGCCGGCCTGTTCGGCTCGGCGCCGCTCCCTGTATAAATCTCGTTGCGTGACAACCACTCCGAAGCGACCCGTTTCTGGCTCGACGGCCACCAGATACCACGAGCCGCGGACAGTGTTCTGTGCAGGAACGGGATCTTCCGCACATACGACGTGCAGCTCCCAGCCTTCCAGAAGCCTCTCTCTACACATTTCAAGGGTGAGCACCTCGTTGCTAACCTGTATCTGGTTGGTCATACGACGCGCTCCACAAAGTTAGCCTGACGCGTCAGCGCCAGACTATCAAATTAAGTATATGCAGTGCAAGTAGGTGAAATGATAAATTTCGCTTGCGATGCTCAGTATTCTTACGTTTATTTTTCAGACACTTTCAAGCCGAGTCACCCTTATCTTGCCGTTCGAGATGTAGAATTTGTATGGTTTATTTGCGATCAAGGATGGCGCCTTAACGGTTTAGAAATCGCACCGTGCTTAGACCAGCCCTGATGATGTACGGCGGTAGGGTGACCGAGTAGTGTCCGCAATTCATCCTTATGACCCGCGACCGCGCCGCAGTTCGTTCCAGTTCGGAGGCCAGCTTCTCGGACAGAGCGGGAAGCACAACCTTGTCTCGTTTGGCCAACATCATTTGAATCTCAAGACCAGGACGCGCAAGCTTATCTACGTAGTTCTCAAGGTTGAGGGGTGCCCACGCCTGGCGCAGTTGACCAAGCGTGATTTCTTTTTCGAGGGTTGCCCGAATGTGGCGCGTTGCGCTTCCTGTCCATACCATATCGGCCAGGCTGCCTGCCGTGAGGTACAGCGCCGCCTTATTGACCTTAGGCTCGTGAGCCGCGACTATCCCTGCCACCCACGACCCCAAACTGATACCGAGCACAGAAAGTTTTGTGTATCCGTGCCGGCGCAAGATGGCGAAGAGGTGCCGCCCGTCTACCACCGCTTGGCGCACTGACTGGAGAGTCCGGCCAAGATCAGGGCTGAGCATATAATCCGCATACGATGAGCCGGATCTTTTACGTTCCAGATGGTATGGCATCGCGATCTCGACGACAGTAAGGCCGAACCACGCCAGCAAGCGCGCAAGTTGGGCATTTCGAGACTCAGCGTTCCAATGATGGAAGACAACTACGGCATGCATGGATGACCCAGCCTCCGTTACCTTCGCGTAAACAGTGTTATTCTCGGGAATTTCCGTTTGGACACGTGATGGAAAGCTGATCCAGCCGCCTTGCCATCTTGCAACGGGGACCTGCTCGTCGTCGCCAAAAAAGCACGACGAGTCACCAAGGGCCGCAGCCGCAAGCTGACCAAAGTCGGTTATGGACCTGACGCTCTCGGCGTGGGGAAATGCCAAACTGGCCCCTAGAGCCGAGGCTCCCACTTTCTTTACTTCATCACTGTATTGACCACGGCGCTCGTCCCAGCGGTCCAACCAGCTATAGTACATT
The DNA here is from genome assembly GCF_007993065.1 of Paracoccus aurantiacus. GTDB lineage: Bacteria > Pseudomonadota > Alphaproteobacteria > Rhodobacterales > Rhodobacteraceae > Paracoccus > Paracoccus aurantiacus. The sequence goes on from NZ_VOPL01000013.1 coordinate 22,167, forward strand.
CTGACGATTTGCCCCTCCCTTGGAACGACTGCCGAAGTCGGGATCGAAGAAACCATAGAGGGTAACGACAATTGCAACCGCCAGGAAGACCGAGAAGCCAGACACAGCACCAGTCAATAGGTACGCGAAGCCGAGGAGCAGTACCGCTGTTGTGGGTCGCACCAGTGGCAACTGAAAAGGCGATGCAGTGTTGATGCGGATGGTCGCGTAAATATACGCAGTGCATACCATGAGCACCACAAGCAGGCTCGTGTAGTGGGTTGGCATACTGTAGTCGCCCCAATCAATCCTTGTTCCAAAATTAGACATGGCCGATCCGAAATCCGACAGCAGCCATTGCCAGACGCTCGGCGCTGTGGTCACGAGATACAAGCTTTGTAGCTTCATACACACTGCGACCATAAGCCCGAAGATCGAAGCGCGGACAATTCCACGCATTATTCTCGAAACGGCCGCATGTGCCCCGTTAAGGCTCATGAATTTCGGGTGTAGCCCTAAAGCCTTACCTATGTGAGCGAAATCATCGGCCAGATTGCATAACAAGATGAGGCCTGCGATAAACAGGTAGAAGCACAGGCTCATGTACAGATACGCGGCACCGGTGAACACAGCTTGCTCGACAACGCCGAAATTGTCCGGCTGCACAAAAGCCACGGATCCCCAGTCTATAGCGATAGCACCGCTACCTTGCAGGACTGGCAGAAGGCGGACACTCACCCACTGAAAAACGCCGGCGAAGCCGAGGCAGAGCAACAATGCGACCCAGTAGGTGTAAGACGACGCCTCGATCTTTTGTATCCAACCCTCGTCACGGTCATGCTCGTTGATATAGGCTACCAGTGTAGGGCGGCTCTGAGTTTTCCACGTTGTCACTTGGTCGGCTACGATGCCAAAGAAAACGGGCATCAGGACTAGGAAGACGATGGTCCAGTTCGGTGCCCAGAGGAAACCTACCTCCTTGGTGATGCCATCTTCACGAACGTAGCTAACGCTGTGGATAGTGAGGAAGTACGAGGAAAATTGCAGCGCCACGGCGCCGGCAAAGACCCACGCAGGCAAATTAAGAAGCGATCCATGACTGAAGATTGCCTCGGTTACGCGAGCGATGGAAAGCCCGTGTCTTGAATCCTCACCATCAATATCTGGCAGCATGTCGTGCCCCGAACCGGACACGACATTATTCTCACGATGCGCGCGCCGACGTTCCGTGAGGCGGGCCTGCGACCGAATTAGTGCGGCTTGCCATGCGATGGTACCTTCCGGATCGTTACAGCCCAGAACCCTCGCGAGCCACCTTATATTGTTGGTGCTGATTCCCTTTTCGTTGTCCTTGAACCAAAGTTGAACTGTCCGCAGCTCGATCCCGTTACGATTGGCATCGATCTGTGAAATTGCCTCGGCAAGCATCTCCGGCGTCCACGGCCCATGCGGGCACCCGTCAGAGTCAACGGGTCGACCGATGCCATTTGCGCAAGCATTCGTGAAGAGCGACTTAAAATCATCGTCTTCTTTATCTGGAAGTGAAAAATATTTACCGTTCTTTATCAACGTGATACGGGCCTAAATTTCGTCTAAATTCGCTGCAGTTCGTATGCTATCGTGACATCTCTTGTTCGCAAAGACAAAGCGTAATCAGCGGCGGCCAAAGAGCTCGCTGCACCACAGCAATAGATCATGACCGGCCTTAAGGTCTTAAGTTTGAATGGATAACGTAATGCCGCTCAACGACCAAACAACGAAACGGGAAGCAATTCTCACGCAGACATTCCATGAGGGCGACACGATTCGGGCCCAGTACCGCTGGAACACTGGCGAAATTTCCCAGATATCGGTTCCACCGAACTTCTGCTTCGATCCCACTGCCGCGGTGAGACCCAAGTCTTACGGGCGCTCTGCCCTTGCCTCACATACAAATGTGGACTAATCATTGCACCTAAACGCGCAGCGGATAGGTAAAATGATTACTCCACATCCCGTACGAAGATCAATCGTCGGCTTCTTTGCAGCTTCCATTTCATTATCCATGGCCGAGCCTGTAAAAGCCTACCCCATTGACTGTGCGATCCTGCTCTGCCTGGCCGGCGGCTTTCCCGCCTCGGCCGAGTGCAGCGCCGCCAAGGTCGAGATGATCCGCAGGATCACGCCGTTTCCGATCGAACCGCCTTTGCAGCTCTGGAACTGCCCCATGGGCGGTGGCGCAGGCGGCGCAGCCGTTGCCGGGCTCGCATCCTTCGTTCCTGACGGCCTCACGCCGGAGGTGAGGCAGTACCGTGACGGCATCGAACTCTATCACATCAGGCATTACAGCAGCCGCCGCAACCAGGACGGCTCTTACTCGGTCCAAGACATCACTGAGGCCGGCACCTATGACGCCGGTGGCGATTTTCACTGGTCGCCCGCCAGCTTCGAGCACGGTCCCGCCTGGCTCTCCGGCGCGGTTGGCGGGCGGCGGGAGCCGGTTGAACAATGCGTCAGCACCAGCAGCGACGGAACCTGTCGCCGCTACGAGACCATCGGCTATACCAATGTCTATGGGTCGGAAGGCATCGGCGGGTTCACCGGCACGGGCTCCTTTACCCCGTCTCGCCTGCGCGGGGTCGCGATCCGCTATCTGGACTATCAGGGCAACGAGCACGCGGAATTTGTCAGCTACTAGGTGTTGAGGAACACCCCTGCCGCGACACTAATATTTGCGGTGAATCGCAACAGGGTGTATCCCCGACAGAATAACAAGAACAGAATCGAGGCGCAGAAGAACCAGCAAGATCAAAAGCAAAACCCCCGCGCGGGGAAACCGGCGGGGGGGGCTTAGAGCAGAGGTCGGCAAAACCTCAGCACCTCCAATATCATAGGTCTGTTCTAGCCTCTCCGAATATCGAGATCAAGACAAAAACGCGTTTGCGCGAAGGATAAGGTCTTGCCCGGCATCCCTGCGCCTCAAATGAACACGAGGAGCAGACCAATGGCATACCCACAGGCGGTTCACCCCGCCGCAACGCGGTCCTACCGCGCCCCTTCAGACGTTCACCCGGCCCTGCCGGGCCCGATGCAGCGTGACAGTTTTGCCGTCCTGGTCGAACGCGTCGCGCCGTCGCTCGGTGTTGGCCGCGCCGCCGCGCACGCCTTCGTTCGCCTTGCATCGCTGACCCGGCCCAGCGACTGGACGTCGCAGGACCGGTCCCCGGTCATCTATGCCGAAGCCAGCGAGGTGGCGAAAATGCTCGGGCTGTCGCAGCCACGTCTGCGCGCGATCACGGTCGAGCTGGAACTGGCCGGGTTGATCGAGCGGCGCACCGGCGCCAATGGCAGCCGCTCACGCGCAGCGGGCACGGGTCTCTATTTCAGCGCGGCCATCGCCCGGGCAGGCGAACTGATGACCCTTGACGACAAGCTGACGGCCGAACGGAAGCGCGCGAAATATCTGCGCGGTCAGCGCAGCACGCATCGCCGGCACCTGACCCGTGCCCTCGACCATCTCTGCGAGATCGCCCCCGGGCATCCCGAGATCGACGAGATTCGGGGGGAACTGGCGCAATGGCCCTCTGCCGACCAGCTGCACATCATGGAGAACACCGCCCTCGCGGCCCATGTCGAGGCTGCAGACAAGCTGTGCCGAAGAACCCTCGATGCGCTCGAAAAGGTAGAAGAATCAATCGGTGGACCGCTCGAAAACGAGCGGCTCCTTATACAAGATACAACTGAAGAATCTATTCGTACCTGTAACGCACACGTCAATCAGTTGTGCGCGGGCTTGCCCGCGCAAGACAATTCCTCTGTCGTACCGCCTGACGGCGGTACGACTTGCGAAGAAAAAGATGATGAGGCGGCCAGCGGCGCGTTCAAGAGCGAATTTATCACCAAGCTCGGCCCGGAGCGTCTTTTCCACCTCGCATCACCGGACATGCAATTCTACCTCAATGGACGCGCCGAGCCGCAGCATTTGCGCTTCCATGACTTCCTTTGGGCGGCGGAGCGGCGGGTGCCCGAACTCGGGATCAGCCCGGATGCCTGGACGGCAGCCAAGGAGGTGATGGGCGACGACAGCGCCATGCTGTCGGTCTTCATCCTCGATGCCCGCAAGGCGGAGCCCGGGAATGCCATCTTCAAGCCCGGTGGCTATCTGCGCGGCATGACCGAGAAATACCGCCAGGGCGAGCTGCACCTGATCCGCAGCCTTATCGGGCTGAGCGAACGCAAACGCGAGGAAGGTGCCACATGAGGCGGCTCTTCGCGCTGATCCTGCTGCTGGCAGCCTGCGGATCCGCCCGAGCACAGGACAGGATCTGTCTGCCGCCCGCAGAGCCGATCGTCCCGATCGACGATGCCACCTTCAGCGAATATGCCGACCTTATCGCGGAAGAGTTTGAGCGGTATTTTTCAGAAGTCTCGCCCTATATCGCCTGTCTCGATGCCGTTCGGCAGCACACCTTTGCCCGCGCCCGCGAGATCTCCGAGCAGCACCGGGCGTTCTGGGACCGGGCTGACAGTCTGGGCCTGACCGAGGATGCCGCGCCCTATGTCGAGTGAAAGGCACAATATACCGGCATTACTGCCCGCAGGTGTGTCTGGGGCGTTCCGACGGGTTCCAGAACGCCAAGTGTCTGGTAATCGCCGAGGCCGCTCAACAATCTACTGGCAGAGTGATCGTGTCCTTATCGCCCGATTTTCGAAAGCCGATGACATCTTTGCGAACATTGCACCCCGTGGCCTGCGACATCAGCGACTGCACTTCGGCGGTGTCCAAAGCCATATCGGCCGGGTGGGTCAAAGTTGCCTCGCCCTCTCCCGGGATGATCACAAGGTCCGAAGTCCGCGGCGTCCAGCTCACTGTAATTTCCTGCCCGCGATAGTCGAAAATGCGGCTCCGTTCCGCCATCTCAGGCTCTGTTGCCCGCGCGCAGCTGGCAAAAATAAACGGGAGGAGAATTATGGATCGCTGCATGGTGACTGCTCCGAAAATTGCGGAAAGTAATGTGCGTCAGGATCGTCTCAGATCAAGATCAGAATTCTGCAGGGGGATTTTACCCTGTTCACCATGAGGGTCTAGGGCCAGAACTTCAATGCGACGGGCGTCATGGCCACAGGGTCTTGTCTCTAGCCTGTGGCCGTTCGCTTTATGTTCCTCGACAAATCAAACTGTGGTACGTTGGCCTAGTAGGAGAGAGCATCATGGACCAACCCATTCAGATACGCAGAGCCAGTCAGGGTGAAATCCATGCGTATCAGCAGCGACTACACGAAGAAGAAGCCAAGGCCGCGCGCATCGAGGCTGAGCGCGACAAAGTATGGGATGAAGAAGCCCTGAATGCTGAACTGGAGCTTCAGGCCTGGGAACAGGCGGCTGAGCAATTGCTGGAATTCGGAGAAGATATCTTCGGGAGTGTGGCCGCGACGCATCTGGAATTCGACCGCCTAGTCAATCGGCGTCGGAAGCTTGCTGAACGCGATATCCGTGCGCATAACGCGTCACGGTTGCCAAGCACGGCTGAAAAGCGCGCCGCCTTTTTTCTGGCGCTCCGTCAGGCCGCGCCTCCGATCCTATTGCTGATCATGCTCGGGATACCGTTGGCGCTGTTCCTGGGCAGTTCCAAGGAGATACCGCTTCTGGCTGCAATCGCGGGCCTCGTCTGGTATGTTCATCGCCGAATGATCGCGAATCTGAAAGAAATGCTCACAGAAGCCGGTCAAACGCCTCAGTCCGCGGCGGTTCAGGGCGAGCGTCATCCTTAAGAATCTGACTGAGTAGGCTACGGTCTGCCCGCTGTTTGTACATCCGTCCGACAATTACCGCCGCGATGCAGAGACTTCGCACCCCACTCGTTGTGCAACCGCAGAAACGCTCCTATCCTTTAAGTGTGATCGGTTCTCCCTCCTCCCTGAGCCGGTCCGGAATGATCGGCGGCATCCACCTCCTCCCGGATGCCGCCTTTTTCATCGGTCCGAGTTCCTTCTGAAAGGTGGCTGTGCTTTTGATCACCTTCCAGTTGGCGAGATATCTCACCGGCGGCCTCCTTGTCATGTTTCAGCGCGGTATAGAGTGCCGACTTACCGATTTTTAACCGTGCGGCAGCTTCGCGTACTGTCAGCCCGGAGGCAATGAGCTGTCGGGCGCGGTCTATCCTTTCCTGGGTGGCCACCACGGGCCGGCCGCCTTTTCGGCCTCTGGCTGCCGCGGCCGCCAAGCCCGCATTCGTCCTTTCGCGAATAAGATCCCGCTCGAACTGGCCCAGGGCGCCAAAAATGTGGAAAACCAACCTTCCTGTTGGCGTCGTGGTGTCAATGTTTTCGGTGAGGGACCTAAAACCGACGCTGCGCTTTTCCAGATCGGCGACGGTTTGCAGAAGATGCGTCATCGAGCGGCCAAGCCGGTCCATCTTCCAGACCACGAGTGTATCACCCTCACGAAGAAAGGAGAGGGCGGCATTCAGTCCAGGCCGTTCCGTCTTTGCGCCCGAGACTCCGCGATCCTCAAATATTCGGGATGCACCCGACGCGCGAAGGGCGTCGAGTTGCAAAGAAAGATCTTGTTCGGCGGTCGAAACCCGCGCGTAACCTATGAGCGACATTGGCACCTCGCGACATTGAGGGGCGCGGAGTCGCGCCGGATAAGGTCATTGTCCACAAACCCGTCCAGTAATCAATCTGTCCGAATACCCATTAAACTATATCTTTTCGGACAGCTTCCTTGACATTCCACCAATCGCACGGTTCTCGGACACCATGCGGACCGAACAGACGACGATCATAATTGATGGCATCCATCTCAAGGCGCATCGCATGGGCTCCAGCCTGTGGGCAAAAAAGAGGGGGGAGGCCCGATCAGGTGCACAAAGGGTGCGGTATATCTGCGCAACCTTGGTCCGGCGCATCGTATGGGTGCCGTAGGATGTCGGCTCCAGCCCGATCGACGTGACCCAATCCCGCACCAGCCGGGCGTATTGACGGGTCGAGATGTGCAGCCTTTCGTGGAAGCGGCCCGGCCACAGGTATTCCGATCCGATCATTAGCGGGTCGTCGAGCCAGGCCGTGATCGATTTGCGCGTTCCCTCGGTGATCTCGAAACGAACCGGCTTCTTGGTCTTGCTCTGGATGATCGAGGCACGCTCCTTGACTTGGCCGGCGGCATAGACGTCGGCAACCTTGAGTTTCACAAGGTCACAGCCCCGCAATTTGCTGTCGATGGCGAGGTTGAACAGCGCGAGGTCGCGGATATTGGTGGCGATTTCGAGCCGGACCCTGATCGCCCAGACATGTTTTGGCTGCAACGGTCGCTTCTGGCCGACGATGCGGCCCTTGTTCCAGGCGGGGCGGCAGGCGCGTATGGCGGGCAAGTTGTCGGTGGTCATGACACATCCTCCGATCCGCCGCGCCCCACCCATCGTCGGCATCTTGCCGACAAGCCAGCATATCGCAGCACGACTATTCCGAGAACGTGTTCCGGGTCGGCGCCAAGGTCATCCAGTCTCGCCCACCGAATGCCGCGAGAGCGAGATATATCCGTCCTGCGGCAAGATCCGGCCGGTACACGATCGTCAGGCGGTGCCCGGCCCCACCATGGCGCACCAGCCATCCATGAAGCGCTCCGCCAAGGCGGACGCCAGATGCAGGATTGTCCTTGATCGCTTCCAGCATTGCGTCGACCTCATCCAGCCTTCGCAGCGCAGCGTTGACGTCGCCTTGGGTGACGTCAACGATATGGTCGACGATGCCGATCAGATCCCGTTCGAAGAACGGGTGTCGAACAAAGCGCATCAGATCTTGCGAGCCATCGCCGCCAGATGCGCCCGCGCCCCCGCCGTAGCCTTTGAGGCATCCCCAACCGGTTCCCACTGATCGAGCGGCAATGCCAGTCGGCGCTCCAGTTCCGCCTCAAGAACTAGCCTTTCGCGCTCTCGCCCTGCCTTGGCCTTCACCAACTCCCCCGAAACCGCCGCACTCACGGTGGGATACTCGCCGGCCTCTACCAGTTCTTTTGCAAAGGCAATGGCTGTGTCGGTAAAGCTGACGGACTGCTTTTGAACGCTCATCATTTTCCTTTCGGTGCTCCAATGGAATACCGCCATGTGAGCGGTTTGGCAAGAGCTGCCTGAGTGCATTATGCCCAAAGTGCACTCATCGCACCGCTGAAGGCCCCACTTCCCCAAATCAGCGGTTCGCAAAGCTGCGAGGCGCATCAATGACCGGTTCGGTGAATGCCGCAGCGCGGCGTCCTGACGTCACGAAAGTCAGGAATGGGCCGTCCTTGCAGATGGTTGGCCTGCAACGGGTCTCCTGGGCGTCGCCGCAGCGCCGCGCGTCGGCTCCGAGCCCACATTGACCGATGCTGCGCAATAAACGAATGTCGGGTCCAGTGATAGCGCCGCGTTCGCAGCATGGTGTTTCCTATAGTCCTAGACCCGCAGGCCGGTACGTTCCAAAAACCGGTAAGGACGCTGTTGCAACGGCCGAACCGTTCCAATTGGTCGTTCTGCAAGAGCGTACCATGCGG
>NZ_VOPL01000014.1 GCF_007993065.1 Paracoccus aurantiacus
ATGACGGCAGCCTTGATGAGACCATGGCCGTCAGAAACGGCGACGTCACCTGCGTCCCCAAAGGCCACCACCCCTGCGGCGCCCCCCACGGCTTCGAGCTCTACTACCTCAACGTCATGGCAGGACCACGCAGAAAATGGCGCTTCGTCCCAGCACCAGAGGTCGAACGGATGATGTGAGCCACGCGAAGGACAAAGCTGGCGAGCACAGCGTTTTCGGTCGCCTTAGGATCTGGCGACAGAGGCTGCGGCGAGTATTGAGGCGATCGCGGAATCGCATAGGCAACAGGCATGCCAACGCCTGCAAGACGGCACAGTGCGCATGTCCTGCGTGGGGATCTGAAGCATGAAGTTCGTGCAAATCGGTGCCATGATAGGACAGCGACATCTTCGGGCAGGGCTTTCATCGCGCGCTTCCTGCTCGTGCTCATCATGGTCGCGACAATCTTAATCTGACGCGATGCTTGGGGTGGCGATACTCGTTTCCATAAAAATCGATTTGTTTTTATAAAATCGTTATTTTTCTTTACTCCGGATCGTCCTCGGGTTAAGGCTTGCCGCAGGAGGTGTCGCATGGCCTCACTTGATCTGACATTCGAAAACTCCGGAAAGCCGACCATCGCCGGGACGGTCGAAGCGCGGCTGCGGCAGCAGATACTTCACGGAATTCTCGCTCCGGGCGCGCGACTGAACCTCGACAGGCTGAAGGAAGAGATGGGCGTGGGCCTGTCCCCCTTGCGCGAGGCCGTGACGCGGCTGGTGTCCGACGGGTTGATTGAGGTAGCGGCGCAGCGTGGTTACCGCGTTGCACCGATTTCCGTTGCCAATCTCGATGAGATCAACGCCTTGCGGGTTGAGTTGGAGCCTTATGCATTGCGGCGGTCAATCGCGAATGGCGATCTCGATTGGGAATCGGCGGTCATGGCGGCACTTTATCGGCTGAATAGAACCGAACGCGTTCCGGGCGACGGCCAAAGCCTCGCCGCGTGGGAGCTTGCCAACAATGCGTTCCACATGACGCTTATCGAGCGCTGCAACATGCCGCTATTGATGAAGATGCATCACACATTGGTCAGCATGAATGATCGGTATCGCCACATTTACCTGAAAGCGGTTCCGATCCAGCGTGATGTGATCGACGAACATGCCGCAATCGCGAACGCGGCGGTAGAGCGCAGGGCCGACGATGCCGCTGCGCTGCTGAAGGCGCATATCGAGGGCTCGACAACCAATCTTCGGCGCTTGATTGTGGCTGACCTCCCGTCCGAGGCCGACTGATGCGCTCACTTGGGCTGGGGCATTTCACCTTTCTGAACCTGTCTCCGACAGAACTGGTTCGGCTGGCGCGGGCGGCCGGTTTCGGCTTTGTCGGATTGCGCTTTCATCCCGTCGCGCCGGGGCAGTTGCATTGGCTGCCGGATGCCGCCGGTCTGGCGGAACTGACCCGCGTGATGGATGGTGAGGGGGTCGATCTTTACGATATCGAAACCGTCGTGATTGACGCGGAACTTGACCCGAAGGCACTGATTCCGGCGATGGACGCGGCGGCAGCGCTTGGCGCAAGCCGGGTGAATACCTGCGCAGACGACTTCCCGGACCTCGTGCCCCGGTTTGCGCAAATCTGCGCACTTGCGGATGAGCGGGAACTGGGCGTGGATATCGAGTGCATGGCCTGGCGGGGCATCGCCAGCCCGGCAGCCTGTCTTGACCTGATTGATCGCAGCGGAGCGGCGAATGCCGGCTATCTAGTCGATGCGCTGCACCATATGCGCTGTGGGGGTACCCCTGCCGACATTGCCGCGATGCCACCCGGCAGCATCCGGTCGGCGCAGCTGTGCGATGCATCGTTTGTCGCGCCGGGCGATGCCGCCGCCATGATCGCCGAGGCGCGCGGCGGACGGCTGCTGCCGGGTGACGGCGGCCTTCCGTTGCGCGACATCGTTGCGGCTTTGCCGCCCGATGCGGTCCTGTCTGTCGAACTGCCATCAGCCGCCGACCGTCGCTCAGCCCTTGAGCGTGCGCGCGCAATATACGCGGCGACCGCTGCCCTTTTCCAAAGAGAGGCGATATGAAAACGATCTATGTTCTGAACGGTCCTAACCTCAACCTTCTGGGCAAGCGACAGCCGCAGATCTATGGTCATGAGACGCTGGACGATGTTCAGCGCCTGTGTGCTGATGCCTGCGCGAAGGGTGTCACGATCCGGATGCTGCAGTCGAACTACGAAGGCCAGATCGTCGATTGGGTGCATGAGGCCAGAGAGGACGGCTGTGGGATCGTCATTAACCCGGCGGCGCTCACACACACATCGATCGCCATACTGGATGCGCTCAACACCGTCGAAGGACCGGTCATCGAGGTCCATATCAGTCAGGTTCATAAGCGTGAACCATTCAGACATCATTCCTATGTCTCGCATCGCAGCGATGGCGTGATCGCCGGGCTGGGGACCGAGGGCTATGCGGCTGCCGTCCGCCGCATCTGCCAACTGATTCACGTGGAGACCTGATATGGCCGAAGCTGTTCGCCTTGCCGGTCTATCTGAACCTGATCCACGACGTCGATCTGTTGCAGCATCTGGTGGGTCCGGTCCAAAGCGTGCAGGCGATGGAATCGCGTATGGTGCGCGGCAATGAGGTTGAGGATACGGCTGTGATCCTGCTGCGCTTCGCGAATGGCGCGCTCGGGACGGTGAATGTTTGCGACACTGCCGTCGCACCGTGGAGTTGGGAGCTGACAGCCCGCGAAAACCCGGCCTATCCTGCGACGTCGCAGGATTGCTATCTGATCGGCGGGACAGAGGGATCGCTGTCGCTGCCGCAACTGACATTGTGGGCCAATCCCGCAAAGCGTTCCTGGTGGGAACCGATCTCGACCACGCGCTATCCCTTTGATTTCACCGATCCGCTGATCCTTCAGGCCGATCAGTTCGCTGCCGTGATCCGGGACGGTGTGCCGCCACTCGTATCAGCCCGCGACGGCCTTGCCGCACTGACAGTGATCGAAGCCGTCAAGCGTGCCGCCGAAACTGGTATGCCCGTCGAGCTGGAGGGTTTGCAATGACCATCATCGCAAACCAGAAAGAGGTCACTCCGGCGGTCCTGAAGGTCATGGAACAGACCGATGATCCCCGGCTGCGAGAGATCATGGTCGCATTGATTACCCATCTGCACGCCTTCATTCGCGACGTGCGCCTGACCGAAGCCGAGTTTCAGCAGGCGACACGCATCCTGAATACCATGGGGCAGCAATCCAATGATAAGCATAACGAATTCGTGCTGATGGCCGGCTCGCTTGGTGTTTCGTCATTGGTCTGCCTGCTGAACAATGGCGACAATGGCACCACTGAGACGACGCAATCGCTTTTGGGTCCGTTCTGGCGGCTGAACCATCCGATGACAGAGAACGGAGGTTCTATCCTGAGATCGGAAACACCGGGCCCACGGCTTTACGGACGGTTTACCTTCAGGGATCAGCAAGGAAACCCGATCGAGGGGTTAGAGGTCGATATCTGGCATGCCTCGCCCGTGGGACTTTACGAAAATCAGGACGAGAGCCAGGCAGAGTTCAATCTGCGCGGCAAATTCGTGACCGGCCCGGATGGGGTAGTGTCCTTCAAATCGGTCAAGCCGATCGGCTATCCTATCCCGACCGATACAACCGTCGGGCTGTTGCTCAAGGCTCAGAACCGTCATCCCTATCGCCCGGCGCATGTGCATGTTCTGGCCCATAAAGACGGGTTCAAGACGCTGATCAGCCAGATCTATGTCGATGAAACGGATTATCTGACCTCGGACGTGCAGTTCGGCGTGACCGAGGCCTTGGTCGCGCGTCTGGAAAAGCACTTGGGACCGCATCCAGAGGATGGCGATGTGGGCGAATGGTATGCGCTGAACCACGAACTCGTGCTTGAACCCGGAAAATCCGAACTGCCCATTCCCCCGATCAAATGAGGCCGCAATGCTGACAGACACTGAACGACAGGCTGCGGCCGACGCGATCCTGACAGCCGAACGGACCCGCAAGGTCTGCCCGCAACCATCGGCAACATGGCCCGAAATGACGCTGGAGGACGCCTATGAGGTTCAGCGCCGTTGGGCCGAGGCGCGGATCGCGGCGGGGGCGAAGATCATCGGGCGCAAGATCGGCCTGACCAGCCGAGCGATGCAGCAGGCCTCGAAAATGACTGAACCGGATTATGGTGTCATGCTGGACGATGCGCTGTTTCGCGACGGCGCGCGCATCCCGGCGGGCACCTTCATCAAGCCCCGGCTTGAGGTGGAGCTGGCCTTCATCATGGGCGCGGATCTGTCAGGTCCGGGCTGTCAGGTTCACGACGTGCTGCGTGCGACCGAATTCGTGCAGCCTGCGCTGGAGATCATCGACTATCGCACCGAAGTGCCGCGACAGATCGTTGACACCATCGCCGACAATGCGGCCTTCGGCGCCATCGTGCTGGGCGGTCGTACGATCCGGCCTTTCGATGCCGATCTTCGCTGGATCGGGGCAACGCTGTCGCAGAATGGCACGATCGAGGAAACCGGACTTTCGGCGGCGGTCATGGGGCATCCTGCAGCCGGTCTCGCATGGCTGGTAAACAAGCTGGCCCCTCTTGGGGACGGCCTCAAGAAGGGCGAGATCGTCCTTGGCGGATCATTTACGCGGCCGGTGGATATCGCATCGGAAGATGTGATCTTTGCCGATTTCGGCCCGCTCGGGGCGATTGGCGTCTCGTTCGAATAACCCCGTAAGCAACCCGAAGGAACTGCGATGGACCTGCCCAAGAACCATTTCAAGGCTGCCTTGCAAGCCAGTAAACGCTAGATCGGTTTCTGGGTGTCGATCCCGGATGGCGGCGTGGTCGAGATGCTGGCCGGGTGCGGCTTCGACTGGCTGCTTCTGGACACCGAGCACTCGCCGATGGACGCGGTCAGCACCATGCCGCTGATGCAGGCGGCGGCGCCCTATGCGGTCTCTGTCGTCGTGCGGCCGGGCTGGAACAACCCGGTCGAGATCAAGAAGATGCTGGACAGCGGCGCGCAGACCCTGTTGATCCCTTATGTGCAGAACGCCGCCGAGGCAGCGCAGGCAGTGGCCGCCGTCCGCTACCCGCCAGCCGGAATACGCGGCGTTGCCGGGAGCACCCGGGCCAGCAGATACGGCGCCGTCAATGATTACATCAAGCGCGCCAATGACGAAATCTGCCTGCTGGTTCAGGTCGAGACTGTCGGAGCCTTGGAAAACATCGAAGAAATCGCGGCCGTCGATGGGGTCGATGGCATCTTCGTGGGGCCAGCGGATCTGGCAGCCTCGATGGGTCATCCGGGCGAGCCATCCTACCCAGAGGTGAAGGCGGCGATACTCGATTCCATACGCCGGATCACGCTTGCGGGGCTTCCCGCAGGTATACTCTCGCTCGATGACGCGTTTCTTGATGAGGCCGCGCAGGCCGGTGCTCAGTTCATCGCAATCGGCGTCGATACTGTCCAGTTGCGTCGCGGCGCGATCAGCGCTCTTGGCAGATGGCAGAAATGAGCTTGCCAAAGCCGCGCGTCGGCATCAATCGCCAATAGCAATGTCTGGCGCGCGCGATCCTGGCCGATAGAAGCGCGCGGCCGAACGCGAAGATGGTTGCGCGCGAGATATGTTGTTTCGATGCGTTCCCCGTCGGTCCATCGGCAGCAATTTCGTTCTGGCGCTGACCAAACTTTAAGCATCACTGACCCGGTTCGCATGTTTTCGTGGCGCTGCGATGCACGGGAGGGTTTGATTCGCTGCCGCGCAGCATTTTTTGTTGTGCGAGGCTGGGGCGCGGAACAATGCTTGGTCATGGCCCGACGCAATGGCGCGTTTCCCGGCTTGCTCGCAACGATGCGGCAACTCCTCTGAAAGTGCAGCTGCGGTTTACCGCCATCAGCCCGCGACCGGGTTCTCGGCCCCGCTATGCCTGCATCTTCCGAAAGCCACTGTAACCCAGTCATGCCACCGGAGCTTGCGACCCATGACGACACCAAGCGAATCGCGCACCGCGCTCAGCCTGTCCACCTTCGCCTTCACCATCTGCTTCGCCGTCTGGACGATTTTCTCGATCATCGGAATCCAGATCAAACAGCAACTCGGCCTCAGCGAAACACAATTCGGCCTGCTGGTCGGCATGCCGATCCTGACAGGATCGCTGGTCAGACTTGGCCTTGGCGTGCTGACCGACCGTCTGGGCGGGCGCATCGTCTATACGCTGACCATGCTTGCTGCGGCGCTGGCGACATTTCTTCTAAGCTGGGCGACAACCTATCCGCAGATGCTGATCGCGGCACTGGGTGTCGGTCTGGCCGGCGGGTCCTTTGCCGTGGGCGTCGCTTATGTCTCGCGCTTTTTCGACGGCAGCAGGCAGGGTACGGCGCTTGGCATCTTCGGCGTCGGCAATGTCGGCGCCGCGGTGACGAAATTCGTCGCGCCCTTCGTCATGGTGGCCTTCGGCTGGGAAGCGACGGCGCAGATCTGGGCCGCCGTGCTTGCGGCCACCGCCGTCCTGTTCTGGCTTCTCAGCAAGGATGACCCCGTCACCGCAGCGCGGCAGAGCGAAAAGCTGCCGCTGCGCAGCATGAAATCCGAACTGGCGCCATTGAAGAATGTGCAGGTCTGGCGCTTCTCGGCCTATTATTTCTTCAGCTTCGGCGGGTTCGTCGCACTGGCGCTCTGGCTGCCGCATTACCTGATCGGGGTTTATGGTTTCGATGTGAAGACCGCCGGCATGGTCGGCGCGGCCTATTCGATCCCCGCGTCGATTTTCCGCGCTTATGGCGGCGTTCTGTCGGACCGTATCGGCGCGCGGACAGTCATGTACTGGACGCTGGTCGTGTCAGCCGTCGCGACCGCGATCCTGTCGATGCCGTCCGGTATTCCTGTCGCGATTTTCCTTGTCGTGATCTTCGTGCTTGGCTTCTTCATGAGCCTCGGCAAGGCCGCGGTCTACAAGCACATCCCGACCTATTATCCAGGCAATGTCGGTGCCGTTGGCGGGCTGGTCGGGATGATCGGCGGCCTTGGCGGGTTCGTGCTGCCGCTTCTGTTTGGCTGGCTGCGCGAGGAAACCGGCCTTTGGTCGACCTGCTTCATGGTGATCTTCGCGCTGGTGATCGGCTGCCTTGTCTGGATGCACGCCTCGATCCGCCGCATCGACCGCGCCGCGACACCGCAAGCCGCCTGAAAGGAGTGCCAGAGATGAAAAAGAAACTTGTCGTAATCGGCGCGGGCATGGCCTCTGGCCGAATGTTGGAACAGCTGTTCGAGGCCGATCCCGGCGCCTATGACGTCACGCTGTTCAATGGCGAGCCGCGCGGAAACTATAACCGCCTGATGCTGTCGCCGGTTCTGTCGGGCGAAAAAACCTACGACGACATCGTCACCCATGACGCGGCCTGGTACGAAGCCAATGGCGTAGACTGCCGCTTCGGCGAGCCGGTGGTGCGGATAGACCGCGAAAACCGGATCGTCCATTCCAACCATTCCAGCGCGGAATATGACGCGCTGGTGATCGCCACTGGTTCCGCGCCGTTCATCATCCCGGTCGTGGGCAAGGAACTGCCCGGCGTCGTGACCTATCGTGATCTGGAAGATACCAACGCGATGATCGACGCAGGCGTCGCTGGCAAGGATGCCGTCGTCATCGGCGGCGGCCTCCTGGGGCTGGAGGCGGCGGCCGGCATGGCCGCACGCGGGGCGAGCGTGACCGTCATTCACCTGATGGGACATCTGATGGAACGCCAGCTTGATCCGGCGGCGGGCTATCTTCTGCAGCGCGATCTGGAAAAGCGCGGCATCACGGTTCACTGCAAGGGCGCGACCAAGGCGATCATGGGTCACGGCAAGGCCGAGGCCGTTCTGCTGGAAGACGGCACCGTCTATCCCGCCGATCTGGTCTGCATGGCCGTCGGCATTCGCCCCGAGACCCGCATCGCCGTCGACGCCCATCTGGAGGTCGAGCGCGGCATCACCGTCGATGATGCGCTGCGGACCAGCGATCCGCATATCTTCGCGCTTGGCGAATGCGTCGAACACCGCCAGCAATTGTTCGGTCTGGTCGCGCCCCTTTACGATCAGGCCAAGGTCTTGGCGCGGACCCTGCTGGGCGAGGAGGCCGCGTTTCAGCCCGTCAAGACCGCGACCAAGCTGAAGGTTACGGGCTGCGACCTGTTCAGTGCAGGCGATTTCGCCGAGGGTGAGGGTCGCGAAGACATCGTGTTCCGCGATCCGGGGCGAGGGATCTACAAGCGGCTGGTTCTGCAGGACGACCGCATCATCGGCGTCGTCATGTATGGCGATACCGCCGACGGGAACTGGTTCTACGGGCTGATGAAGGACGGCACCGATATCAGCGAGATGCGCGATACGCTGATCTTCGGCCCGGCCTATCAGGGGGGTGCCGCACCGGACCCTATGGCGGCCGTTGCAGCATTGCCGCCTGAGGCGGAGATCTGCGGCTGCAACGGCGTATGCAAAGGCACCATCGTTCAGGCCGTGCAAGGCGGCGCGACCACGCTCGATGCGGTGCGCGCCACGACCAAGGCCAGCGGTTCCTGCGGCACATGCACCGGGCTGGTGCAGCAGGTCATGGCCTTTACTCTTGGCAGTGATGTCGCAGAAACCCCGCAGGGCATGTGCAAATGCACAGACCACACGCATGAGGATGTGCGCCGCCTGATCCGGACGATGGACCTGAAATCCATCCCGGCCGTCATGCAGGAACTGGGCTGGAAAACCGTCGGGGGCTGCCATTCCTGCCGCCCGGCGCTGAATTTCTACCTGCTGACCGAATGGCCGCTGGAATACCGCGACGACCGCCAGTCCCGTTTCGTCAACGAACGTAATCACGCGAATATCCAGAAGGACGGCACCTATTCGGTGGTCCCGCGGATGTGGGGCGGTGTCACCACACCTGCCGAATTGCGCGCGATTGCCGATGCGGCCGACAGGTACAATGTGCCAATGGTCAAGGTCACGGGCGGTCAGCGGATCGACCTGCTGGGTGTCAGAAAAGAGGATCTTCCCGATATGTGGGCAGATCTGAATGCCGCCGGGCTGGTTTCGGGCCACGCCTATTCCAAGGGGCTGCGCACGGTCAAAACCTGTGTTGGGAAAGAGTTCTGCCGCTTCGGAACACAGGATTCGACGGGTCTGGGCATCCGGCTGGAAAAACTGCTCTGGGGCAGCTGGACGCCACATAAGGTCAAGCTCGGCGTTTCCGGATGCCCAAGGAACTGCGCCGAGGCAACCTGCAAGGATGTGGGCATCGTCTGCGTCGACAGCGGCTATCAGATCAGCGTTTCCGGTGCTGCGGGGATGGAGGTCAAGGAAACCGAGGCCCTTGTCACCGTCCCGACCGAGGACGAGGCCGTCGAATGGACCGCCGCCTTCATCCAGCTTTACCGCGAGAACGCGCGCTATCTGGACCGGGCCTGGAAGTGGACGGCGAAAGTCGGGCTCGACTGGGTGAAGGAACATCTATCTGACGCGGAAAACCGCCGCGCGCTGAACGAACGCTTCGAACTCAGCCAGTCGGTCTATCGCCGCGACCCCTGGGCCGAACATGCGAAACCCGGTGCCCGCGACGAGTTCTCGCCGCTGGCCGATTTCCGACTGGAGGCAGCAGAATGACCAACTGGATCGACATCGCCGCACTGGACGACATCCCCCCGCAAGGCGCGCGGCTGATCCGCACCCGCACCGGCTGCGTGGCGGTCTTTCGCACCCATGACGACCGCGTCTTCGCGCTGGATGACCGCTGCCCCCATAAGGGCGGTCCGCTGTCGGAAGGCATCGTCGCAGGCCACACCATCACCTGCCCGCTGCATAACTGGGTGTTCGATCTGAATACCGGCATCGCACAGGGCGCGGATGACGGCAGCGTCGCGACCTATCCGGCACGGGTCGAAAACGGCCGCGTGCTGGTCGGTTCCGAAATCATCGCCCGCCGCCATGCGGCCTGAAAAGGACAGTGACATGAACAAGATGATCGTGGACGAAATGGACCGTGACGACCTGACTGCGCTGATCCTGCGCGCCAAGCGCCGCGCCGGGCTGAGCTGGGATCAGATCGCCGCCCGGATCGGCAAGTCCGCCGTCTGGACACATTCCGCCGCCACCGGAATGAACGCTTTCCCCAAGGATAGCGCCGAGGCCTTCGTCGCATTGCTGGGCCTGCCGGAAAGCGCCATTCCCTTGCTGGTAGAAAGCCCGCTGAAGGTCTGGACGCAGGCGGTGCCGACCGATCCCTGCATCTATCGCTTCTACGAGGTCGTCGGCGTTTACGGCCCGACCTTGAAGGCACTTATCAACGAGGAATTCGGCAACGGCATCATGTCGGAGATCGATTTCTCGATGCATGTCGAACGCGAAGCGAACCCCAGGGGCGACCGCGTGAAGGTCACCATGTCCGGCAAATACCTCGAATACGCGAACTGGTAAGCCCGCAGGAAAGGAAGAACCCATGTCCTATGTTACCCCGAAAGACTTCGCCACGAAGATGATCGACGCGGGCGAAGCAAAGGTGTTCATGTCCACCCGCGACACGATCATCCGCGCCTATATGGCAGGCGCGATCCTTGCGCTTGCGGCGGCATTCGCTGTCACCGTCACAGTCAACACCGGCAACCCGTTGATCGGGGCGCTGCTGTTCCCGGTCGGCTTCTGTATGCTGTATCTGATGGGTTTCGATTTGCTGACCGGGGTCTTTACCCTCGTTCCTCTGGCGCTTCTGGACAAGCGCCGGGGGGTTACCGTCAACGGCATGCTGCGCAACTGGGGGCTGGTCTTTACCGGCAATTTTCTGGGCGCGATGACGGTTGCGCTGTTCATGGCGATCATCGTGACCTTCGGCTTTTCCGAGGCCCCGAACGAGGTCGGCCAGAAGATCGGCCATATCGGCGAGGGCCGCACGGTCGGCTATGCCGCACATGGCGCGGCGGGGATGCTGACGCTGTTCGTGCGCGCGGTGATGTGCAACTGGATGGTCTCGACCGGGGTTGTCGCCGCGATGATGTCGACCAGCGTATCGGGCAAGGTCATCGCCATGTGGATGCCGATCATGGTGTTTTTCTACATGGGGTTCGAACATTCCATCGTGAACATGTTCCTGTTCCCTTCCGGCCTGATGCTGGGGGGTGAGTTCACCATTGCCGATTACCTGATCTGGAACGAGATCCCGACGGTCATCGGCAACCTTGTGGGCGGGCTGACCTTCGTTGGCGCGATGATCTATGCGACGCATTACAAGACCTTGCCCGAACGAAGCCGGGCCGAGTCGGTCGATGCGCCGCCCGCCGCCATGCCGGCCGAATAGGCGCGCGCGATGAATATGCAGCAGGCGATCAGCCCGATACGGACGACATGCCCTTATTGCGGCGTAGGCTGCGGGGTTCTGGCGACCCCGCTGCCGGATGGCGGGCTGGCGATCAAGGGCGACCCGGACCACCCCGCCAACAAGGGCCGCCTTTGCGTCAAGGGCGCTGCCCTGGGCGAGACGCTGGGACTGAAGGGTCGCCTGCTGGACCCGATGATCCACGGTAAAAGGTCGGGCTGGGATCAGGCGCTTGATCTCGTGGCCTCGCGTTTCCGCGAGACCATCGCGGCCCACGGCCCGGATTCCGTCGCCTTCTACGTTTCGGGCCAATTGCTGACCGAAGACTACTATGTCGCCAACAAGCTGATGAAGGGTTTCATTGGCAGCGCGAATATCGACACCAATTCGCGGCTTTGCATGGCGTCCTCGGTCGCGGGGCATAAGCGCGCCTTCGGCACGGACACGGTGCCGGGGCTTTATGAGGATCTCGAATGCGCGGATACGGTGGTCCTTGTCGGTTCGAATCTGGCATGGTGCCACCCGATCCTTTATCAGCGCCTCGCCGCTGCAAAAGAAGAACGCGGCACCAGGATTGTCGTCGTTGATCCGCGCCGCACCGCCACCTGCGATATCGCCGATCTGCATTTGACGCTGGATGCTGGCACAGATGCCGCCCTGTTCAACATTCTTCTGGCCGAGATCGAGCGACGCGGCCTGATCGACGATGACGTCGCCCGTGGTCTGGACGGGATGGAACAGGCGCTTGGCGCTGCCCGAGAAACGAAGGCCGCCGCGACCGGACTGCCCCAGCCCGACCTGACCCGCTTTCTGGACATCTGGACCGAAAGCGAACGCGTCGTGACCGTCTATTCGCAGGGCATCAACCAGTCCGACAGCGGAACCGACAAGGTGAACGCGATTCTGAATTGTCACCTTGCGACGGGCCGTATCGGCAGGCCGGGTATGGGGCCGTTTTCGGTCACGGGCCAGCCCAACGCCATGGGCGGGCGCGAGGTCGGCGGTCTGGCCAATATGCTGGCCTGCCATCTGGATATCGAGAATGCAGATCATCGCGACGCGGTTCGCCGCTTCTGGAATGCCCCTCGCATGGCCGAAAAACCGGGGTTGAAGGCAGTGGACATGTTCCGCGCCGTCGAGGATGGACGGATCAAGGCGCTTTGGATCATGGGAACCAATCCCGCCGTGTCCATGCCCGAGGCAGAGCGCGTGGCACGCGCCATAAAGGGCTGCGATTTCACCGTGGTTTCCGACATCGTCGCGGACACGGACACGACGCGGCTTGCAGACGTGCTGCTGCCGGCGACGGGCTGGGCGGAAAAAGACGGCACCGTCACCAATTCCGAACGGCGCATCAGCCGCCAGCGCCGTGCGCTTCCGGCGCCGGGCAGGGCGCGGGACGACTGGCGCATCATGGCCGATGTTGCAGGGCGAATGGGATGGAGGGATGCCTTCGCCTGGGAAACCCCCGCACAGATATTCGCCGAACATGCAGCCCTGTCCGGCATCGCGGGAACGCTCGGCAGCGATTTTGATATCTCCGGCTACCGCGATGCGTCGGGGCAGGATTACGACCTGATGTCGCCGTTTCTCTGGCCGCAATCCCCGGCACGTCGCGGCGGGCGTTTCTTTGGCGATGGGCGGTTTCACACCCCATCCGGTCGGGCGCGCATGGTTGCGGTCGCCCCCGCCATCCTTCGGCCAGTCGATCTGGCGGCACCATTCACACTGAATACAGGCCGCGTGCGTGACCATTGGCATACGATGACGCGGACGGGGCGCGCGGCCCGGTTGTCACGCCACATCGCCGAGCCGTTTCTGGAAATTCACCCGAGGGATGCCGCGCGCCTGCAGCTTTCGCCGGCCAGTCTGGCGCAGGTCGAGAATGCGCAGGGCCGCTGCATCCTGCGGGTTCTGGTAACGGATCGCGTCGCGCCGGGCCATCCCTTCGCGCCCATCCACTGGAGCGGCGAGAGTTCCAGCGCGGGCCGTGTGTCCGCGCTGGTTTCTGAACTCGCAGATCCGATTTCTGGCCAGCCAGCGTCGAAATCCGCGAAGGTGAACATCCGTGCCTTCCGCGCCGTTCACTATGGGTTTGCCGTGTCTCGGTCCGCGATCAGCCAGGTCGGTGATTACTGGGCTTTCGCGCGCCTGCCGAAAGGCTGGCAGGCAGAGCTTGCCTGGGCAGGAACTCCGCGCGATTGGGCGGCGGAAGCTGCGGCGCTTTTCGGTCTTGATTGTGAACCCGTGGTCATGCGCGACAGCCATCACGGGACCATACGGCTTGCCTTCATTCAGGACGGTGTTCTGCAGGCCGCGCTGTTCGTGTCGCCCGAACCGGTGGCCCTGTCGCGCAGCCATATCGCCGAGGCACTTGGAAGCAGCGAAACCGCAGACATCCTCGCCGGCAGGCCGGGGGGTGATCGGCAGGATGAAGGTGCAGTGGTCTGCGCCTGCCTGGGGATCGGAGCGAACAGGATCTCGCGCTTCATCGCGACCGAGCAAGCGGCAACGCTGGATCGTATCGGCGATGCGCTTGGTGCGGGGACGAACTGCGGATCGTGCCGTCCCGAACTGAGGCGGATGCTCGCCGAGGCCGTCGCGGCAGAGACACTTTGAGGCGCTGCCGAAAGATGTTGTTCAAACCTTGATTTGCCTTCCAGGCTGTGGTCCGGGAGCCCTGCCGTCAGCGAGGTGCCAGATACTCCGCCGACACATAGCCCGAAACGCCGGGCCTGTCGGTGAGCGAGACCCGGCACCAGAGCTTGCCGTTATTCGTCACGCAGTTCTGGCGGGTAAGCCGCGTTCCGTCGGGCAGACCGATAATGATTCTGTGTTCGAGGCCGGGGCCTTCGCGAAGTTTCAGCAGATCGTCCGGTCCGGCACCCTTGACCACCGCACCAGTCCCGACCGCGCATCCGCCGGCAATCATGAGTGCGAGAAGAGCAGCAAAATGAGTTCGCATGATGTGTCCCTGAATCGTTTTGCCCTAACTACGACACCATCGCGCTAAATGACAGGCGCATCCGGTCAGCATCAGGCTGCGCAGTCGGCGGGACTGTTCCGCCAAAAGAAGCGTTTCATCGTCCGAAAACATAGCGCGTAGATGACGAATATGTCTCGCCCGGCAGAAGAATACAGGTCGGAAAGGCTGGCCGGTTGACCGCGTCCGGCCATTCCTGCGCCTCCAGCGCGACACCTGCATGAGCGCCGTATTGATGTCCGTCATGCCCCGGCAGATCGTCGATATAGGCGCCGTCATAAAGCTGCAAACCACAGGCCGTCGTTTCGATTGTCATTTTCAGACCGCTCGCGCCTGTCAGTTCGGCGACGCGGCGCAGCGGCTGCGAGGCGTCCGACAGGCAGAAATTGTGATCGAGGCCGGTATCGCCGATCGGACGGGCAGCGCGGAAATCGAATCCGGTTCCGGCAACAGGGGCGATGTCACCGGTCGGGATCAACTCGTCATCGATCGGAAGGTAATGCTCTGCGTCGATCCAAAGCCGGTGGTTTCGAATGTCGCCCGCGCCGTCGAGATCGAACAGCCCGTGATGCGTCAGGCTGCAGGGTGTCGCCGCATCGCTTCGGGCGGTCAGATCGAATGCTATGCCATCACTCGCAAGGCTGATCCGTGCCGCCATATCCATCCGGCCCGGAAACCCCATATGCCCATCGGGCAACGAGAGCGTAAGAGTGGCGCAGCTTTCAGACAGTTCCCCGATTTGCCAGATCTGAATATCGGCACCGTCATCGCCACCATGCAGCGTATGCTTGCCAAGAAAATTGCGGTCGGTCCGATGTTCCTGTCCGTCCAGCATGAACCTGCCCCCGCCAATCCGGTTCGCGACACGACCGACGATAGCACCGAAGTAGCGGGCTTTGCCAAGATAATGGGCGATATCGGGACAGCCGAGGATCACAGAATGCGCCACCCCCTCAATCCACAATCCTTGCACGATGGCACCCAGCGTCAGCACCTCGGCGCGCATCGGCCCGTTCCGCAGCGTGATCTGCGTGACCTCGCGACCATCCGGCAAGGCGATAACCCGCGTTGCGGTCATAACAGCACGCGTGGTTCGGGCAGTCCCGGAACAGAAGCGCGGGTAATGAACGTCAGCCCCTGAAAGCGGTCCGGCTGCCGAATGTCCTGAAGCGCGGTGGTCACCAGCACATCGCGCAAATCGCTGCCGCCATAGCTTGGGCAGCTGCTATGGGCCCCGCCGACGGGCATTTCATCCAGCCTTTCGCCGCGGCGTGAAAACCTGACAACCTTGCCCGCGCCCCAGCAGGCAACGCAGAAAGCGCCGGCGCTGTCGATCACCGCACCATCGGGGGACAGGCCCGCATCGGTCAGGTCAAGAAAAAGCGCTGGTTCCCCGACCGGCCAGCCGTCGGCATCCAGCCGCCAGGTCCAGACCCGGCTGATCGCCGTGTCCGCGAAATAGGCAGTCGTTCCGTCGGGGCTGAAGCAGATTGCGTTGGGAATGCTGATCGGTGCGATCAGACGGCGCAACTCGCCGCGATAATATCTGTAGATCGCGCCCCGGTCCGGCTCTCCACCCTTGCCCATCGTGCCGATCCAGAACCCGCCCTGCCGATCCGCGCGCCCGTCATTCGAACGTGTGGCGGTGTCGTCAGCCTCTATCGCGACAAGGGGGCGCAGGCTCTCGTCGCGCAGATCGAACAGCAGAAGCCCTGTCTCATCCGCGATCAGGAAACGGTCGCGATCCACCCAACCTGCGGCAGAGCTCATCCGGTCGAGCCGCCATTCCAGCGGGCCGCTTGCGTCCCGTGACAGAAGTCTCCGCCCCAGAATGTCGAACCAGAAGAACTGTCCCCGCTCTGGGTGCCAGATCGCACCCTCGCCCAATTCGCAGGGGCGATCATCGAAAACCTTCATGCGCCACCTCTGTTCAGTCGCGATTGTGACAGCTTCAGCAGGCCCTTCTGCAGCAGGATGAAGCCAAGCAGCAATGTGCCGATGACAATCTTTGTCCACCAGCTGGACAAGGTGCCGTCGAAGACGATGTATGTCTGGATCAGCCCCATCGTCAGAACGCCGATCAGGGTGCCGAACATATACCCCGCGCCGCCGGTCAGCAGCGTGCCACCGATCACGACGGCAGCAATCGCGGTCAGTTCGGTTCCGACGGTCGCCAGCGAATAGCCAGAACCGGTATAGATCGAAAAGACGATTCCCGACAGCCCGGCCATGAAACCGGAAAACGCATAGATCAGGACGGTCGTCCTGCCCTGCCGCACGCCCATCAGCCGTGCCGTCGCCTCGCCGCCGCCAAGCGCATAGACGCTGGCGCCGAAGCGTGTCCCATGCGCGATGATCGTGCCCCCAAGAACGGTCAGAAGCATGGCTATGCCGATCAGCGTCAGCCGCCCCTTGCCCGGCATCAGCCAATACGCGTCTTTCAAAGCCTCATAGAACGGATGCTGGATGGGGACGGATTCGATGGACAGCATATAGGCGGCACCGCGCGCCAGAAACATGCCGGCCAGCGTCACGATGAAGGCAGGCATCGCCAGCCGATAGATCAGAAACCCCATCGCCGCGCCAAAGGCTGTGGTCAGCGCCAGCAGCAGCGCAAACACGATCAGCGGATGCAACGAGGTGTCGCGCAGCAGAACGGCGATGAACACGCCCGAAAAGGCGATCACGCTGCCGACAGAAAGGTCGATCCCGCCCGACAGGATCACCAGTGTCATGCCCACCGCGACGATGCCAGGATAGGCGTTGTCGGTCAGCAGGTTGCCGATAACCCGTGTCGAGAGGATGTTCGGAAATTGCAGCCAGCACAGCAGATAGGCCAGCAGAAAGATCACGATGGTCGCGTAAAGGGGCAGGGCGCGCGTGTTCATGCCTGCCCCCTCGCCGCAGGCTGCGGTTCTCGACGTGAATTGCGCCAGACGCGCCATTCCGCGGCGATGCGTGGCGATTGCAGGACCAGAATAATCAGCACCAGCACCGCCTTGATGACCAGGTTGTATTCCGGCGGAAAGCCCGCCAGCAGGACGCCCGTGTCGATCGTCTGGATAATCAGCGCGCCCAGAAGCGACGCGATGATCGAGAAGCGGCCGCCGAGCAGAGAGTTCCCGCCGATCACGACCGCCAGAATGGCGTCCAGTTCCAGCCAGAGGCCCGCATTATTGGCGTCGGCACCGCGAATGTCTGCGGTGACGATGACCCCTGCCAGCGCCGCACAAAGGCCGGCAAAGACATAGACCGCGATTAGCAGAACCGTCGCATTGACCCCGGCCAATGCGCTGGCGCGGCGATTGATGCCGATGGATTCGATCAGCAGGCCAAGCGCCGTACGCCGTATCAGCGCCGCAACCCCGATCCCGGTCCCCAGCCACAGCCATGCCGGAACAGGAAGGCCAAGGAAAGTGCCGGAACCGATATAGGCGAAGGCGCGATCGCTGAAGGTCAGGATGCGGCCCTCGGTAATCAACTGCGCGATGCCGCGCCCCATGGTCATCAGGATCAGCGTTGCCACGAAGGGCTGGACGCCCACCACCGCGACAAGCGTGCCGTTCCAAAGACCCGCAAGCGCCCCTGCACCAAGTGCCAGCAGCAATGCAGGCAACAGCCCCATGCCGCCGGTAATGGCCGATGCCGCCACCGCACCGCAGATCGCCATGGTCGCGCCGACCGACAGGTCGATCCCTTTCGTGGCGATCACCAGCGTCATGCCGATGGACAGCAGCGCAACCGGCGCCACCCGCTTGAGAACGTCGATCACCGGCCCGACAAGCCGGTCGTCGCTGTAGGAAATGTTCAGAAAGCCGGGGAAGAAAACCGTCACCAGCAGCACTAGGGCTGCCAGCGCGATAAGCTGCGGGGCGAGGCGTTTCAGCAGCGTCATCACGCCGCCCCCCTGTTGCCGTCGTCACTGGCAATGGCGCGCATGATCTCGTCCCCGGTCACGAGCGGGCCTTCCAGCTCGGCAACGAAGCGGCGGTCGCGCAGGACCATCACGCGGTCCGCGACGGCGACCAGCTCGTCGATCTCGCTGCTGATGATAAGCACCGACATCCCCTGTTCTGTCAGCCGATGGATCAGGCGCAGGATTTCGGCATGCGCGCCGACATCAATGCCGCGCGTCGGCTCGTCAAGGATCAGGAAGCGCGGGTTCATCGCCAGCCAGCGCGCAAGAACCACCTTTTGCTGGTTGCCGCCCGACAGATCGCCGATCGCCTTTTCGCGGCCCGATGTGCGGATATCCAGCTTGTCGATATAGTCATCGGCCAACCGGTTCTGTTCGGACCGGGGCAGGGGGCGCGCCCATCCGCGCCGCGCCTGAAGGGCGAGGATGATATTCTCGCGGATTGACAGATCAGCGACGATCCCGTCGGTCTTGCGATCCTCGGGCGCAAAGCCGAAGCCCGCTGCTATGGCGGCTGGCGGCGATTTCAGGTCCAGTTCGCCGTTGGCATCACTGGCAGTGCCAGTCTGCGCGGGACGTAGCCCGAAAATCAGTTCGGCGCTTTCGGTCCGACCCGATCCCAGCAATCCGGCCAGTCCGACGACCTCGCCCCTGCCCACGACCATATCGAACGGCTCGATCACGCCACGGCGACCGAAATTCGTGAACCGCAGCAGCTCTGGCAGTGCCGAATGCGGTGCGTCCGAGGAAAGCTCGTCAACCTGATCTTCCAGTTCCCGCCCAAGCATATGTTCGATAAGCGACACACGGTTCAGGGCCGCTGTGCTTTCTGTCACAACCTTCCGGCCATTGCGCAGCACGGTGACGCGGTCGGTCAGATCGAAGACCTGATCCAGAAAATGTGACACGAAGATGATGTCAAGGCCCCGATCGCGAAGCCCGCGCACCACGTCGAAGACCATGCGCACCTCTGCCGCGTCAAGGCTGGCGGTCGGCTCATCAAGGATCAGTACCTTCCCGGACAAGGAAACCGCACGAGCGATCGCGATGATCTGCTGGATCGCCACCGGATAGCTGCCGAGATCGCGGCCAACGTCAATATCCAGACCATATTGGTGCAACATGCCCCGCGCCTCGTCACGCATCGCGCGGCTGTTGATAAGACCCATGCGGCGCGGCTCTCGGCCGAACATCAGGTTTTGCGCCACGGTCAGGTTGGGCAGCAGGTTTACCTCCTGATAGACGGTGCCGATACCCAGATCCTGCGCCTCGACGGTCGAGCGCGGATCGACCTCTGCACCGTCAAGGCTGATCGTTCCGCCATCACGTCGATAAGCCCCTGTCAGGCATTTGATAAGCGTCGACTTCCCCGCGCCATTCTCGCCCAGCAGGGCGTGGATCTCTCCGGCTTGCAGGTCGAAATCCACCTGATCCAGCGCGACCGTGCCGGGAAAGCTCTTGGTCAGTGAGCGGATGGATAGCAGCATGGCAGCGCCCTCATCTGACGGATGCTGCCGGGCGGCACAGGCGGTCGCCCGGCAGACAGGTTCAGTAACCCAGACCCTTGCGGGCCTCGTATTCGCCGGCGGGATCATCGGCCTGCGTGTACAGCTTGGATTCGGTCTGGATGAACTTCTCGGGCATTGTCCCGTCGGCCCAATAAGCCTCCAGCGCGTCAAATGCGGGGCCTGCCATATTCGGGGTCAGCTCGACCGTGGCATTCGCCTCGCCTGCGGCCATGGCCTGAAAGATGTCGGGAACGCCGTCGATCGAGACGACAAGGATATCCTCGCCGGGTTTCAGCCCGGCTTCCTTGATGGCCTGAATCGCGCCCACCGCCATATCGTCGTTATGGGCGTAAAGCGCGCAGATATCCGCGCCGCCATTTTCCGCCTGAAGGAAGCTTTCCATGACTTCCTTGCCCTGCGCACGGGTAAAGTCGCCGGTCTGGCTGCGCACGATTTCAAGGTTCGGATGATCCTTGATCGCATTCTCGAAGCCGGTCTTTCGGTCGATGGCCGGACTGGATCCGGTGGTGCCCTGCAATTCGACGACCCGGCACGGTTCTTCGCCCACCTGTTCGACCAGCCACTGACCGGCAACCTCGCCCTCATGCACCAGGTTTGATCCGACGGCGGTCAGATACAGGTCATCGCTGCTGTCGACCTGACGATCAAGAAGCACGACCGGAATCTCGGCCTCCTGCGCTTCTTCCAGTACGGAATCCCAGCCGGTTGCGACAACCGGCGCCAGCAGGATCGCGTCAACGCCCTGCGCAATAAAGGACCGGATCGCGGCGATCTGGTTTTCCTGACGCTGCTGCGCGTCCGAGAACTGAAGCTGATACCCACGTTGTTCGGCCTGATTCCGGGTCAGGGTTGTTTCGGCAGCGCGCCAGCCGGATTCAGACCCGATCTGCGAAAAGCCGATGGTCTCGCCCTCGGCGAATGCGGCAGTGCAGGAAATTGCCAGCAGAGCGGTCGATATGGTCAGTGCCTTGAGTTTCATCGTTTCCTCCCGTGGTTGTTATCGGGGCCCTTGCAGCCCCGCAGATCTGCGGATGCCTTCCCGTGCATCCGTCAGAATTCGAACGGCTCGACAGTCATTCGACGACCCAAAGTGAAGGCATCCGAGACGAGGACCATCGGCGACAGGTCGCATTCGGATTGTCCTTGCTGAACAAGTTCGGCCATGCGTGCGTAAAGCGCCGGATATTCGCCCATGATGCTGTCAGCGCCGCCCGACGGCTCGCCGTCCACCTCCAGCAGGTTGCCGCCCATCCGCAGCGCCAGACGTCCAGCATCGGTTTGGAATTCCATATCCCAGGTCTGCGGGCCTTCCTGCCGGAAGTCCAAATCGGCGGTGATGTTGCCCGACAGCGAAAGCCGCGCTGCGATGGGGGCCTGCCGGTTGTCAGGAAAGTCCAGGTCTGCGCCGGTCAGGTGGACGGGCTGGGGCAGGATCTCGGTCAGAATCGACAGCGCATTGATGCCGGGGTCGAATACGCCCATGCCGCCGGCTTCGAAGATCCAGTCCTGACCGGGGTGCCATTTGCGCACATCCTCGCGCCAGATGATCCGGCCCTCATGAATGGTCTTTCCTGCCAGCCACGCCCTAGCCGCCGCAACGGCATGTGCCATGCGGCTGTGCCATGTTGCGTAAAGGCTTACACCCTTCGCGTGGGCCATGTCCTGCAGGATATGGACCTCGGCCAGTGTTGCGCCGGGTGGCTTTTCCAGCATCAGGTTTCGGCCCGCCTGCAGCACCGCCTGCGCGACCTCAAAGCGCGGCACCGGTGGCAGGCACAGGCTGACGGTTGCGATGTCGGGACGAGCAGCCAGCATGTCGGTGATACCGGTAAAGGCCTCGACCCCGTCGACGCGACCGTGACGACTGATTGTCGCCGCCAGTTCCCAATCGGGGCTGGCCGCGATTGCGGGTACATGCTGATCCAGCGCGATCTTTCCTATCCCTGCCAGCGCAATTTTCATCAGTGACTGTCCCGTCCGACCGGATTGCCCCGGCAACCCTGCAGAAAGTCCAGATCCGCGCCGGTGTCGGCCCCCATGACATGCGCCTGATGCAGCCAGGCATAGCCGCTGTCAGGGCGTTCATGGCTGGGCTGCCATTCGGCCAGACGTTCGGCCAGTTCCGTATCGCTGATATCCAGATGCAGGCGGCGGTTCTGCACATCGAGCTCGATCATGTCGCCGTCGCGCACCACGGCCAGCGGCCCGCCCGCCGCCGCCTCTGGCGAGGTGTGCAGCACCACCGTCCCGTAAGCCGTACCGGACATGCGCGCATCGCTTATCCGCACCATGTCGGTAATGCCCTTGCGAAGAACCTTGGGTGGCAGGCCCATATTCCCGACCTCGGACATGCCGGGATAGCCCTTCGGGCCGCAATTCTTCAGCACCATCACGCAGGTTTCGTCAATATCCAGCGCCTCGTCATTGATGCGGGCCTTGTAGTCGTCAATATCCTCGAACACGACGGCGCGGCCGCGATGGCTCAGCAGATGTTCCGACGCGGCAGAGGGTTTCAGCACTGCCCCATTCGGCGCGAGGTTCCCGCGCAGCACCGCAATGCCGCCATGCGCTGTCAGCGGCTTGTCGGCGGGCAGGATCACGTCTTCGTTGTGGTTCTGGACGTCCTTGACCTCGTCCCAGATTGTCTCGCCGCTGACGGTCAGCGCGTCCTTGTGCAGCAGCCCTGCTTCGCCCAGGCGTTTCAGCACCACGGGCAGGCCGCCGGCATAGAAAAATTCTTCCATCAGATATTTGCCCGAGGGCATCAGGTTCACGATGGTGGCCACGTCGCGCCCGCAGCGGTCCCAGTCGTCCAGCGTCACATCGACGCCAACCCGACCTGCCAGCGCCAGCAGATGGATGACCGCATTGGTCGATCCGCCGATGGCCCCATTGGTGCGGATGGCGTTTTCGAAGGCGTCTTTCGTCATGATGTCGGAGGGTTTCAGATCGTCCTTGACCATCTGCACGATGCGCCGCCCGGAAAGCTGCGCCATGACCCGGCGGCGACTGTCCACGGCGGGGATCGCGGCATTGCCGGACAGCGCCATGCCAAGCGCTTCAGCCATCGAGGCCATGGTGGATGCGGTGCCCATCGTGTTGCAGGTGCCGGAGGACCGGCTCATCGACTGCTCGGCCTCCAGAAACTCGTCCTGCGTCATATCGCCAGCCTTCACGGCCTCGCTGAACTTCCACAGATGCGTGCCGGACCCCACCCGCTCGCCCCGGAAATAGCCGTTCAGCATCGGCCCGCCGGTCACAACGATGGATGGAATATCGGTCGAGGCTGCCGCCATCAGCAGGCTGGGCGTGGTCTTGTCGCAGCCGACCAGCAGCACGGCGCCGTCGATCGGCTGGCCGCGCATCGTTTCCTCGATCGCCAGTGCGGCGAGGTTGCGGAACATCATGGCGGTGGGGCGGAAGGTGTTTTCGCTGGCGGAAAAGACCGGAACCTCGACCGGGAAGCCGCCTGCCTCCCAGACGCCGGCCTTCACCTTTTCGGCCAGCTCGCGCAGATGTCCATTGCATGGCGTCAGGTCCGACCAGGTATTCAGGATGCCGATGATCGGGCGGCCGTCGAACAGATCATGCGGGTAGCCCTGATTTTTCATCCAGCCGCGATGATAGATCGTGTCGCGGGAATTGCCGCCATACCATTCCTGCGAACGCAGCTTGCGGGGCCATTCTGCCGGTTTGAATGTCATTGGACGACCCTAAAGTGCTGCGACGGCGACCGGGGCGGTCTGCGCGTCCTGCTGGGTGACGGGGTTGCGCAGCGGCAGGCCAAAGGCGTCGCAGGCGATTTCGAATTCGTCGCCGGGGCGCGTGGTGATGCCGTCCGCAAAGGACAGGGTCGCGGTGCCGAAGAAATGCACATGCACATCGCCGGGCTGGCGGAACAGGTCGTATTTGAAATGGTGATGTTCCAGATTGGACAGGCTGTGGGACATGTTCGCCTCTCCTGACAGGAAGGGTTTTTCCCAGATCACCTCGCCGTCGCGGATCACGCGGCTTTTGCCTTCGACGTGATCGGGCAGCGGGCCGACCAGCATTTCCGGCCCGAAGCTGGCGGGGCGCAGCTTGGAATGGGCGAGCCACAGGTAATTGCCGCGCTCCGTCACATGGTCCGAGAATTCGTTGCCAAGCGCAAAGCCCAGCCGGAAAGGGCTGCCATCTGGTGCGATGACATAAAGGCCCGCGATCTCTGGCTCTTCGCCGGCATCCAGCGCAAAGCCGGGGCTGGCAAGCGGCTTACCGGGGGCAGCAGCGGCAAAGCCGTTGCCTTTGTAGAACCATTCTGGCTGCGCCCCGACCTGTCCGCCGGCAGGCTTGCCGCCCTCGAGTCCCATGCGGAACATCTTCATGCTGTCGGTCAGATCCTCTGTCTCTATGGCCTTCTGATGCATCGCGTCGCGCGTCGCGGCAGAGCCCAGATGCGTCAGCCCGGTGCCGGTCAGGTGAAGATGCGCCGGGTCGGGATGGTCCAGTGGCAGGGTCACGCGGCCTTCGGACAAAGCCTGCCCGAGAGCGACCGCTTCACCCGTGCCGCGCGCCGCGATCTCGTCGGCGAGGCTGCGGCCTGCGGCGATTGCCGCCAGCGCCAGTTCTCGGGTGGACCGGGTGTCGGGAACCAGATGCGCGGCCTCGCCCTTGCGCATCACGACTGCACGCCCGCCATCAGGAAGCATTATCTGCGAAAGGAACATCATCAGGCTTCCTTGTTCTTGTTGTAGACGTCGAAGAAGACAGCAGCCAACAGAACCAGCCCCTTGATGACCTGCTGGTAATCAATGCCGATCCCCATGATCGACATGCCGTTATTCATCACGCCCATGATGAAGGCGCCCACGACCGCGCCGACGATCTTGCCCGATCCGCCCGCCATGGACGCGCCGCCGATGAAGACGGCCGCAATGACGTCGAGTTCCACCGCAAAACCTGCCTTGGGGGTCGCCGTGTTCAGCCGCGCGGCATAGACCAGCCCGCCAAGTGCTGCCAGAAAGCCCATGTTCACGAAGGTCAGGAAGGTCAGCCGCTCGGTGCGGATTCCCGAAAGTTTGGCAGCCTTGGCATTGCCGCCGACCGCATAGACGCGGCGGCCAAGGGTCGTGCGTTCGGTGATGAAGACATAGATCACGGTCAGCACGACCATGGACAGCATGACGTTCGGCAGGCCGCGGAACCACGCAAGCTTCCAGGTCACGAACAGCAATGCCGCTGCGACAATCGCGTTGCGGGCGACGAAGAGGCCGAAGGGCTCATCCTCGATCCCGTATCGGGTGTTGCGGGCGCGGGTGCGCAGGCCCAGCCATATCAGGATCAGGACGGTTGCAATGCCGACCAGCATGGCCAGCATGTTGGGCTTGTCCGCGCCGAACGGGTCGGGGATGAAGCCGTTGGCCAGCGACTGGAAGCTGGCCGGGAACGGCCCCACCGACTGCCCCGCCAGAAGCCAAAGCGACAGCCCGCGAAAGACCAGCATCCCGGCAAGCGTCACGATGAAAGAGGGGATCTTCCAATAGGCCACGAAATAGCCCTGAGCCGCCCCGATCGCCGCGCCGCAGGCAAGGCTGGCGATCACGGCGACGATCACCGGCATGTCCCATTGCACGATCATGACGGCCGCGAACGCGCCGACAAAGCCCATGACGGACCCGACGGACAGGTCGATATGCCCCGCCACGATCACCATCAGCATCCCGAGCGCCATGATGATGATATAGCTGTTCTGCAGGAACAGGTTGGTGATGTTGACCGGGCGCAACAGGACGCCGCCGGTCACGATCTGAAAGAAGATCATGATCGCAATCAGCGCGAACAGCAGCCCGTATTCGCGGATATGCTTGGAGATATAGGCACCAATGCCGATCCCCGAGGCTTTTTCGACTTGTTCCATGCCCCTACTCCCTGACGATCATCGACATGATGGCTTCCTGACTGGCCTGATCGGCTGTCAGCTCTCCCACGAAGCGGCCCTCGTTCATCACATGGATCCGGTCGCACATGCCCAGCAGTTCCGGCATCTCGGACGAGATCATGATGACGGCTTTTCCCGCCGCGCTCAGTTCGTTGATGATGCTGTAGATTTCATATTTCGCGCCGACGTCGATGCCGCGCGTCGGCTCATCCAGGATCAGCAGTTCGGGTTCGGTGAACAGCCACTTCGCCAGAACCACCTTTTGCTGGTTGCCGCCCGACAGGTTCATGACTTTCTGGAAGACTGACGGCGTGCGGATGCGCAATGCGCTGCGATAGCCCTCGGCCACTTCGGTCTCGCGGCTTTCGTCGATGACACCACGCTGTGACACGCCGGGCAGGTTCGCCACGACCGTGTTGCGCCTGATCGTATCTTCAAGGATCAGGCCAAGCGTTTTGCGATCCTCGGTCACGTAGGCCAGACCTGCATTTATCGCGCGGTCCACGGTCGAGACATCGGCAGGCTTGCCATGCATCAGCACCTGACCCGAGATATTGCGGCCATAGGATCGGCCAAAGATGCTCATTGCCAGCTCGGTTCGGCCCGCACCCATCAGGCCTGCGATGCCCACGACCTCTCCTGCGCGGACGGTCATCGAGATGTCGTCGATCACCTGACGTTCGGTCTGTTCGGGATGCCAGACATTCCAGTTCTTCAACTCGAAAACCGTTTCCCCGGCACGGCGTTCGCGTTCCGGATAGCGATGCGCCATGTCGCGGCCGACCATGTCGCGCACGATCCGGTCTTCGGTCAGATCGCCGCCGCGCGCATCGATGGTGGAAATGGTGGCACCGTCGCGTATCACGGTCACGCTGTCGGCAACGCGGCGGACCTCGTTCAGCTTGTGGCTGATGATGATCGAGGTGACGCCCTGCGATTTCAATTCCAGCAGCAGGTCAAGCAGCGCCTGACTGTCTGCTTCGGACAAAGCGGCGGTGGGTTCGTCAAGGATCAGCAGGCGCACGTTCTTTGACAGGGCCTTAGCGATTTCCACCAGTTGCTGCTTTCCGACGCCAAGGCTGTCGACCTTGACCCCCGGCGCTTCGCGCAGGCCCACCTTGGCCAGCAACTCTTCGGTCAGGCGGAAAGTTTCGGGCCAGTCAATGACGCCGCGGCTGGCGCGTTCATTGCCCAGAAAGATGTTTTCCGCGATGGACAGAAGCGGCACCAGCGCCAGCTCCTGATGGATGATGATGATGCCGCGATCCTCGCTGTCGCGGATGCTGCGAAACTCTGCCATGCTGTTGTCATAGTGAATTTCGCCGTCATAGCTGCCGGCCGGATAGACGCCCGACAGCACCTTCATCAGGGTGGATTTGCCTGCGCCGTTCTCGCCGCAGATGGCGTGAATTTCGCCCTCGCGCACCGACAGGCTGACATTGTCCAGGGCCTTGACCCCCGGAAATGTCTTGGTGATGTTCCGCATTTCCAGAAGCGCGTTCATGGCGACGTTCCCCCGAAGGTCAAGGGCCGTCCGGTCAAGCCGGGCGGCCCGCCGGTCGATTACTCGATCTGGTCCTTCGTATAGTAGCCGGACCCGACCAGCACCTCTTCCCAGTTCGCCTTGTCGACGGCCACCGGCTCCAGCAGATAGGACGGCACAACCTTGACGCCGTTATCATAGGTTTCGGTGTCGTTGATTTCCGGCTCTTCGTCTTTCAGCATGGCGTTGACCATGCCGACCGTGACCTTTGCCAGTTCGCGAGTGTCCTTGAAGATGGTCGAATACTGTTCGTCCGCAAGGATCGACTTGACCGACTGCACTTCGGCATCCTGACCGGTCACGATGGGCATCGGCATGTCGCCAGAGCCGTATCCGACACCTTTCAGCGACGACAGGATACCAATCGACAACCCGTCATAGGGTGACAGCACGCCCTGCACCTGCTTGTCGGTATAGTTCGCCGACAGAAGGTTATCCATCCTGGACTGCGCCACCGCGCCGTCCCAACGCAGCGTGCCGACCGTGTCCATGCCTTCCTGACCCGACGGGATCACGATTGATCCGTCGTCGATCAGCGGCTGCAGGACCGACATCGCGCCATCATAGAAGAAGTAGGCGTTGTTGTCGTCGGGGCTGCCGCCGAACAGTTCGACATTCCACGGCTTCACATCCGGGAAGCGTTCTTTCAGGCCGGCCACCAGCGTATTCGCCTGCTCGACCCCGACCTTGAAGTTGTCGAAAGTGGCGTAGTAATCGACATCCGGCGTGTCGCGGATCAGGCGGTCATAGGCGATGACCTTGATATCGGCGGCCTTGGCATTTGCCAGCGCATTTGACAGCGTCGTGCCGTCGATGGCCGCGATCACCAGCACGTCCACGCCCTTGGTGATCATGTTCTCGACCTGGGCCAACTGGTTCGGAATGTCATCCTCGGCATATTGCAGGTCGGTGTCGTAACCGGCGTCCTGGAACTGCTTGACCATATTGTTGCCGTCGTCGATCCAGCGGGCCGACGACTTGGTCGGCATCGAGATCCCCACGGTTTCGGCGATTGCCCCGGTCCCAATGGCCGATGCACCGATTGCCAGAACGGCGAATACGGTTCTGAAATTCATGTTTTCCTCCCTGCTGTGACCTCTCGGGTCACTTGAGCTGTCCCGGCGACCTCCCAGCCGGTGCGAAGAATGTTAACAACCGCTTCGCATAATGGTAAAATGCAATTTCAGACCATTTGCATACCGGAAATGTTATGTCCAATCTGCCGCCCCGAATGATGCTGAAGCCAAATCAGCTTCGGCTTCTGCGCGCGATTGAGGATCACGGGAAACTGCAACTCGCCGCCGAAACCTGCGCGGTCAGCCAGCCTGCCGCGTCGCGTATGCTGGCAGAGACCGAACGGCAGTTCGGCGCCCCGCTTTTTGTGCGGCACCCAACCGGAATGGAGCCGACCGAGATCGGGCGGCAAACGCTGCGCCACGCGCGCACGATCCTGCGCGAACTCGATCACATGGGACGCGATGCCCTGGCCCTTCGCGAAGGCAGGGCGGGCACGCTTCATATCGGCGCAGTGACAGGCCCTGCAGTCCGCTTTCTGGTCAGCGCAATCCGCGAAATCAAGCGGACAGCGCCGGGCGCGGATATCAGCGTCGATGTCATGCCCTCGCGCGATCTGCTGGAGCATCTTGTCGCGGGCGACATGGACTTCGTCGTCGGTCGTATCCTGCCCGAGTTTGACAGCCGCGATTTTGATATCGTGCCGCTCGACGAAGAGCGGGTCCGGTTCCTTGTCCGCGCGGACCATCCTTTGGCGCGTGCGCCCTCCGTCACCCTGACAGAGATTGCTGACGCCGAGTGGATCATGCAGCAGCGGGGCGCGCCGATCCGCGAAGCGGCTTTGGCTGCCTTTGCGGATGTCGGTTTGTCAGAGCCGGCGAACATCGTCAGCAGCCCCTCACTTCTTTTTACGATCGCCTATCTTGCACAAAGCGATGCGATATCGCCGATCTCCGAAGAGGTGGCAGAGCTGCTGATCGCGCATCCGATCCGCGCACAGCTGGCCCGCCTGAAAGTCGGGCGCGTCGTCCGCGTGTCGCCGTATTATCTGCTGAATCTGCGCCGTCGCCCGCTGACGCCACTGATGCTGAGCTTCCGACGCGCATTACTGAATCACGCCAACGCAAACGGTGGTTACGAGCAGCCCCATCCAGTTGGCCCGGCCTGACGCAGGGTACCGCTTTTCGAGGTCGTGACCCTTGCGGACTAGATGCGG
This sequence comes from Paracoccus aurantiacus, assembly GCF_007993065.1. Lineage (GTDB taxonomy): Bacteria > Pseudomonadota > Alphaproteobacteria > Rhodobacterales > Rhodobacteraceae > Paracoccus > Paracoccus aurantiacus. The sequence goes on from NZ_VOPL01000014.1 coordinate 29,474, forward strand.
TAAAACCTTCTTCCGAATTCAAGGCTTTGGCCAGGCTACGGATTTTAGCAGGGCAACGAGGGCATGCTGCTGATGTGTATTCGTTTTGCTGAATACGACCTCTGCATATTTGCGTGCTGTCGATATGCTGATCCCGGCCTCTGCTGCGTATTTCTGAAGGCTGATCCCGCGCGCCAGCGCCAATGCGAGTTGTGCCTGCGCGGGTGTCATGTCCAGCAGTTCCTGCAACAGTTCACTGTGTGGCAGGTTAGCAGCTTCACGCAACTCTACCGCATGCAGCAGAATATCTCCTCCTACACATATATCTCTAGCGTTCCGAGCAAGCGGGGACAGATATAGTGCGATTGGCGGGCGACCGGCGGCGCTTGCAATTGCGATCGGTTGAACGGGGTCATCGCCGACCTGCAGTCGGGTCAGCGCCTGCTGAAATTTTGAATGGGCTGCGCGGTCCGACAGCAATAGCCGTCCAAAAGCGCCAATGCGCAGAGTGTCTGAAACTGCGTCGAAGGCTTTGTTTGTCCCCCGTCAGCGCCTACGGCACAGATTTGAGGTTGTGATTTGAGGAGGATTTGGGCTTCGTCGTAGTGACGAAGGAACGAAGATGAAGCCCAAATCCTCCAATACAAAATCGCCGACCAAGCCCCCTGCAGATCGAGTGGTCAAAGACATCCGGCGTCAGACCCGTCGCCATTTCTCGGCCGAGGACAAGATCCGGATCGTGCTGGAAGGCTTGCGCGGTGACGACAGCATCGCCGAGCTGTGCCGCAAGGAAGGGATCGCCCAGAGCCTTTACTACAACTGGTCGAAGGAATTTATGGAAGCGGGCAAGCGCCGCCTGGCGGGCGACACTGCCCGTGCCGCGACCACCGGCGAGGTGCAGGACCTGCGTCGCGAAGCCCGCGCACTGAAGGAATGCGTGGCCGATCTGACGCTGGAAAACCGCTTGCTTAAAAAAAGCATGATCGCGGATGGGGGCGACGACGAATGAGGTATCCCGCATCCGAGAAGCTCGAAATCATCCGGATCGTCGAGCAGTCTCACCTGCCCGCCAAGCGCACGCTGGACCAGCTCGGCATTCCCCGCCGGACGTTCTATCGCTGGTATGACCGTTACCTTGAAGGCGGGCCGGAGGCGTTGGAAGATCGGCCATCGGCGCCGAGCCGGGTATGGAACCGCATCCCGGCGGGCATCCACGACCAGATCATCGAGCTGGCGCTGGAACAGTCCGAGCTGAGCCCCCGAGAGCTGGCCGTGCGCTTCACCGACGAGCAGCGCTACTTCGTGTCGGAAGCCACGGTTTACCGGCTGCTCAAGGCCCACGACCTGATCACCAGTCCGGCCTATGTCGTGATCAAGGCGGCCGACCAGTTCCACACGAAGACCACCCGCCCGAACGAGATGTGGCAGACCGACTTCACCTACTTCAAGATCATCGGGTGGGGTTGGATGTATCTCTCAACTGTCCTCGACGACTTCTCGCGCTACATCATCGCCTGGAAGCTGTGCACCAACATGCGGGCCGAGGACGTGACTGACACGCTGGACCGCGCCTTGGCGGCTTCGGGCTGCGACAGCGCCACCGTGCTGCACAAGCCCCGGCTGCTCAGCGACAACGGCCCCAGCTACATCGCTGGCGAACTGGCGGAATACATCGAGGCCAACAAGATGAGCCATGTCCGCGGCGCCCCGTGTCATCCCCAGACCCAGGGCAAGATCGAGCGCTGGCACCAGACCCTGAAGAACCGCATCTTGCTCGAAAACTACTTCCTGCCCGGCGACCTCGAGGCCCAGATCGAGGCCTTCGTCGAGCACTACAACCACCAGCGCTACCACGAGAGCCTGAACAACGTGACGCCCGCCGACGCCTACTTCGGCAGGGCGCCGGACATCCTCAAACAACGTGAAAGGATCAAACGACAAACCCTCGAATATCGGCGCTTGCAGCACCGCAAGCTCGCTGCATAACATCATCCCAAAGACGAGGCCCGCTCTCCGCTAATCCACGCCCCGAGTTGCGCCAAATGTTCTGACGACGGACAGGTGGGTGGAGCGAAAACGGCAAGGGCGTCGTCGCGGAAAGCAAGAATGGCGACGGGATCTATGCCACGACCGCTTCATCCAAGAAATGCGCGATCGTTGCGCATAACGGCGGGACGCAGACCGCGAAGGGCCCTGAAGGTTCTGGCGTTCTGGGGGTAACGTTGTCGCCCGGTGGTGCTGGCATATTCGGCACAAACAATTCCCGGGGGACAAGCGGTGTCGGGGTTCAGGGCAACGGACCCGAAGCCGGGGTCTCGGGTTGGAGCGAAGGCGGAATTGGCGTTCGCGCGCTGAGCGGGGGTGTCGGGTTATTTGCGCAGGGCGGCACAAATGCGGCAGAGTTTGTCGGCAATGTGCAAGTGAAAGGGGATGTCAACGTCACCGGCGATGTCAGGCTCGTAAACGCCGATTGCGCGGAGTCATTTGATATAGCTGTCAGCGATGTCGCAGCAGGCTCCGTCATGGTTTTCGACGAAGCGGGCGAATTGCGACCGTGCGACAAGGCGTATGATCGAAAGGTCGCTGGCGTCATCTCAGGCGCCGGAAGCTATCGTCCGGCGCTGATTCTGGATCAGCGGGACACCGGGCGGCCTAGGCTGCCGATTGCGTTGATGGGGAAGGTATATTGCCTGGTCGATGCGGCTTTCGGCCCGATTTCGGTCGGGGACATGCTGACGACATCTCCTACGGCGGGCGCCGCGATGGTCGCAGCAGATCCAGAGCAGGCTTTCGGCTGCGTCATCGGCAAGGCCCTTGCGCCGCATGTCGAAGGCGTAGGCATGATTCCCATCTTTGTTTCCATGAGGTGAGAGGCTGCGTTTCATGACAATGCCACAGCAAAACATGAATTGACTGCCGCATAATCTGTTGGAGTTGGAAGAATGTCGTTTTCAAATATTACTGAACGCGCTGGAATTTCGCGAACTGTCGGCTTGCGCGAGGTTGCGGGTATGACGCACTCGTCGCGTCAGGCAGTCGTATCGCTTCGAGAGATACTTGCAATACCAGCGCCGGTTTTCGACGCGTTGATCGCGATCCGCCGTTTCGAAAGTTCGAGCAGCAAAGGCCTGTTTCCAAAAATCTCTAAGTCCAAACTCGTCTCGGACCTTCGAAAGACCGTCCGAGATCCACTGCAGGTCGATCAGCAGTCCACGCCGTTCTGCGGGCCAGCTTCAATCGCATACGAGCTGGTGCGCCGCGATCCTGCGGAATTCGTCAGGGCATGTCAGGAGATATACGAGACAGGAGCTTATCGTGTTCGGGGTGAGAAAATAGAGGCTTCCGGCGATCTGAAAGGAAGCCGTAGCCCGATATCGGCAGCGGACTGGATATTCTGCGCCACACTGCGTGATGAAGCGAATCTTCTCTTCGACGTCGATGCTGACGAAGGCGCCCTGGTCAACGGGCTTACGACCTCTGGAGAGATGGAAATGTGGACGCGCGTCGTTCTCGGGATGAGGTCGCAGCATAGTCACGGGTCTACTTTCTCCGGTGAAGTGAAGGCTCTGCGAAGCGCTCAATCGTCGATCGACCGCGGCGGAGTGGCTTTTCTGAAGATCCACTCCGACATGCTCAATAGGCCCGGTAGCGACAGTGATCCGAAGTTTCCGGATCACTGGATCGTTCTTCATGGCGAGACCGATATAGGTCCCGGCGATCACGGTCGCGTCAGCTTCCGAGCATACTCGTGGGGCAAGGAACATAAAGTAAACCTCCCGAAGAAGCGTTTTGAAAATCTGATGTGGGGTTCTGTGGTCGGGTATTAAGGCCGACTGCGCAACGCGGCGGAGATCCGCAGGTTTGACGCGAGACGCCGGGGCTTGCCCGGCGTTTCGGCGTTCCTTTCGACCGAAGTGGCGACCTTGGTCACACAGCGCTCAGCAAACGGATTGCATGCCGCTAGCACTACGGATATCGACGGGAACTAGACTTCACAAGATCGTGAGCGGTGCAACAAAACGCGCGCCGTCCAGCGTCACTTGAACACCAGTCGCTGGGAAGTTTAACGCTAGTTCAGAAGTTCACGATGACCGCAACGCTCATACCTGCCGGGGCCTGCGCAACGCGCGTGTCAGGCTATACCGCTAATAAACTAGTGACGTCGCAGGCGCCCGCGCGCGGCATCCGCTGCGGCGATTCGGGTGCATCGCGATGACAGCTCCGGGCCGGCCCGGTAGGAAGCGCATCGCGATCATCGGCAGCGGCATTTCGGGGCTTGGTGCTGCCTGGCTGCTGGACCCGCATCACGATATCACCCTGTTCGAGGCGCAGCCTCGCCCCGGTGGCCACGCCCGCACCGTCCGGGCAGAGGGCGTGGACGTCGATACGGGCTTCATCGTCTGCAACCGGCGCACCTATCCACTTTTTGTCCCGTTGATGGAAAGGCTGGGCGTGCGATTGGCGCCAAGCGATATGTCTTTCTCGGCCAGTTTTGAGGGCGGGCGCTACGAATATGGCACCTTTTCGACGCGCGCGCTGTTCGCCCAGCCCATGTGTTTGGTGGACACGCGGCATTGGCGGCTTATCCGCGATATTCTGCGCTTCTTCAGACATGCCCCGGCCCATCATGCGCATGCAGGCAGCATCGGCGACCTGATCCGCACGCTGAGCCTTGGGGAAGATTTTCAGAATCGGTTTCTGCTGCCGATCTCGGGCGCGATCTGGTCGACGCCAACGGCCGAGATGATGCAGTTTCCAGCCAGCGCCTTCGTGCGCTTCTTTGACAATCACGGCCTGCTATCGGTGAAGGGCCAGCCGCAATGGCTGACCGTCGCTGGTGGCTCGCAGGCCTATGTTACTGCAATTCTGAAGCAAATTTCGGGCGATGTGAGGCTTTCCTGTCCGGTTCGCGCCGTAACACGAATGCCTGACGGGGTCGAAGTCATCAGCGCGCGCGGGAAAGAGTGTTTCGACAGGGTTGTTTTCGCAACCCATGCGCCGCAGGCTTTGGCGATGCTATCGGATGCCGGCCACGATGAGATCAACGTTCTTGCAGCGTTTCGCACGCAGCCCAACCGGATGGTGCTGCATTCCGATCCCCGCCTGATGCCGAGACGCCGTTCGGTATGGGCATCGTGGAATTACGTCACCCGAGGTGCCACCACCTCCACTGATCGTCCGATCAGTCTGTCCTACTGGATGAACCGGCTTCAGAACCTGCACACGTCGCGACCATTGATCGTCACGCTCAACCCCGAGATCGAGCCGAAGCGCATCCATGACGAAACGATTTTTGCGCATCCGCAGTTTGATGCGCCTGCCATTGCCGCGCAGGCAAGGCTGCCCGGTATACAAGGCCGCGGCGGTATATATTACGCTGGTGCGTGGACCCGATATGGCTTTCACGAGGACGGGCTTCTTTCTGCGCTGCGCGTTGCGCAGGCGATGGGGGTGGAATGGCCCCTTGGACAGGACCCTTGGGCTGACAGCGCAACGGTTGCCGCATGAGCGTCGATCTGTGGGATTCTGCCCTGATAGATGCGTCGATCTGGCATTCACGGACTGGCGATGTTTCGCGGCAGTTCCGGTATCGCGCGCTTTACGTGGCCTTGCCGGTCGATCAGCTCGAGTCCGGGCGCTTGCCGCTTCGTCCGGACAGTCCCGGCCTGTGGCGCCTGCGGCGTCGTGACCACGGACACCGTGACGGCAGCAGGCTGACGGCCTTCGCCGAGGCGCAGCTCGCGCCGGTCGGGCTGGCCCATTGCCGCATCACGCTGGTTACGATGCCGCGTGGGTTGCTGCACGGTTTCAACCCCGTCAGCTTCTGGCTTGCGCGCGATCATGGCGGCCTGCGCGCAGTCCTGGCGGAGGTGTCGAATACCTTCGGCGAAAGCCATGTCTATCTTTGCCGTCATGCCGACAATCGCGAAATCAGGCCTGGTGACCGGCTGAGAGGCAAGAAAATGTTCCACGTTTCGCCGTTCCTGCCGCGTGAGGGGCATTACGTCTTTCGCTTCGATACTAGGCCGGGGCGGTTCGGGGCCTGGATCGACTGGTTCGGGCAGGACGGAAATCTGTCGCTTCAGACCTCGATGACCGGCAAGGCGCGGGCGCTGACGCGAACGTCACTTCGCCGTGCTGCGTTTCGCCATGCCTTTCAACCGCTGCGCGTTACCGGGCTGATCCACTGGCAGGCGGCGAAGCTGTTCTCTCGTGGCGTGCGCTATCGCACCAAGCCCCCGCAGCTTGCGATACGCCGATCTGACGCGGTGACGGAGAAGCCGGATGTTTGAAGATCGTATCAGATCGAAATTCCTGAGCAGCCTGGAAGGTATCCGCTTTGGCAAACTGCACCTGACCACCCCTGACGGGACGGTGCGTATATTCGCGGGCGAAGAACCGGGGCCTGATGCAGCACTGACGATCCACGACTGGCGCATGGTGCCTGCGCTCGCGGCAAAGGGCGATATCGGCCTGACCGAAGCGTATCGCGACGGCTGGTGCGATACGCCTGACTTGACAGCGCTGCTGACCCTGGGCCTGATGAATGAAGATGCGCTCGACCGCTATATCTATGGCAAGCCTTTGCAGGCGCTCGCGATGCGGCTGCTTTACCTCTTGAACCGCAACACGCGTTCAGGTGCCCGGCGCAATATCTCGGAGCATTATGACCTGGGCAATGAGTTCTATCGCCTTTGGCTGGACGAAACGATGACCTATTCATCGGCGCTTTTCGCGGACGGCGACGATCTGGCGGCGGCGCAGAGACGGAAATACGACCGCATCATCGACGGTCTTGCGGGTGAATCGGGTCGCCTGCTGGAAATCGGGTGCGGCTGGGGCGGCTTTGCCGAACGTGCGCTTCAGCGCGGGGACTTTGCGCCCAAGGGCCTGACGCTTTCGACCGAACAGGCTGCCTATGCCCGCGCGAGGCTGGGGCAGGGTGCCGAGATCGCGCTGCAGGATTATCGTGACGAGCAAAGCCGTTTCGACCATATCGTCTCGATCGAGATGTTCGAGGCCGTCGGCGAAAGATACTGGCCGGTCTATTTCGGCAAACTGGCTGGGGCGCTCACGCGGCAGGGCCGTGCGATGATCCAGACGATCACCGTCGCGGATCGCTATTTCGACCGCTACCGCAAAGGCGGCGACATGATCCGCAGCTTCATCTTTCCGGGCGGAATGCTGCCCTCGACATCGCGCTTTCGGGCCGAGGCAGAACGCGCGGGCCTGCGGATCGAGGATGCGTTTGGCTTTGGCCGCGACTATGCCCGCACCCTGTCGCACTGGCTGGACCGGTTCGATTCGCGCCGCGCGCAGGTTCAGGCAATGGGTTTTGACGACGCGTTCATCCGCGTCTGGCGGTTCTATCTTGCGGCCTGCATCGCCTCATTCTCGGTCGGGCGGACAGAGGTGCTGCAATACCGCCTGGCTCATGCATGATGCCGCCGCCACCGGATTTTCGGCGCAGAAAGGACGCGATATGAGAGAGCGGATCTGGATCATGGGCGCGTCAGAAGGGATTGGCGCGGCGCTTGCCGATGTCTGGGTGAAGCAGGGGGCGCAGCTTATCCTGTCGGCGCGGTCCGCGGATAAATTGTCCGGTTTGCGCCAGAAGCTGGGGGACGCGGCAGCGATATTGCCATGCGATGTCACTGATCCCGGCAGTCTTGCCGCAGCCGCCCGCGAGATCGGGGAAGGCGGCGCGTTGGATCGCGCGATCACGCTGGCTGCGATTTACGATCCAGGGCAGGTGATGGACACAGATCCCGACCTTGCGGCGAAGATCGTCGAGGTCAACCTGACTGGCAGTTACAACTTCGCCCGCATCGCCGCGCCGCTGCTGCGACCGGGCGGGCAGCTTGTCCTGACAGCGTCGGTCGCCGGTTATCTGGGCCTGCCGCAAGGCCAGATCTATTCGGCCAGCAAGGCGGGCGTCATCAACCTGGCGGAAACCCTGCGCGTGGAGCTGGCACCGGCTGTCGATGTTCGTCTGGTCTGCCCCGGCTTTGTCGATACGCGACTGACCGAGAAGAACGATTTCAGGATGCCGTTCCTGATGCAGCCCGACGCTGCCGCCGACGCGATTTCCCGCGGGCTCGACAAAGGCGGGTTCGAGTTGCATTTCCCGCGACGACTGACCCTGCCCCTGAAGGCGCTTCGCGCGATGCCGTACTGGATGTCGCTGCGCCTGACCAGAAGGCTTCGTCAATAGGGCACGCGTCTGGCGGATCTGGCACGGCTGCTTCGCATCCGACTGGCGGCTATCGCCCCAGCCGCGCGCCCTCACCATTCGACCGGGTTACCCTTCCAGTCCCTGAAGGTGCCGTTATCCCTTGGCGTCAGCCCGTCGATGACGTCCAGCAACGCCTTGGCCGACTGTTCCGGCGCTATCGTCGGGTAGCGGTCGGCATAGTCGCGTGTCAGTGCCGTTTCGACCGTGCCGGGATGCAATGCGACGACGATGTGGTGCTTTTGTTTGCGCCCGATCTCGATCGAGGCGGTCCGGATGATCTGGTTCTGCGCGGCCTTGGCGGCGCGGTAGCCGATCCAGCCGCCGAACCCGTTGTCGCCGATTGATCCGACGCGCGCCGAAAGCGAGGCAAAGACGGCCCTCGCATTTTCACGCATCAGCGGGCTGAAATAGCGAAGCAGCATCGCCACCCCGGTCGCGTTCAGCGCGAATTGCGCGGCCATGGCATCGGCGTCCGCCGATTGAATTGTCTTTTCCGGCCCGCGCCCGTCGATGACAAGCGCCCCGGTAGCGTTGAAGATCAGGTCGAAGCGCTGATCCCCCAACGCATCTGCCGCTGCCGCGACGCTCTGCTGGTTGGTCAGCTCCAGCCCGTCGCGCCGCGAAAGCCCGGTTACTTCTGACCCGCGCACGCGCAGCGCATCGGCGATGGCAGTGCCGATCCCGCCGCTGTCGCCGAAGACGAGCGCTTTCACGTCACCCACCGCGTGACTGTGACCCCGGCCCATGCCGAAAAGCCTGTCAGAAACCCGCCCCAGATCGTGTCCGTGATGACCTGCTGCATCGACCAGTCGCGCAGCGTCGAATAGTTTGTAAATTCATATGTGCCATAGCACATCAGCCCGATCAGCGCCCCGCCGATCAGCGCCTTGACCGGGCGGCCGTCTGCCAAGGCCGGGACGGACACGAAATAAAGCACGCCGACAATATAGGCTGCATAGAAAACTGCGGCGGGGGCCATGCGGAACGGTTCTGCCAGAAGGTCGCCGACATGGCGTTCGAAAACAGGTCGTATGATCTGCGTGATGCCAAGAAGATCAATGAGCAGAAAAATGCTCAGGGTCGAGATATAGAGTATGACGAGTTGCATGAGTTGCTCCGCGGCTGACTGGACCAATAAGGTTACGAAGCTGGCGCGATCAAAGTTGCTGCTGCTATCGTCCGGCTGATGCTCGCGCTGGCGACACCTGCCCGGCCAAGCTTACCATCGCGTCACGCGGCATCGGAATATGTCTTCAGCCGCGCATTCACCTCTGCGCAGACCGCCTTGAGATGCTCGACCAGCTTCCCGGCACTGTCGACCCACGGCCGGTCCACCGGATGCAGGGCAGAAACGACGAACTTCGCGTCTGGAAAGAATGGGCGCAGGACCGCCCTATCGCCGGCATGTGACAAGGCGGTAAGCGGGTTGACGATGGTGATGCCCAAGCCTTGGGCGACCATCTCGCAGGCGGCGTTTGCCGATTGGATGATAACCGGAATGCGCCGCGACACACCGGCCTCGTCGAGCATCTTGTCAAGAATAAGCCGGTAAGGGTCCTTCGGCCCGAGCGATATGAATGACTGACCATCAAGATCATGCAGCCGCAGTGGTCCGCGCGCGTTTGCCAGTTCATGACCGCGAGGGATCAGGCAGACCTGCTGGAAGGTCGCGAGGTGGATTACCTCCGTCGTCGATTCGTCATAGTCGCCTTCGATCAGGCCAAGATCGAAGTTGAATCCGGAAATCGGCGATTGATTTCGGGGATCGCCACTGTCGATTTCGACCGTGACGCCGGGGGTTTCGCGCTGCAGCCGCGACACGGCCTCGGGCAACAGGCTTTGGGCAAAGGTCGGCAGGCTTGAAATCTGAAGGATCTCGCCATCTGCGGTCCGCATTCGGTGCAGAGAATTATTGATATGGTCGAGCCCGGCATAGGCCTGTTCGATCGCGTGGTAAAGTTTCAGTGCGCGCGCGGTCGGATGCAGCCGCTGGCGTCTGCGGTCGAACAGCGTGAAGCCGACGGTCGTTTCCAGCCGCAGAATCTCGCGCGTGACCGTTGGCTGCGATGAACCCAGCGCAGAGGCCGCGGCGGTCACTGTCTCAAACTTCATGACGGCGCGAAACACGTCAACCTGTCGCAAGTTCAGGCCACTAACCAACCGATGCTCCATTATTATGCAGTTCGCATGTGGGAGCATATCCATATCGAATAAAGTCCGACAGTATTTTCTGTATCCGCCGATCACGCGGCGGGCTTAGCATTCCTGTCAGCAACAACAGTGCCGAGCAGATGCCGCAACCAGCCATAAAGCCCAACAGGATCGACGCCACGGCCCTTGATCGCGCCGGAACGGCAGGGCTTCAGCACCTGCTTGATGCCGCCGAGGATGCGGTGTCGCCGGATCAGGTGGGCATCTGCGCGTGTCTGTATCAGACCAGCCTGTTTTCATCTGACCCCGGTTCCTTCGACCGTCAGATCGTCTGGGAACATCGCGGAGCAGAGCAGATCTATCCGGCCTCTGTCTGCAAGATGTTCTATCTCGCGGCCCTTTCCGCCTCGGCTGCGGAGGGCAAAATAGAGCTTGAGGACGAGGATCATCGGGCGGTGAAGGCCATGATCGCGACATCCTCGAACGACGCCACGACATATCTGCTTGGTCGGTTGACCGGCGCTTTTGACGGCCCCCCGCTTCCGCCCGACGCGATGCGCGACTGGATGCGCCAGCGGCACTTCGTCATGGATTGGCTGCAAAGGCTGCAACTGACAGCGTTTGACGGTATCCACCTGAGTCATTCAACCTATGACGACAGCCCCTATGGCCGGGCGAAGCAGGCGCGCCAGGAACAGGTCGGCAACAGGCTGTCGGCGCGGGCCTGCGCGGCGATGATTCATGAAATCCTGCGTGGCGCGCTGCCTGGGCGGGACTGGATGGCATCGCATCTGTCGCGCGACTGGCAGCGCAATGCCTATCCGCGAGACGAAGGCAATCAGGTCGAGGGATTTCTGACCGAAGCGATACCGCCCGGATTCAAGGTGTGGTCGAAGGCGGGTCACACGTCATGGACACGCCATGATGTGGCATATGTCGAAGCCCCGGACGGCCGCGCTGCAACGGTAGCGGTCATGACCGAAGGCAATGCCGCTGCCGAGAACGCGCATACGCTGCCAGCCTTTGCGCGAGCATTCATCCACGAGGCATTTGCAAAGCCGAACGCGACGAAAACCAACTGAACGAGATCTGAAATCGACAAGCTGACAGGAAGGCAATCATGACAAGAAAAATCGACCCGATGCTGATTAGCCGTCGCCGTATACTGACGGCCATGCTCGCAAGCACGGCACTGGCTGCAACCGGGTTTGCGCCAATGGTGGCCCGCGCGCAGGATAGTGCCGAACCGCAGACCGGCGGCAAGTTGCGGCTGGTCGCGCCCTATGGATCGGCGCTGCAAAGCCTCGACCCGCATGCGACCTATGAATCGCAGGATATGGCGGTGTCCAAGGCGTTCCATCGCTCGCTTTACGTATGGGATTCTGCGTCGAATTCCGTTGTCCCGGACCTCGCAGCCGAGGTCGAGCAGAGCGAGGATGGAAAGACTTTTACCTACCGGCTGCATGACAACATCTATTTCCATAACGGCCGGCAGGTCACCGCAGATGACGTGATCTGGTCGTTCACCCGGATACTTTCGCCGGGCAGCAGTTTTTCCGGCATCCCGAACCTGAGCGGCATCGTCGGCGCGAGAGATTTTCTTGATGGGAATGCGGACCAGATCGAAGGTCTCAAGCAGATCGACGATCTGAGCTTCTCGATCACATTCGATGGCTTTGTCGAGCCGGGCTATCTGCTGTTCGATGCGGTGACGTCAATTTTGCCGAAGGAAGCTGTCGATGGCGGCGACTTCCTGTCCAATCCGGTTGGCTGCGGTCCATTCGTCTTTGCCGAGCATATCGAAGGCTCGCGGATTTCGGGGACGAAGTTCGACAAGTATTACAAGCAAGGCAAGCCCTACGCCGATGAAATCGAGTTCACGATCACTGACGACTATTCGGCCCTCGACCTTGCCTTCCGCGCGGGAGAGCTGGACGCCACGGTTCTGGGCGAAAGTGCCTATGTTCTTTATACGCAGGACCCCGAACTTTCGAAGGGCCTGATCGAAATCGCCGAGATGTTCACGCGCCATATGGGCATGAACCTTGAGGTCGAACCGTTCGGCGACGTTCGCGTGCGTCAGGCGATCAATTATGCGATTGATCGCGATATAATCATCGAAAAACTTTTGAAGAACAAGGCGTTCAAGGCGGTTGGCTGGCTTCCGACACCGTCCTCGGGTTTTGACCCGGATCGCGCGCCTTATCCGTTCGATCCCGAAAAGGCCAAGGCGCTTCTGGACGAAGCCGGGCTTTCAGATGGCTTCGAGTTCGAGGCATGGGTCACGGATTCCACATCGTCACTGGGCGTGTTGCAGGCGATGACGCCTTATCTTGCAGCGGTCGGCATCACGGCCACCCCCAAGGTCGTTGAGGCAGGGGTCCTGGTCGATGCGATCAACAGCGGCGAGGCGACGGCCTGGTTCCGTTCGAACGGCACCGGCCCCGATCCGATATCGGCACTGCGCAGCTTCGACAGCAGGCAGCCGCGTTCGAAGAACCGCGCCGCCTACAACGACCCCGCGTTCGACGCGATGCTGGATGAGGCGCTTGGCACCACCGATCCGGACAAGCGCCTTGCGCTGATCCGTCAGGCCGACGGACATATATTTGAACAGGCGCCGGTGTGGTTCCACAATTATAACAAGGCGGTGCTTGCGACGCAGCCTTGGGTGCATGGCGTCGATGGAAACGTGACCGAAGCCGCGATTATCGAGGTGGATTCAGTCTGGCTCGACGAAAACGCGCCGTCGCGCTGATCTTGTCGGGGCCATCGCTGGCCCCGGTATCGCTTCGCCCTGCCGGTAGAGGTTTGTCATGCTTCAGCTCCTGCTAAGGCGGCTTGCCCAGGCCGCGCTGACAGTTTTCATCGTGATCTCACTGGTCTTTGTGCTGTTCAGTGTCATTCCCGGCACGTTCACGTCGTCTTTGCAGGCTGACAAGCGTGACGTCTCTCAGGACGTAATCGAGCGTCTGGAGGATGAACTGGGCCTGAACGATCCGCTGCCGGTCCGCTTCGCGAACTATGTCACCGATCTGGCGCAAGGCGATCTTGGCGTGTCTTACGCGACACGGCGGCCCGTCAGCGACATGCTGTCCGGGCGCATCTGGGCATCGTTCAAGCTGGCCTGCGCTGCGATCTTTTTTGCGGTGTGCGTCGGCCTGCCGCTCGGGTTCATCGCGGCGATACGTCAGGGCAGCTGGATCGACACCGCAGCGATGACGTTTGCCGTATCGGGCTTGTCGATTCCGGGCTTCTGGGCCGGCCTGTTGCTGATGTATCTGTTTTCGCTGAAACTGCATTTGCTGCCGACTTTCGGTTATGGCTCGGGCGGGTTATCGCACCTGATCCTGCCAGCGATTACGTTGGGCATTGCCCCGATGGCGCTTCTTGCGCGGACCACGCGGGCGGCTGTTCTGGAAACGCTGAATGCCGATTTCATCCGCACCGCGCGGTCAAAGGGCATGTCCGAGCGGCGTCTGGTCACGCGGCATCTTGCGCGCAATGCCTTCGTGCTGGTGCTGACGACCATCGGCCTGCAGTTCGGCTCGATGCTGGGCGGGTCCGTTGTGATCGAGAAGCTTTTCGCGTGGCCCGGCGTTGGGTCGCTGCTGATCGACTCGGTCGGGCTTCGTGACATTCCCGCGGTTCAGGGCGCGATACTTGTGATCGTCCTGTTCTTCCTTCTTATCAATACGTTGGTCGATCTTGCCTATCTGGTTGTCGATCCCCGCATTCGTTACAACTGAAGGCGGGATCATGAAAGCCGGACCAAACCTTTACATTGGCGGTGGGATCATCCTGTTGGTGGCCTTGCTGGCCATCTTCGCGCCGCTGATTGCGCCTTATCACCCGGTCACCTCTGCCAATCTGATGTATGCAGAGGAACCCCCAAGCATGCAGTTCTGGCTGGGCACGGACGAGCAGGGCCGGGATATTTTTTCGCGGATCGCCTATGGCGCAAGGATTTCGCTGTTCATCGGGCTGGCGGTGCAGGTGATGAACACTGCGATCGGCGTCTCGCTGGGGCTGTCGGCCGGGTATTTCGGCGGCTGGTGGGACGAATTCGTGCAGGGGCTTACCGGCCTGATGCTGTCTATTCCCACAATCGTCTTTGCGCTCGCGCTGATGGCGATACTCGGTCCCGGATTGCCAAGCCTGTTGATCGCGCTCGGCATGACGGATTGGGCCTATAGCTGCCGGATTTCGCGCGCGCAGGTCTTGACGCAAAAATCGCTTAACTACGTCCAGTCCGCCCGGATCATCGGGTTCGGGCCGCTGCATGTCATGTTTCGCGAATTGCTGCCGAACATCGCGGGGCCGCTTATCGTCGTCGCCACGATGGGGGTGGGTTCGGCGATCATTGCCGAGGCATCGTTGTCATTTCTTGGCCTCGGGGTCATTCCCCCGAACCCAAGCTGGGGCGGGATGCTGTCATCGGCGCGCGAACAGTTGATGATCGCACCCTGGGTCGCGGTATTTCCGGGGCTTGCGCTGTTCGTGACGGTGCTTGGCTTCAATCTGCTGGGCGACGGGCTTCGCGACCTGCTGGACCCGCATGGGAGAACGCGGCGATGAGCGAGCCTATTCTGGATGTCCGCGATCTGAGCGTGTCACTTGTGGGCAGCGGGCCCCCCATCGGGGCCGTTGACAGGGTGAACCTGACCATCGGGCGTGGCGAGGTTTTCGGACTGGTCGGCGAAAGCGGCTGCGGCAAAAGCCTTTGCGCGCTGGCAATCGCAGGACTGCTGCGCCAGCCCATGCAGGTGACGGGTGGCCAGATCATGCTGGGTGCCACCGATCTTGCCACGATCCCGCAACGGCAGATGCGCAGGATGCGCGGTGACGATGTGTCCATGATCTTCCAAGAGCCGATGACAGCGCTGAACCCGCTGATGACGGTCGGCGACCAGATCGGCGAGATGTTCGTGCTGCATCGCGGGCTGAGCAGGCGTGCCGCGCGCAAGAAGGCAATTGAGGCGCTGGATCAGGTCCGTGTTTCCAGCCCGGAGCGGCGCATCAACGCATACCCGCACCAGCTTTCGGGCGGAATGCGTCAGCGCGTTATGATCGCGATCGCCCTGGCCTGCGACCCCAAGCTGCTGATTGCGGATGAACCGACAACCGCACTGGACGTGACCATACAGGCCGAAATCGTCGAGCTTGTGCTGGAGCTTTGCCGCGCGAAAGGCACAGCCGTCATGATGATCTCTCATGACCTTGGCCTCGTCGCGCGAATCTGTAACCGGGTTGCTGTCATGTATGCAGGTCAGATCGTGGAAGAGCGCGCCTCGGCCGAGATTTTCAATCATCCTTCCCATCCCTATACGCGCGGCCTTGTCGATGCGTTGCCACGGCTGGGGCGCAGGCTTGAACGCGGGCAGCGGCGACTGACCGAAATCGCGGGTGTCGTGCCGGCACTTCACGAATTTCCGGAAGGGTGCCGCTTTGCCGCGCGCTGTCCCAGGGTGACAAGCGAATGCACAGCAGCGTCGGTTCCCGTCACACAACTGGATGGGGGCGGCATCGTCCGCTGTCTGCATCATGTCTGATACGCTGCTTCACAGATCCGCCTCGCAGGATGCCGAGGCCCTTCTCTCGGTGAAGGGACTGAAGGTGCATTACCCTGTGCGACAGGGCTGGCGCGGCAGGTCGCTGGCCGTAAGGGCGGTTGACGGCGTGGATCTGAGCCTTCGGGCCGGGCAATGCCTTGGTCTTGTCGGGGAAAGCGGGTGTGGCAAGTCGACCATCGCGCAGGCCATACTCGGGCTGGTTCCTGCGACATCGGGACATATCCGCGTTGACGGCCATGACATTACCGGCGGACGCAGGGCCGATCCGATGCAGTTGGCACGTTCGGCGCAGATGGTTTTTCAGGACCCGATGTCATCGCTTAACCCGCGCCAGACAATCCGCGAAATCCTTGCCGGTCCGCTGCGGCTGCACGGCATGGGCAACCGCGACGAACGCGACGCCCGCGTGCAGGAGATGTTGCGCCTTGTCGGGATGAAACCGGATGCAGCCTCACGAAGGCCCGATGAGTTTTCGGGTGGTCAGCGACAGCGTCTGTGCATCGCCCGTGCGCTTATCCTGAACCCGAAGCTGGTGATCTGTGACGAGCCGGTATCAGCGCTGGATGTCTCGATCCGGGCGCAGATCATCAACCTGCTGCTGGAACTGAAGGATGAACTGGGAATCGCCCTGCTGCTGATTTCGCATGACCTTGGCGTCGTCGAACACATGAGTGATCGGATCGCGGTCATGTATCTGGGCAGGATAGTCGAAGAAGGCGGCTGGCGCGAAATCTTCACCGATCCTGCGCACCCATATACCCGCGCCCTGATTTCGGCGATCCCCGACCCGCTGCATCGCGATCAAGCGCCGGAGCGGCTGCGCGGCGAAATCCCCAGCCCGCTGAACCCGCCCCCCGGCTGCGCTTTCCACCCGCGCTGTCCCGTGGCCATGGATCGCTGCAGCGCGGGCGCAAATCCAGAATTCACCACCATTGGCCCCGATCACCGGGGACGCTGCCATCTGATTGAATCGGAACTTCAAGATGCGTGACAAACACTTTTCGGGCGGCACCGCTCCACGGGTTGGCGACGACCTGATGATCCATGTGCGGGCTGGCGACGACCCCGAGGCCCCCCACCGCGGAACGCTCCGGATCGGGGATTGGTCGGTTCCCTGTGCTGTCGGGCGTTCGGGCATCGTCGCGCCAGGCTTGAAGCGCGAAGGCGACGCCGCCACCCCCGCCGGTCGCTTCCCCTTGCGATACGGATTTTATGAGCCTGGTGTTTTCGGCGATGCAGAGATGGCCGCACTGGATTTTCCATTCAAGCCCAAGCCGGACAGCTATTCGTGGATAGAGGACGCGACCAGCCCGGACTACAACCGGATGCGCGCGCTGCGTGATGGTGAGCCGCCGGAAGATCGCGCGGCTGAGCTGTTCGATCTTTTTGTTCCGCTGGGTTGGAACGACGCGGTGCCGGTTGCGGCGGGCGGCAGCGCGATCTTTCTGCATGCTGCGCGTCCCGACATGTCAGGCACGGCGGGGTGCATAGCGGTTGCACGCGATCAGTTGATGAATCTGGCGAAGCGGCTTCGGCCGGGCATGATGATCGACATCGCGTCCGCTGACACTGCCGCAATGCCGCAGGTGCACGATGACGCAATCGAGTCCGTGACCTTTCACGGGCTGAAGCCCGGCCCGCGTGTGATCGTCACGGGCAGCGTTCACGGAAATGAACCCTGCGGACCGAAGGCGATTACGCGAATGATTGCCGATCTGCGTCACGGCAGAAGGCGGATTTCTTCGGGGTCCGTGACATTCGTGCCCGTGGTCAACGGTCTTGCCTATCGTCACGACCGCCGCGAAGGCGACCGCAATCTTAACCGCGCGCTTCGCGAATATCCCGTGCCGCTGGTCAATGAGGATCGTGTCGCAAACGTGCTTTGTCCCATGCTGCGCGCCCATGACGTGCTGATTGATCTGCATTCCTTTGCGTCACAAGGGCCACCCTTCGTGCTTTTCGGGCCGGACATTGAAGGTGGAGAGCTGGAACCGCGCGTGCAGCGCAGGACCGAGCAGGCGCTCGTGAATGCCATGGGGCTGCCATTCGCCGTTTATGGGTGGATGGAAGCGCATCATCGTTCGCTCGCAACTCAGGGGCGTGCAGACGACATCGGTTTCGCTGTCGGCACGACAGAGTATATGCGTCGCTGTGGCGGTGCGGCTGTAACGGTCGAATGCGGAGAGCATACCGACCCTGCCTCGGTCGAGGTCGCCTATTCGGTGATCGCAGATTGCCTTGTCTGCATGGGCGTCATGAAAGGCGAAGTGACGCGTAAGTCGGGTTCGTCAAAGGTTTTGAAGATCAGCGATGCGATTCTGGCGGATTCCGATGACGACAGGTTGGCGCGGGACTTCACGACAGGCGAAGCGGTAAAGGCCGGCGAGGTCATCGGACACCGCGCCGATGGCACAGCCATCACGGCACCGCATGACGGCGCGATCATCTTTGCAAGCGGCAGGATCAGGGCAGGGACAGAAATGTGCTTTTTGTGCCGCTTCGTGCCACCGGATCAGCATCCGCCGAAATCCGTGTAAGGCAGGGAAATCTCTCGCGCTGCGAGAAAGCGCATTGGCTCCGCAGCGCCGGCAGGTTTCGGCCTAACGCGGTATCTGAACCCCATTTGCGCGAAATTCTCGGACGTCGCTGATCCTGTTCGCCCGCTGGAACTGATCTTGCCCGCTCACCTTTGCTCATCTGTGCTTGCGTGCTGGACAGCTAATGCCCAGCGGCCCCGCAGGGCGGTCGGCCGTGCTTGTGAATCCGGGAAATGAGGTGCCTCCGAAGCGGGTTCGTACTCCTGTCGTCCTAGAGTGCAGTTTTTCTTGACAAAACGCATTTTATCTTATTATAAGTTCGCATAGCGGACGTTATGTCCGCAAAAATTTCTGGAGGAGCGCGCTTCGTCCGGGCTGATTCGATCCAGCAGGCGAAGCATTTCGACAAGACAACTTTTCCCGTCGGCCACATGCCGGGCAGGCGAAAAGGTGTGTTTGTGGATTGGGAGGAGACGACGATGAAAGTGATCCACGCGGCAAGCCTGTCACTGGCGCTTGCGGGCGCAGCGGCGGCGCAAGAGCTGCCGAAGACAATGATATGGAGTTCCTATGACGTCGGCTCGGCCGGCTATGCCGAGGCATCGGCCATTGCCGACGCCTTCGGAAAAGAGTTCGGAACGCGCGTCCGCATTCAGCCGTCGGGCAGCAGCATCGGTCGCCTGCAACCGCTGCTGCAGGGCCGCGCAGATTACGCTTTCCTTGCGACAGAGGCGTTTTTCCTTAGCGAAGGCGCATATGATTTCGCGACGCCGGAATGGGGTCCGCGCCCGCTTCGGGCGATTGCGGGCCGTCCCGCCAGCACCGCGATGGCCGCCGCTGCCGATTCCGGTATCAAGACGGTCGCCGATGCGCGCGGCAAACGCATTGCCTTCGTGGCGGGCAATCCGTCCATCAATGTCAAATGCGAGGCGATCCTGGCCTTCGGCGGACTGACGCTGGACGATGTCGAGGTCATCACGTTTCCGACCTATGCCGCGGCCATGTCGTCGATGACCCGCAACGAATCCGACGCGACCTGCACGTCGCCCACGACCAGTCAGTTCTATGAACTGGCCGAAAGCCCTCGTGGCATCTTCTACCCGCCGCTAGAGCCTGACAACGCGGAAGGTTGGGCAAAGCTGGAGAAAGTTTTGCCTATAATGAGTCCGCAGAGCGAAACTGTCGCTGCCGGTCTGCCAGAGGGCGAGACGGCGCAAATGGCCGCCTATCGCTATCCGGTGATCGCAACCACGCCCGATAAGTCGGCCGATGATGTCTATGCCTTCATCAAGGCGCTGGATGAATCCTATGACCTTTACAAGGAAGGCACCGCGACCATGGAACGCTGGTCGCTGGATCAGGCGGGCAAGCCGCCTATCGACGTGCCGTTCCATGAAGGGGCGATCCGCTATCTGAAGGAAAAGGGCATCTGGACGGCCGAAGATGATGCCTGGAACGACAAGCGGATTGCGCGCCAGGACGCGCTGATCGCCGCGTGGGAGCCGTTCAAGGCTGAAAACGCCGGCCTGCCTGAAGACGAATTCGCCGCCGCCTGGATGGCGCGCCGGGCCGAGGTCGTCGCATCGCTTGACTGAAGCTTGGCCCATGGCCGGCCGACCGGCGGAATCCTTCGCCGGCCGGGACCATATGATCGAGGCTGAAGAACCATGACTACCGAGACAGAGGTGGCTGACGGCTTGGCCGGAACGCCCGGAACAATCGCGCCAACGCCGGTGCAGCGTGTCGTTGGCTGGATGGTCATCGCGCTTGGCACCTTGGGTGTGCTGATGGCGATCAACCAGCAATTCCTGTTGAACCTGTTCGGCTTTCAGCCGCTGGGGAATGCTTATCTTTACTATCTGATCGCGATCTTTCTGGCGGTCACGTTCCTTGTGTTGCCCGTCAACCGTCAGTCGCGCGGGCCGCTGTTGGTGCTGGATCTGGTGCTTGCGGGGCTCGCCCTTGTCAGCGGCTTCTGGCTGGGCGCGCATGGTCTGGATATCATCCAGCGCGGATGGGAATATGACGCGCCGCCAATGGCCGACATCATGGCGGGCATCATGATCGTGCTGGTGCTTGAAGGCGTGCGCCGGGCAGGGGGCACGATACTGCTGGTGACGGCGCTGCTGTTCGGGTCGCTGCCGCTTTATGCCGACAGCCTGCCGGGCTTTCTGTGGGGCACGCAATATTCGCCGGTTAGCACCGTTCGTGCTTATGTGCTGGGGGTCGAGGGTATCATCGGCATTCCGATGCAGGTCGTGGCCGAGCTGGTCATCGGCTTTGTCATCTTCGGCGCGGTGCTGGTTATCACCAAGGGCAGCGATTTCTTCATGGATCTGGCTGCCGCCCTGCTGGGTCACAGCCGGGGCGGGCCTGCGAAGGTCGCCGTTATGGGTTCGGGTATTCTGGGTTCGCTGTCTGGCAGCGTGATTTCGAACATCCTGACCTCGGGGCCGTTTTCCATCCCGACGATGCGCAAGGTCGGCTATCCGGCCAGCTATGCCGCCGCGATCGAGGCCTGTGCCTCGACCGGGGCGACGCTGATGCCGCCGGTCATGGGGACGGTCGCGTTCGTCATGGCGTCGTTCCTGGGTGTCCCCTATTCGACCATCGTGATCGCCGCCATTATCCCGGCAGTTCTGTTCTACGTCGCGCTGCTGTTTCAGGTTGACATGTTCGCCGCCCGTCGCGGTCTGGAAGGTCTGCCGCGCGAGGATATTCCGCCGGTCTGGCCGGTGTTGAAACAGGGCTGGCCCTATCTTCTCAGCCTCGCGGTGCTGATCTTCGTACTGATGGGCCTGCGGATGGAAGCGCGCTCGCCTTACTATGCATCCGCCGTGATGCTGATCGCGACGGCCTTCCGCAAGGAAACCCGGATCACGCTTGCGCGCGCGATCGACCTGATGCGCGACATCGCCATCAATATCGCAGGCCTCGTCGCGGTTCTGGCAGGTATCGGTCTGGTCGTGGGCGGCCTGTCCTATACCGGGATCGCGGGTGCCTTCTCTCGCGAGTTGCTGCTCTATGCCGGTGGCAATGTGGCACTGATGCTGATTGCAGGCGCTGTGACCAGTTTTGTCCTTGGAATGGGGATGACGGTGACGGCCTGCTACATCTTCCTGTCGATCCTGCTGGCGCCTGCGCTGGTAGAAGCGGGGCTGCATCCGATCGCCAGCCACCTGTTCATCCTGTACTGGGGCATGCTGTCTTACATCACTCCCCCCGTGGCGCTGGCAGCGATCACGGCGGCCAATATCGCCGGATCGAAACCGATGGAGACGGGCTTCCGCGCCATGCGTCTTGGTCTGCCGCTGTTCGTGCTGCCGTTCATCTTCGTGAACGATCCTGCCCTGATCATGGCGGGCAGCTTTGTCGATATCGTGTTCCGCGTCGTCGTCACGGTCATTGCGCTTTGGGCGATCACATCGGCCTTCGAAGGCTGGATCTACCGCGTCGGACGTATCGGCATCATCAGCCGTATCGCGTTCGGGATCGGCGGGGTGCTGATCATCCTTCCGGAGCTGATGACCAGCGTCATCGGGCTGGGCGTTCTGATTGTCGTTTGCGTGGCAAACCGGCTGCTGCATCGCGGCGCCGCCACTCCCGCCGCTGGTTTGAAGGAGGCTGACCATGGATAAGCGTGTCGCAACACTGGCCGAGGCAGTCCGGAATATCCCGGACGGGGCCTCGGTGATGATTGGGGGGTTTGGGAATTCCGGCGTGCCATTCGGCCTTGTCGATGCCCTGATCGATCACGGGGCAAAGAATCTGACGATCATCTCGAACAATGCGGGGGCAGGGGATTTCGGGCTGGGACGGCTGCTGAAAGAGGGGCAGGTCTCGAAATTCGTCTGTTCCTACCCACGATCCAGAGGCTCTGTCTGGTTCGAGAAAGCCTATGCCGCAGGTGAAATCGCGCTGGAAATCGTGCCGCAGGGCACGCTGGCCGAACGCATCCGCGCGGCGGGTGCTGGGCTGGGTGGTTTCCTGACGCCAACCGGCTTTGGAACCCGGCTTGCCGAGGGGAAGGAAACCCGCGTGATTGACGGCAAGGGCTATGTGTTCGAGGCACCCTTATCCGCCGATTTCGCGCTTATCCGGGGTGAGAAAGGCGACCGCTGGGGCAATCTAAGCTATCACGGGACGGCGCGAAACTTTAACCCGATCATGGCATCGGCCGCACGTCATACCATTGCCGAGGTCCGCCAGCTTTCGGAGGCGCCGCTCGACCCCGAAAGCGTCGTCTCGCCCGGCATCTTCGTCAAAAGTATCGTTGAATACGGAGTAAGGCCATGAACAGCCTGACCGACCAGCAGCTTGCCGCCCGTCTGGCACTGGATATCCCGGACGGGGCCTATGTAAATCTGGGCATCGGCAAGCCGACCTATGTGTCGTCTTACGTGCCATCGGACCGCGAAGTTCTTTACCATTCGGAAAACGGCATCATCGGTGTCGGTCCGACCCCTGCCGAGGGTGAGGAAGACCCCGAGATGATTGACGCCAGCAAGCGGCTGATTACCGTCGCACCGGGTGCTGCCTTCTTCGAACATGCCGACAGCTTTGCGATCATGCGCGGCGGGCATATCGATATCGCGGTGCTCGGGGCCTATCAGGTTGCTGAAAATGGCGATCTGGCCAACTGGGCGACCCTTGATGAGAAATTTCCGCCTGCCGTCGGCGGTGCGATGGACCTTGTGGTCGGTGTGCCCAAGATTTTCGTCATGATGAAACATGTGAACAAGGACGGCAGTCCAAAGCTGCTGAAGCGGTGCACATATCCGCTGACAGGACTGGCTGTCGTCAACCGCGTCTATACTGATCTGGCTGTGCTGGATGTGACGCCCGAAGGCTTTCGTCTGGTCGAACTGACCGACGGCAACAGTCTGGACGATGTCCAGGCCGTGACCGAGGCGCGAATCCTGCCGCCCGTCTGAGCGCGGCGGGAAGGCCCGCGCCATATGCCGGCGTGCTGCACGTGACTTCGCACGCCCGCATATGTGCAGGGCCAACTGTGGTTCACGAGTGTTGCTTGCGGGTGGCCGCGTGCGGGACGCTCCCCGGACCTGCAGTTCGCGCCGCCCGCAAGTTTTTTGCGCGGCGCGCCTGTTCGTCACAACACATCTCGCGCGTCCGCTGATGCGGATGGCGGCACGCGCCAGTCAGCTGAGTTCGCCGCGCCGCCCTTTGAATTGCCGCCGACACCCGGCCACTTAAAGGTGCGAATCGAATGGCGGGGCGGCGGCGCAATTTCGCTTGGCGGTCGTGAAATTGCGATAACGACGATGCCAGGGGCGCCCTTCTGCCGCTGTAGTGAAGAATCGACACAGCTCGCGGACGAGGTGTTCGCTTAACAAAACACGCCTGATTCAAAATTAATTATTTAAAATCAGATAATTATATGAATCTGGTCGTTACGCTGAGTCACATTCGATATCAGCTCGCCCAAATTTTGCACAGAATGGTTGATTTTAGTGTGCTTTGTGGTATCTGTTCGCTATGCGGACATTAAATCTGCTATGCGAACCTAGGGAGGGGATTATGAATTATTTGATGCGTGCGAGCGGCGCTGCGTTGCTTGCGACAGTTATTTTGGGCCCGGCATTCGCAGATGGCATCACTTTGCCACGCCAGCTGTCGTGGACGGCGTATGATACCGGCTCGGCCGGGTTCAATCAGGCGGTTGCGATCGGTGGCGAAATCCAGAAAGCGGCCGGCACGAGCCTGCGCGTCCTGCCCGGCAAGAACGATATTTCGCGTACCGAACCGCTTCGCCAGGGCCGGGTCGAATTTTCTGCGACAGGCGTCGGCGGCAGCTTCATGGCGCAGGAAGGCGCGTTCGAGTTCGCAGCCAAAAACTGGGGTCCGCAGCCGATTCGCGTGGTTCTGCTGAACTCGGGCGGGGGCATTGGCCTTTCCGTCGGGGTTGCAGGCGATGCAGGGATCAACTCGACCGCCGATATGCGCGGCAAGCGCATGGCATGGGTCGCCGGTGCTCCCGGTCTGAACCTGAATATAGAAGCCTATCTCGCTAATGCCGGGTTGACCTGGGACGATGTCGAGAAGGTCGAGTTCGGGGGCTATGGTGCCGCATGGACCGGGCTGATCGAAGGCCAGGTTGACGGCGTTTTCGGATCGACGAATACCGGTCCTGCGTATGAGGCGGCAGCGGGTCCGCGCGGTCTGTCATGGATTCCCATCGACCACAGCGACGCCGAAGGCTTCAAGCGCATGACCGATATCGCGCCCTTCTTCGTACTGTCGCATGTGACGCTGGGTGCGAATGTCGACGGAACAGATGGCTTCGACGGCGCGACCTATGCATATCCGGTTCTCATCACGATGGATAAGGCCGATCCCGATCTCGTTTACAACATGACGAAGGCGATGGTCGAGCTGTTCCCGGCCTATGACGGCAAGGCGCCGGGCATTAACGGCTGGGCCATCGAGAACCAGAATTTCGAATGGGTCGTTCCCTATCACGAAGGCGCCATCGCCTATTTCAAGGAGATCGGCGTCTGGAGCGATGAGGCGCAGGCCCGCAATGACGAACTGATCGAGCGTCAGGCGGTGCTGAAGACGGCTTGGGACAAGCTGGTCGAAGAAGACCCTGCCGATTGGGAGGCCGCCTGGGCAGAGGCCCGCCGCGCGGCATTGGAGGAAGCAGGTCAGCAGGTCGTGTTCTGATCCGTTTCTGGCCCGCCTGCTGAGGCGGGCCAGAGCAAGACGTACTGAAGACAGATTCCTGCGACATCGAAACAGCCAAGGGGTGCGGTTCGCCGCATCCCGCAAGCCGAGCTTTGCCTGAGAGGAGGCCAAGGTGAATCATAACGATGACGTCCTGACAGACCCCGAAAGCTTGCCGACCGGCAACCTGTTCAACGCACGCAATATCGCCCTGATGGGCCTGACCATCGCTGCGCTGCTGCTGGTCATCAACCAGCTGTTCAACCTGCGGACCTTCGGCATCGTTTTGATGGACGGTCGCTATCTGAACATCCTCGCGACGATCTTTCTGGCCGCGACCTATCTGATCTTCGACATTCGCGGCCATCGTTTCGAGAAAGTCAGCCTGATTGACTGGGCGCTGGCGGCACTCGCGATTGCGAGCGGCAGCTATCTTGCCGTCAACGCGATGGAAAACCTCAACCAGGGCTGGGAATTCGCGGCCCCGCAAACCGCGCAATGGGTCGCCTTCGTCTTCGCGGCACTTGTGCTGGAGGCGACGCGACGCGCGGGCGGGCTGGTTCTTGCCTGCATCGTGACGGTCGTCGCGTTTTATCCCAGCTTCGCAAGCCATGTTCCGGCACCATTTTCGGGCTTTCAAAGCACGCTTAGCCAAACCTTCGCCTATCACGTCTATTCCTCGGAGAGCATTTTCGGCATCCCGATGAAAGCCTTCGGGGGCGTGGTGATCGGCTTCATCATCTTCGGTGCCGTGCTTCAGCATACGGGCGGCGGCAGCTTCTTCAACGACCTCGCCCTGGGGCTGGTCGGCCGCTATCGCGGCGGCGCGGCCAAGGTGTCGATCTTCGGCAGCGGGTTCATGGGCTCCATGTCGGGCAGCGTGATCTCCAACGTGCTGACGACCGGCGCGGTGTCGATCCCGGCCATGAAACGCACGGGCTTTTCCGCCAACACGGCCGCCGCGACCGAGGCCTGTGCCTCGACCGGGGGTGTGCTGATGCCGCCGGTCATGGGGGCCACAGCCTTCATCATGGCCTCGTTCCTGGCGATCCCCTATACCGAGGTCGTTCTGGCCGCGATCATCCCTTCGGCGCTGTTCTATTTCGCGCTTTTCGCCCAGATCGACGCCTATGCCGCGCGCCGGGGCCTGCGCGGGCTGGAACGCGACGAGGTGCCGCGTCTGCGCGACACGCTGCGTAACGGCTGGCCCTATGTGCTGGTCTTCGGCTTGCTGATCTTCATGATGGTCGTCATGCGGCAGGAAACTGCGGCGCCGTTCTATTCGGTCGCGCTGCTGCTGGTCATCAACCAGATCTCTCGCCGCACCCGCATCGGTTTCCGAAAATTCTGCGACATTCTGCTGGGCATCGGCTCCAGCCTGGCTGAACTGACCGCGATCATCCTTGGCGTGGGCCTCGTGGTCGGGTCGTTTTCCGCGACCGGGCTGGCGGGTACGCTGGTGAACGAGCTGCTGTTCATTGCGGGTGACAATGTCTTCATCCTGCTGGTGATGGGCGCCTTCACGGCCTTCATCTTCGGCATGGGGATGACCGCCACGGCCTGTTACATCTTCCTTGCCATCGTGCTCGCGCCGGCGTTGGAAGCGGGTGGCCTGAACCGCCTCTCCGTGCACCTGTTCATTCTTTACTGGGGCATGGTCAGCTATATCACCCCGCCCGTCGCGCTTGGCGCATATGCGGCAGCAACACTGGCGAAATGCAGCCCCATGCGCGCCGGGTTCGAGGCGATGCGGCTCGGCAGTATCATCTATCTGGTGCCGTTCCTGTTCGTGCTGAACCCGTCCCTGATCGGCCACGCCCCTGCGCTGGAGGTGTTTCTGGCCGTCAGTTGTGCCTTCATCGGCGTCGGCATGATCTGCATGGGGTTGCAGGGATACGTCACCTTCGTTGGCACGCTGGCCGGTCGGTTCGAACTGCCGCTGCGGGCGATGCTGGTGTTCGGCGGGTTCCTTTTTGCCATGCCCGCGATGCCCTTTGCGGGGATTGGATTCGGCATCACGGCCTTGCTTGGCGCAGCTTTGGCGGCAGTGCCGATCCTCGTCGCCCGGCAGCGGGGCCATGTGCTGCCAGCGGTGGAGGCGGCGGAATGACTGAAACCCCCGGCCTGCCATAGCTGCGGGCCGAACCCTGCGCGAATTCAGAAATCAGGACGGGTGAAGGCCGCCGCGCCGCCGTCGCAAGCGAAAGGAATGTAGCTGATGCTCAACGGATATATTTATGATGGTCTTCGCAGCCCCTTTGGCCGCCATGCAGGTGCCCTGTCCGGCATCCGCCCCGACGATCTGGCGGCGCAGGTGGTCCGTGCGCTTGTCGAACGTTCTGACCTTCCGGTCGAGCGGATCGAAGATGTCATCATGGGCAATGTCTGCCAGTCGGGCGAGGACAGCCGCAACGTCGCGCGCTTCGTCGGTCTGCTGAGCGGGATCAATGTCGAGGCGGGCGGCCAGACGGTGAACCGCCTTTGTGGCTCGGGCATGGCGGCGGCGCTGGATGCCGCGCGTTCGATCACCGTGGGCGAGGCTGACCTGTATCTGGCAGGCGGCACTGAAAGCATGACGCGCGCGCCCTTCGTGGTCGCCAAGTCGCCCTCGGCCTGGGATCGCCAGCCGGTCATCTACGATTCCACCATCGGCACGCGCTTTCCGAACAAGACCGTCGCGGCAGAATTCGGCGATTACGCGATGCCGCAGACCGCCGATAATCTGGCAGCGGATTACGACATCTCGCGAGAGCAGTGTGACGCCTATGCCTATCGCAGCCAGCAGCGCTATGAGGCCGCGCGGGCGGCGGGCTTCTTCAAGGACGAAATTCACCCCATCGAAATTCCCGGCCGCAAAGGCAAGGTAACGGTGGTCAGCGAGGACGAACATCCAAGACCCGATACCTCGCTGGAAAAAATGGCGTCGCTTCGCTCGCTTTATGAAGGCGGGGTGGTCACGGCGGCCAATGCCTCGGGCGTGAATGACGGCGCAGCGGCACTTCTGATCGGCGGCAAGGAACTTGGGCCAAAGCCCCGAGGCCGTATCGTGTCGGGTGCGATTGCGGGCGTGCCACCGCGCATCATGGGGATCGGGCCGGGTTTCGCGGTGCCGAAAGCGCTGGAACGCGCCGGTCTGACGCTGAAGGACATGGACCTGATCGAGATCAACGAAGCATTCGCAAGCCAGGTTCTGGGCTGCTGCAAACAGCTGGAGCTGGACCCCGACGACAGCCGTATGAACCCGAATGGCGGCGCGATTGCCGTGGGTCATCCGCTTGGCGCGTCGGGCGCGCGGATCATCCTGACGGCGCTGCGCCAGCTGGAACAGACGGGTGGGCGCTATGCGAGCCTGTCGATGTGCGTGGGTGTCGGGCAGGGCATCGCCATGGTCATCGAGCGGCTGGAGTGATCGTGATGGATAATATCGTGACTGAGACGGGACCGCTTCGTATCGAGATCGAGGGCGACATTGGCTTGATCGCGCTCAGCAATCCGCCGGTCAACGCGCTTGGCGCGGCGATGCGGCAGGGCCTGCTGGACGCGATTACCCAGCTTCAGCAGGACGACGCGGTCAAGGTGACCGCGATCTATGGCGAGGGCAGGATATTCTCGGGCGGGGCGGATATCAGCGAATTCGGCAAGACTCCGGTGCCCCCGCGCCTTCCGGATGTGCTCAACGCGATCGAGGATTGCGCGAAGCCGGTTGTCGCCGTGCTGCATGGCGTTGCGATGGGTGGCGGGTTGGAACTGGCGCTTGCCGCCCATGCGCGGATCGTGCTTCCCGACACCCGGCTGGGATTGCCCGAGGTGACGTTGGGCCTGCTGCCCGGCGCTGGCGGCACGCAGCGGCTGCCAAGGCTGGCGCCGCTGGAAAGTGCCATCGACATCATTGTGTCGGGCCGGCACGTCCCCGCCGAAGAGGCGCTGCTGCTTGGAATCGTCGATCGGCTGGACACGGCGCCGCCACGCGAAACCGCACTTCGCGCCGCGCAGGATGTGCTGGATGGCAACCTGCCGACGCGTCGGACTGGTGAGATTGTGTTTCGGGCTGATGCGGATCGTCTTGATGCGGCGCGCGAGGTTTTGCTTGGCAAGCGGCCGCAGCTTGCGGCGCCGCTGAAATGCATCGACGCGATCGCGGCGGCGGGGCGGCCGATTGGCGAAGGCATGGGCGTTGAACGGGCGCTGTTTCTGGAACTGATGGACAGCCCCGACCGCCAGGGCCTGATCCATGCCTTCCAGGCCGAGCGCGCCGTGAAGCATATCCCCGAAGCCGGCGCCCAACCGCGCCCCACGGCCTCGGCCGGGGTCATCGGCGGCGGCACGATGGGCGTCGGCATCGCCACCGCGCTGCTGCAGGCCGGCACTGACGTCACCCTGGTCGAAATGACCCCCGAGGGCGCCGAAACCGCCCGCACGCGCATCGCCGGCAATCTCGATGCCGCGGTCAAGCGCGGCAAGATGAGCGCCGAGGCCCGCAGGAAAACGCTCTCGGCGCTGACGGTGGGGGTCGGGCTTGACCATCTGGCCGAGGTCGATGTCGTGATCGAGGCCGTGTTCGAGGACCTGCAGGTCAAGACCGCGATCTTCCGCGACCTCGACCGGATCTGCAAGCCGGGTGCGGTGCTGGGCACGAATACCTCCTATCTGGATGTGAACGAAATCGCCGCGGCCACC
Source organism: Paracoccus aurantiacus (assembly GCF_007993065.1). Classification (GTDB taxonomy): domain Bacteria; phylum Pseudomonadota; class Alphaproteobacteria; order Rhodobacterales; family Rhodobacteraceae; genus Paracoccus; species Paracoccus aurantiacus. The sequence continues at coordinate 59,311 of NZ_VOPL01000014.1, forward strand.
GCGCGCCCGCAGGATGTGATCGGGCTGCATTTCTTCTCGCCCGCCCATATCATGCGGCTGCTGGAAGTGGTGGTGGCCGACAAGACTGCGCCCGATGTGGT
>NZ_VOPL01000015.1 GCF_007993065.1 Paracoccus aurantiacus
TGTCCGGGTTTCAATTAGCATCAGTTGGCGCCCTTCCGTTCCCCCTCACTCTTACACTCAACGAAACTTTTCACAATTTGAACCGCCCCGGCTTGCCCGGAGGGGCGTTTCGTTCAGCGCGGAAAGCTGAAATTGGGCTCGGAGCAGACCTTCGCGGTGGGCTGGCTTGATGTGGTATACTGTGTCACCAACATGAGGTTGGTGTCGAGGCTGGGCGAGGAGGTTGGAGGACAGAACATGCCTACTGCCAACTTACCTGCCATCCGCGCTTGCCGCCCTGCCTGGAACAAGGGGCGCCTGATAGGTCAGAAACGCCCACTTTTGCCGAAACATGTCTGGGCCATCCGCGTTCGCCTAGAGATCGCCGGGAACCATCGCGACCTTGCCCTCTTCAACTTGGCCGTCGACAGCAAGCTCCGTGGCTGCGACTTGGTGAAACTAAAGGTCGTCGACGTCTACGCTTCCGGCCAGGTCAAGGAACGTGCATCGATCATTCAAAGCAAGACCCAACGGCCGGTCAGGTTTGAGATCACGGAAGGAACGCGGAAATCGCTGTCGCGCTGGATGGAAGAGCCGCTTCTTCTGGGACACACCAAGATGGACAGCACGGTCCGGTATCTGGGCGTGGACCTAGAAGACGCGCTTGCCATCTCCGAAAGTGTTGAAATCTAATGGACCGGGCCGCCGTCACTGGCGGCCCTAACCTGCCGTTCAGTCCCTGGCCGACCGCCGCGGTGCAGCTTCACCAGACCGGTCATTCGTCCATCGCGTAGCACTCTCGGAAAATGAGGGTCGGCAGGGCGGACACAACGGACTTTCACTGCACATACCGCGATGTCAGCTTTCCGATCGCCGAACCGAAACAAAGCAAGTTCAACTCAGTATTCGTGCTGCCCATCAAAATCAGCTTTACCAAGCCTGACGCCGCCGTGCCGCAGTCCAGCGTATGCCATGGTCAGATGGAACAGCATGTTTGGCAGTGCGAAGCGCGCGACGTAGTCGGCGGAGGACTGCTCAAGTTGCGCCTCCCCTGCCGTGTGCTTCACGTTCACCGTCCAGTCCGGCCTCGGTGCCTTAACGATGGCCTCGGCAACAGCCGAATGCAGATTGCGCAAAGACGTAAGGCTGCAAGGCTCTTCGATTTCAGGGATATCGGCGCCTACAGGCTGACACAGCGCTCGGGCAGCGAACTGGATCGCAACAGCAAGATGGAACCCTGTGTCGAAGCTGTCAGGAGCGAGTTGGATGGCCAAGAGCGCCTTGGCTTCGGGTTCGCATTCTAGTTTAGCCAACAAGTGCTCTGCTTGGCCAAGATAGTGAACGACTGAGCGAACAAGCGCGGCTTCTGCGGTGAGCGTCATGTCTGGCATCCTCCATCAGTCAGAGAACTACCCTTTGCGAGGGGAGTGCAAAAGTCACAGCCGAAAAGCGGTTTTGCCAGAGCCGGCATTCGGAGCGCAGCGTCGGTCATTGTAGGCTCCGACCTGACATGCGGCGGCGCGGTAGCTCCATCATGAGGGAGCCGCCACTGTATCGACGTCTTCGGCCCAGAGCTGCCGTTCGCCAGAGTGGCCATCGCCGCAGCGCGGCTTCCCCATACCTGACCTTCGTGGCACCGTGCAGCATCGTTCAGGGCTTCAAGGTCAGCAATGCGGACGGAAGCGGACGCTTGGTTCAGCAATGAAGGTGCTCAATCGGCCGTCACCTCGCGGTGGTATTGGGAACGCCGACCTTGACCTATCGGAGTAGCAGGAATAGCCAAAGGCCCATGATGTTTACGTCCACCTTCTTCCCGCGATTCTGAGCGACCCGCGTCGCAGGCGCTCCGGCGCTTATTGAATCGCAACGGCTTCGCATCGCGAAAGCCGATAAGGAGGACGTGAAATGTCCATTCCCCAAGGAACTGGCCTGACCTCGGATCAGGTCCAAAGCTTCATCAACGACGGCTTCGTGAAGGTGGACGATGCCTTCAGCCGCGACCTCGCCCAGGATTGTCGGAACGAGTTGTGGGCCGACATGGGCCTCTCCCCAAATCGGCCAGAGACCTGGACCGAACCGGTCGTTCGTATCGGCTCGAAATCTTCGACGCCCTTCGTGGCTGCCGCCAATACGCCGCGTCTGCATGCCGCCTATGACACTCTCGTCGGTGAAGGCCGGTGGCTGGCCCCTCAGGGGCTCGGAACCTTCCCGATCCGCTTTCCGTCGAACGAAAGCGCCGGGGATGATGGATGGCATGTCGACGTGAGCTTCGGGACCGAGAACCCCGACTTCATGGAATGGCGGGCGAACGTCACGAGTAGCGGAAGGGCACTCCTGATGCTCTTCCTGTTCTCGGATGTCGGTCCTGACGATGCTCCCACGCGGATACGGAAGGGCTCGCACGCCACTATCGCCCGCGAGCTTCTGCCATACGGCCAGGCCGGTGCTACGCTCCGGCAGCTTTCGGCCGAGGGCTACGCTTCCACGCAAGAGTGCGAGATCGCTCTTGCGACTGGCGCGCCTGGGACGGTCTACCTGTGCCATCCCTTCGTGGTTCATGCGGCGCAGCCGCATCATGGGACCGAGCCGCGCTTCATGGCTCAGCCGCCGCTGGTGCCCAGCATGGAATTCGATCCGAAGCTTGCACCGTCGCCAGTCCAGGTCGCGATCCGGAAGGCCTGCGGTCTGACGATATAAAGCGAAGGGGTTCCGGGACCGCAGGTTGGTGCCGGAACCTCGCCACGAATGTCGTGGAAGGGCTCGATGCGGTCATGCGGCGGTGCGGCAGGCCGTGTGACCATCCTGGCAGAGCGACATGGCACGCCCGGCCCTTAGCTGCCGGTCAGATAAGCCCTATGCCGCGGCGCAGCGTTCCCGCAATCGGCCGTTCATGTTGCGGGAAGCAACGCCAACAGGCTAAGGGCGCTAAGGACGACAAGCTCGCCCGGTCCGGACCGGCAGATCGAGGACTGGCGATGCGGTATCGTGTTTGTTCCAGCAGATGGGCCACATCGGCCACAGCCGAGTCAAGGACGCCAGGATCGACTGCATCCTCGACAAGTTAGAATATTTCGCGAAGAAATGGGCTCCAAAGCTACGGAAACCGATGCAAAGACCAGATCGCCTTGATCAACGCCAAATCCGGCGGTTCGCGCCGCATGGTCACGCTGAACGTTCAATTGATCAATGAACAGTGATTTTAATGGAGATCCGATGAAAGCCCAGCACGTCTTCTTCCCGAAAATCATCAACGGGGCGTCGCAGTTCGTGATCCCGGTCTTCCAGCGCGACTACAGCTGGACGGAGGAGAACTGCCGCCAGCTTTGGAAGGACATCATGCTGATCGCGACGGCGCCCGGGGAGAGGGGGCATTTCATCGGCTCTGTGGTCTACATCCAATCCGGGGACAGCAACGCCGGCTTCTCTCGCTGGCTCCTGATCGACGGGCAGCAGCGGATGACCACGCTCACGCTCCTGATGGCGGCGCTGCGCGACCACATCACCGAGACGAAATGGGCGGGGAGCGAGAACGGCCCGGTCGCGAGAAAGATCGAAGCCTACTTCCTACGCAATCCGCTGGAGGAGGGGGAGAAGGGCTTCAAGCTTCAGCTACGGCGCCATGACAACGAGACCCTCCAAGCGATCATCGCCGGAACCCCGGTCCCGGAAACCCCCTCCGTGAACCTGCGGGACAATTTCGAGCTCTTCCGGGACCTTCTGAAGGAAGCGGATCCGGAACGGGTCTACGCCGGGATCAACCGGCTGATGCTGGTCGACGTGACGCTTGAGCGGGGGATAGACGACCCGCAACTGATCTTCGAGAGCCTAAACTCCACCGGGGTCAGCCTGAGCGCGTCGGACTTGATCCGGAACTTCATCCTGATGAGCCTAACCGAGAAGGCGCAGACTCGGCTCTACCGGGACTACTGGGGCAAGATCGAGGACCTGTTCCGAGGCAATGACCGGGTCTTCTCGAACTTCATCCGGGACTACTTGGCGCTGCGTAGCCAGCCTGCCAAGCTGGAGCGGTCGGACCTCGTCTACGCCGCCTTCCGCCGCGCCTTCGGCGGGATCGGTCACGATCCGGAGGCGCTTGAGGCACTGCTCACGGACCTGTTGCGGCGCGCGCGCCAATACGCCGCCTTTGCCGTCGGGTCCGGGCCGGACGAGCGGGCCCGCGCCTTCTCGCAGCTGCGTCACCTCGCCGACGTCCCTGCGATCCTGATCATGCGACTTCTCGAGGCCCACGAGGTTCAGCAGACACTAAGCGAGCCGGAACTCCTCGAGGCGGTCCGCCTGATCGAGAGCTACCTGTTGCGCCGCGCCGTGATTGGGGGCCAGAGCCGCGGCTACGGGCTCGAGTTCGCCAAGCTCGCCTACCGGATCGATGACGCGCAGCCGCTCGCCTCGCTAAAGGCGGCTTTCGCCCGAATGCCGGCCGCCTACGCCTTCCCGGAAGATGAGGAATTCGAGCGAGCCCTCCTGGAGGGGGACCTCTACCACAAGCGGGTCTGCAAGCACGTCCTCGACGGGCTCGAGAACCGCGACAGCAAGGAGCAGAGCGACACCGGCGGCTACTCCATCGAGCACATCATGCCTCAGAACGAGAAGATGCCGGAGGCCTGGCGCGTCATGCTCGGGGAGGGATGGCAGGGGGTGCGCCAGAGCTGGCTGCACCGGCTCGGGAACCTTACCCTGACCGGCTACAACAGCACCTACAGCGACAAGCCCCTCGCGGAGAAGCAGATGATCGAGCACGGGTTCCGTCAAAGCTCGGTCCGGCTCAACCAGGACGTCCGCGATGCGCCCGTCTGGACGGAAGCGGAGATGAGCGCCCGCGGCGCGCGCCTCGCCGCCCGCGCCCTGACAGTCTGGCCCCGGCTCGACGCGGACACTAAGATGATCCGGGAGATGGAGAAGGAGGAGCTCAAGGCGCGCGCCGCGAGCCGCTGCCTCGACAAGGTCGTGATGACCGACGAGGCCAAGGCGCTATTCAACGCCCTCAGGGACAGGATCAAGGCCGACTTCCCGGAGGTGATCGAGATGGCTGAGGCCAAGTCGGTCAGCTACCACGATCCGGACTTCTTCCTCGAGGTGATCCCGCGCAAGCGCGGCCTCGGGCTCCTGATCGGGATCGACTACAACGAGGTGGACGGGCGAGACGAGACGGTGCAGGACACGGCGAACTACAGTTTCGTGGTGAACGCCTCCTATCAGGGCGGAGTCCTAATCAACTTGCTCGATCTAGACCAACTGAAGCAGGCGATGCAGGTGATCGCGCGAGCCCACACTCTCATTTCCGGTGCGGGATAGAATTGGGTATTTGCAAAGTATTCTAATGTTTTCGAACGGCCCAAATCTGCCATCGACCGGAGTCGATCGCCTCCTCGGTGCAGTCTGTCAAAGGAGAAATTCGCCGCAGGTGCAAATTAGACAGCCAGCCAGGCCTAGCTCTGCAGGAGGTTCCGGATGCGTCCTTTGATGTTCTCAAAAGTCATTGAGAGGTGTGTCTTCGCGTTGTCCGTCAAAAGGCCGGTGTGCCCGACGGCGTTGCGCACTGGTTTATAGTTGACCGCGTCCTTCACCAAGGACGCGTTTTTTCCGCCATCGCCATTACCTTCAATCGATTTAGCCATGTGATCCATGCCGAGATAGCTCAAGTCGTCATTGTCCTTACGAATGGTGAAGCTGATATTGGCTTCGCCTTTGCGATCCTGTTCACGCTGGCGCCAGGTTGCGACCTCCGTTTCTGAAGGCTTGGACAGGGCGACACCCTTGACCGTCATGTATTTCCGCACAAGATTCTCGGAAAGGAAACAATCCACGTATGCTGAAATGTTGAACTCCGCGTCCGGCGCAAGCTCTTCCAGCCATGTATCAACTTGATCGCTGTTGGGATCATCATTCTCAGGCTTGTATTCGTTCTTTGCTTGGGAGTAGAGACTTTTTACCGTCCGCTGCTTCTTGGTTGCGCGGCCGGTGTTCTCATCATCACCTTCCTTACCGCGATCCAAGCGGAGCTTATCCCACTCATCAAGAATGTGTGGCAAGACCGTGTGCTTGAGATAATCAAGGAGCGACTGAAAGTTTTCGTCGTCCTCGACGATCCCCTCCCGGCTGCTCGTGAAGGGATCTCGACCGGGTGCATCCATGTCGTTAAAGTGAAGCTGACCGTACAAGTAGCTCTCGAGAATTCTCTGCGTCGGGATGTGTCGGATTATATTTTTCTCACGCAGACGACCGTTCACGAAAAGGTCGACGGTGGCTCGCTGGTCGGTGCCATCAATTTTTAGGTGCCTTGGCAACTTCACAGTGGCCAAGAAGCCAGAAACATTTAGCGTTGTCGTAAGCGCGATTGGCTCGGCGGCCTTTCCAGTGAACTTCTTGATGAATTCGTCACAGTAGCCATTAATGACCCAGCAGAATTCGGTGTTGCCAGCCAGATCTTTCAGGTCTTCGACACTGACCGGATCGCCGTTAACGTGGATTTTGAAGTTCTCGTCAATCACCGAAAACCTGAAAGTCATCGCTATCAACTTCCGCAGGTGAGCGATCGAGTTTCGGATGTGCTCTTTGGTATTTTCGAAGTAGATGATGGTCCCATGCTCGTGATCATGGGTGAGGCCGTCAATTAGAGAGAAGTCCAGGTCCTCAAGTGGGTACTGATCAGGCGTCATGTCACTTGTGATCGCTGCATCAAGGCCACTATTGTCGATCACACCGCCAACGTAATCGGTATCTTTTGTCTTTGAGAACACTGAGACTTTGTCCGCACAAGACAGCAATGCCAGCTTTCCAATCCCCTTAGCGCCGATGTAGGGTCTGTCGGATCCAGTCTTGTAAGTACCGTCCTTGCGCTTTGAATAGCCGACTTTGAGAAATTTTCCTTGAAATTCCTCGGCGGTCATTCCATTCCCATCATCCATAATTATGAACGAAGAGTTCACCTTGTCAATTGTGATCCAAACGTTCTTAGCCTCAGCGTCCCAAGAGTTGGATATAGCCTCGCCAAGTACCGTAATGAAATTTCGATATAGGTTGCGGCCAAGGTGATTGAGAACACTCAAAGAGATCTCAAAGCGGAAATCATCATTCTCGGTCAATTAGCTCATCTCCGTAATGAATCTGTGCAATCTCTTTACCAATCGCTTCGCCCAGCTTAACCGGTACGGCATTCCCTATCCAACGACCAACCTCTTTCATTGAGGGCGCCTCTTCTTTAGGGAGAAACTGATAGTCGGGCGGGAAAGACTGTAATATGGCTGCCTCACGAAGTGAGATCGCTCTGTCCTGATCTGGATGCCCAAAGCGACCGTTGCCGTATCCGTAGCACTGCGTCGTCATGGTCGGAGAGGGATTGTCCCAAGTCATTCGGGCGTAGACGCCAGAATAGGTCTTGCCACTCAGCTTTCTGTGACACGCGGCACGGAGTTCAATCGGCCAGTCACGCCAAGTCCCGCCTGGCTTGGAAGCCTTAATCCTACGCAAGTTCAAGTCAGAGAGGGAACTGGCAACGTGCAGACGATCATTCGGGTCGGCCTCGCCAGCTGCCAACTTCGGGAGACGCCCAATCGCCTCCATAACCGAAACCGCCGCAGTTTTTCCTGTATTCAAAGGGACTGCGGAACGATCCTTGGCAGCAATCAAAACGAGCCGCCGACGCCGCTGCGGAACGCCGAATTCCTCGCAGCGCGCGATCGTCCACTCGACGGAGTAGCCCCCATGCTTTAGTGTATCAACGAACCGTTGAAATACCTTGCCATCTTTGTAGCGCTCAAGGGCGGGGACATTCTCCATCGTCACGAAATCTGGTGCGACTTGGACCGCCAACTTTGCGAAGTCCTCGACCAATCCCCATTGAGGGTCTTCATCATACCTTTGCTTGTAGGTGGAAAAAGGCTGGCAGGGGGCACAACCCGCAAGAACTTTCGGAAAGTCTCCCGTGAAGTGTGCGCTGACCTCATTCGCGGTTAGTTTGGAGACGTCGCGTGCGTGGAAGGTTGCCCCATTGTTGGTCTCGAAAGCGAATTTGCACCGAGCGTCAGTGTCGTAGCCCGCCTTTATCTCGAACCCAGCTTGTTTTAGACCGTGGCTGAGGGCCCCAACGCCGCAAAAAAGATCAACGACCTCCCCGAGGGGCTTTACTTTCCTACTCTTGCTCATGCCCGCTCAACACCTCCAACACATTTTTTCTTTCTTCTCTAGCGAATACGCTCCCACGCTGTCCATGAGTTTTCCGAACAGTAGCTGACTTATCGGCTGCGTCTAGTGTGGGCAGGTCAGTAGTCATACCAAGCCTCATATTCCCGTGACGTGGCTGCCGACCTTGCGCCCTTGTCGAGGTTACAATTGGAGCAAGTCAGTTGAAGATTCGTTACACAGTTCATCCCTCCAAGAGCCAATGGCATAATATGGTCGTAATGGATTTGCGACTGTTGGCTGAAAAGCTTGGTCAGGTCCGTCTGGCATAAAACGCACCTACCCTTGTCCCTGTGAAAAACGGCGCTCTTCGCCCAAGCCGGGATAGAAGCTCTGGTCAGGTGACCGGTGTTGTTGAAGGCCTCTGGTATGAAGGAAGGGGACGTATGCAGAACGTAGCCGCTCACCATATGACCGAAGGCGGACATGGTCCCACGATTTGCAAACAAGACGTGAAAGACTTGTTTCGATACTGTCTCACACAACTCGGCAATCAGGTCTTCCTGCTGGAGGGCGTCCAGATAATCATATCCATCGAATTGGCAAAATTCCGGGCGACGCACCGTCAATTGGCCAATACGATTTGAGCGAAGCATATGATCGATCCAGTAATTGCCCGGCCTGCTGCTGAAGTTTTTGGCGTCCTCAAAGATCACGCTTGAGATCAGTTCTTCTATAAAGACGTGGAAACAAGTCCACTTTGGATACTTCCGCACAAGACTGGATGACGACATGTCGCCAAATATATCCTCGACGTTTCGAAGGTATGTCCCGGGTTCCCGGGTGACGCCGTCCACCATTTGGCAGATGTAGTACAGGTCAACGGTCGAGACCATCTGTAGTTGTGAGACCAAGTGCCGAGCCTATCTCCAAGTCTGTATTCAGGCCGTTGTCGCAGAAACGGCACAACAAAGATACTGGCTGTAGAACGGTGCCATAGAACGCTTCAGTTCTTGATCGAACGACCGCTTTCTTGCCGAAGCGGCCGTCCAGTCGCTCGGCAGCATTCGTCAAAAAGGGCTCGAACCGGTCATGCGGCACTGCGGCGTGCCGCCTGGCCACTCCATCGGGGCCGGATGACACGACCGGCCCTCTGCGGACCTTCAACCGGGCAACTGCCGCCGCAGCGCGGCGTCACCGAAGCTGCCTTCCATCCTCGCCGCAGCATTTCCACAGGCCCGAGGTCTGCCGTGGTGGCCAAGGGCGCCGAGGCTGGCCGTCGGGCCTGTGGGATGGTCTGAGGCGATCTCGTCGCGGACGGCCGTTTGTCTGTGTGTGCCGTCCGCCGGGGCGGCACTCCGATCAGCGCATCTGTGCGCAGACGAAGCGGATAATCTCCGTAGAGGCATCGGGACCTGCCGGGTCGGCGTAGGAACCGGCGCGGTCGCCGCCGAACCAGGCGTGGCCCGCGCCGTCCACGCGCCAGAGCTCCGAGCCGGAGGGAGCCACGCGACGGGTCCAACTGCGTCCGCCGTCGTCATGTGCGGTCTCGAAGCCTCCGGGGGGCACCAGCGCTTCGGCGTTCGCAACGGAGACTGTGGCATCCGCGGTGCCGTGCAGCACGATGAGCGGCGCGCCGTCCCCCTGGGCGACCCGGGCGCCGCCGCGCATCGCAGCGAAGGCAGAGCCCATGTCCCGCGCGGCCCCGGCAGGCAGTCCTGAATGCACGCCTGCAGCCACGAAGACATCCGGGTGCGTCACCGCGAGAATGGCCGCCATCGCACCCCCGGCAGAGAGACCCGCCACGGCGGACCTCCCATGCGGCAGATTGAGGTCGGCCAAGACCTCTTGCGTCAGCGCAGCCAGCAAGGCGGGTTCGCCGCCTTCGCGCTGCTGGTCCTCGGGGCGGAACCAGTTCCAGCAGGATTGCGGGTTGTGCGCGGGGCCCTGCTGCGGCCAGGCAACTGCAAGACCGGCCTTGGCGGCGGCTTGGTTCATGCGCGTGCCCCGGGCAAAATCCTCCGGAGTTTGCGTGCAGCCGTGCAGCATGACGAGCAACCCTTCCGATGCGCCTCCGGCTGGAACGAACAGGCGGTAATCCCGCGATCCCGCAGGGCTTTCATGGCGGCGCAGCGCCCATGTACTCCCTTCCGGAAGGGGTGGTGTGGCGTCAGGCCGACCGGAGAGGTTCAGCCCATTGGCCAGATCACCCAGGCCCGGCAGATCGAAGGATGGCATGCGCGGGGCCTGGCCACCGGACAGGCCGGCCTGCGACAGTGCATCGTTGATGACCTGGTTGACGTCGATCGGTTGCGTCCGGGCATGCGTGAAGCGCCGGCGAAAAGCCGTGTGGAAGGGTCGGGTCATGGGTCGTCTCCTGTGAGACCGAACAGAAGGGTCCGGACGGGGGTATCAGGTGATGCGGTCCTTAAGGGCCGCCTTGACGTCCTTGGGCGCCTGCAAAGCGCCTAGGACCTGGATTGAGCCGATGGCACGCACCGCCAGCTCCGGCGAGACATCGGAGGCGATCCGCGCGAGGCCCAGCACCTTGAGGTGCAAGGCTTCGCCTTGTGCGACGACCGCCTCGAGCGCCTCTCGCGTCAGGTCAAAGAGACCGAGCTCAAGCTGATGACGGGCAACCGACCGCTCGACGGTCTCGGTCTCTTCGCGAAGCTGCGCGCGAATGGCCGTGCGGATGAAGTCCGTCCGGTTCGCGTAGACACCCTCGCGCACGAGCAGGTCGATGCGGCCGAGGTCGACATGACCGAGGTTGATCGTGATCTTTTCCGGGTCGGCCTGCCGGTCGGGCAGGCGGTGTATGTCCGCCATATCTTACTCCATCCATATGGATGGTATATAGATGATCAAGTCTCAGTGCAAGCTCGCATCTGGCAGCGCAGTCCGGATCTTCGGCCTAACGGGCGGCCATCTGATTGTGGGTTCCGGCTATCGGGGCGGCATTGCGTGTCCAATCTTGGCTTGTGGAACGGGTGAGATAGCCCGAGGGCGACGTGCAAACACCGGCGCCGTGCCAAATGGACACCCGCACCGACGTGGATCAGCGGAATTGTAGGACCAAGGAGTTTCGCTGCGAGTCCATTTTCCGATTAAAATTTCCAGCGCGATGCGATCGCTGTCGGCCCACACCGGTCATTGGCCAGGATCACCATTGCCGCAGCGCGGCTTCCCCATACCGGACCTTCATGGCACCGCGCAGCATAGTCCAGGGCCCCAAGGTCAGCGGTGCGGGACATTCCCGTCATTCGCCGAAGCGGTCCGATCTGTGCCGCGATCGCGAGACTTTTTGCTGGATGGGCGGGAAGCGGACTTGCGGCGCCGCGGCATGGCGGGGACAGAAAACAGAACAAGCTGACCTTCGGGGTCGGGGCAAAATCACTCTTTCCCGACCTGCAGGTCCGGCGGAAGGCGGATCATCGAAGGCCCGCCACAGTCAGTGTTTCACACCGTTGATCGGGATGACGACCTCATCCATATGCCTTTTGTCGGGCGGACGGGGACGATCGCGCCGGATGCACGCCGCGAACTGGAGGCCGAAGCGGTTCACCCAGAGACGAATTCCCTCGCGGCTGACGACGACACAGCGCTCGGCGAGCAGGTCCTCAACATCCGCCGCGCTGAGGGCAAACCGGTGGTAGGCCCAGACAGCATAGGAGATGATCTCGCGGGGGAAGCGAAAGCCTTTCAAGCTTGGCATCGAGGTCGGAAACGTCATGACGCCGCGTTATCCGAGAAGGAGAAGTGGATCAACTTGGCAACGCCCTTCAGCCCTGCAAAAACGCAATCGGCACGCCGAAGGTCTGGGCCAGAAGCACGAAGTTGAGGCCCAGCACGGCGGTCGCGCCGACGAGGGCAAGCAGCCGCACCACGGGCCCGGTCACATATGCGCCCATGATGTCCCGCCGGGAGGTGAAAATGATCAGTGCGATCATCGGGACAGGCAGCGCGATCGACAGTACCACCTGGGACAGGACCAGCGCATCCGTCGCGTTATAGCCCAGGGCGACGACACCGAAAGCCGGGAGCATCGTCACCAGCCTGCGCAGCCAGATCGGCACCCGGAAATGCAGGAAACCCTGCATGATCATCTGCCCCGCCATCGTCCCCACGACAGAGCTGGAGATCCCGGACGTGATCAGCGACACCAGAAAGACCGAGGCGGCCGCGGCCCCCAGCAGGGGCGTCAGCATGTAATAGGCGGTCTCGATCTCGGATACATCGCTGTATCCCTGATGAAAGGCGCTGGCCGCCATCATCACCATCGCCATATTGACCATGCCCGCAATGGCAAGGGCGACGACGACCTCGATATTGGAATAGCGCAGCACCTTGCGGCGATCTTCTTCGTGGCGGACCGCGACGCGCCCCTGGGTCAGCCCCGAATGCAGAAAGATCGCATGCGGCATGACGGTGGCGCCGATGATGCCGACCGCGATGGTCAGCGCGGCGGCATCGGGCAATGCGGGGGTGGTCAGCCCGGTGGCGGCAGACGTCCAATCGACCGGCGCGATCAGCAATTCGACAAGATAGCAAAGCGCGATGATTGCGACCATCGTTCCGATGATCAGCTCCATCGTGCGAAAACCCCGGCGCTCGAAGATCAGGATGCCATATGTGACCACCGCCGTCACCGCCATGCCCCAGATCAGCGGCAGGTCGAACAGAAGCGCCAGCCCGATGGCCCCGCCAAGAAACTCGGCCAGATCCGTCGCCATGGCCGCGACCTCGCTGACGACCCACATGCCCCAGACGACCGGTTTCGGAAAATTGTCGCGCGACATTTCGGCCAGGTTCCTGCCCGTCACGATCCCCAGCCGCGCCGACAGGGCCTGAAACAGCATCGCGATCAGGTTGGCAAGCAGAACGACCCACAAAAGCTGATAGCCATATCCGGCCCCGGCCTGGATATTCGTGGCGTAATTGCCCGGGTCCATATAGGCGATCGAGGCGATCACCGCCGGGCCCACGAACAGAAGCCGGCCAGAAAAACCGCGACGTTCCCCCGACAGGACCCTGGACATACCTTGTCTGATGCGCTCTGAGCCGATCATTCCAAGCCCTCTTGCCTATGCTGAAAAATATAGCCACGGCTACATCAATGGCAAGAGGGTTTATTTTGAAACGAAGTCCGAGCAATGCTGGCGGAAGAGGTTGGTTTCCCGAATGAAAAAGATTACCCTCGGCTTCAAAGTGTTTCCGGCACGGAATAGCCATCAGAATGGGCCGAAGGAAAGCCGAGGAAGACCAGATGCCCGATCCCAAACCGGTTCACACGCAAATTCCACCCTCGCAGCAGGCCAGCCGGTTCGCGCGCGCCCGCGAGGTGCAGTCCCGGGCGCTTCTGGAAGATTATGTCGAGCTTATCGGCGATCTGATCGCCGCGCATGGCGAGGCGCGCGTCGCCGATCTGGCGGAACGGATGGGGGTGGCCCACCCCACGGCGACCAAGACGGTCGCCCGCCTCAAGCGCGAGGGGCTGGCGACCGCGCGCCCTTACCGCGGCGTCTTTCTGACCGATGAGGGCGCGAGGCTGGCGGACCGCGTGCGATCCCGCCACCGAACCGTCGTTGATCTGCTTATTGCCCTTGGCGTCCCGCCCGAACATGCGGAACTTGATGCCGAGGGGATCGAGCATCACGTCTCGCGGCGCACATTGCAGGCGTTCGAGGACTTTCTGGTCCGAGGACAAGCGAGGTCCGAATCGTAGGTTGCCGGAAAGCCTCGCATCAGCCAGCGGTGGCCTGCCTTTTGCCAAGATTTGGGGTTCTATGAAGGCGGGGCAATGAATCAGCGTAATTGGCCGGGAAATGGACCATCGGTTCGTGCGGTTATAGGCTCAGCCACCGCCGATCATCGCCTCGATCCCGCCGGACACAAGAGTAAACAGCACAAAGCCGCCCGCAAAGGCGCTGATCGAGGCCTGACTGTCCTCGTCGGCCTCATGCGCCTCGCCCAGCATTTCCTCGATGGCGGCGACTGTCAGCAGGCCCGCGACAAAGGTTAGCGCGACCATCTTGATCGCCTCGGGCGCATTGCGCAGCAGCAGATAGGCCAGCAGCGCCGCCCCCACCGAGAACAGGATGAAAGAGGCCGACAGCCAGATCCGCCGCCCGCGCGGCACGCCCTTGGCACGGAAATTGGCGATCACGGCGTAACCTTCGGGCAGATCGGCCAGCACCTGCCCGAGCGCCAGCGTCAACGCCAGCCCCCATGACAGCGCGGCACCCGATCCCAGCATCAGCCCGTCGCTTGCCAGATCGACCGCCACCGCGACATAGATCATCCACATGCCGGATGTGCCGGATCCCTCGCTCTCTGCCTGACGGCTTTCGACGAAGGTGTCGATCAGGATATACGCGATGGCGCCCGCCGCGAAACCCGCAGCGATCCACCAGCCTTCCAGCACGGCAACCGCTTCGGGCATCAGCTCCACCGCGACAATCGCAATCACGATGCCCGAGGCCGCATGCAGCGCCCAGTTCAACGCCCGCGGCGAATTCGGCCCAAATTCAGCCGCCAGCCCGCCAACGAAATTGCCAAGCCCCGGCAAAAGCGAGAGCAGCAGGATCTGCCATAATCCACTCATCGAACAACCTTTGACTGTTTCTCGTCGGAAGGCAGCAATTGCCTAATGCTAGCGAGCGCTGCATAATAACACATTGGCTGGTGCTAAATGTCCACCATGCTAGGGCGCAGCGTGTTGCAGGAGTGCCGGAAAGCCGACCTTCGCTGCTTCGGTGCTGAATTTCGGCGACGGGCCGGACTGCACTATGCGGCTCCTGAGAAAGCCTCTGTCGAACGGCGCCGTGGCCATCGCGGTTTAATCGCATTCTAAGTGGATTGGCCATGCCTCCTATCGCGGAGTGGCCAGCATCTCTTCGATGTGGGGTCTCAGTTTTTCGCGTCGTGCCTCGTAGAACGCACGGAAATTCGAGATATCTTCGGGTAGTTCTCCCAGAAGGTGATTGTCGAGGTAATTCTGCCGATTCTTTTCGACTGCGAGGTGCTCCCGGAGCCATTCCGCCGGTAGGCGAGCGCGCTTCTCGTTGTTGATCGGCCCCTCAAGCAGCTGCAGGTTCGGCAGGCAGTTGGCCATGCGCTGGATCGTCTCGGCCTCCTCGGGATCGCCCTCGATCTTTTGCAGCTTCGCCCGCGTGAAGCGCGAAATCGGGAAGACGTGATCGACGTTGAATTGATTGCGCAGGTCGACGAAGGAGAAGAGCAGCGACAAAAGTGAGAATGTTCGCTTGTCGCCGTATTCCAGGTGCAAGAGTTCCTCGATTTCCTCGGTCTCAAAGGTCAGCGACTTGCCGCGCTGGATCATAACCCGGCGCAAGCCAGGCTCGGGAAAGCCGTCGCCACCTTCGCGCCGTATCTCGTCCCGCAGTGCGGACAGCAATGTGTCAAGCCCGCTGCCCCAGATCCCAGACGCCTTGAGCAGCGAATGGATGAGCCAGCGCCGGATCTGCTCTCGGTCCTTGGCGAAGCTCGAATGCGTCACATAGTTTGAAGGCACGCCGGCATGGTGCAGGTAATAAGCAATCGGCAGGAGCGCGCTGTCGGCGCGCAATGTCTGCCCGTTAAGTCCGAAGCTGGCGACCAGTTCCACTGAGCGTTTGAGCGCGGCCTGGATCGAGGGCCAGTTCTTTTCGAGCACGGCCATATTCTCGGCCGTGAAGTTCTCCACCTTAAAGCCTACGCTCGCGATGTCCGAAAGCATCAGCCCCGCCTTAAGGACGAAGTCCTGACTGAAGCTGAAGCCTGTTCCCGTCCTGTTGAGTTCGTCGACGCAACTGGGACACCTAGCTCACAGCCCCGATCGAGATCGCGGCGACGCTGCAGCGGCCACTGGCGGACGGGGCGCTACTGCGCCTGGAGGCGCCCGAGATCGGGGGATGAGGTAGGGCAGAGTGGGCGGAGAGCGGACTGTGAGGCCGCGGCATCGCACCTGCGGCAATCAGCGAACAGCGGACCTTCGCATCCCGCTCAGAGGGCTGCGCGACGGGCAGAAAAACGGACCTAGCTCCCACGAAGTACTCTTCTTAAGCGTTCGGTGACGAGCTTCACCGATGGGCGGCATCACCGCCCATCGGGATCCTCGCCGCGAGAGAGCTTCGAAGCCGAGACGATCTTGCGCTTTGCCCTCTTATCCAGTCCACTCCGTAACGTGCGGCTTGCCAAAAGTAATTTCCGCCGTTTCGCCTACTGAGAAGAGTTTCCCGCCCATGACGATGCACCGCGACGAAAAGTCGATCATCGAGGACCTTCGAACCAACCTGAAGGAACGATACCATTTCGAGGGCGGACGGACGCTCCTGCGAGAGCTGTTGCAAAACGCGGATGATTCCGGTTCGGAGCAAGTCAGAATCGCAGTCCTGCATGGCTGGCCCGAGGCAGATCACCCGCTCCTAAGAGTTCCGGGGCTGATGGTTGCGAACGACGGCCGATATGACGAGGAATCAGCGCAAGGCATTGCGCGCTTCGGCGGCAGCATCAAGGCCACCGACACTGCTGCCATCGGGCGGTTCGGGATGGGACAGAAGACAGCGTTCCACGTCTGCGATGCCTTTGTCGTTGTCTCAGAAGGGCACGAAACCGAGGTTCCTCCCCTGGTGGTCAATCCCTACATCGTCATCGGGAAACCCGGGGATGCTTGCGTCGAATGGCAAGTCGCACCGACCGCGCGGGACCGTGATCTGCTTCTGTCCAATGGACTCGCAGGCTTCGCCCGGAAGATGGTCCAATGGTATCCCCTCCGGAGCCCAACCCTCAAGCCGAAGTCGACCACCAGCGGCTTCTTACCCAAGTCCTACGACACAAGCTTGCTGGATGATGCCAACGACCCGTTCTGGCTGTCTGGCATCGTTTCGCTGTTGCGCAACGTCAGCAAGCTCGAGGTTGTCGTGGCCAATGGCACGTCCATTGTCATTGACCGGGCGGCTTCCCCGCGTCTGCGCTTCGATCCCGCAACGCCGGGGCAGACGGATTTCGGCGGTCCGCTATGCGCCGGAATCCGTAGCGTCGGCAAAGAAATGATGGCGCCAGCGGATTTTGGGTCCGATCTGACCGCCTCGGAAGGTTGGCCTGATATCCTCGACCGGCAGGACGATGCCATGGTTTCACAGAAGGCGTTGCCGCATGGTGCCGTAGCGCTTCTCGTCGATCCCGACGGGCAGGATGAGCTCGACATCACGTGGTCCGTTTTCCTTCCGGTCGCGAGCGAAAGCGCGCCCCGCGTCGTCGGGACCGGACAGGTGCGGCTGTTTCTGCATGGCTACTTCTTCGTAACGAGCGGACGGGACGCCATCCTCGGTCATGACAAGGACACGCCGGATGACGTCAGCGCCGCGTGGAACGCGCGGGTGCGCGACGAACTCGTGCTGCCTCTGCTGCCGGGTTTGTTGATGGATGCGCTCGAGTCAGACGCATTGACCGAGATGAGGCTGCAGGCAGTCGTATCGGGCTTGAATGCGTCCGGGCTCATAAGGAACCATCGCAATGCAATCTCGTCGCGGCAAGTTCTGGCGCGGACCTTGAACGACCGAAAGGTCGGCTGGACGCTGAACGCGCCAAATCTTCAATTCCGGGCACTGCCCGCGCCGGAAGATACCCGGCTTCCCCGCATCTTGGAACTGATCCCCGACCTCGAGCAACGCATGGCTGAGTGGAACCTTGTTCCAACAGTGGGGTCCAACGCAGTCCTGGCGCCAGTTGCCGCGGCTTGGCAGGACGAGGAACTTGCGAAAATGGCCGGGCTCCTGACCGCCGCTGCATTTGGTCAGGGGGGAAAGCTCGCACGGTTTGGCGAATTCCTTGATTTTGCACGCCGCGAGCGTCTGGACAAGTCGGCAGGGCTTGTCGCGCCTGTCCTGAGCCTGCTTCGCCAGGCGATGACAAAGCGTGATGTCGATATGGCACAGGGCGAACACATCCGGATGGTCCTTCGCCATCTTCCGGATGATTGCGTGCTGCCCATGCCACCCAGCGTGATGCGCAACAGCCAGATGCGCCGGACGCTAGCCTCGGTCGAGGCCGCGCCGCTGTGTATTCACCAGGACTGGCGTCCGACAAGCTTCGGAGCCGGAATCCTGTCGCTGATCGAAGCAAAGGTCCTCTTGACGGCCCTGCAACCGCTGCTGAAGGACACCGCGACCGAGGACGCGGCCGCAACCGCCGCAATTGCCATCTTGAAGGCGATGGGAGACAATTTGGCCGAGGCGCAGAGCGATCCGGAGTTCCGGACACTGCACATCGTCCGTGTCGACAAGGGGCTTGGCTTCCCGCGCAGCGCTAGCCTCGACGATCTGTCAAAGGCAGCAAGCAGCGGTCGCCTTTTCGCTTACAATAACGAGAACCGGAAGCTTGTCGAGCTGCTCGAACGTGCAGCTCCCGGTGCCGGCGCCATGATGATCAACTACGCCGAGGCTGCCCAGCTCCTGACCGAGCTCGGAGCCGGTCTGACCTATGCGAAAGATCCTTCCTACGAAACGGCGCGTCTTGCCGCAGAGGCAGATGCTTCGGGACCAGATGAAGCGCGTCTCGACCTAATGCACAAGCTCTGGAGCAACGAGAGCAAGTACCGCCCGCACTTGCGCGCGCTCCTTGCCGGACGCCGCGATGCCCGCTTCGATGACCGCGACCTGCTGTGGATCGAAGGTGGGAACGGCGAACTCGACA
Source organism: Paracoccus aurantiacus (assembly GCF_007993065.1). Classification (GTDB taxonomy): domain Bacteria; phylum Pseudomonadota; class Alphaproteobacteria; order Rhodobacterales; family Rhodobacteraceae; genus Paracoccus; species Paracoccus aurantiacus. Next base: position 18,814 of record NZ_VOPL01000015.1, read on the forward strand.
CTTTCGCGCGCAGCCTTGTTGGAAGAGACGACAAGACCATCCTGCTAAATTCGACCCTGATGATGCGCATTGACGCCGTGAAACAGGGACAGCTTGGCGTCCGGAAGTTCGATGGTGCGACACTTGGCGAAAAGTTCGTGGCCAATCAGAGGTATATCGCCGCCACTCCGATTTCGCCCGAACTGTTCTCGGCCTTTTTCACGGCGAATATCCCGGATGAAGATCTCGAACTTCTGCCGATCTTCGAGACCAACCAGGGGCGCGTTGCTGCTGTGCATGGCTTTCGCCAGAACCCGAACTTGCCCTTTCCAGACGGCATCGACGTGCCGATCTTGCACGCCCCGTCCGGCAACGCGGCGCAGGAACAGTTTCGCCGGATAACTTCGGGGCGCATCTGGTCTGCGGAGCGGCAACTTGCATTCTTGCTCGGTCAACCCGAGCCTGCAAAGCATGTTGCACTAATCATCGCAGCCATTCGGGATGGCAGGACAGCGGAAACGCTACCTCTGCTTGCTGAGACGCAATGGCTCACCCTGATCGACGGGCGCACAGTCGCGCCGACGGCAGTAATGGATCTACCAGGCTTGAATTCGGGCCTGCTCCCCTCGGACATGGCAACACGCGAAGATGTATCAGTCGGCCTGCTCGACGAGGACGCCCTGCGTCTTCTGGTGAAGGACGGTGTGCTGAAGGACACCGCCGCAAGCAAAAGTGCGCTTCTGGACCGTCTCTCTGATGGAAGCCTCCCGTGCTGGATCGGCGAGCGGCCCGGTGACATCGCCCCTTCCCTGCAATCTCTCGCAAAAGAGGGCGCGGCCCTGACTTTGCCGGGATGGCCCCTTCTGGCCTGGCTGTTGTCGGCGCCAGGCGCCGAGGCACAGACCATCGTGCGCGAGGTCCAGCAGCACGGGGCTCCTGAGTCTGACCATTTCCATGGTTGGATGGATTCTCTCTCACGCATCGCCGCTTTAGGGAACCAGTCTGCTCGTGCCGTCTATGACTCGGGTTTCCGTGTTCTGGCGAGAACATCGAACGATCAGATCGGGAAAATCCTTTCCGGAACACGGGTGCCAACGCGCGACGGAACCTGGCGTGCCGCCGACGAGGTGGTCGCGCATGGCGGTGCCGTTGCCTTCGCGCATCGTCTTGACCCCGAACTGTCGCGGCTGCTCCCGCAATCGGCACAGGGTTCGAGTGACGACCCGCGAAAGCTTCGCCCAAGTGACGCGCCCGCTGAACTGACGGAAAAGCAGTCCGCCGATAGCCTGAGGCCGATCCTCGCCCGTGCAAAAGTTGCCGTTCCCGCCGAGATGCTCGCCGTTCTGGTGTTCATGCTCGGTCGGTCGGATTGCTGGCGCGCGTTGATGCGTGAAGAGCTTGGGCTGGCCACCCCGGTGATCGAGGGGATCGAGCGCGATTTCGAGAACCAGGTAGACACGGCGTATCGAAAAGGTAGCGACCAGAGCCTCATGGCCCGATCCGCACGAATGCGAATCCAGTTTCGCCCGCGACGCGATCTACAAGGTGAGGACGAGTTCGTCAGCATCGCGGGAACACCCGTGATGCTCCCGCTCGGGGACGCGCAGCCATTGGAGATCGTTGGAACAATCCGTCAGAACTGGAAAAACGAGCAAACCAAGGACCTGCATAACCTGACCAGGCGACGCGCTCTCGACGTCGTGTTGCCAGACGATATGCGTCTGACGGACCGACACGTCACTGAATTCTGCCGTACCCTCGCTGAAGAATATGTCGGCAGTGTAAGGGATCAACCCGAAGCACGCGCAGCTCTGGACACCCTTCTAGCCAGTCGTGCGCGGTTTGCCGAACATGTCGCGAGTGCGGTCAGGGCCGAAGTCCGTGACCAGATGCCGAAGATCCTTGGCGAGATGAAGCCGAGGGAAGGCGGCATTCTGGAATGCGCGCGCAAGGACTACGAAGATGCAGTGCGCAGCGCTGGCGACGGTGTCGAAGCCATTCGCCAAAAGCTCAAAGACCAGCTTTGGACGAAAGTTGATCAACCCAAAGGTCACGCGGAATTGCTAGAACGCGTGCGGACGCGGATTACAGAGGACGGTTACGCCCCGGCACGAGTCTTTTTCGAGCTTTTCCAGAACGCGGACGACGCCTGGCAGCAAGATCCAGCCTGGAGCGATGCTCCCGGAAAGTTCGAGCTGTCACGAGATCGCGGAACCACAACCATGAGTCACTGGGGAAGGCTCATCAATGTTGTCGGTGCAGGCAGTCACGGCGAACACATGGGATGGCACCGCGACCTGTACCACATGCTCCTGCTCAACCTCAGTGACAAGGATCGCGCGGAGGCCGTGACTGGGAAGTTCGGCCTCGGCTTCAAGGCAGTACATCTGCTGGCCGATCAGGTGCGCATTGCCAGCCGACACGTCGCCTGCCAGGTTCGCGGTGGGCTGCTGCCCGATCCTTGGGATCAAGGAAAGGAGCGTTCATTTGATGCGACAAGGCAGGGCCGCCCCGCCACGATCATCGAATTCGATCAAAACGCGGGACAGGACTACGACACGGCTTGGGACGCCTTCCGCCGGTCGGCGCGCTGGTTGCCCGCCATGGCGCGCGGCATCCGGCAGGTCGATATCCGCAAGGAGGCTCTCGTCGAGACCTTCGGCGCCTCCTTCGAAGACACGGGAGCCGAGAACGTCCGCATTCTGACTTTGACCGGAACCGAACCCGGCAAGGCGCTTGTCTTTGACCTGGACGACGAGACCACGCTGTTCCTGCCTCTCGGTCCCACCGGGCCGATCCCCCCCGCCAAAGGAACACCCGGCCTGTGGTTGCTGGCACCGCTGGATGTTGACGCGCGCCCGCACTGGCTAATTAACAGCCGCAGCTTTGCAGTTAACCCAGGCCGGGGGCATCTGCGGGGCACGTTGGACGAACGCAAGGCCCTCTTCCGTAAGCACGGCACCAGCCTCGCGCGCAGGCTCAAGGCCTTGGCAAAACTGCTTGAAAGCCACTGGCCTGCGTTTGCCTTCAAGGCAGGACTATCCAACCCAGACCCGAACAAAGGAAGAAGCCTGTTTTGGACCGCCCTCGCTGACAGCTTCACACCAGATCTGCGTCACGACCTGCTGGGGTCGCTCCACGTGGACGACACCCGACCGCGTGACATCACCAATCTGGCCCCCGACGCCGCCCGGCTAGGCTGGGCGAGCCTAGTCTGCGATGCGCCCGTCTTCCCGACAGGTCTCACCGCCCCCTTTGAGCCGCTGTTGCAAGCCACGGAAGTCCTCTGGCAAGTGGCCGGCGTCATGGAATTGCCGGACGCCGCGGAGCGGCTTGCAGGCCATCCGGCAGCCCATCGATTGCTGTCACGCAGTGTGTCGAGGAAGGCAGCCCGCACGCTCGAACAGATCGGCCTCCGGGTGCCAAGTCCGCTGCACGGTGGTGGCCTTCTGGCGGAGGTCCTACGAGAGTCCCGCCGGATCGACCCCGATCTGGCGACCTGGCTTGGCAGTATCCTATCACCCACGCGCATGGAGCAGGGCGAGAGAGACCAGACCTTGCTCCACTTGCGCGATGCGACATTCCGCATGGCGGACGGCAAATGGGGGCCGGCAGCATTCATGCCGCATGGCAATGACCGGGCAGGTCCGGACGAGCAGTTGATTTCCGAGTTCGTGCCATCGGAATACGTCCTTTCCGGGGATTACACCGGCGACGCGCTCAGCCTTTACGAACTCGCACGCGGTAGCGGTCATCTCGGCAGCCTTCTTGCACCGGCGAGGCTCGCCCAATTCGCCCGCGAATGCAAAACGATCGAAGCGAAGCGCGCGGTCGTGACTTACATGATGCGCGGCGAGAGAGGCCAAAAGCTGGCCGAGGAGTTGCGTGTCCGCTGGTGCAGCTGGCTCCCCCATGATTTCGAAACCTTTTGCGATAGTGACTTCGCACAGGGATTGAACCGCAACGATCTTCTGCGGCACATTCTTCCACATCTCTATGCCGGCGAACACGAGGAACGCCTCGATGGGACCCATTACTCTGCCCCTGAACAGGTATACTACGGGACTGGCCAGCCTGAGGATCTGCCGGATCCAGCACTCGTGCTCGAGCGTCTCCATGCATGGTGGACGCGACAATCCCAGGTGCTTTGCAGCAACTACAGCTTGGAGACATACCCTGCAAACTCCAAACCGGAACGGCTCCGCGACAAGAACTTCGACGATGATCCTGAAGGCTGGTTCACCTTCTTCGCCCAGGGGGTCTTCCGAAGCATCGAATGGGGCAACGCGACCGCCAGCCGCAACTTCATCAAAAACGCCCGGGGCGCCGGCTGGTGGGGAGAGATGGCGCGGATCTCGCAGGCCCATAGCTACAAGCCGTGGACGGATCGGCTGGACGAGCTTGCGAGCATAGACGGCAAGGCCGAGGACTATCGCCGCTGGCGCCGTGCGCTGGGAGAGCTATACGTCGTCGCGCGCTGGCTTCCAGATTACGTCGACGTCTACCAAAACCTGCCAAGATTCGTTCAACGCGACGGAGTGATCAGCCTCGTCGATCATTGGTGGCCGAGTGCCTCGCCGTCGCATCAGCGGCGCGGTACCGAGGGAGCTTCGCTGATCCGTGCGCTGGGAACCGGTGCGAACTGGATGATCCGCGAGGGTGTGCGGGCCGGTATCTGGGGCGATCTCGGCGGAAACATGCACGGTTACGGCTGGGCGAACTCCGAGGCAATGAAGCGTTTCTCGGATCGGATCGGTTGGAGACATCTGCGTGACTTGGGCGGAATGGACGCCTCACGTGAAATCTATTCCGAGTTTGAGGCAGGCCTCAGGGACCGCGCGTCTTTTGGTGGCGCCCTTGACCTTCCCATCCAGCTTTTGATGACCCAGAAGCATGAGAGCGCGCAGGCCGACATCTTCAGGCCAGGACCCTCGACTGGGCCGCAATCAGACGACGAAGAAAAGGACCCCATTAAATGACGACCTTCGCCCCTGAGCAATCCGTTCGGCATCCTGATCATGGTGAAGGCCGTATCGTGGTCGATCAGGGGGTCTTCAGCCTCGTCCAGTTCGGCACGGACATTCATAGGGTGGAGACAGCCCAGTTGATGCGCATCGAGTCGCTGGAGGATCGGCTTGCCGACCTCACTACGGACGACTCGACAGCAACGCTGGCGAAGGCGCAGGCGCTCCTGATCCGGTCGATCAACGACCAATGGGGCCTCTTTACGCGCACCCGGGTTAAGCTTCTGCCCCATCAGCTCTGGGTCTGCCGGCAGGTGACGCGCAATTGGCCAGCCCGCTGGTTGGTCGCCGATGACGTGGGCCTTGGGAAGACCATCGAAGCGGGCCTGATCCTCGATCCGCTGCTCTCCTCGGACCGGGTAAAGCGCGTTCTGGTGCTGACCCCGGCCCGTCTTGCCCCGCAATGGCGCGACCGGATGAAAACGATGTTCGACATCCGTCTCAACCTCTACTCCGCCGACCTCGATCGCGGAAAGGTCAGCTACTGGGAGACGGCCGACAAAGTGGTCGCCTCGTTCCATACGCTCCGCATGGACAGAGCGCGCGAGCGCCTGCTGATGGCCGAGCCGTGGGATCTGGTTCTGGTCGACGAAGCCCACCACTTCCAGGCGGTCGAACGCAGCGCAACCCTGACATATGACCTGCTGAAGGACATGCAGGCCGCAGGCAAGATCGGCTCGCTGGTGCTGTTCACGGGCACACCGCACCGGGGCAAGGACTTTGGTTTCCTCGCCCTGATGCACCTCCTGCGGCCCGATCTGTTCGACCCTCAGCGCGAGATCGAGGAGCAGCTTGCGCATCTGCCCGAAGCGATGATCCGCAACAACAAGGCCACGGTGACCGACCTACAAGGCAAGCTGCTGTTCAAGCCGGTGAACACCCAGACCGTCGACTACGGCTATACCGAGGCGGAGGCAGATTTCTACAACGTCATGAGCGAGTTCATCCTCGATGGGCGGGCCTATGCGAGCGACCTTGCCGGCCGAGAGCGTACCTCGCGCATGCTCTTGCTCATCGCGCTCCAGAAGCTTGCCGCCAGTTCCATCGCGGCGATCCGCAGCGCCCTGTCGAAACGGCGGGGCATGCTGGCGACGACGATTGTGCAAGGTGGAAGCCGCGCCGCACAGATCGCAGAGCCGCCAGAGGATGAAGAAGACGACGAACGGTCCCAACGCGAGGAAAGTGCTCTGGGAGAAAATTCCCCGACGCTCATGTCCGACGAGATCGCCCGCCTCGACGAGATCCTCGCCCGCGCCGACGAAATCACCCATGAGACCAAGATCCAGAGGCTGATTGACTTGATCGAGACCGAACTCCCGGTCGGCGAGCCGGTCTTGCTCTTCACGGAATACAAGGCCACCCAAGCCCTCGTCCTGAACGCATTGGAAGCGCGTTTCGGCGAAGGGAGCTCAGGTTTCATCAACGGTGACGAACGCCTAACGATCTCGAATGCCGATGGCACAACCGAGGCGCGCAGCTTGTCTCGTGACACGGCGGCCGGAGACTTCAATGCCGGACGCACCCGCTTCCTGATCTCGACCGAGGCGGGCGGCGAAGGCATCGACCTTCAGCATCGCTGCGCCACGCTGGTGCATGTTGATCTTCCTTGGAACCCGATGCGGTTGCACCAAAGGGTCGGTCGCCTCAACCGCTATGGGCAGACCCGCGCCGTATCGGTCTACCTGCTGCGAAACCCTGAAACCGTCGAGGCACGTATCTGGTCTCTTCTCGAAGAAAAGCTCGCGCGTATCCAAGCCACGCTCAGTGCCTCGATGGAGGAAGCCGAGGACATTGCCCAGCTCGTGATCGGCATGGCTGGATCCTCGGTATTCGACGAGCTTTATTCCGAGGGGTTTTCGAAACAAGGCCGGGAAACGCTGAAGAGTTGGTGGTCTGCCAACAGCAACCGGTTCGGGGGTGACAACGCGCTCGCGACAGCCCGAAGCCTTTTCGGCTCGGCATCGAAGTACGACTCCGTCAGCATGGCCAAGGAAATCCCGCAGCTTGACCTCCCGCAACTCGAGCCATTCTTCCGGAACGCTGCCAAGACACACGGGCGCAGGGTCACGACCTCTGATGCGGGTCTGTCGATCGCGACGCCCGAGATCTGGCGCAACGATCTGGATTTGAAATCCCGATACGATGGCCTGACGTTTGACCGCGACCTCGCTCCACAGGAGCAGATGAACCGAATGATGGGGATCGGGCATTCCCTTGTCGACAAGTTTCTGGAGCATGCAATCAACCAGCCGGTCTTTGCCGCATATCTCAAGGATCTCGAAAACATGATCCTGCTAGCACGGGTGGAGGACGAACTGACGGGAACGAAGGCGACGGTTCATCGCATCGTCCTCGGAGTGCAACACGGGCAGTCCGCCATCCTGCGGGACGGTGAGCTGTTGTCGTTGCTCAATCACTGCACTGGGTTGGAAGCGGCACCAACCGAACTATCAGTCGAACATGCAGCGACGTTGCGTGAGCTGTCGATGCAGCTTGAGGCATCTGAAATCCCGGGATCGTTTGGGTTCACCTACCCAAAGGCAAGGCCCATTATGGCATTGGTGCCTGCGTCCAACAGAGTTCTATGATAGTCGTGTGCCCCCCGACCAGTAATGGGAAACATGGCAGGGGTGTCGTAACCATTCGATTGTAGCCGCCCTAGCGCGTTCGGGCGATATCTTGGGTGGCCGACCGCTTCGGGGAGGCCGCTCTGTGGCGATGCGTCACCCCGACCGGCCGCAAAGGGCCGTGAGAGACTTGGGCGATCGGTCAGTTCCGACCGCAACATTGCTTGTATTTGCGGCCCGCCCCACAGGAGCATGGGTCGTTCCGCCCGGGCCGGGGACCGGCGTTGAACGGCATCTCGGAACGATTTGCGGGCTCCATGCGGGAAAGCTCGGGACGAGACTGATAGAGTATCGTCGCAACGCAGTTCGGGATCAGATTGGGTGCTTCAAGGTCGATTTCGTCGATCTCCTCATCCGTGAACTTGCTGTGGCCAGTGTATATTTCCTGAAGCGCCATCAAGAAGATCATCGTCGTCCGCGTCTCTTCGTCGGCCTGAGCGAGCAGTCGATCCCAAGCATCCGGTCTTAGCCCCATAGCGCGAGTGAAGCCATCGATCCAAGGCTCCCACATCACCTCATCACTGTTGGGGTCAACCTCGTAGATGGGTTCGATCCAAGGTGAGCGGGTCATCGCCTCCGCAACCGAGTTGTAGTGAGCCATGACCGCACCGACCGTGGCTTCGGCGGTTTTCTGATCGGGAAAATTTGCCTCACCTGTCTCTCCCCAGACATGGGACATCCATTCCGAGGGCGGGATCATATCCGGGCAGGCAAGAACACCGACTACGTAGCCATCAAGTTCACTGAGCGTCATGGGCATGTTCTCGATGGGCAGCGCATGCAACAGCGCGCTGAGACGCTCGAGTTCCTGATCGGACTGGTCCATAAATACCTCCCGGTGTTGCTCGGAATTTTTTACTCTGCGCGACGCCAACCCGCAATCCGCGCGAAGCCTGCTTCAAGCTCGGACAGGAAGATTGCTGCAGGCACCCCGAATGTCCGCAGTGGTGAAGCCGCGACGTAGCATCAGATCGTCGCGCCAACGTCTGCAAAGGGCCGAAATTACTAGTGCCATGTTTCTGCATCTGCGAAATGCTGCATTAGCTGCATGTGGTAGCCTGGGCTCGGAGCAGACATGCGGCGCCGCAGCGGGTCTAACAGCCGGCAGGCATCAGCGGACGTCGCTCCCGGCCCATTGCCGACAGTCGAGATGGCTCGACGCTGCAATGCAGCATTCACCAGACCTGCCGTTCGATCATCGGTGCAGCATTTTCGCTGGCCGGGCGGCGGCTGAGCGGACGAAGGGGCCGTTCGCTGCGGTATAAATGAACGGCCGCTTTTACCGCTTGGCTATACGCATCTGGAACATCGGTTAGAAACACGCCCGCGAGTCAGCGCTTCACCGCAACGAGATCGATCAGCGCCGACATCCCGGCATGCCCCTTCCCTTCCTCGATCTCGCAGTCGTAGGCAGCGAGGTGCAGGATCCGCATGTCGCAAAACCCTTCTCGCAGCATTTCCTCGGTGTACATGTTTTCCGCGTGGGGCGGCCCGCCGGTGCCGTAGGTGATCTGCTCGGGGCGATAGCCGTGCAGCATCAGCATGCCGCCCGGCTTGAGGGTCCGCTTTATGCCCTCGA
>NZ_VOPL01000016.1 GCF_007993065.1 Paracoccus aurantiacus
TACGGTTTCCCCCGCCATCTCGGCGGCCCGCTGAACTATGCCGACCGCATCGGCGCAGAAGCCCTGATCACGCGCATCGAGGCCTATGCACAAGAAGACCCCCATTACTGGCAGGTCCCCAAACTGCTGCGAACCCTCGCGCAGTCGGGAAAAACCTTCGCCGATCTCAACAAGGAGTAACCCCATGAACCTCGAATTCTCTGATGATGAAAGGGCTTTGTTGAGGAAGGGCCAGGTTTGCAAAATAGCCTGCACAGGCGGGCCGTGGAGGGTGACATGAGAGAGACCGCTTCAAATCTGGTTCTTGTCGAGCGTCGCGGATCAACGCTTCTGCTGACCCTCAACCGCCCGCATCACCGCAATGGCCTTTGTCCGCAGATGTGTGACGGCTTGCAGAACGGTCTGGAACTGGCCCAGGCAGAGGCTTCGGTCGCCAATGTCGTCATTCAGGGCGCCGAGGGTTTCTTCTCTGCCGGTGAGGATATCGAACAGCTTGGCGCTTATGCGGCGCTGTCAGCGGCGCAGCGGATCTCGCAGATCGAGGCGCTGCACGACACCATTCGCGCTGTGCGGACCTGCCGGAAGCCGGTCATCGCCTCGGTCGAGGGCGGGGCAGCCGGCGCCGCGGCGTCTGTCGCGCTAGCCGCCGATATGATCGTCGCCGCGACCGATGCCAGTTTCGGTATGTCACATGTCAAGCTGGGACTTGTCCCGGATGGGGGCGCGACATCTGTGCTTGCCCGCGCCTTACCGCCCCAGAAAGTTGCAGAGATATTGCTGCTGGGAGAGCCGGTTTCCGCGTTGCGACTCGCGCAGTTCGGCATTGTGAACCGCATCTCTGCGACGGGCGGCGCGCTGAGTGTCGCGCTGCGTCTTGCGGATGAGCTTGCGGCCGGGGCGCTGGATGCGCAGGCGATGATCCTGTCGATGCTGGATGGCGCATCCGACCGGTCTTTCGACGAGCAAATGGATATTGAAAGGCAGCATCTTGCGCAGGCTTTCGGAGGGGCAGAAGCAGCGGAAGGCATCGCAGCATGCAATGCCGGTCGCAAGCCGGATTTCGGTCAGCCGACTGACGCGAAGCGAGACAAGGGGTGATCCCGCGCGCCTGACACCTGCCTTCCGCTGACCGTGGCGCTATTCGGGCACAGCCTGTCTGGCCCCGGCACTGAAGCCGGTGCCGAGCAGGAGGTCGGGATAGCAGTCAAGGCTGCCTTTCAGACGCGCCTTTATTGTCGCTTCGGCGCCGATCAGACGCCGCAAAGCGTGACACTGATACCCAGTTCTTGCGCCAGCGCGGCGCGGGCAAGCATGGCGCGTTCGGCGGCGGCGGTGTCAGATGCATAGGCGACCTGAATATGGTTCGCGCGGTGACGGCCCATCATCTGATCGCGGCTGATGCCGGTCAATACGCCATGCATGATCGGCCATTCATAGTTCGTGGCACGACTGCGGCGCTCGCTTTCCTCTGGCGGCAATTCCAGCGCGCGGCCGAGGCCAATATCCATGTGCAGCGCGACGCCTTCGACGAAGATGCGGCTCCAGACGATGTCGCCGGGCCGGGCATAGCCCTTCAAGGTGCCGCCGCCTGCCGGGAAGAACATTGCCGGCTGACGCAGGCTTTCAGACCCGTTCCAGCCGCCCGGATGATGCGCAGGCGGTGCCGCGCCAGAGATTTCGAACACCCAGACGAAATCATCCACCGTGCCCGAGGCATCATTGTCGCCCCAACGCAGATCATGCAGCGTCGTTTCGACTGGCTGGCCGAGCGCGCGTTGAACGCGATGGATCATCATCGCATCAAGACCGGCGCATTCGTCAACTTCGTTGAAATGTGCAATCGCCTGACCTTCCCGGATCACGCTGCCATCCGCGCGCGCGACATCGGGGCGATCGTCGTTGTTCAGCATTCCCTCGATCAGATCCGAGGCGGGCCAGAGGTCCATCAGACCCTGCTGATACTGAATGCCGATGCTTTCGCAGCCGAAACGGTCGGCAAGGCGCACCGCGGCGATATACATCCGGCACTGGTCAATGACCTGATCTTCGGTCAGTTCCGTCGCGGGGTCGGTGCCCAGATGAAATGTCATGCCGCGTTCACGCATCCAGTCATAGCAGGCACGGCCTTCCTGTTCCGGCACTTCGCGTGCTGCATGATACAGCGCGGATTGCGAAAGGCGTTCTTTGAACACGCCAAGCGGTATCAGCAATTCGTCGGGGATGATGGCGTTGAACATGCCCATGCACCCCTCGTCGAAAACCCCCATGATGACCTTTCGTTCGCGCATGTCATCCGCGATGTCGCGCGCGATCGCGCGATCCTCTGGCGATGTCTGATCCGGCGCGTAGGGGCGCAGGTGGCTGGCATCATGGGTTATCTGGCCCGTGCGAAGCCATTCGGCCAAACCGTCAAGGAAGAACGCGTCGTCGAAATCGCGGCTCCATAATGTCGAATAGCGCAACCCCGCCTTGGTCAGCGAGCCGTTGAGGTTCAGCATCCCGACCAGCCCCGGAAATTCGCCTGACCAGTTCGCAAGCGTCAGGATCGGGCCGCGATGTGTCGTCAGGCCGGGAAGAACGTGATGCGAGTATTGCCAGACCGCTTCGGCGACGATCAGCGGCATGTCCGGGTCGATGCCGGAAAAGACGTCCATCCCTTCGCGCTGCGACGCGATAAATCCGTGACCTTCCGGCTTGACGGGATGGGCGCGCCAAAGCTCGTGACCCATATCGGCGAGAACGGCGGAAAGCTTGTCCTCCATCGCTTTCTGCGCAGGCCAGCAAGTGGTGTTGGCGCTTTCGCGAAGATCTCCGCTGGCGACAAGGGCGATACGCATTGTTCTATCTCCGTTTGGGGTGATCGTATGCGGCGGGGCCGCGCTTCAGATCCGCACTGCGCGCCGTTTCGCGCTGTCGATATGCGCGCTCAGCGCGGCCTCTGCCGCTGGCCCGTCGCGGGCGACAAGCGCGTCGATCAGCGCGAGATGCTCGTCCATGACAGACACAAGAAGCTCGGGCAGCATCCGCGTATCCTCGTTGCGTATGAGGCGGATCTTGATCGCGTTGGTGCGGTAGATGGCCGAGATGATCTGATTGTCGAGCGCGTCGATCATGCGGTCATGCATATGCCAGTCCATCTGCTGCGCCATCGCCAGAAGTTCCGGCGTGACACCCGATGTCAGCGCCGCGTGGCGCGTCTCGACATGCATTTGTCGCAGGATACGCAATTCCTCATCGGTGGCGGTAGAGACGAAGTTGCGCACCGCCTCGCGTTCCAGCACCATGCGAAGCTGAAAGGCGTTGCGGATAAGGCCAAGATCAACCTGCACGATCTGCAGCCCGCGGTTCGGCACGGTGCGGATCAGCCCGTCCGCCTCAAGCCTGGGGATCATTTCGCGGATCGCGCCCAAAGGCATCCCGGTCAGCTTGACCAGCTCTCTTTGGGACAGGAATTGCCCAAGCTGAATCTGCCGGTTCAGAAGTTGTTCGGTGAAGGTTTCATAGGCCTGCTCGCGCAGCGTCATGTCGCCGGATGCCATGACGCTCACCTGCCAGACAGGGCTTTTACGCGTGGGGCGAGTGCGGCCACCAGCGCAGGATCGGCGGGTGCGAGCGGTGCGCGCGTCTGGTCCCATCCCTTCTCGGCGCGCGCCGCCCCGACAAGCGCCTTCACCAGCGGCGTGACGGGCGCGCGGACAACATCATCGACAAGGCGGTCCATCTCGGGCATCGCGCGGCCTTCGAAGATCATCTGGTGAAGCAGTTCGGGCACCAGGTTTGCCATTCCGCTGATCGCTCCGGCCCCGCCAAGTGGTGCTGCCCGCGCCAGCAGGCGTTCGTCACCGATCATGATCGCCAGATCGTCCATCGGCAGCAGCGGGGCGGTATGGTCCCAGCTTCCCGCGCTGTCCTTCACGCCGAAGATCGCATCGCCGAAGCTGTCCTTGATGCGGCGGATTAGCGGGGCGTCGAAATGAACGCCCGTAACCTGCGGAATATGATACAGAATTATCTCTGGGTCGCCATCCGCGATACGAGAAACATATTCGCTGACCCAGCGGAACAACGACTCGTCATCGACGCCCTTGAAATAGAACGGCGGTGCCAGAAGCAGCCGGCGCACACCGCCAGCGAAGGCCGCGCGGGTCTGCGACTCGGCGGTCTCCAGATCGCATGCCGCGATACATACCGTCATCCGCTCTGGCGCGACGCCTGCATCCTTCGCTGCATCAAGCATTGCGGCACGGTCCGATGGTCCAAGCGACGCGCCTTCGCCCGTGGTGCCGTAAAGCGTCAACCCATCCGCGCCGCGCGACATCATCGCTGCCGCATGATCGGCGAAGCGGTCCAGATCCACGCTGCCGTCGGGCAGGAAGGGCGTCACCATCGCGACGGAGACCCCAAACAGATGCGCGCGCGGTGCAGCCAAACTGCGCGTTTCGGAAGGGATTGAGTCTGGCATAGGGATCTCCGGCACTGATGCGTTGACTGACATGTTACTAAGTTGACAGTGATTACGCAATATGCATGTTGGTGCGAGGCGCCGCTGGAAAGGGAGGTCGCTGCGCATTCAGATCGGGCACATCCGATGCCGCCACAAGTGGCGCGCAGGCGTCGCATCCAGTGGATCGCAACAGGCTTTTTGCCGGCGAGGTCAAAAAAGTCTGTGGCCGAGAGGGTCAAAGAATGTAACCTCGCCATAAGCGGGTGGTCATAAGAATGACGCCCGAACATAAAAAGGGAGGATACCGAATGCCGATTCAAATGACTCGCCGCGCTGTCATCGCGGTCACAACTGCAGCAGCGCTTCTGTCGTCTTTCGCAGCGCCCGCGCTGGCGCAGGACAAGGTTAAGCTGAGACTGTCGACCCCAGCGTCCGAAACCGATCAGCGTTCCGTCGCGCTGGCAGAGGTTTTCGCCCCCGCCGTCGCGGAATTCATCGACTACGAGCCGCATTACAACGCCTCGCTGGTTGCGCAGGGCTCCGAGCTTGAGGCGATTGCCTCTGGCGATCTGGAAATGTCGATCGCCTCGGCGCAGGAACTTGCGACGTTTTTCCCGGAATTCTCGATCTTTACCGCCGGCTATGTGCTGAAGGACGCAGCCCACCAGGTCGCGGTCTTCAACGATCCGCTGATGGACCCGTTCAAGCAGAAGGTCGAGGACGAACTGGGTGTCAAGCTTCTGACAGTCATGTATCTGGGTCGCCGTCAGCTGAACCTGCGCTTCTCGCAGGAGGAAAAGAATGTTCAGACCCCGGCTGATCTCGCGGGTGTGAACCTTCGGATGCCGGGCACTGACGCGTGGCAGTTCCTGGGCCAGGCGCTTGGGGCGAACCCGACGCCGATGGCCTTTGCCGAAATCTACACGGCACTTTCAACAGGCTCGGTCGACGGACAGGACAACCCGCTTCCGACCGACCGGGATGCGAAGTTCTACGAGGTCACGAAGCAGATCGCGCTTACCTCGCACCTCGTCGATCAGAACTATATCGCCTTTTCGAAAGAGATCTGGGACGGCATGACGCCCGAACAGCAGGCGACGCTGCAGAAGGCACTGGACGATGCAGCGGAATCCGGTCGCCAGCAGCAGCTTGCGCTAGAGGAAGAGCTGGTTCAGTTTTTCAAGGATCAGGGTCTCGACGTATATGAACCCGATCTTGAGGCATTCCGCACCCATGTGCAGGAGCAATATCTGAGCTCGGATATCTCGGACAGCTGGCCTGAAGGAACGCTTGAAAAGATCAACGCGCTCGGCGGCTGACAGGCCCGCAGGCGCCGCGAAAGGGAGGGGGAGTGATGCGACAGCTTACGAACTGGATCGTTCGCGGCGCCGAATTTCTGGCCGGCATGGCGATGCTTGCCATGTTTGCCACGTTCATTCTGCAGATAACGATCCGCTATACGGCGCGGCTGGACTGGCTTGCCCAGTCCATGCCGTTTCTTGACGCGTCGCGATATGGCTGGACGCTGGAATTCTGTCTGGCGCTGTGGGTCTGGATCGTGTTCTTCGGCAATGCGACCATCGTTCGAGACCGCGATCACGTCACTTTCGATATTCTGTACAACGTCGTGCGCCCGAACACGCGCAAGGTCTTCGCGATTGTCGCGGGCCTTGCCATCGCGATCTGCTTCCTTCTTTCGGTTCTGCCGACATGGGACAAGTTCCACATCCTGCGCCTGAAACAGACGGCGACGCTCAAGCAGTTGCTGGGCGACTGGGTGCGCATGAGGGACGTCTATTCGATTTATATCTTCTTCCTCGTCGTGGTGGGCCTGCGCTATGCGTGGCGCGTGGTCGAGGTCATTCGTCACGGCGCTGAACCAGAGGCTGATCACCACATGCAATTGGCCGAGGATATGAGCGACGATTATCACGGGGTGGACCCGAAATGAGCTTCGCCTTCGCGCTTTGCCTTGTGACCTTGATGGGTCTTGCCGCAATCGGCATGCCCATCGCCTATGCCATTCTGGTTTCGTCGATTGCCTATCTCTGGGCGGCTGGGGACGGGATCGGACTTGCCGGCAAAATCCTTCTCGACGGCATGTATGGCAGCTTCATTCTGCTGGCCGTTCCGCTGTTCATCGTCGCGGCGAATATCATGAATGCCGGGACCATTTCGGACCGGCTCCTGCGGTTCTGCGTGGGCCTTGTCGGCCGTTTCAAGGGCGGGCTTGGTCATGTCAACGTCGTGGCTTCGCTGATATTTTCGGGGATGAGCGGCTCTGCCGTCGCGGATGCGGCGGGGATCGGCAAGATCATCATCGACATGATGGTCAAGTCTGGCCATTACACACGCGGCTATGCCGCTGCGATCACGGCTGCCTCGGCGACGATCGGGCCGATCATTCCACCGTCGATTCCGATGGTGCTGTATGCACTGGTTTCGAATACGTCGATCGGGTTTCTGTTTCTTGCCGGGATCTTGCCGGGGCTGCTGATGGGCGCCGTCCTGATGGCGATGAACTGGTGGATTTCCCATCGTCGTAAATTCGGGGTTGAAGATCCCGTCCCGATGTCGGAGATGCCCCGCCTCACGGTCGAGGCGTTCCCGGCCCTTCTGATGCCCGCGATCCTGCTTTACGGGATCTATGGCGGCGTCACGACCCCGACCGAAGCTGCCGCCGTGGCCGCGCTTTACGCGCTGCTTCTGGCCGGGTTTTTCTATCGCGCGCTGAGCGTCCGGAATTTTTATGGAATTCTCGTCGACAGTGCGCGATCCTCGGCCGCGGTCGGTATTGTCATCGGCGGCGCGCTGATCCTGAACTATATCGTGGCGTCGGAAAATATCCCGGACATGATGGCCAACGCCATGGCCGGGCTTGATGTCGCGCCGCTGACCTTTTTGCTGGGCGTGAATATTCTGCTTCTTCTTCTGGGCTGTGTGCTGGACGCATCCACGATTATTCTGGTCATCATCCCGCTGTTCATCCCGACCTGTAACCTTCTGGGCATCGACCTGGTGCATTTTGGCGTCGTCGCGGTGGTCAACTGCATGATCGGTCTGATAACGCCGCCTTACGGCATCCTGCTTTTCGTCATCAACGCGGTGACACGCATCCCGCTGGCAGAGATCATCCGGGATGTCTGGCCTTTCCTTGGGGCGTTGTTGATCGCGTTGATGGCGCTGATCCTGATACCGGAAATCACCCTGTTTCTGCCTCGGATGTTTGGCTATCAGGGCTGATCTGCGGCACCGGGGACGCGCATCAGCGCGCACCCGGTCAGGAAAGCTTGGCCGCGTCCTGCAAGGCGCAGAAGACCCGATAGCGGTCGTCATGCCGGGCAGCGGCATCGCTTTCGGGCCGAAACTCTGCCGATTTCCGTGACATGTTGCGCATGGCATCGGCCATGCTCGGATATGCCTCTGCTGCGACCGCGCCCAGAATGGCCGACCCGGCCAGCACCGGTTCTTCCGCCTCGACCGATATCACCGGCTTTCC
This sequence comes from Paracoccus aurantiacus, assembly GCF_007993065.1. GTDB lineage: Bacteria > Pseudomonadota > Alphaproteobacteria > Rhodobacterales > Rhodobacteraceae > Paracoccus > Paracoccus aurantiacus. The sequence continues at coordinate 7,944 of NZ_VOPL01000016.1, forward strand.
GGTTGCATCGGCCAGCAATTGCCGGATCAGCGGCAGACTTCCCGCCCCGCCAGAGATGACCACCCGATCGACAGTCACGCCTTCGCGGTCCTGCGTTTCGATGATCTGGCGCAGCCCGTAACCAACGCCGCAAATGCCCGCGATATACAGTGCCACAAGGCTGCTGATGTCACGCTCCATCCCCAGGCCCGAAATGATCGCACGGGCGTCCGGATCGGCGAACGGCGCGCGGTTGCCAAGAAATTCAGGCACGACAATCAGCTTTCCGGCCAGCGTGACCGCATCGGAAAGGCTGCCGAGCGATGCTGTCGCCTGTTCGGCCAGCCAGACGGGCAGGGGCATACCTGCACTTCGCGCGGCCTCGGTCGCCTCGGGCGCGGCGGGGTGGAAATGCAGCAACTGGTCTATGGCAGCGCCGGCTGCCGACTGGCCACCTTCGTTCAGCCACATATCGGGGATCATTGCCTGATAGTATGGCCCCCAGACGCCGGGCACGAAAGCAGGCTGTGCGGTCGTCGTCATCGTGCAGGACGAGGTGCCGAACACGTAGGCGAGGTTCGATTCCGGGCGCCCCTCGGCGCCCACGGTCCCGATGCCGCCCGCATGGGCGTCGATCAGCCCGGCCGCGACCGGGGTGCCTTCGTTCAGGCCCAGTTCTGCTGCAGCCTCTGCGGTCAGGCCACGACCCAGCGGGGTTCCCGGCGCGACGATCCGCTCCCCGATGCGCCTGAAATCCTCATCGGCAAGATCGCCAAGGCCGATCGTCCGGAAGTAATCCGGGTCCCACCGCCCCTCATGGGCGAGATAGGTCCATTTGCAGGTGACGGTGCAGGTCGAGCGCGCCGTGTCGCCCGTTGCGCGCCAACTCAGATAGTCGGCGAGGTCGAAGAACTGCCATGCCGCATCATAGGTCTGCGGCATGTTCTCCTTCAGCCAAAGCAGCTTCGGCGTTTCCATCTCGGGCGAGATGATGCCGCCGACATAGCGCAGGACGTCATGGCCTGTCGCATTGATGCGTCGTGCCTGATCGAGCGCGCGGTGATCCATCCAGACGATGATGTTTCGGGCAGCATCGCCCGACGGGCTGATGCTGAGCGGTTCGCCGTTCTGACCCAGCACGACAAGCGAGCATGTCGCATCAAAGCCGATCCCGGCGACGCGCGTGGGGTCGATACCGGCGTTTTCGACCGCCTCTTGCGTCGCGGCGCAGATGGCCTGCCAGATGTCGTCGCTGGATTGTTCAGCGAAATCCGTGCTGTCACGCCACATTCTGATATCGCGCTTCGCGACGGCAAGCATTTGCCCCTGCGCGTCGAAAAGCCCGGCGCGCGCGCTGCCTGTGCCGACATCCACGCCAAGGAAAACCGCGTCACTCATGATATTCTCCGTCTCATGTGAGGACAGCGATGGATCACAGATCGACGCTGTTCGGCAGGATGACAAGGTCGCGGATCACCACGTTGCGCGGACGGCTGAGCATGAACAGCACCGCCTCTGCCACTTCCTTCGGCTGCATGAGCGAACCATTGGCAAGCGCTTCCTCCATCTTGGCCTTGGGCCAGTCATCCAGCAGTGCAGTAACGACTGGGCCAGGCAGCACGGCCCCCATGCGTATGCCATGCTCCGATACCTGCCGGCGGGTCGCATGCAGGAACGCCTGAACAGCGAATTTGGACGCGGTATAGACGGGCTCCCACACCACCGGGACGACACCTGCGACGGAAGATGTGAAGATCACATCGCCGGTCTTGCGCTCGATCATGCCGGGCAGGACCGCGCGGACCGACCGGAAGGCCGCATTGATATTCAAATGCAGCATCCTGTCCCAGGCATCGGGATCGCCCTCCGCAGCCGCGCCGCCGATATAGGCCCCAGCATTCGCATGCAGAATGTCCAGCGGTCCGGCAAGCGCTTCGATCCGCGCGGCCATTTCGTCAACCTCTGCGCCATTCATCAGGTCGATGACCAGCGGCTTTGCGCTTGGCCCCAGTTCGGCACAGATCGCGTCGAGCCGGTCGGCGGCGCGGTCGATCAGCACGACCGTCGCCCCTTCAGCCAACAGGGTTTTCGCGCATTCAAGCCCGATCCCCGAGGCCGCGCCAGTGACGGCGGCGACCTTGCCATTCATCAGTCCAGTCATGTTCATATCCTTCTGCTGTCAACCACGGCCGTGGCTGGCGCGGGATTGGCGGGCAAGAGAGTCGACGATTACGGCAATTGCCAGCACCGCCCCGGTAATCATGTAACGAAGCGAAGAGCTGAGGTTGAGCAGCGTCAGCCCGTTCGAGATCGCCTGGATCACCAGTATCCCAAGCAGCGCCGACCATGCCGACCCACGCCCCCCGAAAAGCGAGGTTCCCCCGATCACGGCCGCGGCGATAGCGTTCAGGTTGACGTCGCCCGTGCCTGCCTGTTGGCTGGAGGTCGCAAGCCGTGCCGAGGCCAGAACCCCGCCAAGCGCCGCGAGCGACGAGCAGAACATGAACGCGGTCATGCGGATGCGGCCCACATTGATGCCGGCGCGGCGCGCGGCCTCTCGGTTGCCGCCCACCGCGAACATCGAGCGGCCCCATTTCGTGCGTGTCAGCAGATAGTTCATCCCGACCACCAGCGCGACGAACAGCCCGAACATATAGGGCACACCGCGCCCGCGGTTCAGATAGAAGACCGCGATCAGCAGTGCTACGGTCAGCAATGCGGCCTTGGCGATCAGTACGCTCAGCCCCGGACTGGACAGGTTCGCCTCGGCCCGGCGGCGCATGGTGCCAAGTCCCAGAACGATCATCACGGCGCCCGGCAAGAGGGCCAGCAGATAGCTCAGCCAGTGCGGCATGATGAGGATCTGGCCGAACTTCACGAGTGCAGAATTATAGCTTAGGTTGATCGACCCCGTCGGCCCGAGGATGTAAAGCTGCATCCCCAGAAGTGCCAGCAGGCCTGACAGGGTGGACACGAAACTCGGCATGCCGAACCTGTTCAGCAGCATCGCATAGACCATGCCCATCAGCGCGCCCGCGGCAATCGCGGCGACGATCGCAACCAGAACCGGCAGGCCCATATTCGCCCAGAGAACACCGATCAGCGCGGATGCAAGACCGCTCATCGAGCCGACGGACAGGTCGATTTCGCCAAGGATCAGCACGCAGACAATGCCGAGTGAGATGCAGCCGACGGCGGCGGCGTCAAACAGCAGGTTCACAAGGTTGTTCGGCGCCAGAAATACCGGGTTGAGCGATGCGAAGACGACCGAGATCAGGATCAGACCGACCGCGACGGGCAGCATGCCCAGATCGCCCGATCGTATCCGGTCGATGAAGGCGCGCAGCGCGCCGGCGATACCTTCGTCATGGCGGACCCGGCTGTCCGAGCGGTCGAGTGCGGTAGGGGGGTTCTGCTCGCTCATGCCTGCGGCTCCATCTGTTCCTCTTTGCGCGCGCGGCGGCGCGAAACGGCATTTTCCGTCGCGCCGGTAATGGCGGCGACAAGTTCGGCATTCGAGGTTTCTGCGGTGAAAACGCCGTTATTGCGTCCCAGCCGCAGCACGACGATTCGGTCCGCGACGGCGCGGACATCTTCCATGTTATGCGAAATCAGAACGACACCGTGGCCCCGCTCGCGAACCCGCTCTATCAGGTTCAGGACTTCGGCGGTCTGGGCGACGCCAAGGGCCGCCGTCGGCTCGTCCAGCATGATTATCTTGGGGTCCAGCAGAAGCGACCGCGCAATCGCCACGGTCTGACGCTGGCCGCCGGACAGCGAGGCGATGGGTTCGCGCACAGATGGGATGCGCGCCGCCAGTTCACGCAGCAACGTCCAGGCGCGCACTTCCATCTGCACCTCGTCAAGCGCGAGCGGGTTCAGTTCATGGCCCAGAAACAGGTTGGCGACCACGTCCAGATTTTCGCACAGCGCGAGATCCTGAAACACGGTCGCAATCCCCATTTCAAGCGCCTTGCCCGGACTGTCGAGATCGACCGGCTTGCCCATGAATTCGATGGTGCCTGCCGTTGGCTGATGCACACCCGCCAGAACCTTGACGAGCGTCGATTTGCCAGCGCCGTTGTCGCCGACAAGAGCCACGACCTCGCCGGCATGTATGTCAAGCTCGATATCGGTCAGCGCGGATACGGCACCGAACTGTTTCGACACGCCGCGCAGCTTCAGGATAGGCTCTGCCGAAGGCTCTATGCTGGCCATGATCTCTCCCCCAATCAATTTCAGAAACGGGCGCGCGTCAGCCGCGCGCCCGGCAGCAACAGCTACTGGGTAATGCCCAGTTCCTTGCAGGCATCGGCATAGTCGGCGGTGCAGACCTCTTCCGGGGTCTGAATGCCTTTGTCGAAAATTTCGGCCTTGATGTTCTCACGCGTGACAACGGCAGGCACGAACAGCTCGGACGGGGTGTCGTAAAGTGTCGTCTTTGCTTCGGGCGTTTCGCCGTTCAGGAAGGCAACGGCGACCTTCGCTGCGGCCTCGGCCACGATTTCCGAGGGTTTCGAGATCGTGTTGTACTGATCGCCCGCGATAATCAGCTGCAGCGCTGCAATCGTTGCGTCATTGCCGGTGACCGGCGGCACGGGGCTGACACCCGCCGCCTTCAGCGCCGCGATTGCGCCGCCTGCCGTGCCGTCATTGGCGGCAACGATGCCCTTGATTTCGTCCCCGAAGCGCGTGATCTGCCCGGCGGTCCACTCCTGCGCCTTGGGCGGCGCCCAGTCCGGGGTATCGTATTCCGAAAGCGTCTCGTATTCCGACCCGTCGAGCGAGGAATCGATCCCGTCGCGGATAAGACCGGCGGCCGCATCGGTCGGAGAGCCGTTGATCTGCAGGACCCCTGCGCCGGCTTCGACGCCTTCGGCCTTCAGGTGATCGACAAGTGATTGGGCAATGGCAGCACCGATCCCTTCATTGTCGAACGAGACATAGTAATCGGCGGGCATGTCCGGGATCGGGCGATCATAGGCGATGATGCGAATGCCCTGGCTTTGTGCCATCTGCACAAGGCCGGCTGCGGCGGCGCTGTCCACCGGGTCCAGAACGATGACCTTGGCGCCCTGCGCGATGACAGAGTTCACCTGCTGCTGCTGCAGCGAAACATCCGCGTTGGCGTTCTGGTAGATCACCGTGCAATCCGCGCAGAGCTCTTTCATCGCGGCCTCGAAGCCTGGAAAGTCATGTTCTTCATAGCGGGTCGATGCCTGGTCGGGCATCAGAAAGGCGACGGTCGCCGCATCCTGCGCAAGCGCAGCGCCCGCCGACAGCCCCATGATCGCGGTCGAGACCGCAGCAATCGCATATTTCGTGGTCATTCGAATTCCTCCCCTTTGACCCCTTGTCCGGGTGCATCTGGGCAGGCGGCGGACCCGCAGCGCCGGCCCGGTGCGGCGCATCGCCACAGCCTGGTCAGACGCCAGATCCGCACATTTCCCCCCAGCCGCTCCTCCGGCTGCTCAACCGATACAGCTTCAATGCTCAATCGGTTGAGCAACATTGAATGGAAGCTGCGATTCTGTCAAGGTGGAACGCGGCAGGTGCCTTTTTTCGGCAACGGGATGGATCAGAACGGATGACCAGAAAGGGCGCGGTTTCGCCAAAACGCCCGACAATTTATGACCTTGCGCAGATCGCGGGCGCCAGCCCGAGTGCGGTCAGTTCTATTCTGAATGGAAGCTGGAAGCGCAGGCGTATCAGCGCCGCCACGGCCGAACGGGTGATTCGCATCGCGCAGGAACAGGGTTATGCGATTAACCTTCAGGCAAGCATGCTGCGGCGCGAACGCTCGCATATCGTCGGGATGATCGTGCCCAAATACGACAACCGCTATTTCGGTGCCATTGCCGAGCAGTTCGAGACGATGGCCCGCGCGCGCGGGCTGTTTCCGGTCATCACCTGCACCCAGCGTGATCCGGAACTGGAATTCGATGCCGCAAGGGAGCTGGTGTCCTATCAGGCAGAAACGATTGTCGTGACCGGCGCAACCGAGCCTGACAGGATTTCGGAGTTCTGCGCGGCGGCCGGGGTCAGGACGATCAATCTTGACCTTCCGGGACAGAAAGCACCGTCAGTCCTGTCAGACAATTTCGGGGGTGCGCGCGATCTGACACGATTGCTCATTCAGCGCGTGACCGAGGATTTTGGCAATGCGCCCCCGCTTTGGTTCGTGGGCGGTCGTCCCCACGACCACAATACGACGGAGCGCCTGCGCGGTTTCCGCGCTGCGCTGGCAGAAGCGCAGCTCGACTTCGCGGCCGAGCGGGTGCTGATGCCGGGCTATTCGCCTAGCAAGGCCCTTGCCGCGATGGAGCAGGCGGATTTCCCTGCGAAGATCGGCATCTTCGTGAATTCGACCATCGCGCTTGAAGGTGTGGTGCGTTGGCTGAACGACCATAAACATCGCACTGATGCGAGGTTCGGCTGCTTCGACTGGGACCCTTTCGCGGCGCTGCTTGCGCAGAATGTCGGAATGACCGAACAGGATGTCCCCGGCATGCTGAACCGGCTTTTCGACATCGTGACCTCGCCCGGCGATCAGTTTCCCGCAAGGATCGAGGTGCCCTGCATCCTCAAGCCGCTTCTGCACGGCTGAAGCCCAACGCCGCTTTGGGCACTTGCGCGTCGGAAACGTCACACCTCCTCCCACGTCCTCGATTGCAGCGAGCGTTCCATCGCGTCGATGATCCGCATGTTCTTCAGCCCGAACTCGAAATCCGGGTCGCAGCTGTCGGCCTCGCAGATGCCCTCGATCAGGTCGCGCACCTCGATCACCTTCACGTCGAAATAGCCAAGGCCGCCACCCGCAAAGTCGAAGGGGAAGAAGGCCGCGAATTGCGGCACCTGCGACCCGGCCAGAAGCGTCTTGAAGCCCCGGTCGCGCTTCGGGTCGCCAAAGCGCGCGACCTTCAATTCGTTGAACCGTTCGCCATCCATGATGATCGTGCCTTCGGTGCCCGAGACTTCCCAATAGACGCCGAACACCTTTCCCGCCGACACGCGCGATGCCTCGATCGTGCCGCCCGCGCCACTGGCAAACCGGATCATGGCCTGCACCTGATCCTCGTTCTCGACCTCGCGCCGGGGGGCGTCTGCGGCGGCCTTGGCGCTGTATCCACCCGCGCCCTGCGGGACGGGCCGAGTCGGGAAATAGGTCTGCGTCTGCGCGATGGTGCTGGCCACGTCGCCCATCAGATATTGCGCGACTGAAATGACGTGACTGCCCAGATCGCCAAGCGCGCCCGATCCGGCCTCCTTGCGGGTGCAGCGCCAGGAAAACGGCAGGTCGGGATCGTTGAAAAAGCCCTGATCGAACCAGCCGCGAAAGCGCATTGGCGTTCCGATCTCGCCTGCGTCGATGATCTGTCTGGCCAGCATTGCGGCGGGTGTCTTGACGTTGTTGAAGGCAACCATCGTCTTTACGCTCTTCGCGCGGGCGGCGGCTGTCATCTCCTCGGCCTCGGCCACCGTGACCGACAGCGGCTTTTCGCAATAGACGTGCTTTCCCGCCGCAATCGCCGCCAGCGCCATTTCGTGATGCATGGCATTGGGCGAGGTGATGTCGACCACATCGACGCCGGGATCATTAACCATTTCGCGCCAGTCGCCGGTCGAGCGTGCAAACCCGAAGCGGCTGGCGGCGTCTGCGGCCAATGCATCCGTTGCATCGGCAAGCATGTACAGATGCGGCTGGGCGGGCAGGTCGCGATACAGCATCCCCGCGCGCCGGAAGGCGTCAGCATGGGCCTGTCCCATGAAACCTGATCCGATCAGGCCGATATTCAGTCGTCTGGTCATTACGTCGCTCCTGTCTGAATGCGCTGCCAAGGGTCGAGGCAGCGCGCATCATCGCTGCCGCGCTTGCCGGGGCGCGGTTTGTCATTGATACTTTGCATCACCTTATGATGCGAAACCACCATGACCCGTCCCACCATCGCTGATCTTGCCCGTGCCGCCGGTGTCGGCACCGCGACCGTGGACCGGGTGCTGAACGGCCGCCCGAATGTGCGCGAGGAAACCGTGCGCCGGGTCCATGACGCAGCCGAGCGCATCGGCTATCACGGTGCCAACATCATCCGCCACCGGATGCTGGCGGACAAACCGGAGTTTCGGCTGGGCCTGATCCTTCAGAAATCGCAGCACGCCTTTTATCAGGAAACCCTGCGCCTGTTCGAAGCGCAGGCGCGCGCCAGCACGTTGCGCCGCGTGCAGATCACCGCGAAGTTTCTGGACGACCCCAACCCCGAAGGCCTTGCCCGCCTGCTGGTCGCCATGAAGGGCCGCGTGGATGCGGTTGCGGCCACCGGGCTGGACCACCATGCCGTGACGCAGGCGGTGCAAGAGCTACGCGCTTCGGGCATCCCCGTTTATTCGCTTCTGTCCGATTTCGCCCAAGGGGTGCGCGAAAGCTATTTCGGGACCAATAACCTGAAGGTCGGGCGGATTGCGGGGTGGTTTATCTCGCGCCTCGCGCGCAATCCCGGCAAGGTCGGGCTGTTCATCGGTGGCCCGCGTTTTCACGGTCATGAATTGCGCGAAACCGGATTTCGTAGCTATTTCCGTGAATCCGCGCCGGATTTTCTGCTGCTGGAAACCCAGATCAATCTGGAAACCCGGCAATTGACCTACGAAGCGACCGTGAACCTGTTGTCGCGCCATCAGGATCTGGTCGGTCTGTACTGCGCGGGCGGCGGGATGGAGGGGGCGATTCAGGCGGTCCGCGAAATGCGCAAGCCGGGTCAGGTTGTGCTGATCGTCAACGAACTGACCCCGGAATCGCAGGCAGGACTGCAGGACGGATCGTTAAGTGTCGTGCTATCCACGCCGATCAAACAGATCGCCGCCGACCTGATCCAGCAGATGATCGAGGCGTCAGAGCGCGGGCTGACCGAGACCCCCGGTCAGCGCTTCTTTCCGGCTCAGATCTGGACGCCGGAAAGCGAATTTATGATGTAATTGCATCAATATCACAAACTGATTACATCACGCTTGATGCGATTCCCGGCAGGTTTACGTTGATTGCGCTCCTCAGATGGGGAATCCTCTTGCATGTCGGCTTGGGAGTTAAGGGGCCGGCACCAACAAGAACAGTTTCGGCACAATCACCGCTTTGGCGGGTGGGTCGGGTCTGCCCGCGGGTCAGGCCGAACGGATTGCGGCTTACCCGGTGCCGCCTGTGGAGGAGAACATGATGAAACGAATTCTGCTGTCGACTGCGATGGTCGCGGGCCTTTCGGGCGCCGCCGGTGCCGAAAATATCGGCGTCAGCATGGCGCTGTTCGATGACAACTTCCTGACCGTGCTGCGCAACGGCATTCAAGAACAGGCAAGCGGCATGGAAGGCGTCGATGTCCAGATCGAGGATGCGCAGAACGACGTGGCGCGTCAGTTGGACCAGATCAACAACTTCATCGCCTCGGGCGTGGATGCGATCATCGTGAACCCGGTCGATACCTCGGCCACGCAGGCAATGACCGATGCCGCAGCGGCGGGCAATGTGCCGCTGGTGTTCGTCAACCGTGAACCGGTGAACGTCGATACGCTGCCTGACAATCAGGCCTTCGTCGCCTCGGACGAAAAGGAATCCGGGACGCTGGAAACGATGCAGGTTTGCGAATTGCTGAAAGCCGCCGGCAAGACCGAGGCGAATATCTATGTGATGATGGGAGAGCTGTCGAACCAGGCAGCGGTGCAGCGCACGGCCGACATTCACGACGTGATGGACAGCGGCAATTGCGGCGTCACCCTGAACATCATCGACGAACAGACCGCCAACTGGCAGCGCGATGAAGCGCAGGACCTGATGACCAACTGGCTGTCATCGGGCACGCAATTCGACGCGCTGATTTCCAACAATGACGAAATGGCGATCGGGGCCATTCAGGCGATGAAGGCGTCGGGCATCAATATGGACGATGTCGTCATCGGTGGCATCGACGCCACGCAGGACGGGCTTCTGGCCATGGCTGCGGGCGAACTGGACGTGACTGTGTTCCAGGATGCGGCAGGGCAGGGTGGCGGCGCGCTGGATGCGGCGCTGAAGCTGGCCAAGGGCGAGGCGGTTGAACAGAAGGTCTACGTTCCCTTCCAGCTGGTCACCCCGGAAAACATGGCGGAATTCGCCCAAAGCAACTGAGGCCCCGCCTTCGGGCGGCGCGCGCTGCGCCGCCCGGAACGGATCATCGCGCGACGGGGCCCCCCGCAGGAAGGATGAAGCATGTCAGATACGTCTCACGGTGTCGGTGGACTGAGTTTCGACAGGTCAAAGCGCACCCTTCCGGCCGAGGCAGGCGTCGCCATCGCGCTGGTGCTGATTGTTGTCGTCTTTGAACTACTGGGCCGGGTGCTGATGCATGACAGCTTCCTGTTCAACACCCGCGAAAACGTGCCGGGCATCTTCAATCAGGCGCGTCTGCAGATCATCATCCTTCAGGTCTCGATCATCGGGATCATCGCGCTTGGTGTGACGCAGGTGATCCTGACCGGCGGGATTGACCTGTCGTCAGGCTCGGTCGTCGGAATGACTGCCATGATCGCGATGAGCTTTGCGCAGGCGGGGCAGATCAACGGCATGGACAATACTCGCGCCGTCTTCTTTGATCGGGGCTGGGTGGATTTGCCGGTCATCATCCCGGTGGTGATCGGCCTTCTTTGCGGCACCGCCTGCGGGCTGATCAACGGGCTGTTCATCGCATATACGAAAATCCCGCCCTTCATCGCGACGCTGGGCATGATGGTATCGGCGCGCGGCCTTGCAAAGTGGTGGACCGCCGGTCAGCCGGTATCTTTCCCGACCCCCGGCTATGCCAGCATCGGCGCAGGCATGATGCCGGTCATCATCTTCGCCTGTCTGGCCATCCTGTTTCACCTGATCCTGAAATACACCGTCTACGGCAAGCACACCTATGCCATCGGCTCGAACGAGGCGGCGGCGCGCATGTCGGGCATCAACGTCGCCCGCCACAAGGTGCTGGTCTATACGTTGGCCGGCTTGCTGGGCGGCATCGCCGCGATCGTGCTGAGTTCCAAGAACCTGACCGCGCAGGCAGGCATGGGCGTGATGTATGAACTCGACGCCATCGCCATGGCGGTGATCGGGGGGATTTCGCTGTCTGGCGGGCGCGGCACGATCCTTGGCACCGTGCTGGGGGCGCTGATCTTCGGGGTGATTATCTCTGGTTTCACCTTCCTGCGGCTCGACGCGTATTATCAGGAAATGGTCAAGGGCGCGATCATTGTCGGCGCCGTCGTGCTGGACCAGTGGCGTCAGCGCCGCGTGGCCGCCAGATCGTAAGGAGGCTTTCATGGCAAGCGATATTCAAACCGATATCTCGGGCGCGGATGCCCCGGCCCCTTCGGCACCGCTGGGCGATGTGATCCTGCGAACTGAAGGCCTGACCAAGCATTACGGCGGCGTCCACGCGCTGGTCGATTGCAACTTCGAAATCCGCAAGGGCGAACATGTCGCGATCATGGGCGACAACGGCGCGGGAAAATCGACCTTCGTGCGCCAGATCACCGCAGTCGAAAAACGCACCGCCGGCAAGGTCTGGTTCAACGGCCAGTATGTCGATTTCGATGGGCCGCTTGCGGCGCGAGAGGCCGGGATTGAAACGGTCTTCCAGACCCTCGCTTTGGCCGATCATCTGGACGTGCCCGACAACCTGTTCCTTGGCCGCGAGATCCGGAAGTTCAACCTCGGCCCGTTCTCGATCCTCGATTACAAGGCGATGAGAGAGGCGACGAAGCGCGGGCTGGAACGGACCGGGGTGAAGATCCCCAACATCCGCAACACCATCCAGAACATGTCGGGCGGGCAGCGCCAATGCGTGGCCATCGCCCGCACCGCGACCTTCCATTCCAAGCTGACCATCATGGACGAGCCGACGGCGGCGCTTGGTGTGCAGGAAACCGCGCAGGTCGAAAACATCATCCGAACGCTGAAAGAACAGGGCGAGCCGCTGATCCTGATCAGCCACAACATGCGTCAGGTGATGGACCTGTGCGACCGCATCGTCGTGTGGCGGCGCGGACGCATCTGCGCGAACCTGCGCAAGGAAGACACCGATGGCGAAGATGTCGTGGCCTATATCACCGGCGCCAAGACGCAACCGGAATATGACACAGCAGCATAGGGGAAGATGATGCAGAAATTCCTGACGATGACGGCACTTCTGGCTTCCACCGCATTCGCTGGCCCCGCGCTTGCCGAAACCCGCGTGGCCGTATCGATGACGGCCTTTGACAACCCGTTCCTGACCATCATCCGCGAGGCGATCGGTGCCGAGGCGGAAGACGCAGGCGAGGTAGAGGTCGCGTTCGAGGATGCGCAACTGGACGTGGCCCGGCAGCTGGATCAGGTGAACAACTTCATCGCCAGCGGCTACGACGCCATCATCGTGAACCCGGTCGACGGCAATTCCACAACCGCGATCACGCAGGCGGCGACCTCTGCCGGCATTCCGCTGGTCTATGTGAACCATCCGCCGGGTGATGTGGACGCATTGCCCGAAGGCGTCAGCTTCGTCGGTTCGAACGAAATCGACAGCGGCACCATGCAAACGCAGCAGGTTTGCGAGTTGCTGGGCGGCAAGGGCGACGTGCTGGTGATGGTGGGGCCGCTGGAAAACCATTCCGCGATCATCCGCACCAAGGACATTCACGATGTGATCGCCACGCCCGAATGTTCCGGCATGACGGTGGTCGAGGAGCAGACCGCCAACTGGAACCGGGCCGAGGCGCAGGATCTGATGACGAACTGGCTGACCTCGGGCGTGCAGTTCGACGCCGTCATCGCCAATAACGATGAAATGGCGATTGGCGCGATCCTGGCCATGAAGGCGGCGGGGATGAACATGGACGATGTTGTCGTCGCAGGCATTGACGCCACGCCGGACGGGCTGATGGCGCTCGCCTCGGGCGATCTGGATGTCACGGTCTTCCAGAATGCCGCCAAGCAGGGGCAGGTCGCCTTGCAAACCGCCATCAGCATGGCGGGCGGCACCCCGGCCGAGCGGAATATATGGATCCCGTTCGAACCCGTCACCCGCGAAAACATGGGCGATTATCAATAGGCGCGACCGCCCACGCCGCCCCAATCCGAATGCTGCGGTGCAGGCCACCGCCCCGGGAATGCTGTGCCGGATGAAAGGACAGATGATGAAAATCGCGCTCGACCCCTTCATGCACCGCCATCTGACGCTGGAACAGCTGCCCTCGAAGGTGGCGGAACTGGGCTATGAGTGGATCGAACTCAGCCCCCGCGCCGATTTCCTTGAATGGTTCAAGGCGCCGCGCGTGTTCCCCGACCGGGTGAAAAGCTTCAAAAAGGCGCTGTCCGACGCCAATGTCGGCATCGCCACGCTGCTGCCCATGTATCGCTGGGCCAGCAATGACGAGGCGGAACGGCAAGCGGC
>NZ_VOPL01000017.1 GCF_007993065.1 Paracoccus aurantiacus
CTCGATCTGCAGGGGGCTTGGTCGGCGATTTTGTATTGGAGGATTTGGGCTTCATCTTCGTTCCTTCGTCACTACGACGAAGCCCAAATCCTCCTCAAATCACAACCTCAAATCTGTGCCGTAGGCGCTGACGGGGGACATCCTGATAGAGGTTTCTCACTGAACCGTTGGAGGCGGCCCAGTCACCCCGAGAAAACGCGGAGATCGCCTGTACGAGGTGACCATTGGCGACGGTGAACCCGTGCTTATTTAACAAGCCAGATAGCTCGCTTTCGGCTTCACGAAAGTCCAGCTGCGGCGCGTCATCAGGCAGCATTCGGCGGAGGCTCAACGGATCTGGTTTATCCGTTGGAAATCCGAACGGATCGTCTTCGACTTCATCGGGTAGCCCGTCGATTTCAAAGCCGTCCAACCGCAATCCCGCGGTCAACTTAATCCAATCTTCCCCAGCCCTTCGTCTCGCCGGTAAGGACGTCAGAACGGCATCAATAATGGCTCTGCTAACTTCCATTCGGCCGAATGCAGTCGGAACCTTCGGATCTTGATTGACTGCAATTCTAGCCAGCGAAGCGAGCTTCGCAGGCTTTGATCCCGAACCAACGACATCGTAGAGCCCCCATTCGACGAGCAGGCTATCAAGTGTTGCAACGGTATGCGGAATCTCCAACAGCCGACAGGCGGCAGAAACCGTCATGCTATTAAAATCACCCATTGGCGCCCACCTTCGTCGTCATCTTCGTGTACATCTCGAACAGCTTTTCCAGCCGCTCGGTGTCGTTCTTGAAGCGGCGGCCGATATAGATGCGTTCCAGCACCTCGTCATTGTGGTCATGCGCGGCGCGGAGGTTGTCGGGCATGTTTTCGGGGTCATAGAGATCGGCGATGGTGGCGGGGAAATGCGCCTCGCGCGCCAGCAGGATGTTTTCAGCGGCGGCGGTCAGGTCGGCGCGGTTCTTTTCGGTCAGTTTCGGGACGGGGAAGGTGTTCCAGCCGAGGGTGTTGGAATAGCTGAACCTCATTTCCAGCCGCACGCAGACCGTGCCGATCCAGACCCAATGCAGACGCGAGGCGATCAGCGCCATGTTCCAGAGCGGGGCGTCGTAGAGGGCGAAATTGCGGTCACCAATGATGGTATCTTTGCCTTCAAGCCCGATGGGTAAAAACTCTCTGCCTTCTGAGCTGACCCGAGCGACGACCAGTGTGCTTTCTTCGGCAACCGATTGAATTTGCCTGAAGCGATGGGGAAATTCTGCTGCGGGGCGAGTTTCGGCGGCTTTGCTGCTGGCTCTCATCTCAGCGACGGCGGCCACCCGCCTTGAGATCTCCGGAATTGCTTCAGCTTCTCCGCGTTCAACATCCTCGATCCAAAGGCAATACCGTTCTTGCCCGCGAATGAATTCTTGCGCTCCAAGGAACCGTTTGACGAACTTAGCTGCCTGTGGCGAATGTGCCAGAAGCGCCTGCCGCTCGTCAGCGTTCATGAAGAAGTTTCCGCCATCTGTGGGTTTGTTGCCCCACTCCATGAGAGCACGACCGTCGTTGGCTTTCGATTTAGGTGCAATGATAATGTCGGGGGCAGCGACGAGGTACGCGTTTATGTTCGCTGCATCTTGCACAACAGTCTCACCGGAATCATTCAGCGCGAACAGTTTTCGTTCCACTCCGGCATGATTCGAAATAGCAACGATGGCGACTGTAACGCCAGCATTGTAGCTGGCAAGATTGGCCCACCTGAAACTGGTATGGGCAAAGACGATCTCATGCCCTGTCGCGAAAATCAGCGGCCACAGGATTGGTACTTGGCTGCCTTGACAGATCGAGTTGGTGGACACAAAAGCCGAAACAGTCGGCGTGTGCAGCCCGTAATCCGCCGCTTTCATGAACCAGCCCGCCACATAATCCAGCGACTTCCAGCTTTTCGTGCGACCGTCAAAAATGCGCTTCAGGTCGTCCTTCTGTTCCTTGCTTTGCCACGTTGACCCCAGATAGGGCGGATTGCCGCAGATATAGGTCTCGCCGCCCTCATTCTCGAAATCGATCTGCGCCTGATCCAGCGGGGTCTGGAACAGGTCATCTGACTGCAATTTTACCCCCGTCCCCGTAGGCGGACAGACTGACAGCCAGTCCAGACGCAGCGCATTGCCGCAGGTGATCCAGTTCTGCGCGTCCAAGGGCAGAAAAGCCGCCAGCGCCTCTTTCTGGCCGCGATAGGTCACGTCGCATTGATATTCGGCGATGATCAGCGCCAGACGGGCGATCTCGGCGGAAAAATCCCGGATTTCGATGCCGCGAAAATTGGTCAGCGGGATTTCGGTCTTGCGGTCGGATTCTCCGCGCCGCCGGTTGATCTCGGCCTCGATCGCTCGCAACTGCTTATAGGCGATGACCAGAAAATTGCCCGACCCGCAGGCCGGATCGAAGACGCGGATGCGGGCGATGCGGCCCCGCAGGTTCAGGAGTTTCCGGGCATTGTCGCCCGCCGCATCCAGCGCCGCATTCAGATCGTCCAGAAACAGCGGGTTCAGCACCTTCAGGATATTCGGGACGCTGGTATAGTGCATGCCAAGCGCGCCGCGTTCCTCATCATCCGCGACGGCCTGGATCATCGACCCGAAGATGTCGGGGTTGATCTGCGTCCAGTCCAGATTACCGATATGCAGCAGGTATGACCGCGCGATCCGCGAAAAGCCCGGCACCTCAACGCTACCGGAAAATAGCCCGCCATTCACATAGGGAAAGACATCGGCCCAACGCGGCAGGCTTGCGCCCGCGCGGTCCGTGGGCTTGACGTTCATGGCGCGGAAGATTTCGCCGATCACCTCATGCGTGTTGGTCCGGTCGCTCATCTGGTCGATGGTCGCGGTGAACAGGCCGGTGCCGTTGAAGATATCGGTATCCTCGGCAAAGAAGCAGAAGATCAGCCGCGCCATGAAGTGGTTCATATCCGGCCGCCGTTCCGCCGTGCCCCAGTCGGGATTGTCTTTCAGCAGCTCGACATAAAGCCGGTTCAGGCGGCTGGTGGCGCGGATATCAAAGGCGTTTTCCTTGATCGCCCGTACGGTCGAAATGCCGGCAAGCGTCAGGAAAAAACCGAAATGGTTCGGGAATTCTTTGTAGGCGCAGGCGATGGTGTCGCCGCTGGTCAGATCCTCGGCCTCCAGCGTCTGGCCATCGGTGGCGAGGATGTATTTCGCCTTGCCGCGCGCGGTGGCAGGGCTGGCGCGCAGGACGGTCAGGGTCTCGGCGACCGTGCCGGGCGCGCAGGTCTTGACGTGGATGTTGTTGGTTTGCAGCACCCCGCCGAGATCGGACTTGTTCGACGCGCCGCTGCGCAGCTTCTTCAGTGTCGTCGGCTTGTTGCCAAAGGCTTCAAGGAAGGCAAAAGGGAATTCATCCGCGTCAAAGGGCTGTTCGGCAAGGTCCGTGACGGCCTGTTCGATTTCAACGGCGTTCATTCAGGTATTCCACGGGTCGATCAGTTTGATGCCGCAATCGGCAAAATCGGGCGTATTGCGGGTCGCGACCTTCGCCCCAACCGTCTGTGCGATCGCCGCGATCTGGCAATCGGCATGGGCGATCGGTCGCCCGCTGGCGCGCCGGCTTGCCCCAATGGTGGCAAAGGTTATCGCGGCCGGGCTGTCGAAAGGCAGGATGCGGTCGGCAAAATCCTCGCGAATGATCTGGTCGATCATCTCGGCAAACCCATCACGGCGCTTGCCAGCGGGCAGGATGGCGACGCCCAGGCGTAGCTCGGCCTCGGTGATCGAGGTCAGGTAGACACCGCTGCCGTCAAGGCCCCCGAGCCAGTCTACGACGCGCTTTTCCGGTGCCGGACGCAGAAGCTCTGACACGACATTGGTATCGAGGATGATCATTGGCCGAAGGCAGGCGCTTCGCGCATCGCGTCGCGCGCGGGAATGTCCAGATCGACACCGCCGGTCCTGGCTACCCGCGCGCGCAAGTTTCGGGCGAGGTTCACCGGCGGACGCAGCTCACCAACCACCTCGCGCAGTATTTCACGGGCTTCTTCTTCCATCGACCGCCCGTGCTCGGCCGCGCGCACGCGAAGGCGGCGCTTGATGCCATCATCGAGATTTCGAATCGTAATGCTCGCCATCTGCCTGCTCCGTTTCTCGCCAGAAATAGAATAGGTGGCGATTGCATTGCAATCAACTCTGTCTGTCTGCAGTTGCTATTTCCGCTTCAGTTTGCCTCTAAGGTGGCGCCGTAGCTTGGTACAGGCTTTCTGCAGCTCATGTAGAGCGAAAAGCTCGTTTCTGCTTAAGTCACGAACGACTGCTTTTCCGATTCCGCGGCGGTCGCCATGCTGCGCCGCTGCATTTCCGCTTACCGCCCTTCCTACGGGTGCCCTCGCAGGCGCCGCAGAAATCGAGCGCGCGCAGCGAAGGTCCGGAAGGTCCCGCGCCCCGACCAATCCATTTCGCCGGACTGATGTCGCTTTGGCGTTAACCCAAGAAAAGCGCCCACATCCGACGTCCGGTTGAACCGACCCGGATCATCAACCAGTGCTATGAAGCTGAGCGCGTTGACCGGACCAACACCGGGGATTGTCATCAGGCGGCGCGCGACTGGATGGACCTTGGCCGTTTTCCTCACCGCCTTGTCCAAGTCGTCCGCCACTTGGCACAACTTGGCATGGGTAGCGATGAAGGCATCAGCTATGACCCGCAAAACCTGGTCGGTCTCGCCCGCTGCCGCCAGCTGATCGCGGAACGCTTGCCTCTGCCGTCCCTGGCCAATGCCGATCATACGGATGCCGAAGGTTTTGAGGACGCCACGAATGTGACCTTCGAGGTCCTTGCGCAACCGGATCAACCGTTCCCGCGCGCCTACCAAGCTGCGAAGCCGGTCCGCCTCCTCGCTGCGGATGTGAACCGGTGTGAACCAACCGGTGCGCGCAAGCTGTGCCAGACCTTCGGCGTCGGCGGCATCCGACTTGTTGAGCCGCGCCGACAAGCTCTTGTGTGCCTTCCGGGCATCAATGCAGGTCGCAGGCAGGCCGAGACCTGCGAGGCCGCGCTGCAACCAGATCGATAGCATTCCGCTTTCATGCACGATCCGTCGGGGCGTAAGTTCGCGGTTGCGAAACCAGCCCGCGACGCCCTCGGGATCAGCGGGACAGACGCCACGCGCTACAGTCTTGCCATCCATGTCTACAACGCAGATCGAAATCTCTTTCAGCGACACATCCAAACCCACATAGTATTCCATAGGTCGTTCTCCTCACGGCTTATATCCATGAGGCCAACATACCGGACCTCGTTCGCCCCCGGAGAGCGACCGCCGCAATCACACCATGTCTTGTGTCCTGCTTAATGGGTTACAGATTGGATAAAGCGGGGCATCGTGCGCCCGGAGCGCATTCTGGCCGTTACCTTCACGGAAGCCTCCGCCGCTGAATTAAGAGAGCGTATATCGGCCCGTTTGATGGCTTCCATGCACCCGGCGGCTCCCCGTCCCTTGTCCGGGGACCGTGCCCTAATCTCGGCCGCTGCGCGCCCTCGATCCGAGCCAGTCAGGGCGATGCGACCGGCTGCGGCTTCTGCGGTCTGTCTCGTCCCGAGCCAGATCCTCGCGCGCCGGTCCTGGTCGCCCTGCCCTGCCCGTCTCGGCCCATCCGGGTCACGGTCACTGGCGCGGGTGCCAATGGCGATCGCATCGCCCTGCAACTACTGCCGATCAGGATCTGGTAGCCCGCGCCGATGCGCGGGCTGCTGTCGGCCGGGGGATTCGGCCAGGGCCGAACGCCCCGGCTTTGTCTGGGCCACGTCGCGCTGACGCGCGCCGCGTCCTGGACTGAGGGCCTGTTCCGGCCCTCTTTCCAAGGGGCGGGTCCTCGCCATGCTCGCTTCCTCCACCTGCGCCTGGCGGCTTCGGTTCCGTGCAGCTGCGCGTGGCTCCGGTCCCGGCTGCGCCGCCCTTGGAAATTCACCGGCCCGGTTCGCCACCTGGCAAGGCTTCAGGAGAGGGCGCGCTGCGCGCTTCTCGCCTGAAACCTTCGCCCATTATGGGCACCCCGACCGAGGCAAAAGACCAAGGCGGGAATGTCGCGAAAAAAGGAGAGCATGATGCTCGATACCGATAATCTGACCTACGCTTGCCGGGCGTGCTGGCATACCTTCGATGCCATCGAACAGCCGTGGCAATGCCCGAAATGCGCCGCCATTGGAAAGCCCCGTGACTTTCCGACGCTCGAAACCGACCTTATTGCCCGGCAGAACGACGCTTTCCGCAAGGGGATGATCGCTGGCCTGCCCCGCGACATGCTTGGCCGGATCGTCAGCACGCCGGGCGTTCGTGCCATGGGACGCGATTTTGAAACCGCCGCCTATGTCTCTGTCGCCAAAGACACGGTTTTCAGCGAGGCCAATGACCCTTGGGGCGCGCGTGATTTCGGGGCCGTGATCGTCAACGGCACGAAGGTCTGGTGGAAGATCGACCTGTACAACAACGACTTTGACGGCGGTTCCGAAGCGCCCTGCGATCTCGCGCAGACCCGCCGCCTCGTCACCATCCTCTTGCCGTCAGAATACTGACCCCCGGATCGGCCCGCTCCGCTCCGTGCGGGCCGAGGCTGGCCTGTCGAGCAGGCCCAACGGGGAGGGGCGGTCAACGTCCCCCCCACCATCCCGAACCTGAAAGGAGGTGAGACGAATGGATGAATGGCTGCAAGCGCGTATCGCGGAAGCATGGGCGCTTGTCAGGAAGGGCGACACCTTTGGCATTGGACGCCGCTTCCTGATCCAGCACGGGGCAATCTGATTGCCCGCTCTGTCCCCCAAAAGGGGGCAGAGCACCAATAGCACAAATCAACGTCGCGAAAAAAGGATAATCACCATGAAAACCGAAAAGAACGTCGTCGCCGCCCCGGTCCAGTATTTCCCGCTTGATCGGCTCTATCTGTCGGATATGAACCCGCGTCAGGACGCGGATGCCGAGCGCATTGACCTGCTGGCTGACAGCATCATTGCCTGCGGCCTGATCCAGAACCTTGCCGGGCTTGCCGATGCCGATGGACGCATTGCTATCGTCGCCGGGGGCCGCCGCCTTCGCGCCCTGATCCGCGCATTCGAAAAGCAGCCCGATCTGCTGGACCGCCGCCCGGAACTGGCCGAAATTCCCGTCAGGATTGCGCCCGACGACGCGACCGCCCGTGCATGGGCGAATGTCGAAAATGCCGTCCGCGAGGCGCTGAACCCCGCCGATGAAATCCGCGCCTTCGCCAAGATGCGGGATGCTGGCGCAGATGTGCCCACCATCGCCAAAACCTTCGCCACGAGCGAGGCCGCAATCTATCGCCGTCTCGCCCTATCGGACCTGCCTGCGCCGGTTCTGGACGCTCTGAAAGCGGGAAAGATCACCCTGAATATCGCCAAAGCGTTCACCGTCGCAAATGATCCTGACCTTGCGCTTGAGGTGCTGGCCGAGGTTGAGGGCAACCCTCATGCTTCCGAGCACCGCGTCAAGGCAAGGTTACAGCCGGAGGCTGTCAAGCTGACCGACCGCCGTGCTGCCTTTGTCGGGCTGGATGCCTATACCGCCGCAGGCGGCGAAGTCACCCGTGATCTGTTCGAGGAAAACGGCACCTATCTGCGAAACCCCGACTTGCTGGACCGCCTGTTTTCCGAGAAACTGGACGATGCCGCCGCCGCCATCGAGGCCGAAGGCTGGAAATGGGTCGAGGTCATTCCCGAAAGCTATGTCAGCTACAGCACCACCGAAAGGCTGACGCGGCTCTACAAGGTCGAGGTCGAACTGACCGAGGAACAGGCCGAGCGGTATGATGAACTGGCCGAACTCTATCAGGCCGATGCGCTTGATGAAGAAGGCGGAGCCGAACTTGAAGCTTTGCAGGAACTGGCCGAGGGCGACTATACCGACGAACAGCGTCAGCACGCAGGCGCTTACGTCTATGTGAATAGCAGCGGCATGGTGGACGCCTCGCGCGGCTATGTCCGCCCCGAGGACCACGCCGCTGCCGTCGAGGCCGAAATCCTGACCGGCTTCGCCGCGTCCAGCGGCCATGCTGGCAGAGCCGACGACACGCCGAAATCGCCCTATAATGCGGCACTGGTCGAGGACATGCGCCGCGCCCGCCTTCACGCCGTTCAGGCGGCGCTGCTGGCAAAGCCGGAACTCGTTCTTGATCTGCTGGCCTTCGGCCTGTCCGGGCGCGGAGGCGCACATGAAAATGTCTTCGATATTCGCCCGGATCGCGCCAATATCACCCCTGAGAAGGCCAATGGCCTGACCCCGGAGCCGCGCCTGTCGGACGAAAGTGGGGATCACCGCTGCCTTGACGACGAGGAACGTCTGGTCGCGTTCACCGAATTTCAGGCCGAAGGCAAGAAGGCCCGCAATGCCGCGCTGACCGAAGGGCTGGCCCGCACCCTGCCCTATCCGCACCGCCCAAGCGCCCTGTTTGACCACATCGAGGCCAGCACTGGCGCCGACCTGCGCCAAGTCTGGACCCCAACCGCCGAGGGCTTTTTCAAGCGCGTGAATGCCGACTATCTCGACAGCCTCATGCTGGACCTGACCGGCTGCAATCCGACCGGGAACGGCTTCAAATCGTGGAAGGCGATGAAGAAGTCCGCAAAGGCCGACGCCCTCGAAAAGCTGTTCACCGATCCCGACTATCAGAAGGCGTGGCACATCGACGTCGAGAAAAAGGCACGGATCGACGCATGGCGTCCCGGCTGCATCTGACGAAAATGGCAAGGGCGGCTTGCGCCGCCCCTGCCTGTCCGAACAGGGAGATTTCCACGATGCCCGACTTTACCACTCATCGCCACCCGGTTCTGGCCGTTGGGTGCCCGACCTGCTGTAAGCCGCCGGGGGTGTGGTGCCGCCGCCCGAGCGGCCACCGCGCGGGCGATCTTCACCAGGGTCGAAAGGCCGAGGCTGACCGCGTGTTCATCGCACAGCATGGCGACACTGCCAGCATCCTGCGTACCGCCGCCGGCTGGCAAATCGACCCGCGCGGCCGCATTCGCGATTAGCCACACCATCCGGGCCGGGCGCCGCCGTCATATGGTCGCGCATGTCCCACACGGATCATTGCCCTTGCCACGTCCTCGCCATCGAGGGCGAGCCTTGCCAGACCGCGCCCATATCGGTCCAGTTCCGGCGCGATCCTCAATTCTGCCCGCTGCGCGGCAGCGAGGCGCCCGCGCAGCGCATCTCTTGCCGCCCGCGCCGCCGCCAGTTCAGCCGGGCATTGCGGGCTGAACAGTTCGGGAGTATCCAGTCCTTGCAGCCGGATGCGCTGACCCTGCCATCGGATCGTGTCCCCATCGACTACCTGAATTTCGGCAGGGTCAACGCCCACTGGTGCCCGACAGCCGGTGACAGCCAGGGCCAGCCCTGTCATCATCACCACTGTCTTGACCCATCCGCCGCTCATTACTGCATCCTCTCAAGTTCTGGCTGTCACCGTTTGCCCGGATTTCGGGCTGGTCGTCGAGGCCAACCACCCCAAAATCCGGGCCGGCCCTTCGGGCCGACCCGCGCTCCGCGCGCCGATCGCCAGCCCATCGTCAAAGATCGCGCCCGGCTGTTAACCTGGCCGTCGCTGCCGTCATGGGCGGCGGTGCCGCCCTCGCCCGCCTTTTCTTCATCGGCTCATGAACTTAGCGGCGGCCAGCAGGCCGCCGCTTTCCTTCGTCACCATATCCGGTAACGCTGCCCCTGCCTCTCCAACGGGATCGGTCAGCCGCGCCTACGCGCGCCAGGGGCCGATCCCGTTGAACAGGTGGTTGAGCATGTCGCCGGCGCCAAGCTGCGCGCCGGGATTGCCTTCGTAAAGCGCATTTGCGCAGGCGTTCAACGCCGATATGCCCCCGATCTCGTACAGGGTCTCGCCTGCCCTATACACCTTCATCCGATCATCATGCGAAGCTTGGTGCCAGCCGATCCCATCCTTGAATAACCGATCCATGATCGCCTTCAGCTCCACGAAAGCCGAAAGAACCGCGACCCATTGATCCCGTGTGATACGATCCCGATCATCGCCGGTCAGCAGCCAGCGCGGATCAATGTCAAACCTGTCCACGGCCCTGGCCACGGTCGACGCGCTCGGGATCCGCTCAAGGCTGATATAGCTCGCAAGCGCCGACCGGCTGATGCCAAGGCTTTCCGCTTGCTCATCCCGGCTAAGTCCGGTTTCATTCAATTTCGTCTCAAGACGAGCACCAATTGCTCCGTAAGCTATTTCACGATCCATAATTTCTGTCCCGTTTTGTGGATATGTGTCTGCAATCGTGGATCGCGCTGCGTTACGCAAGGTAAAATACGGGTGGTGTGGGGTGCTTTCGGGAACCTATTCTGTGTCGTCTGGTGGGTAACGGTCAGGAAACACCTCAGCAACTGTCCGTCCAACTGCCGCCGCGAGGGCAGCTTCAATTCTTGCAGAACGGCGGACACCTTGGCTGACGGTTGTCACTGATGCAGGAGTCACGCCAAGATCGCGGGCCAGGTCCGTCATGTTCGTGCCACGAAGGCGCAGCTCTGTTTTCAATCGCTCGTGGGCAACATTTATTTCTGCCATCGTCAGCCAGATCCATCACAAGTCGTCACATTAGAACATCCGCCCGCCATGAAGGCGCAGGTCAAGCAAAGAATGCTGATGCTGTAAAATTCATACAAAAATCCGGTGAAATTCCGATGCGCCTCCCCGTCCTCTGTCCGGGGACCGTGCCCTAGGCTTGTCCGGCAAGCCGGCCTGCGCCCCGAGCCGTTCAGGGCGATGCGACCGGCTGCGGCTTCTGCGGTCTGTCTCGTCCCGAGCCAGATCCTCGCGCGCCGGTCCTGGTCGCCCTGCCCTGCCCGTCTCGGCCCATTCGGGTGACGGTCACTGGCGCGGGC
Source organism: Paracoccus aurantiacus (assembly GCF_007993065.1). GTDB lineage: Bacteria > Pseudomonadota > Alphaproteobacteria > Rhodobacterales > Rhodobacteraceae > Paracoccus > Paracoccus aurantiacus. Next base: position 10,888 of record NZ_VOPL01000017.1, read on the forward strand.
GGGGGCACGAAGCGGCGCCAGAGTCTGCAGTCGCTGCCCTGCCTGCCCTCCAGATCGTCATCCCGCCGCCGGGCCATGCCGTCATTCGGGAAGATGCGACTGTTGCCTGCGCCTGGTGATTTCCCCGGCCTCGTTGGATCGAGCGATGCGCCTGCACAACCGCCAGTTCCTGCCGTCTTTTTCGTACGATTGACAGGGATGACGGTCCCGAAGCCATGCGTTCCGTTCATGTGGTTTTTCTATCTGATGAAACCTAGCAGGCAGTCGGGGCAGACCGGCACATGCTGCCATGCGGCATGTGCCTTCAACGACTAATTTCCCCTGGCCTGCGGCCATTCCTCGCGAAAGAAATTAGCCGCTGACAGCCCCTTTCCCTACCCACTCTGTCGTTTTCATCGAAAAACCCATGGAAAGGAACTTCAAGATGGCTTCTCAAAACTTCACCCTCAAAGTCAAAGCCGGCGAAAAAGACGGCACGACCTTCTGGGATCGCTGCGGCGTGGTCTTCGTGAACACCAACGAGGCCGGGGAAATCACCTCCATCAGCGTTCGTCACAACATGTTCCCGAATGTCGACATGGTGGCCTTCCCGCGTCGGGAAAAAGACGAGCAGGAATAAGGGCAGGCAAAGGGGCGGCGCAAGCCGCCCCTGGACCGTTTCACGAGCCCAGGTCGGAAGCCCGCGCTGATGCGCGGGCTGCTGTCGGCCGGGGGATTCGGCCAGAGGCCGAACGCCCCGGCTATGCGTGGGCCACGTCACGCTGACGCGCGCCGCTTCCTGGATAAAGGGCCTGTTCCGGCCCTCTTTCCAAGGGGTGGGTCCTCGCCATGCTCGCTTCCTCCACCTGCGCCTGGCGGCTTCGGTTCCGTGCAGCTGCGCGTGGCTCCGGTCCCGGCTTCGCCGCCCTTGGAAATTCACCGGCCCGGTTCGCCACCTGGCAAGGCTTCAGGAGAGGGCGCGCTGCGCGCTTCTCGCCTGAAACCTTCGCCCATTATGGGCACCCCGACCGAGGCAAAAGACCAAGGCGGGAACGTCGCGAAAAAAGGAGATTAGAATGGTTCTCTTTGAATTTTACGCCATGACCGACGATTTCGGCATCTGCCGCGATGCCTGCGATGATCTGGAAAGCTGGATCGCGGCCAATGACGCCGAAATCACCGGCTATGTCGATGATCCCCTCGCCAGCAAGGAATTGCAGGGACTGCCGAAGCTCAGCGGCTGGATCGGCCCGATTGTCGGCCCCAATGCCTTCGGCCTGACCCCGGTTATTCAATATGCCGATACCTGGGCCGTCCGCGAACTCGACCGCGTGGGGGCATGAACATGGCCGCTTTCGACAAGCCCATCACCGCCAGCTTTGACCTGGCCGAGATCTCGGCCATCCTCGCTGGCCTGCGGTTGCTTCAAGGTTCCAACCGGGTGCCGGCGCCGATCAACGAGATCATGACCAATGGCGGCGACATTGACCCGCTATCGCTGGATGAGATCGACGCGCTTTGCGAGCGCATCAACGGCGGGGATATGTGATGATCCCCTATTCCGTCCTTCAATCCGATCATCAGCCCGGCGCTTTCGTAATCACTGTGGTCAGCGCACGCGCGGCCCAGATCTATGCCCGCCTGCTGGCCGAACGCTTTCCCGGCAACAAATTCGCCATTCAGGAAGGCGGTGCATGGGGCGCGCCCGATTGCCACCCTTCCATCCGCGATAGCGCCCGTTCGTTCGAGGTGGAACGTCTCGCGGCGACCATGCTCAAGCGGGACGCAGAAACCAACCCCGAAGGGCTGGCGAAGTGGCACGTCTATTTCCTTCGCCGCCCCGATACCGCAGCGACAACCCGCTGTCGCGCATATGCCGACCATGACACGCCGATGCGGAGCCGCACGTTTTCAAGCCCCGATTATATCGGAACCGCAATTTTCTATGGCGATCTGCCAACCCCGCATGACCTCGGCGTCATGCTGGAGGATTTCCAAGCCAGCAAGGAGGCCATCGCATGAGCCCCATTTCCTTCAACGGACTTTCGGCGGGGGATAGCCCCGCCAGCTTCCGGCGCTTCTGTGTTTCGCCCGTGCGGATCGAGCGCGGCAACCACTATGATGAGGCCATCGAGGTTTGCCCCCCTGCGGAACGCGCCTTCTGGTCGATCTATGGCGACTCCGGCCAAGGCTGGCAGCTTGTCCATGATGCCCAGGACGGCGAGGCTGGCCGCGCCCTGCTGGCGCTTGAGGTCGCGACCGGCGCACCCGTCCACTATGTCGATTGCGACTGGCGCAGTACCGGCGGGACTGTCGCGGGGCTGGCCGACCGACTGGCCGAGCGCATCCATGACGAGATCCCCGGATATGATGGCCCCGAGGATTTCCGCGATGACGATTTCGAAAATCATCCGCTGGCCGAGCTGCGCGAACTGCTGCTGGATGCCACCAACGGGGAGGATCAGAAATGAACGCCCCGCTGTCCTTCAATGCAGGGGCGCTTGTCGCGCCCCTCAACATCGAGGCCATTTGCATGATGCGCGAACGCGCGCTGTCCGAGATGGAAGAGGCTATTGCCGCTATTGCGAAGGGCTACGCGCTCGCGCGCGGCGCGGCCGAGACCGCCAAGGGCGCGACCGCCGGTCACGCCTCTTACCTGCACTACGACGACAACCAGACCGTCGAAAAATCCCTCTATCCCGATTTCGACACCGAAAAGACCTTCGCCACCTACAAGCGCACCCTGGATGCCGCAATCTGGCGCCGCATCGTCGAGGAAACCCGCCTCAAGGAAATCATGGACCGCACCGAACGCGACCAGCTCGACAAGCAGATGGCCGCAAACGACATGCCGGAACCGACATTCGAGACGATCCGGGCCACCCTCGCCCGCCTGACCGGCGAGGCCAACCTGATCTTTCAGCGCGGCGTGGCGCGCGCCTTCGCGTCACTGTCGCCCGCCTTCAAGAGCCACGACGCCTTCAAGATCAACAAGCGCATGATCTTCGAATGGGTGTTCAGCGAAGGGGGGTACTGGTCCTATTCTGGACATGGCGAACAGATGCGCCGCACCTTGGCCGACGTTGAGCGGGTGTTTTCGCAGCTTGCCGGCAACCGGACCTATGGCGCGCTTGAGCACGCCATCGAGGTTAGCCGACGCGGCCGCTACGGCGCACGGCAGAGCGAAGTCGAAAGCGAATATTTCCTCGCCCGCACCTTCAAGAATGGAAACCTGCATCTCTGGATCAAGGATGAAACCCTGTTGCGGAAGGTGAACCGCGTGCTGGCCGATTATTACGGCGAGGTGCTGCCCGACGCCGCCGGCGCCGAGGCGCAGCCCGCCGATTTCTGGCCGGGCACCGCGCTTGCAAAGGATCTGGCCTTCTATCCGACCCCGGCCGAAGTCGTCGACTACCTGCTTGACGGGCTGCGGATCGAACCGGGCGCGCGGATCCTGGAACCAAGCGCCGGCGTCGGCGCGCTCGTCCGCCCCCTGCTGGCGCAGGGCGCGAACGTCGACGCGATCGAGGTCCATCCCGACCGGACCGAGGCTCTGCGCGGCATCGCCCACCCCGCCCTGAGCGTGAAATGCGCGAACTTCCTGAAGCTGCCCGCCCGGCCGGTCTATGATTATGTCGTCATGAACCCGCCGTTCGCCGGGACACATTTCATGAATCATCTGAGGCATGCCTTCGACTTCCTGAAGCCGGGCGGCGAGCTGCGCGCGATCCTGCCCGCCTCTGCCGAGGTCGGCAGCACCGCAAAGCACCAACGCTTTCGGGCATGGGCCGAGAGTCATGCCACGCGCGGCTGGCGGCGCGGTCTCTGGCGAGACCTGCCGGCCGAGAGCTTCGCCAGTGTCGGCGTGCGCATCAATACGGTGGTCCTCACCCTGACAAAGTGATACCGTTCCCTAACCTTTTTTCGCGAAAAGGCACTTTAGCCCCGCTTCGGCGGGGCTTTTTTCTTTGGGGGCATCACGTTGGCCATTTTCTTAACCATTCTCTTGCTCATCGTCGGTCTTGCAGTTTGTGCCGGGAGCATTCTGCTGTTCCCTCGTGCCAACCATGGTGGGGCGTCGCGGCGTTCTTCGTAGGGGTCGGTATCGTGTCGAGCGCCTACTTCGTCGGGCCATACCTGGCAGAATGGATCGCTGCCTGGTAGGCACCGCCGCAGGATAGCCAGGCTTGCAGCGAGGCCGGCGGCGTTTGGACGCGGGGCGAATGCAGCATCATCCCGACGGAAGAAAACTAGCGTCACGGGTGCCATAGGCCAACTAACTGCCATCCCAAGCGGCTCGTCAACCAGCCGGTCAGCACCAGAAATCACCACCCGCCGACCGCTGCTTTCTGTGACGTGTCGTCGTCTTCGGTCAGGTCAACAGCGAACGGCCGCGCGCTTTGCCGGGCGGTGGCGGTGCATTGCCGTCGCAGCTGGATCCGGCGTCACATGGCTGTTCTCCTTTGCTTCCCAACTGTGACCCTGGGCCGAAGCGGCTGGTGGGCGGTGCGCATCATGCCCTTGGCATGATTCACCCCTTCAACAGCTAATTTCCCCTGGCCTATGGCCATTCCTCGCGAGGCAAATTAGCTGTTGACCACCACCCTGATGCTTCGACCCAAAACAGGTTCACAGAAGCAAAGGAGAACAGCCATGAGCATCACCGTCTATTCCAAGCCCGCCTGCGTGCAATGCACCGCCACCACCCGCAGCCTCAACGCAAAAGGCGTCGCCTATACGGTTGTTGACCTGACCGAAGACGACGACGCGCTGCGCTTCGTTGAAAGCCTGGGCTATCGGCAGGCCCCCGTGGTGATTTCAGGTGCCGACCACTGGTCCGGCTTCCGCCCCGATCGCATCGCCGCCCTCTAGGGCGGCTTTGCCGTCCCTTCGCCCATCACCTTCTTCAAATATCTACCGTGTGGTGTTGGTCAACGTCCTAGCCGAACGTTAGCAAGGGCATCGAGCGTGGAGACACCAAATATCGGAACGCTCGATGCCCTTGCGGATTATACCGAGCCGCCGTTCATGCGTGGCGCGGCGAAGGTCGGTAGCGAGCCCACATTGACCGATGCTGCGCAATAAACGAATGTCAGGTTCAGTGATAGCGCCGCGTTCGCAGCATGGTGTTTCCTATAGTCCTAGACCCGCAGGCCGGTACGTTCCAAAAACCGGTAAGGACGCTGTTGCAACGGCCGAACCGTTCCAATTGGTCGTTCTGCAAGAGCGTACCATGCGG
>NZ_VOPL01000018.1 GCF_007993065.1 Paracoccus aurantiacus
ATCCGCCATCTGCCGCTTGCTGTCCGCCATCCGCCGATTGCCAAACGGCATCGTAGGTGCCCGATCGCCACCCGGCGCATCGCTCGATCCTTGTCGTCTCGCTCTGCGCCTTGCGCCTGCGTCAGCGGTCCCGCCCGCCAGAGCCGAGATCGTCGGGGCAGGGCGCGCAGGACCGGGGTTCGGGGGGACGGCTCGGGACGAGACGTTCAACCGGACGCCGCAGCCGCGCGCTTCGCCCCGATCGGCTCGGGTGGAGGCCGAAGGCCGGAACCGGGGGCGCGGCCCGAAGGGGACGCCATCATGCTGCTTCCCTAAATCACTCTATGACAACAACACAGCGTCAGAGGACGGGAATCCAGGAATTCAGAAAGCAAATAGTCGGTCGGTGCGCCACTCGCGACTTGTCGTCATCAGGTGGACCTTCAGCCTCAAATTGGGTCTAAAGCGTGGAGCATCTCCACTTTGCGCGATGCGGCCGCATCCAGCGGTTCCCTTGACGATCGCGGATCACATCCGCCCAGTAATGAACGAGAGCCGAGCAGATGCCCACCCTACGCTGGTTGACCCGAGACGAAGACGTGCGCGCCGCCGAGAAGGTGCCTTACCGCCTGTTGGAGGAGGTCGAGGGGCTGGGCTATGGCGACCGGGATGCGGGCAATATGCTGATCCAGGGGGATAATCTGGAGGCGTTGAAGGCGCTGCTGCCCTATTACGCGGGTCAGGTGAAATGCATCTATATCGACCCGCCCTATAACACCAAGGCGGCAATCTCCGAGCATTACGACGACAATCTCGAACATGCGCAATGGTTGGCCATGATGTGGCCAAGGCTGGAACTTCTAAGAGAATTACTGGCCCCAGATGGCCTATTTGTGTGTTCAATTGATGATCGGCAGGGTGCTTACCTAACGGTAATACTGGATGAAATCTTTGGACGCTCAAATCGTTTGAACACTGTCGCAGTCAAGATGTCTGAAGCATCTGGCGTCAAGATGGCTCACGCGGAAAAGCGCCTTCCTAAATTGAAGGAATGGCTTATCATATACACTGGTGGCAACAAACCCCCGATCAATATTGACCCCATTCCTCTTTCCAAATGGAATGACGAATACAAGACCTTACTCTGCGGGCTTACTCAGGATGAGATCAGAGAACTACGAGAATTGCAGTCTCAGGAAACCGCAGACGAAGAGATAGTAGGACGTTGCAACGCGATCTTGGCAAGAACTCGACTAGAAAGTCTTGCGAATTTTTTCAAAGAGAACAAGGTTCCAAAGGCCGAGCAAGAGCGTTGGAAGTTCGAGAACGCTTATCGCATTGTTCAAGCCGTTGGATCTTCAAGCGTATATAATCTGGCGAAGTCTTCACCCAAGTCTGGAGGAGCCATTAGTGCTGCGCTTTCCGCCACTGGTTTGGTTTATTTCTTCAAAAGTGATTTTGATCAAACTGCGAAACAACCGCGCGTTCAGATCATATTCGCCGATGACGCGCTGCTAACGCACCCGGGCGATTTCTGGACAGACATTAAAACTACTGGCGGGGTCGGTCAGGAAGGCGGCGTTCTGTTTCCAAACAGCAAGAAACCAGAAAAGCTGGTACAGAAGATCGTCGGCCTTGTAACAAATCCTGGCGACCTCGTGCTCGACAGCTTCCTCGGCTCCGGCACCACGGCTGCCGTGGCGCAAAAGATGGGGCGGCGCTATATCGGGATCGAGATGGGGGATCATGCCGTCACCCATTGCGCGCCGCGTCTGCAAAAGGTCATCGACGGCGAACAGGGTGGTATTTCCCAGGCGCAGAACTGGCAAGGCGGCGGCGGGTTCCGCTTTTACCGCCTTGGCCCGCCGGTCTTTACCGAAGACGGCCAGATCCAGCCTGATATCCGCTTTCCGATCCTCGCCGCCCATATCTGGTTTGCGGAAACCGGCAGCCCGTGGACCGAACCGCAGCCCCTGACCCCCTTCCTTGGGGTGAAGGGCGGCCACGGCTATGCGCTGCTTTACAACGGCATCCTTGGTGACAAATCGGTCTCGGGCGGTAACGTCCTGACCCGCAAGACACTGGCCCTGATCCGCGAAGGCATGGGTGATTTCACCGGCCCGCTGACCGTCTATGGCGAGCGCACGGCGCTGTCCGAGGCCACGCTGAAGGCCGAACAGATCGAATTCAAACAAACCCCTTATGATGTGAAGGCGCGCAAATGAAGCTGAAGGATTATCAGAAAGCCTCGCTCGCCACGCTGCGAAAATTCTTTGAAGAGGCGCGGATTACAGGCCCCAAACCGGCCTATGAGACGATTACGGCAGAACCGGAACTTGCGAAACGGCTCAAGGGCTACGCGGCGGGATATAAGCCGATCAAGGCCCTGCCAGAGGTGCCTTATGTCTGCCTGCGCCTGCCAACGGGCGGCGGCAAGACGATCCTCGCGGCGCATTCGATTACTGTGGCCAAGGATGCCTGGGTGGAAAAGGATTTCCCGCTGGTCCTGTGGCTGGTGCCGACGAACACGATCCGGATACAGACCGCCGAAGCGCTGAAAAACCCGCGCCACCCCTATCGGCAGGTGCTGGACGCGGCATTCGAGGGCCGCGTGCGGGTGTTCGACATTGGCGATTTCACCCAGATCACGCCGCATGATCTGCGCTCAAACCTCTGCGTCGTGGTCGGCACAATCCAGACGCTGCGGGTTAGCAATACCGACGGGCGCAAGGTCTATGCCCATCACGAGATGCTGGAGGGGCACTTTTCGACGGTTTCGCCCAACACACCGGGGCTTGAGCGCAATGACGATGGCCCGAATAAGGGCGATATCCGATTCAGCTTTGCCAACCTGATGCATCTGCACCGCCCGCTTGTCATCATGGATGAGGCGCACAAGGCGGGCACGAACCTCAGCCAGGATGTCTATGAGCGGATCAACCCAAGCGCCCTGATCGAGTTCACCGCCACGCCCAAGGGCTTCAACAACATCCTTCATTCTGTCACAGCGCAAGAGCTGAAGGATGAAGAGATGATCAAGATGCCCGTGGTGCTTGACGAGGCAGAGACGTGGCAGGGGGCGGTGAACTCCGCCATCCTGAAACGCGCCGAGTTGCAGGAGTACGCCGATCTGGATCGGGAGGGCTATATTCGGCCCATCGTGTTGTTTCAGGCTCAGAAGAAGGGTGAGGATGTTACTGTCGATGTGCTGAAGCAGCACCTGATCGACAATGAGAATATTGACCCGGCCAAGATCGCCGTGGCGACCGGCGCGCAACGTGATCTGGACGGTATCGACCTGTTCAAACCCGATTGCTCGATTGAATATGTCATCACCATCGAGGCGCTGAAGGAAGGCTGGGATTGTTCCTTTGCCTATGTGTTCTGCTCGCTGGCCAATATCCGCAGTAGCACGGACGCCGAGCAGCTTCTGGGCCGCGTGTTGCGGATGCCCTATGCGAAAAAGCGCGAGGAACCGGCGCTGAACAAGTCCTACGCCAAGCTGGTTTCTAAGCATTTCTCTGAGGCGGCGGTCAGCTTGCGCGACAAGCTGGTCGATATGGGCTTCGAGGAAAGTGAGGCTGAGGCCAATATCGAGGCCGAACAGCCGGGGCTGGATGATGGCCTATTCGGGCGGCAGGTGCGCCCGCGTCCCACAATGACAGTCGAGCTGGACGCCTCCGAAGATGAGCGCCGCGAAATCAATATCGTCGCACCGGGCAAGATCAAGGTCTCGGCAGGTGATGACGGCAAGACCCGGATCGAATTCACTGGCGTACCCAAGCCCAAAGATGAGGAGCGCCTGTTCCAGATGGCCCCCGAGCGCTTGCATGGCGTGCTGCGCGAGAAGCTGGACGAGTTCAAAGCCAAGCACGCCGACGATCTGGCCCCCGCCCATCTGGGCGAGGAATTCACCGTGCCGCGCCTGATGGCGCATGTGCAGGGCGAGCTGGTCTTTGGCGATACCGATATCCTGATGGAATATCACGACTGGTCGCTGGCCGATCACCCGGCGCGGCTTACCAAGGCCGAGTTCGATATTGTCGAGACGACCAACACCTTCGAAATTGATCTGGACGGCAACCGCCTTTCGATCTCGGCGGCGGACAGTTCGGAACAGCTTTCGCTGGATATCAACGTGGACGACTGGACGCCGAATTCGCTGGTGCGCTGGCTGGATGGTAGGGTGCGCGATCAATGGATCGGCCAGGCGGAGCTTCTGGCCTGGCTGAACGATGTTGTCACCCACCTGACCCGCGACCGCGATATCCCCCTGTCGCAGCTGATGCGCTGCAAGTTCATCCTGGCGCGCAAGTTGAACGAGAAGATCAGGGGGTTCCGCCAGATGGAGCGCGACAAGGTTTACCAGATGAACCTGTTCGGCCCCGAGGCGCGTGTCGAGGTGTCCTTCGATGACGGCATCCGGTTCTTCGACGAGATGTATTTCGACGTGCCCAAGTATCGTGGCATGTACAAGTTCAAGCACCACTTCATGGGGCCGGACGAGGTGCCGACATTCGACAGCAAGGATGGCGGCGAAGAGGTCAAATGCGCCTTGGCGCTGGATGCTCTGCCCAAGTTGAAATACTGGACCCGCAACGTCAGCAGGCATCCGAATTCCTTCTCTCTGCCGACCTCGACCGACAAGTTTTACCCGGATTTCGTGGCCGTCATGGAGGATGGCCGGCTGCTGGTGGTCGAATACAAGGGCAAGCAACTGTCCCCCGAGGAAAGCCGAGACAGCCGGGAAAAGGAATTGATCGGTCAGCAGTGGGCCAACGCGTCTGAGGGCAAGGCAGTGTTCGTCATGGCAACGATGGAACGCGGCGATCCGAAGGAAGTGCGAGAGCAGGTGAAAAACGCCTTGGGCGATCATGTGCTGGGGTGACGAGAAACCTACCCCCTCTCAAAAAATCCCGGATGGGGCGTATGGAGGCCGAAGCGGATTGCCCCATCACCATGTCGGGCATTGATCTGATCGAGTGCACGGGAGACACGTTCACCACGTGTGAGTTCTGCCGGCGCCAGTGGCATGAGAAGATCGCCGCGCCGCTCCTGCAGCAAACCCACATCGCCCAAATGCACACCGAGGCTGATAACCGCGCCCGGTCGTGCGGTACGCCAGAGGCGCACCCACAGGGCGCGGTGAAGCCGGAGGAAGATCGCGGTATCCTGTGTCGGAAAGCAGGTAACATTCCGGGACCAAACCCCGCCGGGCATGAAACTGACCGACAGGCTGAAGCGTCCGGCCACGCGACCGTCGCGGCGCAGCCGCGCGGTCGCCTTTTCCACCAGCCAACGGCCGACCAGGTAGGCACGGCGCGGATCGCGGTATTCGGGCGAAAGCACCTTGCTGTTGCCGAATCCGCCGCGTTCCGTCGCGATCAGCGGAATATCCATGCCCTGAAGCATTCGCACGAACCGTTCCCCTTCGACGGAGCGCCAGATCAGCCGGGCATGCCGCGGATCAAGCGCAAAGAGGCTGGGGACGTCGAAGATACGGGCACGGTAAAGCCGCGCCTTCATCGCACCCGAGATCCCTGGCAGATCGTCCAGCGCTAGATGGGCGATGGCATCGGGCAGGTTCTCAGACCCGAGCCATTGGCACCCGTCCGGCTTTTCCAGCTTGCCGGCAATCTTAGCCAAAAGATGGTTCGGGCCAATGCCAGCCGAGAAGCGCAGGCATTGACCGACCTCGGCGGCAACTGCCGCCTTGAGGCGCGCGACCAGATCGACGGCGCCGGCGAGGGTCCGGGCTTCGCCCGACAGCGCCAGCTGGAACTCGTCAACGCTGCGGATATGGGTCAGCTCGGCGTGACGATCCAGCACGTCGGCCACGGCCAGGTTGAAGCGCACATAAAGCCGGTGCCGTGACGGCCGGAAGATGATGCCGGGGCAAAGGCGACGGGCCTCACGAACATGGGTGCCGGTTTTGACGCCGTAGGCTTTTGCCTCATAGGACGCGGCGACACAGGCGCCGCTGTCCGAATCGACAGCCGTAATCGCCACCGGCCGCCCACGCAGCGCGGGATCGAGCTGCTGTTCGACGCTCGCAAAAAAGCTGTTCATATCGAGATAGAGGACGCGGAAGGGGGGCATGACACCAGATATCGAGAATGGTCAGATCGCCGCTTATGTTCTATCTTTGTTCTCATTTGGCAAGGAGAGAAGATGGACAGGTCTGGTCAGCTCCGCAATGTCGCGTTCGGCGGCGCGTGGTCGGAACAAATAGCCGGTCGAGAGGCTCAGGCTGCCGCGATCGCGACCCTTGATGCCGCGGCCGCCGGCGCAGCGAGACGCGATCCGCTTTCCAGCGAGATCATGGCTGCGGTCGATCTGCTTTGCGAACGACACCCGAAGGGTCCAATGTTGTGCGAGGCGTGGATCGCGGCAGCCCGGTTCGAGCCCGCCGCGCGCCGGATCAGGGCGCTGGCGCGCGTTTCGGCGCAGATCGCAGCGGCCTATGGTGGCATGAAAGGCTAAAAGGCGCGGGAGCGAGCATGTGTAATCTTTATGCGAACACGACGTCACAGGCAGCGATGCGCGAGATATTCGAGGTGATGGGGCAGCGCGACCACCTCGGCAACTATCGCGGCCAAACGGGCATCTGGCCGAAATACGAGGCACCGGTCGTCCGCATAAGCGACGATGGTGAACGCGAGCTGGTCGAGATGCACTGGGGATTTCTGACGCCGCAGGTAAGCAAGAAAACCGGCAAACCGATAAAGCCCGCAGCCTGGAACAATGCCCGCGACGACAAGCTCCGATCATCAGGTCTGTGGAAGGACAGCTTTCTCAATCGGCGTTGCCTGATCCCCGGCTCCGCCTTCCGCGAGGCGAAGGGCCGGAATCCGGCGACGGATTACTGGTTCGCAATCAAAGGCAGTGATGCGCGGCCTCCCTTCGCCTTTGCTGGCCTTTGGCGCGCGGGACAGCCCGGCATTGACGACGAGACTGGCGATTGGCTGACACATACCATTGTCACGACAACGGCCAACGAATTGGTCAAGCCGGTTCATCCGACAAGGATGCCGGTGATCTTGGACGAGCAAGACTATGGCACCTGGCTAACTGGTAGCGCGGAAAACGCGGCATATCTTTTGCGGCCATACCCCTCCGGTCAGATGCGGATTGTCCGCGAAGGCATCGGGATCACGTCAGACGATGCGTCCGCCGGTGGCGATTGACCGGCTGTTCGCGATAGCACGCTTGTGGGGATTTCCGCCAAGGAGCGGCAGTGCAAAACTGGGCCACGGTAACTGACCTGAGCCCCGCAGCCGCACGCTTCGCGAAGCGGAGTGCTGCGGCCCATGTCCTGTGACCTTCACCGATATATGGCGCAGTTTCTTGATCACTAAGTGGCACCGATGACCAGGGTAGAGCGGGCGGGGGCGGAGAACGGCAAAGCGACCCATTGCTTCATCCATGATCTGCTTCCCAAGGTGTCCGCAAGGGGATCGCTGAGCGGACGCAGTATCGCGTCCGAGCCATACCCAATATTCAAGGGGGAAATCGATTCTCATTTAGATGGTACGGTTATGGTATCATTGAACGGGCCTTTTGCGTTACAATTCTACATGGCTTCAAAATATTTTTCCGAAGGACACCCCCATGTCTGAAACTCGCATTGGATACGCCCGATGTTCGACCGACAAACAGGACCTTGCCGCACAGACGGCATCCCTCCTAAATCTCGGCGTAGTTGCGGACCGCATCTATACCGACCATGGCTTGACTGGGACGAACCGCGAGCGGCCAGGACTGGCGCAGGCCTTGGCAGCCGTGAGAGCCGGCGACACGCTGGTGGTTCCGAAACTTGACCGGCTGGCACGGTCAGTTCCGGATGCTCGCTCTATCGCGGATGAGTTGGCGAAGCGCGGGGTGAGGCTTGCATTGGGAGCGTCGGTCTATGATCCGCACGATCCGATGGGAAAGATGTTCTTCAACATTCTCGCCACCTTCGCTGAATTCGAGGCCGATTTGATCCGCATGCGCACCAAAGAGGGCATGGCTGTTGCCCGCGCAAAGGGGAAGCTGAAGGGCAAGAAGCCTAAGCTGTCGGATCGCCGCCAAACAGAGCTGCGACGCATGTATGACACGGGCGACTACTCCGTCAGCGATCTGGCAGAGCTGTTCGACGTTTCGCGGCCGACAGTCTATCGCGTCCTACAACGGACGCCGAGCGCTGAAGTACCTATCGAAGCACGATAGCTGACCTTCGCTGCGCTCTACATCACCAACTGCTCTGCGGGACTTTTCTGCCGTTCGTAGGAGCCATACAGTCGGAGTAGGATCGTGGACAACGGCTGTTACTAAGGCCGTCTCTGACAAACAGGAAGGATATTTTATGCGCTTTGTGTCAAGTATTGCGATAACTGTCGCATTAGCTTCGGCCGCGTCGGCGGACGTCTCGTTTTCGCTCGGCTTTGATACCGAAGACATGGCGATACGCACGA
>NZ_VOPL01000019.1 GCF_007993065.1 Paracoccus aurantiacus
ATCCGCCATCTGCCGCTTGCTGTCCGCCATCCGCCGATTGCCAAACGGCATCGTAGGTGCCCGATCGCCACCCGGCGCATCGCTCGATCCTTGTCGTCTCGCTCTGCGCCTTGCGCCTGCGTCAGCGGTCCCGCCCGCCAAGGCCGAGATCGTCGGGGCAGGGCGCGCAGGACCGGGGTTCGGGGGGACGGCTCGGGACGAGACGTTCAACCGGACGCCGCAGCCGCGCGCTTCGCCCCGATCAGCTCGGGTGGAGGCCGAAGGCCGGAACCGGGGGCGCGGCCCGAAGGGGACACTCAAAGGCATTTGACAGCTCACCGCCAATGCAGTTGGCAGGGTGCAGATAGTTCTGCCTTCAGCGGTGGGGAAAATTGCGTTGATCAGTGGGGCCTGACCCAGATGCGAAGGCAGGCTTGCCACTCCCCGAAACGGTCCCCAGAAAATGTGGATAAGTCGCGCCTGCAAAGAAAGGGGCCGCCCGAGGGCGGCCCAGTTAAACCTTCGTCGCAGAAGGATCTGTAGGGGGGCGTAGAGAACTCGCTTACCCCCGTCAATCTTATTGCCAGACAGCCCGCGCGGCCGCGGGCGCGGGACTGCGCAGCAGCTCCCGGCGCCTCGCCTGCGCGGCTTTTTCGGCCCGTGCCGCCTGCCGCGCGGCTTCCTGCTGTTTGGCGAAAGGATGGCCGTTCATCGCATGATATGCGGGCGCGGCAGGGGTGAATGCCTGATCGTTGGTTTCGAGTGACAGGCTGTTGCCATTGATCACTCGTCCGGCGACACCCCGCGCGGCGATCTGGACATAGGCCATGTGGAAGGTGGCGCGAGACAGCTCAACGGCCTCGACCCAGATATGCCGGGCCGGGTCGAAACCCTGTTTCTCGATCACATCGGCCACGGCCAGCACCATTCCGCCCGCGCCTGCGGCGGGTTCCGAGATGGTGATGAAGCCTTGTTCCTCGATTTGGGCCGACACATCACCAAGGGACATTTCGGCCATCATGCGGCTGACCTCGTAGGGGGTAAAGAACTGGCCCAGGCGGGCATCGAGCGCGCCGATCTCGGCCGCTGCCTGGCCGAAGAAATCGACGCCGCTAGCGGCAATGATCTGTATGGCGATCGCCATCATTTCAGGCATGCGCCGTACGTCGTCCTTGTTCGGGAACATGCGGACGCACTCCATGTATTGCGCTTCCAGCCGGTCGCGCTGATCGGCAAAGGGCGAGGCGCGCTTCGCGAGGGCGCAGAAGGCCATTTCGCAGAAGATCCGGAAAACCTCGGTGCGGGTCTTCGAGCGGTCGAACTGATCGAGTGCGCGCACGAATGCGGTCACGGCTTGATGGGCCATGTCAAAGTCCTTGTGGCGTTGGGGGGCAGGGCGCCGCGCCGTCAGGCGCGGCGCGCGCGGCTTACTGGTCGCGCGCCGTGCTCAAGGCGAGCATGATGGCGGTCTTGTTGGCCGCCACGTCCTTGCCGATCTGGTCATAGGGTTTCGACCAGTCGACGGGGACCTGCAGAAGGGCGTCCATGATCGCGAACACGCCTTTCCGGGTGCGGCGATCACCGCCCCTGCCGCCGCCGATGCTCATGCCGGATGCGACATGGACCACCTGCCAGCGTTTGTGCAGCTTGAAAGCGCCCAGCCCCGCCCGGCAGTAGGCGGTTACGGTCCTGTCGCCATAGATGCTGTTCGGAATGGTGATCATCTGCTGAGAATGCGCCATAGGAATACCTCGGTCGTTGGAATGGAGACGGATCGCTACGCCGCGCCGTCAGGCGCGGCGCGCATGGTTCAGATGCGGATCCAGTCGCGCGACATGACGCGGCTGATGCGGCAATCGCGGCCGGTTTCGATGCAGGTAAAGAAGGTGCTGGCGCGGTTCGCCCCGGCGAAGCGTTCCTTGTTGACCCGGAAGGTCTGCCCCTCGCTGCCATCGCTGAACCTCAACGGTTCAGGGAACCGGATCACGTCGCCGGGCTTCAGGCGACGGCCGGTACGGGCCGCGTGGCTGCGGCACCGCTGCCGCCAGTCCAGCGCGTATTCGTGGGTGGTGGGCGACAGCATGTCCAGAAGCTTTGCAGGGGCTTCGCATTCGACTGGACCGGCGGTTTCGTCCATGTCCTTGTAGCCCCAACCGGCACCTTCCCGACGCGTCAGGAAGACAGCGGCGAACGTATAGCCGCCCGTGGCATCGGTCTCGAAACTGCCGCTGGCATCGGTGCCGCTGACCAGCCGTCCGGTCGCGGGTTCGCTGCGCACGGCGGCATACCAGACGGACCCCTTGCGGCTGATTAGGACGGGGAAACCCCGTCCTGTCTCGTTGTCCCATGTGCAAAGCCGTGCGATCTCATCGCGGATGCAGGCGGGGGTGTGGTTATAGACAAGCCAGCCCATATCAGCCCCTCCGCAGGTCGAGGGCATCGGCGATGCTCTCACGCAATTCCGCCAGTGGGTGCGCGTCAAAATCATCCTCGCGGAAACTCTCGGGATGATCGTATCCGGGGATTTCGTCATGAATCCGCTGCGCCAGCAGATCGACCAGATCGGGCAGGCGGGTGTTGGCATAGGCATGGCTGAGGTCGCAATATTCGACCAGCTCGCCGGTCAGATCCACGATCCGGGCGGCAGCCTCGCCAATCTCGCCCCATGTCGCGTCATGCACGATCTGCCATTCCCGCGCCTCGGCGTGGAAACCGTAGATCGACCAGCAGACATGTTCGCCGGGATCGCAGACTTCGACGCTGCCGCCCATGTCGCGCACAGGCGAAACCCGGAAGCCGGTGAAATCGAAGATCGTGCTGCCTTTGGGCAGGCCATTGAAGGTCTGGGCAAGGGCGTTTTCATCTAGGCGCTGACCGGCGCGCCGGTATTGCACGGCGCTGATCCATTTACCTGCCTCCTGCGCCTTGTCGCGCAACTGGTCGAGGGTGAAGCTGCCGAGATAATCGCCGGTCACGTCGAACGCGGCCCAGAGATTGAGCCAGCGGCCTTCGCAGCGGGTCAGATCGTCAAAGTTCCGAAACATGGTGTCGTCCTTCTCTTGCGACGGGCGGCGCGGGCTTGGTGCCTGCTTTCCGCCGATGGGCGAGACCTCTCTGCTTGTCGTCGAAAGGCCCCATGCCTTTCGGACGGCAAAGCGGGGAGGGCGCAGCCCTGCCCGCGGCCCTGGGGCTGACTGTCAAGGCTCGGGAAGGCGGGGTGGTGCGGCCCGCAGGCGAAGCCGAGGACACGGCCCGCCTGGACGACGACGCGCATCGCGCGGCGCTTGGCCATTGACCGTCAGACGCAGGGATGCGTGGCGGACAAAAGGAAATGAAAGGATCGTCGGGGCGGGGGTGAGCGCGGGCGCAGCCCGCGTCGGTCCCCCGGCACGTCCTCAGTCCATTATGGCCCGCGCCTTCGCGCGGGTCGCGCCTGTCCTGTCTGGCCGCAGGCCGTCGCGGCAGCGACTGGATGGAACGGCGAAGGGGCGGCTATCGCCGCCCTCTTGCCGTTACTGCTGGTCGTCCGCCCGTTTCGGGAAGGCGACCATATCGACGCCGGGGAACATGTTGTGGCGGACCTGGATCGAGGTGATGTCGCCGGCGGGGTTGCGGTTGATGAAGACGACCCCGCAGTCGTCCCAGAAGTTTTTGCCGTCTTTCTCGCCGGTTTTGACGCGGAGCTTCATGTTTTCGGTGGCCATTGGATTTTCCTTTCCTGCCTGGCGTTTCGATGAAACCTCTGCGGACAGGGCAGACCGAGCGGCTGTCAAAGGCGAATTTGGGGCGCGAGGAATGGCCGCAGGCCAAGGGAAATTCGTCGTTGAAGGCCGAAGGCCGTCAGCCGCGCTGCCCTGTCATGTTTCATCTGGAAGAAACGCCCCTTGCAGGACAGGACCAACCGGCCACGGAGCCAGGCAATCGACCGAACCGGCAGCAAGAAGGATGGCTAGGGCTGGGGCTGAGCATGTCGTGTCCGGATCAACCGCAACCCCGCTGTCTGCGCCCGAAACCGCCACCGCCGCCGGTGTTCCCGGTAGAATGCTCGCGTGCGGGACGATGAATGACCGAGCTTGGCGAGGGGCCGAAAGCCTGCCCGATGATCCGGTTGTGCGCGAGGGCTGAAGGCCAACCCGCGCAAGTGACCGACACCCGGATGGGCCGAGACGGGCAGGGCAGGGCGGTCAGGACCGGCGATCGAGGATCTGGCTCGGGACGAGACAGACCGCAGGCGCCGCAGCCGACCGCATCGCCCTGGCGGGCTTGGGTCGCGCGACAGCGCGACTGGGGCACGGTCGCCGGCCTGCCGGCGATGCGCCGTTGTCGCTCAACAGGGAATGAATATGGTGATGGAGGATCTGAAGCTGGCTGTAGAATATGTATTTACAAAATGAAATTCCATCGTCGCGAATTGAGCAGGCGACAATGCTTGAGGGCCTGCTTACTGCACGGGCTACAGGTGGTTCGGCAGACGACGGTGTGTATCAGCACCTCCGCCGCGAGTTCATGGCTGATCCTGTTCTCTGCGACCTTCTTCCACCGTTTGTAAGAACCTACCGAAATCTGTCCGCTTTCTGGCCCTATATTCAAAGGGCGTCAGAAACCTATGCCGGCCGGCGCGAGATCATCAACAAGGCTTTCACACCCTTGATGGATAGGCTTGAGGGCAGCAACACGGCCCCCGGCGACAAGGTGGCGTCTGATGCCCTGGAGACATTCGACGTGGCGGGCGTTCATTCCGTATGGGGCAAGGCTATTGCCCGCCGCAGTACCGATCCGGATGGGGCAATCACGGTGGCACGAACGCTCCTTGAAACCGTGATCAAGCGTATCCTCGACGAGTGTGGCGAAACCTATTCGGACAAGGACGACCTGCCAAAGCTATATGCCACTGTTGCGAAGCTGTTGAATCTTGCGCCGAACCAGCACACCGAAGAACCAATCAAGGCCATTTTGGGCGGTGCATTGAACCTTGTGAACGGCATCGGCACGTTGCGCAATCGCCTGTCTGACTCGCACGGGCGTGGGGGCAAATTGCCGATCAGGCCTTCACCTCGCCACGCCAGCCTTGCGGTCAACACGGCAGGGGCGATTGCCACGTTTCTTGTCGAAACCTACCAAGAGAAGTGGGAGGAGCCATAAAGCAATTGGCGCTTGAAACCAGCAGTTTCCCGTCCACTTCCAGTGGAAAACCTTCATCAGAGCGCTGCGCGGTCGGAGGATTCGGACACGCGAGGTCAGGGACGCCCGGCACGGGCGCTTGCAAGCCGCGCCCTTTCGGCGCGGCGCCGTCCTTGACCCGTGTGGAATAATCCAGAGACCGAGTGGGGTGGTGCGGCCTGGCCCCGGCCGATGTTCGGCCGGGTTAACAGCCGGGCACAATCGAAGCCGGTGCTTCCTGGTGCAACGAGCGTGTGGAGACGCCGCGCCGGGGCGCGGCTCCGCGCGAAGCGCCGGCCCTGGCGATCCTTTCCCGGCGGATGCCGGGGGAGGGGGGCAGGGCAACTCGGCCCGACAGCAGCAGAGAGTGGATATCACATATCGGCTGGCAATCAGGGGTGGACGATAGCGGCAGGCGGAAAAAAGAGCGCCCCACGAAAATCGCGGGGCCAGTTGACCTTCGTCGCAGAAGGAAAAGGGTCAGCACGAGAGGCGAAGAAAGAAACTTACAACAACCCTATGGCGAAGTGACGTAAAGTCAGCCACACTGAAAATCCTCCCTGTTGGCCTGGCGGCAGGTCCGGCCTGCCGCCATTTCTTCAGAGGTTACATGACCGCGCAGGTTCACGCGGCGCGGGGTGAAGGGCAGGGCATCGAGGGCGATGCGCCCGGCCTCAAGGCTGTGCAGGAAATCCAGCAGATAGACCGGATCGGCGGGATAGGGTGCGCCGTTCCACGCGGCCCGCAGCCGGCGGCGCTGCCTTGGTGGCATGGCGTCGATCAGGCGGCGGGCACGCCGCCACTGATCGGCGCGGCGCTGGCGGCTGCGGGCCTCCTGCGCGGCCCAGGCATTCGCGCGGGCCTGCATCACATCGTCGGGGCTTTTCTGACGGGCCGCGATCTCGGCGGCGAAGAGCGGCAGGGCCTCCCGGTCGGCTGTCTGTCTGCGGGCCAGCGCGGCCCGCTTGCGGGCGGTGTCGGTGAACGGGTGACGGGTCGATCTGATGAAGCGCATGGATCAGGTTCCCGTGGCGGATCGTGCGGCGACGGCCTCGATCCCTTCTTTGATCCGGCGCAGATCGGCGGCTTCCGCTTGATCGCCCTGCGCCACGGCGCGGGCAAGGTCGGTGTCCAACTGGTTGAGATTGTCTCTGCTGGTTGCGTATTCGCAGCCGATGGCATGGCCGACACGGTAGCCCCCGCCACACGTGCAGGAAAGCCCGTGCCATGATCTTTCCCGTGCATAGTCCATCCGTGCTGTCCTTTCTGAAACCGTGTTGCCGGGACCGGGGCGCGCGATCTTCGCGCGCCCCGCTGTTATCAGGCCATGCCCTCGGGCAGCCATGCCGCGATGCGGGCCTCCTGCGCCTCGGTGATCCCGAGCGCCTTGCGCGTGTCGGCATCACTGAACAGGGTTTCCAGCTTTGCCGCCTTCTCGCCCTTTTTCAGCTTGGCGAAGCTGGTGGCGGTGGGGTGATCGGCGGCGAGGTCCAGCAGATCGCCCCACAGGTCGTTGAGGTAAGGGCCTCCAACGCGGGAAAAGAAGTTCGCGGCGGTGGGCGTCCAGACCTCGCGGATCGCGGGCTTGGTCTCCTTGTCGATCAGCGCGGCCAGTTCATCGGACCCGCCCCGGTAATGCGCGGCCAGCATCCGCACCAGTTCGCCCCGAACATGCTCGGCTCCCTTGGAACGGAAGGCGCGGAAGGATTTGGCAAGGTCCTTGCCATACATGTCGCGCGGCGGATTGGCGGTCAGGCGGTCGTCCAGCGCATATCCCTCGGCCTCGGTGGTCGGCCAGTTCGGCACGTCCTCTGTCGCAAGCCCGAACGGCTTGCGCCAGGCAAGGCCGTGGCTCAACTGATAGGCCAGCAGGTCGATCAGCAGTTCGGGATCGCGCAGCGCCGCATTCTGCCGTGCGCCCTGCGCCACCCGGCCCAGATCGTCGCGCAGCGCGTTGCTGATGGGCGATTTCGGAGCGGCATGGACGGCGCTGCCGTCGCGGCTGCGGGCGGCATGTCCGGTCAGTATCTCTGCGGCAATCGCGGCCTCGCGGTCCTCGGCCCGAATATAAGCCGCCTGCACGGTCAGTTCGCCGCGACTGTCCACGAACACGAACAACCCGGCATGGTCACGCTGCGCATCGGCGAAGTCGCCCCGCGCCAGTGTGTCCAGCGCATCCAGTTCCGCCTGTCCTTCCTCGTTCAGAGCCTTGGCCTCGGCCAGTTCCGACAATTCGTCGTAACGCTCGGCCTGTTCCTCGGACAGTTCGCCCTCGATCCGGTAGATGCGGTCCAGCTTCGAGGTCACATCATAGCTGACCCACGACTCTGGGCTGGTCTCGATCCATTTCCAGCCGTGGCCGATGGCCTCGGCGTCCATCGCCAGCTTGTCGGCAAAGAGCCGGTCCAGCAGCGCGCCATCGTCCAGAAACACCTCGTTTGCGAACAGGTCGCGGGTAATGATGCCGCCCGCACCTTGATAGGCATCAAGCCCGACATAGACAGCGCGGCGGTCGGTGTCGCGGATCGCCTCGGGTTGCAGAAGTTGTTTCAGGCGGTGGGCCGACACGTCCTGACCGCGCATCCGGTCCAGCACATTGAGTGCAAGGGCTTCGTCCTGGGCCACGGTGAAGCATTTCGCGGCCTCAAGGGTGATTTCGCCCGCTTTCAGCGCATCGAGGATCGGGGCGGGCAAAGCCGCAAGCGCAAGGCGGCGGTAAACATGCGCCTCGGTCACGGCGAACACGCGGGCGATGGCAGGCACATCGCTGCCCGTCTCGGCCATCCGGCCATAGGCGCGGATTTCATCGGCGGGATGCAAATCCTCGCGGGCCGCGTTCTCGACGCTGGCCCATGCCCGTGCGGTGGCCTCGTCGGGGGCCAGACGGACGGGGATTTCTGCCAGTTCCGGGCGGCGATCCAGCAGGTCGGCGTGTTTCTCGAAAGCGCGGATCAGGGCGCGCAGGCGGCGACCGCCCGCGACGATCCCGACATGTCCGGCCTCGTCGGCAAGGCCCGCAAGGTTCTGCAACAGGCCCACGGCCACGATGCTGTCGGCCAGTTGGTCGATGCGGTCGGCATCGACGTCCTGACGGGGGTTCATGTCCGAGAGGTAGAGCGCCTCCAGCGGGAAATACTGGATCGGGGCGGTGGTGATGGCACCTTGTTTCACAGGTCTTTTCCTTGTTTGCGACGTTGGTTTCGTGTTATCGGTGCCTCACCCGTGATCGGGTGAGGCGAGGGGGTCACATGGCACCGTGCTGGTTCAGGAAGGCGTGGCCGATCTTGGCGGAGTGACCGCCCTTCCTGATGAGCGCCCACGCTTCCGCGATCCGCGCCTCAAGCCATTGATTGATTGTTCTCACCTCCTTTCCGGTTGCTGTTGCGCTTGGCCGGCCCACCCGGAGCATGAAGCGGGCCGGGTTCGGGGGTTCAGTAATCGGAGGGGAACATGATGGTCAGGACGCGCCGGGTCGCGGCGGGGTTCGCGGGGTCAGGCGAGCCGTAGACCAGTTCCTCGTCGTAAAGGTCGATCTTCCAGAACAGCTTGACGGTCAGCACGGTGACGGTGCCGAAACCATGATCCCCGTAAGGGTCATTGTCCGGCGTGAACTCGCTATCCCCGGCCACCGCCATGAGTGCGGCGGTTACGAAATCCCGGCCCATGCCGTTGACGGCAGAGGTCACGACAACCTGTCCGCGCAGATCGCTTGCGGTCCCGGTGAGCATTCCCGCCCGAAAACGGTCGTTCTGTTCCGCGATCTTCACGGCCTCGGCGGTCGGGAAACCGTAATCAGGCGCGGCGGTATGACAGTGCGGGCAATGGCTCGGCCCGGTCAGGGCGGTGATGATTTTCCCGCAGGCGGTGCAGGAAAAATCGACGGCAATGGAATCTTCGGCCAACATGGGCATCGTCCTTCTTTTGCGACGGGCGGCGCGGGCTTGGTGCCTGCTTTCCGCCGATGGGCGAGACCTCTCTGCTTGTCGTCGAAAGGCCCCATGCCTTTCGGACGGCAAAGCGGGGAGGGCGCAGCCCTGCCCGCGGCCCTGGGGCTGACTGT
>NZ_VOPL01000002.1 GCF_007993065.1 Paracoccus aurantiacus
GTCGGGCGGATCGTTTCGGCGCTGCGCATGGCGCAGGAACGCGGCGGCGACCGTCGGAACCGGGCGATCGGGGATTGCGTCTCGCTGGGTTCGGGGATGCGTCTTGTGCTGTCGGGCGACCGGATCCCCGGCACGGGCGACAGCTATCTGTGCCTGTCAGCGACGCATCATTTTGTCAGCGAGGCCTATGGCTCTGGCGGGCAGGACAGCGACGGCTATGCGTTCACGGGCCGCTATGTGCTGATGCCCGACACGGCCCCGATGGCGCCACCGCGCCGGACCCGCGTTCCGGTGGTCCAGGGCCCGCAAACCGCCGAGGTTGTCGGCGAGGGCGAGATCGACTGCGACGAATACGGGCGGATTCTGGTGAAGTTCCACTGGGATCTGCACGAGAAATATTCCATGCGCTGCAGAGTCTCGCAGAACTGGGCTGGTGGCGGCTGGGGCGGAATGATGATCCCCCGTATCGGCATGGAAGTCATGGTCGAATTTCTGGATGGCGACCCTGACAAGCCAGTCGTCTGCGGCAATGTCTTCAACGGCAAGAACGCGCCGCCCTATCCCCTGCCCGACAACAAAAGCAAGATGGTCCTGCGGTCGCAGACCCATCAGGGCAGCGGATTCAATGAACTGAGCTTCGAGGATCAGGCCGGCGGCGAAGAGATCTATATGCATGGTCAGAAAGACCATCGCGTCATGATCCTGAACGACCAGAACCAGAATATCGGAAACAATCGCGCGAAAACGATCGGAAACAACCAGACCGAGTCGGTCGGCAATGACAAGACCATCACCGTCGGCAACAACCACACCGAAAATATCGCAGCCGACAAGACACTGAGCGTCGGCGGCAATCACGGCGAGAGCGTCACGGGCAACATGTCGGTCAGTGTCACCGGCAATCGCAGCGAATCCGTCAGCGGCTCCCGGACGCTTCAGGTGACGGGCGATGACGGCACAACCGTGTCGAAGGGCGATCACTCGCTGACCGTGAAAACCGGCAACCACGCAATGACGGTCGAAACCGGCAACCACTCGACCACCGTGAAGACCGGTGAACAGCATATCTCGGTGCTTGCGGCAGGTCAGTACACGACGGTGAAGAACGATATCATCACCGTATCGGAATCCGGTGCCGTGACGGTGAAGGCCGCGACCGGGATCGTCCTGGAAGCGCCAAACATCCTGCTGAAAGCAGACGCCAATAATTTCATCCAGATCAGCAAGGGTCAGGTCATCATCGAGGGTGCCGAAACCTACGTGAACCCGCGAGAAACCGCACCTGATACCGATGCGTCGACGCCCTCTGGTGGCGGGGGTGGTGCGCGTCGCGCAAGCATCCTCTGAGCAGAAATTTCGCTGAACCAACCCTTCATCAAAGAGCTTCCATGTCCGTTTGCCTGACCGACAACTTCACCCTGAACGTCCCCGATGGCTGGGCCGATCGCAGCATGATTACCTGGGTCGCCCCGCCCAAGCCAAGCTACAAGGTCCTGCCCAACCTTCTGTGCTCGAAGGGCGAGATGCAGGGCAACGAGGATCTCGACAAGTTCGTGAACCGCCAGCTGAAAGAACTGATGGGGCAGGTGAAGAATTTCGATCTTCTCAGCCGCCAGCAGACCACCTTTGGCGGTGTTCCGGCGGTCGAGCTGTCCTTCTGCATGCGCCCGCAAGGGGTGATGTTGCAGCAGCAGCAGATATTCTTTCAGACCGACATCGATTCCCGGATCGTGCAGACCGTGGTCGTCACCGCAGCCCGCGAGAATTTCGAAGAGGTGAAGCCGGTGTTCGACGAGATCCTGAATTCGGTTTCCTGGACCCGGTAGGTCGAGATGCCCGCCGCGCTAGCAGCCGCCCATATCGGTCACGAAATCGAACACAGCTCTGCCATGATGGGCTTTCTCATCGGGGCGGCGCTCGGTCTGGCGGCGGCGGTTGCGCTCGTGGCGGTTATCGGCACCGGCGGCGCGGCGCTTGGGGTCATAGCGGCAGCCGGGGGCATCGTTGCGGCGACAGGTGGCGGGGCGCTGACCGGGATGAGGTTCGGTCAGCTTGCAAAAAGCCCGAAAGGCCCGATCTCGACCGGCTCGCCCAACGTGTTTTACGGGCCATCGCGCATCGCCGCGGCACGCGCCATCATCGACACGGTTGACTGCAAGAACCACGGCAAGAAACGCCTCGCAACGGGCAGCGACAGCGTTTTCCTGAACGAATATCCTGCGGTGCGAACGGATGACGTGTCGGAATGCGACGGGACCGTCAAATCCGATTTCGACAACATCTTCATCGGCGCAGAAACCGCCCAGTATCTGGAAATCCAGTCCGAAGTCCCGCAATGGATGGTCGATGTCGCGATGGGCATGGTCATCGTCGGCGGTGCTGTCGCGCTGACCTTCGGGGCTGCGGCGGCCTTCGCCGCGGGCGGCTTGTGCAGCCTGATGACCTTCGGGGCGAATGCCCTGGGGGGAATGCTCGGCTCGGCCATTCTGGCCCCAATCGGCGGACAGATCGGCGAGGCGCTGTTTGGCGAGGCCGGCGGCGTCATCGGCGAAGAACTGTTCGGCATGATTGGCGGCGGGCTTGGCGGGCGTTTCGCGAATGGCTTCCGCAACCGTGTCTTCTCGGGGCACCCCGTCGATGTGGCCTCGGGCGAGCTTTACACGCGGCAGGTCGATTTCACGATCTCGGGCCTGATCGAGATCGACTGGGCGCGTATCTGGCTGTCCTCCTCCAGCCAGAACGGCGCGCTTGGCCGCAAGTGGCACCACCCGCTCGACATGGCACTTGCCCCGGCCGAGAACTGCAATGTTCTGCGGCTGGAGGAAGGGCGCCTGATCCTGTTGCCGAAGATGGAAACGGGGCAGAGCTTCTATCACCGCGCAGAAAAGCTGGTCGCGATCTGTCGCGGCAAAGATGACTGGGTGATCCGCAGGCAAAGCGGACTTGAATACCGGCTTGGCCCGGTTCCGGGCGGCGAGGGCCGGCTGCGGCTGGACCTGATCGCGGATGCCAATGGCAATCGCATCGCACTGGATTATGACGGTGCCGGCAACCTGATCCGCGTGACGGGCGCGGACGAGATCGCCTATCTGTTCACGCATGACGAGGAAGGCCGTTTCCTGTCCGTGGCGCGCAGCGACGCAGAGCAGCAGCAGATACTGGTCCGCTATCACTATGGTCCGCATGGCGACCTGACGGCGATTGCCGATGCAGTCGGGGCTGAAACAAGGCACGATTACCGCAACCATCTGATGGTCAGGGAAACCCTTCGGGGCGGGCTGTCATACCATTTCGAATGGGATGATGTCGCACGCGGGACGGAAGCGCGCTGCATCCGGACGTGGGGTGACGGCGACCTGCATTACCGAGAGTTCCAGTTCGACCCTGATCTGCGCATCACCCGCAGCGTCACCGGGACCGGCGCGGTCGAAATCTTCGGCTATGACCGATACGGTCTGGTGACCCATGTCACCGGCCCCTCTGGCCAGCAATCCGAGATGGAATATAACCGCTTCGCTGAACTGCTTGTTCTGCGCGACGCGACTGGGGCCGAAACGCGCTGGCAGCATGACGAATTCGGCCGCCCTGTCGAAACGACCGACCGTGCAGGCGCGGCGACACGGCTGGACTATGCCAGTGACGACCCGCTCAGCCGGAATTTCATGAATGTGGCCTTGGAACAGGATGCGCTTGGTCACGCGACGGAGCGGGAATACGACGCGCGCGGAAACCTCGTGCAGGTTACGGACCCGCTTGGCTACAGCATTCATATTCTGCGCGATCAGCGCGGACTGACCCTGAACATTCAGGACGCAGAGGGAACGCTCCGCCGCTATTCCTGGGGCAAGGCGGGGTATCTTAAATCAGAACGCACGCCGGCCGGCGGCACGGTCAGCTATGAGTATGACAGGTTCTGGCGCTTGGCCCGGCGACAAGTCGAGGGGGTGGAGCCGGTCACTTACGATTACGACCCCTGCGACCGCGTCGTGCAGGTGATGCATGCTGCCGGAAGCCGGATCAGCACGGCGTATAATGCCGATGGTAATGTCGCCGAAGTTCGCGATGCCAAGGGCGCGGTCTGGCAATGGGACTGGCGCGGCCTGTCCCTGCCTGTGACGCGCAGAAATCCCGACGGCACCCGGCTTCAGTATGATTACGATACGGAAATGAGGCTGACCGCGCTGACAAACGAGGTCGGCGACAGCTATCGACTGGAATATGACGGCAGCGGCAATGTCGTGGTCGAGACCGCTTATGACGGCCGCCGGATGGAATATGGCTATGACCTTGCCGGTCAGCTTGTGACGGTGCGCGACGGCTATCGGCATCACAGCTATCAGCGTGACGCGATGGGGCGGCTGATCCTTCGCGAAAGCAGCGATGGTGGCTGGGCGCGCTATGAATACGACCTGCTGGGCCGCATGACCCTCGCCGATAATCCATCACGCAAGCTGCGTTACGTCCACGATCCGCTGGGACATGTTCTGTCCGAGGTTCAGGACGGGGCAGAGCTTCTGCACAGCTATAGTGATCGTGGCCTGCGCACCACCACGATCCTGCCGGATGGGCGTTTCATCCGCTATGGCCATGACGCGAATAACGCACTGGCGGCGGTCCATTACGGCGACCGTCAGATCGTCGACATTCGGCGCGACCGCATCGGCCGAGAACTGCGGCGTCAGGGCGGGGCCGTCACGCGCGAAACCGAATACGATCCGCAGGGCCGGATTCGCCGTCAGGCCGGGTATCGCAGCGCCGCGCGGCAACCCGTCTTTGCGCGCGGCTACAGCTATGACAGCGTGTCGAACATCACCTCGATCGGCAGCCTGACGAATGGCGAGACTGTTTTCGGCTACGATCAGCGCAATCGTCTGCGCAGCGCCAGTTCTGACGACCACGAGGAGCGGTTCGGGTTCGATCCTGCGAACACGGTGCTGATCGGCGTCGATAATCCGCGCGATGCGTCGGTCCAGCACGGGCGGCTGATGATGCGTGGCGACTGCCATTACGAATACGACGACGCGGGCAATCGCATCGCCATGCGCCGCGGGCAGGGCGGATCGCATCAGTTCCGCTACGTCTATAATGACGACAACCGGCTGATCGAGGTTGATGAGACGCGCGGTCGCACCCGCCGGCGGACGCGCTTTGCCTATGATGCGCTTGGTCGGCGCGTCAGCAAGTCCCATCACGAGGTTATTGCGGCAGCCAATGCGCCCGGCGCGCCCGGAACAGACAGCATCGCGGAACTGGTTCGCGACGATGTGACGTGGTTCCTGTGGGACGGCCCGGTGCTGCTTGCCGAAGGGCGCGGCGATGCAAGCGGCCCGGCCGATCCCCTTGCCGTCGTTTACGTGCACGAACCGGAAACCTTCCGTCCCGCGGCCCAGATCCGTCGCCACTCGGCCGAGGAAGAGGCGCGCGTCCTGCTGTACTGGCTTGACCACCTTGGAACCCCACAGGAAGTCTCGAACGAGAATGGCGAGCTCGTCTGGCAGGTTTCGCTGAAGGCATGGGGCGGTGTCGATCGCGTTCTGGTCGATCGTGTCGAACAGAACCTGCGTTTTCAGGGCCAGTATCACGACGAGGAAACCGGCCTGCATTATAACCGCTTCCGGCATTATGATCCGGCTGCGGGCATCTATCTGAACCAGGACCCGCTCGGTCTGCTCGGCGGTGCGAATGTCTATGCCTATCCGACCGATCCGCTGTCAGGAACGGACCCGTATGGGCTGGTAGAGCCAAGCTATCCCGGCGCTGGTGGGCAAGGCTATGTGGTTTACGGGCTGGGCGAATTCGATTCGAAGGGCAATCTCGTGCGGACCGTCTATGTCGGCCAGACCGAGGCGACGCGATATACCACCCGAATGCAGGAACACCGGGATTCGAACCGCCTGCATGGCGGCCTGCGCGAATATGAAATTACGCGCGTCCAGACCTATGGCGAAGCGCGTGGTGCCGAGCAATACCACATCGAGAATTCGAACGGCGGTGCCGGGACGCTGCGCTCGGATCAGTTCGGCGCATGGGCCGATGAAGGAAACAATCAGCGCTATGGGCCGGGCTTCGAAGGAAACCGCGTCGATTCCTACAGTCAGGATCGCGTCAGGGCTGGCGATCCCCGCGCTGTTCAGTTTGATAAGGGCTACCAGAAGGAAAGAAGCCGCGTAACGGCGACGACCCGGACGTGCAGCTAAGTAGAGGGCCCCGAAGCTATGCATCAAAGACGTACCGCGAAAGACGGCTATGATTGGTTCGGTCGAAAATTCAAAGGCGTAGAGGCGGGAAGCGTCTTTGCCGTGCCATTGAGCGACGGCACCTATGCGTTTGGCCGGCTGATGAATGCAAAGGATGGCGCCACCATCGCGGAATTTTTTCGCGCACGTCGCGATACGCCGGATTTCGACGACGGGATCATCAATTCGGGGCGCCTGTTCGGGCCGACTGGCGTGCTTATAACCGCGATAGACGCCCCGAACCGAAAGCGTCCGTGGAAGGTCGTTCACAAGGACGCCGATTTCTACCCGGACGATCTTTACGATATCCGCTTCGCGCGCGGGACCGGGCCGGGAAACTGGGCGTATTTCACGCTAGAGAACCAGTTCGAAACGCTTGGCCCGCTTTCCGACGATGATGTGGGGTCGTGGCGCGTCGGATTTAACCTGCCTCAACAACCGGAAACGCTTACTCAAGCCATTGAGAGGCGCCTGGAAGCAGAGGGGCTGTAGGCCCCGATCTGATCACGCTTTGGATGTCGTGCCCGGATCATGAAATGAACACGATCCAACTTGGTGTAACGATAAACTTTTCTCCTTGACGCTGCGCACAATCAGGAAATAAAGAGGGTGTATCGTTACACCTAATCAGAATCGCTGTTCGGGCGCGAGCGATGCGTCTGCGCGGTCAGGGGCTGGGACAATGGATAGTCAGAATTCGGTTTCAGAAATTTCGCTCGATCAGGGCTGGACCGTGTCGCAGGTAAATGGCGATCAGTGTCTTGCCGTGGATTTTCCCGCCGACATTCATTCGGCGCTGCTGGCTGACGGACGGATCAGCGATCCCTATTGGCGCGACCGCGAAGTCAGCCTTGACTGGGTGCATGAAAGCGAGTGGCTGGCCGAGCGTGAGTTCGATCTGCCGGCCCCCGCGGACGGGCGGCATACGCTGGTCCTCGACGGCGTGGATTGTCAGGCAGAAGTTCGCGTAAATGGCATGCCGGTCGGCCAATTGCAGAACCGTTTCATTCGCCATGATCTTGACGTCAGCAAGGCGGTTGTCGAAGGGCGGAACATGATTTCGATCCGGTTTCTGTCGAACTCGGCAGAGGCGAAGCGCAAGGCGGATGAATTCGCGTTCCCGGTCCCGCATATTTTCTGGAACAACCGTCTGCCGCACTACAACTTCCTGCGAAAGCCACAATGCGATGCGGGCTGGGACTGGAACATCGCGCTCAGCCCTTTGGGTATCTATGGCAGCGTAAAATTGCGTCGGGCCGATCCGCTGCGGCTGGATGATGCGATGATCCGCCAGCACCACGCTGATGGCCGGGTGCGGCTGTCGGTTGACCTGCTTGTCGATGCTGCGCGACCCGTCGAAACCCGTGCTTCGCTTTCCATCGACGGGCAGACGGTCGCGACCGATGTGACACTGTGGCCGGGCAGTGGCCGCGTTACCCTGACGGCCGAGATCGACAATCCCCGCATGTGGTGGCCCGTCGGACACGGCCCGCAGGAGATGTATGATCTGGACGTGCGCATCGGGGACGAGCATCGCCGCTTGCGCATCGGCCTTCGCGAGATCGTGCTTCTCAGCGATCCTGACGAGGTCGGGAACCGCTTCGCGTTCCGCGTGAATGGCCGCGAGATTTTCATGCGCGGCGCGAACTGGATTCCCGCAGACGCCTTGCCCGCGCGGGCGACGCAGGCGGTGGTGGCCGACCTGCTGGACAGCGCGGTCGAAGCGAATATGAACATGATCCGCGTCTGGGGCGGCGGCAGTTACGAGCCGGACTGGTTCTATCAGATGTGTTCCGAACGCGGTCTGATGGTCTGGCAGGACTTCATGTTCGCCTGCAATCTGTACCCGGCAGCCGACCGGGCGTGGCTTGACAATGTCCGCCATGAAGCGCGCCAGCAGATCCGCCGGCTTTCGGCGCATCCGTGCCTCGCGCTCTGGTGCGGTGACAATGAACTTGTTGGGGCGCTTGGCTGGTTCGACGAAAGCAAGGCCGACCGCGACCGCTATCTCGCGATGTATGACCGACTGAACCACGCGCTGGAGGAGGCGATCGAGGATGAAGCGCCCGATGTGCCGTGGTGGCCGTCCAGTCCTTCGGTCGGGCGGCTGAACTTCGGCGATGGCTGGCATGACGATGCCTCGGGCGACATGCATTTCTGGGATGTCTGGCACTCGGCAAAGGATTTCGAACATTATCGCAGCGTGCGACCGCGTTTCTGTTCGGAATTCGGCTTTCAGTCTTTCCCGTCGATGCGGGTGATCGAAAGCTTTACACTGCCCGAGGATCGCAACGTGTCGTCCAACGTGATGGATGTTCACCAGCGCAATCCGGGCGGCAACAGCCGTATCGTCGAGACGTTGGCGCGGTATTTCCGCTTTCCTGACGGCTTTTCCGACATGGTCTGGCTCAGCCAGGTATCGCAGGCGATGGCCATGAAAACCGCGATCGAGTTCTGGCGGATGAACAAGCCGCGCACGATGGGCACGCTCTACTGGCAGCTTAATGACACATGGCCGGTGGCAAGTTGGGCCGGGCTTGAATATGGCGGCGGCTGGAAGGTGCTGCACTATGCCGCGCGGCGCTTCTATGCCCCGGTCCTGATCTCGGCCCAGCCGGATCATGACACCGGCGAAATCGTTCTTTGGGCGGTGAATGACACCGCGCAGCCGGTTCCGCTGTCAGTATCGGCGCAGGTCGTGCCGTTCGACGGCCAGCCCCAGAAGCTTGGCCGCTGGCAGATCGAGGTTCCGACCGAGCGTGCACTTGAAATTGCCCGGTTTGCGCCCGACGCGTTACCTTCTGATGCGCTATTGCATTTCGATTGGAGCGATGGTGGTGCGCATCATGGCGAGAATGACTATTTGGCCGCCCGGCCCAAGGAATACGCGCTCGGCAATCCGCAGATTACGGCGGCGCATGGCACCGACAGCGACGGGCGCGAAACGGTGACACTGACGACCGACCGCCCGGCGCTGTGGGTGACATGGGATCACGGCGGCGATACGGTCTGGTCCGATAACGGGATGACGCTTCTGCCTGGCCAGCCCCGGACGCTGACGGCAATCCGGCGCAGAACGGGGCTCCTGGACGACCAAATACCCGGCGTCATGGCGCTGAAGGGCTAAGGAATGTCCGCCAAGCGTTCGCCCGCCGTCACGCTGAAATCCATCGCGGCCGAGATGGGCGTCTCGGTCACGACGGTCGCGCGCGCCCTGAAGGATGGGGACAGGATCAGCCCCGAAATGGTCGATCGGGTCCGCGCGACGGCGACGCGGATGGGCTATGTCCGCAATCTGGAAGGTGCCAGGCTGCGAACCGGAAAGACCTTCGTTATCATGGCGTTCCTGGGTCTGTCACCCGAGGAGGAGGTCGGCGATTCCGGCTCTGTCGGGCTGCTGAACGGGATACATGCGCGCCTGGCCAGCACCGATTACGCAGTCAGGGCCGTGCCGGTCAGCGCGGCCGAGCAATCACTGGACCGCGTGCGCGATGTGGTGCAGGGGCGCCTGGCGGACGGCATTGTCCTTGATCATATCGGTCTGCAGGATGAGCGGGTCAAATATCTGCTGGAGGCCGATTTTCCCTTTGTGACCTTCGGTCGGACGGAACTGCTTTCGGCGCATTCGTGGTTCGATATAGACAACGAACATGCCGCCTGGCAGGGGACGGATGCGCTGCTGCGCGACGGTCATCGCAGGATTGCGCTGATTGACGGCGATATGGGGCAGACATTTGTGCGCCAGCGTCTGCGCGGGTATGAACGCGCGTTGTCGGAACATGGTCTTTCCCCTGATCCGGCGTTGCGTTTTCACGCAGAGCCCTCGGCAGAGGCCGCGCGCGGTATTGCAGCCGATCTGGCAGGCGAAAATCGCGCCGACGCGTTCCTCTGCGTGAACGAGATGGTGTTGCTGGGCGCGCGCGCCGGCGTGCGCGCACGGATCGGCGCAGGGATCGACGGTATCGGCTTTGCGATGCGCGCCGGCACAAATCTTGCCAGCTATGTCGGCGGCCGCATCCATGCCTCTCATTTCTCAAGGCGTCAGTCGGGCTGGGAACTGGCCGATCTTCTGTTGCGCCAGATCGGCGGGGCAGATCGCGCGTCTTGCCAGAAGCTGGTGCGCACCGACCTCGTCACGACATGACCGCGTCGTCGCGGGCTTTGGATCGAGGCCAAGAGATCGGTTCGTCGGGAAAATGGTGGGCGACCCTGGAATCGAACCAGGCATGGGTCTCCCCGGCGGAGTTACAGTCCGCTGCCGCACCTTGCAGCACGTCGCCCGCCGAGCCATTCGGCGTCAGGGGGAAATAAGCGGGGCGGCGCGGGGCGTCAAGCAAGAATCGGGCCGCAATCTGGCAGAAATTCAGCTCGGGCTTGCGCCTGCTGCACCGTATGGCGCAGAAGGGCAGGCAAAAGGGGATGCCAATGGCCGAACAGAAGAACCGCAAGCCGGATTGGGTGATCGCGAAAGAGCGCGCCAGAAAGTCATCGGCGGCAGAAACGATCTGGCTGTTCGGCCTTCACGCCGTGCGCGACGCGCTGGCGAACCCCGCACGCGAAAAGCTGCGTCTTGTCGTGACGCAGAACGCGCTTGACCGGCTTGGCGATCTTGCGGGGATGACACCAGAAATCACCGACGCCCGCGTCTTCGACCGCACCGTCGGCCTGCCGCCCGACAGCGTGCATCAGGGCTGCGCGCTGGAGGTGAAGCCGCTTGGCTGGGGCCATCTTGATGAGGTTGCGATCAGCGGCGCCGGTTTGCCGCTTGTCGTGGCGCTCGACAGGGTGACAGACCCGCATAATGTGGGCGCGATCCTGCGTTCGGCCGAGGTTTTCGGCGCGCGCGCGGTCGTTGCACCTGCACGCCACGCCGCGCCCGAAACGGGCGCACTGGCCAAGACTGCATCCGGCGCGCTGGAACGGCAGCCCTATCTGAGGGTCGGCAACCTCGCCGATGCGCTGGAGGCGCTGAAAGCTGCCGGTTTCGTCACCATCGGCCTTGCCGGAGAGACCGATGAAGGGCTGGAGGAGGTGTTGGATCGTGTCGCGGGACGCCCGGTCTGTCTGGTTCTGGGGGCAGAGGGGCCGGGATTGCGTGAAAAGACCCGTGACACGTGCGATTACTTGGCGCGTATCCCGTTTGCGGGGCAATTCGGCTCTCTCAACGTGTCGAATGCCGCGGCGGTCGGGCTTTACGCCGCCGCACGACGTTTCAAATCGGCTTGAGGTCACGCGCCGAATCATGGACAGGCGCGGGGTCGGATGCCATGTCATGTGCAGACGAAACGAACCGCGCCATGTTTGACAACCGATTGAAATCATCCCTGATTGCCGCGCTGCTGGCACTGCCGCTTCCTGCTTTCGCGCAGGATTGGGCGCTGAGCGGGTATGACCCTGTTGCCTATGTGACGCAGGAAAAGGCGGTATCCGGCCGGGCAGAGATCGTCACCAATTGGCGCGGGCGCGAATATCACTTTGCCTCGGAAGCCAATCGCGCGTTGTTCGAGGCAAATCCGCGCGCCTATACGCCCGGTTTCGATGGGCTTTGTGTCGTCGCGCTGACCGAAGGCCGGTCGGAACCGGGCGATCCGCGCCAGTTCGTGACCATCGGGCAGCGTGTCTATTTCGTCGGCTCTGCCAACCGGAAGCAGGAATTGCTGTCCCATCCGCGCGATATGCTGATGAAAGCCAAGGACATGTGGCTGAAGATCAAGCCCTGAACCGGCGCCGGCTGGTGCCGCCGGTTTCAAGACCGCTTCGTTCACAAATCCGCGACAGGCCTTGGAATCGCCGAATCGGCCCCCATATTCTTTGCACGGGCGCGTTGCCACGGAACGGCCGCGCTCAGATCACTGTCCCTCGTTCCGCGACTTGCGCCCGGTCTTATGGACCGGGCGCTTTTTCTATGAAAGGTTGTGCGCGATCAGGAGGTATGTGTGATGTCCGAAGCCGAGACGATGCGACGCATCATGGATGAAACCAGAACAATCGCCGTTGTCGGCCTTTCGCCGAAGCCTGAACGCCCAAGCTGGGGCGTTGCGCGGTTCCTGCAGGGGTTTGGCTACCGCATCATCCCGGTCAATCCCGGCCATGAGGGCAAGGAAATCCTGGGCGAGACAGTCTATCCTGACCTGTCGTCGATCCCGGACGATGTGCAGGTGGACATGGTCGATATTTTCCGCCGCCCCGCCGCCGTTCCCGGCATCGTCGATGAGGCGCTGACATCGCTGCCCGACCTCAAATTCATCTGGATGCAGCTTGGCGTTGCCCATCCGGAAGCGGCGCGCAAGGCCGAAGCGGCGGGCAAGACCGTGGTGCAGAATCGCTGCCCGAAGATCGAATTCCCGCGGCTTTCCTGACGGGGGCATGTCACAGTGGGCGTTACAGGCCCAACCGGTCGCGCATCGCATACCATCCCATTCCCGCGACGAGCAGCGGCCAACGCAGCATCTGACCCCCCGGAAAGGCGGGGGTCGGAAGCGCCGACATGATGTCGAAGCCGGATGCCTCGCCTGCCACCGCATCGGCCATCTGCTTGCCCGCCAGCGTCGCCAGCGCCACGCCATGTCCCGAAAAGCCGCTTGCCGACAACGCACCGGGTGCGGGGCGGATAAAACAGGGCAGACGGCTCATGGTGATGGCCAGCGTGCCGCCCCATGCGTGGGTGAAGGGAATATCCGCGAGCTGCGGATAAATCTGCGCCAGCGGCTTGCGGACCTTTGCGGCAATGTCGCGCGGGAAGCGATAGCTCACATTCTCGCCACCGCCGAAGATAAGCCGCCCTTCGTCATCCAGCCGCCAGTAATTCACCACGAATTTCGTATCGTGAACGGCGATCCGCCGTGTCAGCACCTCTGCCGCCGTGTCGCCCAGGGGCGCGGTCGCGACGATGAAATTGTTGATCGGCATGACGCGCGCGGCAACCTTGTCAGACAGATTGCCAAGATAGCCGTTCCCGGCAAGGATCACGTGAGCGCAGATGACCCGGCCCGTGTCGGTCTGCACGATTGTCTTGTCGCTTGCCGTGCGCGCGAAGGCGATGTGATGCACGTGGCTCATCTCGAACAGGTTCGCACCTGCGCCGTCGGCAATCTTTGCCATGCCGAGCGCCAGGGCAAGCGGGTTCACATGGCCCGCGCCGTGATCCAGCTCGCCACCGCAATAGGCGGGCGACGGAAGCAGGGCGCGAAAATCGTCGCCGCCAAGCAGGTCGATCCGGTCATAGCCATAATCGCGTTGCAGCAATTCCAGCCCGCGCCGCGCGGCGTCGATCTCCTCCGGTTTGCGGAAGGCATGCGCCACGCCGTCATGCACCGGAACGCCCGCCTGATCCGCAAAGGCACGCGTCAGGCGCTTCGCCTCCTCGGCCATGTTCCAGAGAATATGCGCGCGGTCCTTGCCGGCAATCGCCTCCAGTTCCGCGACGTCGAGCCTTTGGCCCGATCCGATCTGACCGCCATTGCGGCCCGACGCGCCGAAGCCTGCGCGATGTGCCTCCAGCAGGGTGACATCGAACCCGGCACGGGCAAGGTGAATGGCGGCCGAAAGCCCGGTATAGCCGCCCCCGACAATGCAGACATCGGCACGCCGTTCCCCGCGCAGCGATGGAAACGGTTCGAGAGGTTCAACCTGATCGGCGTAAAGCGACGGCGGGTATTCGCCCCGCCGGTCATTCGAAAACAGCAGGTTCATGTCGCGTCCTCGGCCTCGGGGTCCGGTCTGGCGGGCGCAGGATGACTGCGGCGGCGATCAGACATTCAGCAGCAGATGCTCTCGCTCCCACGGCGAGATGACCTGCAGGAACTCTTTGTATTCGTTTCGCTTTACCGATTCATAGACATTGATGAACTCATCGCCCAGAACCTCCCGCATCGGCTTGCTTTCGCTCATCAGATCCAGCGCGTCGCCAAGCGTCAGCGGCAGTTCATCTTCCGAGATATAGGCATCCCCCAGACATTCCGGGCGCGGGTCGCGGGCCTCGGTCAGGCCCAGATATCCGCAGGCAAGGCTGGCTGCGATGCCCAGATACGGGTTGCAATCCATCCCTGCTAGCCGGTTTTCCACACGCCGCGCCTCTGGCCCGGAAATCGGAACCCTGATGCCCGTGGTGCGGTTGTCGCGGCCCCATTCAAGATTGATCGGCGCGGCGAAGTCGGGGACGTAGCGGCGATAACTGTTTACATAGGGCGCCAGCAGCGCGATCGCGGCGGGCAGATGGGCCTGCATTCCGGCAATGAAATGCAGAAACGGCGCGGCCTCGCGGCCCTTGTCGTCGGAAAAGATGTTCTGCCCGGTCTGAAGATCCACGACAGAGTGGTGAATATGCATGGCGCTGCCCGGCTCTCCCTCGATCGGTTTCGCCATGAAGGTCGCATAGCAGTCGTGACGCAGCGCGGCCTCGCGGATCAGGCGCTTGAAGAAGAAGATTTCGTCGGCGAGACGGACCGGGTCGCCGTGGGCGAGGTTGATCTCGATCTGGCCGGCCCCGCCTTCCTGAAGGATTCCGTCGATCTCGAACCCCTGGGCTTCGGCAAAGTCATAGATGTCGTCGATGACCTTGCCATATTCGTCCACCGCGGACAGCGAATAGGCCTGCTTCGCGGCGGCCCGCCGTCCCGAACGGCCCATCGGCGGAATGATCGGCTGGTTGGGGTCGGTATTGCGCGCGACCAGGAAGAATTCCATTTCCGGCGCGACGATAGGACGCCAGCCCTGTGCCTCGAACAGTCCGACGACGCGCTTCAGGACATTGCGTGGTGCGACCGGCACAGGCTGGCCCTGCTGGTCATATGCGTCATGAATGACCTGAAGCGTGAAATCTGCGGTCCACGGCGCAGCGGTGGTCGTCTGATAGTCGGGGGTCAGGATCATGTCCGGTTCGGTAAACGCGCCAGAGGGGTTGTCCGCCCATTCGCCGGTGATGGTCTGCAGGAAGATGGAGTTTGGCAGGAAGAACTTTTCCTGACGCGCGAACTTGGACGCGGGCATCGCCTTGCCGCGCGCGACGCCGGCGATATCGGCGACGATGCATTCGATCTCGTCCAGCCTGCGGTTGGCAACGTAGTCCTGCGCTGCCTTCGGTGTCTGTTCAAGCCAGTCGGGGGTCATTTGAATCCTGTATGTCGTGTCCGGCCAGCCCTGCGCAAAAGAGTGGCGTGGGGCTGGCCGTCGCAGTTTGGATGCCCGCCGGTCCCGTTACCGGACACCAGGCGGGCAGGCGGGTTACGCTGCGCCTTGCCGCGCAGTCTGCATGGCGTGGAAGAAATCGGCAATCCTGTCGGCAATTACCGCATTGTCGCGCCTGCCACCCATCCGCGCGCGCGCGCGTTCCTGAAGGTCATCCGGCACGACCCCTCTGGCGCGGGTTTCGATCAGGCCATTGACGAAAGCGTCGTCGAATTCCGGATGTGCCTGCACGGTATAGGCATGGCCGGGATAGATCAGCGCCGCGTTTTCGCAGAATCCGTTGGTTGCCGCGACCTCGGCCACGGGCGGACGCTGCGTCACTTGATCCTGATGCCAGGCATTCAGGGTCAGCGTCTCGCCGCCGAAGTCATAATCCTGCGCGCCAATGGACCAGCCGCTTGCGTATTTTTCGACCTTGCCGCCCAATGCCTGTGCAATGATCTGATGTCCGAAGCAAATCCCGACCAGCGGAACCGAAGCCGCATAGGCGTCGCGAATGAACGCCTCGAGCGGCGCGATGAAGGGATGATCCTCATACGCACCGTGCCGAGAGCCGGTTATCAGCCAGCCGTCGGCATCACGGACCGTGTCGGGAAATTCCAGTGCCTCGACATGGTAGTTGCGGAAATCCAGCCCGCGCCCGGCAAGCAGACGCTGGAAGAAATCGGGGTAGTCGCCATGCGCCCCGCGCAGACCATCAGGGGCCTGACCTGTTTGAAGAATGCCGATTTTCATGTTTCGCCGCTGCTTGATGTTTGCCTAAATCTAGGCTTCGCATCTAGGCGTTGCAATCCGGGATGAAATCGCGCCAGATAACCGGCAGCATGACAGATACCAGTTCAGATACGCCCGTCATCGAAATCCGCGACCTCCACAAGTCCTACGGACCGCTGGAGGTGCTGAAGGGCGTTTCGCTGAGCGCCCCGCGCGGCCACGTCGTAAGCCTGATCGGCTCGTCCGGGTCCGGCAAATCGACGCTTCTGCGGTGCTGTAATCTTCTGGAAAACAGCCAGAAGGGCGAGATCCTGTTTCAGGGCGAGCCGGTGCGCTGGAAGGGCGAGGGCCTGTCGCGTGCGCCCGCTGACCGCGCGCAGGTGACGCGCATCCGAACCCAGCTTTCGATGGTGTTTCAGCAGTTCAATCTGTGGTCGCACATGACCATCCTGCAGAATGTCATGGAATCGCCGGTTACGGTTCTGGGTCAGCCTGCCGCGCAGGTCGAAGAACGCGCGCGCAGCCTTCTGGACAAGGTCGGCATTGGCGACAAGGCCCCCGCCTGGCCGGCGCAACTTTCTGGCGGCCAGCAGCAGCGCGCCGCCATTGCACGCGCCTTGTGCATGGAGCCGAAAGCCCTGTTGTTTGACGAGCCGACAAGCGCGCTCGATCCGGAGCTGCAGCAGGAGGTGGTCCGCGTTATCAAGGACCTTGCCGCCGAACATCGCACCATGATTATCGTCACCCATGACATGCGGCTTGCGGCCGATGTAAGTGACCACGTCGTATTCCTGCATCAGGGACGGATCGAAGAAGAAGGTCCGCCCGATCAGGTCTTTGGCGCGCCGAAATCTGAACGGCTGCGCCAGTTCCTCAG
Source organism: Paracoccus aurantiacus (assembly GCF_007993065.1). Classification (GTDB taxonomy): domain Bacteria; phylum Pseudomonadota; class Alphaproteobacteria; order Rhodobacterales; family Rhodobacteraceae; genus Paracoccus; species Paracoccus aurantiacus. Next base: position 17,014 of record NZ_VOPL01000002.1, read on the forward strand.
CGCCACTATGGCGGTGTGACTTTTACCAACGGGAGAACACAACATGAAAAAGCTGATACTTGCCGCGACAGCCCTCGCGCTGAGCGCAGGCTTCGCTGCGGCAGCGCCGGTTCGCATCGCGTCCGAGGGGGCCTACCCTCCTTATAATCTCGTCAACGACGCGGGCGAGCTTGACGGCTTCGATATCGCCGTCGGAAACGAGGTGTGCAAGCGCGCGGAACTGGAATGCGTGTGGGTCAAGAACGACTGGGATTCGATCATCCCCAACCTGAAATCGTCGAACTACGATGCGATCATGGCGGGCATGTCGATCACCGACGAGCGCAAGCAGGAAATCGACTTCACCCAGAACTACTTCCCGCCGGCGGCTTCGGCCTATGCGGCGCTGTCGGCCGACACCAATGTCGGTGAAGGCGCGCTCGTTGCCGCACAGACCGCTACGATACAGGCAGCGCATGTTGCAGAATCGGGCGCGACGCTGCTGGAATTCGCGACCCCGGACGAGACACTTGCCGCTGTGCGCAACGGCGAAGCCGAAGCGGTCTTTGCCGATAAGGATTTTCTTGAGCCTGCGGTGAACGAATCGAATGGCGAACTTGCCTGGGTCGGCGAGGACGTTCCGCTGGGTGGCGGTATCGGCATCGGCCTGCGCCAGTCCGACACGGAGCTGCGTGACAAGCTGGATGCGGCGATCACCGCGATGAAAGAGGACGGCACCCTGAACGGCCTGATCGAAAAATGGTTCGCCGATGGCGCGACCTATTTCGGCGCCGATGGCGAGCCGGTCGCAAAGGCCGACGCAACCATCACCCCGGTCGCAGAATAAGGATCGCTGCCCCGCCGCCGCCATTTGCGGCGGCGGGGCCATGCCGACATGTTCGAATACTGCGCCGATCCGAAATCGCTCGAAGGCCTTCGATGGCTGTCATGCTACCTGACAACGGGCACGCATCTGCGCTTCTATTCAAGCTTCGGCACGGTACTTCTGCTGCTTGCGATCACCGCGCCGGTGGCATTGCTGTTCGGATTTGGCGGGGCACTTGCCTCTCGCTCTCAGATCCTGCCTGTGCGCTGGTTCGGCAAGATCTACACGTCGATGGTGCGTGGTGTGCCCGACATCATCTTCTTCATGTTCGTGCCAATCGCGCTCGACCAGCTGTTCGAATATCTGCGCAGCCGGGTCTATTGCGACACCTCGGTGCCTGTGCGGCAGGGCAACGATTTCGTCGTTTGTGCCGCTGCGAAGCTGCCGCGTTCCGACAGCGCGCCCTGGGTCCATGACAGCTATGGCTTCTTCCTTGCGGTTCTGGCCTTCGCGATCGTTTTCGGGGCCTTTGCATCGAACGTGCTTTATGGCGCGATGAATTCGGTCCCGCGCGCCCAGCTTGAAACGGCCGAGGCCTACGGGATGACGCAAAGGCAGGTGACGCGGCGGGTGCTGATTCCGCAGATGTGGTCCTATGCCGTGCCCGGCCTGTCCAATCTGTGGATGATCCTGATAAAGGCGACCCCGCTTCTGTTCCTGCTGGGGGTTGAGGATATCGTGTATTGGGCCCGAGAGCTTGGCTCGTCCAAGACAAGCACGTTTTCCTATCCGCATCCCGACTGGCGGCTTTACTATTTCCTTGGCATTCTCGTGTTCTATCTGCTGATGACAGCGGTTTCGGAACGGGTATTGCGGCGCGTGAGACGGCGCCTGTCCCTGGGGCAGGCGACTATGGCCGGCGAAGCGATGCGAAAGGCCGCGTCATGAATTGCGCGCAGACCATCACCGATTACGGACTGCGCTCCATCGGCATTGGCGAGCGGCTTTTGCCGCGCACGGATTTCGACCTTTGCACCCAGTTCACGCTTATCGGCTCTGGCCTGATCTGGAATATCTATTTCGGCACGCTGGCGCTGTTTTTCGGCTTCTTCATTGCCAACGCGGTGGCGCTGGCGAAGGCATCTGACAACGCCCTGCTTCGCAAACCGGCGGAATGGTTCATCTTCCTGTTCAGGGGCAGTCCGCTGTTCATCCAGTTTTTCCTGGCCTACCAGCTTTTCGTGCTGCTGCCGCGCAGCGGCGTCGAGATTTTCGGCATCACCGTCGCGACCAGTTGGCTGACGAAGGCCTGGGCGGGCGCGCTGATCGTGCTGGTCCTGAACACCGCCGCCTATTCGGCCGAAATCTTTTACGGGGCGCTTCAATCGGTCCCGAAGGGCGATCTGGAAGCTGCGGACGCCTATGGCATGACGGGCTGGCGAAAGTTCCGCCGGGTGGTCTGGCCGACGATGATGCGGCTGGCCTGGCCCGCTTATACGAACGAAGCGATCTTCCTGTTCCATGCCACCACGCTGGTCTTTTTCGCCAGCTTCCCGGCCTTCGCACAGCAGGGTGATGCGCTTTATTACGCGAATTATTTCGCCGACAAGACGTTCAACCCGTTCGTTGCCTACCCGATTATCGCCGCCTATTTCATCCTGCTGACGCTGCTGCTCATCTCGATTTTCGGTGTGGTCAACCGGCGGCTGAACCGACATCTTCCGGGCGCGGCGCGCCGGATAAGATACCGACCGCAACTGATCAGGTGATTGATGAGCTGGCTAGCCGAGCATCCCGAAGTCCGCACGATCCGTGTGGCGGCCGCCGACCTTAACGGCGTGCCGCGTGGCAAGCGCATCCCGGCGCGCTTCGCAGACAAGATCCTCAGCGAGGGAACGAAATTTCCGTATTCCGTGCTGAACATGGACATCTGGGGAGAGGATATAGAGGACAGCCCGCTGGTCTTCGAAACCGGCGACCCCGATGCGCTGCTGATGCCGACCGAACGTGGCTTCATGCCCATGCCCTGGCTTGGCGCGCCGTCGGCGCTGCTGCCGATCTGGATGTTCCACCCCGATGGCCGCCCCTATGAAGGCGACCCGAGGCAGGCACTCGCCCGGATCGTGGACCGCTACAAGGCCGCGGGGCTTACGCCGGTCGTCGCCACAGAGATGGAGTTTTTCATCATCGACGATTCCGGAAAGACCCTGCGCGTGCCGCCCTCGCCCCGGTCGGGGAAGCGGCGTACGGGTGCCGAAACGCTCAGTCTCCGGGCGCTCGACGCATTCGATCAGTTCTTCACGCGGCTTTACGATTGCTGCGAGCAGATGGACATCCCCGCAGACACCGCGATTTCCGAAGCTGCGCTTGGCCAGTTCGAGATCAACATGATGCATCAGGCCGATCCGTTGAAGGCGGCGGATGATGCCTGGCTGTTCAAGATGCTGACCAAGGGCGTGGCGCGCGAATTCGGCTTTGCTGCAAGCTTCATGGCCAAGCCCTATGACGTCTGGTCAGGGTCGGGGCTGCATATGCATTTCTCGGTTCTCGATGCCGAGGGGCGCAACATCTTCGACAATGGCACCGAGGCGGGCGCACCCGCGCTTCGCCACGCGGTCAGCGGCCTTCTGCGGGCGATGCCCGGATCGACCCTGATCTTCGCGCCGCATGAAAACAGCTATGACCGACTGGTGCCGAATGCCCATGCGCCGACAGGGATCGGCTGGGCCTATGAGAACCGGACGGCCGCCATCCGCATCCCGTCATCCCCGAACCGCGCGCGTCGGATCGAACACCGGGTGGCTGGTGGCGATGTGAATCCCTATCTGATGATCGCGGCGATCCTTGGCGCGGCGCTGAATGGAATCGAAGACCAGATCGACCCTCCCCCCGCGTTTGAAGGCAACGCCTATGACAAGCAGCTTGACCAGTTGCCGGGCACCTGGTCCGACGCGATCGAGACCTTCGCAGAATGCCCCGAGATCAAGCGCGTCTTCTCGCAGCATCTCATCGACAACCTCGTCATGACCAAGCGCCAGGAGCTGCATTACATGGCAGAGCTGACGGACGAAGAAACCGTCGAGCTTTATCTGGACACAGTGTGATTGTATCGGCAGTCAAATAACTGCCATTCGGCCGGGTTTGCTTCCTTTTTGGCAAGCAAGACGCGCGGGGCGGCGTGGGGCGCCCGGATACGGTTTATTCGCGGACCTTCCGCGACGCTGCCTCTTGCATCGCGGAACCGATTGCCGCATCGCCCCGTTCGGTCAGCGCGACGCTTGCGCCGATGATGTCGGACATGTCCTTGTTCTGGCTCAGCTTCGCTTTGCCTTCGATCCGCGTGATCTCGATCTCCAGCCCGACGATCGCCTGAACCATCGCGTCGATATAGTCTCGCGGGGCGTCGCCCATCTTCCAGGGGGCAGGCTGTCCCTGTTCGTGATGGCGCGTCAGAAGCGCCACGTTGCGGCGAACGAATGCCGGATCATCGCGGATCGTCACCCTTCCATGCACATGTGCGACCACATAATTCCAGGTCGGCACCTGCCGGTGGTGAATCTGTTTGCTGGGATACCATTGCGGCGAAATATACGCATCGCTGCCGCGGAACACGACGAGCACAGGGTCGCCCGACGCGAGTTCCTGCCAGACGGGGTTCTGCCGCGCAACGTGGCAGGCCAGCGTGCCGGATTCGCCCGCGGTCCGGTCGAGATGAAACGGAATATGGTTCGCGTCGAGCAAGCCTGCGGAATTCGTGACCAGAATTCCAAGCGGATTTTCCTCGATCACCGAATGAAGGCGGTCGCGGTCGACTTCATTGAAATGGGGCGGTGTATACATGCTGGCATCCGCTTGGCGCTGAAGGATTGGCTGCGGGCTCCGCGCGAGTCAAGCCGGTCCCGATTGACGGGCTGAACAAAATGTCGAACCGGGCCTTGACCTTCCAATCGTTGGAACCCTCATATGAGGAGCCGGACCTTGTCAGAGAAGGAAGGAAACGGCGATGAATTCGGTCACGAACGTCAAGGCGGATGGCAGCGCCACGATAACGCTGCCGGTCGAGGGTATGACCTGCGCCTCTTGCGTCGGACGCGTTGAGCGCGCGCTTCGCGAGGTGCCGGGGGTGGCGGATGTTTCCGTCAACCTTGCGACCGAGCGTGCCAGCGTCACACCGTCGGGGCAGGTGGACCCCGCGGCCCTGGTCGCAGCCGTCGAGCGCACAGGATATTCGGTGCCGCGCGGCGCGGTCGAACTGGGGATCGAGGGCATGACCTGCGCTTCGTGCGTCGGGCGCGTGGAACGCGCGCTGAAGGCGGTGCCGGGCGTCACCGGGGCATCGGTCAATCTTGCGACCGAACGCGCCTCGATCGAGGGAACGGCCGATGCTTCGGCACTGATCGCCGCAGTCGCTGGCGCAGGATATCAGGCCACGTCGCTTGAAAGTTCAGCCGACGAGCGGAGCGACGCGCAGGCGCGCAAGACCGAGGAGGAACATAAGCTGCGCCGCGATTTCACGCTGGCGCTGCTGCTGACCCTGCCGGTTTTCGTGATGGAGATGGGGTCACATTTCATTCCCGGCGTTCATGGCCTGATCCATTCGACCATAGGCATTCAGAACAGCTGGTATCTGCAATTCATGCTGACCTCGCTTGTGATGTTCGGTCCGGGCATGCGCTTTTATCGCGCGGGTATTCCGGCCCTGCTGAAAGGCGCGCCGGATATGAATTCGCTTGTCGCTGTCGGCTCGCTTGCCGCCTATGGATATTCTCTTGTGGCGACCTTCGCGCCGGGCCTTCTGCCCGCAGGCACGGTCAATGTCTATTTCGAGGCCGCTGCCGTCATCGTCACGCTGATCCTGCTTGGTCGTCTGTTGGAGGCGCGGGCCAAGGGCCGTGCCTCTGATGCGATCCGGCATCTTGTGGGGCTGCAGCCGCGCACCGCGCGCGTTCGGCGCGACGCGGCGACCGATGAGATCCCGATTGCCGAGCTGCGCGCCGGCGATGTGGTCGAAGTCCGCCCCGGCGAGCGGATTCCGGTCGATGGTGAAGTGACCGAGGGTGAAAGCCATGTCGATGAATCCATGATCTCGGGCGAGCCTCTGCCCGTCGCCAAGGCTCCGGGGGCGCGCGTCACGGGCGGCACCGTGAACCAGAAAGGCGCACTGATATTTCGCGCGACGGCGGTTGGCAGCGATACCGTGCTGTCCCAGATCATTCGCATGGTCGAGGATGCGCAGGGTTCAAAGCTGCCGATCCAGGGTCTGGTCGACAAGGTGACGATGTGGTTCGTGCCCGCGGTCATGGTCGTCGCGGCTGCAACTTTTCTGGCATGGCTGACATTCGGGCCCTCACCCGCGCTGAGCTTCGCGCTGGTGAACGCTGTTGCCGTTCTGATCATCGCCTGCCCCTGCGCGATGGGTCTTGCGACGCCGACCTCGATCATGGTCGGAACGGGGCGTGGGGCCGAGCTGGGCGTGCTGTTCCGCCGGGGTGAGGCGTTGCAGGTTCTGCGCGACGCGAAGGTCGTCGCCCTCGACAAAACCGGGACGCTTACGGAAGGCAAACCAAAGCTGACCGATCTGGTTTTGGCCGGCCATTCTGATCGAGGCGATGTGCTGGGCAAGGTCGCCGCGGTCGAGATGCGGTCAGAACATCCCGTCGCGGGCGCGATCATAGCCGCTGCCGAGGCCGAGGTGCTGCGGTTGCCGCAGGTTACGGGCTTTGAATCGGTGACGGGATACGGTGTGCGCGGCATTGTTGACGGCGCGCGTGTCGAGGTCGGTGCTGACCGCTTCATGAACCAGCTTGGCATTGATATCGCCGCGCTTTCGGATGCGGCTGATCGGCTTGCAGGGGACGCCAAGTCGCCGCTTTATGCTGCAATCGACGGGCGTCTGGCAGCCGTTCTGGCTGTCGCCGACGCGGTGAAGGGCACGACGCCAGCCGCGATCAGGGCACTTCACGAGCTCGGGCTCAAGGTGGCGATGATCACCGGCGACAAGGCCAGCACGGCGCAGGCTATCGCGTCGCGCCTTGATATTGACGAAGTTGTGGCCGAGGTTCTGCCCGACGGCAAGGTCGAGGCGATCCGGCGTTTGAAGCGCGACTACGGGACGCTGGCCTTTGTCGGCGACGGTATCAACGACGCCCCGGCACTGGCCGAGGCAGATATCGGCATTGCGATAGGCACCGGCACCGATATTGCGATCGAGGCTGCGGACGTCGTGCTGATCTCTGGCAGTCTGCAGGGGGTGCCGACGGCAATTGCATTGTCGAAGGCGACCATCAGCAATATCCGTCAGAACCTGTTCTGGGCCTTTGCCTATAACATCGCGCTGATCCCGGTGGCGGCTGGTCTGCTGTTTCCGGCATTCGGTATCCTGCTGTCGCCGGTTTTCGCGGCCGGGGCCATGGCGCTGTCGAGCGTTTTCGTCCTGCTGAACGCGCTGCGGCTGCGGCGCTTTCAGCCGCCCATCCCGGCGGCACTTGTGAAGGAGGCGAAATGAATATCGGTCAGGCTGCCGCCGCGTCAGGCGTTTCGGCGAAAATGATCCGCTATTACGAGCAGACGGGGCTGATCCCGCATGCTGCTCGCACGGCCTCGCGCTATCGGGATTACTCTGAATCCGATCTCCATACGCTGCGCTTTGTGCGCCGCGCCCGCGATCTTGGCTTTTCGGTTGCCGAAATCGGCGAGCTGCTTGGCCTCTGGCGCGATCAGACGCGCCGGAGCGCCGAGGTCAAGCAGATCGCACGCGATCACATCACGGTTCTGGAAAGCAAGATCCGTGACCTTCAGGAAATGGCTGCCACGCTTGGCGTTCTTGTCGATGCCTGTCACGGCGACAGCCGGCCCGACTGCCCGATCCTGCAAAGCCTGGAGGCTGATCCGGCGGGTGACGAACAGGTCACTGTCCGTGCGCGCCGTGGTGCTGTCTAAGCGCGCGATCAGCCGCCGCTGCCGCTGATCTGGATGCGAGTGCCCCAGTCCCGGCAGCGCTGCGCCAAGGCTTCGGGCAAGGGCTGGTCAGTGAAGATGGTGTCGATCTCTGCCACGCTTGCGATCCGTGCCGGTGCCGAGCGGTCAAGCTTGGAATGGTCCGTCACCAGATAGGTGCGCCGCGCCTGCCGCAAAATGGCGCGGCTGACGCGGACCTCGGCAAGGTCATAGTCCAGCATGTCACCGTCCAGATCCAGCGCCGAGGTGCCGATGATCGCGTAATCGACCTTGAACTGTTCGATGAACTGGGTCGCAAGCTCTCCCACCAGGCCGCCGTCCGACCGTCGCAGCGCACCGCCCGCGACCATGATTTCACAACCGGGATTCGCGGCGAGAATGTTCGCGACATTCATGTTGTTGGTGATGACGGTGATGTTGGAATGGTGGATCAGCGCCTGCGCCACCGCTTCCGTGGTGGTGCCAAGGTTCAGGATCAGGCTGGAATTGTCAGGGATCGCCGCCGCACAGGCGACGCCGATCGCGGCCTTCGCGTCGGAATGCAGCCGTCGCCGCGCCTCGTAGCCGAGATTGACCATGCCCATGCGCGGCACCGCGCCGCCATGGACGCGGTCGACCAGTCCTGCCTCTGCCAGATCGCCCAGATCGCGGCGGATCGTCTGAAGCGTCACATCGAAGCGCTGCGCCAGATCATCGACCACGACGCGACCCTCGGCCCGCGCGAGTTCAAGGATCTCGTTCTGACGGATGCTGAGCGCCATGTCTCCCCCATTCACAGGCTTGCAAACTGACGCAACGAAAGCGCGCATTCAAGTCGAGAAGCGCGGTCAGGTGCAGTCGGTTTCGTTCATATCACGCCAATACGCCGCGTCATAATGTTCGATTTATATAAAAGCGAACATTTTCGAAAAAAATTCCTTGACTGTTTTCACGAAAGCTTTACCCCTGATCCAGTCGCGGAAATGGCCTGCGGCAAGGGAGGAAACGTGTCGCAATCCACGCCGCAAGACCCGGTCGACCTGTTTGTTATCGGTGGCGGAATCAATGGCTGCGGCATCGCGCGCGATGCGGCTGGTCGCGGCTTGTCTGTCGTGCTGGCAGAACAGGGCGATCTGGCGCAAGGCACATCGTCGGCCTCTACAAAGCTGTTTCACGGCGGGCTGCGCTATCTGGAATATTTCGAGTTCCGTCTGGTCCGCGAGGCGCTTGAGGAGCGTGAAACCCTGCTGAGCGCCATGCCGCATATCAGCTGGCCGATGCGCTTCGTGCTGCCCTATTCGCCCGATATGCGGTTCGAGAATGACACACCAACCTCGCGGCTGCTGTCCTTCGTGATGCCGTGGATGAAGGGGCGCAGGCCTGCCTGGCTGATCCGGCTGGGGCTGTTCCTGTATGACAATCTGGGCGGGCGGAAGTTTCTGCCGGGCACGTCGAAACTGGATCTGTCACAAGACCCGCTGGGCCAGCCGCTGAAACCCGGTTTCCGGATTGCTTACGAATATTCCGACTGCTGGGTTCAGGATTCGCGGCTGGTCGTGCTGAATGCCCGCGATGCCGAGGCGCGCGGCGCTAAGATCATGACCCGAAGCCGCGTCACCGCCGCATATCGCGAGGGCGATTTGTGGCGGGTCGAGGTCGATGGCCCGGACGGTCCCGCCACCTATACCGCGCGCGCGCTCGTCAATGCCGGCGGGCCGTGGGTCGAACAGGTGATCCGCGACGTGACGCATATCGATTCCACCGAGGGCGTGCGTCTTGTGCGCGGCAGCCATATCGTGACACCGAAGCTTTACGACCACGATCGCTGCTATTTCTTTCAGGGGACGGACGGGCGCATCATTTTCGCGATCCCATACGAACAGGACTTCACCCTGATCGGCACGACGGACAAGGACCATCATGCCCCGCCAGAGGATGTGCGCTGCTCGGACGAGGAGCGCGACTATCTCTGTGCCTTCGCAAGCGAATATTTCGACAAGCCTGTCACGCCTGACGATGTGGTCTGGACCTATTCCGGCGTGCGACCGCTTTACAATGACGGGGCGAAATCGGCGACTGCGGCGACACGGGACTATGTTCTCAGTGTCGATGACAAGGGCGCGCCGCTGCTGAACGTCTTTGGCGGCAAGATCACCACCTATCGGCGCTTGGCGGAAAGCGCGATGGCGAAGCTTGCCCCCTGGTTCGCGGATCTAGGCGGGGACTGGACCGCGCGCGTTCCGCTGCCGGGTGGCGACTTCCCGGTGAATGGCGTGGCTGCGCTGACTGAAAGCCTGCTGACCGACTATCCGTTTCTGACCCCGGACTGGGCGGGACGGCTGGTGCGCACCTACGGGACTGAGGCGTTTGACGTGCTTGGTGACGCACGATCCGCGGCCGATCTGGGCCCGGATTTGGGCGCGACCCTGACCGGCGCAGAGGTGGATTGGCTGCTCAGCCGCGAATACGCCCACGATGCCGAGGATATTCTTTGGCGGCGCACGAAGCTGGGCCTGCATCTGGCGCCCGGCCAGGTGGCGGCGCTGGAAGGGTATCTGCGGCAGGCAAAGACGAAAGACGCGGCTGAATAAGAAGAACGGGACAGCACCGGACAGGTGTGTGTCACCGGCAGGAGAGGTTGAATGACGCTGGAATTGCAGGGCGTGTCGCGTCTGGTTGGGGGCAGGGTGCATATCCATCCCACCAGTCTGACATTGCAGAAGGGCACGATGAATGTGCTGCTGGGGCCGACGCTGGCGGGCAAGACCAGCCTGATGCGGCTGATGGCAGGGCTGGACCAGCCAAGCGCGGGCCGTATCCTTTGGGACGGTCAGGACGTGACCGGCCAGCGTGTGCAGGACCGGGGCGTGGCCATGGTCTATCAGCAGTTCATCAACTATCCCGGCCTGACGGTTTACGAAAACATCGCCTCGCCCCTGCGCATCCTCGGCCGACCCGCCGATGAGATCGACCGGCAGGTGCGCGAAACCGCCGAGATGATGCGCCTGACCCCCATGCTGACCCGGAAACCGCTGGAACTGTCGGGCGGCCAGCAGCAGCGCTGCGCGCTTGCCCGCGCGTTGGTGAAGGGCGCGGGTCTGGTGCTGCTGGACGAGCCGCTGGCGAACCTCGATTACAAGCTGCGCGAAGAATTGCGCGTCGAAATCCCGCGCATCTTCGAAGCCTCCGGCGCGATCTTCGTCTATGCCACCACCGAGCCCGAGGAAGCGCTTCTTCTGGGCGGCAACACCGCCACACTTTGGGAGGGCCGGGTAACGCAATTCGGCCCCACGACCGAGGTTTACCGCCAGCCGCAGGACGCGACCACCGCGCGCGTCTTCAGCGACCCGCCGATGAATTTCGTGACGGCGCAGAAGCAAGGCGGGCAGGTCACGCTTGGCGGCAGCAGCGCCCCGATTGCCGGTTTCAGCGATCTGCCCGACGGCAGCTATCAGGCCGGTTTCCGCGCCAATCACCTGCATCTGGCAAAGCACAGCGACGCGGCGATCCCCTTCGATTGCACGCTGTCCGTGACCGAGATCACAGGGTCAGAGACGTTCATCCATGTCCATCACGACGCCGACCGCTGGGTCGGGCTGGTCGAGGGCGTGCATGACCTGACCCCCGGTCAGCCGCTGACGGTCTGGCTGGACCCGGCCCATGTTTATCTGTTCGACGACGCAGGCCGGCTTGCCGCGCCCGCATCCTATGCAATGGCGGCCTGAGGGGACCATGGCACAGATCACGCTGAAAAACCTCGCCCACAGCTATTATCCGAATCCGCAGACGGACAAGGATTATGCGCTGAAGGAAATGGATCACGTCTGGCAGGATGGCGGGGCATACGCGCTGCTGGGATCGTCGGGCTGCGGCAAGACGACGTTGCTGAACATCATCTCGGGCCTGCTGCGGCCCAGTCACGGGCGGGTGCTGTTCAATGACCGCGACGTGACGGATGCGGCAACGGCCGAGCGCAATATCGCGCAGGTCTTCCAGTTTCCGGTCGTCTACGACACCATGTCGGTGCGCGACAATCTGGCCTTCCCGCTGCGCAATCGCGGGATGGATGCGAATTACATCAAGGCCCGCGTCGACCAGATCGCCCAGATGATCGGGATGGAAACGATGCTGTCGCGCAAGGCGCAGGGGCTGACGGCGGATGCCAAGCAGAAGATCAGCCTTGGCCGCGGCATGGTCCGCGAGGACGTGAACGCGATTCTGTTCGACGAACCGCTGACCGTCATCGACCCGCATATGAAATGGGAATTGCGCACGCAGCTGAAGCAGCTTCACCGCGAATTCGGCCATACGATGATCTATGTCACCCATGACCAGACCGAGGCGCTGACCTTCGCCGACAAGGTCGTGGTCATGTATGATGGTCGCGTCGTCCAGATGGGCAAGCCGGAAGAGCTGTTCGAAACCCCGGCCCATACCTTCGTCGGTTACTTCATCGGCTCGCCCGGCATGAATTTTCTGGATGCCGATGTGCAGGGCAACCGGGCGCTGCTTCCGGGCGGTGAAAGCGTCGATCTGGGCGCGGAATATGCGCCTGCTGCCGGCAAGGTGCAGATCGGCATACGCCCCGAACATGCCGTGCTGACCGATGGCGCGGGCCTTCCGCTGACCATCAACCGGATCGAGGATGCCGGCCGTCACCGCATCCTGCGCGGCGAGGTCATGGGCACCCCCCTGAACATCGTCCTGCCGGAAGGCCAGCCGGTCGAGGGCCACGCCCGCGTCGCCTTCACCCCCGCCAAGATCAATGTCTATGCCGATGACTGGCGCGTCGCTCCGCTGGGGAGGGCGGCCTGATGGAAAAGACACAGAACAACAAGGCCTGGTTCCTTGTCCTGCCGGTGCTGGTGCTGGTCGCCTTCTCGGCTGTGATCCCGCTGATGACGGTGGTGAATTACGCCTTCAACGACACGTTCGGGAATAACGAATTCTTCTGGGCGGGTCTGGAATGGTTTGACGACATGATCCATTCCTCGCGCCTGCACGAGGCGCTTGGCCGCCAGATCCTGTTCTCGGCCATCATCCTTTCGATCGAGGTGCCGCTGGGGATTTTCGTGGCGCTCAACATGCCGAAGAAGGGCTTCTGGTCCAGCTTCGTGCTGGTGGTCATGTCGCTGCCGCTGCTGATCCCTTTCAACGTGGTGGGCACCATCTGGCAGATCTTCGGGCGTACCGATATCGGTCTGCTGGGCCATACGCTGGCGGCGCTTGGCATCGACTATAACTATACCGCCGATGTGCTGGATGCGTGGATCACCGTGGTGGTGATGGATGTCTGGCACTGGACCTCGCTTGTCGCGCTGCTGTGCTATGCCGGGCTGCAATCCATCCCGCAGGCCTATTATCAGGCCGCCAAGATCGACCAGGCCAGCCGTTGGGCCGTCTTCCGCTATATCGAGCTGCCGAAGATGTCGGGCGTTCTGCTGATTGCCGTGCTGCTGCGCTTCATGGACAGCTTCATGATCTATACCGAACCCTTCGTCGTCACCGGCGGCGGTCCGGGCAATGCCACCACATTCCTGTCCATCGATCTGGTGAAGATGGCCGTGGGCCAGTTCGACCTTGGCCCGGCCGCCGCCTTCAGCCTGATGTATTTCCTTGTGATCCTGCTTGTCAGCTGGGTTTTCTACACCGTGATGACGAACATGGACCGTTCGGCATCCGACATCCCGGAGGAGCTGTAATGCGGATCAAGACCTCTGCCGTGGTGATGGCGCTTTACCTCTTGTTCCTGATGGTGCCGATCTACTGGCTCGTGAACATGAGCTTCAAGACCAATGCCGAGATCACCGGCGCCTTCACCCTGTTCCCGGACAACTTCACGCTGCGGAATTATACGGTGATCCTGACCGATCCCAGCTGGTACATGGGTTACGTCAACTCGATCATCTATGTGGTGATGAACACGGTAATCTCGATTGCGGTGGCGCTGCCGGCGGCTTACGCCTTCAGCCGCTATAACTTCATCGGCGACAAGCATCTGTTCTTCTGGCTGCTGACGAACCGCATGGCCCCGCCCGCCGTTTTCGCGCTGCCCTTCTTCCAGCTTTATTCCTCGATCGGGCTGTTCGATACGCATATCGCGGTGGCGCTGGCGCATTGCCTGTTCAACGTGCCGCTGGCGGTGTGGATTCTGGAAGGCTTCATGCGCGGCGTGCCGAAGGAGATCGACGAGACCGCCTATATCGACGGCTATTCCTTCCCGCGCTTCTTCATCCGCATCTTCATGCCCCTGATCGCGAGCGGCATCGGCGTAGCTGCCTTCTTTTGCTTCATGTTCAGCTGGGTGGAACTGCTGTTGTCGCGCACGCTGACATCGGTCAACGCCAAGCCCATCGCCGCCACCATGACCCGCACGGTCAGCGCGTCCGGCATGGATTGGGGCGTGCTGGCGGCGGCAGGGGTGCTGACCATCATTCCGGGTGCCTTGGTCATCTGGTTCGTCCGCAACTACATCGCCAAGGGCTTCGCCCTGGGGAGGGTCTGATGACCGATACTGCAATCCCGACCCGCCGCGCGAACTGGCCCGCGATCTACGCCACTGCGATCATCATCCTTGGCGCAACCCTTGGTTTCCTGATCTGGGCCACGCCGGTGACGGAAGAAGGCGCGAAGGCATGGACCGATCCGATGATCCCCGGCGGATGGATGGCATGGACCTTCCCGGTCGCGCTGTTCTTCTGGATCATCGCAAGCCTGCTGGTCCTGTTCACCATACTTGCCGTCCGCTTCCCGGAAACGCCTCGCCGCGGCATCCTGCGGATCGAAACCACGCGTGGGGACCGGCTGTTCATCACGCTTCTCGGCTCAGCCTTCATCTGCCTTGGCTGGCTGTTCTTCTTCGGTGCCCCGGTCTGGTGGGGCCTCGGACTTTGCGCCCTTTACGCCACAGCGGTGTTCCGCTGGGTCTGAGGGCATCACGATAAGCTGTGGGGCGGTTGTCGCCCCCGGCATATAAAACGTCTCAAGGGGAGGATCACATGAGACTGACTTACACGACCACCGCCATGGCGCTTGCGCTGATGGTCACAGGCGCACCGGCCTTCGCGGATATGGATGCCGCGAAAGCCTTCCTCGATGCAGAGATCGGCGATCTGTCGACGCTCTCGCGCGAGGATCAGGAAAAGGAAATGCAGTGGTTTATCGACGCCGCTGCCCCGCTTGCGGGCATGGAAATCAAGGTCGTTTCCGAAACCATCACCACGCATGAATATGAATCGAAGGTGCTGGCCCCGGCCTTCACCGCGATCACCGGCATCAAGGTCACCCATGACCTGATCGGCGAGGGCGATGTGGTTGAAAAGCTGCAGACCCAGATGCAGACCGGCGAAAACATCTATGACGGCTATGTCAATGACAGCGACCTGATCGGCACCCACTGGCGCTATCAGCAGGCCCGCGACCTGACCAAGTGGATGGAGGAAGAGGGCAAGGATTTCACCAACCCCGGCCTGGACCTGCCCGACTATTTGGGCCTGAAATTCACCACTGCGCCGGATGGCGACCTGTATCAGCTGCCCGACCAGCAATTCGCGAACCTGTACTGGTTCCGCTATGACTGGTTCAACGACCAGAAGACCAAGGACGATTTCAAGGCCAAGTATGGTTATGACCTTGGCGTTCCGGTGAACTGGTCGGCCTATGAAGACATCGCCGAATTCTTCACCGGCCGCGACATGTCCTATATCGAAGGCGGCCCGACCTCTGCCTGGGGCAACATGGATTACGGCAAGAAGGACCCCAGCCTCGGCTGGCGTTACACCGATGCCTGGATGTCCATGGCCGGCATGGGCGACAAGGGCGACCCGAACGGTCTGCCGGTCGACGAATGGGGCATCCGCGTGGACGAGAACTCGCGCCCTGTCGGGTCCTGCGTGGCGCGTGGTGGCGCGACGAACGACGCGGCGGCAGTCTATGCCGTGACCAAGGCAATCGACTGGCTGAACAAGTTCACGCCGCCGGAAGCCATGGGCATGACCTTCGGTGAAGCCGGCCCGGTCCCGGCGCGCGGTGATATCGCGCAGCAGATGTTCTGGTACACCGCCTTCACCGCCGACATGGTCAAGGAAGGCACTGCGGTCGTGAACGAGGACGGCACGCCGAAATGGCGCATGGCCCCCAGCCCGCACGGCGCGTATTGGGAAGAAGGCACCAAGATTGGCTATCAGGACGTGGGGTCGTGGACGCTGCTGAAATCGACGCCCGTGGACCGCGCGCAGGCCGCCTGGCTTTATGCGCAGTTCGTCGGCTCGAAAACGGTGGATGTGAAGAAATCCCATGTCGGTCTGACCTTCGTTCGGGAATCGACCATTCAGGACAAATCCTTCACGGAACGCGCGCCGAAACTGGGCGGTCTGGTCGAATTCTATCGCTCGCCCGCGCGGGTGCAGTGGTCGCCGACCGGCACCAATATTCCTGACTACCCGAAGCTCGCGCAGCTGTGGTGGCAGAATATCGGGGACGCGCTGTCGGGCGCCAAGACCCCGCAAGAAGCGCTGGACTCGCTCTGCGCCGAGCAGGAAAAGGTGCTGGAGCGGCTGGAGCGTGCAGGCGTTCAGGGCGATCTCGGTCCGAAGATGAACGAGGAAAAGGACCCGCAGGAATGGCTGGACGAACCCGGCGCACCTGTGGCGGCACTGGAAAACGAAAAGCCGCAGGGTGAGACGGTTTCCTATGACGAACTGATCAAGTCCTGGCAGTAAGACCGGGCGAGGCGCGGGCGGCTTCGGTCGCCCGCCTTTTCTTTTGATACATTCGCCGGGACGTCCGCGTCCCGCAGCACGGGGGAAGCTGCGCCATGACCCATATTCTTGCCATAGATCAGGGCACCACCTCGTCCCGCGCCATCCTGTTTGACAGCGACCTGCGGCCCATCGCGACGGCGCAAGAGGAATTTCCCCAGCATTTTCCGCAGTCGGGCTGGGTTGAACATGACCCCAAGGACCTGTGGTCCACGGTGGCCGCGACCGCGCGGGCGGTGATCGAAAAGGCCGGGATCGGGGCGCGCAATATCTCGGCCATCGGGATTACCAACCAGCGCGAGACGACGCTGCTTTGGGATCGCAAGACCGGCAAGCCCTTGCACAACGCCATTGTCTGGCAGGACCGCCGCACGGCTGACATCTGCGCCGCCCTGAAGGATCAGGGGCATGAGGAGATGGTGACTGAAAAGACCGGCCTGCTGCTCGACCCCTATTTTTCGGGCACCAAGCTGAAATGGCTGCTGGACAATGTCGATGGCGCGCGCGCCCGCGCCGAGAAGGGCGAACTGGCCTTCGGCACCGTCGATACCTGGCTGATCTGGAACCTGACCGGCGGCAAGGTGCATGCGACCGATGCCACCAACGCGGCCCGCACGATGCTTTACAACATTGCCGAGAACCGCTGGGACGATGAAATCCTTGCGCTTCTGGACATTCCCGCCGACCTGCTGCCAGAGGTTCGCGACAGCGCCGATGATTTCGGAACCACCCGCGCCGATCTGTTCGGGCGTGAAATCCCGATCCTCGGCGTCGCAGGCGATCAGCAGGCGGCGACCGTCGGTCAGGCCTGTTTCAAGCCCGGCATGATGAAATCGACCTATGGGACCGGCTGCTTCGCGCTGCTGAACACTGGCGATCAGATGGTGCCGTCGACCAACCGGCTGCTGACGACCATCGCTTACCGGCTGGACGGAAAGACCACCTATGCGCTGGAAGGGTCGATCTTCATTGCGGGCGCGGTGGTGCAGTGGCTGCGCGACGGGCTGAAGATCATCCGCGAGGCCTCGGAAACCCAGCCGCTGGCGAATAAGGCGGACGCTTCTCAGGATGTGGTGATGGTGCCGGCCTTCACCGGGCTTGGCGCGCCCTATTGGCGGCCCGACAGCCGCGGCGCGATCTACGGGTTGACGCGCAATTCCGGGCCTGCCGAATTTGCCCGCGCGGCGCTGGAAAGCGTGGGTTATCAGACCCGTGACCTGCTGGAAGCCATGCGCGCGGACTGGACCGCCGAAAGCGACGGAGAGG
This sequence comes from Paracoccus aurantiacus, assembly GCF_007993065.1. Classification (GTDB taxonomy): domain Bacteria; phylum Pseudomonadota; class Alphaproteobacteria; order Rhodobacterales; family Rhodobacteraceae; genus Paracoccus; species Paracoccus aurantiacus. The sequence goes on from NZ_VOPL01000002.1 coordinate 34,780, forward strand.
GCGTCTTGCGCGTCGATGGCGGCATGGCTGCATCCGATTGGGCGATGCAGTTCCTTTCGGATATTCTGGGCGCGTCGGTCGACCGCCCCGAGGTGACGGAAACCACGGCCTTGGGTGCCGCATGGCTGGCCGGGATGAAAGCCGGGATCTATCCCGACCAGGATGGGTTTGCGGCAAGCTGGGCGCTGGAACGGCGCTTCGATCCCTTGATGGAGGAAGACGAGCGCAGCGCAAAATACGCCCGCTGGCAGCGCGCCGTGCAGGCGACGATTTCCGCGACATGAGCACGCCCGCAATTCCCGCCTTCGGCTTCGCGTTGCCCGGACAGGTGCTGTTCGGCAGGGGAGAGGCCGCGAAGGCACCCGGCCTGACCCTGCAATTCGGCCGGCGCGGGCTGGTCGTCCACGGCGCATCGCCCGCGCGGGCTGTCTGGCTTGTCGATGCGCTGCGCGATGCGGGCGCGCAGATCACGACCCTGTCCTGCGGGGCAGAGCCCACCTTGCCGATGCTGCTGGATGCGCTGACACAGGCCCGCGAGGCGCGGCCCGATTGGGTGTTGGCAATCGGCGGCGGCGCGGTAATCGACATGGGCAAGGCGCTGGCGGCGCTGATCCCCGCGACCTCTGACCCGATGGATCATCTGGAGGTGGTGGGTCGCGGTCTGCCGCTGTTGGTGGACCCGTTGCCCTTTATCGCCATGTCCACAACGGCAGGCACCGGGGCAGAGGCCACGCGCAACGCCGTGATCGGTCTGCCCGATCATGGCCGCAAGGTGTCCTTGCGCGACGCCCGGATGCTGCCCCGCATCGCCATTGTCGATCCCGCGCTGACCGATCATTGCCCTCACGCGGTGACGCTCGCTTCGGGACTGGACGCGCTGGCACAGGTGATCGAGCCTTATGTTTCCGCCAAGGCGACGCCCTTTACCGACGCGATCTCTGGCCCGGCAATCGCGCCAGGTCTGAAGGCATTGCAAAAACTGATGCAGGGCGAGGACGCAGCCGCGCGCGATGTCATGGCATGGGTCAGCCTGTCAGGCGGTGTCGCGCTTGCAAATGGCGGTCTGGGCGCGGTGCACGGTTTCGCAGGGGTGATCGGGGGCGAAACGGGTGCCGCACATGGCGCAATCTGCGGCGTGCTGCTGGGGCCGGTGCTTGACGCCAATCGCGCCTGCGCAACGGGCGAGGCCGCGCGCCGCATTGCCGATATCTGCGATCTGCTGGCCACCGCATTCGGCGTCGATGCTGGCGACGCGCCTGCGGCATTGGCAGATTGGGCACGTGATGCGGGCCTGCCTTCGCTTTCCGCGCAGGGCCTGACCGCAGCGCGGCACGCCGATGTCGCTGTGGCAGCGACGCAAAGTTCTTCCTATAAGGGGAATCCGGCCCCGCTCGACACCGACGATCTTCTGCGAATCCTTGCGCGCGCAGGCTAGCGCATTGCAGCGCGCTGTTGCGCTTGCACGTCATATTGGTCATAGGGGAGCTTGAGAGCGGATGCTGCCCGTGCCGAAGAAGCCGTCCGATCCGATCTCCATCGAATGTTGCCCTTCGGGTAGGGTTGTCCGCTGCGTCGCGGAGACCTTCGTGAAAGGCGGGGCTCACGTTGAACAGGCAGAACGACATGCTTCCCAAAGTGCTGCAGAGTGTTTTCAACCGCTATACCGCGCGGCATGGCAGTCTTTCGAAGCCCGGTTTCGCGCTTCGCGACAGGCGCGGAATGATCTTCGGCTATGTCGAGGCGATCACGGTTAATGATGGTCGTCTGAGGGTAGAAGGCTGGACCGTCGGTGGCCCTGTGGGGCTCAGCAATACCGAGAACAGCGTCTCGGGCGAACCGGCATTGCAGCGGAATGATGTCAGTAGCCAGTTTGTCGGCGCTGAAAACATGTTGCCGGGATTCCGTCTGGACCTGCCGCTGTCGCAGTCGAACACCGTTTTCTGGGTCGAGCATGACGGCCAGAGCTTCGTCTATCCGATGCCCGCAATCGAACATCGCGATCTGACCAAAATGCGGCTTTCGCAGGTGCTGCCCTTCGCACGCGACAGCCTGAAGGTCGTTGCGCCGGGCCTGCATTACTTGCGCCATCGCGACACGCATTCAGCGATGCGTATCAAGGACGCGCTCGGGTTGAATACCGTCACGCGTTCCGGCGAACTGAACGCGGACGCTTTCGCGCCGGATTCTGCCCCGATCGGGCCGCTGCCTGACCTGCCGGGCGGGCGCATCACCATCGTGGTTCCGGTCTATAACGGTTTCGACCTGTTGCCAAAGGTGTTGGCGCGGGTCATCAAACATACCGATCTGCCCTTTCATCTTCTTCTGGTCGAGGATCGGTCCAGTGACGACCGCGTGCGGCCTTGGCTGAGGTCGTGGCACGAGGGTCTTACGCCCGAGATGCGCGGGCAGGTGACGCTGATCGAGAATGACGAAAACCTTGGCTTCATTCGTTCGGTCAACAGGGCCTTCGCCGAAGCGATCCCGGCGGGCGCGCATGTCGTGCTGCTGAACGCAGATGCGTTTGTCCCCGAAGGCTGGGCCAGCAAGCTGATGCGCCCAATGCTGGAAGAAAGCCGCGTCGCGACCGTCACGCCGATGTCGAATGACGCGGAAATCTTCAACGCGCCCGTCATCTGCGAACGTGTTGACCTGCAGCCGGGGCAGGTTGACCTTATCAACAGCCGTATAGCGACACTGCCCGGCACGGGTGAGCGGGTCGATGTGCCGACCGGCGTTGGCTTTTGCATGGCGATGAATATCGACTATCTGCGCGCGCTGCCCGAACTCGATACCGTCTTTGGCAAGGGCTATGGCGAGGAAGTGGACTGGTGCCAGCGTGCGGCGCTGCGCGGCGGGCGCAATCTCGGCTTTGGTGGCCTGTTTGTCGAACATCGCGGCGGCGTGTCTTTTGGCAGCGAAGAAAAGCAGCGCCTGATGCGCAGCAATGGCATGATGATTTCCCGGCGCTATCCGCGATTCGACGCGGATGTACAGGATTTTATCGGCACCGACCCGCTTCTCACCTCGCGCCTGGCCATGGGGATCGCCCTGGCGGCCTCCGCGCCCGGCGCAGACGTGCTCATCTATCTCGTGCATTCGATGGGCGGCGGGGCCGAACATTACGTCGAGCGTCGCGCCGCCGATGACGTCGCTGACGGAAATGTCGCGATCATGTTGCGGGTTGGCGGCATGTCGCGCTGGCAGATCGAACTGGTCACGCCGGGCGGCGTGACGCTGGGTCAGACTAATGACACCGACCTTATCGAACGTTTGCTGAGCATCCCGGCGCAGAAGACGGTCGTGTATTCCTGCGGCGTCGGCGACCGTTCACCGCTGGAAATCCCCGATGTGCTCGGCAGGATCGCCGATGGTCCGAATGACCGGGTCGAGGTGCTTTTCCACGATTTCTTTCCGCTCAGCCCATCCTACACGCTGCTCGATTCCGACGGGATCTTTCGCGGTGTTCCTTCGGCGCAGGAAAACACCGACCCTGCCCATGAATGGCGTGCCACGTCTGCTGGCACGGTGACGTTGTCCGACTGGCGCGAGGGCTGGGGGCGGCTGATGGCGCGCGCCGACGTGTTGCGCGTCTTTTCGCAGGACAGCCGCGAGCGGGTCGAAGCGGCCTATCCGGAACAGTCCTCGAAGATCGAGATCACGCCACACAAGCTGCTGCACGACGTGCCCGCCGTCACACGGCCAGCCAACAGCGCCAACGCGCCGGTGATCGGCGTTCTTGGCAATATCGGTCATCAGAAGGGTGCCGCTGTTCTGCGGGATATGTCGTCCCTGCTGTCGCGCCACGGTCAAGCCAAGCTGGTCGTGGTCGGGAATGTCGATCCAAGCTATCCGCTTGCGCAGCCCGCGCGCATACACGGAAATTACCAGGTCGCAGACATTCCGGGCCTTGTCGCCCGCTATGGAATCGACCGTTGGCTGATCCCCTCGATCTGGCCCGAGACGTTTTCCTATGCGACCCATGAAGCGCTTGCGACCGGCCTTCCGGTCTGGAGCTTCGATCTGGGCGCGCAGGGCGATGCGGTCGAGAAAGTCGCGCGCGAGCGTGGTCAGGGCGGCATCATCCCACTGCCAACCAATCAGGACGAGATATCGGCCGCGCTGGATATTATCCTGAGCGACGCCCCAAGCGCCTGAGATGCGCCGGGGTCAGTTTCGCACGATCTTGTAGCCATAAGCGCCAAGCAGCGCTTCCAGCTTCTTTGCCTGCCCGATATGGCTGTCGAAACCGGCCAGGAACATTTCGTTCCGTTCGACAAGATCATCCGGCAGGGATGCGTCATCAACGCCGAGCCGCCAGATCGCGCGCGCGAGCGCTGCGCGAACATCCGACGCCTCGCGCGAGGCGGGAGGGGTGCGGACGATTGCCGGCGCGACCGCGCGACCGCTGCCGGGGAACAGGAAGCGCTGCGACATTTCCAGCACGATATTGCGCGATGCGGAAAGATCGGGGATGCCGGCATTGCCGGTGGGGTTCCAAGCGAATTCCACCGTCTCGAACGCCGAAGCGAAAAGATAGGTCAGACGCCTTTGCGCGAAGATGCTTGAATGCGAGTCGCCCAGCACCGTGACCTGATCGGAATATGCGGGCGCGGAGTTCGCGAAACGCTGCCGGTTCTTGCCAAGCGGCGTCACGAGTTGCGCCTGTCCCTCGCTCAGCGCAACATCGGCACCGGCGAAATCCGCACAGACGGTTGGAAGCGTGGTGCTTTCCTTCGTCGAAAATTTCGGCAGCAGGTCCGGATGGGTCTGGAACGTCACCGTGCGAAGCCGATCTTCGACGGCGCCCGCGTCCTTGCCCAAGGCGACAAGCGCGTGGCGGAAATATCAAGGTAATGCGCGCCGGACAGATGACTGTCGGGGAATTCCAGATCGGCGCTGTGTCCCCCGCCCAGCAGGTTCCGAAGAGGTTGGTCAAAGATCAGCTGAATATCCAAAGCCTGAAGGCGCGCTCCTAGCCTTTCCATCGCCGCGTGAATGGCATCGAAGCGTGCCTCGCCAAGGATCAGCCGGCTGATGACATAATCCTTTTCCGGCACCACGATCACGCAGCAGGGCGTATCGGGCTTCTGGGCGCGGACCTGCGCCGCGCGGTCCACAAGCCGCGACAGATTGCCGTCGGCATCAAGCAGCGGATCAAAGCTTTTTTCCGCCCATTGGTTGCTGCCCATGAAGATGACCGGATAGCGGCCATACATCGCCGCCGCCTGATCGAGCGAGATCAGATCAGCTGGATCGAATGGATCTTTCCGGAAAGGCGTCCATGTCGTGGCGTAATAGTGCAGCGCGCGGTTGAAGGGCGTAGATGCCGGGGTTTCCGATAGGAACTGATCAAGCTCATCCCAGCTGCGCAGCTTCAGAAAGCGCTGATGAATGTCGGCGGGATCGTTATGGTCAGCCATACGCGGGGCCTGTGATCACAAATGTGTTGCGGGAGAACTACCTCTAGCAGAACGCCCTACCGGGTCAAGCAAGCGACAGTTGACGTTGCCGCAGGCGTCACGGCATGGCATACGGTCCTGCGCGACAGTGTATTACTCGCTATGATTGCAACGTTTATTTGCGCGATTTTTCATGGGGATTGAATTGGAAACGCCAGACAGCCTGTACGGACCGTTGCAACTGCCTGATTGGCCTTCCGATCTGATCGTGCGCGCACTGCGGATGCATGGCGAATGGGCCGCGATCGAGGCCATGCTGGCAGCGACCGTCGTGCCAGAGTCGGCGCGGCTGTGGGATCTGGGCGCTTTCCTTGGCACGTTCAGCATGGGTGTCGCGCGATCCGCCAGCTTGTCCAGCGTTCTGGCGGTCGAGGCCAATCCAGAACTTGCAGCGCCGCTTCGCGCCAATCTGGAGACGAACCTGAATGTGCCTGTTCAGGTTTTTTCGGGCGGTGTCGGGCAAAGTTCCGGCTGGATCGTCCCCCGCAACGAAGGCGCGTTGGAAGCCAATCACGGTGCGCAGTCATTTGCTTTTCAGGAAGAGCCAGCACCGGGCGCGATTGCGTGCCGGGCGCTTCGCGATCTGCGTACCGGGCATGGCGGCTACGATTTCCTCAAGATGGATCTGGAGGGGATGGAGCGCCAGGCTCTGATCGGCGATCACGAATATATCCGTGAGAACAAGCCGGTGATCTGGGCCGAATGCAACGAGGAGATCGCGAGCCTCGATCTGTTCGAGGCGCTGCACTGGCTGGGATATCGCACTGTCTATGTGGCGTTTCCGGCCTTTCGCGCCGACAATTATCGCGGGGCCGAGGATCTTTTGCACCCCTTCGCCTACGAAGCGGCGCTGCTGGCAGCACCCGACGATGTGCTGGAGCGTTTTGCCCCCGCAACGGTCCTTGACGACATCATCGTTCGTCCCATCGCCGAGAAATTCGACCTGCGCCGCGCGCTTTACGACACGCCCCGCTGGGGTCGCCCTGACTGGCAGGGCCTCAGCCGTCCCGAAATGCTGGCGCGCATGGGCCGCATCCTCCACGGAGTGGAACTGAAGGACTTTCTAAAGCCGCCGCAAATCGACTAGGTCTGTCCCGCGCTGTCCTCTTTTCAAGTCCCTCCGATTACGTTAACCCCTGCACCGGCAGCGGGCGCGCGGTCCTGCGCGCAGGACAGCCGACCGGTTCCAGTGCAGTTGCGCGCGCGCGCCCAGCACGAAGCGGTACGACCAGACGAGGAAGAGCGATGGCTGAGCAGATTTTTGACCCGGAAGCGGATCAGGCGAAATACCGCTTCTGGACGCGCAGCGATGCGCCGAAGAAAACCTATTCGATCCTGTTCACGCCGCGCAGCGGAAGTAGCTGGCTGACCAGCATCCTGACCGAAACCAAGGCGATGGGCACCCCTACGGAGTGGTTCAATCCCCAGCTCATGGTTACCAGCACGCGCGCGAAGGGCGCGCGCGACATCGACCAGTTTGTCGCGGCGATCAGCCGGCATAACATTCACGGTGACATGTTCGGCTTCGAAATCACATCTCATCAGATCAGGGCGACGTTCGGCGGTGCCGATGGGTTCATGTCCCATTTCAGCGACGCTTTCTTCTTCTGGCTGATCCGCAAGGACATCGTCGCGCAGGGGGTTTCGCTGCACAAGATGGTGCAGACGCAGGTTGGCCACTCTGCCAACAGCGATGCCGACGCGATCGCGAAAAGCGACGCCTCCTACAGCTATGATGCCGGTCAGATCGAGCGCTGGATCAAGCATATTCGCCACGCCGAGATCGAGACAGAGGCGATGATCGCGCGTTTCGGGCTGTCGCCGGTCCGGCTGAGCTATGAAGGCATTACCGCTGCCGGCGCGAATGAGACAGTCGGGCTGTTCGCCGACGCGCTTGGGGCGAAGCTTGCCGCCGCCGATGAACTTCCGACCACGCATCGCAAGATCGGAACCGAGAAGAACAGCGAATACGCAACGCGGTTCCGCGCCGAGAAGCATGATTTCGTCGCGCGGCTTGAAGACGAGCGCGCCGAAATGGTCGCCATGCATCCCTGAGGGGCACGCGGAAATACGTCCGATCCGCCGAAGGCCGACCGGACGATAGCCGTCAGAGAACTCCGTTATGAGGTCCGCCGGCCATCATCTTCGCCCTGACATCTGCCAGGTAGCGATGCCGGAATTCTTCGTTCAGCGCGTTTGACTGACGCTGGATCGAAGGCTCGGATACGGAAATATCGCTCGCATCCTGCCCCAGCATTTCCACGGCCGCCCTGACGCCCGGCAGCGGATCTTTGCTGAAGCCTTCATAGACAAAGGTTCTGCGCGGTGTGTTGAGCGATGCGGCAAGCAAATGGCCGGACGCATTTTCCAGTGTGAAACGATTCACCCAACGATGGATCTCGTCATAGGAATATTCCGGCGCGTCGGCGGTTTCAGCCTCCATTGAGCTGATCCATTTCCCGGTGCTGTTGGCAATCACCATCGAAATCGCCTGTCCAATGATGTCCTGTCGAACCGCGTGATAGATCACCAGCCCATTGAACATCTTGGTGATATTCCAGCGCAGCAGCATCGCAAGCTGGCTGGAGCTTGCCTTGACGCCGAAGACCGGGCTTTCGTTACCCGTTTGCCTTGCCGCACTGTGACACGCGCTGTTAGCCTCGCGACGCACATATTCCGGGAAGCTGTCAACGCCGATGCGTTGCGAGATTTCGGCGACATGCGGGCCGTTCAGCGCTTCTGTCAGACCGGCATAGCGACCGGTATGCAGCAGATAATCGGCCAGCAGGTTGGACCCGCAGCGATTGGTGAACAGAATGACCACAAGCGGCGTGTCGAAAACGGGTTTTTCGCCTTCGAAACGGACACGACCATCGAAATGATTCAAGATGTCACGCTCATGGGAGCTGCCCATGGTCAGGAAGTTCATCAGACTCATGTTACATTACCGTCCTTAAACAGGGATGAACCGTCCCATATCGCCGCCAGCTTCCATCAGATCCGTCTCTGCTTGCAGCCAGCCATAATAGGATGACTCACCAGTTTTCAGCGGGTCCGGGAATGCGTTACGCAAATCCTGGCGTTGTCGGTACAGAACGCGTGCAGCCTTTGGTATCTTCACGCCGCTATCGAATTTTCCGTAGTACCACCAGCCTTTTGGAATGTCATTACTCGTAGCGGCCAAGACCGCGTTGCGGTACCACCACCACAACTCATAGATCTCGATATTGTTGCCGGCATAGCGCTGCGTCATCGTATCGCCAACCGGGCCAAGCTTCGTGAAGTGATAGAAGCGAAGCGGCCTGTCATTGATGAGCGCATTGCCGTCGGCATCGTAGCGCATCTCTCGGTTGCTGAGATTCCAGCTTGCGACGTTATAGCCCGGATCGCGCAGGACCTTCACACCGTCGAAGAAGCAGGGGACAAGGTTACACCACTTCTGATCGACGAAAATGCCGTGTTCCAGGTCGTCGTGGCACCAGTCATGCAGCCGGTCATCCCACCACTGCGCGAAACGGCGTCCCTCGTCGTCATTGGCCAGAGCGATGAACCCGAGATTGAAAATCCCGTAGCTGAGCGACGTGATCTCGTTATCAATGATTGCCGTACGGTTCTTCATCGCATCGGGGTCGGTCTGATGCGGCGTCAGCACGATGGAATAATCGTCGAGCAGGTCAAGCACCTCGTCCATCGGATTAAACACCGCGATGTCGGGGTCGAAGTAAACCAGCTTCTCGCAATCAGGCTGTGACAGGATATGCACGCAGGCGCGACCCTTCACGGCTGTGCAGGCCTCGACAATGTCATGACCGAACAGCCAGCTTTCGGTTTCATCGCCGAAGAGTTCTTCTGCGGTGACGATGCGGTCATAGTCTTCCTTGTCGAGATCGAGCGTGAAGCCCTCCGGCTCCTTGTCGGTCATGACCAGCCACAGCACCCAGTCGGGATGCTGCCGCTTCAACGACGAGGCGAGGACGCGCGCGCGGTTCAGATAGCTGTAAGAGCAGCTCGTGAAGGCGTGGATGCTCATGCGGTTGCCTCCTCGGCGTCCCAAATGTCGTAAATCATCTGGCTCAACTGATGCTCCACCTTGTTCGTGGCGCGTTCGGCACGCAGCGCTTCCGCCATCGCTTCGGCGCGGCCATCCTCGAAGAAGGCGATCAGATCGTCCTGCGTTGCAAAGACTTCGCCGCGTTCGGTCGCGCGCACGGTCGCTGCGACATTGCCAGAGATGCGGTTGGTCAACACCCATGCCCCGCCGGCATAGGCCTCGTATGTGGAAAGAGAGAAGGTTTCCGGCCACGTCGCCCAATGCAGCACGAGGTCGCAATTTTCCGCCGCAACGGCGTCGATCATCGCGTTCGGGTCTGCGGCGGTGACGTGAACAGGCGTGCGCGTCCCCCACAGCATCGACGGGGTCGCGGTGCCGAAAAATACGAAGCGATAAGACGGGTTCCGGCGCAATTGCGACATGAGCCGTTCGAACACGTGCCAACCCTTGTGTGCCGCGGGTGTCCCAAGGAAGCCCACAGTGATGACACGATCATCGTCCGGATCGCCGCTTTCATCGGAAGGCACATCTTCTGAACCCTTCGCGTCGCGAGGGATATTTGTCAGAAGCATATGCGGCAGCACCGTTTCCGACGCGGTCGTGAAATCGGCGCGGGCATCGAACAGATCCAGCGCCACGGACGAGGGCGCGACGACATGCACGTTCAGCCTGTCGAAGAAGCTTTGCATCCGCTCAAGATGGGTCACACGTTCGGCACCGAAGCGGCACAGCGTGCATGCATTCGACGTGACCGGCGGCGCGCCGCAATATGAGACGCCATTCCGCCGCAGTGTCACGCCCGGACAGATGGCAAAATAGTCGTGCAGCCAGTACCAGCAATCACTGCTTCCAGTTGCCTCAACCAGTTCGCAGACCTGCTCTGGCAGGTGGCCCAGAAGGTGGTGGACGACGACGCGGACCTGCCCAAGGCGCGTCGTCAGCGCGCGGATCGCACCTATCAGGGCTGACATATGCGCAAGGCCAATCTGGTTTCCGTCAAGAACCATGACCATTATGGGGTCGGGGTTATCCGTTGCGTGCGCAAGGCGGGGCAGGGGCTGCCATGGATGGACGTTCAGATAAGACCCGCCACGTTCACGGGTGATCTGCTCTTCGTGGTTGATGCAGAACTGCACGCCGCCGCTGACCCGCTGATAGTTGTCATGGCCAAGCGCCACGACAAGCTTGCCGTCGGCCTCGGGACGCTCGGCTGCGATCAGCGCTTCGATCTCTGCCTGATCCAGCAGGTCGCCTGGCTCGGTGCGCCGGATCCAGTCGGCAACGCTTTGTTCCAGAGGCTTCGTGTGGCGAAGCTGTTCGACGCGGTAGCCGCCGGGGTGCTGCGGCGTGCGCCCCTCGTTCCGGCCTGCGATCACATAGTGCCAGAACGGGTTGATCGGGCGCGGCTGCCCCGAAATATCCGGGTTCGTTTCCAGATAATGCCGGGTCGAGAATTCCGGCGTGGGGTCGCGTCCTTCCAGCCAGCCACTTCCCCAGTAATGGGCCACGGGATCAATACCGCTTTCGCGCACGTCCTCGTTATGGACGAGGTAATACTGCACGTCGAAATGCGGGCGGATATCCTCCATGCTTCCGATTGGGCCGGCCTCGGGCGGGGCGGGTTCTGCGGGGGAGGGTTCTGCCGCGGAGGGCTCGCTCACGGAAGAAAGATTGGTTTCTTCAGGTAGTTCCCGGCGAAGCACGCGGCCTTCTGCCTTGCCATGACGGATATAGTGCAGGAACGGGTTGCCCCCGGATTCGGCCACATCTTCGTGCGCGGCCAGATAATCCGCGACCGAAAACTCCGGGTTGGGGTCGCGACCCTCGCGCCAGCCATGCTGCACAAAATGAAGCAGCGGATCGGCCCCTGCTTCGGCGACGTCGGGGTTGCGCTCCAGATAATACCCGGCATCGAAATGCGGGCGCAGGGTTTCAGCGTCGCGCCGACGTTCCTCGGCAGCTTCATCCGACGTGTGGCGCTGCGCGTCGACGGAGCTTGCGTAATGCAGCAACGGATCGGTCTGGCTGACCAGAAGCTCTGGATGGGATGACAGGTATTTCCGCGTCGAGAAGTCGGCCGACGGGTCGCGACCTTCTTTCCAGCCGTAAAGGTGATAGTGCTGTGCAGCGTCCGAATTGGTCGCGGCGACGTCCGGGTTGCGTGCAAAATAGAACTCGCTGTCGACATAGGGCCGCACGATCTCGACCTCGGCCAAGCGGGCGGAATTCCGACCAGCCAGACGCTGGAATATGTTGCTCGGATTCATCAGCACGTTCCTAATCACCTTGTCCGCTGCAGATGCGGGATTTCGGCCCGCGACGCCTGCCTGCCTTTGCCCAATCGCCACGGTTTCCGCATGCCCGAAACCGTTCCGGATTCCTTCGCCGCGCGTGGCCGTTCTTTAAAAACCTGACATGTCACCGCCGGAGCGGACGGTTCGCGCAATGCACCAACGAACCTGTCAGCGAGGCGTATAGGGCAAAGGCAAGGCGGACCTCAAGGCGCAACCTTAGCGATACCGATCTGTTGAACGCATCGGCATCAGGCTGCCCAAAATGCAGGCGCTTGTTGGCACGAGCGGTTGCAACCGGCGCGGAATGAGAGGAACTATGAACCGTTCTTTTATGGGAGGGGAATATGACTCCGATTGAGCCGGTTCACAGTACCACGGTATTGCTTTTGATTGCAGCGCTGGCCGTCGTGGCGCTGTTGATTCTTATCATGAAATTCAGGCTGCACGCCTTCGTTTCGCTGGTGCTGGTCAGTCTGGTCACGGCGATTGCGGCCGGTATCCCGCTGGCAAAAGTCGTGCCGACGATGATGGAAGGCTTTGGCGGAACACTCGCTTCGGTTGCATTGCTGGTCGGTTTTGGTGCCATGATCGGCCGTCTGCTGGAGGTCACGGGCGGGGCGCAGGTGCTGGCCGACCGACTCATCAACAAGTTCGGCGAAGACCGTGCACCGCTGGCGCTTGGTGTCGCATCGCTACTGTTCGGCTTTCCGATCTTCTTCGATGCCGGCCTTGTGGTGATGCTGCCCATCATCTTCAGCGTCGCGCTGCGCTTCGGCGGCTCGGTTCTGCTTTACGCCTTCCCGGCAGCCGGCGCCTTTGCCGTGATGCATGCTTTCGTTCCGCCGCATCCCGGGCCGGTCGCGGCGGGTGATCTGCTGGGCGCGGATATCGGTTTGCTGCTGATCGTGGGACTGGTCCTTGCCATCCCGACATGGTTTTTCGGCAGCTACCTGTTCGCCCTGTTCATCGGCAAGCGTGTCGTGCTTCCCGTGCCCGAGCTTCTGGGCGCTGACCCGAACGACAATACAACTGTCTCGCCGCCCGAATTCTGGCGGGTGATGACCATCCTGATGCTGCCGCTTGGGCTGATCTTTCTGAACACCGGGTTGAACACGCTGTCGACGATGCAGCTTGTCGATGCCGAATCGCCGGTTGTGGTGTTGCTGCGCCTGATCGGCCAGACCCCGGTTGCGCTGCTGATTACGGTCATCGTCGCGATGTTTCTTCTGCGGCGCGGGCGCAGTCCTGCCGATCTAGAGCGGATCATGGACCGCGCCCTTGCCCCGATCTGCGCCATCATCCTCGTGACCGGCGCGGGCGGCATGTTCGGGGGTGTGCTGCGCGCCAGCGGCATCGGGCAGGCACTTGCCAGCAGTCTGGAAAATATCGGTCTGCCGCTGATCGTTGCCGCGTTTGTCATCGCCACCGCGCTGCGTGTCGCGCAAGGCTCGGCGACGGTTGCGCTGACGACGACTGCGGGGCTGATCTCTCCCATGGTCGCATCGACCACCGGGCTCAGCCAGTTCGACCTGTGTTTTCTGGTCATCGCGATTGCCAGCGGCGCGACCGTGCTCAGCCATTTCAACGATTCCGGCTTCTGGCTGGTGGGGCGGTTCCTGGACATGGACACCAAGACGACGCTGAAGACATGGACTGTGATGGAAACACTGCTGGGCACGATCGGCTTCTGCTTCGCGCTGATCGGCTGGTGGCTGCTATGAGCGCCATTGTTCAGCATATCGTTGTCATGGGCGTTTCGGGCGCGGGGAAATCGACGACGGGCGAGGCATTGGCCAGCCGTCTGGACTGGCCCTTCACCGAAGGCGACGCCTTTCATCCCACGGCAAATGTCGAGAAGATGCATGCCGGTATCGCGCTGACTGACGCGGATCGCGATCCCTGGCTGCATGCGCTGGCGGCCGAGATCGGGCGCTATCAGGCTGACGGGCAAAGTTCTGTGATGGGCTGTTCTTCGCTGAAGCGCAGTTATCGCGACATCCTGCGCAGCGGCGCGCCGAGGGTGCGCTTCCTGCATGTCCATGGCACGAAACAGATCCTGTCGGATCGCCTTTCGAACCGCGAAGGGCATTTCTTCCCCGCCAAGCTGCTGGATTCGCAATTGGCCACGCTGGAAATGCTTTCGGATGACGAGGATGGCGCGGTCGTCGATATGGCGCTGTCGGTGCAGGATCAGGTGACCGAAGCGCTGCGCCTGCTGGGGCTGGTCGACGCCGACCGCTAGGCGTCAGACCCGGAACGCCTGCGCGCCACGGCGGGCGTTCAGGAATTTGGGGACCGAAGGCGGGACGAAAAGCCGTGTGCCCGGCTCGGCACGGGCGGCAAGCCAGCGAAGGTCGTGGCGGGCCATGGCGATGCAACCAGCCGTGACCGCGCCGGGCCTGCGCCACTGGTGCAGAAAAATGGCCGAACCCCTGCCCGGTTCCGCATCGGGCCAGTTCCAGTCGGTCGTCAGGATAATGTCGTAAAGCGGATCGGCGCGACGCAGGCGTTCGTGACTGGCGGCAAGTGGCGCGCGGACGTGCAGATTGTAAGCCGGATGCCCGCTTTCGTCACACCACAGGTCTTGAGGCCCGACAGGGCGCGCCCAAGGCGCCGGACGCGCCATCCGGTCAGGCCGATACCAGCATTCTGCAACGTGCAGCAGCCCTGCCGGCGTCGATCCGTCGCCTTCGCGCTTGTCGCGCGTGACGCCGCCGCGCCCGATGCTGCACGGGATCATGCGCTTGTGGAACCAAAGCCCGCGCGGCGTCAGCCATATCGCGGGCTTCACAGCAGATGCCCCGACTTTTCGGCCTTGGTCGCCAGATAATCACGGTTGAACCGGTTGGCAGGGAGGATGAGGGGAACACGTTCGACCACGTCAATCCCGTGCGATTGAAGCATCGCGACCTTGCGCGGGTTGTTCGTCATCAGCCGCACGGCGGAAAAGCCCATCTCGCGCAGCATCTCTGCCCCGATGCGGAAATCGCGCTCGTCATCTTCGAAACCGAGCCGGTGATTGGCCTCGACAGTATCGAAACCCTGATTTTGCAAAGCGTAGGCGCGCATCTTGTTGGCCAGCCCGATACCGCGGCCTTCCTGATTGAGATAAAGCAGAACGCCTTCGCCAGCGCCGCCCATCGTTGACAGAGCTGCGTGAAGTTGCGGGCCGCAATCGCATTTCAGGCTGCCCAGCACATCGCCGGTGAAGCAGGCCGAATGCAGGCGCACCAGCGGCGCGGTGTCTCGGGACGGATCGCCGATTTCCACCGCATAATGTTCGATCCCGCCATCTTCGGGACGGAAAATATGCAGCCGCGACTGCTCTGACGCTTCCAGCGGCAGCCGGGCGGCGGCCACGGGGTGCAGCACGGCCTCGGCGGCGAGGGTGTCGATCACGGCGCGGGCCGGCAGGGTTGGCATCCCGTCAGGGGCAGGTGCCCGGACCATCAGCATCGCGGGCAGCAGTCGCGCCGATTTCGCCAGCATGATCGCCGCCAGATGTGGCGCACTATCGCCGCCGCGCGCTGTCTGGAATGGCCCCTTCAGCGGTGTCATCATGTCGGCCGAAGGGTCCGCGACCGCGCGCATCCAGCCAAGATCGGCGTCGGCGGGGATCTCGATCCGGGCCAGTTCGCCATCATAGGCGCGCGCCTTCAGTGTTTCGGCGCGGCGCGCAGTGATTGCCAGCACCGCCGGACCAAGCGCACGCATCGCGGCCAGACGGTCGGGGCGCAGGGTTTCGACCGACGCCGCGATCCAGCCGTCCACAGCCACGGCAAGGCCCATCCGCAGCTCTGCCCGGGCGCGGAAAATCTGTTCTTCAAGGGTCGGCAGCAGGCTCATTCTGAAACAAACTGAAACATTTCGCGCCTCAGCGACAAGACCGCGTGAGGATTTCGCAACATGGCTGGACGCAGCCGCATGCGCAAGCCAGCTTCCCATCAAATGACGCCAAAGGAGGCACGAGCATGGCTGGTTTGAAGAAAATTCTGCTGGTGGACGATGAAGAGGATCTGCGCGAGGCCCTGGCCGAGCAGCTGGTCGCGACCGAGGATTTCGACGTATTCGAAGCCGGAACCGGCGCCGAGGCGGTCGAGAAATGCAAATCGCAGATTTTCGATCTGCTTGTGCTGGATGTGGGCCTTCCGGATACCGATGGCCGCGAGCTGTGCAAACGGCTGCGCAAGCAGGGCGTGAAATGCCCGGTCGTGATGCTGACCGGCCATGATACCGACGCCGACACGATCCTGGGACTGGATAGCGGCGCGAATGACTACATTACCAAGCCGTTCAAATTTCCTGTGCTGCTGGCCCGCCTGCGCGCCCAGCTTCGCACGCATGAACAGTCCGAGGACGCAATCTTCCAGCTTGGCCCGTATACCTTCAAGCCGGCGATGAAGATGCTGGTGGACGAGAAGGACCGCAAGATCCGCCTGACCGAGAAGGAAACCAATATCCTCAAATTCCTGTATCGCGCGCAGGATGGGGTCGTTGCCCGCGACGTGCTGCTGCACGAGGTCTGGGGCTACAATGCCGGCGTCACCACCCACACGCTGGAGACGCATATCTATCGTCTGCGCCAGAAAATCGAACCCGATCCTTCGAATGCGCGCCTTCTGGTGACCGAAAGCGGCGGATATCGGCTGGTGGCGTGAGCGCCCGACAAATTGGGGGGAACTGGTTCAGGGAACACGAGTTATGGTCCCGAAGCCCAGTGGTCGGGGATGCGACCACACCCTCCCTGTCTCGACTGGCCCCGGCGGAAGCCGGGGTCTTTTTCATTCCGGCACCCCTGAAACCGTGCGGCAGCCGCCCGTCCGGCCCGCTCAGCCGATGGCGCGGTCGCGGGTTTCCGTCCTGACCAGCAGCAGTGCCAAGGCCGCCAGCACCAGAAGTGCCGCGAAAACCCCGATGGCGAAGCCGAAGCCCTTGGCGAAGGCGAAGGTCAGCAAGGTCGGCGCGAAGATGCCGCCAAGCCGTGCGACCGCCGAGGCTGTGCCCATGCCAGTTCCGCGCAGGTTGGTCGGATAAAGTTCTGGGGTGAAGGCGTAAAGCGCACCCCAGCAGCCAAGCAGCGCAAAGCTCATGACGATCAGCGAAACGGCGACGAGCGTCGGGTTCAGCGACAGCGTGAACAGGAAGCAGGCGATGGCCGACAGGATCAGGAACCCCATAAGGGTCGGTCTGCGCCCCCAGCGTTCGACGCCGTAAGCGGCAAGCGCGTATCCTGGCACCTGTGCCAGTGCGAGGATCAGAAGGAATCCATAGCCGCGCACCCAGCCCATGCCCTCGCTTGCAAGCCAGCCCGGCACCCAGACGAAGACCCCGTAATAGGACAGCGAAACCAGAAACCAGACCGCCAGAATGCCAAGTGTGCGTTTCAGCAGGCTGTCCTGAAAGATCGAGGTCGGCGCGCCTTCTGCCGGGGTTGCCAGCATCAGCTCGGTATCGGGGCTGACGGGCATCACGCCGTTCGATGTCAGCACGCGGTTCACCACCGAACGCGCCCGGTCCTGCTGGCCCTGTTTCAGCAGATACATCGGCGATTCCGGCACCCAGAGCCGCAGGAAAATCCCGATCAGCGCGGGCAGTGCCGCGACAAGGAATATCCAGCGCCAGGGTGCCTCTGCCGCGTAAGAGGCAGCGATCCACGCTGTCAGCGCGACAACGATGGTTCCGACCGCCCAGAAGCCTTCAAGGATCACGAGCCAGCGCCCGCGATTCTTCGGCGGCAGGAATTCCGCCATCATCGCGTAATCGACGGGCAGCGTGCCGCCCACCGCGACGCCGGTCAGGAAGCGCAGGATCAGCAGCAATTCGAAGCTGGGCGCAAAGACCGAAGCAAGCCCGAAAAATGCGTCGGCCGCGACGGTCAGCAGCAACACGTTGCGCCGCCCCCACCTGTCGGCGATCCGGCCAAAGACGAACGCGCCGACGAACATGCCAAGAAAGAACAGCGTGCCGACCTGAAGCGCCACCGCGCGTTCCAGCCCGAACGTCGTCATGATCGACGGCGCGGCAAAGCCCACTGCGATGACCTGCATTGCATCTGCGGCCCAGACAAGGCCGAATATCCCGAGAAGCCGCTTCTGGAAACGGCCCGCGCCGCCCCGGCTCAGCGCCTCGTCAATGGTCATCTGCATGGCTGCCTCCTGCCCGTGATGGGCGCCTTTTAGCGGTCAAGTCTGCAGGGTCAAAGGATTTTCTGGCTCCACTCGACAGTTAGGGAATGTGTCGCTAGGCTCCGCCCTCCCACAGAAAGGTCGTCCATGTTCACCATCGCCACCTGGAACATAAATTCGGTCCGTTTGCGCGCCGGGCTTGTCGAACGCCTTCTGCGCGAAGAGGCACCGGATATCCTGTGCCTGCAGGAAATCAAGTCCCCGGTCGAGAAGGTGCCGCTGGAAGGGTTCGCGGCGCTTGGCTACCGCTACATGGTGGCGCGCGGGCAGAAGGGCTATAACGGTGTGGCGATCCTGTCGCGTCTGCCGCTGCAGGATGCGGGCGACCGCGACTATGCCAGCCTTGGCCATGCGCGCCATGTCGCGGCGCGGCTGGAAAACGGGGTGACGATACACAATTTCTACGTTCCGGCAGGCGGCGACATTCCTGACCGCGAGGTCAATGTGAAATTCGGACAGAAGCTTGATTTCCTGACTGAAATGCGCGACGCCTTCCATGATGACGGCCCGCAGCGCTCTATCATGGTGGGGGATCTGAACATCGCTCCGCGTGAAGATGACGTCTGGTCGCACAAGCAGCTTCTGAAAATCGTCAGCCACACGCCGGTCGAGGTCGAGCATCTTGCTGCCGCGCAGGACGCCGGCAAATGGGTGGACATCACGCGCAAGGATATTCCTGACGGTCGCCTTTACAGCTGGTGGTCCTATCGCGCAAAGGATTGGGACGCAGCCGATAAGGGTCGCAGGCTGGATCATATCTGGGCCACGCCCGACATCGCCAATGCCGGTCACGGCAGCCGTGTGCTTCGGCCCGTGCGCGGGTGGGAACAGCCGTCCGATCACGTCCCCGTCCTTGCCAGCTTTGATCTGTAAGCGCCCCTTTCACCGCGGGGCCTGACGCCCCATATTGGGCTCAAACACGAATCCGAGGTTCAGATGGCTGAGATGCTGATTGGAAACGGTGCCGCGGCACCTGCGACTGGCGAAATCATCAAGGACGTGACCGAGGCGACTTTCATGGCCGATGTGGTCGAAAAGTCGATGGAGGTGCCCGTCATCGTCGATTTCTGGGCACCGTGGTGCGGTCCCTGCAAGACGCTCGGCCCCGCGCTGGAGGCCGAGGTCGCGAAGGCGAAGGGCCGTGTCGTCATGGCCAAGGTCAATGTCGATGAGAACCAGATGATTGCAGGGCAGTTGCGCGTGCAGTCCATTCCGACCGTCTTTGCCTTCTACAAGGGCCAGCCGGTCGATGCCTTTCAGGGCGCGCTTTCGCCAAGCGAGATCAAGAAGTTCATCGACAAGCTGACCGCGCTTTCGGGCGATGATGGCGGTCTGTCCGAGGCGCTTGAAGCCGCCGAGGCGATGCTGAGCGAAGGCGCTTTCGACGATGCCGCCGAGACGTTCGAGGCGATTACCGGCGAGGAAGCGGAAAATGCCGAAGCTTGGGGTGGCTGGGTCCGTGCGCTTCTGGCGGGTGGGCGCGTCGATGACGCGGCGGCAACACTTGAGAAGGTTCCGCCCGCGATCGCGTCCGCCGGCCCGGTCGAGGCCGCGCGTGCACAGCTGCAACTGTCGCGTCAGGCCGAAAATGCCGGTCCCCTGGACGACCTGCGCAGCAAGGTCGATGCAAATCCGGACGACAGCCAGGCTCGTTTCGATTATGCGACCGCGCTTCACGCTGCCGGGCAGGTCGAGGAGGCGGTCGATCAGTTGCTTGAATCGTTCCGCCGTGACCGAGAGTGGAATGACGGTGCGGCGCGTGCTCAGCTTTTCACCATCTTCGACGCGCTCAAGCCGACTGATCCGATTGCGCAGAAGGGGCGCCGCCGGCTGTCCAGCATGATCTTCGCATGAGCCATCGCGGCTTCGACTTGCCGGAAACGCTGCCCCTTTTCGTTCTGCCGGGCGCCGTGCTGATGCCGCGCACGCGGCTGCCGCTGAACATATTCGAGCCGTGCTACCTGCAAATGGTTGACGATGCACTGCGCACACCGCACCGGCTGATCGGGATGATCCAGCCGCTTGATGAAGAGGGTGAGACGCTGGCGCATATCGGATCGGCTGGGCGGATCGTGGGATTTTCCGAACAGGATGACGGGCGCTACCTGATTTCGCTGGGGCAGGTATCGCGTTTCCGGCTGAGTTCGGCCGAGCAGGGCTTTGCCCCCTATCCGCAGGGCTTTGCCGATTGGTCGGGCTTTGACGCCGATCATGGCCCGTCAGAAAGTGATCCGGGCTGGCAGCGCGACAGCTTCATGGCCCTGACACGGCGCTATATGGATGCGCACCAGCTTTCGACCGACTGGGATGCCGCCGACGATGCAGAGGCGGAACTGCTGGTCAATTCGCTTGCCATGGCGCTGCCACTTGATCTGCAGGATAAACAGGCCCTGCTGGAGGCAGAGACCCTGACCGAGCGTCGCGAATTGCTGGAAGGGCTGCTGGAATACGAATTGCGCGGTGGCGAACAGGACGAGGTGCTGCAATGACGACCGAAACACCCGAGGCTGGGCGCAAGGTGCCCGAATTCGACCGTCACATGCTGGAAGCGCTGGTATGTCCGGTGACGCATAGCGCGCTGCATTACGACGCCGCCCGTCAGGAGCTGATCTCGAAAGCGGCGGGTCTGGCCTTTCCGATCCGCGCCGGCATTCCGATCATGCTGATCGACGAGGCGCGCCAGATCAAGGCCGACTAAAGCCGCTGTCCCGTCAGCAGACGCGGCATCGGCTGCATGGTCAGTCCCGCCGCCTGCCGCATGAAGCGGCGGCGCAGGGCCGGCACCGCGTTCACAGCGCCCATCCCAAGCCCTCGGGCTGCGCGAAGAAGCGGATTATCGTTTGAAAATAGCGTATTGACGCTGTCCATGCCAAGCGCCAGCGCCGTCGAATCGAAGCGCCGCCAGCCCTGATAGCGCTCCAACGCGGTTGCAAAACCGATATCCTGACCCTGCCGCCTGGCATCGACCAGACATTCCGCCAGCGCCGCCACGTCGCGCAGCCCAAGGTTCAACCCCTGTCCCGCAATCGGATGGACGCCATGCGCGGCATCACCGATCAGGGCCACACGCTCGGCGATATAGTCGTTGGCCAGCGTCAGTCCCAGCGGATAGGAAAATCGTGGCCCGGCAAGCGTGACCGCACCCGTGATTGCTGCGATATGCGGCTGCAACACCTCCAGAAAGCCGGGGTCATCAAGGGCGTCTATCGCGCGCGCCTGGCGACGTGTCAGGGACCACACGATGGATGCGTGATTGCCGCGCAAAGGCAGCACCGCGAGCGGGCCCGTCGGCAGAAACACCTGATACGCGGTGCCGCCATGTGGGACGTCGGTTTTCAGTGCCGCGACAAGCGCCGTTTGCCCGTAATCCCAGCCAGATCGGCCGATCCCCGCCCGAGAGGCGACACCGGATTTGCGCCCGTCCGCACCCACCAGCAGCTTCGCCCGCAGGCTTCGGCCATCGGACAGTGCGACGGTGATGCCCCCGGCATCGGCGGTCTGACCGACAACTTGTGTTTCCGGGATGTGGTCCAGCCGGTCCTGCATCGCGCCGATCAGCGCGCGATACAGGAAGCGGTCCTCCAGCATCTGTCCCAGAACGCCCTCTTCGATCTCGGCGCTGTCGAAGAACAGGCCGAAATGCCCGGTCTGGCCGCTGCGGGCCTGCTCTGCCACAACCTTGCGGATCGGCTGCGCGGTATCGGCCAAGCCGTCCCAGATCCCAATGGCTTTCAGCAGGCGCACGGACGCCAGCGCCAAAGCATAGGCGCGCCCGTCGAAATCATCGCTGGCACGGGCGCGGGCCGGGGCTGCATCGACCACTGCAACACGCATTCCGGCATCCGCCAGCGCCAACCCGAGTACCGGCCCATTCAGGCCGCCGCCCGCGATCACCACATCAAAATCGTCATTCATGGCGCAAAGTCTATGCCGACCCGCCCGCGGCGTCCATGCAGCAAAAGTGGTGGACGCCGCGCAACGCTCGGATTAGCGTTTGCCGGGTGAAAACAGGTCGATAACTGAGGGTTTGGCGGATGGACTGGCTGACGGCGACGGCATGCGAGCAGGGGCGCGGGATCATGGCCGGTCTCGTCTCTCCGGTGGATCTGACCGACGCTTATCTCGATGCCGTCGAACGGCATCCCGACCGGGATCTGATCTTTGCCCGGCTCACGCCCGAGCGCGCGCGCTCAGAAGCGATTGCTGCGCATGACCGTGCCAAAAGCGGGCTCAGGCGCGGGCTGCTGGACGGGGTGGCGATCAGCTGGAAAGACAATATCGACAGCGCCGGTGTCGCAACCGAAGGCGGGTCCGCGCTGTTGAAGGGCCGGACGCCGGACACTGACGCAGCGGTGCTGGTGAACGCGGAACGCGCCGGGCTGGGCTGCCTTGGCAAGACGCATATGACGGAACTTGCCTTCAGCGGGCTTGGCGTGAACCCGATGACCGCCACCCCGCCGAACGCGCTTGATCCCGCCCTTGCGCCGGGCGGGTCCAGTTCCGGTTCTGCTGTTTCGGTGGCGCTCGGGCTGGCAGCGGCCAGCATTGGTTCCGATACCGGCGGCTCTATCCGTCTTCCTTCGGCGTGGAACGGGCTTGTCGGCTTCAAGCCGACGCCCGGCGCGGTGCCGATGCGCGGCGTGCTGCCGCTTTGCGCACGTTTCGATGTCGCCGGCCCGCTGGCCCGTAGTGTCGAAGATTGTGCCCAGCTTTTCGCCGCGATCACCGGCGGGCGCGCGCCCGATCTGGCGGATGCAGAGCCGGGCCGTCTGCGGCTTCTGGTGCTTGATGGCGCGCCCTTTCAGGACGCGCGCGAAGCCCCCGTCACCGCCTTCGAAGAAGCGGTGGAGCAGCTTGGCAAGGCAGGCGTGCAGATCGCGCGGGCCGCGCCCGATTGCGTGGCCGAAGCGCTTTCGCTTTCAACCACGCTGTTCGCGCCCGAAGCCTATGGCACTTGGTCAGCCCATATCGAAGACGCGCCCGAAGCAATGTATCCGCCTATTCTGTCGCGCTTTCGCGCGGGGCGCGATGTATCCGCGCCGGAATATGTCGCGGGCTGGATCACGCTCGACCGGCTGCGTGCGATCTGGGCCGATGCGGTATCGGGCTTTGACGCGGTCATCCTGCCGACCGCACCGAACCTGCCCCCGGATCGCGAGGCGCTGCTGAAGGATGGCGAATATTTCGCGACCGAGAACCTGCTGACGTTGCGCAATACCCGCATCGGCAATCTTCTGGGTCTGCCCGCGATCAGTCTTCCGACGGCGCGACCGGCCTGCGGGATCATGGCGATGGGTGCGGCGGGCGACGATCTGCGTCTTCTGCGTGTCGCCCGCGCCATGGAGGTTGCGCTTTCCGACTAAGCTCACTGGACTGGACGCTTCGCATTCTGTAACCTCTGGGAATAACGGGGCGAAACGACCCTGAACGAGAGGCAGTCATGGCAACACCCGAGCGGTTTTCGAACCTGCCGGAATACGCATTTCCGCGCCTGCGCGCGTTGCTGTCGGGTATTGAGCCCGGCGGCGAACCTGTTGTCATGACCATCGGAGAGCCCCGCCATCAGTTGCCCGGCTTCGTGGCCCCGATCATGGCCGAGAATATCTCGCAATTTGGAAAATATCCGCCGAACGAGGGCTCTGCGCCTTTGCTTGACGCGGTGTCGGGATGGATTTCGCGACGCTATGGTATAGAGGTTGCGCCGGATCGCATCATGGCGCTGAACGGCACGCGAGAGGGTCTTTTCAACGCCGCGCTTGCGCTTTGCCCGGAAGAAAAGAACGGTCAGCGCCCCGCGATCCTTGTGCCGAACCCGTTTTATCAGGTCTATGCCGTCGCCGCCGCCGCCGTGGGGGCCGAGGCGATATTTGTGTCCGCGACCGCCGAAAGCGGTCACTTGCCGGACTATACCGCGCTTGACCCCGCGCTTCTTGATCGGGTCGCCATCGCCTATATCTGCTCGCCCGCGAACCCGCAGGGTGCGATCGCAGATGAGGATTACCTTGAACGGCTGATCGCGCTGGCGGAGCGGCACGATTTCCTGGTCTTTGCCGACGAATGCTATTCCGAGATCTGGCGCGATGCGCCGCCGCCGGGTGCGCTCGCGGTCGCGACACGGATGGGGCTGGCGGATCGCGTCGTAATCTTCAACTCGCTGTCCAAACGGTCGAACCTTCCCGGCCTGCGGTCGGGGTTTGCGGCGGGCAGCAGGGGGGCGATCGCCCAGATGCGTCGCTTGCGCAGCTATTCCGGCGCACCATTGTCGCTGCCTGCGCAGGCGGTCAGCGCGGCCGCATGGGCGGATGAGGATCACGTGCGCGACAGCCTGGCGCTTTATCAGCGCAAATATGCGGTGGCTGACCGCGTGCTGGGCAATGTGCCCGGTTATCGTGGACCGGAGGGCGGGTTTTTCCTGTGGCTTCCGGTGAAGGACGGCGAAGACGCGGCGAAGACACTGTGGCGCGAGGCGGGGATACAGGTCCTGCCCGGCGCGTATCTGTCGCGCGATGTGGACGGCGAAAATCCCGGCAAGGGATATATCCGCGTCGCTCTTGTGGCGAGTGAAGACGAAACCGAACAGGCGCTGAACCGTCTGAAGCAGGTCATATACTAGAAGGGACAGGGGCATGGCGAGCTGGCAGGCGAAACAACGCGATCCGCTTTTCGACCAGAACACGCAGGCTGCGCTGGAACGGCGTGGCAAGGAACTGGTCGGGGCGGGGCTTGTCTTGCTGGCAGTCGTGCTGGCGCTGATCCTGTATAGCTGGTCGCCTGACGATCCCAGCTTTCTGGCCGCGACCGATCAGCCGCCGGTGAACATGCTGGGCCGCTTCGGGGCATATATTGCAGCACCTCTGATGATGATTGCGGGCTATGGCGCATGGGGCCTTGCGCTTGGCGCCTTCGTCTGGGGGCTGCGCCTGATGCTGCACCGGGGCGAGGACCGCGTGATGCGCGCGGTGTTCCTGCCCATCGCCGTCGCACTCGGCTCGGTCTATTGCGCGGCCCTGGTGCCGCCAGCCGACTGGCAGGAAAGCTTTGGCATGGGCGGGCATTTCGGCGACATGATGATGGGCGGCCTGATGACGCTGCTGCCTTTCGGTGCGGCAGCATCGCTGAAGCTTGGTGCGCTGCTGATGGCGGCCGGCGCGATTGCATTCTATGGCTTCGTTCTCGGGTTCGATCTGGCAGAAGCACGCCGCCTGATCCGCTGGCTGGCGGTTGGACTTGTCACCGCCTATGCGGCGCTGTTCGGGTTGATGGGCCGCGGCGCGACAGGTGCCGTCGGCGCGGCGCAGGGCATGAAGGCCCGCGCGGCAGAGCGCAAGGCGAAGGCCGAAACCAATGCCGAATTGCGTGGCGAGGCGTCGCGAACCCTGTTCCGCCGCCGCAAGGGCGAGGATTGGGACGAGGAGTCCGAACTTGTCGAGCCCGAAGCACATGACGCGACCGCGCCGTCATCTGACGAGGTGTCGGCACGGATCACCGACGCGATTTCGAAGCGGGGCAGCAATCTGCTCAGCTCCGTCACTCAGCGGTTGAATGCCAATCGTCAGGACGTCGCGCTTGAGGACCCGGAGGAGGCGGACGACGCGATAGAGCCCGCCGATCCGCACCCCTTCGGTGCGGCAACCGCCCGCGTCGTGATCCCGGCGAAACGCACTGACCAGCCGTCCCGCAAGGCCCAGTCCGAGGCGCAGCCGTCGCTTCGGTTCGATGAAAGCGCCAGCGATTTCGAATGCCCGCCGCTGTCGCTGCTGACTGCGCCCAGCACCATCGAGCGTCATACCCTTTCGGACGAGGCTTTGGCCGAGAACGCCCGGATGCTGGAAGCTGTGCTGGACGATTATGGCGTCAAGGGCCAGATCACCGCCGTTCATCCCGGCCCGGTGGTCACGCTGTACGAACTCGAACCCGCGCCGGGCCTGAAGGCATCACGTGTGATCGGGCTATCGGATGACATTGCCCGTTCCATGTCTGCACTGTCCGCGCGTGTTTCGACCGTGCCGGGCCGTACGGTGATCGGGATCGAACTGCCGAACGCGCGCCGTGAAAAGGTGCTGCTGCGCGAGATCCTGTCGGCCAAGTCCTATGGCGACGCGTCCTATCCGCTGCCCTTGGCGCTTGGGAAAGACATCGGCGGCGGCCCGGTTGTGTCCAATCTTGCGAAGATGCCGCATTTGCTGATCGCGGGGACCACGGGGTCCGGTAAATCGGTCGCCATCAACACCATGATCCTGTCGCTTCTGTACAAGCTGACGCCTGACGAATGCCGCCTGATCATGATCGACCCGAAGATGCTGGAACTGTCGGTTTATGACGGCATTCCGCATCTGCTGTCCCCGGTCGTGACCGACCCCAAGAAGGCCGTTGTCGCGCTGAAATGGGTCGTGGCCGAGATGGAAGAGCGTTACCGCAAGATGTCCAAGATGGGCGTCCGCAACATCGAAGGCTATAACGGCCGCGTCCGCGAGGCGCTGTCGAAGGACGAAATGTTCAAGCGGACCGTCCAGACCGGCTTCGACGAAGACACGGGCGAGCCGATCTTCGAGACCGAAGAATTCCAGCCCGAGACCTTCCCCTATATCGTCGTCATCGTGGACGAGATGGCCGACCTGATGATGGTTGCGGGAAAGGAAATCGAGGCCTGCATCCAGCGTCTGGCCCAGATGGCCCGCGCATCCGGCATCCACCTGATCATGGCGACGCAGCGCCCCTCGGTCGATGTCATCACCGGCACGATCAAGGCGAACTTCCCGACCCGGATCAGCTTCCAGGTCACCTCGAAGATCGACAGCCGCACCATTCTGGGTGAACAGGGCGCCGAACAGCTGCTGGGGCAGGGTGACATGCTGTATATGGCCGGCGGGTCCAAGATCACCCGCGTTCACGGGCCCTTTGTCAGCGATGAAGAGGTCGAGGAGGTCGTGAACCATCTGAAATCCTTCGGGCCGCCGACCTATAAATCCGGCGTTGTTGACGGGCCAGAGGATGAGGTTGCAGGCGACATTGACGCGGTTCTGGGCCTTGGCAATTCGGCCGACGGTGATGACGCGCTTTACGATCAGGCGGTGATGATCGTGGCGAAGGACCGCAAATGCTCGACCAGCTACATCCAGCGCAAGCTCGCCATCGGCTATAACAAGGCCGCTCGTATCGTCGAGATGATGGAAGATCAGGGCGTCGTCAGCAGCGCCAACCATGTCGGCAAGCGCGAAGTGCTGGTTCCCGAGATTTGATCTGCGCCCCGGTCCGCCGGGGCACAGCAGCAACGATCATGCAGGATGCTCGGCATCGCGCAGCAGCCGCGCCCACCATGCCAGCTCGTCCAGCATGATCGTTGCATTGTTTTCCAGATGCGGAATTGCACCTAGCGTCGCCTCCCCCGCCATCAGCGGCTTCAGATCGGCATAGGTGATATGGACGGCATCGCGGACTGCGACCATGCGCAGTTCAGCCGTGATCGCCCGCAAATGTTCGACCGCGCGCGCCCCGCCAACACCGCCATAGGCGACGAAAGCAACGGGTTTTCGCATGGCGTCCAGATGGTCGAGCGCGTTTTTCAGCACCGCCGTCGGCGCGTGATTGTATTCCGCGACCGTCAGGATATAGGCATCGAAGCCCTGCATCATCGCCACGAACGCATCGGCGGCGCGCCGCTGCGCGTCAGACGCATGGGGCGCGCCGAAGAAGGGCAAGTCGTGGTCGCGCAGATCGACCCCGGTGATCGCAAAACCGCCGTGATCGGCCGCCTTCCCGGCAATCCAGTTGGCGGGCTGGTCACTGAACCGGCCCTCTCGCGTGCTGCCGGTGATGACGGCCAGCCGGATCGGCGCGTCTGGCGCGCGGTTCCGCGCCAGCAATGTCAGGGCCGTGCTGTCCACCTGTTCCAACGCCGGATCAAGCAGATCGAGATGCTGCGCGAACTCCGCGGTTTGTTGCCACGCGCCCGTTTGCTCGTCTGACGCAAAGCGCGTGACGATCACCAGCTTCTCATCCGAGCGATAGATCTCGTTGCCGAGCCATCCGTATTCTGCGCTGATCGGCCCCAGCCGGGATGTTTCTGCCATCTGCAGATCGGCGAGGTCGTCCAGCTTTCCGGGCTTTGGCGTAAAGACGTTCAGATATATCCTGTCATCGCGCATCGGCTTTCTCCTTCACTTTGGTCACGGGCTTACTTAATGTAAGCTGATACGCCGGATAAGAACGGATCTGAGAAACCGGAACGGATATGGAAGTAAGTGCCCCAAACGCCGACCCGATGACGGCCGATTGCCCCGGCCGCGACCTGTTCCTGCTGGCGACCGGCAAATGGACGCTGCTGATCCTCTGGTCGCTGAAATCGGGTCCGCGCCGCTTTCATCAGTTGCGCGACGATGTCGAAGGGATCAGCGAACGCGTCCTCTCTGCGACGCTGAAAAGCCTGTGCCGAAATGGCCTGACGATGCGCCATGTCGAAGCCTCGATCCCGCCGAAAGTCAGCTATGAGCTGACCCCGACGGGCAAGGGCCTGCTGTCGGTCATGGAAGGATTGACCGGCTGGATCGCCGCAGAAATCCACACGGTCGAAGATGCCAAGGCCCGCTATGACCGCGAGAATGAGGTCTGACGAGCGGGTTGCAGATCCCCGCCGACGTGCATCTTTGGAGTAGCGCAACCGCTGCGAACTTGCGAAACAGAGCCATGACCGTCTGGCAGATACATTTCCTGAACGCGCGCAAGGCCTTGAACGGCGTCATGCCGGAGGCACGGGCAGCAGCGCGTGACGCCGTGGCAATCGTGGAAGAACACGTCGCGCTGCCACGTTTTGACCTTGTCATCCGCACCGGCGACGAAGTCGTGCAGGGCTGGGGTATGGGCGGTTACGCGCCCGCGCCGGGACAGATTCAGATTACGCTCGATCCCTCGCGCTTTGACCCTGAACCTTTTACCCGCACACTGGTTCACGAACTGCACCATCTGATCCGCTGGGACGGTCCGGGTTATGGCAAGTCATTGGGTGAGGCCTTGGTCAGCGAGGGCCTTGCCGGACATTTCGTGCTTCAGGTGCTGGGCGGTCCCCCTGACCCGTGGGACAGCGTCAATCCGTCCGACGAAATTGCGCGGCGCGCGTCCAACGAATGGGCGCGGCGCGACTATGACCATGCCGAATGGTTTTTCGGCAAGGGCAAGATCCGTCGCTGGTCAGGCTATGGCCTTGGGCACCGCATGGTCGCGGATTACCTGAAAGCGAATCCAAGGGATGATGCAATCACGCTTGCCCATAGCAGTGCCGACCGCTTCCGCGGCGCGATGCGTCAGATCGCGAAAGCCGAGGCGACCGAGCCCCGCGCGACGGAAGAAAGCTGAGCGCTCAGCCTTTTTGCAGGTAGTCGCGCCCCAGAAGTTCGGCGATCTGCACGAGATTCAGCGCCGAGCCCTTGCGCAGGCTGTCGCAGACGATCCACATGTTCAACCCGTTCTCGACCGTGCTGTCCTGCCGGATTCGGCTTACGAACGTCGCGAAGTCGCCGGCGCTTTCGACCGGGGTGACATAGCCACCATCTTCGTGCTTGTCGATCACCAGCAGGCCCGGCGATTCGCGCAGGATGTCACGCGCCTCGTCTTCGTCGATGAAATCCTCGAACTCCACATTCACCGATTCCGCATCGCCGACGAAAACAGGCACCCGCACACAGGTCACAGATACCCGGATCGACGGGTCGAGGATCTTCTTCACCTCGGCCGCGATCTGCCATTCGGCGCGGCTGGTCCCGTCTTCCATGAACTCGCCGATCTGGGGGATCACGTTGAAGGCCATCTGGCGGGGAAAGACCGACGGCTCAACCTCCTGACCCGGCACATACATGCCCTTGGTCTGGTTCCACAGCTCGTCCATACCCTTTTTTCCCGCCGTCAGAACCGACTGATAGGTCGAGGCGACGATGCGGCGCACGCGCGCGCGGTCGTGCAAGGGCTTCAGCGCCACGAGCAGTTCAGAGGTCGCGGTTTCCGGGCTGGCGATAATCATGCGCTCGCGATAGCCCTCGATCGCGGCAGGGTTCACCTCGGGCACGATCAGCGGAACAGACGGGTCCAGCCGGAATGCCGCTGACGCGTCGATCACGACGCAACCCTGATCGGTCGCCAGATGCGCGTATTTCCTTGCGTCATCGGCGTCCATCGCGAACAGAGCCATGTCATAGCCGCCGAAATCGAAGCTCTCGATATCGCGCAGCTTCAAGGTCTTTTCGCCGAAACTCACCTCGGAACCTTGCGACTTGCGCGGGCCAAGCGCCGCGACCTCATCGACCGGGAATTCGCGCTCATCAAGAATGTTCAGGATCTCGCGGCCCACATCGGTCGTGGCGCCAGCGACGGCAATTCTGTAACCCATCGGAAAACTCCTTTGCTTGGCCCCGGATATAGTCGCGCATGTCGGGCTGCGAAAGCCCGCGTCCGGTTTCTTCTGCGTTCAAAGGGCGATGCCGAAGCGCCGCCGGCTTGCTAGGCACCAAGATAGCGCCGCCGGACCCCGGCGGCCTGCGCGAATTCCGCCGCAGTGCCGGCCCAGCAATGCCGTCCGCGCGACATCAGCGTGACATCGTCGGCAAGTTTTGTGGCCAGACCGACATCCTGTTCCACCAGCAGGATCGTCATTCCCTGGTCACGCAAGGCGACCAGAACGTCACGCAGCACGGCGGTCATCTGGACCGACAACCCCTCGGATGGTTCGTCCAGCAAAAGCAGCCGAGGAGAGGTCATCAGCGCCCGCGCGACAGAGAGCATCTGCTGTTCGCCCCCTGACAGAACCGCCGCCGGCGCATCCAGCCGCGGATGAAGGCCGGGAAACTGCTGCATCACGCGGTCGATCGTCCAGTCGCCACTTCCGATCCGGCCTGCGAGGGTCAGGTTTTCGCGCACCGTCAGCGCGGTAAAAACCTCTCTGCCTTCGGGGACATAGCCGATCCCGGCACGGGCAATGCGTGGCGTGGGCCAGCCGGTGATCTCGTCCCCCGCGAACAGGATGCGGCCCTGTTGGTGCGGCAGCAGCCCCATGATCCGTCTCAGCGTGGTCGTCTTGCCCGCGCCGTTTCGGCCCAGCAATGAATGGATGCGGCCCGCTTCCAGTCGCAGCGACAAACCGTGAAGCACCTGCGCGTGGCCATAGGCGGCGGTCAGGTCGATGACGTCAAGCATCATAGATCGCCCGCAGCACCGGTCGCGCGGTCGATGGCGGGCCTTCATGCGCTATGCCTCCTGCATCGAGGATCACGATGCGGTCGGCAATCGCGAAAGCGAGATCGAGGTCGTGTTCGATCACGAGCAGCGTCAGATGCTTTGGCAAACCGGCGATAAGATCGTGAATTTCGCGTGCGCCGCCCGGCCCGAAGCCCGAGGCCGGCTCATCCAGCAGCAGCAGTTTCGCGCCCCCCGACATCGCAAGCGCAAGGTCCAGCCGCCGCCGCGTGCCGTGGTCGATGGAAGCCACGGGCGCGTCGGGGTCAGCGATGCCGACCTGCCGTGCAGCAGCCCTCGCGCGGTGCCGAAGGTCGTGGCTTTTCAACGGATCGCGGCCAAATCGCGCCCCATTCATGCGCGCCGCAATCGCGAGGATCAGGTTTTCCGCGATGCTGAAGCTTTCGAACAGGGATGCGGTCTGAAACCCTCGGCCCAGCCCGGCGCGGGCGCGGGCGTCGGGGGGCAGTGCGGTGACGTCCTGACCATCCAGCCGGATATGCCCGGTATCCGGCGCAATCTCACCTGCGATCAGCCGCATAAGTGTCGTCTTACCCGCACCGTTCGGCCCGAGGATTACCAGCCGTTCACCGGCATTGACGGTCAACGTGACGTTGCGGATGACCTCGACGCTGCCGAAGGACTTGCCAAGGCGTTCAACGGAAAGCATGGCGCAGACGCCTCTCGGCTTCTCCGGTGATGCCGCGCCCGCCGGCCAGAATCACAGCGATCAGCAATGCGCCGATGACAAGATGCCAGTGATCGGTCCATCCGGCGGCCCAGTATTTCAGGGTCACGAAGATCGCAGCACCGACAATCGGGCCGGTCAGGGTCCCTATGCCGCCAAGGATCAGGACGACCAGCACCTCTCCTGAGGTTGTCCAGAACATCATCGCGGGCGAGATGAACTGCATGTGCTGCGCCGCCAGGATGCCCGCAACGCCGGCGATTGCCGACGAAATGGCAAAGCCGGTGATGCGGATGCGCCGGGGCGCAAGGCCGATGGCTGCGGCGCGCGCGGCGTTGTCATGCACGGCCTGATAACTGCGCCCGAACGGGGTCGAAAGGGTGGCGGCCGCCAGCAGAAATACCGCCAGCAGAAGACACAGCGCGTAATTTGCGAAGGCCATCGGCTGGGACAGGTCGGAAAAAGGCAGCGACGCGCGCGCGATGCCGCCCATCCCGTTGTCGCCCCCCAGCCAGCGCGCGCTGAAGGTGAAGGCCCAGATCATCTGCCCGAAGGCCAGCGTTGCCATGATGAAGAATATTCCCTGCATCCTTGCGCTGACGGCACCGATCAGCCCCCCTGTCACGCCCGACGCGGCAATCGCCGTCAGTGCTGCTGGCCACGGCGTCAGGCCGTGCTGGCCGGCAAGCGCATAGGCATAGGCACCGACCCCCATGATCGCGCCGTGCCCGAGCGAGACCATCCCGCCAAAGCCAGCCGCCAGGTCCAGCGAGATGGCGAGAATTGCCAGTATCGCGATCTCTGCCACGATCTCTTGCCCGAAGAAGCCGCCCAGCATCGCGAATACCTGCATTCCAGCCAGAAGCAGCACCAGCAGAACAATCCGCATCGCGTCCAGACGGAACATTATCGCGCGCCCTTCGCGACCAGCAATCCTTCGGGCCGCCAGATCAGCGCGACGGCAAGCGCGGCATATATCAGCACCGCGCTGGCAGCGGGGAACAGCACCGCGCCGAATACCTCGATTCCCGCGACGATCAGCGCGCCGAGCGCAGCGCCCGCGATGTTGCCCATGCCGCCGATCACCGTCACGATCAGCGCAGGGATCAGCGCGGATACTGCCATGCCGGGATTGGCCGCCGTGATCGGTGCCGCCACCACGCCGCCAAGTCCGGCAAGCCCCGCGCCCAGGGTAAAGACCAGCAGAAACATCCGCTCGGTCCTGATCCCGATGGCGCGTGCCATACCCGGATTTTCGACCGAGGCGCGCAGCGCAGCACCAAGGTTCGTGCGGTTGACGCCCAGCCACAAGGCAGCCGCCATGGCTGCGCCAATACAGATCACGAAAAGCCGGTAGACGGGATAGGTCGCCCCCGCCAGATCAACCCGGCCCGCCAGCGCGGCGGACGGATCAAGGACCAGCGGGATGTCGCCCCAGACGATGCGGACAAGCTCTGTCGCGATGAAGACCAAACCGAAGCTGACCAGCACCTGCGGCATCGGGCCAAGCCGCGCCACGCGGCCAAGCAGGCACAAATACAGCAGCGCACCAATTGCAGAGACAGCCAGAGGCGCCGCTATCAGCGCCACCCAGAAGCCTGTTTGCGCGGCGACCGATATGCCGATGAACGCGCCCAGCATATACAGCGCGCCATGCGCAAGGTTCACGAACCCCATCAGTCCGAAGCTGACCGATAATCCGGCTGCGATCAGAAACAACAGCGCCGCGTGTTGCAACGCATTCAGCACCTGCAGGGTCCAGAACGCCGTCACGTCATTCCATCGCACAGCCGTTGGGCGGATCGCGCACGGCCTCGACCGTGTCCAGCACCTGATGTGTCATCCCGTCCGGGCCTTCCACGGTTTCGAACACATAGACGTTCTGCACGATATTGTTGGTCACCGGGTCGATCTTAAGCGGGCCGCGCGGGCCGGTATAGGCGACCTGCGGAAGCGCAGCCGCCAACGCTGCGCGCCCCTCGGCCCCGCTGTCCAATGCGCCAACCAGCAGACGACCCGCATCATAGCCTGCGACGACATACTCAGACGGCAGCGTGTCGGGATGCGCCTTCTGATAGGCATCCACAAAGGCCTCGTTTTCCGGTGTATCCAGCGATGGCAGATAGTGCAGTGCGCCGATCACGCCGGCGGCGGACGTGCCCTGCTCGCGCAGATAAAGCGGGGCGGTCAGGAAGCCGACGGAATAGAGCGGCAACGTGTCGCGCAAGCCGAAGCTGTCATATTGTTTCACGAAACTGACGGCATCCGCGCCGCCATAGAAGACGTACAGCGCCTGCGCGCCGGATGCCTGTGCCTTGGCAAGGTAGGGTCCGAAATCCTCGGTCTTGCCGAACGGTGTGAATTCGCCGCCAACGATTTCGCCGCCGCCGGCGGTAAAGGCATCGCTGAAGGCCGCGATCATCTGCTGTCCGGCCGCATAGTCGGGGGCGAGGGTATAGACCGAGCTGATCCCCTGAGCGGCCATCCATTCGCCCATCGGCCGGTTCAGCTGATCGTTTGAAAAGCTGACACGCGTGATGAAGGCAGAGCAGTCCTTCCCGGTCGCATCGCTGTTGCCGGCATTCGCCACGATCAGCGGTATTTCGGCCTGATGCACGACGTCCCTGACCGCCCCCAGCACGGCAGAGGAGACGACGCCGACCAGAACATCAGCACGATCCTGCATGATCAGCTTTCGCGCCAGGGTCAGGCCGGTCTGCGGGTCGGCTTCGGTATCGGCTTCGATCACCCTGATGTTGCTGCGCCCTGCCTCCTGCAGGGCCATGCGGAAGCCATCCTCGATATCCTGACCGAGCGCGGCGTAATTGCCGGATGCCGGCAGCATCAGGCCGACCGTGGTGTCTGCATGCGCAGGCAGGGCGAAGGCCAAAAGGCAGGAAAAAACGAAGGGCTTCATGCGCGGTCATCCAACAGTCTGTATCGCGCTTTCATAGCCGCTGTGTCCCTGCCTTGCCACGATTTTTCGTTGGCGTGTCT
This sequence comes from Paracoccus aurantiacus, assembly GCF_007993065.1. Classification (GTDB taxonomy): domain Bacteria; phylum Pseudomonadota; class Alphaproteobacteria; order Rhodobacterales; family Rhodobacteraceae; genus Paracoccus; species Paracoccus aurantiacus. Next base: position 69,672 of record NZ_VOPL01000002.1, read on the forward strand.
GGCGCTTAGCGCCCGGCTGCTAGGCGCTGACGCGATCCGGCTGATCCAGCAGCCAGCGCGCGGTTTCCTCGTCCGTAATCAGACCGTTGACAAGACCGCCGCGCAGCGCGCCAAGGATGGCATTGCGCTTTGTCGGACCATATGCGGCCGCCACGAACAGTCCCTGCGATGGATCGGGCAACTGCGCCGAGGCGACGCGGGTATCGCGCGGCAGCAATGTTCCCGCGGCATCGAAGGCATGGCCCAGCATCTCGCCCACCCCGCCAGCGCGAGACAGGGCTTCGACCTCTTCCTGCGTCAGGAAGCCATCGACCATAAGCGGTGCTTGCGGACCCAGATCGCCGATCCCGACGATTGCGGCCTCTGCCCGTGCGGTCAGTTCCATGACGCGGGCATTTCCCGGCTGGCGATGCAGCGCGCTGCGCTCCTCGGACGAGGCGGCGATGACCGGAACCATCAGGGGATAGCTGCTGGCGGTAACGATTTCCGAAAGCGAAAACAATACGTTGTAGTAAGCGGCAGAGCCGTCGGGCGCGATATTCCCGGTCAGCGAAACGATGCTGTGCTGCGGGCAATCCAGATGCGACATCTGCAGCACGCCACCACGCAGGGTTCTGCCGTTCCCGATGGCAAGGACCAGTGGCTCGGTCCGCGAAAGCAGCGATTCGATCAGTTCGGCAATCAGGTTCGACATGCCCGCCGCGCCAGTCTGCGCCGGCGCGATATCGACGCGGCGCAGGCTGAATTTCTCTTTCAGGCGGCGGCTCAGCTCCAGACATTCGGCCAGCGGGTGGTCGATGCGGACCTTTACGATGCCTGCGGCCATTGCCTGCGAGGTCAGGCGCTGCGCCGTCTGGCGCGACACGCCCATCTCGCGCGCGATTTCGTCCTGCGTCAGGCCGCCGACCCACGAAAGCCACGCTGCACGGGCAGCCTGATCCAGCTTGCTTGCGTCGATGGTCACACCTGTCCTCCTCCTGCGGCGGGCCACGAATGGCGCAGGCTAACATACTATTTGACTTGCGCGAGATAAAATGTGAGCATTTGCCCATAGCGCGGGCAAATGACGCGCTGGAGGAGGAGAATTTATGGCCCATTCGATTCGCGCCCTCGCGGGTGCCTGTGCTGTCGTTGCGCTTGCCGCGCCTGCGATGGCCGAAACGCTGACCATCGCCACCGTCAATAACGGTGACATGATCCGCATGCAGAAGATGACGAAGCCCTTCACCGATGCGAACCCGGACATCCAGCTTGAATGGGTGCAGCTGGAAGAAAACATCCTGCGCGAGCGTGTGACGACCGATATCGCCACCAATGGCGGGCAGTATGACGTGCTGACGATCGGCACCTACGAGGTTCCGCTTTGGGCAAAGCAGGAATGGCTGACCCCGCTCAGCGATCTGCCGGCCGATTACGAGGTCGATGACCTTATCCCGGCCGTGCGCGATGCGCTTTCGGTCGATGGCACGCTGTACGCGGTGCCGTTCTACGCCGAATCGGCGATGGTCATGTATCGCAAGGATCTGGCAGAGGCCGCCGGCGTGACCATTCCAGAAAGCCCGACCTGGGCCGATATCAAGACCGCCGCCGAAAAGATGACCAACAAGGACGGTGAAGTCTATGGCATCTGCTTGCGCGGCAAGCCGGGCTGGGGCGAAAACATGGCGTTCCTGACCGCGATGGCCAACAGCTATGGCGCGCGCTGGTTCGATATGGAGTGGAAGCCCCAGTTCGACAGCGCCGAATGGAAAGCCGCGCTGACCGATTATCTGGACCTGATGACCAATTACGGCCCGCCCGGTGCGTCCTCGAACGGGTTCAACGAAAACCTTTCGCTGTTCCAGCAGGGCAAATGCGGTATCTGGATCGACGCCACGGTGGCGGCCAGCTTCGTGACCGACCCCGACAACTCGACCGTGGCCGACCAGGTTGCCTTCGCGCAGTTCCCCAACAAGGAAGGCGTCGACAATCACGGTAACTGGCTGTGGGCGTGGTCGCTGGCCGTTCCGGCAACGTCGGACGCGCAGGACGCGGCCAAGAAGTTCGTCGCCTGGGCGACCAGCAAGGCCTATACCGACGAGGTTGCAGCCGCAGACGGCTGGCGCGCCGCACCTCCCGGTACGCGCACCTCGCTTTACGAGAACGCCGAATATCAGTCGGCAGCACCGTTTGCAGCCATGACGCTGACAGCGATCAATTCCGCGAATACGCAGAAATCGTCGGTTCAGGACATTCCGTATACCGGCGGGCAATTCGTCGCGATCCCGGAATTCCAGGGCATCGGCACTGCGGTCGGCCAGCAATTCGCTGCCGCACTTGCCGGCCAGATGTCAGGTGACGATGCGCTTGCTGCTGCGCAATCGAATACCGAGCGCGAGATGGCGCGCGCTGGTTATCCGAAGTAGTCTTTTCTGACTGCGACATCAGCGCCGCCCGTTTGATCGGGCGGCGCCACGACCCGCAATCCGCGCGATATCCGCGCCCGTCAGAGGAAGCACGCGATGGCGACCCGTCAGACACAGAGCCTCGCACGGCTCATGCGCGCCCCGGCGATCATTCTGTTGTTGATCTGGATGATCGTTCCGCTTGGGATGACGCTGTATTATTCGTTTCTGAACTATAACCTTCTGAACCCTGCCTCGACGAGCTGGGCCGGTTTTTTCAACTACAAGTATTTTTACACCGACCCTGCCTTCTGGGAATCGATCTGGAACACGCTGGTTCTGGTGCTGGGTGTCCTGCTGATTACGGTGATCGGGGGTATCCTGATCGCGATGCTGATCGACAAGCCGATCTTCGGGCAGGGAATCGTGCGGATTCTGGTGATCTCGCCCTTCTTTGTCATGCCCCCGGTTGCGGCGCTGATCTGGAAGAACATGATCATGCACCCGAGTTACGGTGTGTTCGCCGATATCGCGAAGTTCTTCGGGATGTCGCCTGTGGACTGGTTCGCGCAATATCCGCTGTTTTCGATCATCGTCATCGTGGCGTGGCAATGGCTGCCCTTCGCGACGCTGATCCTGCTGACCTCGCTGCAATCGCTTGATGGCGAGCAGATGGAAGCGGCTGAGATGGACGGCGCGCCCGCGCTAAGCCGTTTCTTCTATCTGACGCTGCCGCATATGTCGCGTGCGATCACCGTCGTGATCCTGATCCAGACGATCTTCCTTCTGGGCGTCTATGCCGAGATTCTGGTGACGACCAATGGCGGGCCTGGCAATGCCTCGACCAACCTGACCTATCTGATCTATCGCGCCGCGCGCCTGAACTTCGACATTGGCGGGGCTGCCGCGGGCGGCATCATCGCGGTCGTTCTGGCCAATATCGTCGCCATCTTCCTGATGCGCGCCGTCGGCAAGAACCTGGACTGAGGAGGACGACATGGCACGCGCAGTTTCGACGCAGACCAAGATCGGCTGGACCATTGCCGCATGGATCGTGGCCCTGCTGATCTTCTTTCCGATCCTTTATACGGTCATCACCAGCTTCAAGACCGAAAATGAGGCGATCTCGGGGTTCAACATGATCCCGTCCTTCACGCTGGACAGCTACCGCGAGGTGCAGTCGCAGTATAACTACTTCCGGCCGTTCATGAACTCTGTCGTCATCGCCGTCGGCTCGACGGTTCTGGCGCTGCTTGTGGCGGTTCCGGCGGCCTGGGCGATGGCGTTTTCGCCGACCAAGCACACCAAGGACATCCTGATGTGGATGCTGTCCACCAAGATGATGCCTGCGGTTGCGGTTCTGGTGCCGATCTACCTGATCTTTCTGCGCACCGGGCTTATGGATACGCGGATCGGGCTGGTCATCGTGCTGATGCTGATGAACCTGCCGATCGTGGTCTGGATGCTGTACACCTATTTCCGCGAGATTCCGGGCGAGATCCTTGAAGCCGCGCGGATGGACGGTGCGACCCTGCAACAGGAAATCGTGCATGTGCTGACGCCGATGGCGGTGCCGGGAATTGCCTCGACCCTGCTTCTGAACGTCATTCTGGCCTGGAACGAAAGCTTCTGGACCATCCAGCTGACGACGACCAACGCGGCGCCGCTTTCAGCCTTCATCGCATCCTTTTCCAGCCCGCAGGGCTTGTTCTGGGCGAAGCTGTCGGCGGCCTCGGTCATGGCGATTGCGCCGATCCTGATCATGGGCTGGTTCAGCCAGAAACAACTTGTCCGCGGCCTGACCTTCGGCGCGGTGAAATAAGGGGGACAATGACATGGGTTCCATTACGCTCAAGAACGTTCGCAAGGCCTTCGGCGATGTCGAGGTCATTCCGGGTGTAGACCTGAACATCGAGGATGGCGAATTCGTCGTCTTCGTCGGCCCCTCTGGCTGCGGCAAGTCCACGCTTCTGCGCCTGATCGCGGGGCTGGAAGATGTCACCTCCGGGTCAATCCAGATCGACGGCAAGGACGTGACCGATGCCGGTCCGGCCAAACGCGGGCTGGCGATGGTGTTCCAAAGCTATGCGCTTTATCCGCATATGTCGGTCCGCAAGAACATCGCCTTCCCGCTGAAGATGGCCAAGATGCCGGAAGCCGAGCAGGAAAAGCGCGTGGCGCATGCGGCGAAGATCCTGAACCTCGACAGCTATCTGGAAAGGAAGCCCGGCCAGCTTTCGGGCGGTCAGCGCCAGCGCGTGGCCATTGGCCGTGCCATCGTGCGCGAACCGGCGGCCTTCCTGTTCGACGAACCCTTGTCGAACCTTGATGCCGCGCTTCGGGTGAACATGCGGGTCGAAATCAGCGAACTGCATAACAACCTGAAGACCACGATGATCTATGTGACCCACGACCAGGTCGAGGCGATGACCATGGCCGACAAAATCGTGGTGCTGCGCGCCGGCAATGTCGAGCAGGTGGGCTCTCCCATGGAGCTTTACAGCCGTCCCGCCAACAAGTTCGTCGCGGGATTCATCGGCAGCCCGAACATGAACTTCATCGAGGGCGAGGGCGCGGCGAAGCATGGCGCGCACACGATCGGCATTCGACCCGAGCACTGGCAACTCTCGACGACCGAGGGCGCGTTCCCCGGCACCGTGGGCGTGGCCGAGCATCTTGGATCGGACACCTTCCTGCACATCCAGCTTGACGACGGCACCCCCATCATCGCCCGCGCCGAGGGCGAGCGGGACATCCACCACGGCGACAAGATCTTCCTCACCCCACAGGAAGGACGCATCTACAAGTTCAGCCAAAACGGCCTCGCCGCCTGAATGGCGCGCTTGTAGCCCGCGCGATATCCTCCCTGCCGGATACGGGGGTGCATCATGCCCTTCGTTTCAGGTATTCGCGCGGCCCCGGCTTCGGCCGGTCATACAGGCCGCCGGGCCGGCGGTGGCGCGGGCAGGGCAAATGCCCGCCTGCAACGCCCCGCCGGTTCCCTTTTCGCCCCGGCTTTCGAGCCGCCCCGGTCACCGCATCGCCCGGCGCCCGCCGCCCACGGCAGAACATGGATGAGCAGAGATGAAACTGAATAACGCCAATCTGGCCGATCTTCCCGTCGCGACACCCAGCTATGACCGCGCCGGCCTTCAGGGCGGAATCGTGCATTTCGGTCTGGGCAACTTCCACCGCGCGCATCAGGCGGTCTATCTCGACCGTCTGATGAATATGGGCGAAGGCCACGATTTCGCCATTATCGGCGCGGGCGTCATGCCTGCCGATGCAAAGGCGCGCGATGTGCTGGCGGCGCAGGATTTTCTTTATACGGTCGTCGAACAATCAGCCGATGCATCCGACCCGCGCGTGGTGGGCGCGATGATCGACTATCTCGCCCCCGGCAACCCCGGTGAAGTGATTGCCAGACTTGCCGATCCGGCAACGAAGATCGCCAGCCTGACGATCACCGAGGGCGGTTATTTCATCAATGCCGCGACGGGCCATTTCGACGCCACGCACCCCGCCATTGCTGCGGACGGCGCGAACCCGGCCGAGCCGAAAACCGTGTTCGGCCTGATCGTCGCGGGGCTGAAGGCCCGCCGCGATGCGGATCAGCAACCTTTCACCGTCATGTGCTGCGACAATATCCCCCATAACGGGGTCATCACGAAAGAGGCGGTGGTTGAAACCGCGCGCCTGTCCGACGCGGGGCTGGCCGACTGGATCGCTGCGAATGTCGCCTTCCCGAACGGCATGGTGGACCGCATCACCCCCGCCACCAGCGACCGCGAACGCGCCATGATCCGCGAGATGGGGGTGGACGACGACAGCCCCGTCTTCTGCGAGGATTTTATCCAGTGGGTGCTGGAAGATAACTTCCCAGCCGGACGGCCGGCACTGGAAAAGGCCGGGGTGGAATTCGTCGATGATGTCACCCCGTGGGAGCTGATGAAGATCCGCATCCTGAACGGCGGCCACGCAATCATCGCTTATCCTGCCGGGCTGATGGACATTCACTTCGTCCATGAGGCCATGGAAAATGACCTCGTGCGTGCCTTCTTGCGAAAGGTCGAAAATGACGAGGTGATTCCGGCCGTTCCGCCGGTCCCGAATACCGATCTTCAGGCTTATTTCGCGAAGGTCGAAGAACGTTGCGCCAACCCGAAGATCGGCGACACGATCCGCCGCCTGTGTCTCGACGGATCGAACCGGCAGCCGAAGTTTATCATTCCGACGATTGCTGATCGGCTGGCGGCGGGGAAATCGGTCGAGGGGCTGGCGCTCGAATCCGCGCTCTGGTGCCGTTACTGCGCCGGGACGACGGATTCAGGTGCGGTGATCGAACCCAACGACCCGAACTGGGATGTGCTGACCAAGGTTGCGCAGGAGGCGCGCGAAAATCCCGCTGCCTGGCTTGGGATGACAGAGATTTACGGTGATACGGGCAAGAACGCGGAATTCGCCGAGGCCTTCGCCCGCTGGCTGGCTGCGCTGTGGCGTGACGGCACGGCGGCGACGTTGCGCAGCTATACCGGGCAATGACCCCGCTTCTGTTCGATTGCGACGGGGTGCTGGTCGATAGCGAGCCGATTTCGGTCACCGAACTCGCCGTCAGCCTGCGCGACGCGGGTGCAGACATTTCGGATGCCGAGGTTTTCGCCCGCATGATCGGCCGACCGATCAACGAGATCGTAGCGATCATTCGCGATGAGCAGGGCGTGGACGCGACGCCACGCCTGTCCGAATATCGCGGCCGCGTCAGCGACCGTTTCGAAGCGGAACTTCGCGCCGTTCCGGGGATCGCCAGGGCCATCCGCGCCCTGCCGCCCGGGCCGCGTGCAGTGGCCTCTTCCTCGACCCCGCAGAGGCTGGAGCAGATGCTGCGCCTTACCGGACTTTGGGATGATTTCGCGCCGCATGTCTATTCGGCGAGCGAGGTCGAGCGTGGCAAGCCCGCGCCGGATCTGTTTCTTTTCGCGGCCCGCAAGCTTGGCGTGAACCCCGCAGACTGCGTAGTGATCGAAGACAGCCCCGCAGGCATTCGCGCCGCGCGTTCTGCCGGGATGCGCGTTATCGCCTTCCTTGGCGGCAGTCATGCCGAAGCGGCGGGACTGGCCCGGCAATTCTCTGCCCTTTCACCGGATGCGGTTATTGCGGATCCTCGGGAATTGTCTGACACTCTCTCGCGACTGGCGGTCTCTGCCTGACACCGGGAGGAACTTGATTTGTATCTTGGGATCGACCTCGGAACCTCCGGGGTGAAGGTGCTGCTGATGGACGCCGATCAGCGGGTCGTCGGCTCTGCCACGGGTTCGCTTTCGGTGTCGCGTCCGCATTCCGGCTGGTCCGAACAGGACCCGGCAGACTGGATCGAGGCGACCCGGACGGCCCTGAACGAACTGCGCGGCAGACATGACCTGTCAGGGGTTCAGGGGATCGGTCTGTCGGGGCAGATGCACGGTGCCGTAACGCTGGACAAGGGCGATAACGTCATCCGCCCGGCGATCCTGTGGAACGACACCCGCAGCCACGAACAGGCCGCGCGCCTGGATGCCAACCCCGATTTCCGCGCCATCACCGGCAATATCGTCTTTCCCGGCTTCACCGCGCCCAAGCTGGTCTGGATGGCCGAGAATGAGCCTGACGCCTTCGCCCGCGTCGATTGCGTGCTGTTGCCCAAGGACTATCTGCGGCTGTGGCTGAACGGCGAACGCGTGGCCGAGATGTCCGATGCCGCCGGCACAAGCTGGCTGGATACCGGCGCGCGGGCGTGGTCCGACACGCTGCTGGCCGCATCCGGTATGCGCCGCGACCAGATGCCCCGTTTGATTGAGGGCAGCGAAAACTCAGGCGGCCTTCGCGCCGAAATCGCCAACGAATTCGGCATGCAGCCCGGCACGCCGGTCGCGGGCGGGGCAGGGGACAATGCCGCCACCGCCATCGGCGCGGGGACTGTGGCCGAGGGGCAGGGCTTCGTCTCGCTTGGCACCTCTGGCGTGGTCTTTGCTGCGACCGACCGCTATCTGCCGCGCCCCGAAAGCGCCGTTCATGCCTTCTGCCACGCGCTGCCCGGCATGTGGCACCAGATGGGGGTGATCCTGTCGGCATCGGCGGCGATGGAGTGGTTGTCGACCATCACCGGCGCCAAGCCCGCCGATCTGACCGCGGAACTCGGCCCCGACCTGCGCGCACCGGGCGAGGTCACCTTCCTGCCCTATCTGTCGGGTGAGCGTACGCCGCATAACGACGCGCAGGCCCGCGCCAGCTTCCACGGCCTGTCCGCCCGCACCGACCGTGCGGCGATGACGCAGGCGGTGCTGGAAGGCGTGGCCTTCGCCTTCGCCGATAACCTTGCCGCCCTGCACGCGGCCGGTTCCGACCCCAAGGCGCTGCTGGCTTTGGGCGGCGGCGCGCGGTCCGATTACTGGCTGAAAGTCATCGCCACGGCCCTGAACCTGCCGGTTCTGGTCCCCGAAAGCGGCGATTTCGGTGCAGCCTTCGGTGCGGCGCGTCTGGGCCTGATGGCCGCAACCGGCGCCGATCCGGTGCAGGTCTGCACGCCCCCCAATATCGCCGCCGAGATCCTGCCCGATCAGGCGCTGCGCCCTGAATTCGAGGCGGCTCTGGCGCGGTTCCGGGGGCTTTATCGGGGGTAGGCTGGGGCGCGGGATCTGATCCGCCATCGATGTGGCAGCCCATGCGCACTTGTCACCGAAAATAACGCGGGCTTCCGCTATGCGGGACAAAGCGTGCCCGCTGTTGCAAATTATGCCGCAGGCATCTGGGAACACCTGCGACAAAGACACGCGACACGAAGATCCCCGCTTTTCCGTGTTCAACTCAACAGACGCAGGTTTCGGGATATTTGCGACTATCGCTGCACGAAAGCTAACCGTGCAGCAAGGCCAATGAACAGCGCGCCCAAAGTGCGGTCGAGCCAAAGAGCGAGCCTATTGCTTGAGCGAAGCTTCCGAGAGATGCGATCGCCCAGCACAACCAGCGGCGGCTCAACAACCGCTGCGACGACTATGATCAGGGTCCCGTGAAGAAAAAGCTGCAGCCAGACAGGCCCTGCTCCTTCAACGACGAATTGAGGCAGGAACGCAAGAAAGAAGATCGCCACCTTGGGATTCAGAATATCGATCAGCGCGCCTTGCAGGAAAACCGCCCGAAGGCTGCGTGATCTTCCAACTGTGTCGTCAACGGTGAACGCGCTTCCCTTCGACAACAGGGCCTGAACGCCAAGCCATACGAGGTAGGCGACACCACCCCACTTCACGACCGAGAACGCAAAAGCGGACGTTGCCAGAATGGCCGACAGCCCGACCACGGCGAACACGACATGGCAGAAAGCCCCGGTCCAGATTCCGAACATGGCAGCAGCGCCATACCGCTTACCGCCTCGGACTGTATGGCCGAGGATGAAGGCGATATCTGGTCCGGGCGCGAGGTTCAGAACCAGCGCAGCAGACAGGAAGGCAGCCCAATGGGCAAGATCGTAAGTCAAGCTTATGTCCTCGTGGATCAATGTACTTTTTGCATGTTTGAGGGCTGTCGCATAGCTGTCGCAAACTACCCGAAACCTGCGACACCTTGATCTTGGGTCCATCCGACGCAAGTCCGTTACAAGCAGTTGAGTAGCAATGACCGCTCAGGGCTCAGAGCCGACATCTGCATCGTCGATCCCGGGCAAGCAGTGGGCGTTCGGCAGCCTTGGACGATCCCCTGCCTACGCCTCGTCACGCCCCAACTTCCTTGCCCGGATCAACGTATGCTGGCTGACGATCTCATAACCCAGTCGTGCCGCCAGTTCCGCCCGCATCCGGTTGATTTCGTCGCTTTCCAGCTCGATTACTTCGCCGGTTTCCACATCGACCAGATGGTCATGCTCGGCCACCGGCGCGATTTCGTAACGTGACGGTTCGCCTTCCAGCGACAGCTTGCGGATCAGCCCGGCCTCTTCCAGCGCCGAAAGCGTGCGGTAAACCGTCGCCAGCGACATTGAATCGTCCAGCCCCCGCGCGCGGGCCAGCAATTCATCGGCATTCGGGTGATCGGCGGCATCCATCAGGATCGACAGCAGCGCCATCCGCTGTTGCGTCACGCGCAGTCCAGCCTCGCGCAGGGCCTTGGCGAAATCGGTGGTTTCTGCGCTCATCAGCCATGCCCCTTGCTTCGCCTTTGGTCTAGCCCCTGCAAAGCTGCTTGGCAAGTAAATGAGATCAATTCTCAATTGCACTTGACACTTGCGAATGAATTGCATTTACAGATGAGGGAAAGCAGGTGAGGAATGCGCAGGATAACTGGAATTATCGGGCTGATCGCGGCGGCGCTGGCGCTGCCCGCCCAAGCCGATCAGGACCGCCTGAAGGTTGTGACGACCTTCACCGTGCTGGCCGATATGGCGCAGCAGGTGGCGGGGGATGCGGCCGATGTGGTGTCGATCACCAAGCCCGGCGCGGATATTCACGGCTATGAACCCACCCCGCGCGATTTCGTCCGCACGCAGGATGCCGACCTGATCCTGCGCAACGGCATGAATCTGGAAATCTGGTTCGATCAGTTCCTGTCCAATCTGGGCGAAATCCCCTCGGTCACGCTGACGGACGGGATCGAGCCGATCCCGGTCGCCGCCGACGCCTATCAGGGCATGCCCAACCCCCATGCCTGGATGAGCCTTGATAACGCCATGATCTATATAGACAATATCGCCACCGCCTTTGCGGCACACGACCCCGCCAATGCCGCGACCTATCGCGCCAATGCCGATGCCTACAAGCAGCGCCTGACCGCCGCCATCGCGCCCCTGCGCGACCAGATCGCCGCCCTGCCGGAAGATCGCCGCTGGCTGGTCAGTTGCGAGGGCGCGTTTTCCTATCTGACCCGCGATTACGGGCTGCGCGAACTGTATCTGTGGCCGATGAACGCCGACCGCATGGGCACGCCTCAGCAGATCCGGCAGGTCATCGACGGAGTGCGGGACAACCATATCCCCACCGTCTTCTGCGAAAGCACCGTCAACACCGCCCCCGCCCGTCAAATCGCCCGCGAAACCGGCGCGCGCTATGGCGGCGAGCTTTACGTGGACAGCCTGTCAGAACCCGATGGCCCGGTGCCGAGCTATGAGGCATTGCTGAAACGCACCACCGAAACCATCGCCGCAGGCCTCGGCGCAGAAGGGACAAGCGAATGAGCGATAATGGCATCCTCTGCCGCGACGTGACGGTGACCTATCGCAACGGGCTGACGGCGCTGAATCATGCCAGCTTCGAAATCCCTCGCGGCACGGTGACCGCCCTTGTCGGCGTTAACGGCGCCGGGAAATCCACGCTTTTCAAGGCGATCATGGGCTTTGTCCCCGTCGCCGCCGGTGAAATCCGCCTGCTTGGCATGTCCGTCCCCGAAGCCCTGCGGCGTAACCTTGTCGCCTATGTCCCCCAGTCCGAGGAGGTCGACTGGTCCTTCCCCGTGCTGGTTCAGGACGTGGTGATGATGGGCCGCTATGGCAAAATGGGCTTTCTGCGCATCCCCCGCAAAGCCGATTACGACGCGGTCGAGGCGGCGTTGAAACGCGTCAGCATGTGGGACTACCGCCACCGCCAGATCGGCGAATTGTCGGGCGGCCAGAAAAAGCGCGTCTTCCTGGCCCGCGCGCTGGCGCAGGACGGGCAGGTGATCCTGCTGGACGAGCCTTTTACCGGCGTCGATGTCCAGACCGAGGAACAGATCATCCGATTGCTGGGCGAATTGCGCGACGAAGGCCGGGTGATGCTGGTGTCCACGCACAACCTCGGCTCGGTCCCGGAATTCTGCGACCGCGTGGTACTGGTCAAGGGCACCGTGCTGGCTTACGGGCCGACCGAAACCACCTTTACCCGCGAAAATCTTGAACGCGCCTTCGGCGGCGTGCTGCGCCACTTTACCCTTGGCGGACAGGCGCTGCATGACGATGACGACGCCCGCAGCATCACCATCTATTCCGACGACGAACGCCCGCTGGTCCATTATGGCGAGGAAATGAAGCGCCGAGAGGAAGCGGAATGAGCGTCCTTTTCGACCCCTTCACCTATGGCTTCATGCTCAGTTCCATGCTGGTCGCGGCATTGGTGGGCGCGGTCTGCGCCTTCCTGTCCTGCTTCCTGATGCTGAAAGGCTGGTCGCTGATCGGGGATGCGCTGTCCCATTCGGTCGTGCCGGGCGTGGCCGGGGCCTATCTGCTGGGCTTCCCGCTGGCCGTGGGCGCGTTCCTGTCGGGCGGGCTGGCGGCGGGGGCGATGCTGTTTCTGTCCGAACGATCAGGGCTAAAGGTCGATGTGGTGATCGGGCTGATCTTTACCTCGTTCTTCGGGTTGGGTCTGTTCCTTGTGTCGGTGAACCCCATCGCCGTGGACCTGCAGACAATCACCATGGGCAATATCCTGACCGTGTCCGCCGCCGACACGCTGCAACTGGTTATCATCGGCGTCGTTTCCATCGCCATCCTGACGATGAAATGGCGTGACCTGATGGTGGTCTTTTTCGATGAAAGCCACGCCCGGTCTATCGGCCTTCGCGCCGGGCTGCTGAAGGGCGTGTTCTTCACGCTTCTGGCCGCCTGCGTCGTCGCCGCCATGCAGACGGTCGGCGCGTTTCTGGTCATCGCGCTGGTCGTGACGCCCGGTGCGACCGCCTATCTGCTGTGCGACCGCTTCGGGCGGCTGATCGTGACTGCCGTCCTGATCGGCGCTGTGACCAGCTTCCTTGGCGCCTATGTCAGCTTCTTCCTGAACGGCGCGACGGGCGGCGTGATCGTCGTCCTGCAAACGCTGATCTTCCTTGCGGCCTTCATCTTCGCGCCCAAGCACGGCATGCTGGCTGCCCGCCGCCGCGCCGCCGCCGCGTTGGAGCCCGCATCATGATGGAAACGCTGATCCAGCCGTTCACCTTCCCCTTCATGCGCGACGCCTTCCTGATCTGCCTTCTGGTCGCGCCGCCGACTGCGCTGCTGTCCTGCTTTCTGGTCCTGAAAGGCTGGGCGCTGATGGGCGATGCGGTCAGCCATGCGGTGCTGCCGGGTATCGTGCTGGCCTATATCCTTGGCCTGCCGCTGATCCTCGGGGCTTTCGCCGCCGGCATGGTGACGGCGCTGGCGACGGGGTTTCTGTCCGAAAACAGCCGCATCAAGCAGGACACGGTGATGGGCGTCGTCTTCTCGGGCATGTTCGGGCTGGGGATCGTCATGTATGTGGCCCTGCGTACCAACGTTCATCTGGATCATATCCTGTTCGGCAACATGCTGGGCATCGGGGCCGAGGATCTGCGCACAGCCGCCCTGATTTCGGCCGTGGTCTGCGCCTGCCTGCTGCTGAAATGGAAAGACCTGATGCTGCACGCCTTCGATCCGGCGCAGGCCAAAGCCTCGGGCCTGCCGGTCGGGCTGCTGCATTACGGGTTGCTGACGATCCTGTCCCTGACCATCGTCGCGACGCTGAGCGCAACCGGCCTGATCCTCGCCGTAGGCCTGCTGATCGCACCCGGAGCGATCGCCTTCCTGACCACCCGCCGCTTCGGCTGGATGCTGGCCGTCGCCGTCGCGGTCAACCTTCTGGGGATGCTGGGCGGCGTCTATGCCAGCTTCTTTCTGGACAGTTCGCCCGCCGCCACGATCATCCTTGTGCTGACGGCGATTTTCGTCGTCGCATTCATTCGGCGCGTGACGCTGAACAAGCGGCGGGTCGCGCAGGTCTGACCAAGCGCCTGCAAGTTCCGCTTAATGAACCTGCGGCGTCACGATCCGCCGCTTCAACAGGATCGGCAGTTCAGGCCGCGACATGATGTTCATATGCTCGGTATCCGGCAGCACGGCCAGCCAGCTGTCCGGGATTGTTTCATGCATATGCAGGGTGTGATCCAGCGTCACGAAATCATTGTCGCCCATGATGATCTGCACGGGCAGGGTGATCGCCGCGAATTCCTCATCCGTCCAGCCCCAGTCCGACGCGATCAGCGCGCCGGTCTTCTCCATCATCGCCTGAAAACCTTCGGCCCCGCCGGGGTTCATCTCGGCCACGTCGGCGGCCATCTGCGCAAACTCCTCCTCGCTTGGCATCAGCGCCGCCACCTCGGCCGAGGGTTGGTGCGTCGGGTCGCGGTTCATCGCCACCAGATCGGGCAGCATTCCGCCGCCATTCTGACTGGCCGAGATCGCGGACAGCGAGGCCACGCGTTCGGGTGCATTCACCGCCAGTTCCAGCCCCAGCATCCCGCCCATGGAAAAGCCGATGACATGGGCCAGTTCGACGCCGAGTTCGTCCAGCACGGCCAGCGTATCGCCGCGCATCGTTTCCAGTGTGAAGTCACCGTCATGAACGGGCGTATGGCCATGCCCCTGTTGCTCGACCCCGATCACCGGGCGATCCGCAGACAGTTCGGGGATCAGATCGCCAAAGGTCGACTGGATATGCATCGCCCCGCCATGCAGAAGCAGGATCGGCACCCGACCCGCCGACAGATCGCCATGGACCTCGTAATAGACGTCATGACCGCCGACATTGACCGTTTCCGCCATCGCGGGTGTCGACACCGCCATCATCAAAGCAACAACTTTTCTCATCTTCAGCTCCCCTTGATTTCGGCAGCACCCGTCCCCGGCTCCAGATCCAGCGCCGCGCGCTGGCTGTCGTCCATGTAGAACGGGACAGAGTTATGGTTATGCGTAATTTTCCACCCATCAGCGCCGCGTCGAAACGCCCAAGTATTGCGCGACCAGAAGCCGCCATCCTCGCCGTCGCGGCGCACGGCGGTATGAACAAAGCCCCACGCCACCGCGAGATCGCCCGCGACCGAGACTTCCAGATCGCGATAGGTGATCGTCGGCGGCTTGTCCCAGCCGTCGATCCATTCCTGCAGACCGCCCGCATCGGCTGTTACCTGCAGGGGCGGCGGCAGATCATACAGCACCGGCCCGTCGGCATAGGCGGCAATCGCCGCCTGCGCATCGCCCTTTGCCATGTCAATCGCCTGCTGGTCCAGCAGGGCGCGAATGTCGTCATCAGCCTGTGCCATCATCAATCCTCGTAGTTCAATTTCGGATACCAGTCCGTCCCGCGCCCCTCGGGCGTGAAGTCAAGCAGGTTCCACAGGGGCGCGATATCGAACATGCGTGGGTCCTGACCGGGATCGGCGGCCTCGTCGGGGATCGCGCCGACATAGAAATGCCGCGCCTTGTCACCCTCGCGACGCCAGACGACCGTCAACGGCACGTCATAGCAGCTGTCCTTGTCCAGCCCGGTCAGGTCGGCAATGAAATCATCCCCAACCGTCTGCGCGAATTCGGTATGCTGCCAGCCCCGGTCCTTCGCAAACTGCGTCATCCGCTCGACCGGGCCGCGAGAGAGGACGCGGTAGGCCACGCGCTGGGTGATGTCGGGGACATTGCCCTCCATCCCGCCGATCCAGTTGACGCACATCGGGCAGGGGTTCTGGCGTTCCGGGCCATACATCCAGAAATAGGTGATCAGCGTGTCATGGTCGCCGAACAGGTCGATCAGGCCGACCTCGGCCCCGTCCGCGGTGATGAAGCGATAATCCTTTTCCACCACCGGCCCCGGCGGCAGGTCGCGGCGCATCTGGGCCACACGCTCCTTATGGCGGCGAAACTCGATCTCCTCGGCCAGCAGCGCCTTGCGCGCGGCGGTGTATTCGGCGCTTTCGCCGGGCAGTTTCTGCTCTCGCAGCTCTGCCAGTTCCTTTGCCGGTTTCAACTCGGTCATCTCAATACCTCCGATTGAATGCGTCCCTCGCTGTCGCTGCTATCCCGTGCGGTAGCTGCGGATATCTGCGATCTTTTTCGCACTGGTCGATGTGAAGCCGATCACATGCGCAAAGCCCCGCGCCTTGCCGTCCGCATCAGTACTGATCCCGTTCGAAGCCCCGACCTTCCCGTGCGAGATTGCATGAACGACCTGCACCAGCTTCGGCGGCTTCACCTTGGCAAGCGCGTCCAGAACCGTCTCGGCCCCTTCCAGCTTCTTGCCGCCGGGCGGGTGCCAGGTGATGTCGTCGTCAAGCAGATCCTTCGGCAGGTCGCCCGTCTCAAGCCCGACTGCAATATCCTGCGCAAGCTGGTTCTTTGGCGAGTTACCGCAATCGCCGCTGCCTTCTATTTTCGTCATCGTCTCCTCCGATTGCTGTATCTTCATCCGGGTTTTGCGTCTGCGACGGCATCACGCACGCCGGGGCGCGCATGGATATCGCCGGACAGGTCGGTCAGTCCTTGTCAGCTTCTTTCGGCCAGAACGATCCTGTTGTCGTCGGGATCGCTCAGCGTCAGGATGCGGGCGAAGTCGCCCTGCTGAATGTCGCTCATCGGCAGGCCGCCCGATGCCATGCGCTTGGCAAAGCCTTCGATCCCGGTCACGCCAAGCGTCGCGGTCCCGTGGCCTGCGTGGTGGCGGTCCTCGACCAGTTGCAGCCCGGCCTTATCGCCCAGATGCCATTCCTTCAGCCCATCCATGGGCGCGGCGTCGGGTTCGCGGTCGAAAAGCGCGGTATACCACTCGGTTGCATGTTCAAGATTGGTGCAGTGGATCGTCGCGAAGATGGTGTTGACTTGCATATCGTCCTCCTCGTCGCTTGCATGGTCCCGGCCGCGCCACGCTGGCGGGCGGCTGGGACCGGTTGTTCAGGTTATTTTTCTGCCCCGACAATGGCGAAAGCCGCGCCCTGCGGGTCCTGGGCGATGGCGATGAAGGCCGGGCCGGGGACTTCGGCGGGGCCGTGATGGACCTGCCCGCCTGCGGCCTTGATCGCCTCGACCTTGGCGGTAACGCTGCCATCGACCCCGAAATAGGGCAGCCAATACGGCACCGGCGCGCTGCCCTGCGCCTGTATCGCGCCAATATCGACACCGTCGCGGCGGATCAGCTGATAGGTGCCCATCTCGCCCATATCCATCGCCTCGCCCTTGGTCCAGCCGAACAGCTTGGAATAGAAGGCATATCCGCCCTCGGGGTCGGGGGTCATCAGCTCGTTCCAGTTGCCGTGACCGGCTTTCTGCTGATCGAAAGGATGCTCCTGCGCCGAGGGCGTCATCGGTTCGGGTTGAAGAATGCCGAAGACTGCGCCCTGCGGGTCGGCGACCACGGCGAAGCGGCCGGTATTCGGAATATCGGCGGGCTCCATCAGGGCCTTTCCGCCTGCTGCCTTGATATCCGCCGCCGCCTTGTCGCAATCATCGACGGCGAAATAGATCACCCAGTTCGGCGGGGGCGGGCCTTCCTGGTCGGCATTCGACATCATGCCCGCGACCATCGCATCGCCCATCTTGGCAAGGTGGTATTCAAACCCCTCCATCCCCGAATCGGCGACATTCCAGCCAAGGATCTTGCTGTAAAAATCGCCTGCGCCCTTCAGATCGCTGGTGCCCAGTTCATACCAGCAGGGATTACCGTGATAGCTCATCTCAATACTCCTCCGTCAGTCGTTCAGCCCGCTTGCGCCGCCTTCGCGGCATCTGCGTCTTCCCAATGCTTCATGTGGTCGGCCATGGCCTGCTTGAAGGCAGGGCGCGCTGTGGCACGTTCAATATACGCGGTCAGCGCAGGATAGCCCTTCGTGGCGTCGCCCGCCTGCCGCAGGACATCGACAAGGATGATGTCCGCCGCGCTGAAATCCCCGGCGATCCATTCACGGTCGTCCGCCAGCAGCTTTTCCATCGCCGCAAGCCGCGCGTTCATGGATTTCAGAAACTGCGCCTCCAGCTCCTCGCTTGCCGGCGGACCGAAGATATCGGGCATGTCCTTCGACAGCTGGCTGGTCATCCAGTTGCTGATCATCGGTTCCAGACTGTTCAGCGCCGCGATCACCCATTGCGTGATCTCGGACCGCATCGCCTCCGGAAGCAATGCCGAGCCTTCGGCCAGATGCAGCACGATTGCCCCGGTCTCAAACAGCGAGACATCGCCATCCTCGATCATCGGCACCTGCGCGAAAGGCTGCATCGCCTTGTGCGCATCGCTTTTGGGATGAACCGGCACTGTCGCGATTTCGTAATCGCGGCCGGTTTCCTCGGCGACCCAGCGGGCACGAAGATCGCGCACGAACCCGCGCGGGAATTCGGGCAGCCAGTCATAGGTATAGATCGTCAGCTTGCTCATCTCGCTCTCCTTACTGCGGCACTGCCGGATCGCCGGTCGAGACCATCCATGCGGTCCCGAACCGGTCGCGACACATGCCGAAGCCTTTCGAAAAGAAGGTTTCGGAAAACGGCATCGTCACTTCGCCGCCCTCGGCCAGTTGTTCGAACAGCGCCTTCGCGCCCTCGGCATCCGCCCGCCAGACTGCGACGGAAACGCCAGCCTGCTTCTGCCCGCCAAATTGCGGCGGCATATCCGCCCCCATCAGGATCGCGCCATCATCCAGCGTCAGTTGCGCATGCATGACCCAGTTCCGCTGTTCCTCGGGCAGGGGCGGCATATCGCCCCCCGCCGGGATATCCGAAAAGCGGTTCAGCACCGGCGTTCCGCCAAACACCTTGCCGTAGAAGGTGAAGGCGTCGGCTGCTTGTCCCTGAAAGGACAGATATGGGGTAAAGTTCATGGCTTACGCCTTTCCTGAATCGAAGATGGTTTCGAAGCCGCCCCAGATCATGCGCTTGCCGTCAAAGGGCATTTCGGGGAATTCCTGCCCCTCCATCTCGGCTTCCATCTTCTTGCTGGCATCTTCGCAGGTCTTGCGGTCGGGCCACGCGGTCCAGCTGAACACGACGACCTCGCCATCTTCGGCCTTGGTGCCGCGATACATGTCGGTCTGCTTGCCGCGCGGCACATCGACGCCCCAGTTTTCCGCGATGCCGATGCAGCCGAATTTTTCGAACATACCCCAGGCATCCTTGGCCATGGCGGTATAGGCGGCTTTGTTCTTCTCGGGCACGGCCAGCAGGAAGCCCTGATAATAGGGCGCGCCGGAAACCTGACCCTCGGCCATCAGCGGCTCGAACCCGCCAAAGACCATGCGTTTGCCGTCAAACGGCATTTCGGGCATGTTCTGCATGTCGGGATCGGTCTGCATCTTCTGCCAGGCAGCGTCGGCAGCTTCTTTGTCAGGCCACTCGATCCAGCTGAAGACGATGGTTTCGTCGTCCTTCGCGTCAACGACACCCTGAAAATCAGTCACCTTCCCTTTCGGCGTATCAACACCCCAGGTTTCGACCATCCGGGTTGCGCCGAACTTTTCGAACAGCGGCCACGCCGCAGTCGCATGCTCAACATATGCCTGTTTATTAGCTGTTGGAACGGCGGCAACAGAGCCTGTGTAGAAAGTCATCTCGCATCTCCTCCGAGTTACTTTTCGAATCACAGCATGCCACTTGCAGTATTAAAAAACAACTGATAGTATGAAAACATGACCAAAGACGGCAAAAAACTGCGCTATGATGAAGGCTGCCTGGCATCCCATGCGCTGAACCTGATCGGCGACCGCTGGGCACTGCTGGTGGTGCGTGAACTGATGTTCGCGCCCAAGCGCTTTCAGATGATCCGCGCGGGCATGCCGGGCATTACCGCATCCGTCCTGACCCAACGCATGGCACAGCTTCGTGACGCCGGTGTGATCGCGCATGACGACAAACTCGCCATCTATTCGCTGACGCCGCTTGGCCGCGAATTGCTACCGGTGTTGGAAGCGCTTTGCCGCTGGGCGCTGATCGCGCCGGGCCATGACCACACGAAATTCATCAGCCCCTCGGCGCTGATGATTTCCATGGGCGTGAACCTGATGGCCGACCGGGCAGGGGGCGTCACCGCCATCGCAGGATTCGATTTCGGGTCGGAAACCTTCGAAATGCAGGTGGCCGATGGTCGCGTTACCACAACCGCCGTCATCACCCCCGACGCGCCTTTCACGCTGAAAGGCAACGGCAACACCCTTGCCGCCGTCGTCTATGGCGCGGCCCCCCTGACGGCGATGATCGCCAAGGGCTTCGCCACCGCCAGCGGCGATCTGACCGCCGCGCAAAACTTCATCGACCTGTTCAGATTGGAGCCTCAGAAATGACCCGCATCACCCCCTGCCTGTGGTATCACGAAGACGCCATCGCGGCGGCGGAGTTTTATGCCGCCACCATCCCCGACAGCCGGATCGACCGGATCTCGGATCAGAATGCCGACAGTCCCGGCGGCAAGGCGGGCAGCGTCAAGACGGTGGAATTCACCGTCGCCGGAACGCCACTCTATGCGTTTTCCGCGCCCGGCCCGGACAAGTTCAACCTCGCCGTCTCGCTGATGATCGAATGCGACAGTCAGGCCGAAGTCGATCGCCTTTGGGACGCGCTGTCCGATGGCGGCCAGACCATGGAATGCGGCTGGGTTCAGGACCGTTGGGGTTTGAACTGGCAGATCATCCCGCCCGGAATGCTGGACCTGATGGCCAGCCCAGACCGCGAGGCTGCAGGCCGGGCGGCGGCCAAGATGCTGACCATGCAGAAGCTGGACGGTGGCGCAATCCAGGCGGCGTTTGACGGAAGCTGAGCGTTGGTTCCGCATGACATTGCGTCACCTGATCTTTGCTAAATATGGGTCTTTTCCGGGCGTCGGGATGAAACGAAAACGGCCTGCGGCGTGTTGACGGGCAGCAAACATGGAAAGGAAACAAGCCATGAAAAACCTGTATCTCACGACCGCAATGATCCTGTCGCTCGGCGGCGCTGCAATCGCGCAGACCGCGACAACCGAAGCCCCGGCCGATGCGCCGGCCACCACCGAAGCACCGGCAACGATGGATGCCCCTGCGGCTGATGCCGCTGCCCCGGCTGCCGCCACCGACGCGCCCGCTGCTGATGCTGCGGCCACCGATCCGGGCGAAGCGATGAAAACCGGGCTGCTGCGCGCCTCGGCACTGGATGGGGTGGACATCTACACCGTCGATGCGACCGGTGCGACCACCTGGGACGACAATACCGAGTACACGGCGATCGACACCAATTGGGAAAAGATCGGTGAGGTCGAGGATCTCGTTCTGGACGCCAAGGGCGACGTTGTGGGTGCCATCGCCGAGGTCGGCGGGTTTCTGGGCCTGGGCGAAAAGGAAGTCGTTCTTCAGCCTGACGAAGTCGCAATCGTCATGACCGAGGACAAGATTGCCGTTGTGTCAGCGCTGTCCAAGGAAGCGCTTGAGCAGCGCGAGCAGGTCGCAGAAGACATTCGCGGCGACGACTGATCCGACGCATCAAAATAGTGAACGCCCCGGCCTTGTCCGGGGCGTTCTCGTTTGAAACGACGCCGGAAATGCCTTATTTGGCGGCACATCCCGAAAAGGGGTCCCTGTCACCCGCGATCATGGAAGGTGCGATGACAAAGCAGAAGACCGTCTGGCAGAATCCGGCCGAAATCATCCGCGAAACCCGACCTGAAAACCCGGTCATGGTCTTTGCGCCGACCGTGTTACAGGACACCGCCAAACGGTTTCTGAAAGGCTTCCCGGGTCTTGTCACCTATGCCGTGAAATCGAACCCGGACGAAGCCGTGGTCGAAAACCTTGCCAGCGCCGGAATCAAGGGCTTCGACGTGGCATCCCCCGCCGAAATCGAACTGATCGGCCGTCTGGTGCCGGGCGCTGCGCGCCATTATCACAACCCCGTCCGCTCTCGCGCGGAAATCAAGGCGGCGGTTGATGCGGGAATCAAGGCCTGGTCGGTCGACAGCGCGTCGGAACTGGAAAAGCTGATCGAACTGGTTCCTGCCGAAGACTGCGAAATCTCGCCGCGCTTCAAGCTGCCGGTAACGGGCGCGATCTATGATTTCGGCTCGAAATTCGGGGCGACGCCGGAACTGGCGGCGGACCTGCTGAAGCGGGTGGCCGAGGCCGGTTTCATTCCTTCGCTGACCTTCCATCCCGGCACCCAATGCACAGATCCCGGCGCGTGGGAGCAGTATATCCGCACCGCCCGCGACATCTGTGATTCCGCAGGCGTGCGTGCGAAGCGGCTGAATGTCGGCGGCGGCTTCCCGTCCTATCGCGTTCACGGGGTCGAGCCGCAGCTCGAGGATATTTTCGACCTGATCGGTGCCACCGCGACCGAGGTGTTCGGCGATGATGCCCCGGCGCTTGTCTGCGAACCGGGGCGGGGTCTTTGCGCCGATGCGTTCTCGTTGATTACGCGCGTGAAGGCGGTGCGTGACGGTCAGGCGGTGTTCCTGAACGATGGCGTATATGGCGGGCTGGCAGAGTTGCCGGTCGTCGGCAATCTTGACCGCGTGCAGGTATTCACCCCGGACGGTCAGCAGCGTGGCGGCGAAGATGCGGGTCGCGTGATCTTCGGCCCGACATGCGATTCGGTCGACCGCCTGCCGGGTGAGCTTCTGATGGCTTCGGACGTGCAGGAAGGCGATTATATCGTATTCAGTGGCGCGGGCGCTTATTCCGTCGTCACCAATACGCGCTTCAATGGCTTCGGCGAGATGACACGAGCGACTGCGCTGCGCCTCGACTAAGGCCAGCGTGGCAGTGTTGACACCGCTTTCGCCGCGCCCCATTCGCGCGGCGAAACCTTAGTCGCGGCAGGCCGCGACTTACTCCTCCCGCGGCGTCGAATCCGGAACGTCGCGACGTCTGAACTGTGTTCATGCTCTTTGAACGATTCGGTGTTAGACTGGGGGTATGAATCGTGGCCCTGTTACTCATGTTGTTCTGCTCGACGGCACCTTCGCCTCTCTGATGGAAGGGCGTCGTTCGAATATCGGCAAGATATATCGCATGCTGCGCCCGATGCGCGGCGCTTCGCTTCGCATTCATTATTCCGCTGGCCAGCAATGGGAAGCCTGGCGCAGCGCACTGGGCATCGCCATGGGGCAGGGCATGGGCGGGCGCATCCGTGAAGCCTATGGCTGGCTTGCGTCCGGGTATCGGCCGGGGGACCGGATATTCCTGTTCGGCTACTCGCGGGGTGCTTTCGCGATCCGGTCGCTGGCGGCGATGATCGGTCGCATCGGACTTCTGCGCAGTGACGAAGCGACAGAGCGGAACATCCGCACGGTCTGGCGGCTGTACCGGGACGAGGTCGGGGCGAAAACCCTTGCAGAGGTGCGCGGGCGGCTGTGCCATGACAACGTGCCGATCGAAATGCTTGGCGTGTTTGAAACGGTCATGGCGCTTGGCATCCGCCTGCCTTTCTTCTGGATGCTTACCGAGCCGCGCTTCCGCTTTCACGATCAGCATCTGGGCGAGGATGTGAAACTGGGCGTTCAGGCGCTGGCGCTTGACGAAACGCGCGCGGCGTTCCAGCCGATCCTGTGGAACAGCGAAGGCCACCGCCCCGGCCAGATCCTGCAGATGTGGTTCCGCGGTTGCCACGCTGATATTGGCGGCCAGCTATCGGGGTTCGAGGCCGCGCGCCCGCTGGCGAATATTCCGCTGGTCTGGATGCTGGGCCAGGCAGAGGGTGCGGGACTGGCGTTCCCTGAAGGCTGGCGCAACCAGTTTGCACAGGATGTCGACGCGCCTTCGGTCGGGAACTGGCGCGGTTGGGGCAAGGCATTCATCGCGCGCAATCCGCGCGTCGCGGGGCTTGACCGCAGCGAGGCGATACATCCCAGCGTGCCAAGGCCCTATGCCGGACGCACCATTTTTACAGGTGATCTCGCCGAGGATACGCGTCCGCCCGCGCGACTTATGGCCCGCAGGCGCGCGCGCCACATGAACCGGGCGACACGCTGCCTGCGATAGCTTGCGTCATGCAGCAAGACCGGATTCGCTGACGCCAAGCTCGCGGCAGACCGCTAGCGTCAGCTCGGGTTTGTTCAGCGTATAAAAGTGCAGATGATCGACGCCGCCCTTGATCAGATCATGGCAAAGGCGGACGCAAAGATCGGTGGCAAGCTGGGCCTCGCCCTGCTTCCCCGCCGCCTCGAACGCCGTGATTGCCCAGTCCGGGACCGAGGTTCCGCAGCGTGCCGCGAACTTGCGCGCGCCCGCCCAGCTTTGGATCGGCAGAATGCCCGGCAGGATCGGCACGTCAATTCCGGCCGCGACGCAGGAATCGCGGAAGCGGAAGAAGGTGTCTGCGTCGAAAAAGAATTGCGTGATCGCGGATGTCGCGCCCGCATCGACCTTGCGCTTCAGGAAGGCCACGTCGGCGGCGGTCCCTGGCGAATCCGGGTGCGGCTCTGGGTAGGCGCCGACGCGGATATTCATGCCGCCGCGCGCGGAAATTGCCTCGATCAGTTCAACAGACGAGGTGAACCCTTCGGGATGGGCCGTCCACTCCGCCTGACCCTGCGGCGCATCACCGCGCAGCGCCACGATTTCCTTGACGCCCGCACCGGCATATTCGTCGACGATCTGCATCGTCTCCTCGCGGCTGGCATCGACGCAGGTCAGGTGCGCGGCCACGTTCAGCCCATAGTGATTCGACAGCGCCGTCACCGCCTCATGCGTCAATTGCCGGGTGGTGCCGCCCGCGCCGTAAGTCACCGAAACGAAATCCGGCCCAAGCGGTGCCAGCGCACGCGCGGTTTCCCACAGCCGGAACGAGGCGTCCAGATTGCGCGGCGGGAAGAATTCAAAGCTGACAGCGGGCGTGGACATGACGTTTTCCTTTCGATCGCGCCCTTGTGCCAGAACGCGCGGCGTGAGACAAATTCATATTCCGCATGATTTTCATGAGAGCGATGCATCTGGAACTTCGCCATCTTCGCACAGTCCGCGCGATTCACGAACAGGGCGGACTGGCCCGCGCCGCCGAGGTGCTGCACATCACCCAGTCAGCGCTGTCCCATCAGGTCAAGGCGCTGGAGGAGCAGGCGGGCGTCGAACTTTTCGTCCGCCGGTCCCGCCCGATGCGTCTTTCAGCGGCGGGGATGCGGCTTTTGCGACTGGCCGAACAGGTGCTTCCGCTGGTCGAGGCCGCAGAATCGGAACTTGAGGGCGTCGAAGCCGGTCGCGTCGGCCAGCTTCACATCGCGCTGGAATGCCATGCCTGCTTCGACTGGCTGCTGCCGGTGCTGGACCAGTTCCGCCGCAGCTTCCCCGACGTCGATCTGGACATCCGTCAGCGCCTTGCCTTCACCGCGCTTCCCGCATTGCAACGCGAAGAGGTCGATCTGGTGATCTCGATGGACCCCGACCCCTTGCCGGGTATCCATTTCGAGCCGCTTTTCGACTATTCCCCGACGCTGGTCGTGCCTGCCGGGCACCCCCTGACCGGGCGTGGCTATGCACTGCCCGAAGACCTTTCGACCGAAAGACTGATCGTCTATCCGATGGACCGCGAACGGCTTGACGTCTTTTCGGAATTCCTGACACCCGCCGGGGTCGAGCCGGCGCATGTGCGCCAGGTCGAACTGACCGATGTGACATTGATGCTGGTCGCGGCGGGGCGCGGCGTGGCCGTGATGCCCGACTGGGTGCTGCGTCGTCATGCCGGCAATCCCGAACTCGCCTTCCTGCGCCTGACCGAAAACGGCATCCGCCGGCGCGCCTTTGCCGGCATGCGCGAGGGCGATGCCGGTCTGGCCTATATGCAGCACTTCCTGCGTCTGGCCCGCACCGACGGCATTCGCGCGGGGCGTAAGCAGGGATAGCTTGCGATCCGGGCCGTTCACGCAACGGCTTCCCTTCGCACGCTATTCCCCCTAAACGGCTGGCAAAGCCCAGAGCCAGAAGATGCAGGAGCGCCGCGATGCAAAGCGCCAATATGAACGTGATGATAAAGGCCGCCCGCAAGGCTGGGCGCAGCCTCGTCAAGGATTTCCGCGAGGTCGAGAACCTGCAGGTCTCGGTCAAGGGGGCGGGCGATTTCGTCAGCCGCGCCGACCGAGAGTCAGAGCGGATCATCAAGGAAGAACTGCGTGGCGCGCGTCCCACCTATGGCTGGCTGGGGGAAGAAACCGGCGAGGAAAAGGGCGAAGACCCGACGCGCCGCTGGATCGTCGATCCGCTGGACGGCACGACGAACTTTCTGCACGGGCTTCCGCATTGGGCCGTTTCCATCGCACTGGAACACAAGGGCGAAATCGTCGCAGGCGTGATCTTCGATGCCGCCAAGGACGAACTCTATCACGCCGAAAAGGGCAATGGCGCGTGGATGAACGGGCAGCGGCTGCGCGTCTCTGGCCGCCGCCAACTGATCGAATCGATCTTTGCGACCGGCATTCCGTTCGCAGGGCGCGGCACGCTTCCTGCAAGCCTGCAGGATCTTGCCCGGCTGTCGCCGCAAACCGCGGGTATCCGGCGTTTCGGATCTGCCGCGCTGGATCTCGCTTATGTCGCCGCCGGACGCTATGACGGCTATTGGGAACGCGGCGTCAACGCCTGGGATGTCGCCGCGGGCATCGTTCTGATCAAAGAGGCCGGCGGCTTCGCGGAAGCGATTCGCGGCGAAGGCCCGGTGGTCGATGCGGGCAATATCGTCTGTGCCAATGCGGCGCTGTTCGGCGATTTGGCGGGCATCATCCGGACGCGCGACTGATGCATCGCTGGCCGGTCCGCGTCTATTACGAAGACACCGATCTGGCCGGGATCGTCTATTACGCGAACTATCTGCGCTTCATCGAACGTGCGCGCACCGAGTGGACGCGCGAACTGGGCATCGACCAGACTAGGCTAAAACAGGATGAAGGCGCGGTTTTCGCCGTTCGCAGGATCGAAGCCGACTATCTTCGGCCAGCGGTATTCGATGATGAACTGATCGTCACAACTGTCCCCGCGCGGATCACCCCTGCCAGGATCGAACTGGATCAGCAGGTCCTGCGCGAAGACGAGGTGCTTTTCACGGCGCGGGTCACGCTTGCCTGTCTGGGCGCAGATATGCGGCCGCGCCGACTGCCGGGCGATCTCGCAGCACTCATGCGAAGTTGAACGGCATTTCGTTGGTCGCCGCCGGTAATCTCTGCTAAAAGGCCCGGCAACGCCCGGAAAAATGGGCCAAGCAATTACAGGCAGACAATGGAACAACTCGCCAATGCCGGGCAGCAGATCGACTTTTCGCTGATCGCGCTGTTCATGCGTGCCTCGCTGACCGTGAAGATCGTGATGGTGCTGCTGCTCTTCGCGTCTTTCTGGTCATGGGCGCTGATTATCCAGAAGATCCTGAAGTTCACCGCTGCGCGGGCAGATGCTGCCAAATTCGACCGCACCTTCTGGTCGGGCGAACCGCTGGACGACCTTTATGACCGGATCGGGACCACGCCGAGGGGGGCGCCGGAACGGATATTTTCTGCGGGAATGGGGGAATGGCGGAAATCGCAGGACGATGCGGGCCTGATGATTCCGGGGACGCAAAGCCGGATCGACCGTTCGATGAATGTCGCGATCGGCCGAGAAGAGGCGCGACTGACGCGCGGTCTGTCCTGGCTGGCGACCATCGGGTCCACCGCGCCATTCATTGGGCTGTTCGGCACGGTCTGGGGCATCAAGACCGCGTTCGAACAGATCGCGATCAGTCAGGACACCTCCTTCGCCGTTGTCGCGCCCGGCATTGCCGAAGCGCTTCTGGCCACGGCGCTTGGCCTTCTGGCCGCCATTCCGGCGGTTATCTTCTATAACAAGTTCATCGCCGATGCCGACCGTCTGGGCGCGAATTACGAAAACTTCGCGGACGAGTTCTCGACGATCCTGTCGCGTCAGCTGAACGAGGGCTGACCGATGCAGGTCCAGTCGCGCAACAAGCCCGGACGACGCGGACGAAGCCGTCGCCAGCCTATGGCAGAGATCAATGTCACGCCCTTCGTGGACGTGATGCTCGTTCTGCTGATCATCTTCATGGTCGCCGCGCCGATGCTGACGGTGGGCGTTCCGCTGCAATTGCCGGAAACCGCGGCAAACGCCGTTGCCGCCGAACCGCAGGAGCCGCTGACGGTTTCGGTTCCGCCGGAAGGTCCGCTGATGCTGATGGATGACAGCGTCGAAGAGGATCAGCTTGTTTCGCGCCTGCGCGAGCTGGCCGACAGCGGGCAGTCGCGGAAGATATATCTGCGCGCCGACGGCGCTATCCCGTATTCCCGCGTCGTTCAGGTTATGGGCGCGCTGAACGCCGCCGGCTTCAATGACATCGTTCTGGTCACCGATACCGGCGGGCCACGGATGGACGGCTGATCCGATGCTGGATCCGCTTGAGCAGCAGGAAACGTCCGGGCGCGACCGGGCAGAGCGTGTCGGCCTTTGGGTGTCGGGCGTTTCGCATACGGCGCTGATCCTTTGGGCGCTGATCGGTGGCGCTTTGTTTGCGGCGCGTGACAATGTCCGCGTCGAGACGACCGAAGTGACCACGATCTCGACCCAGCAATTCGAGGAGATGGCAGCGCGGTCCCGAGGCGCCGGGCCGGTCGGGCAGGCCGATGGGGATGCCCCCGTTCAGCCGCAGACGCCCGGCGATACGACCGCGCCACAGGGACCGGATGTCGCGCTTGATGCGCCGACGCCGGACACGAGCGCCGCCGTGCTGCCCCAGCCCTCGGCCACGACCGAGGACGCGCCTGATCTGAGCGATCTTCAGGGCGTGAACCGGCCCGTCGATGTGGCGACGCTCGCCCCCGAACAAACCGCGCCGCCGCAGGAAGATGCGCCGACGGCACCCGTTGCAGAGGCGACGCCGGACACCGCCGTACCCAGTCGCCCCGACGCGCCCCAGCCCGTGGTCTCGCCGCTGGCGCTGACCAGTTCGCGCCGTCCGCCCGAAAGCCCGGACGGGCTGCGTGAGGCCGTGCTTGCCGCGCGCCGCGCCGAGGCTGCGGCCGCTGCCGCCGCGCAGCAGCAGGCGGATGAGGAGCGTCTGGCGACCGCCCTTGCCGCGCGTCAGGCCGAGGAGGACCGGCAGGCGGCGCTCGCTGCCGAAGCGGAAGCTGCGCGGCAAGAGGAGGAGCGTCTTGCCCGCGCGCAGGACGCCGAGGCTGAACAGCAAAGACAGGCCGAGGAGCAGCGCCGTCTGGAACGCGATCGCCTTGCCGAGCAGGAGCGGCAGGCTGAACTTGCACGTCAGGCGGAGGCCGAGCGTCAGGCCGAGGCAGAGCGACAGGCGGAAGCTGAGAGGCAAGCCGAGGCGGAACGGCAGGCGGAAGCCGAGCGTCAGGCAGAGGCCGAGAGACAGCGTCAGGCAGAGGAAGCCCGCCGCGCCGAGGAGGAACGCCAGGCGCAAGAGCAGCGGCTCGCCGAGGAGCGTCGCGCCGAGGAACAGCGCCGGATCGAGGAAGAGCGCCGCGCCGAGGCAGAGCGTCAACGGCTCGTCCGCGAAGCAGAGGCCCGTGCCGCGCAGGAACGTCAGGCTGCCGCAGATGCTGAACTTGCCCGCCGCGACGCGCTTGCCCGACAGCAGGCAGAGGAGCAGCGACTTCAGGAAGCCGCCGCCGCTGCCGAGGAAGCAACCCCGAGTCCGGTCGATGGCAATGCACCCGAAGGCGCAGGCGAAGGCGGCGGATCTGACGTGCTGACGGATGCGCTGAACGAGGCGGGTGCCGCCGCGATCGAGGCGAATGACCTGGACGATGCGCTCGCCGACGCGATGGGCGAGACACGCCCGTCGGAACTGCCCCGTCAAGACGGTGTGGAAATCGCCAGCGTACCGATGACGCAGTCGGAACGCGACGGCTTCCGCGATGCGGTCCAGTCATGCTGGAACCTCTCGACCCTGTCGACCGAGGCCACGGAATCGCGCGTTGTCGTCGGTTTCGCGATGGGCCGCGACGGCATGCCCGACCCTGACAGCTTCAGGATCGTCGGCGACCCCGAGGATTCCGCCAGCCGCCAGCAGGCATTCGAAGCCGCGCGCCGCGCTGTCATCCGGTGCGCGGGTGACGGCTATGATCTGCCCGCCGACAAGTTCAATGAATGGGACGATGTGGAAATGACCTTTACCCCTTCCGGCGTCGAGGGATTTGAATGATTGCGCGGATACGCCATGCAGGTGCGGACAAGGTCACGCACGGATTTGCCGCATCGAAGATCGTGTGCGGACCATGAACAGGCGTGCCGCGATATCGCTGTTTGGCGCGGCGGCGATTGCGCCGTTCGCTGGGTTTGCGCAGGACGCGCCGCTGCGGATCGAGATCACCGAGGGCGTCATGCGGCCGATGCCGCTGGCAATCCGGTTCGAAACGCTTGGCGCGGGCGATCACCCCGATGCCGAAGCGCTGACCAAAGAGATCGAAGACGTTATCGCGGCTGACCTTCAGGGCACCGGACTTTTCGAGATCGCAAAGCCGCAGGACGCGCCCCATGCGGGGTTCGACATGACCGTCGATTACATCGCGTGGAAAGCGACCGACATCGAAGCGCTGGTGATCGGGCAGGTCGCGGTTGGCGACGGCAATGTCACGGTCCGCTTCCGGCTTTACGATGTGTTTGCCGGCCAGCCGCTTGGCGACGGGATTCAGTTCGATTCGCCGCGCGAGGGCTGGCGTCGTGCCTCGCACAAGGTCGCGGACCAGATCTATACCCGCATCACCGGCGAAAGCCCTTATTTCGACAGCCGCATCGCCTTTATCGGCGAAAGCGGGCCCGCGACCGCGCGGGTGAAGCGCGTCGGGGTGATGGATTACGACGGTGCGGATGTGAAATGGCTGACTGCGACGGATGATCTCGTGCTGTCTCCCCGGTTTTCGCCTGACGGGCGCACGGTGCTTTACACAAGCTTCGCAAGCGGCGTTCCGCAGATCATGTCGCTGGACGTCGAAACCGTGTCTGCGACACCGCTGACCAATGATCCGCGCGCAATGAGCTTCGCGCCACGCTATTCGCCCGACGGAACGTGGATCGCCTTTTCCCGCGAGACAGCGGGGAACACGGATATCTGGCTGATGGAGGTCCGAAACCCCAGCTTTGCCAAGCCAGTGACGCGCGGCCCGTCCATTGACACGGCGCCGTCATGGTCGCCGGACGGGCAGCATCTCGTCTTTGAAAGCGATCGTTCCGGGTCGTCGCAGCTTTACGTCATGCGCGCAGACGGGTCCGGCCCGACACGCATTTCATTTGGCGAGGAAGGGGCAAGCTATGGCGAGCCCACCTGGTCCCCGCGTGGCGACAGGATTGCGTTCACGCGCCAGACCGACACCGGTTCGTCCATCGGGATCATGCGCCCCGACGGCTCGGGCGAGCAGCTTCTGTCAGAGCCGGGAAAGGATGCCGGGCCAAGCTGGGCGCCGAACGGGCGTGTGTTGATCTTCACACGCCTTTCCGGCGACGATCAGGTTGCGCAACTGCATTCTGTAGACATTACTGGGCGAAACATGCGACCTGTGGCGCTGAATGACGCGGCTTCGGATCCTGCATGGGGTCCGCTGCTGCCCTGAGGATGAAGGCCGAGGACTCCGATGCGACTGCCCCTGACCCTGATCGCCGCAACGCTGGCGCTGTCGGCATGCAACATGCCGAATGACGCGGCCGTCGTATCGGCGCCGGTCACGGACCCTTACGTGAACGCCGCCGGCGGTGGTGCGGTCTATCGCGGCGATGTCAATGCGCCGGGAACCCGCTTGCCCGGCGTCGATTCGATTGCGCCCGGCACCGACTTCGCGGCGGCAGGAACCACAGTCTATTTCGACGAATCGCAGGCCGTTCTGAACGACGAAGGTCGCGCGACGCTGACCCGACAGGCGCAGTGGCTGACGCAGAACGCCGCCTATAGTGCGGTCGTGGAAGGGCATGCCGACGAACCCGGCACCCGGGAGTTCAATCTTGCACTGGGCGCACGCCGCGCCACTTCCGTGCAGGAATATCTGGTATCCAAGGGGGTCGAAGCCGGGCGTATCCGCACCGTATCCTTCGGGAAGGAACGTCCTGCCTCGATCTGCGCATCCGAAGCGTCATGCCTCGCCCGCAACCGGCGCGCCGTGACCGTCGTCAGCCAGAGCCAGGCGGGCGTCTGATGCGCGCCATCACAGCGGCTGCGTTTCTTGCCGGCATTGGCCTGTGTGCTGCCGCCCTTCCGGCAGGGGCGCAGGACATTGCCATTCCCGACGCCATTGCCATTGATGATGCGACGCTGGCGAACGGGCTTCAGCCCTTGCCCGCGACCGAGGATATCGCCGCCGTCGTCGCAGCCGAAAACGCCGCCGCGCGCCCCGATGTCGATTCCGAAACCCTGGCCGACATGCAGGCGGATCTGCGCGCCGTCTCGGCAGACCTTCAGGGATTGCGCGCCGAACTTCTCGCCTCCGGGGCGCAGGGGTTTGCGGCCGCGGGTGGTGATTCGGCAATCGACCGCATGAACGCAATGGAAGCGAAGATCGCTGCGCTGACCGACCGGACAGAACAGTTGTCCAACCGCATCCGGCAGGTCGTTGCCGACGGGACGAACCGCGTCGGCGACATCGAATTCCGGCTGTGCGAGCTTGACCCGAACTGCGATCTCGGCGCGCTCATGACCGCCGATCTGGGTGGCGGCAATCCCGTTCCGGTGCTGCCCCGCGCTGACGGCGCGCCGCCGACGCTGCCGCCGTCGGAAGTCAGCAGCACGACCCTGCCACCGGTAGAGCCGCCGCCGTCCGAAGTCAGTCCCCCGACAGAGGAGGAGGCACGCGAATTCGCCGAGGCCCGCAAGGCCGTCGAAGCAGAGGATTGGGCTGG
Source organism: Paracoccus aurantiacus (assembly GCF_007993065.1). Classification (GTDB taxonomy): domain Bacteria; phylum Pseudomonadota; class Alphaproteobacteria; order Rhodobacterales; family Rhodobacteraceae; genus Paracoccus; species Paracoccus aurantiacus. The sequence continues at coordinate 102,587 of NZ_VOPL01000002.1, forward strand.
CGCGATCAGCAAGCTGGAGCATCTGGTTTCGGCGCATGCAGGCGGCCCGATGACCGCCGATTCGCTGTATCTTCTGGGAATGGCCCAGCAGGGTGGCGGCCAGCCAGACCTGGCGGCTCAGTCCTGGTTGCTCGCGTTTTCAGCCGCCCCCGACGGGCCGCGCGCGCCCGCCAGCCTTCTGGCGCTGTCGCGCGCCATGGTAAGCCTCGGCACGCCCGCCGACGCCTGCCCCTATCTGGACGAACTTGCGCGACGCTTCCCGCAATCGCCCGAAGAAGGCGAGGGCAAGCGTATCGCCGAGGAGGCCGCCTGCGCCACGCCGGATGCTGCGGTTGAAGGCGCTGCCGACTGATCCGAACCGGGCAGAGCTGCCGGCGCGTGCGTTCGCGGCGTTTGACCGGCTTGCCGCTGATCTGAGCAGTCTCGGTATCGCCTTTTCCGGCGGCAGCGATTCGCTTGCTCTTTTGCATCTTGGCCGGGACTGGGCGGCAACACGGGGCGTCCGGCTTGCGGTCGCGACGGTCGATCATGGTCTGCGCCCCGAATCAGGGGCCGAGGCACGCGGCGCGGCGGATGTGGCGCGCGCCCTCGGCCTTGACCACGAGATATTGCACTGGAGGGCGGGCGCAGAGGCTGCGGGAAACCTGATGGCAAATGCGCGCGACGCGCGTGCCGATCTCATGGCCGACTGGGCCGGTCGCACCGGGCTTGATGCTGTGGCGATCGGTCATACCAGCGACGATCAGGCCGAAACGCTGCTGATGCGGCTTGCGCGTGGCGCGGGAATCGACGGGCTCGCCGCCATGTCGCCGCGCCGCTTGGATCGCGGGACGCTGTGGCTGCGACCGCTTCTGGATTTCGGGCGTCAGGAGCTGCGCGACTGGTTGCGCGGTATCGGTGCGGTCTGGGTGGACGACCCGAGCAACGAGAATGAACGATTCGAACGTGTCCGTGCCCGGCGCGCGATTGCGGCTTTGGGCCTGGACCCGGCGGCGCTGTCGCTTTCGGCAAGGCACCTTGCCGCAGCGCGTGACGCGCTTGATGCGGCGCTTTCCCCGCTGATCGCTACGGCCGAAGCGCGCGCGGGCGCGCTGCTTCTGGATCGCACGGGCTTCGACAGCGCCCCGACAGAACAGCGTCGCCGGCTGATCCTTGCCGCGCTGCGATTCGTGAATGGTCCGGGTTATCCGCCGCGCCGCGCTGGCGTCGAACATGCACTTGCCGAACTTTCGCGCGGTGTGCGCGTTACGCTGGACGGTATGGTTCTGGACCCCGGCGAGAGGCTGCTTTTCCATCGCGAACCGGCAGCCACCGCGACGGCCCATTCCGGCGTGGAATGGGATTCCCGCTGGTATATCAGTGGCTTGCAGAATGCCGATTCGGTCGGCGCGTTGGCAAGGGACGTGTCCGCGTTTGACTGGCGGTCTGCCGGGCTGACGCATCTGGAAGCGCAGTCGCTGCCGGCGGTTCGCCGCGCGAACCGGGTTTTCGCACCCTATCTCGCGCCAGAAACGGGTTTGGCGGCGTCGCCGTTACGCGATATAAAGGATTTCCATCGAATCCTGCTTGGGCATTGAACCCAGCCCCCGAATCCCTATTTTCAGGCGAAATCATTTCCCGCCGGAGGACCGCCCTTTGGGTAACGCACGCAACATCGCCTTCTGGGTCGTTCTGTTCCTGATGATCCTCGCGCTGTTCAATCTGTTCAGCGACGGCTCGTCGCAGATGAGCCGTGACCAGATCAGCTATTCGGAATTCGTGAACAAGGTTGACGCGAAAGAGGTCGCGACCGCCACGATTGACGGGGAGAACATTTCGTTCAAAACCTCGGACGGAAAGCAGTTCACGACCGTGCGCCCGCAGGGCGAGGAAATCACCGACCGACTGATCGCCAATGATGTGGACGTGAACGTGAAGCGTCAGCAGCAATCGGGCTTCATGTCGGCGCTGGTGGTCTGGCTGCCTTTCATCCTGCTGATCGGGGTCTGGATTTTCTTCATGAACCGCATGCAAGGCGGCGGCAAAGGTGGCGCGATGGGCTTCGGCAAGTCGCGCGCGAAACTGCTGACCGAAAAGCATGGCCGCGTAACCTTCGATGACGTGGCGGGCATCGACGAGGCCAAGGAAGAACTGGAAGAAATCGTCGAATTCCTGCGCAACCCGCAGAAATTCAGCCGTCTGGGCGGCAAGATCCCGAAAGGCGCGCTGCTGGTTGGTCCGCCCGGCACCGGTAAGACGCTGCTGGCCCGTGCGATTGCGGGCGAGGCGGGCGTGCCGTTCTTCACCATCTCTGGTTCGGACTTCGTGGAAATGTTCGTGGGTGTCGGTGCAAGCCGCGTGCGCGACATGTTCGAACAGGCGAAGAAATCCGCGCCCTGCATCGTTTTCATCGACGAAATCGACGCCGTTGGTCGTGCGCGCGGTGTCGGCATCGGCGGTGGCAATGATGAACGCGAACAGACGCTGAACCAGCTTCTGGTGGAAATGGACGGTTTTGACGCGAATGAAGGCGTCATCATCATCGCTGCCACAAACCGCAAGGACGTGCTGGACCCGGCTCTGCTGCGCCCCGGCCGTTTCGACCGCCAGATCCATGTCCCGAACCCGGACATCAAAGGCCGCGAGAAAATTCTGGAAGTCCACGCCAAGAAGGTGCCGCAAGGCCCCGATGTCGATCTGCGCATCATCGCGCGCGGCACGCCGGGTTTCTCGGGCGCGGACCTGATGAACCTTGTGAACGAGGCCGCGCTGATGGCCGCGCGCATCGGGCGCCGTTTCGTGACAATGGAAGATTTCGAAAATGCGAAGGATAAGGTCATGCTTGGCGTGGAGCGCCGCAGCATGGTCCTGACGCCCGAGCAGAAGGAAAAGACCGCCTATCACGAGGCCGGCCACGCGATTGTCGGCCTGTCGCTGCCGAAATGTGACCCGGTCTATAAGGCCACGATCATCCCGCGCGGTGGCGCGCTTGGCATGGTTGTCAGCCTGCCCGAAATGGACCGGCTGAACTTCCACAAGGACGAGGCCAAGGAAAAGCTGGCCATGACGATGGCGGGCAAGGCCGCCGAAATCATCAAATATGGTGAAGAAGGCGTGTCGAACGGCCCGGCTGGCGACATTCAGCAAGCATCCGCGCTGGCGCGCGCCATGGTGATGCGGTGGGGCATGTCCGACAAGGTCGGCAGCGTCGATTATGCCGAAGCGCATGAGGGCTATTCCGGCAATACGGCAGGCTTCTCGGTATCTGCCGCGACGAAGGAGCTGATCGAGCAGGAGGTTCATGACCTGATCGAGGAAGGCTATCAGACGGCGCGTCGCATCCTGACCGAGAAGGAAGAAGAATTCGAACGCCTCGCCCAGGGTCTGCTGGAATACGAAACACTTACCGGCGAGGAGATCGGCAAGGTCATCCGCGGCGAACAGCTTGGCGGCGACGATGACACCCCGTCCTCTGGCATCCCGCAGATCAGCGCGATTCCGAAGGCAGGCCGTGGCGCGTCGGAAGGCGGCGCGCCGGTCCCGCAATCGTGAAAACGGCTGAAGGCTGAAACGAAGAAACCCCGGCTTCAGGGCCGGGGTTTCTTCAAACTGGCATAAGCGTCAGGCGTCAAAGCACCATCAGCACCGATGCCCCGACGACAAGCGCCAAGGCGAAACCAAGGTTAACAAACACGCCTATCCTTTCCATGGCGTTTCCTTTCATTGCGGCAAGTGGCCGCTTTCACCTTCATCGGTCAAAACGTCTGTCCCTATGTGGGGTTCCGTCACGCAACCGTCAATTTCTGCAGTGCGGCATTATAGCAACGCTTGGCGCTTGACGGCATTGTCGCCAAGCAGGCATGAGTGCACGCATGGTGCATGATGACATTCAGGACATGACGACGCTGCGGTCGCATATCGACGCGCTCGACGCGCGGCTGATCGCACTTCTGGCCGAGCGAAGCAGGCTGATCGACTGTGCGGCGCGCATCAAGTCGCGCGAGAAACTGCCCGCCCGCATCGAATCGCGGGTGGAGGAGGTCGCGGCGCTTGCGCGCAAGCGTGCGGCAGATGCCGGGCTTTCGCCTGATCTGGCCGAGGCTTTGTGGCGGCTGATGATGGAACATTTCATTGCGCAGGAAGACGCGCAGCTTGGGGGCGAAGATGGTGGCAACCCGGATCGACGGTAAGGCATTCGCGGCGAAACTCAGGGACAGGATCGCCGGTCAGGTCGCGGCGCTCAAGGACGAACATGGGATCACGCCGGGCCTGGCGGTTGTTCTGGTGGGCGAAGATCCTGCAAGTCAGGTTTATGTCGCGTCGAAGGGTAAGCAGACCAAGGCGGCCGGGATGAATTCCTATGAACATCGCCTGCCGGACGATGCGTCTCAGGCAGAGCTTCTGGCCCTGATCGGACGCCTGAACGCCGATCCGGCGGTGCATGGCATCCTGGTCCAGCTTCCCTTGCCCAAGCATATCGACGAGGCAGAGGTCATCAATGCGATTGCCGTCAAGAAGGATGTCGACGGCTTTACCACGGCGAATACCGGGCGTCTTGCGACCGGGCAGAAGGCGATGGTGCCCTGCACGCCGCTTGGTTGTCTGATGCTGCTGCGCGACCAGCTGGGCGATCTCTCCGGCAAGGACGCGGTGGTGATCGGACGCTCGAACATCGTGGGCAAGCCGATGGCGGCGCTTCTGCTGGCCGACAGCGCGACGGTGACGGTGGCGCATTCCCGGACAAAGGATCTGTCCGATGTTGTCCGCCGCGCCGATATCGTGGTGGCGGCGGTCGGGCGTCCGCAGATGGTCAAGGGCGACTGGATCAAGCCGGGCGCGACCGTGATCGACGTGGGCATCAACCGAACCGATTCCGGGCTGGTCGGCGATGTCGATTATGACGGCGTGGCAGCGGTCGCGGGCGCTGTGACCCCGGTTCCGGGTGGGGTCGGGCCGATGACGATTGCCTGCCTTCTGGCCAATACGCTGACCGCCTGCTGCCGCGCGAACGGCCTGCCGGACCCGCAGGGGCTGGGATTGTAGGGCTGGCCGTAACGGATGGAGATACTCGCCATCTCGGGCAGTGCGCGCCTCGCCTCTACCAACACGGCGCTGCTGCGTTCGGTCGCGACCCATTCGCCGCCCGATATTCACGTCAGCCTGTTCGACGGTCTTGCCGGGTTGCCGGTCTTCTCGCCCGATCTGGAGGTAGAGCCGCTTCCGCAAGCGGTTGCGGACTTCGTCGCGCGGATTCGGGACTGCGACGGGATCATTCTGTCCTGCCCGGAATATGTGCGCGCCATCCCCGGCGGGCTGAAGAACGCGATTGACTGGCTGGTTTCGCGGGACGAGATCGTCCAGAAGCCGATCGCGCTGATGCATGCGTCGCATCGCGGCGACGATATGTTGATGCAGCTTAGATTGGTGCTGACGACGGTCAGCACACGCTTTGCCGATCAGATCTTTCTTCGATTTGAACTGATGAAGAAATCGCCCGACGAGATCGCATTTCTTTTGTCCCGGTCTGAACACAAGGCCGCGATAGAAAGCTATCTGCACAGGTTTGAGGAATTCTGTCGTGACGAGAGGATGGCGGCCCGTCAGAAATCGACGCAGAGCCCCTTTTTCTCGTAATCGCCGAATCGCACCGGCTCTGGCCCGTCGCGGCCGCCGAGTTCGGGCGGAAGCTCTGTTGTCTTGGCAAGCTTGCGGCGTTCTTCGGCCTCGGCAAGCGCGCGGACGGCCTCTGGCGGCAAATCGCTTATCTCGGTCATGGCGGGCGGCCTTTCATTCGGGTAACAACACGAAATCTAAGGAAAGGGCCGGGTTTGGGCAAGCCGCAGATAAGACAGTCGCACCGCAATGCCGGCGCGGGAAAGCCGCCACCGGATGCCGCACGCAAGGGCGCGCTGCGCCTGATCGCCGGTGTCAGGGACGGTCTGTCGCTTTCCGATCAACCCTCTGCACTGGCGCGGCTGACCCCGCCGGAACGGGCGCGCGCGCAGCGGCTGGCGCTGGCAGTGCTGCGCAATATCGACCGCGCAGATACGCTGCTGGTGCAGCACCTGTCGAAAAAGCCCAGGCCGGATGTGCTGGATGTGCTGCGACTCGGCACGGTGGAACTGCTGGAGATGGGCGAGGCCCCGCATGGCGCGGTGAATGCTGCTGTCGGGCTGGTTCAGACGATGGGGCCGAAAGGGCGCGCTGCATCGGGGATGGTCAACGCAGTCCTGCGAAAAATTGCCGGTCAGTCCGCAGAATGGACCGACCTGCCCCCAGAGGAGATGCCCGACTGGCTGCGCGAGCCGGTCACGAATGCATGGGGAAGTGAGGTGACGCTGGCCATAGAGGCCGCGCATCAGGCGGGCGCGCCCGTCGATTTCACCGCCAAACCGGGCAGCGCTGCGCCCGGCGAAGCGCTGCCGACGGGATCGTTTCGCCTGCGAGACACGGCTCAGATCACCGCATTGCCGGGCTATGCCGAGGGTGACTGGTGGGTGCAGGACGCGGCCGCGGCGATGGCCGTGCGGCTGCTTGACCCGAAGCCCGGCGAACATATCGTCGATCTGTGCGCCGCACCGGGCGGCAAGACGCTGCAACTGGCCGCCGCGGGCGCACAGGTGACGGCGGTCGATATCTCGGACGCGCGTCTGGCGCGGTTGCGCGAGAACCTTCAGCGCTGCGGTCTGAACGCGCAGGTGGTGACAGCGGATGCGCTGGAATGGCATCCCGCGCAGCAGCCCGACGCGATTCTGCTGGATGCGCCCTGTTCGGCCACCGGCACCATTCGCCGACATCCCGACCTTCCGTTGATTCGCGACGGCTCCGCCCTGGACGGCCTGACCGCGCTGCAGGCTGCGCTGATCGACCACGCGCTGACGATACTGAAGCCCGGCGGTCGACTCGTTTTTGCGACCTGCTCGCTTTTGCAGGCGGAGGGCGAGGATCAACTTGCCTTGGCGCTGGAACGCCACCCCGATCTGACGGTGATCCAGCCGCCCGCAGACCTGCAGGACTGGACGACGCCAGAGGGCGGGCTGAGGCTGAGGCCCGATTACTGGCCGGATCGCGGAGGCATGGACGGGTTTTTCATCGCATGCTTGCAGAAACCCGAAGCCAGCCGGTAAATTCGCGGCATGAGCGAAACCGACCGTCCCCACGGCTTCACCCGCCGCCCAGAACCGCAGAGCCTCGGATCGACCCTTCGCGGGCAAGAGATCCTTGACGGCAGGCTGCAACTGACGGGTGCGAGTCTTTCGGGCGATCCTTTCGCGCCGGGCAACGCGGATGGTCTTGGCGACGATCAGCGGGCCGAACTGCACGGCTTTGGCTGGCTTGACGATCTTGCCTCTGTCGGGAATGCCAAGGCGCGGGACATGGCACAGGCGCATGTTCTGGGATGGATAGCTGCGCATCCCGAGGTTCCGTCGGACATTGCGGGCGATCCGGTCTGGCGTGCCGATGTCACGGCACGTCGCCTGCTTCGCTGGATCACGCATTCCGGCCAGATCCTGCCGGGCCTGGACCGCGACAATGCTCAGCCGGTCTTTGACAGCATGCACGCGCAACTTGCCTTGCTGGAGCGCGCAGAGGCGCCTCAGGGTTTGCCGCTTATCGAGGCGCTTTCGGGCCGCGCCATCGCCGCAATGCTTCTGAAAGGGGCCTCAGACAAGGCGCGCCCTGCGCTGCAACAACTGGGCGCGGCGGTCGATGGCAGCATCCGGCAGGGCGCAATGCGCAGCAGATGCCCCGAATCGCTGCTGGGCTGTCTGTCGCTGCTTGGCTGGGTGAAATCGAACGCCGTCGAATCCGGGCTCGCGCTGCCGGACGAGATCACTGCGGTGATCGAGGAAATCGCCCCGGTCCTGCGTGCACTGCGCCACGCCGATGGTGGCTTGCCGCGCTTTCACGGCGGCGGGCGCGGGCCAGCCGGGCGGCTGGATCACGCGTTGAAAGCCGCGTCGGGACCTGCGGTGACGGCTGCGGGCCAGCCAATGGGATTTGCGCGGTTGTCGCGGGCGCGGGCGACGGTGGTCCTTGATGCGGCGTCGCCGCCTGCAGGACCGGCAGCCGCCCATGCCCATGCTTCGACACTCGCCCTCGAATTCACCTCGGCACGGCATCCGATTGTGGTCAATTGCGGTCCGGGGCGCAGTTTTGGCCCTGCCTGGTCACGCGCCAGCCGCGCCACGGCCTGTCATTCGACGCTGTGCCTGACCGGGCTGAGTTCCGCGAAGCTGCTGCCCCCTGACGCGCAGGGAAGCGAGCGTCTGACCCTGTTGCCACAGAAGGTCTGGGCCGGGCGCTGCGATGCCGAGGGCAATCTGCTGCCCGCCGATGAACCGCCCCCGTCCCCGCGCGAACCCGCGACCATTCTGTCGGGCCATGATGCCTGGCAAGGCACGCATGGCCTGACCCATCTGCGGGAGCTTTATCTTTCGCCTGATGGCGATCAGTTCAGCGGCGACGATACGCTGGCCGCACTGGATATTGCCGGACAGGGGCGGCTGGCACAGGTGCAGACCAATATGCCCGACGGGGTCGGCTTCGAAATCCGCTTTCACCTGCACCCGGATGTCGATGCGTTTCGGGACGGCGACGCTGTGCGCCTGCATCTGCCGGGCGGCGAAGAATGGTATTTCAGCCACGACCTCGTGGCCGAATTGCGGCTGGAGCCGTCTGCCTGGCTGGAAACCGGGCTGGCAGAGCCGCGCCCATCGGTCCAGATCGTGCTGGCACACCGCCTCAGCGGCGATGCGGTGCAGATCGGCTGGACCTTCATGCGGGCAGGCGCTAGCTAGGCGCCAATCGAAAGCCGACATCCGCAGGAACCCATGCCGCAAGATATCGTCCCGCTGAAACGCGCCCTCATTTCCGTCTCGGACAAGACCGGGCTGATCGACTTTGCGAAAGGGCTGGATGCCGCAGGGGTCGAGATCCTGTCGACCGGCGGCACCGCGAAGGCACTGCGCGATGCAGGCCTCGCCGTGAAAGACGTGGCCGAGATCACCGGCTTCCCCGAGATGATGGACGGTCGCGTCAAGACCTTGCACCCGGTCGTGCATGGCGGGCTTCTGGCGCTACGAGACGATACGGCGCATCAGGCATCCGCCGAGACGCACGGGATCGGGATGATCGATCTGCTGGTGGTGAACCTTTATCCGTTCGAGGAAACCGTTGCCAAGGGCGGCAGCTATGACGATTGCGTCGAGAATATCGACATTGGCGGGCCGGCCATGATCCGCGCGGGTGCCAAGAACCATGCCTTCGTCAGTGTCGTCGTCGACGTGCAGGATTACGAGCCTGTGCTGAAACAGCTTGATGCTGCGGGCGGCACTGATCTGGCGACACGCAAGCGGCTGGCACAGACGGCCTATGCCCGCACAGCGGCCTATGACGCGGCGGTGTCGAACTGGATGGCGGACGCCGTCGGGGTCGAGACGCCGCGCCGCCGCGCCTTTGCGGGCACGCTGGCGCAAGGGCTGCGCTATGGCGAGAACCCACATCAGCGGGCGGCCTTTTACACGACCGGCGAAACGCGGCCGGGCGTTGCGACCGCCAGGCAGTGGCAGGGCAAAGAGCTGTCATACAACAATATCAACGACACCGATGCAGCCTTCGAACTCGTCGCGGAATTCGACCCTGCCGAGGGTCCGGCATGCGCGATCATCAAGCATGCGAATCCGTGTGGTGTGTCCCGTGCGGATACCGCAGCCGAGGCGTATCGCCGCGCATTCGACTGTGACCGCACCTCTGCCTTCGGGGGGATCATCGCGCTTAATCAGGTGCTGGACGGCGAAACCGCAAAGGCAATTGCCGAGATATTCACCGAGGTCGTCATCGCCCCGGACGCGACTGACGAGGCTCGCGAGGTGTTTGCCGGGCGCAAGAACCTGCGCCTGCTGACCACGGGCGGCCTTCCGGACGCCGCGGCCCAGGGTATTGCGTTCCGGCAGGTCGCGGGCGGCTTTCTGGTGCAGTCGCGCGACAATGGCCGGGTGACGCTGCCCGATCTGAAGGTCGTGACCAAACGTCAGCCCACCGCAGAGGAAATGGCCGATCTGCTGTTTGCCTGGCAGGTCGCCAAGCATGTGAAATCGAATGCCATCGTTTATGCCAAGGATCTGGCCACCGTCGGCATCGGCGCCGGCCAGATGAGCCGTATCGATTCGACCCGTATCGGGCAGCGCAAGGCGCAGGATATGGCAGAAGCGCTTGCGCTTCCGTTGCCCCTGACCTCCGGCTCGGTCGTCGCGTCGGACGCGTTCTTTCCCTTCGCCGACGGCGTCGAGGCGCTTGCCGATGCGGGTGCGATGGCGGTTATCCAGCCCGGCGGCTCGATGCGCGATGCCGAGGTGATTGCCGCAGCAGATGCGCGCGGGGTCGCGATGGTCTTCACCGGTCAGCGGCATTTCCGGCACTGATGGGCAAGGATGTGACAAAACCGGGCGCGGCCAGCCAGTCGAAGGCCAAGCCAAAAGCGACGCCGGGCGCGCGCGCGACGAAAGCCACCCCAATGGCGCCGGTCCCGGTAAGCCTGAGGGTCATGGCCTGGGTCGCGGGCGCGATTCTTCTGGTGGATCAACTGAGCAAATACTACGTCGTTCACACGCTGCGCCTCGACCGCGTGCGCGAGATCGACATATGGCCGCCCTGGCTGAACCTGCGCATGGCATGGAATCTGGGGGTGAATTTCGGCCTGTTCTCATCCTCGCAGGATGTGATGCGCTGGGTCTTGATCGCCGTCGCCCTTGGTGTCTGCGTCTGGGTCTTTCTTTGGGTGCGTCGCGCGCGGCCCGGTCCGTTCGCGCAGACCTCGGCGGGACTGCTGATCGGGGGCGCGCTTGGCAACGTGATCGACCGGGTGGCTTACGGCGCGGTCGCGGACTTTCTGAACATGTCGCTGCCGAACTGGCAGAACCCGTTCAGCTTCAACGTCGCGGATATCGCGATTTTCGCAGGCGCGATCGGCCTGATCCTTCAGCCGCCGCAACGCGGGGACAAGACCCGTGACGTGCCCGAGAAATCCGGCTAGAACGGCTACAACGACAAACGGGGGACCGGAATGCGGGCAATCTGGGCACTGATCGGGGCGGCGGCGATTGCTGGATGCTCAAGCGATCCGCAGCTTCACAATATCGGTGCCGGTCGCGATACGCCGGATGAATTCGCCATCGTTCCGACGCGGGCGTTGCAGATGCCTGCCGACCTGAACCAGCTTCCCGCGCCGACGCCGGGCGGCGGCAATATCACCGATCCGAACCCGCGCGGCGATGCCGTTGCGGCCCTTGGCGGCAATCCGGGCCAGCTTTCGGCGCAGGGTGTTGGGGCCGGCGATGGTGCGCTTATCAGCTATGCCTCGCGTCTTGGCACGGCAGGCAATATCCGCCAGCAGCTTGCGCAGGAGGATGTGGAATGGCGCGCAAACCATTCGCGCCGCCTTCTGGAAACCTGGGCGCGCACGGATGTCTATTACCGCGCCTACGAGGCGATGACGCTGGACAGCTGGGCAGAGGCCGAGCGTTGGCGCAGGGCCGGGGCGCAGACCCCGTCATCCCCGCCGCTGCCGGAATAAGCGTGCGCGCGGGGTGCGCCGCGCGCGTCGATGCCTTGTCACGTCCAGATCACGCCGAGATGAGCCGCCCCGCCCTTGCGTGATGCGGCGCGGGGGCGCAGATTTGCGCCACAACCGGAAACCGGAGCCTGCCATGACCATCCTCAGCCGCGTCGCCCCCTTCGCGCTCGCGATTGCCGCTGCCCCCGCCTGGGCCGAAATGCCGAAAGGGATCAGCCATTTCACGCTGGATAACGGACTGGAGGCGGTCGTGATCGAGGATCACCGCGCCCCCGTCGTCGTGCAGATGGTCTGGTATAAGGTCGGCTCTGCCGACGAGGTTGCGGGCAAAACCGGCCTTGCGCATTATCTGGAACACCTGATGTTCAAGGGGACCGACAAGCTTGCGCCGGGTGAGCTGTCGAAAACCGTTTCGGCGAATGGCGGCACCGACAACGCCTTTACCAGCCTTGATTTCACGGCCTATTTCCAGCGTATCGCCAGTGACCGTCTGCCGCTTATCATGGAGATGGAGGCCGACCGGATGGAGAATCTGCAGGTCGGCGAAGAAGACTGGCAGGCCGAACGGCAGGTCGTTCTGGAAGAACGCGCACAGCGTATCGACAGCGATCCCGCCTCTCTGTTCGCGGAAGAACGCAACGCCGCGCAGTATCTTAACCATCCCTATGGTCGCCCGGTCATTGGCTGGCGGGACGAAATGACAGCGCTGACCCGCGCCGACGCGCTGAAATGGTACGAAGATTATTACGCCCCGAATAATGCCATCCTGATCCTTGCGGGCGATGTCACCCCGGAAAAGGCGCGTGAACTGGCCCAGACCTATTACGGTTCGATCCCGTCAAAGGATGGGGTTGAACGCAAGGCGCGCCCGCAAGAACCGCAGCAGCGCGCGCCGCGCCGTATCGTGATGCATGACCCCCGCGTGCCGCAGCCGCGCATGACGCGCACGGTTCTGGTCCCCGAGCGCAATCCGGGGGATCAGAAAACCGCAGCGGCGCTCAGCGTGCTTGCCGAACTTCTGGGCGGTTCCGCCCAGACCTCGGTGTTGGGGCAGAAACTGATGATGACCGGCAAGGCGCTTTATGCCGGGGCCGGTTACGAGGGATATGCGGTCGATCGCACCAACTTCTTCTTCTCGCTGGTTCCGGCCGAGGGCGAGACGCCAGAGCAGGCCGAGGCGGCACTGGATCAGGTGCTTGCCGATTTTCTGGCAGAAGGGCCGGACCCCACACAGTTGGAACGCATCAAGACCCAGATCCGGGCCGCGAAGATCTATGAACAGGATTCGGCGCATGGTCGCGCCTATCAGTACGGCCAGGGCCTTGCGACCGGCCTGACGGTCGAGGATGTGAACGACTGGCCCGATCTGCTGGGCGCGGTCACGGCAGAGGACCTCATGGCCGCCGCCGATCTGGTTCTGAACAGCACGGCCACGGTCACGGGCTGGCTTTTGCCCGAAGATCCGCCAACTGATCCGGCTGCGACTGACGCACCGCCCGAGGCCGCGCCGGGCGCCGGGCCGCAGCCCGTGCCTTCGGCAGAGCAGGCGCGACCCGTTATCGAACCCGCCGCCGAGGGCGAGGAGATCGCACAATGAGCATGCTACGCGCCATTCCCTTCGTTCTTGCCAGCCTGGTCGCAGTCCCCGCCGCCGCGACCGAGATACAGGAAGTCACGTCCCCATCCGGCATCAAGGCCTGGTTGGTCGAGGATCACTCGATCCCGTTCACCGCGCTGAACATCGCTTTCCGGGGCGGCGCCAGCCTTGATGCGCCGGGCAAGCGCGGCGCGATCAATCTGATGACCCACACGCTGGAGGAAGGCGCGGGCGACATGGACGCCACGGCCTTTGCCGCAGCGACAGAAGATCTGGGTGCCGAAATCAGCTTCGATGTCGGCGACGATGCGCTCAGCGTCTCGTCGAAACTGCTGAGCGACAATCGTGACGAAGGCGCGGCGCTGATTGCCGCGGCACTCAGCACGCCGCGCTTTGACGAAGATGCCGTCGCGCGGGTGAAGGGGCAGGTTCTGGCGATCATCAAGTCCGAGGATACCGATCCGAACGCGATTGCAAGCAAGGCCATGGCGAAAGCGATCTGGGGCAGCAATCCCTATGGCAGCTCGATCAACGGAACGCTCGAATCGGTGTCTCCGCTTGGGTCGCAGGACATGATCGAGGCGAAGAACCGCGTCATCGCCCGCGACCGGGTCATCGTTGGGGCAGCCGGTGACATTACGCCGCAGGAACTGGGCCAGCTTGTCGACCGCATCCTTGCCGATGTGCCTGCGACTGCGACCGCGCCCCTGCCGGGACCGGCGGAGTTTCAGTCGCAGGGCGGGACCGAGCAGATCGATTGGGACAGTCCGCAGACCGTCATTTCCTTCGCGCAGCCCGGCCTGTCGATGGACGATCCCGACTACTTCGCCGCCTTTGTCGCCGATCAGATCATCGGCGGTGGCGGCTTTTCCTCGCGCCTGATGGAAGAAATCCGTGAAAAGCGGGGGCTGACCTATGGTGTCTATACCTCGCTCGTCAACGGGGTTTACGGGGCGAGTTGGCAAGGTGGAATGTCCAGTTCCAATAACACCGCGTCAGAGGCCGTGGAACTGGTGAAACAGGAATGGGCGCGCATGGCGGATGGTGTCAGCGAGAAAGAGCTGAACGACGCGAAAACCTATCTGACGGGCGAATACCCGCTGCGTTGGGATGGCAATTCGAAGATCGCGGGTATCCTGACAGGGATGCAGCTGATCGGCTTGCCGATCGACTATCCCGACGGGCGCAATGCCCGGATCGAAGCCGTTACCGCCGACGACATTGCGCGCATCGCGCAAGAACGTATGGACCCCGAAAAGCTTCAGTTCGTGCTGGTCGGCCGACCCGAATAGGCCGCGCCGGGATTGCCAGACAAGAAAACGCCGCGCGCCTAGGGCTCGCGGCGTTCTTGCTTGTTCCGGCGGTTATCCGGTCACTTCACCTGAACCGCGCCAGACCCGCCAAGTGCCGCACCGGCGACAGCACCGACCGGGCCACCGACGACCGCGCCGGTCGCCGCGCCCGTCGTGGCGCGAGTGGCTGTGTTCGGTCCGCATGCAGACAGCGCCAAGGCGGCACCAAGGACGAGAGTCGTTGCAATTCTTGTCATAGGACTACTCCTGCAGGATGATCTTTGTGTGCAATCGCAGATATAACGAAACACGCCCCCGCCACGGTTCCCGCCGGCTGAAATTGTGAACGCGAATCATTTCCAGTGCGCCCGTGTGATGCTAGATATTGGGTGATGAGCAATCATGACCCCCATATGCGCCCCGTCATTCGCCAGCTTGATGACAGCGTGGCCAATCGCATCGCGGCGGGTGAAGTCGTCGAGCGTCCGGCATCTGCGGTCAAGGAACTGGTCGAGAATGCGTTGGATGCAGGCGCGCGGCGCATCGATGTGACGATTGCACAGGGCGGCAAGGCACTGATCCGCGTGGTCGATGACGGCTGCGGCATGACTGCCGAGGATCTTCCGCTGGCCCTCTCGCGGCATGCGACATCGAAAATCGACGGCTCTGATCTGCTGGATATTCACAGCTTCGGGTTCCGTGGCGAGGCGCTGCCCAGCCTTGCTGCGGTCGGACGGCTTTCGATCACCTCGCGCGCGGGGTCAGAAGGGGCAGAGATCCGGGTCACGGCGGGCCGCGCCGACGCCGTGCGACCGGCTTCGGCCAATCGGGGCACCGTGGTCGAATTGCGCGACCTGTTCTTCGCCACGCCCGCGCGGCTGAAATTCCTGCGCAGCGAACGGGCCGAGACGCAGGCCGTTGCCGAGGTGATGCGCCGGCTTGCCATGGCTGAACCCTCCGTCGGTTTCACATTGCATGACGAGGACCGGCTGATTTTCCGTGCGGATGCGGAACAGGGCGATCTCTTCGATGCGCTTCATGCAAGGCTGGCGCGGGTCATGGGCCGCGATTTCATCGACAATGCCATCCCGATCGACGCCGAGCGTGAGGGGGTGCGCCTGACCGGCTTTGCCGCGCTGCCGACCTATTCCCGTGGGGCGGCTGTTGCGCAGCACGTCTTCGTCAACACCCGGCCTGTGCGCGACAAGCTGCTGACCGGCGCGCTTCGGGCGGGGTATTTCGACACGCTGCCTTCTGGCCGCTATCCGGCGGCGGTCCTGTTTGTCGACTGCGATCCGCATTTTGTCGATGTGAATGTCCATCCCGCCAAAGCCGAAGTGCGGTTTCGCGCGCCGGATGTCGTGCGCGGGCTTGTCGTATCCAGCCTGCGGAACGCGCTTGCCGGGGCGTCCCGTCGCGCTTCTGATACCGTCGGCGCAGCGACGCTGGCGGCCTTCCGGCCAGAACCACAGGCTGCACCCGAACGTGCTGGGCCGCCGCGCTACCAGATGGATTATCGCCCCTCACCCGGCGCGATCAGCATGGCCTATCAGGCGCAGGCCCCGTCCTTCGGCGGTTTTGCCGAGGCGCCGTCGGCCCGTTCTGAAATTCCGGTGGAGAACGCAGCGTCCGACGAAGCGCCGCTTGGCGCCGCCCGTGCGCAACTTCATGAAAATTACATCATTGCGCAGACCGGCGACGGGGTCGTCATTGTCGATCAGCATGCCGCGCATGAACGCCTTGTCTATGAACGCCTGAAGGGACAAGCAGACGCGACAGGTATCGCCAGTCAGGCGCTGTTGATCCCCGAGATAGTCGAACTGCCCGAAGGCGACGCCGCCCGCATCATGGCGGTTGCCGATGAACTGGCGGGGCTTGGTCTGGTCGTCGAAGCATTCGGCGGCGGTGCGGTCGCGGTGCGTGAGGTGCCCGCACTTCTGGGAAAGGTCGATGCGACGGCGTTGATCCGCGACATTGCCGACGATCTGGCGGATCAGGGTGCCTCGGACCGGCTGCGCGCCCGCGTCGATGCGGTTCTGTCGTCGATGGCATGTCACGGCTCTGTCCGGTCGGGTCGGCGTATGACCGCCGAGGAAATGAATGCGCTGCTTCGCGAGATGGAGCGCACGCCCCGCTCCGGTCAGTGCAACCACGGCCGCCCGACCTGGGTGAAGCTTTCACTGCAGGATATAGAGCGACTGTTTGGCCGCCGCGATTGACAGGCTTCGCGCCTTTGCCTGTCGCGGCCGATCCTGCACGTTATGGTGGTTTCTTGCCGCAAAGGGGGCTACAACCCTGCGACGCCCACAGCGATGATGCGGGCATGACGGAAACGCAAAAAAGGCTGCGGGATGAACGAAATCGCAACCATGTCCTTCGAGGACGCGATGAAGGAACTTGAAGGCGTGGTATCGCGGCTGGAAAGCGGCAATGCTTCGCTTGAGGATTCGATCAAGCTGTATGAGCGCGGCGCGGCACTGCGTGCGCATTGCGAGGCCCGCCTGCGCGAGGCCGAAGAACGGGTCGAGAAGATCACGCTGGCGCAGGGCCAGCCGACCGGCACAACCAAGGCCGAGGGGCTGTGATGCTGCAGCAAAGCGATACGCTTCAGGCGCGCATGGAAGAGGTGAAGGCACAGGTCGAGGCAGCGCTGGATGCGGCGATGTCCGAACTGCCCGAGGGCGAACTGACCGACGCCATGCGCTATGCCTGCCTTGGCGGCAAGAAGCTGCGGGCATTTCTGGTGATGGAATCGGCGCGGCTGCACGGCGTCACCGACGCGGCGGCTTTGCCGGTCGCCTGCGCGGTCGAGGCGCTGCACGCCTATAGCCTCGTCCATGACGACCTGCCGGCAATGGACGATGACGATCTGCGCCGCGGCCTGCCGACCGTGCATGTGCAGTGGTCTGAAGCGACCGCGATTCTTGCGGGCGACGCGCTGCAATCGCTCGCCTTCGAGATGCTGACCGACGAGGCGATCGGCGATGCCGGGGCGCGCCTTCGCCTGATCGCGGCGCTTGCTCATGCGGTTGGTGCGGCGGGCATGGTTTACGGCCAGATGCTCGACATCATTGCCGAGGAATCAGAGATCGCGCCCGATATCGCCGGAATCACCCGCATGCAGGTCGCCAAGACTGGCGCGCTGATTGCCTTTTCCGCCATGTCCGGCGCGATCATCGCCGGAGCAGAGACCGAAGGCCTTCGCATCTATGCCGCAAAGCTGGGTCTGGCGTTTCAAGTGCATGACGACATTCTTGACGTGACCGGCGACGAGGAAACGACCGGCAAGCGCGTCGGCAAGGATGCGGGCGCTGGCAAGGCGACCTTTGTATCGGTGTTGGGGCTGGACGCCGCGCGGGCGCGCGAGAAAGAGCTGATCGACAAGGCCGTTGCGTCGCTTTCACCTTATGGTGAAGAGGCAGGAAACTTGCGCGATCTGGCGCGTTTCGTTATCGACCGCCAAAGCTGAAGCCCCGGAAAGGGCCGCCGAAGATGAGCCAAGATCGTCCGAAGACCCCGGTTCTGGACCGGGTCAATCTGCCGTCCGACATGAAGTCGCTGAGCGACCGCGAATTGCGGCAGCTTTCCGATGAATTGCGGGCAGAGACGATCAGCGCCGTTTCCGTGACGGGCGGGCATCTGGGCGCGGGTCTGGGTGTCGTGGAACTGACTGTCGCGCTGCATGCCGTCTTTGACGCGCCGCGTGACAAGATCATCTGGGATGTCGGGCACCAGTGTTATCCCCATAAGATCCTGACCGGCAGGCGTGACCGCATCCGCACGCTGCGCATGGGCGGCGGTCTGTCCGGGTTCACCAAGCGCTCGGAAAGCCCCTATGATGCGTTCGGGGCGGGCCACAGCTCGACCTCGATTTCGGCGGCGCTTGGCTTTGCCATGGCGCGCGAGCTGGGCGGTGATCCGGGTGATGCGGTGGCGGTCATCGGGGACGGTGCCATGTCGGCCGGCATGGCGTTCGAGGCGCTGAATAATGCGGGTCATCTGGGCAAGCGGCTGTTCGTGATCCTGAACGACAACGAAATGTCCATCGCGCCGCCGACGGGCGCGCTGTCCAGCTATCTGACGCGGCTTTACACCGAAGGCCCGTTTCAGGAACTGAAATCCATTGCCAAGGGCGCGGTCGGCTTTCTGCCCGAACCGATCCAGCAGGGCGCGCGGCGGGCGAAGGAAATGCTGAAAGGCATGGCGGTCGGAAGCACCCTGTTCGAGGAATTGGGATTTTCCTATATCGGCCCCGTCGACGGCCACGACCTTGACCAGCTTCTGCCGCTGCTGCGCACCGTCAAGGCGCGCGCTACCGGGCCGGTTCTGATCCACGCGATCACGAAGAAGGGCAAGGGCTATGCGCCCGCCGAAGGTGCCGCCGACCGCGGTCACGCGCGGGGCAAGTTCGATGTCATCACGGGCGAGCAGGCGAAGGCTAAGTCGAACGCTCCCAGCTATACCAGTGTCTTCGCGAAGTCCCTGATTGCCGAGGCGGAACAGGACGACAAGATCGTCGCCGTCACCGCCGCGATGCCGGACGGCACGGGGCTGAACCTGTTCGCCGACCGCTTTCCGCGCCGCACGTTTGACGTGGGGATCGCCGAACAGCATGCCGTGACCTTCTGCGCCGGGCTTGCAGCCGGTGGGCTGAAGCCCTTCTGCGCGATCTATTCGACCTTCCTGCAGCGCGGTTATGACCAGATCGTCCACGATGTGGCGATCCAGCGGCTGCCTGTCCGCTTTGCCATCGACCGCGCAGGTCTGGTGGGCGCAGACGGTGCGACCCACGCTGGCGCCTTCGATGTGGGTTTCATGGCCAGCCTGCCCGGCATGGTCGTCATGGCCGCCGCGGACGAGGCTGAGCTGGTCCACATGGTCGCCACTGCCGTCGCCCATGATGACGGCCCCATCGCCTTCCGCTTCCCGCGCGGCGAAGGCACCGGGGTCGATATGCCCGAACGCGGCACGCCTCTGGAAATCGGCAAGGGCCGGATCGTGGCAGAAGGCAAGCGCGTGGCGATCCTGTCCTTCGGCACGCGCCTGTCCGAAGTCATGGCTGCCCGCGAATCGCTGGTTGCGCGCGGCATCACGCCCACTGTGGCGGATGCCCGCTTCGCCAAGCCGTTGGACCGGGACCTGATCCTGCGTCTGGCCGCAGAACATGAGGCGCTGATTACCGTGGAGGAAGGCGCGGTCGGCGGCTTTGGCAGTCACGTCGCCCAGCTTCTGGCGGATGAGGGCGTGTTCGATAACGGGCTGAAGTTCCGGTCCATGGTGCTGCCCGACACCTTCATCGACCATGACAGCCCCGCCGCGATGTATGCCGATGCCGCGATGAATGCCTCGGACATCGAAGCGAAGGTGCTGGATGTGCTGGGCGTGGCCCGGATGCCCGCCCGCGCCTGACAGACTGGAATCGCCGATGTCCCGACATACCCATGCCGACGCCCATCCCGACGATCCTCACTTCATTTCCCGGTCCGGCTGGCTGCGGGCCGCTGTTCTGGGGGCGAATGACGGGATCGTCTCGGTTGCCTCGCTGCTGGTCGGGATCGCGGCCTCGGGCGCGGATCGCCATGCGATCCTGCTGGCCGGGGTTGCGGGGCTTTCGGCAGGTGCGCTGTCGATGGCAGCGGGAGAGTATGTCTCTGTTTCCAGCCAGTCGGATATCGAACGCGCCGATATAAAGCGCGAGACGCGTGCGCTTGACGAAGACCCGGAAACCGAACTGATCGAGCTTGCCGAAATCTATCAGGCGCGTGGGCTGGCACCGGACACCGCGATGCGGGTGGCGCGCGAAATGACGGAATATGACGCGCTTGGCGCGCATATCCGGGACGAGCTTGGCCTGTCTGACGTGCTGTCCGCAAACCCGCTGCAAGCGGCGGCGACCTCGGCCGCGACTTTTTCGGTTGCCGCATCGGTGCCGCTTCTGGGCGCGTTCATGGCCCCGGCGGGGATGGTGATTCCCTTCGTGCTGGTGGCGACGCTGATCGCGCTTGCTGTGCTGGGTCTGATCGGCGCACGGGCAGGCGGTGCACCTGCGGGGCGTGCCGTTCTGCGCGTCGTCTTCTGGGGCTGCGTGGCGATGGGGATCACGGCGCTGATCGGGAAGATCTTCGGCGTCTCGGTGGGCTAGGGCGATGCTGAAGAAAGCGGCGCTGCTGGCGATGCTGATGGGCGGACCTGCCGCCGCGACCCAGGAATATACGCTGCCGACGCTGTTCGACGTCGCGGGTGTCGCCGCCGATGACGTTCTGAACATCCGACAGACCCCCTCGGCATCGGCGCCGATTGTCGCGACGCTGGCGCCCAATGCGACCCATGTGGAGGTTGTCGGGCTGGACCGATCCGGCCAATGGGGACAGGTGAATACGGGCGAGCAATCGGGATGGGTTTCGATGCGATTTCTGAACTATCGCACCGATGTCTGGCAGCCCGCGCGGCTGCCAGACGGCTTTGCCTGCTTCGGCACCGAACCGTTCTGGAGCTTTCGTCAAGACGGTGACGCGATCATGTGGGACGAGCCGGATCGCCGCACCGGCATCAAGATTACAGATGTCCTGGATAGCGGGATCTTCCGCGACCCGCGACGCATTATTCGCGCCGAAGACGACCACAATCTGCTGGTGGCGACCGTCACACCAAAGCAATGTTCGGACGGCATGTCCGAACGGAGCTATGGGCTTGAGGCCACGGTGCTGCTGCAACGCCGGAACACGCCGGCGCGGATGTATACCGGCTGTTGCAGCATTGGGCCGCGTTAGGCCAGCAAGACCAGAACTACTGAAAGAAGCGCCGTTGTTCCCGCACCGATCGCGGCAGAGCGCCAGCTGAACTTGCGCAAGGATTGCCGCTGCGGTGCGTCGGCCTGCTGCCGCGCGCGCCACAGGGCGTCATCTATCAGGCGCGGCATCAGCGGCATGGCCCGCTGCAGTGTCATCAGGATCTGCTTGCTGTCGCGCACCATCGCGCGGGGGCCGAGATTGGCCTTGATGTAATCCTCGACCACAGGACGCGCGGCGTTCCAGATGTTCAGGTTCGGGTCGAGCGAGCGGGCGACGCCTTCGACCACGACCATGGTGCGTTGCAAAAGGATCAGCTCGGTCCGGGTCTGCATGCCGAAACGCTCGGTCACCTCGAACAGATAGCCAAGCAGGTTTGCCATCGAAATCCGCGTGGCATCGGCGCCGAAGATCGGCTCGCCCACGGCGCGCAGCGCGCGGGCGAAGGCGGCGGGATCACGGTCACGGGGGACATAGCCGGCTTCGAAATGAACCCTCGCCAGTGCGTCGTAATCGCGGCGGATGAAGCCCATCAGGATTTCGGCATAGACGCGGCGGGTATATTCGTCGATCTCGCCCATGATGCCGAAATCATAGGCGATCAGGTCGCCATTCGGCGCGACCTTCAGATTGCCCTGATGCATGTCGCCATGAAAGAAGCCGTCGCGCAGGGCGTGGGACAGGAACAGTTGCAGGATGCGTTCTGCAAGTGCCGATGTGTCATGCCCCGCCGCCCGGATCGCGGCCACATCGCCAAGCGAAATCCCCTCGGCCCAGTCAGAGGTCAGCACTCGTCGCGAAGTCAGTTCCCAATGCGGCTTCGGCACCTGGAAACGGGCGTCATCCTTGGTGTTTTCTGCGAAAAGCGAGGCAGAGGCCGCTTCCAGCCGCAGATCAAGCTCTCCGTTCACGACGCCTTCGAAATGGCTGACCACATCGCGGGGACGCAGGCGGCGGGTCGCGGGCGAGATCGCCTCGATCATGTCGGCGCCGAAATGGAAGGCGTCGATGTCGCGGCTGAACGCGGTGCCGATATTCGGGCGCAGCACCTTCACG
The DNA here is from genome assembly GCF_007993065.1 of Paracoccus aurantiacus. Lineage (GTDB taxonomy): Bacteria > Pseudomonadota > Alphaproteobacteria > Rhodobacterales > Rhodobacteraceae > Paracoccus > Paracoccus aurantiacus. The sequence goes on from NZ_VOPL01000002.1 coordinate 124,874, forward strand.
GCGACCTCTTGCCCGGTATCGGCGCGGCGCGCGCGGTGGACCTGAGCGATGGACGCGGCGGCGACGGGTTCGGAAAACTCGCTGAACATCTGGTCCAGCGGCAGGCCCAGATCGGCCTCGATCATGGCCTTGGCCTGATCGGTCGGGAAGGGGGGCAGCTTGTCCTGCAGATAGGAAAGCTGGTCTGCGAGTTCGACCCCGACCACATCGGGCCGCGTCGAAAGGATTTGGCCGAACTTGATATATGCAGGGCCAAGTGCGGTAATCGCGCGCGTGACCGGCGGCAGCGACGGATCGCCCTTGTAGCCAAGCCAGCGGAAGGGCCAGCCCAGCACACGGGCGGCCACGCGGACATTGCCCGGCGCGTCGACGGCATCAAGCGCCACGCCCATTGCGCCCGTGCGTTCGAAGGTGGCGCCGGTGCGGATCAGGCGCCAGATATTGTGCGGGCCGCGCATGTTACAGCTTCCAGCCCGAATGCAGCGCGGCGATGCCCATGGACAGGTTGCGGTACTGCACGCGTTCGAATCCGGCATTGCGGATCATGGCGGCGAAAGTATCCTGATCGGGGAATTTCCGGATCGATTCGACCAGATACTGATAACTGTCGCGGTCATTCGCGATCATCTGGCCCATCACCGGGATGACGTTGAAGCTGTAGCGGTCATAGGCCCATTGCATGGCCGGAACCGGCAGCTGAGAAAATTCCAGCACCATCAGCCGCCCTCCGGGGCGCAGAACGCGGAACGCTTCCTTCAGCGCGTCGGGAATGCGGGTGACGTTGCGGATGCCGAAGCTGATCGTATAGCGGTCGAAGCTGTTATCCTTGAAGGGCAGCGCCATCGCATCGCCCGTGACCCAGCCCAGACGGTCGGCAAGGCGTTCAGCCTCGGCCCGCTTGCGGCCTTCGACCAGCATCGATTCGGTCATGTCGCAGACGGTGACCTGCGCATTCGGCGCGCGGTCCAGAAAGCGGAAGGCAATGTCGCCGGTCCCGCCGGCCACGTCCAGCAGGGCCTGCCCGTCCCGTGGGGCAAGCCAGTCCATCATGGCGTTTTTCCAGATGCGGTGAATGCCCACGCTCATCACGTCGTTCATGACGTCGTAACGAGACGCCACACGCGAAAACACGCCATGAACAAGGCCGGCCTTGTCGTCCTCGTCCACGGTCTGAAAGCCGAAATGGGTCTGCCTGTCGCTCATTACTCTTGCCGTCTGTCGCTTCGGGGCACAGTTAAGGGCGAAACCCCGCGGCCACAATGCGACGAAAGCGACGAAGATGCCAGAACTGCCCGAAGTCGAGACAGTGCGCCGTGGCCTGCTGCCGCATCTGGAAGGGCGTCGGATCGCCCGCCTGGTGCTGAACCGCGACGGGCTGCGCTGGAAGTTTCCGCCCGATCTGGTGCAGGTAGCGACGGGTGCGACCGTGACGGGGCTTCGCAGACGGTCGAAATATGTGCTGCTGGATCTGGACCGCGATGCCGCGATTCTGATCCATCTGGGCATGTCGGGGCGCATGCTGATCGAAGGGGCAGGGGTGGGTCAGTTCCACCGCGACCCTGCGATCCTGCCGCAGCACGATCATGTCGTAATGGAAACCGATGACGGCACGCGGATCACCCTGAACGATGCGCGCCGATTCGGCATGGTTGACCTGATCCGTGACGATGCGTCGCCGCTGCTGGACGGGCTGGGGCCGGAACCGCTTGGCGATGACTTTTCCGGCGCGACATTGGCTGCCGCGTTTTCCGGACGGCGCGCACCGGTCAAGGCGATGCTGCTGGATCAGCGTGTCGTGGCGGGCCTGGGCAATATCTATGTATCCGAGGCTTTGCATCGCGCGGGCATCGACCCCCGTCGCGCTGCCGGGCGGATCGGACGCGCGCGGCTTGATGATTTGGCAAGCCATATCAAAGACGTGCTGGTCGAGGCGATAGCTGCCGGCGGATCGTCGCTGCGCGATCACCGTCAGGCCACGGGCGAGCTTGGCTATTTCCAGCACAGCTTCCGCGTCTATGACCGCGAAGGCGCGCCCTGTCCGCGACCCGGCTGTCCGGGCACGATCCGCCGTATCATCCAGTCCGGTCGGTCCAGTTTTTTCTGCCCATCCTGCCAGCGCTAGCGTGACGGCGAAGGCTGGCCACCTGCTCACTGCTTTGTTAGGACAGTGCGATCCGCAATCGCGAAGGACACCCCATGGGTTATCATACGATCACCGTAGAGATTGACGACTACGTCGCCCTGATCCGGCTGAATCGACCCGATGCGCTGAATGCGCTGAATTCGGAACTGCTGGGCGAGCTCAGCACCGCGCTGACCGAAGCCGATGCCAATGACAAGGTGCGCTGCATCGTCATCACGGGCAGCGACAAGGCCTTCGCCGCCGGCGCCGACATCAAGGAAATGTCGCAGAAATCCTATGTCGATGTCTTCGAAGAGGATCTGTTTACCGGCCCGACCGAGGCGATCCTTCGCGTGCGCAAGCCGATCATCGCGGCCGTCGCGGGATATGCGTTGGGCGGCGGCGCGGAGCTTGCCATGACCTGCGATTTCATCATCGCAGCCGACAATGCGAAATTCGGTCAGCCAGAGATCAATCTGGGCGTGATCGCGGGAATCGGCGGAACGCAGCGCCTGACCCGCTTCGTTGGCAAGTCGAAGGCCATGGACATGAACCTGACCGGGCGCTTCATGGATGCCGAAGAGGCAGAGCGTTCGGGCCTTGTCAGCCGCGTGGTTCCCGTGGCCAAGCTGGTCCCCGAGGCGATGAGCGTGGCGCGCAAGATCGCCGAGAAATCGCAGATCGCCGTCAAGGCCGCCAAGGAAGCCGTGAATCGCAGCTATGAGACGACGCTGCGCGAGGGTCTTCAATACGAGCGCCGCCTGTTCCATTCGCTGTTCGCCACGGACGACCAGAAGGAAGGCATGGCCGCATTCCTTGAAAAGCGAGAGCCGCAGTTCCGCGACCGCTGATTCTGCTTGGCTTTCAGGCCCGGTCACTGTATAGGCCCGGGCTTACATGCGCGTGGGCCCGCTTAAGGCAAGAATCATGACCGTTCCTCGTGAACGGCGCCATGGGGCTTTTGCGTGAACGAAATCGAACGAAGTTACAGGAACGCACCCATGGCAAATACGCCCCAGTCAAAGAAACGCGCCCGCCAGATCGAGCGTCGCACCGAAGTCAACAAAGCCCGCCGCTCGCGCATCCGCACCTATCTGCGCAAAGTCGAAGAGGCGATTGCCTCGGGCGATGCGGAAGCCGCGAAAGCCGCGTTCCAGGCTGCGCAGCCGGAACTGATGCGTGGCGTGACCAAAGGCGTTTACCACAAGAACACTGCGTCGCGTAAAATCTCGCGTCTGGCATCGCGTGTGAAGGCCGTTTCCGCGAAGTGATTCCGGCATCAGCGCGCTGAAAGTGCGCACAATCAGAAGTTGACCCAAGGGCGCATCCGCAGATGCGCCCTTTTGCTTTTCGAAGCTTCAAACCGCTGAATTTTCAACAATTTCAAGCAACCCTATGGTTTTGCGACGGCTTTGCGAAACCCGTCCCGGATTCGTTCCGGCGAAGTTTCTGTCAAGCGCGAAGATCGGTTGCAGCAGGCCGTGGCGAAGGGCTAGCTTCGATCCTGCGATTCACGTCGCCTTGGGGGACATTGCACCGGATCCGGACTGCCACCGTATCAAAACGTGCGATTTTCAGGCCGATACACGGTCATGCACCCACGAATCGGAAGGGCTGCCACTCTTCCGATTCGGGTGCGGAATCTGTCCGGGCCGGACAGGTCACGCAGCCAGCTTGCTGCGGTGCCTGTTCTGTTGCCTGAACCCAGGGCGTCGCGACGCCCGCGCCGCCACAAGCGGCCGGTAACGGGGACAAGACGGACGAGATAACAAGAATGAATGCGCTTTGGGATCAGGCCAGCACCAAGCTACGGGACAGGGTCGGCAGCAACAATCATACGGCGTGGATCGCGCCCCTGCATCTGACGGGGATCGAATCCGGCGAGGCGAAGATCGCGACGCCGACGCGCTTTATCTCGGACTGGGTGCAGCGTCATTATGCCGACGCGATTCGCGACGCGCTGGTGGAAGTCGGGGCGGCGGTTTCTCGTCTGAATTTCAGCGTTGCCGCGCCGCGCCGCGCTGCGCCTGCTGCGGCATCGCGCAAGCGCGTCGAAACCGCCCGCCCGGTGGCAGAGCCGGAAATGTCTGCGCCGCTGGACGCCCGCTTCACCTTTGACAATTTCGTCGTCGGTAAGCCGAATGAATTAGCCCATGCCGCCGCCCGCCGCGTCGCTGAAGGTGGTCCCGTGACCTTCAACCCGCTGTTTCTTTACGGCGGCGTTGGCTTGGGCAAGACGCACCTGATGCATGCCATTGCCAGCGACATTCGCGCCCGGCGCCCCGAAGCGCGCGTGCTGTACCTGTCCGCTGAACAGTTCATGTATCGCTTCGTGCAGGCGCTGCGCGAACGTACCGTCATGGACTTCAAGGAAATGTTCCGCACCGTCGAGGTGCTGATGGTCGATGACGTTCAGTTCATCGCCGGCAAGGAATCGACGCAGGAAGAGTTCTTCCACACGTTCAATGCCCTGGTCGATCAGGGCAAGCAGATCGTGATTTCCGCCGACCGCGCGCCGGGCGAGATCAAGGATCTGGAAGACCGCATCAAGTCGCGCCTGCAATGCGGACTGGTCGTCGATCTGCACCCGACCGATTACGAATTGCGTCTGGGCATCCTGCAATCCAAGACCGACGCCTTCCGCGCGCAATATGCCGGCCTGTGTATTGAACCCGGCGTGCTGGAATTTCTGGCCCACCGCATCACCTCGAACGTGCGGGTGCTGGAAGGCGCGCTGCAGCGTCTGTTCGCCTTCGCAAGCCTTGTCGGGCGCAAGATCGACATGGACCTGACGCAGGATTGTCTGGCCGACATCCTGCGCGCCTCGGACCGGAAGCTGTCGATCGAGGATATTCAGCGCAAGGTGGCCGAACATTACAATATCAAGCTCGCCGATCTGGTCGGGCAGAAGCGCGTGCGCACCATTGCCCGTCCGCGTCAGGTGGCGATGTATCTGGCCAAGCAGATGACGACCCGCAGCCTGCCCGAAATCGGCCGGCGCTTCGGTGGGCGCGATCACACCACCATCATGCACGGCGTCCGCAAGATCGAGGAGCTTTGCGCCGACGATCACGGTCTTGCCGAGGACGTGCAACTGCTGCGTCGCGCGCTGGAAGCGTGATCGCGAAGGCTTGATTCCGGTCGCATTTTTAATGACATTCGGCAAACCGGTCATGGGGCCGGTTTCGATGCGCCGTAACGTGCGCAAGACCGACGCGCGCATGACAGGGGACTTGTTATGAAATTCTCGATCGAACGGGCCGATCTGGTGAAGGCCGTGGCGCAAGCCGGCTCTGTGGTAGAGCGCCGCCATACCATACCGATCCTTGCCAACGTCCAGATCGAGGCTACGCCCGAAGGTGTCAGCTTCCGCGCCACTGACCTTGATACTGAGGTCGTGGACAAGACCGCCGCCCATGTCGAGCGCCCCGGGGCCACGACAGTGTCTGCACAGATGCTGAACGAGATTGCGCGCAAGCTGCCGGATGGTGCGCTGGTGACGATTGCGGTCGATAGCGCGAATGATCGCCTGACGGTGCAGGCGGGGCGGTCGAATTTCACCCTGGCAACCCTTCCGACCGAGGATTTCCCGGTCATGGCCAATGCCGAATATTCGGCCAATTTTGCTGCCGCCGCCCCGGTGCTGCGCCGGCTGTTCGACAAGTCGAAATTCGCGATTTCGAACGAAGAGACGCGCTATTACCTGAATGGCGTCTATATGCATGTGGCCGATTCCGAAGACGGCAGGGTGCTGCGCTGCGTTGCGACCGACGGCCACCGTCTGGCCCGGATCGACGCACCGCTGCCGGATGGGGCAGCCGACATGCCCGGCGTGATCGTGCCGAAAAAGACCGTGGCCGAATTGCGCAAGCTTCTGGACGATGACGAGGCACAGATCGCGGTTTCGGTCAGTGAAACCAAGGTCCGCTTCGCGACACCGGCCATTACGCTGACCTCGAAAGTCATCGACGGGACGTTCCCCGACTATACCCGCGTCATTCCAATGGGAAATTCCCGTAAGATGGAGGTCGACGCCAAGGACTTTGCCCGCGCGGTCGATCGCGTGGCCACCGTCAGCAGCGAGCGTTCGCGCGCCGTGAAACTGGCGCTGGATATGGATCGGCTGGTTCTGTCGGTGAATGCGCCCGATGCCGGCACCGCGGATGAGGAACTTGCCGTCGCCTATGGCGACGACGCGCTGGAAATCGGCTTCAACGCCAAATATCTGCAGGAAATTGCGGCACAGGTGGACCGCGAGAACGCGGTCTTCATGTTCAACGGCTCTGGCGATGCCGCGCTGATCCGCGAGGGCAGCGATCCTTCGGCGGTCTATGTCGTCATGCCGATGCGCGTGTGACGCTCCACCGCCTGACGCTTTCGCAGTTCCGGTCCTGGCCGCAGTTGACGCTTGATCTCGACCTGCGGCCAGTCGCGCTTTACGGGCCGAACGGGTCCGGCAAGACCAATGTGCTGGAAGCGGTATCCATGCTGTCGCCGGGGCGTGGGATGCGTGGCGCCGTTCCCGCCGATCAGGCGCGAAAGGCCGCGAATGCGGGCTGGCGGATTCGCGCAACCGCGGGGGAAAACGCGGTCGAAACCTCTGCCTTGCCGGGCGCAAACCGCACTGTCAGCATTGACGAGAAAACCGTGCCTCAGGTGGCGCTTGGAACACTGCTGCGCCTGATCTGGCTGACGCCGGCGATGGATCGGCTGTGGACCGAGGCCCCGGAAGGGCGCCGGCGATTTCTTGACCGGGTGACGCTTTCCTTTCATCCCGATCATGCCGCGCTTTCGCTAAGCTATGACAAGGCCATGCGCGAGCGAAACCGCCTTTTACGCGACCAGATTACGGACCCCGGCTGGTATCGCGCGCTGGAAAGCCAGATGGCCGACGCCGGGGCGCGGCTGACGCAGAACCGGCAAGCTGCAATCGCGGCAATCATGGCAGCGCAGCAGGATGGCGACGATTTCCCCGTAGCCCGCCTGACCCTGTTACCGGGTGAGGGCTTTGCCGACGATCCCGATCCGGCCGATATCGCAGGACGTCTGGCTGCGATGCGTCCGCGCGATCTGGCCGCAGGGCGCAGCCTGACCGGGCCGCACCGCGCCGATCTGGGCGCCGTCTGGGGGGCGCAGAACATGCCTGCGGCGCTGTCATCGACCGGCGAGCAAAAGGCGCTGCTTCTGTCCCTGATCCTCGCCAATGCGCGCGCGCTTGCGGATCAGCCGGTCGTTCTGCTGCTTGACGAGGTTGCGGCCCATCTGGATGCCCAACGGCGCGCGGCGCTTTACGACCGCATCACCGCATTGCCGGCGCAGACAATCCTGACCGGCACCGGCGCCGAACTGTTCACCGATTTCGGCGCGCGCGCCCGGCTGATCGCGATTCGTCGCGATGATGGCGGGTCAAGCGCGGCAGAAGAGTGACTAGAGCAGCCACTCGATCGGCAGCAGATTCAGCACATAGACCAGCACGCGATTGCCGATGCCAAGCCCCGGTTCATGCTCGATCACGGTTGCCGTGCCGTCCGGCTGTGGGTCTTCCCACAGCATTTTGCCATCGCGCAGAACCGTTCGATAGCTGCGCCGGGTCAGATCGTCGTTCATCAGCGCCGCGCCGCGTCTGGCCAGATCGGCGCTTTCGATCAGAAAGCCCATCTCGCAATTCAGCGCCGCAGAGCGCGGGTCGAAGTTGAACGATCCGATGAACAGCCGCGCATCGTCCGCCGCGAAGGTCTTGGCATGAAGACTTGCGCCAGATGAACCGAAGGGCCCCATCGCCTCGTGCGGCTGCGCACCGCCATCGACGGTCTTCAGCTCGTACAGGTTCACGCCCGCCTCCAGCAGTTCGCGCCGGTATTTGACGTAGCCCGCATGAACCATCGGCACATCGGTCGCCAGCCAGGAGTTTGTCAGGATATTCACCTCGACCCCCTTCCGGGCGAGGTCGGAAAACTGCTGCGTGCCGAACTTTCCCGGCACGAAATAGGCCGAAATCAGGTCGAGCCGCTGCGTGACATCGCCAAGGATCTCTCCAAGCCGGACAATCATCAACTGGCTGCGGTCCACCTGGCCCACACCCTTATCGGGATCGTCGGCGACCACCTTCACATCCGTCCAGATAAGCGGCGGCCCCTCGCCGCGCGACATGCGCGCAGCGACGGTCTGGGCGGTATCGGCCAGCGTCGCGCCGACCTCGGATTGGCGGGCCCGCGCGACCGCTGCGTCGAAAGCGGCCAGATCGCCGCCGCCCGGTATCACCTTCTGCAGTTCCAGCACGGGGGCAGAGTTCCAATATTCGTCGAAGATTTTCGCCGTATCGGTGACGACCGTGCCCACCCCCAGCACGTCAAGATCAAGATAGGCAGGCACGTCGCCGACCTCGAAATATTCGTTGCCGATGTTGCGGCCGCCAACGATCGCGGCTGCGCCATCCACGATAAAGGCCTTGTTGTGCATGCGCCGGTTCATGCGCAGCGGATACAGAACATATCCCAGCAACTTGGGGCTGCGGACGGTCGAAGGATTGAACAGCCGGATCGAGAAATTCTTCTGCGCGTTCAGCGCCGCCAGCATGCCATCCATGCCGGCGATGCCGTTATCGTCCAGAAGCAGCCGCACCCGGACCCCGCGCTGCGCCGCCTGCTTCAGGGCGTCCATCAGAAGCAGGCCGGTCTCGTCCTCGTGCCAGATATAATACATCACGTCGATCGACCGCTCTGCCCCATTGGCAAGCGCGACGCGGCTGAGAAAGGCCGTTCGACCGTCAGGCAGCGGATTGACGCCGCTTTGGCCGGGATGTTCGGACTGCGCGGCAACGGCCTCGGGGCCGAGGCGCGTGTTCGGATCGAAGGGGATCGCCGCTTCGGCGGGACGTCCGCCGGTCGGCGGCACTGCGAAGAAAAGGCGACCCAGAAGCCACAGGACTGCCAGCACAAGAATCGTGAAAAGAACCATTTTCAACCACCGCATATTTACCCTCGTTCCGGCCGTGTGGCCGGCCTGTTCGCGCCGTCTTTTCAGGTCCGCGCAAGCACTGGCGTCAAATTGCCGTTTTGCCACGAAATACAGTGTGTTTCCCGTGACTTTGCCTGCGCGAATGACTATATCATGCGCAGAATAACAGGAAAAATCAGGCATGACAGACATCGCCCAGCAGCCGATCGAATACGGCGCAGATTCGATCAAGGTTCTCAAAGGGTTGGAAGCCGTCCGAAAACGTCCCGGAATGTATATCGGCGATACCGACGATGGCAGCGGCCTGCATCACATGGTGTATGAGGTCGTCGATAACGGCATTGACGAGGCATTGGCCGGACATGCCGATTTCGTGCGGGTGAAAATCCACGCCGATGGCAGCGTTTCCGTGCGCGATAACGGGCGCGGTATCCCGGTCGACATGCACCCGACCGAAGGCGTTTCCGCCGCCGAGGTCATCATGACGCAGCTTCACGCCGGCGGGAAGTTCGACCAGAACAGCTACAAGGTCTCGGGCGGGTTGCACGGGGTCGGCGTTTCGGTTGTGAATGCGCTGTCGGACTGGCTGGAACTGCGCATCTGGCGCAACGGCAAGGAACATGTCGCCCGGTTCGAGAACGGTGATACCGTCGAACATCTGCGCGTCGTGGGCGACGCCGCACCGGGAGAGAAGGGGACAGAGGTTCGCTTTCTTGCATCGTCGAAAGAGGATCGCCCCGAAGGCACATTCTCGAACCGCGACTTCATCTTCAAAACGCTGGAAAACCGTCTGCGAGAGCTGGCCTTCCTGAACTCCGGCGTTCGCATCATTCTGGAGGACGAGCGCCCGGCGGAGCCGCTTTCGACAGAGCTTTTCTATGAAGGCGGCGTGCGCGAATTCGTGAAGTATATCGACCGCTCGAAATCTGCCGTGATGCCCGAGCCGATCTTCATCGAGGGAGAGCGCGGCGGGATCGGGGTCGAAGTCGCCATGTGGTGGAACGACAGCTACCACGAAACCGTGCTGCCCTTCACGAACAACATCCCGCAGCGCGACGGCGGCACCCATCTGGCGGGCTTCCGTGGCGCGCTGACCCGCGTGATCACGAAATATGCGCAGGACAGCGGCATCGCCAAGCGCGAGAAAGTGGAATTCACCGGCGATGACGCCCGCGAAGGGCTGACCTGCGTTCTGTCGGTGAAGGTTCCCGATCCGAAGTTTTCCAGCCAGACCAAGGACAAGCTTGTATCCTCGGAAGTGCGGCCTGCTGTCGAGGGGTTGGTGGGCGAAAAGCTGTCCGAATGGTTCGAGGAAAATCCGAACGAGGCCAAGCAGATCGTCGGGAAGATCATCGAGGCAGCACTTGCGCGCGAGGCCGCCCGAAAGGCGCGCGAACTGACCCGGCGCAAGACGGCGATGGATGTCGCAAGCTTGCCCGGCAAGCTGGCGGACTGTCAGGAAAAAGACCCCTCGCTGGCCGAACTTTTCATCGTCGAGGGCGATTCCGCCGGCGGTTCCGCCAAGCAGGGCCGCTCTCGTCAGAACCAGGCTGTGTTGCCCCTGCGCGGCAAGATCCTGAACGTGGAGCGCGCGCGTTTCGACCGCATGCTGTCCAGCGAACAGATCGGCACGCTGATTACTGCGCTTGGCACGGGTATCGGGCGAGACGAATTCAACCTGAACAAACTGCGTTACCACAAGATCGTCATCATGACCGATGCCGACGTGGATGGCGCGCATATCCGCACGCTGCTGCTGACATTCTTCTTCCGCCAGATGCCCGAGCTGATCGAGGCAGGCCACCTTTATATTGCCGAGCCGCCGCTTTACAAAGTCGGTCGCGGCCGGTCCGAGGTCTATCTGAAGAACGAGGCCGCGCTTGAGGATTATCTGATTCAGCAAGGCATCGACGGCGCGACCCTGCGGCTCGGCTCGGGCGAGGTGCTGTCGGGCAATGACCTGCTGAGCGTGGTCGAGGATGCCCGCGTCGTGCGCCGTATCCTGCGCGCCTATCCGACGCATTATCCGCCCCATGTCACCGAACAGGCGGCGATTGCGGCGGCCCTTCTGCCGGGCCGGATCGACGAGGACGCGGCGGGCGTCGCTGCGGATGTGGCCGCACGGCTGGATCTTGTGGCCGAAGAATATGAACGCGGCTGGACCGGCCGCCCGACACAGGATGGCGGCATCCGCCTGTCGCGCCTGCTGCGTGGCGTCGAAGAGGGCCGCACGCTTGACGGCCCGATGCTGCGATCCGCGGAATCGCGTCGTCTGGGCGCCATGACCGAGAAGCTGCAGGACGTGTATGGACGGACCGCCACGTTGGTGCGCAAGGACCGCGAAACGCCGATCTTCGGGCCGCTCAGCCTGCTTTCGGCGATTTTGCTGGAAGGTGAAAAGGGCCTGTCGCTGCAACGCTACAAGGGTCTGGGCGAGATGAACCCCGAACAGCTTTGGGAAACCACGCTCGATCCGCAGGCGCGCACCATGCTGCAGGTGAAGGTCGAGGATCTTTCAGAGGCCGAGGACATCTTCACCAAGCTGATGGGCGATCTGGTGGAGCCGCGCCGCGATTTCATCCAGCAGAACGCGCTCAGCGTCGAGAATCTCGATATTTGAACTCGTCCGGGCGCATCCTCAACCCTGAGGGTTTTGTGATAATCCTGCCGCAGTCTGCGGCAGGATTGCCATCAATAGGGGCAGTTAACCTAAAGTCAGATTGCTGGTCGCCCTTTCAGGGAATATTCTGCGACGGTGTTATTCAACAAGAGTCGCGGCTCTTTGTCTGTGAGGTTGCCATGAAAGCTTACGCCTATTCCCTGACGTCCGTTGCCATTCTGTTCGCCGCGACGACGGCCAATGCCGGTGGTTATATCGCCCCGGTCGTCGAAACCGTCGCGCCCGTCGAAGTGATCGAAGCACCGCTCACCTGGAAGGGTGCCTATGCGGGTGCGACCGTCGGCTATGCGTTCGGCGGCGACGACGAAGTCGGATATTCCCGTAACGACAATATTTTCTACAACTCTGATACGCTGGAACTGTCGGGTGTGAATGCGGGCATCCGCGCCGGCTACCGCACGCAGTTCACCGGCAGAAGCCGTGACTGGGTAATCGGCGCCGAACTCGGCTATGAGGGCGGCAGCATCGAAGACAGCTTCACCGACGGCGCATTCGAGGCTGAAAGCAGCATCAACAATGTCATCGCGCTGCGCGTGAAAACCGGTGTGCTGAACAATGCCAAGGATACCCTGTTCTACGGTATCCTCGGCGTCGCGCAGGCCGATTTCGACTATCGCATCGAAGGCGTCGATGGTGCCACTGGCTTCGGCATCGAAACAATGGGTGAAACCATGACCGGCTATATCGTCGGTCTGGGCGTCGAGCGTAAGCTGAACGAACGCCTCTCGGTGACCGGCGAGTGGGAATATGCGAATTTCGGCAAGGAAACGCTGGAGGCCGACGGCTTCCCCTATTCCACCGAAATGACCCCTGACTTCCACAACATCAAGATCGGTCTGAACTACCAGTTCTGATCGCGAATATTTCGCCTCTCCGGGCCGTGCGAGAAATCGCGCGGCCCTTCGTTTATCTGGCCTCGTCGCCTGCGCCCGTGAATTCGGCCATCGCACGCCGTGCGATCGGGCAGGGTTCTGCCCGGCTTCGCATCCGCCCCACATAATCGCGCAGCAGCGACACGCGATGGGGCCGGAAGCTGATCCCGGTCAGCGACGCACTGACGATCCGGTTGCAGTGAAACATGCGAAAATCCTCGCGCAGCTTGCACCAGGCCAGCAGCAGCAGCGCCTTTTCCGAATATGACATTCCCAGCGGGCGGATGTCGCGTTCGGAAACGCGATCCTCCATGTCGCGATAGACAAGGTGGATTTCATCTTCTTCCCAGCACGCATCGCGGATCATTTCCATATCGACGGTCGGGCGCATCCGTTCGGTGGGGGGGCTGAAGCTGCGCAGCGCGACATGCGTCGCCTGCATCGCCTGACGCTCTGGCAGGGTGGCCACGATCCGCGCCAGCGCATTACGCGCCGCGGCAATCAGATCCGGGTCGCCGACGCGCGGCAGGGCATCGACCGACAGGCGCAAGGCCTCAATCTCCAGCCGGGAAAAGCTTTGCGGCGGCAGGGCAGGGTCTTCGGTCAGCCGATAACCCAGCCCGGCCTCGCCGTCGATCAGCGCCCCGCCAGCGCGCAGCGTGGCAATATCGCGGTAAAGCTGACGGCGGCTTACGCCCGTTTCCTCGGCCAGCCGGTCTGCCGTCACCGGCGCGGGCAGTCGGCGCAGCGTGTCCATCAATCTCATCAGGCGGTCGGTGCGTGCCATGCTGTCACATTCTGTCAGGGGCCTGCGTCCATAAGTGGCGCATTGAACCACAGGAGTCCATGATGCTGACCTTTTATCACGCGCCCAATTCCCGCTCGACCTCGGTCAAGCAACTGCTGATCGAGCTTGGTGCCGAAGATCAGGTAAAGACCGAAATCGTCACAATCCCCCGACAGGACGGATCGGGTGGACGCGATCCGAAAAACCCCCATCCCGACGGCAAGGTGCCCTTCCTGACCGATGGCGATGACTATGTCCGAGAGCGGGCGGCGATCATCCTGTATCTGAGTGATCGTTTCCCCGAGGCAGGTCTGGGACGCCCGGTCGGCGATCCGCAGCGCGGCCGCTATCTGTCATGGCTGACCTGGTATCAGGGCGTGCTGGAACCCGTCGCGATCCTGAGCTGGGCAGAAGTCAACCATCCGGCGATTTATGCGTCGCTGCGCGACTATGATACCGCGCTGAAGACGCTGGACGACCAACTGACGAAGACGCCCTATCTGCTGGGCGACGACTACAGCGCCGCCGATCTTCTGTGCTCCGGCCCCTTCGCTTGGTTCAGCGACCAGCTTCGTGTGACCCCAGCGGTCAGCGACTGGGTTGCCCGCTGTCAGGATCGGGATTCGGTTCGTCAGATGGCAGAGCGCTGACCGGCGCTGCCGAAGGCAGGCGGGCGAGTTGCACAAGCAGGATGCCCGCCGCGACGATGCTGGCGCCGATCACATCGCTCCAGCCGAAACGTTCCCCAAGCAGAAGCGCCGCGATGGTGACGCCGAAGATCGGCGACAGGAAATGGAAGGTCGCGGCACGAACGGCACCAATCCGGTTGACCAGCAGGAACCAGATGAAAGTCGCCGCCAGACCCGGTGCGGCGACCGTATAGACGAAGGCGATGACCAGACGCCAGCTCCAGTCAATCGGCTGGCGGATTTCCAGGATCGCGGCGAAGGGCAGCAGCGTGATCGCGCCGACCGCCATCTGGAAGGCAACGATCATCATCATATTGCGGCTCCGGCCCGTGCCACGCACCACCAGCGTCGCCACGGTCAGCGCGATGACGGCGATAATGCACAGCAGGGTGCCGACAGGATCAAGCCCGTGCTGCAGCCGCACGCCCATGATAAGCGCTACCCCTGCAACGCCCATTGCCAGCCCGGCAATCGCGGCCGGTCTTAGCCGTTCGCCCAGCCAGACCCAACCGAAAAACGCCACCAGCAGCGGCATCATTGATGCGATGATTGCCGCGGCAGAGGCCTCGATCGTGCGCATCGCGATCCAGTTAAGGCCCAGATACAGCGCGTTCTGCATGATGCCGAACACGATCAGCACCCGCCATTCCGCTTTGCTGAGGCGCCAGCTTTGCCCCATCGCACGCGCGATGGCGATGCCTGCAATGGCCGAAAGCGAAAAGCGGATGACAAGCGCGGTCAGCGGCGGGGCGGCGGTCACGATGATGCGCGTCGTGGTGAAGGCCGACGACCACATGATCGCGAATGCCAGCCCCATCAGAATGGCCTTGAAATCCATCGTTCCACCTGTCCCGCCCTTGCCGCCAGACCTTAGGCGCCCGCCGCGCACTGCGCCAGTGGACGCGCCAAGAAAAAGGCCGCCCCGAAAGGCGGCCCCTGCGTCGTCATGTTGCTGCCAATCAGGCGTTGACGCTGTCTTTCAGCGCTTTGGCAACGGTCACTTTCACCTGCTTGTCGGCCGGCTTGGACATCATTTCCTGGGTCTGCGGGTTGCGGACCATACGCTCGGGGCGTGCGCGGCAGGCAACTTTGCCGATGCCCGGCAGCGTCACGGCACCGCCATTTGACACTTCGCGGGTCACGACCGCGGCGATGGCGTCCAGTGCAGCGGTGGCGGTTTTCTTGTCGCTGCCCATTTCCTCGGCCAGAACGGCAACGAGTTGGGTCTTGGTCATCGGCTTTACGGCTTGAGCCATTTAGTCTGTCTCCTCGTTATCCCCCTGTTGGGGAAATCTGTTACCGCAACCTGCGGCGTGAACCTGCTACACAAGGTTTTGCAGCACTTTTCAACCGTTTTTCGCCAGATTTGCCTGAACTGACGCGCGAAAGGGCAATTTCCGCCGATCTCGCCGGAATGTGACGCTACGTAAATCTTAACTGCGGTCAAAGAAACGCTGTTTCGCTGAACGAGCGGAGCTTGCGCGAATGGATACGTTCAAGGGGCATGTCGCGCAACTTTTCCATCGCCCGCACGCCGATCAGCAAATGGCTTGCGACCTGGGTGCGGTAGAAATCGGTCGCCATGCCGGGTAGCTTCAACTCGCCATGAAGCGGCTTGTCCGATACGCATAGCAGCGTGCCGTAAGGCACCCGGAAGCGAAAACCGTTGGCCGCGATGGTGGCGCTTTCCATATCGAGAGCGATTGCGCGCGACAGCGACAGGCGGTGGATCGGGCCGGATTGGTCGCGCAGTTCCCAGTTGCGGTTGTCGATGGTGGCGACGGTGCCTGTGCGCATGATGCGCTTCAGCTCATAGCCTTCCAGCTTGGTGACCTCGGCCACGGCTTCCTGCAATGCGACCTGAACTTCGGCCAGTGCCGGGATCGGCACCCAGACCGGCAGGTCGTCGTCCAGAACGTGATCCTCGCGCAGATAGGCATGGGCCAGAACGAAGTCGCCAAGGCTCTGGCTGTTGCGCAGCCCGGCGCAATGGCCGACCATCAGCCAGGCATGGGGGCGCAGCACCGCAATATGGTCTGTCGCGGTTTTGGCGTTTGACGGGCCGACGCCGATATTGACCAGCGTGATGCCCTGGTTCCCCGCGCGCTTCAGATGATAGGCGGGCATTTGCGGCATCTTGGCCAGTTGCACGATCTCGCCATCCGGGCGGTCGATGATCTGATTGCCGGGTGCCACGAACTCCGTATAGCCGGATTCTGCGTCGCCCAGCACGGTGCGGGCGAAGGCCTCGAACTCGTCCACGTAGAACTGATAGTTGGTGAACAGCACGAAATTCTGGAAATGTTTCGGATCGGTCGCCGTGTAATGCGCCAGCCGGGCCAGCGAGTAATCGACGCGCTGCGCGGTAAACGGTGCCAGATGCTGCGCACCGTCCGCGGCGGCCGGCGCGACGCCATTGACGATGTCGTCATTGACCGTGTTGAGGTCCGGGACGTCGAACACATCGCGCAGGCTGAAATCCAGCACACCTTCCTGCGGGACATTCAGGTCGGTGCGATTGGCGACCGCGAAATGCACCGGCATCGGCGTGTCGCTGTCACCGATCGAAATGGGGACACCCTGATTCCGGATCAGAAGGTCAAGCTGCTCGCGCAGATAGGCGTCGAACAGTTCCGGCTGGGTGATCGTCGCGGCATAGGTGCCGGGCAGCGAGACATGGCCGAAGGACAGGCGGGAATCGGCCTTGGTGTGACTGGTCGTCGTCAGCCGGACCTCGGGGTAGAAAGCGCGGTATCGGGCCTTCGGCTTTTCGCCGCCAAGCGCCTCGACGAAATGTTCGGTCAGAAATCCGGTCGAGCGGTCATAAAGCTTTTTCAGCCGGTCGACTGCAGCATCGGCATCGGTGAAATATTCGGGTTCTGCCGGGGCTGGCGTTTCAAGCTGCAACGCGTTGTCGTTCATGAAGATCCTCGTGTTTCACAAACAGTGCCAGCAGCGCGCGACACTGGCAAGACACACGGGGAATGCCTAGATCGCAACTGAAAGGGGAATTCCATGCGCTATTCAATTCTCGATCTCGCCCCGGTCCCGGACGGTACCAGCACCGCAGAGGCGATAGAAAGCAGCGTGCAGCTTGCGCGGATGGCCGACGGGCTTGGCTATCACCGCTATTGGCTGGCCGAACATCACAACATGGTCGGTATCGCATCGGCCGCGACATCGGTGATGATCGGTCATATCGCCGCGCAGACCAGCCGCATCAGGGTCGGTGCGGGCGGCATCATGCTGCCGAACCACTCGCCGCTGTCGATCGCGGAACAGTTCGGCACGCTGGCGACCATTCATGGCGACCGCATCGACCTGGGGCTGGGCCGCGCGCCCGGTGGCGATGGTGCGGTGTTCCGCGCGCTGCGTAAATCGCCTGACATGGCCGAAAACTTTCCTCATGACGTGCTGGAACTGATCTCGTACCTCGACGATCCTAAACCCGGCGCGCAGGTCATCGCGCATCCGGGGCAGGGGACGCATGTGCCGGTCTGGATGCTGGGATCATCGCTGTTCGGCGCACAACTCGCTGCCATGCTGGGGCTGCCTTATGCGTTCGCCTCGCATTTCGCGCCCGGCGCACTGGATGAGGCGGTGCAGCTTTATCGCGACAGGTTCGAACCCGCCGGTCGCCCCGAGGCTGAAGACGGCCCGCATTTCATGCTGGCAGTGAATGTCATTGCTGCGGATACCGATGAAGAGGCGCGCTTTCTTCAGTCAAGCCAGCAGCTTGCCTTCGCACGACTGCGCAGCGGTCAGCCCGGCAAGCTTCCTGCCCCCACCAGCGATCTGTCAGAAATCACACCGCCGTTGCAACGCATGGTCAGTCAGGCGCTTCGGGTCAGCGCGGTCGGAGACGCCGCTTCGGTGCGCGACCAGCTTTCGTCGCTTATTGCGCAATACAAGCCCGACGAGCTGATCCTGACCGGCCAGATCCACAACCCCGAAGCGCGGCGGACATCCTTCCGCATCGCGGCAGAGGTTCTGGACGACATGCAGCGGGTTCCCGCATAACCGGCAAAGAGCGGCGCGAGGCGGCCTGACCGGCACGCGGGACTGGCCAGACTCCGCCAGGAAATCAAAGGGTGCGCCCAATGGAAATGCTGATCTTTGGGCATGGCTACACCGCCTCGTTCCTGACGCGCCGATTGACTGGGGCGGGCTGGACGGTCGCGGGGACGACCCGCGGCGATTCCGCGCGAGTGGAAGCCGCCGGGGCAGAACCTGTCATCTGGCCAGGTAATCGGAAGGTTCTTCGCGACCGGATCGCCAGCGCCGATGCGATCCTTGTATGCGCCGCCCCGGATGCGGCGGGTGATCCGGTCCTTGCCGAATTCGCGCAGGATCTTCTGAATGCTGAACCGCGCTGGGTCGGGTACCTGTCCTCGACAAGCGTGTATGGCGATCATGGCGGGGCTTGGGTGGACGAGGACACGCCGCTCGCACCCAGCTCGGCGCGGGCCCGCGCGCGCGTCGCGGCCGAGCAGGCCTGGGCCGACACCGCGCGCCGGGCGGGGTGGCCGCTGAATATTTTACGGCTTGCCGGGATTTATGGTCCGGGACGAGGCCCTTTTTCGAAGCTTCGCGCCGGCACGGCCCGACGCATCGTCAAGCCTGGTCAGGTATTTTCGCGCATCCATGTGGAAGATATCGCAGGTGTCGTCATGGCCGCGCTGTCCCGCGCCTTGGAAGGGCGCGCGCAAGGGGTCGAGATTTTCAATCTTTGCGACGACGATCCTGCTCCACCTGAGCAGACCATCGAGTGTGCCGCCCGAATGCTTGGCGTCCCTGTTCCTGACACCGAGGATTTTGCCACGGCAAAGATGACCGCGATGGCGCGAAGCTTCTATGCCGATTCGAAGCGGGTGCGGAATGACCGTGCGAGGGACGTTCTGCGTTACCGCTTGCGCTACCCCAACCTTCAAAGCGGCCTGCGCGCGATACTTCAGGCGGAAGACGATGCATGAGCGTCGGTCATTCGGTCGACTCGCTTCATCAATCCGGCAATCATGACGCAATTCCTGCGGCAGACCGGATGAAACTTTGCAGCCCGCGCTCCCTTTCGGGAACAGGCGAGGCCTATGGACCAACACGTTCCTGACGATCCGACATTTGGCATGACGTTCAACAAGAACAAGCTCGACACCTTTCCCACGATGCGGATGTGGGTTCGGCCATATCCGGTACCCGCAAGTCGTCAGGACATGGCTCAACCAGGTTAAACACGTTCGGACGCGCTCGCATGCAGATAGTGTCGAGCGTGCACTGGATTGCTCTCTGGTCGCCGCCTTATTCGCACCCGCATGCAGTACGCGTGGTCCGGTCGCACGCAGGTGTGCCGCTACGGAGAGAAAATTTGCAAAGGCTCGCGAGAAATTGCAGGCAACGTCGCGCAGCAGAAGCGACACGGCGGATGCAGCGCGCGCTTTTGCCCTAAGACGCGCCAACGTATCTGCGGCTGTTTGCGCTGGCTGGTCCGTAACCGCCAGCGAGCCAGTGCCGCTGGCGCATCGCCGAGACGATCTGTTCGCAAGTGGCTTCATCACATCTCTGCACCGCCCGCCACCGCATCGATGTCGTCGAGCCCGGCTGTCGCGCCGCCTTCCAGCAGAAAGCTGATCTGCCCGCTATTGCGCTGGACTTCGTGAACTGTGCTGTAGCTCGGCACCGAGGACTCGGCGAGCAGTTGATCTCCGCGATAGCTCTCGACCGTGAAGCTGTACAGACCTTTGGTCAGCCTGTTTCCGTCGGAACCGACGCCGAACCACTCAACCAGACCCTCGCCAGTCCCGATGTCTTCGGCAGAGATTCTGCGCCCGTAGCTGTCCTTCGTGACCAGCACCACCCGATCCGCTGTCGGGTCGGGCGCAATTTCCATGACAAGAGGATCGTCGCCAAAATACACCTCGCCAGTTGTGCGCACTTGCTTGCCGATCCAGCTTGAATAGGTCGAAAGCGAATCCGCGCCGAATTGCCCGGCCATGTCCGACAGCAGATCGTTGGTGCGGACCTGCTGCTCGACGCCAGAAAATGTGGCCAGCTGAACCGCGAAATCTGCGCCCTCCATCGGGTTGAGGGGGTCCTGATTCTGGATCTGCGCCGTCAGCATCTTGAGAAATGTCTCAAAATCACCGCCGGCGAAACCGGAAGCCTTGCTGGCTTGCGTCGCAGCGGTCGCGGCAGGCACTGCCGCATTTGTCGCCGATGTGATTACCATCTTTTCCTGTCCGTTATGAGGAATATCAAAGCCGCAGGTCCAGCCGCCCCGAGCCACGCGGAACGGACGGCCTGACAGCAACGGCTGGCGCGTAATTCGTATCGGTGGCGCTGCGATGCGCCTCTTTCCCGAAGCCTTTTCGCTCTCCTCGTCGCTGGTCGGAGGTGCCGAATTCAATCGATGCGCCGGCCAGGCCTGATTGCAACAGCTCAGCGGCCAGTATTTCGGCGTGCCTGCGCAGCAGCGCGAGCGTGTCCGCCCGCTCGGCGGTGATCGAGATCGAGATTCCCGTGTCGGTATGAATTATCGCAAACCTGACTTTGCCGAGTTCATCCGGCGCAAGCGTGAGCTCGGTTTCCGCACTGCCTGGCTCGGCTAAGACGATGGCCTCTGCGACCTGTCGCGCTGGGTCGGTTGGGGAAGTCACAACAGGCTGAGGTGTCGATGATGTCTGTCCGACCACGGGCGCATCAATCTGTGCCGGGCTGCCAATATGTGAAACACGCTGCATCTCGGAAGGCTGTTCAATCCGCCAGGTTTCTGCGCCGACACCTTCGATTGCCCGCACGCCGAGATCGGGGCCTTCGCCGGGCCAGTCAGATGGCGGCGTCGCATTTTCGCGCAAGGGCGCGCGAATATTCGTCACCTCACCGTCTGATTTTGCGACCCGCACCGTATTTTCCGACACATCTTCAACGCGTTCAGGGACAGGCTGCTGTTTTGGTGGCGAGATTTGCATGGGGAAATCGGTCGGCCGCCGGGTTCGGCCGGGGGCGTCCTGCGCCGGCGGCACCTCTGCGCTGGAAACCTTATCCATCGGCGGGGTCTGCACGCCCTGTGCAGCAGCCGATGACACGACAGGCGCTGTTGGCTGCCGCGCCAATGCAGGTGAAACGCGGTGCACTGCACGCGCCTGCACCGTGGCATCATGCGATCCCTCAATTGCATTCACGATGTCCGGGTCGCGCAACCCCGGAGGCCCTTTCGCAAAGGAAAACGATGTCAGGTCTATCGGTGTGCCAATGCTTCGCAAAGGAATGTCCACTGCGGCATTCCTGCGGATGACAGTGCTGGCAGCTTGCGCGTGAACGATTGTCGCAGGGCTGACGCCACGCTCGGGGTTAGCGCCTATGGTAACTGTGCTGCCGGGAGAAACAGCCGGCGCATTTTCCTGCTGATCGGGCTTTGCCCTTGCGTCGTTGCCGATGGCCTCAACGGGTCGCGTGCCATGCGGCGAGCCGGCCGGTGGCACGCGCGGGCGCTCTTGTGCGGCGATGGGATCAGGATCGACGGATAGCGCATCGAGCTTGACGCCTTCGACGTGCAAAGGCGGAGGATTACCGGATGAATCGGATTCGGGTATCGATTCGGCGATATGATCGCGCTCGACAACTTCGGCAGCCGGCTGTTCAGTCTGGGCGTCATCGCGCAGCGGCCGCTGGCCGGTTCCGGTAGGCTGGGTGGGACTGATTTCCCAAGCTGCGCTGGCTTGCCGGGGGTCGTCATTTTCGACTTGCGCGGTTTCTACCTGGGTGAATAACGCGCCGTTTCGAAGCGGATTCGCGGGCGCATCACCGATGGGCATCTGGACGCATCCGATAGCTTCCGAACCGGGTTCGGCCTCGGCACTGGCATCATCGGCGGCTTCGTCAATATGTTCAGACTGTGTGCGATCATCTTTTGGCACGTTCGCGGCCGGTTCGGGCTGATCCGCCGCGCCGGTTTCGACATCGTCCGGCGCGACATTCCGGACAGCTTTCCGCGAGTCGCCCAGTGAAAGCAGCATCGCGATGAAGTCGTCGCCCCCTTTCCCCGTCCCGGGTCCGGGCGAGGACTGAACGGGTGCCGCGCTGAGAAATTTTGTGATTCGCATGTCCATGAACTTCGATAGCAAATCCGGGTTACCAAATATTTACCGGCTGACCTTACGCTGAAGAAATATCCGAATCGGAGGCGAAATGAAAATCGTAAACAATCTCGTATTTTATCCAACACAGAAGGCAGCTCCGCCGCGACTTGAACAGGCATTTCTTGAAGAAATGATTAAGTACGTCGTTCCGCAAAGTGGCGACGGCGAGTTTTCGGGGGGAATTGGCGAGCAGCAATTCTCGTCCTTTCTGAATCGTTCATATGCGGACGCTCTGGCAGCCCGGCTCGACCTCGGTTTCGGGGGCTCTGGGCATGAGTGAACTGGAAGAGATTCTGGATCAGGCGGCGGCTGCGCTTCTTTCGGGAAATGTCCAGCATGCGCTGGACGCTTTGGCCTTGGCAGAGGCGCGGATGGATGGGGCAGAGCAGGCCGAACCCGGTTTGAGGACCAGGCTCGAGCGCCTGTCGGGTCTGTCGGCCGCGGCAGCGCAAGGGGTCGCAGATGCGCGGCAGCTTATTTCGCAGGCGGTACGCTCGGCTAAAAACGTGACCACCTATGACAGGCGCGGCCAAGCGCTGAATGTAAAGGCCGTACGGCCTGTTATCGGAAGGTTTTAGTTAAAATCCGCGACACCATTTGTTGGAGATATTCCGGGCGTTAGTGAAATAGTAAGGGCGAGCGATCTAAAAGCTCTCATGTGCGGAAAGCACCGGAAAACTCCGCGGTCAGAACGGCCTTTCATGCAACGGCAAATGCCAACCAAATAAAGGAGGACAATATGTCCAGCATTCTGACCAACAATGGCGCAATGGTTGCGCTGCAGACCCTGAAAGGGATCAATGCGAGCCTGGCGAAGACCCAGGACCAGATTTCGACCGGCAAGGATATCAATTCTGCCAAGGATGACGCTGCCGTCTGGGCCATCTCGAAAGTGATGGAATCGGATGTCAGCAGCTTCAAGGCGGTTTCGAAAAGCCTGTCGCTTGCTTCGGGCGCGATTTCAACGGCGAATACTGCCGCCGAAACCGTTCAGGACCTGCTGGGTGAGATCAAGACCAAGTTTGTCGCCGCGAAGGACGGCAACCTTGATCGCGCGACGCTGCAGAAGCACTTCGAGGATCTGAAGGCTCAGATCGAAACGACGGTGAAGGGGTCGCAGTTCAACGGGATCAACCTGGTGAATGGCGATCAATTCGACGGCGCTTCGACCTTCAAGGCGCTTTCGGCCCTGAACCGCGCGCAGGATGGCACCGTCACTGCCGATACCATCGATATCGACCTGACCAATACCGATCTTCGGATCACCGGCGGCACGGTCACGGCAATGACCGACCTTGCCGCGCTGGATCTGGAAACCGTGACGGATTGGGACGCGGCGCTTGCAACGGTTGAAGGCGCGATCGGCGCTGCTGTCGATGCCGCATCGGCTTTTGGCTCGGCCAACAAGCGGATCGAGATCCAGTCGAGCTTCGTTTCGAAGCTGGGCGATTCGATGACCTCGGCCATCGGGGCGCTTGTCGACGCGGACATGGAAGAAGCGTCGGCCCGCCTGCAGGCGTTGCAGACGCAGCAGCAGCTGGGCATCCAGTCGCTTTCGATCGCCAACCAGGCGCCGAAATCGCTGCTGTCGCTGT
Organism: Paracoccus aurantiacus; assembly: GCF_007993065.1. Classification (GTDB taxonomy): domain Bacteria; phylum Pseudomonadota; class Alphaproteobacteria; order Rhodobacterales; family Rhodobacteraceae; genus Paracoccus; species Paracoccus aurantiacus. The sequence goes on from NZ_VOPL01000002.1 coordinate 148,708, forward strand.
TCCGCGGCTGATGAAACAGGCCGGGGCGCGCCGAACGCGCCCCGGTTTCCCGGAAATCGAAACAGGAAACGCACGTGCTCGCTAGTCCGATGGTCCGCGCTGACCGATATGGTTCGCCGCTCGCGAAATCACCGCGAGAGGTCGAGTATGAACTTTTCGCCCGCATTACGCGCGCGCTCCAGATCGCTCCGAAAGGCGCGGCGCAAGCGATCGTCGACAATACTCAGCTCTGGACCGAACTGGCCGCTGATCTGGCCAGCCCCGGAAATGCACTTCCGGACGCGGTGAAGGGCCATCTTCTGTCGCTCGCGATGTTCTCGATCAGGCACGGCAATCGTGTGCTGGGCGGGAAGGGCGACGCATCGGTGCTGGTCGATATCAACCTGAACATCATGAAAGGCCTGCGCGGCCAGAGGGCAGAATGAGCGGACTGGTTCTGAAACTTGCACCAAACGAACGCATCCTCATAAACGGGGCGGTGATTGAAAATGGCGACCGTCGCACGCGGATTGCTGTGAAGTCAGCGCATGCGAATATCCTGCGACTTCGCGACGCGATTCATCCCGATGATGCCAATACGCCGGTTCAGCGCATTTGCTATCAGGCGCAGTTGATCCTTTCTGGCGACCGGCCGGAAGAAGAGGGCAAGCAGATCCTTCTGCGCGGGATCGAGCAACTGAACCAGGTATTCGATGACCGCGACAGCCGGAACCTGTTGACAGAAGCCACGTCGAGCGTTGTGGGCGGAAACTACTATCGTGCGCTTCGGTCGCTGCGGGATCTGCTACCACGAGAGGCGCGTCTGATCGCGGCAAGGTCATGACGTTTCAGGTGCTGACCGGGGGTGGCGGGCTTTCGGGCTGGGCACTGCTTAACCGGACTTCGGCTCGCCAGCGAGAGCTTGTCGGATCGGACGGTGCGGTCCAGTCGGCGACCTCCAACTTTTCCAGGAAGATCGCGTCGGTTTCGACTGCGGATGAGCTGCTGTCAGACTACAGGCTGATGGAGGTTGCGCTGAAGGCCTTCGGGCTGGAAGGCGATATGGGCAACAAGGCATTCATCCGCAAAATCCTCGAAAGCGATCTTTCGGATGAGAAAAGCCTCGCGAACCGTTTGTCCAACAAGACCTATCGGCAGCTGGCGGAAACGTTCGGCTTTGGGTCCGAAAGCGGTGCGCAGACGGATACCAAAGGCTTCGCAGAACGTATCACGGCGCAATATGTTGACCGAGAATTCGAATCGCGTGTGGGCGATGGTGACCAGAACCTGCGACTTGCCCTGAACGCGCGGCGTGAATTGAGCGGGCTTGCCACGCGACAGTCGACCGAGGACACGAAATGGTACGAAGTTCTGGGGAACACAGCTTTGCGCAAGGTATTCGAGGGCGCGTTCGGTTTCAGTTCGGCATATGGCAAACTGCCGATTGATCGTCAGTTGCAGGAATTCAAAGGCGCCGCTCAGAAGATGTTTGGCACGTCCGAGATGTCAGCCATCGCACAACCCGACAATTTCGAGAAGCTTGTCCAGCGTTTCCTGGTCCGCAGCGCGATTGATGTTGACAGCGCTCCGAACAGGTACTCCACCGCGCTGACGCTGCTGTCAGGCATGTAGAAGGTCCATCTGCGCCAGCTCGCCTGATTCCCGGACACGCGCACGCCCGGCCTTGCACTGGGCGCAACTCGTCTCGGGGGATCGCGGGCGAGCTTCTGACGTCCCGTCAACGCGCAGGGGCGCATTGCAGCTCTTGCACCCTTGCTTCCCTGCGCTGCTTCACTATAACCCCGGTCGATTTGCCGACAGTTAAGCGCCCGGGGGCCCGCCATGCCGAAGAGAACCGACATCCAGTCCATCCTCATCATCGGTGCCGGGCCTATCGTCATCGGGCAGGCCTGCGAATTCGACTATTCCGGCGCTCAGGCCTGCAAGGCACTGCGCGAGGAAGGTTATCGGGTCATCCTCGTGAATTCGAACCCGGCGACGATCATGACCGATCCGGAAATGGCCGATGCCACCTATATCGAGCCGATCACCCCCGAGATCGTCGAAAAGATCATTGCGGCCGAACGCCCTGACGCGCTGCTCCCGACCATGGGCGGGCAGACTGCGCTGAACACTGCGCTGGCGCTGGCGGATGCCGGCGTGTTGGCGAAATACGATGTCGAACTGATCGGCGCGCAGCGCGCGGCCATCGAAATGGCCGAAGACCGCAAGCTGTTCCGCGAAGCGATGGACCGGATCGGGCTGGAAAATCCGAAGGCCACCATCGTTTCGGCACCCAAGGATGCGAAGGGCCGCTTTGATATCAATGCCGGCGTGGCGCAGGCCATGTCGGCGCTGGAAGAAATCGGCCTGCCCGCCATCATCCGTCCGGCCTTCACGCTTGGCGGCACCGGCGGCGGCGTCGCCTATAACCGCGACGATTACGAGGCGATCGTCCGGTCCGGCCTTGACGCCAGCCCCGTCGCGCAGGTGCTGATCGACGAGAGCCTGCTTGGCTGGAAGGAATACGAGATGGAGGTCGTGCGCGACCGCGCCGATAACGCCATCATCGTTTGCGCCATTGAAAACGTCGATCCGATGGGCGTCCATACCGGCGATTCGATCACCGTCGCCCCGGCCCTGACGCTGACCGACCGCGAATATCAGCGGATGCGCAACGGCTCGATCGCCGTTCTGCGTGAAATCGGGGTCGAAACCGGCGGCTCGAACGTGCAATGGGCGATCAACCCGGCGGATGGCCGCATGGTGGTGATCGAAATGAACCCCCGCGTCAGCCGCAGCTCGGCGCTGGCATCCAAGGCCACCGGCTTCCCGATTGCAAAGATCGCCGCGAAACTGGCCGTGGGCTATACGCTGGACGAACTGGACAATGACATCACCAAGGTCACGCCCGCGTCGTTCGAACCCAGCATCGACTATGTTGTGACCAAGATCCCGCGCTTCGCATTCGAGAAATTCCCCGGATCGAAGCCCGAACTGACCACCGCGATGAAGTCCGTGGGCGAGGTGATGGCCATCGGTCGCAGCTTCCACGAATCGCTGCAGAAGGCGCTTGCCTCGATGGAAAACGGGCTGACCGGCCTCGATGACATCGAAATTCCGGGTGCCGAGGGCGAGGGCAAGCCTGCCATCATCCGCGCGCTGGCCATGCAGACGCCCGACCGCATCCGCGTCATAGCCCAGGCCATGCGCCATGGGCTGACCGACGACGAAATCCATGCCGTCACGTCTTTCGATCCGTGGTTTCTGGCCCGCATCCGCGAGATCGTGGATGCAGAAAACCGTATCAAAAACGACGGACTGCCGGAAGGCGACGGCCTGCGCCAGCTGAAGATGATGGGCTTTTCGGACGCCCGTCTGGCAAAGCTCAGCGGTCGCGAGGAAGCCGACATTCGTCGCACCCGCCACAATATGGGCCTGCGCCCCGTGTTCAAGCGCATCGACACCTGCGCCGCCGAATTCGAAGCGCAGACCCCCTATATGTATTCGACCTATGAAGCCCCGGCGATGGGCGATGTCGAAAACGAGGCCCGCCCAAGCGACCGCAAAAAGGTGGTGATCCTCGGCGGCGGTCCGAACCGGATCGGGCAGGGGATCGAGTTCGATTACTGCTGCTGCCACGCCTGTTTCGCGCTGACCGATGCCGGATACGAGACCATCATGGTCAACTGCAATCCGGAAACCGTCAGCACCGATTACGACACCAGCGACCGGCTGTATTTCGAACCGCTGACGCTGGAACACGTGCTGGAAATCCTGTCCATCGAACAGGAGAACGGCACGCTGCACGGCGTGATCGTGCAGTTTGGCGGCCAGACGCCGCTGAAGCTGGCGGATGCGCTGGAAGCCGAAGGCATCCCGATCCTCGGCACCTCGCCCGACGCCATCGACCTGGCCGAAGACCGCGAGCGTTTCCAGAAACTGCTGCATGAGCTGGACCTGAAACAGCCCGTCAACGGCATCGCCCACAGCGACGACGAGGCGCGAGAGATCGCCGCGAAAGTCGGCTTCCCGCTGGTCATCCGGCCGTCCTATGTTCTGGGCGGGCGCGCGATGGAGATTGTGCGCGACATGGACCACCTGAACCGCTACATCACCCATGCCGTTGATGTATCTGGGAAAAATCCAGTGCTTCTGGACAGCTACCTGTCCGGCGCGATCGAGGTTGACGTGGATGCCCTGTCCGACGGCAAGACCGTCCATGTCGCCGGCATCATGGAACATATCGAGGAAGCGGGCGTGCATTCCGGCGACAGCGCCTGTTCGCTGCCGCCGCACACGCTCGATGCCGCGACCATCGACGAATTGAAGCGCCAGACCGTCGCCATGGCCCTTAAGCTGGGCGTGGTCGGTCTGATGAACGTGCAGTTCGCCATCAAGGACGGCGCGATCTATGTGCTGGAGGTGAATCCGCGTGCCAGCCGCACCGTCCCCTTCGTCGCCAAGGCCACCGACAGCGCCATCGCCTCTATCGCGGCGCGTCTCATGGCGGGCGAGCCGATGTCGAACTTCCCCGCCCGCGCGCCCTATCCCGAAGGCGTCGGCCCCGAGGACGATCTGCCCTTCGCCGATCCGCTGACGCTGGCCGACCCGATCACGCCGTGGTTCTCGGTCAAGGAAGCCGTGCTGCCCTTCGCGCGTTTCCCCGGCGTCGATACGCTGCTTGGCCCCGAAATGCGCTCGACCGGCGAGGTGATGGGCTGGGACCGCAACTTCCCCCGTGCCTTCCTGAAAGCACAGCTTGGCGCGGGTTCGGTCCTGCCGTTCGAGGGCCAGGTCTTCATCTCGGTCAAGGATTCCGACAAGACGCCGGAACTGGCGGCCGCAGCAAGCGACCTGATCGGCATGGGCTTCACGGTTTGCGCGACAGGTGGCACGGCTGATTTTCTGGCCGCGAACGGGGTCGAGACGCAGCGCGTCAACAAGGTCTATGAAGGCCGCCCGAACATTATCGACCGGATGAAGAACGACGATATCGCGATGGTGCTGAACACGACCGAGGGCGCACAGACGATCAAGGACAGCCGCGAAATCCGCGCCGTCGCGCTCTATGACAAGATCCCTTATTTCACGACCGCCGCCGGCAGCATCGCTGCCGTGGCCGCAATCAAGTCACGCGACGAGGGCGAGGTCGGCGTCCGCTCGTTGCAGGCTTGACCCTTCGCCTGCCAAGGCGGATGCAGGATTACAGGGTGTCGCCGTGCTTTGCGACGACACCGAATTCAGTCAGACCGGCAGGCCATGCAGCCTGCCACATAATGCTTAAAAAAAGCGATGCGATTCGCTAAGATATTGATTAAAATGGTGTCCGGTCGCAGCTGAAGGCCCCGACCACCTGCGCGCCCACGATTCAAAGAGAGAGACAGGATGGCCGGCGAAATCAACCCGATCGCAACCCATCACATACCCGGCTTCATTACCGCGCCGGGCCAGACCGACGTTTTTCTGGTCGGCATCGGCATCTTCCTTCTGGTCGTCATCTTCCTGCTGGGCATCGCCTTTCTATGGCTGCACAGCCTGCCCGAACGCATGGCCCACAAAAGCCAGAAGCTCCAGTTCGAGGTCGTGGCCGTCCTCTGCCTGCTCGCGCTGTTCACCCATAACAACCTGCTCTGGGGCATCGCGCTGCTGCTGGCCATGATCGACCTGCCCGACCTTGCGACGCCCCTTGGCCGCATCTCGGACGCGCTGGAACGCATGGTCCAGCCCCGCCGCAACGTCGTCGTCACCCCTGACGACACGCCCCCGGCACCGAACCCGCCGCAGGCCGCCGACCCTTCCGCTGACAGCAAGACCGGGGAATAACATGCTCGAAGTCCTCCTCTGCTCGCTGATCACCATCCTGCCCGACTACCTCTACCGCCGCTTTGCACAGGGCAAACGGCTGGGGCGAGAGATCACCTTCTTCTCGGTCTGGTACGAACTGCGCTACGGCATCACCGCCTGCTTCATCCTCACCATCTCGCTGATTACCGTGGTCTTTTTCTACCACCCCTCATCGACTGCGGTGACCGTCCAGTTCCGCACCATCCCCATCCTTCCCGACGCCAGCGGCCGGGTCGAGGAGGTCTTCGTCACCTTCAGCGACGAGGTGCAGGCGGGCGATCCGCTGTTCCGCCTCGACACCTCGCGTCAGGAAGCCGCCGTTGAAACCCAGCGCCGCGTGATCGCCGAAGCGGATGCCGCGATGACCGTCGCCGCCGCCGACATCGCCGCCGCTGACGGCAATGTCAGCCAGGCCCGCGCCGCCCTGCAGAACGCGCAGGACCAGCTGCAGACCCGCCAGCAACTCGCCGCGTCGGGCTCCAACGCCGTCGCCGCGCGCGAGATTGAGACGCTGGAACAGAACGCCGCCGCCGCCGAAGGCGCGCTTGCGGCGGCCGAGGCCGCGCGCACCGCCGCGCAGGAACGCCTGAACACGCTTCTGCCCGCACAGAAAGCCACCGCACAGGCCGCACTTGAACAGGCCGAAATCGAGATCGAGAAATCCACCATCCGCGCAGGCGTCAATGGCCGCGTCGAGCAATTCACCCTGCGCCCCGGCGATTACGTTAGCCCGATCCTGCGCTCTGCCGGCCTGCTGATCCCGACCGAGGCCGGCCGCCAATCCGTTCAGGCAGGCTTCGGCCAGATCGCCGCCCCCGTCATCAAGGTCGGCATGATCGGCGAAATCGCCTGCGACACCGCCCCCTGGCAGGTCATCCCCGTCACCGTGGCCGAGAAACAGGACTACATCGCCACCGGCCAGTTCGGCGGCGGAGAGCGTCTGGTCGATGTCGGCACCGTCGCCCGCGACGGCACCGTCACCGTGTATTTTGAGCCGCTGTACCAAGGCGGCTTCGCCAGCATCGTGCCGGGCAGCCAATGCATCGCCAACCTCTATTCCAACCACCACGACGAAATCGAGGACCCGAACACCTCCACCACCAAAGCCATAGCGCTTCACGCCGTCGACGCCCTGGGCCTGGTCCACGCCCTGCTGATGCGCATGCAGGTCGCGATGATGCCGTTCAGGACGCTGGTGTTTTCGGGGGGGCATTGAGGGGGCGCCTCAAACTGTCGGCGGGGTCTCCTGCCAATGTATAGAGTTCCGGTTACTCTACCAATTACTGGTTTCAGCCAGCGAGACACGAGCATTTTCCACTTGATGTAGAAGAGCCTCCATCGCATTCACGAGACCCGTGTGATCATCGTCGATCCTATCGTAAGTAATAGTTTTGAGGTTTCGATTTTTGCGGAGCGACTCTTTAAGGTCTTTCGGAATTTCTTTTGAAGTCAAAAAGTAGTGCGGTTCTATTGAGCCAGGTAGCGAGCGAAACGCCTGATTTTCGAGGAGAAGATTCACGTCTGGATCTCCATAGCCGCATCCTAAGAACAAAAAGGTATGCGTCATCAGTGCGGCATCGAAAGCAGAATAGAACAGATTGTGTTTTACTCTGGCGTTAGCATACTCACCTTGAGTAAAGATGAGATTGGCAGGCGAGTTTAGGTTGCCGTGAACCTTTACCACATATCGATCGCTCCCTCTTAGGAATTCGCATACATCTGAGTCATAGTAATTTTTCACAAACAGAGACTTTTCGTTAACTTCTCGAGATTTATTTTCATAAATATCGTCAAAGTTAAGCGTAAACACTATTCTGCTGTCGAGAAGAGCTATTACTTCGTGAATCCTTCCAGGTGAGAAACGTGGATCAGTGAATTTCGAACGAAGAAATAGTGGCCACCCTTCGTCATATCGATTTTTGAGCCATTCGCAGGCATGAAGAAAATCTCCGGACTCTATGGCCGAAAAAATATGCTCTGAATCGTCTTGATTTTGGTATTTCATTGCAGCAGATTTGAGAAACTCTTTCCACACCGGGGGTTTAGTAGAGCCATCCGCACCTGTTGCATGTTTTGATACCCCAGAGCCAATTACTAGGATTGCCCTTCTTCGAGCGATGTCGTTGACGAGCGAGGTGGGCCAATCTACGTCCTTCATGGATGCGCATCGATTCTTTTTTCGATTTCCGCAGATACGCCCAAAAAAATTTCCTTCGCCTCTTTAACTTTTGCAAAATGCGCCCCCACAACCCCATCTCGTCCGGTAAGGGAAAAAATGGGCTTTCTTCGCGACTGAGACATGGGCGCTAGGCTATGAAGATTTGGAATTTTTCCGATTTCATATGGGGACGGCGGCGTCAGGTCGCCAGTAAAGTGTTGATCGATCTGCTCATCAATTTTTTTACCAATTTCTTCAAATGACTTAACCGGTCGTCTTTCGCCGCTGCTGTCCCTTTTGGCTGTGTACTGCTGCGAAACGTACCCGATGAATTTAGCACCCTTCAGTGTTCGAGCTTCTTTAACTGTGTCGCTATTTTCATCAAGCTGTGGGCTATTAACCGAATAATTCCATTGCTCCCGCCATTTGCTCATCCACTTGCTAATGTTCTCAAAAGCTTTTAGTGAGAAGACATCTATCGTCATTGGGCTAACAAAATAATCGCTAGAGAGTAAGACTGTCCTATTTATTGCGCCAAGAGATGGGCTGACATCGAAAAATACATAGTCATAATCTTCCAAGTGCTTCAGAGATTTTTGAAACACCATCGTACTTGATAGCCCGCGCTGAGTGTTTAAGCTTGCCCATTCTTCAGCTAGAAAGTCTTCGGCCATTGAAAGCGCGGGGCTGCCGCACACCACATCAACGCCAAAAGACGCGGATCGCTCGATAGGGACGCTGCTGGAGTGTCCTTCTCCTGCGGTTAGTGACAAGAAAAGCGCTTCAATATTTTTCTTTGGCTTTGTAAGAAGTTTCTCAAGTTTCGAGTCTTGAAAAAAATACTGTGATGCGTTGCATTGTGGGTCACAGTCGACAATGCAAACCTTCCGCCCCATCTCTTGAGAAATGTAAGCTGCTACGTTGCATAGGAGTGTTGTTTTTCCAACGCCTCCTTTGTTGTTGAAAAATGCTAGAGTCCGCATCGCTTGTTCCCGAGTTGTGTTAGCGGGCGTTGGTACGCCCACCCCTGTTGGAGTCATCTTGTTGAAAGTCTGCGGAAGTTAAAAGAGCCAATCTTTATCGTCGTCAATCTGGAGCGGGTTATCGTGCTGAGGAGTGGCGTGTTGTTCGATTGTGACCACGCTACCCATCCCTTACCTTCATCCAAGCCATCAGATCCGCCCGCTGCCCCCGGCGCTCATCGCCCATAGGCACCCCCGCCTCGTCGCTCATGCCCTGCGCCAGTTCCGCGCCAAGCGCCTCCTCATACTCCGCCTGCACGCCGCCCCAGCCGGGTTTCTGGCCGTCATGGCCTTCCTCGACCCGGCGTTTCAGGTAGTCCATCGTCTCGGCCCCGCGCAGCAGCCCCGCCAGACGCGCATGCATGAAGCTGCGCAGCACCTCATTGACCCGAGGCTGCCAGCCCGGCCCCATGTCGCGAAAGAATTTCACCACGTCGCCATCCAGCCGGATCGTGACGCGGGTTTTCGCCGTCCCGGCCCGTTCAGCCGCGATGTCGTGCCAGGCCTCGGGGATGCGCCCCTCGGTCACGATGCGCTGATGCAGGTCCCATTCCAGCCGCCGCATCGCATCGGCCATATAGTGGTAATTCGCCCGCCGCGTGCCGTCCGTTTTCGTCGCCATGATCGCCCCCTTTTCCGCTGCCGCCATCTTGCCGGAAGCCGCGCCGAAAGGGGTAAACGCTGCGCGCGTTGCGTCAGCACGGGTTGTGTACGGGCTGTGTACGCGTGGTGTACGGGTTGTGCGGGTCAGGAAAACGGGTCGGGATCGTACCCCACCCCGGTCAGCGACAGCCCCTGAGGCGGACAAACCGGCCCGCAAGCCGCCCTGTCGGCGGCCTCCAGCGCCGCCTTGACGCGCCCCGGTTCCCACGCCCCGGCACCCACACGTTCCAACGTGCCGACAATACTACGTACTTGATTATGCAGGAAACTTCTGGCGCGCAGGTGAAAGCGGACCTCTTGCCCGGCGGGGTAATCAAGCCCCTCGATCCGGATCTCATCCAGCGTCTTTACGGGCGAGGCTGACTGGCACATGGTACTTCGAAAAGTGGTAAAGTCATGCCGACCCACAAGATATTGCGCCGCCTCCCGCATCCCATCAATATCTAGCGGTTTCAGAACCTGCCAGACCCGCCCCCGATCCGCCACAACCGGCGCCCGCCGCGCCACCAGCCGAAATGCATAGCGCCGCTCCAACGCTGAAAACCGGGCATGGAAATCATTCGAAACAGGCACCACCGCCGTCACCGAAACCGGGTCCGGCTTCAGGTGCCAGTTCAGCGCCTCACCCAGCTTAAACCTTTGCCATTCCTTGATTAAATCGGCGTGAAACACCTGACCCGAGGCATGCACCCCCGCATCCGTCCGCCCCGCCGCCGCGATCCGCGCACCATCCGCAAAGCCGGGATCAAGCTTGCCCAAAGCCGCCTCGATCGCGCCCTGAACGCTGGGAACCCCGGCCTGCGCCTGCCAGCCCGCAAACGGCGCACCGTCATATTCCACCCGAAACGCATAACGCGGCATCAGTCCGGCTTCCGCCCCGCCTTCACGGTTTCCCGAATAAGATCCGTCAGTTCCATGCCGCGCCGATCTTCAAGAGATGCGCGCTCAGGCTCTTGCGGACGCACGCCCTCACGCGCGAGTCGGTCGCGCAGAACCTGCATCTCGATGTCGAAATCCGTCCGCCCGCCCTCGATCAGTGATCGCGTCCGGGCCGCGAAATTCCCTTCAAGATCGGACAAAAGCGCCCCATAATCCGCTTTCGCCGAGGCATCGCCAGTCTGCGCGTAAAGGTCTGCGAACTTCACCGTCGCATCACGTGCGCCCATCAGGTAGACGCCAAGATAACGGCGCGCGGCGGCAAGGTCGGCGGGGTCCTCCTCCACCCGGCGAAACAGCTCTCGGGCCGTCTCGGCAAAGACAGCGACACGCGCTTGCAGCTTCCTGTCACCAGTGCGCAGGATCGCATCCTGCATCCCCTTCAGATACTCCTCGCCCTCTGCCACAAAGCGGGCGACGCGGTCCTGCTGGAATGTGTCAACGCCCTCCATCCCTTTGTCACGCATGGGATCGGGACCAAAGGCAAGATAATGCAATGCCAGTCCTGCTGCACCGATCAACGCTGCGCCGGCAAGCGCACCCGGCGCCCAGGCCCCGACGGCAAGGCCCAGGCCAGTCAATATTCCACCAAACAGCTTGCGCGGCCAGGCGGGGCGACGGGCGACGCGGCGGGCGTCATAGGCTGCTTCAGCCTGCAATCCTTCGCGCGTCAGTATCGCGCCAAGAGCCACGATCCCGAACCCGGCAAGATTCGTGACCAGCCCGACCGGGTCCTGCCAGAAAGCCGAAAGCAGGAAGGGAATTGCAGCAATCGTGACCCACTTCACCCGCGTTTCCAGCCGGTGTACGGGCGGGCCCTTGGGCTGCGGAATATTTGATGCGCCGGGCGAGAAGCGGCCGCCGAAACGTTGCGCCATGAACCGCCCCTACGCTGCGCCGGCCAGCGACGCATAAAGCGTCAGCAGGATCAGCAAATAAAATGACAGCCTCTGGGTGGCGTTGCGCGACATCGCTTTCTCCGTCTTGCGGGGTCAACGAAAAGATGGGCGGGACGTTCCGCGATTACAAGCGCGCCGCTTAGAAGCTGCGGGTCCGGCGATCGAAAACCTTCTGCCCCATCATAGAGCCAACGAGATCCACCATCAGCTTTGCCGTGCGTCCGCGATCATCCAGAAACGGGTTCAGCTCGACAAGATCAAGCGAGGTCACAAGCCCGGATTCATGCAGGATCTCGCAGACCAGATGCGCCTCGCGGAAGGTCGCGCCGCCGGGGACGGTGGTGCCGACTGCCGGCGCGATTGAAGGGTCGAGGAAGTCAACGTCAAGCGAGACATGCAGCAGGCCATTCGCGGCGCGAACGCGATCAAGGAATTCGCGCAAGGGCGCAACGATGCCTCGCTCGTCCAGAACACGCATGTCGTTCACCGTGATCTCTGTTTCTTGCAGCATCCGGTGTTCGGCCGGATCGACGCTGCGGATCCCGAACATGCAGATGTTTTCCGCAGGAACCGCCGCCGGGAAAGGCGGAAACGGCGCGAAGCCAGGCCGGCCGGCGGCATAGGCCATCGGCGTGCCGTGCAGATTGCCCGACGTAGTCGTCTCTGGTGTGTGGAAATCGCTGTGCGCGTCCAGCCAGATCACGAAAAGCGGCCGGTCTGCCGCCTTTGCATGCGCCGCAACACCCGCGACAGTGCCAAGAGCCAGCGAGTGATCGCCGCCCATGAAAATCGGCATACCGTCAGGCATTGCCGACCTGCCCGCAACAGACAGCGCGTTGGTCCAGGCGACCACCTCTGGCAGGTGGTGGATTGCCGAGTTCGGATGCGTTTCCCCGGCTGGCGGCGCGGGTGCCACATCGCCGCGATCTTCGACCGTGTGCCCAAGCGATTCCAGCACGCGACCAAGGCCCGCGACGCGATAGGCCGAAGGCCCCATCATACAGCCGGGGACACGCTGTCCCTCATCCACAGGTGCGCCGATCAGGATGCAATGGGTCATCTCGGTCCTCTGACTAGTCGTGCGCGCGGAACATAGGCGCTGGCGCAGCGCAAGGCCAGCCCCGTCCCCTAGCCCAGCTTTCCAATTGCCGAAAAAATCAGCGAAATCCCGGACAGGAACAGCAGCAGAAGCGCAGTTTTACGGATCGTCGCGGTTTCGAGCCGGGGCGGAAAACGCCGCGCGAGCCACGTCCCCAGAACGACCGAGGGTGCCGCGCCAGCGGCGCTGATCAGCATCGACTGAGTGATCCCGCCAGAGCTGATGACAAGCCCTGTCCGCAGGATCTGGGTCAGGAAAAACACCGAAACCAGTGTGACACGAACGGCGGCAAGCGGCATCGGCTGGCGGTAGAGATGCCAGATAACCGGGGGACCGGTCGTCGCAAAAAGCCCGCCCATCGTGCCGCCGATCAGACCTGACAGAAAAAACGTGATAGGCGGCGAACGTGTTTCGCGAAGCTTCGGCCGCGCCGCCAGTTGCGCGGCCGATCCAGCGATCACCACGCCAAGCAGCAGTTGCAGCAGCCCAAGCGCCGAACCCGCCAGAAAGTGCAGCAGATAGAATCCCACGATCAGCATCGGAATTGCGCCGAGCAGCACCATTTTCAGCGCAGGCCAGTCCACATCGCGCCAACCCCTGGACAAGACGATCACCGCATTGACCAGCACCAGAAGCGAGGTGATCGCGGCCGCCTGCGGCACCGGCATCAGCCCCAACGCGCCCGTTGCGCCCATCAGAATCAGCCCGAGCGCGAAGCCTGTCAGCGTCTGAACCCAAGCCGCGATGGCGGCAATTGCCCAGAAAAGCAGAAGGTTCAAATCGAAAGACATGTGACCACGCGGGAAAATCTCTGGCGAGCTAATGCCGCATCGCCGCAAGAGTCCAGCCCGCCCGGCAGGCCTCCGCTCAGTCCGCTTCAAGAAGCTGGCGGATAAACACGAATGCCTCGTGGAAGATCGCGTCCCACTCGCTGTTCAACTGCTGATCGAGCGGATGCCAGAAGAATTCGAACTGAAGCCCGCCGCCGTCGCGGGTCCAGTGCTGCCAGCGATCAGGAAGGGCAGGGACGCGGCAGTCGACGAAATACCAGACTTGTTCTCCGACGGAAAAGGCGCCGAGGCTGACGGCATGGCTGACAAGGCGGATGCCGCTCTTCTCGGCCAGCTCACGGATGGCTGCATCTGCCGCGCTCTCAGGTGGCTCGATACTGCCCTTGACGAATTGCCGACCGGCGAGCGGGTGGCGGAAGGCCAATACCTGCCGACTGTCGCCCAACTGCCGCGTGACCAGCGGGCAGGCCCATTCAGCCAGTGCGCCGGTCAGGCGCGGGTGCCCTTGAAGCGCTCGGTCCATTCGTCGCGCTGTTCGTCAGTGATCTTGGCGAACAGGTTTTCGGGCACGGTAAAGGCATGGCCGGGGGGCAGGGCGATCAGCGCCGCATCCACATCATCGGGCCAGCCGTCGCTGCTGTTCATGGCCTCGCGCAGGGTCGCGGCAGTGAACGGAATGAACGGGGCCGAGAGGCTGGCATAAAGCGCGATCAAGTTCAGGCCCAAGCGCACCTGCATGGCGGCCTTTTCCGGGTCTTCCTTGAAGGTCGCCCAAGGGGCTGCGGCCTGCAGGTATTCGTTGCCAAGCACCCAGATCGCGCGCAATTCGCTGGCCGCCTTGCGGATCTCCATGCCGTCCATGAAGCTTTCATAGGCGCGGATGCGGGCGGTCAGTGCGCTTGCGAGTTCGCGCTCGGGCGCGGCCCAATCGCCGCCTTCCGGCACCGCCTCGCCGAATTTCGACCGGCAGAACTTGGTGATACGGCTGACAAAATTCCCCAGCACATCGGCGAGGTCCTTGTTCACCGATTGCTGGAAATTCTCCCATGTGAATTCGCTGTCGCCGGATTCCGGCGTGTGCGACAGCAGCCACCAGCGCCAGTAATCGGCGGGCAGCAGCGACAGCGCGTCATCCATGAACACGCCGCGGCCCTGAGAGGTGCTGAACTGGCCACCGTCATAGGTCAGATAGTTGAACGACTTGATGTAATCGACCAGCTTCCACGGTTCGGCAGATCCCATGATCGTCGTCGGAAAACCCAGCGTGTGGAACGGAACGTTATCCTTGCCCATGAACTGGGTATAGGTCACATCGTCCGCACCCTTGTCGGTGCGCCACCAGCGTTCCCAGTCGCCCCCATTCGCATCGGCCCATTCGGCGGTTGCGCCGATATATTCGATGGGCGCATCGAACCAAACGTAGAAGACCTTGCCCTCCATCCCCGGCCATGGCTCATCGCCCTTCTGCACCGGCACGCCCCAGTCCAGATCGCGCGTGATTCCGCGATCCTGCAACCCGTCGCCGTCAAACAGCCATTTCTTGGCGATGGACGTCGTCAGCACTGGCCAGTCGGTCTTGCTGTCGATCCATGCGGCGATCTGGTCGCGCATTGCGGATTGACGCAGGAACAGATGCTTCGTTTCGCGAACTTCCAGATTCGTGCTGCCGCTGATGGCGCTGCGCGGGTTGATGAGGTCGGTCGGGTCCAGCTGCTTTGTGCAGTTTTCGCATTGATCGCCGCGCGCTTTCTCATATCCGCAATTCGGGCAGGTGCCCTCGATATAGCGGTCGGGAAGAAAGCGGCCGTCGTCGATCGAATAGACCTGACTTTCGCTGACCTCGCGGATCAGGCCTTCCTCGGCCAGCTTTCCTGCAAAATGCTGGGTCAGCTTGCGGTTCTGCGGGCTGGAAGAGCGTCCATAGTGATCGAAGGACAGGCCGAACCCCTCGGCAAGCTTCGACTGCTCTGCATGCATGCGCTTGCAGTAATCGGCCACCGGCTCGCCCGTCTTGGCCGCGGCGAGTTCCGCCGGGGTGCCGTGCTCGTCGGTGGCGCAGATGAACATGACCTCATGCCCCCGACCACGAAGATAGCGGGCGTAAAGGTCCGCGGGAAGCTGGCTGCCGACCAGATTGCCCAGATGCTTGATCCCGTTGATATAGGGCAGGGCAGAAGTAATGAGGTGACGTGCCATGAGATTTCCCGCGCGATTAACGGCAGGTATTTAGCGCCTGACGCCTGCAATGGAAAGGGTTGCCACAGATCGGCGGCTTGCCGGAATGTCCATCTCGTCACAGCAGCGATCTGAGGTATAATATACTTCTGGAGCGTTCATAATCTGGTGGAAGGCCGAATGCGCCCAAGACTTGCAGGAATGATGTTCTGCGCCCTCGCGACGGCAGCACAGGCCGACGTCCCGATCGAGCGGGTGCGCGCCCAGTTCGCCGCGCAGGGATACGAGAATATCCAGATCGTCCAGGACAACGGGACATTCCGTGTCACGGCCACACGCGGCAGGCTCATGATCGAAAGCGCCATAGACATAAAGACCGGTGACGTCATCTCTGAACGCATGCGCCAGATCACCGATGAACCGGAAGCAGAGCCAAGTGCCGGCGAAGGTGCCGAAACAGCCGAAACCGCCGAAACGCCCGTCAAATCCGCCGCATCTGCCGCGAGCGGTGCAGAAACGACGGCAGAGAGCGCCCCGGAAGTTACCGGGGACAACGAGAAGCCGCGCTGATCCTCACAGGATATGAGGATCGTGCAACTTCTTCATGCGAAACATGCGTTTGTCGATTGGCCTCGTGACTGTTAGAAGCAGCGATTGAATCCGAAACAGGGGTATTCCGTGGCCGTACTTCCGCTTTCTCCCGCCTTCGCGCAGATCCGCAAGCAGGCGGCAGACCGCATCCTGATCCTGGACGGTGCGATGGGCACGCAGATACAGGATCTCGGGCTGTCCGAGGATGACTATACCGGCCACGGCGCGGGCTGTGCCTGCCATATCCATTCGGATCACCCGCAGAAGGGCAATAACGACCTTCTGAACCTGACCCGGCCAGACGCCATCGAAGAAATCCACTATCGCTATGCGAAGGCGGGTGCGGATATCGTGGAAACGAACACGTTTTCGTCGACCACGATTGCGCAGGCGGATTACGGACTGCAGGACAAGGTCTATGATCTGAACGTGTCGGGCGCACGGCTTGCGCGCGCCGCACTTGACCGGGCCACAGCCGAAGACGGTCGCCCCCGCTTCGTGGCGGGCGCGCTTGGGCCGACGAACCGCACGGCATCCATCAGCCCGGACGTGAACAATCCGGGCTTCCGTGCCGTGACATTCGATGAACTCGCGACGGCTTATGCCGAACAGATCCGCGGTCTGATGGATGGCGGTGCCGACCTGATCCTGATCGAGACGATTTTCGACACCCTGAACGCCAAGGCCGCCGTATTCGCCTGCGAGCAGGTGTTCACCGAAAAGAACCTGCGCCTGCCGGTGATGATCTCGGGCACCATCACCGACCTGTCGGGCCGCACGCTGTCGGGCCAGACGCCGACCGCGTTCTGGCATTCGATCCGCCATGCGCAGCCGCTGACCGTCGGTCTGAACTGCGCGCTCGGGGCCGAGGCGATGCGCCCGCATCTGGCCGAGATTTCGGACGTGGCGGATACGCTTGTCTGCGCCTATCCCAATGCCGGCCTGCCGAACGAGATGGGGGCTTACGACGAAACCCCCGATCAGATGGCCGCGCAGGTGGCTGAATTCGCGCGCGAGGGGCTGGTCAACATCGTCGGCGGCTGCTGCGGTTCGACCCCTGACCACATCCGCGCCATTGCCGAGGCAGTCGCGGACATTCCGCCACGCGCTATCCCTGACATCGCCCCTGCGCTGCGTCTTTCGGGACTGGAGCCGTTCACCAAGACCAACGAAATCCCCTTCGTGAATGTGGGCGAACGCACCAACGTCACCGGCAGCGCGCGTTTCCGCAAGCTGATCACCAATGGCGATCTGGCCGCCGCGCTTGATGTGGCGCGCGATCAGGTCGAAAACGGCGCGCAGATCATCGACATCAACATGGATGAAGGCCTGATCGACAGCGAAAAGGCCATGGTCGACTATCTGAACCTGATCGCGTCCGAACCCGACATTGCCCGCGTGCCGATCATGGTCGACAGCTCGAAATGGGAGGTGATCGAGGCCGGGCTGAAATGCATTCAGGGCAAGCCGGTCGTGAACTCGATATCGCTGAAGGAGGGTGAAGAGGCGTTTCTGCATCACGCCCGGCTGTGCCGCGCCTATGGTGCTGCCGTGGTCGTCATGGCTTTTGACGAAACCGGGCAGGCCGATACCGAAAACCGCAAGGTCGAAATCTGCACCCGTGCCTATGAACTGCTGACGCAAGAAGTCGGTTTCCCGCCAGAAGACATCATCTTCGATCCGAACATCTTCGCCGTGGCGACGGGGATCGAGGAACACGACAATTACGGCGTCGATTTCATCAATGCTACCCGCCGGATCGTCCAGACCCTGCCGCTTGTCCACATCTCGGGCGGGGTGTCGAACCTGTCCTTCAGCTTCCGCGGCAACGAACCCGTGCGCGAGGCGATGCATGCCGTGTTCCTGTATCACGCCATTCAGGCAGGCATGGATATGGGCATCGTCAATGCCGGCCAGCTTGCTGTCTATGACCAGATCGACCCCGAACTGCGCGAGGCCTGCGAGGATGTGGTTCTGAACCGCCGCGACGATTCGACCGAACGCATGCTGGACATCGCCGAGAAATATCGCGGCGAAGGCGGGGCCAAGACCCGCGAGAAGGACATGTCCTGGCGCGAATGGCCGGTCGAAAAGCGGCTGGAACATTCGCTTGTGAACGGCATCACCGAATTCATTGAAGGCGACACAGAAGAGGCCCGCTTGCAGGCCGAACGTCCGCTCCATGTCATCGAAGGCCCGCTGATGTCGGGCATGAACGTCGTTGGCGACTTGTTCGGCGCGGGCAAGATGTTCCTGCCGCAGGTGGTGAAATCGGCCCGCGTGATGAAGCAGGCCGTGGCCTGGCTGCTGCCCTATATGGAGGCCGAGAAGGCCGCGAGCGGCGAGGCGAATACCAACGGCAAGATCCTGATGGCGACGGTGAAGGGCGATGTGCACGACATCGGCAAGAACATCGTCGGCGTCGTACTGGCCTGCAACAATTACGAGATCATCGACCTTGGGGTCATGGTGCCCTCGCAGAAGATCCTCGAAGTCGCGAAGGCCCAGAAGGTCGATGTGATCGGACTGTCGGGGCTGATCACGCCCTCGCTGGACGAAATGGTCCATGTCGCGGCTGAAATGGAGCGGGAAGGGTTTGACATTCCGCTGCTGATCGGCGGCGCAACGACCAGCCGGGTGCACACGGCGGTCAAGATCAACCCGCGCTATCACAAGGGCCAGACGGTCTATGTCACCGATGCCAGCCGCGCGGTAGGCGTGGTGTCGCAGCTTCTGTCGGATCAGAAGCCTGCCTATGTCGCGAATATCCGCGCCGAATACGAGGATGTGGCCGAGAAATACAATCGCGGCGACAAGACCAAGCGCCGCCTGCCACTGCAGGAAGCGCGCGACAATGCGGTAAAGGTCGATTTCGACAATTGGCAGGCGACTGCGCCGAAATTCCTCGGTTCTCGCGTCATCGACGACTTCGATCTGGCCGAGATTGCCCGCTATATCGACTGGACCCCGTTCTTCCAGACATGGGAGATGAAGGGCGTCTATCCCCGCATCCTTGACGATGAAAAGCAGGGCAAAGCAGCGCGGGCGCTGTTCGCCGATGCGCAGAAGATGCTGTCCGAGATCATCGCGAAGAAATGGTTCACGCCGCGCGCAGTGATCGGGTTCTGGCCGGCGAACCGGGTCGGTGACGACATCCGTTTGTATAAGGACGATAACCGGGACGAAGAACTGGCCACGTTCCACACCCTGCGGCAGCAGCTTGAAAAGCGCGAGGGCCGCCCGAATGTTGCGCTCGCCGATTTCGTGGCGCCCGAAGGACAGCCGGATTATGTCGGCGGTTTTGTCGTCACCTCTGGTCCGCAAGATCACGAATTCGCGGCGCGTTTCAAGGAAGCGGGCGACGATTATTCCGCGATCATGGTGCAGGCGCTGTCCGACCGCTTCGCCGAGGCGCTGGCGGAACTGATGCACGAGCGTGTGCGCCGCGATCATTGGGGGTATGCGGCTGACGAAAACCTGACGAATGAAGACCTCATCAAGGAAGGCTATGCGGGCATCCGGCCCGCGCCGGGTTATCCGGCGCAGCCAGACCACACCGAAAAGGTAACGCTGTTCGATCTGCTCAACGCGACCGAGGCGACAGGGGTAGAGTTGACGGAATCCATGGCCATGTGGCCGGGCTCATCCGTGTCGGGCATTTATATCGGCCATCCCGACGCCTATTATTTCGGCGTCGCCAAGGTCGAGGCCGATCAAGTCGCCGATTACGCCGCACGCAAGGGCATGGATCTGGCCGAGGCCGAACGCTGGCTGGCCCCGATCCTGAATTATGTGCCCGGTCAGGCAGTCGCGGCAGAGTAGCGCTTTCTGCGCACAGGCCGGAAACCGCGTTCGGCATGTGCGAGAGTCGGGCGCGCACGCCGCGCTAAATCATTGTGCTGTCGAGGCCGCGGCGACTGTCGGCGCGTAGTTCGGCGTGCCGCCCTGCATCACGCGCTGACCTTCGGCGCGGCACAGATTATCCGCTGTTGCAACAGACATGGCGGCCGGGCGATTGATCGCGCGGTCCCAGGTCACCTGCTCCAGCGTGTAAAGCTGACACGTGACCTGACCCATCGCTGACTGCACCAGAACCGGCGTCGTTTCATATTGCTGGGGCGTCATGGCGCAACCCGAAAGCGTAGCGAGCGCCAACGCGCCTGCAACAGACCTGATAACCATTTCACTCGTTCCTTTACGTCTTAGGCTACATTCGCGCGAATGCACCGCTGCACATCCGGCGCAATTTGTCATTCTAGTGAATGTCCGGCAGACGGCCAAAGGAAATTTACTTTAGGTTAACTGACAGGCGAAAATCCCGCCTCTGCCATCAGCGCGTCGCTGCGGGCCTCGATCAGTTCGCGCAGGCGGGCAATGAATTCCTCGCGCCCTTCGCCGGGTTCGGCCTGCATCGGCGGCAGAAATTCGATCACCGCGCGACCGGCCGCGATCGGCAGACCGCGCTTGGGCCAGAACATTCCGCAGTTCACCGCGACGGGCCAGACGGGAACGCCGGTTTCCAGATGAATCGTGCCGATGCCGTGTTTGTAGGGGCGGTGCTCGCCGGGCCTTGTTCGCGTGCCTTCGGGATAGACGATCAGATGACCAAGCCCGTCGGGCTGCGCGATCCGTTCGCGCACTGCTCCGACAATCTGTCCCATCGCGTCGCGGCCCCTTGCGCGGTCAATCGGGATGCTTCCGACCTCGCGGGCATACCACCCCATGATCGGCACGCGCATGACCTCGCGCTTCATGACGAAACTGCGGCGCCCTGCGGCGAAAGCGATGGCGAGGATGTCCAGAAAGCTTTGGTGCTTGGCCGCAATCAGCGCATCGGTGCCGCGCTCTGGCGGATTGCCCCGAAGTTCGACTGCCACGCCCATATGCCAGCGGGCGGCCCGCAGCATATAGCCGATCCAGACCGACGCGACGCGATTGGCGCCCTTGCGCCCGTGCCGCATCTGGGTGATTCCCCAAAGCCCCAGAACGACCGTCGCCAGCCCGACATGTATATAATGGCTGAGCGCGCGAACATAGCTGAACCAGTTGGTCTGACGTGGGGTCGGCGACAGGCGCGCGGCCTCTGCGGCGGTCAGCAGCGCGCCGCTCATGGAACGGCTCTCAACATGCGCAGCGCGGCCCATCTGGTCGCGAAAAATCCGACACAGGCCGCGACGATCGGAATAAGCAGCGGCCACAGCCATCCCCAGCCCTGAAAGCTGAGCCCGGTCAGGAAGCCGCCGGCCTGATCCATTCCCGGCAGCAAGGCAATGCCGAGCATCCCCAGCAAAGTCCCGCCAAGCGCGCCTGCCGCCGCGCGCCGGGTAAAGCGGCGAACGAAGGCCTGCGCGATGGTGACGTCGCGCGCGCCAATCAGGCGCAGAACGCGGATTACCTGCCCGTTTGCGGCAAGCGAAGATTGCGCGGCGAGCATCATCATCGCCGCGCCGGCAGCCGCGATCAGCGCCAGCGAGACAATGCCCAGCATCCGCAACCGGTTCGCGGCCGAAACCAGCGGTTGGCGCCAGCGCGTATGGTCGTCCAGCACGGCACCGGGGGCCTCGGCCGCGAGCCGCAGGCTGAGGCCTTCGGCATCGAAATCGTCGCCCGATTCCGTGACTTCGATCAGGCGTGGGATAGGCAGGGCTTCGACCGGGACATCTGGACCGAACCACGGGGTCAGCAGCTGCTCGACCTCATCGACGGGCATCATCCGTGCCTCGGCTATGCCGGGGGTCTGTTTCAGGATCGCCATGACTGTGCCGGTCTGGGCCTCGATCTCGTCAGATGGGGCAGAGACGCGAATCGTCAGTGTCTGGGCAAGCGATTGCGACCAGCGATCAGCCAGCCGGCCGGTCGCGAATGAAAGTGCCAGCGCGAACACCGCCAGAAACGCCATTGCGCCAGCCGTAAGCAGCGTAAGCTGCGCGGTAAACCCGGTCGGCGGGACGATGCGACTTGTCCCGCCGCTGTCGCGCCCGATCAGCCCACGCCATAGGCTGCGCCAGTCTACTTGACGAAGATCAGTCTTCATAGGTCGGCCCCCGCCAGTTGCACACGCTGGCCAGAGATCCGCAGAACCCGTGCCTGAACATCCATCTGACGCGCCGCGCGGATCAGATCCATATCATGTGTCGCAACCATGATCGTCTTGCCAGACCTGTTTAGCTCGACCAGCAATTGCAGCAGGCGCATCGACATGTCCCAGTCCAGGTTGCCCGTCGGCTCATCGGCCATGACCATATCCGGCGACATGATGACTGCGCGCGCAAGTGCCGCGCGCTGCCGTTCGCCACCTGACAATGCCGGGGGGACCGCGCGGGCGTGACCTGACATGCTGACCCAGCCAAGAAGATCCTTCAGCGCCTGCATATCGACGGGCTGACCGGCAACCGTAAGCGGCAGCGCGATATTTTCGGCGACCGGCAGGTGATCGAGGAATTGCGCATCCTGATGCAACACGCCGATCTTGCGGCGCAGCATGGCGATTCCGTCGCGCGAAAGACCCGAGACATCATGCCCGAAGGCCGTCAGCCGCCCCGCGCTTGGCAGCAGATCGGCATAGCAAAGGCGCAGGAAGGTCGTCTTGCCCGAGCCGGATGGCCCGGTCAGAAAATGAAACGACCCCGCAGGCAGGCTGAGTGTCATGTTCGACAGCAAGGCTCCGCCGCCGCGATAGCCAAAGGACAGGTCCTGCATCTCAATCAAGGCGGCCTCCTGGGGTCGGTGCTGGTTCCGTTTTGCGCCACGACGCTTGGAAGCCGGGCGATGCGTTGATAGAACAGCCAGCGGTGGATTGCCAGAAACGGCGAAGCTTTTACAGGACCAACCGATGCGGCTCATTTGCCCCCAATGCAACGCGCTTTACGACGTGCCCGCAGGGATGATCCCCCCGGAGGGCAGAGAGGTCGAATGTTCGGCCTGCGGCCATGTCTGGCAGCAGCATTCGGATATGCGTGCGATGCGCGGACTTTCCGGGGATCTTCGCGCCCCGCGCGCCCCATCAGCCGCCGAAGCCGGGGCCCGCGATCTTGGCGCGGCGCCCGATCTGCAGCGCCCCTTGCCCGACGATGTGCTGTCGATTCTGCGCGAGGAAACCGCACGAGAGCTTTCGGCGCGCCGTGCCGCGCGTGGCGAGGCGCCTTCGCCCGAGCCGTCACCCGAGACACTCGTGTTGCAAGACGCAGACGAGGCCGGACCGACTGATCTTGCCGTTACCGGCCCGGCGCAGGACGAACCCTCGCAGCCGGCTGCTGCAAAGCCAGCGCAGGGATTGCCGGTCACAGAACCTCGACCCGCGCGCGAAGATGCTACGGAATGGCCAGCCACGACGGTGACAGAGCCGGATGATTCCCAACCCCGCGTCCTGCCACGCCGTTCCTCGCCCGCGCGCAAGGCAAAGTCGGATGCGCGGCCGATGCCCAAGCTTGCCAAACCGCCAGAGCGGAACCTTGCCGATGACAGCGTGGCACAGGCGGACGATGCGAAGGCGACCGGCGCGGCAGGTGTGTCGTCGGGCGTCGCGCCGTCTATCGAGCTTGCGCCCGTGATATTCCCGCCCGTGCCACGCCGTCGTGTCGCAAAGGGGTTGCCGGATGCGGCCGAACTGGCTGCCACCCTTCAGGTGGAACCGTCTGCCGCAGCAGCCGATATGTCCGCGCCCCAGGGCCATCGGCAATCTGGCTATCGCGCCGGGTTTCTTCGTGCATTGGCTGTCTCTGCGCTGCTGCTGCTGGTCTATGCGGCCGCGTCGGGCTGGGTCAGCGGCGGCAATGCGCCGGGCCCGGTCGTCGCGGTTGTCGGCGGCATTGATGCGGCGCGCGCCGGATTGCAGAATGCAGCTTCGGCTCTTGTCGGAAATGGGGCGAACTGATGCGCTTCGCCCCGATCCCGCAATCGCTGCCGCCGACCGTGCCGTTCACCGGTCCTGAAACGCTGGAACGTCGCCGAGGCACGCCGTTCATTGCCCGGCTCGGTGCCAACGAAAACGGCTTCGGCCCCTCGCCCCTGGCGATTGAGGCGATGGCGTCAGCAGCGTCCGAGGCATGGAAGTATGGCGACCCCGACAATCACGAACTACGGCAGGCACTTTCCGCGCATCATGGCGTGCCGCCGGAAAGCATCGTGATCGGGGAAGGTATTGATGGGCTTCTGGGGCTGCTCGTGCGCCTGATGATCGCGCCGGGCGATGCGGTCGTGACGTCGGACGGGGCCTATCCGACCTTCAACTATCACGTCGCGGGTTTCGGCGGCGCGCTGACCAAAGTTCCCTACCGAGAGGATCGGGAAGACCCGGATGCCTTGCTGAATGCGGCGGCCGAAACGGGGGCACGGCTGATCTATCTCGCAAATCCCGACAATCCGATGGGCAGCTGGCACCCCGCTGAGGTTATCGAGGATATGATAGAGCGGCTTCCCGGCGACGCGCTTCTGGTGCTGGACGAAGCCTATGCAGAGCTTGCCCCCGCAGGCACGCTCGGCAAGATACGGGCGGACGATCCGCGCGTCATCCACATGCGCACATTCTCCAAAGGATACGGTCTGGCGGGCGCGCGGATCGGCTATGCGATAGGCCACCCGACGCTGATCGCGGGGTTTGAGCGCATCCGGAACCACTTCGGCGTCAACCGCATCGCACAGGCTGGCGCGCTCGCTGCGCTGGCGGACCGGAAATGGTTGTCCCACGTGCAGGCTCAGGTTGCTGGCGCACGGGACCGAATCAGCAGGATCGCCGCCGAAAACGGGCTGTCCGCACTTCCCTCGGCGACGAATTTTGTCGCCATTGATTGCGGCGGCGACGGTGATTTCGCGCGCAAGGTGCTGGCCGGTCTGGACCGCGCCGGCATCTTTGCCCGTATGCCGGGCGTGGCACCGATGGACCGCTGCATCCGAATTTCCTGCGGTCCCGAGGCAGAGATGAACGCCTTCAGCGAAGCGCTGCCGGTGGCGCTTGCCGAAGCAAACGGCTGACACCCTCCGCGAGTGATCGCGCTGCTCTGACGCCAGACATATCTGCTTGCGGCGCGGGCAGGGCGGTGGCGACCCTGTTGCGCGTTCGACGCGCCCCCGCTGCAAAAGCCGATGCGCTATTGCTACCGGTAACATCACTGTTATCGTTTCGTTACACGCGGTGACGTGGTCAAGAACGGGGGACGTCATGAATGCAATCATCGACTTTCTGAATACAATTTTCTGGGGATATATCCTCATTTACGGGCTTCTTGCGGTCGGCATCTATTTCACCCTCAGGCTCGGGTTCATCCAGTTTCGGCACTTCGCCGAAATGTGGCGCTGCGTTCTGGGGTCCGACCAGACCGACAAGGATGGAATATCGCCATTCCAGGCGCTTACCGTCTCATTGGCGAGCCGTGTCGGCACCGGCAATATCGCCGGTGTCGCGGTGGCGCTGACGCTTGGCGGGCCGGGCGCGATCTTCTGGATGTGGATGGTCGCACTTGTCGGTATGGCTACCGCCTATTCTGAATCCACTCTGGCGCAGCTTTACAAGACGCACGGTCCTGACGGGATGTATCGCGGCGGACCTGCTGCTTATATTTCCCGAGGGCTGGGCATGCCGTGGCTGGCCGCGATCTTCTCGATCGCGCTGATTATCGCCTTCGGTCTGGTCTTTAACGCCGTGCAAGCAAACTCCATCGCCGAGGCGGTCTCGACCAGTATGGGGATCAACAAGCTGTGGATCGGTATCGCGGTCGCGGCGCTGACGGGCGTCATCATCTTCGGCGGCATTCCGCAAATCGCGCGGGTCGCGGAATATGTCGTGCCCTTCATGGCCGGCCTTTACCTGCTGGCGGCGATCATCGTGATGATCATGAATATCGGGCATGTCCCCGGCATTCTGATCGGCATCGTCAAAAGCGCCTTCGGTCTGCAGGAAACCGTGGGCGGTGTCGCGGGGTCGATGACCGCGGCGATGTTGAACGGGATCAAGCGCGGCCTCTTTTCGAACGAGGCGGGCATGGGTTCTGCGCCGAACATCGCTGCCGTCGCAACCCCTGCGCCCCACCATCCGTCGAGCCAGGGTTTCGTGCAGGCGCTCGGCGTGTTCATTGACACGCTTCTGGTCTGCACGGCCACGGCGGTGATGATCCTGCTGGCCGATGTCATGCCGTCTGACCAGTTGACCGGGGTGAACCTGACGCAGGCCGCGCTGAATGACCATTTCGGCACGTTCGGGCAGACCTTCGTGGCGGTGGCGATCTTCTTCTTCGCCTTCACCTCGATCATCGGTAACTATTCCTACGCAGAGAACGCGGTGGTCCATCTGGGCGGCGGGAATACAGGCATCATGGTGCTGCGGATTGCGGTGATGGGGATGGTCGTCTGGGGCGCGGTGCAGGCCGTTGCGACTGTGTTCAACTTCGCCGATGCCTCGATGGGACTGATGGCGACGATCAACTTGATCGCCATTGTCGCGTTGTCGGGAACGGTTGCAGTGCTGACAAAGGACTACTTAGCGCAGCGCAGGGCCGGGAAGGAGCCGACCTTCAAGATCGAGCAGCACCCGGACATCGCGCCCGGCGTGAACCGCGAAATCTGGAAGTAATTCTCCCAATAATGATGATCGGCCCGCGCTGTCATGGCGCGGGCCTTTGCTGTCCCGTCGGACACTTTTCCCGCTGGCGATCCCATGCTAAGCCGCGCGGGCAAACTCAGGATGACGCCGATGACCGATCTCGACTCGCTTCGCACGACCTATCTGGCCCGCGTGGCCGACGCTGCCGATGCCGGCATGCTGGAAGAGGTGCGCCTTGCCGCGCTTGGCAAGAAGGGCGAGATCAGCCTGAAAATGCGAGAGCTGGGCCGTATGACACCGGAAGAGCGTCAGACCACCGGCGCCGCTCTGAACCGGCTGAAGGACGAGATCGACGCGGCTTTGCGCGCGAAGAAGACCGCGCTTGACGACGCGGCGCTGGATGAGCGTCTGCGCGGCGAGTGGCTGGACGTGACGCTGCCGGGCCGGCCCCGCCCCGCCGGCACGATCCACCCGGTCAGCCAGGTGACAGAGGAAGTGACCGCGATCTTTGCCGATATGGGGTTCGCAGTCGCCGAAGGTCCGCAGGTCGAAAGCGACTGGTTCAACTTCGATGCACTCAACATCCCGCCTGAACATCCGGCGCGGCAAGAACACGACACCTTCTTCATGCACCGGGCCGAAGGTGACGATCGTCCGCCTCATGTCCTGCGCACGCATACCTCTCCCGTGCAGATTCGCGCCATGCAGGAAACCGGTGCGCCGATCCGCGTCATTGCGCCGGGCCGCGTGTACCGGATGGATATGGACCAGACCCACACGCCGATGTTCCATCAGGTCGAAGGGCTGGCGATTGGCCGCGATATTTCGATGGCGAACCTGAAATGGACGCTGGAAGAATTCTGCCGCGCCTTCTTCGAACTGGACGAGGTCGAGCTGCGCTTTCGCGCCAGCCACTTCCCCTTCACCGAACCGTCGGCCGAGGTCGATATTCGCTGCTCATGGGAGGGCGGCACGCTGAAGCTCGGGCAGGGCGACAGCTGGCTTGAAATCCTCGGTTCCGGTATGGTGCACCCGAAAGTGCTGCAGGCTGGCGGCATCGACCCGACCAAATGGCAGGGCTTCGCCTTCGGCATGGGTATCGACCGCATCGCCATGCTGAAATATGGCATTCCCGACCTGCGCGCGTTTTTCGAAAGCGACCTGCGCTGGCTTCGGCACTACGGATTTGCCGCGGGCGACGTGCCAAGCGTCGCGGGCGGCCTGTCGCGTTAAGCCTTCGGCTTCTGGCCTGCCGGCAGGTCGCGAGCGCCTGCGGCAGGCCCGATACTTGTCAGCCTGCCTGCGGCAGTGACATCAGATCTGCCGAATAGCGCTGGCGGATCAATTGCTTGTCTTCCGAAATCATGCCGGGGATCAGGAAGAGGTCCGCGATACCCCAGACCGCAACCGCAATCAGGATCGGCAGGCCGATGACAATGACCAGTGTCAACCAGCCAATCACGAACATCATCAGCATCACCATGGCGCTTGTCGTTTTGCCAAGATAAAAGCGATGCGCGCCAAGCCCGCCCAGAAAAACCAGCAGAAGATAGGCCACCACCGGCGATTTGGCGTCATTCGTTACGCGCTGCTCGATCAGCATCTGTTGTTGCGTCGTCAAACTCATTCTTATTGCTCCGGGTCAAAAACACTTGCGCAGCCTAGCTTCATGAGGGTTTCCAACTCGTTAACGCGGAAGCGAATTCCGTGCGGCCTTCGAACTTTGGCTGGGCATCACGGCAGAAAAATCTTTCGGGATGACCCCCGGCCCCATCTTCGTCTAGGCTGGCGGCAAAATCGAATGGGAGGAAACGCAGGTGAATCACGACACACCCACGATCAACCTTGTCGGCTATGTCTCGGCCTTCATGGCTTCGCTCAGCCTGTTTTCGCTTGTTGACGCGACGCATCAGGCTGGCTCGTCCGTGGTGGCTGCAGCAACCTCTGCCTATCTGCTACCGCTTCTCGCGATCGTTTCGATGCTGTTTCTGGCGCTCGCGATCATCGCATGGTCGCGTTTCGTGCTGCCGGGGGGACGTCGCTGGAACAGTGCCAAGGTCGAGGAAAACATCCTCTTTCTGGGACTGGGTGTGGCATGCCTGTTCGGGGTTCTGGCGGCGGTAAGCTATCTTCTGGCGACCATCGCGCCGGAAAGCTTTCAGTCGCTTGCGCATTGGCTGACGCGAAGCTGGGCGGTCATTTTCGCGGCCTGCTTTGCACTGCTCGCCTATCAGGGCCGGCCAGAACGGCGGGGCGGGTTCATGGCGCTGGCAGCGGTGTTCGTGACCCTCGCGATTTTCGGAATTTTCTTCTGATCCTTGCTCGCGCCGGTTGGGGGCAGGCATGGTCATTGCCGGTCTGGCGGGCTAGCCTGCGCCTATGAAAAACGCTCTGCCTCACCGGATCGAACCATGACGAAAAAGCCGAAAGCAAAGGCCGCCGGCGCGGCCAAGGACATTGCAGAGCCGAAGAAACGCAAGGCGGCACCCCGGAAAGGAAAGCCGCCAGCGGCTGAAAAGGCCAGGGCAGAGCCGACAGAGGCATCAAGCGCCGAGGCGCCGGTCCCTGTGCAGATGCAGCCTGTTCCCGCAATCGCCGAAGATCTGTGGCCCAAGGAAGACGCCGCCGACATGGCAACGCTCCACGCAGCCGAGGAGGTCTTCAACCACCTTGTCACGCGCGTAAAGGACTTTCAGGCGACGCTTCCAGAACATTATGAACTGGGCATCCAGCTTGCCAATTTCGGCAGCGAACGCGCGGTCCATGTGCGCGGTATGGGCTATCGCAACCCGAGCATCATCGAATTCTACGGCCTGCTGGACGGTATCACAGAGGTCGCGGTCGTCCAGCATGTCTCGCAACTCAACTTCATGCTCGTGGCCGTGCCGCCGCTTCCCGAACAGCCGCCCTATCGGATCGGCTTCGGGGCAGAACTGTAATTCCGCAACAATGCTCACGCTTGGCTGACACAGTTTTAATTGCGCGGTGACGCGTCGGGCGGAACGGTAACAGGGACGTGCGCGTTCGGGCTGCGAAGCTTCGCCGCAAGGTGATGTGCAAACCATCTGAAACACATGCATAAGGGTCGCATGAAAAAATTCGCTCTCGCTGTCGCGCCCGTTATCGCCCTTCTCGCCACCGCCCCGGCCGCGATGGCAGAGAAGATATCTCTCCAGAACATCTCGAACTATCTGAACAGCCTGACGACTCTGCAATCGGAATTCACGCAGGTGAACCCCGACGGCACGATTTCGGCGGGTACGGTCTATATCCAGCGTCCGAACCGTGTGCGCTTCGAATACAAGAATTCGCGCCAGCTTGTCCTTGCCTCGGGCGGGCAGGTCGCTGTCTTTGACGCGAAATCAAATCAGGGTCCGCAGGTTTATCCGCTGAGCAAGACGCCCCTGTCGCTGATCCTGGCGCAGAACGTCAATCTTGGTCGCAAGGGGATGGTCACCGGTCATTCCGAGCGGAAGAACACCACCGTCGTGAAGGCCCAGGACCCGGCCCATCCTGAATACGGCAATATCGAGATGGTCTTCACCTCGCCTACGGAACTGCGTCAGTGGGTCGTCACCGACGATACCGGCAAGAAAACCACCGTGATCCTTGGTGAGGCGCGCAAGGGCGTGAAGTTCAATCCGTCCGCTTTCGCGATCGACAACGAAATCAACCGGCGCAAGTAATCCAGCCGGACGCGTTTTTGCGGGGTCGCTCAGGCGGCCCCGTTTTCCGTTATACGACCCGATGGATTGTAGTCACCGCGAAAGACGCGCAGCTACGTCACGATCACCGGCAGGTGCTGAGCTGAGAATGATACATCTGCGCCCGCGCCTGGACGTTGTTCGACACCGTCATCAGCCAGCCCTTTGATCGGTATGACCCGCGCGCGAAGCCGGACCTGCCTTCATGATAGGCAAGATACTGCGCGCGGGCATCCCATTTGGAAATGCCAAGCCGCTTGGATGATCCGTCCATGTACCAACCCATGAAATCCGTCGCATCCCGGATGTCATCGCGACGTGCGCGGCGGTTCCCGGTTTCCTTCTGGTATTCTTCCCAGGTCCCGTCCAGTGCCTGACTGTAGCCATAGGCAGAGCTTTGACGCCCGATCGGAATGATCCCGAGTGCGTATTGATGCGGAGTCCGCGCGTCGCCGATAAACTTGGATTCCTGATGAATGGCCGCCATCTGGACCGCGACAGGGACGCCCCAGCGGCGCTCGGTGCGAACCATGGCGCGGTAATATGCCGGACGCTCGCGGATGATCTCGCAAGCGCTTTCCAGATTGCGCGGCGCGGAATAGTTGCCGCCGCCACATGATGCGACCAGCATCAGGACTGCCAGCTTCAGAAACCTGTTCATGTCACTGCCTCTTGTTCTTTTGCCGCGTATATTAGGCGATTAGCTCCGCGGATGAAACCGTCTCACGTTGTGCCTGAAAAACCGTCAATATTCGGAACCCTCGCGTTTGTTGGCAATTGAGTGAAGGGCACTGACTTTTCATCCCCCGCACAACGCGTCATGTTTGCGGAAAGTCGCCGATTTTGAGGGGGGCGTATGTACTACAACGAAATGTTCGACGGAGAGAAGGTCCGCGAAGCGTATACCAGCCTGTCAGACTGGGTCGATCACATGCCGTCAGAGATCCGGCAGATGAAGCAGGCCGAGGCCGAGGCGCTGTTCCGGCGCATAGGCATCACGTTCGCAGTTTACGGCGAAGGCGGTGATCCGGACCGGCTGATCCCGTTCGACATGATGCCGCGCGTCTTCACGCAGCGCGAATGGCTGCGGCTGGAGCGTGGGATCAAGCAGCGCGCGAAGGCGTTGAACGCGTTCCTGCGCGATGTCTATGGCCGCGGGGAAATCGTGCGCGCCGGACGCATCCCTGCACGTCTGGTTTATCAGAACGAGGCCTATGAGAAG
Source organism: Paracoccus aurantiacus (assembly GCF_007993065.1). Lineage (GTDB taxonomy): Bacteria > Pseudomonadota > Alphaproteobacteria > Rhodobacterales > Rhodobacteraceae > Paracoccus > Paracoccus aurantiacus. The sequence goes on from NZ_VOPL01000002.1 coordinate 180,328, forward strand.
GCAGTCGTGGGTTTCGTGCCGCCGCGCGGGGTTTATTCGCATATCATCGGCATCGACCTTGTGCGCACTGGCCGGGACGAATTCTTCGTGCTTGAAGACAATTGCCGCACGCCGTCGGGTGTCAGCTATATGCTGGAGAACCGCGAGATCATGATGCGTATGTTCCCGGACCTGTTCCGTGGCAACCGGATCGAGCCTGTGGATGGTTATCCCGATCTGCTTCGCCGCACGCTGGAATCGGTCGCCCCCGCCAAATGTCAGGGCCGCCCGCGTGTCGTCATTCTGACCCCCGGCCACTTCAACAGCGCCTATTACGAACACAGTTTCCTTGCCAATCTGATGGGGGTGGAACTGGTCGAAGGGGCTGACCTGTTCGTGGAGGGCGAATTCGTCTATATGCGCACGACTGAGGGGCCGAAGCGCGTCGACGTGATCTATCGTCGCCTCGATGACGCCTTCATCGACCCGCTATGCTTCCGTCGCGATTCGATGCTTGGCGTTCCCGGACTGATGGATGTCTATCGCTCGGGCGGTGTGTCGATCTGCTCGGCACCCGGCGCGGGCGTTGCCGACGACAAGGCGATCTATACCTTCGTGCCAGAGATGGTCCGCTTCTATCTGGGTGAAGAGCCTATTCTGAAGAACGTCGATACCTGGACGCTGTGGAAGCAGGACGACTACAAATACGTCATGGACAATCTCGCCGATCTGGTCGTGAAAGAGGTTCACGGATCGGGCGGGTACGGGATGCTGGTCGGCCCGCGTTCGACAAAGAAACAGATCGAGGAATTCCGGAAGCTGATTGAAAAGAACCCGTCGAACTACATCGCTCAGCCGACGCTGTCGCTTTCGACCTGCCCGACCTTTGTGGATGAGGGCATCGCCCCGCGCCATGTGGATCTCAGGCCTTTCTGTCTGTGCGGCGAAAGGATCGAACTCGTTCCCGGCGGGCTGACCCGTGTCGCCCTGAAAGAGGGCAGCCTTGTCGTCAACTCGTCGCAAGGCGGGGGTGTCAAGGACACTTGGGTTCTGTCGGAATAAGGGGAATGACCATGCTCAGCCGCACCGCATCCAACCTGTTCTGGCTTGGCCGCCATATGGAACGCGCCGAAACTGCCTCTCGTCTGTTCGAGGTAGGGGCACGGATCACGCTGCTTCCCAACACGGCGCAGGGGTATCAGAACGAATGGGAATCCCTGCTGCGCGCGACCGGCGCTTCGGATCAGTATGCCCGCGATTACGGCGATCTCACCGAGGAGAACATGGAGAAATTCATGATCTTCGATCGCGAGAACCCGTCATCCGTATCGAGCTGCATCCATAATGCCCGCGAATCTGCCCGTATCGTGCGCACTGCGCTGACCAGCAGGGTCTGGGACGCGCTGAATGTATCGTGGCAGGAAATGCGCGCCATGCAGCCAGGGCAGGAAGATGCTGCCGATCTGGCCGATTTCGTGGCCCGCCACGCAGCGACCGTTCACGGTGCCATCGACGGCACGCAATTGCGAAATGACGGCTTCCACTTCATGAAGCTCGGCTATGCGCTGGAGCGCGCTGATTCGACCGCGCGTGTCCTTGATGTGAAATATTTCGTCCTGCTGCCACGGGTCGAATTCATCGGGTCCGGTCTCGACAGCTATCAGTGGCAGGTGATCCTGCGCGCACTGTCCGCGCATCGGTCCTTCCATTGGGCTTATGGTGACGATGTCAGCGCCAGCCGCGTCGCGCATTTCCTGATCCTGAATGGCGAGGCCCCGCGCTCGCTGATTACATCCGTCCACGAGGCGCTGTGGCATCTGGAAGCGCTTCTGCGCCGCTATGGCGGCGACGTGCCCCATACTGCCCGCGACCGCGCGCAGGCACTGGCAGACCGCATGAACGCAATGGATATCGACGAAATCTTCGAAGAGGGCCTGCACGAATTCCTGACCGATTTCATCCGCGAGATCGGCCAGATCGCAGGCTTTGTTCAGGACGACTATTTCCACGGAAGGGGCTGAGAATGCGGCTCAAGATAACCCATCATACCGTCTATAACTATGCGAACCCCGTCCGTTTCGGGGTGCAGAGCCTGCGGACCACGCCTTCTGTGTTTCAGGGACAGAAAGTGCTCGACTGGAAGATCGACATCGAGGGCGCGGAATGCGGGCCGGGCTTCCGCGACGGGGCAGGCGACTGGGTCCAGCTCTGGACCATTCACGGGCCGATCCAGCAGATTCCGGTGCGCATCGAAGGGCAGGTCGAAACGACGGATCTGGCAGGTGTGCTTCGCGGCCATCGCGAGGTCATCAATCCGCTGGTCTATCTGCAAACCACCGACGCGACCGAGCCCGACGACGCGCTGCGCGATCTTGCGGCTTCCGTGGGGCAGGATCTCGGGAAGCTTGATCTGGCGCACGAGCTTTCGCGCAAGGTTGGCGAGGCGATAAAGTATCAGTCCGGTGTCACAAGCCTGACCACCACCGCGGCAGAGGCGCTGGCAATTGGCGCGGGCGTCTGTCAGGACCATGCGCAGGTTCTGATTACCGTCGCCCGCGAGCGGGGTCTTCCGGCGCGATATGTCTCGGGCTATCTTCACGCCGATGCCGAGGGGAATGTCCACGAGGCGGCGCATGCCTGGGCGGAACTGCATGTCGAAGGTCTGGGCTGGGTCGGATTCGATGCAGCGAACGGCACCTGCCCCAGCGAATATTATGTGCGCACCGGTTCCGGCCTTGATGCGCGCGATGCGGCGCCGGTGCGTGGCGTCACAATCATGGGAGGTGCCGAAAAGCTTGATGTCGCGGTTGCGGTCGAACAGGTGGCACCATAGATTTGGCGATTGACGAACCCCCGAGTGGACAATGACCTATTGCGTTGCGCTGAAACTGAATGCCGGGCTGGTGCTGCTGTCTGATACGCGCACCAATGCCGGCCTCGACAATATCTCGACCTATCGGAAGATGTTCTTCTTCGAGGAACCCGGAGAGCGTGTTATCGCGATGATGACGGCCGGAAGTCTTTCTGTGACCCAGACGACAATCTCGCGCTTGCAGGAAGCGATCGAATCGCCCGAATCGACTGAACGGACGTCGATCATGAAGGCGCAGACGATGCTGGGTGTGGTCGACATCATCGGCGATACTCTGGCCAAGACGCGGCGCGAAATCGCCATGCAATGCTCCGATCTGAAGCAAAGCCAGTCCTCGGCCAGCATTATCGTTGCCGGTCAGCGCGAGGGCGGGGACATGCGGCTGTTCCTGATCTATCCCGAGGGCAATCATATCGAGGCGACCGAGGACACGCCCTATCTGCAGATTGGCGAGCATAAATACGGCAAACCGATCCTTGACCGTGTGGTGACGCCCGCGACCAGCCTTGAGGACGCGCAGAAGGCCGCACTTCTGTCGATGGATTCGACCATGAAGTCGAACCTGTCGGTTGGCATGCCGCTGGATCTGGCCGTGATCGAGGAAGGTGCCTGCCGCGTCAGCGCCAAGCGGCGCATCCTGAAAGGCGATCCGCAGTTTTCTGCCATGTCGGTGGCATGGTCCGAAGCCCTGCGCGAGGCGTTCGTAGAGATGCCGCTTTAGCGCGGTATCTCTGCCAATCCCTTCAGTTCATAGATCAGATCCAGCGCCTCGCGCGGGGTCAGGCTGTCGGGGTGGATGTCATGCAGCCGTGCCTCGGCGGCGCTTTCCTTTGCCTTGGTGGGCGCGGGGGCGGGTGGTGCCGCGCGAAACAGCGGCAGGTCGTCGATGATGGCGGCAGGTTTGGCCGCGCCTTCCCTTTCGCCGGATTCCAGACTGGCAAGGATGTCGCGGGCGCGGGTCACGACCGCATCCGGCAACCCCGCCAGACGGGCGACCTGAACCCCATAGGAACGGTCGGCGGCGCCCTTCTTAACTTCGTGCAGGAAGATTACCTCGCCTTCCCATTCGCGCACGGCGACTGTTGCGTTGTCGACGCCTTCCAGCCGGGCGGCAAGGGCCGTCAATTCGTGGTAATGCGTGGCGAACAGCGCGCGGCAGCGGTTCACGGCCTGCAGATGTTCCATGACCGCCCAAGCGATCGACAACCCGTCCCAGGTCGCTGTGCCGCGCCCGATTTCATCAAGGATCACCAGCGCGCGGTCGTCCGCCTGATTAAGGATTGCGGCGGTTTCGACCATCTCGACCATGAAGGTCGAACGCCCCCGCGCCAGATCGTCAGCGGCACCGACGCGGCTGAACAGCTGGCTGACCAGCCCGATATGGGCACGGCTCGCGGGCACGAAGGATCCGGCCTGAGCGAGAATGGCGATCAGCGCGTTCTGGCGCAGAAATGTCGACTTACCGGCCATGTTCGGCCCGGTCAGAAGCCAGATGGCGGGCGTATCACCGCCGGTCAGCGCGCAATCATTGGCGACGAAGCTTTCGGCCTTGCGCCGCAGGGCGCGTTCGACAACCGGGTGCCGCCCTGCCTCTATCTCGAATGCGCGGCTGTCGTCGACCTGTGGCCGGGTCCAGCCTTCGCCATTGGCCAGATCGGCGAAGGCGGCGTTCAGGTCGATCTCTGCCAGCGCGCGGGCGGCCTGTCCTATGGGGCCTGCGGCGGCAAGAATGGCATCGCGCAGGCGGGCGAAGATGCCGCGTTCGATCTCCAAAGCGCGGTCGCGGGCATTCAGGATGCGCGTTTCCAGCTCTGACAGCGGAACCGTGGTGAAGCGGACCTGATTGGCGGTGGTCTGGCGATGGATGAAGGTTTCCGACAAAGGCGGGGCCATCATCTTCTGCGCGTGGGTTGCCGTCGTTTCGATGAAATAGCCAAGCACGTTGTTATGCTTGATCTTCAGGCTGCTTACGCCCGCAAGGTCAGCATATTCCCCCTGCATCTTCGCAATGACACCCCTGCCTTCGTCACGAAGCTGCCGCGTCTCGTCCAGATCGGCGTCGAAGCCCTGCGCGACGAAACCGCCGTCACGCGCCAGAAGCGGGGGCTCGGCCACCAGCGCATCATCAAGAAGGTCGATCAGGTCATCATGGCCTACCAGATCGCGCGCGGCCTCGGCCAGCACATCCACATTGTCATCGCCCAGCATGGCCGCGACGCTGATCGCCTGCGTCAGTCCGGCGCGGATCGCCGCCAGATCGCGCGGGCCGCCCCGTTCCAGCGCAAGCCGCGACAGCGCGCGGTCCATGTCGGGTACACGTGCAAGTGCCTCGCGCAGATCGGCGGTCAGGCGGGCGTCATCCGCCAGATGGGCCACGGCATCATGGCGGGCGTGGATGGTGGCCAGATCGCGGGAAGGGGCAGAGATTCGGCGTTCCAGCAGCCGCGCGCCCGCCGCTGTGGCCGTCCGGTCGATGGCCGCCAGAAGCGAGCCTTCGCGCCCGCCCGAAAGCGCCTGCGTCAATTCCAGATTGCGCCGGGTCGCCGCGTCGATCTGGACGTTTCCGGCTGCTTCTTCGCGCATCGGCGGGCGGATCAGCGGCAGCTGCGCCTTCTGGGTCAGCTCCAGATAGGCGGCAAGCGCCCCCATCGCGGCCAGCTCGGCACGGCTGAAATTGCCGAAACCGTCCAGCGTTTCCACCTGGAACAGCGCCGCCAGACGGCGGGTCGCGGCAGATGAGTCGAAATTCTGCGGGGGAAGTTCGGTCAGCGCCGCACCTGCTTCCAACACCAGTTCGTCCAGCCCGCTGCCCTCCACCGCCAGAACCTCGCGCGGGGCGATCCGCGCCAGTTCGGGCGCCAGCCGCGCAGACGCACAACCCATCACCCGCAGCGAGCCGGTCGAGATATCGACCCAAGCCAGCGCGCCTTCGTCGCGGACATTGGCGAAGGCCGCCAGAAAGTTGTGCCGCCGCGCTTCCAGCAGCGATTCTTCGGTCAGGGTGCCGGGCGTCACCAGCCGCACAACGTCGCGCGCCACGACGGACTTGCTGCCGCGCTTCTTGGCCTCTGCCGGGTCTTCCATCTGTTCGGCGATAGCAACGCGGAAACCCTTGCGGATCAACGTCAGCAGATAGCTTTCGGCGGCGTGGACGGGCACGCCGCACATGGGGATCGGCTCTCCCGCATGGGTGCCGCGCTTGGTCAGCGCGATGTCCAGGGCGGCTGCGGCGGCGACGGCGTCGTCAAAGAACATCTCGTAGAAATCGCCCATGCGATAGAACAGCAGCGCACCCGGATTGGCCTCGCGAATTGCGAGATACTGGGCCATCATCGGGGTCGGCTGGTCGGTCATGGGCGGCTCCTTAACGGGATGGTTCTAACGCATCACGCGGTGATTGCCAGACCGTGCTGGCTGGGGCAGGCTGGCCCGATCAGGGAGGATGCAGAATGAAATATGCGATTGCGATACTGGCGCTGTCGGCGGGGCCTGCCATGGCCGAATGCCCCGCGCCCGAAGCGATGTATGCCGCCGCCGAGGGCTGGATGGCGGGCGAAAGGCTGGCCGATCCGGGCGTGGCGAACATGCAGGACGCCGCCTGCGCCTATAATTCCTATCTTGAGCGACTGGAGGATGATCTGGGCCGTCCGGTCGGCGTGAAGGTTGGCTTCACCTCGAAACCTGCACAGGAACGCTTTGGCGTCGATGCGCCAGTGGCGGGCGCGCTGTTCCAGCCGATGCTGCTGGAAAACGGCGCAGCTGTCAGCATGAGCGGGTCGCGCACACCGTTTTACGAGGCTGATCTGATCGTGACGGTCGCCGATCCTGCAGCGCTGGCAGCCGCCACCACGCGAGAAGAGGCGGCGGCGGCCCTTGGCAATGTTCAGGCCTTTGTCGAACTGCCCGATATGGCGCTGGCGAAGGGTTTGAAGCCCACCGGCCCGATCATGGCATCTTACGGCGTGATACCGTGGCGCGGTGTGCTGGGCGAATCGGTCGCGATTTCCGATCTGGCCGACCCGGTCGCCGATCTGGGCGCGCTGACTGCGGTGTTGAAAGCCGATGGCGCGGTAGAGGACGAAGCCACCGGCGCGGCGCTGCTGGGGCACCCGCTGGATGTGGTGCTGTGGTTGGTCCGGCAGGGCGGGTTCGATCTGTCCGAGGGCTCGGTCATCTCGCTGGGTTCGCTTGGCGCGCTGCATCCGGCCACGCCGGGGCTGGCAGTGCAGGCGGACTACATGATCGGCGACAAGCCCCTTTCGGTGTCGCTGACGACTGTCGAATGACCGAGGGGCTGAGCCACATCACCTTCATCTGCCGCGATCTGGACCGGATGGAGGAGATCCTGACCCGCGTGCTGCTGGCGAAGAAAATCTATGACAGCGAGGGCGAGGGGTTTTCCCTCTCGCCCGAACGATTCTTCGATATCGGCGGCGTCTGGGTGGCGGTGATGCAGGGCGATCCGCTGCCCGAGCGCAGCTATAACCACGTCGCCTTCAAGATCGCTGATGTGGACTATGATGCGCGGCTGTTGGCTGTTCGCGAATTGGGTCTGGATGTCCGCGAAAGCCGCCCAAGGGTAGAGGGCGAGGGGCGGTCGATCTACTTCCACGACGCGGATAACCACCTGTTCGAATTGCATACCGGGACGCTGGCGGAGCGGTTGAGGCGATATATGGCGATGGTGTAGTCGCGGTCGCCACCCTCTGGCCGCAAGAGAGCGTAATCGTAGCGACAGACGCCATGACCGCACCTGATTGTCTTGGTCCAGTTCGGTGATTCGGCGAGCTCTGCGGCGGCCCATATATACTTGAAGCCCGGCACCTCTTCCAGAAGAAGAGAGACGATCTCTGTTGCGTCCTTTTCCTGTGCGAATGCGGAGGTCGAGGCGCGGAATTGTGCGACAGCGCTACGGGCAACTGCTGACCAGTCAACAAACAGGGACTTCCAGTCAGGATCCAGAAAAAGGCGCGTTAGAATATTACTCTTAGCTGGCTGATCGGTATCGAACCGGCCAAAAAGTGCGTCTGAACTGGGGTTGCTGGCAACGACGTTGAAGACCCGGTCCATCGCATAGGCGGGATGCGGCATGAGTCCCGTCACGAGTTCACAAAGTGACTCGGACGGGGGCACCGTCGATTCTGCTGGCAATTCGCCGGTTCGTCCTGCCAGCCCGTAAAGATAGCGGGTTTCCGTCCGGTCCAATCGAAGCGCCTCGACCAAACGGTTCAGGGTTTCGGTCGAAACGGCAATGTCACGCGCCTGTTCTAACCACGTGTACCACGTGACCGATATGCCTGCCGCGTCAGAGACTTCTTCGCGTCGCAAACCGGGGGTCCGGCGTTTGGAACTGGGCTTTTCCGGGCGCAGCCGTTCACGCGTTCGTCGCAGAAAATCTGCCAGTTCGCGCCTGCGGCTTTCGTCTGAATGCAGGGTGTCAGTCCGGGTACCAGTATCTTCCATTCTCTTTACCCACTCTTCCATATCGCCGATGCCAATGTGAGCAAAGAAGCAAAGGATTGGCCAATGGTTTTTCGTCGCACGGTAATCACCGCCCTTGCAGCCGCCGGTCTCGCCGGTTTGCCGGCAAAGGGCCACTCACAAGGAGACAGAGAAGACATGAATCCGCTCAGTTCAATACGCGCCATCGACTACACGGTCATTTTTGCACGCGACATGCCGGCGATGCGCGACTTCTACCAGAATGTCATGGGCTTCGCGTTGAAGGCCGAACTGGGGCCGCAATGGGTCGAATATGCTATTGGCGGGCAGGTTCTTGCGCTGACCGAACGGGGCATGATGTGGAACGACACTCCACCCGCCGCGGGTCAGCTCTCGGTGCAGCTTGCCTTTCGGGTATCGCCCGTCGAGGTCCAGCACTGCGCCGACGCTCTGCTGGAGCTCGGGGTGGAGATCGCTGACCCCGTTACCGACCAGTCATGGGGCCATCGAACGGTTTTCTTCCGCGACCCAGACGGCAACATTCTAGAGATCTATGCCGAAATATGACATTCCCGAATGAAACGCGGTAATACTCACGCAGGCGGCACGGGTTGACTGCGTAGCTGGCGGTGTCGTCCGCGAAAAAGTGTGGTGGTCGGATCTATTCCTATTCCGAGCCTTTGAGCCGGGCCCCGTCATGGGCTGTGACTGTCAGGTCGATCAGCGTCCCCTCGGGCATGTCACGGTCAAAACTGACTTCGGTGAATTGTTCAGTCCGCCCTATCCGCGGTCCTTCTGTCAGCACCCGGTGGGTGCGCCCGATCTGGCCGTTCAGGTGAGCTTGCAGCGCGGCGTCGCCCGCCGCGCGCAGGCGGGCGGCGCGTTCCTTGATCGCCTTGCCGTTCACCGCAGGCATACGCGCGGCGGGCGTTCCTTTGCGGGCCGAGTAGGGGAAGACGTGCAGGAAGGTCAGGCCGCAATCCTGAACCAGTTTCAACGAGTTTTCGAACATCGCCTCTGTCTCTGTCGGGAAGCCTGCGATGATGTCGGCACCGAAGACGATTTCGGGGCGCAAGCGGCGGGCATCTTCGCAGAAGCGGATGGCGTCATCGCGGAGATGGCGGCGCTTCATGCGCTTCAGGATCATGTCGTCGCCCGCCTGCAGCGACAGGTGCAGATGCGGCATCAGGCGCGGTTCGGTGGCGATGGCCTGCATCAGGTTTTCGTCAGCCTCGATTGAATCGATGCTGGAAATCCGAAGGCGCGGCAGGTCCGGCACCAGCTTCAGGATGCGCATGACCAGATCGCCAAGCCGCGGCGTGCCGGGCAGATCGGCGCCCCATGAGGTCAGGTCGACGCCGGTCAACACGACCTCGTTGAAGCCGCAATCGCGCAGGCGCTTGATCTGGTCCACGACGACGCCCGCCGGGACGGAACGCGAATTGCCGCGACCATAGGGGATGATGCAGAAGGTGCAGCGGTGGTCGCAGCCGTTCTGAACCTGAACATAGGCGCGGTGACGGCCGAAGCCGTCGATCAGGTGACCGGCGGTTTCGCGGACGGACATGATATCGTCCACGATCACACGCTCTGTCCGGCCGATCAGGTCGGGGGTCAAGCTGGCCCATGTCTCGGGCCGCATCTTCTCGCTGTTGCCGAGGACGCGGGTGACTTCGGGCATGGCGGCGAAGGTCTCGGGCTCGGTCTGGGCGGCGCAGCCGGTGACGATGATCGGCGCGTCGGGGTTTTCGCGTGACAGGCGGCGGATGTCCTGACGGGCTTTTCGCACGGCCTCGGCTGTCACGGCGCATGTGTTTACGATCACCGCGCCCTGCAGGCCGGCAGCCTCGGCCATCTCGCGCATCGCCTCTGATTCATAGGCGTTCAGGCGGCAGCCGTGGGTGGAAAAGACAGGCGCGCTCATCCCCGCCAGATCCCGTCAAAGACATGCGCGGTCGGGCCGGTCATCCAGACTCCGTCCTCGCGCCAGTCGATCTGCAACTGCCCGCCCGGCACGTTCACCGTGACCTTGCGCCCGGTCAGCCCGCGCCGCGCAGCCGCTACAGCCGCCGCGCAGGAGCAGGAGCCGGAGGCCAGTGTCGGCCCCGTGCCGCGTTCCCAGATGCGAAGCTTGATTTCGTCGGGGGATAGCACCTGCACCACCTCGACATTCGTGCGCTGCGGATAAAGCGGGTGGTGTTCGTGTTCCGGCCCGAAGCTGCCCAAATCGACCGAATCGGCATCATCGACGAAAAAGGTCATATGCGGGTTGCCCATGCCCGTGGCGACCGGATCGCCGGTGACGGGAAGATGGTCGATATCCACATTTTCAGCCAGCGGAATGGCCTGCCAGTCCAGCACGGGCGCCCCCATATTGACGCGCGTCAGCCCGTCGCCCGCGTCTTCCGCAAACAGGATTGCATGATCGGTGCGCAGACGCAGACGGTCCTTGCCCGTCCCGTCCATCAGGAAGCGGGCGATGCAGCGCGTGGCATTCCCGCAAGCGGCGGACCGGGAGCCGTCACTGTTGAAGAACACGAGACGCGCATCCGCGTCGTCGTCGTGCTCGACGGTGGCGAGCTGATCGAACCCCACCCCGAAGTGCCGGTCCGCAATGGCTGCAATCGTCGCCGCATCCGGCGCGGCCATGCCGTGGCGCAGGTCGATGACGACGAAATCATTGCCAAGCCCGTGCATCTTCATGAACGGCAGGCCGGGGGTGCGGGCGTGTTCCATCCCCGCCATATAGTGCGACCGAAAAGTTTTCGCCAGAAGGCTGTTTTTGTGGTTGACGACTGTTGCCCGCAAAACTAGGAAAGCGCCCTGTGATGGGCCCATAGCTCAGTTGGTAGAGCAACTGACTTTTAATCAGTGGGTCACAGGTTCGAATCCTGTTGGGCTCACCACTTTTTCCATTTTTTCCTTTCCTTTCAGTTGTTTAGTCTGCCGCTTTGTCCAACGACCTGAGTTGTTGGACATTATCAACGGCCAGATGCGACAGCGCATCAGCCGCAAGTTTCACCCGATTTGCAGCTGCGACGTATCGCTTCGCCTCCTGCGTGGTCTTGTGCGCAAGGAACGCCATGATCTGAAATTCGTTCGCTCCACGCTCGGCAAGTCGGGTCGCCCCATACTTGCGTAAGCCGTGAGCGCGGCACTCGTCAGGAAGTCCAGCGGCTTTGCACTGATCCGCAAACCAGTTGCCGAAACTTTCGACCGTATAGCTAAAGAACCGCGCCTGTCCCGGTGGAACCTGACGCAGTTCGGCCCGCAACTCCGGCAGTAAGGCGAGCGGCAACGTCACGTCCTGCCCGGTCTTGATCCGGCGATACCAAATGTCAGTGCCTTTGATATTCTGACGGCCCATCGCGCGGGCATCCTGACGCGCTGCACCAGTGCCGACGATCAGTTCCAGCGCCAGCCGGGCAACGCTGCCGGTGGCGTGGCATTCGCGGAATTGCTGAACCTGTTCTTCCGTCCAAGTATGGAAGCCATCCGATTTGATCTTGCGGCGGTCAATCTGTTCGGTCGGTGATGCGATGTTGAAGCCAAAGCGACGGCGGGCGTAGTCGTAGAGTTCAGACAGTTCTTTATGAAGCCGGTTTGCAGCACTCGGCCCGCCCTTCATATCCATCATCGCCGCAACGTGGTGTGGTTCCAGATCTGCCATGCGAGCCTTGCCGATCTTGGCGCGGATCCAATCCATGCGAAGCCGCTTGTGATAGCGCGTAGACTCACGCAGGTCTTGGAAGCCTCTGCTCGCGAGATAATGGGTTATGACGTGATCGAACGTCCCGCGCGCAGCGGTGGATTGCGGCAGGGCCGGTGTATCGGTGATCGCAGCCTTGTAAGCCTCAATCATCGCGCGCGAGCCCCATGGGCCGGGCAGATAGGTGTCAATCTTGCGGCCCTTGATGGTCTTGCGCAGCCGGATGCGCTTTCCGCCGCGCGGATCGTCTACGATGGTAGCACCGGGGAAGGGATTACGACGCTTCATGTCAGGCCCAACATCTTGTCTATCTCACCGCCACGCGAGGCCGCTGCGCCCGCTTGGATGATGATCTGTGTCCCGTCAGGGCGAACTGCCGTCACCGTCCAAGTCTCGACCTGGGCTTCACGCATCACTTTCGCGTAGCCAGCCAGTTCGGTCTTGGTAATAGTGACGGGGCGATTCCCCATGGATCAGGCCCCCTTCATCCAGTCGGTATCGCGAGCGCGAACATAGGCCTTGATTTCGGCATAGCGGAGCTGACGCTTTTCGCCGCGCAATTCTTCGTTCCAAGGATGTGTGAGAGCCAAGGGATAACCTTGTTCGTCAACACCAGAGAAACGATCGGCCCACATCTCGGCGGCAACGGTCAGCAGGGCCACGGGCGCAAGGCCGCGTGTGCGCATGATGCCGCTATGCTCGGCGCGATCCTTGTCCAGCAATTCAGCGGTAGGTTCTGGCGTTCGGAATTTGACTGTGGTGTTCTTCATCTGGAACACAGCAGTTTTTTGGTTTTCTTGGATCTCGAAATACGGGAAATCGCCGAAATGGGATTCGTCATCCAATTCAGCGCCAAACATTCTGACCAGAACCTGCTCAAGCGTGGTGTCGAATCCGAAAAGATACTCCGACAGATCGCCCTCGCCCTCAACGGTGCGCAGCTTCATATCGCGGTATCGTTCGACAGCCTCGACCATCTTCGCCGGACTGTCAGTCGAAAGCAGCGCAATAGTCATTCGCGCCGCGTCCAACGGTATCATGTTGGGCGCGTTGACGCCTCTTGCACCTGTCGTCAGAAGGCCCGCCTCCTTGAGGCTGCGGGCCACCAGTGTGACGGTCTTTTCGTCAACGCGATAGACGCGCGAGATAAGCGATATGAACGATCCAGACTTCATGCCTTATTGTCTATCACGCATTAAGAGGTATCGCAATCCTTTTGTGTATCGCTCAAATAGTGCCCCGGCCAAACCTCGCGATCCAGCCGGGTGCGATCCGCGTTATGCGGCGCTTGCTGCATTCGGCCAACGGTCCGCCTGCTGCGGTCATGCTCAACTGGCTGGACTCCGAACGCGCGAAGCAGGACGATCAACCAAGCCGACCGGAATTGATTCGGCGGATAATCGAGAACCTAAAGGTCAATTGCAGAGGGAATAGATGACAACATATCTGGTGGGTTACGATCTGAATCGCGAAGGGTCGAATTACAGCGAGAAAAACAAAGCGTTGATCGAGTTAATCAAGGATGAAGCGAACGGATATTGGCACCATTTGGATTCTTCTTGGATTATCAATTCCAGTAAAACTGCAACCCTACTGCGCGACCGCTTCAAGACCGTATTAGATGATGACGACGAGTTGCTAGTGATTAAGGTATCTGCACCGGCAGCGTGGCACGGTTTCAATAAATCGGGTTCGGATTGGCTCGTCAAACATATCGAATAGGCAGGGGCCGCCAGCATCCCGCGTGACGGCCCCTTGGTCCCCTGACGCGGGGTCCGGTGGGCTGTCCCCGGTGTCCGCCGTGACAGCCTGCGCCGCGCCTCCGATAGGATAACAGAGGCCGCGCCTTGACGGGGTTTTCGGCGGACATGTTGCCGGGCACTCAACCGTCTGATCCCAGATGCTTCGCGGGCGAAAGCTAAAGCCGCAGGCGCATCCTTGCCCGATCTCGTCAATCCGCCCAGTCGATGAAGGATTCGGCGTCCTTGATGGTCGCCATATCCAGCCCCGCCGCCTTGGCTTCGGACAGCGCGGAGAGCATGGTCGCGAAGGCCCGCGCCTTGCCGCCGTGATCGAATGCCTGCATCGGCCTCACCACGTCGATTTTTACGGCCTGCCCGAGTTTCTGGGTCGCTTCCTCGGCCACCAGCATCGCCAGCGGTTGCAGCACGATCTGCGCCAGATGCCGTTGCGCCTCGCGGACAAGGGGACCAGTCGTTGCCGGGTTCATCAGGCCGGGCAGGACACCATAGGCCATCAGGATACCGTCTCGGGCAGCTTGCAGCGTCTCGCGGGTCATGGCGCGTTGCAGGTCGGGGCCGATCTGTTCGACACGCTTTTCAAGCTGCGGATTCATCCCCGCCGCGGTTGCCTGCGCCGTTCCCTCGATCACCACAGCCGCGCCTCTGCGCCCGATCAGAGCCTTGCGCATCTCGGCCATATCTTCGCTGCTTGAATCAGGCAGGGGAACGATCACAGAGCCGATCGGCGCATCGCGATACACGTCACGCAGGGCGCATTCCACAGCCGCCAGCAACTCGCCAGACAGGGACGCCCGGTGCAGGGGTGACGATCCGGCCCAAGGTGTCACTGGCGACGATCCGATGCGGATATGCAGGACTTCACCGGCAAGCGCGGTTTCAGCAGCACCGCCGCCGATTTCGCTGATCTGGCAGCGATAGGCGCGGGGTTCGCCGTGCCGGGTCGATATGTCCCAATCGGTGACGGGGATAAGCCTGTCGCGGATCAGGAAAACAGATTCGCCGCGCAGGGCCAGAGAGCGGGCCATCATCGCCAGGGCGCGACGGTCCAGCAGGTCGGTGCCATCCACATCGGCCAGCGTGAAGCCGCTTTCCCAGAGCGACACGCAGCTTTGCACGGTCGCCGTCAACTCGGCCACATTGCCCGATCCGCTGAACCATTCATGCCGGGCCGCGATCAGATCGGTGGTGTAGCCGGTGACGGTTGCGCGGGTTTCATTAAGGGGCAAATCTGCACCTTTATTGCGCCGGAACAGATCCATGAAGCCCATTACACCCTCCACCGATTCAGCGCATAGGCCGGGCCGCGATAGGGCTGCCGGTCCTGATGCGTTTCCCAATTTCGCGCCTCGATCTGCGCCGATCCGTATGCAGGCTTTGTGACCGCCGACAGTTCCATGAGCGCCGCCCGCGTGATCGTGCGCAGGGTGCCGCCCGCGCGCCGCTCGATGCGTTCCCCGCCCTGTTCAACCCGAAAGCCCGGTGACAGGCCCCGGATCAGCCCGCCTGCATTCGCCGCCAGAAAGTCCCGCGCCCATGACGTGCCGTCCGCAATGGTGGCCTCGATCACCAGCGCGTCTTCGCCATCCGTCAGGGTCAGGTTGCCCGCCGCCCGTGAGGCGAGGGGCTTGTTGAAGTCGTGACCGGCCAGCAGGTGAATATCCTCGCCCGCCTCGATCCGATCCGCGAAGGCCCGCGCGGCGATAACCTCGTGCCGCCCCGGTGCAAGTTCGGTTTCCGCGCCATAGGGGAACGTCGCGCGAAGACGGGTTTCCCCGCCCTCGCTACGCAGTTCCAGCGCTCCGAGATTGCCGCCCCAGAGCATTACGCGGCCAGCCCGGTCAGGATGCGGGTTTGCAGACCGCGCGGCACGGTGAAGTCAGCCGTGACCAGACCGGTCAGCACCAATTGCCCGGATGCGGCCTTGGTGTAAGGGTCGCGGATCAGATCGACGCCGCCATAAAGGCCCAGATAGCCGGGTGCGATGCCCTGCACATTCGCGGTCATGATCGCGGATGCGTCGGGGATGACATTGCTGATCGCCGGGGTGCCGACATGCTTGGTCAGGCGGTCCCATTCCGACACAGCGGTGCCAGCAATCAGCGCCTCGTCCAGATCGGCCCAGATCGCCGGATCGAAGGCCAGATTGACCTGCGACGGCGAAGTGATCGCGTTCGCTTCCATGAAGGCGACAACCTCGGCCCGGAACGCGGCCCAGCTTGCGGCAGCGCCAATCGCCGTGCTGGTGATCCCGTAGGTCGCAGCGCCCGGCACGATGCCGAGCGGTTCGGTCCCGCCCGCGCCCGAGATAACGACACGATCCAGTTCCGCGCCGATCACCGCATTCAGGTCACGCCGGATCGCGGCTTCCAGACCTTCGCCCGACTGTTTCAGCGCCTTGCGGGTGATGACCATCTGCGCCCCGCCTGTGTGATCCGGGTTCAGGCTGCGTTCTGCCGTCTCATAGGGATTTGCCGCCCCGACATTCGACAACTCGTCAGTCTGCCAGCCGAAAACCGCGCCGCTGGTGGCCACCGGGAAGGCCAGTTCGCCATGGGTGATATTGATCCGCTCGATCCCGAGTTTCGCGGCAACGCTGTTCGGGAAAATGCGGTCGATCACCGGGCGGATCGCCTTCGGGTTCGGCAGGTCCGCGCCCGACACGGTTTCGCCCGCACGGGTTTCCAGCGCCGCATAGGGAACCGGAATGCCCTGATAGCCGCCTGCGTTGCGCAGCTCGTCCACGACTTCCTTGGTCGCGCCCGACAGCGCCCGGCCCTCGTCCAGAGCAAAGGCGATCTGGCGCAGTTCAAAACGCCCGACCAGTTCGGCATATTCGCGATCCGAACGGGTTTCCAGATCGGCGCCGGCCTCGCGGCGTTCGGTGTCCTCGGCAGTCAGCGCGGCCCGATAGCGGACCTCGTTATTGCGATATTCCGTGTCCATCGTTTCCATGGAACGGGTTTCATCTTCGGTCGGCTTATCCTTGCCAACCAGTTCGGCCAGAGCCTGCCGGATTTCCGACTGACGCTTGGCGATCTTCACAGAGTCCAGCATGTTTTACCTCATTTGCTCGACAGGGGTTTGTTCGGCCATCAGTTCAACGACAGCCTGCCGCCAGCCTTGGCGGTCATATGCGGGCGGCTTTCGGCCAACCTCGACATGGGTTTTCGCGGAATGACAGGACGGGCAGAGCGCCTGCAAATTCGCGGGATCGTAAGCCAGATCAGGACGCTTCCTGACCGGCTCGATATGGTCGCATTCCAGACGGCCCCTTGCGCCACAGTCCACGCATTTGAAGCCGTCGCGTTCCATGACGGCCATGCGCAGCGCCTTCCAGCGCGGGCCGCGTGTGACGTGCCGGGAATAGCGGGTGAAGTCATTGCGCAATGTAGACCCTCCGCTTGCGGGTGGGTGCCGCCAGCATCCGCTGCCCCTGCGCCACGGCCAGCACGGTTGCTGCCGCCGCGTCGATGCGGCCAAGGGAACGCGCCTTCGCCAGCTTGGCATTGCCTGCCGGATCGTTCAGCACGACAGCATCGGAAAAGGCAGATCGCAGCAGCAGGGACGGGACGCCTTTGACCTCGCCGTCAAACAGCGCCCGGCGAAAGCGCTCTACGTCCTCGGAGCCATCGCGCCAGCCAAAGCCGCGAAAGACGAACGGCACCGATCCCAGACCGGCCTTTTCCATCGCCTCGGTAAATTCGGCATGACGGAAGCGGTCCCCGACGATACAGGCCGGGGGCGTGTCGATCCTGCGCACGATCTCGGCCAGCCACGGCCCCGGCGGCACGGTCGCATCGCCAAGGGTGAACAACTCGCCCCGTTCGTTCATCTCGACATAGCGCCCGCTGACGCCATCAGCCGCGCCACGATCCGCGAGTGACGGATTGCCGGGGAAGGTGCCGACAGCCTCAAGACGCCCGGTTTCCGGCCAGTAGAAGGCGGCTGCCGACATGGAACGACTGCCGCCCAGATCGACGCCCAGAACAACAGGCCCCTGACGTGCGGGCAGTTCGTCGGGCGCGACCTCGGACGCCAGCCATTCATCCACTGTCACCAGCAGGCTGCGATCTTCGGTCGAAACCCGTTCGTTCCGGTTCAGGTTACGGAAGCTGGACAGGGCTGATCCGCCCCGTGCAATCGCGCGACGGGCTTGTGCAACGAGCCATTCCGGGCTGGACCCGATGCCCTCGACCGCGCCGGGGTTCGCTTCCAGCAGGCTATCCAGATCGTCAGCAGGCAGACCGAATGCGGGCCGGTGTTCCTGCACAAAGGTGCCGGGGGGCGGCTCATCCAGCCAGCGGGAAAAGGTGTTGGCGTCGTCCGGTGCAGACGTCGAGATAATCAGCGCCCGGCCATCGCGCTTGCCCAGACCGGACAGGATCGCGTTTTCGAGATTGTCGCCCTTTTCGCGTTCCCAAGCCGCCCTTTCGTCCATGACCGCCAGCGTCGGAGCGCCGCCAAGGATCGACTTGCCGTCCGCCGCGATGACGCGGGCCAGCCCGCCGCCATTGCCGTCAAATTGAACCTCAAGCTTGCTGCCGTGCCGGATCGTGAACAGTTCCTGCAGTTCCTCGTCCAGCCCCTTGATAAACCAAGTCAGGAAATCGAATGCCGCACGGGCCTGATCCCGGTTTCGGGCCGCGAAGATAATCTCCCGCATCGGCTGATCGTCCCATGCACCGACCAGATGCCCGAGAGACAGGCCAGCCGACAGCGCCGTTTTGGCGTTGCCGCGACCTATCGAAAGACAGCCGATCATGACGCCATCAGCCATAGCGCCGCGCACGAATTTCTTCTGAAACTCGGCCAGCACCAGAGCCTCGCCAGCCTTTTTGCCAACCGGAATTTTCAGGGTCTCGAGAAAGGAAATCGCCCGATCCGCGATATTTTCGCCCGAAATTGAGAAAGGAACAGTCAGCCGCCGGTTGTCCCCACCATTAGAATCCCCGGCATTGGGACCAGACAGGCCCACAGCGCCCCGCACAGGGGCAGCAGACGCCCGCCGGTATCCCTTCGCCTGCGCCGCGTGATCGGCCTCCTGCGCCGCCACAGAGCCGCTTGACAACCCGTCTTTGCGCGGACGGCCACGGGGGCGTTTCGCCTCGGTCACAGCGCGACCCTCCGGTGACGTGCGCAGATGCGGGCAGCGGCAGGCGTCAGGCCGGGCTTGGCGTCCGGGTCAGCGCGGTGGTCATATGCATGGGCGACCTGTTCCATGACGGCAAGCTGCAAGTCGTCGGGAACGTTGTTGGACGTGTCGCCAAATCCGGCCTCATAGGTGATCTGCACCCATCCGCCCGAGTGGTCGGACAGAGTGAGCCGGGGATAGCGCCCGCCCTCAATGTCCAGAGGATCGACGGGAATCCCATCCGCCGTTACCAAAGCATCAGCAGCAAGCGGACCTACCGGCAGGCTGATCGTCTCGCCCGGATCGGCATCAAGCCCCAAGCTGATCGTCTGACGTGTCAGCGCGATCTCGCAATGCGCCTCGACCTCACGGGCAGCGGCCATCAGGTATCGCTGGATTATCAGATCCTCGTCGTCATGCAGGACGCGGCAATGAGCCTTGGCATCATCGAAGGCGACGGGGGCGGCGGTGATCGGGCTGCGCGTGAATCTCATTTCCACATCTCCGGGTCATAGGCGTCAGGATCGACCGGCGGGCGGAATGCCTCGGGGATCGGATCATTGGTTTGGGAAGGGGCGGACAGTTCGTCACGGACCGGACAAGGGACACCCCTTATAGGGGGGTGTCCGTGTCCGTCCGGATCTGGCGCGGACTTGTCCGGGGTTGTCCGCTGCCTGTCCGCCTTGTCCGCAAGCCAGACATAGTTGTCCCAAATGCGAATCCGGTTTTTGTCCATCAGCGTGTCGCGGTGGCGCCGGAAGATCCGGGCTTTCGTGTCGGACTTTTCGCTGTCCGTCAGTCCTACGCGGTCACAGGCCGCTTGCCAGTCGCTCAGACTGACCACAGGGACAGCGGGCAGATCCTCGGATTTGACGATCTGTCCTTTGTCGCGGATCACCTCTTTCAGCGCATCCAGTGCGACCTGAGCGCGTCCGGACAGTTTTGTCCGCTTGTCCGCCTTCTGAATGTCCGTCTCTGCCACCACGGCAGACGACACGCTATCGCCGTCCTCGTCCTGTCCGATGAACACCGATTTCAGGCGATAGGCGAACACGCCGTCACAAGGCATGTCACGCTGCTTGCGGGCTTCGGCCATGACCACATCGTCATTGCGGGTCAACTCGATTTCGGTATCTGCCGCCGCGCGAAGGCTGCCAGAGCCGCGAGCGCCCTTGCTGGCGTCCTTGCCGCTGTGGTGGATCACCATGACATGTGCCCCGGTCTCGGCCCGCAGCCGGTCCACGCTGCGCACGAGCTGGCCCATGTCCTTCGCCGTGTTCTCGTCGCCGTTGCCCATGACGCGGGCGAGCGTGTCGATTACGATCAGCGCAGGCCGCACATCGGCGTTGTTCAGAGCCTCGGCCAGATATTGGGCATCCTCGCCCGTGCAGAGGTCCAAGCCCTCGGCCAGCACCATGAAGTTCGGTGCGGCTGCGTCGGTCAGATCCTTCTGGTCGCGGCGATAGGCGGCGATCCGGTTATTCAGGCCGGTGCCGCCCTCGGCTGCGACATAGACGACTTGCTGCGGCTCATGGATTCGCGATCCGTGCCAGTCAGCACCGGCAGCGATGTGCAGAGCCATATCCAGAGCCAGGAACGTCTTGCCCACGTTGCTTTCGCCATAGACGACACTGAAAGCGCCCCGATCCATCCAGCCCTTGACCAGATAGCGGCGTTCCAGCACCGGGCGGATGCGGTCCAGCGGGCGCAGGCGTTCGGTCAGCAGGCCAGCGCGGGCATTGGCAGCGGGGCGGATAAAGCCCACGGCCTTGCGGTGTTCAGCGGTCATTGCGTCCAGTTCCTGAAAGCTCATGCTGCGGCCCTCCGCTCGATGTGCGCGAGGAAGGCGGCTTGATCGGCGGCGTTCAGGTGCGACCAGCAGGCCCAAAGGTAGGCCTTCAACTCGTCACGCGCGGCCATGTCGGCCCAGAAGTTGGCCTCGTCCATGTAGCCCATCAGCGGCGGGATCGGCTGGCCCGCGCGGTAGTGATCGACGGCCAGTTCCAGCACCGGCAGGCGATCTTCGGCGGGTAGGTTCGTTACCGCGTCGATGAAGGCAGTTGCATAGCCCGGCAGGTTCGGGGTATTATCGTGGTTGAGAATAGTGCTTTGCACATCAGCCCCGTTCGCCGCGTCACCGGCAGCGGGGCTTTCTTTTTGGGCGTTGGACAAAGCAGAATATTCCGCAATGTTTTCAATGGGGCGGATCCATCCCTGTGGACAAATTACCGGCTTGAAATCACAGGACTCTTTCGGTCCTGTTGGGCTCACCAATTTCCGAAAAGCAGCCGCAAGGCTGCTTTTTGCGTTTCTGGCTATCCCTTACGTTCTGTGGAATTCAATCTGAACTGGACAGGTCGGAAAGCTTTGTGCGGTCGAACAGGGCGATCATCACCATGACCGCCGTTATCAGCGCAAGCCCTGCAAGAGCTGGCAGGGCGGTTGCCGCAACTCCGCCGACAGCGAGCGCGGTCATCCCGATAATGTGACGGCGCGCCCGGAAGTCGGGTGTGATTCGCATATAAAGATAGTGGCCAAGCAGGAAAATTACTGGTCCGGCCACCAGGGGCAGCAGATGAGAGATTTCCGCCTCGCCATAGGTATCAGCGATCAGCACCTGATTGGCGACCGCGCTTAAAATCAGGCCGGCAACCATCAACGTCACGGAATTGACTGCCGCGCGCCCGATGCGCACCTGATCGGATGCCTCTTTCATATGCTCCTCGGACATCTCCAGATTCACGCCGAAGATGATTGCCCACATCGCCGTAGTACCCAGAAAGGCGCAGAAGCCGGCGAAAACCGTGCGCGCAGAAAGCCCGGATTCGGCAAGTGCGAACCCTGTCGAGATCACCGTCTCACCAAGCGCAATCAGCAGGAAAAGCGAGCAGCGTTCAAGAAAATGCGCGGCATCGAAGGGCATCGCCTCGGAATGAAGACGGCGTCCGGGCAGCGGGTGGCCGGTCCAGATCCCGGCCAGCCCCGTCGCCGCCGCAATTCCCCAGGCAATCAAACGCCCATCCGGTCCAAGAAGGGCGCCAGCAACCCAGAGCAAGCTGCAGAACAGCATCCAGCCAAGCGCGCGGATGAAGTGATTGCGATAGTCCGAATCCGGCGCGAAAGCGATCGTCCACAGCGTGCGCCCGATCTCGATCAGCAGAAGCGGGATGATGAATGCCCATGCGTGTTTGTCGAACGCGTGCGAGATCGCCGCATTCATCATCAGGCCGAGCACCATGATCAGAAGCACCACCAAAGTTGGTCTTGCGGCGCTGTCGCGGACGATGGTGGCCGACCAGCTTGTGCCCGACCAGACCGTCAGCACCGCGACCAGCATGATTGCCGTCTCAGCCAGACCGTGCCAGTTCAGATGCGCGGCCAGATGATGTGAAAGCTGTATGAAGGCAAAAACGAAGACCAGATCGAAGAAAAGTTCGATCGGAGAGGCGTCTTCGCGGGTCTCATCTGTCTGTCGTGCGCGTTCGTTCATGATCCTGACAGAACAGCAAAATTTTTCGCCCGTCCATACGGAAGGCCAATCGCCCCTGTGCTTCGGATCAGGGGGCCTGATTTGCTGCCGCGCGTTCCAGCACCTGCGCGAGAACCGATACGGCCAGCGTTCGCGGATCACGGGTAGACGGTATCAGGCCGAAGGGGGATGCCAACCGGGCGATCATCTCGTCCGCGATGCCCAGTTGTTTCAGCGCGGCACAGCGTCTCTCGTGTGCGCGAAGGCTGCCTTGCGCGCCGATCAGAAAGGCAGGGCTTTGAAGCGCATGCGCCAGCAACGCTGGCTCGCGGTCATGGTCGTGGAAAAACAGGGTGACGGCTGTATATGGGTCGAGCGACAGGTCCGCCGGCCAGTCGATCCCTGTCAATTCGCTGCCAAATCCGGCCTCTGCCAGCGTTTCCGCATCTGGCGAAAACAGCTTTACCGGATAGCCGGCCTGCTGCGAGATACGGGCGAAGCACGCCGCCTCGGGGCCTTTGCCGAAGACGACAAGACGAGGCTGAGGCCGGATATGTATGGTCAGACCATTGGGCACGGGCGCATCCGTCAACTGACCATCTGGCAGAAGCGTTATTCGGGCAGGTTCGCGGGCGGCGAGTTGCTTGCATGTCCTGTCCAGAAGCTGCTGGTCAGGCGGGGGGATGACGGCGATGTCCAGACTGCCGCCACATGGCAGTGTGATGTCGACAAAGGGCGATCCGTGCCCGTAACGCAGCGCCCTTGGCTTGCCGTCGTTCAGCACGGCCTGAGCGTGAAGCGCAACGTCGCGTTCAAGGCAGCCAGAGGAAAGGCTGCCGGTGCGGTGTCCGTCGTTGTCGATAACCATTCCAGCACCAAGGGGGCGGTAGGATGCACCCTCGATCCCGGTGATGATGGCGAGCGCAGCATCCGGCGCAATCGCCTGCACCGGAAAGTCCGATTCGCAGATCACCGCCGATTGCGCCACGCCTTTGGCGCCCTGAAGGTCATGAGATGACGTCGCGTCCTTCAACAGGCTCTCCCGAGGCATTCGTCGCAACAGAAATCTGGTCTGCATCTGCTGCAAGATCAAGGATCGGCCGGACCAGAGGGCCCGGCCAAGACAGTGTCAGATGGTCGGAAGGCGGTCCAGCACCTTGTCCAGCGTCAGGGGATAGTCGCGTATGCGCACGCCCGTGGCGTTGTAATGCGCATTCGCGACGGCGGCGGCAATGCCGCACAGGCCCAACTCGCCCACACCCTTCGCTTTGAGCGGTGTGGAGGTCGCATCCTCGGTATCAAGAAAGACGACCTCCTGTTCGTGGATGTCGGCATGAACCGGCACCTCATAACCCGCGAGGTCGTGATTGGCGAAGAAGCCCCGGCCGGTATCGACGGCGAGTTCCTCCATCAATGCTGCGCCGATGCCCATGACCATGCCACCGATCACCTGACTGCGCGCCGAAAGCGGGTTGAGGATGCGCCCCGCGTCGCAAACGGCCAGCATGCGCCTCACGCGGGTTTCGCCGGTGCCGACATGGACCGCGACCTCGACGAAATGGGCGGCGAAAGTCGCAAGGATGAACTTCTCGCGGAAATCACCGAAGTTGATAGTATCTTCAGCCACGATTTCGCCATCCGACGCGATCTCGGTCAGCGGCACGGTCCTGTCGCCTGTTGTCACTTTACCGTCGGCGAACTCCAATGCGCTTGCATCGTCATTGCCCAGACGTCGCGCGATCTCCTCGCGCAGCTTGACGCAGGCAGCGTAGGTTCCGGCCGTCGAACTTGATGCACCCCACTGACCGCCCGATCCGGCAGAGACGGGGAAGCTGCTGTCGCCAAGGCGCACTTCGACCTTATCGACGCCAAGGCCCAGCATCTCGGCTGCGGTCTGCGCGATGATCGTGTAAGAGCCGGTGCCGATATCGGTCATGTCGGTTTCGACAATCGCCGTGCCATCGGGCTGCAAGCGCACCCGCGCCGCAGAGGTAGTCGAGGGCGCGCCGCGATAGCCGCCCGCCATGCCATGCCCGATCAGCCACATGCCTTCGCGGCGGCTTCCCGGTTCCTGATTGCGGTCGGCCCAGCCAAATCGTTCGGCCCCCTGACGCAGACACTCGACGAAATGACGCTCCGAGAAGGCCTTCTCGGGATCGCCCGGATCGACCTGCGTGTCGTTGATGGCGCGGAATTCAACCGGGTCCATGCCCAGCTTCTCGGCCATCTCGTCCATGGCGATTTCAAGCGCCATGAGGCCGGACGCCTCGCCCGGTGCGCGCATCGCGTTCGCCTCGGGCAGATACATATCTACCAGCCGATTGACGATCAGGCGGTTCGGCCCGGCATAGAAGACGGGCGTTTGCGCGGTGCAATTCTCTCCCCGTCCGCCGGGCTGAGTTTCGGACATGCCGTCATGTCCGATGGCAGTGATCGTGCCATCTTCATTCGCGCCGATGCGGATACGCTGAATGGTTTCGGCGCGGTGAGTGGTATTATTCGCAATCATCGGACGGGGCAGGGCGACCTTGACTGGACGACCCGTCTCGCGCGATCCGAGCGCTGCCAGAACGGCATCGGCGCGGACGAACAGCTTCACACCAAAGCCGCCCCCGATGAACGGGCTGTCGACATGGACGTTTTCCTTGTTCAGCCCGAAGACATCGCACAGGCCCTGCACGTTCCAGGCCACCATCTGGTTCGAGGTCCAGACAGACAGATTGCCTTCCCCTTCCCACAAGGCGATGGTGGCATGCGGTTCCATCATCGCATGGGATTCTGCGGGCGTCGTGTAGGTTTCATCCAGCGTTACCGCCGCTTCCGCGAAGGCGGTTTCGAAATCCCCGACTTCCTGCTCGATTTCTCCTTCCTGCTCAAGCGCGGCTTCGCGCCGCGCGGCCAGGTCGAAGCCGTCGGTTTCGTCCTCGTCATATTCCACGCGGATCAACGCAGTCGCGGCGCGGGCTTCTTCGAAGCTGTCCGCAACGACAAGCGCGATAGCCTGATGATAGTGCAGGATTTCGGGACCGCCGAACAGCGGCACGACATTCATCTGGAATTTGCCCAGCACGTCCATGTCCGTTGTGCGGATGACAGCCTGCACGCCCGGCGCCGCCTCGGCCTCGGACGTGTCCATGCTGACGATCCGACCCTTGGCAATCGCGGACCCCAGCGGATAGCCGACCAACTGCCCCTCGGCCACATCGTGGCGTTCATAGGCGTATGGCGCGGTGCCGGTCGTTTTCAGCGGACCGTCGATGCGCGGCGTTGACTTGCCAAGAACGCGCTGACGATCAGCGGGATTTTCAGTCGCGGGTTGATTGAAATCCATGTTCCTTACCCCCTTGCCTCGGCCAGCATCGCGGCCAGTGTCCGCTCTGCCAGGGTGATCTTGAAGGCGTTTTCCTCGGTCGGGTTGGCCCCATCCAGCAGCCGCGTGATGACGGCGGCTGCGCCGTTGGGCAGTTCAGCCTCGGCCTCGGTCATGCGCCACGGCTGAGGCGCGACCCCACCAAGCGCCACGCGGCCAGTCCCGTCATCCTGCAGGACAAGCGCGACGGACACGAGCGCGAAGGCGTAGGATGCCCGGTCGCGCACCTTGTGATACATCTGCACGCCCCCAAGCGGCGCGGGCAGGGTCACGGCAGTGATCAGCTCTCCGGGCTCGAGGATGGTTTCGACCTCGGGTGTATCGCCCGGCAGCGCATAGAAATCTTCCAGCGGAATCTCGCGCGTGGCGCCTGATCCATTGGTCGTCTCCACCACCGCATCCAGCAGACGCAGCGCAATCGCCATGTCTGACGGGTGGGTCGCAATGCAGTTGTCGGACGTGCCGATAATGCCAAGCTGCTTGGAGAACGCACCTTCCATCAGCGCCGTGCAGCCCGACCCCGGCGCGCGTTTGTTGCACGCCATATTGGTGTCGTAGAAATAGGGGCAGCGCGTCCTTTGCAGCAGGTTGCCCGCTGTGGTCGCCTTGTTGCGCAACTGGCCCGAAGCGCCTGCAACAAGCGCCCGCGTCAGGACGCCATAGTCGCGGCGCACACGTTCGTCGGCGGCAAGGTCGGTATTGCGCACAAGCGCACCGATGCGCAGGCCGCCGTCGTCGGTTTCCTCGATCTGATCCAGACCGATGCCGTTCACGTCGATCAGATGCTGCGGCGCCTCGATTTCCAGCTTCATCAGGTCCAGAAGATTTGTGCCGCCCGCGATGAATTTCGCAGCGGGATTGCCCGCCGCCATCGAAGCGGCCTCTGCCGGGCTGGTTGCGCGGTCATAGCTGAAACTTCTCATGCCTGCCCCCCGTGAACCTGAAGGATTGCCGCCATCATGTTGGAATAGGCACCGCAACGGCAGATATTGCCGCTCATCCGCTCGCGGATCTCGTCTTCGGTAACTTGCATCGGGGCCATCAGGTCGGCCGTGACATGGCTTGGGATGCCTGCCTCGATCTCGGCCAGCACGGCGCGGGCCGAACAGATCTGGCCCGGCGTGCAATAACCGCATTGATAGCCGTCATGTTCGACGAAGGCCGCCTGCATCGGGTCCATACTCTCCGGGGTGCCGATGCCTTCGATGGTCTCGATCTCGTCGCCCTCATGCATCACCGCCAGCGACAGGCAGGAATTGATGCGACGACCGTTGACCGTGACGGTGCAGGCCCCGCATTGGCCGTGATCGCAACCCTTCTTGGTGCCGGTCAGCCGGATATGCTCGCGCAGCGCGTCCAGCAATGTGGTGCGGTTGTCGAGTTCCAGTTCGCGCGGCTCACCATTCACGACAAGGCTTACGGTCATGCGCGTCTCGCCCACGGGCGCTGCGGCTTCTTGAGCATGTGACATTCTTGGAAATCCAGTATTGCTGGCGGTCGCAAGCGCCGCCGCAGCGCTGCCCATCAGGACAGTCCGGCGCTTGACGCGCCAGGTGGGATTGCGTGGAGACATCGTTCCCTCCCCTTGTTGTGAGGCTGCATGGGTCGCATGTGGCGGACCGCAACGGGTGGAAGTTCAGGATAGTAGTCGGGGACGAAGCCCGCGAACTATAGCTTATTATGAATAAGTCTTATCGAAAAACCATATGGAACCGGCAGGCGGAAAGGCGTGCTGATTTTCGCTTTTCGCGCGTTGCCAGACCGTCAGGACGGACGCCCGTGCCCCTTTGCGGGCTTGACGCCCTGGTATTCCTTGGATTGAAGGGCAGCAAACCCTTTGCCCGCCGGTCCTCGTGCGGGTGCAAATCTGAAGGTGCACCATGAAATTCACCCTGTCCTGGCTGAAGGACCATCTGGAAACTGACGCCTCGGTTGACGAAATCGCCGAAGCGCTGACCGATCTGGGGCTGGAAATCGAGGAGGTCATCGACCCCGCGGCAAAACTTCGCGGCTTTACGCTGGCGAAGGTCGTCGGGGCAGAGCAGCATCCCGACGCCGACCGGCTGAGGGTGCTTCGCGTCGAGACTGACGAGGGAGAGAAGCAGATTGTCTGCGGCGCTCCGAACGCGCGCGCCGGGCTGATCGGCGTGCTTGCGAAGCCCGGCGACTACGTTCCCGGCATCGACACCACGCTGAGCGTCGGCAAAATCCGCGGCATCGAAAGCCACGGCATGATGGCCTCGGAACGAGAGCTTGAATTGTCGGATGAACATGACGGGATCATCGAACTGCCCTCGGGCGAGGCGGGGCAGCGTTTTGTGGAATGGCTGGCCGACAATGCGCCTGACAAGATCGACCCGGTTTTCGACATCGCGATCACGCCGAACCGCCCGGACGCGCTTGGCGTGCGCGGTGTGGCGCGCGACCTTGCGGCGCGCGGCCTTGGGACGCTGAAACCGCTGGCAGAGGCGAACGTCGATGCGACCTTCGCGAGCCCGGTGACTGTCACGATTGACCCGGAGATCTCTGCGAACGCTCCGTTCTTTTCCGGGCGGGTCGTGCGCGGTGTGACGAATGGCCCGTCGCCCGGATGGATGCAGAAGCGCCTGCGCGCCATCGGATTGCGCCCGATCAGCGCGTTGGTCGATATCACCAACTACTTCACCTACGACCTCAACCGGCCGCTGCATGTCTTTGACCTTGGCAAAGTAAAGGGCGATCTTCATTTGCGTGCTGCGGAGGCCGGCGAAAAGCTTCTAGCCCTGGATGACAAGACCTACGCAATGCCCGTGGGGGCGGTCGTGATCTGTGACGAAAACGGCCCGGTATCAATCGCGGGCGTGATGGGCGGGGCAGAGACTGGCGCGGATGAAAACACGACCGATGTTTTCATTGAGGCGGCGTATTTCGACCCGATTGCGACAGCCGCTACGGGCCGGGCGCTGAAGATCAATTCAGACGCGCGCTATCGTTTCGAACGTGGCATCGACCCAGAATTCACCCTGCCGGGGCTGGATCTTGCGACCCAGATGGTCGTCGAAATCTGCGGCGGCACGGCATCCGGCCCGGTGACGGCAGGCGAGGTTCCGGACCATTCCCGCGCCTATCGTCTTGATACGGGCCGTGTCAGCAGCCTTGTCGGGATGGATATCGAGGACACGGTGCAGCGTCAGACCCTGGAACATCTCGGCTTTCGGCTGGAAGGGGATCTGGCCCATGTCCCAAGTTGGCGGCCCGATGTGCAGGGCGAACAGGACCTGATCGAAGAGATTGCCCGCATTGCCAGCCTGTCCCGGCTGGTCGGCCAGCCGCTACCGCGCCCGCGCGCAGGCGTTCCCCAGCCTGTGCTGACCCCGTTGCAACGTCGCGAAGGTGCGGCGCGCAGAATGGCCGCCTCGCTTGGTTACAACGAATGTGTGACCTACAGCTTCATCGACAAGGCGGCGGCGGAACTGTTCGGCGGCGGCGGCGATGCGGTGCGGGTGGAAAATCCGATCAGCTCCGAAATGACGCATCTGCGCCCGGACCTTCTGCCCGGACTTCTTGCGGCAGCGGCGCGCAATCAGGCGCGGGGATTCGCTGATCTGGCGCTTTTCGAATGCGGCCCGGTCTTTTCGGGCGGCGAGCCGGAAGAACAGGCATTGCGCCTGACCGGGTTGCTGGTCGGGGCAAATGCCGCGCGCGATCCTCATGGCTCGCGCCGCGCCGTCGATCTTTATGACGCAAAAGCGGATGCCGAGGTGATCCTTGCGGCCATAGGCGCGCCGGCGAAATCGCAGATCGACCGCAAGCTTGATGGGTGGTGGCATCCGGGGCGGGCTGGCAACATCCAGCTTGGGCCGAACCGGCTTGCGACATTTGGCGAGGTTCACCCGAAAGTGCTGAATGCACTGGATGTGAAGGGTCCGGCTGTCGCGTTCACGATCATGATCCAGAATGTGCCGCTCCCCAAGTCGAACCTGACGACGCGGAGCGCGCTGAACGCATCAAGCCTGCAACCGGTCGAGCGCGACTTTGCCTTCGTCGTGGATGCCGGCGTCGAAGCGCTGCAACTCGTCAATGCCGCGGCCGGTGCCGACAAGGCTCTGATCGAAAATGTCCGCGCATTCGACCAGTTCGAAGGCGAGCGGGCCGAAGCACAGATGGGGCCGGGCAAGAAATCCATTGCGATCACGGCGCGGCTTCAACCTCGTGACAAAACGCTGACTGATGCCGAAATCGAAGCCGTATCTGCCAAGATTGTAGAGAAGGTTGCGAAGGCGACTGGTGGCGTGTTGCGAAGCTGACCCTGCTGCCGGTGAGCTACTGACGAAAAAACGCCCCGAAACCTGTGGTTACGGGGCGTTTTATATTCGTCCGTTGATCTATTTCAGCGGCTGCAGGGTCAGGCGTGGGTCAGCCTCGATGAGGCGCGCAACCCACGCTGCTTCTGCCGGAAAATCATGCGGCACCTGCTCGGCCGATCTGCTGCCGGAAAGCGATTTCGACGCGAAGAAGTCGAAGCCATAAAGGTCAAGCCGCGCGAGGTCGGATTTCAGCAGCAATGAGATGAGCATGGCACCGGTCGTGGGTTGCGCGCCGATTTCCTGTTCAAGCGCTTCGTAATCCGCAAGCGGATGCAGATAGAACCCCGCAGAATGCGCGCTTGCATGGTCCAGCCGCTTGCGTTTGTGCGACATCCACAAAATCCGCGCCGGGCCGATCCTGTTGCGATCGGCGCGGCGCAACCGGGTCGCAAGCCCCAGCCAATCCGTGCGCGCGCCGTGGCTTTCGCTGTAGGGCATCGGGGCGAGGTTGATCCGAACGACAATATCATGCGCGTCGATCTCGTTGCCGTAGGTGCTGTTTGCAAGCGCGCGGGCATTGCCAACCAGCGCCACGCTTTTGCCCGCCAGATCACCAAGCAGAGCGTCTTGCGGCACAGAAAGCCGCGCCAGCATCGCCTCGTCACGCATGAGCCTTGCGGCGATGAAGCGAAGCGGGGTCATGCCAGAAGTGCCCTGTAGACATCCACGATGGCGCGGGCCTCTTCCTCGATCGAGTGGTTGGCAAGGACATGCTTGCGTGCGGCAAGGCCGGCCGCTTCGCGGGCCTGCGCGTTGTCCAGCCAGCCCCTGATGGCGGCTGTAAGGGCGTCCTGATTGTCCGCCGGCACGAGCGATCCTGTCTCGCCTTCCCGAACCAAAGTCTCGAAGGCACCGACTCTCGTCGCGACAACCGGCACCGCGCAGGCCATCGCCTCCAGTGGTGTCAGCCCAAAGCCCTCCCACCGAGCGGGCGCTACGAACAGATCCAGCGCCTGATAGTGCGAAACGACATCTTCCCACGGCAGTTCGCCCAGAAACCTGATGCGATCCGACAGACCGGCGTCGTCGATCCGGCCCTTCAGTTCGTTCACGAAGTCTTCGTTGTCACGCGTGACGCGGCCTGTGAAGATCAGGTGCGCTTCGGGATGATCCGGGAACAGCTCAAGGGCAGCGTTGACCAGAAGATCGACCCCCTTCTGCGCGCGCACGCGGCCGAAACAACCGATAATCACAGCATCCGGATCAAGCCCCAGCGATGCCCGCAGGCTGCTCTTGTCGGCAGGGGGATGAAAAATCTCGGTATCGACGCCGTGAAGGATCACATTCGCCGGCCGCTCCAGATACGAGGCCGCTTTGGGCGAGGTCGCGATCAGCGCATCCTGCTGCCGGATCAGCCATTTCGTGAAGCCGGTATGATGGCGCTGCGCCGCCGAGGTGAACAGCAACCGATAGCGCCGCCGAAGCAACCGCCTGACGATCAGCCCGAGCGCCATTTCGGTGTTGCGACGCGCATGCCAGACCCGCCAGCGGTTTCGTGGCAGGGTTGCCGCACGCCGAAGCGGGATATGGGGCAGACCCGCGGGCAGACCGGGGCCGGTCGTCGTGATGCCGATCATCTTCGCCTGCACCGGTATCAGACGCACGACCGTCGCTGTCACCCCTGAAAGGCGGCGCTTGAGGTTCGGCGCGACGACTTCGATCTGCTCTGGTTCACTCATGCGGGGCCTCGGGGGTCATGAAATACAGCACCAACCCTAAAGCAAGTGGCAGGGTAAAGAACAGGAACAGGGTTGAATAGGCCGCCGTCGGTCCGCCTGCAGCAAGGGCATGCTGAAAGACCGGCCGCGATCCGAATTGCAGCAGGCCCGTCCCGCCGATGGAGAACATGTTCAGAAATGTCACCCCGCGGCCTACAAGATGCGTGGGAAGAAACGCCCTGCCATGCGCGATCAGGAGCACATATGACGCCCCCGAAAACCCGACAAGCGCCAGAAGCGCGACCGAAAGCGCAAGGCTCTGCGTCGTGAAAAGCCACAGCGCGCCGATCACAACGACCGTGCCTGCCGTGCCGATCAGGATCGTCCGCCTTACCGACCCGACAGCGCGGACTGCCGGACCCGCAAGGAAATTCCCTGCGATCATCGCAAATCCCATCAGCAAGGTGGCATTTCCGACCGTCGCGGGCGCTGCACGGAACACGTCTTCAAGATAGGGGCCTGCCCATAGCCCGCGAATTGCTGCGGATGCGCCGTAATTCACCGCGAAAAGCGGCAGGATGAACCACAATGCGCGAAGCCGCAGAATATCGGACAGCCGCCCTGCGGGATGGCTTCGGTCAAGTCGTTCCGGGTCGCGCACGAACAGCCATTCGGCGAGCGCGACGCCAAGCGTGATCGCACACATACCCCAGAGCGTGCTTCGCCAGCCAACAGCTTCGGTCACCACGACCAGCGGCGTCGCGCTGAGAAGATTGCCAAGCGCCCCGACAGCCACGAACATGCCGGCAAGGGTGCCGAACTCGCGCGGTGAAAAGTTTCGCGCGAAGATGTAATAGGCTGACATCAGCGCGGGTGAACAGCCAATTCCGATCAATCCCATCGCGGCGTGAAGATGCCAGGGCGCGCTCGCCATCGCGAAGACAGCTGCACCTGCTGCCGCCGCGAGCATCAGCGCCGATGCGGTCGCTTTCGGGCCGATCTGGTCCAGCCAGCGCCCGACCGGCACCTGCATCAGCGCGAAGGCCGCGAACCAGATACCGGATGAAATCGCCAGATCGCCTGGCGTCGCCCCGATTTCCTGTCTCAACTCGGGGCTGAGGACCGCAAGAAAGGCGCGGTAAAACTGGCTCAGCATATAGCCGAGCACCAGAACCCAGATCCCAGGCGTAAAGCGCCCCATCACACCCTGACGAATTGCCCCGCGGGGCCGTCATACTGGAACAGCGTGCCGTCACCGATATCGTGGATCAGGCCGTGCAGGCTCATCCGGCCGGATTCCACCGCCTCGCGGACGAAGGGGAATCCCATCAGGTTTTCCAGCGACACCATTACCGCCTCGCGTTCAAGCGCCGGGATCTGTTCGGCCTCCGGCAGGTCCGATATGCGCGCGTATCCCGGCTTCAGAATATCCATCCAGCGCCCGACAAAGCTGGATTCGTCTTCAAGTTCGGGGGCGTGTCCGGAACACATCGCGTGGCACCCCGCGACGCCGCCGCATTTTGTGTGCCCCATCACGATCAGATGCGTGACTTTCAGCGCCTGCACCGCATATTCGACCGCCGCCGATGTGCCGTGTTGCTGTCCGTCAGGCGTATAAGGCGGCACCAGATTGGCGATATTGCGATGGATGAAGAACTCTCCTGAATCGGCCCCGAAGATAGAGCTGACATGCACGCGAGAATCGCAGCACGAGATGATCATCGCCCGCGGGCGCTGTCCTTCATCCGCGAGTCGAGCATACCATGCACGGTTGTCCGTGAAGGTCGTCGCCCGCCAGCCATTATAGCGGCTGACCAGATATTGCGGCAGGGGCCTGGCGTTGTGCATCGGATTTCCTTTCATTCGCGCTTGCTAGCAATAGGCCGGTATTATCCTCAATTCGAGCGATTTTTCCGCTTCCGGGTAAGGAAATCATAACGGCTGCCTGCAATGTTCTGCGGACGTGTGGGGACACGAATATGTGGAGTGGATGATTATGAAAGTGGCATCTCTGGGGGTGGACGAACCCATTCGCGTCGATAACGGCAGGGTGCAGGACATCGTCAACGAATTGGGCGAAACGGCGGCAGAAGGTCTGATCCAGATGGCGCTGGAACAGATGGCAATCGCTTTGGGCACCCTGAAGGACAGCGCGCGACGCATGGACGACGGCGCCGTGGTCGTGCAGGCAGAACGGCTGTCGCGGCTTGCATGGCAGGTTGGGCTGGTTTCGCTGGCAGGCGTCGCGGTGGATGTCGCGGATTGTGCGCGACGGCACGAAAGCGTGGCGTTGACCGCGACGCTCGCGCGGATGGATCGTATCGCCGCCCGATCCTTGACCGAGATATGGGAGGAGATCTGATCGCTGCTATGCCGCGCCGCGCGGATCATCGCGATGCGCATTGGCTTGCGGGCGGGTAAACGCAGTGACATTGTGCGGCCCAACCCAGCAAGCCGAGGTTCCGATGACACCCGAATTCGCCCCTGACGCAGGCAGCGCGCTTCCTCTCTGGCTGGTGCGTGACGGGCTGCCCGACCAACTTGGCGAGGC
The DNA here is from genome assembly GCF_007993065.1 of Paracoccus aurantiacus. Lineage (GTDB taxonomy): Bacteria > Pseudomonadota > Alphaproteobacteria > Rhodobacterales > Rhodobacteraceae > Paracoccus > Paracoccus aurantiacus. The sequence continues at coordinate 214,618 of NZ_VOPL01000002.1, forward strand.
TGCGCGGAACTGGGCGAATGCCAGCGGCTTCAAAGGCGGTTCCGGGCAGGTTTGCCTTCTGCCGGGGAAGAATGGCGCGATAGAGGGCGCTCTGATCGGCCTTGGCAAGGCGTCGGGCCGTCCTCCGCGCGAAAGGTTCGTGCTGGCAAAAGCGGCGGCGCTTCTGCCCGAAGGACCGTGGCGGGTGATGCGTTGGCCCGAAGATGTTGACCCTGCCGAATGCGCGTTCGCGTTTCTGCTCGCGCAATACGCGTTCGGGCGTTACCGCAAGGCGGATGGGGCGAAGGCGCGTCTGGTCGCGCCCGACGGCGTGGATGCCGCGCGCCTGATCGCGATGGCGGAGGCAGAGTTTCTGACCCGCGATCTGATCAACACGCCTGCCAATGACTTGGGGCCAGCCGCGCTTGAGGTTGCGGCGCGCGACGTCGCGCAGCGCAACGGCTTTGCTGTGGACGTGATCGAGGGTGACGCGCTGCTCGATCGGAACTTCCCGCTGATACATGCTGTGGGTCGTGCAGGTGATCAGCCTCCGCGCCTCATCGACATGACGCGCGGCGATACCGGCCCGACGCTGACGCTTGTCGGGAAAGGCGTTTGTTTCGACACTGGCGGGCTCGACATAAAGCCACCGGCGAGCATGGGATTGATGAAGAAGGATATGGGCGGTGCCGCGACGGTTTTGGGTCTTGCCCAGATGCTCGTGGCAACGGGCGCGGCGGATGGCATGCGCCTGCGGGTGCTGATCCCTGCGGTCGAGAATGCCATCGCAGGCAATGCCTTTCGGCCCGGCGATATCCTGAAAAGCCGCAAAGGGCTGTCGGTCGAGGTGAACAACACCGATGCGGAAGGCCGTCTGGTTCTGGCAGACGCCATGGCCTACGCGGCCGAGCGCAAGCCGGACTGGCTGATCACCATGGCTACCCTGACCGGGGCCGCACGCGTCGCTCTCGGCCCGGATCTGCCGCCTTTCTACTGCGACGACGAAGATGCGGCGGCAGCCATACATGCCGCCGGAATGGCGAATTGGGACCCGGTCTGGCGCATGCCATTCTGGGAACCTTACGAGGAGATGATCGAGCCTGGCATCGCCGACCTCGACAATGCGCCCTCCGGTGGCATGGCCGGATCAATCACGGCGGCGCTGTTCCTGCGGCGGTTTTCGGAAGGCGCTGCGCATTACGCCCATTTCGACATCTATGGCTGGCAACCGAAACCCGCGCCGGGGTGCCCGAAAGGCGGGGTGCAGCAGGGCGCAAGGGCGCTTCTGGGCGCACTTCCCGATTTGCTGAAATGAACGACCGCCGGATCACTGCGGCAACGGACCGGGTCGCGCTGTCCTCGCTGCGCGGCATTGTCGAGCGCCCGGACTATACCGACGGGTCTGCGGCGCGTGTGACCGCGCCGCTTGCGGAATTGTTGACTGAACCGGGCGGTGCGCGTGACCGGCAGCTGAATCTCGGTGCTGACGTTACGCTGATCGAGGAGAGAGACGGCTGGGCCTTCGTGCAGGCCGAGCGCGACGGCTATGTCGGATGGATGGCGGTTGGTGATCTTGGCAGCGCGCTGCCCGCGATCACGCATCGGGTCAGCGCGCCTGCGACGCATATCTATCCTGAACCGAACATGAAGCGGCACGAACTGGCGCGGCTTTCGATCAATGCACGCCTGTCTGTCGATGGGGTCGAGGGTGGCTTTGCGCGCTTGGCTGGGGGTGGCTTCGTGCCTGTGCAGGCAATTTCGGATGGTTTTGCCGATGATCCTGTTGAAGTCGCGGAATCATTGCTTGGCACGGCCTATCTGTGGGGCGGAAACAGCCGCGACGGGATCGATTGCTCGGGCCTGGTGCAGGCAGCCCTGCATGGTTGCGGCATTGCCTGTCCGGGCGATGCCGATCTGCAGGAACGCGCGTTCGAACCCGTCGAACAGATTGAGCGTGGCGATCTTCTGTTCTGGCCCGGCCATGTCGCAATGGCGTGCGGCGACGGGCGCATGGTCCATGCGACCGCTTGGGCGATGCGGGTCATCCACGAAGATATTGCCCAGGCGATCGCGCGCATCGACGCCGCTGGCTACGGCCCGTTCCGCGGTGCGCGGCGACCGGCGCGTGTGGCCATCACCCGGTAAAGGCGGGATGATACGCGACCTCGCCCTGTGGCGCGGGGCCGCCAAATGACAGGGCCATGAAATATTCCGGCGGCACGTCTTGAAGCCATAGCGACGTATTGGCGGCGAAGCCGAAGCGGACGTAATAGGCCGGATCGCCCAAAACGACACAGCCCTTTCGGCCATCGTCGTGCATCCGCGCCAGCCCCTCGCGGATGAGGGCCGACCCGACGCCCTTGCCCTGCCTGTCAGGGGCGACGGATACCGGGCCAAGGCCCACCCAGCCCCGATCTTCCCCGGCAATTGTGACGGGCGAGAAGGCGATATGCCCGACGATGCTCTCCCCCTCGACCGCGACCAGCGACAGAAGCAGCGCGTCCGCCGCGCGCAGATTGTCGACGATCGCCGCCTCGGTCCCGTCGCTGTGTTCGGCGGTCAGGAAGGCGGCAGTGGTCAGGACAGAAATCGCCGATATGTCGGCGGCTGTTTCAGGACGGAGATTCATGGGTTGAACACCCGGTCCGGCTGAACCTCGCCGCCCATGAAGCGGCCAATGCAGATAGCGCGCCCGTCGTGGCTTACCCAGACCTGTTCACCATATTGGGCCGTGCCGCCGATGACCTGTCCGGGGTTGCCGTTGCGGATGCGGACCGCGCCCTGATCCGTTGCGCGCATCTCGGGCAGATCTGTCAGCGCGGACTGGATTGGCAGCAGGCGCGCCTCGATCTCGGCCTGATTGGCGCGGTCGACCAGTGTGAAGGGTACGGCATTCGTGACATCGAACGGCCCCGACCAGACGCGTCGCAGGCTTGCGACATGTCCAAGACACCCGAGCGCACGGCCCAGATCGCGGGCGATCGCGCGGACATAGCCGCCCTTGCCGCAAACCATGTGCAGATCGGCCTGATCGGCGCGGGCCTCGGTCAGGGTAAGCTCATCGACGTAAAGCGGACGCGCGTCCAGTTCCAACACCTCGCCTTCGCGGGCAAGGTCATAGGCGCGCGCGCCGTCCACTTTCACGGCCGAAAAGGCAGGCGGTATCTGCATGATATCGCCGATGAAGCGAGGCAGAGCAGAGAGGATCTGATCGGCAGACGGCCGCGCGGCAGAGCTGTCCAGAACCTCGCCCGCGGCATCGTCGGTGATGGTCTCTGCGCCCCAGTTGACGGTAAAATCGTATGCCTTCAGCGCCTCTGTCAGCACGGGAACGGTCTTTGTCGCCTCGCCCAGTGCCACTGCAAGCACACCGGTCGCATCGGGATCGAGCGTGCCCGCATGCCCCGCCTTCTTCGCATCCAGCGCCCAACGCACCTTGCCCACCACATCGGTCGACCCGATGCCCGCAGGCTTGTCGACGATGAGCCAGCCGGAAATGTCACGGCCCTTCTTGCGTGCCATATCGCCCCCTTGAACGCGAAAGCTGGGCGGATAACGTCTGGGTCAGCTTTCGTCAACCAGCCCGATGATGGGCCCCATCGGCCAGCCGAAATCGTTGCGGCGGACCTGCGGCGCATAAAGTCGCGAGATCGATCCGTCGAAATACAGCGCATTCCGCGCAGCCAGACCATCGCGGAACAGACGACCGAATTCGTGGAACGTCACGGGGCGGTCGGAAATCGCAAACCACGCGGTCTGCCCATCAGCGGACACCCCGACACCGTTGCGGACATATCGGCTGTCAGAATCCACAAGGAAACGCGGGTGCAGTTCACCGTCAATCACCAGCATCGGCCCGGATTGTGTGGCGAGGCGACATTGCGGCTGCGCATCAGCAAATGCGCGGGATTCGATGACCGCATAGGGCTGTGTGCCGCCAGCGCAGAAGACGCCATTGGGCAGAAGGCCGAAATTCCCACCGCCGCCGGCGGTGACAAGCTGGCCGTGGGTTTCATCGCCTGACTTGAACAGGCCGACCGGCCCATAATCCAAATGAAACATCCCGGCATTCATCGCGAAAGCCAGCGTCTGTTTGCCGAGTTGGCCGCGCAGGTTGCCGAAATTGTTCAGCGCACTCCCATCGTCGTCATAAAGCCACAGGCCAAGACGCGGCTCTTCCTTGGCGCTTACCGTGCAGACGGTATAGCCTTGCCCGTCATGATCCATCCGCGCGCAATCGGCGGCGGCAGCAGGCAGGGCAAGGGTGACGAAAGCCCCGGCCGCGACGCCAAGCCGGCAGAGCAGCCTAGTCCAGATCGTCATCTTCGTCGTCAGCCTCGATATCACGGCGCACACGTTCGTCGGCGAACATACGGCGGGTATCGTCCATCCGGTCGAAAGTTTCGTCCAACTGGAAACGGAGTTCAGGTGCGTATTTCAGATTGAGGCCCTTTGCGACCAGATGGCGCAGTTCACGAGAGTTGCGACGAAGCGCGGACAGCGCCTCTTCGGCGTCGTTCCCGCCAAGCGGCATCACGTAAGCCGTCGCGACCTTCAGATCGGGCGAGGAACGGACCTCGCCCACGGTGATCGAATGCCGGTTCAGGTCGGGGTCGTGGACCTCTGCCCGCAGCAGCAGCTCGGACAGGCGGTGACGGATCAGTTCGCCCACGCGAAGCTGGCGCTGCGAGGGTCCGGGGCCGGTATGAAAGCGGTTCTGTGCCATGCTGCCAGATGTAGGGGCTTGGGCCGCGCCCCGCAATGGACTAAGCGAGGGGGAAAGCATGGAGATTTCGCGATGGAGAAACCGGGTATTGTCGTCACAGGCGTTTCGGGACGCATGGGGCAGATGCTGGTGCGTCTGATCGGCGAATCCGACAAGATGCAGCTGGTCGGCGCGGTCGAGCGGCCGGGCAGCGATTGGATCGGGCGCGATCTTGGCGAGGCGATGGGCGGGCAGCCCACCGGCGTGATCGTGACTGACGATGCCGTTTCGGTCATCGCGAAAGCGCAAGCGGTCATTGATTTCACGACGCCCGCCGCAACGGTTGCCTTCGCGGAACTGGCCGCGCAGGCACGTGCCGTGCATGTGATTGGCACAACCGGGCTGCGGCCGGACGATCTGTCGGCGATTTCGCGCGCTGCCCGTCATGCACCGATCATCCGGGCCGGAAACATGAGCCTTGGCGTCAACCTGCTTCTTGGCCTGACCCGAAAGGTTGCCGCTGCGCTTGGCACCGATTGGGATATCGAGGTGGTCGAGGCGCATCACCGCCACAAGGTCGATGCGCCCTCTGGCACTGCGCTGATGCTGGGCGAGGCGGCGGCAGAAGGGCGTGGTGCGACGCTTGACGAATTGCGGGTTCCGGCACGCGAAGGCATGACCGGCGCGCGTAAAGAGGGCAGCATCGGATTTGCAGCAATTCGCGGTGGCGATGTGGTCGGCGAGCACGACGTGATCTTTGCCGCACCGGGTGAGCGGATTGTCCTTCGCCATCTGGCGACCGACCGGGCGATCTTCGCGCGCGGCGCATTGCGGGCCGCGCTTTGGGGGCAGGACAAGGGGCCGGGCGAATACGACATGATGGACGTGCTCGGGCTGGACTGAGCATGCCGAAATCGCGCTCGGTTCGGCAGCCCTAGCGGCGGCTCGGCAGCGCGATCGGCGGTTGCGGCACGAAATCGGCCCCGTCTTTCGGGGCGATCATTCTGGTCAGCTGAAAGCCCCCGGCTTCGGCATCGAGGATCGCGATCTCGTTCGGTGGGTCCTCACTGCGGTCGCAAAGGGCCGAAGCCGCGTGGATCTGCTTCATGCCGCTCGCGGAACTCGCCAGGTTGAAATGGTGCAGGTGCCCGGTCAGCACCAGATCGACGCCCGCCTCATCATAGGCGGTGATTGCCTTTTCGGCGTTCAGCATCAGTTCCTTGGTTTCGCCGGGCAGCAGACTTATCGGGTGGTGCTGGACGACCATGACCGGCCCGGTCCGCGCGAGGTTTTTCACGCGCGCGATTTGGCGGTCGGTCAGGCGGCCATTCCGCCAGCGATAGGGAAAGGTCGAATTCACGCCGATAATTTTAAGCCCCGGCAGTTCCAGCAGCGGCTCTCTTGGTCCGGGGACCGACATTTCGTATTCATGAAACGGCCACAGCAACCGACCGGGCACATTCATGAGCGGGATGTCATGGTTGCCCGGCACACACAGCCAGGGCAGCCCGGTCTGATCTAGGATCGCCTCTGCCTCAGCGAACAATTCGCGCCGGGCGCGTTGGACAAGATCGCCTGCCACGACGATATGTTCAGGTGCCGCATCGCTGATCGCATCCAGCATTGGCTGGACAAGGCGCGGGCGGTGCATCCCGATATGCAGATCAGACAGAAGCGCTACTCGCATCAGTTCGCTTTCGGCTCTGCCGGGACCAGAACGCGCAGCGCGCCCTTGCGGATTGTCAGCTTCAGCGGCGCAGGCACGCGCGAGCGTTCGCCATCATGGGCGACGTGCCGGGTCGGCCGGTCCGTGTTGATGACGAACTCATCGGCGATAATCAGGTCAAAATCCTCGCCGCGAGAGGTCTTGCCAAGCGCCAGCCGCAACGCTGCGCCGATCAGGCCGCGTGCTGTGGTGGCCTTCGCCACAAATAGCGGCAGGCGGTCGCGCTTCACGTCCTCTGCCCCTTCAAGACCGAAACTTTCCAGCTGCGTCTCGCTTTGGGCAACGAAAGCCAATGCGGTGCGGAACTGCTTCGTTTCGCCGTTGACATGGGCGGTCAGCTTCAGCGGGTGGCGAAGATCCATCAGCGTGCGCAGCACAGCCCAATAGGCAAAGATGCGGCGGCGGCCGAAGCGGCGATAGGCGTCCTCGCGACGTTCAAGTATCTCTGGATAGGCACCAAGGCTGACATTGTTCAGGAACACCTTGCCGTTCATATCCCCAACCGAAACTGGCGCGACATGCGCGTTCAGCAGCGTCTCGACCGCCTGTTCCGGTGTTTCTCCGACGCCGAGATCGCGGGCGAAGTAGTTGAATGTTCCGCCGGGAACGACCCCCATGACGACATCGGCACCATGATCGGCGAGCGCTTGGGCGACCGCCGCCTGCGTGCCGTCGCCGCCAACGGCGATAATCAGATCGTGGTCCCTGGCGGCGGCTGCCGCAATGTCGGTCAGGCTTTGTCCCTTTGCCGGACGTATCGCACTAAACGCGGCACAGGCGGGCGCGAGGCGTTCGCGCAGCATGGCTTCGACCCCGTCGCCATTGCCAGAGCCCGCCTTGCGGTTAAGGATCGCGGCCACGCGGGCTTGGGAAAGGTCGAACGTCTCGGTCATCTGTGCCTGCCTGGCTGCTCGGGTCACAAACACGCTTGGCGCGTCGAGGGTTCCCGCACTTGGCCTTGCGCTTCGAACGGGCTAGGACAGCGCCAAGAGATCAGGGGATCACGATGAGCATGGACAAGACTTTCGACGCCCAAAGCGCAGAGGCCCGTATCAGCGCCGAATGGGAAAACACCAACGCGTTCGCCGCCGGTGCCAACGCGCAGCCGGGGGCCGAGGCGTTTTCCGTGCTGATCCCACCCCCCAACGTGACCGGCAGCCTGCATATCGGCCACGCGCTGAACAACACGCTGCAGGATATTCTGGTCCGCTGGCACCGGATGCGCGGCTTTGACGTGCTGTGGCAGCCGGGACAGGATCATGCCGGTATCGCCACCCAGATGGTGGTCGAACGTCAGATGGCCGAGCGGCAGGAGCCGAACCGACGCGAGATCGGGCGCGACGCCTTTGTTGAAAAGATCTGGGCGTGGAAGCAGGAATCCGGCGGCACGATCATCAATCAGCTGAAGCGTTTGGGCGCATCCTGCGACTGGTCGCGCAACGCATTTACGATGTCAGGTGCCCCCGGCGCCCCTGCGGGCGAGGAGGGGAATTTCCACGACGCCGTGATCCGCGTCTTTGTGGATCTGTATAACAAAGGCATCATCTATCGCGGCAAGCGCCTGGTGAACTGGGACCCGCATTTCGAAACCGCGATTTCCGATCTGGAGGTCGAGAACCGCGACACCCCCGGCCACATGTGGCATTTCAAATATCCGCTGGCCGGAGGCGAGACCTATACCTATGTCGAGCGTGACGAGGACGGGAATACCCTGTTCGAGGAGGAGCGCGACTATATCTCCATCGCCACCACGCGCCCGGAAACCATGCTGGGCGATGGTGCGGTTGCGGTTCACCCCGACGACAAGCGTTATGCGCCCATCGTCGGCAAGCTGGTGGAAATCCCTGTCGGACCGAAGGAACAGCGCCGCCTGATTCCGATTATCACCGATGATTACCCGGACATGAATTTCGGCTCTGGCGCGGTGAAGATCACCGGGGCGCATGACTTCAACGATTACGGCGTCGCGACCCGCAATAACATTCCGCTTTACGCGCTGATGGATACGAAAGGCGCGATGCGTGAGGATGGGCTGTCCTACCCCGAAAGCGCCGCTGTCGCGAGCCGTGCGGCGCGGGGCGAGGATGTGGGCGATGTGTCGAACGTGAACCTTGTTCCCGAAGATCTGCGCGGGCTGGACCGGTTCGAGGCGCGCAAGAAGGTGGTCGAGGAAATCACCGCCGAGGGGCTGGCGGTGATGACACAACCCTCGGACCCGCGGCTGGGTAAAGCTGCTGCGCGTCCGCTTGAACCAGAAGAAGGCGGTGAGGCGCGGGCCGAGGAACTGGTCCCCCTGATCGAAGCCAAACCGATCATGCAGCCTTTTGGCGACCGCTCGGGCGTGGTGATCGAGCCGATGCTGACCGATCAGTGGTTTGTCGATACGCAGAAGATTGTCGGTCCCGCATTGGAGGCCGTCCGCGACGGCCGCACCCAGATCCTGCCGGAACAGCACAAGAAGGTTTATTTCAACTGGCTGGAGAATATCGAGCCATGGACGATCAGCCGCCAACTCTGGTGGGGGCATCAGATTCCGGTTTGGTATGGGCTGGACCTTTCAGCGCCGGGATTTGCCGATGACGAAGGCGACGGCGCGCTGGACGAGGTCGAACTTTTCGAATTGCTTCGCGAAGGGCTGGTTCAGAAAGGCGAATTCCATCGCGCTGCACCCAGCTTCTCCGAAGTCATCGAAAAATTCCGCGACGACATTGCGGGTCTTCCGCAACCCCTGGAAATCAGCCGCGTGATAGAGGTCGCGGACCGCGAAGCCGCCGTGGATGCCTTCGCGCAAGGATTGGCTGACTATAACCTCTCGCAGGACCCGACCAAGCTGGTCTATCCCGTTTGGCGCGACCCCGACGTTCTCGATACTTGGTTCTCCTCGGGACTCTGGCCCATCGGCACGCTCGGCTGGCCGGACAAGACGAAGGAGATGGAGAAGTATTTTCCCACCGATGTCCTCGTCACCGGGTTTGACATCATCTTCTTCTGGGTCGCCCGGATGATGATGATGCAGCTGGAGGTCGTGGGCGACATCCCCTTCCACACCGTCTATGTCCACGGCCTTGTTCGCGACGAAAAGGGCGCGAAGATGTCGAAGTCGAAGGGCAACGTGATCGACCCGCTGACGCTGATCGACGAATATGGCGCGGACCCGCTGCGCTTCACGCTGACCAGCATGGCCGCGATGGGGCGTGATCCGAAGCTGGGGCCGAAGCATGTCGAGGCGAACCGGAATTTCGTCACCAAGATCTGGAACGCCACGCGCTTTGCCGAAATGAACGGCGTGCGTGGTGGCGGTGATCGCCCGAACCCTAGCCATACCGTGAACCGCTGGATCATCGGCGAGGTCGCGCGGGCGGCGCAGGCGATGGATGCCGCGCTTGAAACCTATCGCTTCAACGACGCGGCGACCGGGCTATACGCCTTTGTCTGGGGCAAGGTCTGCGACTGGTATGTCGAATTCGCAAAGCCCTTGTTCGACGGCGAATATGCGGAGGAAACCCGTGCCACGATGGGCTGGGTTCTGGATCAGTGCTATGCGCTGCTGCACCCGATCATGCCGTTTGTGACCGAGGAGCTTTGGGCGCTGACCGGGGATCGCGACAAGATGCTGGTTCATGGCGATTGGCCGGAACTGGGCGCGGATGTCATTGATGCTGACGCGGATCGCCAGATGAACTGGGTGATCTCTGTCATTGAAAACATCCGATCGGCCCGTGCGCAGATGGGCGTGCCGGCAGGTGCCCGGATCGACCTGATCGTGACCGAGGCCGATCAGGCCGCCCGCGATGCGCTGGCTGCCAATGCGCCGCTGGTCGAGCGTCTTGCACGGGTGAACCCGCCTGCGCAGGGCGCTTCAGGCAAGGGCATGATCGCGGTGTCGGCGCCCGGCGCGTCATTTGCGCTGCCCATCGGTGACGTGATTGACGTCGCCGCCGAAACCGCTCGTCTGGAAAAAAACGCGGCAAAAACCGGCAAGGATGCGGATGGCTTGCGCAAGCGGCTCGATAATCCCAAATTCGTCGAGAATGCCGATTTCGAGGTGATCGAGGAGACACGCCAGAAGCTCGCCGATCTGGACGAAGATCTTGCCCGGATCAACGCGGCACTGGGGCAGCTGAAAGCGATGTAATGCACTGGTTCGAGCGGATTGCCAAAAAGCGTATCGACGAGGCGGAAGCCAAGGGCGAATTGCGCGGACTTGAGGGCGAGGGGAGGCCGCTTGACCGCGAGCGCCTGCGCGAACGTGCCGAGGATGTGCTGCATCGCATGATGGCCGATACGGGCTTCATCCCCGAAGAATTCCGCCTGCGCAAAGAGGTTGAAGCCAAGCGGGCCGTGCTGGCGCAGATCGAAGACGAGGCAGAGCGGCATGCCCTGCAGCGCCATATCGCGCTGCTGGAACTGCGCGCCAATATCGCCACCGACGCGCGGCGGGCGTCTGCCCGGAACTGATCAGTCAGGCATCAGCATATAGCCCGCGCCGCGCACCGTCTGAAGGTAGCGCGGCTCTTTTGGGTCGGGTTCAATCTTGCGCCTCAACCGGGTGATCTGGACGTCAATCGCCCGATCCGAGCCTTCAACCTCGTCGGACGGGCCGCGCCCCAGATCCTGTGTCAGATCAATGCGACTGACCGCCTGTCCCGGCGTCTCTGCCAATCGGCGCAGCAAGGCGGCCTCGGTGCCGGTCAGGTGGATATGGCTTTCGCCCTCGAACAGTTGCCCGCGCTCGGTGTCGTAGCGAAGCGTGCCGAGGGTCATGAACTTCGGCCCCGCCGGCTGTGCCTGCGGCACCCGCCGCAGAATGGCGGAAGTGCGCAGCAGCAATTCACGCGGTTCGAAAGGTTTCGGCAGGTAATCGTCCGCACCCGCTTCAAGGCCGGCAATCCGATCCTCGGTTTCGCCTCGCGCTGTCAGTAGCAGAACCGGGGTCGTGACACGTTTGCGAAGGTCGCGCGTCAGGCTTATCCCGTCTTCGCCCGGCATCATCACGTCCAGCACGATCAGGTCGAATTCCAGACCGCGCAGCAATTTGCGGGCGTGTGCGGCGTCTGTCGCCATCGACACGAGGTATCCGTTCTTCACCAGAAACTTGCGCAAGAGCGTTCGGATGCGTTCGTCGTCATCGACAACAAGGATATGGGGGGCATCGCTCATTCGGCGGCCTCGGCGCTGCGCATTTCACGAAACTGGCGCGCCCCGGCTTCATCCATCATCGCTTCGAGCACGGTGCGAAAACCGGCGACCGCCTGTGGGCCTGCGGCGCGATAGGCCGCGCGCACGCGCGCGCGCTGTGCCTCGGACAGCCGACGCTCCAGCTCTGCGCCGGCAGAGGTGAGATAGAGCAGTCTCTCGCGGCGATCGCGCTTTCCGACCCGCGATTCGACAAGACCATCCTTCAGCAATGCGCGCAGCACCCGGTTCAGCGACTGTTTGGTGACGCCAAGAATATCAAGCAGCGCCGACACTTTCAGGCCGGGCTTGCGGGCGATGAAATGCAGCGCGCGGTGATGGGCGCGGCCGTAATCCATTCCTTCAAGGATTTCGTCAGGGTCAGCGGTGAAGGCGCGATAGGCAAAGAAGAACGCCTCGATCCCGCCGCGGATCTGTTCATCAGTCAGGAAAAGCAGGTTTTCCGGTCCTTGCCCGCTGCCTGACTTGATCGCCGGTTCCCTCATCGCTCCTCCCCCCTCGATTGGTTCTTTTTAAGTCAGTGTTGTTGACTTTCCAAGAAGCAAAAGATAGCGAATTCCGGGATTAAAGAAATAATGCGTCGGATATGTCGAATACGACGAAATAAATGGAAAGAAAATCGAGGAAAGACGTGATGACCGGAACATACGATGATCGCGATGGCAAGATCTGGATGGATGGCGCACTGGTCGACTGGCGCGCGGCCAATGTGCATGTCCTGACCCACGCGCTGCATTACGCCTCGTCGGTTTTTGAGGGCGAGCGCTGCTATGGCGGCAAGATATTCAAGGGCCACGAACATTCGCTTCGTTTGATCGAATCCGGGCGCTTGCTGGATATGCCGGTGCCCTATTCGGCCGAGGAACTGGATCGCGCCAAGGCAGAGGTGGTGGAGGCGAATGGGTTGCAGGATGCCTATATCCGCGCGCTCGCATGGCGTGCTTCGGGACCGGATATGGGCGTTTCGGCGGCGCGAAATCATGTCCGCGTCGCGATCGCCGCGTGGGAATGGGGCAGCTACTATGGCGACGCAAAGTGGCAGGGCGCAAAGCTGGATATCAGCCGATGGAAGCGCCCCGATCCCGAGACGATCCCCGCCGCTGCGAAGGCGTCCGGTCTTTACATGATCTGCACCATGTCCAAGCATGCCGCAGAGGCAAAGGGTTGTTCCGACGCGCTTTTCTACGACTGGGAGGGGTATGTCGCCGAGGCGACGGGGGCCAATATCTTCTTTGTGAAGGATGGAGAAATCCATACGCCGCTGGCGGATCGGTTTCTGAACGGGATCACGCGACAGACGGTGATCCGGATTGCGCGCGACATGGGGTTGAACGTGCATGAACGCCGTATCAGCCCTGAGGAGCTTTCGGAGTTCAGCGAATGCTGGTTGACCGGGTCTGCGGCCGAGGTGACGCCGGTCGGTCAGATTGGCGAGCATAAGTACAAGGTTGGGCAGATCACACGAGAAATAGCAGAAGCTTATGACGCCTTGGTAAGGGCATGACGCGCGGCGGCGCCGACCAACGTGCTGAATTTTTTTCTCAGCGAACGGTCCGTGCAGGCAGTGGCGATTTCCAGCGCGCGCGAATGATCCTATAAGGTGCCATGACGCACAATTTTCGCAGCGCCCTTCCGTTCTGGATGTCCTTGGCCCTTGTGCCGCTGGCCGTGCTGGCCGCGTGGCAGGGGGCGTGGTGGTGGTTGGCGATTCCGGGTTTCGCCTGGTACATGGTGACCGGGCTGGATCTGGTGCTGGGCCTGAACAAAGACAACCCGGATACCGAGACACCGCTGGCGCAGCTTTTCTGGTATCGGGCGATCACGGTCATCTGGGCACCGGTTCAGGTTCTGCTGATCTTCGGGCTGATCTGGTATGCCACACGATCCGGTCTGTCCGGCTGGGAGAAGCTGGGCCTGTTCACCGGGCTTGGTGTGGCAAGCGGCACCATAGGCATGGTTTATGCCCATGAATTGCTGCATCAACGCCCGGCATGGGAGCGGTTCTTGGGGGACCTGCTGCTCGCATCCACGTTGTATTCGCATTTCCGGACAGAGCATCTTCTGGTGCACCATGCATGGGTGGCAACGCCGCGCGATGCGGTTTCAGCGCGGTATAACGAGGGTTTTCACCGCTTTTTCTGGCGTGTGCTGAAGGAAGGGCCGCAAAGTGCGTGGCGGGCCGAAAGCGCCCGTCTGCGTCGCGCGGGAAACGCTGCGAGCGACCGGCGCAACCCATTCTGGCGATATCTGGTCTTGCAGGGCACGATGCTTCTGCTGGCACTGTTGCTGGGTGGCTGGCAGGGGGTTCTGCTGTTCGTCTGGCAGGCTTTTATTGCCGTCTGGCAGCTGGAACTGACGAACTATGTCGAGCATTACGGCCTGACGCGAAAGCATCTTGGCGACGGCAAATACGAGCATGTGAAGCCGCGCCACAGCTGGAACGCGGCGCATAAGGCGTCGAACTGGCTGCTCATCAACCTTCAGCGGCATTCGGACCATCACTATAAGCCGGATCGCAGGTTCCCTCTGCTACAAACTTATGGCGAGGATGAGGCACCGCAGCTTCCGTTCGGCTATCCCGCCATGACATTCGTGGCGATGATTCCACCCCTTTGGCGGCGGCGGATGAACCCCCGTGTCAGGGCCTGGCGGCGGCAGTTCTATCCCGAGATCGAGGATTGGGGGCCGTATAACCGCGGCGATCTGCCGATGCCGCGCAATGCGCTTTGAGCGTATGATAATCCGTCCATAACGCGTATATGATCTGTATATAACGCGTATATACACTCCGACGACCCGACCTCGCGGGGGATGGGCTGCGATTGGGTCGATCATGCGGGCGGTTTGCGGGAAGGTCAGCCCGCAAACCTGATGCAGGCCCGGCAACGCGCCGGGCTTAATGCGCCAGCAGTTCGTCCATCTCGCCGGGCTTGTCGTGGATGGCCAGCTTGTCGACGATGGTTTCCGAGGCCGCGTTCATGCCGACAATCGAAACGCCGATGCCCAGACGGCGGAATTTCAGCACGGCACTGTCAAGCGCCTGCACGCTGGAAATGTCCCAGATATGCGCGTCGGAGACGTCGATGATGACGCGGTCCACCGGTTCGCGGAAGTTCAGCGCAGCGGTGAAATCCTCGATCGAGCCGTAAAACAACTGGCCCTCGGCATGGTAGGTGCGTGTGCGCCCGTCATCTGACAGGGACGTCGTGACGCGGAACAGCTGCGCGATCTTGGCGGCGAAGAAGATGCCTGACAGAAGCACACCGACCAGCACGCCGATGGCGAGGTTGTGGGTGTAAACCACCGCGATCACCGTCGCCAGCATGACGATGGAAGACGAACGGGGGTGAATGCGAAGGTTGCTGATCGACACCCAGGAAAAGGTGCTGATCGACACCATGATCATGATCGCCACAAGTGCGGGCATCGGGATCTGCGCGACCCAAGGGCCAAGAAAGACGCAGAAGATCAGCAGCATGACGCCCGCGAAGAAGCAGCTGAGGCGACCCCTCCCGCCGGATTTCACGTTAATCATGCTTTGCCCGATCATCGCGCAGCCGGCCATGCCCCCCATGAAGCCGGTGGCGGTATTAGCGATGCCCTGACCGATGCATTCCTGATTGCGGCTGGTGCGCGTGTCGGTGAGTTCATCGACAAGGTTCTGCGTCATCAGGCTTTCCAGCAGGCCGACCACGGCGACGGCCAGCGAATAGGGGAAGATGATCGTCAGCGTTTCAAGGTTCAGCGGCACATCGGGCAGCAGGAAGACCGGCAGCGTATCGGGCAGTGCGCCCATATCGCCCACCGTCCGCACGTCGAGATTGAAGGCCAGCGAAATGGCCGTCAGCACCATGATGGTCACAAGTGGCGAGGGGATCGCGCGGGTGATGCGCGGGAACAGGTAGATGATCGCAAGGCCCGCCGCGACCATGAAATAGGTCAGCGTGCTGACCCGGCGCGGGTCGAGTTCGGGCAGTTGCGCCATGAAGATCAGGATTGCCAGTGCGTTGACGAAGCCTGTCATCACCGATTTCGAAACATAGCGCATGACGAAGCCCAGTTTCAGCGCGCCCATCGCGATCTGCAAAAGTCCGGCCAGCACGGTTGCGGCCAGCAGGTATTGCAGCCCGTGATCGCGCACCAGTGTGACCATCAGGACGGCAGTGGCGGCGGTCGCGGCAGAGATCATGCCGGGCCGCCCGCCCGCCACCGCAGTAATCACCGCGATGGAAAAGCTGGCATAAAGGCCGATCTTCGGATCGACGCCGGCAATGATGGAAAAGGCAATCGCCTCGGGGATGAGGGCGAGCGCCACGACAAGGCCCGAAAGCAGGTCACGGCGGATATTGCCGGTCCATTCCCGGCGGTAGCGTTCATATTGGTTCATGCAGTCTTCCAAACCCGGCGGGGATGCCGGAAGCCGTTACGGGCCGTGTTCAGGTTGTCCGGCGGATGGGCGGCCGGAAGAGCCATCCGGGGATTGCACCCGGATCCTTGTTCGCTGCGGGCCGGATAGGGAAGAATGGCCGCGATTGCAACGCCCGGCCGGGATCGGCGCGCGACCGTTGCGAAAAAGCCCCGCCATCATGGGATGGCGGGGCAAGTTTGTCCGAGCCGAACGAGCGAGGCTGTCGGACATGGCGAAACTGTAATGGTGGATCAGTTGGGGCGTTCGTCCATCTCGTCGCGGATCTGCTGGCGCAGCGCGTCGATCGGGATCATCTTGCCCTCGCGCTTGAAGTGCCAGTAGGTCCAGCCGTTGCAGGACGGCGCGCCTTCCAGCTTGGCCCCGACCTGATGGATCGAGCCTTTCACGTCGCCGCCCGACAGGCTGCCATCGGCGCGAACCTTGGCCTTGTGGCGGTTGCCGATGGAATAAAGCTCTTCTCCGGGGCGCAGCATGCCGCGTTCGACGACCTGCCCGAAGGGCACGCGCGGCTCGGCGCGCTTGCCGGTCGAGGTGGCAAGGGCTTCGGCATGCAGGCGGCGGATGCGGTTCATCCGCTTGGTGGCGGCGTCGCGATAGCCGCTTTCGCGTTCGATCCCGATAAACTCGCGGCCCAGCATCTTGGCGACCGCGCCGGTGGTGCCGGTGCCGAAGAACGGGTCAAGCACGACATCGCCGGGATTGGTGGTGCCGATCAGCACGCGGTGCAGCAATGCCTCGGGCTTTTGGGTGGGGTGGGCCTTGTCGCCTTTATCGTCCTTCAGACGCTCGCCACCATTGCAGATCGGCAGCACCCAGTCGGAGCGCATCTGCACGCCTTCATTCAGCGATTTCAGCGCCTCGTAATTGAAGGTGTATTTCGCGCTTTCCGATTTCGAACACCAGATCAGCGTTTCATGCGCGTTCGTCAGGCGCTTGCCGCGAAAGTTCGGCATCGGGTTCGATTTGCGCCAGATCACGTCATTCAGGATCCAGAAGCCCTGATTTTGCAGCTCGGCCCCGACGCGGAAGATATTGTGATAGCTGCCGATGACCCAAAGCGCGCCGTTCGGCTTCAGCAGGCGACGCGCGGCGGCGAGCCATTCGCGGGTGAACTGGTCATAAGAGGCAAAGCTGGAAAACTGGTCCCAGTGATCGTCCACCGCATCGACGCGGGAATTGTCGGGCCGGTGAAGGTCGCCGCGCAACTGAAGATTGTATGGCGGGTCCGCAAAGATCAGGTCCACGCTGGCCTCTGGCAGCGCGTTCATGACCTCGATGCAATCGCCTTCGAGGATCTGGTTCAGCGGTAACTGGCGCGCGGACGCGTCTTTCTTGGGTGTCATCTCTGCCTCTCGATCCGCCGGATTTTCCCGGTCTGGTATATGCAGGATGATGAGTCACCGGTGATTCGTCGTCAATTTATTTATTTGAATCAATCAGTTGTGTTTGTGACTTTACACAAGATATTGTGGACAGGTGCGAAAGAACGCCGATGATATGGGGTCGGACCCAATTCGTTGAGCGCCCGCCTGTGATCGGCGGTGGGGTATCCGGCATTGCGCTCCCACCCGTAGCCGGGAAACTGTTGCGCCAAATCCACCATGACGCGATCACGCGCCGTCTTGGCAAGGATCGACGCCGCCGCAATTGAAAGCGACAGGGCGTCGCCCTTCACAATGGCGCGTCCTTTCATGGGCAGTTCCTGCGGCAGAAGGTTGCCGTCGATCAGCACCATATCCGGGGGCTGGGCCAATTGCGCCAGCGCGCGACACATCGCCGCATGCGAGGCGCGCAGGATGTTCAGGCGGTCGATCTCCTCTACCCAGACATGGACGACGGCCCAATCGCATTTGGCGCGGATTTCCGCCTCGGCGGCGGCGCGCGCCCTGGGGCCGAGCTTCTTTGAATCGTTCAGACCGGATGGCTGGTTTTTCACATCAATAACAACGGCCGCCGCTGTGACGGGGCCGGCGAGAGGACCGCGCCCGGCCTCGTCCACGCCCGCGACGCGACGCGCGCCGGCCGCGAATTCAGCGGTCTCATGCGCAAAATCGGGGAGGAGGCTAGACGATTTGGACAACTGATCTATTTCCTGATATGCCTGTTGAAACTGGACCGTTAAGTTCAGAAGCGCGTGAGCATGGGCTTGTTATTGTATGGAACACCACCCAAATGTCCTGACTTGACGAATGTTGGCCGTCATCGCGCCGGAAATACATCTCACGATTGAGTGAGAGAGTTCGATTCTTCTGGCTATATGGACAGCTTTACTTACCTAATTTTTGTTTTCTATCTCTGCCTAAACCAAGGGGTCTTTTTACACCATGCTGGTCGCAAAAGGTGAAACAACATTGGCAGAAGGATGCCTGCGGCCTGCGGGTCGTCCGGCGCTGAACACCTGGCAGGCGGTTCAAACCGAAGTGCTGCGCCGCATCCGCAGCGGAGAATGGATCGCGGGCCAGCTTATCCCGACCGAGCATCAGCTTGCCGCCGAGATGGGCTGCGCCCGCGCCACGATCAACCGCGCAATGTGCCAGCTTGCACGCGACGGGATCGTGCAGCGCCGCCGCCGGGTCGGGACGCGCGTTTCGGATACGCGCGTGCCGGAAGCAGGCGCCGAAGCGGTGCCGATCCGCACCGAGGTCGAGGCGACGGGCGCGAGCTATGGCTATCATCTGGCCGGACATGACATCGTTCCTGCGCCGGGCGAAATCGCCGCGATCATGCATATCCCCGATGCCGAGAACCTGCTTCGTTACCGCGCCCTTATCACGGCCGACGACCAGGCCTATTGCGTCGAGGTCGGCTATCTTGCGCGTCAGGGCGCGGCGGGGCTTACCGAGGACATGCTGGGCGAGGCCGAGCCGCTGGAATGGATGCGCCAGCGGGTCGAACATCTGTCCGGGCGGATCGAGATTCACGCCACCCGCCTGACTGGCGAATGCGCGGCCGATCTTGGTGCGGAAAAGGGGTTGCCCGTTCTGACGCTGGACCGCACCTTGTGGTGTGACGGCAGTCCGCTGTCGCATTCGCGCCGCGTCTATCCGCCGGGCCACCGCGTCAGTTTCGCGCGTTGATCTGGTCCTTCGAAGCGGCTAACCGGATGAACCGTTCGAAGCAGGAGTAACCAATGACCGCCCCCTCGCGCCTTGCCGCCCTCGCGGCGCTTTTGCTGATTCAGCCTGCTTTGGCCTTCGCCGCGCCGGTCACGCCCGAAGCGATCGAGAGCGCAACCTATGGCGGTGGGCCGTTGCCGCCCGGCCAGTCGGCGCTGACCGCGAAGGCGCAGGTGATGCTTGACCGGGCCGGCACATCGCCGGGTGTCATAGATGGAATCAATGGCGGGATGAGCCGCAGTGCCATTGCCGCGTTCGAACGCCGCAGCGGGCTGCCTGCCGATGGCCAGATGGACCCCGCGGTCTGGGCGGCGCTTCTGCCTTTCGCCGGCGGTGCGATGATCACGGATTACACCATCACCGATGCCGATGTGTCGGAACTGACCCAGCATATCCCGAACGACTATCTGGAAAAGGCGAACATGACCTCGCTCGGCTATACCAGCGTCGCCGAAAAGCTGGGCGAGCGTTTTCACATGGACGAAAAGTTCATCGGCGTGCTGAACCCGGGTGTCGCGCTGACGGCCGGCACGACAATCAAGGTGATTGCGCCGTCGAAGCCGCTGCGCGCGAAGGTCGCGCGCATCTTCATCGAGAAGGCGACAAACCGCGTCGCGGCCTATGATGCCGAGGGGCATATGGTGGTGAATTATCCCGCCACGATCGGGTCCGCCGAAACGCCCTCGCCCAGTGGCACGCACACGGTCCGCGCTGTGGCGATGAACCCGGAATATACGTATAATCCCTCGATCAACTTTACCCAGGGCGAGAACAAGTCGGTGCTGACATTGCCGCCGGGGCCGAACGGCCCGGTCGGCACGGTCTGGATCGCGCTGACCAAGCCGACTTACGGGCTGCATGGAACGCCGACGCCGTCGCGCCTGTTCGTCAACGAATCGCATGGTTGTGTGCGTCTGACCAACTGGGACGCAGAAGAACTGGCCCATATGGTGCAGCCCGGTGTCACCTCGGTCGAGTTTCTGGAAAAGGGGACGACGATCGCCGACATCATGGGCGAGGCAAGCGGCGTGTCGAAATCGGTGCAGGCGGCGGCAAGCTCGGCAGCTTCTGTGGCCACGCAGGGCGGCGCAGGGGTGGCGGTTCTGGCATCCTCGCGCGCGCCGGCGCCGCGCCCGGCTGATCTGGTCGCGGGCGGCGCGGTGACGCAGCCGGCGACGGTGACGCCCGCGGCAACCCCGGCGGTCACGACATCGGCCAGCCCCGCCGCGCCGTCGGCGGCGACCAGCAGCGGCGCGCTGATCCCGCCTGCCGCGCCGGCTGCGACAACAGCGCCGACGGTCGTGCCACCTGCGCCGACGGTCCCGGCAGACGGATCAGCCACAGACCCGCTTTCGGCTGCGGTCGAGGCCGCGACGACGGGCGCGGATGTGGTTGTCACCGAACCGTCGGCGACAACACCGCTGCTGCCGGTTCCGACCGATGGGGCTGCCGCAACAGCGGGCAACTGACCCCGTGGTCCGCCTTGTGACAGCAGCGTTTTTCGCGGCATTCGCCGTGGGCTCGCTTGCTGCGGGCGCGCAGCAGGTCGCGCAGCCGCTGGGGTTCGGTGCAGAGATAACATCACCGGGCGAGACAGAGGCCGAGGCCCTGTTGGGGGACGCCACGCGTCCGCCCGCGCGTCCGGTGGGTGCCGATGGACCCCAACCACAGCGCCCACAGGCGACACCGGCAGCGCCCGCCGATCCAGCGCTTAAGACAGAACCCGCCGCGCCAGCAGCCGTGCCCGCCGCACCGGCCTGGCAGCAGGCAGCCGAAAACATCTTCAGCTATCGCCTTTGCCTTCTGAACCTGGACATGATGCAGGTTCGCTATGAGGAGGTTCAGCCGATCACCTCGGCAGAGGATCGCGATTGCGGCATCGCCCGCCCGCTGCGCGTGACGCAGTTGCAGCCCGGCGTCGAGATCCCCGGCGGGGCGGAGATGCGCTGCGATACCGCTCGTCGCCTTGCCTTGTGGATGCGGAACGAGGCCCAGCCTGCGGCGGTTCTGCTGCCGGGAAGTCCGCGGATCACCGCGCTGCTGCCCGGATCGACCTATCAGTGCCGCGCACGAATCGGCGGGGCATCGGACAGGCTGTCGGAACATGCGCTGGGAAATGCGTTCGACATTGCTGCGCTGCGCTTTTCGGACGGACAGGAAATACCGGTCGAGCCGCGCGATGACAGTGGCCAGCTTGAAGAGGCATTTCAGAAGGCGATACGTTATGGTGCCTGCCTTTATTTCACCACGGTTCTCGGACCGGGGTCGAACGCGGCGCACGACAACCACCTGCATTTCGACATTGCCGCGCGCAAGGGCGGCTGGCGGCTTTGCGAATAGACGGGGTCGCATCGCGATCTGCCAGCGCGGCGGATCAGCGGATCAGCGGCGAAGCTTTTCCATATCCAGATAATCCGGACTGAAGCGCGCGAGCGCCGCCAATCCGTCCCAGTTCAGAATGTCGATCTCTGTGCCTGACCAGCGGATCAGACCGCGCTCGCGAAGGTCGCGGACGGCGCGGTTGATATGGATCGGCGAATAGCCAAGGATGCTGGCCAGATCGCGCTGAAGAAGCGGCAGGGTGAAGTGATAGTCGCTGGCCGCCCCGACAGCGGCAAGACGGGTGTAGAGTTCGCAGATGAGATGCGCGAGATGCGCGCTCGACCGCAGCGAGGCAGCGGCCACCAGCCATTGGCGATGGATCGCCGCATCAATGGTCGTCGACATCCATAGCAGCCGCGTCAGATGCGGCCATTCGTCTGTCAGATCGCGAAGTTGGTCGTGGCTGACGAATTCCACCTCGGTCGGGCCCATCGCGATGACGGTATGTTCAAGCCCGGCCAGCACGAAACCGTGCAGATCCACGAAGTCGCCCGGCACATGCAGGGCTGTGATGACGCGGTCATTCCCTCGGGTCAGAAGATGCACGCGTGCTGACATGCCTGCGATCATCAGGCAGCTTTCTTCGGCCACGACCTCGCGCGCGACGATCACCTCGCCGCCGCTGAACCGCACCCGCCGCGTCCTGAGCGCTTTCAGGCGCGCACGCTCGCGCTCGCTGAGCGAATCGCGCTTTTCAAGATAGCGAATGAAATAGTCTGACAGAGCCACGGCATTTCCTTGGACGGCTGGCGGAAACTGCAGGATTCGATGAAAAATCGCAATGCAGTGCTGTGATAACATTCGTTAAACGCACAGGTTCCCGATCTGTCCGTCAGATGCGCTGAGTTCCGCCCCGCGGTGCCCTGAG
Source organism: Paracoccus aurantiacus (assembly GCF_007993065.1). GTDB lineage: Bacteria > Pseudomonadota > Alphaproteobacteria > Rhodobacterales > Rhodobacteraceae > Paracoccus > Paracoccus aurantiacus. Next base: position 237,019 of record NZ_VOPL01000002.1, read on the forward strand.
CGCGCTTGACAGCATCGCGAAGCTTGATGCGCAGCCATCGGGGCTGCTGAGCGCCACGAACTTGTCGAGCGCGGGGTAAAGGCGAACCGCTTCGTCAAGCGCCGGGTCCGACCCGCTGGCATAAAGCCCCGCCCGGATCATCAGTTCCGATTCCGCATAGGCACCGAGCGCAGCCCTTGCGCGCCCGATCAGCGCATTCTCGGCGTCGGTTGCCGCATGCGGCAGCGAACGCGACACGGAACGCAAGACGTCAACCGCAGGGAAGCGCCCGCGTTCGGCAATGGCGCGGTCCAGCACGACATGGCCGTCAAGAACGCCGCGCAGAATGTCGGCGACCGGCTCTTCCATGTCGGAACCGGCGACGAGCACGCTGAAGATGCCGGTTATGTCACCTTTGCCTTCCGGTCCCGGCCCGGCGCGTTCGGCCAGCGACATGATGAGATGCGATGTCGAGGGCGGAAAGCCGCGATATGACGCGCTTTCGCCCGAGGCGAGTGCGACCTCTCGATGCGCTTCGGCGAAACGGGTGATCGAATCGGCAAGCAGCAAAACATGCCGGCCCGCGTCACGGAAATGTTCCGCCACCGCCATCGCGGCCCAGGCACAGCGCCGCCGGATCAGCGGCGACTGGTCCGACGTCGCGGCCACGACGACCGCGCGCGCCATACCTTCCGCGCCAAGCACGTTCTCGACAAATTCACGCAACTCACGCCCACGCTCTCCGATCAGCGCGATGACCACGATATCGGCGTCCACACCGCGCGAAAGATTGGCGAGCAGGGTCGATTTCCCGACGCCCGATCCCGCGAAAAGTCCGATTCGCTGACCCCGGACGATGGGCAGAAGCGTGTCGAACACCGCCAGCCCCGTGTCGAGCCGCGCGCCAAGGCGCTTTCGCGTGACCGCAGCGGGCGGCGAGGCGTTGAAGCTTCGCTCTGCCCTGCCGGGCGACATCGGCCTTCCGTCCAGCGGATTGCCGAACGGGTCGATGATCCGCCCGATCCATGTGTCAGACGGCGAAAGGCGCGGCGCGAAGATCAGCTCGACCTCGGCGCCGATTGACAGTCCCTCGACCGGGGCTTCCGGCAGGATTTCGGCGTATTGGCCGCCAAGCGCCACGACCTCGCCCGCGAGACCGCTTTGCGCCGACAGAACGACGCGATCCCCGATCGAGGCATGGGTGTTCAGGCCGGCGACGCGCACGAGGCCCGCGCGAACCTCGGTGACGGAACCGAAATAGCGCGGGATGCGCAGGCGCGTGATCCCGGCTGCAATAGATTCAATTCTATCCATTTTTCTGCCTCATGCTCTGCCAGGAATTTTCCGGCTCGAAACGGTTTCTAAACCAGTTCGGGTTAAGACCGGGTTTATCGCGGCAGAGGAGAAGCCTCTTTGTTGGAAAGACTTGAAACGATCCGCATGGCGCGCGCGATGACCGCGCATGCGGCTGAACGCACGAAGATCATTGCCGGAAATGTCGCAAATGCCGACACGCCCGGCTTTCGCGCCCGCGACCTGGAACCTTTCGCCAGGGCCTATCGCGGTGGTGCCGATGCATTGCGCGCGACCCGCGCAGGGCATGTGACATCAGGTGCCGAGGGGTTCAGCGCCCGCATCACCGAAGATGAGGGCGAGCGCGCGCCCAACGGCAACTACGTCTCGCTGGAGGAGGAGATGGTCAAGACCGCCGAAGCCAAGCGCGCACATGAGCTGTCGATTGCGGTCTACAGGTCGTCTCTCAGCATGCTGCGCACCGCCATCGGGCGGAAGGGGTAAGATATGGATGCTCGGGTTTCCGCGACGACGATCGCGGCCTACGGCATGAAGGCGCAGGCCGACAGGCTGCGCCATGTGTCGGAAAACATCGCGAATGCCGATACGCCCGGCTATCGCCGCAAGCTGGTCAGCTTCGATGCGGTGATTGAAAACGCCCGCCCGACCGGCCTTGTCGAAGCGTCAGAGCCACGTCTCGACCGGACCGAACTTCCGCGAATTTACGACCCCGCGCACCCGATGGCGGACGGCCAGGGGTTCTATGACGGATCGAATGTCGATCTTGTCGTCGAAATGGCCGACGCGCGCGAGGCCACCCGCAGTTACGAGGCCAATTTGCGCGTGTTCGAGCAGTCGCGCCAGATGTCTGCCTCTCTTCTTGATCTGCTTCGCCGCTGAAAGGATTTCTCATGATTTCGCCCGCAAACGCTGCCTCGGCATATATCCGCGCGACGCAGGCCGCACCGCCGCGGCCCCTGGAAGACTCGCAGCTTGGCAAAGCGGCACAGGGGTTCGAACAGGCCATGGCATCTGCCGATCAGGCTGCAATCGGCGCGATGTCCGGCACAACCGAAACACATCAACTCGTCCAGTCCCTGACCGAGGCGGAATTCGCGCTCGATGCGGCGGTCGCCATTCGCGACAAGGTGGTCGAGGCCTATCAGGAAATCCTGCGGATGCCGGTGTGACATGGATGAAAACCTGATCTTCGATCTCGTTCGCCAGTCGCTGTGGATAGCGGTGCGAATGTCAGCACCGCTTCTGGCGGTCGCACTGATGACCGGCGTCATCATCGGACTGTTTCAGGCGCTGACATCGGTGCAGGAAATGACGCTGACCTTCGTGCCGAAGGTGGGGCTGATGCTGGCGGTTTTCTGGGTTTCGATGAGCTTCATGACGGCGATCCTGTCAGGCTTCTTCACGGATGCCGTCATTCCGCTGATCGAGGCGGGCTGAGGATGGACAATGCGATCTATGCAGGGCTGACCCGGCAATCGGGCCTGATGCGCGAAATGCGCGTCATCGCGAACAATATCGCCAATTCCGAAACAAACGGGTTCCGCCGCGAGGGGGTCATCTTCTCGGAATATCTGACCGCGACGGGTAACGGGCGCGAAGGTCTGTCGATGGCCAATGCACGCGGCAGGCTTCTGGATCTTGAACAGGCCGGCATGTCGGCGACCGGCGGCACCTACGACATGGCTATCGACGGGCAGGGCTTTTTCGCGGTCCAGACGCCGGAAGGCACGCGCATCACGCGGGCCGGCGCGTTCCTGACCTCGGCCGAGGGCGAGATCATGACCGCCGACGGCTACCGTCTGCTGGATGAAGGGCTGGCACCGATCCAGATTCCGCCGGGCGCGACCAGCGTTGCGGTCGGTGCCGATGGCACGATCTCGGTTGACGGCAACCAGATGGCCCGCGTCGGCCTGTTTGCCAATCCCGACCCCGCAGGGATGCTGCGCAGCGGCGGGACGATGTTCACGGCCGACGAAACGGCGCTGCAGCCCGCCGAGGACGCCCGCATCCAGCAGGGCTTCCTGGAAGATTCGAATGTCGATCCGATCGCCGAGGTCAGTCGCATGATCGAGGTGCAGCGCGCCTATGAGATGGGCCAGAACCTGCTTGACCGCGAGGACAAGCGCATCCGCGACGCCATCGCCGCGATGACCAGATAACGGAGTATCCGATGAAAGCCCTTCAGATCGCCGCCACCGGAATGAGCGCGCAGCAGACGCGCGTCGAGGTGATTTCGAACAACCTCGCGAACATGTCCACCACTGGCTACAACGCCCGTCGCGCGGAATTTGCTGACCTGCATTATCAGCAGGTGACGCGCCCCGGCACGATTTCGGCCGCCGACGGCACGATCATCCCCGCCGGTATCCAGCTTGGTCTTGGCGCGCGCCCCACTGCCGTGACTGTCAATATCGCGCAGGGCTCGCTGTCGTCGACCGGCGGCGATCTGGATGTGGCGATCGACGGGCACGGCTATCTGGAGGTCACGATGCCCTCGGGCATTTCGGGATATACCCGCGACGGCGCGTTGAAACGCTCGGCCGACGGGCAGATCGTGACCTCGGACGGCTATCCCGTCGCACCCGGCATCACCGTCCCGGATGATGCGCGCAGCATCGCGATCAATGCCGATGGCGAGGTCTATGCGTATTTCGACGACCGCGTCGATCCTGAACTTCTTGGCCAGTTTACGCTCAGCGGGTTCACGAATGAGAAAGGGTTGGAGGCGATAGGCTCCAACCTGTTCCTTGAAACCAACGCCTCTGGCCCGGCACTGGTCAACCTTCCCGGACAAGAGGGGTTGGGCACGATCCGGCAGGGATATCTTGAGGAAAGCTCTGTCGATCCGGTGCGCGAGATCACCGAACTCATCAAGGCGCAGCGGGGTTATGAGCTGAACGCGAAGGTCATCACCGCCGCCGATCAGATGCTTGGCGCGACGGTCCAGGTGCGCTGATGCGAGGTCTTATTGCCCTCGTCCTCGCCCTTTCCGCGCTTCCGCTTCACGGCGCCGCCGCCGTTGTCGCGACGCGCAATCTGCCGGCAGGCACGGTCATCGCGCCTGACGACCTGACCTGGGCAGAGGATGTGCCGGGCGGAATCACTGAACCCGAGCTTGCGATCGGCATGCAGACCCGAATGGCCATCTATGCCGGGCGGGCGGTTGTGCCGGGTGCATTGCGTGAACCGGTGCTGATTTCGCGAAACCAGATCGTCCGCGTCGCCTTCGACACCGGCCCGCTTCGGATCGAGGCCGAGGGCCGCACGCTGTCGGAAGGCGCTGCGGGCGACATCGTCCGGGTCATGAACCTTTCCTCTCGCAGCACGATTTCAGCACTGGTGCTGAACGACGGCAGCCTCGTCGCAACCTCAAGCAAATCGGAACAGAAATGAACATACGCTTCCTGCTGCTGTCAGCAATCACGCTGCTAACTGTTGCCGCGTGTAACCGCGCCGATCATCTTGGCCGTCCGCCGACGATGACAGAGCCGCAAAGCACGCCCGAATTCACGGCGATGACGACGCCCGAGCTGTTCCTTCCCGAAGGTCCGCAGCGCCCGGAATCGGGTGCGTCGCTGTGGGGCGGAGAGCAAAGCTCGCTGGTGCGCGACCGGCGTGCGGCGTCGCGCGGCGACATCCTGACCGTGGTTATCGAGATCGACGACAGGGCGGAAATTTCGAACAGCTCGAACCGCTCGCGTGCGGCCTCTGACCAGGCCAGCATTCCGCAATTTGCAGGGCTTCCGCAAAGCCTCGACAAAAAGATGACCGACGGGGCTTCGATGGCTGATCTGGTCGATGCTAATTCGGCCTCGGCCTACAAGGGCAGCGGCAAGGTCTCGCGCCGGGACAAGCTGACCTTGCGCGTCGCGGCCACCGTCATCAACCGGCTTCCGAACGGCACGCTGCATATTCAGGGCAGTCAGGAAGTGCGGGTGAACTTCGAAATGCGCGAACTTCTCGTCTCGGGATTCGTGCGCCCTGAGGATATTGGCCGCAATAACGAGGTCGCCTATGACCGCATTGCCGGTGCGCGCATCTCTTACGGCGGACGGGGCCAGATCATGGATGTCCAGCAGCCACGCTACGGCCAGCAGGTCGCCGACATGATCCTGCCTTACTGAGGGGATGTGATGATCAAGAAACTGCTTCCCGTTTTTCTGATCGTTCTGGCCGCCTGCGGCGGGCTGTTCGGCGGCGACGTTCTGCGGCAGAAATCCGCTGCCGAACCCGCTGCGGCTGGTGACGATGCTCACGCTGCCGCGCAGCCGGATGGCACCGCCGAGGACGCCGAGGGCCAGGTCGATGTGACCGGCGGACATGGCGGTGCGAAGCATGGCGCCGCCGAGAAGAAGGCGTCATCCTATCTTCGGTTTCCGTCGCAATTCTTTGTCCCGGTGATGCATGGCGACCGGCTGGACGGTATGATTATCCTGAGCCTGACGGTCGAAATGCCGGCGGAAGAAGAGGAAACCGTCTTTCGTCAGGAATTCCGCCTTCGTGACGCGTTTCTCCGAACGCTGCTGATCCATGCCAATACCGGCGGCTTTGACGGCAACTATACCATAGAGCCGAGGATGCGCCGGCTTCGCGAGGCACTGCTGAAAACCGCGCTGGACCATAGCGACGGCGTGGTGACAGATGTGCTGATCGAAGATATCGCGCGCCAGGATTCGGCGTGATCGCGGCCCCGGAGCGAAGCGGTCGGGCCGCCCCTCGGGGCAAAGGCGGGTTGCGCTCGCAGCCATTGCAGCTAGATGATGCGGCGCGGTCGCAACTCGCGGGCGTCCTGACCGGGGCCCCGTGCCTTGGCAGAAGCAGGGGAAGGTTTTGGCGAAGGTTCTGATAGGTCTCGGGCTTTACAACGGCGCGCAGCATCTGGCGGCGCAGCTCGACAGCATCGCGGCGCAGGACTTCATGGATTGGCGTCTGGTCGTTTCGGATGACGGGTCTGCCGATGCGGGGCCCGCGATGGTTGAACGGTTCGCGGCGCGTTATCCTGCCGGAACGGTTCGTCTGACACGCGGGCCGGCCAAGGGGGCCTCGTGCAACTTCCTGTCCATGCTGGCGCTTCCCGAGGCCGGGGAATATCTTGCCCTGGCAGATCAGGACGATGTCTGGAAGCCGGAAAAGCTTGATCGCGCATTGCAATGCCTTGAAGCGCGACCGGATGCCGGGCTGTATTCGGCACGAACCACGATCTGCGACAATGATCTGAACCCGCTCGCACCCTCACGCAGCTTTCCGGGGCCTTTCAATTTCCAAAACGCGTTGGTGCAGGCGGTGACAGCGGGGAATACCTGCGTGCTGACGCCCGCGGCAATACGGCTTGCCCGGCAGGCCGCCCCGGCTGCGATGGCGCAACGAGTCGAATCGCATGACTGGTGGCTTTATCAGTTCGTTTCAGGTGCCGGGATGGGGATCATCCGCGACGATGTCGAGGTGCTGTTCTACCGCCAGCATGACGAGAACCTGAAAGGCCGCAATGACACTTTGCCAGCCATGAGATCGCGGCTGGGCCAGCTTTTTGCCGGCAGCTATGGCGGCTGGCTGCACCGCAACGTCGATGCGCTGAGCGCGGCGTCGGACCTGCTTTTGCCCGAAAGCCAGGAAACGCTGGCGCGGTTCAGCAGGGCCTTGACGAAACCTGGGCCGCTGATGGCCATTGATCTTGCACGGCTTGGGCTGCGCAGGCAGACGCCGATGGGCACGGCGGCGCTTTATGCTGCCGCAATTGCGGGGCGATTGCGACGCAAGGAAGGGTGAGGGACGCGTATTGTGACGCCCGAAATCGTCCGTCCGGTCATAGGAAAATCCTGCAACTCCGATGCGGCTGGTCGCGCGGGCGTCATGCGCGCGTTGCCCGGCCGCGCGCATGTCCAGATAAGCTGCTTTTTTGAGGCTGCGGCGCGGGTTGCACCGCGCCGCGAAATTCGGCGATTGCATGCTGGCTGATGCCCGGCCCGCCGCCCTCGCCGCGTGCGCGGGTCGCCAAAGGACCCGGCAAGAGCGGTTGACGCAAGGCAGTTTTCGGCAATATGGCTTTTTCCATCCTGCCGCGCTTCAGACCAAACAAGGGGTTATTCATGAGCTTTGACCGCAGTATCAAGATCGCCCCGTCGATACTGTCTGCCGATTTCGCCGATTTCGGCCGCGAGATCCGTGCGATCGAGACGCAGGGCGCGGACTGGGTTCATGTCGATGTGATGGACGGGCATTTCGTGCCAAATCTGACCTTCGGTCCGCCTGCGGTGAAGGCGTTCCGGCCGCATGTGAAGGGCATCATGGATGTGCATCTGATGATCTCTCCGGTCGATCCCTATATCGATGCCTATGCCGAGGCCGGCGCCGATATGATTACCGCCCATGTCGAAGCCGGCCCGCATATCCACCGAACGCTGCAGGCGATCCGCGCGACCGGCAAGAAGGCGGGCGTGGCCCTGAACCCCGGCACGCCGGTCGAAGCTGTGGAATATGTGCTCGATCTGGCGGATATGGTTCTGGTCATGTCGGTCAATCCCGGCTTTGGCGGGCAAAAATTCATTCACAGCCAGGTCGACAAGATCGCGCGTCTGCGCGGCATGATCGGCGACCGTCCGATCCACATTCAGGTAGATGGGGGCATCGACCCGAAAACCGCTGCCGCTGTCGCGAAGGCCGGGGCCGATGTGCTGGTCGCGGGTTCTGCCGTTTTCAAGGGTGGGTCGGTCGACCGGCCTGAGGTCTATGGCGAGAATATCCGCGCCATCCGCGACGCCGCAGAGGCCGCGATTTCGCCAGCCGGTGCGGCATGATCGTTGTCTTCGACCTCGACGGCACGCTGATCGACAGCGCCCCTGACATTCACGCGACGGCGAATGCCGTGCTGACCGCCGAGGGGCTGGGCCGGTTTGATCTGGCGCGGGTGCGCAGCTTTATCGGGCACGGTGTGCCGCATCTTGTCGACAGCATGCTTGCTGCGCACGGCATTTCCGACCCGGTCCGGGCCGAGAGGATGACGGCCCACGTGATATCGCGCTATGAGGACGCGGTGCTGCTGACGCGCCCCTATCCGAATGTCACAGCGACGCTGGATATCCTGCGCGAGGCCGGGCACAGGCTGGCGGTCTGCACGAATAAGCCCGCGGCACCTGCGCGTGCGGTGCTGAGACATCTGGCGCTTGACGAGTATTTCGAACTTGTTCTGGGCGGAGACAGCGGCCTGCCGCGCAAGCCCGATCCTGCACCGCTGATCGAAGTTGTCAGACAGATGGGCGGCGGACCAGCCGTTTATGTCGGTGACAGCGAGGTGGATGCCGAAACCGCAGAAGCCGCCGGTCTGCCCCTGCTTCTGTTCACAGAAGGCTATCGAAAGGCGTCCGCAGACAGTCTGCCGCATGACGCGCTGTTTTCCGATTTTGCCGATTTGCCGGCGCTGATCGCGGCCCGCTGAGCTATTTCAGCAGCCCTGCCAGATAGCGGCCGTAATCGTTCTTTGCGAACAGCTTCGCGCGGCTTTGCAACTGTTCCGCGTCTATCCAGCCCTGCTCGAAAGCGATTTCATCCGGGCAGCCGGTCTGAAGCCCCTGCCGCTTTTCCAGCGTGCGCACGAAATTGCCAGCATCCAGCAGACTGCCATGCGTTCCGGTATCGAGCCAGGCATAGCCGCGCCCCATCCGTTCGACGGTCAGCAGCCCGTCATGCAGATAGGTTTCGAGAAGCGTGGTGATTTCAAGCTCGCCGCGCTCGGACGGCGCGACCGAGGCGGCGCGTTCCGGCGCACTACCGTCAAGGAAATAAAGACCCGTGACGGCGAAGGACGATGGCGGCACGGATGGCTTTTCGACGATGGTGCGCACGCGCCCGGTTTCATCGAAATCGACGACGCCGTAGCGCTCGGGGTCGGCCACGCGATAGCCGAACACCGTGCCGCCCAGGGAACGGCTGTCGGCCATGGACAGAAGCTGCGACAGGCCGTGGCCGAAGAAGATGTTGTCGCCCAGAACCATCGCAGAGCCCGCGCCGTTCAGGAAGTCGCGGGCCAGAAGGTAGGCCTGCGCCAGTCCATCAGGCGAGGGCTGCACGATATAGGTCAGCGACAGGCCCCACTGGCTACCATCGCCCAATAGGCGCTGGAATTGCAACTGATCGTCGGGCGTGGTGATGATTGCGATCTCGCGAATGCCTGCCAGCATCAGCACGCTGACGGGATAATAGATCATCGGCTTGTCATAGATCGGCAGCAGCTGCTTCGACACGCCCATCGTGATCGGATAAAGCCGGGTGCCGGACCCGCCGGCCAGGATGATGCCCTTGCGTTGGGTCATGCGCTAAGTTCCTTCAGAACGTCTTGCAGCGATACGCGCCAGTCGGGGCGCGCGATGCCGAAATCCTTGGTGATGGCCGTGCAGTCAAGGCGCGAATTCAGCGGCCTTTTTGCCGGCGTGGGATAGTCGCTGCTGGGGATGTCGGCGACTTCCGGCGACAGGCCCGACTGCGCAAAGATCTCGCGCGCGAAATCGGCCCAGCTGACATCCGGGCCGCCTGCGAAGTGATAGACGCCGCGCTTGGCCGGGTCGGCGGTCATGGCTTCGGCCATGCTGAGCGCCGCGCGGGCAATGTCGGCGGCGGCGGTCGGACCGCCAATCTGGTCGGCCACGATGGTCAGCCGGTCGCGTTCCGCGCCAAGGCGGCGCATGGTTTTGACGAAGTTGTTGCCATGCGCCGAAAAAACCCAGCTTGTCCGCATGATCGCGGCCTGCGCGCCGGTGGCGGCAATCGCGGTTTCGCCGTCAAGCTTGGTCTGGCCGTAAACGCCAATCGGTCCTGTGGCCGCATCCTCGGCCCGCGGCTGATCGCCCGAGCCGTCGAAAACGTAGTCGGTCGAGATATGGACGAAGGGGATGCCCAGCTTGGCGCAGGCGGCGGCCATCGCGGCAGGGGCGTCTGCGTTCACCAGCCGCGCGGTGTCCGCGTCGCTTTCGGCTTTGTCGACGGCGGTATATGCGGCGGCGTTGATGACAGCGCGAGGTTTGCGTTCGCGGATCAGGGCCGCGCAAGCAGCGGGATCGGTCAGATCAGCCTGATCGCGCCCTGCGAAATTCGCGTCGGGCGCGACGCGCGCCAGTTCCTGCGCGACCTGTCCAGTTTTCCCGAAGACCAGCAATCCGTCCATCCTGCCGTCCCTTCCTTAGCCCGTGCCCAAACGCTTGCCGACTCCGTCGCGTTCCAGAAGGGGACGCCACCAGTCTTCGTTGGCAAGGTACCATTCGACGGTGCGGCGCAAGCCTTCCTCGACCGTGACGGAAGGCCGCCAGCCCAGCTCATCCCGGATGCGGGTCGGGTCGATGGCATAGCGCCGGTCATGGCCGGGGCGGTCGGTGACGAAGGTAATCAGATCGGCATGGGGCGCGCCTTCAGGGTGCAGATCGTCCATATGGGCGCAGATGGTGCGGACGAGGTCGATATTCTTCGCCTCATTCTCGCCACCGATATTATAGCTGCGGCCAAGCTTGCCCTTTTCGAGCACGGTCAGCAGCGCGTCGGCATGGTCTTCAACATACAGCCAGTCGCGGACATTGCCGCCGTCGCCGTAAACCGGGATCGGCTGACCGGAAAGCGCCTTCAGGATCACCACGGGCACCAGTTTTTCCGGGAAATGGAACGGGCCGTAATTGTTGGAGCAGTTGGTCATCACGACCGGCAGGCCATAGGTTTCGTGCCATGCGCGAACCAGATGATCGCTGGCCGCTTTCGACGCGGAATAGGGGCTGCGCGGATCGTAGGGCGTGTCTTCGGTGAACTGGCCGTCCTCGCCCAGTGATCCGAAGACCTCATCCGTCGAGATATGGTGGAAACGGAAACCTTCCGGCCTGCCCTCGCGCGTCCAGTAGCTGCGGGCGGCTTCCAGCAGGTTGAAGGTGCCGTTGATATTGGTCTGGATGAAATCGCCCGGCCCGTCGATGGAACGATCGACATGGCTTTCGGCGGCCAGATGCATCACCGCATCGGGGCGGTGTTCGGCAAAGACGCGATCCAGCGCCTCGCGGTCGCGGATATCGACCTGTTCGAACGCATAGCCGGGCGCGTTCGACACGCTGGCGACATTGGCAAGGTTCGCGGCATAGGTCAGCATGTCGAGGTTCACGACCTGATGGCCCTCGCGGATGGCCTGACGAACGACGGCAGAGCCGATGAAGCCGGCGCCGCCGGTGATCAGGATCTTCATGGATCAGCCCTCGAAGGTGAACGGTGATTGCCAGTTGACGAAGGCGGGTGCGTCGCGGTCCTTGTCGGACAGGACAGGCGCATCGACGCCCCAGTCGATGCCAAGCGAATCCCAGCGGACGCCGCCGTCATTCGCGGCGGAATAATGCGCGGTGCATTTGTAAACGATCTCTGTATCGGGTTCGCGGGTGACGAAGCCATGCAGGAAACCGGCCGGAATCCAAAGCTGGCGGCCGTTTTCGAAGCTGAGTTCCGCGCCGAACCACTGGCCGTAGGTCGGGCTGCCAAGGCGGGCATCGACCGCGACGTCATAAAGCGCGCCGCGACCGCAGCGGACCAGCTTGCCCTGCGCCATTGGCGGCGACTGGTAATGCAGCCCACGCAGGGTGCCGACCGCGCCTGACATCGAATGGTTGTCCTGCACGAATTCCGGCAGATCGACGCCCGCTTCCTCCAGCGTCTTTCGGTTCCAGCTTTCGCTGAAGAAGCCGCGCGCATCGCCGTGACGGCGGGGCGTCAGCAACAATACGCCGGGAAGGGTGGTCTGTTCGATCTGCATGTCTTGTTCCTGCTGGCCGGGACGGTGCTGACCTGCCACAGCCCGCGCCCGCGCACAAGATGGGCTACGGGCAAAGCCGGGGACTGATGCCTTGGAACGTCGGGACGCTTCGGGAAAAGTTTAGACGCTCTTTACGCACTCTGCGCTGCAGATTCGGGCCGGTCCCGGCCTAAGAAAAGCAAATCTTAAGGGAAAGCTGGCAGCAATGGAGAGGAACGTGACCGCCAAGAGATTTCTCTTATGCTGACCTATAGAAAGGTAGCGACGCTGGTGTCGTCGAAGGCCGGATACAGCAGCAACATCACCGATATGGTGGTGGCGGATGTCGCATCGGGGCCGGTCCTTGTCAGCAGCACCGCGACCGGCAACAGCCTCAGCTATGCGCTGTCCGGCGCGGATGACCCGGCCCGTGGCCTCAGTCGCAAGGATTCCCCCGGTTACGGTCTGTTCTTCGCCACCGCCGGGATGGAGGTGATTGAGCGCGATGGCACGACGCAGATCCTTTATTCGGGTTTGCAGAACGGTCTGCACACTGCGCTGACGATGGACGGCAGCGGCAAGCTGGGCGGGTATGTCCCGTTATTCCCGCGCATGACGGATGACATCGTCTCGATGACAACGTTCGAGATTGCGGGCATCGACTACATGCTGGCCGGTTGCAACGGCAGCACGAGAATGATGCTGTTCCGGATGGAGGACGGGGCAGCTGCGGTCAAGCTTGGCGAAGTGACCCCGCCCGTCACGCAGGTCGATTACGGCGAATATACCGATATCGATGTCGTCAACCTTGACGGCGCGCGTTACGCGGTCGCGGCATCGGCGCACAGCAATTTTCTGGCGGTGTTCGCGGTTTCGCCGAACGGTCTGGCGCTGCGCGGCCATATCGACGCGAGCTATACCGTGGGGATATCTGCCCCTCGCGATGTGGAGATCGTGACAACGCTAAACGGCACGTTTCTGATCGTCAGCGGGGGGCAAAGCGATTCGCTGTCCGTCTTTCGCATGGCGCCGTCGGGGGCGATCGGTCTTACGGATCATGTCGTGGATTCCGGCAACACGCGGTTCGATGCAGCGACGGCCATGACCTCGGTCGAGCTTGACGGGCGCGCCTATATCTTCGTCGGCGGCGCGGATGACGGCGTAACGGTGCTGACCCTCGACGGGCAGGGGCGGCTGGTCGTTCTGGCCGTGATCGAAGACGACGCCCAAAGTGCGCTCGCCAATATCTCGGCAATCGAAGCGAAGGTCATCGGCGGCAAGATCGCCGTTTTCGTGACCAGTGCGACCGAGACAGGGATCACGCAGTTCTCGTTCGATCCGGGCAATATCGGGACGTCCCGCGCGGGTTCTGGCCGCGTCAGCGGAACGACGGGCGACGATATTCTCGTGGGAACGGGCGCGTCCTCGGTTCTGGTTGGCGGGGCGGGTGACGATATCCTGATCGCGCGCGAGGGGACGGTGAACCTTCAGGGAGGTCATGGCCGCGACATATTCGTGCCGTGCCACGGAACCAGGCTTGTCACCATACACGATTTTGCGCCGGGCTATGACACGCTCGATCTGTCGGAGCTGGCGTTCATCCGCAGCATTTCGCAGCTTCAGATCACACCGACTTCGACCGGGGCCGCCCTTGTCGCGGGCCCCCTTCGGATAGAGATCATCACCGCGAACGGGGTCATGCTTCGGCCGGATTTCTTCACCAATGACATGTTTCGACTGGCGCATTACGCGAATGACATCAATTACAAGAACCTTGTCGTCCCGGTCGATAATGGCTCCGGCAACGGCTCGACCCCGCCGAGCAACGGGAACGGCAACGGCCTTCCCGACCCGGCGCCGCTGCCGCCCCCGTCGGCGGGCAACCGCGTGCGCTTTGGCACCAACGGCAGTGACGTGATCCAGGTGCCCGGCGGCAACGAATACGTGCACGGGCTGTCTGGCGACGACCTCATTCTGGGAAACTGGGGCGACGACAAGCTGCATGGTGGCTGGGGAAACGACACCATTCGCGGTGCATTCGGCGATGACTACATGCTGGGCGACGGGGGCAGCGATACGATGCTGGGTCAATTGGGAAATGACCGCATGTTCGGGGATGACGGCCATGACCTGATGATTGGCGGTCTGGGTGATGACCGGCTGTTCGGGCAGGGTCACAACGACACGCTGATCGGGCAGGAAGGGGATGACGTCCTGTTCGGCGGGCCGGGTTATGACGAACTGTACGGGGGGCTTGGCAATGATCTGCTGATCGGCGGCGCGGATGCCGACAAGCTTTTCGGAGATGACGGCAATGACCGCATCATCGCGATCGGTGCCGAATCCCGTGCCTTCGGCGGGCCGGGCAATGACCAGATAGAGCTGACAGAGGGGCGGAACATCGCGCTTGGCGATGCCGGGCTCGATTCGATTTACGGCGGAAGCGGCGACGATCTCATCAATCTGGGCGAGGATGATGACGTCGGTTATGGGCGCATGGGGGTCGATACGATTGCCGGCGGACCGGGAAATGACCGCATCTATGGCGGCGTCGGGGACGATATTCTGATCGGCGATGCAGGTGACGACCGGCTTCACGGCGAACTCGGCAACGATTTTGTTACGGGGCTGGACGGGGACGACCTGATCTATGGGCAGGCCGGGTTCGACACACTTGTCGGGGGCAGTGGCAGCGACACGATGGATGGCGGCTTCGACGCAGATACATTGTGGGGCGGCGACGGCGATGACGATCTGTCGGGCGATTACGGGCCGGACGTCCTGAATGGACAGGCGGGCGATGACCGTCTGCGCGGGGGTGTCGGAAACGACATCCTGGATGGGGGCGACGGCAATGACACCATGTTCGGGGAACTGAACCACGACCACCTGACGGGCGGCGAAGGGGATGACCTGCTGCTGGGCAATGCCGGCCACGACACGCTTCTGGGCGGTCCGGGCAGCGATACGCTGATCGGCGATGCGGGCCGCGATGTTCTGTGCGGTGGCGTGGGCGCGGACATCTTCGTTTTCGCACCACCCGCCGACGGGATGACCGATGCTGCGGACATCATCACGGACTTCGAAAGCGGTGTCGATCTGATCGACCTGTCGCAGTTTTCTGCCGTGATCGACTGGATCGGATCTGACCCTTTCAGCGCAACGGGCCGCAACGAGGTGCGGCTGGTGCAGCTTTCCGACCGGGTTCAGCTTTCCGTCGATGGTGACGGGGACGGGGACGTCGATCTGCTTGTCGATATTGCGGGGACAGTCACGCCGTTCGACCTGGTGTATTGACCGGCAGACAGTGCGGTCCCCGCCCATCGGGGCGGGGGTGCCGGGTAGCTCGCAATGCGGGTCGCTTTTTGTGCTCTGCTTGCCGGGAACCAGCACTCTACTTGCCGGTGATCAGTGTCCACCAGATCTTGCGAGAAGGCTCCTGATACCAGGCAATTCCCAGATTCGTGGCGCTCGGGTCCATCACGACGTCGCGCGTGTCGCGGGTCTGCATCCAAGCTTGCAGGGTCGCAGTATCGTTCTCGTAGCTTTCGCTGATATTCTCGCCGACAAGATGGCCGGTATAGCCGGACCTGCGCGCGCGATCCAAAGGCGACGAGCCGTCAGAGCCGAAATGCCATGCGCGGTTCTGCGCGGCCATATCGCGCGAATGCGCGGCGGCTGCAGCGCTGAGTGCCGGATCAAGTGCCAGCGGCGACGCGCCCGAGCCGGCCCGCAACGTGTTGATTTCGCCAAGAACCCTGCCCGGAATCGCCGCGGCCTCGGCACCGTTGATCGTATAGGCGACCGGGATCGGCTGGCCGTCCGGCCCAAGCTCTGCACCCGGATTGCGCGGTGCGCAGGCGGTCAGCGTCAGCGCCGCCAGAGAGATGATAATAAACTGCTTCATGCTGCCCCTCGTGTTTTGGGGCGGTTTATCCAAACAGGGGCCGCCCGCAAAGAAAAGATTGCGTGATTTTCACAACATTTGCGGGCGATCTGGCAGGTTGACAACAGTTTGATTTGTCCACCGCCGGTTGAGAGCGTATCGCAGAAGCATCACCGGAAGGCCACGACAGATGGCCGGAGCAGGAGACAGAGATGACAGACCGTTTTCGCGGCGTGAGCCGCCGCAACTTCGTGACCGGGGCCACGGTGCTTGGTGCCGCAGGGCTGGCAGCGCCCGCCTTCGCCCAGCAGGCCACCCCCGATGCTGGTCAGGTGCAGTATGACACCAACGCGGATCAGCGCCGGAACATTTCCAGCTTTCGCGCGCAGGATTGGCAGCCTTATTTCAACTCGCTGAGCAATGGCGCAATCCTTGCCGACCTGACATCGCGTTGCGTGCATTACTGGTCCGAAGATGAAAGCATCTATCGCCTCTATCCCTCGTCCATCCCGGTTTCCCCCGAACTGACGCGCAAGGGCCGGACCGAGGTTATCCGCAAGGTTGAGGGGCCAAGCTGGGCGCCCACCCCCGAAATGCGGCAGCGCAACCCGGAATGGCCAGAATTCGTGCCGCCGGGGCCGGACAATCCGCTGGGCACGCACGCGCTTTATCTGAGCTGGCAGTATTATCGTATCCACGGCACGCACGACACCCGCAAGATCGGGCGCAAGTCGTCAAACGGGTGCATCGGGCTGTATAACGAGCATATCAAGGAACTGTTCGGCTATGCCAAGATCGGCACGCAAGTGCTGCTGATCTAGGCCGAAAGCCGTTCGCGGCGGCACTTCTTGCGCAGCGCTGCGCAGATCGCCGCAAGCGCATCGGCGTCGGTTGACATTCCGTGCCGGCCGTCGCCCACTGACGTCTCCACCCACAGGAGACGCGCTATGGAAAGCACAGCAGGAATGACCCGCCGTGATTTGCTGACGATGGTCGGCTATGCGGCGGGGGCATCGGCCATGTATACGGCGATGGCGGGCATGGGTTATGCAGGCACTTCAAGCTATGAAGGCCCGCTGACGCTTGACGGGGACCCGCAGGGAACGACGGTCCTGATCCTTGGTGCAGGCCTGGCCGGCATGACGGCAGCCTACGAGCTGGGCAAGGCCGGATATCAGGTTCAGATCCTTGAATATCGCGAGAAGGCAGGCGGGCGCTGCTGGACGCTGCGCGGCGGCGATACCTATACCGAACTGGGCGGTTTTCAGCAGGATGTGGCCTTCGCCGAAGGCAATTACCTGAATGGCGGTCCGTGGCGGATTCCCACCGACCACCATGCCGTGCTGGATTACTGCAAAAGGTTCGGCGTCAAGCTGGAGCCGTTTATCCAGCAGAACTATCACGCCTATCTGCATAACAGTCAGGCCTTTGACGGCAAGCCGCAGCGCTTCCGCGAGATTCAGGCCGACTATCGTGGCCAGATCGCAGAATTGCTGGCAAAGGCGGTCCACCAGGACAAACTGGATGAACTTGTCACCGACGACGATGCCGAACTTCTGGTCGAATCGCTGAAAACCTTCGGCGTGCTGAATGACGATCTTGAATATGTGAAATCCGACGCGACCTCGTCCTATCGGGGTTGGGCCGTCGAACCGGGTGGCGGGACCGATCCGACGCCGGAACCTTCGGACATTATTTCGCTTCAGGACATTCTGGCGGGACGGCTGTGGAAAAACCTGCTTGTGGGCGAGACGATCGACCATCAACAGGCGATCTTTCAGCCGGTCGGCGGCATGGACATGATTGCGCAGGCCTTCGCGCGCGAAATTGGGGATGTTGTCACCTATAATGCGAAGGTCATTCGCATCAACGGCACGGAAAATGGGGTCGAGGCGACCTATATCTCCTCGGACGGCGGAACAGAGGAGACGACGGTTACGGCAGACTATTGCATCTGCACGATTCCCTTTTCGATCCTTGGTCAGATTGAGAACAATTTTTCAGGTGGCATGCAGGCCGCGATCGACAGCGTCTATTACGAAAGTTCGATCAAGATCGGGCTGGAATTCAAACGCCGTTTCTGGGAACAGGACGATCACATCTTCGGCGGGATCAGCTATACGGATCTGCCGATCACGCTGATCTCCTATCCGTCGACGAACTTCTTCAGCGACGGGCCGGGTGTGCTTCTGGGCTGTTATTCCTGGGGGGCTGCGTCCTATCAGTTCAACGCAATCGCGCCCGAGCAGCGCATCGAGCGCGCGCTGGAATTCGGCGCGCAGATACACCCTCAATACCGAGAGGAGTTTTCGAACGGCGCATCCGTCGCATGGCACCGTGTTCCCTGGGTGCTGGGGTGCTACGGCATCTGGCGCGACCGCGAAGCGAATTATGCCGATGCGGTCCAGATGGATCAGCGCACCCTGATGGCGGGCGAGCATATGTCTGATCTTCCCGCGTGGCAGGAAGGCGCAATTCTGTCGGCGCTGAGCGCCGTGAAGCGTCTGCATGCTCATGTCACGGGCGCGGGTGATAGTGCCAGCGACAGTGCTGGTGCAGCCGCCGCCGACGATGCTGCCGCGCCCGCGACTTCAGAAACGCCTGCAACAGAAGGGAATTAAGCCATGAAGCACCATGTCTCACGGATAATTTTCGCAGCTGCCGTTCTGCTGGGAGGCATCGCATCCGCGCAGGATTTCGTGCAAAGCGGAAGCTCTGCCACGCTGCCGCAGACAGAGGGCGAGGCGATCTACAATGCGATCTGTTCAGGCTGCCACATGCCCGACGGACAGGGCGCGGTCGGGGCCGGCGAATATCCGGCACTGGCGGGGAACGAGAACCTCGAAACCGCGGATTACCCGATCTATCTGATTATTCATGGCCAGAAGGCGATGCCGCCGCTTGGCGACTATCTGGATGACGCGCAGATCGCATCTGTGGTGAACTATATCCGCCACAACCTCGGCAATAATTTCGAAGGCGATACCGACGCGGCCTATGTGCCGCAGTCGCGCTGACGCGCAGCCATACAGGCGGGCCTCCCACGGAGGCCCGCGCGCATTTTCAGAAAGGATGACAAAAATGAACTTCAAAACCCTTGCATATGCCGCCGCATTCGGTGCCTTGCCGCTGGTGGCCGCCGCGCAGGACGTGATCCGCCACCCGATCCCGGATTCGGATTTCCCCATCGCGCAGGCGGTCGAGATTCCGGCCGGCAAAAGCACTGTCTATCTGAGCGGCGTCGTGCCTTCGGTTGCGGATGACGCCGCCGATCCCGCCACCCCCGAAGCCTGGGGCAATATGGAGGCGCAGACCGTCAGCGTGCTGAACTCGATCAAGGCGACGCTCGAATCCCTGGATATGACGATGGGTGATGTCGTGAAGATGCAGGCATTCCTTGTCGCGCCGGAAGGCCAGGCGGTCGATTTTGCGGGCTTCATGGGCGGCTATACGCAGTTCTTCGGCACTGATGAGCAGCCCAACTTGCCGTCACGTTCGGCCATGGTGGTGGATGCGCTGGTGAACCCGAACTGGCTGGTCGAGATCGAAGTCACCGCCGTGCGTCCCTGATCCGGCATTCTTGCAGCCTGTCGCTGGTGCGCCAGGCTGCGCAGAACCCGCCTGTGGATGTCAGGCAACAAGTGCGTCCAGACGCGCCGCGCAGATGAAATCGTTCTCTGTCAGTCCGCCCGCCGCATGGGTGGTGAAGCTGACCAGGCAGTATCCCCAGCCGAAGGCGACATCTGGGTGATGCCCCTGCTTGTTTCCCAGCCAAGCGGCCAGATTTGCCATCTCGACCGCCTTCGCGAAACCCTTGAATTCGAACCGGCGGCTGATCGTTGTGCCGTCATCGCTCAGCGTCCAGTCGTTCAGTTCGGTCAGCATCCGCTTGACGTCATCCGCGCCAAGGGGTGGGGTTCCGTCCTTGCAGGCTGTGCATGTCCTGTTCGCGAGCGCTGTCATGGCCGATTCCTTTCGCTGCGTGACAGGAACAGAATGACGGCAAAGGGCCGGCCGGGTCTACACCCAGCCGGCTGTATTTTCCCGGATGATATTCATCATGACCTCGATATGGTCGGGATCGTCATTCAGGCAGGGGATATAGGTGAAGTTCTTGCCGCCGGCATGTTCGAAGGCTTCACGGATTTCACCATTGATCTCCTCCAGCGTTTCGATGCAGTCGGCGGCAAAGGCGGGTGAGATCACCGCGATATCGGTATGGCCTTGCCGCGCCAGTTCGGCGACATGTTCGACTGTATAGGGGCGCAGCCATTCCTCGCGCCCGAAAACGGACTGGAAGCTGGTATCAATGCGATCCTCCGGCCAGCCAAGCTTTTCACGCAGCAGGCGCGTCGTCTTCTGGCACTGGCAATGATAGGGGTCGCCTTCCAGAAGATAGCGCTTCGGCATACCGTGATAGCTGGCGACCAGCTTGGTCGGTGCCTTGCCCTCCAACGCTCGGGTGACGCTGCCGGCAAGTGCCGAGATATAGTCGGGACGGTCGAAATAGGGATCGATGGTGCGCACGGTGGGCTGCCATTTCTGTTCCATAAGCGCACGGAACAACTGGTCATTCGCCGTCGCCGAGGTCGCGCCGGCATATTGCGGATAAAGCGGCAGAAAAACGATGCGGCGACAGCCGGCCTTGACCATGCGATCCAGAACCTCGTGGGTCGAAGGGTTGCCGTAGCGCATGCAGAATTCGACCATGACGCTCTCGCCCCACTCGGCCTCTGCGCGCTCGCGCAGGGCGTCTGTCTGGGCGCGCGTGATGGTCATCAGCGGGCTTTCGTTCTTCTCCTCATTCCAGATGAGCTTGTAGTTTGCCCCGGAGGAGAAGGGCCGCTTCGTCAGAATGATGCCCTGAAGGATCGGTTGCCATTTCCAGCGCGGCAGGTCGATGACGCGGCGGTCGGACAGGAATTCGTTCAGATAACGCCGCATCGACCAGTAGTCATGCCCGTCGGGCGTGCCGAGATTGGCGAGCAAAATGCCGGTTCGACCCTTTGGGATCGCGGGATGCCCGGCGGGACGTGGGGCTGCTGGGGTGGTCGTGGTGGTCATGTCTCTCTCGGGGTCAACGCGTCGATCAGCGAGGCCTTTGCAGAGCCGGGGCGAAGCGGCTTTTGCTGGCTGGCATCGGGTGCCCATCCGGTCAGGAAAATCATGTCGAAGGTGGCGATGATCCGCGCGGCGTTTGCCGGGTCCGGGTAGCGCAGCGCGTAATCGGCGGCGGCGCGGGCAAAGACCTCTCGGCGCGTCGGCCGACGCAACCTGTCGTTCAGCGCGTTGCTTTCGGCCATGGCACGCAGATCGGTCGCGAGGTGGAACAGGTCGCGATACGAAACCTGCAGCGGCAGGTGATCCGCGACCGGAAGGGCCAGCCCGGCGCGCGACAGAAGTGCGCCAAGATCGCGGATCTCGCCCATCGGCAGAATGCGCGGCGACAGCCCGCCCGTCGCTTCGATTTCGGCGCGCGAGAGCGTGTCGCGCAATTCGAGAAGCGTGTCGCCACCCATCATCGCGGCTATGAACAGGCCGTCCGGCTTCAGCGCACGGGCGCATTGCACGATCTGGCCGACAGGGTCTTCGGCCCAGTGCAGCGCCATGGCGTGGACGACCAGATCAAGTCCCTCGGGCAGATCGAGCAGCGCGGCATCCGAAATCACATGCGCGTCAGGGAAGGCATCTTTCCAGAAATCCGGCCACGAGGTCACGATCGCAACGCGCGTAAACGGCCTGTTAATCTCTGCCAGCCTATCCTGAATCTCCTCGGCCGCGATTCGGTGCAGCAGGTCTGTCGGCCCCTGCCGGGCCGCGCGCCTGCGGTGCTGTTCCAGCGCTGTGGGGTCAATCAACCGGCGCGCAGGCGGAGCAGTGTCTGAAAGGGTGGGAACGGAATTCATGGGGTTCAGTCATAAGACCCTTCCACGGACGATGAAAGCCGCTTTGCGGATGATCTATCCGCCGCAATGCCTGGGCTGCAGCGCCGCTGTCGAACAGGACGGGGCGCTTTGTCCGCAGTGCTGGCGCGATTGCGCCTTTGTCTCGGGCTGCGCATGCCGCCGCTGCGGTGTTCCGCTGCCCGGTTCGGGCGACGGCGATGCGGCCCTTGGCGATGCGTCGATGATCTGCGACGACTGTTTGCGGGTGGAACGACCGTGGCGGCACGGACGGGCCGCGCTGATCTATAGCGGCGTGGGGCGGCAGCTGGTGATGTCGCTGAAGCATGGCGACAGGCCCGATCTGGCAGGCCCGCTTGGTGGCTGGCTGTCGGTGGCTGCCGCGCCGCTGGTGCGCCCCGGCATGGTGGTCGCGCCTGTTCCGCTGCATCCGCGCCGGCTGCTGAAGCGCAAGTTCAACCAGGCGGCGCTTCTGTCAGCGCAGGCCGCGCGGGTGCATGGGCTCATGCATCGCCCGACGCTTCTTTACCGCCGTCGTTCGACCGCAGCGCAGGATCGCCGCAGCCTGACGGAGAGATACGAAAATCTGAAAGATGCGCTTGGCGTCACGCCCCGTCACCGGCACGAGATCGAGGGTCGCTCTGTCCTGCTGATCGACGATGTGATGGCCTCGGGTGCGACGATGACCGCTGCGGCCGAAGCTCTTCTTGAAGCCGGCGCGGCGACGGTCAGCATTGCGGTCCTTGCCCGTGCCGTAAAGGAATAGGATGCACCTGTCTTTCCGGTCAGGGCTATGGAAAATCGCGGTGCCGGGGCATACATGGCTAGCGCAACCCGCCGAAGGAACCTGTCATGGCAAATGTCGAGATCTACACCACGCCAAGCTGCCCCTATTGCCATGCCGCCAAGGCGCTTCTGACGCGCAAGGGCGCAGGCTATCGCGAAATCGACGTCAGCCGCGATCCGGATCTGCGCGCCGCGATGATGCAGCGCGCATCCGGGCGCCGGACGGTCCCGCAGATCTTCATTGACGACCGCCATATCGGCGGCTCTGACGATCTGCATTCGCTGGACCGCGAAGGTCGCCTGGATCCGTTGCTGGAGAACTGAGCGATGGCGGACGCGCTGACGGTCGGGCTGGTGCAGCTGTCGGTCGGGGACGATCCGGCGCGGAACCTGCCCGTCGCGCAGGCGCTGATTGCCGAAGCGGCCGGGGGCGGCGCGAATTTTGTGCTGACCCCGGAATGCACGAACCTGATCGCTGCAGGTCGTGAATGGCAGCAGCAGGTCGTGACGACCGAGGCAGATGACCAGACGCTGCACGCGTTGCGCGCGCAAGCGGCCGAGCTGGGCATCTGGCTGCTTGTCGGCTCGCTTGCCATTCGTGCCGACGTTCCGGGCGATACCCGGCTGGCCAACCGCAGCTTTCTGATCGGACCCGATGGCGCGATCACAGCGCGATACGACAAGATCCATATGTTCGACGTCACCATTTCGGATAGCGAATCCTATGCAGAATCGGATTCGTACCGGCCCGGCACACGCGCCGTCCTGGCAGATGGTCCGGCCCGGATCGGGATGAGCGTCTGCTACGACTTGCGCTTTCCGGCGCTTTACCGCGCGCTGTCGCAGGCGGGCGCCGATATTCTGGCGGTGCCGTCCGCATTCAACGACACGACCGGCGCGGCGCATTGGCATACGCTTCTGCGCGCCCGCGCGATCGAGACAGGGTCGTTCGTGCTCGCGCCTGCGCAATGCGGCGCGCACCGGGTCGATCACACCGAAACCTCGCGCATCCGGCGCAGCTATGGTCATAGTCTGGCAGTTTCACCCTGGGGCGAGGTCCTTTCTGACGCAGGGGAAGAACCGGGTGTTTCAATCTTAAAGCTTGACTTGCAAGAGGTCGCGGCGGCACGTTCCCGCATCCCATCACTGTGCAGTGATCGGCCTTTTGAGGCACCGTGACCGAACCTATGACTGAACTGAAACCGCCACCGGACGACCCCTCCCGCGCTTCTGTCGCGGCCAGCCTTTTTGCCGAGGTGCTGGTGGTGGAGCAGTTGGCGCGCGCAATGATCGGCCGGTCATTGCCCGGCGGGATGCAGATATCGCATTTCTCGGTCCTCAATCTGCTCGCGCATATCTCGGAGGAGCGGACGCCCGCCCAACTGGCCGAGGCATTTCACGTCACCCGCGGCGCGATGTCGAACACGCTCGCGCGGCTTGAATGGGCCGGGCATGTGCATATCCGGCCAGACTGGGACGATGCGCGGCGCAAATTCGTGTCGATCAGCCCGGCTGGGCGGGCGGCACGAGATGCCGCGCTGGCAGCGATTCTGCCCGCGATGAGCGATGTCGTGCGTGATATCGGGGCCGAGCGTGTCCGCGCGGCGCTGCCCGTCCTGCGCGCGCTTCGCGACCGGCTGGAGCCGGAATAGCCGCAGCTATTCCATCCGCGCGGCCAGCCGCATCGCATGGCTGGCATCGCGCGCACTTGCCGGCATGACCGGGTCGTAGGCGGCGCGGATCACCCTCGACAGAGGCTCGGTCGCGGTTATGTCCTTCGCGAAGCTGAGCATCGAGCGCATGGCGAGGGTTTCGGCAAGAACCGCCGGATGAACGTTTTCGAAGCCGCCGCCCATCCGCACGAAGGACAGGCAGGCGCGGATGCTGCCGTCGGGATCGAAGCGGAAGATCTGGTAGTGATCGGCGTCTGTCCGCTTCAGCCGTTCGATCAGATCCGGCTGACCGGACAGCTTCTCCAGATCCGGGATCTCGTTCAGTTCGTCCCAGTCCTTGCAGAAGAACATCATCAGATTTGCGCCCATTTCCGGGTCGGTATCGGCCAAAGGATGCCCTGCATGGGCATAGGCGGCACGCAGCGCGGCACGGAATATATCAAGGCTCTCATCGGCGAGGCCGAAGATCACCGGCGCGACGGGTCGTTCCCAACGCGCGCAAAGATAATCGCCGTCGCGGGTGAAAAGATCTGCAATCTGTTCGGCGTCGAGCGTTGGCTGTTCGGTCATCGGCTTGCTCCGCTGCGTGGGCTCTCGTCATTCAGAAACCGCTCGGGCAGCTTATGTCAATGCGCGCCTTCCGAGGTGTGGGCGGCGTGCTGTCGGCGACGTGATCCCGCCTGCGGCTTGTCCATGGCCGCTTCTGGGCTATAAGAGGCTGCAAGAACAAGGCGGAACGACATGAGCCACGACAGCGACAGTTTCATTGACGAAGTGACCGAGGAGGTGCGCCGTGACCGCCTGTATGGGCTGATGCGGCGCTATGGCTGGATCGGGCTGGTCGTGATTCTGGCGATCGTGCTTGGCGCGGCATGGCGCGAATTCAGCACATCGCGCGACCGGGCCGCGGCACAGGCGTGGGGCGATGCGGTTCTTGCCGCGCAGGATTCGGACGATCCGGTCAAGGCGCTTTCGTCGCTGGATGCGGGCGGCAATGCTGACCGTGCAGCACTTGGCAGCCTGCTTGCGGCAGGCGCGGCAGAGGATGCGGGCGATGCGGCGACGGCGGCCACCGCGCTTGAAAGTGCTGCCGGAACCGCGCAGGATCCGCTGCTGCGCGATCTGGCGCGGCTCAAGGCCGTGCTGGCCGCCGGTGAAAGCATGGAACCGGGCGCGCGCGATGCCGCACTTGCCGAATTGTCAAAGCCCGGTGCCCCGTTCCGGTTGCTTGCGCTGGAACAGAAGGCCGTCGCCTTGCTTGCGGCCGGTCGCGATCAGGATGCGCTGACGCTTATCCGTGAAACGCTGGCGGAAGACGGGGTCAGCCAAGCGCTCGCCTCGCGACTGACGCAGATGATGATAACGCTCGGCGCGCCGCCTGCCGATACCGCCGCGCCGGCTTCGGGGAATGTCCCGGCCGCCGAAGCCAGTCCCGTGGGCGAAGCGGCGCCTGCTGAATGATCCCGTCACATGACAAGAGGCCAGCCATGACGCCCAGACTTGCCCTGACGCCCGCGCGTATCGCCTTGCTGGCGGCGCTTGTCCTTTCGGCCTGCGCAGAGCGCGAGGTCATCCTGCCGGGTCCGCGCTATGACCCGCGCGCCGTGACGTCGCCTGACGGTCCCGCTGTCGAACAGGCAGTCGCCGCCAATCAGGCGCTTCAGCTTCCCGGCCCGCGCGCAATTTCAGAGTGGACGGCCCGCGGGTCGAACCCGGCGCATTACAGCGGGCATGTCGCTTTGGGCGCCGGCACGCAGCTTCTGTTTGCAGCGCCGATCGGGCAGCCGGGCGGCAAGCGCCATCGTATCACGGCTGATCCCATCGTTGCGGGCGGGCGTGTATTCACGCTCGACAGCCGCGCGCGCGTGACCGCGACCTCGCTGGCGGGTGGCCATGCATGGTCTGCCGATCTGACACCGTCTGGCGAAAACCCGAACAGCGTTTCGGGCGGGGGGATCGCATATGAAGCCGGGCGCGTCTTCGTGACCACCGGCTATGGAGAGCTGGTCGCGCTCGACGTGCGGCGCGGCGGCATCCTGTGGCGTCAGCGGCTGGAGGCACCGGCAGCGGGCGCGCCAACCGTGCAGAACGGCGTCGTTTACGTCACCAGCCGCACCGGCACCGGCTTTGCCGTGCGCGCCGAGGACGGCAAGTTGCAGTGGCAGGTGTCCGGCATCCAGCAGCCGACCGCCGTTATGGGCGTTGCTGCCCCTGCGGTCGAGGGCAGTCAGGTGATCTTTCCCTTCGCGTCGGGTCAGCTTCTGGCCGTCGACCGCGAAACCGGCATCGAAAGCTGGTCCGGGCAGGTCGCTGGCACCCGTGTGGGCCGTGCGGTGGCCTATATCCGCGACATGACGGGCGAGCCGGTTATCGTGGGCAACACTGTTTTTGCAGGCACGTCGTCCGGGCGCATCGCGGCCTTCGACCGTCAGACGGGAACGCAGCTCTGGTCGGCGCGCGAGGGGGCTGTATCGCCTGTCGTGCCTGTCGGAAACGCAGTTTTCGCGGTCAACGATCAGAACCAGCTTATCCGGCTTGACGCGTCGAATGGCGGACTGGTCTGGGCGCGCGATCTGCCGCTTTATGTCGATCAGAAGGTGAAAAAGCAGGACCGCATCTATGCCCAATATGGGCCGGTTCTGGCCGGGGGACGCCTGTTCGTCACGTCGTCCGACGGGGTGCTTCGCGGCTTCGATCCGGTGTCAGGCAATCTGGTTACGCAGGCCGAGATCCCCGGCGGTGCAGCCACGGCGCCTGTCGTCGCGGGCAATGTGCTTTACGTCACCAGCCGTGACGGCCGGCTGCTCGCCTACAGATGAGCTTTACCCTCGCCATAGTCGGCCGCCCCAATGTCGGCAAATCGACGCTGTTCAACCGGCTGGTCGGGCGCAAGCTGGCGCTTGTCGACGATCAGCCGGGAGTCACCCGCGATCTTCGCGAGGGGCAGGGACGGCTTGGCGATCTGCGGTTTATCGTGGTCGATTCCGCCGGACTGGAACTGGCGGATGATGACAGCCTGCAGGGCCGGATGCGCCGGCTGACCGAACGCGCCGTCGACGAGGCTGACGTTGCGCTTTTCGTCATCGACGCGCGGGCGGGGGTGACGGCGGCGGATGAATATTTCGCCGATATTCTGCGCAAGCGCGCCAAGCATGTGATTCTCGCGGCGAACAAGGCAGAAGGCCGCGCAGGCGAGGCTGGCGCGATCGAGGCCTATGCGCTTGGCCTGGGCGAGCCGCTGCGCATTTCTGCGGAACATGGCGAGGGGATGGAGGATATCTATGCCGCGCTGAAGCCTCTTGCCGCAGAACTGACCGCGCAGAACGCGGGTTACGAACCCGCCGTCGATGTCGAGTTGCCCGAAGATGCCGAGTTCGACGAAGACGAAGCGCCGGATTGGATGCCAACCGAAGCGAAGCCATTGCAACTTGCAGTGATCGGTCGCCCGAACGCCGGAAAATCGACGCTCATCAACAAGATCCTTGGCGAAGACCGGCTGCTGACGGGGCCCGAGGCCGGGATTACCCGCGACGCGATCTCGGTCCGGACGGATTTCATGGGCACGCCCATGCGGATTTTCGACACTGCCGGGATGCGCAAGCGCGGCCGCGTGACTGACAAGCTGGAGAAGTTGTCGGTGGCCGACGGCCTGCGTGCGGTCCGCTTTGCCGAGGTGGTTGTCGTATTGCTGGACGTGGCGATCCCGTTTGAGCAGCAGGATCTGCGTATCGCCGATCTGGCAGAGACCGAGGGGCGCGCCGTCGTCGTCGCCGCCAATAAATGGGATCTTGAGGAAGACAAGCCCGAAAAGCTGAAAGAGCTGCGCGAGAGTTTCGAGCGTCTGCTGCCGCAATTGAAAGGCGCGCCTCTGGTGACGGTATCGGCGCGGACCGGCAAGGGGCTGGACCGGCTGCACAACGCGATCATGAAGGCATACGAGGTCTGGAACCGTCGAATCTCGACCTCGAAGCTGAACCGCTGGCTGGAGGCAATGACCGAGGCGCACCCTCCGCCTGCGCCCGGTGGACGCCGCATCCGGCTGCGCTATATGACGCAGGTGAAAACCCGTCCCCCTGCTTTTGTCGTCAAGGCAACGCATACGGACAAGATACCGGACAGCTATCACCGTTATCTTATCAATGGGTTGCGGATGGATTTCGACATGCCGGGAACGCCGATCCGCATCTTCTTCCGCGATCAGGGGAATGTGAACCCTTATCGCCACAAGGCGACCAAGATCAGCCAGTCCGGCGCGCTGTCAAAGCACAAGAACCGGCAAAAGCCGAAGGGCAGCTAGGTCGTCACGCGGACCAGCAGGAAGGTCAGCGCTGCCATGGAAAGAACCGCGATCACTGCAACCGGCGGGTTCACCTCGATCGTTGTGGCAGCGGTGGCCAGCAGCGCATACATCACGGTGATCGTGTAGGCAGGATTCCTTGGAATGCGCAACTGCACCGCTATCGCGGCGCTGCATGACAGGATCGCTCCGGCCAGCGTCGCAAGTTCCATGGGGATCGGGGTTGCATCCGACAGGAATGACGCAAAGGCCGCGAAGGTCAGCACGGTGGCCCAGCCGGCGAAGACGCCCAAAGTCGGGTCGCGCGCCAGTCGCCCCTCGGAATCCGTGCGCCGTCCGGTCGCAATCAGCGCCAGCAGCATAAGGACGCACAGCATGAAGCCTACAAGCGGCGCGCCGACCGAAATCCACGGCCAGATCGTCCCGAGCGCGAGTGCCGAGATGATGAGCAGCAAATCAGTCATGTCGAGCGCCGGGCGGTTGCCGTCCGGCATCGCCTCGCGAAGCGCCATTCGCAGCATCAGAACCCATAACGCGCCCAGCATGATCCACATCGCCGGGTGCTGCGGTCGCAGGTAGATTTCTGCCAGACCGTCCGGGTCCATCTGCTCGGTCGTGAAATGCAGTGGCAGCACGACTTCGGGGGCAGGGGTCAGTGCAAACTTCATGCCGCTGGCTACGAAAGCCAGCGCCATGATGCTCATCAGAAGTGTCGCCAGACGTTGCATCTGTCCGAACGCCCGAAATGGCCGCAAGTTGCGCCTTTTCGATAAGCATTTGTTAATTGTTAATCAAGAGTCCCATCAGCCCGCAGCGTTGTGCGGCCACCCAGATAGGGATGCAGCGCTTCCGGCAGGCTGACGGAACCGTCGGCTTGCTGACCGTTTTCCAGCACGGCAATCAGCGTCCGCCCCACGGCCAGACCGGACCCGTTCAGCGTATGCACGAATTCCGGCTTGCCGCCATCGTCCGGGCGGAAGCGCGCATTCATGCGCCGTGCCTGAAAATCACCGCAATAGCTGACCGACGATATCTCTCGGTAGGTGTTCTGCCCGGGCAGCCAGACCTCCAGGTCGTGGGTGATGCGCGCAGCAAACCCCGTATCCCCGGTGCAAAGCCGCATCGTCCGATAGGGAAGTCCCAGACCTTGCAGGATCGCTTCTGCACGCTCGGTCATTGCGGCATGTTCGGCAAGGCCCTGTTCTTCGTTTGCGGTGATCGAGACCATTTCAACCTTTTCGAACTGGTGCTGGCGCAGCATCCCGGCAGTGTCGCGGCCCGCGCTGCCGGCCTCGGATCGGAAGCAAAGCGAATGCGCAACCATGCGCCGCGGCAGATCCGACGCATCCAGAACCTCACCGTTCACCGTGTTGGTCAGGGTCACTTCCGAGGTCGGGATCAGCCACCATCCCTCACGCGTCTCATAGCTGTCCTCGCCGAATTTCGGCAGCTGGCCGGTGCCCTCCATCATCTCGGAGCGAACGAGAACCGGGGTTGCTGTTTCGGTCAGCCCGTGCGCGTCGACATGGGTATCAATCATGTATTGCGCCAGCGCTCGGTGAATGCGGGCAACACCGCTTTGCAGCAGCACGAATCGCGACCCGGACAGCTTTGCGGCGGTCACGAAATCCATGCCCGGCTTGACGCCCGCGATCTCGAAATGCTCGGCGGGGGTGAAGTCGAACTTGCGCGGGCTGCCCCAGCGACGCAGCTCGACATTGTCGTTTTCGTCCGCGCCGTCGGGCACGTCCTGAAGCGGCAGGTTCGGAATTGTCATCAGAAGATCGCGCAGCCGGCGGTCGAGATCGGCGGCCTCGGTCTGCATCTCGCCGACCTGTGCCTTGGTTTGGGCCACCACGGCGCGCAGACGTTCGAACTCTGCCTCGTCACCCTTGGCCTTCGCGGCACCGACCATCTTGCTGGCGCGGTTCTGTTCGGCCTGCGCATCCTCGGCTGCCTTGATCCTCGCGCGGCGGGTTTCGTCAAGTGACAACACCTCGGCAGAGATTGGCGCATCGCCGCGGCGGGCAAGTGCGGCATCGAAAGCGGCCGGGTTTTCGCGGATGGCGCGGATGTCGTGCATGGCAAAACCTGTCTAGAAGCTGTGCCGCAGGTGTTAGCCGATGAAGGTGCGGATGGAAATGCCCCGGAACCTAGTCGGCGCGCCCGAGCATCTGATCCAGCGCTGCGCGAAACTCGTTCGCCCCGCGATAGCCTTCGATCCTGCCCAGTTCGAACCCGTCGCGCAGCAGCACGAAGGTCGGCGACAGGCGTGGGCGGCTGGCCAAAGCAAGCCCGTCAGGCCACGCGCCGTCGATTGCCACAGGCAACAGCGGTGCGGTGCGGCCCTCGGCGCTTGCCGGATAGGTCGCACCGACCTCCTGCTGCCAGCGCGAATATTCGCCGCAACCCCTGTCATATGCGACAAGAAGCTGCAGCCGAGCGGCTTCGGCGATGCTGGCGCTCAGCAGCAGGCAGGCTGAGATCAGGGCGAAGAGGCGAGGCATGAATATCTCCACATCGCTGCAGGATAGCCCCGCGACCGTGGCAGACAAGCGGAGTGCATGATATTCCGCCAAGGGCGGTCACGGATTTCGCGAATGTGAACCGGCTGAGAGGTATTCTGGAATAGACGCCCGATTTTGCGCCGCAGTTGTTGTCAGGGGAAGCTATGTCGGAAGGCGGAAGAATGAAGGAGCCGGAGATGTTCGATCTGCCAGATGATGCGGTTCTTTATGCCGCGCTGAATGCCTGCGACCCTGCCTATGAAGGCCGCGCCTTTGTTGGCGTTACCTCAACCGGAATCTTCTGTCGCCTGACCTGTCCGGCACGCAAGCCCCGGCCAGAGAATTGCCGCTGGTTCGCCTCGGCCGAGGAGGCGCGCGCCGCTGGCTTTCGTGCGTGCAGGCGCTGCCATCCCGGCGGTGCCACTGCCGAAGGCGACGCCGCGGTGACGGCGCTGCGTGCGGCGATCGAGGCAGCGCCGGGTCGCCGCTGGACCGAGACGGATCTGGAAGACATGGGTTATGATCCTTCGACCATCCGCCGCGCGTTTCGCCGGCATTTCGGCATGACGTTTCTGCAGATGGCGCGCGAAGCGCGGCTGCGTGAAGGCGCCCGCCGCGTCGCGGGCGGGGATGCCGTGATCGAGGCCCAGCTTGATGCCGGCTTCGATTCGGCCTCGGGCTTCCGGCAGGCTTTCGCGCGTCTGTTCGGTCATCCGCCTGCCGGCATGCGGGTGGCTGGCGGGCTGGTCGCGGACTGGATCGACACGCCTCTGGGCGGGATGATTGCCGTCGCCGATCAAAATGCGCTGCATCTGCTGGAATTCACAGACCGCAAGGCGCTGAAGCCGCAACTGGCGCGGGTGTCACGCGACGCGAAGGGGCGAATCGGGCTGGGTTCATCGGCTGTGACGCGGCAGACATCCGATCAGCTTGCCGAGTTCTTTGCGGGCGGACGCTCGCGCTTCGATCTGCCGCTGGCCCCGCATGGCACAGATTTTCAGCGACGGGTCTGGAACGCGCTGACGCTGATCCCCGCGGGCGAGACCCGCAGCTATGCCGAAGTCGCCGCCGCCATCGGCCAGCCTCGGGCGACGCGCGCGGTCGCGCGTGCCAATGCAACCAACGGAATAGCCATTGTGATTCCCTGTCACCGCGTCATCGGCGCGGATGGGACGCTGACCGGCTATGCTGGCGGGCTGTGGCGCAAGGAAAAGCTGATCGCGGCAGAGCGCCGATATGCGGGTGCCGCCTGAGGCTTTCGTGCGGGCGACGCCGGTTGTGGGGTGACGCGGGTTTCGGCCAACAGGGCTTGACCTTGCCCCGGCAAGCCAGTATGCACCCGCGAACAGAATTTCGGGCGCTGCCTCGCGGCGCCTTTTCACATTGGGATCACGTCGTCACGCTCGACCATCCCGCGAAGGTAAAAACGAGGATACGAACATGTCGCGCGTCTGCGAATTGACCGGCAAAGGCCCGATGACCGGGAACAATGTCAGCCACGCCAATAACAAGACCCGTCGCCGGTTCCTGCCGAACCTGAACGACGTTACGCTGACGTCGGAAAAGACTGGCCGCAGCTATTCGCTGCGCATTTCGGCTGCCGCCCTGCGTTCGGTCGATCACCGCGGCGGTCTGGACGCCTTTCTGGCGAAGGCGAAGGATGCCGAACTGTCGGCCCGCGCCCTGAAGATCAAGAAAGAGATCGCCGGCGCCGGCGATTCGGCGGCCAACCTTTCGGTCTGATCCTTCGCGAGATTGTCTTAAGCGCCCCGCCGGGCATTCGGCGGGGCGCTTGGCGTTTCTGCCTTGGTCCCGCCTGCGACACTTCTGCGCGCTCATGCCGCTTTTCCGCGTCGCGGTGCCGCGCTAGACAGTCAGCATGAGGTTCTTCGCCCGCCTGTTTCTGATTGCCGCACTCGTGCTGACCTCGCAGGGGGTTGCCTCGGCGCGCGGGCAATCGCGCGCGCTGAGCGAACTGGTGATCTGCGCGGGCGCGACCGTCACCACAATCGTCGTCGACGAAAATGGCCAGCCCGCGCGTCGCACGGATTTCTGCCCTGACATCGCGCCGCTATTGCTGGCGGCCGTCGTGTTTGACACGGCGTTTCCGGCAGCACCATCGTCATGGGCGGCAGCGGTTCCGGCGATGCCCGTGATGTCATGTGCCGGACTGGTTGCGCCGCGCCCGTGCGCCCGTGCGCCGCCGGGTCATTTCGCCTGAACTCGAAAAACGACACCATCTTCAGGATAAACGATGAAACGCATGCTTATTGCGGCGCTTGCCGCCACCCTTCCCGCCGTCGCCCTGGCGCAAAGCAGTATCCAGATCACCGACGCTTATGCGCGCAGTGCCAACCCGAAATCCGGCGCGGCCTTCATGACGATCGTCAATGCCGGAAGCAGCGATTGCACGCTGAGTTCGGTCAGCGGAAATGCCGCCGAGATGATCGAACTTCACACCAACGAACAGGGCAGCGACGGGGTCGTCAAGATGACGAAGCTGAAAGATGGCATCACCATTCCGGCCGGCGCTGAACACAAGCTGATGCGTGGCGGTGACCACATCATGATGATGGGCCTGAACGCACCTTTGGAAACGGGTCAGGACATCGCGATGTCGCTGAATTTCGGCGAATGCGGGGCGGTCGATCTGGTCATTCCCGTTGACAATGATCGCAAGCCCGACGCCTCGGACGCCATGCCGATGCAGCATGGCGCACATGGTGAGATGAAGGCACCGAACTGATCGCCTGCACCGGCGATAAGATTGTGCCAGGCGGTTCGCAAACCCGCATCATCGCCCGGCACGCACGCGTTTGTGACCGCAGTCGGATCTAAGATAGACAAACCCGATGATGCCGTGCTGCGTTTAAGCGGCGAATGGATACGCGCGAATGAATTACGCCAGATTTTCCCAGGTCCGGTTCGGCACCGGCCTCTCGCCCCGATTTGCCGGGGCGGCATCGCCTGAAGAATTGATGGACTCGCTTCAGAATGACGCGATGGTGCGGAGGTTTCCGACAATCGGCAACGCCGAGGCTGCGGCAATTGCGACCGCCTATGCCCAGGCAAACAAGAATGAAACCAAAGTTGCTGGCGGTGCTGACGCGCGAAAGAAGGCAGAGGCGGTGCTGATGAACGCCGCCACGCGCGCCACCAAGGCAAGGATCGCCCGCGCCTTGGAGGATGAGACAGGGTTTGCCGACCGGCTCGCGCAGTTCTGGGCCAGCCATTTCAGCATTCGCGCGGGTGGGCAAAACATGGCGATCCTGACCTCCGCCTTCCACGAGGACGCGATACGCGCCAATCAGCGCACGCGCTTTGCAGATCTGCTGCGGGCGGCGACCCTGCATCCCGCGATGCTGCTTTATCTGGATCAGAATGCCTCGACAGGACCGAACTCTCCGCTGGCGGTGACGCGGCGAAGGAAGGGGCAGGGTTCGCCCGGCCTGAACGAAAATCACGCGCGAGAGCTGCTTGAACTGCACAGTATGGGTGTCGGCAGCGGCTATACACAGCAGGATGTGCGCCAGCTTGCTGAACTGATGACCGGCCTCGGCATCAATGCAAAGCGGGAATTCGATTTCAACAAGAACCGAGCCGAGCCCGGGGCAGAGACTGTGCTGGGTGCCGAATATGGCGGGGGCCGACCGCCGCGTCTGGCCGAGTTCGTGGCGTTTCTGGAAGATCTGTCGGTGCGGCCTGAAACCGCGCGCTTCATCTGCACAAAGCTGGTCCGGCATTTCTGCACCGACGATCCACCCAGCAAGCTGCTGAACGAGATGATTGCCCGCTTCCGCGACACCGGCGGCGAGCTTGTTCCCGTATACGAGGTTATGGTTGGCCATGCGCAATCGCGCGAGACATTTGCGCAGAAGGTGCGCCAGCCGCAGGACCTGCTGATCGCCTCGCTGCGGGCCTTGCGGATCGGCGGGGACCGGATCATGGCGCTTGAAGGCAAGGAGTTGTGGCGGCTGTATGTCAGGCCGCTGACGCGCATGGGGCAGAACCCGCAGGGCGCGCCGCAGCCGGAAGGTTGGCCCGAAAGCGCCATGTCATGGCTGACCCCGCAGCTTCTGGCAGCGCGGATCAACTGGGCGATGGGTCAGCCCGCGAAACTGCTGGACCAGCTTCCGGACCCGCGCGAATTCGCCAGTCAGGTGATCGCCGGTCCGACGCGTGATCGGGTGATCGACATGGCAGCACGTGCCGAGTCGCGGTCTGACGGCATCGGAATCGTGCTCGCTTCGCCGCAGTTCAACCGGAGATGACGCTATGAATATGGATCGCCGCCGTTTTCTGAACGCCGCGCTCGGTGCGGCCTGTTCAATCGCCGCTGTCCCGGCGGTTACGCCCATGAGCTTCGCTTCGGTCCCCGGCGAAAAGCGGTTCGTGGCAATCGTGCTGCGCGGGGCGATGGACGGGCTGGATGTCGTGCAGCCTTATGGCGATCCGATGCTGCGCAAACTGCGCAGGACAATCTCGCTCGGTCCCGAAAATGGCGCGATTGATCTGGATGGATTCAACGCGCTGCACCCGGCGCTGGCGCCGCTCATGCCGATGTGGCGCGCCGGAGAGCTGGGCTTTGCCCAAGCGGTTTCGACGCCTTACCGCGACAAACGCAGCCATTTCGATGGTCAGGATATTCTGGAGGCGGGGACCGCGAATGGTCGCACGGCGGATGGCAGGCAGGCGGATGGCTGGCTGAACCGTCTGCTGCCGCTGATCCCCGGCGCCGCATTCGAAACCGGCTATGCCGTCGGGACGGACGAACTCGCGATTCTGCAGGGCGATGCGCCCTATTCCAGCTGGGCGCCGCGCACGCAGATGTCGCTTTCATCGCAGGCGCAGATCCTGCTGAGCCAGCTTTATGAGCCTGATGCGCCATTCCACAGCGCCGCCGAAACCGCGCTGCGGATCAATGCAGAGGAAGCCGCGGCGCGGATGGGCCGACCGGATGACCCGGTTTCAGGCCCGGTCGAGGCGCTTGCGGGCTTTGCCGCCGCACGCCTGAATGCAGAAACGCGGATCGCCGCTTTTTCGCTGACGGGCTGGGACACCCATCGCGGACAGGTCCGGACCATGGTCAAACCGATGGAACATCTTGCGACCGCGCTTCAGGTGCTGAAGCGCGATCTTGGCCGGAACTGGGAAAACACTGTCGTCATGGCGATGACCGAATTCGGGCGCACGGTGCGCGAAAACGGCACAGGCGGCACCGATCATGGCACGGGCGGCCTCATGGTGATGTCGGGCGGCGCGATCCGGGGCGGAAAGGTGCTGGGCGCGTGGCCGGGGCTTGATGAAAGCGATCTTTATGCCGGGCGCGATCTGAAGCCGGTGATGGACGTGCGCGCCTATGCGGGTTCTGCCATCGCCGATCTGTTCGGGTTGTCGAATTCGGCGGTGGAGCAGGTGATTTTTCCGGGACTGGACCTGAAAGACCGGCCGAGATTGCTGCTTTGACGCCGGTTTCAGTCCGAAAAGCGGCAATTGCGTCACCGATTCGGGCAAGTTGACGCGGGATTGAGTTGAAATTCCTGCCCATGAGCCTGTAGGGATTGGAACAAACGCAGATACAGGATGATCTTGTCATGAACCGTCGCCAAATGATCGGCCTCGCCCTTCCTTTGATTGCCGCACCGCTGCTGGCAAAGGCCGCGCCCGCGCCGGCCGACCCCTATCAGCCGACCGAGGTTCCGATCCGCGAAGGTTTCGAAGTCGGCTCCATCGTAGTCGTCTCGGACAAATTCTTCCTTTACCACGTCATCGCGCCGGGCAGGGCTGTTCGCTACGGCGTTGCGGTTGGCAAGGACGAACTGGTCTGGAAGGGCAAGGCCCGCGTCGGCCGCAAGGTGGAATGGCCCAGTTGGAAGCCCACCCAGGCCATGATCGAGCGGAAGCCGGAGCAATACGGCAAGTACAAGGACGGCATGCCGGGCGGCCCGCAGAACCCGCTTGGCGCGCGCGCGCTTTATCTCTATGACGCGCGCGGCAACGACACGGCCATCCGCATCCACGGCACGACCGAGCCTGGCTCTATCGGGCGCGCCGTGTCGAACGGGTGCATCAGGATGCGCAACGAAGCCGTGATGGCGCTGTTCGATCAGGTGCCGATCGGTACGCCGGTCTACGTTTACTGAGCTTTTCGCTGTCCGGCCCCGGCAATCCCGACCTTTTTCGGCCCGATGCGGTAACAATCGCATCGGGCCGTTTCGATGACATCATCGACGTGCGCGCGCCTTCGGAATATGCCGAGGATCATCTTCCCGGCGCGATAAACTTGCCGGTTCTCAGCGATGATGAGCGCGCGCAGGTCGGTTCGATCTACAAGCAGGTTTCACCTTTCGATGCCCGCAAGCTGGGCGCTGCGCTGGTGGCGGCAAATGCCGCGCGCCATATCGCCGGGCCGCTGTCAGATCGTGGCGGCGGCTGGCGGCCGCTTGTCTATTGCTGGCGGGGCGGGCAGCGGTCGGGGGCTATGGCCACAATCCTGTCGCAGGTCGGCTGGCGCGTCGCGCGGATTGATGGCGGTTACAAAAGTTGGCGCGCGCGCGTGATCGAACGTGTGCAGGACAGTGGCTTTCCGTCGCCGGTCATCGTTCTGGACGGCAATACCGGCAGCGGCAAGACGGCGCTGCTGTTACGCCTTGCAGGGCGCGGGCATCAGGTCGTCGATCTGGAAGGGCTCGCCCATCATCGCGGCAGTCTTTTCGGTCATCGAGGTGCGCAGCCCGGACAGAAGCTGTTTGAAGGCCGCCTCGCAGCGGCGCTTGAGGCGCTTGACCCATCGCGTCCGGTGCTGGTGGAAGCGGAAAGCTCTCGCATCGGCAGTATCGTGCTGCCAAAGGCCGTGTGGTCGGCGATCATTGCGGCGCCGCGGCTTGTCCTGCGGGTGCCTGTCGCAGCGCGCGCAACCTTTTCCGCCCGCGATTATGTCGATGTCGTGGATCAGCCGGGCCGTGTGCAAGCCATCCTGCGCCAGCTTGCGCCGCTGCATCCCGCAGCGCGGATCGAGGACTGGTTGCGTCTGGCCGATGCGCAGAATTGGGCTGAACTGGCCGAGGGGCTGATGCGCGAGCACTACGACCCGCGATACGGCAAGCATCGCGCCCGCTACGCCGATCGCGAACGCGCGACGGTCGAACTGAATGACCTGGATGATCTGGACGCTGCCGCCAGCCGGATCGAGGCGGCGCTGGCGGATTTCCCTGTCGGCTGAAAGCGCCCTCAGACCGTCGCGCGGCGTCCTTAGTTGCCCAGCATGATCCCGATCACCACGGCCATCAGCCCCAGCACCGATGCGGCGAGCGCGCCCATGTTCACCGCCACGACGCGCTGCATGCGCGCGCGGAAGGCGGCCTCGTCAAGGCCCTGACGTCGCGACCTCGCGACGGTCCATATGCACCACAGGATGCCGGCCAGCCCGGCCACGGTCAGCGCCGCGCCGACCCAGATGAGGATGTCGAAAACGCTCATGCCGCTTCCCCTTGCTTCTGGTCGTGCAGGGCTTAGCCGTCATTGCAGAAGCGGGCAAGACAGCCTATGGATTTCGCCCGGATCAACGAGGGATATCATGCAGGACGATCACGCCTATAACGTTGCCGCAGACGAACTGCGCCAGTTCATCGAGCAGTATGAGCAGCTCGAAGCCGAAAAGAAGGACGTGACTGAACGCCAGAAAGAGATCATGGCCGAGGCCAAGGCACGAGGCTATGATACGAAGGTCATGAAAAAGGTAATTGCATTGCGTAAGCGCGACCGCGACGACATTGCCGAGGAAGAAGCGATCCTCGACATGTACAAGGCCGCGCTTGGGATGGCGTGAAGGCGTAACGCTCTCCGTCTGGTGGTGGCCAGCCTGAAGCGCGCAGACAGCGGCGCGGTCAGCCCGTATCGCCTTCCGTCTGCTCGGGCATGATCGCAGAGCCGCGCCCGACGCCGTGCGTTTCCAGAATATCGCCAAGCGCGCCTGTCTGCATAAGCTCGTTCAGGAACTCCGACAGCGCGCGGGACGCCGCGGGGCGACCTTGCGGCACCGCCATTGCCTGTCGGATTTCCATGAACGGCGGCTGAAGGACGCGGCTGCCGGGACGGTGCGCGGCCTCTGCCTCCATCGCCTGACGGATACCGGCAATCGCCGCGACTTCGTGCCGGTCAAGCGCCGAAAGCGCCGCGCCGATATTTTCGAACATCACGAGATTTTCCGCCCCGGCCTGCCGCTGAAGGGTCAGCGTATAGGCACTGCCGCGCACCGTGCCGACCGCTGCATCCGATGCCACAAGCTGCAGCGCATCGGTTGCCTCGCAGTCGGGACCGGCAAGATAGCAGCCCTCGATCCGCACATAGGGCGCGGTGAAGGCAATCGTGCGCGCGCGCTCGGGGTCAACAGCCAGAAAGCAAACATCCCAGCGATCCTGTGTGGCGGATGCGGAGACATCGACAGCGCGGTCGAATTCCACGAATTCCAGCGGCAGCCCCAGCCGCCTGGCAAGCGCGTTCGCGATATCGACGCTGATGCCGACCGGCTTTCCGGCCTCATCGCGCCCGACAAGCACACGGTTCCCGTGATTGAGCGCGACGCGCAGAACGCCGGTCGGTGCGAATTCCCGGTTGAGGTCCGGCTGGTCCATTTGCTGCCTCCTCGCTCCTGCCTGTTGCGGCCGCGCAGGCAATCGAACGGCGTCGAAAACGAGTGTGCCTTCAGGCCTTGATGAAGTCTATCCCGGGCATGGATGAAAGCTCGTCGATATCTTCGGCATAAATCTGCGAAAGCTCGTCGATCAGATCCTGCGACCAGCCGGGCAGATTCACTGCGCTTTCGGCCGCGCCCTCTGTCGCGTGGTCTGACAGCGCCTTTTCGATCATGTCGCGGCGGGTCGATATGCCAATGCCGGGAATAGCGGATATCTGACGGTTCAGCTCGGCCAGAGCCTCGGCGGGCAGCAGGTCGGCCAGAACCGCATCTTCACCCCGCAACGGCGTTTCAGGGCCGATGCCGGCCATCCGGCGCAGCACCTCTGGCCAGATGAAGGGCAGGTCTTCCTGTGCCCATACGACCAGTTCGCGATCCGGTATCGCGTCCTGTATCGCGCGCACGAAGGGGGCCCATCGCAATGTCCGGGGGTCGCGTCCGCCCATGACCGCGTCATAATCGCCCTTGCTGAGCAGAACGAGCTCGGCCACCTGAGCGGCGGGGTGGACGACCGATAGGAAGAACTCGACGGCGCTGTCCGGGAACAGGTTCGACAGCCCCAGCATCCGGTGGGCCCCGCGCGGATAGAAGCCCGATTCCCCGATGGCGCGCTGCGGCAGGCCCAGAAACATGCTCTGGCTGAGGATCAGGCGACGTGCGCTGTCACTGTCGATCAGCGAATCAAGCAGCGTCTCCTGCATCTCGGCAGGTGCCTCCCCACCATTCAGCGCCGTGATCGCCCCACCGAAAACGCCTTTGTAGCGCGTGGGCGAGGGGATGTCGGTGCCAAGTGTCCACAATTCCTCGCGGTTTCGCAAAAGCGTTCGGATCAGACGTTCGTGATCGCTTCCATGGGCGCCGACGTGATAGACGATCTGCATTTGACCCCAATTCGGACAGTTTCGAGAAGCGCAGCGTAGCGCCGCTTTGCGGGCAGGAAAACCGATTAACGCCCGGTGCGGACACAGCAGTCACCGCGATGACTTGCGCGAGGCGCGGGCAGGCGTTATCCGGTCGAAGTTGCGGATGTGCGGATGCCGGCATAGCTCAGTTGGTAGAGCAGCTGATTTGTAATCAGAAGGTCGGGGGTTCAAATCCCTCTGCCGGCACCGCCCGCGCGGCTTTTTTCCGTCAATTCTGCCAGACTTCGATATCGGGAAGATCTGTCAGGCCCGCCCCGATCGCCTGCATTGCGGCCAGTGAAAGCTGGCTGCCCGCGCCCGAACCGGCCAGTGGCTTCAGATCGACATTCGCGCTTTTGCCATTGGCGATATTGACCACGCGCCCCTTGCCTTCGGCTTTCACGAGCGGGCTTTTCACCCAGAAGCCGCCCTCTGTCGCGTCACCAAGCGATGCGACGCTAGTGCCAAGCTTGCCGCCGCCCGATGCTGGCGCTGCGGCTGCGGCCTTTTCCTCGGGCGTGGTCGTATCCAGCGACGCAGCCGTCTGCGCGCCGCCATCCAGCGCCGGGCGCTCGGCCGGTGCGGCGGTCGGGCGCGGCGTCACGGAAGCCTCGGTCGCGGTCTGCGTCTGCGGCGCGGCTATGGCCGGGCGCGAGCTCGCCGGGGAATCGTTCATGTTGCAGCCAGCCAATACGACTGCGATTGCGCCGAAAGCCAGCGAGGTCTTCATTCCGGTCATAAAAGGCTCCTTCTTGGTTGTCGGAAGGCTAACCGCGCAGTGAACGCCGCGCAATGGCGGTGCTTGCGGCAGCGCGGTCATCGGCCTATCTCAATTGAATGGAATATGCGCCGCTGATTGACCCCTTCGCCCGCCCGATCACCTATCTTCGTGTGTCGGTGACGGATCGCTGTGACTTCCGGTGCAGCTATTGCATGGCGGAACATATGCAGTTCCTGCCAAAGCGCGACCTGCTGACGCTGGAGGAACTGGACCGGCTTTCGACCAGTTTCATCGGTCTTGGCGTACGCAAGCTGCGCATTACCGGGGGCGAGCCGCTGGTGCGTCGGGGCATCATGTCGTTCTTTCGGTCGGTGTCGCGTCACCTTGGTGCGGGGCTGGACGAACTGACATTGACGACCAATGGCAGCCAGCTTGCGCGCTTCGCCGATGAACTGGCAGATATCGGTGTTCGCCGGGTCAATGTGTCGCTCGACACGCTTGACCCTGACAAATTCGCGGCGATCACGCGATGGGGCCGCCTGCCGCAGGTTCTGGACGGCATTGCGGCCGCCAAAAGGGCCGGCTTGCGGGTCAAGATCAACGCTGTGGCGCTGAAGGGCTTCAATGAGGATGAGCTGTTTTCGCTGATCGACTGGTGCGCCGCGGAAGATCACGACCTGACCTTTATCGAGGTCATGCCGATGGGCGATATGTCCGAGGAAAGCCGGCTGGACCAGTATTGGCCGCTGTCGGACCTGCGCGCGCGTCTGGCGCAGCGCTTCACGCTGATCGAGCTTGCCGAACGGACGGGCGGGCCTGCACGCTATGTCCGGATCGCGGAGACCGGGCAGAAGGTCGGTTTCATCACACCGCTGACCCATAATTTCTGCGAAAGCTGCAACCGCGTGCGCGTGACCTGCACAGGCGAACTGTTCATGTGTCTGGGCCAGGAAGACCGCGCCGACCTGCGTGCGGCGCTGCGCGCATCCGAAGATGATCTGCTTTTGACGCAAGCCATTCGCGCGGCAATCGCGCGCAAGCCAAAAGGGCACGATTTCGACTATTCGCGCCAGAAGGTTGCAGGTCAGATCAGCCGCCACATGAGCCATACGGGCGGCTGAACGTCGCCACAGCAGGATCAGGCTGCGGGCATCCGTGCCTCGACCATCGCCGCAAGCCAGCTGGAGCCGAAGGGGATCGCCTCGTCGGCGAAGTTGTATTCGGGGTGGTGCAGCGGCGCGCTGTCGCCATTGCCAAGGAAGATATACGCACCCGGCCGGGCGTTCAGCATGAAGCTGAAATCCTCGCCGGCCATGATCGGCGTATATGCATCATTCACCTTCTGCGCGCCGGCAACCGTGATCGCCGTTTCGATGGCATGGCGCGTCGGCTCGGGGTGGTTCACGGTGACGGGATAGCCGGTATGATAATCGACCACGGCCTCTGCCCCGAAGGCGCGGGCCGTGTTTTCCGCGACCCGCCGGATCGCGCTTGCCTGAAGCTCTCGGACATCCTCGGCCAGACTGCGGGCGGTCCCCCGGATGGTCACGGTGCCGGGGATGACGTTATGCGCCGTCGAATCGCCCTCGACCGCGCAGCATGAGACGACGCCGCTTTTCAAAGGATCGACATTGCGCGAAACGATCGATTGCAGCGCCACGATGATCTGTGCGGCGGCCAGCATCGTATCGGTGCACATATGTGGCTGCGCGGCATGCCCGCCCCGGCCCGTCACCGTAATCTCGAACTCGTCCGCGGCACCCAGCATCGGGCCTTCACATATCGCGAATTCGCCGACCGGGACGCCGGGCATGTTATGCAAGCCATAGAATTCCTGAATATTCCAGCGGTCCAGCAACCCGTCCTCCAGCATGGTGCGCGCGCCTGCGCCGCCCTCCTCGGCGGGCTGAAAAATCAACACCGCCGTGCCGTCGAAATTCCGCGTCTCGGCCAGATATTTCGCCGTTCCGAGCAGCATGGATGTGTGGCCGTCATGCCCGCAGGCGTGCATCTTGCCCGGCACGGTCGAGGCATAATCAAGGCCCGTCGCCTCGATTATAGGCAGCGCGTCCATATCGGCGCGCAGGCCGATCACCTTGCCCGACCCGTCTTGCCGGCCGCGAATTACGCCGACGACCCCGGTCTGCCCGACGCCTTCAACGACCTCGTCAATGCCGAAACCGCGCAGCAGTTCAGCCACGCGACCGGCGGTGTGGTGGACGTCATATTGCAGTTCGGGATGACTGTGGAAATCGTGTCGCCAGCCCGTGATCTCGGGCAGAAGCTCGGCAAAACGGTTCTTCACGGGCATGGCGCTCTCCTTTCGCGGCAGGCTGGCGCACCTGCGGTCGCGGTGCAACTGATTTCGCCGGGGCCTATTCCACCGTCACCGACTTTGCCAGATTTCGCGGCTGATCCACGTCGGTGCCCTTCGCGACTGCCGTGAAATACGCGAGATATTGCATCGGCACAGCGTAGATGATGGGCTGAAAGATGCCGCCGCCCGTGGGCATGGTCAGCGATGCGCGGATGCCGCTGCCGCCTTCGCGGATACCCGCGGCATCCGAGACGAGCAGAACCTGACCGTGACGGGCCATGACCTCCTGCATGTTCGATATGGTCTTTTCGAAGAGCGCATCGCGCGGTGCGACGACGACAACCGGCATATTCTGGTCGATCAGCGCGATCGGGCCATGCTTCAATTCACCCGACGCATAGCCTTCTGCGTGGATATAGCTCAGCTCCTTCAGCTTCAGCGCCCCTTCAAGCGCGACCGGGAACAGCGGGCCGCGACCAAGGAAAAGCACATCCGTGCTGTCCGACAACCAGCCTGCAAGCTTCTCGCAATCATCGGCGGTGCTAAGCGCCTGATTCACCAGTGCGGGGATGGAGCGCAGATCGTCCAGATGCGCGGC
Source organism: Paracoccus aurantiacus (assembly GCF_007993065.1). Lineage (GTDB taxonomy): Bacteria > Pseudomonadota > Alphaproteobacteria > Rhodobacterales > Rhodobacteraceae > Paracoccus > Paracoccus aurantiacus. The sequence continues at coordinate 281,341 of NZ_VOPL01000002.1, forward strand.
AAGCTCTGCCTCGTTCAGGCGGCCACGATCATGCGCCGCCTTCAGCGCGAGCACGGCCAGCACCGCCAACTGACAGGTGAATGCTTTCGACGAGGCGACGCAAACTTCGACCCCGGCAAGTGTCGGAAGCGCGACATCGGTATCGCGCGCGATGGCCGAGGTGCCGACATTCACCACGCCAAGCGTCCTGGCGACCTTGCCGCTTGCGTAGTGAAGCGCGGCCAGCGTATCGGCGGTTTCACCCGACTGGCTGATGAAAATGCCCCAGCTTTTTTCCGAAAGCGGCGGCTCGCGATACCGGAATTCCGACGCGACATCCAGATCGCAGGGCAGGCCAGCCAGCTTCTCGAACCAGTATTTTGCGACGTAGCCCGCAAGATATGCGGTGCCGCAAGCAACCAGAGTCAGGCGGTCCACATCGCGAAAATCAATCGAGTCTGGCAGAACGATGCGACCGTCCTTGATATAATGGTTCAGCACATCCCCCAGCACGGCCGGTTGCTGGGCGATTTCCTTGGCCATGAAATGCCGGTAGCCGCCCTTGTCGATTGCGGTTGCGCCGACATCAATCTGCGCGATCTCGCGATTGGCCGGCCGGCCCTCGGCGTCGAAGAATTCTGCCCCGTCGCGGGTCAGGATGACGTGATCGCCTTCTTCAAGATAGGAGATGCGATCCGTGAAGGGCGCGAGCGCGATGGCGTCAGATCCAACGAACATCTCGCTATCGCCGTGGCCCACTGCCAAGGGGCTTCCCTTACGCGCGGCGATCATCAGATCGCCATGCGCATCGAACAGGAAGGCAAGCGCAAAGGCCCCGTGCAGCCGCTTCAACGTGGCGCGCGCTGCCTCGACCGGGCTGAGCCCGTCATCCAGATATTTCGCCGTCAGCATGGCGACGGTCTCGGTGTCAGTTTCCGTTTCGGGTGCGTATCCTGCGGCGACCAGTTCCTCGCGCAGTTCGCGGAAATTTTCGATGATGCCGTTATGGACCACCGCAACCTGTCCGCGCTTGTGGGGATGAGCGTTCACCTCTGTTGCGGCGCCATGTGTCGCCCAACGCGTGTGACCGATGCCCGAACGCCCGGCCAGCGGCTCGGTCACAAGGCGGTCAGACAGGTTCACCAGCTTGCCAACCGCGCGTCGGCGGTCCAGCTTTCCGGAATCATCGATCGTGGCCACCCCGGCGCTGTCATAGCCGCGATATTCCAGACGCTTCAGCGCCTCGACCAGTTGCGGGGCGACCTGATGGTTCCCCAGAATACCGATGATACCGCACATAACCTGTTACCCTTTACCCTTCTTCGCCTTCTGCTCGCGCAGCGATTGCATGATGCGGCGTGCAAGACCGGGCTTGTTCGTCTGGCGCGCACGCCCGAGGCCAAGTCCGTCCGCCGGCACATTCTCTGTTATCACGGAACCAGAGGCTGTCATCGCGCCATCGCCCACCGTCACCGGCGCAACCAGCATCGTGTCCGAGCCGATGAACGCATTCGCGCCGATTTCGGTGCGGTGCTTCATCACCCCGTCATAGTTGCAGGTCACAGTGCCCGCGCCGATATTGGTTCGCTCGCCGATATGCGCGTCGCCCAGATAGGTCAGGTGCCCGACCTTCACGCCTTCGTCCAGCACGGCATTCTTGATCTCGACGAAATTGCCGACATGCACGTCGCCGCCCAGTTCTGTTCCCGGACGCAACCGCGCGAAAGGCCCGACCGTCGCGCCCGACGAGACATGGCAGCCTTCCAGATGGCAAAAGGCCAGGATCTCAGCACCGCTTTCGACCGTGACCGCAGGACCGAACACGACATTCGGCCCGATGATCGCGTCGCGTCCGATATGGGTGTCGAGCGCGAAGAACACGGTTTCGGGGGCGGTAAGGGTAACGCCTTCCTCAAGCGCCTCGACGCGGCGGCGGGCCTGAAAAATTGCCTCGGCCCGCGCGAGTTCGGCGCGTGAATTGACGCCGAGGGTTTCGGCTTCTTCACAGGTCACGACGGCGGCGTTGTGACCTTCTGCGCGGGCGAGGCCCGGAATGTCGGTCAGGTAATATTCACCGGCGGCATTGTCATTGCCAATCCGGCTGATGAACTGGCGAAGCAGGCTGGCATCCATCGCCATGACGCCGGAATTGCACAGCCGGATCGCGCGCGTAGCATCGTCAGCATCCTTGAATTCGACAATCTGTTGCAGCGTGCCATCGGCATCAGTCACCAGACGACCATAGCGGCCCGGATCGGCGGCCTCGAAGCCCAGCACGACGACATCGGATTCGTGCTGCGCAAGACTGGTAAGCGTCGCAGTGCCGATAAACGGGGTGTCGCCGTAAAGCACGATCACGCGGCCTTCGAAACCTTCCAGCATCGGCAGCGCCTGCGCGACGGCGTGGCCGGTACCAAGCTGTTCCGCCTGCAGCGCGATCTCGGCATCTTTGTCCAGCCTGGCCACGGCCTGTGTCACCATTTCGGCGCCGTGGCCGGCGACCACGACGACCCGCGCCGGATCAAGGCTGCGCGCCGTGGCAAGGGCGTGGCCGACAAGGGGCACCGCGCCGACCTTGTGCAGCACCTTCGGCAGATCGGACTTCATCCGGCTACCCTGACCGGCCGCCAGAATGACCACCGCGATTTCACGTTTCTTCTGTTCTGCCGTCATGCCGCCCGTTTCGTTATTTGCCGTTTCCCGCCGCGCGGTTTACCCCTTGCCGGGGCAAGGCCGCAAGCGTTCGGTGCTTCACTTGATTTAACGAAAGGTTACAGCATGACCGGAACCGTGGTGTTCGACCTGGACGGAACCCTGGTCGATACGGCAGCAGACCTTATCGCGGCGGCCAATCACGTGCTGGCCCGGCGCGGTCTGACGGGGCTGGACCCGGTTGCTGATGCGCGCGTCGCCGGGCAGGGCGCGCGGGCGATGCTGCGCGCAGGCTATGCGCGCGCCAGCGCCGCGACACTTATCCCGCCGCAGGCCGAGGATGAGGATTTCCCGCATGTGCTGGATGCCTATGACGCGGCGATTTCGGTGCATTCGCGCATGTATCCGGGCCTTCAGCCGGCGTTGCGCGAACTGGACGGCGCGGGGTTTCGTCTGGCCGTCTGCACCAACAAGCCCGAGGGGCTGGCGAACAAACTGCTGAGCGAGCTCGGCATCCGCGATGCGTTTGCCGCACTGATCGGGGCCGATACGCTGCCCGTCAGGAAGCCGGACCCCGCGGCCTACCGTGCGGCGGTGACGCGTGCAGGCGGCGAGGTCGCGGCCTCGTTTCTGGTCGGCGATACAGAGACGGACCTGAAAACCGCGCGAAACTGCGGCGTTCGCGTGGCACTTGTCAGCTTCGGACCAGAGGGGCAGGGCCTGTCGAAGCTGAACCCCGACGCGATGCTGGACCATTTCGACGCCCTGCCGCACTTGGCACGCGACTGGCTGGGCTGAGCGTTACTCGACGCCGCCCAGTTCCATCAGCACCTTCCATTCGTCGTCGCTGATCGGCTGCACGGACAGTCGGGAATTGTTGACCAGCACCATGTCTTTCAGGCGCGGCTCCGCCTTTGCCTGATCCAGTGTGACCGTGTTTTTCAGCGGCTTCACCGCTTTGATGTCGACACACTCCCAGCGTTTGTCGTCAGTCGTCGAATCGGGATGCGCTTCGGCGGCGACCTCGACGATACCGACGCATTCCTTGCCGATATTAGAATGATACAGCAGCCCGCGGTCGCCTTTTTTCATCTCGCGCATGTTGTTGCGCGCCTGATAGTTCCGCACGCCGTCCCATTCTTCGCCCGCATCGCCCTTTGCGACCAGATCGTCCCAGCCAAAGACGTTCGGTTCCGACTTGAAAAGCCAGTAAGCCATCAGCCGATCACCTTCTTCCATTCCGTGACAGTCGCGCTGTCAAAGAGCCCGGCCTTCGCATAGGGGTCGTTGCCTGCCCAATCCTGCGCGGCAGCCAGATCCGGCGCATCCAGAATCACCAGCGAACCCGCCATTTGCCCATCCTCGATCAGCGGACCGGCCATGAAGACGATGCCGGTTTCCTCGATATAGGACAGATGGGCGGGGCGATTTTCCTGCCGGATCGACAGGGCACCGGGCTTGTCACGGCAGATCACGGCGAAATAGGGCATCATTCCTCCTTCAAGGGGCGGCTCATCAGGGTTTCCAGCGTCTCTGCCACGTCGGCGCGACCTTCGGCAAGGGCGGCCACGGCTTCGGCAACGGGCATCGCAATGCCCTTCGCTGCGGCAAGTCCGCGAACCGCGCGCGCTGTTGCAGCACCCTCGACCGTGACCGAGGCGTCGAAGCCTTCCCCCGCACCAAGTGCGCGGCCAAAGCGGAAATTCCGCGAAAGCTCCGACGTTGATGTCAGCACCAGATCGCCAAGCCCCGACAGCCCGGCAAGGGTATCGGCCCGTGCGCCAAGCGCGGTCGAAAGGCGAGACATCTCGGCAAAGCCGCGCGTGATCAGGGCTGCGCGGGCGCTGTCGCCAAAGCCCGCGCCGATGGCCACGCCCGCCGCAATCGCGATGACGTTCTTCAGCGCGCCGCCCAGTTCCGCGCCGCGCAGATCGTCGCTGCGATAAAGCCGCAAGGTCGGTGTCGAAAGTGCGTGCTGAAGCGCTGGCAGCCCGGCATCGCCCGATGCGAGCGTAAGCGCGGTCGGCAACCCACGCGCGATATCTGCGGCAAAGCTTGGCCCCGTCAGCGTCGCGATCAGCGCCGCCGGGCAGGCCGCGCGAATAAGCGATGATGGCGATTCGCCCGTCGTCAGGTCGATGCCCTTCGCGGTGTTCACAAGCCAGCGCCCGCGCCCATCAAGCCGCAGCCCTTCAACGGCCAGAAAATCGCGCAGGGCCTGCGCAGGAAGGGCGAGGATGACATGCGTCTGACCCTCAAGCGCGGTTGCCAGATCGGTTGTCAGGGTGACGGCATCGGGCAGCACCACGCCGGGCAAACGCGGTGTCGTGCGCCCCTTGGGAAGGCTGCGGCCCCACAGCGTGACGGGCTGCTGCACCGACAGAGCCGCCGCCAGCGCCGTGCCGAATGCGCCCGCTCCGATGATCGCGGTCATGGCCCGTCCCCTTTGGTGTCATCGCCGCCGATCTCGATTCCGTTCCTGCGGCAGAACCAGATCATCAGCGGAAACTCGATCAGCGCAAGCGTGGCGATCGCGAAAATGGCCCAGTTCGTCTCTGTCAGGATAAGGTTGAACCGTATCCCGCTGCCCGCAAACAGACCGCCCGCGGCCAGAAGCGACAGTGCCGTCAGGCCCAGATCGGTCGGCATCATCTGGCTGATCCGGGTGATGTGGCGCGACGGGTAGATGCCAAGATACGCCACAGCCATGATGGTCGCGTTGATGGTCAGGATCTTCAGTTCCGGCGTCATGCCTTGGCCCCGCGCTTGCCGGTGCCCAGCATCGGCGCCGCGCTCTGGTCGAGCGGCCAGCGGGGGCGCCCGGCAAGCCCCATACCGTCGCGGCGGCCAAGGCGGAACGCCTCCATCCCCGCCCAAGCGATCATGGCCGCGTTGTCCGTGCAAAGCCGCAAGGGCGGTGCGACGAACTGCGCCCCGGCATCGCTTGCGACGTTTTCCAGTGCCGCGCGTATGGTTGCATTCGCCGCGACGCCACCGGCCACGGCCAGCACCGGCGCGGGATGCTGCGCAAGGGCGCGGCGGGTTTGTTCCGCCAGCACATCCGCGACCGCAGCCTGAAAGCCGGCGCAAAGATCTGCGCGGTCCTGCACGGTCAGTCCGCCTTGCGCATCGACAAGCTGATCGCGGGCGCGAAGCACAGCCGTCTTGAGGCCGGAAAATGACATGTCGCATCCGGGCCGGTCCAACAGCGGACGGGGCAGCGCTATGCGTGCCGGATCGCCGCGTCGTGCCTCGGCCTCGACCGATGGACCGCCGGGCTGGGCAAGTCCCAGAAGCTTGGCAACCTTGTCGAAGGCCTCTCCCGGGGCATCGTCGATGGTGCCGCCAAGACGGCGAAACGCGTCCGGGCCATCCACCTGCAGAAGCTGGCAATGCCCGCCCGAGACGAGAAGCATGAGGTAAGGGTAACCGATTGCGTCGGTCAGCCGGGGGGTCAGCGCATGCCCGGCAAGGTGGTTCACACCGACAAGCGGCAGGCCCGCACCCGCGACAAGCCCCTTGGCGAGCATTACGCCCGCCATGACCCCGCCGATCAGCCCCGGCCCGGCAGTGACGGCCACCCCGTCCAGATCAGACAGTCCCATACCGGCTTCGGCAAGGGCCTGTTCGACACAGATATCCAGCTTTTCGGCATGGGCGCGGGCGGCGATTTCGGGCACGACGCCACCGAATTCCGCATGCAGCGCCGTTTGGCCTGCAACCACCGAGGACAGGATTGTGCCGTCTTCGCGCACCACGGCGGCAGCGGTGTCGTCGCAACTGCTTTCGATGCCAAGAAAGGTCAGGGTCATGGTTGCGGCCTTGCGCGCGTTGGGGTTAGCACTTCAGATAGCCACCCTGACCCGAGGCCGCAATGACCGCGCCCCTTTGCCTTCTGACCCGGCCTGCCGCGCAGTCGCGCGCTTTCGCTGCCCGCTTGCCAGGGGTCGAGGTGCTGATCGCGCCCGTTCTGCGGATTGAACCGCTTCCGTTTGACCGTGCGAAAGTCGAAGCCGCGCAGGGCTTTGTCTTCACCTCGGCCAATGCGGTCCCCTTTGCGGGGCCGGGCGCCGGGCGGTCAGCCCTTTGCGTCGGACCGCAAACGGCTTTAGCCGCCAGGCAGGCCGGGTTCTCAGTCGAGATCGGGCCGGGCGATGCGAAGGGGCTGCTTCCGCTGCTGTCAGGGCGCAAGGATTGGTTGCATCTGCATGGCCGTCACAGGGCGCTCGTGCTGCCAATCGACGGGGTCGAGGCTTACGATCAGGTCGAGCAGGCGCTTTCGGACGATGCAGAGGCCGCGATATTAGGGACGCGCCCGCTGGTCCTGCCGCTCTTTTCCCCGCGCAGCGCGCTGATCCTGTCCGGCGCGCTGCGCGATGCGGTCGCGCCCGTCGCAACGGTTGCGATCAGCGAGCGGACGGATGCAAGCTATACCGGCCCGGCTGCGACACGCCGGGTCGCGGACCAGCCCGATGCCGAAGGAATGATCAGCGCGATACGAAGTCTCATTTCCGCAGCCTCTGTTGTGGAACGAACTGAAATCCCGTGGGTTGAGGCAGAAAGGGGCCGTCGCTAGACTGGCCCGAAGCGCGGTATGCCTACCCGGCCGCCGGCAGTTCTCAGGGGGATACGACGTGGTGACGTCCGACAAATCCAGCACAGGCAATAAATCGAAATCGACAGGCAAAGCCGCAGGCGGCAAGGCGAAGGATGCAGCGACCGGGACGGTCGTTCCCTCGAAGCCGGTCGATACCGATCCCAGCGTTACGATTTCGCGTATCCCTCCGTCCCAGCCGATTGATTCGAATCTTCTTGGCACGTCCGGCGACGCAAGACCCGCCGCCGCGCGCAAACCTGTTCCCTCCGAGGGGGCGGAAAAGCCCGTCAGACTGACAGAGCCGGCAGAGCCTACCGCTGCCGGTGCCGCGACTTTGCCTGCGGGTTCGAAGGCTGAAAGTGGGGCGCAGAATGGGTCCGCTCGGGTGGTTCAGCGGACGGGGTTCTGGCCCGTTGCGCTTGGCGGCGTCGTTGCCGCCGGGCTGGGGGCCGCCGCGACGATTTACGCGCTGCCGCATCTGCCCGAATCGTGGCGCGGCGGTCAGGGTGCCGGCACAGATGTCGCGGCAGTCAAAGCCGACGCCGTAGCCGCCGCGACCGAGGCCGCGCGAAGCGAAGTCGCCTCGCTTCGCGAAGAGACACTCGCCACTGCCTCCAAGGCGGGCGGGGATGCGGCGCGGGCGGCGCTCGCGGAAATGCCGCCGCCTGATGACGTACAGATAAAGGCGTTTGTTGACGAACAGATCAAAAGCGCGCTTGCCGCCAACCCGGCCCCGAGCGCGCCGCAGCCTGCCGCCCCGCCACCGGCCAATGACGCCGCCGGATCATCCGCAGCCGCGCCGCCTTCGGATATGATGAGCCGGATTTCCGCGCTTCAGGATGCGCTGAACGCGCAAGAGCAGCGGATCGAAGAACTGCGCGCGCGCCCTCAACTTGATCCGGCGGCACTGGAACGTGTGCAGGCGCTGGCGCAGAATGCAGATCAGGTGAAAGCCGATATCGAAAACGCGGCCGCACAGGCGCGCGACACTCTTGCCACCGTGCAGACCGAAGCCGACGCTGCGTCACAGCGGGCGCAGGCAGTTGCCTCAGTCGCCGTGCTTGGCGCGGTGCTGGATGGCGGGGGCGGATCGCCGACCGAAGCCGTCCAACAGCTTGAACGGGCCGGGGTCAGTGTCCCCGAGCCACTTGCGCAGGGCGATTTGCCCTCGCTCGACCAGTTGCAGATGGGCTTTGACGCCCCGGCGCGCGAAGCCTTGCGCGTTTCGCTGAAGGCGCAGTCGAAAAATGAAGGGCCGCTCGGCGCGGTCAGCAACTTCCTGCGCGTGCAGACTGGCGCGCGCTCGGTCGAGCCGCGCGAAGGCGATGATCCGGACGCAGTCCTGTCGCGGGCCGCCGCCCTTGTCCAGCAGGGTGAACTGCAATCTGCACTGGACGAGATCGCTGCGCTGCCCGAAGCGGGACAGCAGGCCATGTCCACATGGACCGAGCAGGCACACGCTTACCTGAATGCGGAAGCGGCGCTGAATGACGTTGCCAAGTCGTTGAACTGAAGGAAAAGACCATGCTCGCCTCCTTGCTTAAGATCCTTCTGTTTTTCGCCATCATCCTGGCCGTCGCCGTCGGGCTGAACACGCTTTCCGCCACCAGCGAAGGCGTGAGGCTGGTGTTCAACGGCACCGAATACACGCTTGGACCGATTGCCGCCGTGGCGGCGCTGGTGTTGCTGATGGTCGTGGCCTGGCTGCTGTTCAAGATCCTCGGCATGATCTGGGCCTTCCTTCGCTTCATCATGGGCGATGAAACCGCCATCAATCGCTATTTCGCGCGTTCGCGCCGCGAAAAGGGGATCGAGGCGTTGTCGCAAGGGCTTCTGGCCGTCGCCTCGGGCGAGGGCAAGCAGGCGCAGGACATGGCCAACCGTGCTGCGAAATACCTTGATGACAACCGCGCCACCCGGCTTCTGGCCGCGCAGGCGGCAGAGGTTGCGGGCGACGAGGTCAAGGCGGAATCGGTCTATCGCGAAATGCTGGAGGATGACCGGACCCGCTTTGTCGGCGTGCGTGGCCTCATGAAGCAGAAGCTGTCGCAGGGCGATACCCAGACCGCGCTGCAACTGGCGCAGAAGGCCTATACGCTGAAGCCCCGCCATGCCGAAATCCAGAACACGCTGCTGGAGCTTTCGACCAGGGAAGGCGACTGGAAGGGCGCGCGCGGTATCCTGAAGGACAAGCGCAAGCAGGGAGAGCTTCCGCAGGATGTTCATATCCGCCGCGATGCGGTCATGGCGCTTCAGGAAGCGCGCGACGTGCTGGCACAAGGAAGCTCTATCTCGGCGCGCGAGGCGGCCATTTCGGCGGCCAAGGCGTCGCCGGATCTGGTCCCGGCGGTGGTCCTGGCCGCACGGACCTATATCGACCAAAAGGATGGACGGAATGCCGAGCGCCTGCTGGAAAAGGCATGGTCGGTTCGTCCCCATCCCGATCTGGCCGAGGCCTATGCCGCCGTTGCGCCGGACGAAACGCCCAAGCAGCGCCTGCGCCGCTTCGAGGCGCTGATGAAGAAAAATCCCGATGACGAGGAAACCCGGCTTCTCAGGGCCGAGCTTCTGCTCGCGAATGAAGACTTCCCGGCGGCGCGCCGTGCGCTTGGTGATCTTGCCGAAACGCATCCCACGACGCGCACCCTTGCAATCATGGCGGCGATTGAACGCGGCGAGGGTGGAAGCGATGCCGCCGTGCGCGCATGGCTGGTCAAGGCAATGGGCGCATCGCGCGGCCCGCAATGGGTCTGCGACAAATGCGAGAACGTCATGGAGGACTGGGCGCCGGTCTGCGCAAGCTGCGCTGGCTTTGACACGCTGAGCTGGCGCGAGCCCGCGCATAAGCGTCCGGTAAATACCCCGGCCGGTGCAGAGCTTCTGCCGCTGCTGATCGGCAGCCGCAAGGATGACGCCGTTGCCGATGGCAGCGCGCCCGCCCGTCCTGGCGAGACGAGTTCTGCCGCCGCAACGGCGGCCGCGGTCGCTGCCGCAAGCTCGGTTGACGCGGATGTGGCACCCGGAATGGTGCCGCGCGAATCCGATTACAAGGATCAGGACGCGGCCGAACCCGTGCGCACGATTACCGACCCCGAGGTGCCGACCCATCCGGCAGAGCCGCCGGCCAAGCCTGAACCGCAGCCGACGCGCGAGAGCGTCGATCAGCAGCCGACGGCGACAGCTTCGGCATCGGCGTGGAAGACACGTTCGAACGCGCCCGCCGATGACAGTCCCGTTCGCCCCGACGTCGAGCCGCCTGAGGATACGCCGATGCCGCAGTCACGCACCCGGCCCGGAAGCAGCGCGCGGGTGATTGACCCCGACATGCCCGTGCGCCCCGATGTGGAACCGATCGACACACCTTCGGGAAAGCCGCGCTAAGCGACGGCTGAAGCCCCGAAAAGGGGCTTTTCCCCCGCGCCGGAACCTGCTATCCGGCGCGGCACGCAGACGGGGCCGCTGTAGCTCAGCTGGTAGAGCACGTCATTCGTAATGATGGGGTCGGGGGTTCGAGTCCCTTCAGCGGCACCACCTCTGCGTCATCCCTCACTCACACTCTGTCATGTCAGCTGCTTTGCCGGTGCCGACCGCTCGAATCACCTTCGGGCGTCTGTTCGACCTGTCCTTTTCGACAGGGGTCCGTTCGGACCAGCGAGAACTCACATTCTGATGCGTCAAACCCACAATTTTCGAAAGACTGTGTCGGGAATGAAAAATCCTGCTGCTGACATCGAAAAATTTATTCTTATCAAATCTTTATGTCTGCCCTCGCCGATCTCTCGGTCGCGGAAACATGCTGCATATGCAGCATTCTCTGACCGTCTCCTGTGTCGCGCCCGTGCAGCAGGGGAAAGCAAAACCTCATTTCCGCGCGGCCTTGTATAATGCAGTTGCAGCAAGGATTGCGCACCTCCCGGATATTTGACAATTCCCGGATTTAAGGCTGTAGCTGAGAGAAATCGCGCGAGCGGGCAACAACAGACGGAGGAAAAGACGTGAAACGCAACCTATTGGTTTCGGTGGCAATGATAGCGCTGACATCTGGCGCGGCGCAGGCACAGATGAAATTCCCGATTGGCGAGGATGACACCTTCAACTGGGCGAGCCTTGAGGAATTCAAAGCCGCCCATGGCGATCTGTCCGGTCAGACGCTGACGGTTCTGGGGCCGTGGCTGGGCGGCGACAAGGACCTGTTCGAATCGGTCATCCCCTATTTCGAGGACGCAACCGGCGTCGACGTGCAATACAGCGGCTCTGACAGCTTCGAACAGCAGATCGTCATCGACAGCGAAGCGGGCTCGCCCCCTGATGTCGCAGTTTTCCCGCAGCCCGGTCTGGCGGCGGGTCTGGCCGCGAAGGGCCAGCTTAAGCCGCTGCCCGACGAAGTTGGCCAGTGGATCACCGATAATTATGCGGCCGGTGACAGCTGGAAGAAGCTGGTCACCTATGCGGGTCCGGACGGCGCGGAACATGTTTATGCCTTCCCCTACAAGGCTGATGTGAAGTCGCTGGTCTGGTATGTCCCCGAGAATTTCGAGGATGCGGGATACGAGGTTCCCGAGACTCTGGAAGATCTGCGTGCGCTGACCGAACAGATCGCAGCCGATGGCGAGAAGCCGTGGTGCATCGGGCTCGGTTCGGGGGGCGCAACCGGATGGCCCGCGACCGACTGGGTCGAGGACATGATGCTGCGCACCAACTCGCCCGAGGATTATGACGCCTGGACGACCAACGAGCTGAAATTCAACGATCCGAAGGTCGTCAAGGCAATCGACGATTTCGGCTGGTTCGCAAAGAACGAGGATTTCGTCGCAGGTGGCGTCGGCTCGGTCGCGGCGACTGACTTCCGCGACAGCCCGAAGGGCCTGTTTGAAAGCCCGCCTGCTTGCTATCTGCATCACGCGGCAAGCTTCATCACCACATTCTTCCCGGAAGGCACGATTGTGGGCGAGGATGCAGACTTCTTCTACATGCCGGCGCCTGCCGATGGATCGCTTGGCCAGCCTGTCGTCGGTGGCGGCACGCTGTTCTCGGTCCTGACGGACAATCCTGCAGGGCCCGCTTTCATCGAGTTCCTGCAGACACCGCTCGCGCATGAAATCTGGATGGCGCAGCAGGGCTTCCTGACCCCGCATACGGGCGTCAACCCGGAAGCCTATACCGACGAGACCGTCAAGCGCATGGGCGATGTCCTTCTGAACGCGACCACCTTCCGCTTCGATGGCTCTGACCTGATGCCGGGCGCAATCGGTGCGGGCGCGTTCTGGACTGGCATGGTCGACTTCGTCGGCGGCAAGTCGGCGCAGGAAGTCGCCGATCAGATCCAGGCGACCTGGGACACGATCAAGTAAGAAACGACCGGCCGGCCCTTTCCGGGGCCGGCCTTCTTGAAAGGGGGGGTCAGCGATGGATCTGTTTCTTCTGGCAGTCGTGACGATTGCCGTCGGGGTGCTTGGCTGTGTCGCGTGGTTCTGGGGATCGAACTACATTCTCGACACTGTTTTCCCGCCGCGCGGGCCAAATGCAGGCAACAATATCCGTCGCGCGGGGATGATCCGGCCCTGGCTTTTCCTTGGTCCGGCGATCCTGTTTCTCGGGATTTATCTGGTCTATCCGGTCCTGAATTCGCTGTGGCTGTCGATGCGCAACGCGTCCAGCAGCACCTTTGTCGGTGCCAGCAACTATAATTGGCTGGCCGGTGACGCGAAGTTCCGCGAATCCATGATCAACAACTTCTTCTGGTTGCTGGTTGTGCCGGCGCTCTCGACGCTTTTCGGGCTGATCGCTGCACAACTGACCGACCGCATCCGCTGGGGCAATATCGGCAAATCGCTGATCTTCATGCCGATGGCGATTTCATTCGTCGGCGCCGGTGTGATCTGGAAATTCATCTATGAATACAGAGAGCCGGGAACCGAGCAGATCGGCCTTTTGAATGCCATCGTGCAGGCCTTTGGCGGCACGCCGCAGACCTGGCTGACAATTCAGCCGTGGAACAACTTCTATCTGATGATCGTGCTCGTCTGGATTCAGACCGGCTTTGCCATGGTCATCCTGTCCGCTGCCCTGCGCGGCATTCCGGAAGAAACCATCGAGGCCGCTGTGCTGGACGGCGCCTCGCCGTGGCAGATTTTCTTCAAGATCAAGGTGCCGCAGATCATGGGCACGATCGCCGTGGTCTGGACGACCATCACGATTGTCGTTCTGAAGGTCTTCGACATCGTCTTCGTCATGACCAACGGCCAATGGGGCACACAGGTGCTGGCGAACCTGATGTATGACTGGATGTTCCGCGGAACCCCGGATTACGGGCGCGGCTCGGCCATCGCGATTGTCCTGATGATTCTCGTTCTGCCGATCATGATCTGGAACATTCGCAACGTTCGCAAGGAGATGCGCTGATGGAAGGCATGGCCGGACAGAAATCCAGCCTCACCTGGCTGGTCAATATTGCGGCGCTGGTTCTTGTCGTCATGTGGACCATTCCGACGGCGGGGCTGTTCGTGTCGTCGTTTCGCGACCGCGATCAGATTTCCGCGACGGGGTGGTGGAAATCCATGACCTCGTCCGAGCAGACGGGCTTCGTGCGCACCGGCACCGCCGATGACCAGACGCAGGACGGCGACCTTTATGTGCTGGAAGGAAACGTTCTTGGCGAGGGTCAGTCGCTGGTCGGCTGGGGGACGCGTTCACGCGAACCGGCAGCCTACAAGGCCGGCGAAACTGCGGAACTGGATGGGGCGCAACTGACCGTAAACGAGGACGGATCTTACCGTCTGGAATCGACCGCCCCCTTCGAGATGCGACGGGGTGAGCGGATTTTCGTGACCACCGCGAGCCCGCCCCATTTCACGCTGTCCAACTATTCCCGCGTTCTCAGCGCCGAAGGGATCGGCCGCGCCTTCATGAACACGATGACCGTCACGATCCCCGCAACGATCATACCGATCCTGATTGCGGCCTTCGCGGCCTATGCGCTTGCCTGGATGGAGTTCCCCGGCCGCGCCTTGCTGACGGCTGCCGTTGTCGGGCTTCTGGTCGTGCCACTGCAGGTCGCGCTGATTCCGCTGTTGCGACTGCATAACGAGATCGGGATCGGGAAAGGGTATCTTGGCATCTGGCTTGCCCACACGGGCTTTGGCCTGCCGCTCGCGATCTATCTGCTTCGAAATTACATGGCCGGGCTGCCGCGCGAGGTGATCGAAAGCGCCCGTGTCGATGGTGCGACAGAATTCCAGATCTTCCGCAAGATCATTCTTCCGCTGTCCTTCCCCGCGCTTGCCAGCTTCGCGATTTTCCAGTTCCTCTGGGTCTGGAACGACCTGCTGGTCGCCACCGTCTTTCTGGGCAACACGCGCGAACAGCTGGTCATGACCGGCGTGCTTCGCGAGCTCATGGGATCAAAAGGTGGTGAGTGGGAGATCCTTGCCACCTCTGCCTTCATCTCCATCTCTGTGCCGCTGCTTGTGTTCTTCGCAATGCAGAAATATCTGGTCCGCGGCTTGCTGGCCGGATCTGTCAAAGGTGGATGATGACACAACTCGAGAAGGCGAAGAACTGGTGGAAGGGCGCGGTGATCTATCAGGTCTATCCGCGCAGTTTCCAGGACACGACGGGCGACGGCACGGGCGACCTGCCGGGCATAACGCAGCGGCTGGATTACATCGCCGGCCTTGGCGCGGACGCTGTCTGGATCTCGCCCTTCTTCCGCTCGCCGATGAAGGATTTCGGCTATGATGTCAGCGATTATCTGGACATCGACCCGATCTTCGGAACGCTGTCCGATTTCGATGCCCTGATCGCGCGCGCCCATGAACTGGGCCTGAAGATCATGATCGACCTGGTGCTTTCGCATACCTCGGATCAGCACCCGTGGTTTGTCGAAAGCCGCGCCAGCCGCGACAACCCGCGCGCCGACTGGTATGTATGGGCCGATCCGAAGCCCGACGGGACACCGCCAAACAACTGGCTGTCGATCTTTGGCGGCAGCGGGTGGCAATGGGATGCCCGGCGCGAGCAGTATTATCTGCACAATTTCCTGACCTCGCAGCCGGATCTGAACTTCCACAACCCTGATGTGCAGCAGGCGCTGCTGGATGTGGCGCATTTCTGGCTGGAACGCGGCGTGGACGGCTTCCGGCTGGACACGATCAACTTCTATACCCACGACGCCGAGCTGCGCGACAACCCCGGTCTGCCCCCGGAAGAGCGCAATGACCAGACTGCGCCGAAGGTGAACCCGTATAACCATCAGCGCCACGTCTATGACAAATCGCGCCCTGAGAACCTGATCTTTCTTGAAAAGCTGCGCGCCGTGATGGAACCCTACGGCGCTGCTGCGGTGGGCGAGATCGGCGACAGCCAGCGCGGGCTGGAACTGCTTGGCGAATACACGTCAGGCGACAAGCGGATGCACATGTCCTATGCGTTCGAATTCCTCTCGGGCAGCGATCTGAGTGCCGGACGCATTATCGATGTCTTTCAGCAGGTGACCGAGAAGGCACCCGAGGGTTGGCCGTGCTGGGCCTTTTCCAACCACGATGTCGTGCGTCATTCGACCCGCTGGGGCCTGAACGAGCCTGCGATTAACGCTTATGTCACAGTTTTGATGTGCCTGCGCGGATCTGTCTGCATCTATCAGGGCGAGGAGCTTGGCCTGCCCGAAGCCGAAGTCCCATTCGAGGCGCTGCGCGATCCTTATGGCATAGAGTTCTGGCCCGAATTCAAGGGCCGCGACGGTTGCAGGACGCCCATGGTCTGGGAATCCTACACCAATACCAATGCTGGTTTTACGACCGGCGTGCCTTGGCTGCCGATCGCGCATGAACATCTGCAGCTTGCGGTTTCGGAACAGGACAAGCGGATCGGCTCTGTCCTGAATCACTACCGTTGGGCGATCGACCTGCGCCACCGCCACCCGGCGCTGCAGGTCGGTGAACAGACGCTGTCTGCCGATGGCGATGTGCTGACGATCGAACGTCGGCACGACGATGACATGGTCACGCTGCGCATCAACCTGTCCGGCGAAGAGGTGGACGGGCTTGGTCCGTGGCAGTTCGAATTGAATGAAGCATAGCCGGAACTGATCCGGGGGGAGACGAAAATGGCAAATCTCAAGCTCAAGGATGTCGCCAAATCCTACGGCGATGTGAACGTATTGAGAGACATCAACCTCGAGATCGACTCGGGCGAGTTCATCGTTTTCGTCGGCCCTTCGGGCTGCGGCAAGTCAACGCTGCTTCGCATGATCGCGGGGCTGGAACAGATCACCGGCGGCGATTTTCATATCGACGGGGTGCGGATGAACGACATCCCGCCCAGCCAGCGCGGCATCGCGATGGTGTTCCAGTCCTACGCGCTCTATCCGCATATGACAGTGCGCGACAACATGGCCTTTGCGCTGAAGATCGCCGGCAAGTCCGCTGATGAGATCAAGGCCGCGACAGACCGAGCGGGCAAGATGCTGCAACTGACGCCTTATCTTGACCGTCTGCCCAAGGCCCTGTCGGGCGGACAGCGCCAGCGTGTGGCCATTGGCCGGGCAATCGTGCGCGATCCGAAGGTTTATCTTTTCGATGAACCACTGTCGAACCTCGACGCGGCGCTTCGTGTCGCGACCCGCATCGAGATTGCGCAATTGAAGGAATCGATGCCCGACCGCACGATGATCTATGTCACCCATGACCAGACCGAGGCGATGACGCTGGCCGATCGGATCGTCGTTCTGGCTGGCGGCGGCATCGCGCAGGTGGGCGCGCCGCTGGAGCTTTACGAACGCCCGATCAACGAATTCGTGGCCCAGTTCATCGGCAGCCCGGCCATGAACCTGCTGCCCGGCAAGGTCACTGCGACAGGCGAACGGACGCAGGTTCAGCTTGACGGCGGCGGCACCTGCGAGGTCGATATCCCGACGCGCCCCGGCGATGAGGGGATGGCCGTCAAGCTGGGTGTCCGGCCAGAGGATCTGCGCGTGACAGACGGCCCGGCGCTGTTCGAAGGCACAGTCGATCTGACCGAAGCTCTGGGCGAGGTCACGCTGCTTTACTTCGGCACGACCGGCGAGGCAGAGCCGTTTATCGCAAAGCTGCCGGGCATTCACACCGGGCTGAACCGCAAGACAGTGCGGCTGACGGCGGACCCCGAAACCATGCATCTGTTCCATGACGGGCAGTCCCTGCTTTACCGTGACGGGCCGCCGACGACGCCGATGCGGTGGACGCAGACACCGAAAGACCCGGCCGTACTGACCGACATCATTGCCCCGCCGCCCGTGGGCTGAGGCTTCATTGACGCCCAAAGCCAAGGCGCCTAATGCTGGCCCAAAGGCGAAAGGGATCGCATGAAGATCATCATTGGCGGCATCGGTCAGGTCGGCTGGCAGATCGCCCGGCATCTGTCGGGCGAGCGCAATGACGTCACCGTCATTGACAATAATGCCGAGCTGGTTCGCCGCGCGACCGAGGCGCTTGACGTCCAGGGCGTGACCGGATTCGCAAGTCATCCCGACGTGCTGGACCGCGCCGGGGCGCGGGACGCCGACCTGATTATCGCGGTGACGCATTCCGACGAAGTGAACATGGTCACCTGTCAGGTCGCGCATTCGGTGTTCAAGGTGCCGCGCAAGATCGCGCGTTTGCGCAGCCCCGCCTATCTGGACGCGATCTATTCCGATCTCTACCGCACCGATCACCTGCCCATTGATGTCGTCATCAGCCCGGAACGCGAGGTTGCACAGGCCGCGCTGGCACGGCTTCGCGCGCCGCAGACCTTCGAGGCAGAGGATTTCCTCGATGGCCGCGTCCGGCTGCTTGGGCTGGTGCTGGACGATGACAGCCCGGCGCTCAACACGCCGCTTCGCCAGTTGAACGAGCTGTTTTCAAGCCTGCGCGCGATTGTCGTCGGTGTGCGGCGGGATGAGCGGTTGTTCGTGCCAGAGGCGGGTGACCAGTTGTTCGAGGGCGACCAGATCTATGTCTTCACCGACCGCGACGATGTTGAGCGCACGATGGAGATTTTCGGCAAGCAGACGACGCGCCCCGACAGGGTTATCATCATCGGCGGCGGCAATGTCGGGCTTGCCGTGGCAAGCAAGCTGGAAACCGGCCGCGATCGGGTTCGCGTGAAGATGATCGAGCGTAATCGCGACCGGGCTGAACTTGCGGCGGATTCGCTCGAACGCACCATCGTTCTGCATGGCGATGGCCTGTCGCTTGAACTGCTTGAAGAAGCCTCGATCCGGCATGCCGACGCGGTCATGACGCTGACCGATGACGACAAGGTAAATATCCTCGCCGCGGTTCGTGCCAAGCAGGCGGGTGCAAAGCTGGTCGTCAGCCTGGTGAATGATCCGACGCTCGTCTCGCTCATGGGGCCGCTCGATATCGACGCCTATATCAACCCGCGCTCGATCACCGTTTCGACGATCCTGCGACATGTTCGTCATGGCCGTGTCCGCGACATCTATTCCATTGGCGATGCCGAGGCCGAAGTGATCGAGGCGCAGGTTCTGCCGACCTCGTCCATGTCGGGACGCACGATCCGCGATATCGACCTGCCTGAAGGCGCCCTGATCGGCAGCGTCCTGAAGGGCGACCGCGTCATCAAGCCGATGCCAGATACCCGCATCGACGAGGGCGATATCGTCTGCATCTTCGCGCTGTCCGAGGACGTCCCCGAGGTCGAGCGTCTGCTGCAAGTCGCGATCGACTTCTTCTGATGGCCGGTCTTGCCCGCCTGCCGCTTTTCATCGTTCTGATTGCCGTATCCGGCATGGCCATGCTGATCCCGGCGGCGCACGCGACCGTTACGGGATATGGCGAAATCGCGCGGATATTCCTGTTCTGCTCGGTGCTGCTGATCGTCTTGTCGGTCTTGCTTGGTGTCGCATCGATGGGCGGAAAGGGGCTGCACGAGACGCATGGGCGCGCGGTTCTCGCGACGATGCTGGGTGCGCTTGTCATCTTGCCACTTGCGATGGCGATACCCCTTGCCATGGCGCTGCCCGATACCGGCATTTTCAATGCCTGGTGGGAAATGGTCAGCTGTCTGACTACGACGGGCGCGACACTTTATGCCGCCGACATGCTGGCCCCGCCGCTGCACCTGTGGCGCTCGCTTGTCGGCTGGTTGGGCGGGCTGTTCATTCTTGTCACGGCGGTGGCCGTTCTGGCCCCGCTCAAGGTCGGCGGGTTCGAAATCCTGTCTTCGCCATATGGCCGAAGCGAGAAGTTCACGCCCCTGCCAAAAAGCGCCGGAGGTGAGCGGCGCACGCCCTCGCAGATGCTGAACCTCGCCGGGAATCACGTCACCCCGACAGGGCGCGCATTGAAGATCGCTGCGCAGGTCGCGCCCTGGTATGCCGGGCTGACGCTTGCGATGTGGGTGATCCTGCTTCTGGCGGGTGATCCGGGCCTTATCGCGCTGTGCCGTGCAATGGGAACGCTGTCTACCTCTGGCATTTCGCCGGTTCCGGTTGCGTCGGGCGGGCAGGCCGGGCAGTTGGGTGTGCATTCGGGACTGGTCGGTGAGTTCGTCGTATTCGTTTTCCTGATGCTTGCGCTGTCACGGCGTTTCTGGCCCGGCGGAGGAGAGCTTCGCGCGTCTGAATCCCTGTGGGATGACCCGGAAATCCGGCTGGGCCTTGGTGTCGCCGTTCTGGTCGCGCTGGCGCTTTTCGCACGGCATTTTTTCGCCACCATAGAGATCACGACTTCGCAGAACAGCATTCCCGCAGGCACCGCGATTTCGTTGCGCAACGCCGCCGTGGCCACTTGGGGCGGACTGTTCAACGCCATGTCATTCCTGACAACGACAGGCTGGAATTCCATCGACTGGCAGGGCGCGCGCAGCTGGTCCGGGCTGCAATCGCCGGGCCTTCTGCTGGCTGGTCTGGCAATGATGGGGGGCGGCGTCGCGACGACGGCAGGTGGCGTCAAGCTGCTGCGGGTCTATGCGCTTGCCCGGCAGAGCCAGCGAGAGCTTGACCGCATCGTGCATCCGGCTTCGGTCGCGGGCGGCGGCAGCGTCGCCCGTCGTCTGCGCGTCGAAGGCGCATATCTTGCCTTCATCTTCTTCATGCTGTTCGCTGTCTCGATCGCGGTGACGGTGCTTCTGGTGTCCATTCACCAGATCGAATTTGACACTGCCGTCATGCTGTCGGTGTCGGCGCTGACCAATACCGGCCCGCTGGCCGGCACGATCGACCTGACGCCGAGTTTCGAGGCGAGCGCGGGCATCGCGTCGAACCCGTGGGAGGGCTGGTCGGGCCTGGCACTTCTGCCCAAAACCGTGCTTGCCGGGGCGATGATTGTCGGCCGGCTGGAAACCTTGGCCATTCTTGCGCTTTTCACGCCGGATTTCTGGCGTCGCTGATCGGCCACAGGGCGACTTTTTTGCCGCCCCCGCCCGCTTGTCAGGTCACGATTCCTCTCATAGATTTGATAAACAATTAAAACAGGGACGTATCATGGCTGGCGACAAACAAAATCTTCAGGACGCATTCCTGAATCATGTGCGCAAGGCCAAGGTGCCTGTGACGATCTTCCTGATAAATGGCGTCAAATTGCAGGGCGTTATCACGTGGTTTGACAATTTCTGCGTCCTGCTGCGCCGTGACGGGCAGTCGCAGCTTGTCTATAAGCATGCGATCTCGACCATCATGCCCGGTGCCCCGATCAGCCTGTATGAAGGCGAAGAGTGATTGGCAGATTCGTACGTCACGGAACGCGCGCCGACGCGCGCCTATGTGATCCATCCTGATATCGACGGCAGCGGCGGCAACCGCCGCATCCCCGAGAACGCGCTTGAGGAAGCCGTCGCACTTGCCCATGCATTGCCGGGTGTCGATATCACCGGCGGGCAGGTCGTGCGGCTGCGCAAACCGTCACCTGGACAGCTTTTTTCGTCGGGCAAGCTGAAGGAAGTCGGCGCGGCACTTGAAGCGGCCGAGGCTGAGCTGGTGCTGATCGACGGCCCGGTGACGCCTGTGCAGCAGCGGAATCTGGAAAAGGCGTGGAATGTGAAGATTCTGGACAGGACCGGCCTGATCCTGGAAATCTTCGCGGATCGCGCCCGCACGCGCGAGGGTGTGTTGCAGGTCGAACTCGCTGCGCTCAGCTATCAGCGGACGCGGCTGGTCCGGGCCTGGACGCACCTGGAACGTCAGCGCGGCGGTCTTGGCTTTGTCGGCGGCCCCGGCGAAACCCAGATCGAGGCGGACAGACGCGCCATTGACGAACAGATGACACGCCTGCGCCGGCAGCTTGACCGCGTGGTCAAGACGCGAACGCTGCATCGCGCCGCGCGCGCCAAGGTTCCGTATCCGATTGTTGCCCTTGTCGGCTATACTAACGCCGGAAAATCGACGCTGTTCAACAGGTTGACCGGTGCCGAGGTGCTGGCAAAGGACATGCTGTTCGCCACGCTGGACCCGACGATGCGCGCAATTCGCCTTCCCGGCGGGCGCGACATCATCCTGTCTGACACGGTGGGTTTCATCAGCGATCTGCCGCACGAGCTGGTCGCCGCCTTCCGCGCCACGCTGGAAGAGGTTCTGGAGGCCGATCTGATCCTGCATGTCCGCGACATCTCGCATCCCGAAACCGAAGAGCAGGCAGCAGATGTCGCAGAAATCCTCGAATCGCTCGGCGTGGACGAGGATGTCGCGTTGATCGAGGTCTGGAACAAGATTGATGCGCTGTCGGATGCGACGCGCGCGGCGCTGCGCAATACCGACCGGCGCACCGAAGGCGTGCAGGCGATCAGCGCACTGAGCGGTGAAGGCATCGACGACCTGACCGCAGCAATAGACGCTGCGCTGGCAGCCGTTCTGGCCGAACCGAAAGAGCTGGCAGAGCTGCATCTTGATTTCGGCGATGGCCGCCGTCGCGCGTGGCTGCACGAGGCCGGGGTGGTCGAAAAAGAGGAGCTCGCGGAAAACGGGCTGCATCTTCGCGTCAACTGGACCGCGCGTCAGCGTGCCGCATTCGAGGCGCTTTAGCGCAAGGCCGATCTAAAGGTCGTTATGCGAGTTGAGCAGATCGGCAGCTCGGACGGTGCGGCCGTCCGGCATCCGGCACAGATCTGCGCGCCTTCCGCCGGAGATCCGCGGCAGAACCTGACCACCTGTGCCCTGGCAGTAAAGCGCAGCCGGATCGACGGCGACCTGACCGGGCCGGCTGGCGGTGCCGGTCTGCGTTGTTGAACCGCCGCATGCGGCCAGAACCAGAAGCGCGGGCAGAGAAATAAAAAGACGCAACGTGACCTCCGTCGGGCAACACAATCATGGCGATATTCCGCCGAAGCGTCGCGGGACGCAAGGGCAGTTCGGACCCGCCAGAGGCCAATCGCAGAAGGCTGTGCCGGTGCTTCAGCTCAGCCCCGCAGAACCATTGCGCGCCGCCGAACCCGCAGACTAAAGCAGTCCTTCGCGCCGGAAGCTGACCTCGCGGCCCGCGCCGATAACCAGATGGTCATGGACCGTGATGCCCATGACATCGGCCCCGATCTGGATGCGCTGGGTCATCGTGATATCGGCCTGCGATGGCGTCGGATCGCCCGAGGGATGATTATGGACCAGAATAATCGCAGATGCCCCGAGTTCCAGCGCGCGCCGCAATATCTCGCGGGGATAGACTGGCACATGATCCACGGTGCCCCGGCCCTGCGGTTCATCGGCGATCAGCACGTTCTTGCGGTCGAGGAACAGCACGCGAAATTCTTCGGTCCCGGCATGGGACATGGCGGTGTGGCAGTAATCCAGCAGGGCATCCCAGCCGGACAGCACGGGCCGGTGCATCACGCGCGACCGCGCGAGCCGGTTCGCGGCTGCCGCGACGATCTTCAGCTCGGTCACGACCGCAGGCCCTGCACCCGGAACCGATGACAGGCGGGCAGGCGTGGCGGACAGCACGCGGGAAAAGTCCCCGAACGTGTCGATCAGCCGGCGCGCCAGCGGCTTCACGTCCTGCCGGGGGATGGCCCGAAACAGAATCAGTTCAAGCAGTTCGTAATCGGGCATCGGGTCTGCCCCGCCGGCGATGAACCTTTCTCGCAACCGGGCGCGGTGATCGGCCAGATAGGACGGCGCGGCACCGCGCCGTTCGCCGGGCCGCGCGGCGACAGGCTGTGCGGGAGCTTCGTCGCTGTCGCCCTCGGGGTCGAGAAACAACGGCAGTGGCGGTTCCTGAAATGTACGATTCGCGGTCATCCTGACAGGCTTGCACGCATATGGTGAAGAAAGTGCTAATCGCGGCTTTTGCCTGCATGGCAAGGGCGCCTGCGCAATTGACCTTTGGTCACTTCCAAGAAATCGCCTTGACCGCTGGCCCGCCTTCCGCCCTAAACTCTAGGTCATCTGCCGGCAGAATCGCCCGCTCGAAACAAGAGGTTGCCATGACCCTGATGAAATCCCTTCTCGCCTCGGCGACCGCACTTGGCCTGATGGCTGGTGCTGCGCTTGCCGAACCCGCCCTGATCTTCGATCTTGGCGGTAAATTCGACAAGTCTTTCAACGAGGCCGCCTATCAAGGCGCCGAGCGATGGAAGGAAGAAACCGGCGGCACCTATAAGGAGCTGGAGATGCAGTCGGAGGCACAGCGCGAACAGGCGCTTCGCCGGCTGGCCGAAACCGGCGCCAATCCGATCGTGATGACCGGCTTCGCCTTTGGCGAGGTGCTGAACAAGATCGCGCCCGACTATCCCGACACGAAATTTGTCATCATCGACGCTGTCGTTGAACAGCCGAACGTGCAGTCGAACGTCTTCAATGAAGGCGAGGGTTCTTATCTGGCCGGCGTGCTGGCGGCGATGGCGTCGAAATCCGGCACGGTCGGCTTCATCGGCGGCATGGACATTCCGCTGATCCACAAGTTCGAATGCGGCTATCGTCAGGGCTTCCTGGCAACCAAGCCGGACGGAAAAGTGCTGATCAACTATACCGGCACGACCCCCGCAGCCTGGAACGACCCGGTGAAGGGCGGCGAGCTTGCGAAGGCACAGAAATCGCAAGGCGCAGACGTGATCTATGCGGCAGCCGGCGGCACCGGGATCGGTGTTCTGCAGGCCGCCGCGGACGAAGGCGTCCTGGGGATCGGCGTCGATTCGAACCAGAACCACCTGCATCCGGGCCAGATCCTCACCTCGGTCGTCAAGCGCGTCGACAACGCCGTCTATGATGCCTTCACGGCGGGCGAGGGCGTCGAGCCGGGTGTAAAGACATGGGATGTCGCCTCTGACGGGGTTGCCGTCGCGATGGACGACAATAACGCCCCGCTGATCACGCCCGAAATGACCACTGCGGTCGATGACGCCAAGGCCAAGATCGCTTCGGGCGAGATCGAGGTTCATGACTACATGACCGACAATACCTGCCCGGTCGATTGATTGATGCAGGCTGACGATATGAAATCGGGGGGGCCGGGTTCGGCCCCCCAATCCGTCGCCCCCGCGATCGAACTTGTCGGGATATCGAAGTCGTTCGGTCCGGTTCAGGCCAACAAGGACATCAACCTGACCGTCGCACGCGGTTCGATCCACGGGATCATCGGCGAGAACGGGGCCGGAAAATCGACGCTCATGTCGATTCTTTATGGGTTCTACAAACCCGATTCGGGCGAGATACGCATTAACGGCAAGCCCATCCAGATCACCGATTCCATGACCGCGATCCGTGCCGGAATCGGCATGGTCTTTCAGCATTTCAAGCTGGTGCGGAACTTCACGGTGCTGGAAAACATCATCCTCGGAGCCGAAGACGGACCGATGCTGCGCCCCTCGCTTGCGCGGGCGCGGACCCGCCTGCGCGAACTGGCCGAGGAATATGAATTGCAGGTCGATCCGGATGAAACGATCGACGAACTGTCCGTCGGCCACCAGCAGAGGGTCGAGATCCTGAAGGCGCTGTACCGGCAGGCCGATATCCTGATCCTCGATGAACCAACAGGCGTGCTGACGCCTGCCGAGGCGGACCATTTGTTCCGCATCCTGAATGGCCTGCGCGATGAGGGGAAGACCATCATCCTGATTACCCACAAGCTGCGCGAGATCATGGAGATCACCGACACGGTCAGCGTCATGCGCCGCGGCGAAATGGTCGCATCTGTCAGCACCGCAGAGACTTCGCCCGAGGAACTGGCCGAGCTGATGGTCGGCCGCAAGGTTCTGCTGGAGGTCGACAAATCCCCCGCACAGCCCGGCGATCCGGTGCTGGAGGTGCGCGACCTGCGGATGATCGACGACGAGAAGGTCGAGCGTATCCGGGGGGTCAGCTTCGACATTCGCGCCGGAGAGATCGTGGGCATCGCGGGCGTCAGCGGCAACGGGCAGACGCAACTTCTGGAACTTCTCGGCGGATTCCCCGAGAACGGCGCACAGGTCACGGGCGAGATCCGGCTGAATGGCCAGCCGCTGGACCTCAGCGGCCGCCATTCCGATGCGGCAACGCGCCGCGCGCGCGGCATCGGCCACGTGCCCGAGGACCGGCAGGACGAGGGCCTTATCATGGACTTCGCGGCCTGGGAAAATGTGGCGTTCGGTTATCACAACACGCCGGAATATTCGAACGGGATCTGGCTGGACCGCAAGGCGATCCGTGCCGATGCGGAAGGCAAGATCGAACGCTTCGACGTGCGGCCTCCGAACCCTGAACTTGCGGCGCGCAACTTTTCCGGCGGCAATCAGCAGAAGATCGTCGTCGCGCGCGAGGTCGAACGGAACCCGGACCTGCTGCTGATCGGGCAGCCGACACGCGGCGTCGATATAGGCGCGATCGAATTCATCCATAAGCGCATCGTCGAATTGCGAGATGCGGGCAAGGCGGTGCTGCTGGTCAGCGTCGAGCTTGACGAGATCATGTCGCTTTCAGACCGGGTTCTGGTCATGTTCGACGGCATGATCATGGGCGAACGCGATCCGGAAGCCACCAGCGCGGGCGAGCTTGGACTTTTGATGGCGGGCGTGACGGATACCGAGAATGCGCCGAAAGAGGCAGGCGTCCCGCCCGAACACGGCCATCCTGCCGATCACCCGGATGAGCCGACTGCAGCGCCGGAGGGCCGTCTCTGATGGACAAGATGCCGAAATGGGCGGATGTGATCCTGACGCCGCTGATCTCTCTTTTCCTCGCCTTCGCGATTTCTGCACTGGTGATCCTCGCCATCGGCGAAAGCCCGTGGGAGGCGCTTAAGACGATGGTGACGGGGGCGCTCGGGTCCAGCTATGGCTGGGGGTTCACGCTTTACTACACCACAAACTTCATCTTTACCGGGCTTGCGGTCGCAGTCGCCTATCACGCCTCGCTGTTCAATATCGGGGGCGAAGGGCAGGCGGGGCTTGGCGGGCTTGGCGTGGCGCTTGTCTGCCTGTTCATACCGTGGCCGCACTGGTCGCTGGCGCTTCTGGGTGCGATTGCGGGCGGGGCGCTGTTCGGTGCGGCATGGGCCTATATCCCCGCGATCCTTCAGGCCAAACGCGGCAGCCATATCGTGATTACCACGATCATGTTCAACTTCATCGCCGCCGCGCTTCTGAACTGGGCGCTGGTGAACTGGCTGCGTCCGGTCGGCAGCATGGACCCGGCTTCGGCCAATTTCCCGGCCGCGACGCATCTGCCCAAGATTACCGACATGTTTGCCGGCGTGGGCATCGAATGGGGCAACCACACGCCCGCGAATGTCACCTTCTTCGTGGCACTTCTTGCCTGTGTCGGGGTCTGGCTGCTGATCTGGCGGACACGTCTCGGTTACGAAATTCGCGCCTTCGGCAAGTCCGAAACCGCCGCACGCTATGCCGGCATCTCGCCGACGCGGATCACCGTGATCGCGATGCTCATTTCTGGCGGACTGGCCGGCATGATGGCCACCAATAACGTGATGGGAGAGGCAGAGCGTCTGGTTCTGAACAATGTCGAAGGCGCGGGCTTCATCGGCATCGCCGTGGCACTTATGGGCCGCAACCATCCGTTCGGGGTGCTTCTGGCAGCCCTGCTGTTCGGCTTTCTCTATCAGGGAGGCGGCGAGCTAGCGCTGTGGACATCCATCCCGCGCGAATTGATCATCGTCATTCAGGCGCTGGTGATCCTGTTCACGGGCGCTTTGGACAACATGGTCCGCATGCCGCTGGAACGCTTCTTTACCGCGCGCAGGCTGGGGAAACGGGCATGATCGACCAGTTGATCCCCTATCTTCCCGGCTTCGTCGCAGCATATGCGATTCTCGTTGTGGCCGTCGCGTCACCCGGCCCGGGCGTCGCATTGATCCTCGGTCATGCGGTCAGCGAGGGCCGCCGTGCCGCGCTGCTATGCTCGCTTGGGATTGCTGTCGGCTCCGCGTCTCTGGCGCTTGCGACCACGCAGGGTCTTGGCCTGCTGATGGAGCGGGTCGCCTGGCTGTCGACAATCGTCCGCATCGCAGGCGTCTGCTATCTGCTGTGGCTGGCCTTCAAGGCGTGGCGAAAGGCACTGACGCCTCCGCAGGTCAGCATCGCGAAGGTTCGGGCCATGTCGCCTTCGCGCGTATTCCTCAGCGGCTATCTGCTTCAGATCACCAATCCCAAGGCCATCGTCTTCTGGCTGGCAATTGCCACCGTGGGTGCGACGAAAGCGGCACCACTGCCGGTGGTCGCGCTGTTCATTCTGGGGGCCTTCCTGCTGTCGCTGGCGGGCCACGCGGCCTATGCGGTGCTGCTGTCGTCGCAGCCGTTCCGCTTGGCCTATGACCGCGCACGCCGCTGGATCGAGGGCGTGATCGGCGCTTTTCTGACTTATGTTGCCTTCCGCCTGGCAACCGACCGGAGCTGAGACATGGATTTCAACACGATCATCCAGATTCTCGACAGCTCTGTCCGGTTGATGACGCCATTGCTGCTTGCTTGTCTTGCCGGGCTGTATTCGGAACGCTCGGGCGTGTTCGACATCGGGCTGGAAGGCAAGATGCTGATGGCGGCCTTTGCCGCTGCGACGGTTGCCGCGCTGACCGGATCTGTCTGGCTGGGCCTTGCTGCAGGTATTGCGGGATCAATGGCCCTGTCTCTGATCCACGGCGTGACCTCGATCACATTTCGCGGCAATCAGCTTATCTCTGGCGTCGCGATCAACTTTCTTGCCTCGGGTCTCACGGTCTTGCTGGGCCAGAAAATCTTCGGCCTTGGCGGACGCACCCCCAGTCTCAGCGGTGGAGCACGCTTTTCCGAGATCAAGCTGCCATTCGCCGATCAGCTCCGCGATGTGCCGGTAATCGGGCCGATCTATGCGGATCTGATCTCGGGTCACACGATCCTGGTTTACGTGGCGTTTCTGTGCGTGCCTGCGACATGGTGGCTGCTGTACAGGACGCGTTTCGGCCTGCGCCTGCGCGCGGTCGGTGAAAACCCGGCTTCGGTCGATACGGCTGGCGTGTCGGTCACGCGCCTGCGCTACATTGCCATTGCGATCTGCGGTGTCCTTTGCGGGCTAGCCGGCGCCTATCTGGCGACCGGGCTTTCTGCGGGATTTGTGAAGGAAATGACCGCCGGACGCGGGTTCATCGCCCTTGCGGCGCTGATTTTCGCGAAATGGAGGCCTTGGGGAGCATTGTTCGCAACCTTCCTGTTTGGCCTGTTCGAGGCGATTGCGAACCGCTATCCGAATCTGGACGTCGGCCCGATCACGATCCCGTCGATGTTCATGAATGCGCTGCCTTATATCCTTACCGTCATCATTCTGGCCGGCTTTGTCGGCCGCGCCATCCCGCCACGCGCGGGCGGAGAACCCTATGTCAAAGAGCGCTGAGCTTGCCGATCTGATCCGTTCCAGCGCAGGGAACGTTGCACCGGAATACGGGCTGATCCTTGGCTCTGGCCTCGGTCATCTGTCGGGCGCGATAGAGGACGGGGTGTCTATTCCATATACGGACCTGCCGGGGTTCCCGCATGCGGGCGTATCCGGCCACGTTCCCCGACTGGTTATCGGGGATCTGGAAGGCAAGCGCGTGGCGGTGTTCGGCGGACGGTCGCACTACTATGAATCCGGGCGGGCGGATGCGATGCGGTTGCCGCTGGAGGTCCTGGCCGCGCTTGGCACCACCAAGCTGATCCTGACCAATGCCGCCGGCGCCGTGAACGAGGCGCTGTCGCCCGGCGGGCTGATGCTTCTGTCCGATCACATCGCCTTTGCCGGAACGAACCCGCTGATCGGCGAGCAGACGGATGCACGTTTCGTGCCGATGACGGACGCCCATGATGCGGAATTGCGCGACGCGCTGAAGGCAGCGGCGAACGCCGAGGGCGTCGATCTGCCCGAAGGCGTCTATGGCTGGTTTTCAGGCCCGAGCTTTGAAACCCCGGCAGAAATACGCGCCGCACGCGTACTGGGCATGGATGCCGTCGGCATGTCGACAGTGCCGGAGATCATCCTCTCCCGCTTCCTTGGCCTCAGATGCGCGGCGATCTCGGTCATCACGAATATGGGTGCAGGAATGTCGGACGAATCCATCAGTCACGATCATACCAAGCATATGGCGCCGCTGGGTGCAGCGAAACTGGAAAAGGTCCTGCGCCGGTTCTTGCGTGGCTAAGCCGGATCGTCGCCGAAGCCTGCGTGCCGACGTCGCGCAGCTTTCGGTATCTGCGGCCGAATGTCGCGACCCCTTGACATGCCTCAAGGCGAAAACGCAACACCTGCGGTCATTTGCGGAAAGTTCAGGGCTCTGCCCCGCTGGACTGGCGGGAAATTGATCGGTAGAGATGCCCTTGCCGAGGCTGCGATTCAAGTGGCCCAATAAAACATAGCCGGTCCGTTTCCGCGGGCCCAACCGGAGAAAAGCCGTGACCCACGTCGAAGAACACGAAGGCACGCGGAGGGACTTCCTCTACTACGCCACCGCTGGGGCAGGGGCTGTCGCGACCGGCGCGGCTGCCTGGACCCTGATCAACCAGATGAACCCCTCGGCCGATGTGCAGGCGCTGTCCTCGATCATGGTCGATGTCAGCGGTGTGCAGACGGGCACGCAGCTTACGGTCAAATGGCTTGGCAAGCCCGTGTTCATCCGCCGCCGCACCCCGCAGGAGATCGAGGAAGGCCGTGCGGTCGAACTGGGCGAGCTGATCGACCAGAGCGCCGAGAACGAGAACAAGCCCGGAGAGCCTGCGACCGACCAGAACCGGACCATGGACGAAGCCGGTGAATGGCTGGTCATGATCGGCGTCTGCACCCATCTGGGTTGCGTTCCGATCGGCGATGGTGCCGGCGATTTCGGCGGTTGGTTCTGCCCCTGCCACGGATCGCATTACGACACGGCCGGCCGTATCCGTCGCGGCCCTGCGCCGCGCAACCTTGAAATCCCCGTCGCGTCCTTTGTCGATGACGCTACGCTGAAGCTCGGCTGAGGAGGCGACGATGGCTGGAATTCCGCACGACCATTACGAACCGAAGACCGCACCCGAGCGCTGGCTGCACCGCCGACTGCCGGTCATGGGCATCGTCTATGACACGCTGATGATCCCGACGCCGAAGAACCTGAACTGGTGGTGGATCTGGGGCATCGTCCTGGCCTTCTGCCTGGCGCTTCAAATCGTCACTGGCATCGTCCTGGCGATGCATTACACGCCCCATGTCGACATGGCCTTCCGCAGCGTCGAACATATCATGCGCGATGTGAATGGCGGGCATATGCTGCGCTACCTGCATGCCAATGGCGCGTCGCTGTTCTTCTTTGCGGTCTATATCCACATCTTCCGCGGCCTGTTCTACGGTTCCTACAAGGCGCCGCGCGAGGTGACGTGGATCGTGGGCATGCTGATCTATCTGTGCATGATGGGGACTGCCTTCATGGGCTATGTGCTGCCCTGGGGTCAGATGTCCTTCTGGGGCGCGACCGTGATTACCGGCCTGTTCGGGGCGATCCCCGGCATCGGGCCCAGCATTCAGGAATGGCTGCTTGGCGGACCGGCTGTCGATAACGCCACGCTGAACCGCTTCTTCTCGCTGCATTACCTGCTGCCCTTCATTATCGCGGCGCTTGTCGTCGTCCATATCTGGGCGTTCCACACGACCGGGAACAACAACCCGACGGGCATCGAAGTGCGCCGCACCTCGAAGGAAGATGCGCAGAAGGACACGCTGCCCTTCTGGCCCTATTTCGTCATCAAGGATCTGTTCGCGCTTGCCGTGATCCTGGTCGTGTTCTTCGCGGTTGTCGGCTTCATGCCGAATTACCTTGGCCACCCCGACAACTATGTCGAGGCGAACCCGCTCGCGACGCCAGCGCATATCGTGCCTGAATGGTATTTCCTGCCCTTCTACGCGATCCTGCGGGCCTTCACGGCTGATGTCTGGGTGGTTCAACTGGTGAACTGGATTTCCTTCGGGATCATCGACGCCAAGTTCTTCGGCGTTCTGGCGATGTTCGGCGCGATTCTGGTCATGGCACTGGTTCCGTGGCTGGATACCAGCCGCGTCCGCTCGGGCCGTTTCCGCCCGATGTTCAAATGGTGGTTCTGGCTGCTCTGCATAGATTTCGTCGTGCTGATGTGGGTCGGTGCGATGCCCGCCGAGGGGATCTATCCCTATATCGCGCTGGCGGGGGCCGCCTATTGGTTCGCCTATTTCCTCATCATCCTGCCGTTGCTGGGTGTGATCGAGAAGCCGGATGCGATGCCCTCGACGATCGAGGAAGATTTCGCCGCGCATTACGGCAACAACACCCATCCTGCCGAGTAAGGAGAGGCAAGCATGACCCTGAGAATCAAGACCCTCACGGCCGTGGCCGCGCTGACCCTTGGCGCGGCAGCCTGGGCGCAGGACGCGACCGTGGTTATTCCGGTCCCGGAAAATCCGACCCCGGCGGAAGCCGCCGGGGCCGTCGCCGACGCGGCTGCTGACGCAGCGCAAGCTGTTGGCGACGCTGCGGGTGACGCTGCCGCCGCTGCCGCGGATGCAGCCGCCGACGCAACCGCACAGGCCGCCGAACAGGCGACCGACGCGGCTGCTCAGACGGATCAGGCCGCATCAACCGCAGCCGATACCGCAGATACCGCTGACACGGCCAACGCGGATGCCGAGGCTGACGCCGTCGCAACCGAAGGCGACGCTGCGGGCGCATCCGCCAGTGAAACCGTCGCAGCCGAGGATCAAGCGACCGAGGATGCCGCGACCGGCACGGCCACGCCGGATTCGGCGCAGGTCGAAGCCGGCGATACGGTCCCGGCCCCCGAAGGCGAGGCCCCGGCAGAGGTTCAGGCTGCTGAGGACGCGCAGGCGACACCGGATGCCGGAAATCAGCCCGCTGCAAACGAGTCCGCTGACGAACCCGCCGCCGAGGTTGCCGTCGAAGGCGAAACCGCGCCCGAGCCGGTCGACAGCACGCAGGAAGTGACTGCTGCCGAGCAAGACGCGCCGGCTGGTGACGCCGCCGAAACCGCAGCCGAGACTGAAGATGCTGCTGCGCCTACCGCTGCGGTCGAGAATGCAGGCGCTGAGGCCGAGCAGGTGGGCGAGGCCGAGGCTGAACATGCCGAGGAAGCAGGTGCCGGCCATGCCGAGCAGCACATCCCGGACATCGCCTTCAGCTTCGAAGGCCCGTTCGGCAAGTTCGACCAGTTCCAGCTTCAGCGCGGCCTTCAGGTCTATACCGAAGTCTGCTCTGCCTGCCACGGCATGAAGCAGGTGGCCCTGCGCACGCTTGCGGATGAAGGCGGTCCGGCGCTGCCCGAAGATCAGGTCCGCGCCTATGCAGCTAATCTGGACATTACCGACCCGGAAACCGGCGAGGATCGTCCGCGACTGCCGACCGATCACTTCCCGACCATCGTTCAGGGCAATGGCATGGGGCCTGACCTGTCGCTGATGGCCAAAGCGCGGGCCGGTTTCCACGGCCCTTACGGCACCGGTATCAGCCAGTTGTTCAACGGCATTGGCGGCCCCGAATATATCCACGCAGTCCTGACCGGCTATAATGGCGAAGAGAAAGAGCAGGCCGGTTCGGTCCTGTATCACAACGCCGCATTTGCCGGGAACTGGATCGGGATGCCTCCGCCCCTGTCCGACGATCTCGTCACCTACGAGGACGGCACCCCTGCGACGGTGGATCAGATGGCGCGAGACGTCTCGGCCTTCCTGATGTGGACGGCAGAGCCGCACATGATGAACCGCAAGAAAGTCGGCTTCGTGTCGGTGATCTTCCTGATCGTGATGGCGTCGCTGCTGTATCTGACCAACAAACGCCTCTGGTGGTCGGTGAAACACGGCGATCATTGACCGCCTGATCGCTTATTGAAGAAAGCGCGCCCCGAGGGGCGCGCTTTTTTCTGTTTCACATCAAGGTTTTCGGCACTGGCTTAAAGCCCGAGCGAGCCATAGACATTCGTGATGCGCCGGATCGCCACGACATAGGCCGCCGTGCGCAGGTCATCGACGCGGTCATCGCCGAACCAGACCTCCTGCATCTTCATGTAGCTTTCGCGCATCGTGTCATCGAGGCCAGAGCGCACCAGTTCCAGCTCGTCCGCGCCGTGTAGATAGGCCGATTTGAAGCCCTCGGACAGCGTCCACTTGACGCCCGAATCCGCCGACAGCCGCTCGATCTCTGAAACCAGCAGGCGGTTGCGTGCTTCTTCGTGCCGGCGTTCCAGGCGGCCGAGGCTGATCTGGCTCAGGTTCTTGACCCATTCGAAATAGGACACGGTCACACCGCCCGCGTTGGCATACATGTCCGGGATCACGACAATGCCGCGATCCTTCAGGATCTTGTCGCCTTCCGAGGTGGTCGGACCGTTCGCGGCCTCGATAATCAGCTTGGCCTTGATCTTGCCGGCGTTCTTCTCGGTGATGACGCTTTCGACGGCTGCGGGGATGAGGATGTCGCAATCGTCCTCCAGCCCCTCCAGCCCCGCAGGGCGGAAGCTGGCGCCGGGAAAATTCTCGACCCCGCCGGTTTCCCGGATGTGGTCTTTCAGCGCCTCGATATCCAGACCGTCCGGGTTATGCACGGTGCCGTTATATTCGACCACGGTCACGATGACGCAGCCATCTTCTTCCTGCAGGAATTTGGCGGCGTGATAGCCGACATTCCCCAGACCCTGCACCACGATGCGCTTGCCCGACAACTCGCCTTCGATCCCGGTGCGCTTCAGCGCTTCGGGATGACGGAAGAATTCGCGGATCGCATATTGCACGCCGCGCCCGGTCGCCTCGACCCGGCCCAGAATGCCGCCGATGGTCACAGGTTTGCCGGTCACGCAGGCTTTGGCGTTGATGTCGTCGGGATGCAGGCGCTTATACGCATCCGCCATCCAGGCCATTTCGCGTTCGCCCGTGCCCATATCCGGCGCCGGAACGTTCTGCGAAGGCGAGATAAGCGAGCGGCGGGAGAGTTCGTAGGTGAAGCGGCGGGTGATACGTTCCAGTTCGTCTTCGTCCCAGTCGCGCGGATTAATGCGCAGCCCGCCTTTCGACCCGCCGAACGGCACCTCGACCAGGGCGCATTTATAGGTCATCAGCGCCGCCAGCGCCTCGACCTCGTCCTGATTAACGGACATAGCATAGCGAATCCCGCCCTTCACAGGCTCCATATGTTCCGAATGGACCGACCGGTAGCCGGTGAAGGTATGGATAGCGCCGCGCAGTCGAACGCCGAAACGAACGGTATAGGTCGAGTTGCAGACCCGTATCTTTTCCTCCAGCCCCGGCGGCAGCTTCATCAGCGACGCCGCGTGGGTGAACATGCGATCGACTGAATCGCGGAAGGAGGGATGATTGCTGGCCATGGGACAGACTCCGCTATTTGCCTATTCGATTGGCAGAGCATCACCGTTGTGGCGGAAATTCGCAATCACATTCGTGGGGTTACATAACGCCTTGTGGCCGCGCGGCTGTGTAGCATAAGTTGGCACTAGGGAGCCAGTTCAGGCAGTTGTCATGTTTAACGAGGACCGGTCCGTTACGCGGGGCCGAAAATTCGATCAGGTATTGGAAGGCGCGCGTCGCGTCTTTTTGCGCGATGGATACGAAGGCGCGAGCGTTGACGATATCGCGCGTGAAGCCTCCGTTTCCAAGGCGACGCTTTACAGCTATTTTCCTGACAAGAAACTCATGTTTACCGTCGTCTTCCGCGACGAGTTGGAACGCGCGAAGATCGACCGCGATGCGCTTTTGCGCATGGAGCTGCCGATCGACGAGGTTCTTCGTTTTACGGGCCACATGATCGCGAGCCATACCGTGTCGGAATTCGGGTCGCGCATCCTGCGGCTGGCCATTGCCGAAGCGCAGCGCTTCCCGGAACTGGCCGTTGAATATTACGAAATCGGCCCGGCGGCCCTGCAACGGACGCTTGAACGTCAGATACGCAGTTGGCAGAAGGACGGCATGATCTCCACCGAGGTGGTGGATCTGAACATGGCTGCGGATAGCTTCGTTCAACTTTGTGCGGTCCGGGTGCGTGATCCGATGATGCTTCTCGGGCGGGAACATGTTGATGACGCGACGATCCGGCGTGCCGTCGACAATGCTGTGCGGGTTTTCCTTCGCGCATACGGAACGCAGGCGGCGCTTCGGCTGATCGACTGATACGCCGGGATCGAAGGGACCAATTCGCCCAACCGCCAGCCTGTGCCTTGCCCTTGCCGAGCGGCATGATAAGTTTGCGCATGTCCTGAAAATATTCCTCTTGTTTTCAGTTCGTTGCGGGCGTGGCGGAATGGTAGACGCATGAGACTTAAAATCTTTGGGCCGAAAGGCCGTGCGGGTTCGAGTCCCGCGGCCCGCACCACGATCCGGCAAGACTGCAAGCGGCCATGACCGGCATCACCAGCCTCGCCGGGGTGCCAGTTCTTTTCATTATGGCAGCCGATGCCGAATACGGACCGGCGCTTCAGGCGCGGATAACCCCGCTGATTACCGGCGTCGGCCCCGTCGAGGCCGCTTTGGCAACCGGCATTGCGCTGGCAAGGCTGGACGCGGCAGGCACGATGCCGAAACTGGTCGTCTCGCTCGGCTCTGCGGGATCGGCTAGGCTTGAACAAGCCGGGCTGTATCAGGCTGAATCGGTAAGCTGGCGCGACATGGATGCGTCTGCACTGGGTTTTGAGAAGGGCGTGACGCCGTTTCTGGACCTGCCGGCGACCCTGCCATTGGAACTGCGAATTCCCGGCATCCCGACCGCGACCCTGTCCACCGGGGCGAATATCGTTTCGGGCCGGGCGTATGAAGCAATCGCCGAAGATATGGTCGAGATGGAGACTTTCGCCGTCCTGCGTGCTTGCCAGCAGTTCGGGCTGCCGCTGATTGCGCTTCGCGGTATCTCTGACGGGGCAGAGGAGCTTGCCCATGTCGGCGACTGGACGCGCTACCTTCATATCGTGGACGAGAAGCTGGCGGGCGCGGTTGACGCGCTCCGCGACGCTTTGTCATCCGGCAAGATCCATGTTTGACGGTTGCCGCTGAGGCGCGCGGGGCCTAAAGCTTGCCGCGCAAAACCCGATACAGGCACGCATGGCACGCGCACCCAAGGCCCAGAATGACCGTCCCGCAAGCCGCCGCGTCGGCGCGCTTTCCGCGTTATGGCCATTTGTCCGCCCCCATCGCGCCACCGCGTTCGCGGCACTTCTCGCCCTGACGCTGACCGCCGGCATCAGCCTGATCCTGCCGCTTGCGGTGCGGCGAGTGGTGGACGGTTTCGACGTCGGCTCTGCCTTGCTGGACGAATATTTCGGCGCGGCCCTGATGATTGTCGCGCTGCTCGCGCTTGGGACGGGTCTGCGCTATTACCTCGTTACACGGCTGGGCGAGCGCGTCGTTGCCGATATCCGCAAGGCTGTCTTTGACCGCGTGATCGGGCTTTCGCCCAGCTTCTATGAACGTGTCATGACCGGAGAGATTGTCAGCCGCATCACCACCGACACGACCGTCATTCTGTCTGTCATCGGCTCATCCGTGTCTGTCGCGCTGCGCAATATGCTGCTGATGCTGGGCGGGGTGGTCATGCTGCTTCTGACCTCTGCGAAGCTGACCGGGCTGGTGCTGCTTCTGGTGCCGGTCATCCTGATCCCGATCATCGGGTTGGGACGGCGGCTGCGCGTCCTCGCGCGAGAGAACCAGGACTGGATCGCAGCCTCGTCCGGGTCCGCGTCCGAGGCGTTGCAGGCCGCGCAAACGGTGCAGGCCTTCACGCATGAGGCCGCGACCCGCGCCGAATTCGCGCGCGTTACCGAGGAAAGCTTTATCTCGGCACGCAAGCGCATCGCGACGCGCGCGGTGCTGACGATGATCGTGATCTTCCTGATCTTCGCTGGTGTCATCGGTGTGCTGTGGATCGGCGCGCGCGATGTCGAAAGCGGTGTGATGAGCGTGGGCGAACTGGTTCAGTTCGTGATTTATGCGGTTCTCGTCGCCGGTGCCGTTGGTGCGCTGTCCGAAATATGGGGAGAGTTGCAGCGCGCCGCCGGTGCGACCGAGCGTCTGGCAGAGCTTTTGGCGGCAGGCGATGCCATCCGCGACCCTGCCGAACCTGTCCCTGCGCCGCGGCCAGCACGTGGCGCAATCGCGTTGGAAGATGTGACATTCGCCTATCCATCCCGCCCAGATCAGTCCGCGCTGCGCGATGTCTCGCTGTCGATACGTCCCGGCGAAACCGTCGCGCTTGTCGGTCCGTCCGGGGCGGGCAAAACGACGGTCATCCAACTTATCCAGCGCTTCTGGGACCCTGCGAAGGGGCGTGTGACGCTGGACGGGATCGACCTGCGCCACATGGACCGCGATGACTTTCGCAGCCAGATCGCGATTGTCCCGCAGGACCCGGTGATCTTTGCCACGACCGCGCGCGAAAATATCCGCTTCGGTCGCCCGGATGCGTCGGATACCGAAGTCGAGGCCGCTGCTCGCGCCGCGCATGCGCATGAATTTCTTATGGCATTGCCCGAAGGTTATGACAGTCAGGTGGGCGAGCGCGGGGTGATGCTGTCTGGCGGCCAGAAGCAGCGGATCGCAATTGCGCGTGCCATCCTGCGCGATGCGCCAGTCATGCTGCTGGACGAGGCAACCAGCGCGCTCGATGCGGCCTCGGAACATGCGGTTCAGCAGGCGGTCGATCAGCTTGCGCAGGGCCGCACGACCATCATTATCGCCCATCGGCTGGCGACCGTGAAGAAGGCCGACCGCATCGTCGTTTTTGACGGCGGCGAAATCGTGGCCGAGGGAACCCATGACGAACTGGTCGCAGACGGCGGGCTTTATGCGCGCCTGGCGCGCCTGCAGTTTACCGAAGGAATTGCCGGCGATTCGGCATTTGAACGCGTGTATTCTCGGCAATAAGTAAAACCTATGGTTGATTATTA
The DNA here is from genome assembly GCF_007993065.1 of Paracoccus aurantiacus. Lineage (GTDB taxonomy): Bacteria > Pseudomonadota > Alphaproteobacteria > Rhodobacterales > Rhodobacteraceae > Paracoccus > Paracoccus aurantiacus. The sequence continues at coordinate 319,868 of NZ_VOPL01000002.1, forward strand.
ACAGTTTGGCCTGCCGTTTCGGCCAGAATCCGTATTTCCTGTTTGTCAGCGCGGCACATATGCTGATTATTGGCGTGTAACACTTGCCTGTTCGGTAATCAGTTCATGCGTCGCTATCTGTTTCCTGCCTTCGTTTTGCTGCTTGTCGCAGCGCTTGCTTTCAGCGTCGGATTTTACTCCGGCTTCCGAAAGAATGTCGTATTCGAGATGATCGTGCGCGGCGCGCGCGCGATGAACCCCGCCCCTCTCGTAACTGCCGCCCCGGAGATGCGGCTGGATATGACCGACCGCGCCTTCCTCGATTCCACGCTTTTGCCGTTGCATCAGGACGAAATCCTTGTGACCTCCTCCGAAGGCACGCCGCTGCCACTTCTGGCGCTGGAAGCTGCTGGTGGCGAGGATGCCATCGCGCTTGGTGCCGAAGGCACGCTGTTTCGCATGACGGGCGCGGCCTGCCCCGGTGACGGATGCCTGCGTCAGATCGGGCGACTTGTGCGGCCCGACGGCACCGCGCTTGACGATATTTACGATCTTCTGTCGCTTGAGAGGGAAGGCGGGCGCGATTGGTATGTGTCCTATGGTCAGCCGGATGCCGCAGGCTTCAACAAGTCATTCGCAATCAGCCGCTTTGTCTTGCCAGAGGACGAGGGCGGCAAATCGCTGCAACCCGTCGAAAAGCCCGTATTTCTGTCGCGCTCGTTTTCGCTGCGCAATGGGCATGCGCCCCGCTCTGCCGGTGGGGCGATGGCATATGACCCGAAGACCGACGAAATCATCGTCGCTGTCGGCGATTACAGCCTGAACGGCATCGCGAATGTGTATTCCGGCGCAGTGCCGCCGTCGCAATCGCCGGACAGCGATATCGGAAAAATCCTGCGTATCGACCGCGAAACCGGACAGAGCCATATCGTGTCGATGGGGCATCGCAACCCGCAGGGGCTTTCGATATCTTCGGATGGCGAACTGATTTCGACCGAACATGCGCCGAAAGGTGGCGACGAGATCAATCTTATCGCCGAAGGCCGCAATTACGGGTGGCCCTACGCCTCGATGGGCACGGTTTACGGCACTTATTCGTTCCCCGAGAAGCCGCTGCGCGCGGGAGAGGTTCATGGCGGCTATACCCCGCCGATCGCGGCCTACCTGCCAAGTCCGGGGATCAGCGCGGTCACCCATATCGAAGGGTTTCATCCGGCCTGGGACGGGGATCTGATGGTTGCCACGCTGAAGGCGCGTTCGCTGATGCGGGTGCGGCGCTGGGTTGGGGGCAGCTATACAGAGCAGATCTATATCGGTGACCGCATTCGCGATGTCGATATCGTCGGCAAGGCGATGCTTCTGGCGACGGACAGCGGCAAGATCATACGATTGACCCCGGTCGAGAATGTGCAGCTTGCGCGGACCGAAACCGGCTTGAACACGAACCTCAATGCGCTGTCGAATTGCGGAGGGTGTCACAACCTGAACTATCCGGTCTCAACCCGCGATGCGCCGCATCTGCGCAACCTCATGGGCAGGCCCATTGCCTCGGCCAGTGACTATTCGACCTACAGCCCGGCCCTGCTCGCGAAGTCGACAGGAACATGGGATATCGAGTCGCTCGAAAAATTCCTGCGCGCGCCGCAGGAGTTCGCGCCCGGAACCGCGATGCCTGACCTGGGACTGAGCGATGGCGAGATTGCAGAGTTGATGACCGAGCTGCCATTGCTGCGCTGAAAACCGGCGACCCAAGAAACGCTGGGGGAGATGGAGCGGGTGATGGGCACCAACTGAGTTTCTGACGATGTACTTATTGCATAATTTATCACTTAAAAACAAATAGATAAATAGAATTCATCGGCATTCCCTGTGTCGCAATGTTGATGCGAATGTTATGCATTGAACAGCTAAATCAGGGGCGCTCCTCTCCCTGTGGAACTCGGGCCAACCGCCCGCTGGTTGGATGCACGAGCGGTTGTGCAGCGCTTGAGGTGCCATTTGATTGACCTTTTTTTTGGGGAGTGATGTGTACGATGAAGGCGGTTCTTTGCTAGCGCTGCCAACGGCGTTCCGCATCGCCATGGCTCAGCGCCTGGGCGCGAAAAGCCATAGTCGATCCCTTGCACTACATCCCCGTTGTAGCCCGCAAGCCCAGCGCCCTTCGCAACGGGCGCCCCTCAAGGAATGGGGGCATGAACTGATATGCCGGAGGTCCAAGCACGTGACTCGTCTCGTGAAAATCAGCACTACATCCAGTCGGACGGTAACTTCGGAACGGATCGGGCTCTTATTATCTCATCAACGAGGCCGCTTCCTAATCCCGCGGCCGTCGTATGATCCGAACTTTCCCCGTGTTTCCTCCGCCGCAAAAGAACTGGTCGCCGCCATCGGAATCCAGCGCTGACATTCCCCTCTCTGATGGCATGTCGAGCTTTTCGAGTACCTCTCCGGTATCACGGTCGATGTGTCGCAAGTTGCTTCCGTCATCATCCCATGTCGCGTGCCACAGTTCGGCGTCCACCCAGGCCACCCCGGTAAAGAAACGATTGGATTCAAGGGTTTTGAGAACAGCGCCTGTGTCCGGATCAACTTGGTGGATCCGTCGGCCGCGATGTTGCCCGACCCAAAGCGTTCCTTCCGCTCATGCAAGACCCGAACCGGCTCCACCTCCAGGCGCGGGAACGCTAGAAAGCACATCGCCGGATTGCGGATCGATCTTCTGAATTCGATCCTCCGCGATCTGAAACAGGTACTCTCCGTCGAACGCTGTTCCCGCATGATGGCGCGGCCGACGTAAGTTTGGTTGGAAAAGCACCTTTTGCAATCAGCCGCGATCGGTCCAACGGCGCTTCAAGTCCGCAGGCGGCCCGGATCAGGCCAGATCGTCCGGTTCGAGATCACCGAAGGCACGAGAGCATTGGTCAAGCGCTGGATGGAGCATCCGCTGATGGTTGGCTCGGAGTATCTCTGGCCTGGGCGGTTCCACGAACGGTTGCATATCTCGACCAGGCAATATGCGCGGATTGTCCGCGACTGAGTCACATCGGTCGGACTCAGGGCGACGGCCTATGGAACGCATTCGTTGCAGCGGAGCAAGGTCACGGAGATCCACAAGAAGACCGGCAACCTGCGTGCGGATCAGCTTTTGCTTGGTCACACCAAGATTGACAGCACATTGCGGTATCTGGGCGTTGAGCTCGAGGACGCATTCGCGATCGCCGAGGCTATCGAGATCTGACGGGAACTGGGTCGCCTTGTTGAGGGGCGGCCCTGACCAGACTTGCGCAGGTGGCGCGATGCCGCGGTGCTTCTTCCCAGAAGCAGCCATTCGCGTGAACTTGCCACGAAAGCGGAGCAGTCGGCTCTCTCGCCGTAAACTAATCTAGGTCGTCTCTCTGCTGACGCTTGTATACCATTGAGCGCGCGATAAGATTTACGCCATGAGAGATGCTACGAATCCGATACCCAATTCAAGAGAGGTCGATGCGACCCCTTACGCTGCTTCGCTGATCGAAGGGCATCGAGACTTCGGGTACAGTCTTGAGACCGCACTTGCCGACGTCATCGACAACGCGATCACCGCAGGAGCTCGCCAAATAGAACTTGTCGCCGACACCGTCGCCGATGAACCGTGGATAGCGTTAGCGGATGACGGCTCGGGCATGACGGAGGCCGTGCTCGTCGAAGCTATGCGCCTCGGCTCCAAGAATCCGACGGACGAACGCGCAGCCGAAGACCTTGGGCGTTTCGGTCTCGGTTTGAAGAGTGCAAGTTTCTCGCAGTGCCGAAGTCTGACGGTTCTGACGCGGAAAGACGGTCGAACTTCCTGTGCGCGATGGGACTTGGATCGCGTCGCGAAACGGAACGACTGGCGCCTGGAACTCATCGACAACCCCGAATTAGTGACCGGGCACGATCTCCTTGCGGAGAACGGAACGGTTGTCATCTGGGAGAAACTTGATCGCTTGAGTGGCGGCTACACCTATGACCGCGTTAAGCGGGCCGAGCACATGAACTCTGAGTTGTCCCGTGCAGAGCATCATCTGCGCTTGGTGTTTCATCGCTTTATGGAGGGTGCCAAGCCACGGCTGAAACTTTCACTCAACGGTCGTCTGCTGAAACCCAACGACCCTATGGCAACGTCTCATGCGGCCACACAGAAGGACCCGGAGGAGGTGCTTCGCCTGCGTCAGGGTGACGTCCTGATCAGATGCCACACGCTTCCCCATCACAAACGGATGAGCCGGGAAGAGTGGGAAGAAATTAGCGGTCCTGAGGGGCATCTGAAGTCTCAGGGTCTGTATGTCTACCGCGAGAAACGTCTAATCATCGCGGGCGGATGGCTGGGCCTCGCGCGCCAGACCGAACTCACAAAGCTCTGCCGGATCGCCGTCGATATCCCGAATACGATGGACGCCGAGTGGAAGATCGACGTCAAGAAGGCGTCAGCCCAACTTCCGCCGGTGGTGCGTGAGCGACTGAAGAAGGTGGTGGAAAGGTTCGTCGGTACATCCAAGCGCACCTATCGCAGCCGAGGCCAAAAGCTCGTCGATGAGACTCGTTTTCCGATCTGGAATCGGGTGCAAAAGGATGGGCAGATCATCTTCCGCCCCAACTTGGAGCACCCAGTCTTTCGAACATATTCCCGTCAGTTGCCAGAAGAGCTGCGAGATGGTTTCGAACGTTGCCTGCGCATCGTCGGGTCTGGTCTACCGATCGAGGCGCTGCATGCTGAACTCGTCGGGAACGCGGAAGCGGTCACGGCTGACGAAACTTTAGCAACTGACCTCGAAGAGTTGGTCTATTCCCTTGCAGTGACACTGATGGAAAACGGTGTGTCCTCCGAGGCTCTGTCGGTCACGATGCAGAGCAACCCGTTCTTGCGAGTGCGGTGGGAAGCCGCGGCACCGATGCTGGGGGATTTCTTAAGGGCGCGAATTGATGAATGAAGCAATCGAGACGGTGAAGAACATGGTCGAAAGCGGCCTGTTCAATCAGGCTCGGAAGTCTGAAGATGAGCTTCGCAAGATGATCCGGGGAGTTGCTGCGTTAGTCCCGCCGGGGCTCAATGATGAAGATCTCGAACAGATTGCGCGAGAGATCGAGCACAAGCAGGGGATCAAGGCAGGCCTTGGCGCGGTGGTCGACAGCGAGGATTTCGAACCTTGGCTGGATGACGCCAAGCCGTCGATCGAGCCGTTCTACTGGAACCGCTACCAGAAACTACTGTTGCAAAACGGCCTGCCGAAAGACGTTGTGATTTCCACGGACACGGTTACGGATAAAATCCTCAGCCGTCTTGGCAACCCCGAGAAGCATGTGCCGTGGGATCGGCGCGGCATGGTGGTTGGCCACGTCCAAAGCGGCAAGACCGCCAATTATACGGGCTTGATCTGCAAGGCGGCTGATGCAGGGTACAGGCTGATCATCGTTATTGCGGGTATTCACAACAACCTTCGAAACCAGACACAGGCCCGGATCGACGAGGGCTTCATTGGTCGTGATACCGGAAAGTCCCACGAAACCAAGAAGGGGGGTGCAAAACACATTATCGGCGTCGGCCATTTCGACCCTAACAACACACCGGTCAGCCTTACCAACACTCTACGGGATTTCAACAAGGCCACGGCCTCAACTAACACGAGCGAGATTGACTCCTACAAGGTTCCTGTCGTCCTCGTGATCAAGAAGCAGTCGAATACACTCCGCAACCTGCTGCAATGGCTCAAGGACAATAGTGCTCGCGGCGACCGTGAGATGATTGATCAGCCTATGCTGCTCATTGATGACGAGGCTGACAACGCTTCGATCAATACCATGTACAATAAGGAGGAAGTCACAACCACAAATAGGTTGATCCGCGAGCTTCTGAACACTTTCCACCGGAGTTGCTATGTCGGCTATACCGCAACTCCTTTCGCGAATATCTTCATCGACCCTGACCAAGACGATGAAATGCTGGCGGAAGACCTGTTTCCGAAGGACTTTATCATCGGCCTCGATGCGCCATCCAATTATTTTGGCGGCAAAAAAGTCTTTGTCGAAGGCTTGCCCGATGATGAGGAGCCAACTTGGTTGAGGTATGTCGACGACAATGAAGATGTGCTTCCCGTCAAACATCCACAGGATTTTTTCGTGGAAGCACTGCCGGCCTCGTTGGTGAGAGCTGTTCGCGCCTTCGTGCTGGCTGCTGCTATTCGTAAGCTAAGAAACCAAGAGCACAAACACTGCTCGATGTTGGTGAACGCAAGCTTTCGGAACCCTATTCAATCACAGCTGCGGAATCGGTTGCATGAAGTACTTCAAAGGATTCAGAATGCTGTCAGAGTGAACGGCTCAACTGGTAGCAAGGGAATTGCAGACCCTGAGATTGCAGCTTTGAAAGAGGTGTGGGAAAGCGAATTCAAAGAGACCTATTCCTCATGGGATGAGATTCAGGTTGCGCTGCATGAGGCAATAGCCGCAGCACAGGTCGTGTTGGTGAACTACAAGTCGAAAGATGTCTTGGAGTATCCCGATGAAATTCGTGGCAAAGCGGGTAGAAAATACATTGCAGTCGGCGGTTTTTCTCTATCGCGCGGACTAACGCTCGAGGGGCTGACGGTAACCTGGTTTTTACGTAACACGAAGATGTACGATACCCTCATGCAGATGGGGCGTTGGTTCGGGTATCGGACCGGATACGAAGATCTTTGCCGTATATGGATGCCAGCCGAAGCTATTGGATGGTACGCATACATTGCGAACGCGACAGAGGAATTGCACTCAGAAATTCACGATATGGCGGCTGTTCCGACAGCCACTCCCAGGGATTTCGGTCTGGCGGTGCGAAGTCATCCAGCTTCGTTGCTCGTCACAGCACGCAACAAGATGGGGTCGGGAACAAAGGTCACGACGCAGATCGGACTCTCTAACAAGTTTGTCGAGACATCGAGAGTAAGCATTAGATCGGCCGATCTTTCCGCGAATATTGATGCGGCCAAGTCTTTGTTTTTAAAGCTTAAGAGCGCGGGCTTAGAGGAGGAGCGATCGTCTTGGGGGGTGTTGTATCGCGGCGTACCGGTCCAGTTCATAGACGAATTTCTTGCCGCGTGGCGAAACGCCGAGCAGAGCGTAACGACTGACCCGGACCCGGTCAGAAAATACATCGATGCGCGAAGTTCGGACGAGTTGCAAACTTGGGATGTATTAGTGCCCAGCCTAACCAAAGGCGAGTCCGACAGAACGCTAGGCATGCCGATCGTGCCCGCGACGCGATATGTGGACCTGCACGATCTGCAACATGATTTCATGTCATTCAGCGGGAAGCGAATGCGCGTCGCGTCTCGGGGTATCGAGAAGGCTGGTGTAGACCCGGCAAGGGCTGAGGCAGCCGAGTCGCGGTATCGGGAAGAAAACGGGAAGACAGACGGTGAACGCGTGAACTATCCGGACTCGATCTACCGCCGCGAAAGAGATCGCGGCCTATTCATTCTCCATTTCGTCAAGGCGAAGGCGCCAGATGGAAAGGAAGATGCCAAGCAAGTCGACCTGATCCCTGCTGAGCCCGTTGTGGCGTGGGGCATAAGCCTTCCAGTTTCTTCTCGCCCGGCCGAACGCGTTGAATACGTGGTGAATACGGTACGCTATCGGGAACTCTTCGGTGAAGAAGACGAAGACGAAGATCAGGAGGCAGCTCTTGAAGCCTCGTGATCCTTGGAAAGGTCTCGACCCAGACCAAGCAAAGAGGGTCGATGTAGCGGGCTGTTTCGATTTCTTCTGGGTTGTGCTGGACGCCGGCATGCCCGGCCTGATGTTGAAGCTGCCCGGCCTGCCGCAACCACTACCACGTCTGCCAAAGTTGAAGAACCTCGTCGCCTCCTTCCGACCGGTTTCGGGCGGAGCAGCATTCGTTCTCGGCCTGAAGGAAAGAAGTCAGGTCGAGATCTTCGAAACTCTTTGCCGGGATGTAGTCGAGGCCGGCGAAGCCGGCACGGATCGCGACGAAGCGCTCGCGAGAGCGCTTCAACGCACGCGGCGCTGGTATCACCTTCTGCGTGGCGGAAAGACAAACGGTTTATCCGTTGAAGAGCAGCGGGGGCTTGTCGGCGAGTTGGCCTTCCTTCGGGACCTTGTTTCGGCTTTCGGACCTGACACTGCAATCGAGGCGTGGACCGGACCGACCGGTTCCGCCAAGGATTTCGAGCTAATCGGAAGCTGTGTCGAGGTGAAGGCAAGGCGAGTGGCGGCAAAGCCGTTCGTGACCATTTCGTCGGAAGACCAACTTGCTGATGTCGAAGGAAGCCGCCTTTGCCTGCGCGTGGTCAATGTGGCGTCGGCCGTCCTGCCGGAAGGTCAGAGCCTGCATGATCACGTGAGAATGACGGCCGAGATGATCGAAGAAGACGGCGCGGTGTTCGAAACGTGGGAAGAGACGCTCTATTCGACAGGATATGATCCCGAGAACAGTTACGACGACAGGCGATGGCTTCTCGGCGCTGCGACCGATTATGAGGTTAAAGAGGGTTTCCCGCGGATTTCCGCGCCACTTGCGCCAGGCGTAGAGAACGTCAGGTATTCGATCGCTCTCGATGCCTGCGAGCCGTTCAAACTGGAAGGTGATCTGATCGACGTGATCCGGAAGGGGATTGAGAATGAGTGATCTCGAAGAATTTCATCATGAACTCATCGCCGATATCCAGGGCGATGCGGACGTCCTCGGACTTGTGACGGTTGAGGCGTTTTTCGAGAAGGTAGGCGATCTGCTTACCGAAGCCGGGGAGTTGGATGGAGCCAACAGGGCTTACTTCGAGGGCGGTGGCGCCAGCAACCCCTTGCGGATCGACGGTTACGGTGGCGACCCAAGAGATGGCGATGGCGTCCTGAGCCTCGTGTTATGCGACTTCGAGCTTTCCGACGAGGTGCGTGTTCAGAACAAGGATCAGATTCAGCGCCTCCTGCAGCGACTCTACAGGTTCGTTGTTTCAAGCCTGAAGACCGATTTCCGAGAGCAATTGGAAGAGACAAGTGCCGGGTTCGGCGTGGCCGATCTCATCGCCACGACCTGGAAGGATGTCGAGAAGGTCAAACTCATCATCGTGACCAACGCCGACTTTCGCGCCCGTGCCGATGCGGCAAACGTGAAGGATCTTGATGGCAGACCTGTCACCCTCAGTGTTTGGGACCTGAAGCGCCTGAAGCAATACATGGAGCAGGGGCAGGCGCGGGCGAACCTGATCATCGATTTCGACAGGGATTTCGGCGGGAGCGTTCCCCTTCTTGCAGCCTCCGGAAGCGATAGTGCGCTCGAAAGTTACCTGGCGGTCATTCCCGGAAAACAGCTGGCGGCCATCTACGACAAGTGGGGACCGCGCCTGCTCGAGGCCAACGTCAGAAGCTTTCTGCAGGCACGCGGCAAGGTGAACCAAGGCATTCGCAACACGATCCGCGATGAGCCGCACATGTTCTTCTCCTACAACAACGGCCTTAGTGCGACGGCCGACGCGATCGAGATGGAACAGACCGATCAGGGCCTCCAGCTGGTGCGGGCGGATAATCTCCAGATCGTCAACGGCGGTCAGACAACTGCCTCACTGCACGCGGCGCGAAAGGCGTTTGCCGAGCAGTTGGATTGGGTCCACGTCCAGATGAAGCTGACCATCGTGCCGCGCGAACAATCCGAACTCGTGGTCCCGCGCATTTCGGAATACGCAAACAGCCAGAACAAGGTGAACGCCGCGGACTTCTTCGCCAACCATCCTTTCCACATCCGGACAGAAGAGCTATCGCGCAAGGTCCTGGCGCGGGGAGAAGACGGGTATCGGGACACCAAATGGTTCTACGAGCGCGCACGGGGGCAATATGCCGACGAACGCGCACGCAGGACCATTGCGGAGCGCAAGAGGTTCGATGCCGAGTTCCCGCGATCTCAGTTCCTCACGAAGACCGACCTTGCCAAGTTCGAGAACACTTGGGCCTGCATGCCGCATATCGTGAGCCTCGGAGCGCAGAAGAACTTCGCGGAATTCGCCAAACACATCGGCAAACGCTGGGGTTCCGAAGGAGTGGCGTTCGATGAGCTCTGGTTCAAGCGCTTGATCGCGAAGGCCATCATCTTCCGGGCTACCGAGAAGCTGGTTTCGGGTGCGGAATGGTACGAAGGCGGCTACCGCGCCAACATTGTGACCTACGCAATTGCCAAGCTCTTCCATGATGCAGAGGAACGGGATATGGTCGTCGATCTCGACGAGGTCTGGAGATACCAGGATGTCTCTCCCGACTTGAAGGCGGCCTTGTTGGTGGCAGCGGCAGAAGCACAGGACGTGATCACGCACCCGCCCGAGGGCGTGCGCAACTTCAGCGAATGGGCCAAGAAACAGGCTTGCTGGAAGGGGCTGGAAGATCGCGACTTGAGCTATCCGGAGGAATTCGACCGTGTTCTGCTCTCCCCGGATCTGGCAAATGAACGGACGAGAGAGGCCCGCTCGGACAAGGCTGTCGAGACCAGCGTCGAGGCAGAACTCGAGGTGCACAGGCTCGGCGCCGCGTTCTGGGCAGACGCACGAAACTGGGCACGGGAACGTGGGCTTCTGTCTCCAAGAGAAAATGGGGTTCTGGAAACCTGCGCCGCAATCCCGGGCAAGATGCCGTCGGACAAGCAGTGTGCGATTGCCATGAGTGCGCTCAGAAAGCTTCAAGGTGAAGGCTTTTCAACTGACGTGAACGCCGATGCGACCTGACGAAAAAAGAAAGCTATACAAGTTCAGTGGCCCAACCGAGTACGCTCTCCAGAACCTGGAGAACGGGGTGATTTTTTGTCAGCACTACTCAGCATACAATGATCCATTCGAATTCTGGAGCAACATCTACGAGGGAATTCCCGATCCAAGGGTCGAACCAGAGAGATTTCTTGCCGCTGCATCGGCATGGGGGTTTCCGGCGAATTCAGTCGACGAGTTGATGGCTGATCAAACGTTCTCTGAGAACATGGAAGATTACTTTGACGAGTGTCAGCACTATGCGCCACCATTTGGAGCAATGCGGCAAGGTGTTCGCATTGCCTGCTTCGGTTCCGAACAGGACAATTTGCTAATGTGGTCCCACTATGGTGATGGTCTTCGCGGGTTCTGCCTCGTGTTCGACGAAGTCTTGGTCGCGGATGCCGACCCGGAATGCTACTTGCTCGATGTGGCCTATCTTCAGACGCCGCCCACTGTAGACAGTTTAGTTTACGGGATAGCTTGGGATCAAGACTGGTTCAGCCAGATCGCTATCGATGAGACGACGACGGCGATCGAGTACCAAGGCAGGAAGGAATTGAAGGCGGAAATCCCGATGTACGAAGAAGCTGGCGCTGAAGCAGTCAGGATGATGCATGATATCTGGCGGCACGCCTTTGGCACCAAGCCTACCGAATGGAGCTACGAGCGCGAACGACGTTTATTGGTGCAGTCTGGCCGTAAGGACGAATTGCCGATCCTGCGTAGATATCCCTTCGAAGCCATCAAGCAGGTCGTTGTGGGCGAGAGGATGCCACTAGACTACAGACGTCGCCTCGAGGTAGTTCTTTCGAAGACCTGCGGCGACGTTCCAGTCACCACCGCAAGTAGATCATCTTCAACCTACTGCTTGAAGATAGTGTGAGCCGCAGCAATCTCTTTCACCCAGCAACACTCGACAAGACCAGTTCGGCGATCTGGCGAGCCAGAAACGGCGGTACGGCATTGCCAACCTGGACATACTGCTGCGTGCGGTTGCCGAGGAACAGGTAATCGTCGGGAAAAGTTTGTAGACGAGCGGCCTCGCGGACAGTCAGGCTACGACACTGGATCGGATCGGGGTGAATGAAGTAGTGGCCATCCTTCGAGATGTGGCTCGTGATCGTGGTCGATGCCTCGTCCGCCAGTTGAACCCGGAAGCGGTCATTGAACACACCGCTGTGCCAGTTGCGGTGATCGGGGCTGAGCACCAGAGGAAAATCGGCGGCCTTCGGGCTGTAGCCACGAACGGTCCCGAACACGGCAGCGAACAGGTAGCGACCCAGATCCGACGTCATGTGCCCGCGCGTCTCGTGCTGGGCGATCGCGCGAAGTTCCGGTCGCTCGATCCACTGCAGCAACTCATCGTTCGAAGTGCCGTAGCCGTCTGGCAACCGTGACGCGGCCCGAACGATAGGCGGGTTTTCCTTCACTCGCTCCGAAACGGTCAGGAACGCTTCGCGGAGCGCACGTTTCTCCTTCCCCTTGGAGATGCCGGCCAGCAGCTTTGCGGCGTCGAGGACCTCTCCGCGCCAGGCAGCCGCGTCGTCGCGCCCGCGGCTGATACCGCTTCGCAAGGCGGGCATCGTTTCGATGACCTCGCTGACGGTCCTCGCCATCCCGGACACAGCGATCTCCGCATCGGCGGCCCGTCCTGCGAGGTCCGAACGGATCCCGACAATGATCACCCTGTGACGACGCTGCGGAACACCAAACGCCTCGGCGCGCACGATGAAATCCGAAGGCTGTGCCGCCTCCTGCAGGCTGGCCTTGCCATCCTCGACCCGGACGGCACGAAGTTCGTAGTGATGGGCATGGCCCGTGCCGAGCGAGGACAGATCCTCCATCAGCATCTCGAAGACAAGCCGGCTCTCGACGGTCGACGAAAGCATGCCCTTGACGTTTTCCATAACGAAGGCGGCCGGGCGAAGCTTGTCGAGGACCCGGATGTACTCGCGAAAGAGGTAGTGCCGCGCATCCTCCTCCGGGACGTAACCGACCTTGCCTCTGGAGCGAACGCGTCCCACCAGGGAATAGGCCTGACAGGGCGGGCCGCCGATCACGATCGTGTCGTCGTACTTCGCTTTCAGCGTCGCGATGGCGCCATCTATGGCGGTCGCCGCAGCCCCGGTGCCGAGCTCGAGCGCGCGGGCTTCGTCGATGGCATGCTTCCACGCTTCGGCATCGACGGCTGACCAGTTCGGTTCGGATGCCAGCCCGGAATGGAAATCGATGAACTCTTTCGGCAAGACGCCATGACGTGCACGGTACTCGCGCAGAAAGGCACGCAGTGTCAGGGTCCGATGGGCCGACGCCTCCTTCTCGACCGAAATGCCGATCCGGAACGGCGCATGGCCGTCCTCGACGAGGGAAGCGAACCCCTCGCCAAGTCCGCCCGGGCCGGCGAACAGATCGACAATGCCGAAAGTGGCAGGCAAATCATGCTCCTGACGAATTTCATTCAGCCGGTGTATACCAGGTTCAGGGACGAAGACCAGGACGGATGTGACCGATATCGTGGACAAGCAGACCCGATCCCGGATGATGTCGGGGATCAGGGGAAAGAACACCAAGCCAGAGCTGGCTCTCAGGCGGGCATTGCACGCGCGCGGTTTTCGTTTCAGGCTTCATTCCGGCAAGGTTCACGGCCGGCCGGACCTTGTCCTTCCGAAGCACCGGGCCGTGGTCTTCGTGCACGGCTGCTTCTGGCACCGACACGAGGGGTGCCGCTACGCGACCGTACCGGCAACCCGGCCGGAGTTCTGGCGGAAGAAGTTTGAGGCGAATGTCGCTAGGGACAGCGCCGTTGGTGCAAAACTCCTCGAAGACGGATGGCGAGTGGCCACAGTGTGGGAGTGCGCATTGCGGAAGCCGGATAAGGTTAGTGCCACAACTGATCGCCTCGCGGCCTGGCTGCTCGCGCGGACGGTCGGCATTGAGATCGGTGAAGGGGGGGATGTATTTCAAGCGGGATCGTCGCTACGGATTAAGGAATGCGGCTGCTGAACCCTCACCCCGCCCCCTCACCGACATGGATATCGTTCGATTTCGGTTCCTTCTCGAGGCGTGCCCCTGAAATCGAAGCGTTCAACAGGAAAGTATTTAACCGTAGCAAATTCAATGGTTTGTAAAGATTTCACCAAAACGGGCAGTCATGAGGTCCGGAGAATACTGGCCTGCAGAAACCGCTTCTAGGCCACCGGCGACGGGGCAAGTGCTCAGCCCTACCCTCATAACCCTTCGAAAACAACGAGAAAGTCCGGTCGGAGCCTGATCCGGAGAACGCTTTCGCGACGGCATGTGGCGGTGCGATTGGGATTCGAGCGTCCGGTTTGTTGGAATTGCTCAGTGTGTTTGTACTCGCGCGAACGACCGCTTCCCGCCTCGATCAGTTGGTTGACGCGAGAAGGCGAGAAGCCCGATAGTGCTTCAATGCTTAGCAGCAGGGTTTACAACAACAACCGCAACCGAAACCGCCAGTGTTGGAGGCCTGCAGATCGTCTTGTGCAGCGCGCCTGCAAATGACCCCACGCTACGAAGCTTGGGAAGGACCCAAGGGCGCCTTGGCGGTGGTTCGCATGTTCCGGGTACCTAAGTTGTGATTGCGGCGGTCATGGCGTTGAGCTGTCAAACATCCGGGGCATGTGGTTCATGTTTTTGCGTTCGATATCGTCAAGCGTTTCGGCGATGGCTAACGAATTCGGGACGGGCGCTTTCTTAGGGCTAATACCGGACAGGTCCTGCCCAGGCTCTCTGATGCTAGCGATCGCGGTTCGCGCGGCTGGACCTTTCAGAATTAAGCGGCAGGCATCTGCTCCTAGCTCGCGCCGCCACAAGCCCCGTTGTCGCAGCCTTCAACCGGCGTCCCCTTTCGCCGGGCGCACTATCGCAACGTGATAACGAGCAACAGAACGCAGCGCGATTTGTCAACGCATTTTTTTGGGGTCCGCTGTTTTTTTCGGTTTCGGTTCCTGTTTGGCCGGTTCGGGGGCTTCCATCATGCCCAATTCAACGGCCATGGCGGTTGCGGCGTCCACAACCCCGGCCAGCATCTTGAATTGCCGGACATTGGACCGGGCGAAGCCCATGGCGGCGATTAGTTGCGCCACTGACAGCCCGTCAATGGCAATGGCGCGCATCAGGTCACGGTGACTGATGGACTTGGCCCCAATGGTGACACGGCCGCCGCTGATCGCCCGATCAAGGCGGCGCCAGAAATCCACCTGTTTGACGGCATGGAACTGGCGGCCTTCCTTGGCGGCACTTCTCGCCCCGGATCGGGTGACGGCTTCGGGATCGGTGGCGCCGCCCGCTTCCACCTGTTCAACGGCCATGGCATAGGCGCCGATCAGCCGGGCGGCATTCGCGCCATCGTTTTCCTTCAGGTCCAGCCGGTCGGCCGCTTCGCGCCTTAGGGGGCGGGCAGAGATGCGAAGCGCAGTTTCATTCGCGGGCGTCAGGCTTACGTTCATTCAGCTTCCTTTGGGCTGCAAGAAAAAGAGCAATTGACCAACAGAGTCGACAGGCCACCTGTCAAGCGCAAATTGCATCCGACTGGGTGATGCGCGAAAGCGCTTCTACAGATGATTAGATTTTATGTGCTGGCCTGCAGCACTAGAACGAAATCGGCCTCAAGACCTTGGCCCGCTTTTCCATCGAGCCGCCCCGGCCATAATCCGGCCGGTGGTATTTGTGCCCCATCAATTCGGCCCTGATCCGGTCATCGACCCCGGCCTCGGTCATCCGATCTTCAAAACTATGGCGCAAACAATAGGCGGAATGCTGCGGCGTTTCCCGCAAGCCGTTTTCGCGAAGATACTTGCCAACCGCCGCCGACCAACTGTCGGACTTGCCGACATAGCGCGCTACGCCGCCTCGCGCCACGATGCGCCGGGCGGCATCCAACGATACCCCCACCAGCGGGATTTGCCGGGGCGAAGTTTCGGTTTTCACAGCCCGGTTTTCATTCTCGCGGATATCCAGATAGGGGATTTCGGCATCAACCGCGAAATCGGCCAGCCCGGCGCCAATGATTTCATTCGGTCTGGCGCCGGTATTGACCATCACCAGCAAGACGTCGCGCGCCTCCTCGTTCATCCGATCCAGAGCGCCGGGCGCCAGCAGTCGCTGCCTGATCCAGTCAGCCGAGAAGGGCAACCGTTTCGTGCGGCGCTGGTCGTCGCGAAAGCGCAGTTTGGCAAAGGGGCTTTCCGCCTTGATCGCGTGATATTCGGTCCATGTGCTGAACAGATCGGAAAGAAAACCGATTTTCTTGTTGGCCGTGTTGCGCGTCAACTTGCCTGGCCCGGTGATGCGGCCATCCAGCCATTTGCGGAACGCCTGAGCATCGGCCCTAGTGATCTCCAGTATCGGGCGGTCTTCGCCAATAACGGCGACGAAATCAGCAACAGCGGTCTCACGCGGCTGCCGCCAGCGCTTTCGCTGGTCGTCCGAGAACTTGGCCAGCCGGTCGATTGCGGAAAACTCCATCATTTCGCGCAGGGCCTCGGTGATCTTTGTCGCTGGTGGCTCGATGCCACCCAACAGCGCTATTCCCTCCACCAACGGCGCATAACTACCATCCGGCCGGATCAGTGCCTCAAGTCGCGTCAGGACTTCCTCAAGGCTTGCATCGGCCGCCAGATCGGCGGCGGGCCGATACCTGAACCCCCGTGCGGCAGCCAGTTTCTTGGCCGCATCGAAGGCCGTGGCGGCATCGCCATGTTCGCCGGCTGCGAGAGCCTTCCAATAGGTCAGAAACTCGGCCCGGATTGCTGGCTCTTTCGAGTGCGCCTCGCGCTCAGAATCGGTGAACAGCGCCCGACGCACCTGCGCCCGCGGGTCGATATGCGCAAACCGGCGCGGCACCCTCATGACGAAGTAGAAGTGATTACGATGCCGCGTGATGCCCATTGAACAGCCCGAATGTTGATGCAATTGTTGATGCATACTTCTAGGCTGATGCGGGTTAATTTTCCATTAATAGCAGTAAATTACAGCAATTTCTGGTGTTTCCAGGTGCGCGAGACTTGGAATTTTGGAGCGGGTGATGGGAATCGAACCCACGTATTCAGCTTGGAAGGCTGCTGCTCTACCATTGAGCTACACCCGCGACGCCGACCCTTTTAGGGCCAGTAGCTGACCCGCGCAAGGGACTGTCGCTTAATCAATTCGCGCAGGCAGGGTCAGCCCTCGCAGGATTTCCGCGGCAAGCATTGGGCGCTTTCCAGCGCGCTGGGCCTCCAGCACCTCGATGGCGCCTGTGCCGCAGGCGATACGGAAACCACCCAGCACCTCGCCGGGCTGTCCGGCGCCTTCTGACAGCCGGGACCGCAGCAATTTGACCCTTTCGCCCGCGATGTCGCACCAGGCACCGGGGAAGGGGGACAGGCCCCGAATTTGCCGGTCAATCTCGACCGCAGGTCTGGTCCAGTCGATCCGGGCCTCGGCCTTGTCGATCTTGGCGGCATAGGTGACGCCGTCGTCGGACTGCTGCTGCGCCGGCAAAGGCAGCCGTCCCAGCACATCGACGATAAGGTCCGCGCCCATCTCTGACAGCCGGTCATGCAGATCGGCCGTTGTCAGATCGGGCGTGATCGGCGTCCGAGCTTCTGCCAGCACGGGGCCGGTATCCAGCCTCGCCTCCATCTGCATGATTGCCACCCCGGTTTCTGCATCGCCTGCCATGATCGCCCGGTGGATCGGCGCCGCCCCCCGCCAGCGCGGCAGGATCGAGGCATGGATATTCAGGCACCCAAGGCGTGGTGCGTCCAGCACCGCCTGCGGCAGAATCAGCCCGTAGGCAACCACCACCGCCACATCGGCACCAAGTGCCGCGAACTCTGCCTGCGCTTCCTCGCCCTTCAGGCTGCGAGGGTGACGGACAGGAATACCCAGCTCCTCGGCGGCTTGCTGCACCGGGGACGGTCGCGGCTTTTGCCCCCGCCCCGCCTCTCGCGGCGGCTGGCTGTAGACGCAGATCACCTCATGCGCGGCGGCAATCCTGCGCAATGCCGGAACCGAGAAATCGGGCGTTCCCATGAAAATAACCCGCATCGCGCACTCTTTCATTCTGATTCAAATGTCCCGGGGTCCGGGGCTGGTCCCGGTCGGCCTATCCGCGCTTTGACAGCTTCGCCGATTTCGCGACCAGCATCTTGCGGCGCAGCGGCGTCAGATGATCGACATACAGCTTGCCATTCAGATGGTCGATCTGATGCTGGACCGAGGTCGCCCAAAGCCCGACGAAGTCGCGGTCCTCGACCTCTCCGGCGTCGTTCAGGAAGCGCACGGTGACAGCACGGGGACGGGTGATGCGGGCGAAGACGCCGGGCAGATTCGGGCTTGCCTCGTCATGGTCGCGGAACTGGACGGATTCGTGCAGGATTTCGGGGTTCGCCATCCGCACCGCCTGACCGCGCTTGTCCGAGGCATCGACCACCGCCAGCCGCAGCATGATCCCGATCTGCGGCGCGGCCAGACCCACGCCCGGCATCGCCTCCATCGTGTCGACCATGTCGTCCCAGATCATCCGCACCGATTCCGTCACCGCCTCGACCGGCTGGGCGGGTGTATGCAGGCGTTTGTCCGTGTAAGGCAGGAAGGGCCGTGTCGGCATCAGGCCTGCTCGCGCGCGCGTTCGCGCTTCAGCTTGACCATCTTGCGGGTAATCATCTGGCGGCGCATGGCGCTGATATGGTCGATGAACAGCACACCGTCGAGATGGTCGATCTCGTGCTGGGCGCAGGTGGCCCACAGCCCGTCGAATTCGTCTTCGTGCTGCTTCCCATCAAGCCCTAGCCAGCTGACCCTGACCTCTGCCGGGCGCGTCACCTCGGCATAGTGATCGGGGATGGACAGGCAGCCTTCCTCGTACACGTTTTCGCCTTCGGATTCCCAGGTGATCTCCGGGTTGATCAGTACCATCGGGCGCGGCTCTGCCTCTGGGTCGCGTTGGGCGTCCATCACGAAAAGACGGCTGAGCACGCCGACCTGCGGCGCCGCCAGACCGATGCCCGGCGCATCATACATGGTGGCCAGCATATCCGCCGCCAGCGCCTCGATTTCCGGGGTGATGCGGGCGACGGGTTCGGCGGCCTTTTTCAGGCGCGGATCGGGATGCAGCAGGATCGGGCGTATTGTCATGCTTGTGATCTAGGCGAAGGCTTGGCGCGGCGCAATAAGCCGCCTATCCATGTCACGGACAGGAGGCCCACATGACCACACCGAATTTCGACGAAATCATCGAACGCCGCGGCACGAACTGCAACAAATGGGACGATATGGAAGCCGTCTATGGCGTGCCCGCTGATGGTGGTCTGGCGATGTGGGTGGCAGACATGGACTTCCGCCCGCCCGCATCGGTGCAGCGCGCGCTGGAAGGGCTGGTCGCGCATGGGGTCTATGGCTATCCGTCGCAGAACCCGGATTATCTGCCCGCGATCCATTGGTGGATGCAGAACCGGCACGGCTGGGAAATCGATCCCGACTGGATCGTCACGGCACTTGGGCTGGTGAACGGCACCGCGCTGGCGATTGCAGCCTTCACCGATCCGGGCGACCGGGTAATTCTGATGACGCCGGTCTATCACGCCTTTTCCCGCGTTATCCGGGCGCAGGGCCGCGAGGTTGCCGAGTTTCCGCTCGCCCGCGAAGACGACCGCTATGTCTTCGACTGGCAGGCGTGGGAAAAGCTGCTGACGGGCCGCGAAAAAATGCTGATCCTGTGCAGCCCCCATAATCCCGGCGGGCGGGTCTGGACGCCACAGGAACTGCGCGAGGTCGCCGATTTCTGCAAGGCCCATGACCTGCTGCTGGTCAGTGACGAAATCCACCACGATCTGGTCATGCCGGGCCACAAGCATACGGTCATGGCCAATGCGGCCCCCGATATTGCCGACAGGCTGATCACGCTGACGGCGGCGACCAAGACATTCAACCTTGCGGGCGCGCATGTCGGCAACGCAATCATCTCCGATCCGAAGCTGCGCGCGGCTTATAAGGCGCAGATGCTGGGGCTGGGCCTGTCCACCGGCATGTTCGGCACTGACATGGTGACGGCTGCCTATTCCCCGGAAGGGGCGGCATGGGTGGATGCGCTTATCCCTTACCTTGATGCGAACCGGCGGCTGTTCGACGACGGGGTGAATGCGATCCCCGGTCTGTCATCCATGCCGCTGGAGGCGACCTATCTGTCATGGGTCGATCTGTCCGGCACCGGCATGACCCCGGACGAGGTGAAATCGCGGGTTGCGAAGGATGCGAAGATCGCTGCGAATGCGGGCGAGACTTTCGGGCTGGGGGGCGAGGGCTTTCTGCGCTTCAACCTCGCCACCCCGCTCGCCAATGTCGAAGCGGCGGTGACACGGCTGCAATCCGCATTCGCCGATCTGCAATAGGGGACGAACTTGCTGCGTCTGCTGTTTCTGCTGCTGATCGGCTGGCTGCTCTGGTCGATGCTGGGTCCTGAAACGATCCGCACGCCCGTCGGTCCCGACCCGCAGCGACCCGTCACGCGTCCGGAAAGGCCGGATCTGACCCGGCCCATTCAGGGCAATATCGACCGCATCCTGATCGAAAAGGGCGCGCGGCGGCTGACGGTCTATCAGAAGGGCGATCTGGTGCGCGAATACCGTATTGCGCTCGGCTTTGCGCCGGATGGGGACAAGGTCAAGCAGGGGGACGGCAAGACACCTGAGGGCGTTTTCAAGGTCGACCGCCGCAATGATCGCAGCAAGTTCCACCTGTCGCTCGGCATCGACTATCCGCAGGCCGACGACCGCAAACGCGCGCGCGACGGCGGCTACAGCCCCGGCGGCGACATCTTCATTCACGGCCAGCCCAACCAGATCGCCGAGGGCTATCGCGTCAAGGGCGACTGGACTGAAGGCTGCATCGCCATCGACAACCACCAGATCGAAGAACTTTTCGCCGCCACCCGCATCGGCACCGAAGTCGAGATCCGCCCCTGAAAGGAAACCATGCCCGATATCACCCTGCGCAGCGCGCGCCCCGACGATGCCGCAGGCATGGCAGCCGTTCAGAACGCGATTTTCGATGCCGGCCTGCGCAAGACCGCCGTTGACGAGGACCGGATGCGCGCGCTGTATCTGAACCATCCGAACACCATCCGCCTGACGATTGCCGAACGTGAAGGCAAGGTGCTGGGCTTTCAGTGGCTTGGCACCGCGTGACCCGACAATGAATATGGCGTCGCGCCTGGCTGGGGGATGATCGGCACCCATATCCGTCCCGATGCGGGGCGCAGCGGCATTGGGCGGCGGCTGTTCGCGGAAACGCTTGCAGCGGCGCAGGGTGCGGGGTTGCGACATATCGACGCCAGCATCGGTGACGACAACGCGCCGGCATTCGCCTATTATCAGGCGATGGGCTTTCGGCCTTATCGCAAAAGTGAAGGCCGTACCCCGCACCGGCTTGACCTGTAACCTCTTCCCGCGACGCGGCAATATCACTAGGTTGCACGCATGACCTGGACCATACCGAATATCCTGACCATCCTGCGATTGATCGCGGCACCTGGCCTGCCGTTGATGTTTCTGTATTTCCACCGCCCCTGGGCGGATTGGGCGGCGCTGGCTCTGTTCCTGTTGGCCGCCATAACCGACTGGTTCGACGGCTATCTGGCGCGGGCATGGAACCAGCAAAGCCGCTTCGGCGCGGCGATGGACCCGATTGCCGATAAGGCGATGGTGCTGATCGCGCTTGTGGTGATCACCGGTTATTCCGGCATGAACCCGTGGCTGATCCTGCCCGCAACCGTGATCCTGTTCCGCGAGGTGTTCGTGTCGGGTCTGCGCGAATCGCTTGGGGATAAGGCGACGGAACTGGCCGTGACCAAGGTTGCGAAGTGGAAGACAACGACCCAGATGGTTGCGATCTCGGTGCTGTTTCTGGGCACGGGGCTTGCCTATGTCGAACATGGTCGCCCGCCGCTGGTCGGTGAAACGGGCCTGCCGGGCGATTTGCGGTGGTCCTCGATCGCGACCTTTATCGGGCTGATCCTGATCTGGATCGCGGCCGGGCTGACCGCGTGGACCGGATGGGATTATTTCCGCAAGGCCATGCCTTACCTGCGGGGGCCGAAATGAAGCTGGATGTGCTGTATTTCGCCTGGATACGCGAACGCATCGGCGAGCCGCGCGAAGAGATAGAGACCGGGGCCGAGACGGTGCGCGATCTGGTCAGCCAACTTGTCGCGCGGGGCGAGCGATACGAGGCCGCGCTTTCCGAGGTGAAATCCTATCGCGTCGCCGTCGATCAGGAACTGGTCGATTTCGACCACCGGCTGGATCACGCGCGTGAGGTCGCGTTCTTTCCGCCGATGACGGGCGGCTGATGCTGATCCGCATCCAGCCCGCGCCGTTCGAACTGGCCGCGCTGCTGGACGGCTTCGGTGCGGGGGCAGGGGCGATCGTGACCTTTTCAGGGATCGTTCGCGATGACACTGGCCAGATGGTGGCGCTGGAACTTGAACACTATCCCGGCATGACCGAGAAGTCTGTGACCGCGATTGCGGAACAGGCGCAGGCCCGCTGGAACCTGACCGATCTTGCCGTCATCCACCGTTACGGCCGTTTGTCCGTGGGCGAGGCGATCATGTGCGTCGCTACCGCCGCCCGCCACCGTGCCGAGGCATTCGAGGCGGCCGAATACCTGATGGATTATCTGAAATCCCGCGCCCCATTCTGGAAACGAGAGATCGGCCCCGACGGCCCCGGCGATTGGGTCGAGGCGAAGGCTGCGGATGAAGACGCGCTGAACCGATGGGACTGATCCGCCCCGAACTGGCCCGCTGGCTGGCCCCGCGGCGCGAATTCATCGCGTCCGCCCTGGGCATCGCGCTGTCCGGCTGGATTGCAAGCCGGGGCGGCTGGTTCTTCGCGCTGATCGGTTTCGCTTGCTTCGCGATCTGCGCAGTCTGGATGCTGGGCAGCTGGCGGCGGCTGGCCTTTTTGCACGACATCGCAGCGCCCGGAGTCGTCGAGGTCGATGAGGGTGCTATCCGCTATTACGCCGCCCGCGCGCTCGGCGGCACCGTCGCGCTGCGCGATCTGGCCGAGATACGGCTGCTCAGGCTGAACGGACGCGATCACTGGCGGCTTCGGACGCGGGCCGGAGAGGCGCTGCTGATCCCGGTCGAGGCCAAAGGGGCCGAGCAGCTTGCCGACGCGTTTACAGCGCTGCCGGGACTTGATCTCGGGCGGGTTTCTGCCGCGCTGGCGCAGAAAGGCGGCCCATCCTTGCGTGTGGTCTGGCAGGCCCCGGCTACGCTGCCTAAGTCGGGTTGACTTAGGCCTCTGGCCGCGCCACCTGTCAGCAGAACCAAACGAGGGCCAGATATGTCCATTCCCCAGCAGGGCGGCGGCCCGATCGAACGGCGCGAGCAGCTTGCCGAATACATATCCTCGGGCGAGAAGACGCGCGACGATTGGCGCATCGGGACCGAGCACGAGAAGTTCGGCTATTGCAAGGATGACCTGCTGCCGCTGCCCTATGATGGGGAACGCTCGATCAAGGTGATGCTTGAAGGCCTGCAGCAGCGCTTTGGCTGGGACCCGGTTTTCGAACAGGACAAGATCGTCGGCCTGCAGCGCAACGGGGCCAATGTCAGCCTGGAACCCGGCGGACAGCTGGAGCTTTCGGGCGCGCCCCTGGAAACGATCCATCAGACCTGCGACGAGGTGAACCAGCATCTGGCCGAGGTCCGCGAAGTGGCCGAACATATCGGCGCGGGCTTCATCGGTCTTGGTGCCGCCCCGATCTGGCGCGAGGATCAGATGCCCATGATGCCGAAGGGCCGTTATGCGCTGATGACGCCCTATATGAAGACGGTCGGCACGCTTGGGACGCAGATGATGTATCGCACCTGCACCGTGCAGGTTAATCTCGATTTTGCGTCCGAGGCCGATATGGTCCAGAAGCTGCGGGTATCGCTGGCGCTGCAGCCGGTCGCGACGGCGCTGTTTGCGAATTCGCCTTTCCTCGATGGCAAGCCCAACGGCTATAAAAGCTGGCGCGCGCATATCTGGCAGAACCTTGATCCGGCGCGGACAGGGATGCTGCCTTTCGCCTTCGAGGATGGCTTCGGCTATGAGCGATGGGTCGACTACGTTCTCGATGTGCCGATGTATTTTGTCTATCGCGACGGGAAATACATCAACGCGCTTGGGCAGAGCTTCCGGGATTTCCTGAAAGGTGAACTGCCGGCGCTGCCGGGCGAACTGCCGACGCTGTCGGACTGGGCCGATCACATGACGACCGTTTTCCCCGAGGCGCGTGTCAAGAAATTCATCGAGATGCGGGGCGCGGATGGCGGCCCGTGGCGCAGGCTTTGTGCGCTGCCAGCGCTTTGGGTCGGGCTGCTTTATGACCAGTCGTCGCTTGATGCAACATGGGATCTCGTGAAGGGGCTGACTGCCGAAACCCGCGAGGGCCTGCGTCGCGCCGCCGCGAAGGATGCATTGCAGGGCGAGGCGGACGGCGTGAAGCTGCACGATCTGGCCCGAGAAGCGGTGAATATCGCCGAGGCGGGCCTCAAGTCACGCGCACGCGCTGGCGCGGGCGGGCTGGTTCCCGACGAAACTCATTTTCTGAACGCGCTGAAGGAAAGCGTCGAGACGGGGATTACGCCGGCGGACGAGCTTCTCGCGAAATATCACGGCGAATGGCACGGAGATTTGAATCGCATCTACGCGGAATATTCGTACTGATCGCGCCATGAGAGTTAATATTCGCTATCGCCTGATCCAATTTGTCGAAATCCTGCTTTGGCTGGGGGCCGCCGCCGGCCTTGGAACGCTGGCGCGGCGCATCTGGGCGTTGCGCGATCAGGGGTGGCGGGCAATGCTCGACCTTGCTGCGCCGGGGCTGTTGACGATCGGTGCGGTGATGGCCGTACTGGTTGTTCTGATCGGCATTTACCACAATACCCGGCGCAATGCCGATGCGCTTGACCGTCTGGCGCGTCAGGGTGCCGGGGGAATGCGTCGGCTGTCCGGGGCTGTGCGGACCGATATGGCAGCGCCTGCCCAGCCGGCCACCTCGGCCACGCATCATGCTGCGCAGACCGAAGCTGCGCGTCCGCCCGTTTTCTCTGCTGTCACTGCCCACATTGCGGGCGACCCGGCGCGCGACCTTTCGGCCCCGCCTAAATTTGGTCCGTCGCCAACCTTGCGCAGTGCCACGCAGACAGGTGCCGCTGTGCCTGTACTTCGTGGACAGTCGCGCCGTATCGGTCCGGCCTCCTGATCGGACGCCGCTAAAGCTTCAGCCGGTCGGCCAGCGACAGAAGGTCAGCCCATGCCTCTCTTTTCGCGACGGGATTGCGCAGCAGATAGGCCGGATGCGTCATCGGCAGGGCAGGGCGGCCAAACGCCTGTGTCCATGTGCCGCGCAGGCGCGTGATACCTTCACGACCCAGCGCTGCGGCACAGGGCGTGTTGCCCATCAGCACCACGATTTCGGGGTCAGCGAGTTCGACCTGCCGGCGCAGAAACGGCACGGACAGGGAAATTTCGTCAGCATTCGGGCGTCTGTTGCCGGGCGGACGCCATTTCAGGACATTCGCGATATAGACGGCGCGCGTCGAATCCGGCAGGTCGCGACCCATGCCGATGGCGCGAAGCATCTGGTCAAGCAATTGCCCCGCGCGCCCCACGAAGGGCTTGCCCTGCGCGTCCTCCTCTTCGCCGGGGGCTTCGCCGACAATCATCACGCGCGCCGCCGGATTGCCGTCCGCAAAGACGAAATTGCGCGCCCCGCGCTTCAGTTGCAGCCCATCATACCCAGTCTGAAGTTCGGCCAGATCGTCAAGGCTCCGGGCGCGGGCGGACAGCGCCTCGGCCTCTTTCAGGGCGTCCGCATGAAGGTCAAGTCCTGCCGCATGAGGCGCCGAGGTTGCAGCCGTGTTCGCGGTCGTGTTAGCGCCCGGGGGCACGATCGCGGCTGCGGCCGCGGGCTTTGGCGGCGCTGGCAGATCGGTGCGGTCCAGCGGCGCATCCAGCATCGGCTCGTCCACGCCAAGCTCTCGCTGCCATTCCAGCAACGCCAGTGCGGTCCAGCCGTCGATCTCGGCGCCGCGCCATACCAGTTCCGATTCCATGTCGTGAAACTAGGCTGCGCAGGCTTTGCCGGCAAGTCCGGCCCTTGCCGCAGCCCGCCCGGTTTGCGATAGAGAGGCGCAAGACCGCTAGGGGGTTTCCGATGACATTCCGCGCCCGCCACCTGTTGGGGATAGAACCGCTTTCACCGCCCGAAATCACCAGCATTCTCGACCTTGCGGACAGCTATGTCGACCTTAACCGGCGCACGATCAAGCATTCTGACGCTTTGGCCGGGATGACGCAGATCAATATGTTCTTCGAAAACTCGACCCGCACCCAGTCCAGCTTCGAACTGGCAGGGAAGCGGCTTGGGGCGGATGTAATGAACATGTCGATGCAGACCAGCAGCGTGAAGAAAGGCGAAACGCTGATCGACACGGCGCTGACGCTGAACGCGATGCGGCCCGATCTGCTGGTGGTGCGCCACCCGCAATCGGGCGCGGTCGATCTTTTGTCCGAGAAGGTCAACTGCGCCGTGCTGAATGCGGGCGATGGGCGGCATGAACATCCGACGCAGGCGCTTCTGGATGCGCTGACGATCCGGCGCGCCAAGGGCCGGCTGCATCGCCTGACCGTGGCCATTTGCGGTGACATCGCGCATAGCCGCGTTGCGCGGTCGAACCTGATCCTGCTTGGCAAGATGGAAAGCCGCATCCGCCTTGTCGGTCCGGCGACGCTGATGCCCGCGGGCGCCGGCGAATTCGGCTGCGAGATTTACGAAGATATGCGCGAAGGCCTTGCCGACGCCGACGTGGTCATGATGCTGCGCCTTCAGAAGGAACGCATGGACGGCGGTTTCATCCCGTCCGAGCGCGAATACTACCACCGTTGGGGGCTGGATGCCGAGAAGCTGGCCCATGCCAAGCCCGATGCGATCGTCATGCATCCGGGGCCGATGAATCGCGGGGTCGAGATCGACGGAACGATTGCCGATGACATCAACCGCAGCGTGATCCAGGACCAGGTCGAGATGGGCGTGGCGGTGCGTATGGCCGCGATGGACCTGCTTGCGCGCAACCTGCGGGCTGAACGCGGCCGCGCCATGGCCGAGGGCACTTATGTCTGAGCAGCGCCCAAGCGTTTACACGGAAAACGGCTCGACGGATTATCCGGGCTGGCAAGGCATTCTGGAGCCGGGCGAGCAGATCCTGTGGCAGGGCCAACCCGACCGCCGCTTCCGCTTCGCGCCGGGCGATCTGGCGAAATCTGCGCCCGGCCTTTTCATGACCTGCTTCTCGCTTTTCTGGATGTGGAATGCCGCACAGGGCAGCCTTGTTTTTTCGTTATTCGGTCTGTTTTTCCTGTTCGCGGGCCTTCGTGAAATGGCCAGGCCCGTCCTGTTGCCCGCCTATATCCGCTCTCGCAGCTGGTATACGCTGACCGACCGCCGCGCCATCGTGGCAACGGACATGCCGATCCGGGGCCGCCGCCTGCTCAGCTATCCCATCGACGCGGGAACGCCGATGGAATATGTCGCGGGCGATCCGCCCTCGATCCTGTTCGGGCCCGAAACCCGGAACCCGCGTAATCGCGCCGGCTTCCATTTCATCCCCGAGGCCGACCGCGTCATGGCGCTGATGCGCCGGATGCAGCGCGGCGACACCGCCCCAAGCCCCTCGGACGACGCCAGAGGACCCGCGACATGATCCTGCATTTCGAGAATGCGCGTCTGATCGACCCCGAGGCCGGGACCGACGCGCCTGGCAGCCTGACCATCGCCGACGGCTTCATCGCCGCCCGCGACGAGGCCGCGCCCGAGGGCGCCGAGGTAATAGATTGCCGCGGACGCTGCCTTGCGCCGGGCATCGTCGATTGGGGCGTGAAGATCGGCGAACCCGGAGAGCGGCACAAGGAATCCTATGCGAGCGCCGGACGCGCCGCGGCTGCGGGCGGTGTTACGACGATGATCGTGCGGCCCGATACACAGCCGCCCATCGACACACCCGAAAGCTTGTCATTCGTCGCCCGGCGCGCTGCCGATGCGCCGGTCCGTGTGCGCCACATGGCGTCTCTGACCAAGGCCCGCGAAGGGCGTGAGATGGTCGAAATGGCGTTCCTGATGGATGCCGGTGCCGTCGCCTTCACCGACGGGGTTCGGGTGATCCGCGATACCAAGCTGATGAATCGCTGCCTTGGTTACGCGCGCGGGCTGGGCGCATTGATTGTCGGCCACCCGCAAGAGCCGACGCTTTCGCAAGGCGCAGCCGCGACCAAGGGCAAATTCGCGTCGCTCTATGGCATTCCCGATGTCTCTCCACTGGCAGAGCTGATGGGGCTGGAACGCGATCTGGCGCTGGTGGCGATGACGAACGGGCGCTACCACGCCGATCAGATCACCACCGCCGCCGCGCTGCCGGCGCTTGGGCGCGCGCGCAAGGCTGGGCTCGACGTGACGGCGGGGGTCTCGATCCACCACCTCACGCTGAACGAATTCGATGTGGGCGGATACCGCACCTTCTTCCGCTTCACGCCGCCGCTGCGCGCCGAGGATGATCGCGCCGCGTTGGTCGAAGCGGTTGCTGATGGCGAAATCGACGTGATCGCCAGTTTCCACACCCCGCAGGACGAAGAATCCAAGCGTCTGCCGTTTGCGGAAGCTGCGCCGGGTGCCGTCGGGCTGCAGACCCTTCTGCCCGCGGCACTTCGCCTTTATCATCAGGGCGGGCTCAGCCTGCCGCAGCTGTTCCGCGCCATGTCGCTGAACCCGGCGCGCCGGCTCGGGCTGGATGCCGGGCGGCTGGCCGTCGACACGCCGGCCGATCTGGTGCTTTTCGATCCCGACGCGCCGTTCGTGCTGGACCGCTTCGCATTGCTTTCGAAATCCAAGAATACGCCTTTCGATGGCGCACGAATGCAGGGCAAGGTGTTGGGCACCTGGGTCGGCGGTGAAAGGGTCTTTGGATGAGCGCGGCAATCTGGGCAGTACTCGGCTATCTTCTCGGCTCGGTTCCTTTTGGCATCGTCATCACGCGCCTGCTTGGGCTGGGGGACCTGCGCCAGATCGGTTCGGGCAATATCGGCGCAACCAATGTTCTGCGCACGGGGCATAAGGGCGCCGCGCTTGCCACACTGCTGCTGGACAGCGGAAAAGGCGCGATCGCCGTCCTTCTTGCCCGCTGGCTGGGTGGCGAAGCGGCCGCCGTGCTGGCCGGGGCGGGCGCTCTGCTGGGGCATTGCTTTCCGGTCTGGCTGGGATTTCGTGGCGGCAAAGGGGTGGCAACCTTCCTTGGCACCCTGATCGCGCTGTACTGGCCGCTTGGTCTTGCGGCCTGCGCCATCTGGCTGCTGAGTGCCGCGATCTTCCGCATCAGCTCATTGTCCGCGCTCGTCTCGGTGGGGACATCGCCGCTTGTCGCATTGCTGATGGGCAAGGGCATGATCGCGGCTGCGGCGCTGTTCATGGCTGCGCTGATCTTCTGGCGTCACCGCGAAAATATATCGCGCCTTGCTGCAGGCACCGAGCCGAAGATCGGTCGCAAAGGCTGACATTCAGGGAACCCGCGCTGCCCGCTGTCTGTTCTGTTTACTCAGGGGAAAGCGAGGATCACCATGAAAATCATTGCAGCGACTGCGGCTATGGCGCTTTCGGGTGCCGCCTTCGCGGGGGAAGCCGTCGATTACAGCGCCGACGACCGCGAGTTTGAGGGCTATGTGGCGAAGGCCGAAAACCCGAAAGGCTCCGTGGTTATCATCCATGACTGGGACGGGCTGACGGACTACGAGAAGAAACGCGCCGACATGCTGGCAGAGCAGGGCTATAACGCCTTCGCTGTCGATCTTTACGGCAAGGGCGTGCGCCCCGATTCCGTCGAGGGAAACCGGGCCGAGACCGAGAAGCTTTATAATGACCGCGAAACCATGCGCGCGCTGATGAATGCAGGTCTTGCGGCGGCGGCCGAACAAGGTGTCACGACCCCGGTCGTGGCCGGGTATTGCTTCGGTGGCGCAGCGGCACTGGAGATGGCCCGCGAGCAGCCGCAGGAGGTTATTGGCTACGCCACTTTCCACGGTGGGCTCGACACGCCGGAGGGGCAGGATTACAGCGCTGCCAAGGCGCCGATCCGCATTTATCATGGCGGTGCCGATACGGGGCCGGACATGGCGACATTCGCGGGCTTCATCGACCAGCTTGAAACCGCGGGCACGCCCTACAAGGCAGAGATCTATGCCGGCGCGCCGCATGCGTTCACCGTTTTCGGATCTGATCGCTACCGCGAAGAGGCGGATCAGCGAAGCTGGTCAGACTTCCTTGCCTTCCTTGGCGAGACGATGCCCGGCGTCTGACGGCAGCGGTCGTTTTATCAGCGGCGCGTGTCGTGTCGCGCTGATGAAGGACCAAACGCTGATGAAGGACCAAGCACAGGGATGGCGGCCTCGCATGGCGCCGCTTGTCGACCGCCTGCTTAGCACCACAGGTCCCTGGTGCAGTGGCACCCGTCCACAGCAGCCTTCGCGCGCTTTCGTCAGCTTTCGCGGAAAGCGCGCGAGAAATAGTCTGCGAACGGCTTGATGAGATATGCGGCGGGGCTGCGCTCTCCGGTCTGGATATAGACCTCGACAGGCATGCCGGGGACAAGTGCCAGATCGCCCAAACGTGCCCTCTGGTCTGGCGGGATCGTCACCTCTGCCCGATAGTATGAGCTGCGCGTCGACTCGTCGGTCAGCGCATCCGCTGAAACCTGGCTGAGAATGCCGTCGATTTCAGGCGTCGTGCGCGAGTTGAACGCCGCGAAATGCAGCTTGACTGCCTGACCCTGATGAACCTCGTCAATATTGATCGGCGCGATGCGTGCAGCGATGACCAGCGGGCGGTCCTGCGGCACCAGATACATGATCGGATCGGCCGCGCGGATGACCGAACGTGGCGTCGTGACCTGCAACTGATGCACAATGCCCGCGACGGGTGCCGTAATATCCAGCCGCGACAGCTGCTCGATCAGCGAGCGGCGGCGCTCGGCAAGCTCCAGTTCCCGATAGCCCAGTTCGCGAAGCTCTGTCTCGGCCTGCTCACGCCGTTCGCTGGTCTTTTGCAAACGGGTGATGCCGATTTCGGTCTTGCGGGTTTCGGCCTGTGCCTTCATCGCCGTCAATTCGCCGATCTGGCCGTCAATGGATGCCGCCTCGCGTTCCAGCGCCAGCACGCGCGGAGCCTGCGCGAGGCCCTTTTCCAGCAGTGACCGCTGGTCTTTCAGTTCCTGTGCGATCAGCTTGCGCTGGCTTTCGGCGGCGACGGACTGTGCCGCAATTCCTTCGATCTGGCTGCCAACCTGCTGGGACTGCGTCTCAAGCTGATCGAGCGACTGCTGCAATGTGCTGCGCCGTGTCTCGAACAGGCTTTCCTGCGCGGCCATCAGATTTTGCAATTCCTCTTGCGAGGCGGAACTGTCCAGCAGAACCTGCGGAAAGCTGATCTTCGCGGCGCTATCGCGTTCCGCTTCGAGCCGGCCGCGACGGGCGAGCACTTCGTAATACTGCCCCTCGACAATTGCGCGTTCGGTGCGAAGCAGCGTTCCGTCCAGCCGGATCAGCACATCGCCCGCGGCGACTCGCTGGCCCTCGCGCACCTCGATCCGATCAACGACGCCCCCATCTGGGTGCTGTACGACTTGGCGGTGCTGTTCGACCTCGACCTGACCGGGGGCAACGACAGCGCCGGCGATCTGCGCGCCGACGGCCCAGGCGCCGAAGCCCATGAACAGCGCAAGAAGCGCCACGACACCCAGTAGAACGGGCCTGCGGGCCGACCGTGGGTCACGCGGCGCGTATCGGGAATTCTGCGTGGATTGCGTCATGCCACGCCTCCCCCGGCTTTGGCGCTTTGGATAGCCTGTGCATTCTGGACGACCGATTTCAGAACGTCATCGCGGGGTCCGAAGCTGCGCACCGTGCCGCGATCCAGCACCAGAAGCAGGTCGCATTCGGCGATTGCGGCCGGTCGGTGGGCCATAATCATCACCGCGCCGCCCTGTGCCTTGATGCGCCGGATAGCGAGGTTAAGCGCGTGCGACCCTTCATTGTCGAGGTTCGCATTGGGTTCGTCGAGGACCAGCAGCACCGGGTCCGTATAAAGCGCCCTCGCGAGGCCGATCCGCTGGATCTGGCCTCCGGACAGCTGGCCACCGGCCTGAGCCAAGGGCGTATCATAGCCCTGCGGCAGGTTGAGGATCATCTGATGCGCCGCCGCCGCAGTCGCCGCCTGAACGACGCGCGCGTCATCGGGGCGGGGTGAGAGGCGGGCAATGTTTTCCGCGACGGTGCCGTCGAACAGCGTCACCTGTTGGGGAAGATAGCCGATCAGGCGGCCAAGCTCATCGGGGGCATATTGATCCAGCGACGCGCCACCCAGCCTGATCGAACCCGCCGCGACGGGCCACGCGCCGATGACCGCGCGCGCAAGCGTCGATTTGCCCGCACCAGAGGAGCCGATCACACCAAGCGCCTGACCTGGCTTGATTTCGAACCTGACACCGCGCAGGGTCGCAACACGCTGGCCTGGCGGCACCACGCTCAGTTGGCTGACATCCAGCCGCGCCTCGGGCCGGGGCAATGCGGTTCTGTCCGGCAATTGCGGGCGACGCGACAGAAGCGCGCCCAAACGGCGCCACCCGTCCTGCGCGCGCTGAACAAGCGACCATTGCCCGACAAGAACCTCGACTGGCTGAAGCGCGCGGCCCATCATGATCGACGACGCGATCATCGCGCCGGGCGTCAGGCTTTGTTGCAGCACCAGCCACGCGCCCGCCGCAAGCATCGCGCTTTGCAGGAACAGCCGGAAACTGCGTGAAAAGACGGTATAGAACTGGCTGCTGTCCGACCCTGCCAGACCGGCTTCGGCCGCGACGCTTCGGGCGCTGCTCCACCGGGTGAAACTCGCCTCACGCATGCCGAGCGCGCCGATCAGCTCTCCCTCGTCGCGGAACATGTCGGACATGCGTTCCGCCGATTGCGACGCGACCGCACCTTCCTGTAGCGCGCGTTTGCCCGAAAGCTGGTTAAGAAAGGTGGTCGCGACGAGCACAAGCCCGCCGATTGTCGCGACAACGCCAAGCATCGGATGAAAGATATAGACCGCTGCCAGATAGAAGGGGGCAAAGGGCAGGTCGAACATCGCAAGGCTGACGGGCGACCCGATCAGGTTGCGCACCGCCTCCAGATCGCGCATTCCGCCGCGCGCAACCGCGTCGCTGCCGGTCGTGACACCGTCTTCCAGACCTGCGGCGAACACGCGTTTTTCCATGCGCTGCTGGAAGCGCAGCGCGACGCGCTGCATGATTCGTCCGCGTGCCAGATCGACGATGCCCATGATCGCGAACAGGAACACCACAAGAAGGAACAGCGCCGTCAGCGTCTCGACCGAGCGCGAGCCGAGAACCCGATCATAGACCTGCAGCATGAACAGCGGGCCTGTCAGCATCAGCATATTGACCGCAAAGGAAAACACCGCGACCGCCGCCAGCAGCCCGAAACTGCCGCCCCGCGCGGCACGCAGTTCGGCAAATCCCTGAAGTTCTCGGTCTGGGCGCGACATTGTGTTCCGATCTGATCACCGCCCGCCTTGCTCGGGCGGGCCGCGTTCCTTATTCCCGTTTCGCCGGCCCCCGGCAACTGCGGCGGCAAGAATCAGCCGGACCTAGATAGAGGCGAGATGTTACCAAACCCTTTACGCCGTGGAATTGTCATGGCCACGCTTGCTCTTTCGGCTTGTGCGACTGCTCCTGAAACCGGGATCAACGACCCGCATGAGGGCTTCAATCGCCGGATGCACGCGTTCAACAAGGGGTTCGATCAGCGAATTGTCCGGCCGGTAACATCACCCTTCAAGAACAGCGATGGCGCCTCGACCGACGGCGCGCTTGTTGTTCTGGGCAATGTCGGCGGCAATCTTGCGCTTCCTGGCAAGGTGGTGAACAGCCTGTTGCAGGGGCGGCCGGGGAAGGCCGCGCAGAATGCAGGGCGCTTTGTGGTTAACACGACGCTCGGGCTTGGCGGCATCCACGACCCGGCGGGACAGGAATTCGGCCTGACCGAGGTCGATACCGATTTCGGCGAAACGCTTCACGTCTGGGGCGCACCCGAAGGGGCCTATCTTGAGCTGCCGCTGATCGGACCGACGACCGAGCGTGATGCCGTTGGAAAGGTCGTCGATTGGGTTATCGATCCGCTTGATCACGTGCTGGATGACAACGAGGCGCGCGTCAAAACCGTGATCCGGCTTGGTTCAAAAGCCGGTGAGAGGGCGCGTTTTGGCGACACGATCGATTCCATTCTATACGGCAGTGCGGATAGCTATGCGCAGGCGCGGCTGCTGTATCTGCAGCACCGCAGATATGAACTTGGCATGGAAGGGGGCGAAATTGACCCTTACGATCCTTACGAAGACCAGTAGCCGCCGCGGCTTTCTGGGGCTGATGGCCGCTGGCGCAAGCGTCGTGGCAATGCCTGCATTTTCGCTGAACACCGACGAGGCGCGGGCCTTGATCCAGCAATCGCTGAACGAGGTTTACGCAGTCATCAATTCCGGCCAGCCACCGGCACAGATGTACAAGGCCTTCGAGGCGATTTTTGCGCGCTATGCGGATGTCGATGTAATTGCACGATCGGCGCTCGGCCCGGCCGCGCGTCAGGTTAGCCCGCAGCAGTTCGCCGCTTACAAGCAGGCATTTCAGGGCTATATCGGTCGCAAATACGGCGCGCGGTTTCGTGAGTTCATCGGCTCTCAGGTTCAGGTGACGGACGCGAAACCGGTCAAATCCTTCTATGTTGTGACCTCGGTTGCCAAGCTGAACGGGCGCGCGCCGATGCAGGTTGAATGGCATGTCTCGGACAAGTCGGGGCAAAGCAAGTATTTCAACATCGTCATTGAAGGCGTGAATATGCTTGCCGCCGAAAGGACCGAGATCGGCGCGATGCTGGCGGCCAATCGCGGCGATATCGCAGCACTGACCTCGGCGCTTCAGCAAGCCGGCTGAAAGAAGACGACTGATCGGACGAAAAAGGCGCGCCCGGGGCGCGCCTTTTTTGTTGTGGTTCCGGCGTTGGATGCCGCCTCAGTTGACGCCTTCGATCCCGCGCAGGATGTCGCTCAACGGATCATTTTGCGCGGATTCGGGCGCATTGGTCACGCCGCGCCGCGCTTCGGTCGAACTGACCGTCGTTTCGGGCGACCGGGGCGGTCCACCTTGCGTCTGCGTCTGTTGTTGCTGCGGTGCGGGCTGGCCAAGCGCCTGCGACAGCGCGTCGGCCAAGGGCTCGCCCGATCCGCTGACAACCGGCTGACCGGCAGGGGCAGAGGGGGAATCGCCCTGCATATCCGTCAGCGCCGCGCTCAGCGCGCTGGAAAGCGCGTCGTCGCCACGCACCGAAGGCGCGACCCCGTCCCCGATCCGAGAACCTTCGTCGCCGACGAATCGGCCAAGCGGCTCCATCGGCAGGCCCTCGTGTATTTCGGTCATCACAGCCTGCCAGATTTCGGCAGGAAGCCCGCCGCCGGTGACGCCGGTCAACGGCGTATTGTCGTCATAGCCCATCCAGACCCCGGTCACGAACTGATCCGTGAAACCGATGAACCATGCATCGCGATAGGACGAGGTCGTGCCGGTCTTGCCGGCGGCGTCACGCTCTCCCAGTTTGGCGCGGGTTCCCGTGCCGCCCTGAATGACGCCGCGCATCATCGAAATCAGGTTTGCGGCAGCCTGCTGCGAGATCACGCGCTGCCCCATGCCGCCAGATTTCGCGATCATCGGGCTGTCCTCGCCACGTATGCGCAGCTCGACCACGCCGTAGGGTCGCACCGCACGACCACCGTTGCGGATGCCTGCATAGGCGCCGGTCATTTCCAGCAGCGTCGAATCGAATACGCCAAGACCGAGCGAGGGCACATTGGGCAGGTCGGTGCCGACGCCGAATTCCTCGGCAATTCGCAGAACAGAGGCGCGGCCAGCCTGTTCCTGTATGCGGATCGTGGCGGTGTTCAGCGACTGTTTCAGCGCGGTGGCCATCGTCACGTCGCCATAGTAGCGGCGCGTATAGTTCTGCGGCGACCAGGGGCGACCGCCCTTGATGTTGATCGTCAGCGGCCCGTCATTGATGATGCTGTCGGGCGTCATGCCCTGATCCAGCCCGGCGGCATAGACGAAGGGCTTGAAGCTGGACCCGGTCTGACGTTTCGCCTGCGTCGCGCGGTTGAAAACACCCTGAACGACCGTATCGCGACCGCCGATCATGGCGCGGACGGCACCGTCGGCAGACAGAACCACGACCGCTGCCTCGGCTTTAGAGCCTTCGCGCACCTTCTCGTCGAAGATCTTTTTCAGCGCACGTTCGGCGGCAAGCTGCACCTTCTGGTCGAAGGTCGTCAGGATCGTCACGTCCTCGGTCGTTTCCGTCGTCAGAAAGCCCGGTCCGGATTCCATCAGCCAGTCGGCGAAATACCCGCCCGCCCGCGCCTGCGCGGCTTGCGACAGGACCGCCGGATTGGCCTTGGCCTTTTCGTATTCCGCGTCGGTGATCCGATCCTGTTCGTGCATCAGGTCAAGAACCACCGCCGCGCGGTCCTGCGCACGCTCGATATTCGATGTCGGCGCGAAATAGCTGGGCGCTTTCAGAAGACCGGCGAGCATCGCCGATTCGGCGACGCTGACTTCACTGGCATGCTTGGCGAAATACCGCTCGGATGCCGCTTCGAAACCGCGCGCGCCGCCGCCCAGATACGAGCGGTTCATATAGATGCCGAGGATCTCGTCCTTGGTGTATTTCAACTCCATCGCGAACGAGAAGGGAACTTCCTTGATCTTGCGCCACAGGCTGGTGGTCCGGCACTCGGCCTCGTATTCGGATTCGTCCTTCCAGCGCGTCGGATCGAAGGTTTCGCCAAGGCACAGCAGTTTCGATACCTGCTGCGTGATGGTCGAACCCCCGTTCCCGTCAAGCGGTCCGCGTCCTTCGGCCATGTTGATCTTGATCGCGCTGGCGATACCGCGGGGGTCGACGCCGAGATGGCTGTAGAAACGCTTATCTTCGGTCGCCACGACCGCATTGCGCAAAGAAGGTGCGATCTGGTCGGGTGCGACGTTGCCATAGGTTTCGCCGCGCCAGGCGAAGACCTTCCCTTCGCGGTCAAGCATGGTGACGCCGCCGCGTGCGCGCCCGTCAAACAGCGCCGATGCCTCCGGAAGCTGAGAATAGTAGTAGAAGGTCGCAAGCCCGACGATCAGGAACACCGTCAGGATCGAGGCCCAGATCGTGCCGAAGATTGCGCGCCATATCAGCCGGAAGAAACCGGTCACGCCACGCGAAACCGCGTTTCCGCGACGCACGGGGGCGCGCCGACCGGATTTGCCGCGCGGCGTCTTGCCGGACGGTTTCGTCGGATTTGAATAACGCCGTTCCGCCACCACGGGGCGGCGCTTGCGGGGAGGTTCTGCCATATGCCTGCGTTCCTGCACGACCGGTTCGCCCGGCCTGGTTGCGGATAGCATACACGACCCAGGCCGGGATGCGAAGTCAAATGACCCGTATGTGATATGCCTGAAAAGCGGGCATACAGGCTGTAATTCGCCCATTTTCTGATCGAATCCGGTTTCCGACCTGCCCACAGTCTGCTGAAGGCTTGAGCATCAAGGGGTTGATCCGCCTTCTGGGCCAAATTGCTGCACGGAATGGTGCGGCTGTTTCGAACGAAAAGGTGATGCCGTATGAGACAGATGATCCCCCTCGCAATCGCCCTCGCCGTGCTGGCGGGGGGCGCGCATGCGCAGGATGCCGCCGCTGCGGTGCCGGTGCCGGACAAGGGCGACACGACCTGGATGCTGCTGTCCGGGATACTGGTCATGATGATGACTATTCCGGGGCTCGCGCTGTTCTATGGCGGGCTGGTGCGGTCCAAGAACGTGCTGTCGGTGCTGATGCAGGTTCTGACGACATTCTGTGTCATGTCGCTTCTCTGGGTCATGTTTGGCTATTCGCTGGCCTTTACCGGCGCAGGCGACGCGGCCTCTGCCGGGGCGCTGACGCCATATATCGGCGGCTTCTCTAAGGCCTTCCTGGCTGGTGTCACACCATCGTCGATCGCTGAAACATTCTCTGCCGGGGTCTATATTCCGGAACTCAGCTTCGTGATCTTCCAGCTCGCCTTTGCCTGCATCGCCCCCGCGCTGATCGTCGGTGCCACGGCAGAGCGGCTGAAGTTCCCGGCCATTCTGGTCTTTGTGATTATCTGGTTCTTCTTTTCCTATCTGCCGATGGCCCACATGGTCTGGTGGTGGGGCGGCCCGAGCGCCTATGACGCGCCGTCGGGGCTGCTGTTCGGTCACGGCGCGCTCGACTTCGCGGGCGGCACGGTCATCCATATCAATGCAGGGATCGCGGGACTTGTGGCTGCCTATGTGGCGGGCCCGCGCCTTGGCTACAAACGAGAGCTGCTGGCCCCGCATAACCTGACATTCACCCTGATCGGTGGCTGCCTTCTCTGGATTGGCTGGTTCGGTTTCAACGCCGGCTCGAACCTCGAATCCAATGGGCTGACGGCAATGGCGCTGCTGAATACGGTCGTCGCCCCAGCCGCCGCAGCCCTTGCATGGAGCGTCGGCGAATGGATCACGCGTGGCCACCCCTCGCTTCTGGGCGCGGTTTCGGGTGTCGTCGCGGGTCTTGTCGGGATTACCCCCGCGGCAGGCTTCGTCGGTCCGATGGGGGCAATCGTGATCGGGCTTGCCTCTGGCTTCATCTGCCTTTGGGCGGTGATCTGGCTGAAGGGCCGGATGGGCATTGACGACAGCCTTGATGTGTTCGGCATTCACGGTGTCGGTGGCATCGTCGGTGCGATCCTGACGGGCGTGTTCGCCGCACCCTCGCTGGGTGGCGCAGGGATCTGGGACTATGCGACCGGGCAAGCGGGCGAATTCGCGATAGGCCACCAGGTCTATGTCCAGACGCTGGGCGTCGTGATCTGCATCGTTTGGTCGGCGGTCGTGTCCTTCATCGCCATACATATCGTGAAGGCGCTGATGGGCCTTCGCGTCGAACAGAATGACGAGCGTCAGGGTCTCGACATCACAACCCACGGCGAAAACGCTTACAACTAAAGGCGATATTCAACGCGAAAGGCCCGGCAATGCCGGGCCTTTTTCGTTTCCGGATCTCGGGTCGCGGATCTCAGGCGATCCGCATGACCACAAATTCCGCAAGCTCATCCAGCAGCTCACGAATTTCGTTATCAGGCAGCGTCTCAAGGGCCGAGCGCGCCTTGGCCGACCACGCAAGCGCATCGTCACGCGCTGATTCCAGCGCGCCGTGGCGCGTCATGATACGCAGCGCCTCGTCCAGATCGCCGTCGCGCTGATCGCCCTTCTCGATGGTCCGCCGCCAGAACGCCAGTTCCTGCTCATCAGCGCGCGCAAGGGCCTTGATCACCGGCAAGGTCAGCTTGCGCTCGCGGAAGTCGTCGCCGGTATTCTTGCCGATCGCAGCGCTGCTGCCGCCGTAATCAAGCAGGTCGTCGGCAATCTGGAACGCAATCCCAAGCGCATCGCCGAAATCGAACAAAGCCTTGACCCGTGCCTCATCCGCCCCGGCAATGACGGCGCCGACCTCTGTCGCGGCGGAAAACAGCGCCGCGGTCTTGCCGCGAATGACCTGCAGGTAAACGCTTTCGTCAGTCGCGATGTCCTGTGCCGCGCTGAGCTGCAGCACCTCGCCTTCCGAAATGGTGGCCGAGGCATTCGACAGAATTTCCAGCACTCGCATGACCCCGGTATCGGTCATCAGCTGGAAGGCGCGCGCAAGCAGATAATCGCCGACCAGAACGCTGGACTTGTTATCCCAAAGCAGATTTGCCGTTGGTCGACCGCGGCGCTGCTCGCTTTCATCGACGACATCGTCATGCAGCAGGGTCGCCGTGTGAATGAACTCCACCGTTGCGGCGAGGTGGATGTGATACGGCCCCTGATAATCGAACAGCTTCGCTGCAGCCAGCGTAAGCAACGGGCGCAGACGCTTGCCGCCGGCCTCGACCAGATGGGCAGTCACTTCGGGGATTCGCGGGGCATGACGAGACGCCATACGTTCGCGGATCAGCGTATTGACGGCCGCCATTTCCGGGCCAAGCAGGCCCGAGAGGCGGTCAATCGGGCTCTCGGTTACGGCTGCATCCATGACACTTCCCTTTCCTGGCAGCCAATTGCCACGCGATGGACAGCGGCGCAACTGCCCGTTAGCCTCTGACGCATGAAAGAACTGCTTCGCACCACCGATCCGCTGCAATTGATGCGCGCGCAGGACGTTCTGCGCGTTGACGGAATCGAAAGCTATGCGCTGGATCAGCATATGAGCGTGCTTGAAGGGTCGATCGGTGTGGTGCCACGTCGCCTGATGGTCGCGGATCGCGACCTTTTTCTGGCAAAGGCGATTCTGCGGGATCACGCGCTGGATGGCTGAAAGCCGTGTTGACGACTTCCTTGGCGGTCGATTGCGAATCGAACAGCCCTGCTCGGGCTATCGGGCAGGTGCCGATGCGGTAATGCTGGCTGCTGCCTGTCCGGCCAGACCTGGCGAATCGGTGCTGGAACTGGGCTGTGGGGCAGGTGTGGCGTCGCTTTGTCTTGCCGCGCGGGTGCCGGGCGCCGTGCTGACCGGGATTGAACGCGATCACGACTATGCCGCATTCGCCCGCAGCAATGCAAAGCGGAACAGCATGGCCTTCCACGTGGTGGTCAGCGATCTTGCCGAAATGCCGCGTGATCTGCGCGAAACCCGTTTCGATCACGTGATGATGAACCCCCCGTTTTTTCCCGATGGCACGCGTTCGCCAGATGCGACGCGCGCGACGGCAAGGCATGAGGAGACGCCGCTTGCGACATGGATGGATGTTGGCCTCCGGCGGCTTCTGCCGGGCGGAACCATGACGATCATTCACCTCGCTCAGCGTCTCGACAGCATTCTGCAGGCGCTGGCTGGTCGTGCTGGGGCTGTCGCCATACTGCCGATCGCCGCACGCAAAGGCCGTGATGCAGGCCGCGTCATCGTGCAGGCACGGAAGGGCGCGCGCGGTCCCCTGCGGTTGCTGCCGCCATTCATCATGCATGAAGGCCAGGCACATTTGCGCGATGCCGAAAGTCTGACGGCCGACGCGCAGGCAGTCCTGCGCCATGCTGTCGCATTACTGTTAAATTCCCGTGTTTAAGGGTGACAGAATCGTTCTTCTGTGCTGGAATCAAGATGTTCGACAAGCGTACAGGAGGACTAATATGTCGGTCGATGCTCACATCGAAATGCTCCGTGAAAAGCATGACAAGGTTTCTAGGGCCGTGGAACAGGCGCAACGTGCGCCCGGCAGCTCCGATTTCGAAATCGCAGAGATGAAGCGCGAAAAGCTGCGCTTAAAGGAAGAAATCACACGCCTGAACGCCTGAACGACAGTAGTTTTTGAACGTCGGCCCGCGCGATTTGCGCGGGCCTTCTTTATTGGACTGGCGCCTGCCGCGAAGATCACGAAAAAGGCCGGCCCTGTTTACAGAGCCGGCCAGCATTGAGCGCACTTCGCGATCAGGAGAAGAACTGAGCGCCGTTCGCGGAAATTGTCGAGCCAGAGATGAAACCTGCATCATCAGAGGCGAGGAACACCACGCAG
Organism: Paracoccus aurantiacus; assembly: GCF_007993065.1. GTDB lineage: Bacteria > Pseudomonadota > Alphaproteobacteria > Rhodobacterales > Rhodobacteraceae > Paracoccus > Paracoccus aurantiacus. Next base: position 361,330 of record NZ_VOPL01000002.1, read on the forward strand.
CGCGCGATTTCCTCTGGTTCACCAAGGCGTCCGACCGGAATTTGCGGAATGATGCGCTCGTTCAGCACTTTCTCGTCGATCGCACGCACCATCTCGGTTCCGATATAGCCCGGCGCGATAGCGTTGACTGTAATGCCAGCGCGCGCACCCTCCTGAGCCAAGGCGCGGGTGAAGCCGATATCGCCGGCTTTCGCGGCGGAATAATTCGCCTGACCTGCCTGACCCTTCTGCCCATTGACCGAACTGATATTCACGATCCGGCCGAACTTGCGGTCGCGCATGCCGCCCCACACGCCATGCGTCATGTTGAACAGCCCGGTGAGGTTCGTGTCGATCACCTCTTTCCACTGCTGCGGCGACATCTTGTGAAACATGGCGTCGCGGGTGATGCCGGCATTGTTGACCAGAACCGCAATCTCGCCGAGCTCATCCTCGACCTGCTTGATCCCGGCGGCGCAGGCATCGTAATCGGCGACCGACCATTTATAGGTCTTTATGCCGGTTTCGTCAGTGAAAGCCTTCGCCGCTTCGTCATTGCCTGCATAGTTGGCGGCAACGGTGAAACCGGCATCTTTCAAAGCTCTGGAAATTGCCGCGCCGATTCCGCGCGACCCCCCGGTGACGATGGCAACCTTGGACATGTTTCCCCCTCCTCAAGCTTGTTCAGTGAAATATTGCTAATTGCCCGGGGCATAATGCGCAAGATCATTGCGCATTATGCCCCGGCGTGATCGAATCAGTTCAGCGTTCGACGCAAAGCGCGACGCCCATGCCGCCGCCGATGCACAGCGTGGCGAGCCCTTTTTTCGCGTCGCGACGCGCCATTTCGAACAGCAGCGTATTCAGAATGCGTGCGCCCGATGCGCCGATGGGGTGCCCGATTGCAATGGCACCGCCGTTGACGTTGACGATTGCGGGATCCCACTCCATGTCCTTGTTCACGGCGAGCGCCTGCGCAGCAAATGCCTCGTTCGCTTCGACAAGGTCGAGATCGCCGACCTTCCAGCCCGCCCTTTCCAGTGCGCGGCGGCTGGCCGGGATCGGACCCGTGCCCATGATTGCAGGATCAAGCCCTGCCGTTGCATAGGACGCGATGCGGGCAAGCGGGGTCAGACCGCGGCGCGCCGCCTCTTCTTCGGTCATTACCATGACGGCGGCGGCACCATCATTCAGGCCCGATGCATTGCCTGCCGTGACGCTGCCCTCTTTCGCAAAGGCCGGGCGCAGCTTCTGCATCGCCTCGATATTGGCGCCGTCACGGATATATTCATCATCCTCGACAACGACATCGCCCTTGCGGCCCTTCACTGTGAACGGAACGATCTCGTCCTTGAACCTGCCATCTTTCTTAGCCGCTTCAGCCTTGTTCTGGCTGGCGACTGCGAATTCGTCCTGGGCCTCGCGGGTAATTCCCCACTTTTCTGCGACATTTTCGGCGGTCTGACCCATGTGATAGTTGTTGAACGCGTCCCAGAGGCCGTCCTTGATCATCGTGTCGGTCATCTTCATGTCGCCCATTTTCTGACCCGAGCGCAGATAGGCTGCGTGGGCGGCAAGCGACATCGATTCCTGACCACCAGCGAGAACGACCTGCGCGTCCCCCAGAATGACCTGCTGCGCGGCAAGCGCCACGGCACGCAGCCCGGACCCGCAGACCTGGTTGATCAGCCATGCGGCAGCTTCTTTCGGCAGCCCCGCATTGATATGTGCCTGACGGCCCGGATTCTGGCCCTGACCGGCGGTCAGCACCTGACCCAGAATGGTTTCGCTTACGTCGGCGGGGTCGATGCCGGCGCGCTTGACCACTTCGGCCAGTACCGCCGCGCCAAGGTCATGCGCAGGAATATTGGCGAAGGAGCCCATGAAGCTGCCCACGGGCGTGCGGGCGGCTGAGACGATTACAGCATTTGTCATGAAAGGGTCCTCTCGGATTTTGCAGGCGTGCCGGCGCGGTGCCGTTCCCTTTCAACATGCCGAACTGCGACGCAGCGTCAAGGCAGAGTCCGGACAACGGCGCATTGATCTGAGAGGATTTTTGTGCTGCGCCGCAGAAAATTATGCTGGTGCAAAGCCCGTATCAGCCCTGCCTGTCGACGCGCCGCTGATGCGTCGAACGAAGCCAGGCCGTGCAGCATAGCAAGCCCGTCAGGCCGCAACCGAGTCGGCTTGCGATCAGCGGCGGGCAGCCTTTGGCGTTGACCAGGGCGGGGTGATCGTCGGCGCGCCGAAGTAATAGCCCTGCAGACAATCTATTCCCATATCGATCAGATAGGCAGCGTCGTCCGCCGTCTCGACCGATTCGGCGACAGTGAACATATCGAAGTGATGCGCGATGGCCTGCAATGCGGCGGTCAGAACCTGATTGTCCGGCTGTCCAGCGATCTTGCGGATGAACTGGCCGTCGATCTTGATCATGTCAAAGCTGAATTCGCGCAGATATCTGAACGAGGTATAACCCGCGCCGAAATCGTCGAGCGCGAAGCTGGTGCCGCGCTGCTGCAGGTCGCGCATGAACGGCACCACCTTTCCCGGCATGTCCATTGCCGAGCTTTCGGTGACTTCAAGGATCAGGCGCTCGGCGATCTGCTCATCCCTCATCAGCCCGCTGCGCAGCGTTTCCATCCACAGAGGATGCCCGATCGAGCGCGCCGACATGTTGACCGACAGGCGCAGGCAGGGGTCCTGCTGAAGCGCGCTGAGACCCAGTGTCAGCGCGGTGCAATCTATCTGCCGGCCAAGCTCCGTCGTTTCCGCCGCAGGCATGAAGTCGCGCAGCGGCACGAATCGCCCGGTATCGTCGATGACGCGGATCAGCCCTTCGTGAAATGCGGCAAGGCCGGGCCGGTCCGCTTGCACGATCGGCTGATAGGCAAGGACGCCGTCGCCCGAGGCGATCGCACGTTCGACGACGTCAAGCGTCAGGCGCGTCTTGCGTTCAATCACATAATCCAACGCCGAGGCGTTCCCGGCAATATCATCTTGCTGCCAATCCATAACGACCGAATCCTTGCTGTCTTTCTGCAGTCTCGCGATGATGTCTTAAGATCGGATGAAGCCCGAATGGATTTGGAATTAAGGATGAATCGAATGACCGAGCGTTGCGGTTGGTGCGGAACAGACCCGATCTATGTGGAATATCACGATACCGAATGGGGCGTCCCGGAATATGACCCGCGCGCGCTGTGGGAAAAGCTGGTGCTGGATGGGTTTCAGGCCGGGCTCAGCTGGATCACGATCCTGCGCAAGCGTGACACGTTCAGAGAGGTTTTCGAAGAATTCGACCCCGAGCGAGTGGCCCGCTGGGACGAGAAAAATATTGAAAAAGCGCTGCAAAATCCTGGAATCATCCGCCATCGCGGCAAGATCGAGGCGACCGTGAAGGGCGCGCGCCGGTTTCTGGAAATCGAATCGGCCGAGGGATTCACGCCCTGGATGTGGGGATTTGTCGGCGGCGCGCCGATCCAGAACGACTGGACCAGCCTCGCGCAGGTTCCGGCATCGACCGAACAATCAGTGGCAATGTCGAAGGCGCTGAAAAAGCGCGGTTTCAACTTCTGCGGGCCGGTGATCTGCTATGCCTTCATGCAGGCGGTCGGTATGGTCAATGACCACATAACGACCTGCCACTGTCACCAGAAGGTCAGGGCGCTTTCAGTTCGTTGACCACGTCTTTCGCGGTATCCGAGGCCCAGTCGGCCGGCCCCATCAGCCGCGCGACCTCCTTGCCGTCAGCGTCGATCAGGATCGTCGCGGGCAGCGCGAGCACGCCGAATTCGCGGGCGAGTTTCTGGCGCGGGTCCAACAGGACAGGCAACGCGTCTATCTCGGCTTCCTTAAGGAATTTTTCGATGGCCCTTGGCGGGTTCCGGCCTGCGGCGATGGTCAGAACCTCGAAACCTTCGCCGCCAAATTCTTTCTGAAGGCTGTTCAGCGCCGGCATCTCCTCCCGGCAGGGTGCGCACCAGGTTGCCCAGAAATTGACCAGCAGCGCCGTGCCACGATGATCGGACAGCCGGTACTCGGCGCCCTCCTGATCGGTGTATGGCGTGTCAGAGACCTGCTCTCCACTGCCGGCTGCAAGTTCCAGTCCACCCGCCTTGGCGGCGGCAAGGTCGATTTCCCCGGCAAGCGTACTTCCAGCGACAGCCATGTTTGCACCGGCAGCAAGCGCCGTATAAAGGATCAGCATACGCAGCATCTTCAACCTTTCGGACCAGACAGATGACCGACGCCAAGACCCCCAACGACACCGCGAATGCCATGTGGGGCGGGCGCTTCGCCGCTGGTCCCGACGCGATCATGACGGCGATCAACGCCTCGATCGGGTTTGACCGGCGGCTTTACGCCCAGGATATCCGGGGCAGCCGGGCCCATGCCGCGATGTTGGCGGCGCAGGGCATCATCACGTCTAAAGATGCCGATGCGATCCGGGAAGGCCTGCTCACCGTATTGTCAGAGATCGAGGGCGGGGATTTCCCCTTCAGCGAGGCGCTGGAGGATATTCACATGAATGTCGAGGCGCGCCTGAAGGAAATCATCGGCGAACCTGCGGGCCGCCTGCATACCGGTCGGTCGCGCAACGATCAGGTGGCGACGGATTTCCGGCTGTGGGTGCGCGATCAATGCGATGCCGCGATCGGCGGGCTGCGCGCGCTGATCGGCGCGGCGCTGGCGCAGGCACAGGCCGGGGCCGATTGGGTGATGCCGGGCTTTACCCATTTGCAGACCGCGCAGCCGGTGACCTGGGGGCATCACATGATGGCCTATGTGGAAATGTTCGGGCGTGACCTTGGCCGCTTTCAGGACGCGCGCAAGCGCATGAACGAATCGCCGTTGGGTGCCGCTGCCTTGGCAGGCACCGGCTATCCCATCGACCGCGAGGCAACGGCACATGCTTTGGGTTTCGACCGCCCGATGGGCAACAGCCTCGATGCGGTCAGCGACCGCGATTTCGCACTGGAATTCCTGTCGGCGGCCAGCATCTGCGCGGTCCATCTGTCGCGCCTGTCAGAAGAACTGGTCATCTGGTCCTCGGCCCAGTTCCGCTTCGTGTCCATGTCCGACAAGTGGTCGACCGGCAGTTCCATCATGCCGCAGAAGCGCAACCCCGACGCGGCCGAACTGATCCGCGCCAAGATCGGCCGTATCCTTGGCGCGACCGTGGCGCTGTTCACCGTGATGAAGGGTCTGCCATTGGCCTATTCAAAGGACATGCAGGAAGACAAGGAACAGGTTTTTGACGCCGCCGACAGCCTGATGCTGGCGTTGGCGGCGATGGCGGGGATGCTGTCCGACCTGACTGCCAATCGCGAGAAGCTGGAAGCCGCGGCATCTGCCGGATTTTCCACCGCCACCGATCTGGCCGACTGGCTGGTGCGCGAGGCCGGGCTGGCCTTTCGCGATGCTCATCACGTCACCGGCTCGCTGGTGGCAATGGCGGAAGGGAAGGGCGTCGATTTGCCCGACCTGACGCTGGCGGACATGCAGTCGGTTCATGCGGCGATCACCGAGGATGTCTTCAACGTGCTGGGCGTTCACAATTCGGTCGCTTCCCGGCAAAGCTATGGCGGAACTGCGCCCGATCAGGTTCGCGCCCAGATTGCCCGCTGGAAGGAAATGCTGTGAAATCGCTTGCTATACTTGCGCTGCTGACCCTTGCCGCGTGTGGCGTCGACGGACCGCCGGTCCGGCCCGACCCTGAGACGCCACCGCCGGGCCTCACTGTGTCCGGGGACGCGCGCATCGGTGTGGCGACGACGCTGTAATGGGCAACTGCCGATGACCCCGTTGCGCATCTGCTGGCTGATGCTGGCGCTGATCGGCGCGTGGCTGGGGCGTCATCTGGAAGCGCCGGATGCGACTGTCGTGATCGCGCTGGCAACGCTTGCCGTCTGGGTACTTGTCGAAACAATGGTGCGGCGCAACTGGCTGGCGCTGCTGACCTTCCCGGCAATGGCGCTTGGCATCGGCTGCGCGCTGCCGCTTTATCTTCTACTCCGCTCTCGCAGGATCGTCTGATGGACCATTTCAACTACAAAGACGGGGTGCTGTGCGCCGAAGACGTGCCCCTGACCCGCATCGCGGCCGAGGTCGGGACGCCGGTCTATGTCTATTCCGCAGCGACCCTGACCCGGCATTTCAATGTCTTTCAGGAGGCGTTGGAATGGGCGCCGGATCACCTGATCTGCTATGCGGTGAAGGCGAATTCCAACATCGCGGTGCTGAAACTGCTGGGCGATCTGGGTGCGGGGATGGACGTGGTCTCTATCGGCGAATATGCCCGTGCCCGCACGGCGGGCGTGCCGGGCGAGCGGATCGTCTTTTCCGGCGTCGGCAAGACGCGCAAGGAGATGCGGCTGGCGCTGGAAGGCGGCATCCGCCAGTTCAATGTCGAATCCGAACCGGAACTGCTGGCTTTGTCCGAGGTGGCTGCCTCGCTTGGCGTCAAGGCGCCCATCGCCATCCGTGTAAATCCGGATGTGGATGCAAAGACCCACGAAAAGATCGCCACCGGCAAATCCGAAAACAAGTTCGGCATCCCCATCGCCCGCGCGCGTGAGGTCTATGCCGCCGCCGCGAGTCTGCCGGGGATCGAGGTCGTCGGCATCGACATGCATATCGGCAGCCAGCTGACCGATCTGGACCCTTACCGTCAGGCCTATGCCAAGATGGCCGATCTGGCCCGCGCCCTGCGTGCCGATGGTCACAATATCCGCAGGCTCGACATGGGCGGGGGGCTTGGCATCCCCTATCGCCGCGACAATAACGCGCCGCCTTTGCCCATCGAATATGGTCAGGTGATCCGTGAAGCCGTAGGCGATCTGGATTGCGAGATCGAGATCGAGCCGGGCCGCAACATCGCCGGAAACGCGGGCCTTCTGCTGAGCGAGGTGATCTATGTGAAGCGCGGCGAGGGGCGCGATTTCCTGATCCTCGATGCGGCGATGAACGACCTGATCCGCCCGGCCATGTACGGCGCGCATCACGACATCGTCCCGGTGATTGAATCCGCGCCCGGCACGCCCGTTTCCGCATATGACGTGGTCGGTCCGATCTGCGAATCGGGCGATACCTTCCAGAAGGGCACGCAGCTGCCGCCGCCTGCGCCGGGCGATCTGATCGCCTTCCGCTCGGCCGGTGCATATGGCGCGGTGATGTCGTCTGAATACAATTCACGTCCGCTGGTGCCTGAAGTGCTGGTCGATGGCGACCGTTTTGCGGTCATTCGCCCGCGTCCGACGCTGGAAGACATGCTCTCGCGCGAGGCTTTGCCGGACTGGTTCTGATCACGCAGTAATCGCTTGCCGGATTGTCCCCCAAGCCGCAGGATAGGGGCTGAAAAGCCGCGCCATGACGACAGAACCGGATCAACATATCGCCGACGAGGCAGAGGCCGATCTGACCCTATCGGGGGGGCGGGGGCTTTCGCGTGCGCTGCGCCTGACCGGACTCGGCCTTTGGTGGGAGGCACTGGCACGCGCCTTTTGGCCTTTTGCGACGCTGGCGCTGCTTGTTCTCGCCGCGCTCAGCCTTGGACTCGTCGACCTGCTTGGCAGTGCGGCGCAGCCCTATGTGGTCTCTGGCATGGGTATCGCGCTGCTTGCGACCCTGATCTGGGGCGGGCTGCGCTTTCGCGCACCAGGAGCGGGTGCTGCGGCGCGGCGCGTGGATGCGACCCTGCCGGGGCGTCCGCTCTCGGCGCTTGACGACGAGCCGGCAATTGGCGGGGACGGGGCCCTTTGGCACGCCCACCGTGCGCAGATGGCGGCGCGGGCGTCGGCGGCGCGTGCGGTCGCGCCGGATGCAGGGCTGACAAGCCGCGATCCGTTCGCGCTGCGTCTTGCGGCGCTGACCGCGCTGGCAATGGCGGTGCTGTTCGGAAGCGCGGGAAATCTCGGGCAGGGTCTGGCCGCGCTGGCACCCAGCCGACCTGAGCTTCCCGATCAGCCTGTGACCAGCGGCCTTGGCTGGGAAGGCTGGGCCGAACCGCCTGCCTATACCCGCAAGCCGACGATTTATCTGAATAATCAACCAGACGGTGCATCGCTCGATCTGCCCGAGGGCACAACGATCAGTCTGCGCCTGTATGGCGATCCCGCCACGATCGAACAGGATATCGGCAACCCGGTTCCGGGCGGCGACGAGCTTGCGCCCGAATTCCGGGTCGAGCGTTCGGGTCAGTTTCGCATCGGCGGGCGCAGCTTCTCGGTCTCGGTCAGGCCGGATGACGCGCCGACGGTGTCGCTTGGACCGCCGGCGCAGCGCCGGGCCGACGGCCAGCTTGTCCAGCCCTTTCAGGCGGGCGACGATTATGGCGTGACCGAGGGCGTGGCGCAGATCACCCTGGATATGGCCAATATCGACCGCCGCTACGGCCTTGCGACAGAGCCAGAGCCTCGGGACATGCTGGTGGTGAAGCTTCCCCTGCGCGGGGCGCGCGCCGATGTCGAAGGGCAGCTGACCGCCGACCTCAAGAAACATGCCTGGGCCAACTTGCCGGTGCAAATTCGTCTGAACGTGCAGGATGGGATCGGGCAAAGCGGCCAGTCCGACGGCCTTTCGATGGAGCTTCCGGGACGGCGCTTCTTCGACCCCTTCGCCGCAGCGCTGATCGAATTGCGCCGCGACATCCTTTGGTCGCGCCGGAATGCGGCGAACTCGGCGCAGTTGCTGCGCGCGGTCCTGTGGCAGCCCGAAGGGGTGGTTGACCCAGCTGTGCTGCGCGATCTGCAGGCCGTGACGATGGGCCTTGAGACTGAAAATCTCAGCGATCTTCAGCGCGATGCACTGGCCGAGGCGCTGTGGCGTGTTGCCGTCCAACTGGAGGATGGCGGCCTGGCCGATGCGTTGGAGCGCATGCGTCGCGCGCAGGAGCGGCTGGCACAGGCGATGCGCCGCGGTGCGTCGCCCGACGAAATACGCGAGCTGATGGAGGAGCTGCGCCGCGCGACCGATGACTATCTGGACCGGCTTGCCGAACAGGGTCAGAACGACCCTTCGGACCGTTTCAACCGCGCCCCGGTCGAGATGATGTCGGGTGACCAGATCCAGCAGATGATGGACGAGATCCAGCGCTTGATGAACGAAGGCAAAATGGCCGAAGCCCAGGCCCTGCTGGAGCAGTTCAACCGCATGATGGAAAACATGCAGGTTCGCCGGACCGAGGGTGAAGGTCAGGGCCGGGGTCAGGGATCGACCGGGCGCATGGCCGAAACGCTGCGCGAACAGCAGGAGCTTGCCGACCGGGCCTTTCGGCGCATGCAGGACGAGTGGCTGGGCCTGGACGGTGAAAACCAGGGGCCGCAGGACAACGGTGGCCCGCAGGGCGAGCCGGGACAGCAGCAAGGTCAGGCTGGCACGGGCGATGAAATGCCCGGACAGAACGACGGACAGAACGGCGGGCAGGGTGGCGGCCAGCAGGGAAATCGCCCGCAGGATCTTGCGGATGAGCAGGGCCGCTTGCGTGACGACCTTGGCATGCAGCGCGGATTGCTGCCCGAACGTGGCACGCCAGAAGGCGACGCCGCAGGCGATGCGATGGACCGTGCCGGGCGCGCAATGCGCGACGCCGAGCAGGCGCTGCGCGATGGCGATATGGCCGGTGCAATGGACCGTCAGGCCGAAGCGATCGAAGCGCTGCGCGATGGTATTCGTGCGCTTGACCGCGGGCAGAACCAGCGAGCGGGCGAGCAGGGCGGTTCGGAAGGGCAGGGCCAATCGGATCAGGCGAACGGTCCTGATGGTCAGAACTCGTCTGGTCAGGACAGCGGCGGCAGGCTCGCGCAGCGTCGCGATCCGTTGGGCCGTGCCCTGCAGGGTCAGGGCGGCGGGATCGGGACGGACGATCCGCTTGCCGAAGGGGAATCCGACGATCACCGCGCCCGCGATCTGCAGGACGAAATCCGCCGCAGACTTGGTGAACATGACCGCCCGCAGGCAGAGCGTGACTATCTCGACCGGCTGATCGACCAGTTCTGAGGCCTGCGCGACGCGAACACTGCCAATCCTTGTTGCTTCGCAATGCCAGGCACAGGCACCGATAGCCTGTGCGCGATCTGCTAGGGTGCCGCTACGTCACAACGGCGCCCGGACTTCAAGCATTCGGCAAGTTTTGCTGAGAGAGAGCGGGCGCATGCGCGCGCTTCCGCAAAAAATGCGATCACGATGCTGTAACGTATTTCTTGATTTATGTTCGAAATGGTATAGGGGCGGCTGCCATGCGCGCGAACGAGGAAAGGTTAAACGCATGATCAAAGAGTTCAAGGAATTCATTGCCAAGGGCAATGTCATGGATATGGCCGTCGGCATCATCATCGGTGCTGCCTTCACGGCAATCGTTACCTCGCTGGTGTCGGACCTGATTAATCCGATCATCGGCGTCATCACCGGCGGCACCGACTTTTCCAGCAAATACGTGGTCCTGTCGGGCACTGCGCCGGAAGGCGCTTCGCTTCAGGCAGCACGTGACGCCGGTGCCAACGTCTTTGCCTACGGGGCGTTTTTCTCGGCCGTGATCAACTTCCTGATCATCGCTTTCGTGGTCTTCCTGCTAGTCAAGGCCGTCAACCGCATCAAGGACGGCGCAATCGGCAAGAAAGCCGAAGAGGAAGCCGCACCCGCCGGCCCGACCTCGGAAGAGCTTCTGGTTCAGATCCGCGACGAGCTGCGTGCACGTCCGACGGTCTGATCCATCACCCGAAGCCGACAGGGGCCGGAAGGGCGTAAGCCTTCCGGCCCTTTTTCATGCGACCGAGCAAGAGCGATCGCCTACAGCAGCGATTCGGGCGATATGCTTGGGCTACGCAGCGCCGCGCCAACCGGGGCAGAGGTCAGCTTGCCCTCATGCGTGGAAAGCCCCGCGCGCAGATGCGCGTCGTCATGCACCGCCTGTCGCCAGCCCTTGTCAGCGAGCGCGAGCACGAAGGGCAGTGTCGCATTGCCAAGCGCCTGGGTCGAACTGCGCGGCACTGCGCCGGGCATATTGGCAACGCAGTAGTGAACGATGCCGTCGACCTCGTAGATCGGGTCCTGATGGGTGGTCGGATGAGAGGTTTCGAAACAGCCGCCCTGGTCGATGGCGACATCGACAAGAACCGCGCCGGGCTTCATCGACGCAAGCTGCGCACGGCTGATAAGTTTGGGTGCGGCGGCACCCGGCACCAGAACCGCGCCGATGACCATGTCTGCGGCACGCAGCAGTTCCGCCGTCGCCGCGGCGGTCGCATATTGGGTCGTCAGCCGCCCCATGAAAATATCGTCAAGATATGAAAGCCGCGGGATCGAGCGGTCGAGCACCGTCACATTCGCCCCCATCCCAACGGCAACACGTGCCGCGGCCGTCCCGACGACCCCGCCGCCGATGATGATGACATTTGCGGGGCGCACGCCCGGCACGCCGCCAAGCAGCACGCCTTCACCGCCATTCGCCTTCTGTAGTGCCCAGGCGCCGGCCTGCGGGGCAAGTCTGCCGGCGACCTCTGACATCGGCGCAAGAAGCGGCAGGCCGCCGCGCGCATCGGTCACGGTCTCATAAGCGATCGAGGTGACGCCGCTGTCCAGAAGCTCTCGGGTCTGGTCCGGGTCTGGGGCAAGATGCAGATAGGTGAAAAGCAGTTGACCGCGGCGCAGCATGGCACGCTCCACCGCCTGCGGTTCCTTCACCTTGACGATCAATTCTGCCCGTTCGAACAGCGTTCGTGCATCGGGCACGATTTCGGCACCGGCGGCGATATACTGGTCGTCCGTATAGCCGGACCCGATGCCCGCGCCGGCCTGGATCAGCACCTTGTTACCATGTGCGACAGCCTCTCTCGCCGCGTCCGGGCGCAGGCCGACACGGAATTCCTGTGGTTTGATCTCGGTCGGGCAACCTATCAGCATCGCGCTCTCCTGTTGGTTCTGACTGGCGTATCGCCTTGTCACGAGAGTGACACGAATTGCCGTGCGGGTGCTTTCGATCTGGCGCTTGCCAGCACCTCTTGTTCGAAGAATATTGCGCCATATTGCAACTATGCCGGAGATTTCTTTCAAATGACCGAGATTGACGCGACTGATCGTCGTATCCTTTCGATCTTGCAGAAGGATGGTCGAATCACCAATGCCGACCTGTCGGCGCGGGTTAATCTGTCCGCCTCTGCAACCCATCGCCGGGTCCAAAGGCTGGAGGAAGAGGGCCTGATTAAGTCATATGTCGCGCTGCTGAACCGCAGGCTTATCGGGCGCCCTTCGACGGTATTCGTCGAAATTACCCTGTCCGGTCAGGCGACCGAATTGCTGGAGGCGTTCGAGCGTGCGGTGCGGGCAATCCCGGACCTGCTGGAATGTCATCTGATGGCGGGAACGGCAGATTACCTGCTGAAGCTTGCGGTCGGTGATACGGACGATTTCGCACGTATCCACCGCGAATATCTGACCCGCCTTCCCGGCGTGGCGCAGATGCATTCTTCCTTTGCGCTCAGGACCGTCGCCGAAACGACGGCCCTGCCGCTTTAGCGTGGCTTACTGACCCTCGGCAGCCGCCTGATCGTTCGGGTTCAGGTTGCGCCCGATCGGACCGGCTGGTGTCGCCAGATGGCCGTATTCGAAGGTCAGCGTATCGGGACCGCCCGAGATGCGCAGAACGCCGTCTTCATAGCTGATGCGGTTGGCCTGACGCAGTGCGTTGAAGAACTTCGTTTCTTGCGCGCTCCACCGGCAGGTCTGACCAGCGGACTGGATCGGGCCGGCAACGAATTCAGGCGGCGTGCCCGAAACCGGAACGACAAAAGAGTTACAGCCGGTGCGGCCGACCATCTGTTCGGGCGAGATGGTCATCGTGGTGTGACGAACGCTCAGAACCTCGCCACCGATATTGAACAGCACATAGTCGCCGGTCGGAATGGTGGAATAGGGATCATCGGGCGTCGTCGCGGTCGGTTCACAGGCGGCAAGCGCGAGCGTTGCAAGCGCGGCAGCGGTCAGTTGGCGGAACATGGCAGCGTCTCCGGTTGGATGAAACATTTTCTATTGAAGGCCGAATTGCATCGCAGGCTTTTCCGGTCAACTCACTGATATGTCAGCAATCGGGGGCTTCGGCAATGAAACTGATCCGCGATTTGCGTGTGGTGCAAGGATAATCAAGGCTCTGCGGGGACAGCGTGGGCTGCAAGGACGCGCGCGCGACAACATGTCAGGTTGCAAAATCGTCGCGTTCTGTTGCGGACATGTCACGCAATGCGGTGCGATAGCCGTTGCAGCGGCAAACCGTGGCGCTAGTGTCGCAGCATGTTCGGCCTTGATCCTGGCATCTTCTGGTTCGTTTTCGGGGTGACGCTGTTCGCGGGTTTCGTGAAAGGCGCGGTCGGTTTCGCCATGCCGATGATCATGATGTCCGCCTTCGCATCGGTGCTGCCGCCAAAGCTGGCACTTGCGGCGCTGATCTTGCCGACTTTGGTGACGAATGTCATGCAAGCCGGGCGGCAGGGGTTCGGCGCTGCCTGGGGATCGGTCAGGCGGTTCCGCTGGCATATTGCGATGGTCGGGATATTCATCCTTGTTTCGGCCGCGTTCATCGGCGCGGTGCCGCAAAGTCTGATGTATCTGCTGCTTGGCATTCCGATTGTCGCCTTCGCGGCTTGGCAATTGTCGGGCCGTCCGCTGAAGCTGCCCGTCCATCACGAACGCAGGTTCGAGATCGTGACCGGCATAATCGGGGGCTTATATGGCGGGATTTCCGGGATCTGGGGGCCACCACTGATTGTTTATCTGCTGTCTGTCGGCGCGCCGAAGGACGAACAGATGCGGGTGCAGGGCGTGGTGTTCCTGCTGGGCGCGGTTGTGCTGACCTTCGCGCATCTTGGTTCTGGGGTGCTGAACGGGCAGACCTTGCCGCTGTCTGCGGTGCTGATCGTGCCGGGCGTTCTTGGGATGTGGGCAGGGCTGAAGGTGCATGACCGGCTGGACGTGACCCAGTTCCGCCGATGGACGCTGGTGCTGCTCGTGCTCAGCGGACTTAACCTTGTGCGGCGCGGGCTGGAACTTCTGGCAGGCTGACCCTATCCCTTGCGTAAAGAAGGATTCGCGATGACCGATGCCGCCGAACTGACCGCCGAACTGATCCGCTGCCCATCGGTCACGCCCGAAGAAGGCGGCGCGCTGGCGCTGTTGACGGCGCGTCTGGAAGCTGCCGGATTCGAGTGCTCGCGCATCGACCGGAACGGCACGCCGAACCTCTTCGCGCGATGGGGCGAGAGAGGCGCGCCGCTCAGCTTCGGGTTCAATGGCCATACCGACGTCGTGCCGCCCGGCAATCCCGATAGCTGGACGCATCCGCCCTTTTCGGGTCATCTCGACACAGACGGCACGATCTGGGGCCGGGGTGCCACCGACATGAAATCCGGCGTCGCGGCCTTTGTCGGCGCCGCAATCGACTTTGTCACCGACACCCCGCCGGACGGGGCCATCCTGATCGCGATTACCGGCGACGAGGAAGGCCCGGCGAGAGACGGCACGACTGCCATTCTCGACTGGATGGACACCCGGAATGAACGGATGAGCGTCTGCATCGTCGGAGAGCCGTCGAATCCAGAGGTGTTCGGCGAGATGATCAAGATCGGCAGGCGCGGATCGGTCACATACCGGGTGAATGCGCGGGGCGTTCAGGGGCATGTCGCTTATCCCGAACGCGTCCGCAATCCGCTGCATGCCCTTGTCCGCTTTCTGGACGAGCTGGCCTCGACGCCGCTTGACGCGGGCTCGGCACATTTCGATCCGTCTGGGCTCCAGGTGACGTCGGTGGATTGCGGGAATATGGCAAGCAATGTCGTGCCCGAAACGGCGTCTGCCGTTTTCAACATCCGCTTCAATGATCTGCACAAGTCCGAAGCGCTGGATCAGGCATTGAAGGCGCGGGCGGCGCGCATCAGCGACCAGACCGGCGTGGAGATCACGCTGTCGGGCGATGTCTCGGGCGAAAGCTTCCTGACCGAACCCGGCCCCTTTGTCGATCTGGTCGCCCGCGTGGTCGAGGCGGAAACCGGCATCCGGCCTGTCCTGTCCACCACGGGTGGAACATCGGATGCACGTTTCATCAAGGATCACTGCCCGGTGCTGGAATTCGGGCTTGTCGGACGCTTCATGCATCAGGTGGACGAACGTGTCCCTGCAAGCGAGATCCGCGCCCTTCAGCGCGTCTATGGCCGTATCCTGTCGGAGTATTTCGCATGAAGGTCGAGCTGACTGATGATCTGGAAACCTGCCGGCATTTGCGCCGCCGCGTCTTTATCGAAGAGCAAGGCGTGAGCGAGGCCGAGGAATGGGACGGCCGCGACCCTGAGGCGCTGCATGTCCTCGGCTGGCAGGACGATCGTCCGGTGGCGACCGCGCGAATGTTCATCGAAGGCGATACAGGCAAGATCGGCCGGGTCTGCGTGTTGCGAAGCGCGCGCGGGACGGGGGCAGGCGCGGCAATCATGCGATATGCAGTCGATGCCCTGCGCGAGCGAGGGATCGCGAAGGCGAAGCTGTCATCGCAGGTGCAGGCGATACCGTTCTATGAAAGGCTCGGGTTTACGGCATATGGGCCGGAATATACTGATGCCGGCATCCCGCATCGGGACATGGTTCTGGAACTGTAGCGCAGCCTGCGTATTGTGTCTGGGCGGACCGCGTGAACGGTCCGGGGAAAGGACCGTCATGGCATTGCCGAACAAACAGCAGATCCTCGACTGGGTCGCAGATCATCCTGACGCCGCATCGAAGCGCGACATCTCGAAGGCGTTCAACGTCAAGGGACAGGAGAAGATTGATCTCAAGCGGCTTTTGAAGGAGCTGGCGGAAGAAGGCCGGCTGGAGCGTCGCCGCAAGACCTATCGGGATGCCGAAACGCTGCCGCCCGTCACCGTGGTCCAGATCCTGCCGCCGGATGGGGGCGGGGATATTTTCGTCAAGCCGATGGAACTGCGCGGCGACGGGCCACAGCCGCGCATCCTGTTCCGTCCGCGCGACGCTGACCCCGCACTTGGCCCCGGCGACCGTATCCTCGCCCGCCTGATCGAGGAGCGGGGCGAGGATCACGACTACATCGCCCGGATGATCCGCCGCATCGGCGAGGCAAAGCACAAGATCGTGGGCGTCTATCGCAAAGGCACGGAAGGCGGGCGCATCCTGCCCATCGACAAGGGCGCCGACCGCGAATGGCGTGTGCGCGAGGCGGACAGTCAGGGCGCTGAAGACGGCGAGTTGGTCGAGGCCGAGCAATCCGGTCCCAAGGGCAGGCTGGGCCTGCCGCAGGCGCGGATCACCGACCGGCTGGGCGATCCGTCTGCGCCGAAGGCCGTAAGCCTGATCGCCATTCATCAGCATAATATCCCCGATGACTTCCCTGACGAGGTAATCGCCGAGGCCGACGCACAGAAGCCCGCGACGATGAAGGGCCGCGATGATCTGCGCGATATTCCGTTCCTGACAATCGACCCCGCCGATGCGCGCGACCGCGACGATGCGGTGGCTGCCATGCCCGATACCGACCCGAAAAATCCGGGCGGCATGATCCTCTGGGTGGCGATTGCGGATGTCGCCCATTACGTCACCCCCGGCAGTGCGCTGGATCGCGAGGCCCGTAAGCGCGGCAATTCGACCTATTTTCCCGACCGGGTGGTTCCGATGCTGCCCGATGTGCTGTCGGGCGATCTGTGCAGCCTGCATGAAGGCGTGGACCGCGCCGTCATCGCTGTCAGGATGCGGATCGACGCGCAGGGCAACAAGATCGGTCAGAAATTCCATCGCGGGATCATGAATTCTCTCGCCAGCCTCAGTTATGAACAGGCTCAGGCGGCGATGGACGGCCGGCCGGACGATGTGACGGCACCGCTTCTGGACACGGCGCTGAAACCGCTCTGGCAGGCATATGATCTGCTGAAGGGTGCGCGCGGGCGGCGGCAACCGCTCGACCTGGATCTGCCGGAACGTCAGATCGTTCTGGGCGATGACGGTCGCGTCAAGTCGGTGAACTTCAAGGACCGCTTCGATGCGCACAAGCTGATCGAGGAATTCATGGTCCTGGCCAATGTCGCCGCAGCCGAGGAGCTTACCCGCCTGAAACGCCCGCTGCTGTTCCGGGTCCACGAGGAGCCGTCGGCCGAGAAGATGGAGGCGCTGCGCGAAGTTGCGCAGGCGTCGGGGTTCGTGCTGGCCAAGGGGCAGGTGCTGCATACCAGCCACCTGAACAAGCTGCTGGCGCAGGCCGAGGGATCGGATTTCGATGAACTGATCAACATCAGTACGCTGCGGTCGATGACGCAGGCCTATTATCACCCCGACAATCTGGGCCATTTCGGTCTTGCGCTGAAGAATTATGCGCATTTCACCAGCCCGATCCGGCGATATTCGGACCTGATCGTGCATCGCGCACTTATTGCCGGTCATGGCTGGGGGAAGGATGGGTTGTCGGACTGGGATATCGAAAACCTTGCCGATACCGCGACCCAGATCTCTGCCACAGAGCGCCGCAGCATGGAGGCCGAGCGCGACACCACCGACCGCTATCTTGCGGCCTACCTCGCAGAGCGTGTCGGTTCCGAGATGACGGGCCGGATCAGCGGAGTCCAGAAGTTCGGCGCTTTCGTGAAGCTGGACGGCACGGGGGCTGACGGTCTGCTGCCGATCCGCGAGATCGGAAACGAGTATTTCCATTTTGACCGGGACGCACAGATGCTGGTCGGGTCGGAAACGGGCGTCGAGATTACAATCGGTCAGCGCGTGAAGGTGCGGCTTGCGGAAGCGTCACCGCTGACCGGGGGTCTGATCCTTGAGCTGCTGGAACTCGATGGTGCGACCGTCCCGGCCGGTCCGAAGTCACGGCGCGGTCGCCCGGTCCGCCGCAGGCCCGCGCAGGTCAAGGCCAAGGCACGGGCTGCGGCGAAGAAGGAAAAGCGCAAGCGCCGCAGTTAGGTTTCGGACCAGACGGCCATCGCGGTGCCACCGGGTTCGCGGAACTCGAAGCGCCGACCGCCGGGAAAGCTGTAGATTTCCCGCGTGATTTCGGCCCCCGCGCTGCTGACCTTGGCGAATGCGGCTTCCAGATCGTCGGCTTTCAGGATCACCAGTGGCGGCGACGCTTCGCCCGCTGCGATCCCGCCCGACACGCCCGCATTTGCAAGTTCCTGATAGTCGGGTCCGTAGTCGTTGAAGCTCCACCCGAAGGCATCGGTGAAGAAGGATTTGGTTGCCTCCATCCTGGGTGACGCGAATTCGATATAGTCGATTTTCATGGCGAATCCCCTTCGATGTTCTTCTTTTGTTTGCGCCTATTCACGCGTTAACGCAAGATCGGCGGACCGGAGGGCGATTTGCGCAGATCCTCGACCCCCATGCGCAAACCGCCACCAATGCGGTGCGCCAGTGCCGACCAGCCGGCAGCGGCATCTGCAGGCAGGGTGCGGCGCAGGGTTTCGTCGAACAGCATCAGCCAAGGCGCGAAATGTTCGGCCCGCACATCGCCTGCCTGGATATGGGTGCGCATCGGGTTTCCGTCATAGCTGCGCTCATACAGGATCGCGTTGCGCCAGAAACGGGCGATCTTTTCCTCATGCGCGGGCCAGTCGGTGACATGGTTGGCGAAGATCGGGCCAAGCACCTCGTGCCGGCGGATCGCGGCGTAGAAGACAGCGACCACGCGGTCGATCTGGTCGGGGGTCACGTCAAGGCGGGGCGGAATGCTCATGCCGTCTAGATGGCGTTGTCCATGCTGCGCGGCAAGGGTCGGAATTGTCGCAGTCTTCGGCACCCTGAATCATGTTATTGCGCGATCAGAGCCCTGTGCTGCATTTCGTCAAGCATCGCGCCGAGGCCGCAACAACCGCTCTGGCGGGATCACGACCATCAGCCCAGCCAACGTGATCGCGATGATGCCGATCCAGCCCGGAACGCCGGGCAGCGTCGCGAAAAGCACGAAATCGAAGATGACCGCCCAGACGAGGCCCGTGAATTCGAACGGGGCAAGGACGGATACCGGGGCGCGGGCCATCGACTCGGTCGCGGCGATATGGGCCAGCCCGCCCAGAAGCCCCGCGCCGATCAGTACCAGCGTCGCGTAAAGGCCAAGGCTGTTCCAGCCGAAGGGCCATGTCGCCAGACCGACGCAGGTGGTGAACAGCGCGAAATAGAAGGAAATCGTCGCCGCACTTTCGGTTCGCGTCATGGTTTTCACGTAAACCCGATAGACCGCGATCAGCGCGGCAAAACCCAGACCCGCAGCGATGCCGATCAGCGCGCCTTCGCCCGGCATGGTCAGCCCTTGCCACAGGATCGCGATGACTCCGGCAAAGCCAATAGCAACTGCCGCGGCCAGCCAAAGCGTGATCCGCTCTCGCAGGAAATACGCGGCGACCGGCAGGGACAGGACCGGGCCAAGAAAGCCCAACGCCTCGGCATAGGCGACGGGCAGATAGGCCAGCGATATGAAGGACAGCGCCATCGCCGCCGCCCCCAACGCGCCGCGCAGAAAATGCGCGCCCGGGCGGCGGGTGCGCAGTGCAGCCGGAAACTGACCGCGGATCGCCATGTAAATGCAAATCGGGATGATCGCGATCGCCGAGCGCCAGAAGATGATCTGCCCCAGCGTGGCCGTGTCGGATGCCTCGCGGATCAGCGCCGACATGGCGGTAATCAGGAACGCCGCCAGCAACCGCAACCAGACGCCGCCATTCACGCTTTCCTGTGGCGTAACATACATGCCAGCACCCTGTATCAACCCAATGAATACTATGATGTTAACGCTAACGATCCGACGCTGCAACCTTGCCGCTTTGACCCGGCCACCGCTTGCTGATATCTGCACCACACCCGGTCGCAGCCCACCCGGACAAAACAGGAGCCGACATGCCGCATTATACAGACAACCTGACCCAGCTTGGTCAGGACACGAAACTGCCCGCCAACCCGGATGAGGCCGTGCTGGAACGCGTCCCGAACCCGCAGGCCGGAGAGGGCTATGTCGTGCGCTTCACCCAGCCCGAATTCACCAGCCTGTGCCCGATGACCGGCCAGCCCGACTTTGCGCATCTGGTCATCGACTATGTGCCGGGCGACTGGCTGGTCGAATCCAAGTCGCTGAAGCTGTTTCTTGGCAGCTTCCGCAATCACGGTGCCTTTCACGAGGATTGCACGGTCACAATCGGCAAGCGACTGGTCGAAGTGCTCGATCCGCGCTGGCTTCGGATCGGCGGCTACTGGTATCCAAGGGGTGGCATGCCGATCGACGTGTTCTGGCAGACGGGGCCTGTGCCGGATGGCATCTGGCTGCCCGATCAGGGCGTCGCCACCTATCGCGGGCGCGGTTAACGCCAGACGCGCAGCAGGCTCAGCACCGCGTCAGACAGATCACCCAAGCGCGCCAGCAGATGTTCGCGCGCCAGCCCGCCCGATTGCGTGGCGTCAGCCCGGTCGAGGCGGGAATACATGCGCATCAAGCGCCGGCGATGGGTGCCGGTGGCCAACTGGAACGGGTCGGCTATCAATCCGGCGAATGTCGTGGCAAGCGACGCCAGCACCGCCAGAACGACGCCGGTCAGGATAACGGCCCAGGGCGACAGCTCGACCGGGAAGGCCCAATACCACGCGCTACCCAGTCGGTCCCCCAGCCAGAAATCCCGCACGGCGGTGCCATGGGCGCGGTACTCGGCCAACGGCCCGGCAAGTGAAATGATCCCCGGCGTCGCCTGCCGGAACAGAAACAGCCCCGCCGCCAGCACCAGCAGCGAGGTGGTAATTTCGGCCACCGCGTTGCGCGTCTCGGCATGGGCGGTGATTTCGGCGCGGACGACCTGCGGATCTGCCTTGGGGCCGATGCCCTGCGCGGTCAGGTCTTCGGTCAGTTGGGTCACATCCGCCTCGATCCGGCGTGCCACGTCAGAGGTCAGGAAGACCTGCCGCGACTTCAGCCAGTCGCCCGCCCGTTTCGCGCCCAACATCGACAGCAACCCGCCTGTCAGCCGCAAAAGCAGAAAGATCGGCGATAGCGCCACGTTCAGCGGCGCACGCAGAAGATCCCAGCCAAGCGCCTCTCGGTGCAGCGCCAAGGTGCCGCGCAGCCCGTAACGGGCGCGCACAAAGCGGTTGACCGCGGTTTCTCGCGCCATGTCGAAGCGGGCAGGGGCGGGTTGGGGCATCATTCATGTCCGCAGGGGCGTGTTCTTTGCAGATAGGTGCTGCGCGCGGCCCGGCAAGTGCCAAGTCCGCTTGCAGCCCCGGCCTGCGCTTTTTATATAGCGCAGCATGTTCAGAACGGGCCGGATCATACGAATTATCCGCCCGGCGGCGTAGGGGTTCCTCGCCGCCGGGATTTCGCATGCCTGATCTACCCCTGAAGGATTCCCGCCGATGAGCGATACCCCCGACTACCGCGACACCGTTTTCCTGCCCGAAACCGACTTTCCCATGCGCGCCGGCCTTCCGCAGCGCGAACCGGAATGGCTGGACCGCTGGGCGCGGCTGAACATCTATGACACGCTGCGTGCCAAGGGCGAGGGGCGGAAGCCCTTCATCCTGCATGACGGCCCCCCCTATGCGAACGGCAACCTGCATATCGGCCACGCGCTGAACAAGGTGCTGAAGGATTTCATCACCCGGTCCCAGCAGATGATGGGCCGCGATGCGCGCTATGTCCCCGGCTGGGATTGCCACGGCCTGCCGATCGAATGGAAGATCGAGGAGCAGTATCGCCAGAAGGGTCTGGATAAGGACACCGTCGATACGGTCGAGTTCCGTCAGGAGTGCCGCCGCTTCGCGGATCAATGGGTCGATATCCAGCGCGAGGAGTTCAAGCGTCTGGGCGTCACCGGCAAATGGGACGACCCCTATCTGACCATGAACTATCACGCCGAGGCGGTCATCGCCGAGGAGTTCATGAAGCTGCTGATGAACGGCTCGCTGTATCAGGGGTCCAAGCCCGTGATGTGGTCGCCCGTCGAAAAGACGGCCTTGGCCGAGGCAGAGGTCGAATATCACGACCATACCAGCCACACGATCTGGGTGCGGTTCTCGCCTACGGGCGGCGAGTTGGACGGTGCATCCGTGGTCATCTGGACAACGACGCCCTGGACCATTCCGCAGAACCGCGCTGTCTCGTTCAACCCTGACATCGCCTATGGGCTGTATGAGGTCATGGAAGTTGCCGAAAACTCGACCGCGCAACCGGGCGAGAAGCTGGTGCTGGCCGATGCCCTTGCCGAAGGTGTCATGCAGTCGGCCAAGGTCGAAAGCCACAAACGCCTGCGCGATGTGTCACCGGACGAACTGCAGGGCCTGACGCTTGCCCACCCCTATCGCGGGGTCGAGGGCGGCAATGGCGAATGGGATTACGATGTTCCGCTGCTTGGCGCCGATTTCGTTACCGACGACGCCGGAACCGGTTTTGTGCATAACGCACCCAGCCACGGCGACGACGACTATCAGCTTGGCCTGAAGCATGGCCTGCCGATGACCTATAACGTCGAACCGGACGGCAGCTATCGCGCTGATCTGCCGCTTTTCGGTGGCCAGTTCATCATCCAGCAGGACGGCAAGGATGGTGGCGCGAATGTCGAAAACATCAAGCAACTGGCTTATGCCGGAAAGCTGCTGGCCAAGGGCAAGATCAAGCACAGCTATCCGCATAGCTGGCGCTCCAAAGCGCCGCTGATCTATCGCAATACGCCGCAATGGTTTGCTGCCATCGACAAGGATCTTGACGATGGGATGGACGAATATGGCAAGACCATCCGTCAGCGGGCGCTGACCAGCATCGACGATCTGGTGAAATGGACCCCGAAGACCGGGCGCAACCGTATCTTCAGCATGGTGGAAAACCGCCCCGACTGGGTGCTGTCGCGTCAACGCGCTTGGGGCGTGCCGCTGACGACCTTCGTGAAGAAGGGCGCGAAGCCGACCGATGATGACTTCCTGCTGCGCGATCCGCAGGTCAATAAGCGCATCGTCGAGGCGTTTGAGGCCGAAGGCGCGGATGTCTGGTATCGCGACGGCTTCAAGCAGCAGATGTTGGACGGCATCATCAACCCGGACGATTACGAACAGGTCATGGACGTGCTTGATGTGTGGTTCGACTCTGGCTCGACCCATGCTTTCGTGATCCGTGACCGGGCGGATGGCAGCCCCGACGGGATCGCCGATCTGTATCTGGAAGGCACCGACCAGCATCGCGGCTGGTTCCATTCTTCGCTGCTGCAGGCTTCTGCGACCAAGGGACGCGCGCCTTATCGCGGCGTGCTGACGCATGGCTTTACGCTGGACGAAAAGGGCATGAAAATGTCCAAATCGCTTGGCAATACCATCGTGCCTGCCGAGGTCATCAAGCAATACGGCGCGGATATCCTGCGGCTCTGGGTGGCGCAGGTGGACTATACCGCCGATCAGCGCATCGGGCCGGAAATCCTGAAGGGCACCGCAGACAGCTATCGCCGGCTGCGCAATACGCTGCGCTTCATGCTGGGGAATCTGTCCGGGTTCAGCGACGCAGAAAAGGTCGCGCCCGAGGATATGCCGGAACTGGAGCAATGGGTGCTTCACCGCCTTGCGCAACTGGATCACAAGGTCCGGCAGGGCTATGACGCCTATGATTTCCAAGGCGTGTTCCAGGCTCTGTTCCAGTTCGCGACGGTGGACCTGTCGTCCTTCTATTTCGACATCCGCAAGGATGCGCTGTATTGCGACGGGCCGGACAGCATCCGCCGCCGGTCCGCGCGGACGGTGCTGGACCTGCTGTTCCACCGCCTTGTCACATGGCTCGCCCCGATCCTGCCTTTCACGATTGAGGATGTCTGGCTGTCGCGCTTCCCGTCTGACGACGACAGCGTGCATCTGCACGACTTCCCCGAAACGCCTGCGGATTGGCTGAACGAGCCGCTGGCCCTGAAATGGGACGGCGTGCGCCGTGCGCGGCGCGCGGTGACCGCAGCGCTGGAGGTCAAGCGCGCCGACAAGACCATCGGTGCCAGTCTGGAGGCCGCGCCGATCGTTCATGTCCGGGACGACACGATGCTGAAGGCGCTGAAATCGGTGAATTTCGCCGATATCTGCATCACCTCGGACCTGTCGCTGACCGCCGACCCGATACCGGCAGAGGCGTTCCGCATGCCCGATATCGAGGGTGTTGGCGTCGTGTTCGAGCTGGCCGAGGGCCAGAAATGCGAACGCTGCTGGAAGATCCTGCCCGATGTCGGCACGCATAGCCATCCGGGGACCTGCGCCCGCTGTGATGCGGTTCTGACCGAAGCGGGCCTCTGATCCCGCCGGTCATTGTGTTGGTCGCCGCGTCCCTGACAAGGGCGCGGCGACCGTCAGCAGCCTGCGATTACAGCAACCACCAGCCCAAGCGCTTGATCTGCTTGCGCAAGCCCTGTTCGCGCAGGGGCAACCGTTCACGGTCAATGGCCGGGCGCAGTGCGTTGCGACCGTTACCCTCGTAAATCAGGCGCGCCGCAGGCTCCCATCCCTGCAGCAACGCTTTGATGTCGGGGGCTTCGGCGGCGCTTTCCAATGCGTCGACGGCGATCTCGCTTTCCCGAGCGTATAGCAGCGGCAGGTTGCGCCAGTGGCATGTCGCGAAACCATCCAGCCCGGCAAGCTCCGGACCGGGGCGGCCCCCCCCCAGGCTGTGGATCACAAGCGGCAGCACGATCTGGTCAAGCCACGGGAACAGTTCCTGAGAGGCGAGCGCGTCGCCGGGATCGTCCCGGATCGCAAGGGCCCAGTCGAGATAGCGCTGTCCGAAAATCTTCGGGTCTGAACCGAAGAACCAGCCTGCGTTGAAATACAGATACCGTTCCCAATGTTCGTCGGGCTGGTCGCGGTCCAGCGAGGTGGCGAAATCCAGGCCGAAGCGCCGGTAAAGCGCCTCCCATATGTCCGCATAGCCTGGCCCGTAAAGCGGCGGCTTCGGCCACGTGCCTTCGCGCCGCATCGAGGCGGAAGGACGGCTGAAATCAAACCCGACCCGGTCGATTGGGCCAGTAATCAGCGTATCGCTGTCAAGGAACACGAAGTTCTCGCCTGCCGGCAGAAGGCTTAGCGCTTCGATCTTGTTGCCATGCGGGTAGGCCGCGCCGAAATGACGCGCTGTGAAGGGCGTGAACTCGGCCCCGCGCGCCTCAAGCGCATCGCGCACCTGCGGCGAGATCGAGGTGGCCGTGTTTGCCCATGCGGCCTCTGGCCTCGGTTCGGCAACGATCAGGCGACCGGGCCAGTCAGGGGCATTCCGACGGAGGGATTCTGCAAACAGAAGCGCCTCATATTCCAGCCTGCCTGACTGCGCGACTACAAGGATATTGAATGGCGCGGCGGGCTTATTGTTCGTAATGTCTGCGATTTGTCGTTTTCGGCCGGTTTTCGCCGATTGCGGCAGCGCAGCACGCGGTTTGGGATTGGATTCGACCTTGTCAGGCGTTTTCGTAAGCGATTTTTTGCCGATTCCTGCCGGTTTTGAAGGCTCTGCGGCGGCCAGACGCGCTGCCGCTTTCGCTTCACGTCGGGCGCGATTTGCAGCATTCTTCGCGCGGCGGGCGATTTTTTCAGCCTCGGTCAATCTGGGCTTGCCTGTATCGTCTTTCGTCATGGCATTTCCCGCCCGCTCTGCTTCGGCAGGTCTACAAAGTTTACGCAGGTAGAAAAACCGCCAAAACGCCGATGGACTTCTGCGGGTTCAGTCGTTGATCGCCGCAGAGATGGCGTAACGGTCGATCAGTGCGGTGTCGATGCGGGGCGTTGATACGCGTCCGCTTTGCACCTCATCAGAAAATCTTGCTGCCTGTTTCGCATTCCGGACGATCACCCACAGCAGACCGGACCTGAGGAATCGATGCGACGACTGCCGCGATAGTTCGCGCCAGTGCCCGAGTTCTGCACGTATGGCGAGGCGCAAGGTGAATGCGCCTTATTCCGCCTCCGGTAGCATCAGATAATGCGGCCGATTATGAGATTAAGCGCTCTCCCGGCAATATTCATTGGAACGAATCGCGCAATTTCAGTATCCTGTAAATTCCAAGGCTATTTTATGCAGTTTCATGTTTCTATTTCCCTAGGGTCTTGTAAGGGAGTGTTTTTTCATGGTCTTCCCCTTTGGTCACGCGACGCGCGCATTTTTTGTTGCTGGTATTCTGGCGGCTGGCGCCGCCGCTGCACCCGCTTATTCGCTGAACGCGGACGCAGAGGCGAATTCAGGGCAGGCCGCTGCAGATAATGACGATGGAAGTCGCTTCTGCAGTGATATTCTCGATAAGGGAATCCTGCGCGAAAATGGTGGACGGATCGTTTGCGCTGATATTGTCGCGCTGGATCAGACACTGGTTTATAACCGCTTCGGCTCTTTCAATCCCTATGGAATGATATTCTCGCTTTCGCGCGAAGTCGTCCCGCTGAACGGGGCTGTGCCCGTTGGCGTCGATCCGCAGTGCGAAAACGATACGGATAGCCAGTCCTTCGCGCAGGCAGACATGCCGGGCGCAGGCGATGCGCGGTTGCGCGACTGCAAACGGCCGCGCCCGCTGGTTCTGCGCGCCAATGTCGGCGATACGCTGGTGCTGCGCGTCACCAACCTGCTTCAGCCGATGCCGGGACCGGATTTCTCGGCCGGGATGTGCGCCGGGGCGGCGACCGGCGATCGTCAGCGCGAGGCCGTGCGCGCCGAACTGTCGCGCGGCAGCGCCGACCGCGCCGATCATGGAGAGGTCACGTGCGACGAAGATGCGCTGTCCACGGCCTCGCAGCCTGATGGCAACTGGCCCCGGACGCGCAATCTCAGCTTTGTGGTTCAGGGTATGCTGCCGCTGCCGGTCGATGGAAAGGTGTCAGGCGCATGCCTTGGCACCGATGCCGTTCCGCCGGGCGAGACGTTCGAATGCCATTATCTGGTCGGACAGGAGGGAACGCATTTCTTCGCCTCCAACGCCGCACCATCAGGGGGCGAGGGCGATGGCGGGTCGGTCACCCACGGGCTTTTCGGTGCACTCCTGGCAGAGCGACCGGGGACACGGTGGTATCGCAGTCAGGTTTCGCCCCGCACGCTGGATCAGGCCTGGCAGCGCGGCAATCCCCCCGCCGACGCACCCCGCCACGCGCGGATGACAAGGCTGGACTATGAAGCGACCGATCCTGCGACGAATGTTCCATACCTGAACATGGCGCAGGCGCTTGATGTGCCGCAGGCTGACTTCGCCGATGCGGAGGCGGTGGAGCTTGTTCACGGCGACCTGAATGCAATCGTGTTCTGCGATGAAACCATGGGCGTGGCGCATGTTCGTCAGTCTGACGGGCCCCTTGGCTGCGCGGTGCCAACCGCCGAGGCGCTTGGTGACGCCGGGGCACCGGCGGCGCAGCAGCCAACGCAGGAGCCTGACACGCGCGCATTCCGCGAGTTTTCTGTTTTCTTCCACGACGAGCTGAAGACCTTCTATACCCGCAACTTCGCCGAGCTGGGCAGCTTCGGGCAGCTTGCAGGCGTGCGGGACGGTTTCGCGATCAACTACGGCGCGTCCGGCATGGGAACATTGCTGCTGGCCAACCGAAAGGGGATCGGGCCAGCCGCGTCCTGCATGGAATGCCTTTACGAGGAGTTTTTCCTGACCTCATGGGCGAATGGCGATCCGGCCCTGCTGGAGGTATTCGACGCCGATCCATCGAACGTTCATCATTCTTACCTGAACGATCCGGTGGTGTTCCGGAACTTTCACGCCGGACCGAAGGAAACGCATGTCTTCCACCTTCATGCGCATCAATGGTTCTCGGGCAATGATCCGGGGCGGGGCAGCTATCTGGACAGCCAGACCGTCGGCCCCGCGCAGGGTTTCACCCATAACATCTATCACGGTGGGCGCGACGGTCGGCCCGGCAAATGGGCCGCGGGCGGTTCCGGCAACCGAAATCGCACGGTCGGGGATTCGATCTTCCATTGCCACCTCTATCCGCATTTCGCGCAGGGGATGTGGGCTTTGTGGCGTGTTCACGACGTGCTGGAGGACGGGACCCGCAAGCTGCCAGACGGGCAGGCGCAGCCGGGCCTTTCGACCTATATCCGCAACCCGGATGAGGCGAAGATGATCCGTCAGGGCAGCGTGGACCCTGAAACCGGCAGGTGGAGCGATGCCGAGGGGACGCCGATCCCGGCCCTTGTTCCGCTGCCGGGCGAGCCGGTGCCGCCGCTGCCCAGCTATGCCCCGAACCCCGATGACAGCGCCGATCTGCGTCTTCGCGCGCCCAAGGACCTGCCGGGGCGCTTCGGTGCGCGGCGTCAGGCGCGCATGGCGGCGGATGCGATGCCGGAAAAGCTATTTCGGACGCAAATGAATGTGCCGGCAGATAGCGCCGCGCAAGAACCGTCGCCTGTAACATCGGCAGCGCCGGATGTGGGGATGCAAGCGCAAACCGCAGCGCCTTCTGCTGATGTCATGCCTGACGATGCCGGGGCCGACGCGCGGATGTCCGCGATGCCGGGATACCCGTTCTATATCGCGGGCAAATCCGGCCACCGGCCGCCGCAGGCACCCTTGGACATCGCGAAGGCACCGGATGGCCAGCTTCTGTCCGGCGGGCTTGGCCGCCATGTCGTGACAGAGGCGGAGCGCACAGCAGGGGTCAATCTGCCGAAGGACGCGGCTGACGCCGATAAATCGCTTTCAGACGGGCTTTCGGCAGACCGCGACACCCGTGATGCCGATGCCGAACTGAAGCTGGAACGCCTGCGCGCGCAGATCCTCGCCAAGGCAGTGGCGATGGGCGATATGACCGCGCATCTTCACCATGCCGAAATCCTGACCCTGCCCCCGGAGGGCACTGAGCTGGAAAAGGCGGCGATGGCTTTTCACCATAACGGCGCGGGGCTTGGTATGACCAATCCGGACGGCACCGGCGCGGCGTTCTCGGATGGCGGCTATCAGTTGCACACGGCCCCTGTGCCGGGTGCGAGCGCTGCGCCACTGGAAACCGGGCGCTACGAGGTTAATGCCTCGCCAGCGCGTCCCGGCGCGCCCTTCGCCGACCCTTGCGGGGTCGCGCCTGATGCAGACCGCCCCGCCGGCATCGACCCGCTGACCGAGGGCGGCGATTTCGCGCCAGATCCGAAGCTGATCGGGTTTCGCCGCTATGAGGCATCGGCAGTCCAGCTGGACATGGTCGTCAACAAGGCCGGCTGGCACGACCCGCAGGCCCGCATAAACGTCCTGACGGCGAATTCGGACACCTATAAGCTGGGCGAAGGCATCATTTCGCCACGGATCAGCGATCAGGAAGAACCGTTTTTCTTCCGCGCGCTTTCGGGTGAATGTATCGAGTTCCGTCACACCAACGAACTGCCGAAGGAGCTTGCTCTAGACGATTTTCAGGTCAAGACCCCGACCGACACGATCGGGCAGCACATCCATCTGGTGAAATTCGATGTCACCGCCTCGGACGGGTCGGGCAATGGGTGGAACTACGAAGACGGAACCTTCGCGGCGGATGAGCTGATGGCGCGGCGCTGCGCGGTCGCGGCGGATGGCTTTGCGGCTCACGGCGGCGATACCGGCAAGCTGGCGGCGTGGGGGACGCGCATTCCCGAGGCGACAGAATGTGAAAGCCTCGACGACGGCGGCATCTGGCGGCGCAGGCTGGGCGATACGGTGCCGCCTGTCGAAGGCAGCAACCTGACCAATCGCGATCTTTTCCAGACGACAACCCAGCGCTGGTTTGCCGACCCGATCCTGACGCGCGACGGTGACGGCAACGAGGTCGACCGGACCATGCGCACGGTGTTCAGTCACGACCACTTCGGGCCGTCTTCGATTCAGCAGCACGGCTTTTACACCGCGCTGCTGATCGAGCCGTATGCAGGCCCGGATATTGCCGGGGCGGGCCCGCAGACTGTCTGCCCGAATGATCCCGCGCAGGGCTGCACCGAGCTTCGCGCCTCGATGGATGTGCCTGCCGAAAGCCCCGACGGACTGGTCGGCGCGTCCAAGATGATCGACATGGGCCGCCACGACCCGTTGCATCCGAACTATCGCGAATATGCGCTCGCCATTGCCGATTTCGCGCTGCTTTATGATCCGCGCGACCGAACGCCCGCACCTCCGGAAACAGGCGTGGTCGGTTCAGCGGACGGTGCGGCGTTAAAGGGCATGGCGACGTTGTTCTGCGAAGCCGATTACGCGACCCGCCAAGACGCTGCCGGAATGGAAAGCGCCTGTGGCTCGGCGCTTGTCGCCGAGGGCGGGCTTCATTTCGCACGCGGCGAAGATGTGCCGCCTGCGTGGCTTGCAGGGGGGCGGCCCGGCGACCGACAGGATCATCGGGGCGATCTTGCCGGCAACCTGTTCTTGCGCGCGGGCGAACGCGGCGCTGACGGCCAGCCCGTCGACAAGGCGGATGCAGACATTCTTCGAGAGCAGCTTCTGGGCCATCGTCTGGCGGCGGCCTATCCGACCGCCGCGGCACAAGCTGCGGCGACCGACCAAAGCCAGCTCCTTGCCCAGCCCGTCGCGGCCCCTGCTCGGCCTGAATCGATCTCGGTCGATCATCACGATCCGTATCTGGTCAATTACCGCATGGCGGCGTTGCCGCTGCGGTTGGGCACGAAGAATGCCGACGGCTCGCCCGACGACAATTGCGCGATGTATCCGATGTCATGGCCGGGGCGCAGCGGCGCGCCGAGCCCGGTGGTATCGAAGCTGAGCGAAGGCAGTCTTCCGCCCTGTTCGTTCCGCTTTCAGCTTGCGGGCGAAAGGGGGGATGCGGCATTCGCATTCAGTTCGCGCAACCCGGTTTATGACGCGGCGCGTCAGGCGCATCTGTTCGATCCCGCGCGCGACCCCGAAACGCCGATCCTCGAAGGCTATCAGGGCGAGCGGTTGGTCTTCCGGCTGATCCAGGGCGCGCAAGAGGTCCAGCACGTCTTCAACGTCGCCGGGTTGCCCTTCCGGCGCAATATCGACCAGACCTATCCGCAGGCGATGCGTCCGCTGGCCCAGACGCAAACCCCGGCGCGCGCACAATGTTTCGCCGCGCTGCGCCGCTCTCACCCCGAGGAATATGACGACTGGCTGCGTGGG
The DNA here is from genome assembly GCF_007993065.1 of Paracoccus aurantiacus. Lineage (GTDB taxonomy): Bacteria > Pseudomonadota > Alphaproteobacteria > Rhodobacterales > Rhodobacteraceae > Paracoccus > Paracoccus aurantiacus. The sequence goes on from NZ_VOPL01000002.1 coordinate 392,379, forward strand.
CGCATCCCCAGCTATGACGATCTCAGCCCTGCCGAGGCCGAGGCGCTGATCACGGCATCAGCAGATCCCGCTCAGCAGCGACGCTGGCACGATGTCAGCCAGGCGCTTGCCCGTTGCGACAATATCGAGGGGATGGTCTTCGCGCAGGAGGTGGGCATTTCCGAGCATTTCGAGATGCGCGGTCGTTTGCGTCAGGATGTCGCCTTCACGCCCGAACTGCGCGTGACATCGCAGACCGCACCGGCTTCTCAACCTGCGGGTTCCGGGACACGGGCGCATCACGGGGATGATCGGATTTCCGACTATCTTTACAACTTCGGGACGCTCGATTCGCTGTGGAACGGCGATTGGGGTCTGATCCGCATCTATCAGGACGAGGCGGCACCCGACCCGCACCCGCTTGAACAGGATCAGGGCGGTGCCGCGATTGGCGACCGGTTGGCTGCGCTGCAACAGTATGATCCCGTTATCGTCTCCGGCGCCCCCGAGCGGTTCGAATCCGCCTCGGCCTCGCCAGTTGCGCTTTCCTCTCTGGTCAGTTCGATGGGGCTGCCGACATGTCCGCTGCCGGTTCCCGGGCGAAAGCTGCGGATCACGAAGGCCTATGTCGTCGCGATGCGGACATTCGATCTTTACACGAACCTGACAGACCGGCTGCGCGGCACCCCCTATGGGATGGGCCAGTTCGACCGGAACGGACAGATGCTCGCCCTGCTGCCTGAACTGCCAAATGAACCGGATCAGTCGGCATGGGGCGTGATCGACCGCAACGCGGTGCTATCGGCCGTACGCGCGGCCTATGACCGACCAGAACCATTTACCCTGCGTGTGAACGCGGGCGATTGCGTGATGCTGCGTTTTATCAACACGCTGACCGAAAGCAGCCGCGGGGCGGGCGGCGTCGATCTGTTGGGCGATGCGGTCCTGCCGCCGATCACGCCGTTGAACACTGACCCGGAATACTCTGTCGACGAGGATGAAAGCGGCCTATCACTCAGCGGTGAAATGGTGTCGGACAATGTGCCGGAAACCGGGCTGCGCCCGTCAGCAAGGCTGGCGCTGACGCTTGGGCTTCCCGGCGGCGCGGCGGTGGCCGATCTGCCGCTCGGCTTCGGGATCAATGCCGCCCCGATGGAGGCCGCGTCGGGCAAAATGGCCACAATCTCGCCCCTGTTTGCTTACTATGCCGGTCGTGTAGCATATCGAGGCTGGCCAGAGGCTTCTGGGCCGGGCAGCCCTTGGCCGGCCTGCGCACGCGACGATGTGCCGCTTTCGGCGCAGCTCGATAACTGCACCCGTCATTTTGTGGGTGCGCGTCTGGATGCGCTTCGGACGCAATACGGGCTTGAGGCCGATCCGCCGCTTGAGCTCAGCGCCGGTTCTTCCGGCGAAAGCGGCGATTTCACCTATTCCGCCGGGACAGCCGGAAAGACGTTGAAACTTGTCGATGCAGCCACTGCAACGCCTCCTGCGGAGTGGTTGATCCAGCCCATGGGTCCAGATCCGTTTGCGCCCGTGGGCGCTGCCGGCGCGATCAGCGACAGGTTGTGCTCCCACACGCTGAGCGCGGATGATTGCGCGGTGGCTGTGCGCAGTTTTGCAAATGCCATCGCTGCCGAAGCCGTTCAGGCGCATATGCTGCTGTCGGATGGGCAAGTGCATTGGATCCCATATGCCTATGGATCTGTTCCATTGCGCGTCACGGGCGACATGATCTCGCAGCCCGCGCATGGGATGTTCGGCAGCGTGATCGTGGTGCCGCGTCACTGGCAATTGCCGGGTGTAACCGAAACCGTCGACTTGGTGGGCGCGGCCGCATCGGCGGGCCATGCCACAGATGCGATCACGGACGACATCATGCGCGAATTGGGTCTTCCGAAGGCACAGGGCGCGGGCTCCGCAACGCTTCGCTCTGCAACGGCGGTTCAGGGTTTCGGTCAGGGACAAATCTATGTCGATACCAGCATCGCTGCGACCGAAGGGGGGCTGGGTGACGTCCCGATCAGGTTGCGAGAATTTGTGCTGTATTATCAGGATGGTTTGAACCTGCGCGATGTCAATTCCCGGATCGTGTGGCGGCGCAAGGATAGCGGACCCATCGCCTTCCAGCACGGCCAGCCCGTTCCCGACTGCTCGGTCTGCGATGACAGCTATGATCGTGGAGAGCAGGGCGTCAACTACCGTTCGGCGGGATATGTGCCGCGCTTGCGCGAAATGGGTGCGCAAGGGCCAGCAGGCGCAACCTCGCCAGAGCGTCATCACAGCCTGAATGCGTGGATATTCCCCAACGACTTCTTCAGCCGCCCCGGCGATGGCGGCCGGATGCCGCTGACGCTTCAGGCATGTCAGGGGGAACAGGTGGTGATCCGCGTGGTCCATCCGGGCGGGCGTGCGCGGCAGCGCGCCTTCGTGATGAACGGGCTGGGCTATGATGATCTGTTTCCGGGCTTCGGCTTTCCGAACAGCGCCTTGCTAGCGCCGGGCAAGGCGGTTTCCGCCTGGCTGACGCCGCGCGCTTTCGATGCCGAAGGGCAGCCGGTTTCGTATCTGTGGAGCGATGGACCCACGACTTTGGCAAGCGGCGGGACATGGGGACTGCTACAGATGCTGCCCGAAGGTGCCGCGATCGGGGAAACGACATGCCCGGCGGCTGGCTGACCACGCGTTCACTGCTGGTCGCCGTTGCGATATGTTGCGGCGGCACAGCGGGGGCGCAGGATCGGCAATCGCAGCAAAACGATCAGGCACGGCGCGCGCCGCTTGAGGCTCACCTACGGTTTGCGGCACCTGACGGCAGCCCGATTGCCAAGGTCACGCCGGGGCAACCCTTCCGCGTCGAGGTAACGTTGCAATCCCTGACGGGGGCGCTGTCGCGCGAGATAGCGCCGATGGCGTGGATCAGGCCGGCAGCCCTGTCCGATCTGCCCTGCACCGAAACCGCTGCCGCCTATCGCGCAACGGGAACCGGCTCGGCAGGCTCTGTCGATCTGAACGGGCTTCTGATCGGGATGCTGAGCGAGGACGCATCCCTGACCATCCTCGACCCCGAGCGCAGCATCGGCACAGCGAACCTGATCGCAGCGCATCGCTTTGACGAGCGTCCGGCGGCGATGATCGCGGATGATGTCGCCGGCCGTTTCATTCTCAGCCTGCCGGATGCCGGTCAGGTCGTCGCGCTGGCACCGATGTCAGAGATCGCAGTTCTTGCTGATGGCCTGTACCAGCCGGCCCAAATGGTGCCGCACCCCGAGGGTGGCGCATGGGTGGTGGATGGTGGGGGCGATCTTCTGGCGGTCCGCGACAATGCGCCACTTCTGCGGTTGCCCATTGGCGCGCGCCGGATCGCCGGCGCGGGCGACAGGCTGGCAGTTCTAGCGGCGGATCAGGTGGCCCTGCTTGGGCCTTCGGGGAACGTCCTGATCCGTCACGAAGCGGCCGATGCCCGCGCGATCGCGCTTTTGGCAAGCGATCCCGGCGGCCCCGATCACGGCACCGCGCTTGCATGGCTAAGCGGGGCGGGACTGTCGATCATCTGGGCCGATGCGCCCGACAAGGCCATACATATCCCGCTTGGGCGTCAACATGCTGACCTCGCCATCTCGCCCGAGGGACGCTATGCCTTTGCCTATGGCGACGGGGTCGAGATGTCGGTCATCGACCTGTCGCTTGGCCGGGTGGTCCAGGTGGTCGGCAGCGCCTCGGTCATTGCCGAGATCGGCTTTCTTGAAGGTGCTGCGGTATTGCGCACGGCGGACGGTGCCCTGTCCGGTGTCATGGACCTGCGCATGATAAAACCCGGAGAGGAAGCCGTCATCGGGCATTTCGCCCTTGGAAATGACGGACCCGCGCCGGGACAGGACACCGCGCTGTTGGCCCCGCTGCAGCCAGAAGACCAGATGCTGGTCGTCAGCGCCGCGCGCTATACCGGCTTTGTTCTGAACCTCGGGCACGGCACAAGCGGGAAGCCGCCGATGGAATCGATTCCACTTCGGGGCGGAACACCGCGCATCGTTCGCGCGCTTGATCGCGGTCTTCGAGAGGAGACGACCGGCCGCTTCGCGACCATCGCGCGCGTGCCTATGGCCGCCCGCTATGAACTTGTTGTCAGTGCCGGCATTGGCCAGGCATCGTTCTGCGCGCCGGTCCCGATGGACGTGCCGGTCACGCCGCCCGAAGCGCTGCCGGGCCGCGTTGCAGCGGTCGAGGCTGACGCCTCGGGTCTGCGGCTGCGCCTGACCGACGGCGCGGGCCGTCCCGTTGCCGAGGCGCGGGGACATTTGCTGATTACCTCGCTTTCCGGCAACTGGCGCAACCGTGTGACCTTTAAAACAGATGGAGATGGGTTTACTGTCCCGGCGCTGAAGCTTCCGACGCCGCCGCTGGCAATAATTGTCGAGAGCGATGGCAGGAACTTCGATCCATTTGTGATGGAGTGATTTTGATGAAGACTTCGCATTTGCTTGTTGCCGCAGCCCTGACGGGGCATTTCACGCTTCCCGCATTCGGCCATGACGGGCCGCATGAAGAACCCGCGCCGATGAAGATCGGCAATGCGACCGAGGCGATCAAATTGCCGGATATCTCGGTCACTGACCAGAACGGGGATAGCGGCGGGATTGTCAGCCGCTATGCCGACGGCGGGCCCGTGCTGGTGTCTTTCCTTTACACGAATTGCACCGAGGTCTGCCTGATGACGCAGGCGACGCTCAGCATTGTTGACGAGGAGCTTGCCGAGGCGGGCGAATCCCCGCTGAAAATCCTTTCGATCACGGTTGATCCTGTCCGCGACACGCCTGATGCGCTGGCTGCGGCGGCGCGTGACATGGATGCAAGCGACCGATGGGACTGGCTGCGCGCAAGCGAGACTGATACCCCCGCGCTGCTGTCCGCCTTCGGAATCGACGCAGGCCCGATCGAGACGCATGAGAATGTTTATTTCGTCGGCGACATGGCCAGCGGAGAGTTCACGCGCGTCACCGGGGATGCCGATCCTGATGCGTTGATCGCGCTGGCCCGCGCGGCGGACTGACGTTTCCCGGTGCGGCTTGCATTCGCGGTTCTGCTGGCCGCAACGGGTGGCGGTGCCGTGGCGGAGACAGGCGCGACAGGCGATGCCGCGCAGGGTCGCGCCATTTTTCACGACGGCGCGGGGCTGGTTCCAATCGTCGCCGGCCGCGCGTTACCCAGGATGGAAGGCCGGATGCCCTGCGCGGGTTGCCACGGCAGTGACGGGCAGGGCGGCACCGAGGGCGGTGCAGGCCGCGCGCCCGCGATCCGCTGGTCGGTGCTCTCCAACCCACCAGCCGGGGGCGTGGCCTATGACGCAGCCGCGCTTGGCAAAGCGATCCGAGAGGGTATCGCGGCGGATGGCAGAACGCTTCAGATGCCACATTTTGATGTCTCGGACTCGCAGGTCGGCGACATCCGGGCCTATCTTGGCATGCTTGACCAAATCGAGACGCAGGGGATCAGCGGCGAGAGTATCGCGCTGATCCTGCCTGCGCCGCAATCGGCGGCGCAGGCCGCCGGTGCGGCGATCAGCGCATTCAACGCCGAGGGCGGCAGCTATGGGCGCCGCGTCATTGCCGGTCAGGAAGGCTTCGTCGATCTGGGCAGTTTGCTCGGCGATCTGCGCGGCCGGCTTAGCGCGGCAGAGGAGGATCAGGCGCGAAGCGCGTCTGAGGTTTCTGGCTGGCAGGCCTTGCCGCGAGACGATCCAAAAGCGCCGCTGCAATTGCGGCGCGGGGATGCGCGCGCTTTCGTCGGCCCCGCCCCGCCCAGCCTGAACTGGGCGCTGGCGAACGGCGCGGATCTGGAGGCCGCGCGAATACATGCGCTGACCGCGCTGATCCTGCAGGAGCTGCGACTGTCAGGGCGCAATCTGGGCAGAAGCGCGTTTCTGGAGCGGATCGGGAAGCTGGATCTCGCCCCGGCGCTCGCGATCTACGAGAATGACGCAGGGCCGTGAGCGCCGCTGTCAGCCACCGACCGCGCGCATCCGGGACCGGATAGCCTTTGACAGAACCGCCGCCGTATCCAGGGCGAAGTCATGCGCCTCGGCACGCACGTCGCTGCACTCAGCCAGCGCATGTGCACGGACCCGCCACGAATTCGCGGCTTGCGCAAGGCCGTCGTCATTGGGCGCCAGCCGCGCCAGCAGTTCGGCGAACTGGTCGATTGCCGCGCCGTGGCCAAGGCGAAGGCCGCGCGTCGCGATGGTCAGCGCGTGGATGCCGTTCGTGCCTTCGTAGATCGAGGTGATGCGGGCGTCGCGCCAGATCTGCGACATGCCGTATTCTTCCAGATAGCCGTAACCGCCAAGGATCTGGATGCCCAGATCTGCCGCGCGAATTCCGGCATTGGTCGCGTGGATCTTGGAAAGCGAGGTCAGCAGTTCGATCAGTTCGGGCCTCTCGCCGCGTTCGATTTCTGCCAGCGCAATATGGCACATGGCGCGTGCCGTATGCACCAGATCGGCCTGCTCACCCAACATCCGCTGGATGTCGGGGTGGTCCGACAGAACGGCCGCGCTGCCATCGGGGGCGCGGCCCTGCCGGCGCTCAGCCGCATAGGCGCGTGCAATGGCATATGCGCGCGCGGCATGGGCCACGCCCTGCAGCGCAACGTCGATGCGGGCGTGGTTCATCATCGTGAACATGGCGGCCAACCCGCCGCCTTCCGTCCCGATCAGTTCGGCCGCAGCCCCGTCGAACTCCATCTGGCAGGTGGGCGAGGCGTGAAGACCCATCTTCTCCTCGATCCGGGTGACGCTGACCTTGTTGCGGACGCCCTCAGCCTCGGACGGGCAAAGAAACAGCGACAGACCCTTCACGCCGCTGTCGGCAGCGCCGGTGCGCGCAAGGACGAGGTGAAGGATGCCCTGTGACATGTCCTGATCGCCGCCGGAAATGAAGATCTTCTGCCCCTCGATCGTCCAGCCGTGGCCGGTGTCTTCCGCCCGTGTGCGGATGCGCCCCAGATCGGACCCCGCGCCCGCTTCCGTCAGGCACATGGTCGAAAGCCACTCGCCAGAGGTCAGGCGCGGGATGAACCGTTCCTGCTGATCCCTTGTGCCATGCGCCAGCAGGGTCGAGATCGCACCGGGCACAAGCCCCGTCACCATCTGCAGCGCGTGGTTCGCGCCGGAAAAGATTTCCGACACCGCCGCTGCCGTCAGGTGATCCAGCGCCTGACCCCCTAGCGCATCGGGTGCAGTCAGCCCCTGCCAGCCACCGGCGGCCAGTTCCGCATATCCGGTCCCGAAACCGTCAGGCATCCGCACGCGGCCGTTTTCCAGCCGGCATCCTTGCCGGTCGCCGGTTGCATTAAGCGGCGCAAGCACGCCTTCGGCCAGACTGGCGAAGTGGCGGACGATCTCCTCGGACAGCTCGGCGTCCCAGTCCGGCAGATCGCCCGCAAAACTGCGCAGGCTGTGAAAAATGTCGTCGACGGGGGCCTGAAACGGAATCATGACCGGCTCACTCGCATTGGAAACTGGCTGCGGAGGCCTCGTCCCCACTGCCATAGCGCGCGACCTGCGGTGCCGGGCAAAGCGGGCGCGTGGCCCCGCGCAGCGCCTCGGGCGCATCTTCGTTGTCCGGGCGTATGGTCGCGGTGGCGACTGCAGGTTCGGTGCCGTTTTCGACCCACTCGACCAGAGGCGTCAAAAGATCGAACGCATCCGCGCCGGGGCCGCCGTGACAGTGGTTCATCCCGGGAACCGGATAAAAGCGCGCGAACTCTGCCTCGCCACCATTGTTCGCGTTCAGCTTTGCGAACCAGTTCGCGGTATCGTTCACCGAAAAGACCGGGTCGGCCACGCCATGATAGATCATCATCTTGCCGCCCGCGTCACGAAACGACGCCAGATCGGGATTGTCCGAGCCGGGCGGGGCCATCACCTGCATCGCAGATTCCGGGAAGTCGTCGTCTGTAGCGTCGATCTGTGCCGCCTGCGTCGCGATGTCGAAATCGAGCAGGAATTGCAGCAATTCAGCCGGGGTGCCGCCGACCTCGGTCGGTGGGGTGGTAAAGACCTGTGCCAGCGATGACGCACCCATGACGGCGATGATCGGCATATTGTCCCAGGGTGGAACGGTGCTCTCCAGCTTCCAGAAGCGCCAATCCGCGCCCGCAATACCCGGGTCCCAGGACCAGTCGCTGTAAAGCTGTTTGCCGTCGGCGTCTTTGGGGCCGGCATGGATCGTCTGAAGCGCGGTGATCTGCGCGGGCGACAGACAGGCAGAGTTCTGGCCATCGGTGCATTGCAACTGTGTGATGTCGAATGCCTGCTGGCAGGCGGCGGTATCGTTGACGACACCGTCGGAAAGCCCGTCAAGGTCGTCGCAGCTTTGCAGGATGCTGTCGGCGACCAGCCGGAGATCCTCGGGCGAGAATGCCTTGCGAATGTCTGTGTCAACTTCTGCGAAGCTTTGTGCATCCAGCGCGTGCTGCAACGCTGCGCGCGGCAGGTGAAAGCCCGGTGCACCGATCAGCAGCCCGTCGAATGCGTCCGGCATTCGGGCGGCGGCGACCATGGCGTGGCGTCCGCCATTCGAGCAGCCGATCCCATAGCTGTGAGAGATGGGCTTTTCGTAGAAGCCTTCGACGATGGTTTCTGCGACGGGCTGCAAGCTGGCGACGGCCTTGTACCCATACATTTGCCGTGCTTCGAAATCCGCGCCGAATGCAGAGCCGCCGGCAAGGCCGCGATCCTGAAACAGGGAACCGTCATGGCCAGCATCGCTGCTGATGACCGCAAAGCCGCGTGCCAGCGGGGACTGATCCCCGGTGCCCGATTCCAGTGCGCCTGTCGCCGGTTTGACGACGCCGTCATTGCCGCCGTTGAACTGATGCACGAAATCTCCGTTCCAGTCTTGCGGCAATGCGAGTTCGAAGGACAGCGCATATTCGCGACCGTCACTGCCCGTGCGTTCGGCCATGCGGCCACGAATGCGGCATTGGGCGACCGTGCTGTCATCGCCGGCGGGCACGCTTGCGACCTCGGTAAATGTGATGCCCTCAAGACCAAGCGCATCGGGCGTGAGCCCGTCGCATGAAAGGGCGAAAGCCGGTGCGGCAAGAAGCGAAGCCGCGCTGAAGCAGAAAACCGATTTCATCGAAGTTCCTCCGAATGTGCGGCAGGGCAGGGTGCCGCGGAATTGGGACTGCGGGGTCAATTGGCGATGCCAAGCAGGCGCATCGCATTTTGCTTGAGAATGAGCGGGCGGACCTCGTCGCGGAATTCTGCCTTGTCGAACGCGTCAAGCCATTTTTCCGGCGCGATCATCGGCCAGTCGCTGCCGAACAGCATCTTTTTCTTCAGGATGGTATTCGCGTACTGGACAAGGATTTTCGGGAAGTATTTCGGCGACCAGCCCGACAGGTCGATATAAACGTTGGGCTTGTGCTGGGCGACGGCCAGGGCCTCCTCCTGCCAGGGAAAGGACGGATGGGCGAGGATGATGGGCATGTCGGGAAAATCGACGGCAAGATCGTCCATATAGATCGGGTTCGAATATTTCAGCCGCATCCCGTTTCCGCCCGGCATCCCCGAGCCAACACCGGTCTGTCCGGTATGAAACAGGGCGGGCTTGCCGGTTTCGGCTATGGCTTCGTAAAGCACATAGGCGCTGCGGTCGTTGGGATAGAAGCCCTGCATTGTCGGGTGGAACTTGAACCCCTGGACGCCGTGATTTTCGACCAGATCACGTGCTTCGCGCGCGCCAAGACGACCTTTCGCCGGGTCGATCGACGCGAAGGGTATCAGAATGTCGTCGTGTTTCGCGCAAGCATCCGCGACTTCGTAATTATTGTATCGGCGATAGCCTGTCTCACGTTCGGCATCGACCGGGAAGATCACGGCGGCAATGTTCATCTCGCGATAATGCGCGGCGGTTTCATCAATCGTGGGCGGATGAGACCACGGCGCGCCGAAATATTTCGCCATGGTCGTCTGCAATTCGTCATAGCCGTCATCGGCATGGCAGCCGCAGGGTTCTTCGGCATGGGTATGGATGTCGATGGCGCGAATTTTGTCGAAATCAATCTTGGTCATCATGGCCTCCTCAGACGCGGATAAGCGCGGGGTCTTCGTTGTCGTAAAGCCGCTCCAGCAACTCGGCGCGCCGGGTCAGGATCTTGCGAATGTTCAGCGAGCCCTTGTCGGTCACCTCCTGATCGGCAAGTGATGGCGGATCGGCCAGGACGATTGCCCGCGTGATGCGTTTGGCCGAACCGGTGATCCCGGCATTCATCTGCCGCAATTCGGTTTCGATCCGCGCGGCTAGCTGCGGGTCGCTCAGCGCGCCGCGCGTCGCGTGTTCGGCGCGAACCTGTTGGGGGGCGGGAAAGATGAACAGCCCGACTTCGCCCCGGTCGTGGCCGCAGATCACCACGTCCTGCGCCAGCCCGCGCAAGCGGTCCAGAACCGCCATGCGCAGCGTTCCGGCCTGCACCCAGGTGCCGGTATTCAGCTTGAAGTCCTCGGACACGCGCCCGTCGAAGACCAGCCCGCGAGAGGCGTCGCCAGCGTCAACGAAACGAACTGCGTCGCCGGTGATGAAAAAGCCTTCATCGTCGAACGCGGCGGCGGTCTTTTCGGGATCGTCCAGATACCCTGTGAAGACGTTCGGTCCCTTGACGCGGATTTCGCATCGCATCTCGTCATCGGGGATCAGCTTGACCTCGACACCAGGCAGCGGCACGCCAATCACGCCAGAGCGTCCGATGGGTTCATGCACCATCACGCATGCGGGGGCGGTTTCGGTCAGGCCCCAGCTTGATGCCATCATCGGCAGCCCGCCCCGCGCCTCGATGCTGAAGCGTTCAAGCCTGAGCCAGACTTCCTGAGGCAGCGAAGCGCCTGCATAGAAGATCAGGTCCAACTCCTCAAACAGGCGCGCGCGGGTGTCGGGGTCCTGATCGGCTGCCTCGGTCAGCATCGCAAAACCGACCGGCACGTTGAAACCCAGGGTGCCCGGACGTTCCCGCCGGTTGGCCAGCGTGGTCGGAAAGCCCTTCGCGGTGGGTTTGCCCTGATCGATCGTCAGTGTGCCGCCATGGGCAAGCATCATGTTGACGTTGTGACTGCCGCCAAACACATGGTTCCAGGGCAACCAATCCGTAACGCGCGGCGGGTGATCCGAAAGATAGGGCATCACGGCCGACATCTGCGCCTGATTGGCGCACATCATTCCCTGCGTGGTAAGCACACCCTTCGGCTCGCTTGATGAGCCGGACGTGAACAGGATCTTCGCCAGCGTATCGGGGCCGACCTCGGCATGAATCGGGTCGAGATCGGGGTGATCTGGCGTGGTGAGCAGCGAGCGGAAGGGCGTCACATCGCGCGGCGCGCCTTCGGTTGCAGACGCCAGCACCTCGATCCCGGCCAGTTCCGGCAGATCGAGAGCGGATGCGTAACGGCCGGCATCGTCGACGAAGGCAAGCTTCGGATGCACCTTGTTCAGCACGAAGATCAGGCGGCCATGGGCCTCTTTGATAAGCGCATATTGTTCCGCAAGCGGCACGACGGGGATGCCGACATATTGCGCGGCAAGCGACAGTATCTGGTGGTCCGCACTGTTGCCTGACAGGATTGCAATCGTGTCGTCCGATCCAAGGCCGCGTTCGAGCAGCGCCGAGGCGACCGACCGGACATGGGCCAGCAGATCAGCGTAGCTGATATCACGCCACGGGCCGTCATCGGCAGCGGGGCCGGCGCGTTCTGACAGCGCGATACGTTCTGGTTCCGTCCTGGCCCAGTGGTGCAGCCAATGGCCAGTATTCGGCGCGACCTCGCCCATTTTCTGCGCGGCGCGTAACAGGATCGTGCCATCGTCGCGATCCTCTCGCAGCGTGTCGTGGGCGATCCATCTGGTCACGGTATGGGCGCGCGCCCAGGCTGCGCGTTCCTCGACATTGTCGCTGGTCAGCGGCGGAATGTCCGTCATCTCCTCCTCCTCCTCCTCGCGTTGCTTTGGATCAGCGAAATATCGGGGCGCGCTTTTCAAGGAATGCGCGCAACCCTTCCTCGGCGTCAGGGGTGGTCTGAACCAGAGCCGCGCACAGGCTTTCGGTGAACAGGCCGTCAGCGCGGGACATGTCATTGACCCGCGACAATGCCTGAACCATGAAATAGTTGGACATCGGCGCGTTTCCGGCGATCTGCTCGGCCAGCTTGCGCGCCAGCGGCAGTGCCTCTCCATCGCCGACGCTGTAATGGGCAAGGCCAAGGCGCAGCCCTTCTTCGGCATCGTATTTGCGCCCGGTCAGCATCATTTCGACCATGCGGTCGGGACCAAGAATGCGGCCAACCCGAACCGAGGCGCCGCCGCCCACGAAAATGCCGCGACGCCCCTCGGGAAGCTGGAAGATGACCGACGGCTCGGCGATGCGCACATGGGTCGAGCTGGCCAGTTCAAGCCCGCCGCCGATCACTGCACCCTGCATCGCAGATACCGTGACCAGCCCGCCGAACTGGATCAGATCCATCACCCGATGCCAGTTACGCGAATGATAGACGCCTTCCTCGGCGCTGCGGTCCACATGTTCGGAAAGATCGAGGCCCGAGCAGTAATGCCCGCCCGCGCCGGTCAGAATGACGACGCGCACCTCTTTCGGCATGGTCGAATAGGCATTCTCGATCGCCGCGATCAGCCCGTCGCTCATGGCATTGCGCTTGTCGGGACGGGTCAGCGTGACGGTCGCGACCGCACCGTCCACCTCGGTCGTCAGGTATTTGCTGTGATCGGACATCGTATTCTCCTGCGCAGGCGCGATCATTTCGGGGCCAGACGGACAGCGCTGTCGATGCGGATGACCTCGCCATTCAGCAGTGGGTTTTCGACGATGCTTTGAACCAGCATCGCGTATTCCTCGGGGCGGCCCATGCGCGACGGGAAGGGGATGCCCGCCTCCAGCGATGTGCGCACCGGCTCTGGCAGCCCGGCGCTCATCGCGGTTTCGAAGACGCCCGGCGCGATGGTGACGACACGGATGCCGAAACGCGACAGTTCGCGCGCTGCGGGCAGCGTCATCGAGGCGATCCCGCCTTTCGATGCGGCATAGGCAGCCTGCCCGATCTGGCCGTCCTGAAACGCGACCGACGCGGTGTTGACGATCACACCCCTTGCGCCATCCGCGTCAAGCGGCTCCAGCGCAGCCATCGCTTGCGCCGCGATACTGAGGGTGACGAAGCTGCCATAGAGATTGATCTTCAGCGTTCGGGCAAAGGTTTCGAAATCGGGCTTTCCCTCTTTCGGGACAATGCGCCCGGCCGTTGCGATCCCGGCGCAGTTCACAAGGATGCGCGGGGTGCCCAGGGTATCGACGACGCGGTTGAACGCAGCCTCGACCGCGTTCGCATCCGAGACATCGGCCGCCACGGCAAGGCCGCCGATCTCTGCCGCGACCCGGTCGGCGGCGTCCTGCTTCAGGTCCATGACTGCGACGCGCGCGCCATTGGCCGCAAGCCTGCGGGCGGTCGCTTCGCCCAGGCCACTTCCTGCGCCGGTGACAAGCGCCGTTTGGTCAGAAATCTGCATAGCTTTTCCTTCTTCAGATGAGGCCACGGATCGCCAGCATGCAGGCGACAAGGGCAAGATCGGCCAGGATGAAGGGGATGATCCCGGCAAAGACCTGTTCAAGGCGCACATAGTCACGCGCGACAGAGTGTATGACGAACACGTTCAACCCGACCGGCGGCGTTATCATTCCGATCTCCAGCAGCTTGGCGACCAAAAGGCCGAACCACAGCTTGTCGATGCCGTGCTGGGCCAGGATCGGCAGAAACAGCGGCAGGGTCAGCAACAGCGCCCCGATCGGTTCCAGAAACATCCCGAGGATCAGATAGATCACCACGATGGCCAGCAGCAGCGCGAAGGTTCCGAGCCCAAGCCCTTCCACGAACAGACCCATCTGCATGGACAGGCCCGACATCGCGACAAGCCGCGTGAACAGGTTTGCGCCTATCGCGATGATAAACAGCGCACCGCCTGACAGAAGCGTATCGACAAGGCTTTCCTTGAACCCCTCCCAGCTGAGCGAGCGGCGCGCGAGCCCGATCAGGATGGCAACGAAACTGCCGAACGCGCCTGCCTCGGTCGCGGTGAAGAAGCCGGTGAACAGCCCGCCGAACACCGCCACGATCAGCAGCAGCACGGGCCAGATCTCGGCCGTCTTGCGCCAGCGGTCGCCCATGCTGTGCGCAGTGGAGCGGGGCAGGCTTTCGGGATTACGCCACCAGACGATCAGCACCGCCGCGACATAGAACAGCAGCGACGCAAGCCCGACGAACAGGCCGCCCAGGAAAAGCTGGTTGATCGACGTCTCGGCCTGAATGCCGTAAAGGATCAGTATGATCGACGGCGGTATCAATGCGCCGATGGTGCCGCCCGCCGCGACCGAGCCGGTCGCGATTGACAGGTTATAGCCCTGACGCGCCATTTCCGGCACCGCGATCCGGCCAATTGCAGCCGAACAGGCGACCGATGATCCCGACACTGCCGCAAAGCCTGACGCCCCGGCCAGCGAGGCGATTGCAAGCCCGCCCGGCATCCATCCCCACCAGACGCGCGCGGCCTCGAACAGCCCGCGCGTCAGGCCTGAATGATAGGCGATATAGCCCATCAGAAGGAACATCGGGATGGACGAAAGCGTCCAGCTTGCCGATGTCGTATAGGGTATCGTCGACAGCATCGACAGCGCGGGGCGGATACCCGCGATCATCCAGATGCCAAGGAAGGACACGCCGATCAGCGCCGCCGCAATCGGCACGCGCAATGCGATCAGGCCAAGCAGCGCGACAAGCGCCAGAATGCCGATGGTCATCGGTTCCATCACGCGTCCTCCCTTATGGCATCGACCTGTTCCATCACGTCATGCTCGTCATCGTCGAACTGTTCGCTCACGACCTCGTAGATGCGGATCAGGATGACGATAAGCGCCAGCGCGAATGAGAAGGGGAGTATCCAGAAGCTGGGCCAGGTCACGAAGCGGATCGTTCCCGCCTCGATATACGCGCCGCGCTGGGTCTTGCTGATCGCTTCCAGGGTGGAGCCGTAGAGCAGCACAGCCAGCACGGCGGCAAAGATCAGGAAACCGAACAGGATGACGCATTGGCGACTGCGGCCTGTCAGACGCTGGGTGAAAATCGTGGCCTCGATATGGCGGCGCTTCAGCTCTGTCAGGGCCAGCGGAAACAGGCTGACCGCGACCATGTAATACTTGCCGACGAGATCGGGCGTGGCGGGAAAGCCGGCGCCCAGAAAGGCGCGCATGAACACGTCGACGACCACCTGAAGCATCATCAGTATCAGCACGGCACCACCGATCACCATGCTGAACCGCGCAATTGCGGTTTCAATCGGTTTCAGCATCCGATCCTCCTGCATTTACGGGTTGCGGCAAGCTGCGCGCGCCGCGATCCGGCGCGCGCGGTCGGTCCTATTGTCCGTAGGTGGCGAAATCGACATTCGCCCAGATTTCCTTGTCGCGCAGCGCGCCGAGTTCTTCGGCGGGCATCTCGGCTTTGACAAGGCCTTCCCATTTTTCGATCAGCGCGGTGTAGCGGTCGATCTTGGTCTGGGCATCGGTGACGCCACGCTCTTCCAGGATCGCGGCCGCCCCGGCAAGGCGCTGTTCGTTGAACGCGTCGCGCGCCTCGATCAGCGCTGCATCGGGTTCGACGAACTGCACGAGGTTCTGGTCGCGAACTTCCTTGATCTGCGCATCAAAGCCGGCCAGTCCTGCCGCCAGCCCATATTGCGAAGCGGCGGCGAGTGCGTGGCGATCCTCGGGGTCCATCCGGTCCCAAAGCAGCTTGCTGGCGGTCGCAACGGCTGCCCCGTTGAACACGCCCTCGTCGATCTCGGTCGCGAATTTCACCACGTCGCCCAGACGGTTGGCGATGATTTCATGCGGAGAGCTGAACGTCGCGTCGATGACGCCCTGGCTGAGGCTTTCGAAAAGCTCGCTCGATTGCATCTGCACCGCGACACCGCCGAGGCTTTCGATGAATGCGGCGTAAAACGGCGAGCCGCTTCGCACTTTCAGCCCCTTCATGTCATCCACCGTCCGCACTTCTTTCGTGCTGAGAAGCTGATAAAGCGGGGTCGTGTCGGAGCCCAGATAGACCTGTCCGTTACGGCTGAATTCGGCCTGACAGGGTTCGCAGGTGACGATGTATTCCGTCACCGCAGACGATACGACCTGCGCGCTTGACCCCAGCATCGACAGTTCGGAAACCAGCGCGCTTTCGGGATATTCGGCGATGAAATAGGGCATCAGAAGCGGGCCGAAATCGGTCACGCCGTCGCGCAGGCCGGTCGACATTTCATTGGGGGCGACAAGCCCGGACGGTGTGTCCTGACCCGTCCAGCGGCCATCGGTCATTTCCTCCAGCTTCTGGAAGATTGTCGGATAGACGTCCTTCGCAATGGCATGGTTTGGGCCGAAAGCGCTGGTGGCCCGGATTGTTTCGGCCCCTGCGGTCGTGGCAAGCGATGCTGCGATGGAACATGCAAACAGTGTCGCGGTGAAGCGCGTATTCATGAATTCCTCCCGTGGTGGTCGCGATCGGTCCTTTGGCCGTCGCGCGTGGTCTGCCAGTTCTAGCGCGCCGTCCGCCGTTCGAGCCTTCCCAAGATCGTCAGCAGGCGGTCGCGGTCGTCTTCGTCCAGCCAGCCCAGAACCTCATCCTCGGCTGTCCGGACCTTTGCCGCTGCGCGATCGCGCAGGTGTCGTCCGCGCAGGGTCGCCGTCAGCGCATAGCGCCGGCGGTCTGTCGGAATTTTCTTGCGCGTGATGAGGCCGCGCTCTTCCAGCTCGTCAATGATGACGACCAGGTTAGAGCGTTCCATCTGCAAGGCATCCGCCAGTTCCGATTGCACGATCCCCGGATTGTCCGTGATGATGGACAGGCATGAGAAGCTGACCACACGCAGATCGTTTTCCGCCAGCACCCTTTGGGCCAGCGGCTGGATCTGCATATAGACACGCTTCAGCCTGTAACCGATCAGAGAGAAAAGCACGCTATCCGTGATACCTTTCTTTTCGGTCCCAGAATCAGGCGATTCGTCCGGCTTCGGCATGGGTCTCCTCCTGCTATTTTGCTATCATGCATAATGATTATATTCAATAACTATATCTGCGGGCGGATGGGCTGAGACAATCTTCGCCGTCGCGGGCCGATGAAACGGCCCGCGCGCTGCAAAAGAAAATGGAAACAGATGCTTGCCGGACCCGGCTTCGCAGAGATCGGCGGCAGCGGCGGCTAACGCTTGTCGGAATGGATGTCGCGTTGGGTGATAAGCCGCGCGCTGTTGCGACCCGAGATAAAGGACCACAGCCAGTTCAGCGCGACGGCGATTCGGCTGCGCGTGCCGATCAGGAAATAGATATGCGCGATCCCCCACAGCCACCAGGCGAGCGCGCCCTTCAGGCGGATGCGGCCGAAATCCGCCACCGCCGAACGCTTCCCTATCGTGGCAAGGCTGCCCTGATGGCGATAAACGAACTTGTCGTCTTGTTTCTGCCCGGCAAGCCGCGCCTTCAGAACCTTGGCGACGAACTGACCCTGCTGCTTTGCTGCCGGGGCAAGGCCGGGCACCGGGCTGCCATCCTCTCGCTCGACTGCCGCAGTGTCGCCGATCACGAATATATCCGGGTGACCGGGCACTGTCAGATCCGGGTTCACCTTGACGCGGCCTGCGCGGTCGGCCTCGGCGCCCAGCCAGCCCGCAGCGGGCGAGGCTGTGACACCCGCCGCCCAGATCGCCGTCCGCGTGGGAATTTCCTGACCTGATACCGTAACGCCCGCATCCGACATCGCGGTCACGGCGTGGTCCGTCATCACCGTCACGCCAAGCCGCTTCAGCGCTGTCTCGGCATAGTCGGACAGTTCCTTCGGGAAGGCGGGAAGAACGCGCGGGCCGGCCTCGATCAGGATCACGCGGGCCTTTCGCGTGTCGATATTGCGGAATTCCGGCGGCAGGATGCGCTGCGCGAGTTCCGCGATGATCCCGGCAAGCTCGACCCCTGTCGCACCTGCCCCGACGATCACGAAGCTTAAAAGGGCATCGCGTTCGTCAGCATCACTGGTCAGCTCGGCTTCTTCGAAGGCGGACAGGACGCGCCGGCGGATCGTGGTCGCGTCCTCCAGCGATTTCAGGCCCGGCGCGAAGGGCTCCCATTCGTCATGCCCGAAATAGGAATGCCGCGCCCCGGTCGCGAGGACGAGCGTGTCATAGCCGACCGGCGCACCCTCCTTCAGCAGAACCCGCTTCGCTTCGGTATCGACCCCTGTGACCTCGTCAAGAAGTGTCGTCACATCCTTGCGCGACTTGAACAGATTGCGGATCGGCCATGCCACATCCGAGGTCGGCAGGATCGTCGTTGCCACCTGATACAGCAACGGCTGGAACAGGTGGTGGTTTCGCTGGTCGATGATGGTGATCTCAAGCCCCTTGGCCTGCAACGATTTCGCCAGTCCCAGACCGCCGAAACCGCCGCCCACGATCACGAGGCGATGCGGCGCACTGTCAGGCGAGGGGTTTGGCGCGGTGCCGGGTGGTGTCAGGGTGTCGCTCATCAAGGCCGCCTTTCTGGGCAGGAGCGGCGCGTCCATCCTTCCTATCGAAGACGCGCGCACGATCCATCGGCAAAGCCTTAGCCGGAATCGGCCCGAAATGACAGGCCCGGCTAGAGTCCGTCGGGAACCGCCACGTCATGCAGCCGCGCGATTCCGGCCAAGAGTGCCAGGTCCGCCACACGATACGGAATGCCGGTTTTCCGCCGCGCGGCCTCGGTCCGCGCCTCGATCTCGCCGGGCATGAAGATCTCGGACACGCCATCGGCCTTGCGGTTATTCTTCACCGTCTCGACCAGTTCCTGCATCCGCGCGCCGAACAGATCGCGCGATCCAAGGCAGATATCCGGGCGGATCACGGTAATCAGATGACCGACCCCCTGCGGGCGATCGAAATTCTTGTATTGGTCGCCGACACCGCCTGCGAAATTCGCACCGGTCAGGACCCCGCACATGATATCCAGCCAGATCGACAGGCCCGCCCCCTTCGGCCCGCCGATGGGCAGAAGCGTGCCGCCCTGCAGCGCGGCGTCGGGGTCGGTTGTCGGTGCCCCGTCTGCATCGAGTGCCCAGCCTGGCGGTATCGCTTTGCCTTCGCGTGCCGCCTTCCGGATTTTGCCGCGCGCGACGATGGTCGGGGCCATGTCCAGCACGAACGGAATGCCGCCGGGATTGGGCGCGGCAACGGCGAAAGGGCTGGTGCCGAAAACCTCCTCGGTTCCGCCCCAGGGGGGCAGGGCAGGCGAGGCGTTGGTGAAGACGAGGGCGAGATAGCCCGCCTCAATCGCCTGCAACAGATAAGCGGCTGCCATGCCGAAATGGGTGGAGTTGCGAACGCCGATCATCGCGAGGCCCTGCTGCTCTGCGACGAGGATGCCTTCGGCAATGGCGCGGCTGGCAATGACGAAGCCAAGCCCGTTCTGCCCGTCGAGGCGCAGCATGGACGGCCCGATTGCGTCGAATTCAAGCGATGGGGCGGGGTTAACCAGCCCCCGCGAGATACGTTCGAGATAGCCGGGCATCCTGACAATGCCGTGGGTATCCACCCCGCGAAGATCGGCCCGGACGAGGCAGGACGCCGCAAGCCGTGCGTCACCTGCGGGCACGCCGTGGGCGGCAAAAAGCCCTGCGGCGAAAGCTTCGGCCTGTTCTGCTGACAACAGCATCGTCTCAGCGTCGCGTGTCTCTGCCACGGTTAGTCTCCGTCAAGATTGACCCAGAGCTTTCAGCCTAGCAGCTTCTGCAAGATTGTATACATCTGGATTCAATCCCGACCGGCGAAGCCATGCCGACGCGCCCGGCATGTTGCCGCTTGCCGGCGGTCAGGACGCCCGCCCGACACGGCTGCGGCGCGGAAGCTGACGCCATAGCCACGGCAGTGCCAGGATTGCCAATGTCAGCGCCTGCGCCGCAAGCGGCTCTGCCACCGGGAACAGACCGAACCACAATTGCAGCCAGTCGCGATCGGGAAACCATGCGACGGGCGTCGCGCTGATCAGGGCGGCCGTCTGCAAACCGCGGATACCTGCGCCGACCAGCACCACCGCCAGAATTGACAGCAGAACCGATGTGATGCGGAAGAACAACCGCAACGGCAGCTTCCGCCCAGATGCAAGGATCAGCCAGCCCGCCACAAGTGCGGCTGCACCACCCCCGACAAGACCGATCAGGACCGAACCAGCCGAGGCATCGACCAGCATTGCCTCGTAGAACAGCACGGTCTCGAAACCTTCGCGGAACACCACAAGAAAGGCCAGAGAGCCGACCGTCCACGGGTTCGCGATACCGGCAAGCTTGGCGCGGAAATTCGCGACATGTCCGCCGCCCGCATTCAGCCCAAGCACCATCCATGTCAGGACTGCTGCTGCCAGAAGCGCGGTGCCGCCCTCAATCGCCTCTCGTGCAAGGGTCGAGAGCGAGAAAAGCCATCTTGCGGCGGCCCATAGGGCGAAGCTGAACAGAAGTGCCGCGACAAGCCCTGCGGCGATGGGCGCACGGAAGCGCGACGGTTGCAGCCCTTCGGCGCGCAGCGCGGCAAGCAGTGCTGCGATGATAAGAACCGCCTCCAGCCCCTCGCGGAAGACGATACCGGCTGACTGCAGCGCCGCGCCGATGGGCGAGACGGGCGTTTCGATCTTCGCGCGTGCCGCCAGCACATCTTCCTTGATGCCTGCGACCTCCTCGGCCACGGGCAGCTGATCCTCGATCAGCTTCCCAAGACCCGGCCGCGCCGCAGTGCCCTCCCAGAAGCGGGCTTCGATGCGCAGGGTCATGGCTGGTGCGCGCGGCACCAGCCTTTGTTCGATGTCAGGGTCGAACCAGCTATAGGCTTCCAGCCGCTTCAGTTCGGCCCCTGACCAGTCCCCGGCCTGCGCCATGAGCTGCAATTCATCGAGCGTGGCGGGCAGCGCATCGACCGCTGCCTCATAGCCGCCCTGAACGACGGCCTCGCCGAAGCTTGCTTCGATGATCGCAAGTGCCTCGGCGACCAGCGGCTCGACCCCGTCTTCACGGGCGTCCATTTTCGCTTTCATCTCGGCCAGAAGCGCACCCAGCCTTTCGCCCTGCGCGGTATCCTGCATTTGCGGGACAAGATCGCCGAGGATGATTGCCGCACGGTCGCGGAACAGGCGCGCCTCGTAATATTCCAGCGGCTGCGTGATCTCTCCGTTGCGGACCCCGTTGCCGTACTCCTCCCAGACAAGCGCGGTGAAGCGGCGCAGAAGCCGGGCGCGGCGCAGTTTCTCCTCGGGCGAAAGCCTGACCGGACTGTAACCCGCGATAAGTGTCGAAATATCGCTGAGCGCTGCGGGGTCTGTCTCTGCGCGGGCAAGCGCCTGTTCAAGCTGCGCGTTCCCCTGATCGCCCAGATGGTCTGTCAGGTTGCTGCCAAGATAGCCGGCAAGGCCTTCGATCCGACCCAGATCGCCCGCATATTGCGTCGGGTGATCGGCGGCTGCATCTTCCTTGGCGCGGCTGATCGCAAGGCGCAATTCGGACGCGGCAACGGTCAGAAGCTCTCCTTCCACTGTCTCATGCGTGGCTGCGGCATCCAGCGTGCCATCCCCGAGCGCTTGAACCGCCAGCGCTGCAGCCGTGTCGCCAGAGGCGCGCGCGTAATCGCGCACCGTCAGCCAGTCAGAAGCAGCCTGCGCATCGCTTGCATCTATCGCCGCCAGCGCCTGAACGCGCGCCGCCGCCATCAGCGCGGCCCAAAGAAGCTGGCGCGATTTCGCCGCGGCTGCCTGATCGTCCGCACGCACCGAAGCATCGTAATCCGCCAAAGCGCTATCGACCGCATCACGTTCCGCCCCGAATTGCGGCGCGGCCTGTTCCCAGCTGGTCGCAATCTGCTGCAGCCGGTCCTTGATTTCGGCGTCGCGGGCAGCGCTTTGCCCGCGATAAAGCAGCCGTTCGATGCGCCCTGCCTCTGACCTGATCGCATCTGCTGCACCCCAAGGTGTTTCGGCGCGAAGCGGCATGGCAAAGAAAATGAGGCTGATCAGAAGGGGCAGTATTCTCACGGCGAGCTATCCGGCAGATCGACCGAGAGCTCGGCCATGGTGAATGAAGGCAACGCCATGTCGCGGCGAAGATTGGTGAAGATCAGTTCCGGCAGCGCAATCCTGTAAAACAGCTTGACCGACAGATGCAGCGGGCCAGCCGTCCCGTCGGGCAGCGCGACGTCATAGCGCACGACGTCCTCGCCGCGCGGCGGTATCGGTTTGCGCATCCAGACCACCTTGGCGGTCGAAAAGGTCAGGTGATCGGAAAGGCGACGCCCCTTGCTGTCAAGGAAATGCTCAATCCAGGTGACGGCCGCGGGGTCCTCGACCCCCAGCCGTTCGGCAGCGCCGCCAGACCTGAAGACCTCGGCCCCGGTGGGATCGGTCAGGACGACCTCCAGCCAGATGTGCTTCTGGTCGTTCACCCCCGTGGGCAGGTTGTGTCCGGCCCCCAGGTTCTGAACCGCTATGTCCAGATGCAGGCCGTCGGCATCGCGATTGGAGGCGCGCAGTTCCAACCCGGCGGCGCTGCGCAGAAGCGCGGTCGTCTGCCGCGACTGCACGTCCAGCGTCGCCTTTGTCGTTGCGGCATCCATGCCCGGCAGCATCCCGCCCCGCAAAACGGACAGCGCATCGCCCAGCCCGGTATCGGTCAGCAGGTGGTTGCCGCCCACGAAGCGATGCGAATAGCGTTCGGGCTTGGCTGTGTTTCCCGCGCGGATGGCCATGACCTGCGCGGCCGGGTCCGACGCCATGTGGCAATCCTGACAGGTGATGCCCTGACGGGCATACCAGCTTGATTGCCATTCAAGAAACGTGGTCTGGACAGGCTGCGCGACCTCGGCACGAGAATTCGACATGTCGTAGATCTCGACATGGCAAGACCCGCAAAGCTGCGCGCTTTTCAGCAGAGCAGTCGTCTCCGGCGCGGCGAACGCGTTCAGGTGGGCGCGCGGGTCGGCCAGAAGCGCAGCGCCCTGCGGGGCATCGCGTTCAGCCTCGGCACGACCATAGGCGAGGGTGATGGCACCGTTCCCCGCTTCGCCATCGGCATGTGTGGCCGTGTGGCAGGTTATGCAGGCGACGCCTTCGGTCAGGGCATCGGAAGGCCCGACAGAAACGAAGCGATTGACCCGACCGCTCAGCATTTCGGCGGGGGCGTGGCATCCTTCGCAGAAGCGCGCGCGTTCGGGATGTCGCTTGTCGGCGTTCTCATTGGCCTCGACAGTCGCCTCGTAAATCAGGTCGCGATCGGCGATCGCGTGAAGCGAGCCGGCCCATTCCTGAAACTCGCGCTGATGACAGTTGCCGCATTCGGCTGCCGATGGAAGCCGGTCCGGGTCGCTGAACTGGCCGGAATGGCTTTGCAGACGCGAGGGCCAGAACGGCCGTTCTGTCCCGGCGTCATCCGGACCAAAGGGCAGGCGGTAGAAAGGTATATCCTTCATCGCGACGCCGACGGGGCGCGCGGCCGGTGTCATCCAGATCAGCGAAAGGACCAGAGTCGCCGCCAGAATGGCCCCGACGACAAGCGCGCGCGCATGGTAGCGAAGTTGGGATTTCAGCTTCATCGCCGCTCACGCGACCAGTGCCGCAGACTCAGGTGCAGGATCAGCCCGCCGATTGCCAGCCAGGACGACCAGAAATGGATCAGCGACAGGGTCTGGCTTACGCTGCGATCCGGAAACCAGACTATTCCGACAAGCCACATGACCGCTGGCACAGCCATCGCGGTTCCGCTGAGCAGCAAGGCCACCCAGCTTGCCAGCAGCAGCCAGGAGATATTCGTGAATGCCGCGCGCTGGCTGTTGCGCAGCGCGCTTGGCACATGTCCCCAGATCCACGGCACCAGCCACACGAGAAGCCCCAGCCCGGTCAGCAAATGCAGCCACAGGACAAGGTCCTGCTGACCCAGAATCCAAAGCCCCAGCCCCGACACGAACAGCACCGCGAATGCAACGCTTTGCAGGCCAGAGCGGGGCGTCCCGCCACGCGGACGCGCGACGGTGGACGCCGCCGCGCGGGCCGGGTTCACAGCGGGAGTTCCGATTTCTGAGGGATGGCTTGCGGCTGGTCCCGTCATGGCATGTCAGCCCTTGATTTCGACCCCGTTCTTCGCGGCGGCTTGCAGGACCTGCGAAACGATGCGTTCGGCAATATCCTGCGCCTCGCTGCCAAGTGCGTCCGCCTCCTCGGCAGAGAACGTCTCGCCCGCGGCTTCACGCTCGCGGGTTTCAGAGACAAGCGCGATCAATTCGTCAAAATCGTTCGTGACGGCGGAATCGAGCGCGGCATCGCTGGTTGCGACGACCGGCGAAACGGCAGCGCTATACATCAGTTGGCAGCCACCCATGATGCCCAGCACGTCGATCAGCCGGCTTTGCGCGACGAAAGCCGCCTCGTCCCCGCCGAGAAATTGCGATTCCTTCCACTCGCCGAAATAGTCGCCGACCGTCGGCGTCATCGTCACAACTGCGGTAAATGCATCGTCGCGGTTCGGTTCCCAAGCAGCCATGTCGTCGCGCAGCGCCTTTGCCCACTTCACCATGCCCTGCGCCGCACCGAGGGCCAGATTGGCATCGAACAGAACCTCGCCCGGATCGGCGCTGCCATTGCCGTTCAGGTCCGCCTCGACCTTCACGTGGTCCTTGTCGGTTCCCCAGAAAAGCGGCTCGGTGATGGTGTGAAACAGGCTGCCTGGCTTTTCCAGAACGGTGCCGTCGGGCAGGGTCAGGTCGAATTCGGCGACGCCCTCTGCCTCGGTGCCGGGATTGCCCGCATCGAGGATCAGATCGTATTTCGCGGTCGAGGGGATACCCGCAACGATGCCTTCGATCGTCTCATACTGATTCGAGGCTGCAAGCCACTGCGCGCGCAGTGCCTGAACCGATTCGGCCAGCTTTTGCGGCTCTGCCGCCCATGCGGCTACGTAATCGCCACCATTCGCGTCGATCAGCGCGGCATAGTCCTCGGCGGCCGTCTGCATCTTCTCGGCCTCGACGATCAGCGCGTCGTTATGTTCAAGCGTAAAGGCTTTCACACTTTCAAGACCCTGCTCCTCGGTCGCGGCAAAGGCTGCGCCCGCAAAAACTACTGTCGTCATGGTCATGGCAATCTTCAGGCGCATCGGGGTCCCTTACATTTTGTGCTGCCCGGACAGGCGCATGCTGTCACAATCCGGGCGCGGTAAATTTTGGCTGTTAGATCATAACCGAGTGTTTCAGTCAACTTAGAGAAGTGGCGCGTGCGCGGTATTGCGATTGCAATTCAACTGAACGTTATGTTTCGGAATTCGGGTCAATGGCGTTATCTGGCAATCGAAACGCACACGAACCCGTCGGAGGGGAAGATGAATACTGGTTCAATTTTAACGATGACGGCGGTTCTTGCCTCGCTCGCCTTCACGCCGGCATTGGCTGATCCGGGCAAGGGTAACGGCAATGGCAAAGGCAACAAGCACCATAAAAGCGCTGGCGACAGCGGGCGGCACGGCGACGGCAAGCGCGTGAATTATGCCAAGGGCTGCCCGCCGGGACTGGCGAAGAAGGACCCGGCATGCGTCCCGCCGGGTCAGGCCAAGAAGTACAATCACGAGCGCGACCGTGATGGTGACCGCGACCATGTTCGCGATCACGACCGCGACCGCGATCACTATCGCACCGGCGACGTATTCCGGGTCGGCGACTATACCATCATCCGCGACCTCGACCGCTACGGGCTGGAGCGGCGCGACGACTGGCGCTATTACCGTGATGGCGATCGCGCCTATCGGGTGGACAGCAATACCCGGAAGGTTCTGGCGGTGGTCGAACTGATCGACGCGTTCAACTGATTTCCGCGACGGAAGGGCTTCGGCTCGGGCCGGCGTTGCCAAGGGGCGGCGCCGGCTTTTTCATGTGATTACATCTATTGACGTGCCCGCCGTGCAGGCAGATGGATATGCCCCGGGGGATAGACCATGCCACAAATCGCCGCTCATGCCGCCGAACGTTCCGAACGCACGACATGGTTCGTCCTTGCCGGCGTAAGCCTTTGTCACATGCTGAACGATGTGATGCAGTCGCTTCTGGCCGCGATCTATCCGCTTCTGAAGGCAGAGTTCGCGCTGCAATTCTGGCAGATCGGACTTTTGACCTTTGCCTTTCAGGGAACGGCGTCGCTTCTGCAGCCGGCTGTCGGGGCATTTACGGATCGCCGACCGATGCCCATGTCGCTGCCGGTTGGCATGGCCTCGTCCTTGTGCGGGCTGGTGGCGCTGGCGCTGGCGCAGGATTACGCGGTGCTGGTGGCGGGCGCGATGATGATCGGGGTCGGGTCTGCCGTGTTCCACCCCGAAGCGAGCCGGGTCGCGCGCATGGCATCGGGCGGGCGCTACGGCACGGCGCAAAGCTTCTTCCAGGTGGGCGGGAATGCCGGGACCGCACTTGGTCCGCTGCTTGCGGCCTTCATCGTGGTGCCGCAGGGGCGCGGGTCGATATTGTGGTTCACGCTGCTTGCGGCCCTCGGGATCATTATCCTCAGCCGCGTAGGCGTTTGGTACAGCAGCTATATGCGCGCCTCGGCGGGCCGTAAAATCGCTGTGACGCGCCACGGACTGTCGCCGGAGCGGGTGCGCATGGCGATTGTGGTTCTGGCGCTTCTGACATTCTCGAAGAATATCTACACCGCCTCGATCACCAGCTATTACACCTTCTTCCTGATCGAGAAGTTCGGGCTCACCCAGCAGCAATCCCAGCTCATGCTGTTCCTGTTTCTTGCGGCCATGGCGGTCGGCGTGGTGCTTGGCGGTCCGCTTGGCGACCGGTTCAGACCGCTGACGGTGATCTGGATCTCGGTTCTGGGGGCGCTGCCATTCACGCTGCTTCTGCCGCATGTCGGGCTTGTCGCGACCGGCATTCTGACCATCATCATCGGGATCGTCATTGCCTCGGCCTTTCCTGCCATCGTCGTGTTCGCGCAGGAGCTTGTGCCGGGTCGGGTGGGTCTGATCGCGGGCATCTTCTTTGGCTTCGCCTTCGGGATGGGGGGAATCGCTGCGGCGGTGCTGGGCGTCCTCGCCGACCAGAACGGGGTGGAGTTCGTCTATCGGCTTTGCGCGTGGATGCCGCTGATGGGGGTGCTGGCGATCTTCCTGCCACGCCGTGCCGCGATGACAGCCATCCCCGCCGCAGAGGCCCGCGCCGTTGCCACGACCGGGGATCAGCCCGAAATCTGATCCCGTCTCAGCCGCCCGCCCCGTGATTGCCGCCATAACCGCTGAGCGCGGGCAGCCAGGTCGAGAGCGCAGGCAGGAAGGTCAGCGCCAGAAGCACCAGCAGCGCCGCCAGAAAGAATGGCGGCAATTCCCGGATCAGTGCGCCGGGCCTTTGGTTCGTGGCCGCCGCGATGACGAAAATCAGCCCGCCGACAGGTGGTGTCAGCAACCCGAAGGTCAGGTTCACAATCACGATCATCGCGAAGTGGTTCGGCGCGATACCAAGCGCAAAGGCGATCGGTGCCAGGATGGGAACGAGGATCATGACGCCGGGAAGCGGGTCCATGAACATGCCGAAGATCAGCAAAAGCACGTTTACCGCCAGAAGAAACGCAACCGGCGGCAGGTTCTGCGCGATTACCCAGTCAGCAAGCTGTTGCGGCACGCCCTCGATAATCAGCACCCATGCGAAGGCGCGCGCCGATGCGAGGATCAGAAGAACCGAAACCGACATGATCGCCGCCCGCCGCGCTGCGCCCCACAGGTCACGCAAGCCCATGCTGCGATAGACAAGCGTGCTGACCAGCAGCGCATAGAACACCGCCATGACGGATGCCTCGGTCGGGGTCGTGAAACCGCTGCGGATGCCGCCGACGATCAGCGCGATCAGCAGAAGTGACGGGATAGCGTGGATGGTGTTGCGCAGCATTGTGGCGCGATCCGGCCTCGGCGCTGCGCTCAGATAGTTGCGCCTCCGGCTCATGATTCCGTTGACGGTGGCCATTGCGCCCGAGATCAGCAACCCCGGCAAAATCCCTGCCATGAAAAGCGAGCCGACCGAAACGTTCTGATCCTGCAGCGCATAGATGATCATGGTGATCGACGGCGGGATGATCGGCCCGACAACGGCACTGGAAATCGTCAGCGCCCCGGCATAGGCGCGGTCATATCCGCCCTTTTCCATCATCCGCGTCATCATTGCGCCCGGACCCGCCGCATCCGCAAGCGCAGACCCCGAAATGCCAGCGAACAGGGTCTGGCTGATGACGTTCGCATATCCCAGCCCGCCGCGCAGATGGCCGACGAACTGCGTCGCGAAGCGAAGCAATGACATGGAAATTGCGCCCGCCGACATGATCTCGGCAGCCAGTATGAAGAACGGGACAGCCAGAAGCGGAAAGCTGTCGAGCCCCGAAAACATCTCTTTCGGGATGACGATCAGGGGATATGCGCCGGTCAGGCTCAGCGCGGTGAATGCCGCAAGCCCAAGCGCGAAGGCGACCGGCACCCCGATGGCCAGAAACACGAGGAACGCGCCGACCATCAGCGCGATCATTGATGCGCCTCGGGTGTTGCAGGGTCGAAACCGTGACGCAGATAGCGCCGGGCGATCAGCAACAGGTGGATTCCCATCAGCGCAAATCCAACCGGCATCGCCGCATAGACCCACGACATCTTCATTCGCAGGGCAGCAGAAAGCTGGAACTGTGCCCGCATCATATAGTCCCAGCCAATGCGTATCATCACGGCGAAGAAGACCAGCAGCAGCACCAGTACGATCGCCCGCACGATGAATGCCGCGCGCGCGGGCAGCGCACCTTGCAGGCTGGAAAGCGCGACATGCGCACCCTCGCGAAGGGCAAGCCCTGCACCCAGAAAGACCAGCCATATCATCGTGTAACGCGCCACCTCATCGGCCCAGGGAAGCGAGCGGTCGGTTGCGAAGCGCAGGGTCACATTCCAGCCCACGACCACGGCCATCACGATCAGCGCCGCGACGATCAGCGCGGCGTTCAGGCCCAGGAAGATGCGCTCTGCCAGGGGCGGGGGACGACTGCCCCCCGCATCGCTTTCATCAATGCTCACTGCGTGGCAATGATGCTGTCCATCAGTTCCTTGCCGAACTGCGCCTGATATTCGACATAGACGTCGGCCAGCTTGTCCTGAAACGCCTTCTTGTCTTCGGGCGTCAGCTCGTTCACCTCCATCCCGCGCTCTTTCAGGGCGGCAACGCCTTCGGCCTCGACCGTATCGACATAGCCGCGCATCGCGGCAACGGCTGCATCGCCAGCCTTTTCGAACGCGGCCTTTTGCGTGTCATCAAGGCTGTCCCACAGTTTCTTTGATACCATCACAATCGCGGGCGAGTAGACATGCCCGTCAAGCGAGGCATATTTCTGAACCTCGTCCAGCTTGGCCGAGACAATGACCGACAGCGGATTTTCCTGCCCGTCGATCGCACCCTGTTCCAGCGCCGGGATCACTTCCGGCCATGCCATCGGGGTCGGTGCCGCGCCAAGCGCGGTGAATGCCTTCAGGTGGACCGGGTTCTCCATCGTGCGGATCTTCAGACCGGCCAGATCCTCGGGCTTGGCGACCGGGCCACGATTATTGGTGATATGGCGGAAACCCTGCTCTCCCCAGGCGAGCGCGTGGGTGCCGACATCGTCGAACTTGACCAGCATCTCGTCGCCGATCGGCCCGTCGAGCACAGCGCGCGCATGGGCGAGGTCGCGAAACAGGAAGGGCACATCGAACACGCCGACTTCGGGGACAAAATTCGACAATGTCCCGGACGAGGCGATGGTCGCGTCGACCGTGCCGATCTGAAGCCCCTCGATCACCTCGCGTTCGCCGCCGAGGCCCGATGACGGGAAATGCTTGACCGTGAATGCGTCGCCGAGTTCCGCCTTCAGCGCCTCGTCAAATGCTTTTGCGCCGGCACCGTAATGGCTGTCCTCTGCCAGTGCATAGCCCAGCTTGATTTCGGCTGCGGGCGCTGCCAGCGCGGTCGAGAAAAGCAGCGCCGCCGCCATTGCGAAGTGTTTGGTCATGATGTCCTCCCTTTTTCGACGACAGATTGGTCAGGAAGGGCGGATGCGTCAATGCCGATGCGGCATCAAAGCAGGTCTTTGCGCGCCTGCGCGACCAGCTTCTTCAGGTCAGAGAGGCCCAGCTTGCCGAACGCGGCCTCATGCCCCGCGATAAAGGTGGGGGTGCCGGTCAGCATCATGGTATCGGCCAGATCCATCGTCTCGTAAATCTGATCGAGGATCTCGCGCTTCTCCATATCGGTTTTCAGTTTCGGTATATCCAGGCCGGCCTGTCGCGCCGCGCGCATCACCGTCGCCTCTTCGGCGCGGCCCTTCATCGACATAAGGGCACTGTGCAGCTGCCAGTATTTGCCCTGCTTCAGCGATGCGAGCGACGCCTTCGCTGCAAAAAACGACCCGTCCCCGAAGACCGGCCATTCGCGAAAGACCACCCTCAGCTTAGGGTCTTCGCCGATCAGTCGCTGCACGTCTGTCATATTGCTGCGGCAGAACGGGCAATTATAGTCGAAGAACTCGGTAAGGGTGACGTCGCCGTCGGGATTGCCCAGAACCGGCAGGGCCGGGTTGCGTTCGATGATCCTGCGCAGTTCTTCGGGCATCGGGTTCGGATGCGGCGTCTGCGCTTTGCCAGATGCAGGCAGGACGAGACAGGCAGCGCCCGCCGCGCCTGCCGCAATCAACTCTCGCCTGTCCGGCCCGCTTCGCTTCGCCTGTTCCGACATCTGCACGCCCTTCCTTCCTTTCGATTTCCTTCGGCAAGGGTGGCGGGCTGGACTGCGATAGACAAGTGGGCGGCGCAAACGATGACGTGATGGGGCGCGAGTGTCGCGATTGTTCAACCGTCACATAACTGATACCGCAATGTCGCAAATCGACGGGGGCGACATGGCCGATTCTGACCTTAAATCCTGGAAAACGCTCAATAAGGACCTGGAGCGGATATCGACGCTGGAACAGGCGGTGGCCTATGTCTCGCGTCCGCTTGTCGCGCCGGGCATCGGGCTGGCCTTCATGGTGCTGGTCGGGCTGATCGTGGCGTCCTTCACGGGGATCGGTGCAACGACGGCAATCGTGATCGCGGCGGCCGTCGTCGGCGCCTATATGGCACTGAATATCGGCGCCAACGATGTCGCGAACAATATGGGTCCGGCGGTGGGCGCACGCGCCATGACCATCGGTTCGGCCCTCGTCGTCGCGGCCATCTGCGAAACCGCGGGTGCGTTGCTGGCGGGTGGCGATGTCGTCTCGACCGTGTCGCGCGGGATCATCGCACCCGAAAGCGTGGCGCAGCCCGGCGTGTTCATCTGGGCGATGTTTTCAGCGCTGCTGGCAGGCGCGCTGTGGATCAACCTTGCGACATGGATCGGCGCGCCGGTCTCGACCACGCATTCCATCGTTGGCGGGGTGATGGGCGCGGGCATTGCTGCCGCAGGTTTTGCGGCGGTGAACTGGCCGACCATGGGGGCGATTGTGGCAAGCTGGGTCATCTCGCCCCTGATGGGCGGCGTGATTGCGGCGGCATTTCTGGCCTTCATCAAGACGAAGATCATCTACACACCCGATATGATGGCGTCGGCCCGGCGGTGGGTGCCGGTGCTGATCGGCATCATGGCCGGCACCTTTGCGGCCTATCTGGCGCTGAAGGGGTTCAGCAAGCTGGTCAAGATCGGCCTTGGGCCCGCGCTTCTGCTTGGCCTCGTGATCGGCATCGTCACGACCTTCATCATGCGCCCCGTGATCGCGCGTCAAAGCGTGGGGCTGGAAAATCGCAAGAAGTCGCTGAAAGAGCTTTTTGCCATTCCGCTGGTCCTTTCGGCGGCGCTACTGTCCTTTGCGCATGGTGCAAACGACGTCGCGAATGCCGTGGGGCCGCTGGCCGCAATCGTCCATGCCGTGCAGGACGGTGCATCCGGCGACAAGGTGCAGATCCCGCTTTGGGTGATGCTGATCGGCGGCGTCGGCCTGTCTGTGGGGCTGCTACTGTTCGGCCCGAAGCTGATCAACATCGTCGGCAACGAGATCACCCGCCTGAATGCCATGCGTGCCTACTGTGTCGCGCTTTCGGCAGCATTTACGGTGATTATCGCATCATGGCTGGGGCTGCCGGTCAGTTCGACCCATATCGCTATCGGCGGCATCTTTGGCGTCGGCTTCTTCCGCGAATGGTATCACGAGCGCATGCTGGGTGAGCGGCGCATCGATACCGATTCCACAGCCGAACAGCGCCGCCGCCGCAAGGTCGTGCGCAGATCCCATTTCACCACGATTCTGGCCGCATGGCTGATTACCGTTCCTGCGGCTGCGGTCCTCTCGGCGGCGCTTTACTGGATCTTTACCAGCATGTGGCTGTGACAGATGCGCGACTGGCCCGATCTGTACCTGATGCGACATGGCCAGACCGAATGGAATGCAGTTGGTCGCATGCAGGGTCATCGTGACAGCCCGCTGACGGCTTTGGGCAGGGTGCAAGCGGCGAAGCAGGCAGACATCATGGCCCCCGTTCTGGCGTCGGCGGCGCCACCGGCGCTGTGCGCCAGCCCGCTGGGCCGCGCGGTCGCGACGGCCGAAATTGTCTTTGCCGGGCGACGCTTCGCAACCGATGAGCGCTTTCGCGAGATTTCTGTCGGCGAATTCGAAGGCCGGACCCGTGCAGAGCTGGAGGCCTGTTATCCCGCGCTTTTCGCGGAAAGCTGGCTGGGCTGGTATGATCGCGCACCGGGAGGAGAGCGTCTGTCGGACCTGCGTGGCCGCGTAACGGAGGCCCTGTCGGCACTGGCAGGACCGACGGCGATCGTCTGTCACGGGATTACCCTTCGGATGATCCGCCTTGTCGTTCTTGGCTGGCCCGACACCCGGCTGGAGGAGATGGAGGTGCGTCAGGGCGCGGTTCACCTGATGCGTGGCGGAAGGCACGAAATGCTTGTATAGACCGGGGATAGCCAGTCGCGCAGTTTACGGTATTCAGCATGCAACCCACCGATCTGGTCCGAAGCGCCGTCATCGAACTGACACCGCGCGATTTCCGGCTCGCGCATCGCCTGCGTGCGTTAAGCGGCTATCGTCGTGGCAAAACCCTTATCCGGCTTCTGCTCGTCTGGCTGTTCGCTATCGCTGTCTTCGGCGTGTCCGATTATCTCGACGGTGCGCGGGGCGCGAGGCTGTTGAATGGGCTGCTTCATGCCGCAGCGATCTACGGTCTGCTGATGGTCGGCGTTCTGCTGCTGATGTCATTCGTTCTGACGCCGCTGGTCATTCGTCGCCGCTTTCGTCAGGACAAGCTGGTCGGACTGCCCGCGCAGGTAAGCTGGAACGAGAAACGCTATAAGGTGGTCGCGCCGAATGCGCAAAGCGATGTGCAATGGACGGACTATAACAAGATCCTTTCGGACCGGCACAGCTTTCTGTTCTTTGTCTCGGATTACAGCTTTCAGATATTGCCAACGCGGTTTCTGACCGAGGCACAGATTGCCGATATCGACCGTATCACGGCCCGCTTTCGCGATTAGGTCGCTGTGCGGAATTGCGTTCGCCGGCGAAGCGATCTGATGAGCGTTGCGGGCTGAACATTCGCGCGGCTGGGGTCGCCGATGGTTTGCGCGTTCAGGCTTCGCCGACGCCCAGTTCGGACATGACACGCTGCCGGATCAGTCCCGAATCGCGGTCATTGATGCCAAGTAGGCCAGCAACCAGACGCACGAGCGATTCTTCGTCAGCAGAGCGCTTGCCGTCCGCATAGACGACCTCCCACAGGGCAGCAAGGACATCGCTCCGATCTTCCAGCGCGATCCGGTCCTTGATCAGTCTGGTGAAGCGGACGGTATCCGGGGCCTCAGCCTCGATCATCTCAGCAGCGGCGCGGCGCTCGGCAGCCTCGTTCGCATCAAGTCCCCTGCGGCGTGCAAGAATGCTGTCGATGCGCCGTTCTTCCTGCGCGGTATAGCGATCATCCGCGCGCGCGATGCGCACCAGCAAAGCCGCCAAGGCAACTTCGGCATCCTGACCGCGCAGAGGCGTGGCAGGTGCTTCCTGACTGAAGAGCCGAGACATGAGATTCCGAAACATCGCGCAATCATAAAGAAGCTGGCCGGAATAACAACAAGCAGCGGTCATCCGCGCGCCGATTCTCGCCTTCCGCGGCAGCGCGCGCTGCGACGCCGCTTCCGGGGTCAGTATTTTTGCGGCACATAGAGGTCACGCGGCAGGACATCGCGTTCGTAATCCGGGTTAAAGACGCGGTCTGGCAGGGCAATATCCTCGTGCGGGACCTCCGTATAGGGCATCAGCGACAGCAGGTGATCGATACAGTTCAGCCTGGCGCGGCGCTTGTCATTGCCGGGAACGATATACCACGGCGCTTCGGGGATATTGGTGCGCTCGAACATCTCTTCCTTTGCCTTGGTATAGGCTTCCCAGCGGACGCGGGCCTGCAGGTCCATCGGCGACAGCTTCCATTGCTTCATCGGGTCGTGAATGCGCATGAGAAAGCGCATCTGCTGTTCCTCATCCGTGATCGAGAACCAGTATTTCACCAGCCTGATGCCCGAGCGGACCAGCATTCTTTCAAATTCGGGAACGTCGTCAAAGAACTGCTGCACCTGATTTTCGGATGCGAAGCCCATCACCCGTTCGACGCCGGCACGATTATACCAGCTGCGGTCGAACAGCACGATTTCACCGCCGGCAGGAAGATGAGGCACATATCGCTGGAAATACCATTGCGTCTTTTCGCGGTCGGATGGGGCGGGCAGGGCGACGACGCGCGCCACGCGCGGGTTCAGGCGCTGTGTGATCCGCTTGATCGCGCCGCCCTTGCCCGCACTGTCGCGCCCCTCGAAGATCACCACGACCTTTTCCTTGTAGTGGCTGACCCAGTCCTGAAGCTTGATAAGTTCTGACTGGAGGCGAAGCAGTTCCTGGAAATAGCGCTTGCGATCAAGCTGATCGGGATGCGTGTCGCGATAGATCTGCTTGATCTCGCGACTGAGGACTGCGTCCTCAAGCTCCAGCTCATAGTCTTCGTCGAGCGAATCCTGCAGCTCTGCCTCGAGCCAGTCCTGTGCGTCGTCGTTCATATCGGTCTCCCTGCGGCCCTGCCGATATAAGCGCGGATTGTGACGATTTTACAGAGCAACGGGCCACGCTCGGGCCAGTGAGCTTCGAAAAGACGCGGCAACCGGCGTCGCGTCTGGCCGCTCAGGCAAAGCTGAAGGCGCGCGTTCAGCATGCCGGTGATGGCTGCGCGGCGATCACGTTATGCCACCTCGCGGCCTTCGCCTGGTCTGTGATTGCCTGCCGCCGTGGTTTCGAACCTGTCGAGAAGCTGGGTCAGGTTATTCACCTGCGATGCGAGCGAGCTTGCCGCAGCGGCATAGCTCTCGGACATTGACAGATTGGCCTGGTTGACGCTGTCGAGATGCGACAGCGCAGATGAAACCTCCTGCACGCCGGTTGCCTGCTCGGCCGTGGCGTGGGCGATGCCCGCGATATTGTCGACAACGCCACGAACTGCGGTCTGAATATTGGTCAGCGAATTCCCGGTCTGCCGAACCAGCGCTGCGCCAGACTGGACCTCTGCCTCGCTTTTTCCGATCAGTTCGGCAATACTTTGTGAGGCTTTTCCCGATTGCTGCGCGAGGTTGCGCACTTCTTGCGCGACGACCGCGAAGCCTCGGCCGACCTCTCCCGCACGCGCTGCCTCGACCGCTGCGTTGATCGACAGAAGATTGGTCTGAAACGCAAAATTCTCGATCACGCGGGTAAATTCACCCATGCTTTTCGTGTGCTGCTCGATACGCTCGATCGCCGCAACTGCGTTTGAAACCACCTCGTTGCCTTGCTTCACGACTTGCTCGGCTTCTTTTGCGGCGCCATTCGCATCCTGCGCGGCACCACTGGTCATCGCGGTATTGCCCGATATCTGCTCGACCGCCGCGGCCGTCTGTTCCAGCGACGCGGCCTGGCTTTCGCCGCGGCGCGCCAGATCCTCGGCCCCTTTCGCGATCTGCGAGGCTTCCTGACGGATCATCGCGGCGTTCAGACGGATTTCCTCGACCATTGCCGCGAAGTTCTCGATCGTGCGGTTCAGGCTTTCGCGTACATCGCGAAATTCCGGCGGCACATCCGCAGTCATACGGAAATGCAGTTTGCCTTTCGAAAGTTCGCCCAGACCTTCGATCAGGCTGGCCACCGCTGCTTTCTGCTCGGTGATGTCGGTCGCCATTTTCAACACACGCACAACCCTGCCTTCATGGTCGATCAGCGGCGCGTAGCAACCGTTTATCCAAAGTGTCTTGCCTGACCGCGCGATGCGTTCGAATTCGCCCGTGAAGGACGCGCCGGCACTGAGGTTGCGCCAGAAATCCGGATAGTCCGGGCTGTTCGCAACCTCGGGCCTGAGGAAGATCCGATGGTGCCGTCCGACGATTTCGTCGCGTCGGTACCCCATAAGATGAAGGAAATTGTCATTCGCATCGACGATCTTGCCGTCCGGTGTGAATTCGATGATCGCCTGCGCCATGCTAAGCGCCCTGACGCGATCGCTGTCACTCAATCGGGTTGATTCGGTCATCGCCGTCCTCGTTGCTGATCTGCGCAATCCTTAGGTCGAAAACCTTAAGAACTGTTTTATCGCCGCCGGTTTGGCCGTGCGCAGTTTTGCGTCGGCGATGGACTTTTGCGGGTTGCGGACGCTAAACAGCCTCACCTCAAGGAGATCTGGATGCGCATACTGTTTTTGGGCGACGTTATGGGCCGGTCAGGGCGCGCGGCAATTGCTGCGCATCTGGGCGACCTGAAGGCAGCGCTGCGTGCCGACTTCTGCGTCGTGAACGGCGAAAATGCATCCGGCGGGATGGGCCTGACGGGGGGACATGCGCAGCTTCTTCTGGATGCCGGTGCCGATGTGGTTACGCTTGGCGATCACGCATTCGATCAGCGCGACATGCTGGGTTTTATCGAGAAAGAGCCGCGTGTGCTGCGCCCCATCAACTTCGCCAAGGATGCACCGGGTCGCGGCGCTGGCGTGTTCGAGGCGACGCGCGGGCGCAAGGTTCTTGTCGCGCAGGTGCTTGGCAATGTGTTCATGAAGCGGGCCTATGACGATCCGTTTTCAGCGCTCGATGCGACATTGCGGGCGCATCCGCTGGGCGCAATGGCGCGTGTACAGGCAGCGCTGATAGATTTCCATGCCGAGGCAACATCAGAGAAGATGGGCGCAGGGCATTTTTGCGATGGAAAGGCCAGCATCGTCGTCGGGACGCACACCCATGTGCCGACCGGCGATGCGCAGATTCTGCCGCGCGGCACGGGCTATCTGACGGACGCCGGAATGTGCGGGGATTATGACAGCATCATCGGTATGGAAAAGGCCGAGCCGATGCGCCGCTTCGTCACCGGCATGAGCCGCGAGCGCTTCACCCCGGCGCAGGGCGATGCAACGCTTTCGG
Source organism: Paracoccus aurantiacus (assembly GCF_007993065.1). GTDB lineage: Bacteria > Pseudomonadota > Alphaproteobacteria > Rhodobacterales > Rhodobacteraceae > Paracoccus > Paracoccus aurantiacus. Next base: position 429,944 of record NZ_VOPL01000002.1, read on the forward strand.
GGGTTCTGGTCGAAACCGACGACCAGACCGGCCTCGCGCGCGCCATATGGCCGATCCGTCAGGGTGGCAGGCTTGCGCCTGCGCTGCCGGCCGAGCCCGCCTGAGCTATAGCCTGCCCTTGCGCAGGCTGCGCGGATCAGCCAAAGATGCCCCGGATCGGCCGGTCCTCGCCGGCAGCCAGCTTGAGGAATGAATGTTCGGTATCGAACTGACCGGAACCGCCTCGGCAATCACCACGATGTTCATCATCGCCGGGATGCTGACCCTGTTCGTCCGCGAAACTTATCCCCCTGAGGTCACTGCAATCCTTGGTGCAGCGGTGTTGCTGGTGCTTGGCATCATGCCCATCGACGAAGTCACGAAAGTGCTGGCGAATCCGGCCCCCTGGACCATCGCCTTCATGTTCATCATCGTGGGCGGTCTGGTGCGGACCGGCGCGCTTGACTGGATCGGGCAGCACGCAGCGCGACACGCCAAGCAGCGCCCCTTTGCGACGCTCGCCGGGCTTTCGGCCACAGTTCTGGCCATGTCGGCCTTCGTGAACAACACGCCGCTTGTCGTCGTGATGATGCCGATCTTCATGCAGCTTGCCCGAGAGCTGGACCAGCCGCCCTCGAAGCTGCTGATGCCGCTGTCCTACCTGTCGATCCTCGGCGGGACAGTGACGATGATTGGGACATCGACCAACCTGCTTGTTGACGGCGTTGCGCGTGCTTCAGGCGAGCCCGCCTTCGGTATTTTCGAGATTACGCCCGTCGGCCTCGCCATGGCGGTTGTCGGGCTGATCTACCTGCTTTTCGTCGCGCCCAAGCTGCTGCCGGTGCGCGATTCCATGTCCGCGCTGATGTCCTCATCACGCTCGAAGATGAAGTTCTTCACCGAGGTCGCGATCCCCGAGGACAGCACCCTGATCGGCAAGAAGCTGGACGAAGTCGATATCTTCACGCGCGAGAATGCGAGGGTCATCGACGTGCTGCGCGGCGATGCCTCGCTTCGGCGCGACCTGAGCGCCGTGTCGCTGGAGGCCGGCGACCGGGTCGTGCTGCGCACCCCCATGTCCGAGGTTCTGGGCCTTCAGGGTAACAAGGACCTGCGGATGGTGGACAAGCTCAGCTCTGTCCAGACAAACACGGTCGAGGTGCTGATTACCCCGGGCTGCCATATGGTCGGGCGCTCGCTCGGGTCCATGCGGCTGCGGCGGCGCTATGGTGTCTATGTGCTGGCGGCGCATCGCCGCAACCAGAATATCGGACGCCAGCTTGACGATCTGGTCGTGCGCGTCGGCGACACGCTGCTTCTGGAAGGTGCGCCCGCCGATATCCAGCGCCTCGCCGCCGATATGGAGATGGTCGAGGTCACGGCGCCGTCTGACCGCGCCTTTCGTCGCAAGCATGCGCCCATCGTTGTGGCCGTGCTGGCTGGCGTCGTCGTGCTTTCTGCCTTCGACGTCGCCCCGATCTTGCTTCTGGCCTTCATCGGTGTTGCCATCGTTCTGGGCACGCGCTGTATCGACGCCGACGAGGCGCTCAGCTTCGTTGACGGGCGTTTGCTGGCACTGATCTTCGGCATGCTCGCGGTCGGGTCCGGCCTGGACAATTCCGGGACAGTCGAGTTGGTGGTTTCGTGGATATCGCCCGTTCTGAACGACTTGCCGCATTGGGGGCTGGTGCTCGCGGTCTATCTTCTGGCAATGGCGTTGACCGAAACGGTTACCAATAACGCCGTGGCGGTCATCGTCACGCCGGTCGCGATCAGCCTTGCTCATTCGCTTGGCGTCGATCCGCGACCGCTTATCATCGCAGTGATGATGGGCGCGTCTGCCAGTTTCGCGACCCCGATCGGCTATCAGACCAATACGCTTGTCTATGGACCGGGCGGCTATCGCTTTTCCGACTTTATCAGGGTCGGTTTGCCGCTGAACGCGCTGATGGCGTTGACGGCGGCGCTGGTTATCCCCATTTTCTGGCCTCTCTAGGGAGGAAACAATGGCCCTCAAGCAACTTTTGGCGGCATGTGCCGCGACGGCGAGCCTTTCGGCTTGCGCAATTCCTGCATCCCAGGCCGTCCCGGACGAGATATTCCTGCTGAATGACCGGCTGACGGTCATCTTCTCGAACGGCGTGCAGTGCCGGGTCGAGGAGATATCGCAGAACCTTGCCGGTGATCTGAGCGGATGCCCGGTTCCGGCGCAATACCGTGTGACGATTGATCGGCCAAGCTATCTTGGCAATGTCGTCACCGAGCCCTATGCCGAGGTTTCACTGACGACGTCGGACGGCAAGACCTACCAGTTCAAGCGCCCGCGGCTGCGTCAGGATGACGATAACGACTAAGGTGGCCCGTCGGCGGGGCTGATGCCGCTCGCGAATGGCTTTGCGGCGTCTGACGCTTGCCTGACCTGCGGGCTGTGCCTATAGACAGCCAATCTTACAGATACCGATCTACAAATACCCAAGGAGCACGCCATGGCTGGCCATTCCAAATGGGCGAACATCCAGCACCGCAAGGGTCGGCAGGATGCGATCCGCTCGAAGCTGTTTTCGAAGCTTGCGAAGGAAATCACCGTCGCAGCAAAGATGGGCGACCCCGATCCCGACAAGAACCCGCGTCTGCGTCTTGCGGTGAAAGAGGCGAAGTCGAACTCTGTTCCCAAGGACGTGATTGACCGCGCCATCAAGAAAGCCATTGGCGGCGATGCAGAAAACTATGACGAGATCCGTTACGAAGGCTACGGCCCGAACGGCATCGCGATCATGGTCGAGGCGATGACGGATAACCGCAACCGCACCGCGTCCAATGTCCGCAGCTATTTCACCAAGTCGGGCGGCGATATGGGTCAGACCGGCAGCGTCGCCTTCATGTTCGACCGGATGGGCGAGATCATGTACCCGGCAAGCGTCGGCGACGCGGACACGGTGATGATGGCCGCAATCGAAGCCGGGGCCGATGACGTGGAATCGGACGAAGACGGCCACTGGATCTATTGCGCCGACACCGACCTGAACGATGTCGCCGCAGCGCTGGAGGCCGAGCTTGGCGAATCGGAAACGACGAAGCTGATCTGGAAGCCGCAGGCGCCGACAGAGATTGACGATCTGGAGACTGCGCAGAAGCTGATGAAGCTGATCGAGACATTGGAAGATGACGATGACGTGCAGACCGTCACCGGCAATTTCGACCTGTCCGAGCAGGTTGCGGCCGACCTTTAATCACAACGTCTGCAGCGCCTCGCGCGCTGCCCGGCGGATTGCGCGGGTCAGCGGCGCCAGTGACGGGGCCATGATCCGCGCCACCTGCCAGTAAAGCGGCACCGGCAGGGGCGCGTCCGGCAGCAGTTCTGCAAGGCGTCCGGCCCGCAGATCGGACGCGATCAGCACCTGCGGGTTCATTCCCCAACCCATGCCCAGCCGGGTTGCCTGGGCAAATGCCTCGGACGACGGGATCATATGGCTTGGCAGCGCGATCCGCTTGCCCGTCACCTGCCTTACCCAGCGATCCTGCAGACCATCCTTGCTGTTGAACGTAAGCGCCGGCGCATTCGCGAGCGCTTGCGCTGTTGCGCCGTCCGGAAAATGCCGCGCGATATAGCCGGGGCTTGCCACCGCAAGATAGATCATCGACCCGAGCGGGTAACTGTCGCATCCGGCTACCGGGCCCGGCTCTGCCGTGATTGCGGCGCTCACCAAACCGGCGCGAAGCCATCTGCCCGCGTGATCCTGATCGTCAATGACCAGATCGAGCAGCCCCGGCGCCTGCGGAAGCGCCGCAATTGCCCAGGTTGCAAGGCTGTCCGCATTGATCGCGATGCGGATGAACGGGCGCTGCGAGGGATCGGGCTTGTCGGTGGCCAGACCGGCCTCGAGCAAGCGGACCTGATCGTGATGCGCGACAAGGCGGCGACCTGCCTCGGTCGTTACGACTGGCGGGCCGCGATCAAGCAGAACCTGACCCATACGTGCCTCAAGCAGCTTGATGCGCTGTGAAACCGCCGACTGCGTAATCCCTAGGGCGTGGGCCGCAGCCTCGAAGGAACCGCGTCGCGCGATTTCCGACAATGCTGCAAGGGCGGGGTAATCGAGCATTAGAATTACTGATTACAGATTATCAGAATGAATTTCAATAATGCCACTCGCCGGTGCATGAAGCCTTCGAAGTAAGGGGATCGAGATGCACACATATCTTGTCGGGCTAGGAACGGGGCTGTCGCTGATCGTCGCAATCGGGGCCCAAAACGCATTCGTCCTGCGTCAGGGCCTGCTGCGCAGCCACGTCTTTGCCATTTGCCTTTTCTGCGCCCTTTCGGACGCGATTCTCGTCACGATTGGCGTGTTCGGGGCAGAGATGCTTGGCCGCGTCGCGCCCTGGTTTACCGAGGCGATGCGCTGGGGCGGCGCGGCGTTTCTGATCTATTACGGGCTTCGCGCGGCACGTTCCGCGTTTGCCGGCGGCGATGCGCTGCGCGCCGCCGGGCAGGCCGCGCCGTTCTGGCCAACGCTCGCGATGATCGCGGCGCTGACATGGGCCAACCCGCATGTCTATCTGGATACGGTGGTTCTGCTTGGCGCGGTGTCGTCCGGTTTCACCGACAAGGCATCTTTTGCGGCGGGTGCGGTGACGGGGTCCTTCCTGTTCTTCTTTTCGCTTGGCTATGGCGCGCGACTTCTGGCGCCGGTCTTTGCGCGGCCCCGCGCCTGGCAAGTACTTGATCTGGCAATTGCTTTCATCATGTGGTCTATCGCTGCCAAACTGATTCTGGAGTGATGGGTGGACGAGGCACAGCGCAAAGATCTGGCCGGCGTCGGCTGGATGCTGGTGACGGGGCTTTGCTTCGTTGCGGTCAATGCGCTGGTAAAGCACTTCGGCGCGGGGCTTCCCGCCGCGCAATCTGCCTTTATCCGGTTTCTGTTCGGATTGCTGCTTCTCGCGCCGGTTCTGATCCGCATCTCGCGACAGGGCGTTCCCCGCGAACTGCGCTGGTCCTTCCTGCTTCGCGGCGCGCTGCATGTCGTGGCGGTGATCCTGTGGTTTTTCGCCATGACCCGGATTCCGATCGCCGAGGTGACCGCAATCGGATTTCTGAACCCTATAATCGCCACGCTCGGCGCCGCGATCCTGCTGGGGGAAAGCCTGTCATGGCGGCGCGGGCTTGCGATTCTTGTCGCGCTTGTCGGGGCGCTTGTGGTTATCCGCCCCGGCATGCGCGCGCTTGATATGGGGCATCTGGCGCAGGTCGGTGCGGCGGTGGCTTTCGGGATGTCCTATCTGGTCGCGCGAAAGCTTGCACAGCGTGCGTCAGCCGAGGTCGTGGTCACGATGATGGCGCTGACCGTGTCGGCCGGGTTGGCACCGATCGCACTATCCGTCTGGGTGCCGCCAAGCTGGGGGCAGGTTCTGGGCCTTGCACTGGTCGCGGTTTTCGCGACAGCCGGCCATTACACGATGACGCGCGCCTTCGCTGTCGCGCCCATGTCGGTGACGCAGCCGATCACGTTCGTGCAGCTTATCTGGGCGAGCCTGCTTGGCGTCGTGCTGTTCCACGAGCCTTTTGATCCAATGGTTCTTCTTGGCGGCGGCATGATGATCGCCGCGATCAGTTACATCACATGGCGAGAGGCGCGGCTGAAAGCAGCCGCGTCCCTTCAGCGCAATTCCCAATAATGCCGCGGGACCGGCTGGTCATGCGGCAACCCGATATCACGGCGCAGATAGGCATCTGACGGCGGCGGCGAGAGCGTTGCGGCCTTGTGCCGCCGCAGGCCGAGCCGTTTGCGCCTGAGACCATAGGTCAAGAGCAGGTAAGTCACCTTCGCCCACCCATAGCGTGCAATCAGATATTCGATATGGTCCTGCGGGACGACCCGCCCCGGCTTTAACTGGATATTCATCGCAAACCTCGGACCCGACATGCGTCACAGGCGCATGGCAGGGATATGATTCTGGATCAAAGGGAGCGCAGCTTGTGCTGCTGAAGGCTGGAAAAATCAGGCGGTGGTGCAGAGCAGCCAGCGTCGGGCCTGAAAAAGTTCCGAAGTGCCATCAAGGCGGGCGCGCTTAGCATGGATCATGATTGCCCTCCTCCGTGGCAGTTGCGATTGGCCGAAGCCTAGCCACATGGGTGCGCCGATCAAGGGGCCGGGCAGAACTTTCGCCCATCGTGGCCATTTGGCAACGATCAGGCCGCAGCAAGCCGTCGCAGCACCGCGTCGCGCGTGATGACGCCACCACCGGCAACCGGACAGGCGGTGTTGTCGGCAAGCGCGGAAAGCACCTGTTTCAGCGGCATATCGGCCGGCAGCGGGGACCCATCTGCCTTGCCGGCCTCGGCCAGATCAGAGGCCGTCAGCACGTCCAGCGGGTTCAGATGCGACACGAAATCGGCGACGTAATCATTCGCCGGACGGGCGAGGATTTCGCGCGCTGTGCCGGTCTGGACGATGCGCCCGCCATCCATCAGCGCGATCCGGTTTCCCAGCTTGAATGCCTCGTCAAGGTCGTGACTGACGAAAAGGATGGTGCGCCGCGATTCTCGCTGAAGGTCCAGCAATTCATCCTGCAAGCGGGAACGGATCAGCGGGTCGAGCGCGCTGAAAGGTTCGTCCATCAACAGTATCGGCGCTTCTGTTGCGAAGGCGCGGGCCAGCCCGACGCGCTGCTGCATGCCGCCGGAAAGTTCGGCCACGGGCCTGTCGGCCCATCCGTCCAGACCGACCGCGGCAAGTTGTGCGTCCACACGTGCGCGGCGCGACGCGGGCGTTGCGCCGGCAAGTTCCAGCCCGAGGCCGATATTCTCGGCGACGCTGCGCCAGGGCAGCAGGCCGAATTGCTGAAACACCATCGAGACATGCCCCAGCCGAAGCGCCCTGAGGCAAGCGCGATCCGCATCAGGAACCGACACCATGCGCGAACCCATCCGCACACGCACATCGCCGCGTGTCACGTCGTTCAGCCCGTTCACCGCGCGAAGCAGGGTCGATTTTCCAGAACCCGACAGCCCCATCAGCACGACAATTTCGCCCTCTGCCACGCTTAGCGACGCATTATGCGCGCCAAGCACGCAGCCCGTCGCCTCCTTGATGGCGGGGCGCTCCATCCCCTCATCCGCGAGTGAAAGCGCGTGCTTGCTGTCCTTTCCGAACAGAATCGAGCAGTTGTCGAATTCGATTGCGTTCACGATTTCCTCCTGACGCGCAGCATCCGGTCGAGCATGACGGCAACCACGACGATGACCATGCCCGATTCGAAGCCAAGCCCGGTATTGACGCTGTTAAGTGCCCGGACGACCGGAACGCCAAGGCCCGACGCCCCGACAAGCGCGGCAATGACAACCATCGACAGTGACAGCATGATCGTCTGGTTCAGTCCGGCCATGATCTGGGGCAGGGCGCTTGGCAGTTCGACCTTCCACAGCAGTTGACGCGGGGTCGCGCCGAATGCTGTGGCGGCTTCGCGCAGCGCGACCGGGGTCGAAGAAATGCCAAGCTGTGTCAGGCGGATGGGTGCAGGCAGCACGAAGATCACCGTGGCGATCAGGCCGGGCACCAGCCCGATGCCGAAGAAAACGATCGCCGGGATCAGGTAGACAAAGCTCGGCAGGGTCTGCATCAGATCCAGAAGCGGCCGCGTCCAGGAATAAAGCCTCGGCCGGTGCGCCAGCGCAATACCCGTCGGGACGCCAATCGCCATGCAGACGAGGCAGGATGCAAGCACCAGGGTCAGCGACTGCATCGTCTCTTCCCAGTAGCCCTGATTGAGAATGTAAAGAAAGCCCAGCATCACGCCGATGACCGTCAGCCAGTGCCGCTGTAAAAGCAACGCAATCAGCATGAACACGGCGATCACCGCAAGCGGCGGGGGCGTGATAAGGGCCCACAGGATCGCGTCGATCATCGCCTGCATGCCTGCCGCGATCGCATCGAAAAGGCCTGATGCATTTACCGTCAGCCAGTCGAAAACCCGGTCGGCGGTGTCGCCGACCGGGATTTTTTCGCCCGCGAACCAGTCCGCGAGCCGCGTGGTCAAGCGTGCCAAGGCCCGCTCAGCCTTCAAGCGCGGCGGTCAGCACCTCGACAGCGTCGCGACCGTCCTGAGCGGTGACGCCGTCAAGCCACACCGTCGCGGCATCGGGGTTGGCCTTCAGCCAGTCTGTCGCGGCATCGGCTGGGCGCGCGCGATCGTTCAGGATCGCGCCCATGATCTCATTCTCCATCGACAGCGTGAATTCGAGGTTCTGCAGGAACTTCCCGATATTCGGGCATTCCGCGACGAAGCCCGCGCGGGTCGTCGTCTGAACCTCTGCCCCGCCAAGGTTGGGTCCGAAAATATCGTCGCCGCCGGTCAGATAGGTCATCTGGAATTCAGAGTTCATCGGATGCGGCTCCCAGCCCAGAAAGACGACCGGCTTTTCGCCGCGGGTCTCGCGCTTCACCTGTGCGAGCATCCCCTGTTCGGACGATTCGACGAGTTCGAATGTGCCAAGGCCGAATTTATCCTCGGCGATCATCTCCAGCAGCAGGCGGTTGCCGTCATTCCCGGCCTCGATCCCATAGATCTTGCCGTCCAGATCGTCCTTGTGTTCGGCTATCTTCGCGAAATCGGTGATGCCCAGATCCGCACCTGCCTTGTTGGTGGCAAGCGTGTATTTCGCCCCGGTAAGATTGGTGCGCACGATATCTATGGTGCCAGCATCGGTATAGGGCGTTACGTCCGCACTCATCGACGGCATCCAAAGGCCAAGGAAAACATCGACATCGTTGGTCGACATGGCCGTGAACGTGACCGGCAGCGACATGACCTGAATGTCGGTGTCGTAGCCAAGCGCATCCAGAATGGTGGTCGCGACGGCGGTCGTCGCGGTAATGTCGGTCCAACCGACATCAGAGAAGCTGACCTCCTTGCACGCGGCGGGTTCCTGCGCGGATGCGGGCAGGGCGAAAGCGGCACTCAGCAGCAGGGCGGCGATACGGGTCATGGTCTCTCCTCGGAAATTATTGATTGACGGGTCAATCAATAAGGGTTATCTGTTCGCAAAACCGACCGCGAGGTGCGCGGATGCGTAAGCGTGCCCGGCAGACTACCAGAAAGACCGATTTGATCAACGCCGCAATCCAAACGATTGCGCGATCAGGCACGCTTGATGTCACCGTGGCGGATATTGCCCGCGAAGCAGGCATGTCACCCGCGCTGGCGCATCACTATTTCGGGTCGAAAGATCAGATGTTTCTGTCTGCCATGCGCGAGATTCTGCGCCGCTACGGCGTCGCCGTCAGCGAGGCGCTGGCAGGCGCGACCGGGCCAAGGGGCAGGCTGCTGGCGCTGCTGGATGCGAGTCTGGGGCCGGAACATTTCGACGCGGCGACGGTCGCGGCGTGGCTGAATTTCTATGTGCTGGCACAACAGGACGAAAGTGCGGCGCGTCTGCTGCGTATCTATCACCGCAGGCTGCGTTCGAACCTGCTGGCAGAATTGCGACTCCTTCTGACAGATCGCGCGAAGCCGGTGGCTGAAACGCTTGGCGCGCTGATCGACGGTGTCTACCTGCGCAAGGCGCTGGAAGTCGATGCGCCGCTGGACGTGTTGGCGTTGCCGCGCGCTTACCTGTTATCGCAACTGCCCAAGGCCGACTGAACGAACCTCTGCGCATGGAAAAGCCGGGACCATGCAGGCCCCGGCTTTCAGACCTGATCGCAGGTTTACTTCGGAATTTCTGCCGTGATGCCTTCGACATAGAAGTTCATCTGCGACAAATCCTCATCCGTGGCGGTCTGGCCTTCGGCCAGCCAGTCGCTGCCGTCCTGCTTCTTCAGCGGGCCGGTGAAGGGGTGGTAGGCCCCGGAAGCGATCTGTTCCTTCAGTGCTTCGGCCTCGGCCTTTACTTCGGCGGGGACAGCTTCGGTGATCTCGCCGATTTCGACTTCGCCGTCGCCAATGCCCAGCCAGACCCCCTGCGATTCCCATGTGCCGTCCAGAACGGCACCGACCCGATTGATGTAATAGGGCGCCCAGTTGTCGATGATCGCGGACACGCGGGGCGAGGGCTTGAACGCAGCCATGTCAGATGCCTGGCCGAACCCGATGGCACCTGCTTCCTGCGCTTTGGCAAGCGGGGCGGTTGAATCGGTGTGCTGCAGGATCACGTCCACACCTTCAGCGATCAGGGCGGCGGCGGCGTCAGCTTCTTTCGCGGGATCGAACCAGCTATACGCCCAGACCACCTTCATCTCTACATCCGGGTTCACCTTCCTGGCGTGGATGAAGGACGAGTTGATGCCCTGAATGACCTCGGGGATCGGGAAGGACCCGATATAGCCGATCTTGTTCGATTTTGTCATACGCCCCGCGATGGTGCCCATGACGGCCCGGCCTTCATAGAACCGCGCATCATAGGTCGACACGTTGTCGGCGCGCTTGTAGCCGGTGGCGTGTTCGAATTTCACATCCGGGAATTTCTGCGCGACGTTGATGGTGGCATCCATGAAGCCGAAGCTGGTGGTGAAGATCAGCTTGTTGCCTGCCAGCGCAAGCTGGGTGATGGCCCGTTCGGCGTCCGCACCTTCGGGAACGCTTTCGATGAACGTGGTTTCGATCCGGTCGCCGTATTCGGCCTCGACCGCCTTGCGGCCCAGATCGTGCTGATAGGTCCAGCCGCCGTCGCCAACCGGGCCGACATAGATGAAGCCGACTTTCAGCTTCTCGCCATCCTGCGCCAGCGCCGGGACGCCGGTCAGCGCAGCGACCGCCGCGGTAGTGATAAGGAACGTTCTGCGCTGCATGGATATTCTCCCTGTTTATGTCAGCTTGTTGTATGAAAGATCTGGCCCAGTGATCCGGGCGATGCCGAACCACGCCGGGCCGAGATGAGGACGAGCGCGAGGATTGTCACCAGATAGGGCGCCATCGCCAGCAGTTGCACCGGCACGTTGACGCCCGCCGCCTGCAGCCGCAACTGCAGGACCGTGACCCCGCCGAACAGCCACGCGCCTGCCAGCACGCCGACAGCGCGCCAGCCCGAAAATACCACCAGCGCAAGCGCGATCCAGCCCGCGCCTGCGGTCATGCCCTCGGTCCATTGCAGGACGGTGGCGATGGAAATGTAGGCCCCGCCGATCCCGGCCATGGCCCCGCCAAAGGCAATCGCCGCAAGACGCACGGGGCGGACCTTGTGGCCAAGCGCATGGGCGGCGTGGTGGTTTTCGCCGATCCCGCGCAGGATCAGGCCGGGGCGCGACCGGTTCAGGAACCACCAGATCAGCGGCACCGCCAGCAGCCCCAGCCAGATGATCCAGTTCAGCCCCAGCGGCCCCTGCGCCATCGAGGGCGCCTTGACCCCTTCATATGGCTTGCCGAACAGCGCCGTCAGCCCCAGGCCGAACAGCGTCAGCGCAAGCCCCGTCGCGACCTGATTGGTCAGCAGATACTGGGTCAGCACCCCGAAGATCATCGACAGTGCAGCGCCCGCGATGGCGGCGACGGCGAAGCCTATGGCAGGGCTGCCCGTAGCGTGGGCTGCGGCAAAACCCGCCAGCGCGCCCGCGATCATCATCCCCTCGACGCCGAGGTTCAGCACGCCCGCGCGTTCGGCGATCAGCTCTCCCAAAGCAGCGAACAGAATCGGCGTGGCTGCGGACAGGATCATCACGATCAGGGTGGTCAGGTCGATCATGATAGCCCCTCGGAGATGTTCAGGCCGGCCCGCAGCATCAGCAGATTGATCAGCGCGAAACCGGACCAAAAGCCAGCCCTCTCGACCCAGTGGCGGGGCGCGGCAGGGGGTGCTGGCGGTATGGGCGCGGGGGACGGTTGCCCTGTCAGCTTACGCCAGCTCCACCGCAGAATGTGGAGTGGTGCCATGACGATGACCCAGCCCGCGAAGTGATAAAGCCCGCCAAAGACAAGGATGATGGCCATGATACCAATGGCATTGGTGAAACCGGCATTGAAGGTCAGAAAAATCAGGAATGCCGGCAAAAGGCCCATCATTGCGCCAAAAAGAACTTCGCCTAGAAAATGCAGGGGCGAGGGCAGTTCCGGCTTTTGCGGCGCATCGCTCATGCCGTGACCCTTCTGCGGATGCGGTAGCGGGTCAGAAGATCGAAGCCCAGCAGATAGAACAGCAGCATGCCCTGAAAGACCTGCACCGTCGCGGCGGGCATTTGCAGCATCAGCTGCGCAATGTCTCCGCCGATATAGGTCAGCGCCATCAGCAGCCCGGCCAGCACGATGCCAACCGGGTGCAACCGGCCCAGAAACGCGACGATGATGGCGGTAAAGCCATAGCCCGATCCGAACCCGTCGGTGATCTGGCCTGCGGGGCCTGCGGCCTCGAACAACCCGGCCATGCCGGCCAATGCGCCCGACAGGCCAAGGCAGAACGCGACAAGGGCGGACGGCTTTACACCGGCGAAGCGGGCGGCACGCGGGGCCTCGCCCGCGGCGCGGATCTGCAACCCGCGGATATGGCGCGACATCAGCACCCAGACGCCGAAAACGGCGAATGCGGCGGCGATCACGCCCCAATGGATGCCGGTGCCGGGGAACATTTCCGGGTTCGAGGCCGACGCGTATTGCGACAGGTTGCGCGATCCGGGCATCCCGAAGCCTTCCGGGTTGCGCATCGGCCCGAAAGCCATCCATGCGGCGATCTTCTGCGCCACATAGACCAGCATCAGCGAGACGAGGATTTCTGACGCCCCGAACCAGTTGCGCAGCATCGCAGGGATCATGCCCCAGACCCAGCCGCCGAATGCGCCCGCGATGACCATGGCGGGAAATATCCACCAGCCCTCGGCCGGATAGGCGGCAAGGGCCACGGCGGCACCGGCGATGCCGCCCATGATGTATTGCCCCTCGGCCCCGATGTTCCAGATGCCGGCACGGAAACCTACAGCCAGACCGCAGGCGATCAGGATCAGCGGGCCGGCCTTCACCAGCAGTTGCGGGCGGGAATAACCCGCAGATGCGCCGAACAGCGGGTCCCAGAAGATGGTGCGGATGGCGGCAACGGGGTCATAGCCCATCAGGCCGAACAGAAGCGCGCCGGTCAGCATCGTGGCGATGACCGCCATGATCGGCGTCGCGATTTGCCAGATCAGGGGCGCATCGCTGCGGGGTTCAAGCGTCCACATGGGCGACCTCCGTCCCGTGGGCGCCGCCCAGCATCAGGCCGATCTCGTCAAGGCTCAGCCCCTCGACCGGGCGCGGATCGGAAAGCTGCCCCCCGTTCAGTGCGCAGAAACGGTCGCCAAGTTCCAGCAGTTCGTCCAGATCCTGACTGATGACGATGACGCCCGCCCCGCCAGCCGCAAGGTTCAGCAGCGCCTGACGGATGGAGGCCGCGGCACCCGCATCGACCCCCCATGTTGGCTGGTTCACGACCAGCACGCGGGGGGCCTGCAGGACTTCGCGGCCGATGACGAATTTTTGCAGGTTGCCGCCCGACAGGGCGCGCGCCGCCGTGTCCGGCCCCGGCGTGCGCACGTCGAATTCGGCGATGACCTTCTGCGTGAAGTCCCGCGCCGCACCGTGCCGGATCATCCCGCCGGGGGCCAAATCCTGCCGCACCGTGGCCGTCAGCAGTGCATTGTCGGTCAGCGAAAAGCCGGGGACGGCGGCATGGCCCAGCCGGTCCTCGGGCGCGGCCAGAAGGCCTGCGCGGCGGCGCTGTGTCGGACCCATGCGCGACAGATCCGCGCCTTCCAGCGTGACGGTGCCAACAGGCGACGGGATTTCGCCCGACAGCGCGGACAGCAGTTCCTCTTGCCCGTTGCCCGCGACGCCGCCGATGGCCAGCACCTCGCCCGTGTGGACCTGAAGCGAGACGGATTTCAACGATGTGCCATCAACCGACTGTGCGGCCAGGGTCAGGTCGCGGACCGCGAGCAGTTCCGCGCCGGGACTGCGGCCCGATCGGTCGATTTCGCGCATTTCCCCGCCGACCATCATCGCGGCCAGTTCCCGTGCTGAATGCGCGCGCGGATCGGCGCTGTCGATCACGCGTCCGCCGCGCAGGATCGTCGCGCGGTCGCAATTCGCGCGGATTTCTTCCAGCTTGTGGCTGATATACAGGATCGAGGTGCCGTTCGCGGCCAGCTTCTTCAGCGTCGCGAACAGGATTTCAGCTTCCTGCGGCGTCAGCACGCTGGTCGGTTCGTCCATGATAAGCAGGCGCGGATTGCCCAGAAGGGCGCGGATGATTTCCACCCGCTGCCGCTCGCCGGCAGACAGATCGGCAATGCGGCGGGCGGGGTTCAGCGGCAGGCCATATTCTTCCGAAAGGGTTGCGATGCGGCTGGCCAGTTCGCGCCGGGGCGGGGGATGGTCCAGACCAAGCGCGATATTTTCGGCCACGGTCATCGCGTCGAACAGGCTGAAATGCTGAAAGACCATGCCCACGCCCGCCGCACGTGCGGCATGGGGATCGGCGGGGGCGAAGGGCTGACCGTCCAGCCACATCTGCCCTTCATCGGGGCGCACCAACCCGTAAATCGTCTTGACCAGCGTCGATTTGCCGGCCCCGTTTTCGCCCAGAAGTGCGTGGATGTCGCCCGACCGAACTTCGAACGAAATGGCATCATTGGCCTTGACGCCCGGATAGGTCTTGCTCAGACCTTCGGCGCGGAAAATGGCATTATCGCTCAAGTCTTGGTCCCTGTTGTTCTTGCCTGCGATTTAGACAGATAACTTCGCGCACGGCAATTGCGCTTTCGGTCAGGCGCGCATAGCTTCCGCCTCATGCCGGAAAATCAGCCACGATTCATCCATCTTCGCACCCATTCCGAGCATTCGCTGCTGGAAGGGGCTGTTCCCGTCAAGAAACTGATTGGGCTCGCGAAGGATGCTGGCATGCCGGCGGTGGCGCTGACCGACAGCAATGCCATGTTCGCGGCGCTGGAATTCAGCGTGAAAGCGCTGGATGAAGGCGTGCAGCCCATCGTCGGCTGTCAACTGACGCTGGAGGTTGGCACCCATAAAGGGCCTGTCGTTGCACTGGCGCAAAATCAGGCAGGCTGGCTGAACCTCATGGCCTTGTCGAGCTGCATGTATCTGCGCAGGGACGGCCAGCCGGTCCATGTCACCGAGGATGAACTTACAGCCCGTGCCGACGGGCTGATCCTGCTGACTGGTGCTGCAGAAGGCCCGATGGGCAAGCTTATACGCGCCGGTGATCTGGCGGGGGCAGAGGCGCATCTGCGCGGGCTTTCAAAGGCGTTCGGCGACAGGCTTTATGTGGAGCTGACCCGCCACAAGAACGAATCGGGCCGTCTGATGGAAGCAGAGGCCGCGACCGAGGACGAGATGATCCGCCTCGCCTACGCGCTGGAACTGCCGCTTGTCGCGACGAACGACGTTTATTTCCCGAAGCCGGAAATGTACGAGGCGCATGACGCGCTGATCTGCATTTCCGAGCGTGCATATGTCGATCAGTCGCAGCCGCGCCGCCGCCTGACGCCCAACCACGATTTCAAGTCAGCGGAAGAAATGGCGGTTCTGTTCGCTGATCTGCCCGAAGCGGTCGAGAATACTGTCGAAATCGCGCGGCGGTGCGCCTTCGCGGTATCAAGACACAAGCCGATCCTGCCGCGATTCGCCGATGACGAGGTCGAGGAACTGCGCCGTCAGGCGAAGCACGGGCTTGCCGAGCGGCTGAAGGTCATCCCCCATGCTGTCAGCGTCGAGGATTACAACAAGCGTCTGGATTTTGAGCTGGGCATCATCGAACAGATGGGCTTTCCCGGCTATTTCCTGATCGTTGCGGACTTCATCAAATGGGCCAAGGACCACGATATTCCGGTGGGGCCGGGCAGGGGATCTGGTGCGGGCTCGCTGGTGGCCTATGCGCTGACGATCACCGATCTTGACCCGCTGCGTTACTCGCTGCTGTTCGAACGCTTCCTGAACCCTGAACGGGTCAGCATGCCCGACTTCGACATCGACTTCTGCATGGATCGCCGCGAAGAGGTGATCCGCTATGTGCAGGAGAAATATGGTCACGAGAAAGTTGGCCAGATCATCACCTTCGGCGCGCTGCTGTCGAAGGCCGCCGTGCGGGATGTCGGCAGGGTATTGCAGCTTCCCTTCGGGCAGGTCGACCGGTTGTCGAAGATGATACCCGTCGAGGGCGTGAAGCCTGTAAGCGTGACCAAGGCCATCGCCGACGAACCCCGCCTGCGCGAGATCCGCGACAAGGAGGAGGTGGTCGCGCGTCTTCTCGACTATGCCGCCAAGGTCGAGGGGCTGTATCGCAACGCCTCGACGCACGCGGCAGGTGTGGTGATTGGTGATCGGCCGCTGGATCGGCTGGTGCCGCTTTACCGTGATCCGGCTTCGGACATGCCGGCGACGCAATTCAATATGAAATGGGTCGAACAGGCCGGTCTGGTGAAATTCGACTTTCTGGGCCTCAAGACCCTGACGGTCATTCAAAACGCTGTCGACCTGATTAATGGCGGCGGTCGGCCCCTGCATGTCGCGGCCGACGGTCGCCAGCTTTACGAGCCGCCAGCAGGCGCGGAAAACCAGATCAACGCGATCCCTCTGGATGACAAGCCGAGCTATGACCTGTTCGCCTCGGCGCGCACAGTCGCTGTTTTTCAGGTTGAAAGCTCGGGCATGATGGATGCGCTGAGGCGCATGAAGCCGACATGCATCGAGGATATCGTTGCGCTCGTTGCGCTCTATCGTCCCGGTCCGATGGAAAACATCCCGACCTATTGCGAGGTCAAGAACGGACAGCGAGAGCTGGAATCGATTCACCCCAGTATCGACCACATTCTGGCCGAAACGCAGGGCATCATCGTCTATCAGGAACAGGTGATGCAGATTGCGCAGGTCATGGCGGGCTATAGCCTTGGCGGCGCTGACCTGCTGCGCCGCGCGATGGGCAAGAAAATCGCCGAGGAAATGGCCAAGGAACGGCCGAAATTCGTTGACGGATCGGTCGCGAACGGGGTCGATGCCAAGAAGGCCGGTGAAGTCTTCGATCTGCTGGAAAAATTCGCCAATTACGGCTTCAACAAGTCGCACGCGGCGGCTTACGCGGTGGTCAGTTATCAGACCGCGTGGCTGAAAGCGAACCATCCGGTCGAATTCATGGCGGGCGTGATGAATTGCGATATTCACCTGACCGAGAAGCTTTCAGTCTATAAGCGCGAACTCGACCGGATGGAAATTGAGGTCGTGCCACCCTGCGTCAACAGATCCGGCGCAACCTTCACTGTCAGCGAGGGGCGCATCCATTATGCGCTGGGTGCGCTGAAAGGCGTGGGCGTTGACGCTATGCAGACCATCGTGAACGCGCGCGGCGACAAGCCCTTCAAGGATCTGGTGGATTTCGCGCGGCGCGTGGATCTGCGCCGCGTGGGCAAGCGAGCGTTGGAGATGATGGCGCGCGCCGGGGCCTTCGATCTGCTTGATGACAGCCGATCCCGCGTGATGGCAAGCCTCGACGGTCTGGTCGCATTTTCGGGCGCGAGTCACGATCAGGCGGCGTCGAACCAGTCCTCGCTGTTCGGCGGGGGCGAGGATCTGCCGCCGCCGCGTCCTGTTCTGGCGCCGGTCTGGCTGCCGATGGAAAAGCTGGGGCAGGAGCATCAGGCGATAGGCTTCTACCTTTCCGGCCACCCCATCGACGACTATCTGCCCGCCCTGCGCCGGATCGAAGTCAGCACCCTGGCCGAGATACGCGCAGCCGCAGCCTCGGGGCCGCTGGTCACGTATATCGCCGGCACCGTCTCCTCGCGGCAGGAAAAGAAATCGGCCAAGGGCAACCGTTTCGCCTTCATCGGGGCATCTGACCCGACGGGGCTTTATGAGGCAGTGGTGTTTTCCGACGTTCTGGAAGCCTGCCGTGACCATCTGGAACCCGGCAGCAACGTGGTTATGCAGGTGCAGGTCGAACCGCAGGGCGACGAGATCAAGATGCTGGCACGTTCGGTCCAGCCTCTGGACGCTGCGATCGCCAATGTCGGCCCCGCGGAACTGGTGCTGGAAGTGGTAAGCAGCCTTGATTTCGGCGACCTCAAGCAGACGCTTACACGGCTTGACAAGGATCGTGGGCGGCGCGGCAAGCTGATCCTGCGCATCCACGAGGGCGATGAAGTTTACGATGTCGAGGTTTCAGACCGCGCGCCCGTCAGCCCCGGCGCGCGACAGCGCCTGCGCGTCGTGCCGGGCGTGCTCCAGGTTCTGGAACAATAATCCGGCCCCGCGGTGCCGGACGCATGCGCTCAGGTTAGCCCTGCGATGATCGCGCGAAGCGTCGCGATGCCCTGAGCCTTTTCAGACGAGGTAACGACCAGCTCCGGGAACGCTGCGGGATGCTTTTGCAGTTCTTCCTCGACCTGCGCAATCACCGGCTTCAATGCATTCGGGCCAAGTTTGTCGGCTTTGGTCAACACGACCTGAAACGGCACGGCCGATTTGTCGAGCAATTTCATGATTTCATGATCGACGGGCTTCACGCCGTGGCGCGCGTCGATCAGGCAAAACGCGCGGCGCAGCGTCGGGCGACCGGCAAGATAGTTCTTCAGCAGTGCCTGCCACTTCTGCACGACGGCGACCGGGGCCTTGGCAAAGCCATATCCGGGCAGATCCACAAGATAGCCGTGATCGCCAAGCGCGAAATAGTTGATCTCTTGCGTGCGGCCCGGCGTGTTCGATGCGCGCGCGATGCCTTTGCGGCCGGTCAGTGCATTGATCAGGCTTGATTTTCCAACGTTCGATCGGCCGGCGAAGCAGACTTCCGGTCGATCGGCAGGTGGCAGGCCATCCATCGCCACGACGCCCTTAACGAAATCGACGGGGCCGGCGAAAAGCTGTCGCGCGGCCTCGGCGGTGCCGGGGTCAGGTTCTGGCGCGACGGGGAAGGCGACCTTCATTCAGCCACCTCTCCCGCATCGCCCAGAATGACCTCGTTCAGTTCGGCAATATGTCCGCCGGTCAGAACCTCGGCATAGACACCGAAATCATTGTGGCCGAAGCGCTCGGTCAGGATACGGACCATGTCGATATCCGGTTCGCCCGTCTCGGTATCGACCGACGTGGCGGCGCAACGCCCGATCGGCTCGATCACGCGCAGGACGGACTGCCCGATGCTGAGGGTGCGACCGATCCAGTCGAGTTCCTCGAAAGCCGAAAAGCCCTCGACCCAGAGATTGCCGCGCCAGCGCTCTGTCCCGAGGCGTCGGCCGACCTGCGTTTCAAGTTCGTGCAGGCTGTCCATGGAATTGACCGAGACATATGGCTTCTTGCTGTCGGTCAGCGCGGACGGCCCGCTGACCAGACCTGCCGGGGCGGGTTTGTTTTCCGGCCAAAGCGGCATCAGCCAATCAATCAGCGCGGCCTCTTCGGCTTCGTTTCCGGGATCGACGGTGATGTCGCCGGCGACGGGATGGCTGAGCATGAGACTTCCATTCACCAGCCCGCCGGTGACGGCCTGAAGCGATGGCCCTGCGACACCGCGCAGAAAGGCCGATTTCGGCAGCCAGCCCGGCAGACGGCCTGAATCGTCAAGCCGCGTCTCCGTGCCTTCGTGCAGGACCGCCCAATGACGATCCCACGGAAGCCGCTCTCCCTCGGTCAGGCGCACGCTGTCGATGCGCTGGCGCCCGATCGACTTCAGCGGATAGCGCCAGATCTGCTCAAGCAGCCCGCTCACTTGCTTTTGCGCGGTTTGACGCTGTCACGGATATTGCCGAACAGGTTCGGCGGGTGCCCGTGCATCGACATGATCGTGTATTGCTGCGCCATGGTGATGATGTTGTTCGTGATCCAGTACAGCACCAGACCCGAGGCGAACCCGCCGAGCATGAACATGAACACCCATGGCATCCACGCAAAAATCATCTTCTGGGTCGGGTCCGTGGGCGCGGGGTTCAGCTTCTGCTGCATCCACATCGAAATCCCCAGCACAATCGCCATGAGAGACAGCGAGACGATGCCGAAGATGCTGTCCTTGGCGGGAGCGGCATAGGGCAGTAACCCGAACAGGTTCAGGATCGAGGACGGATCAGGCGCAGACAGGTCGCGAATCCAACCGAGCCAAGGGGCCTGACGCAGTTCCAGCGTGACAAAGATCACTTTGTAGAGACTGAAGAAGATCGGAATCTGGATCAGCATCGGCAGACAGCCAGCGGCGGGGTTCACCTTCTCGCGCTTATACAGCGCCATGACTTCCTGCTGATATTTCTGCCGGTCCTCGCCCGTACGTTCCTTGATCGCCTCCATCTCGGGCTGCAATTCGCGCATCCGCGCCATCGAGACATAGGATTTGCGCGCCAGCGGGAAGACCAGCAGCTTCAGGATGAAAGTCAGCGCGATGATCGACCAGCCCATGTTGCCGATGAAGCTGTGCAGCCAGTGCAGCACGCGGAAAATCGGCTTGGTCAGGAAGTAGAACCAACCCCAGTCGATGGAATCGACAAAGCGCTGGATGCCGGGGTTCTCTTCGTAATTGCGAATGGTTTCCCATTCCTTGGCACCTGCGAACAGGTAGGATTCGCTTGATGCGGTCGCGCCGGGGGCGACACTGACCACCGGGAAGCGCGTCTCGGTTTGATAGATGTCGGCGCCTTCGGTGTATTTCGAAACAGCGGTGAAAGCCTGCCCTGGCTTGGGGGCGAGCGTGGTCATCCAGTACTTGTCGGTGAAACCGATCCAGCCGTTCTCAGCCACGTCGGTGATCTCGGCGCGGCCCTCGCGTGCGATCGGGTCCAGCTTGGTCAGGTTCTTGTATTTGATTTCGTTCAGCTCGCCATCGGTCATCGCGACCGCGCCCTCGTGCAGCACGAAATAGTTCTGCGTGTCGGGCTGGCCGACGCGTGCGATGATCCCGTAGGGCGCGGCCGAGAAGGGGGTGACGGCGGTGTTTTCGACAGATTGGGTGACAGTGAACAGATAGTTGTCATCCAGCGCGAACATGCGGCGGAAGATCTGGCCCTGACCGTTGTCCCAGCGGAGCGTCACGGGCGAGTCCGGGGTCAGCGTTTCACCGGATTCAAGCTGCCAGACAGTGCTGGCGTCAGGGACAGCAGCCGGATCCGTGCCCGCACCCGGTGTCCAGCCATAGACGGCGTAGTAAGGCTTCTTGACGACCGTTTCCAGGTCACCGCCCGACGCGATTGGCGTCCCGGTTTCGACCGTTTCAAGGAATTTCGTATCAGTCGGTGAAAGAAGGCGCACATAGGGCGAGTTTTCGGCCAGCGTCTCGTGATATTTCGTCAGCAGAAGATCATCAAGACGGCCACCCGCCAGCGAGATCGAACCTGAAAGGGAGGGGCTGGCAATTTTTATGCGCGGCGCAGAAGCCGTCGGGTCCTGTGATGCGCTGGTTGTCGCGGGAACCGCGCCTGCCGGGGCCTGTGCATCCGTACCGGTGGCAGATGGCGCGGCAGGCTGGGCCTGCGTGACGGCATCCGTTTCTGGCGGGGGCGGGGGCGGCTCTGGTGCGAAGAAGGTGAACCAGACCAGAACCACCAGCATGGACAGAACCATGGCCAGGATCAGATTGCGGTTATTGTCTTCCATGCGCGTATGAGCCTTCTGTTGTCAGTGCTGGGTTCAACAGAAGGGGCGGGCAAAGGTCAAGGCGATTCACGTGCGCAGGCAGGCTATCGGCCCGCTGAGCAAGGAAATGTCTGTCTTGTCTTCTGTGCGTCGTTGGCCCGACTGGCACTGCTCACCGGGGCATTCCGGGGTGTCGATCTTGCTGTGAACGCTGCTGAGCGGCGGTAAAGCGGTGCGGCGGCGTTCAAATCATTACCGGCGCGGCTGCTGCAAAGCAGATTGCGTTCGCTTGAGCGACATCAACAGCAATTACGGGATTGCGTCTGGTGATACCCGCATCGGCACTTGCCCGGTTTATCAGGCAGCCGAGCGCGGCACCGCAACCGGATGCATGTCTATCGCGGTCAGGTTGCGCAGATAGTAGGTCGTCGCGTCGGCGTCGAGCAGGGGCGCGATTGCGTCGCCCTGCACGACGCTGCATCCAAGCTGCGCAAGAAGTCCATGCTGGCGCGGCGTTGATACGCCATCGGCGAGCGACGCCAATCCATACCGATCGGCCAGCATCAGAAGCGATTGCGCCCTCGCGCTGCTGTTTGCGTCCCTGTCGCAGTTCCGAAGCTCGGCCTCGGCGATCCTCAGGCGCGCGCCGACGATGCGCATGTCACGAAGCGCGCGCAGGTCTGCGGGATCGGTGCTGCTGATCTCCAGGCTGCATCCGTGCTGCGCGAGCAATGCGAGCCCTGCCTGCTCGTCCATTCTTCCGGCGTCAGAGCCGGCGCAGAAAATCAGCCGGTTCGTGGCCACGCTCTGGCGGTCGATCTCCCAGATCAGGGGGTCTGCCATGATCTTGTGGCGCGAAATCGTCGTCGGCAGTTCTATGGCCAATTGGGGGACATGAAGGCCCGCGGCATCCCAGGCCTTGAGCTGTTGTAGCCCGAGCCGCAGCAACCCGTCCGTATCATTGACAAGATAGCCCGGCGCAAAAGCCTGAACAGAGACGGCGGCGCCGGTATGACAGCAAAGCTGCACGCGGAAGCGAGGTCCCGGCAGCGGGCGCGTTTTGGGCCGAGATTCGGCAGTTGCCAAAGGCTTCCGGGGTGGATCGGAGTGCCCACCTGCACGCAGCGAGGCAAAGATCTTTGAAAGAAACCCCAAAAGCGCACTCCGTTCCCGATTCCGTCCCATTGGAATCAAACATTAGACCGAAGTGGTTCACAAAGGGTTAACGCGCGCGCAGATCAGGGACATTTTCGTCAGTTTTTTCGCCCGCATTTTTATCTTTCTGCGGCCATAGACCGGCAAAATCGAACAATGCGGGATCGGCGAGATGCGACGGCCGGGTATTCATCAGTGCGCGGAACATCACCTGACGGCGACCGGGGCTGCGGGCTTCCCAGTCGTCCAGCAGGCGCTTGACCTGCGCGCGCTGCAACCCTTCCTGCGACCCGCAGAGATCGCAGGGAATGATCGGATAGTTCATGTCGCGCGCGAATTTTTCGCAGTCTGCCTCGGCGATGTAAGCAAGCGGGCGCAGCACCAGCAGGTCGCCGTCCTCGTTCACAAGCTTCGCCGGCATGGTTGCAAGCCGCCCGCCGTGGAACAAATTCATGAAAAACGTCTCAAGCATGTCGTCGCGGTGATGGCCCAGGACGATTGCAGAACAACCTTCCTCGCGCGCGATGCGGTACAGGTTTCCCCGCCGCAGCCGCGAACACAGGCTGCACATCGTGCCACCCGGCGCGATCTTTTCGGTGACGATCGAATAGGTGTCCTGGTATTCAATCCGGTGCGTGACGCCGCGATCCGACAGGAATTCCGGCAGAACAGTCGCGGGAAAACCGGGCTGCCCCTGATCGAGGTTGCAGGCCAGCAGGTCGACTGGCAGCAGGCCGCGCCATTGCAGTTCATGCAGGATCGCCAGCAGAGTATAGCTGTCCTTGCCCCCCGACAGACAGACCAGCCAGCGATCACCGGGGCGAACCATGCCGAAATCCTCGATTGCGGCGCGGGTGTCGCGCACCAGGCGTTTGCGAAGCTTTCGGAATGCCGTGGTCGAGGGCGCGCCACGGAATAAAGCATGTATTTCGCCGTCTGCTTCGGCGCTTTCGTCGATCCCGGCATGTTCGTTCATGGCGTGGCCTTTCATGGACGTCGTAATGCGCCCTATCCGTCGTGTTTTTGCCGAGCTGGCGGAACAGGGTCATAGCCGTCGCCGCCCCAGGGATGGCACCGGCAAATCCTGCGCGTCGTCAACCATCCGCCACGCAGCGCGCCGTGCATTTCCAGCGCCTCAAGCGCATAGGCCGAACAGGTCGGCTGGAAGCGGCAGCCATGCCCGATCCATGGGCTGAGAAGCAGCCGATAGGCGCGGACAGGCAGTGCCACAATATGCGCAAGCGGGCTCATTTCCGTGACCCGCTGGCATGTACGCGATCCAGCGCCTTGTGCAGGTCGTCCCTCATCTCGGCGAAGGGGCGTGAAACTGTCTCTGCGGGGCGGCCGACGAGCACATAGTCCCATCCCGGCCTGGCGCAATCTGGAAGCACCTCGCGCGCCAGCGCCCGCAAGCGTCGCTTGGCGCGATTGCGTGCGACGGCGTTCCCGATCTTTTTCGAGCATGTATAGCCGATGCGCACCGCAGCTTCGGCGATTTCACCTGTGTCGCGATGTCGGGCCTGCAACAGGAACCCAGACGTCCCCGCACGGCGCGCCTTCGCGGCCTTCAGAAAATCCGCCCGCCTTCGCAGCGTGGCAATGTCGGATGCAGCTTCAGGCTGATCCGGGACGACCACAGCCGCCACAACACTCTCCGACTGGCTGACGTCAGCGCGAGGAGAGGGATGCGACGGCATCGTAATGTCCTGATTGGCGCGCCTTATCCGGCGCGCGGCCTGCCGGATCAGGCCGACAGGCGCTTGCGGCCCTTGGCGCGACGGCGGTTCAGCACCTGGCGGCCGGCCTTGGTGGCCATGCGTGCGCGAAAGCCGTGGCGGCGGGTGCGAACCAGGTTCGACGGCTGGAACGTGCGCTTCGACATCTTCTCTCTCCAATCTCGGGCGCGGAAGGTCTGGATCGACGGACACCGATATCCGTCCCACGCGACCGCGTCGGTTATTTCGAAGCCTGCGCAATAAGTGAAGCAGCAGGCCGAGTCAACGCCGCTTTAACCACCGAAGAAGGAAAACCGGCAGATCTGCGCGAAGTCGAGCACAATCATTTGAATTTGTCCCTCTCCATCGCTAGGTGTTGCGCTGGCTGGCCGTTCGCCACCACAGTAATGAGATCCGCAGACGATGTCGATCGACACCCTGACTGGCCGATTCGCCGCGCTGACGCTGTTATTCGTCGCGCTGGCAGAGCTGTTCGTGCTTGTACCGGCCGTGTCGAACTTCCGGATGGACTATCTGCAAACCCGGTTGGAAAAGGCGCAGATCGCCTCGCTCGCTTTGCTGGCTGCGCCCGAGGATGAGAATATCACCGCGGATCTCGAATCGGAGCTTCTGGCAAATGCCGGCGTCTATAACGTTGTGCTGCGCCGCGACGACGTACGACAGCTGGTGCTGTCTTCGCCGCTTCCGGGGCCGATCGCGGCGACATATGACCTGCGGGAAAGCTCTCTGTTCCGCAATGGCATCGCGAGCGTCCGCCAGCTTCTGGACCGCAAGGACGAGGTTATCCGCGTCATCGGCGCGCCGGTCAATCATGCCGGCCAGCTGATCGAGATCACGCTCTCGACCGCGCCGTTGCGCGCCGCGATGAGCGAGTTTGGCCTGCGCGTGCTGATTACCTCTGCTGTTCTGATCCTGCTGACCGCGGCGGTGCTGAACCTGGCCGCGCAGCGATTGATCCTCAAGCCGATCCGGCGCGTCATCAGCCACATGGCCAGCTATTCCGCCTCGCCAGAGGATACGCGCCTGATCATTACGCCTGACGCCCGGATCGTCGAGGTCCGCGAAGCCGAGACGGCACTTGCGTCCATGCAGGCCACCCTGACGCAGGCGCTGAAGCAGAAAGAGCGTCTTGCCGGGCTTGGCCAGGCCGTGGCGAAGATCAGTCACGATCTGCGCAACATCCTGACGACGAGCCAAATTTTCGCCGACCGACTGGAGGACAGCGATGATCCTGCCGTCAGAAAGGCCGCGCCGAAACTGGTCAACTCGATCACGCGGGCCGTCAATCTTTGCGAAACGACGCTCGCTTTCGGCAAGGCGGAAGAACCTGCACCGACGCTTTCGCGCTTCGATCTGCGCGGATTGGTCGATGAGATTACCGAGGCCGAGACTCTGCTGTCAGAAGGTGGTGACGCGATCGGCACGGTCGATTTCGTGGTCGACATAAGCTCGAATCTCGTCATCAGGGCTGACCGTGACCAGTTGCACCGCGTGCTGTCCAACCTGATCCGCAACGCGCGACAGGCGATAGAAACCAGCGGCAATTCCGGCACCATCGAGATTGCCGCCACCGAGACCGATCAGGACTGGATCATCCGCGTCGGCGATAGCGGTCCCGGCCTGCCGCAGAAGGCGCGGGATTATCTTTTCCAGCCCTTCACCGGAACCACGCGCAAGGGCGGAAGCGGCCTTGGCCTTGCCATCGCGGCCGACCTCGTGCGCGGTCACGGCGGCAAGCTGGAGCTGTTGCGCAGCGATGAAAGCGGCACCGAATTTCGCGTCATCCTGCCGCGCGGCGCCTTGATCGAGAATTTCGACGTCGAGTGACTTTTCTGATATTTTTGGGGTTGCATCCACCTGCGCCGCAAACTACTTAGCCGGCCTACAGTGGACCCGTAGCTCAGCTGGATAGAGCACCAGACTACGAATCTGGGGGTCGGGCGTTCGAATCGCTCCGGGTCCGCCATTTCCCCTTTTATCGGCTGTCAGGTATTTCTGGCTTTCTGTCAGATTTCTGACCCAATCGGGCGTTTTGCATTGTCGCCGGTGAGCGTTGGCGGCTCTTCAGCGTCGATTTCAACATCCGGAGAGTGGGGTCGGGGCAAGGAACATTCTCGGAATGTGCAGACGTTGCCCCAAGAGATGCTGCACGGCACCGTTGCAGTTGACTTATAGGCTCGGGCACCGAAAGCATCTTCGATGTCGGTAGGCGCCCGCGCCTCAGATCATCACGGCTACGTCAGAGGAGAGGGTCGTCAAGCCCGCCGAGAATCGGCCTGCGTTGCGATCCCGACCAAGCGAATCTGTTCCCGCTTGTCGTTCTTGAAACGCGCTCGGCGCCGCACGGAACATCGTCCGCGCGGCGAGGACGCGTCAGACCAGTCTCGCGCCTTCTTTTGCAGCTTCGACGAAGCCGTCGAACAGCGGTGCGGGGTCGAAGGGCTTCGACTTCAGCTCGGGATGTGCCTGCACGCCGATGAACCAGCGATGGTCCGGATATTCGACCGCCTCGGGCAGCTTGCCGTCGGGCGACATGCCCGAGAAGGACAGCCCCGCTTCTTCAAGGCTGGGAATATAGGTGCTGTCCACCTCGTAACGGTGGCGGTGACGGTCCTCGATCTCCACCGCGCCGTCATAGGTCTCCGAGATGCGCGATCCGGGCTTAAGCACGGCGGTATAGGCGCCGAGACGCATCGTGCCGCCCTTGTCGTCCGAAAGCTTGCGCTGAACGGTGTAATTGCCCTGCACCCATTCCTTCAGGTGATAGACGATGGGGGTGAAGCGTTCCTTGCCGGCCTCGTGATCGAATTCCTCGGACCCGGCATCTTCGATGCCAGCCAGATTGCGGGCAGCCTCGATCACGGCCATCTGCATGCCAAGGCAGATGCCCAGATAGGGGACGTTCTTTTCGCGGGCATATTTCGCGGCGGTAATCATGCCCTCGGTTCCGCGTTCGCCGAACCCGCCGGGCACGATGATGCCGTGATAGCCGTCCAACAGGTGCTGCCCGCCCTCGGCTTCGATATCCTCGGCCGCGATCCAGTCGGACTTGACGCGGACCCGGTTGGCCATGCCGCCATGGGTCAGCGCCTCGGCAATGGACTTATAGGCATCTTCAAGCTGGGTATATTTGCCGACGATCGCGATCTTCACGGTGCCGTCGGTATTGGTCAGACGGTCCATGACCTCCTCCCAGCGGCTGAGGTCCGGTCGCGGCGCCGGGCTGATCTGGAAGGCGTTCAGCACCGCCTGATCGAGGCCCGCCCGGTGATAGGCGAGCGGGGCTTCATAGATGGATTTCAGGTCATAGGCCGGAATGACGGCATCGGGGCGCACGTTACAGAACAGCGCGATCTTGGCGCGTTCCTTTTCCGGGATGGGATGTTCGGATCGGCAGACCAGCACATCGGGGGCAAGGCCGATGGATTGCAATTCCTTGACGCTGTGCTGTGTAGGCTTGGTCTTCAATTCGCCCGAGGCCGCGAGATAGGGCAGCAGGGTCAGGTGCATCAGAATGCATTCGCCGCGCGGGCGTTCATGGGTGAACTGGCGGATGGCCTCGAAGAAGGGCAGGCCCTCGATATCACCAACTGTCCCGCCGATCTCGCACAGCATGAAATCGACCTCGTCATCGCCAATGGCAAGGAAATCTTTGATTTCATTGGTCACATGGGGAATGACTTGAATGGTCTTGCCAAGATATTCGCCGCGACGCTCTTTCTCCAGCACGTTGGAATAGATCCGCCCGGACGAGATCGAATCCGTCTTGCGGGCATGGACGCCGGTGAAGCGTTCGTAGTGACCAAGATCCAGATCGGTTTCCGCACCGTCATCGGTCACGAATACTTCGCCATGTTCGAAGGGCGACATGGTGCCGGGATCGACATTCAGATAGGGGTCCAGCTTGCGCAGGCGCACGGTGAATCCGCGTGCCTGCAGCAGCGCGCCAAGGGCCGCCGATGCAAGGCCCTTGCCCAAAGAAGAAACCACGCCGCCGGTGATGAAGATGTAACGCGCCAAGGGGCCCCCGTGATTCCGAATCAGTCATTTACGCGGTCGCGAATAGCGCCGTTCACGGGAGGAAACATATAACCGAATTATCCCGTGGCCGCAACGCGGACCGCAAGTTGTCGTGGGCGCGAAACCCGCGCCCCCAAGTTATTGAGTTCAGTTCGCCGCAGGCGGGGTCGCAGGCGCGTCGGCAGCCGGAGGTGTCGCCGGAACCGACGCCTCGGGTGCAGCAGTCGCCGGGGCCGGTGCCGCAGGCTCGACCGTGCTGCCCGCTGTGCCGGTTTCGGCGGGCGCTTCAGCCGCGGGTGGGGTGGTCGTGGCGGCCTCTGCCGGTGCAGCATCAGTCGCCGCTGCGGGCGCAGTCTCGGGTGCAGGCGGGGCGACCGGGGCACCGACGCCGGGCGGCGGCGTATAGGTCGGAAGTGCCGGGGCCTCATCGCTGCTTTCGACGGGTTGGCCGACGCCAAGTTGGTCAAGCACCGACGCGCCGGATACGTTGCGCGCAGCGATGACGGTCAGCGTGATCGAGGTCACGAGAAACCCGGCCGCGAGAATCCAGGTCAGACGAGACAGCGCATTGGCAGCCTGCCGGCCGGTCATGACGCCGCCGCCGCCACCACCGCCCATGCCGAGCCCACCGCCTTCGGAGCGTTGCAGAAGCACGATTCCGATCAGCAGCAGGGCAAGAATCAGGTGGACGGTCAGGACGACGTTTTCCAAGGCTCGGGCCTTTCAATTGCGGACGCGCCTATCTAGTCGGCGAAGCCCAGCTTGGCAAGGCGGCGCCGCGCATTTGGATTTGTCATCGTGGCAAGGCGCTCTTCGGCTATGGAAAGGCGAGTTCCGGGCCGGTGCGGAAGAACGAGACGTTGTTGGTGAAGACGGAAGCGGGGACCAGACGTATCATCCGACTTGTCGGGGATTCGATTGCCGCGATATTGTCGATGAACCAGTCGTTCCAGCCGTCCTCGGGGCCAAGATATTTGCGTAGCAACCGATGGAACAGCGGGACGTCATTGGGTTCGATCGTCGCGGTTCCGCGCAATCCACAATGCAGCAGAATGCCGGCGGAACTGTCGAAATCCACGATCTCGACCGCACAGCGCCCGTCCCGGCCAAGCCGCCTGACGCTGCTCGCGCCCTCATGCCCCAGCATCCACAGCGCGCCGTCCTCCCAAAGATACCAGACCGGCGCGTTGCAAGGCGCGCCGTCTTCTGCCAGCGTCGCAAGGTTTGCCATCAGTGCCCGGTCAAGCAGCACCTGCGGATCGAAAGGTGTTTTCATCCTGCGCGCCGCTTGCCGAAATAGGGCAGGGTGAACAGATACAGCCCCGAGAACAACAACAGGAACAGAGGCAGCAGGGGCAGGTAGGTCAGCCATTGCGGAACTGTGCCGACAGCCATGGCGGCGAAGTTGCCAAGAACCGTCAGCGTGAAGAAGATTGAAACCCAGCGATGAAACTGGCGGATCAGGCGGGACATGTCAGAGATCCCTTCCGGTGCCGAGCAGTGTTTCAAGGTTATCGAAGAACTGCGGCCAGCCAGCCTTCGCACCGCCATAGTAACGTGGCTGGTCCGTGCGGAAGCCGGATTGTTCCATTCGCAGATCGGTGCCCGCGGCGGTGGGCGTCAGCGTCCATGTCACAATCGTGTCCAGCGTCCCGTCGCCCCAGCTATAGCTCAGCCGGTGCTGCGGTTCGAATGTCAGCAAAGTGCAATCCACGCCGCCCCAGTCTGCGGTGAAACGGAACTGCCCGCCGGGCGCATCTGTGAAGTCGGTCTGCATAAGCCATTCCGACAGCAGCTCCGGCCGGGTCAGCGCGCGCCACAAGCGGTCAGGCGGATAGGGATAGCTTCGTTCGATCACGACGCTGCGGGTTTCCGAGCCATCCGCCTCGGCGTTGCGTTTATCGGTCATTGATCCATCCTTTTCAGCAAGTCATCGAGGCGGTCGAGGCGCGCATTCCAGAAATGTTGCATCTCGACCGTCCAGTCAGCCAGCACAGCCAATGCGTCCGGGCGGGCGGAGTATTGTGTCATCCGACCCTGTTCGCGACCTGCAACCAGATCCGCGCGCTTCAGAATGGCCAGATGTTTGGAAACCGCAGGCTGCGAGATCCCTGCGCCTTCGGTTAAACGGCTGACAGGGGCAGGGCCTTCACGGCAAAGTCGTTCGAATATTGCCCGCCGTGTCGGATCGCTCAGGGCTTTGAAAATGGCATCGGCTGATGACGGCATTACTTATCACCATTTGGTTATGAATAATCCATAACCCGATGGTGATGGGTGAGTCAAGCGGGTGTCGGCAAAAGAAAAGGCCGCCGCGAATGCGACGGCCTTGGAGCATGCTTTACGACTTTTCAGCCGAGGCCCTTCTTGCCCATATCCAGGAATTTCTGCCTGCGGTCCTTTACAAGCTCGGCGCGCTTCAGCCCCGAGAGCTCTTTCAGCGAGGCGGCGATCTGCTTGCCAACAGCATCCATCGCGGCCTTCGGGTCACGTTGGGCACCTCCCAGCGGTTCGGTCACAATCGAATCGATCACGCCAAGCTTTTTCAGATCCTGCGCAGTCAGGCGCAGCGCCTCGGCGGCCTCGCGCATCTTCTCGGCATCCTTCCAAAGGATCGAGGCACAGCCTTCCGGCGAAATCACCGAATAGATCGAGTGCTCCAGCATGATGATGCGGTTGGCGGTCGCGAAAGCCACCGCGCCGCCCGAGCCGCCTTCACCTATGATGACCGACACCAGCGGCACGCCGATCTGAAGGCATTTTTCGGTTGATCGCGCAATGGCCTCGCTCTGCCCGCGCTCTTCGGCGCCCTTGCCGGGATATGCGCCGGGCGTGTCGACCAATGTCACCACAGGCAAATTGAACCGGTCCGCCATATCCATCAGCCGGATCGCCTTGCGATAACCTTCGGGTCGGGCCATGCCGAAATTATGCTCGATCCGCGACTTCGTATCGTTGCCTTTTTCATGGCCGATCACCACGCAAGGCGCGTCGTTGAAGCGAGCTAGACCGCCCATGACGGCATGATCGTCGCCAAAGGCGCGGTCCCCCGCCAGAGGTGTGTATTCAGTGAACAACGCGCTGATATAGTCGCTGCAATGCGGGCGCTCCGGGTGGCGGGCGACCTGAGTCTTCCGCCAGGGGTCGAGCGTGCCGTAAATATCCTTCAGCAGCGCGCCCGCCTTCTTATCCAGCGCTGCGGCTTCCTTCTCGACATCGACGCCTTCGCCTTTCTGGCCCATGGCGCGCAATTCCTCGGCCTTGCCTTCAATATCGGCAAGCGGCTTTTCGAAATCGAGATAGGTCATCCATTCCCCCGCATCGGTTCGGCCACTTATATGATGCGCATTCTGTCCGATTGCAACGCGCCACGCTTGCCCACCGCCGGTGCTGCGCCTATCTCATGCGCATGAAAATACCGTTTCTGAACCGCGCTCCGCGCGTCAGCGTCGTTCGCCTGCAAGGCGCTATTGGAATTTCCGGCCGCGGTGGCACCGGCGGGCTTAATGATGCCTCGTTGGCGCCTGCGCTGGAAAAGGCGTTCACCAAGGGCAAACCGAAAGCGGTCGCGCTGGCGATCAACTCTCCGGGTGGTTCGCCCGTGCAGTCCTCGCTGATCGCCTCTCGCATCCGCAGGCTGGCCGAGAAGCATGACATTCCGGTTCACGCCTTTGTCGAGGATGTCGCCGCATCGGGCGGATACTGGCTGGCCTCTGCCGCCGATCATATCTGGGCTGACGAATGTTCGGTCGTCGGCTCGATCGGCGTCATTTCAGGCAGTTTCGGTCTTCAGGATTTCATCGCGCGCCACGGGATCGAGCGGCGCGTCCACACGGCGGGGCGCTCGAAGTCGCAACTGGACATGTTCCGTCCGGAAAAGCCCGAGGATGTCGCACGCCTGCAAAAGCTGCTGGACGACATGCACCGCATCTTCATCGCGCAGGTTGAAACGCGTCGCGGCCAGAAGCTGTCAGGGGCCGAAGAAACCTTCACGGGCGAGTTCTGGTTGGCCGGTCGCGCGCACGAACTTGGCCTGATCGACGGGATCGCTCATCTTGCCCCGAAAATGCGAAGCCTGTTCGGTGACGACATCCGCTTTCAAAGCTTTGGCACCCGGACACCATTCCTGCGCCGTTTCGGCATTTCTGCCGGAGACGCGGCGGACGATATTCTCGCCGCGGTCGATGAGCGAGCAGCGTTCCAAAGGTTCGGGTCGTGATAAAGGGCGTGCTGGTCATCCTGCTGGCGTTCATCGCGCTTGCTCTGTTTTCCGGGCCGGGCTTCCGGCGATTCCTTGCCAAGCTGTTGGGGTGGCCGCGCCGTGATCGTTGATATTCTGTTAATCCTCGCCGGTCTGGCCCTTCTGGTCGTCGGTGGCGACTTTCTTGTGCGTGGCGCGGTCGCACTGGCGCTTCGGCTTGGCATTGCGCCGGTGATTGTCGGCCTGACTGTTCTGGCCTTCGGTACCTCGGCACCAGAGCTGATCGTTTCGGTTGCTGCGGCGCTGGGTGGACAGCCCGGCATCGCGCTTGGCAATGTCGTCGGCTCGAATATCGCGAATGTTCTGGTCATCCTTGGCGCGACAGCGGTCATCGCCCCCGTGCTGAGCCATGATAACGAACTGAAGACGAGCTGGATCTACGCTGTGCTCGCATCGGTCCTGCTGATCCTTCTGTGCTTCGCCGGCCCGCTGATCTGGTGGCACGGCATGATCCTTCTGACCGCCCTCGCCGTAACACTGTTCCTGCAAGTCAGCCGCGCCCGCCAAGGCGTCAGCGACACGCCAGAGCTTCACGATGACCATGCAGCGCCAGCCAGTATTGCGATCTGGCTGGCGATCGGCCTTGTCGCATTGCCGATAGGTGCGAAAATTCTTGTGACCGGCGCAAGCGATATTGCGCGCGGCTTCGGGATCAGCGATGCGGTGATCGGTCTGACGCTGGTTGCCATCGGAACCTCGTTGCCAGAGCTTGCGGCCTCAGTCGCGTCGGCGCTGCGCGGGCGGGCCGATATGGCGCTTGGGAACGTGATCGGCTCGAATCTTTTCAATATTCTCGCGATCATGGGCGTGACCGCGTTCTTTGGCCCGCTGGACGTCCCGGTCGAGATGCTGCGCTTTGACTTGTGGTTCATGCTGGCGACGACGCTTCTGCTGGGACCGTTCCTGCTGCGCCATATCGCCATCGGCAGGATCGCAGGCGCGGCACTATTGGCCGTTTACATGGCTTATACGGTCTGGCTTCTGGCATGAGCGTCGCGCTCGTCACCGGGGCCGCGCGTCGTCTTGGCCGGGCAATGGCGCTGGCGCTTGCGGCCGAGGGGCTGGATATCGCGATCCACTGCAACCGGTCGAGAGCAGAGGCAGAGGAAACGGCAACCGCGGCACGGCGCCTTGGCGTCAACGCCGAAGTCTTCTGTGCCGATCTGCTTGATCTGGACGCGACCGAGCGTCTGCTGCCGGATGCGGCGCGACGCATGGGGCCGCTTTCGGTGCTGGTCAATAACGCTTCGATCTTTGAATATGACGATGTTGGCAGCGCCTCGCGGCTGAGTTGGGATCAAAACCTCGGATCGAACCTGCGTGCGCCCTTCATTCTGTCGCAAGCGTTCGCGGCGCAGATCGGCGCGGTCGGGTCTTCCGGCGCAGAGCCCCTTGCCAGCGGACTGATCGTAAACATGGTCGATCAGCGCGTTCTGAAGCCCGCACCGGAGTATCTGACCTATTCCATCGCCAAGTCCGGTCTTTGGGAAATGACGCGGATGCTGGCACAGGCCCTTGCCCCGGCGATCCGCGTGAACGCGATCGGCCCGGGACCGACGCTGCAAGGCGCTGCTCAATCCCCGGCGCAGTTCGCGCAAGAGCGTGCGTCGACCATTCTTGGGCGCGGTGCCGACCCTGACGATATCGCCCAGGCATTGTTATATCTGCTGAACGCAAAAGCGGTGACTGGACAGCTTATCTGCGTTGACGGAGGGCAGCATCTCACGTGGTGATGGGTGCTGGCGGCAGGGCAAAACTGCCTCTCTCACGCCGCGCTGCCGCATTTTGTCCACCTTGCCGCAGAAGGTAACGGTTTCGTAAAAAATCCGTCTTGTTTTTCAGGCCCTTGTCGGGATCAGGTAAAATATTGTTAGAAATCAATGCACTGATGTATTGCCTAATAATTAAGCAACTCTGCGAAATTACATGATTTGTAAGCGAAACGGCCCGGCGCCGTATCTCACCCACAGAGTTATCCACAGATTTCGTGGACAGTATTTCGCTTGCCTTCACGTCTCGGAACTTGCAGCCGCCCCCCAGAATCACCCATCTGTAGTGACATGACCGAATCCCCGCCAAAAATGGTCGGCCAGGCGCTTATCGCCGACTACCTCAAGACGCTCGACAGTTCGCCCGGCGTTTACCGCATGCTGGGTGAAAAGGGCGACGTTCTGTATGTCGGCAAGGCACGAAACCTGAAGGCGCGGGTGTCGAGCTATGCGCGCGGGCAGGGCCATACCGGCCGCATCGCGCGGATGATCCGCGAAACGCATTCGATGATGTTCCTGACCACGCGCACCGAGACCGAGGCGCTGCTGCTGGAACAGAACCTCATAAAGCAGCTTAAGCCGCGCTATAACGTGCTGCTGCGTGATGACAAAAGCTTCCCGAATATCCTTGTCGCGAAAAGCCACGCCTTCCCGCAGATCAAGAAGCATCGCGGTGCGAAATCCGAAAAGGGCGACTATTACGGCCCCTTCGCGGGCGCGGGCGCGGTCAACCGGACGCTGAACCAGTTGCAGCGCGTATTCCTGCTGCGCAACTGCACCGATGCGGTGTTCGAAAGCCGGACGCGGCCGTGCCTTCTGTACCAGATCAAGCGCTGCAGTGCTCCCTGCGTCGGCAAGATCGACGAGGCGGACTATAACGCGCTGGTGAATGATGCAGAACTTTTTCTGAAAGGCCGCTCGACCAAGATTCAGGCCGATCTGGCGGCGGATATGACGGCTGCGTCAGAGGCGATGGAATATGAACGTGCCGCCGCGCTGCGCGACCGGATCAAGGCGCTGACGGCGGTGCAATCGGTGCAAGCGATCAACCCGCGCGGAATTGCAGAGGCGGATATCGTGGCGCTGCACATGGATGGCGGGCAGGCCTGCGTACAGGTCTTTTTCATCCGCGGCAATCAAAGCTGGGGGAACCGCGACTTCTACCCTCGGCTGGGCGGCGCGGAATCGCCTGATGAGGTGATGCAGGCTTTCCTGATGCAGTTTTACGACAACAAGGTGCCTCCGCGCATGGTGCTGCTGTCGCATGGGGTCGAGGATATGGACCTGATGCGCGACGCACTGTCCGAAAAGGCCGGGCGCAAGGTTGTGCTGGGCGTTCCCCAACGTGGCGAGAAGGCCGAGATGGTGGAAAACGCGCTGCGCAACGCCCGCGAAAGTCTGGCGCGCCGCATGTCCGAAAGCGCCACCCAGTTGCGCCTGCTGGAAGGGCTGGCCGATGCTTTCAACCTTCCCGGTCCCCCGCGCCGGATCGAGGTTTATGACAACAGCCACATCATGGGCACCAGCGCTGTCGGCGGCATGGTCGTGGCCGGCCCGGAAGGCTGGGTCAAAAGCCAGTATCGCAAGTTCAATATCAAGGGGACCGAAATCACCCCCGGCGACGATTTCGGCATGATGAAAGAGGTCCTGACCCGCCGCTTCACCCGCCTTTTGAAAGAAGACCCTGACAGGGAAAGCGAAGCATGGCCCGACCTGCTGCTGATCGACGGGGGCGCGGGACAAGTCAGCGCCGTCCACGAGATCATGGCCGAGCTGGGCGTCGAGGACATCCCCATGATCGGCGTCGCCAAGGGACAGGACCGCGACCACGGCAAGGAAGAATTCCACCGCTTCGGTCAGCGCCCCTTCGCGCTGCGCATGAATGACCCAGTCCTTTACTTCATCCAGCGCCTGCGGGACGAGGCCCATCGTTGGGCCATCGGCACCCATCGTGCCAAGCGGGCCAAGGCCGTGTCCGCGACCCCGCTGGACGAGATTGCCGGTGTCGGTACGTCGCGCAAACGCGCGCTGCTGGCGCATTTCGGGTCTGCGAAGGCGGTCAGTGGGGCAGCCGTGGCGGATCTGATGGCGGTCGATGGCATCAGCGAGGGGCTGGCCCAGAAGATCTATGACCATTTCAGGGGGTGAGCTTCGTTCCGCAGGTTTGCGGGACGAAGCGGACACCTTTTTGGGGTTTTCGAAGGTCCACGTCGAAAGCGTCCGGGTCTGATCGTGAGTGTATTTCACGCGATCAGACCCGCTACCAGTTACGAAGCGAACGTCACGTGTCCCTTCTCGTCCATTGGCCAGTCGGGGTTCCAGGCAATCTCCCAAATATGGCCGTCCGGGTCCGAAATGTATCCTCGTAGCCCGCCTTGCGGCGGAGCATCGGCCTCGCGAAGAAGCGAAGCGCCGTGGAAAACGAGCCTTTCAATGACTGGCTTCACGTCGCTCTCCTCTTGAACGTTATGCGCGAGTGTAAAGGCACCCGGAGCGGCCATGCTTTTTGCCTGTGTGTCGTCTTCGAGCGAAGCTTTGAGCCAGGTGCCGAAGACGAAGCCGTTCATCTGATAGAATGCAATTTCTTCATTCTCGAAAACTGGCGTCCAGCCAAATCCCTCACGGTAAAAAGACTTCGACCTTTCAAGATCAGAAGTTCCGAGCGTTATAACGGCGACTTGCTGTTGCATATCCGTGTCCTTTCAACTCGCCCACGCGACATGCGCGGACGCTTGGACCATGGGACGCAACCACCGAACCGTCGATGCGCGAAAGGACCCGCTCTCGCGGGGGCCGGGCCAACCGCACCGACCTAACCTGTTTCTGGTCGCTCGAACCTATCCAGATGCCTTCAAAAGTCAAACTCATCTAGAAGCCAAGCAGACCTTCGGGCGGGCAGCAGCACCGGTCAACATGGAATCTACGCTGCCATTATTGCCCAAGAAGTAACCGTGCGGACGCGGGGCGCTGCCCTCTGCTCACCCCAAAAACCGCAACCGATCCAGCGCCCCCTGCAGAATGTAGCCCGCCGCCACCTGATCTATGACCTCCGCTCGACGTTTGCGTGAGGTATCCGCCTCCAGCAACGCGCGTTCGGCGGCGACTGTTGACAGGCGCTCGTCCCAGAACGTGATGGGCAGTTCGGTCAGGCGCGACAGGTTGCGGGCGAAGGCGCGGGTGGATTGGGCGCGGGGGCCTTCGCTGCCGTCCATGTTGCGCGGCAGTCCCAGCACGATGCCGGCCAGGCCACGCTCGCTTGTGATTTTCAGCAGGGCCTCGGCATCCTTCGTGAATTTCTCTCGACGGATGACTGTGATGGGCGATGCCACCTGCCGAAGCCCGTCGCTGACCGCCACCCCGATGGTCTTCGTCCCGAGGTCGAGGCCCGCGATTGCGCCAGCGCGGGGAAGGGCAGCGGCAAAATCGGCGACATCTTCATGTATCATTCGGCGACCCCGGCCTTGCGTGCCGCATCGGCTATTGCCGACATGGCCTCGGGCGCGTCGGCGAAATGCTGCTGCGCCTCAGAATAGATTTCGCGCGCGTGATCTGTCTCGCCCAACACGCCAAGAGAGGAGATCAGCCGCGCCCATTCCTCGGGCGTGCCGCCCTCGGTGCCCAGACGCGCCTCAAGCTGACTGACCATACCGCGAACGAGCTCGTTCTGCTCATCCGGTGACATTTCGGCGGCGGCGGCCATGGTGTCGGCATCGGGACCCGGCATGGGCGGGCCTTCGTCGGGCAGGCGCGCGGCAGGTGGCGTATAATCGGGTCGGCCCGCCAGCCACGCAATTTCGCCGATCACCTTTCGGATCGCGACGGCCCAGGGGGAATCGGGTGGGCTGTCGGCCAGAAGCGATGCCCAGACGGGAAAGGCGCGGTCGGGCCGACCGTTCTGGGCCTGCAACAGCCCTGTCATATAGCGCGCCTGCGGATTTTGCGGATCAAGACGAAGCGCGCGCGCGATCTCTGCCTCTGCCTCTGGCGTTATCAGCCCGCCCGCAGCCTCTGTCATGATGCCGGCAAGGAACGCATGTTCCTCACCCGCAGCCTTGTCGCCCAAGACTTCGATCAGATGCGTCTGCGCCGCCTGCGCTTCGGCCAGATTTCCCAGACGCGCCTCGTTCCGGGCCAGCAGCGACAGCCCCTGCGGATCGTCCGGGCGCTCGCTGACTGCGTCGCGCAGCTGCCGCATCAGATCCTGATACTGTTGATCGGGCAGCGGACGTTCCGTTGGGGCAAGCTCGCTCACCCGCGCCACGGCCTCTGCCTGACTGGGACGCGAAGCATAGCGCGCCTCGGCCGACTCAATACGGCTGGAAAGCGGCATATCGGGAATGCCCGGCGATCCCGCGTACAGATAAAGCGCAGCCCCCGCGGCGATCAGCGCCAGCAGGGTCAGGACGGCAAAGGCGGTGTGTTTTCCCGCCGCGCCCGGTCGCAGCGCGCTGCGCGCGACGGCTTTGTCAGCATCAAGCACCTTCCGCCCGATCTCGGTGCGAAGGCGTTCGGCCTCGGCGGGTTCGATGATGCCACGCGACAGGTCGCGATCGACCTCTGCAAGCTGATCGCGGTAAACGCGCAGGTCATAGGCCGCCGCAGGCTCGGCATCTTTCATGGCTCCGTGCAGAAACGGCCACAGGATCGCGGTGGCGACAAGCAAGGTCAGGGCAGAGGCGAACAGCCAGAACATCGGCGCTCCTTTTCGATGCGCTCTAGATAGGCCGTTTGTGCGGCCGGCAAAACCCCGCTGAGCCGACGCGATGCGTGGCTTTCATGCACCACAATGTCGCAGATTGATCAATAATGCGGATCAATATACCAGTCTAAGCATTGTCCACGTCACACGACACCCAACTCGGAGAAGATTTTCCATGGCAAACGAAGTCCGTAGCAGCAACAACAACCTGTATTTCATCGTTGGCGCGCTGGTTGTGGCCGTCATCGTCATTTTCTGGCTGATGAGCGGCGGCGATGCGCCGGTCGCGGACGGCGATGCCGGTGGCGACGCTGTTGTCACCGTCGAAAACCCGGCCCCGGCTGCTGACGCCCCTGCCGCTGACGCACCTGCGGCCGATGCCCCGGCAGCGGATGCCCCGGCGCCGGCGAACTGATCGCCAGCCGAAGCTGAAGGAAAGCCCCGAAGCCGCGCTTCGGGGCTTTTTTCTTTTGCAGGCCGTGTGTTAAGCCTGCCCCGGAACCCGCGCGGAACTTGCGCCGCAAGGCCCGCGTTTCTTGGGTGACCATAGCCGGGCAGGCACCGGGCCTGCCCCAGAGAAAGGAATGAACCCATGGCCTTCACGCTTCCCGATCTTCCTTATGCCCATGACGCGCTCGCCGATGGCGGCATGTCGAAGGAGACGCTGGAATTTCACCACGACAAGCACCACAAGGCCTATGTCGACAAGCTGAACG
Organism: Paracoccus aurantiacus; assembly: GCF_007993065.1. Taxonomy (GTDB): domain Bacteria; phylum Pseudomonadota; class Alphaproteobacteria; order Rhodobacterales; family Rhodobacteraceae; genus Paracoccus; species Paracoccus aurantiacus. The sequence continues at coordinate 469,798 of NZ_VOPL01000002.1, forward strand.
AGCTGGTCGCCGGGACCGAATGGGAAGGCAAGTCGCTGGAAGACATCGTCACCGGCACCTATGAAAAGGGCGCGGTCGCGCAGAACGGCATCTTCAACAATGCGAGCCAGCACTGGAACCACAGCCAGTTCTGGGAAATGATGGGTCCGAACCCCGGGGCGATGCCTGAAAAGCTTGAAAAGGCGATTGTCGACAGCTTCGGCTCGGTCGATGAATTCAAGAAGAAGTTTTCCGAGGCCGGTGCCGGTCAGTTCGGCTCGGGCTGGGCATGGCTTGTCCAGAACAAGGATGGCAGCCTGGAAATCACCAAGACCGAGAACGGCGTGAACCCGCTGGTAAACGGCCAGACCGCGCTGCTTGGCTGTGATGTGTGGGAACATTCCTATTACATCGACTTCCGCAACGCGCGGCCGAAATATCTGGAAAATTTCCTGAACAAGCTGGTGAACTGGGAAAACGTCGCTTCGCGCATGGCGTGACCTGACGACTCCATTGATTAAAGAAGGCCCGCCGGACTGGCGGGCCTTTCTCGTTCGGGTCCCGCTAAGCGCGTATCACCCCTTCTTGCGGTCAAACCGTGCCCGGCTGAGGATATTGCCGCTTGCATCCACGGTCAGCCGCAGCACCCTTTCGCGATGGAAGAAGGACAGCCGGAACCGGCCTTCGTCCTCGCCCTCTCCGCGCTCGAAGCGGGTGGTGATCGCGCCGTTGGACATGCCTCGTGCAATGGCATGTTCGGGCAGGTCCAGCCCGTCAGCGATGACCTTCGCCTCGACCGTGAAATCGTCACCGTTGCGGATCACGTCAGCCATGCTGCCCCCTTGCCAAATATTGCCGTGAAGGCGCAGCATTGCAGCGAATGATAGCAGCCTCAAGCCGGACCATGCCAGACGAGAACCCACCGCGCGACTTTGCCTCGCCTGCCTGCATGGCAGGAGAGGTCGCGCCTGACTATTTCGACCCGCTCGCCGTGGACGAGGCTGCGGCGCGGGACGCCGCGCGCTGGCGCAAGGCCGAACGGGCGCGGCTGCTGGCTGAACGCGAGGTTCTGACGAATGCCCAAAGGGCCGATATGGATGCCGCGGTTGCGGTGCATCTGGACAGGGTTCTGAAGGATCGTTTCGGGGGCGCAGAAGGCATGGTCGTGGCGGCCTACTGGCCGATCCGGGCAGAGGTCGATCTGCGCGACTGGATGGCGCGGCAGGCGAGCCACGGGATCAGGGTTGCCCTGCCGGTGGTGACAGCGCCCGATGCACCGCTGGTCTTTCGGCCCTGGTCACCCGATGCGCCGATGCGCGCCGGGCGCTGGAACATCCCTGAACCCGCGACCGATCAGGTGCTGGCACCGCAGATCGTGCTTGCCCCGCTTGTCGGCTGGGACCGCGCGCGCTTTCGGATGGGCTATGGCGGCGGCTTTTACGACCGGACTCTGGCGTCAATGACACCTCGTCCCTATGCCATCGGGATCGGGCTTGCGGCGGCGGGTCTGCGCACGATCTATCCGCAGCCGCATGATGTGGCGTTGGATCTGATCGTCACAGAAAAAGGCACGGCCTAGATCAGTCGCCGCGCAGGCTTTCCCGCGCCAGCGCCGCGATAAGGTCGGTCTGCGTCACTACCCCCACAATTCGCCCGGCATCGAGGATGGGCACCGCATCAACGCTGCCCGCCAGTTGCGGCAGCAGCGCTGCCAGCGGCGTCTCTGGGCCTGCGCTTGGCGGGCTCGGGTCCATGATGTCCGCGGCTCTCGCCGCCCCGGACACCGCCAGAGGCGGTGGGTGGCCTGCCGTCAACTCGTGACCGGGAAATGCCGCAGCAATGATCTGCAGTTGGAAGATCACGCCCAAAAAGCGACCGTCCGCGTCCACCACCGGCAGCGACGTGAAGCCGTGGCGCAGGAACAGCGCGGCGATTTCCTCAATGTCCGTATCGGGGGCGACCGTGACCAGATCGCGCGACATGATCGCCTGTGCGGTCTGCGGGCCCGCCATGTGGCTTGCCGCCTGCATCTCGGCCGCGCCGATCAGGCGGGCCAGATCTTCGACCCCAAGGTTCAGCGACTGGCGATAGCGCGACAGGATTTCGGTCAGTTCGTCCTCGGTCAGTCCCAGACGTTCGACGGGTGCGGGGTCGTGGGTGCCTTGCGGGTTCACCTCGCCGAACTGACGCAGTGGATAGCGCCTGCCGGTCAACTGGGCATAGATGGCAGCAGTCGCCACAAGGATGATCGTGCCGGCGGCGACGGGCAGCAGCGCAAAGCCGAAGCCAGAAGGCAAGATGCGGTCGGCGCCAAGCGCTACGGTCATGGCGACCGCGCCGCCGGGCGGATGGGTGGCGCGCAGGGCCGCCATGACAGCGATGGCGAGCCCCACCGCCAACGGCACGCTGATCAGTGGATCGGGAAGCACCCGGCACAGCAGGATCGCCGTCAGCGCCGAGGCGGTATTACCGACAATCGCCGGCCAAGGCTGGGCAAGCGGGCTGTTCGGCGCAGCAAATACCAGGACCGCCGTCGCCCCGAAGGGCGCTATCAGATACAGCGCAAGCCAGCGGTCGGGCGAGACGACGAAGGCCACAACCGCCGTCACCGTCAGCCCCACGAACGCGCCAAGACTTGCCCGCAACGCCTCGGCAGCCGGGACCGACGCCACCGGACCAAGCGCGCGGATGTTCAGATGTTCCAGCAGTTTTAATGGGTTGCGCATCAGATCAGCATTCGTTGCAACAGCCCTATTAGGCCGGCTGGCCGATCATTACAATTCCGTCACGCGGTGCATTCGCCATGAAAAAAGGGGCCGCACGGCCCCTTTTTCGCACTAGAATGCCCGATCAGACCAGCGTTGCCTCGGTCGCGGCGCGGAATTCTTCCTCGGTCACGCCATCGGCAAGCTCGACAATCTTCAGCCCGCCATCGACCACGTCCAGCACGCCCAGATTGGTGATTATGCGGTCCACGACACCTCGCCCGGTCAACGGCAGGGTGCATTCCTTCAGCACCTTCGATTCGCCGTGCTTGTTGGTGTGGTCCATGACCACGACCACACGGCCCACGCCTGCGACCAGATCCATCGCGCCGCCCATACCCTTGACCAGCTTGCCCGGGATCATCCAGTTCGCCAGATCGCCGTTTTCGGCCACCTCCATCGCACCAAGGATCGCCGCCGCGATCTTGCCGCCGCGGATCATGCCGAAGCTGGTGGCGCTGTCGAAATAGGACGTGCGCGACAGTTCGGTGATCGTCTGCTTGCCGGCATTGATCAGGTCAGGGTCTTCCTCGCCCTCGAACGGGAAGGGGCCCATGCCCAGCATCCCGTTTTCCGATTGCAGCGTGATGTCCTTGTCGCCGACATAGTTCGCCACCAGCGTCGGGATTCCGATGCCGAGGTTCACATACATGCCGTCTTCAAGTTCCTGCGCCGCGCGGGCGGCCATTTGATTGCGGTCCCAGGGCATCTCAGGCCTCCTCACGCTTGCGGGTGGTGCGCTGTTCGATGCGCTTTTCGTGTTCGCCCTGAATGACCCGGTGGACATAGATACCCGGCAGGTGGATCAGGTCGGGGTCGATGCTGCCGCGCGGGACGATCTCCTCGACCTCGGCCACGCAGACCTTGCCGCACATGGCGGCGGGCGGGTTGAAGTTGCGGGCGGTCTTGCGGAAGATCAGGTTGCCGGTGTCGTCGGCCTTCCACGCCTTGACGATGGACAGGTCGGCGAAGATGCCTTCTTCAAGGATATAATCCTCGCCATTGAATTGCTTCACTTCCTTGCCGTCCGCAATCACGGTGCCGACGCCGGTCTTGGTATAGAAGCCGGGGATGCCCGCACCGCCCGCGCGCATGCGTTCGGCCAGCGTGCCCTGCGGGTTGAATTCCAGCTCCAGCTCTCCGCTCAGATACTGGCGCATGAATTCGGCATTCTCGCCGACATAGGACGACTGCATCTTCTTGATCTGCTTGGTGTCCAGCAGCTTGCCAAGCCCGAACCCGTCAACGCCGCAGTTGTTGCTGGCGATGGTCAGGTCCTTCACGCCGCTTTTCACAAGCGCGTCGATCAGCAGTTCGGGAATGCCGCACAGGCCGAAGCCACCTGCGGCGATATGCATGCCGTCAAACAGCAGGCCGTCAAGCGCCGCATCCGCGTCGGGATAGACTTTCTTCATCACTTCCTCCGGAATGGTTGCGGTTTTGTCGCAAGGGGGTGACGCCGTGTCAATCGGCGGTAGCGGTAGCAGTCAGCTTTCCGGCGATCTCTGCTGCGGTAAAGGCAGCAATGATCTCTGGCCGCTTGTCGGCAGAAAAGCCCGCGCCGATGGGGCAGGTCAGGGCTGAGGCGTCGATACCTGCCGCGCGCGCCTCGCGCAGGAAGCGGGCACGTTTGGTGGCGCTGCCAATCAAACCGACATAGGCAGCGTCGCCGCGTTTCAGAGCTTCGGCGGCGAGCAGAAAATCAAGCCCGTGGTCATGGGTCAGGATGACGAAGGCCGCGCCGGGCCGTGCGGCGCGAATTTCGGTTTCGGGAAGCGGCGTCAGACGGTTTTCTGTCAGGGTTGATCGGTTCAGTTCTTCTGGTCGGCTGTCGATCAGGATCACGTCGAAGGGCAGGGCAGACAGGATTTGCGCCAGCGCCCGCCCGACATGACCAGCCCCGAAGATCATCACCTGCGGCTGTTCGGGCGTGTCGGATGCGGGCAGGCGGTCAAGCGCAAGCTGAACCCGTCCGCCACAGCACTGCCCGCTTTCGGGACCGAGCGTGACCAGCATCTCGGCCCGCTCCGCGCCCGAGGCGATCATCTCACGTGCCTTCGCGATCGCGTCGAGTTCCAGCCTGCCGCCGCCAATCGTGCCGGTGGTGGTGCCGGTCGTCACGATCATCTCTGCCCCCACCTCGCGCGGGGTAGAGCCGACGGTTTTCGTGACGCGGACGCGGATCATTCGGACCCCGATAAGCAGACACCGCCATAATAGCCCGCGCCCGAAGACGCGAAAAGCTCAGCTTGCGCAGAGAGGTTATGGCGCAACTGCGTCGCCTGTCCTATTCCGGCGTGTCCTTTTTCGCGGTCTTTTTGGCGGTGGTCTTTTTCGCAGCAGGCTTCTTCGCGGTCGCTTTCTTGGCACTCGCCTTTTTCGCAGCAGGTTTCGCGGCAGCCTTTTTCGCACCCTTCTTCGGGGATTTGGCGGCTTTCGCTGCGATCAGTTCCAGCGCCTTTTCAAGCGTCACGTCGGCAGGTTCCAGATCACGCGGCAGCGTCGCATTGACCTTTTCCCATTTGACGTAAGGCCCATAACGGCCATTCATCACAGAGATCGCGCCGCCATCCGGGTGGTCGCCCAGCTCTTTCAGGGGCGCGGCCGCGGCGGCACGTCCGCGTGTCGGTTTCGCAGCCAGAACCTCCACCGCGCGGTTCATGCCGATGGTGAAAACCTCGTCCACATCGGGCAGGTTGGCGTATTTCTTGCCATGCTTGACGTAGGGGCCATAGCGGCCAATCCCGGCCTCGACCAGTTCGCCATCCTCGGGGTGGTTGCCGATCGCGCGCGGAAGGGCCAGCAGTTTAAGTGCCTGCTCAAGATCGACAGAATTCGCGTCCCAGCCCTTCGGGATGCTGGCGCGGGGCGGTTTCGGTATATCGTCGGTTGCCTCGCCCCGCTGGACATAAGGTCCGAAGCGGCCGTTTTTCAGGCTGATCGCCTGTCCGTCGTCGTCGCCCAGCACGCGGTCGCCCACCGCCTCATCGCCATCGGGGGCGGAAAGCGGGCGGGTGAAACGGCATTCCGGATACCGCGAACATCCGATAAAGGCGCCGCCGGACCGGGCGGTTTTCAGGTTCAGGCGGCCCTGATGACACAGCGGGCATTCACGCGGATCGCCACCATCCTCGCGCGGAGGGTAAAGGTGCGGCGCAAGCGCGTCGTCGATGGCTTCCAGCACCTCGCCGATGCGAAGGTCGGAGGTCCCGCTGAGCGCCTCGGTAAAGTCGCGCCAGAAACGCCGCAGAACCTCGCGGTATGCGCGATTGCCGGAACTGATGTCGTCCAGTTCTGTCTCCATATTCGCGGTGAAATCATACGAGACATAGCGCGGGAAATATTTGACCAGGAACGCCGTGACGAGCCGCCCCTTGTCTTCTGGAATCAGGCGGTTCTTGTCCTTCCTGACATAATCGCGATCCTGAATGGTCGTCACGATACTGGCATAGGTCGACGGCCGGCCAATGCCCAATTCCTCCATGCGCTTGACCAGAGTCGCCTCGGTATAGCGGGGCGGAGGCTGGGTGAAATGCTGGCGCGCGGCCGCTGTCCTGTGGTCGTCGACCAGCACGCCGTCCTCGGCGGCGAAGGCGGCGATCTTCTTCGCGGGCTCGCCTTCCCGGATCACGGGCAGGCGGTTTCCGTCCTCATCCTCGTCATCGTCACGGCCCTGATCGTAGACCGCCAGAAAGCCGTCAAAGACCATGACCTGCCCGGTCGCGCGCAAACCGACCTGCCCATCCTGGCTGCCGATTTCGACTGTCGTGCGCTCCATCCGGGCGGCTTCCATCTGGCTGGCGATGGTGCGTTTCCAGATCAGGTCGTAAAGCGCGCGCTGATCCTTTTCCGAAATCCGCAGCTTGTCGGGCGACAAGGACATATCCGTGGGGCGGATACATTCATGCGCTTCTTGTGCGTTCTTGGCCTTGTTCTTGTACATGCGGGGCGATTTCGGCAGGTAGTTCGCGCCGAATTTCGCCTTGATCGCATCGCGCGCGGACATCACAGCCTCGGGCGCCATGTCGATTCCGTCGGTCCGCATATAGGTGATCAGCCCGGCTTCATACAGGCGCTGCGCCGTTGACATGCAGGCCCGCGCGCCGAGGCCCAGCTTGCGGCTGGCCTCCTGCTGCAGGGTCGAGGTCATGAAAGGGGGCCACGGATTGCGGCTTGCGGGCTTCGAGGTGACGCTGCTGACCGTCAGATCGCGCGCATCAATGGCCGAAAGCGCCAGCCGCGCCTTTTCGGCGGTCGGGATGTCGAAGCGTTCCAGCTTGTCGCCGGCAAGGCTGACCAGCGTGGCGTCATATTCATCGCCCGATGGTGTGGCCAGTCGCGCATGGACCGACCAGTATTCGCGTGGCTTGAAGGCCTCGATCTCCATCTCGCGTTCGACGATCAGGCGCAGCGTCACCGATTGCACCCGGCCCGCCGATTTCGCGCCGGGCAGCTTGCGCCACAGAACCGGCGACAGGTTGAAGCCGACCAGATAATCCAGCGCACGCCGCGCAAGATAGGCGTCGACCAGATCGCGGTCGATCTCTCGCGGGTTGGCCATCGCCTCGGTCACGGCGTTCTTGGTGATCGCGTTGAAGGTGACGCGGCTGACCGGCTTGCCCTTCTTCAGCGCCGGGGCCAAGGCTTCCAGCAGGTGCCACGAAATCGCTTCGCCCTCGCGGTCGGGGTCGGTCGCAAGGATCAGCGCGTCATCGCTGGCCAAGGCATCGCGGATCGCCTTCAGGTGCTTTCGCGAATCGCTCGCGACTTCCCATTTCATGTCGAAATCGGCGTCGGGATCGACCGATCCGTCCTTCGGGGGCAGGTCGCGGACATGCCCGAAAGATGCGAGAACGGTGTAATCGTCGCCCAGATATTTGTTGATCGTCTTGGCTTTGGCCGGCGATTCGACAACGACGACTGGCATGCGGGACCTCATGGCGTATCAGGGCCGGGAACATGGGGGCGGTTGGCGGGCGTGTCAACGGGCGGCTTTAGTTGCTGTGCAAAGGCATCCCCTGAAAAAGGGACGAAGCGTCACCGGCCGTCACGCGAATAGGGGGCAGGGAAGGCGGCTGTTACAGAAGCGCGATACGCCCGCCGGCCAGACGCGTCAGTTTTCCCGACAGTTCAAGCCGCAAAAGCACCGGGGCGAGATTTGCGGCGCTTAGCCCGGTATCGCGGATAAGCGCATTTTCCTCGGTTGGGGAAGGGGACAGGTGCGAAAGAACCTGCGCATCGACCTGCGCGACGCTCGCCCCGCGATGCGGCAGGGGCAGATCGCCCTGCGCAGCCGCCGTGATATTCGCGCTTGGCCTGCCGGGGGCGACAGCCGGAAACGCATCATCTGCAAAATTCCTGAGGGTTCCTTCCCCCGTTGCGACAGCCTGCTGAAGCTGCGGCAGGGCCAGCAGCACGTCTTCTGCATTGCGCACCAGCGTCGCACCGTCGCGCAGAAGCTGGTTGCAGCCACCGGCGCGGCCATCGACGGGGTGGCCGGGCACGGCCATCACCTCTCGACCCTGATCGAGCGCGTCGCGCGCGGTGATCAGGCTGCCGGATTTGACCGCTGCCTCGACCACGACGACGCCATGCGACAGGCCAGAAATGATGCGGTTGCGTAGCGGAAAATGGCGCGCCACGGGTGAAAGGCCCGGCGGCTGTTCGGACAGCAGGCAGCCACGATCGCATAGCATTGCCGCCAGTGCGCTGTTCTCTGCCGGATAGATCTGGTCTATGCCGCCCGCCATGACCGCGACGGTTCCGGCCTTCAGGCTGGCCTCATGCGCTGCGGTGTCGATGCCCCGTGCAAGGCCCGCGACGATGCCAATCCCCATCTCGGAAAGCGCACCTGCCATGCCGCGTGCCATGCGCAACCCCAGCGAGGACGCGTTGCGCGCCCCGATGACCGCAATCATGGGCCGGTTCAGCGCCGACAGGTTGCCCTTGACCCAGATGACGGGCGGCGCGTCGGAAATCTGTCTCAGCAATGCCGGGTATTCGTGCTGGTCGCATCGAACGAGACGCGCATTCGCCTTGCGGCCCGCTTTCAGTTCGGCAAAGGCCGCGGCTTCCGTGCAGGTTGTGTAATCCTTCACGCCGGCCTGTCGCGCGATTTCGGGAAGCGCGTCCAGTGCGGCAGCGACACCGCCATGTTCGGCGATCATGCGATGAAATGTCGCATGTCCGACCCGGCGAGAGCGAATGAGGCGGAGAAAGCTGAGATCGTCATCCTTCGCGGTGAGTGGGGTGTGGGGGGTGTTGAACGACAGCAACCTCATCGACCTCTCCGCCTCATTCGAAGCTGTTATCGCTGAGGAATGGTTAAGAATTGGTTAGCGGAAACGGCGGGCAAGAGATTTTTCGGCGAGCCCTGCAACTTCTGCGCGATTGACTCATGCGCCGTCATCTGCGTGTCCCAGGATCGGGGCGCAGGCCTCAGCGCGAGGCAGAGCCGCCGACCGTCAGGCCCCCGATCATCAGCGTCGGCAACCCGACACCCACCGGAACCCATTGCCCCTGCTTGCCACAGGTGCCCATGCCCGGATCAAGCGCCATGTCGTTGCCGATGGCCCTGATCTGTTGAAGCGCGGTCGCGCCGTCGCCGATCAGGGTCGCGCCGCGAATCGGCGTCTGAATGACGCCGTTCCTGACCCGGTAGGCTTCCGTGCAGGAAAAAACGAACTTTCCGTTGGTGATATCGACCTGCCCGCCGCCGAAGCCGACGGCATAGATACCGTCCTTCAGATCCGCGACCATCGCGTCGGGTGCGACATCCCCACCCAGCATGAAGGTATTCGTCATGCGCGGCATCGGGGCATGGGCATAGCTTTCCCGGCGGCCGTTTCCGGTCGGTTCCACCCCCATCAGGCGCGCGTTCTGACGGTCCTGAAGGTAGCCGACCAGAATCCCGTCGTCGATCAGCACATTGCGGCCCGGCGGCGTTCCTTCGTCGTCCACGCTGATCGAGCCGCGACGATCGGGTATCGTGCCGTCGTCGATTACCGTGACGCCGGGTGCAGCGACGCGCTGACCCATCAGGCCGGCAAATGCCGAGTGGCCCTTTCGGTTGAAATCCCCCTCCAGCCCGTGACCGACGGCCTCGTGCAGCAGAATTCCGGGCCAGCCGGGGCCGAGCACGATGTCCATGACACCCGCGGGCGCAGGTTCGGCGCGAAGGTTCACCAGCGCGATGCGCAACGCCTCATCGACCTGCGCCTTCCAATGCGCGGGCTCGATAAGGCTGACAAGCGGAATGCGCCCGCCGCCGCCTGCGCCGCCGCTTTCGCGCCGGGCGTTATCTTCGACGATGACCGCGACATTCAGCCGCGCCATGGGCCGGATATCGGTTACCAGCCCGCCTTCGGGACGCAGAATCGCGACCTCTTGCAGGCTGGTCGACATCGAGGCGCTGACCTGAACGACGCGCGGGTCCTTCGCGCGCGCATAGGCGTCGATTTCGCGCAGAAGGTCGATGCGCTGCGCGATGCCGATGCCTTCCGCCGGATCGACGGGCGCGTAAAGCTGCGTGACCGGACCCGTTGGCGGCAAGGCCAGCTCTCGCCCGCCATTGCCAAGCGCGAGGCGCACAGTCTCGGCCGCACGACGCAGTGATGTAAGTGTCAGTTCGGTCGAATGGGCATATCCCGTTACCTCGCCCGCGACAGCGCGCAGCCCGAAACCCTGACTCGCCGTATAGCTGGAGCCGCGAAGGCGGTTATCGTCGAACACAAGGGTTTCGGCATGCGAGCGCTCGGCGAAAATCTCTCCGTCATCGGCGCCGTTCGTGGCATCGCGCAGGACGGCCAGTGCGGCGTCCTTGTCCAGACTGGTTTCGAAAGGGCGAAAGGGGTCGTTTGTCATGGGCGGTCCGGGACTATGCTGTTGCTTCAATGTTCAGGCGTGCCACCCGATACCGTGGTGACTTGTCGCAAGACGGGTTTTATGGTTGTAAACAGAAAAAGTTTGACTCGGAAGGGTGGCAGCGGTGCGCGGCTTCGGCGCGGTCTGCTGCCGACATAGGCAAGGGATACTCGGATGGTGGCTCCAGCGATGATGCGCCGCATGTTTGCGGCAGGGATGGGGGCGGCGCTGCTGCTGTCGGCAGGCGTAGCCCGCGCGCAGGAGGCAGCCGGCGATGTGCTGGGCGATTTGCCTGTCATCGGAAAGCCGCATCCGCGCGGCATCAGCTTCCAGCCTGCTTCCAGCCCCGAGGCGGTGGATCAGCAATGGCTGGATCACTATGTGCTTGTCATCATCACCGTTGTAACGATTTTCGTCTGCGGTCTGCTGCTGTGGTGCATCCTGCGCTATAACCGCCGCGCCAACCCGACACCGGCCCGGTTCAGCCACAATACCCCGATCGAGATCACCTGGACGCTAGTCCCGATCCTGATCCTGATCGCAATCGGCGTCTTTTCGCTGCCGATTCTGTTCCGCCAGCTTGCCATTCCGCAGAACCCTGCCGTGGTCATCAAAGCAATCGGGCATCAGTGGTACTGGTCCTATGAATATCCGAATGAAGGGCTCGCCTTCGATGCGCTGATGCTGGCGAAGGAAGATCTGGAGGCCAACGGCTATACCCCTGACGAATATCTGCTGGCCGCCGACAACCCGGTCGTGGTGCCGGTCGGGCAGGAAGTGCTGATGCAGTTCACGGCAACCGACGTGATCCATTCCTGGACCATTCCGGCCTTCGCGGTGAAGCAGGACGCCGTACCTGGCCGCATTGCGCAGCTTGCCTTCACCGCCACGCAGGAAGGCGTGTATTTCGGCCAGTGCTCGGAACTTTGCGGGATCAATCACGCCTATATGCCGATTGTCGTGAAGGCCGTCTCGCCCGAGAGATATGCCGCATGGCTGGAAGGCGCGAAGGTCGAATTCGCTGCGGCCGATCTGGAAAACGCCAAGCCCATCCAGATGGCAGCAAAGTAACCGCCCGTGGCCGATACAACCACATATGAAACCCCCGGCGAGGCGCAGTTTGGCGATTATGTCGCCCTGCTGAAGCCGCGCGTCATGTCGCTGGTGGTGTTTACCGCCTTTGTCGGCCTGATCGTCGCGCCGGTGCATCTGCACCCGCTGGTCGCGTTTTGCTCGGTCCTGTTCATCGCCATTGGCGGCGGGGCGTCCGGGGCGCTGAACATGTGGTATGACGCAGATATCGACGCGGTTATGCGGCGCACCAAGGGCCGGCCAATCCCGTCGGGACGCGTGACCGGGGGCGAAGCGCTTGGCCTTGGCCTGGCGCTTTCGGGCATCTCGGTCATGATGCTGGGGCTGTCGGCAAATTGGTTCGCGGCCGGCTTTCTGGCATTCACGATCTTCTTCTATGCTGTCATCTACACGATGTGGCTGAAGCGCTCGACACCGCAGAATATCGTGATCGGCGGCGCGGCCGGGGCGTTTCCGCCCATGATCGGCTGGGCCTGCGCGACCGGCGGTATCTCGATCGAGTCGCTTCTGATGTTCGCACTGATCTTCTTCTGGACCCCGCCCCATTTCTGGGCGCTGGCGCTGTTCATGAAGGAAGATTATCACAATGCCGGGGTGCCGATGCTGACGGTGACGCATGGTCGTCAGGTCACGCGGCGCCATATCTTCGCCTATACGCTTGTCCTCGCGCCCTTCGCGATCTGGCTGGGCCTGACCTCGGTCGGGGGGCCGATTTACCTGACCGCCGCGGTGGTCCTGAACGCGCTGTTCATCTGGCGCGGATGGCAGGTCATGCGCCGCACCGACGAACAGAGCTATGGCGATGGCCACAAGGCCGAGAAAAGCTTCTTCAAGCTGTCGCTTTACTATCTGTTCGCGCATTTCGCGGCGCTGCTGATCCAGCACTGGGTGGGCGTATGATGGCGCTTCGCACAGAACACGAACTTCACGGACGCCGCCGGTCGCGCAATGTCGGGCTGCTGGTTGTGCTGCTGGCCTTTGTCGCGCTGATTTTCGGCCTGACGGTCGTGAAGGTTCAGAACGGCGAAGGCGCCGCGCTGGAAGGTTTTGACCATCAGGCGCGCCCGGCACTTCTGCCGCGCGAAGAGGGCGTCGAGATCAGTCCAAGCCGCGATCCTGTTGCAGCACCGGGCACGCCTGCCGCCGAACAGGGCGCGAGGACCGAACCATGAGCCTGCTGCCGAAGGACAGGAACCAGCGCGTCCTCGTCTCTCTGGTCGGGGTGGTTCTGGTCATGGGCGCGCTCGCATGGGCCGCGGTGCCATTCTATAACTGGTTCTGCGCGGTCACCGGCTATGGCGGGACGACGCAGGTGACCACTGCTAAGGACGCCGCAGGACAGCGGGTGCTGGATGAGGAAATCACCATCCGCTTCGATTCGAACACCGACAGCAACCTGCCCTGGACCTTCCGTCCGATGCAGCGCGAGATGAAGATGAAGATCGGGCAGACCGGCATGGCGTATTACGAGGCCATCAACAACTCCGATCACGTCATCACCGGCCGCGCGAGCTATAATGTCGCGCCAGAGATCGCAGGCTCTTTCTTTTACAAGATCGACTGCTTCTGCTTCACGGAACAGACGCTTCAACCCGGTGAGCGGGTCGAGATGCCTGTCACCTTCGAAGTCGACCCGGACATCGTGACAGACCGCGACGCTTACAAGGTGCGCGACATCACGCTGAGCTATACCTTTCACCAATATGATACGCCCGAAACGGCATCGGCCGCGGACAGCCAGTCTGCGTTGACGCCGCAAACGGGCGAGATCAGAATGAACTGACAAGAATGCGGGGACAGCCAATGGCGCATGCAAAGAATCACGACTACCACATCCTGCCGCCCTCGCTCTGGCCGCTACTGACGGCGATCTCGGTCTTCGTGATGCTGAGCGGCGCGGTCATGTGGATGAAAGGCGGCGGACCCTGGATGAACCTGATCGGTCTGGTCGGGGTGCTGTATTGCATGTTCGGCTGGTGGGCCGATGTCGTCCATGAAGGTGAAACCGGCGATCACACCAAGGTCGTGCAGATCGGGCTGCGCTATGGCGTGATCCTGTTCATCATGTCCGAAGTTATGTTCTTCGTCGCCTGGTTCTGGGCTTTCTTCAAGAACGCGCTTTACCCGATGGGACCGGACAGCCCGATCAAGGATGGTGTCTGGCCGCCCGAGGGCATTCAGACCTTCGATCCGTGGCACCTGCCGCTTATCAACACGCTGATCCTGCTTCTGTCGGGTGTCGCGGTGACATGGGCGCACCACGCGCTTGTCCACGAAAATGACCGCAAGACCACGATCAACGGCCTTGCCGTCGCGGTTGTTCTGGGCGTCTGCTTCACGATCCTTCAGGCCTATGAATACAGCCACGCCGCGTTCGGGCTGTCCGACACCGTCTATGGCGGTGTGTTCTTCATGGCGACCGGCTTTCACGGCTTCCATGTCATCATCGGCACGATCTTCCTGTTCGTCTGCATGGTGCGCTTGATGCGCGGCCAGATGGACGACAAGCAGCATATCGGGTTCGAGGCCGCTGCCTGGTACTGGCACTTCGTTGACGTCGTGTGGCTGTTCCTGTTCTTCGCCATCTACATCTGGGGTCGCTGATCACTGCCCTTGCCCGGAAAAGAAGCGACGGCGCGGCAATGCTGCGCCGTTTTCTTTTGGTGGCGATGATAGGCAAATGATCGCGCGCCCCTTGGAGCCGGCGACGCGCCGCGCTATCGCAAGGCGCGAACGAAAACGGAATTGCCATGACCGCCCGCCGATCCATCATACCGCCGCTGATCTTCGGGATCGTCACGACCGCGATTCTCGTCAGCCTTGGCATGTGGCAATTGCGCCGGCTTGACTGGAAAGAGGCGCAACTGGCCGAGATACAGGCAGGCATCGACGCGGCACCCGTGCCTCTGCCGGATCAGATCGATCCGTCGATGAAATATCTTCCGGTCATCCTTTCGGGGCGCACCACTGGGCAGGAAATCCTTGTTCTCTCGGGCACCAAGGAACGCGGCGGCGGCTATAATGTCATATCCGGTTTCGCGACAGATGACGGCCGCCGCATTTTGCTGGACCGCGGTTTCATCGAACAGGATTATCGCCGCAGTGCCCGCCCACCGACTGACCTGACCGTCGCGGGCAACCTGCACTGGCCGCAGGACAAGGGCAGCGCGACACCGGAACCCGACCTGAAGGCCGGGATCTGGTTCGCCCGCGATGTGCCAGCAATGGCAAAGTCGCTGGGGACCGAGCCTGTGCTGGTCGTCGCGGCAGAGGTTCAGGGCGATGCGCAGGGCGTGGACCCCATTCCCGTTACCATTGAGGGGATACCGAACAGCCACTTGTCCTATGCCGTGCAATGGTTCTTGTTCGCGGCCACTTGCGCAGGGATGACAGCGTGGTTCATCTGGCGTATCAGGCGCCGGACATATTAGGGACAGGCGATGCGGTATATCTCGACGCGGGGCGAAGCCCCGGTGCTGAACTTCGAACAGGCGATGCTGACCGGACTGGCCCGTGACGGCGGCCTGTATCTGCCCGAGACTATCCCGCAATTCAGCACCGGCGAGATCGCGGCGCTGGAAAGCCTGCCCTATGGCGAGGCAGCATTGCGTATCATCAAGCCGTTTCTGGGCGAGAGCTTTTCCGACGACGAACTGACGAAAGCACTGGATGCGGCATATGCCGATTTCGGACATGTCGCCCGCGCACCGCTGCGCCAGCTTGCGCCGGGTCATCACCTGCTGGAGCTGTTTCACGGCCCGACACTCGCCTTCAAGGACTTTGCGATGCAGCTGATCGGTCAGCTGTTCCAGATCGCGCTGAAACGATCGGGGCAGCGGATTACGATTGTCGGTGCGACATCGGGTGACACCGGTTCCGCCGCGATCGAGGCGTTTCGCGGGCTCGATAATGTCGATGTCTTCATCCTGTTCCCGCATGGCCGCGTCAGCGAAGTTCAGCGCCGCCAGATGACGACGCCTGACGATGCGAACGTTCATGCGCTGGCGCTCGATGGTCATTTTGACGATTGTCAGGCGCGGCTGAAGGATCTGTTCAACGACCACGACTTTCGCGATCAGGTCGGGCTTGCGGGCGTCAACAGCATCAACTGGGCGCGGGTGCTGGCGCAGGTCGTCTATTATTTCACCGCCGCCGTCAGTCTTGGCGCGCCGGGGCGGGTGGTGGATTTCACCGTGCCGACAGGGAATTTCGGCGATATTCTCGCAGGCCTCGTGGCCAAGCGCATGGGCCTGCCGATCGGTCAGCTTGTCGTCGCAACGAACCAGAACGACATTCTGCACCGTGCACTGACAAGCGGCGAATACCGGGTCGGAGAGGTCGAGCCGTCGATTTCTCCCTCGATGGATATTCAGGTCAGCAGCAATTTCGAACGTGCGCTTTTCTGGGCCTATGACAGCGACCCGGCAGCGATCCGCCAGATCATGGCTGAACTGAAGGCGGGCGGGTTCAGCATCTCTCAGGGGGCATTGCAGGCGTTGCAGGAAGATTTCATGTCAGGTCGCGCGTCGGAAACCGAAACGCTGGACATGATCCGCACCATTCGTGACGAAACCGGCGAAATCCTGTGCCCGCATTCCGCCGTCGGTGTGAAGGTCGCGCGGGAAAAGCTCCGCGACGGCGTGCCGATGATCACGCTGGCGACCGCGCATCCGGCGAAATTCCCGGATGCGGTGGAAACCGCCATAGGCATCCGCCCCGACCTTCCCCCGCATATGCAGGGCCTTTTCGACAAAGCCGAACGCCAGACGCGGGTTGAAAACGATGTCGAGGCGCTTAAATCGCTGATCCTTGAACGGAGAATGGCTTGAGCGATCTGAATATCACCGCGCTGCCGAACGGGCTGCGCATCGTTACGCGGCGGATGCCGGGACTTCATTCCGCGACGCTTGGCCTGTGGGTCAGCGCCGGCGGCCGGGACGAGCGTGCCGAACAGAACGGCATTGCCCATTTCCTGGAACATATGGCCTTCAAGGGCACCGCGCGCCGGTCGGCCCTGCAAATCGCCGAGGAGATCGAGGATGTCGGCGGCTATATCAACGCCTATACCTCGCGCGATACGACTGCCTATTACGCGCGCGTTCTGGAAGCCGACACCGCACTGGCGCTTGATGTAATCTCTGACATCGTGCTGAATCCGGCCTTCGATCAGCGCGAGATCGAGGTCGAACGCGGTGTGATTTTGCAGGAAATCGGTCAATCGCTGGATACGCCCGACGACATCATATTCGACTGGCTGCAAGAGGCCGCTTATCCTGACCAGCCCTTCGGGCGCACAATCCTTGGCCCGGCCGAAAAGGTGTCGATTTTCGGGCGGGGCGACCTGTCGGGTTTTGTCACCGAACATTACGGACCGGGGCAGATCATTCTCGCCGCTGCCGGGGCTGTCGATCACGACGCTATCGTGCGGCAGGCAGAAGGCATATTTGGCCACCTGACCAATCGCCACGCACCGGCTCGCGATGCCGCGCGCTGGCATGGGGCCGAGGTGCGGCGTGTCAAAGACCTCGAACAGGCGCATTTTACGCTCGCCTTCGAGGGGCCGGGTTATATGTCGCCGGAATATCACGCCGCGCAGATCTGGACCACTGCGATGGGCGGCGGCATGTCCTCGCGCCTGTTCCAGAAGATCCGCGAGGAGCGGGGCCTTTGCTATACCATCTTCGCGCAATCGGGTTTCCACGACGATACCGGCATGATGACGATTTATGCCGGAACCGCCGCCGAAGACATTGCCGAACTTGCGACACTTACCGTGGATGAGCTGAAGCGCTCGGTTGATGGCATGACAGATGCCGAGATCGCGCGTGCGAAAGCACAGCTCAAGGCGGGTCTGCTGATGGGGCTTGAAAGCAGTTCCGGTCAGGCGGAACGGATTGCACGCTCGCTTGCAATCTGGGGCCGCGTGCCCGATCCGGCTGAAAGTGCGGCGCGGATCGACGCAGTAACGCGACGCGATATTGCCGACTACGCCGCGCGGCTGATTGCGCGGCATCCGGCCATGGCGCTTTATGGTCCGGTCGGCGGCGCACCAGAGCTGGAGAGGCTCAGCGAAAGGCTTGCCGCCTGATGTTCGGGCGGCGCCGTCCGATCCGGCTGGAAAGCGAACGGATGGTGCTGCGCCTGCCGGAGCATTCGGATTTCAATGCCTGGACCTCTCTGCGCCGCGACAGCCGCGAGTTCCTGACCCCGTGGGAGCCGACTTGGGCCGCCGACCACCTTTCGCGCAAGGCATTCACGAACCGCGTCTATTGGGCGCATCGTGCAAGTCGCAATACCAGTGCTGTCCCGCTGTTTCTGGAACGAAACGTGGACGGGCTTTTGCTTGGCGCGATTACCATCGACAATATCCGGCGCGGCCCGGCGCAAATGGCCACAATCGGTTACTGGATCGGCGCGCCCTATGCTCGTCAGGGCTATATGACAGAGGCGATTGGCGCGGTCACGCGGCACGCCTTCACGACGCTGGACCTGTCGCGGATCGAAGCCGCCTGCCTGCCCGATAACGCTGCCTCGCGCGGTGTGCTGGAACGCGCGGGCTTCAAGTATGAGGGCGTGGCCCAAAGCTATCTGCAGATCAACGGACGGTGGCGCACGCATGTGCTCTATGCCAACCTGCGCCATGACAGGCGCGGCAGAACGGATGCGGGATAGGCAGATGACAGATGGCATGGCACTGAACCCCGCTGGTCCGGATCTGGCAGAGGCCATGCCGCCGGGCGTGCTGCGCGAAATCGAGCCGCGCCATCTGGAAGAACCCCGTGGCCGTTATCATGGCCATGCCGGGCTGCTGGCCGCCCCCCACAATGTCGAGGAGGTCGCCGCCGTGGTCCGTGCCTGCGCGGCGGCGCGGATAGGCATCGTTCCCCTTGGCGGCGGCACCGGACTGGTCGGCGGGCAGATCATGCAGGACGGCCCCCTGCCGCTCCTTCTGTCGCTGGAACGGATGCATGCCGTGCGCGATGTTTATCCGCAGGAAAATGTCATGATTGCCGAGGCCGGCGTGACCCTGCAAAGCGCGCGGGATGCGGCGAAAGATTCAGATCGGCTGTTCCCGCTTTCGCTCGCCTCGCAGGGCAGCGCGCAGATCGGCGGCGTGCTTTCGACCAATGCCGGTGGGGTGAACGCGCTGCGCTATGGAACCGCGCGCGCCCTGTGTCTGGGCATCGAGGCGGTTTTGCCCGATGGCAGCATCATGCATGACCTGAAGCGGCTTCGGAAGGACAATACCGGCTATGATCTTCGCGACCTGCTGATCGGCGCGGAAGGCAGCCTTGGGATCATCACGGCGGCCAGCCTGCGTCTTGTGCCGCCGCCTGCGGCGAATGGTGTGGCGCTGATCGTCGTGCCGGACCCCGCGGCTGCGCTGGATCTGCTGTCGCTGGCGGGACGGCAGCTTGGCGATTGTGTCACGGCGTTCGAGCTGATCTCGGGGCAGGGCCCGCGCTTTCAGATGGAAAAGATGCCCGACCTGCGCCAGCCATTCGACAGCGCACCCGACTGGATGGTGCTGATCGAGATCGGGCTGCCCCGTGGGCTGGAACCCGATACCGCACTGGAGGCCCTGTTCGAAGCGGCCGCCGAGGCCGGGCTGGCGCTTGATGGCCTGATCGCGCAATCGGGTCAGCAGGCTGCGGACTTCTGGCGACTGCGAGAGGAAATTCCGGAAGCCAACCGCCTGATCGGCGCGATTTCCAGCCACGACATTTCGCTGCCGCTTTCAGAGGTTCCCGGCTTCATCGAGGATGCGGGCGCCATGCTGGCCGACATGGGAAACATGCGGATCAACTGTTTTGGCCATCTGGGTGACGGCAATCTTCATTACAACGTGTTCCCGGCCAAAGGCCGTGATCGCGCAGAGTATGACGATATCCGCAAGCGCATACAGGCGTCCGTGCATGAAATGGTCGTGGCGCGCGGGGGGTCGTTCTCTGCGGAACATGGCGTCGGGCGTCTGAAGGTCGCCGATCTGGAACGCTGGGGCGATCCGGCACGCCTTCAGGCGATGCGCGCGATCAAGGCGGCGCTTGACCCCCTGGGGATCATGAACCCCGGCGCGGTATTGGCGTGATGGGGCTTGCCCGCACCTGCTGGCGGCCCTAGCCTCCGGCCATGCTGCGCTATATCGCCCGCCGGATCGCCTCGCTCGTGCTCAGCCTTGCTGTGGCATCGGTGGTGATTTTCCTTCTGGTCGAGATGGTGCCCGGTGATCCCGCGACGTTCATGCTGGGGACCGGAGCACAGCCCGACACTCTGGCCGCATTGCGCGCGCAGCTCGGGTTGGATCAGCCGCTGCCCATCCGCTATGCGCATTGGCTGGGCGCTGTGCTGAGCGGTGATCTTGGCAACAGCTTCACCTATAAAACGCCGGTGACAGGCATGATCCTGGATCGGATGCAGGTCTCGTTGCCGCTTGCGGTCATGGCGCTTGCGCTGGCGGTTCTGATTGCGTTTCCCGTGGGATTGTTTGCCGCGTCGCGCCGGGGCAGGGTGGCCGATACCACAGTGATGGGCATGACGCAGATCGGGATCGCGCTGCCGAATTTCTGGTTCGCGATGCTGCTGGTCCTGCTGTTCGCGGTCAACCTGCGCTGGCTGCCTGCCGGCGGCTTTGCGGGGTGGGACCAGCCTGTCGCGGCGCTGCGTTCGCTGCTTCTGCCCGCCGTAGCGCTGGCGCTTCCACAAGCGGCGATCCTGTCACGCGTCCTGCGATCCGCGCTGATCGACACGCTGGATCAGGACTATATCCGGACCGCCCGCGCCAAGGGCCTGACCAGAGGCCAGACCCTGCGCCGCCACGCGTTGCGCAACGCGCTGATCCCGGTTCTGACCATCATGGGCATGCAGTTTTCGTTCCTGCTGGCCGGCGCGATCATTATCGAGAACGTATTTTACCTGCCGGGCCTCGGGCGGCTGATCTTTCAGGCGATCACGCAGCGCGACCTGATCGTCGTGCAATCGGCGGTGCTGGTGCTGGTCGCGGCAGTGATCCTTGTGACCTTCATTGTCGATCTGGCCTATGCTGCCGTGGACCCGAGGCTGCGCGCAAGATGAAATGGACGCTCATTCTTGGCGCGATTCTTGCAGGGCTTGCGATAGTGGCGGCGGCTGTCTCGTTCGTGTGGATTCCTTATGACATCCTGGGGACGGATGTGCCCAACAAGCTACAGCCACCTTCCGCCGGGCATTGGTTCGGCACCGATCAATATGGCCGCGATATCCTGTCGCTGGTGATGGTCGGCGCGCGCACCTCAATCGCGGTGGCGCTTGTCGCCGTCGGCATCGGGATGGGGTTCGGCGTGCCGCTTGGCCTGATTGCTGCCGCTAACCGGGGCGGTTGGGTGGACGAGGTCATCATGCGCGGCAATGACCTGATCTTCGCCTTCCCCTCGCTGGTTATCGCGATCCTGATTACCGCCGCTTTCGGGCCGAGCGCGGTTAACGCGATCATCGCCATCGGCATTTTCAATATCCCCGTTTTCGCCCGCGTGACGCGCGGGGGCGCGATGCCGATATGGACGCTTGATTACATCCGCGCCGCGCGGGTCGCGGGCAAGAACCGCGCCCGGATCAGTGTCGAGCATGTCCTGCCGCATATCGCGAACCTTCTGATCGTGCAGGGCACCATCCAGTTCAGCCTTGGCATTCTGGCTGAGGCAGGGCTCAGCTATGTCGGACTTGGTGCGCAGTCGCCGACCCCAAGCTGGGGCCGGATGCTGGCCGAGGCGCAGACATTCGTGACGCTCGCCCCGCATGTGGCTGTCATCCCCGGGCTTTGCATCTTCCTGACGGTGCTGGGGCTTAACCTGCTGGGCGACGGCTTGCGCGACGCGCTCGACCCCCGGCTGAAAGTGATGCGCACATGATCGAAACGCGCGATCTTTCCGTGACGATCAACGGTCGCGCGGTGCTGCGCGACGTCGATCTGCGGCTTGAGCCGGCGCGGATCACCGGGCTGGTCGGTGAAAGCGGATCGGGCAAGTCGATGACCGCGCTTGCGATCATGGGGCTTTTGCCGCATGGCGCGGTGCCGGGTGGGCAGGTGCTGCTTGACGGCCAGAACCTGCTGGATCTGCCGGAAGCCGCCATGTGCCGCATCCGTGGCAACCGCATCGGGATGATTTTCCAGGAACCCATGACCGCGCTGAACCCGCTGATGAATATCGGCGATCAGGTTGCCGAGGTGCTGAGGATTCATCACGACATGTCGAAGGATCAAGCGCTGATCCGCGCGCGAGAGCGACTTGATCGTGTGGGGCTGCCAGAGCCCCGTTTTCCGCTCAGCCTCTATCCGCACGAACTGTCTGGCGGGCAGCGTCAGCGGGTGGCCATTGCGCTTGCCATTGCCGAAGCCCCCGATCTGCTGATCGCGGATGAGCCGACGACCGCGCTGGATGTGACAACGCAGGCGCAGATCCTTGATCTGCTGCGCGATCTGGTCGCCAGCGAAGGCATGTCGCTGTTGCTGATTACCCACGATCTTGCCGTGGTCGCCGGCATCGCCGACCATGTTGCGGTGATGAAAGATGGTGAGGTGGTCGAGGAAGGCGCGACAGAAACCCTGTTTCGCACCCAGAGCCATCCTTACACGCGGGCGCTGTTTGCGGCGTCGCGCCACGCGCCTGCGCGGGTGCCGGTCGCGGCGGATGACACACCGATCCTGTCGGTTCGCGAGGCGGTGCGCGAATATGTCCTGCCGCGCCCCTCTGCCTTCGCGCCGCATCCGGTACTGCGCGCGGTCGACGGGGTCAGCCTTGACATTCAGGACGGCGAATCTGTCGGCCTTGTTGGCGAAAGCGGGTGTGGCAAATCGACACTCACCCGCGCGATACTGGGCCTTGATCCGCTTCAGGGCGGCGAGATCCGGCTGGACGGTCAGGCGGTGACAGCAGGCGCTGCGATGCCTGCCGACCTGCGCGCCAAGGTGCAGGTCGTCTTTCAGGACCCGTTCGGCAGCTTCGATCCGCGCTGGCGTGTTGACCGGCTGATTGCGGAACCCTTTCATCTGACCGGGCGGCCGCGCGACTGGCGTCAGCGCATCGCACAGGCGCTGGCAGAGGTCGGGATCGAGCCATCCGCCGCAGGGCGGTATGTCCACGAATTTTCCGGTGGCCAGCGTCAGCGACTGGCGATCGCCCGCGCGCTGATTATCCGCCCGCGCCTGATCGTGCTGGACGAGGCCGTCAGCGCGCTGGATGTCCGTGTCCGTGCGCAGGTGCTTGACCTGCTGGCCGAACTGCGCCGGACGCATGGCATGGCTTATCTGTTCATTAGCCACGATCTGGGCGTCGTTCGCGGCGTCACGGACCGGGTGCTGGTCATGGACAAGGGTAGCATTGTCGAAGAAGGCCCGACAATGTCCGTCATGGACAAGCCCCAGCACCCGACGACCCAGCGGCTGATGGCGGCGATGCCGGAAATTCCCGAAGAATGGAGGATGTCGTGAAAGATCTCTGGTTCGAGCCGGGTGAAATTCTGATCGGCGGACGGTGGCAACGCTGCCGAGATTCGCTTGCGGTGGAAAATCCCTCGGACGGCGCAGAAATCGCCGAAATCGCGCGCGGAACTGCGGCCGATATCGACGCCGCCGTGGCGGCGGCCGCGTCGGCACGCGCCGGCGAATGGGGCCGCATGACAGCGGCAGAGCGGGGGCGCATCCTCTCTCGGATCGGTCAGGCGGTGGCCGACCGGGCCGAGGAACTGGCCCGGCTGGAAAGCCTCGATGTCGGCAAGCCGCTGAAGCAGGCGCGCGCGGATGCGCTGGCGCTGGCGCGCTATCTGGAATTTTACGGCGGTGCTGCCGACAAGATCATGGGCGATACGATCCCCTATCTGGACGGCTACACCGTCTGGACGCTGCGCGAACCCCACGGCGTGACCGGACATATCGTGCCGTGGAATTACCCGATGCAGATTATCGGTCGGTCGGTCGGGGCGGCGCTGGCGATGGGCAATGCAGCCGTCCTGAAGCCTGCCGAGGAGGCGAGCCTTACCGCGCTGGCCTTCGCGCGGATCGCGACCGAAGCGGGACTGCCCGAAGGGGCGTTGAACCTCGTCACCGGACTGGGCGAGGAGGCGGGCGCCGCCCTTTCGCGCCATCCGGGCGTTCACCATGTCAGCTTTACCGGCTCGGTCGGGGTGGGGGCGCTGATCCAGCAGGCGGCGGCGGCGAATGCCGTGCCGGTGACGCTGGAACTGGGCGGTAAGTCGCCCCAGCTTGTCTTTGCGGATGCCGATCTGGAGCGCGCCTTGCCGTTTCTGGTCAATGCCGGCGTGCAGAATGCGGGGCAGACATGTTCGGCCGCATCACGCATCTTGGTTGAACGGTCCCGACATGACGAAGTGGTCGAGCGTATGGCACGGGCATATCGCGCCCTGCGGGTTGGTCCGGCGCTTGACGATCTGGAGGTCGGCCCGCTGATCTCTGCCAGGCAGAAACAGATCGTCGAGGGCTATCTGGCGCAGTCTGACGGCCTGGACATTGCCGCGACCGGTCAGCTTGCCGCGAATCTGCCCGAAGGCGGCCATTATGTTGCCCCGCATCTGCTGACCGGCGCGACAGGCGATCATCGCCTTGCGCAGGAGGAGATATTCGGGCCGGTTCAGGTCGTCATTCCCTTCGATGACGAGGATCACGCCGTGGCAATCGCCAATGGCACCGAATACGGGCTTGTCGCCGCTGCGTGGACGCAGGACGGCCCGCGCGGGCTGCGCCTGTCGCGCAAGCTGAGTGCAGGGCAGGTGTTCCTGAACAATTACGGCGCAGGCGGCGGGGTCGAACTGCCCTTTGGCGGGATCGGCAAATCCGGTCATGGCCGCGAAAAGGGGTTTGAGGCGCTTTACGGCTTCTCGACCCTGAAAACCGTGGCTGCGTGGCACGGATAAGCGGGTCGTCCATCCAAGAATGAAGATGCGCGTCATTTTGCAGATTCTGGCCCTCGTCATGCTCGCCCCGCTCGTGGGCAGCTATCTTGGGCGCTTCCATCCGCTTGGTGATTCGCTTGCGGTGTTCCGCCCGGCGATGGCGCTGGCGCTTCTGATGCTGGCTTTTGCCTTCCGGCGCTGGTGGCGGGCGGGGCTGCTGGCCGTCGCGCTGGTGACGCTGGTGCCGATCCTGTGGATGATGCGTCCGGCCGCCGCGGTCGATGCGGTCGTCACCGTCTATCAGAAGAACCTGCTGTTCAATCGCGGCGACCCGACCGCGCTGATTGCAGATTTCCGTGCATCGGGTGCGGATGTAATCCTGCTGGAGGAACTCAGCACCGCGAACCTTCCGATTGCCGAGGCCATGCGGGACAGCCACCCCTATCAGATCCTTTGCCCAGCCCATAGCGTCGGCAGGGTGGCGATCCTGTCGGCCTATCCGTTGTCGGATGAATATTGCGCCGAAGGTGCGGGCTTCACCGCAGCGCGGGTCCAGCACCCGGCGGGGGCATTTACGGCGGTCGCGATACATCTGCACTGGCCCTATCCCTTCGGTCAGGAGACACAGGTGAACGGCGCGATGGGCGAACTGGCCGGGATGGCGCGGCCGCTGATCCTGGGCGGTGACTTCAACATGGTGCCTTGGGCGGGCGCGCCGGGCCGTATCGCACGCGCGACGGATACCAGGATCGCGGGGCCGATCCGTCCGACGCTGTTCGTGAAGGGCTATCCGCTGCCGATCGACCATGTGCTTGCCCCCAACGACGCGAAGGTGCTGCTTGAACGCCGGCCTCGACTCGGCTCTGACCATTATGGCGTGCTGGCTCGGATCGGCCTTGTCGACCGCTAGCCCGTCGCGCCTTTCCTTCCCGCGCGCCCCGCGCTAGGCACAGCGCATGAACCTTCCCGTCCTTTCCCCAGATCAGGCCGAAGCCTGGGACAGCCTGTCCGAGGTTCTGGAATCCGCAGGTGTCGATCTGACGGCAGAAGAAATCATGCCGCCCCAGCCCGGCAAGGGACGGGTAATGGCCGTGATCGGAAAGGCCGGGTCGGGCAAGACGATGATCCTCGCTGCGTTGACCAAGGCCCTGCGCGACGCCGGCGTGGATGTCATCAGCGGCGACTACGAAGGAAAGAAGCGCAAGGATCGCAGGACGGTTGCGGTGCTTGCGCCGACAAACAAGGCGGCTTTCGTGCTGCGCATGCGCGGCGTGCCCGCGACGACAATCCATCGCATTCTCTACACGCCCGTCTATGACCCGGAATACGAAAAAATCGCGGACTGGCTGACCGGTGCAGGCGACCGTCCGGTGATCGAAGGGCTTGGCGATGTGGCCCTTGACCGGGCGAAGACGTTCTACGACATCCATGCCTCGATCCCCGGTGCGCTTGCTGCTGCAGGCTTGCGCGGGTCTGATTTCATTCAGGGTTGGAAGCGGCGCGAGGACGCGCTGGATATCGGGCTGATTGACGAATCCTCGATGCTGGACGAACGCCAGTTCGACGACCTTCGAGAGATCTTTCCGGTGCTGATCCTGTTCGGCGATCCGGCGCAGCTTGCGCCTGTCGGGCAATCGGGCGAGATGGTGTTCGACAAGCTGGCTGCCCCGCAGCGGCTGATGCTAAGCCGTATTCACCGGCAGGCGGGCGACAGCCCAATCCTTGATCTGGCCCATGCGCTGGCGGATGACAGCCTGGATTTCAACGGGTTCGAGCGCATGGTCCGCGATGCCGCCGCCCGCGATGACCGGGTGATCTGGGCCGAACGTGTCGAATCTGACCTGATGTCGCGCAGCCCTGTGCTGGTCTGGCGCAATGCCACCCGCATCCGCCTGATCACCGCATTCCGCGCCGCATATGGCGCGCCCGGCGATCAGCTTCTGCCGGGCGAGCCGCTGATCTGCGACGGTCTTGAACTGCCGCTGAAGCACCGCAACAAACGCATAGATCTGGAGGCGCGCGGACTTATCAAGGGGGCGCAGGTGGTCTATCTGGGGCCGGGGAAGAAACCCGGCTTCTCGCGCCTGCATGTGATCGGCGCCGAGGAGCCACGGCTGTCGGCCGCGTCGATCGTGAAGATCGAGACTCCGGACGAGGAAGAGCCTTTTATCCCCTTCGCCGCGCGCATGGGTGCAAGCTTCCTGCATGGTGCCGCGGTCACGATCCACAAGGCGCAGGGCTCGCAATGGCCCGATGTTCAGGTCTTCGCGCCCGATATTTCCGCGGCGGCATGGTCAGGTCGCAGCGAGGCCGGAATTCCGCTGTGGAAGCGGCTGACCTATGTTGCGATCACCCGCGCGCAGGAACGGCTTCACTGGGTGACACGCGCGCGGCTTGCGCGCCCGGCCGGGCCGCTTGGGGTGGACGATCTGGAAATGCCCGTCGCGCCGCTTGAATTGCGCGCGACAGAGGACGAGGCAGGTCAGGAAGCAGCGGGCTGAGCGGCCCTGTTCAGGCGCGCGGACGCGCGTCCGGGACGCTGCCCTGTTCCAGCGACTTGATTCTGGTTTGCAGCCGCTCGACAAGCGCCTCTCGCGGGATGCCCGTTTCGTTTGACAGCCGCATCAGGCCGAACTGGACGCGCGCGAGTTCCTGATAATAGCGCGCGAACGTATAGTTGATGCCCGCGCCGGCAACCGCGCCCAGCACCGGCACTGCCTGCGCGCCGACTTTCGTGAGCAGCCGCGCCGCGATCTGGGGCGCAAAGCGCGTCACCAGCGACTGCAGCGTACGCCCGCTGATTGCCAGACGGGCAGCCAGAAGCGCGGTGTCGGTTGCGTCATCTTCGTCCAGAGGGCCGCCCGTCGCGAAAATGCGCAGCGCCTCGGCCCGGATCGCGTCGTCGCGCGTATCCAGACCGTGTTCGTCTGCGATTTCCAGAATGGCGCGCAACAGGATCGTGACCGTAACCGGAAGTTCGATCAGCGCGCCGGTGATCCCGGCCGCACCGCCAATCGCGCCCGCTGCCGTGGTGCCCAGCCTGTTGAACCAATCCCCCCTGTCGCGCATCACCCCGCGCGATGCCGATGCGATGCGGAACGTCCGGTTCAGCGCCGAGGCGACAGCACGGTCGATGCGCTTGCGCAGAAAGTCGGGCAGATGCTGGATCAGCTGCTCGCCACCCCCGCCGACGCGGTCAAGGATGTCCATGCCCAGGCCCCGCGCATCCACATAGCGACGGGCGAGGCGGTCAATTTCCTTCAGCACGGATTCGTCCGTGATCGGGGGCAGTACGACCTGCTTGGCTTCAGCCATGCGGTTCATCCTTTCGCAGCACGATCTCCCGGCAATTGCCGGTCTTCGGGATCTCGTCACGCACATGCTCGGTTTCAAGGTCGTTTTCGCGCATGACCGGACCCGAGATATCAACCCATGCGCCGGGTCGAAGTTCCAGCCCCAGCACCCGGTCGGGGTTGGTCGGTGGCGGCATTTCGACAGCGTCCAGTTTTTCGAACCCGAAACGCGAATAATAGGGCGCGTCGCCGACAAGCATGACCCGCGCCCAGCCGAGATCGCGCGCCCTTCCCAGACTTTCCTGCATCAGCCAGGCGCCCAGCCCTTCGCCCTGTGCGGTCGGGTGGACGGCGATCGGGCCAAGCAGAAGCACCGCGTGGCCTGCGACGCGCACCGGCCAGAACCGGATCGCGGCGCGGATTGCGCCGTCCTGACGCAGCAGCAGGCACAATTCGCGCACCGGATCGACCCCGTCGCGCAGGCGATAGGACGACAGCGCCGTGCGCCCCGGCGCGAAGCACAGATCCATAAGCGTTTCGACCTCGTGCCAGTCCTCGGGCCGTTCCTCGCAGAGTTCCACCGCTTTTCCCCGCCGCATCGCGCAACAACGGCGCGATTGCTAACACGTCAGCCGGCAGTTGCAAGAATCCGGTGGACGCTAGACCGGGGCAAAGGCAGGATGCGCCCGGCAGACAGGAGATGTGATGTTCTACCGACCCGAGACAGGCCACGGCCTGCCCCATAATCCGTTCAATGCGATCATCGCACCGCGCCCCGTGGGCTGGATTTCGACCCGTGGGTCGGACGGCGACAACCTTGCCCCTTACAGCTTCTTCAATGCGATTGCCTATGTCCCGCCGCAGGTCATGTTCGCATCGACCACCGCGAAATCTGACCGACCCGGCATGAAGGACACGCTTGCGCATATCGCGGAAACCGGGGTGTTTTGCGTCAACATCGCCTCGGCGGCGCTGATCGACCAGATGAACGCCTCGAGCGCGGCGCTGCCCGCCGGCGTCAGCGAATTCGAGGTCGCGGGAATCGACGCAGCCGACTGCACCACAATCGACTGCCCTCGGGTCGCCGCCTCTCCCGCATCTCTCGAATGCCGCGCCACCCGCGTGCAGCGACTGCCGGGCGATGCGAACTGGCTGGTCATCGGGACTGTGACCGGCGTTCACCTGCGCGACGACTGCATTCAGGACGGAAGGTTCGACCTGCAGAAGGACGGGTGGCTGGCGCGCATGGGCTATCGCGACTATGCGGCCGTTCACGACATCTTCGAACTGGAGCGCCCGGAATGACGCAAAAGACCGTCAAGGACTATATCCGCAGCATCTATGACTTCCCTCATGAGGGAATCATTTTCCGCGATGTCACGACGCTGTTCGCCGATGCGCGCGGCTTCCGGATGGCGATTGACCAGCTTCTGACGCCTTATGCGGGCGAGCGCATCGACAAGGTCGTGGGGCTGGAAGCGCGGGGCTTCATTCTGGGTGGCGCGGTCGCACATCAGCTTTCGACGGGCTTCGTTCCGATCCGCAAGAAGGGGAAATTGCCGGGCACCGTGATCTCGGAAGCCTACGAACTTGAATATGGCGAGGCCGTGATGGAGATCCATGACGATTCGCTGCAGCCGGGCGAGCGGGTGCTGATTGTTGACGACCTGCTTGCGACCGGCGGCACGGCAGAGGCCGGGATCAAGCTGTGCCGACGGCTGGGGGCAGAAGTGATCGGCTGCGCCTTCGTCATCGACCTGCCAGAGCTTGGCGGCGGCAAACGGCTGGCTGCGATGGGGATGCCGGTTCACATTCTGTGCGAGTTCGAGGGTGCCTGATAACGCGCGTCCGCTCGCCGCCTCCGCCGCCACCACGGCCGAGCGTGCGAACCTGATCGGGGGGCTGTGGATGGTCGCCTCGATGGCCGCATTCGCGGTCGAGGATGTGTTCATCAAATCCGCCGCTCAGGCCTTGCCCACGGCAGAGGTTTTGCTGCTGTTCGGCATCGGCGGTGCCATCGTATTCGCGCTGGTGGCAGCCATCAGCGGTCAGCGCCTCATGTCTCCTGAAGTCTTGTCGCGCCCGATGCAGGTGCGCATGGTCTTTGAAATCATCGGCCGGCTTTTCTATACCCTGTCGATTGCACTGACACCGTTATCCGCGACAACCGTGATCCTTCAGGCGACGCCGCTTGTGGTCGTCGCGGGTGCTGCGCTGGTTTTTGGCGAGAAGGTGGGCATCCGGCGCTGGCTTGCCATCCTGATCGGGCTTGCGGGCGTGATGATTATCCTGAAGCCCGGCACGAACGGCTTTTCTGCGCTGTCGATCCTTGCCGTGCTGGGCATGCTCGGCTTTGCGGGGCGCGACCTTGCCAGCCGGGCGGCACCCGCGGGGCTTGGGACCGCAATCCTGGGATTTTACGGCTTCCTGGGCATCGTTCTGGCCGGTGTCATCTATGCGCTTTGGGATCGCCCAGAATTCGTCTTGCCCCAGGCGCGGACCGTGCTGGTACTTGTTTGCGCCGTCTGTGCCGGTGTCAGCGCCTATGCCTGCCTGATGAAGGCGATGCGCACGGGCGAAGTATCCGCCGTCACGCCTTTCCGCTATTCCCGCCTGCTGTTCGGCATCGCCTTCGGCGTGTTCCTGTTCGGCGAAAAGCTCAGTGGCGGGATGATGATCGGATCGGCACTTATTGTCTGTTCGGGGCTGTTCATTCTGTGGCGCGGCAGAAAGCTGCGCTCGGCAGACTGATCGGCATACGCGAATTCAGGGGCTTGAGTTCCCGGCGTGCGCAATATCTGCTGATACGCGCCAGCCCGTGCCAGCGATCCGGTATTCACGCGATTAGCATTGGAAGAATTTTGATGAAGAACAGTGTCTCAACAGCCATTCTGCTGGCTCTCCTGGCCGCATCCCAGCCCGCACTCGCCCAGACGCAAGCGCCGGGTGCCGCCGCAGGGGGCGGTCCCGCGGTCAATTCGACCGTCTTTTCGACAGAGCACATCACGTCGCTGACCTCTGTGACCGAGGTATTCGGTCGCAGCCAGCGGCTTACGGCAGCGATACTTGAATACGACGTCCCGGTTGCGAATGATGCGCTTGATCCGGCGCTATACACTGTCGCCGACCGCACGATATTAAGGGTCTATGCCAATGATCGCGCAGAAAAAGCCGATCAGGGGGCTGACGGGTCGTTCGTCGTGCTGGAGCTTGAGCCCGATGATCCGGCGGCAGTCGTCTATGCGCCTGGGGTCGACGAGCCGGCGCAGGCCGTGGTGTCGCAGGTGCAGCCTGTCACAACAGTTGCCGGCGACAGTATCGCGCCGACAGAGACCGCGCTGATCAATACGCGGCAAACCAATCTGATCGTCGACGATTTCCGCCAATTCCGCTTCACTGATCCCGAAACCGGGCTGATCCTGAACTATAACCTGTTCATCCCGGCCGATTATGACCCCGCGCAGCGCTATCCGCTGGTGCTGTTCATGCATGACGCAGGTGTGACTGGCACGAACCCCATGCGCACGCTGGAACAGGGCCTGGGCGCCGTGGCGTTCGCAAGCCCCGAGGATCAGGAAAAACATCCCTCGTTCGTGCTTGCCCCGCAATATCCCGTCGCTCTGGCCAATGATGCGTCACAGACCTCTGTCTATGCGGATGTGACGGTTCGGCTGATCGAGGCCTTGCAGCGCGACTACAGCCTTGACGCGGACCGGCTTTATACGACCGGGCAATCCGGTGGCTGCATGACGTCTATTGCGATGAACATTAAATATCCCGACCTGTTTGCAGCCTCGCTTCTGGTTGCGGGGCAATGGGATACTTCGGTCGTGGCACCGCTGGCAGATGACAATATTTTCGCAATCGTCTCTCAGGATGATGCGAAGGCCTATCCGGGGATGACCGCAATCATGGATGTCCTTGCTGACAACGGTGCCAGCATCACCCGTGCCGAGTGGGACGGACGTGCGAGCCCACAGGAATTCGCGGCCGACGTGGCAGCGCTGCGGGAAGCTGGCGCAGACAGCAATGTGCTTTTCGTCTCGTTTGCGAAAGGCACGGTGATCCCGGAAGGCGAAAGCAGCGAAGGGGCGGCGGGTCACGTCAATACATGGCGCATCGCCTATGGTATCGAGGGTCTGCGGGACTGGCTTTTCGATCAGTCGAAATAGCGGCCGCAGCTTCACATCACGTCGATCTTTCCGCGCAGCGGCACATCCGCATGCGAGGCGACGTTATGACGTTCGATCAGTCGGTGAACATGCGGGCCGCCGTCGTCAAGGTGCAGCCTGTGCAGCGCTTCGGTCACGGAGGAATCGGTGACCGTGCGCCGGGTGTTATGGCGGATGTAATCGTCCCAGGTCGCGATGTGATAGCTTTCCGACCAGTGATCGGGCTTTTCCAGATCGCGCAGCAGCACCCATGAACGCGCACCGTCGCGGCGGCGGATATCGCGACGCTTGACCATCAGCGACAGGAATTCCTCGGTATCCTCGGGGGCGATGTGGTAATCCACCATAATCATGATCGGCCCCGAGCGACCGCGCAGATCCAGACCCAGCACCGGCTCGCGGAAGCGATTTGCGGGTGACAGGTCGGACTGGCTGAATTCGGGCATCGGAAGGAAGAAACCGATCGCGGCGGCGAACAGCAGCGCACAGGCGGCGCCAAGCAGCGCCATCTCGAACCCATAGGCCTGCGCAACCGATCCCCACAGCCATGCCCCTGCCGCCATGCCGCCGAAAGTGACGGTCTGATACAGCGCCAGCGCCCGCGCCACGACCCAACGCGGCGTGGACAGCTGGACGGACACGTTGAACAGCGACAGCACGATCACCCAGGCCATGCCGGCGGGAAAGATCGCCAGCGCCTGCACCCATACATTGCTGCTGAGCCCGAGGATCGTCATTGCCGCGGCAAACAGAATCATGCCCAGCCGAACGATCCACTCGTTGCTGAAACGGGCGCGGATGCGCGTATTGGTCAGCGCACCGATGATCGCACCCGCGCCAAAGCAGCCAAGCAGGATGCCGAACAGCAGCGATCCGCCGCCCGGATGCGACTTGGCCACCAGCGGCAGCAGTGCCATCAGCGTTGCTGCGGCAAGGCCGAAGGCGCAGGCACGGGTCAGCACGCGCACCAGATTCGGCGACAGCGCGACATAGCGCAGACCGGCACCAACGGCAGACACGAACGGTTCTCGGGCGGTGGTGCGGGGCGGATAGCCCGGCTTCCAGCGCGACATGGCGATCAGCAGTGGGACATAGCTGAAGGCATTGACGATGAACCCCATCGCAGCGCCCCAGGCCGCCACGATCAGACCGCCAGCCGCCGGGCCGACCGACCGCATCAGATTGAACCCGACAGAGTTCAGCGTCACCGCTTGCGGCAGGTCGTCGCGCGGGACAAGATCGCCCATCGAGGCCTGCCACGGCGGATTGTAAAGCGCCTGTCCAAGCCCGATCAGGAAGGTGAAGGCCAGCAGCAACCACGGCGTGATCGAGCCGGTCCAGGCGACAAAGGCCAGCAGCGCTGACATCGCAGCCATGAAGCTGATCGCCGCCATCATGATCTGGCGGCGGTCGAAGATGTCGGACAGCGCCCCTGACACCAGCGCAAACAGCATGATCGGAAGGGTGTTCGACGCCTGAACGAGCGCGATGAGTGTCGCGTTCGTTGTCAGCTGCGTCATCAGCCAGGCCGCGCTGACCGCCTGCACCAATCCCCCGAAATTCGAGACCAGCGTAGCTGTCCACAGCGTGCGAAAGGCCGGATGGCGAAAAGGGGCGAAGGTTGAAACGGACGAGGGCATCGGCGTCAGGATGTCCAAAAAAACGACCCCCCGCAAGCGGCTTGCGAGGGGTCTGGTGCTATTTCCGTCCCGCCGACCGCGCAGCCTTCAGGCCGGGCGGCGTCGGGTCCAGCCGTATCAGGTCGCGCGGTTGATCAGGCGCAGCAGCACCAGCAGGATAACGGCACCGATGGTGGCGTAGATGATCGAGCCGATGACATTCGTGCCTTCACCGGCACCCATGCCAAGCGCCGGGAACAGGAACGAGGCGATCAGCGCCCCGACGATCCCGACAACGATGTTGACCAGGACGCCCTGGCCGTGACCTTTGACAATCTGGCCTGCAAGCCAGCCAGCGATTGCACCGACGATAATCGCAACGATTAGACCCATGGAAGTCCCCTTCAGTTTTGCTTTTCCGACCGGCAATCACAGTGCATTCCGGGCGGTGATGACGTGCATTGAACGCGATCTGGTGAAGTCTGGTTCCACTTGTGCAGGGGTTTTCAGATATTTATCTGTCGCGCCGCTTCCCCCGGACAGGCTGCTGGCGCGCGTGGAACCGAAAAGCCCGGCCGGAATTGCACGAGCCTCAGTTGACCCTCTCTGGTGGCGGGGATAAACGGGGCAGTAGCCCAACCCAAACGCAACCGGGCCCGGTTGCGGCATAAGGGAGCCTCATCTGTGGACTATCTTCTGTCCGAATATCTGCCGATCCTGGTGTTCATTGCCATGGCCTCGGCGCTCGCCCTGATCCTGATTGCGGCTGCGGCCGTGGTGGCGATACGAAATCCCGACCCGGAAAAAGTGTCGGCTTACGAATGCGGCTTCGCGCCGTTCGACGACGCGCGCGCCAAGTTCGACGTGCGATTCTACCTCGTTTCGATTCTTTTCATCATCTTCGATCTTGAAGTGGCCTTCCTGTTTCCGTGGGCGGTCAGCTTTCACAACCTGTCGGATCTGGCCTTCTGGGGCATGATGATCTTCTTGGGCGTGCTGACGGTCGGCTTTGCATATGAATGGAAGAAAGGGGCACTGGAATGGGCGTGACGAACGAATCGAAGTCCGGCCTGATCCAGCCGAAATCGTCGGTTCTGCAGCCGGATGGCACGATGGTCGGGCCGAACGTCTCTGGTCCCGGCGCATCGGTTCCGGCGATGGCCACGACAGCCGGGCCGGATCGTGACGTGCAGGTTCGCGAGCTTTCGGACGAACTGCAGGACAAGGGCTTTCTGCTGACCACGACCGAGGACATCATCAACTGGGCGCGCAACGGATCGCTGCACTGGATGACCTTCGGTCTGGCCTGCTGCGCGATCGAGATGATGCAGGCGTCCATGCCGCGCTATGACATCGAACGTTTCGGCACGGCGCCGCGCGCCTCTCCGCGCCAGTCGGACCTGATGATCGTTGCCGGCACTTTGACCAACAAGATGGCCCCGGCGCTGCGCAAGGTCTATGACCAGATGCCAGAACCGCGCTATGTCATCAGCATGGGAAGCTGCGCAAATGGGGGCGGCTACTATCACTATTCATATGCCGTCGTGCGCGGTTGCGACCGGATCGTGCCCGTGGACATCTATGTTCCCGGCTGTCCGCCCACGGCCGAGGCGCTTCTTTACGGCATCCTGCAATTGCAGCGGCGCATCCGCCGCACCGGCACGCTGGTGAGGTAAGTCATGGCTGTCTATCCCGATACCGACTCGCTGGCCGATCTGGCCGAGCTGATTCAGCTTCGTTTTGGCGATGATGTCCTGGCGACCGAAATCGCCTTCGATGAACTGAACGTCACCGCCTCGCTTTCGGGGCTGCTGCGTCTGATCGAGTTTCTGCAGTCCGACACGAATTGCCGGTTCTCGACGCTGACCGACATTACCGCCGTCGATCACCCCGAACGGCCGGCGCGTTTCGATGTCGTCTATCAAATGCTGTCGATGTTCAGGAACCAGCGCATCCGGGTCAAGTTCGCCGTGCGGGAGGATGAGATCGTGCCGTCGATCACTGGGCTGTTCCCCGGTGCCAACTGGTATGAGCGTGAGGTGTTCGATCTGTTCGGCATCATGTTCTCGGGCCACCCGGACCTGCGCCGCATCCTGACCGATTACGGCTTTCGCGGCTTCCCGCTGCGCAAGGATTTTCCGACAACCGGCTATGTCGAGGTCCGCTATGACGACGCCCTCAAGCGTGTCGTGTACGAGCCGGTGAGGCTGACGCAGGAATATCGTCAGTTCGACTTCCTGTCCCCGTGGGAGGGCGCGAAATACGTGCTGCCCGGCGACGAGAAGGCGAAGGAGGCGGGCAAATGACGCGCATCTGCTATCATCTGCGCAGTTCTGCAATTCCGTGCCACGCGCCCCGGCGCGCGGCTGCAAGGGGGTAAGTCATGGACGGCGATATTCGCGTCAATACGTATGACGACGGTTCTGTTGACGCCCATACGGGCGAACAGGACATCCGCAATTTCAACATCAACTTTGGCCCGCAACACCCGGCTGCGCATGGTGTTCTTCGCCTCGTTCTGGAACTTGACGGGGAAGTGGTAGAGCGTGCCGACCCGCATATCGGGTTGTTGCATCGTGGCACCGAGAAGTTGATGGAAAGCCGCACCTACCTTCAGAACCTGCCCTATTTCGACCGGCTGGATTATTCCTCGCCGCAGAATCAGGAACATGCCTGGTGTCTGGCGATTGAAAAGCTGGCCGGGGTGGAGCCGCCGCCGCGCGCCAAGATCATCCGCGTGCTGTTCGACGAAATCGGCCGCATCCTGAACCACCTTCTGGGCATCACCACCGGGGCGCTGGATATCGGCGCGCTGACCCCGCCGCTTTGGGGCTTCAAGGCGCGGGAAGAACTGATGGTGTTCTGCGAACGCGCATCTGGCGCGCGTCTGCACATGGCCTATTACCGGCCGGGCGGCGTGCACGAAGACCTGCCGCCTGACCTGATCGACGATATCGAAGCCTGGTGCGAAACCTTCCCGGCGCTTGTCGATGACCTCAACACGCTTCTGACCGAAAACCGCATCGTGAAGCAGCGCCTTGTCGACATCGGCATCGTCAGCCCGGAAGACGCGCTCGACTGGGGTTATACCGGCGTCATGGTGCGCGGGTCGGGCATGGCATGGGATCTGCGCAAGTCGCAGCCTTATGACGGCTATGAAGAATATGATTTCCAGATTCCCGTCGGCAAGAATGGTGACTGCTACGACCGCTATCTGGTCCGCATGGCCGAGATGCGGGAATCCTGCAAGATCATGAAGCAGGCCATTGAAAAGCTTCGGAACACGCCCGGCGACGTGCTGGCACGCGGCAAGATCGCGCCGCCCAAGCGTCTGGCGATGAAGACCGACATGGAAAGCCTGATCCACCACTTCAAGCTGTATACCGAGGGCTTCAAGCTGCCCGCCGGCGAGGTCTATGCCGCGGTCGAGGCACCGAAAGGTGAATTCGGCGTCTATCTGGTCAGCGACGGGACGAACAAACCTTACCGTGCCAAGCTGCGCGCGCCCGGCTTTGCGCATCTTCAGTCGATCGACTGGATGGCCAAGGGTCACATGCTGTCAGACATCCCCGCCTTCATCGCCACGCTGGACATCGTGTTCGGCGAGGTCGACAGGTGAGCGTCCACCGCCCTCCGGCTTTGGTGCTGCTTGCGCTTGCCGCATGCGGCCCGGCGGCCACTGCGCAGCAGGCGGAAGGCGATCGCAAGGCCCAGTTTATTGCGACGATCGAAAGCCTTGGCTGTTCGGTCACGGATGAACAGGCCGAAACCCTGCCACAGATGCTTGAATTTACACCCGACGAAACCGACCGTTTCATCGGCGAATTGATAATCGAGGAGCGGGCGATGCTGAAAGGCAACGTTCTGACTCTCAAGACGGAGAACTGCCGCTAATGCTGCGCCGCCTTTCCCCCATCCAGCCGGACTCGTTCGAGTTCACGCCAGCGAACCTTGAATGGGCGCAGGCGCAGATGACGAAATACCCCGAAGGCCGCCAGCAATCTGCGGTCATTCCGGTGCTGTGGCGCGCGCAGGAACAGGAAGGCTGGCTGTCACGCCCGGCCATCGAATATGTCGCCAACCTGTTGGGCATGGCCTATATCCGGGTGCTGGAGGTTGCGACCTTCTACTTCATGTTCCAGCTTCATCCCGTTGGACGCATTGCCAATATCCAGATTTGCGGCACGACGACCTGCATGATCTGCGGCGCCGAAGAGCTTATTGCGATCTGCCGTGAAAAGATCTCGCCGACGCCGCACACCCTGTCGGATGACGGCAAGTTTTCATGGGAAGAGGTCGAATGTCTGGGCGCTTGCGCGAATGCGCCAATGGCGCAGATCGGCAAGGATTATTACGAAGACCTGACGGCGGAAAAGCTAGCGAAGCTGATCGATGATATGGCGGCGGGCAATGTCCCGCGTCCCGGTCCGCAGGACGGGCGCTTCTCCTCGGAAGCGAAAGAGGGCCAGAACGCCCTGACGAACCTTCTGCCGCCGTCCGAGGCCGATAACGCCTCGGTTGCGTTGGCACTGGAGCTTGGCGACACTCTCAAGCGAATTGACGGGACCGAAGTCCCGATCCTGACGCCCTGGCTGGGCAAGTCTGGCGCGTCGGCGGATGCCGCGAAGACCGGGGACGGTGCCGCGCAGCCTGAGCTGACGAGCGAATCCCGCGAAGAAGCCGACACGCCGACCGAAGCCGAGGGCGAGGTAGAGCCGACCGGCCGCAAACCCGAAGGCTTCAGCGCGCCGCGCGAGGGCGGGGCCGACGATCTGAAGCGGATTTCCGGTGTCGGGCCAAAGCTGGAAGAGCTGCTGCATTCACTGGGCATCTATCATTTCGACCAGATCGCTGGCTGGGATTCCGACGAGATCGCCTGGATCGACGCAAACCTGGAAGGCTTCAAGGGCCGTGTCACCCGCGATGAATGGGTGAAGCAGGCCCGCGAGCTTCGCAACGACGACAAGGGAGCCTCCAGCTAGGATTAACTGCAACGACGGGGAAGAAAGATGCTGAAGAACGAGTGTACTCGGAACTGCTGGCTCGCCGCTGCCGTGGCCGGGCTTTTGGTCTGGCTGTTCAACATGTTCGGCGGCATGTTCTTCGGTGGCCTGATCCTTGGTCTGTTGACGTTCTTCCTGTTGGGCAGCCTTCTGGTCTGGGCGCTGTGTCAGGGCCGCGGCGGCCTGAGCGAAAGCGCCGATGTGCTTGGCGCCGAGGCTGCTGCGCATACGACGCCGGAACATGATGGCGGCGTGCTCGACCGTGCGGAAGCGGCGGTCGTCAATGCCAGCGCTGCCTTCGCCGCCAGCACAGTTGCCGCTGTCGAAAAAGGCCGCGAGGCGCTGCGCGAGCGGCGCGAGAATGCCGGTCACGATGCAGATGATGAGAAGGCTGCCGAGGCGTCGGGCGACCGGACCTCGAAGGATGGCAAAGCGGAGTTGACGCAGGCTGGCGCCGATGATGGTGGGCCGCATGATGACGCGGCGCATGTCGCGGATACAAAAGCAGCGCTTGCGGCGCTTGCGGAACGCGGCAAAGCCGAAAGCAGTGCTGTCGCGGAAACCGAAACGCCAGATTCCGCTGACGGGATCGGCGCAGGCCCGTCGAGCGACAAAGACGCGGGTGATGACCTCATTGTCGAACCTGCGGACGACGGCGCGCCGACACATGCAGGGTCGGATACTGTGTCGCCCGGCGGTCGCGCCGCGATCCCGACCCCGGCCTCGGCGGCGGAGGGCCGCGACGACGCGGCAGATAAAGCAACGGCAAGCAAGCCGAAACCTACGGCAAAGGCGAAAGCCAGCGAGGCTGATGCTGATCCGAAGCCGGGCCCGAAGAAGGCGGCGAAGCCGGACAAACAGAAGCCTGTGAAGGGCGACGCCAAGCCGGAAGCGGCTGACGACCTGAAAGAGATCAAGGGCATCGGCCCTCAGCTGGAAAAGCTGCTGCACGAAAACGACATTGTCAGCTTCGCGCAGATCGCCGGATGGAGCGACGCCGATATTGACCATTTCGCCGAACTGATCGGCCGGATGGGCGGGCGCATCCGGTCCGATGACTGGGTCGCGCAGGCGAAGGTTCTGGCATCGGGCGGCGAGACTGAATTCTCGGCACGGGTCGAGAAGGGCGAGGTCTACTGATGGCCGACCGCGCCGCCCAGGATGCCTTCCAGCTTCGGCTGGCGGCGGTCGTCATGGCCGCGACGGCGCTTCTGTGGCTGGCTGCGAACTGGGCCGGGCAGCGCTATGCCTGGCCTGCGAAATATGCGTTCCTCGCGGATTTGGCCGCGATGGGTGGTTTTGTCTGGTCGCTGCTTGTGACCTGGCGTATCTGGCGGCGCAGGACGCCGTCGGACAATTAAGGAAGACAAGGCAATGTTGCTGAAGGATCAGGACCGGATTTTCCAGAACCTCTACGGAATGGGCGATCGCTCTCTGGCGGGCGCGCAGTCGCGCGGATGTTGGGACAACACCGCCGAGATCATCGGCCGGGGCCGCGACAAGATCATCGACGAGGTCAAGGCGTCGGGCCTGCGCGGGCGTGGTGGGGCGGGCTTCCCGACCGGCCTGAAATGGTCCTTCATGCCCAAGGAATCGGATGGGCGTCCGGCCTATCTGGTGGTGAATGCCGACGAATCCGAGCCCGCGACCTGCAAGGACCGCGAGATCATGCGGCACGATCCGCATACGCTGATCGAAGGCTGCCTGATTGCCAGCTTCGCGATGAACGCGCATGCCTGCTATATCTACATCCGTGGCGAATATATCCGCGAACGTGAGGCTTTGCAGAACGCCATAAACGAGTGCTACGAGGCCGGGCTTCTGGGCAAGAACGCTGCCAAATCGGGCTGGGACTTCGACCTGTATCTGAACCACGGCGCCGGCGCCTATATCTGCGGCGAGGAAACCGCGCTGCTCGAAAGTCTCGAGGGCAAGAAGGGCATGCCGCGCATGAAGCCGCCTTTCCCGGCCGGCGCGGGACTTTACGGCTGCCCGACGACCGTGAACAACGTCGAATCCATCGCTGTCGTCCCGACCATCCTGCGTCGCGGGCCCGAATGGTTTGCGGGTTTCGGGCGTCCGAACAATGCAGGCACCAAGCTGTTCGGCCTGACTGGCCATGTGAACACCCCCTGCGTGGTCGAGGAAGCCATGTCCATCAGCATGAAAGAGCTGATCGAAAAGCATGGTGGCGGCATGCGCGGCGGCTGGAAAAACCTGAAAGCCGTGATCCCCGGCGGCGCGTCCTGCCCGATCCTGAATGCCGAGCAGTGCGAGAACGCGATCCTCGACTATGACGGCATGAAGGAACTGCGGTCCAGCTTCGGCACCGGCTGCCTGATCGTGATGGATCAGGACACCGATGTCATCAAGGCGATCTGGCGGCTGTCCAAGTTCTTCAAGCACGAAAGCTGCGGCCAATGCACGCCCTGCCGCGAAGGCACCGGCTGGATGATGCGGATCATGGAACGTCTGGTCAAAGGCGATGCCGAGGTCGAGGAAATCGACATGCTGCTGGACGTCACCAAGCAGGTCGAAGGCCACACCATCTGCGCGCTTGGCGACGCGGCGGCATGGCCAATTCAGGGTCTGATCCGCAATTTCCGGGGCGAGATCGAAGACCGTCTGAAAGCGAAGAAAACCGGGCGCATGGGCGCCATGGCGGCAGAGTAAGTGGCGGGAATGGCGAAAGATGCGGCATATGCGGGACGGCGCGCGCGGCGCGGGGGTACTACCCTCACGAACCGCTCACCCCTCCGTGTCGGGCCGCTGGCGATCTGCTATGGTAAGGCTCACTCCATAAATGAATGGAGGCAGACGCCATGAAGAAACTGATCGCACTCGCCCTGACCGCAGCGTCGCTGGCAGCGCCCGCGGCCGCGCTGGAGCCGCTGGCGCAGGAGAATTATGTGAACGACCGGCTGATCGCCGCGCGGGTCGCTGACCGCGTGCGCCGCGAATGCCCGTCCATCGACGCGCGTATCGTTTACGCCTGGAGTCAGGCGCGCGCGTTGAAAAAATATGCGCGGGACAAGGGCTATTCCTCGGCCCAGATCGACGCATTTCTTGACAGCAAGCAGGACAAGGCGCGGATCTATGCCGCCGCCGAACAGTATCTGAACCGAAATGGCGCGCGTAAGGGGGACGCCCAGTCCTTCTGCCGCATCGGTCAGAACGAAATCGCAAGCAAGTCGGTCGCCGGTTCTCTGCTGGTGGCCAAGTAAGGACGTAAAGATGGCAGATCTGCGCAAAATCAAGATCGACGGCAAGGAAATCGAGGTCGATCCGAACCTGACCCTGATTCAGGCCTGCGAACAGGCCGGGATCGAGATACCGCGTTTCTGCTATCACGAGCGGTTGTCCATCGCGGGCAATTGCCGCATGTGCCTGGTCGAAGTCGTCGGTGGGCCGCCGAAGCCCACCGCGTCCTGCGCGATGCAGGTCAAGGACCTGCGGCCCGGCCCTGAAGGTGCCCCTTCCGAGATTCTGACCAATTCGCCGATGGTCAAGAAAGCCCGCGAGGGCGTGATGGAGTTCCTGCTTATCAACCATCCGCTTGACTGTCCGATCTGCGATCAGGGCGGAGAATGCGACCTGCAGGATCAGGCGATGGCCTACGGCATCGACTTCTCGCGCTATCGCGAACCCAAGCGCGCGTCCGAAGATCTGAACCTTGGCCCGCTTGTCGAAACGCATATGACGCGCTGCATTTCCTGCACGCGCTGCGTCCGTTTCACGACCGAGGTCGCGGGCATCACGCAGATGGGCCAGACCGGGCGCGGCGAGGACAGCGAAATCACCTCGTATCTGAACATGACGCTCGATTCGAACATGCAGGGCAATATCATTGACCTGTGCCCGGTCGGCGCGCTCGTGTCGAAGCCTTATTCCTTTACCGCCCGTCCGTGGGAGCTTACCAAGACCGAAAGCATCGACGTGATGGATGCGCTTGGCAGCAATATCCGCGTCGATACCAAGGGCCGCGAAGTGATGCGTATCCTGCCGCGCAACAATGACGGCGTGAACGAGGAATGGATCAACGACAAGACCCGCTTCATCTGGGACGGTTTGCGCCGTCAGCGGCTCGACAAGCCTTATATCCGCGAGAATGGCAGGCTGCGGCCCGCCGCATGGGGCGAGGCGCTTGCCGCCGCCGCAGCCGCGATGAAAGATGCGAAGAAGTTGGCCGGTCTGGTCGGCGATCTGGCCCCGACCGAGGCGGCATTCAGTCTCAAGCAGCTGGTCGAGGGGCTGGGCGGCACCGTTGAATGCCGTGTCGATGGTGCGAAGCTGCCTGCCGGCAATCGCGCGGGCTATGTCGGGACGGCCAGCATCGCCGATATCGACGGCGCGAAGATGATCCAGCTAATAGGGACCAACCCCCGGACGGAAGCGCCGGTGCTGAATTCGCGCATCCGTGCTGCTTGGACGCGCGGTGCGAAGGTCGGACTTGTCGGCGAACCGGTCGATCTGACCTATGACTATGCGCATGTCGGCAATGACCGCGCGGCGCTGGAAAAGCTTTCCTCGCTAGAGATCAGCCAGGAAACGAAGGACACGCCGTCGCTAGTGATTGTCGGGCAGGGCGCAATTCAGGGCGCGGATGGTGAGGCAGTTCTGGCCCATGCCATGACGCTGGCCGAGAACAGCAATTCGAAGCTGCTGGTGCTGCAAACCGCAGCGGGCCGTGTCGGCGCGATGGATGTGGGCGCAGTGACCGAAGGCGGGATCGAGGCGGCGCTGGATGGTGCGGACGTGATTTTCAACCTCGGCGCGGACGAGGTCGAGATCGCGGAAGGTGCCCTTGTGATCTATCAGGGAAGCCATGGCGATCGGGGCGCGCATCGCGCCGACATCATCCTGCCCGCCGCCTGCTATACCGAGGAGTCGGGGCTTTTCGTCAATACCGAAGGCCGGCCGCAACTGGCCATGCGCGCAAACTTCGCGCCGGGTGTCGCCAAGGAAAACTGGGCGATCCTGCGCGCGCTTTCGGCGGAATGTGGGCAGGCACTTCCCTGGGACAGTCTTGCCGGTCTGCGCCGCGCGTTGATCGAGGCTGTCCCGCATCTCGCGGACCTGGATTCGGTGCCCGAAAATACGTGGCAGGCGCTGCCGTCAGCCGCGATGTCGGGCGGCGATTTCTCCTATGCGATCAGGAATTTCTATCTGACGAACCCGATTGCACGTGCATCTGCGCTGATGGGCG
Source organism: Paracoccus aurantiacus (assembly GCF_007993065.1). Classification (GTDB taxonomy): domain Bacteria; phylum Pseudomonadota; class Alphaproteobacteria; order Rhodobacterales; family Rhodobacteraceae; genus Paracoccus; species Paracoccus aurantiacus. Next base: position 513,672 of record NZ_VOPL01000002.1, read on the forward strand.
AATTGTCGGCAATGGCGGCGGCACGTGCCGAGCTTGGTGAACTGGCGGCAGAGTAAGGGGACATGATGCGGCAAGGCCACATCATCAGCGGGGCGGCAATGACGGCAATGGCCGTCCTGTCGGGCTGCGCTGCGCAGGATCGCGGCCTGGCAGAGCCTCCGCGCGCCAAGCCCGCGACGTTGCCGCTTCAGCTGGAGGGGCCGACGGCCGATACTTCGGTTCTGGCAGGGATCTCGACCAAGAATGGCGAATTGATGATCCTTGAAAACGACGGCACCGTGACGACGACGAAGCTCGATTCGGCGCGTGGTCAGCAGGCGCTCGGGCGTGGCGGGGACGCGATGTTCAACCTCTCGGACGTTCTTGTCGAAGATGAAAGCATCATCGTGGATGATCTTCCCAAACCTCCGACCGCGCAGGAAATCGCGATGGAGGAATTCGCCAAGCGCCGTCGTTCGGCGCTGCCTGCGAAGATCGCCGCGACCCCGCCCGAGGCCTTTCTTGGCGCAACGGTCACGCTTCTGAGCATCGCCGGTCAGAAGACGCCGCAGGATCTGGTGGCGGTGCATGTCCAGTTGCGGGAAGGGGTGGACGAAAGCGCTGCCTTTGCCTATGCCACCTGCACGCTAGCCGCCTGGGCCAGGACGACCGATACGCCCTATGCGCGGCATATACGGACCATCGGGACCGAGGCAAAAGGCACCAAGACGGTTGAATCCATCTTCACCATGTCGAAGAAATCGCCAATCGGCCTTCGGGTCATGGAAAGAGAACAGACCCTGCGCGATTGCAGGGCGCACGGTATTCCCGCCCGCGTGACAGCGGCCGGGCCGGTGGAAGGGACAGATAAGAATGGCTGAATTCTGGGCATCCGGTTTGGGTCACGCGATCATCCTGCTCGCGCAGGGGCTGGCGGTCATCGCGTTCGTCATGATCTCGCTGATCTTCATGGTCTATGGCGACCGCAAGATCTGGGCCGCCGTGCAGATGCGGCGCGGCCCGAACGTGGTCGGACCGTGGGGCATCCTGCAGACCTTCGCCGACGCACTGAAATACGTGCTGAAAGAGATCGTCGTGCCTGCCGGGTCCGACAAGTTCGTGTTCTTCCTTGCGCCGTTCCTGTCGATGACGCTGGCGCTGATCGCGTTCGTGGCGATCCCCTTCGCGCCCGGCTGGGTCATGGCCGATGTAAACGTCGCCATCCTGTTCATCTTCGCGATGTCCAGCCTGGAGGTTTACGGCACGATCATGGGTGGCTGGGCCTCGAATTCCAAATACCCGTTTCTCGCGTCGCTGCGTTCCGCGTCGCAGATGATCTCTTACGAGGTCTCGATGGGGCTTATCATCATCGGGATTATCATCTCGACCGGGTCGATGAACCTGACGGCTATCGTGAATGCGCAAAGCGGGGCGGGGCTGTTGTCGTGGTACTGGCTGCCGCACCTGCCGATGCTGGCGCTGTTCTTCATCAGCGCATTGGCTGAAACCAACCGCCCGCCCTTCGATCTTGCCGAAGCGGAATCGGAACTGGTTGCAGGTCACATGGTCGAATACGGATCGACCCCGTATCTGCTGTTCATGGCGGGCGAATATATCGCCATGTATCTGATGTGCGCGCTGATCTCGCTGCTGTTCTTCGGCGGCTGGCTGTCACCCATTCCCGGTCTGCCCGATGGCGTGCTGTGGATGGTGCTGAAGATGTGGTTCTGGTTCTGGATGTTCTCGATGGTGAAGGCGATCGTGCCGCGCTATCGCTATGACCAGCTTATGCGGATCGGCTGGAAGGTCTTTTTGCCACTGTCGCTTGGCTGGGTCGTGCTCGTCTCGATCCTGGCACGTTATGAAATTCTCGGCGGCTTCTGGGCCCGCTGGGATCACCTGGTGCCCATCGGCACCGTCGTCACCGGAGGCTGATATCATGTCGGAGCAAACCATCGCAGCCGCGCTTGCAAATGCGAGCGAAACCGACAAGGCCGAATTCGCGCATTTCCTGGCCGATCATGCCGGGCTGGACCGTGATTCCGCGCATGTCCGTGCGCTTGTTGCCGCATTCGACCGCTTCGTCGCCGAACGCCTGAAGGAGCGCTGATCATGGCATTCGATCTTGCCCGCGCGACGAAGTATTTCTTCCTGTGGGATTTCATCAAAGGTTTCGGTCTGGGTGTGAAATACTTTTTTGCGCCCAAGGAGACGATCAACTACCCGCATGAAAAGGGCCCGCTTTCGCCGCGTTTCCGGGGCGAACATGCGCTGCGCCGCTATCCGTCGGGCGAGGAACGTTGCATCGCCTGCAAACTGTGTGAGGCGATCTGCCCTGCCCAGGCGATCACGATTGACGCGGAACCCCGCGACGACGGCAGCCGCCGCACGACGCGTTACGACATCGACATGACCAAGTGCATCTATTGCGGCTTCTGCCAGGAAGCCTGCCCGGTCGATGCCATTGTCGAAGGCCCGAATTTCGAATTCGCCACGGAAACCCGCGAAGAGCTGTTCTTCGACAAGGAGCGGTTGCTGGAGAACGGCGCCCGCTGGGAACCCGAAATCGCCCGCAATCTTTATCTGGACGCACCCTACCGATGACCGATGCCTTCTCCCGTCTGTTTCAGCAGATGCTCGCCTCAGGGCAGGAGATGGCGCGCGCCTTCAATCCGGCGCTCGAACATGTCGATACCCGCGCGTTCGAGAAGCTGGTTCCGACCATGCCGGCGGATGTGCTGGAAATGTGGTTCGGGCGCACCTTCAATCGCGAAGGCCTTGACGCGAAGACGCGGCTGCTGCTGACCATCGGTGCGATCACCGTGCAGGGTGCGCTTGCGGAACCGCAGTTGCGACTGACCATCCGTCACGCGCTGGAAGCCGGGGCGACCAAGCGCGAGATCGCTGAAACCATCTATCAGATGAGCATGTTCGCGGGCCTGCCCGCCATGCAGAAGGCGCTGGATATCGCTGCCAGTGTCTATGACGAGGAGGACGAGGCATGAGCGTCTTTGCATTCTATCTTTTCGCACTCGTAGCCTGCATCGCCGGCTTCATGGTCGTGCTTTCGAAAAACCCGGTCCATTCGGTTCTGTGGCTGATCCTGACTTTCCTCTGCGCTGCCGGCCTGTTCGTGATGCAGGGTGCGGAATTCGTGGCGATGCTGCTGATTATCGTCTATGTCGGCGCGGTCGCGGTGCTGTTCCTGTTCGTCGTGATGATGCTCGACATCGACTTCGCTGAACTCAGAAGCGAACTCGCCAGGTTCCTGCCGCTTGGGCTGGTCGTGGCCCTGGTCATGCTGACCGTTCTGGGGATGAGCTATTCCGGCTGGCAAAGCGCCGAAGGCGCAGCCGATCTGCGCGTCGCGCCGATCGTCGGGAATACGCTGAACACGCATTCGATCGGGATGATCCTTTACGATCGCTATTTCCTTGCATTCCAGCTTGCCGGTCTGGTCCTGCTGGTCGCGATGATCGGGGCAATCGTGCTGACCATGCGCCACCGTCGCGACATCAAGCGCCAGAATGTCATGAAGCAGATGCTGACTGATCCGAACAAGCAGCTGGAGCTGCGCGACGTAAAGCCGGGGCAGGGGCTGTGACATCCGCTGCGGCCACGATACTGGCCGCGACGGGGCCTGCACGCACCGCGCGCCGCCCAAGCCTTGCGGCGGGCGGCGGGGGTGCGGTTCCGACATGGTGCAGGGAAGTGTCAATGCGGGGCGAAATCCGGGTGCCCGGTGTGGGTGTGCGCTTCACTCTGCCGATCTTCTCTGGCAGTAAGCGCGAAAAGACGGGGCGGCCGGTTCGCCCCCGACTCGGCAAGCAAGCGAAAGTGGGGGCAATGGCCTTCAGACGGGACAAGCGAGCGACTGGAGTGACGACGGCGGCTGAAGGGCTGTTGTTTCCCCATGCGCCGGGCTTGGCGCAAATCAGGTTTCATCCCCGTGATCCCGACGAAGCCGGCACGACGGCATACGCGCCCCGCACTGGCTGGACCGCGCCGGACCTGCCGCTGCTGGCAGGCGCGCATACCGGCCCATGTAACAGATATGGCGCGCGATAAGCGCCACAAGAACGACCGGGGCCACACGCCCCAGAACACGAACCGAGGGACAAGACGATGATCGGATTGACGCATTTTCTGGTGGTGGGGGCGATTCTGTTCGTCACCGGCATCTTTGGCATCTTCGTGAACCGAAAGAACGTCATCGTCATCCTGATGTCGATCGAGCTGATGCTGCTGGCGGTGAACATGAACTTCATCGCTTTCTCGGCGCATCTGGGAGATCTGGCAGGCCAGGTCTTTACCATGTTCGTGCTGACCGTCGCCGCCGCCGAGGCTGCCATCGGGCTTGCGATCCTGGTGGTGTTCTTCCGCAACCGCGGCTCGATTGCCGTGGAAGATGTCAACGTGATGAAGGGGTAAGACGAGCATGGAACAGATCATCCTGTTTGCGCCCCTTGTCGGTGCGTTGATTGCGGGCTTCGGCTGGCGCACCATCGGCGAGACCGCCGCCCAGTATCTGACGACCGGCATCCTGTTTCTGTGCTGCCTGCTCAGCTGGATCGTTTTCCTGGGCTTTGACGGCGTGACGCGGCACATTCCGGTCATGGACTGGATCGTTGCGGGCGATTTCATCTCGCAATGGGCAATCCGGCTGGACCGGCTGACCGCCATCATGCTGATCGTGGTGACGACAGTGTCGGCGCTGGTTCACCTGTATTCCATCGGCTACATGGCCCATGACGATAACTGGGACCATTCCGAGCATTACAAGGCGCGTTTCTTCGCCTATCTGTCCTTCTTCACCTTCGCCATGCTGATGCTGGTGACGGCGGACAACCTGCTGCAGATGTTCTTCGGCTGGGAAGGCGTGGGCGTCGCGTCTTACCTGCTGATCGGGTTCTACTATAAAAAGCCGTCGGCAAATGCGGCCGCCATGAAGGCATTCATCGTCAACCGGGTCGGCGATTTCGGCTTTCTGCTGGGGATATTCGGGCTGTGGTGGCTGACCGGCACCGTCGTGTTCGACGAGATCTTCGCGCAGGTCCCGGCCATTGCCGAAACCAATGTGCATTTCCTGTGGACCGACTGGAACGCCGCGAACCTGCTGGGCGTCCTGCTGTTTGTCGGCGCGATGGGGAAATCGGCGCAGCTTTTCCTGCACACCTGGCTGCCGGACGCGATGGAAGGCCCGACGCCCGTGTCGGCGCTGATCCACGCCGCGACCATGGTGACGGCGGGGGTTTTCCTCGTCTGCCGGATGTCGCCGCTATATGAATTCGCGACCGATGCGCGGCTGTTCATCACCATTATCGGCGCCTGCACGGCATTCTTTGCCGCGACCGTTGGGCTGGTGCAGAACGATATCAAGCGCGTCATCGCCTATTCGACCTGCTCGCAGCTTGGCTACATGTTCGTGGCGGCTGGCGTCGGCGTCTATTCGGCGGCGATGTTCCATCTGCTGACGCATGCCTTCTTCAAGGCGATGCTGTTTCTTGGCGCGGGTTCCGTCATCCATGCCATGCATCACGAGCAGGACCTTCGCAATTACGGAGGCTTGCGCAAGAAAATCCCGCTGACCTTCTGGGCGATGCTGATCGGGACGCTGGCGATTACCGGGGTCGGTATTCCGCTGACCACGATCGGGTTTGCGGGCTTCCTGTCCAAGGACGCGATTATCGAAAGCGCCTGGGTCGGCAATCAGTTTGCCTTCTGGGCATTGGTGATCGCGGCGGGCTTTACCAGTTTCTACAGCTGGCGGCTGATGTTCATGACCTTCTGGGGCAAGCCGCGCGGCGATCATCATGCGCATGACCACGCCCATGAATCCCCTGCCGTAATGACGGTGCCGCTTGGTGTGCTGGCGATTGGCGCGATCTTCTCGGGCATGGTCTGGTACAGCGACTTCTTCGGCGACAAGCTGAACAGCTTCTTCCATCTCGGCGGAGGCGAGGAACATGCCGCCGTTGCTGAAACTTCCGGGGCTGCGCCGGCCGAACACGGCACCGATGCAGCGCCCGGCGGTGAAGGTCATGCCGCGCCGGCCGAACACGCTGCCGCCGAACCGGCCGTTGCAGATACCGCGACAGCCGAGGCGCCCGCCGCCGAAGGTGAACACGCTGCTGCACCTGCCGCAGCCGAAGGCGAGCATGCCGAAGGCGGTCATGTGCGCACCGATGTCCCGGCCCCGGTCGGCGGTGCGATCTATATGCATCCCGACAATCATGTCATCCACGAGGCCCATGAAGCGCCGAAATGGGTGAAAGTCTCGCCCTTCATCGCAATGCTGATCGGCTTCTTCACGGCGTGGATGATGTATATCCGCTATCCCGAGGCGCCGGCGAAGCTCGCGTCGACGCAACGTCCGCTTTACAACTTCCTGCTGAACAAATGGTATTTCGACGAAATCTACGACCGCGTCTTCGTGCGCCCCGCACTGTGGCTTGGCCGCTCGCTGTGGTCGGGGGGCGATGGGCGCGTCATCGACGGCGCGATCAATGGCGTCGCCATGGGGCTGATCCCGCGGCTGACGCGCTTCGCCGGCCGGATGCAGTCGGGCTATCTGTTCCACTATGCCTTTGCGATGGTGGTTGGCATCGTCGCGCTGCTGATCTGGGTGATGGCACGGGGGAGCATGTAAGATGACAAATATCCTCTCGATCATCACCTTCCTGCCGCTGGTCGCGGCGCTGATCCTCGCGGTGTTTCTGCGTGGCGATGACGCTGCGGCGAACCGCAACGCGAAATGGCTGGCGCTGATCGCGACCACGGCGACATTCCTGATTTCGCTTTACGTTCTGATCGGATTCGACCGCGGCAATACCGGCTTCCAGTTCGTCGAGGATCGCAGCTGGATCATGGGCCTGCGCTACAAGATGGGCGTCGACGGGATCTCGATCCTGTTCGTGATGCTGACAACCTTCCTGATGCCGCTGACGATCCTGTCCACATGGGAAGTCGAGAATCGCGTCAAGGAATACATGATCGCATTCCTCGTGCTGGAAGGGCTGATGATCGGCGTGTTTACCGCGCTTGATCTGGTGCTGTTCTACCTGTTCTTCGAAGCAGGGCTGATACCGATGTTCCTTATCATCGGCATCTGGGGCGGTCAGAACCGCATTTACGCGGCCTTCAAGTTCTTCCTTTATACCTTCCTCGGCTCGGTTCTGATGCTGGTCGCGATGGTGACGATGTATCGCGCTGCCGGGACGACGGATATCGAACAGCTTCTGGCCTTCGACTTTTCTTCGACCCCGATGCACTTTCTGGGCTGGACGATCTTCGGCGGGCTGCAAACGCTGCTGTTCCTCGCCTTCTTCGCCAGCTTCGCGGTGAAAATGCCGATGTGGCCGGTCCACACGTGGTTGCCGGATGCACACGTTCAGGCCCCGACGGCGGGGTCGGTCGTGCTGGCGGCGGTGCTGCTGAAGATGGGCGGTTACGGCTTCCTGCGTTTCTCGCTGCCGATGTTCCCGGTGGCGTCTGACATCTTCCAGCCGGTCGTCTTCTGGCTGTCGGCTATCGCCATCGTCTACACCTCGCTTGTCGCGCTGGCGCAGTCCGACATGAAGAAGCTGATCGCCTATTCGTCCGTGGCGCATATGGGCTATGTCACGATGGGCATCTTCGCGGCCAATCAGGTCGGCATCGACGGTGCGATCTTCCAGATGCTGTCGCACGGCTTCATTTCTGGTGCGCTGTTCCTGCTGGTCGGCGTGATCTATGACCGCATGCATACCCGCGAGATCGACGCCTATGGCGGTCTCGTGAACCGGATGCCGAAATACGCGCTGGTGTTCATGTTCTTTACCATGGCGAATGTCGGCCTGCCGGGGACGTCAGGATTTGTGGGCGAATTCCTGACCCTGCTTGGCACCTTCCGCGAAAACACCTGGGTCGCCTTCGTTGCGGCGACCGGCGTGATCTTCTCGGCCGGGTATGCGCTGTGGCTGTATCGCCGCGTGACGCTTGGCGCGCTTCTGAAGGAAAGCCTGAAGTCGATCACTGACATGACCCCGCGCGAGCGCTGGATTTTCGTGCCGCTGATCGTCATGACGCTGTGGCTGGGCGTCTATCCGCGCGTCGTGACCGACATTACCGGACCCAGCGTCGAGGCGCTGGTGACGCAGGTTGCCGCTGCAACAGAAACCATGCCCGAAGACCCGGCCGCCTATCGCGTGGTCGAAGCCACGACCGGGGCCGACGCGGCCGCCGCCGAGCACTGAGAGGACCGTCATGACTTCGAACGATTTCACGATCATCATGCCGGAGATCCTACTGGCGGGTTTCGCGTTGCTGGCACTGCTCGCGGGCGCCTATTTCGGCAAGGATAAGCTGGCGCGCACCCTGCTTTGGGTGACTGTTGCCGCGTTCCTTCTGCTGGCCTTCTATGTCGAACTGGGTGCCGCACCCGAAGGCGTGGCCTTTTACGGCATGTTCGTCTCGGATTATTTCTCTCGTTTCTGCAAGATCCTGATCCTGATTTCCGCCGCTGCCGTTCTCGCGATGAGCGCGGATTATATGGACCGTCGCGGAATGCTGCGATTCGAGTTCCCGATCCTGATCGCGCTTGCGGTGATCGGCATGATGGTCATGGTTTCCGCCGGGGATCTGCTGACGCTGTACCTCGGTCTGGAACTGCAATCGCTGTCGCTTTACGTCGTAGCCGCGATGCGCCGCGATTCGACCAAGTCGTCGGAAGCGGGGCTGAAATATTTCGTCCTCGGTTCGCTCAGCTCTGGCCTGCTGCTTTACGGGGCATCGCTTGTCTATGGCTTCGCGGGAACGACGAACTTCGCGGGCATCATAAACGTTGTGCAGGGCGGTGCGCTGCCCGTCGGGCTGCTGTTCGGCATGGTGTTCGTGATCGTCGGTCTGGCCTTCAAGGTTTCGGCGGTGCCGTTCCATATGTGGACGCCTGACGTTTACGAAGGCTCTCCCACGCCGGTCACGGCCTTCTTCGCGACCGCGCCGAAGGTTGCGGCAATGGCGCTTCTGGCGCGCGTGCTGACCGACGCATTCGGCCGTGTGCCGGGGGACTGGGGCCAGATCATCGCGGTTCTGGCGCTGCTGTCGATGTTCCTCGGGTCGATCGCGGGGATCGGGCAGACCAATATCAAGCGCCTGATGGCTTATTCCTCGATCGCGCATATGGGCTTTGCGCTTGTCGGGCTGGCTGCCGGAACCGAGCTCGGCATTCAGGCGATGCTGATCTATATGGCGATCTATGCGGTGATGAATATCGGCGTGTTCGCGTGGATCCTGTCGCTTGAACGTGACGGGGTGCCTGTGGCGGACCTGAACGGTCTGCACCAGTTCGCGCGGACAGAGCCGGTCAAGGCACTGGCGGTGCTGGTCCTGTTCTTCAGCCTCGCGGGTGTTCCGCCGATGCTGGGCTTCTTCGCGAAGTTCGGCGTTCTGAACGCCGCCGTGGATGCGGGGATGAGCTGGCTTGCCGTGGCCGGGGTCATCGCCTCGGTGATCGGTGCGTTCTACTATCTGCGCATCATCTACTACATGTATTTCGGCAATGATGTGGAACCGGTCGGAAGCCGGATGGGCGCGGTGTCCTATGGGTTCCTGATGGTGTCGGCTGCGGCGGTGCTGCTTGGGGCGATTACCATGTTCGGCATCGACCGCGCTGCCGGTCGCGCAGCCGAAACACTGCTGATCGTTGATTCCAATCCCGCCGCGAGCCTTGCGGCAGTGGCGACCCGTCCCGTTGAGTGATCCGGCGACGACCTGGCCCGAGGGCGTCGCGCGGCATGTGCTGCCGCGCAGCTCCTCGACCAACAGCGACGCTCTGCGCCTTGCGCCTCAGATCGAGGGCAAGGCGTGGATCATCACGCATGACCAGTTTCAGGGTCGTGGCCGGCGCGGGCGCGACTGGGAGATGCCGAAGGGAAACTTCGCCGGCTCATTAGCCCTGCGCCCGGATGGAGAGCCGGGACAGGCCGCGCTTTATTCCTTTGTCGCCGCGCTTGCGCTGGCAGATGCGATTGCCGCGGTTGCGGGGCCGTCTGCGCGACTGGCACTGAAATGGCCCAATGACGTGCTGCTGAATGGCGGAAAGGTTGCGGGCATACTTCTGGAAAGCAGTGGGCAGGCGGGGCGCGTCACCGCCCTTGCCGTGGGCATCGGCGTCAACCTGTTCGCAGCCCCGCCAGCCGATAAATCCGCAGCCTTTGCGCCCGTCAGCATTCGCGAAGAAACCGGCATCACCGTATCGCCCGAGGATTTCCTCGACCAGCTTGCGCCCGCATTCGCCGAATGGGAATCGCGCCTTCTTTCCGAGGGGTTCGAGCCGATCCGAAAGGCCTTCCTCGCCCGCGCGGCGCGGCTGGGAGAGATCATTACCGCGCGCACCGGCACCGCCGAGATCACCGGCCGTTTCGAAGGTATCGACGCGAGCGGCGCGCTTATCCTGGCAACCGCGGCGGGCCGGCAGGCGGTGCCTGCGGCAGATGTGTTCTTCTGATGCTGCTCTGTATTGATACCGGCAACACCAATACCGTCTTCTCGATCTGGGATGGCGAGCGTTTCCTGTCGCATTGGCGTATCGCGACCGACCATACGCGCACGGCAGATGAATACTACGTATGGCTGGAGACGCTGATCTCTCTCACCCATTTCGAGCTGGACATAGACCGCTGCATCATCTCGTCCACGGTGCCGCGCGTGGTGTTCAACCTGCGCGTGCTCTGCAACCGCTATTTCAACACCCGCCCGCTCGTGGTCGGCAAGCCCGACTGCCTGCTGCCCGCTCAGCCGCGCGTCGATGCGGGGGCGACGGTCGGACCTGACCGGATCGTGAATACCTGGGCCGCGCATGCCCGCCACGGCGGCGACCTGATCGTCGTCGATTTCGGCACCGCGACGACCTTCGACGTGGCCGATACCGACGGGGCCTATATCGGGGGCGTCATCGCGCCGGGGGTGAACCTGTCCCTTGAAGCGCTGCATATGGGCGCGGCCTCGCTGCCCCATGTCGATGTGACCCGCCCGGAACGCGTCGTCGGCACCAATACGATCGCCTGCATCCAGTCGGGGATCTTCTGGGGCTATATCGGTCTGGTCGAGGGAATTATCGGGAAAATCCGCGCCGAGCGTGCCCGGCCCATGAAAGTAATTGCAACCGGAGGCCTTGCTCCGTTGTTCGAACAGGGGACCGATGTTTTTGACAGCATCGAGGATGACCTGACCGTTCACGGGCTGCGCCTGATCTATGACTTCAACAAGGAGGCGGAAAATGTCTGACCGTCTGATTTATCTGCCGCTTGGCGGCGCGGGCGAAATTGGCATGAACGCCTATGTCTATGGCTATGGAGAGCCGGGCCGCGAACGCCTGATCGTAGTCGATCTTGGTGTGACCTTCGGGGATATGGAAACCACGCCCGGCATTGATCTCATCATGGCCGATGTCGCCTGGCTTCAGGCCAACAAGGACCGGATCGAGGCGATCTTCATTACCCACGCGCACGAGGATCATGTCGGCGCGCTCGGCCTGTTGTGGGACCGCATCGGCGTGCCGGTGCATTGCCGCAAGTTCACGGGCACGCTTGCCCGCATGAAAATGGAAGAACGCGGCCTTTCGCCCGATGCGGTGCGGATTCACGAACCCCGCCCGGAAGTGATCGAGGCAGGCCCCTTCAAGGTGCAGTTCGTCCCGATCAGCCATTCGATCCCTGAAAGCTCTGCGCTGATCATCGACACGCCGGCGGGCCGGATCGTCCATAGCGGCGATTTCAAGCTGGATGGCACGCCGGTCGTGGGCGAGCCCTTCGATCCGATCATGTGGCACGAAATCGCGCGCGAATCCGGCGGGGTGAAGGTTCTGACCTGCGATTCGACGAACGTGTTCAGCCTGCATCCCGGCCGGTCCGAGGCACTGCTTGCCAATCCGCTTCTGGATTTCGTCATGGCCCAGCCGAACATGATCGCTGCGACGACTTTCGCCTCGAACATCGCCCGCCTGAAATCTCTGGCAGAGGCGGGCGCCGCCGCAGGCCGCAAGATCTGCCTTCTTGGCCGCTCCATGCGGCGCATGACGCAGGTTGCGCAGGAAACCGGTATTCTGACGAATTTCCCCGCAACGATCAGCCCCGAAGAGGCCGCAAACCTGCCCCGCAACGAGGTCATGCTGATCGTCACGGGCAGTCAGGGGGAACGTCGCGCAGCGACCGCGCAACTGGCGCGTGGATCGTATCTGGGGATCCGCATGAAGGAAGGCGACAGCTTCCTGTTCAGTTCAAGCGTGATCCCCGGCAATGAGCGGGGTGTGATCCGCATCATGAACCAGTTTTCGGAAATCGGGGTCGATGTCTTCGACAATAACGACGGCACGTTCCATGTCTCCGGCCACGCGAACCGCCCCGATCTGGAGGCCGTGCACGACCTTCTGAAGCCGCAGATACTGATCCCGATGCACGGCGAACATATGCACCTGCGTGAGCATGCCCTGATCGGCGAGAAGAAAGGCATCGCCTCGATCGTCGCGACGAATGGCAACATGGTCGATATCACCGGCGACAAGCCACGCATCGTCGACGAGACCGATCACGGTCGCATCTATCTGGACGGCTCTGTCCTGATCGGGGCGATGGATGGCGTCGTGCGCGACCGCATCCGCATGGCGCTGAACGGCAGTGCCCTGGTCAGTGTGATCGTCGATGAAAGCGACAACCCCTTCCCGGATGCCTGGGTCGAGCTGATGGGTCTGCCTGAAAAGGGACGCTCGAACACGCCGGTCGCCCAGCAGATCGAAAGCGAGCTTGCAGAGTTCCTTGAACGCGCCGATCCCAAGACGGTCGGCGACGATCAGAAGCTGGAAGAAGTCGTGCGCAAGATCACCCGTCAGGTGACGATGGAAGAAATCGGCAAGAAGCCCGAAGTCACCGCGATCATCAGCCGGCTCGCGCCTTAAAGCGGCGCAGGACCGCAGCGTAACGGAACCTCCGGGCCGGGGACGGGTTTGGCTGTCGGGCAGAGGGGGTCCGAATGTTTGCATTGCTGAGCGCAATCACACTCGCGAGCGTGATGTTCGCCACCGGATTGCTGCTTCGCGCCGGCGATTTCAGGCGTTTGGGCGACCAGCCTGTCCCCGCCGTTGCAGGGTTGGCGATGCAGATGCTCTGCCTCCCGGTCGCGGCGCTTCTGATCGGCGCATTCGCCGGCGTTGCCGCTGAAATCGGCGTCGGGCTGACGCTTCTGGCGCTGGCACCGGCCACGGCGGCAAGTCACGTATTGGTCGGGCTGGGTGGCGGCAATATCGGGCTGTCACGGGTGCTGACCGCCTTTTCGACGGTGCTTTTTCTTCCCGTTATGCTGGCGCTCTCGGCTGGCGAGGTCGCGGCGCATTTCTGGCCGCTCTCGATTGCCGCCTATCTGGTCCCGCTGCTGCTGGGGATATGGATCGGCTGGCGAAACCGCCCGCTGGCCGCGCAGATAGAACGGCGCGCGGCACTGGCCGGGTCCGCCTTGACCGGGCTTCTGGCGGTCGCGACCCTTATCGGCGGCTGGCGACAGGTCGATTTCGCGCTGATCGCAAGCTGCCTGACGCTTGCCGGCCTGGCGGTTCTGGCGGGCCTGCTGCTCTTCCCACGGAATCGCAGCAATGGGTTAACCCTTGGACTTTCGGTCAGCATGCAGAATGTCGCGGTGCCGCTGGCTATCGGATTTGGCGGCAGTCTGGGCGTTGCGGCGGCGGTCTATGGCATCGTCATGTATGTCGTTGCGGTCGCAGCGCTTGTCATCTTGCGCCAGATCCGTGGCCGCTAAAGCGGGAAGGTAATCAGAAGCATCGGCACCGATACGAGGATGACGATGATTTCCAGCGGCAGTCCCATGCGCCAGTAATCGCTGAAACGATAGCCGCCGGGGCCGAGGATCAGCGTGTTGTTCTGATGCCCGATGGGCGTCAGGAAGGCGCAGGCGGCCGAGACGGCGACACCCATCAGGAAGGCGTCGGAATTGACCCCGATCTGATTGGCAAGATCAATCGAGACGGGGGCCGCTAGAATCGTCGTCGCGTTGTTGTTCAGGATGTCCGACATGCACATCGTGGCAACCATCAGCAGCGCCAGCGCGACCCAGGGCGGAAAGCCCGATGTCACGCTTTCCAGCCCGCTGGCGATCAGGGCCGAGCCGCCGCTTGTTTCGAATGCCAGGCCAAGCGGGATCATCGCACCCAGCAGCACAATGATCGGCCAGTCGATATGATCGTAAATATCCTCAAGCGACAGGATGCCGCCCAGCACATAAAGGACGATGACGACACCAAGTGCGATCGGCATGGTGATCAGCCCAAGGCTCGTCAGGGTGATCGCGGCTGTGAAAATCGCCAGCGCCGCCCAGAGACGCGATTCTTTCGTGACCTGCGTTGCCCCGCCTTCAAGCGGCATCAGTTCGCGCGGGTCGAGCGCGGCGGCCATGCTTTCTTCGGGCAGCAACAGCAGCAGAACATCGCCGTGGCGGACGCGTTTCGTATTCAGCTTTTCGCGCAGCGTCTGCCCTTCGCGAAGAATGCCAAGCAGCATTCCATCGACTTCGTGTCCGCGAAACAGGTGATCCGCGCGCCGTCCGATCAGGCGCGAGCGCAGCGGCACCACCGCCTCGACCAGAACGCGCCCGCCAGCGTCCAGCCGGGCGCTGCGATCCTCGGCCGTGTCTTCGTCGGACTCGGTCTCGGTTTCGGGATATGCGAGGCCAAGATCGGTGCGAAAATCCTCGATCGCGTCGGGCGAGGCTTCGATGATCAGCCGATCACCGGCGTGAAGCACAATCATCCGTGACGTGCGGTAATAACGGGTTCCTTCGCGCTCGACCGCAAGGATCACGACTTCGCCGGTTGATTCGACGATCTCTCCCAGCGACTTGCCGACCGCGCTGCTCGCTTCGGGCAGAACCAGTTGGGCGACATAATCGCGGAGCTTTTCGCGGCTGTCGGCACCACTGTCATTTTCGTCGCGCCGCGGCAGCAACCGCCAGCCGATCAGCGCTATGAAGCATACGCCTGCAATCGCGACGGTGCCGCCGACGGGCAGGAAGTCGAACATCTGGAAGGCTTCGCCGGTTTCGTTTCGTCGGAACTGCGACACGATGAGGTTAGGGGGCGTGCCGATCATCGTGGTCATACCGCCGAGGATGGTCGCGAAGGCCAGAGGCATCAGTGTCAGCGCCGCGCTGCGTTTCGCACGGCGTGCGGTCTGGATGTCGATGGGCATGAGGATGGCCAGCGCGGCCACATTGTTCATGAAGCCGGAAATCGCGGCCCCGACCGTGCCCATGATGGCAATATGCACCGGAACCGGGCGCTTTGCGCCCGAAAGCAGCCGCGTCAGCATTGCGACCACGCCTGATCGCTGAAGTCCGGCCGTGACCACGAGGATCAGCGCGACCGTCATCGTGGCGGGGTTTGCGAAGCCGGAAAAGGCGTCTTCGGCCGGCACGATCCCGGCCAGCACGCCCGCGATCAGTCCCGCAAATGCCACCAGATCATAGCGCCAGCGCCCCCAGATCATCAGGATCAGGACGGCGGCAAAAATTGCGAAGAGGGTCGCTTGTTCGGTTGTCATGAGGATACGCTGCCCGGCTGTGGGCCGATCCTGTCACGCCCTTGCGGTCTTGACCAGAGCACCTCCTCCGATGCAAGGGAGCGTCATGTCCGACAAAAGCTTTGACCCCAACCCGCCGCACCGCAATTTCTATGGCCGCCGCCACGGCAAGACCCTGCGGCGTAGCCAGAAAGGCTATCTGTCCGAGGATCTTGGCGCTCTGCGTCCGCGCGGGATCACTGCGCTGGAAAATCCGGGGCGCGCGCCCGTCGATCCGGGCGCGATCTTTCGCGACGATCGCCCGCTATGGCTGGAGATCGGCTTTGGCGGGGGTGAACACATGGTTCATATGGCGGCTGCTTACCCCGATATCGGAATGATCGGTTGCGAACCCTTCATCAACGGGGTCGCGATGCTGGTCGGCAAGATCAAGGCGGCGGGGGTCGAAAATGTCAGCGTTCATCCGGGCGATGCGCGCGACATGATGGATGTGCTGCCAGACGGTGTCATCGCAAAGGCCTTTCTGAATTATCCTGATCCCTGGCCGAAAACCCGTCATCACCGCCGCCGCTTCGTCACGCCGGAACATCTGATTCCCTTGCATCGCGTCATGGCGCACGGTGCCGAGTTCCGGGTCGCGACCGACATCCCGTCATATGTTCGCCAGACGTTGGACGAGGTTCCGAAGGCCGGGTTCGAACTGGTCAGCCTGCGCGCGGACGCATGGCCGGACTGGGTTTCCACCCGTTACGAACAAAAGGCGCTGCGCGAGGGCCGGACCCCGACCTAT
Source organism: Paracoccus aurantiacus (assembly GCF_007993065.1). GTDB lineage: Bacteria > Pseudomonadota > Alphaproteobacteria > Rhodobacterales > Rhodobacteraceae > Paracoccus > Paracoccus aurantiacus. The sequence continues at coordinate 530,001 of NZ_VOPL01000002.1, forward strand.
ATGTCCTTCCGCCGGGTCTGAGGGCGGAGGCGATTGCACCCTGCTGCGGCTGCCTGAGGGACTGGCGGCCGGGCAGGGTGCGGGTCGTCTCGATACTCATCGGCCTGCCAAACCGATCCGTGCCCCCAGATTGCGCAGGAATTCTTACAATCCGGTTAAATTTTCGCCCTGATCGCGATTATTTTTCTCTGCCGCCTTCGCATCGTCCCAAAGACGGTCCATTTCGGCCAGGTCAGAGTCTTCCGGGCGTCGGCCTTCGCGCGCCAGCGCGGCCTCGATCGACTGGAAGCGGCGGGTGAATTTCGCGTTGGCGCCGCGCAAGGCTTCTTCGGGGTCGATGTCCAGATGCCGCGCAAGATTGGCCATCACGAACAGAAGATCCCCGAATTCCTCGCGCAGATGGGCCGGATCGGCGGTGTCACGTGCTTCGACAAGCTCGGCCGTTTCTTCAGTGATCTTGTCCAGGACCTCGGTGGCGCCGGGCCAGTCGAAACCGACCCGCGCCGCGCGGTTCTGCAGCTTGATCGCGCGTGTCAGCGCCGGAAGGCCAAGTGCGACGCCGTCCAGCACGCCCTTTTCGGCCTTGGCTGCGCGTTCCTTTGCCTTGATCGCCTCCCAGTCCTTGACCTGCTGGGCTGCGGACTTGTCGCGCGATTCGTCGCCGAACACATGCGGATGCCGGTCGATCAGCTTGTCCGAGATTTTCGCGGACACATCGGCGAAATCGAACATTCCCTTTTCATCGGCCATCTGGGCATGGAAAACGACCTGCAGCAGAAGGTCGCCCAGCTCAGATGGAAATTCGTCCCACGCCTCGCGCGCGATGGTATCGGCGACCTCATGCGCTTCCTCGATCGTGTAGGGAGAGATCGACGCAAAATCCTGCTCGATATCCCAGGGACAGCCGGTTTTCGGGTCACGCAGCGCCGCCATGATGCCGATCAGGCGCGCAATCTCGGTTTCGGCACGGCGGATCGGGTCGGGGTTCGCTTCGGGTCGGGTCCTTGCGGTCATCGGTCGCTCCTTCTCTGGCAAGGCGTCGCACAGCCACCGGGCGGAGTCCATCTTCACGCAGGGATTTGCCGCGAAACGCGCGGGCTTCCTTGCTATCCTGACGCCTCAATATTAGGTTGCGCCGCAACTCGCGCGGGCCATCCGCGCCCCCGACCATGCGAAAGGAACGCTGATGTTCGTCACCCCCGCCTATGCTCAAGCCGCCGGAGGCGCTGGCGGCGCAGCCGCGATCACCCAGTTTGTGCCGCTGATCCTGATTTTCGTGATCATGTATTTCCTGATCCTGCGCCCTCAGCAGAAGCGCATGAAGGAACATCGCAACATGGTTTCTGCGCTGAAGCGCGGCGATCAGGTCGTGACGCAGGGCGGGCTGATCGGCAAGGTGACGGACGTGAAGGACGAGGAAGTGACCGTCGAGATCGCGCAGGGCGTCAAGGTCCGCGTGGTGCGTGGCACAATCGCCCAGGTCGTGACCCAGCCGAAGCCTGCCGCCGCCAATTCCTAAGGCTTTTTCGCCATGATGCACATCCAGCTCTGGAAGCGCGTCCTTATTCTGGGCGTGGTGGTGATCGGCCTGATCTGGGCCGCACCGAACCTGTTTTACAGCCGGGTCGAGGCGCATAACGACGCCGTTGCGGCCTCGGAAAATGCCGGGTTCGTCAGTGACGAACAACAGGCGGCAATCGACCGCTGGCCGAACTGGCTGCCCAATGGGCTGGTCAATCTTGGCCTCGACCTGCGCGGCGGCGCGCACCTTCTGGCCGAGGTTCATATCGAGGATGTGTACAAGTCCCGGATGAATTCATTGTGGCCGGAACTGCGCCGCGCGCTTGCGGATCAGCGCGATGTGATTGGTGCCGTGCGCCGCGTGCCCGGCCCCGATGACCGCCTGTCGGTCGAGATCGAGAATGCCGACCAGATGGCGAAGGCCGTCGAAATCGCGCGCGGCCTGTCGACGCCCGTCGTCTCGCTGAGCGGTGCAGGTCAGTCCGATCTGGACATCACTGCGTCCGGCAAGGTCATGACGATCCAGCTTTCCGAGGCTGAAAAGACCGCCACCGATGACCGCACTGTCCAGCAATCGCTGGAGATCATTCGCCGCCGCGTCGACGAGGTCGGCACGAGAGAGCCGACGATCCAGCGGCAGGGTTCGGATCGTATCCTGATTCAGGTGCCGGGCATCGGTTCTGCCTCTGAACTGAAGGCGCTGATCGGGACAACCGCGAAGCTGACATTTAACCCTGTCGTGGGCCGGACCACCGACGCCAATGCGCGCGCTGGTATGGGCAATGTCGTGCTGCCCTCGATGGACGAGCAGGGCGTCTTCTACATTGTCGAGGATACGCCTGTCGTGACGGGCGAGGAACTGACCAATGCCCGGCCCAGCTTCGATCAGAACAGCCAGCCGGCGGTCGATTTCACATTCAACGCCGGGGGCGCGCGTAAATTCGGTGCCTATACGGCGGCCAATATCGGACAGCCCTTCGCCATCGTCCTGGATAACGAGGTGATTTCGGCCCCGGTTATCCGCGACGCGATCACCACGGGTTCAGGCCAGATATCGGGCTCGATGGATGTGGCCGGATCGACCCAGCTTGCGGTCCTGCTGCGCGCGGGCGCACTGCCCGCCGAACTGACCTTTCTGGAAGAACGCACGATCGGCCCCGAGCTTGGGCAGGACAGCATCGACGCGGGCAAGATCGCCTCGATTGTCGGTCTGATCGCGGTTGTCGTGCTGATGGTCGCCAGCTACGGGCTGTTCGGGGTCTTTGCCTCGGTCGCGCTGCTTCTGAATGTCGGGCTGATCTTTGGTGTGCTGTCGATGATCGGCGCCACGCTGACCCTGCCGGGTATTGCCGGGATTGTGCTGACAATCGGCATGGCCGTTGATGCCAACGTGCTGGTTTTCGAACGTATTCGTGAAGAGCTGACCCGTTCCAAGGGCCCGGCCAAGGCAATTGATCTTGGCTATCGTCATGCGATGTCGGCGATTGTCGATGCGAACGTCACGACGCTGATTATTGCCGCGATCCTGTTCTTCCTCGGCTCTGGTCCGGTCAAAGGCTTCGCGGTGACGCTGGCCATCGGGATCGTAACCTCGGTCTTCACGGCGCTTTGGGTGACGCGCCTGCTGATGGTTGTCTGGTTTGACCGCACCCGCCCGAAGAAGATAGAGGTGTGAGATGGCCTGGCGTCTGAAACTCGTCCCCGACAATACGAAAATCGACTTCTTTCGTTTGCAGACCATAACCTTCGGGTTTTCGACACTGCTCGCAATCGGGTCCGTCATCTGCCTGCTGGTGATGGGGCTGAACTTCGGCATCGACTTCCGTGGCGGCACCACGATCCGCACCGAAGCGGCCCAGCCGGTAGATGTCGGTGCGTATCGGCAGGCGCTGGCACCGCTGAACCTTGGCGATGTGGCGATCACCGAGGTGTTCGATCCGACCTTCGGGGCGGAAAAGCATGTCGCGCAGATCCGCATTCAGGCGCAAGAAGGTTCGGAAGCCGCCAGCCCCGAGGTGATCGCGCAGATCGAGAATGCGCTTAAGCCGGTTGATTCCTCGATTACGTTTCCGCAGGTCGAATCTGTTGGCCCGAAAGTCTCGGGCGAGCTTATCAAGACCGCCGTTCTGGCCGTTCTGGCGTCGCTCGCGGCGATTTCGGCCTATATCTGGCTGCGCTTCGAATGGCAGTTCGCGATGGGGGCGTTTGTGTCGCTGATCCATGACGTGCTGATCACGCTTGGCATATTCAGCCTGTTCCAGATCAAGTTCGATCTGACCACCATCGCCGCCTTGCTGACGATCCTTGGTTATTCGATCAACGACACTGTCGTCGTCTTTGACCGCCTTCGCGAGAACCTGATGAAGTTCAAGGCTATGCCGCTTCGTGACGTGATGAACCTGTCGGTGAACGAAACGCTCAGCCGTACGGTGATGACCTCCGGCACGACGCTTGTGGCGCTGATCGCGCTGCTGGCGCTGGGTGGTGACGTGATCCGCGGTTTCGTTTTCGCGATCACCTTCGGGATTGTCATCGGGACGTATTCCTCGATCTATGTCGCGAAGAACATCGTGCTGTGGCTCGGGGTGAAACGTGACTGGTCGAAGCCCGACCCCGAGGCGCTGCCCGAGAAGTTTACCGAGGCACCCTGATGCAGTTGACCGAGGCCGAATACCCCTCTGACATGACGCCGGTCGATGGCTACGGCCCCGGCTTCTTCCGGGTTGCCGGAAAGCTTCATGAGGGTGGGGTGATCGTCTCGGCAAAGGGGGTTCAGGGCTGGGCAGGGCTGGATGACCGGGCCCCGCTTCTGGCGCTGGCGGATCATGCAGATGTTCTGTTTCTTGGCATGGGCGGCGATATCGCGATCCCGCCGCGCGACCTGATCGAGGCACTGGCCGCGCGCGGCCTCATGGCCGAGGCGATGTCGTCGCCGTCGGCGGCGCGCAGCTATAACGTGCTTCTGGCCGAGGGGCGCCGCGTCGCCTGCGCGCTTATCCCGGTATGAGCCTGCTATCCGTCCATGATCTTGCCGTTGCGCGCGGTGGGATGCGGGCGGTTGAAGGGGTTTCTTTCACGCTGGATGCCGGGCAGGCGCTGATCCTGCGCGGACCGAACGGAATCGGCAAGACGACGCTTCTGCGATGCCTTGCGGGGCTGCAGCCGCCGGTCGCGGGGCGCATTCAGATGGCGCCCGACAGCGCCGCCTATGCTGCCCATGCAGATGGTCTAAAATCGACCCTGACCGTCGCAGAGAACCTTGCATTCTGGGCGCGGATATTTGATCGCGCCGACATCGCGCCGGCATTGGCGGCGATGAACCTTCAGGGCCTGCGGGATCGCGCGGCGGCTACCCTTTCCGCGGGGCAGAAGCGCCGTCTTGGTCTGGCGCGCCTGCTTGTCACGGGCCGTGCGGTCTGGCTTCTGGACGAACCGACGATCTCGCTCGACGCTGCGTCGGCCGCATTATTCGCCGATGTGGTGCGCAGCCATTTGGCGCAAGGCGGAGTGACCGTCATCGCCACCCATATCGACCTGTCCTTGCCACAGGCGCAGGTGATCGACCTGACTGAGTACCGCGCCAACCCCGGTGCGCCCTCAGCGCGACCCGCAGGCTTTAACGAGGCATTCGCATGAGCGGTGCGACGCCAGATACCCGCGTGGCGGGCAATGCCGTCCGCTGTCCTGACCGCCCGCGACACGTGGCTTTGCGGCATCGCGTGGTGCCTTGTCCGGGGCAGGCGACATGATCGCGCTTCTGCTGCGCGATCTGCGTCTGGCCACCAGGGCGGGCGGGGGCTTCGGCCTGGGCCTTGGCTTCTTTCTGATCCTCTGCGCGCTGATTCCCTTTGGCACCGGGCCGGATACCGACGTGCTGGCAAGCATCGCGCCGGGCATTTTGTGGGTCGGTGCGCTTCTCGCCTGCCTTTTGTCGCTTGACCGGATCTTCGCGCTCGATTTCGAAGATGGCTCGCTCGACCTCATCGCCACCTCGCCGATACCGCTGGAATGCGCGGTCATCGCGAAGGCTGCCGCGCATTGGCTGACCTCTGGCCTGCCGCTGATCGTGGCAGCACCCCTGTTCGGCGTGCTGCTGCAGATGCCCGCTGCGGCGAATGGCTGGCTGGTGCTGTCGCTGCTGATTGGCACACCGGCGCTGTCCTTGCTGGGCGCGTTCGGCGCGGCGCTGACTGTCGGGCTGCGCCGCGGCGGGTTGCTGTTGTCGTTGCTCGTGCTGCCGCTTTATGTCCCGACCCTGATTTTCGGGGCCGAGGCGACCCGGCGCGGCGCGGCTGGCATGGATGCCAGCACCCCGCTGGTCTTTCTGGCCGCGATCACTTTGCTGACAGTTGCGCTGATACCATTCGCGGCGGCTGCGGCAATCCGTATCAACCTGCGCTAGACCCTTCACCAGCGCGTCAGGGCGCGATAAGGAAAGCCCATGTCGATCTGGGAATATGCCAACCCCGTCAAGTTCATGCGCCTTTCGGGCGCGATCCTGCCTTGGGTGGCCGCTGGCGCGGCGATTTGCACTGTCGCGGGGCTGGTCTGGGGCGTTTTGACGCCGCCTGACTACCGGCAGGGCGCGTCCGTAAAGATCATGTTCCTGCATGTCCCGGCCGCCATGATGGCGATCAATATCTGGCTGATGATGCTGGTCGCCTCGCTCATCTGGCTCATTCGCCGCCACCATGTCAGCGCGCTGGCCGCCAAGGCGGCCGCCCCGATCGGCGCGGTCATGACCGTGATCGCGCTGGTGACGGGCGCGGCATGGGGTCAGCCGACATGGGGAACGTGGTGGGAATGGGACCCGCGTCTGACAAGCTTTCTTGTCCTGTTTCTGTTCTATATCGGCTATATCGCGCTGTGGGAGGCGGTCGAAGACCCTGACAGCGCCGCCGATCTGACCGGCATCCTTTGCCTTGTCGGGTCGGTTTTCGCGCTGATCTCGCGCTATGCCGCCATGTTCTGGAGCCAGGGCATCCATCAGGGATCGTCCCTGTCCGTGGCGCCCGGCGAACGGATGAGCGCGGTCTACCGCTATCCGCTTTACCTCACGATGCTGGGCTTTTTCCTGCTGTTTCTGACGCTGGTGCTGATCCGCACGCGCACCGAGATCCGCCTGCGCCGCACCGCGGCCCTGCAAGCCCGAGAGGCGCGCCAATGACCGAGCTTGGTAAATATGCCGTCCCCGTCCTTCTGTCCTATGGCGTCGGGCTGACGCTTCTTGCGCTGCTGATCTGGAATACCCTGTCGCGCAATGCCCGCGCCCGTCATGCGCTGGAACAGCAGGAAGGCGAGCGCGATGCGCGTTAAACCCCTGCTGCTCCTGCCGCCGCTGATCTTTCTTGGCATCGCGCTTGTGTTCATCTGGGGAATGCAGCGCGATGACCCGACGGGGCTGCCCTCGACCTTTATCGGCCGGCAAGCGCCTGCGGTTCCGCAAACGACGCTGCCCGGCAATACCCAACTGACCGACGATATGCTGCGCCAGCCCGGCGTTAAGCTGGTGAATTTCTGGGCCAGCTGGTGCCCGCCCTGCCGGGCCGAACATCCGACCCTGACCGAGCTGTCAGCGCGGCTGCCCGTCTATGGCGTCGATCTGCGCGATAAGGATGCCGACGCCCTGCGTTTTCTGGCCCAGGACGGAAATCCCTTCCATGCCATCGCCACCGACCCGCGTGGCCGCGCGGCGATCGACTGGGGTGTAACCGCCCCGCCGGAAACCTTCATCATCGACGCCGATGGTCGCATCCTTTACCGCCATGCCGGCCCTCTGGTGCGCGAGGATTATACGAACCGCTTCCTTCCAGAACTGGAAAAGGCGCTTGCGGCGGAATAGCCGCTATTCCAGATCGTCCTGAATCCAGACCGGGCTGTGATGGACATCCACCGTCCTCAGCCGCCCCGGCCCGAGATTCCAGAACTTATGCGGCACATCCGGCGGCCCGATCAGCACATCGCCGGCCACCGCATCAATCATCTGATCGCCGACCTGATAGCGGCCATTACCATCCAGCACGATAAACGTCTCTGGGTAGGGATGGGTGTGCAGCACCGGCCCCTTGCCGATCTCGTCAGTCTCATAGAATGCCAGCGTGATCTCAGTCCCCATCCGCTCGCCCGTCAGGCTGCCGCGCCAAGTCTCGGGAAAGCGTTCCCATTCGGATTGGGTGAAGTGTTGAGTCTTGACCAACATGCTCTCCGCTTTTGCTGCGCCCTCGCCGGACATACCAACCCATCGGGACGAAAAGCGCAACAGAGGGCGAGCACCTGCCCGCCGGGACGGGCAGGTGCTCGCCCGACGGGCTGCGCCCTTGTTCCGTGCGCGGCGCTGATGCGAAGGTCGGCTTCGAGCCCATTTTGGACGATGCTGCGGTGCGTGGGAATGCCCGCTTATTCAAGGGCTACCACAACGTATAAATCTCGGGCTATGCGTCAGAAAATACAAAGCATCAATTCCACCAGTATTTCAAGGACGAATTCAACCCATTACATGAATGGCAGATATTTCTGGTACAGTTTGAATTTTCTGTAGATAAGCTTCAAGGATTTGCCTCAAGTTGTTGTCTCGGAACTCTAGGTGCTGGCCGGACCCAATCGCTGCACGTTGTTCAAATAGAGCTACAATAATCCCGCTCTAGCAGGGCGGCTTCGCCAAATTTAATCAAACTCCACCTTATTTTTGCGTTATCAACAGGGTGGTTGGGTCGCCAAGTGACGAAAAAGCTTCTTTAGCGTTATAGAGGCATTCCTCGCTCGTCAAAACAATAGCCGTTTTAGCTCCTGTTGCGAGAAATAATCCACTATCTGCTGGATGCATTGCGTGGGGTGCAACTGTGTAGGGAGATTGTCGATATTCTGCCGGGACTTCATCCATCTCAAGACAACTAAGGATGACAAGTGTCTCGGCACCCACGGTTACCTCGGGCGGCCTTACTTCAAAGACCTGTGCGTGCAACGTAGCTGGTAAGCTAGCCAACACTGAAAAAAACAAGCAAGAAATTTTCATCGCGGCATGCTCCAATTTCTGAACCCATCAGACTTCTAACGCTCGGTCCTCACGGATCATCGAGATCGAACTATTGGCCATTTGAACATTGCAGCCGGTAGCGTGTCAATGTTCATCTCAAATTCAAATGTTTAGAGGGTGCACTCATCGTCGTGGAAATTAGCTGTGGTGCTAGCTCGCGCCATTTAATTTCTGGCGTGCTTATTGTCTGACACCTCCTTGCCTTGGACGATCTCGCAGATTGCCCGATACTATGACTACTCCCTTAAACAGGGTCGTCGATTGTGAATTTGTACCGAGAGGTCGTACTAATCGGCGTGAGGAGGCGAGGGAATATTCACTAACTACTCGCACGAGCCTCTCCAGTAATTCCGCACAAATCCTGTTCATTGGGCGGAGAGAACTCTGACCACTAGAAGCAGCCATTCGTGCAGCCGCAGCGAATTGGCGCTCCGTCCGCATCGCTGACTTTCGGTCCTCCTCAAAACGGCACATCATCCTCGGCCCCCACGGGCTGCACATATCCAGCCTTCACATTCTTGAACCCGGCTTCGAACTGGATGGTCAGCGTATCCTCGGCGATGCCCATCACCGTGCCTTCGCCGAATTTCGGGTGAGTCACGCGGTCGCCGACGCTGAACCCCACGGCCTCGGCGTCGATGACCACGGCGGCGGGGGTGCGGGGCTTGGCCCGTTGATCGCCGCGTTCGGCCATGCGCTTCCAGCCCGGCGAGTTGTAGACATCGGCATTCGCCGCCCGGCTGTGCATGGACGCCCCGAAATCGGGTGAGCCTGCGGCCACCGCCGCCGCGCCATAGCCCTGCCCGTAAAGGCCGGGGGCGGTCAGGACGTCGATATGTTCCTCGGGCAATTCGTCGATGAAGCGCGAGGGCAGGGATGACTGCCATTGCCCATACATCCGCCGGTTTCCGGCAAAGCTGATCGTGGCCAGCTTCTCGGCGCGGGTCAGGCCGACATAGGCCAGTCGCCGCTCCTCCTCCAGCCCCTTCATGCCGGATTCGTCCATGCTGCGCTGACTGGGGAACAACCCGTCTTCCCATCCCGGCAAGAAGACGATGGGATATTCCAGCCCCTTCGCGGCATGCAGCGTCATGATCGACACGGCGTCCTGCGCCTCGTCATTGTCGCGGTCCATCACCAGGGCCACATGTTCCAGAAAACCCTGAAGATTGTCGAATTCTTCCAGTGCCTTGACCAGTTCTTTCAGGTTTTCCAGCCGTCCCGGCGCGTCAGGCGATTTGTCGTTCTGCCACATGGCGGTATAGCCGGACTCGTCCAGAATCCGCTCTGCCAGCTCGACATGATTGAAGGTGCTATCCAGCGCATCGGCATGAAAACGCCCCATCGCATCGACGAATTCGCGCAGGTTCGCGGCACCCTTGCCACCCAGCAGGCCATTCGCGACGGCGGATTGCGCGCCGATCAGCAGCGGCTCGCCCAGATCGCGCGCCTCTTTCTGGATGGTCTGCACCGCCTTGTCGCCAAGCCCGCGTTTAGGCGTGTTCACCACACGCTCGAAAGCCAAATCGTCCGTAGGGCTGACGGCCAGCCGGAAATAGGCCATCGCATCGCGGATTTCCTGCCGTTCATAGAAACGCGGCCCGCCGATCACGCGGTAAGGCAGGCCGATTGTCAGGAACCGGTCCTCGAACCCGCGCATCTGATGGCTGGCGCGCACCAGAATTGCCACGTCGTTCAGGTCGTGCTTGCCGATGCTGCGGCGGGTGCCGGCGTGAAAATCCTCGATCTCTTCGCCGATCCAGCGGGCTTCGGCCTCAGAATCCCAATGTCCGATAAGGCGGACTTGCGGGCCATCCGTGCTGTCGGTCCACAGCGTCTTGACAAGCCGTCCCTTGTTCGCTGCAATCAGCCCGGACGCCGCCCCAAGGATTTGCGGGGTGGAACGATAATTCTGTTCCAGCCGGATCACCTGCGCGCCCGGAAAATCCTTTTCGAAGCGCAGGATGTTGCCGACCTCTGCCCCGCGCCAGCCATAGATCGACTGATCGTCATCGCCCACGCAGCAGATATTGTGATGCCCCTGCGCCAGCAATCGCAGCCACATATACTGGGCGACGTTCGTATCCTGATATTCGTCCACGAGGATATAGCGGAAGCGGTTCTGCCACTGCTTCAGAATATCGGGATGTGCCTGAAACAGCGTCACGCAATGCAGCAGCAGATCGCCGAAATCGACGGCGTTCAGCGCCAGCAGGCGTTCCTGATAGGCGCGGTAAAGCTGCACGCCCTTGCCATCGTAAGCCGCGCCTTCCGCGCGCGAGACCTTGTCGGGCGTCAGCGCGCGGTTCTTCCAGCCGTCGATCATTCCGGCCAGTTGCCGCGCCGGCCACCGCTTTTCGTCGATATTTTCGGCCGAGATCAGCTGCTTCAGCAGCCGCAACTGGTCGTCGGTATCCAGAATGGTGAAGGTCGGCTTCAGATGCAGATTGCCCGCGCCGATCAGTTCCGCATGGCGGCGCAGGATCTTGACGCTGACGCTGTGAAATGTCCCCAGCCACGGCATGCCTTCAATCGCGTCGCCCAGAAGCCGCCCGATCCGGTCGCGCATCTCCCGCGCGGCCTTGTTGGTAAACGTCACCGCCAGAATCTGCCCCGGAAAGGCCCGCCCCGTCGCGATGATATGCGCGATTCGCGTGGTCAGCGCGCGCGTCTTGCCGGTGCCGGCACCCGCCAGCATCAGAACCGGGCCATCCAGCGCCTCAACCGCCTGACGCTGTGCATCATTCAGCCCGTCCAGATAGGGCGGGGGACCAGCCGGCACACCCATGGCGCGTTGCGACAGGCTAAGCTTGCGCTCGGCGGCTTCGAAGGGATCGTCATCCATCATGGCTGAACCATAGCGCTGAAACGCCCTGTCGGAAAGTGGTGTTCTTGAATTGTTCGTGCGCGCCGTCAGCTTCGATGCAGCAGGCTGGCAAAGGTCGTCGGATCAAGGCTGTCCTGCGCGAAGGTCGGCCCGTTGACCAGCATCGACACCGCGTCATGGCTGTGAAGCGATTCCTGATGACTGGCAATGACGCGAAAATCGCCGATGCGCGAATCGGCGATCAGCTTCTCGGCAAAGCTGCGCACGGCATCCTCGACAAAGATCGGGTTCGAGGCGTTCAGTTCAGCGAAGGCCTGTTCATCCTCGCGCTTGACCATGACCTGCGTTTCGGTCGGCACGGCGGCGCGGCACAGTTCGATCATGTCTTCGAACCACAGCCGGTCATGGCCCTTCATCTCGACCGAGATGCGGGCCACGGACCGCTGCGAATGCGGCGTCGCCAGCCTTCCCCGGCTTTCACGGGCATGTTCCGACAGTTCCAGCGAACAGGGGCAGGTCGAGGAATAGACGTAATCGACATGCATGATCCGCCGTCGCTGGCCCTGATGTTCGATCAGTTCCAGCGCGATGTCGTAATACTGCCAGCCCGACAGGCCCGAACGCAGCGAATCCACCCGCACGGGATAGGAAAACCGCATCTGGATGCGGGCATCCATGCTATCTAGATCGTCCTTGTAATCATCCAGCGCCGTCTGCAGCACGTCGAGGCTGAATTCCTTGTCGGCATGGGCATAGAAGCTGCGCATGATGCGGCTCATATTGATGCCCTTGCGGTCGGCTTCCAGACTGACGGTGCCGGTCACGCTGGTTTCCAGCGTGATCTCGCCGCCGTCGCGGGTCTGATAACGGATGGGCAGGCGGAAATTCGAAATGCCGACATGCTGGATCAGCACATTCGCACCGACGATCAGGCTGGCCGGACCGTTCTGCAGGTCGGGCAGGCTGGCCTTGTATTGCGGATCGACCTTGAAGTCGGCGTCGTATTCGCGCGAAAGCGCGGGATAGACGGTCGGCGGGCGCGGCGTGTTCACGGGCGGCTCCATGGCTGTTCGCGGCTTGGATATATGATGAATTCCGCCAAATCCAACGAGTTCCGGCGGGAAAGGGACAGATTGCCGTTTCTCCCGCCGGGATTGGCCGTTTATTCCAGCGCCTGACGCAGATCGGCGATCAGATCGTCGGGATGCTCCAGCCCGACGGACAGGCGCACCAGACCCGATGTGATGCCAAGGGCAAGCCGGTCCTCTTCGCTCAGCCGCTGGTGCGTCGTTGTGGTCGGATGGGTGACGATCGACTTGGCATCGCCCAGATTGTTGGAAATCAGGATCAGCTCCAGCCGGTTCAGCACCTCGAACGCTGCGTCGCGGCCGCCCACGATCTCCATCGCGATCATGGTTCCGCCCGATTCCATCTGCGACATTGCCAGATCATGCTGAGGATGATCCGGCAGTCCGGGATAGATCAGCTTCGACAGTTTCGGATGCCCCCGCAAATCGTTGGCGATGGCCTCGGCGCTGTCGGCCATGGCGCGAACGCGCAGGTCCATCGTCGTCAGCCCGGTCAGCATCAGCCAGGAATTGAACGGGCTGATCGCGCCGCCGGAATGTTTCAGATAGGGCTCGGCCACCTCGCGCACGAAATGCCGCGTGCCGCAGATCACCCCGCCAAGCGCCCGGCCTGCGCCGTCGATATGCTTCGTCGTCGAATAGATCACCACATCCGCGCCCTGTTCCACCGCGCGGGAAAAGACCGGCGTGGCGAAGACGTTATCGACCATCACCAGCGCACCGACCTCATGGGCGATGTCGGCGACGGCGGCGATGTCGATGACTTCCAGCGTCGGGTTGGAAACGGATTCGAAGAAGACGGCGACCGTGCCTTCACGCACGGCGGCCCGCCACTGATCCAGATCGGTGCCGTCCACCAGCGTAACCTCGACCCCGAAGCGCCTCAGCACGTCGAAAATATAAAGGTTCGATCCGAACAGCGCGCGGGCGGCGACGACATGGCTGCCCTGCTGGCAGACCGCCATCAGCGCGCCGTTGACCGCGGCCATGCCCGAGGTTGTCGCGAAAGCGTCCTCGGTCCCTTCAAGTGCTGCGATCCGGTCTTCGAACATGCGGTTCGTGGGATTGCCATAGCGGGCATAGATGAATTCATCCTCGCCCACCTTTTCGAACCGTGCCTGTGCCTGCTCGGCAGTGTCATAGGCGAAGCCCTGCGTCATGAACATCGCCTCGGCCATCTCGCCATATTGGCTGCGACGGGTGCCGGCGTGTACGGCAAGGCTGCGCTTGTGCAGATTGCGTTTGTTCATGATGTGCCTCGTGTGTTGCGTCCCCGCGTTAAACCCGCGTCCCGGCGATGGCAAGGATTTGCTGGGCGCGGGCGCACTTGCCCGCTGTTACGTGCCCGTCACGTCGCGGTCATGGGGCTGTTGCGCGGCCGGGCTATGACGCGGGCGAATGAAACCGCGTGCGAAACGATCATGGCCATCTGCCCGGTCAATGCCGATCAGCCGCTTCCGCCCGGACTGATCCACCGCGCCGCCCGGCTGCCAAGGGGCGCGCCGCTGGTGGTGATGATCCACGGCTTTCGCTATTCGCCGCATGATCCGGCCAGCGACCCGCACCGTCATATCCTGGCACTGAAGCCTGATCGTCCCGGCGCGCGGCGCATGTGTTCATGGCCGTCCTCGCTTGGCTTTACGCGGGACGGGGCCGAGGAGGGGCTGGGCATCACCTTCGGCTGGCACGCGCGGGGCGGCCTTCGTGAGGCCTATCGCCGGGCCGGGGCGGTCGGGCAGGGGCTTGGCGCGCTGGTCGGTCAATTGTCGGCGGCTGCCGGGCGGCCCGTCCAGATGATCGCACATTCCCTTGGTGCGCGGGTGGCGCTGCAGGCGCTGGCATCCGCGCCGCCCGGAAGTGTCGGTCGCGTGGTGCTGATGGCAGGTGCCGAATTGCGTCCCGCGGCCGAGGCCGCGATGGACAGCCCTGCCGCCCAGCAGGCCGAGATCATCAACGTCACCTCGCGTGAGAATGACCTGTTCGACCTCGCGACGCAGGTGTTGCTGGGCCGTGCCCGCCGCCCGGCGCTGGGCTTCGGCCTTTCCGAACCGCGCCGCAACTGGCTTGATCTGCAGATCGACGCGCCCGCAACGCGGGCCGGGCTGGCCGCGCTGGGTTTCGACATCGCGGGTGACGTCGTCCGCGCCTGCCACTGGTCGCCCTATACGCGCGAGGGGCTTTTCGACTTCTACCGGGTTGCGCTGGCACAGCCCTGGGCCTTGCCGCTGCCGCTGCTGCGCGCGCATCTGCCGATCAGCCAGAACCGACGCTGGTCGCGGCTGTTTCAGCCGCCGCGCCTTGCTCAGTCGTCTTTCTTGTCAAGGGCATAGCGGTTGAACAGGCCCGCATTCCCCATGAAGAAGGCAAACATGATGACGGGCAGACCGAATGTCTTGAAGTTGACCCAAGCAGTATCCGACATGGTCCGCCAGATGAATTCGTTGGCAATGGCAAGGCCCGCGAACAGCAGCACCATGCGGAATGTCAGCTTCATCCAGCCCTCGTGCTGCATGGGCAGCGCCTCGCCCATGACCAGTTCCAGCCAGTTCTTGCGAAGGATCAGCCCAAGCGCCAGCAGGCCGGCGAATATCGCATAGATGATCGTGACCTTCATCTTCAGGAAGCGTTCGTCGTTCAGCCAGATCGTCAGCCCCCCGAAGACCACGACCAGAACCAACGTCAAAAGCTGCATCGCCGACAGTTTGCCGGTCAGCCGCCACAACAGAAAGGTGGTCAGCGCCAGCACCGGCACGAAAATCATCGTGGCCACGATGAAGCCGCCATATTCCGTCCCGCCAAGTGTCACGCTGCGGTTGCGCAGCAGCATGAAGGCCAGGAAAAAGACGATCAGCGGCCCGTATTCCAGCGCGGCCTTCACGCCCGGCGATACAGGCTTTCGGTTATCGGGTTGCATGGCCTCTCCTTACCTTGCGCCGAATTCCATGATGACAGCGCCAAGGGCGATCAGCGCCATCAGCGCCACCCGGCGCGGGCCCACCTTTTCGCCCAGGACGAGCCATCCGACAAGGGCTGCAAAGACGGTCGAGGTCTCTCTCAGCACAGCGGCGCGTCCGACCTCGTCGATACGTGTGGCCATCATGATCGAACCGAAGCTTGCAAAGGCGACGAATGCGCCGATGACGCCGCGCAGCGCGAGGCCCTTCCATTCGGATGCGGGAAGCGCGCGCAGGCGGCGCCGTGCAAAAACCGGCATGAACAGACCGTCAAGCAGGAAGAACCATGCCAGAAACGTAAAGGGATCGGGCGACTGGCGGATGCCCCATGCGTCATAGGTCGTGTAGGCGGCGACAAAGACGCCTGTGATGCCGGCCCAGATCAGCGCCGGAACAAGCGTCTCGCGGCCCACATCCAGCTTGCGATAATTGTAAAGCGCCAGCCCGAGGATTCCCGCCACCAGCGTCGCGACGCCCAGCCATTGTGTCAGGTTGTAGCGCTCGCCGAACACGATGCTGGCCATGACCACCGTAACCAGCGGCCCGGTCCCGCGCACGACCGGATAGACGACCGTATAGGCACCGCGCTGATATGTCTGTGCCTGCGACCATTTATAGCCGATATGAATCGCCATCATCCCGGCAAAGATCGGCCACATGTAAGGCTTTGGCCAGGGCACCAGAAACAGCGCCACCGGCAGCGCCAGAATGACAACGGCCATGTCGATTGCCGCGCGGCTGATCCAGGGATCGTGACGGCCTTTCTGAAGCGCCCCGAAAACGGCGTGCAGGAATGCCGCCGACAGCGCCAGCATCGAGGCGATGCGCGCGCCCTCTGGCGTGCCGGAAATCTGGTTGATCCATTCGGTCATGCCGCACTGATGGACCCGCGCGCAGAAACAGTCCAGAGCCCGCGATCATCCGCCGCGAAAGCGTGGCTCTGCGCGTCAGTCCAGCGTCAGTGCCGCGAAGATCTCGCCGGGGCGGCCATCCCGCATGCGCTGCACGATCAGCGCGTGGCGGGTGTCGCCGGGCAGATCGGCGGCCTTGCCCGCGCCAAGCGTCACGTTCAGACGCAACGGCGCCTTGCCGTCCCAGGTCGCCAGAACGTCGCTCGCCGCCACGACATTCCGCAGCGTCAGCCTGCGACCGTCATTCTCGCCGTCCTCGACCTCTATGCTGCGCTCGGGCAGATAGCGCACAAGTTGCACGGCAATGACGGGGGGCAGGGGGCCGCGCGGGGCCAGCTCGATCTCGACCCGCGCGCCGTCCTGCTTGCGGGTGATCGACAGGTGGTCGCCCTCGGCCATTTCGCGCTTGATCGCCGACATCAGCTCTCCGGGTTGCGGGCGCGCAATCGCGACCTCGCCCCCGATGATGAATTGCGGCGTGAACAGCGAACGTGCCCCGCGCGCCAGGTTATAACCCTTCTGGCGCGCGGTGAATTCTGGCCGTGCGAAACTGTCCGGCCAGCCGAGATAGTCCCAGTAATCGACATGCCAGCTGAGCGCGAGGATGTTGGACTGCCCGGAAAGATCGGCCAGCAGATCATCGGCGGGCGGGCAGCCGCCGCAGCCCTGCGCGGTGAACAATTCGACGACCACGGGCGACGGGCTGTGCGGCCCGGCCGGCATTGTCTTGCGAAGATTGGCGTTATTTTCGGCAACGAAGGATTGCGACGGTGCATCGGCAGGGGCGGCATCATAGCGGCCGACGCCTTCGTCATGCGCGCCCTCCATCGCGTCGATGACGGCCTCGACATCGTCCATCATGTCGTCGTAATGCGATGCGTCGCGGCTTTCCTGCGACAGTGAGTGCGTGCCGAAATCGCCACCTGTAAAGCCGTTTCGCGTGGCGGATGACGGACCCTCGGCAGAAGCCGGCAGGCCAAGAAGGGCCAAAGCCGTCAGTGCTGCCGTTATCTGTCTGGTTTTCGTCATCGCTGCCTTTCCCGAACGAATTGGGTGATAGGTCATAGCGGTCGAAAACCCAAATCAACGCACCGTGACGCCGAACGCGCCCGCGCCGCGTTGCCCTTGTGCAACAAGCGCGTGTTTGGTATACATTCGCATACAAACTGTGCCCCGCCCACTTGAAACGACTCTCCGAATGGGGCATCTCAGGCGCGAACCGACCGCCGAACCCATCCAACCGACAGGGAGGCCCCCATGCCGATCGTTACCGGAACCGACACCGCCAAGACCCGCCGCACGCTAGAAGCCGCCGGTCAAAGCGTCGATTACTATTCCATCCCCGCCGCCACCGAAGCCGGACTCGGCGATTTTTCCAGGCTGCCCGCCGCGCTGAAAGTGGTGCTGGAAAACATGCTGCGCTTCGAAGATGACGGCCGGACCGTGTCTGTCGACGACATCAAGGCCTTCGCCGAATGGGCGGAAAAAGGCGGCAAGAACCCACGCGAGATCGCCTATCGCCCGGCCCGCGTCCTGATGCAGGACTTCACCGGCGTTCCCGCCGTTGTCGACCTTGCCGCGATGCGTGACGGTATCACCGCGCTGGGTGGCGATGCGCAGAAGATCAACCCACTGAACCCGGTCGATCTGGTCATCGACCATTCGGTCATGGTTGACGAATTCGGCACGCCCCGCGCCTTTGCCTATAACGTCGAACGCGAATACGAACGCAATATCGAACGCTACACCTTCCTGAAATGGGGTCAGTCGGCGTTCAACAACTTCCGCGTCGTGCCGCCCGGCACCGGCATCTGCCATCAGGTGAACCTGGAATATCTGGCGCAGACCGTCTGGACCGACAAGGACCAGAACGGCCGCGAAGTCGCTTACCCCGACACGCTGGTCGGCACGGACAGCCACACCACGATGGTGAACGGCCTTGCCGTTCTGGGCTGGGGCGTCGGCGGGATCGAGGCCGAGGCCGCGATGCTGGGCCAGCCGATCTCCATGCTGATCCCCGAGGTCGTGGGCTTCAAGATCACCGGCGCGCTGACCGAAGGCGTGACGGCGACCGACCTGGTGCTGAAAGTCGTGCAGATGCTGCGCGAACATGGCGTTGTGAACAAGTTCGTCGAATTCTACGGCGACGGGCTTGACCACATGCCGCTGGCCGACCGCGCGACCATCGCCAACATGGCCCCCGAATACGGCGCCACCTGCGGCTTCTTCCCGGTCGATGCCGAAACGCTGCGCTATCTGCGCCAGACCGGCCGGGATGAGGACCGCATCGCGCTTGTCGAAGCCTATGCCAAGGAAAACGGCTTCTGGCGCGACGCCGATTATGCCCCGATCTATACCTCGACGCTGGAACTGGATCAAAGCACCGTCGTGCCCGCGATCTCGGGCCCCTCGCGCCCGCAGGATCATGTCGCGCTGACCGATGCGGCCTATGAATTCGGCAAATATGTCAGCGGCAACCGCAAGCTGAAAGAGCCGACGCGCCGCGAAGAAAAGACCTGGAACGCCGATGGCGGGGCGCCGGAACCGGACCACCTGCCGGGTCATCTGGACGGCTTCCACGAAGCGTCCGTCGAAGGCGAGGATTACAAGCTGCATGACGGATCGGTCGTGATCGCGGCCATTACGTCCTGCACCAACACCTCGAACCCCTATGTGCTGATGGCCGCCGGTCTGGTCGCCCGCAAGGCCCGTGCGCTTGGCCTGAACCGCAAGCCCTGGGTGAAAACCTCGCTCGCGCCCGGATCGCAGGTCGTCGAAGCCTATCTGAAAGCCGCCGGCCTTCAGGAAGATCTCGACGCGCTCGGCTTCGATCTGGTCGGCTTCGGCTGCACCACCTGCATCGGCAATTCCGGCCCGCTGGATGCCCCGATCTCGAAGGCGATCAACGATAACGACCTGATCGCGACCGCCGTGCTGTCCGGCAACCGGAACTTCGAAGGCCGGATTTCGCCCGATGTGCGCGCGAACTATCTGGCCTCGCCGCCGCTGGTCGTGGCCTATGCGATCGCGGGCGACATGAATATCGACCTGTCCAGCGAACCGCTCGCCTACGACAAGGACGGCAAGCCGGTCTTCCTGAAAGACATCTGGCCGAGCTCGAAAGAAGTGGCCGAGATGGTCGACAAGGTCGTCACGCGCGAGATGTTCCAGGAAAAATATGCCGACGTGTTCAAGGGCGACGAGCGCTGGCAGGCGGTCGAGACGACGGATAACGAGGTCTACGACTGGCCGCCGACCTCGACCTATATCCAGAACCCGCCTTACTTCCAGGGTATGTCGCAGCAGCCGGGCGAGATTGCCGACATCAAAGGTGCGCGCGTGCTGGCCATGCTGGGCGACATGATCACGACCGACCACATCTCTCCGGCCGGTTCGTTCAAGCCCTCGACCCCGGCAGGCAAATACCTGACCGAACGTCAGGTTCCGCCGAAGGATTTCAACAGCTACGGCTCGCGCCGCGGCAACCACGAAATCATGATGCGCGGCACCTTCGCCAATATCCGCATCAAGAACGAGATGCTGGACGGCGTCGAAGGCGGCTATACCAAGGGGCCGAAGGGCGATCAGGAAGCGATCTATGACGCCGCGATGGAATACGAAGCGCAGGGCACGCCGTTGGTCATCATCGGGGGCGAGCAATACGGCGCTGGTTCCTCGCGCGACTGGGCGGCCAAGGGCACCAACCTTCTGGGCGTCAAGGCGGTCATCGCCGAAAGCTTCGAACGTATCCACCGCTCGAACCTCGTCGGCATGGGCGTCATCCCGTTCGAGTTCACCGACGGCCAGACCCGCAAATCGCTGAACCTGAAAGGTGATGAGGAAATCACCATCGAAGGTCTGGGCGATGTGAAGCCGCTGCAGATCGTCGATGCCAAGATCAAGCGCGCCGACGGCACCGAGGAGACGATCAAGCTCAAGGCCCGGATCGATACCGAGGTCGAGATCGACTACCTGAAGAACGGCGGCGTGCTGCATTACGTGCTGCGCAACCTCGCCGCGGCTTGATCCAGCCCTGACAAGATCAAAAGACCCCCGGCCATTGCGCCGGGGGTTTTTTATTGCCTGCAGCGCCTATCCAGTGCATATAATTCGACTAATCGGGATATATCGAATCATTGGACGGGAAACGTATGGACCAGCAGCACGCACTTTCCGCCCTGTCAGCACTTGGTCAGGAAAGCCGCCTCGATACCATCCGGCTTCTGGTTCGCGCCGGGGACAAGGGCATGGCAGCGGGCGAGATCAGCGAAAGCCTTGGCATTGTGCAGAATACGCTTTCGACGCATCTGTCGATTCTTGCCAAATCCGGGCTGGTAAAATCACAGCGCGAAGGCCGCACCATCCGCTATTTTGCCGATATGGACGGCATGTGCGGACTGATGGGCTATCTTCTGGAAGACTGCTGCGCCGGTCAGGTCGAATGCTGCGACGGCGCGTTTCAGTGCTGCGCCCCCGCGCCGAAGGAAACCGTACGTGCCTGCTGCTGAACCCTTTTCCAGAAACCTCGTGGCCGAAGCGATCGGCACGGGCTTTCTGGTCTGCACCGTCATCGGCTCTGGGATCATGGCCGATGCCTTGACGGATGACACGGCGCTTGCGCTGCTTGGCAATACCATCCCGACCGGCGCGATCCTCTATGTGCTGATTACACTTCTCGGGCCGGTATCCGGGGCGCATTTCAATCCGGCGGTGACGCTGGCCTTCGCGTTGCGCGGCGACATCTCGGCGCGGCATGCCGTGCAATACGCGCTGGCGCAGATCGCGGGTGGGATTGCCGGTGCCATATTGGCCCATGCCATGTTCGATCTGCCGCTTCTTCAGATCAGCCAGACGGTTCGCAGCGGGCCGGATCAGTTTCTGGCCGAGATCATCGCCACATTCGGCCTCGTTGCCACCATCCTTGCGGGGCTGCGTGCGAACCCTGCCGCCATTCCGGCGCTTGTGGGGCTGTATATCACGGCAGCCTACTGGTTCACGGCCTCGACCAGCTTCGCCAATCCCGCCGTCGCGATTGCCCGCGCACTGACCGATACGTTTTCCGGCATTCGCCCGATCGACCTTCCGGCCTTTGTGGCGGCCCAGCTCGCCGGCGCCGCGATTGCGGTTCCCGCCTGCCGCTGGCTGTTTGCAGAAAGGACGCCCGCATGAGCATTGTCATCCATCACAACCCCGATTGCGGCACCTCGCGCAATGTTCTGGCGATCATTCGCGCCTCGGGGGCAGAGCCGGTCGTTATCGAGTACCTGAAAACCGGTTGGACCCGCCCGCAGCTGCAGGGCCTGTTCGCCGCCGCCGGCCTGACGCCGGCGCAGGCGCTGCGCGTCTCGAAATCGCCGGCGCAGGATCTTGGGCTGACCGACCCGGATGTCAGCGATGACGCCCTGCTTGACGCGATGGTCGCACACCCGGTTCTGGTCAACCGCCCGATTGTATGCACGTCGCGCGGTGTCCGGCTGTGCCGGCCGTCCGAGGCGGTTCTGGATCTGCTCGACAGTCCGCCGAAAGGTCCGCTGTTCAAGGAAGACGGCGAAATGATCCTCGACGCAGACGGAAAGCCCCCTGCAAGATAAGGCTGATCGGTCGGCGGCCGGGCGTATATACGGGATATATACGGATTATCGACGGGTTATTTACGTGAAATATGCGCGGTTTTCGCCCCTCTCATCGGCGAAACAGCGCCTCGATCCGCGCCGCCTCGGCATCCAGCCCCCAAGGTGGGTTCACGACGAACATGCCCGACCCGACCATCCCGTGACCCGGCCTTGCAGGCGGAAACCGAACCTCTGACAGCAGCGCTTCCGGGAAGGTGTTGCGCAGCTTTTCAACCATCGCCTGCTGCCGCCCATCGCTCAGGAGCGGATACCAGAGCGTCAGGATGCCGACATTCCATTTACGCGCAATATCCTGAATAAAATGGGGAATTTCGGTGTAATCCGCCTTCACCTCATAGCTTGGATCAATCAGCATAAGCCCGCGGCGGGGCGTCGGCGGCGTCACCGCGCGGGCCATCTGGAACCCGTCCTGCCGGTAAAGCTTCGCCTCATCCGCCACACGCGCCAGCGCCGCATGCTCGCCCGGATGCAGTTCAGCCAGGTGCATGCTGTCACTTTCGCGGATAAAATACTGCGAAATCAAGGGCGAGCCGGGATAAGCCTCGTCGCCATAACCGGCACGCACCCAGGCCAAAGCCTGCATCAGCGGATGATCCGCCGCCAGCCAGCCGTCAGCCTCGGCCCGTCCGATCCCTGATGCGGCCTCGGCCGTCTTCAGTGCCTCTGCCGAGCTTAGATCATACAGACCGCGCCCGGCATGCGTCTCGATATAGGTGAAAGGTTTTTCTTTCATCGTCAGATAGTTAAGCATCCACGCCAGCAGCGCGTGCTTATGCAGATCCGCCGCATTTCCGGCGTGATAGATGTGCTGATACGACAACATCAGCCCTTATCCCGCAGCCTGTCTGAAAAGAAAAGCGGCGGCACCCAGGGAGGAGGAGGGGTGCCGCCGCATCAACGCTGGCCCAGGGAGGAGGAGGGGCCGCGTATGGGTTGCGACGCAGGCAGGGAGGAGGAGAGCCTGCATCGCGCGACGCGAACCCAGGGAGGAGGAGGGGTCCGCGTATAGGTTGCGACACAGGCAGGGAGGAGGCGCCTGCATCGCTTACACCAGCCCAGGGAGGAGGAGGGGCCAGCGTATCGTGTTGAGCGGCGTCCCCGCAGGGAGGAGGAGGCGGGAACCGCCGCTACACCGACAAAACCCAAGGGAGGAGGAGAGGGTGTTGTCGTATCTGGTCGGTGGCGCCTCCAGGGAGGAGGAGGGGAGGCGCCACCTTAACCCGGACCCAGGGAGGAGGGAGGGTCGGGTATTCTGTTCTTACTTGCCCCAGGCTGCTTCGGTTGCGATCCGGGTAATCATGCTGCGGTGCAGGCCAAGATCGTCCAGTTCACGGTTCGACAGGTTGGACAGTTCGGACACGGTCTGGCGATACACGGCACGGCGTGCGCGGGCTTCCTGCAAGCGCACGATCAGCCCCATGATGCCGGTGCCGGCAGCGCGCTCTTTGCGGGCGGGTTGGGTCAGAATGTTCGTCGCGGCCATTTTTCTATCGCTTCATCTTCAGTTGTTTCGGTCGGTGCGGTCATCCGCGCCGTTGGGATGAAGATGGCCCGAATGCTGCGCTTGCACAACGATCATTCCCTCAATGCTGCCATGCAGCAAATGCATTGCGCTGCTTCTGCCGCCCGATAACGTGACGGATTTGTTACATGAATTTTAAGACTTCTGTTGTTAGCGCTAGTAATTTTTGACCTTTTGGACAGGTTTTGACGGCCTCGATTCAGCGACTGCCGATAAATCCCGCATAAGATCGGTCGAGTTTCTTGTGACGTTGCGTCACAACGAGAATTCCCTTGAACGGCATCGGCCAGTCTTTTTTCTGCGCGCCAGCGTCGAAAAGACTCGCGATCCTCGTTCGCCGGTCCCGTTTCCGCGTCGATCCGAACCGCGAATCGCGTCGGATTCTTGTTTGCTGACGCAGATGGGACGCTGCGCGGCGAAGGATCGCGCGCATGCTGGCGGGCTCATCTGGCTGACTGCCATACATGGCTACACTGTAGGTGGGTGGTTCCTTCAGGCCCCGACGCGGGCTTGCGCAGCTTTTTATTGCGGCCTTGCACTCGGTGCCGACCGACGGCGGCGCATCCGGGAATGCATGGGAATACGGCGAAGACCAGAAAACAGGCTGGGAAACTGCGGGAATGAGAGCGGGCAATCCCGAATCACCGTGGCGTGAGGGTCCGTGATTCGGGACAGGATGGGCGAATTTCCACGCGCCTTGATGCGCCGGATGCAGCCTTGGCAAAGTTTTTTGGGATTATCCGGGATTTGGTGGAAGCACTGCTCGACGCACTACATTTAGTCAATTTGTGGCATTTGTCTTCTATACCTGCCCCATGATCTGTGGGCGAATTTGAATGTTCTTAGCTTGTTCACGCCCGCTCACGCACGATCACGCAGGTATCGCCCATTCTTTTCCATTGCGTCCCATGAATTCCCATGTCATCACAGAAAACACGGAGACGGGCTCAAAGGGCGCTCAAGACCCTGAAGGCGATAGCAGGCTTCATACAGGCACCCAGCTCCGAACACGACGGTCCCGCATGTGCGAGCAGCACCTCCCCCAAGGTGGCACCAGGGACCGCGCCCGCCAACGAGCGGGACCCAGAAATGGGAACGAGGGCGGCGGATCGGGCAGTGGCAGCGGCCCGGTCCGCCTTTCTTTTCCGGCAGGGGCCGGAAGGGAGGCACAGGATCGAAGGAAAGGCTTGCCGGTGGCGCGCAAGTTCAGAGGCTCTGAAGAGGTCAAGGTGGATGGCAAGGGTCGCATGTCGATCCCGGCCCGCTTTCGCCGTATCTTCGAAGCCGGCGATCCTGATTGGAACCCCTCCGAACGTGCCCGCATGATCGTCGTTTATGGCCCGGAAAGCTGGAAGAAGCTTGAATTCTATACCGTCGCGGCCGCCGACCGGATCGATGAGGAAATCGACCAGCTTCCGCGCGGCTCTGACGAGCGGTTGTGGCTTGAAACCCTGATGAACGGGATGGCCACCGAGGCCGAGATCGATACAGACGGCCGTCTGGTTCTGCCCCAGAAGCTGCGCGACAAGATCGGACTGGATAACGAGGCTTTCTTTACCTCCAAGGGTGACTTCATCGAAGTCTGGAGCCCGGCGAACTATTCCGAATCCAGTGGCTCGCTGGAGGCGTTCATGTCGCGCTTCCCCGAAGATTTCGACCCGCGCAGCTTCCTGTCCGGGGCGCAGGCCCCCGAAGGGCCGGAGGGCTAGGCGATGGCCACGCCCGACACAAATTCCACCGATCCTCACATCCCGGTTCTTATCGACCCGTTGATTCGGGCGGTCGAGCCGGTGGGCGGGACGTGGATAGACGGCACCTTCGGCGCCGGAGGTTATACACGGCGTCTGCTGGATGCCGGTGCCGACAAGGTCATTGCCATAGACCGCGATCCGCGTGTTTTCGACATGGCTGCGGAATGGGCCGGCCAATACGGGGACCGGCTGCAACTGATCGAGGGTACGTTTTCCGATATGGACCGGCTGGCCGTTGCGCCTGTCGATGGTGTGGTGCTTGATCTTGGCGTCAGCTCGATGCAGCTCGATCAGGCGGAGCGCGGCTTTTCCTTCCTGCGCGAAGGCCCGCTGGACATGCGCATGAGCGATGATGGACCGAGCGCGGCCGATCTGCTGAACAGCGCTGATGAAACCGAGATCGCGGATGTGCTGTATCATTATGGCGAGGAGCGCGCTTCTCGCCGCATTGCAAAGGCGATTGTCGCTGCACGGCCGCTGGAAACCACTGCGCAACTGGCCGAGGTGGTGGCCAGTCAGTTGCCCCGCGCCAAGCCGGGACAAAGTCACCCTGCGACGCGCAGCTTTCAGGCCATTCGGATTTGGGTAAATGACGAGTTCGGTCAACTGGCCGAAGGTCTGGCGGCGGCGGAGCGGGCGCTCCTGCCCGGCGGAAAGCTGGCGGTCGTCAGCTTTCACTCTCTGGAAGACCGAGTCGTGAAGCGCTTCCTGCAGTCACGCTCGGCAACCGCGGGCGGTGGGTCGCGCCACGCGCCCGCCGAAATCGTCGATGCGCCAACCTTCACGCAGCCCAACCGCCGCGCAACAGGTGCGGATGAAGCCGAGCTTGCCGTCAACCCGCGCGCCCGCAGCGCTTTTCTGCGCGTCGGGCTCCGCACCGAAGCGCCGCCGCGCCCACTCGACCGCGATGCCATTGCGCTGCCGCGATTGCCGCAGAAAGGCGGGCGTCGATGAGGTCGATCCTTTACCTGCTGATCGCGATGGTGGTGATGTCCCTGGCTTTCTGGGCCTACCGCGAGAACTATCGCACCCAGGACTCGCTCAGCGAAATGGAAGACGTGCAGCGCGAAATCGCGGGTCTGCGAGAGCAGCTTGTCGTGCTGCGTGCCGAATGGGCCTATCTGAACCGCCCCGAGCGGCTGCGCGAACTGGTTCAGCTGAATGCTGACAAGCTGAACCTCGGGCCGATTACCTCGGACCAGTTCGTTGACAGCGCCAAGATCAATTATCCGCCGCCCCCGGTGAAATACCCGCCGCGCCGGCCCGAAAACTTCGTGCCCCCGACCGAGGGCGCGATCACTGACGATGACCCGACCCCTTCCGAGCAGGAGTCCCAATGATGATCCGGAAACCGCTGCGCCCGCTGGCCCGCATTCTTCGCGCCCGTGAAACGGGTCAGGACCCCGACGTGATCGAGGCCGAGAACCGCGCCGAACGACATGCCGAGATTCAGGACCGTGCCCGAAAACGCGCAGAGGGGCGGCTTGTCTTCATGGCGCTGGGTTTCGTCGCGGCGTTCGGGCTGGTCGGGTTCCGCATGGGTGCGCTTGCCGCGTCCGATCCGGCCGAGCCGCGCGCGCAGGCAACGGGCGCGCAGATCATCAGCCAGCGCGCCGATATCACCGACCGCCGGGGCCGTGTGCTGGCGACGAACATGCTGACCCACAGCCTTTATGCGCAGCCGAACCAGATGGTCGATGGCAAGCGCGCGGCCGACGCTTTGGCAAAGATTTTCCCCGATCTGGATCATGAGAGGCTCGTCAAGGATTTCACCGATCCGAAGCGCAAGTTCCTGTGGGTGAAAAAGAAGCTCAGCCCGGAACAGATGCAGGCGGTTCACGATATCGGCGAGCCGGGGCTGCTTTTCGGCCCGCGCGAGATGCGGCTTTATCCCAATGGCCGGATCGCGAGCCATATCCTGGGCGGGTCAGCTTTCGGCGCCGAAGGCGTCAACTCGGCCGAGGTGATCGGCACGGCGGGCGTGGAAAAGGCGTTTGACGGTTGGCTGCGTAATCCCGCAAACGAGGGCGCGCCGCTGACGCTTTCGATCGACCTGACGGCGCAATCGGCGATGGAGGAGGTGCTGTCATCCGGCATGCGCCGCATGAATGCAAAAGGTGCCGCCGGCATCCTGATGGAGATCGGCACTGGCGAAATCGTGGCGATGGCAAGCCTGCCCGACTTTGACCCAAATGACCGCCCGCGTCCGGCACTGAAGGGCGATCCGTCCGACAGCCCGCTTTTCAACCGGGCGGTGCAGGGGCAATACGAACTCGGCTCGACCTTCAAGATTTTCCCGGTCGCGCAGGCGATGGACCTGAAGCTGGTAAATCCGAACACGCATATCAATTCGACGACGCCGATGAAGATCGGCAAATACAGCATCAACGACTATCACAATTACGGCCCGAGCCTTTCGGTGGCCGACATCATCGTGAAGTCCTCGAACGTGGGCACCGTGCGGATCGCGCAGATGATCGGGGTCGAGCGTCAGAAGGCGTTTCTTGAAAAGCTCGGTTTCTTTGCACCGACCACGATAGAGATGGTCGAGGCCCCGACCGGCAAGCCCATCGTTCCGGCCCGCTGGCCTGCCGTGACCTCGGCCACGGTCAGCTTCGGGCACGGCCTTGCGGCCAGCCCGCTGCACCTTGCCGCGGCGTATGCGACGCTTGCCAATGGCGGGCGCAAGGTGACGCCGACGCTGGTTCATGGAAAGAAGCGCGCGGCGGGCGAGCGCGTGGTGTCCGAACAGGCTGCGAGCCTCGCGCTTGCCATGCTGCGAGAGGTCGTGAAGCGCGGCACCGCACGCGCCGGGAATGTCGAGGGATACGAGATTGCCGGCAAGACCGGCACCGCCGACAAGCCTCGTCCGGGCGGTGGCTACTACGATAACAAGGTCGTCGCCAATTTCGCTTCGGTCTTTCCCTATGATGATCCGAAATACGTGCTCGTCGTGACGCTCGACGAACCGACAGGTCAGCTTGGCGGTGGCGAGTCACGGGTCGCGGGGGCGACGGCTGTTCCGGTCGCGGCGGATGTCATCAGCCGGCTCGCCCCTATTCTCGGGCTGCGTCCGGTTGGTGTGAAGCCGCTTCCCGACATTGAAGCGCCACCCAAAAACAAGGTAAAGGTCGCCGCGAACCAGTGACGAGGCAAGCATGAGCGAAGCGGGCAAGCGGCTGTCCCAGTTGGGTCTGAGCGCAATCGGCGGGCGAGACCCGAACATTACCGGCATTTCGGTCGACAGCCGCACGGTCAAGCCCGGCCACATGTTCGCGGCCCTGCCCGGATCGGCGATCCATGGCGGAGAGTTTATTCAATATGCGCTGCGCATGGATGCCGGGGCGATCCTTACGGATGCGGCGGGCGCGGCGCTGGCTGCGAATGAACTGCGTGGCTGGGACGGCGCGCTTGTGGTTGCGGAAGATCCGCGTCAGGCGCTTGCCGGGGCTGCGGCATTGTGGTTCGGCCGTCAGCCTGAACGAATCGTGGCTGTGACCGGCACCTCGGGCAAGACCTCGGTCGCGAATTTTACGCGGCAGATCTGGCAATCGCTTGGGCTGAAGGCGATCAGCCTTGGCACGATGGGCGTTCAGGGCGATTACGAGGCGAAGCTGGCCCATACTACGCCGGAACCCGTGACATTGCACCGCATCCTTGCCGCCGCAGCCGAGGCAGGCGTGACCAATGTCGCGATGGAGGCGTCCAGCCACGGGCTCGATCAGCGCCGCCTTGACGGGGTTCGGATCATGGCCGGGGCATTCACGAATTTCAGCCAGGACCATCTGGACTATCACGCAGGCTTTGACGAATATTTCGCCGCCAAGGCGCTGCTTTTTAACCACATTCTGGATTCCGGCGACGGCGCTGTCATCAATGTCGACAGCGAGCGTGGGCGCCAGATGGCCGATATCGCGCGAGAGCGGGACGAGGTTCTGACAACCATCGGGTCGGGCGACGATTGCGACTTTCGTATCCTTGGCCAGCGTTACGATGCGACAGGACAAGAGCTTCGCTTCAGTTACAGGGGCGCCACGCAAATGGTGCGCCTGAACCTGATCGGCGGCTTTCAGGCCGAAAACGTGCTTGCCGCTGCGGGGCTGGCCATTGCGTCTGGCTGCGATGCGTCAGAAGTGCTCGCCACCCTGCCGCATCTCGAAACCGTGCGCGGCCGGATGCAGCTTGTCGCGCAGCGCGATAATGGTGCCGTGGCTTTCGTCGATTACGCGCACAAGCCTGGTGCCGTGATCGCCGCGCTGCAATCGCTTCGCCCGCATGTGATGGGACGGATCATCGTTGTTCTTGGCGCAGGCGGCGACCGCGACAAGGGCAAGCGCCCGCTGATGGGGCAGGCCGCGCGCGATTTCGCGGATGTGGTTTTCGTCACCGATGACAACCCCCGGACCGAAGATCCCGCGTCGATCCGCGCCGAAGTCATGGCCGGCGCTGGCAAGGACGCGGTCGAGATCGGCGACAGGGCCGAGGCCATCCTGCGCGGCGTCGACGCGCTCCAGCCTGGCGATGCGCTGCTGATCGCAGGCAAGGGGCACGAAACGGGCCAGATCGTCGGCAGCGACGTGTTTCCCTTTGACGATGCCGAACAGGCTTCGGTCGCGGTCGCTGCACTGGATGGAAAAATCTGATGACGCTTTGGACTTCGGAAGATGCCGTAGCGGCGACCGGCGGCAATGCGACGCGCGACTGGCAGGCCAATGGGGTCAGCATCGACACGCGCACGATCAGGCAAGGCGATCTTTTCGTTGCGCTGAAGGATGTCCGCGACGGGCACGATTTCGTGGCGCAGGCGCTGGAAAAGGGTGCGGCGGCCGCACTGGTCAGCCATGTGCCTGACGGGGTGGCGGACGATGCGCCCCTGCTTATCGTCGACGACGTGCTGGACGGGTTGGAGGCGCTTGGCCGTGCAGGGCGGGCGCGCATGAACGGCAAGGTGATTGGCGTCACCGGATCGGTCGGCAAGACCTCGACCAAGGAAATGCTGCGCGCGGCGCTGGCAAAGCAGGGCCGCGTTCATGCCGCCGAGGCCTCTTATAACAACCACTGGGGTGTGCCCCTGACGCTGGCGCGGATGCCCGCCGATACCGATTTCGCGATCATCGAGATCGGGATGAGCAATCCAGGCGAAATCGCGCCCCTGTCGAAAATGGCGCGGCCCCATGCGGCGCTGATTACCACAATCGCACCCGCTCATATCGGTGCATTTGGCCATATCGACGGCATTGCGCATGAAAAGGCCGCGATCTTTCAGGGGCTGGTTCCGGCGGGGGCGGCAATTATCCCGACCGGGCTGTCGACCACAGCGATTTTACGTCAGGCTGCAGATGATGTCGGTGCGCCGATCCTGTCCTTCGGCCCTGAAGGAGAGGCGAGGCTTCTTTCTTCTCAGCCCGAAGGTGAAACGCTGCAACTTCGTGGCACGCTGTCGGGCAAGCCGATAAATTTCACGCTGCGCTCGGTCGGCCCGCATTTTGCGGAAAATGCGATGGGCGTTCTGGCGACGGTCAGTGCCATCGGTGCCGATGTGATCGAGGCCGCGAAGGGCCTTGGCGACTGGCTTCCGCCGCAGGGACGCGGTGCGGTCGAACAACTGGGCGGAATCCGCCTGATCGACGATGCGTTCAATGCCAACCCGAATTCCATGCGCGCGGGGCTGGGCACGCTGTCACGCTTGCCTGCGCAGCGTCGCGTCGCGATTCTGGGAGATATGCTTGAACTTGGCCCGGACGAGGCCGAACAGCACCGCGCCCTTGCCGCCGATCCGGTCATGGCGTCGGTCGATCTGGTCCACGCCGCAGGCCCGCTGATGCGCAACCTTTATGATGCGCTGCCAGAGGCGAAGCGCGGCATCTGGTCGGAATCCGCCGATGATCTGGCAAGCCGGGTGGACGAATTGGTTCAAGAGGGCGATACGGTGCTGATCAAGGGCTCCAAAAGCTCTTACATCAGCCGCGTCGTTCAGGCGCTGCGAAAGGCCGGGGACACGGCCACGGCAACGGGGACGTGACATATGCTCTACTGGCTTTATGACCTGACAGGCGGACAGGGCGTATTCAACCTGTTCCAATACATCACCTTCCGCGCCGGAGGGGCGTTTTTTACCGCGCTGATCTTCGCCTTCATGTTCGGCAAACCTCTGATCGACGTGCTGCGCCGCCAGCAGAAAAAGGGCCAGCCGATCCGTGATGACGGGCCCGAGGGCCATTTTGTGAAGGCTGGCACGCCAACGATGGGCGGTATCCTGATCCTGTCGGCGCTGCTGGTCGGCACGCTGCTTTGGGCGCGGCTGTCCAGCGGCTATGTCTGGATCGTGCTGATAGTGACTTATGGCTATGCGGCGATCGGCTTCGCCGACGATTACGCGAAAGTCTCGAAACATAACACCAAGGGCGTGCCGGGCCGCATCCGAATGGCGCTAGGGCTTGGGCTGGCGCTGCTGGCGGCGGTCTGGACCATGTATCTGCACCCGGCAGAGCTTTCTGGGCGGCTCGCCTTCCCGCTGTTCAAGGATCTGCTGCTGAATTTGTCGGTGTTCTTCGTTCCCTTCGCGATGATCGTGATTGTCGGTGCCGCAAATGCCGTGAACCTGACGGATGGGCTTGACGGTCTGGCGATCATGCCGGTGATGATCGCGGCCGCAACCTTCGCGATCATCTCCTACGCCGTGGGCAGCGCCACCTTTGCCGATTATCTGGGCGTTCACCGCGTTCCGGGCACGGGAGAGCTGGTGATCTTCGTCGCGGCCCTGATCGGCGGCGGCCTTGGCTTCCTGTGGTATAACGCGCCCCCCGCCGCCGTTTTCATGGGCGACACCGGCTCGCTGGCGCTTGGCGGCGCGCTCGGCGCAATGGCCGTGGTCACGAAGCACGAGATCGTGCTGGCCATCGTCGGCGGCCTGTTCGTGGTCGAAGCGCTGTCGGTCATCATTCAGGTGCTGTATTTCAAGCGCACCGGCAAACGCGTCTTCCTGATGGCCCCGATCCACCACCATTTCGAGAAGAAGGGCTGGAAGGAAAGCCAGATCGTGATCCGCTTCTGGATCATTGCGCTTGTGCTGGCGCTGATCGGGTTGTCGACGCTGAAGTTGAGGTAATTTAAGAGGATGAGATCTATGAACTTTGACCTGTCAAAGCCCAAAAACTATAGACTCTTAGACGGGAAGACGGGGCTCGTCGGAAATATCGTTGAGACTGCTCTTTCCGGTTCTGCCACAGCAGTCTTGGCCGCTGCGTTTTTTAAGCCGGGAGACCTTACATGGTGGGGGCCTCTAGATATCATTGTAGGAATTGTTTTCACTCTTCTAACAGCATTTCTGGGTGTTAGGCAGTTGGAGCAGTACAACTACCTTTTTGGCAATCCGGGAGTTCACGGTGAGGAGCAAGCGAAGGTGAGCAATACCGGACTGGTTCCCTTCGTGAGGGCGGCAATCGCTGTTCTGGCATCAGTCACATATTTTGGTGTCGCCGGGTGTGCCATCTACGTTCTCGTTAATTCATGATCCCCGTCCAAGGCGTCACCGATCAGACAATCGCCGTTCTGGGCCTCGGCCGTTCCGGCAAGGCCACCGCCGCCGCGTTGCAGGCGGGCGGGGCGCAGGTTGTTGTCTGGGATGACGGGCAGGAGGCACGGGCGCAGGCAGAGGCGGAGGGGCTGGAGGTCCGTGATCTGACGCGCGATGACGCTTGGACGGGCATAGCGACGTTGATCACCTCGCCCGGCATTCCGCATCTTTACC
This sequence comes from Paracoccus aurantiacus, assembly GCF_007993065.1. Taxonomy (GTDB): domain Bacteria; phylum Pseudomonadota; class Alphaproteobacteria; order Rhodobacterales; family Rhodobacteraceae; genus Paracoccus; species Paracoccus aurantiacus. The sequence goes on from NZ_VOPL01000002.1 coordinate 562,991, forward strand.
CGAACCCGAACCCGGTCATCGCCAAGGCTTTGGAGAAGGGCATTCCGGTCGACAATGACATCGGGCTGTTCTTCCGCAGCTTCGCGACGCGGGATTGGGACGAATTCGACACGATGCCGAGGGTCATTACCGTTACCGGCTCGAACGGGAAATCCACCACCACGGCGCTGATCCATCACATCCTGCAGTCGGTGGGCCGGCCCACGCAGATGGGCGGGAATATCGGGACCGGGGTTCTGTCGCTCGATCCCGCCCATGACGGCGAGGTCGTGGTGATCGAGCTCTCCAGCTATCAGACCGACCTCGCGCGCGCGCTGACGCCGGATGTGGCCGTCTTCACCAACCTGTCGCCGGACCATCTGGACCGGCATGGCGGCCCTGGCGGATATTTCGCGGCCAAGCGGCGGCTGTTTTCGGAAGGCGGACCGGATCGCTGCGTGATCGGCGTGGACGAGGTCGAGGGCCGCTATCTGGCCAATCAGATGGGGCAGGGACCGGGTGATGATCGGGTGATACGGGTCTCATCAGGCCAGAAGCTGGACGGGTTCGGATGGGCGGTTTTCGCGAAGAAGGGGTTTCTCAGCGAATATCGCAAGGGGCGACAGGTCGCCTCGCTTGACCTGCGAGAGATCGGCGGGCTTCCGGGCGCGCATAATCATCAGAATGCCTGCGCCGCCTATGCGGCCTGCCGCGCCGTCGGCATCGCGCCGCGCGATATAGAGACCGCTTTCCACAGCTTTGCCGGGCTGCCACATCGCAGTCAGACCGTGCGCGAGCTGAACGGGGTGCGATATGTCAACGATTCCAAGGCCACGAATATCGACGCTGCCGAACAGGCGTTGCACGCGTTCAAACGCATCCGCTGGATTGCCGGGGGTCTTGGAAAAGACGGCGGTATCGCAGCGCTTCAGGATCATCTGGGCGAGGTCGTCAAAGCCTATCTGATCGGGCATTCCGCGCGCGATTTCGCGCTGCAACTGGGCGATACCCCCCATGAGGTCGTCGATACGATGGAAGCCGCCGTCGCCCGCGCCCATGCCGAGGCGGAACCGGGCGAGACGGTGCTGCTTGCACCGGCAGCCGCGAGCTTTGATCAATATCCGAATTTCGAGAAGCGCGGCGAGCATTTTGCCGCGATCGTCAACGCGCTTTAGGGTCGTTCCGCAGACAGGAATTGCGCCGACATGAAACCGGAGCGACCGCTATCGTCCCGGATCTCGACCCAGTCGCCATTTCGCAGGCCTATGGCCGTGACACGCTCTCCGCGTGTCAGCCGGCCCACGACCGCGTCAGAGGTGGTTGGTCCTGCGCGAAAATTCACCGAATTTCCTGTGACGTAAAGCGTATCGGTTGGCGCTTCGGCAAGATCTTCTGCCGGCGTCTCTCCTGCATGCTCGGGCGAGGGGCGCAGCGGCGGGCCGGGAAATTTCTCGACCTTTTCTGGCGTCTGCTGAACCGTTTCTGCGGAAACGGCGGGTTCAATGTCTGCAGGTACGATATCCGCGGGCGCAGAAATCTGGGGCTTTGGGGGCTCGACCCGCCGACCCTCCCCGTCGCCGAAGATCGTAAAGACTGCGGCCAACCCGAGCAGCGTCAGAAATATCAGCTTGAACATACCATACCTTGCATTCGCCTCGTCCTGCGCCACAGGGCTGCGTGGCGATACGCCGTGGCAACGCATCTGGCAAGCGCGACGTTCCGCCATTAGGGCGCGCGCGCCGAAATTTCCGACTGGACCGAAGCACAAGCAGGGCCTAAATCCGGTTCATGTCTGACGATACGCTTCCCGACGAACCCGAAAACCTCAGCTCCGAACCGTTGTCGCGCGCGATCGGAGAGCGCTATCTGACCTATGCGCTCTCGACCATCATGAACCGGGCGCTTCCCGATGCGCGCGACGGCTTGAAGCCCGTCCATCGCCGCATCCTTTACGCCATGCGCGAATTGCGGCTGGCACCGAACGGACCTTTCCGCAAGTCGGCGAAGATTTCGGGCGATGTCATGGGCAATTACCATCCCCACGGCGATGCGGCGATCTACGACGCGATGGCGCGTCTCGCGCAGGATTTTGCGATGCGGTATCCGCTGGTCGACGGGCAGGGGAACTTCGGCAATATCGACGGCGACAGCCCGGCGGCCTCGCGCTATACCGAGGCGCGTCTGGCCAATCCGGGCGATGCGCTGATGCAGGGTCTGGCGGAGGATTCGGTAGAGTTCCGCCCCAATTACGACGGCACCCTGACCGAGCCTGTCGTGCTGCCGGCAGCCTTCCCCAACCTGCTCTGCAACGGCGCTTCGGGCATTGCGGTTGGCATGGCGACCAATATCCCGCCGCATAATCTGCACGAGGTGATCGACGCCTGCCTGCATCTGATCAAAACGCCGGATGCGCGCGACGACACCTTGATGAATTTCGTGCAGGGCCCGGACTTTCCGACTGGCGGTGTCCTTGTCGAAGATGCAGAGACGCTTCGCGAGGTTTATCGGACCGGGCGCGGAAGCCTGCGCTTGCGCGCCCGGTGGACGCAGGAGGATCTTGGCCGCGGCACGTGGCAGATCGTCGTCACCGAAATTCCCTATCAGGTGCAGAAATCCAGGTTGATCGAGCGTCTGGCAGAGCTGATCCAGACCAAAAAAATGCCGATCCTGGCTGATGTCCGCGATGAATCCGCCGAAGATGTGCGCATTGTGCTGGAACCGAAGACCCGTGGTGTTGATCCGGGGCAATTGATGGCAGCCTTGTTCCGGGCCTCCGACCTCGAAATCCGGTTCGGCATGAACATGAATGTTCTGATCGACGGTCGCGTGCCCAAGGTATGTTCGCTGAAGGAGGTTCTGCGCGCCTTCCTCGACCATCGCCGCGACGTGCTTCTGCGCCGGTCGAACTTCAGGCTGGGCAAGATCGCTGCCCGGCTGGAGGTGCTGGAGGGCTATATCATCGCGTTCCTGAACCTCGACCGTGTGATCGAGATCATCCGCAACGATGATGACCCCAAGGCAGGGCTGCTGGCCGAGGATTGGGGTGGGGGCGTCTTTCTGAACGAGGTGCAGGCTGAAGCGATCCTGAACATGCGCCTGCGTGCCTTGCGCAAGCTAGAGGAAATGGAGCTGCGCGCCGAACGTGACAATCTTCTGGCCGAGCAGAAGGGGCTGCACGCGCTTGTCGCCGACGAGGGTCTGCAATGGTCGCGCATCACCGAAGAACTGCGAGAGGTGCGCAGCCAGTTCGGGAAGTCAGTTGACGGCGGGATGCGCCGGACCGAGATCACGGCATCGGTTGATGTGCAGCCGCTGGACCTGGACGCCATGATCGAGCGTGAACCAATCACCGTGATCCTGTCCAGGATGGGCTGGATCAGGGCGATGAAGGGCCACCAGCCGCTGGATGCCGAGGTAAAGTTCCGCGATGGGGACGGTCCGTATATGGCGCTCCATGCCGAGACGACCGACAAGCTGATGATGTTCGGCTCTAACGGGCGGTTCTATACGCTGTCGGCAAACGATCTGCCCGGCGGTCGAGGGCTGGGCGAACCGGTTCGCCTGATGGTCGACTTGCCGAATGATGCGGCGATCATTGATCTGTTCCAATGGCGCGAAGGCTTGAAATACCTGCTGGCGTCGAAAGCAGGGGACGGTTTCGTGGTGAACGCCGCCGACATTCTGGCGCAGACGAAGTCGGGCAAGCAGGTGCTGAACGGCGAGGCGCTTTTGTGCCGCTCGGTCGCCGGGGATCATGTGGCGACAGTGGGCGAGAACCGAAAGATGCTTGTCTTCCCGCTTGACGAACTGCCAGAGATGGGCCGGGGCAAGGGTGTCCGCTTGCAGAAGTTCAAGGATGGTGGGCTGTCAGACGCGATCTGCCTTACGCTGGCCGAAGGTCTGCGCTGGCAGGAAAGCGGCGGCCGCACCAGAACAGAGCCTGATCTGACGGAATGGCTTGGAAAGCGCGCGAGCGCAGGGCGCATGGCCCCGCGCGGATTCCCGCGCGATAACAAATTCAACTGACAAGAAAGGGCGCGGGGGATGCCCGCGCCGCTTAATCTTGCTTGTCCCGGCAAGACCGGAACGCCACCGCCTCAGACGTTTGTCTTGGGCGGAACGATCACCGGTTCTGGCGGCGTCGTGGTTGCTGTCTGGTCATGCGGCTTACCCGCGCAATCGGCCGATGCCGGTATCGCTGCGAGTGTCAGTGTCGCTGCGGCGAGTGCCGCGTATAGCTTGGTCATGCATGCTCCTTTCGTGATTGTTGCACGTCCGGGCGTCATGAAGCCGTAAGGGATTGCCCTAGGCTTCCGCAGCAAGCGTCGCATGAACCGCGATTCGCACAAACTCACGGTTCCGCGAGGTCATTCGTCGCGCACCTGCTTGCGGCCATGCACCATCGGGCCGACCAGATCCTCGCGTTTCCAGACCCGGTAAAACACGATTACCGCGATGTGCAGCAGCACAAGGATCAGCAGAAGGTTAGCGCCAAATTCGTGATAGTTCTTCGCCGCGTCGCTCGTGGCCGAACTGACATAGCCGGCCAGCGGTCCGGCATCGACGAAGTTTTCGGATTCCGACATCATCCCGGTCAGCACCTGCGCGACCAGTGCGGCCAGCATGGCAATGACCGACAGCGCGCCAAGCGGGTTGTGGCCGGGCCAATAGCTCGGCTCGCGCAGGAACATATGGCTCATGTATCTGCGGATGGAGGCGGGCCCGCGCAGGAAATGCGAAAATCGTGCCGGGGCCGGGCCGATAAACCCCCAGATCAAGCGGAAGCCCAGTAGGAACGTGACCGCATAGCCGCACCAGAAATGCCACTTCATGCTGGTGGGGCCATAGTTTCCAAGCAACCACGCAGAAATCACGAAAAATGCCAGAAGCCAGTGGAACCCGCGCAGCAGCGGGTCCCAAAGCTTTACGACTCGGGTCGCGGGCTTTTCCGCCATGTGTCAGTCTTTGCGGTAATCGTCGTGGCAGGCTTTGCAGGCCCCGCCCAGCTTCTGCAACAGCGGACCAAGTGCTTCCTGCCCACCGCCGGCAGCCGCACCCGCGCCAGTTGCAGCTTCCTGCAGTCCGGCGAACTTGGTCGCAAAATCCTCGCTGTTTTCCCAGATTGCTGGCAATGCCTCGGTCTCGACCCCGTCATCGGGTGAAGTACCCTCGATGAACAGGGCAGGCAGCGTATAGTTGCTGAGCGTTTCAATGTTGTTGCCCGCAGTGGTCGCGGCCTCGGCGTCGTAGTCGATCTCACCTTTGGCCATGCCTGCAAGCGTGCCCATATTGATCTGGAGCATCTTCATATACCCCTCGCGCGCCTCGATCGCGTCTTCTGCGGCGTCGGCAAGGGTGATGGAGGGAATTATCGCAATCGCACTTGCGAGGATAAGCTGGCGCATCGGATTCTCCTATTGGATCAAAAGTTGAATTTTCCCTAAAATCAGCGCGTTATATCGCGGATGAGACGTGCCTGCGGGTAGCTTAACCCAAAGGTCTGATTTCACAAACACATACGCTGCCCGGCAAGGGGCCGGGCAGCGATCTTTTTGTCAGCTATACAGGTTCTGGACGCCGATCTTTTCGTGGATCTGGTTGATCGTCTGCGGCTGGATGCCAAGCGCCTGCGCAAGCTGGTGCAGGTACTGCGCCTCTTCCTGACTGTCGAAGTCGATTGCCATGACCGACATCAGATAGACCTGCGGGCCAAGCCCATCCGGCACGTCGCTGGCCAGGGCCTTTGCGTCGACCGGTGCGGCCATCTGTTCGCGGATGAACTGGCGCTCTTCGTCGTCCAGATCGCCGAGCTGGCCCATCAGGCGCTCTTTCTCGGCATCGTCGATCTTGCCATCGGCCTTTGCTGCCTGGATCATCGCACGCAGCATAAGCCCGGCGACTGCATTCTGTTCGGGCGTCGGCGCGACCTCTGGCTCTCCGCCATTGCTGAGCGAGTCGTTCAGCAGTTCACCGAAAGACGCATCATTCTGTTGCTGCGCACCCTTGTTCGCCAGCGATCCAGCCGCTGCCCCGCCAAGCAGGCCACCCAGAAGGTCGCCGATCCCGCCGCCGCTTTGTCCGGTGCGTGTGGTCTTTGCGCCCCCGGTCAACTGATCGAGTATGCCACCCAGACCGCCGCCCGATGTCGATGACGAGCCGCCGCGGGCGCCGTTCGTCAACTGGTCAAGGATACCGCCCAGGCCACCCGTGGCGCCTGTCGAATTCGGCCCGCCGTAACGGCGGCCGGTCCCGGCGCCGCCCGAGGATGTATTCCCGCCGAGAATGCCGCCGAGCAAGTCACCAAGGCCGCCGCCCGATCCACCCTGAGACTGGCTGCCACGGGTCAGTTCGTCCAGCAGACCACCGCCGCTGCGGCGCGACGTGGTGCGTCCTGCAGTCTGCTGCGACTGTGTGCGGTTCTTCATCATCGTGCTCATGCCTTTGGCGACCAGTACGCCAGCAGCCACACGGGCGAGGGATTTCATCAAACTCATTGCTGTTCTCCACCTCCAGCAGAATATGCCGCAAGGAGTGCGGCATGCATCGGAAAACGAACGCAATTTTTCGCTTCTGGTTCCCCGCTTGGTTCCTCCGTCGTCGGAATCGCCTGTCCCGCCTGCCTGCCCTTGATTTTTCCCGATTCTGAATTTATCTCCGCGACCGATAGAAATACGGGGAACGGAACGCCATCTGCCCCGCCAAAGGAGGCCTTCATGGCAAAAGCAAAATTCGAACGGACGAAACCGCACGTCAACATCGGGACGATTGGTCACGTTGACCACGGCAAGACGACGCTGACGGCTGCGATCACCAAGTATTTCGGTGACTTCAAGGCGTATGACCAGATCGACGC